>NZ_CP096346.1:0-4143818 GCF_033688105.1 Providencia sp. PROV080
TTTTTGATCCTTAGAGAATATTTTCCATAAATCGTCTAAAGTTATCCCCAGCTTTGTGGAAAAAATGTCGCGGATCGAGATCAAAGTGCGCGTTACTCCTATAACCGCATTGTCTTACCACATTTACCTGTGGATAAAAAGCATAAAAACTGTGTAAAAGAATGAAGATCTCTTGCCAATTTTACGGTATGATCTCCGGTCACATTTCCGATCTGAGGATCGGGAAAATACGTTGAGTAAAAATGAATCACATGAGCTTCGCTGGGACTTGTATAAAGCGCCAGTAAAAATTCTTTGCTTAATCTGTACTTCTTTTGTTTCATTGATCTTGTTTAGGGGAGTCCACCGTGTCACTTTCGCTTTGGCAGCAATGTCTTGCCCGATTGCAGGATGAACTACCTGCCACAGAATTCAGTATGTGGATACGCCCTCTTCAAGCTGAATTAAACGATAATACACTGGCACTTTATGCCCCGAATCGTTTTGTCCTTGATTGGGTAAGAGATAAGTACATCAATAATATCAATGAATTATTGAATGACTTTTGTGGTACTGATGCACCAGTACTACGTTTTGAAGTGGGGAGCAAACCAATAACGACTCCTCCAGCGAGTACGCAATCTCGCCATGCTCATGAAGTGCCTGCGATTGCCATTCCATCGGCACCTGTGAAACCAAGTTGGGACAACTCAACCAAAGCACAGCCTGATGTCGCCTATCGCTCAAATGTGAATCCAAAACACACATTTGATAACTTTGTTGAGGGTAAATCAAACCAACTCGCTCGCGCTGCTGCGAGGCAAGTAGCTGAAAATCCCGGCGGAGCCTATAACCCTTTATTTCTTTATGGGGGAACGGGTTTAGGTAAAACGCACTTATTACACGCCGTTGGTAATAGCATCATGCAACACAAAGCAAATGCGCGCGTGGTGTATATGCATTCTGAACGTTTTGTTCAAGATATGGTCAAAGCTTTACAAAACAATGCGATTGAAGAGTTCAAACGCTATTACCGTTCTGTCGATGCATTGCTTATCGATGACATCCAATTTTTTGCGAACAAAGAGCGTTCTCAGGAAGAATTTTTCCATACCTTCAACGCATTACTAGAAGGTAATCAACAAATTATTTTAACTTCCGATCGCTACCCTAAAGAAATCAACGGGGTCGAAGATCGTTTAAAATCGCGTTTTGGCTGGGGGCTAACTGTCGCCATTGAGCCACCAGAGCTAGAAACTCGAGTCGCGATTTTGATGAAAAAAGCCGATGAGAATGAGATCCAACTTCCAGGAGAAGTGGCCTTTTTTATCGCTAAACGCTTACGTTCCAACGTTCGTGAGTTGGAAGGGGCGCTAAACCGTGTTATTGCAAATGCAAACTTTACAGGCCGCGCCATCACCATCGATTTTGTACGTGAAGCGCTGCGAGATTTACTAGCACTACAAGAAAAACTGGTAACTATTGATAACATTCAGAAAACTGTCGCTGAATATTACAAAATAAAGGTTGCAGATTTACTTTCTAAACGCCGTTCCCGTTCTGTCGCTCGCCCGCGTCAGATGGCAATGGCACTGGCGAAAGAACTGACGAATCATAGTTTGCCTGAAATCGGGGATGCCTTTGGTGGCCGTGATCATACAACGGTATTGCATGCTTGCCGTAAAATTGAACAATTACGGGAAGAAAGCCATGACATCAAAGAGGATTTTTCTAATTTAATCAGAACTTTATCATCTTAATTGCTATGAAATTTACTATTGAACGCGAGCAGTTATTAAAACCGTTACAACAGGTTAGTGGTCCATTAGGCGGGCGTCCAACGCTACCTATTTTGGGCAACCTTCTCTTACAAGTTAAAGAAGGTGCTTTGCTATTGACGGGAACCGACTTAGAAATGGAGATGATGGCCAATGTTCCTTTAACACAGGAACATGACGTTGGAGCAACAACCGTTCCAGCACGCAAGTTTTTTGATATCTGGCGTGGGCTACCTGAAGGTTCTGAAATTCGAGTCGAACTTGATGACGACAGATTGCTCGTTCGCTCTGGACGTAGCCGTTTTTCACTGTCAACCTTACCGGCGACCGATTTCCCAAATTTAGATGATTGGCAAAGTGAAGTTGAGTTTTCACTTCCACAGTCAATCCTTAAGCGCTTAATTGAAGCAACCCAGTTTTCAATGGCACACCAAGACGTTCGTTATTACCTCAACGGCATGCTATTTGAAACAGAAGGTCAACTTTTAAGAACCGTTTCTACCGATGGTCACCGCCTTGCTGTCTGTGCCATGGATATCGGACAAGACTTACCTTCTCATTCAGTCATTGTGCCGCGTAAAGGGGTGATTGAATTAATGCGCCTGTTAGATGGCGGTGATTCTCCGGTACAATTACAGATTGGTAGCAATAATATTCGCGCGCATGTCGGTGACTTTATTTTCACGTCAAAACTCGTTGATGGCCGGTTCCCTGATTATCGCCGTGTACTGCCGAAAAACCCAGACAAAACATTAGAAGCTCGCTGTGATTTACTCAAACAAGCGTTCTCACGTGCAGCGATTCTATCCAATGAAAAGTTCCGTGGTGTTCGCTTGTATTTCAGTGAAAATCAACTTCGCATTACCGCGAACAACCCTGAGCAGGAAGAAGCGGAAGAGATTGTTGATGTGAGCTATCAAGGCACAGAAATGGAAATCGGTTTTAACGTGAGCTACATCTTAGATGTTCTCAATGCGCTGAAAAGTGAAAATGTCACTCTGTTTTTAACCGATGCCGTGTCGAGTGTTCAAATTGAAGACTCCGCCAGCAACGCAGCGGTTTATGTCGTCATGCCAATGCGCTTGTAATTATTTTTATGATACTTTCGCGTTTATTGATCCGCGATTTTCGTAATATTGAAGATGCCGATCTCACTTTAGCTAATGGATTCAATTTTTTAATCGGTCCTAATGGCAGCGGTAAAACCAGTGTACTGGAAGCGATATACACGTTAGGCCATGGTCGTGCATTTCGCAGTATTCAAGCGAACCGCGTCATTCGTCATGAACAAGCGCAATTTATCCTACATGGGAAATTAGGCCATCTTGATGAATCACGCAAAGAGCTGTCACTCGGTTTAAGTAAAAATCGTGAAGGTGACAGCAAAGTCAGAATTGACGGGACAGATGGTCATAAAATTGCAGAGCTGGCAAAACTGCTGCCAATGCAATTAATTACCCCTGAAGGGTTTACGTTGCTAAATGGTGGACCTAAGTATCGGCGAGCCTTTATCGATTGGGGGTGTTTTCATAATGAACCCTTGTTTTTTTCCGTTTGGTCAGACTTAAAACGATTATTAAAACAACGTAATGCCGCTTTACGGCAAGTTAGCCATTATGAACAAATACGCCATTGGGATAAGCAGTTAGCTCCCCTTGCAGAGCAAATTAGCCGATGGCGGGATGAATATATTGCAGGTATTGCGGAGAATATTGAGCAAACTTGCCAACAGTTTTTGCCTGAATTTGTTTTATCGGTCTCTTTTCAACGCGGTTGGGATAAAGAAACCGATTATTCAGAGCTATTAGAGCGCCAATTTGAGCGCGATAAAGCGTTAACCTATACCGCGTCAGGGCCACATAAAGCAGATTTACGGATCAGGGCAAATGGAACCCCTGTGGAAGATATGCTTTCACGCGGTCAGATAAAACTTTTAATGTGCGCATTAAGGTTAGCGCAGGGTGAGTTTTTCACCCGACAGAACGGGCAAAGATGCCTGTATCTACTGGATGATTTTGCCTCGGAACTTGATTCGGGCCGTCGTCAATTATTAGCGGCTCGACTCAAGGCTACGCAAGCTCAGGTATTTGTTAGCGCAATAACACCTGAGCAAGTTAAAGACATGATTGATGTAAATAGCAAGATGTTTAGCGTAGAACGTGGCAAAATAGAAGTTAAACCACAGGAATAAATATAGCGGGAAACGTTGATGTCGAATACATATGACTCCTCAAGTATCAAGGTATTAAAAGGGCTGGATGCCGTGCGTAAGCGCCCAGGCATGTATATCGGTGATACCGACGATGGTACAGGTCTTCATCACATGGTCTTCGAGGTTGTCGACAACGCTATCGACGAAGCCCTCGCCGGCTTTTGTGACGACATCGTGATCACAATCCATGCTGATAACTCTGTCTCTGTTCAAGATGATGGTCGTGGTATTCCAACAGGTATCCATGAGGAAGAGGGAGTATCAGCAGCAGAAGTTATCATGACAGTTCTGCATGCAGGCGGGAAATTTGACGATAACTCCTATAAAGTCTCCGGCGGTCTGCACGGGGTTGGGGTTTCTGTTGTTAACGCCTTATCCGAAAAATTAGAGCTGACTATCCGCCGTGATGGTAAAGTTCACGAACAAACCTATAGCCATGGTGAGCCACAAGGCCCATTAACCGTGGTTGGTGAAACGGAGCAAACCGGAACACGTGTCCGTTTCTGGCCAAGTATGGATACCTTTAAAGGTGTCACTGAATTTGAATACGATGTTTTAGCGAAACGTCTGCGTGAGCTATCATTCTTAAACTCAGGTGTATCAATCAAACTCATTGATAAACGTGATGGCAAAGAAGATCATTTCCACTATGAAGGCGGTATCAAAGCTTTTGTTGAATATTTAAGCCGCAACAAAACCCCTATTCACCCATCCGTATTTTATTTCTCGACTGAAAAAGACGGCATTGGTGTTGAAATTGCCATGCAGTGGAATGATGGTTTCCAAGAGAATGTTTATTGCTACACCAACAACATTCCTCAGCGTGATGGTGGTACTCACCTTGCAGGCTTCCGTGCTTCAATGACACGTACGCTGAACAACTATATGGATAAAGAAGGCTATCAGAAAAAAGCCAAAGTCAGTGCAACGGGTGATGATGCTCGTGAAGGCTTGATCGCGGTTATCTCTGTAAAAGTGCCTGATCCTAAGTTCTCATCACAAACAAAAGAAAAACTCGTCTCTTCAGAAGTTAAAACCGCTGTTGAAACGATGATGAACGAACGTTTTGTCGAATATCTTTTGGAAAATCCAAATGATGCCAAAATCGTTGTGGGTAAAATCATTGATGCGGCCCGTGCTCGCGAAGCTGCTCGTAAAGCACGTGAAATGACTCGCCGTAAAGGCGCATTAGATTTAGCGGGTTTACCGGGTAAATTGGCAGACTGCCAAGAACGTGACCCTGCACTTTCTGAACTTTACCTTGTGGAAGGGGACTCAGCGGGCGGCTCTGCAAAACAAGGCCGTAACCGTAAGAACCAAGCGATTTTACCTCTGAAAGGTAAAATTCTGAACGTCGAAAAAGCGCGTTTTGATAAGATGTTGTCTTCACAAGAAGTGGCTACGCTAATCACTGCATTAGGTTGTGGTATTGGTCGTGACGAATACAACCCAGATAAACTACGCTATCACAGCATCATCATTATGACGGATGCTGACGTTGATGGTTCACACATACGTACCCTGTTATTAACCTTCTTCTATCGTCAAATGCCTGAGATTGTTGAACGCGGTCATGTTTATATCGCTCAGCCACCACTGTATAAAGTGAAGAAAGGCAAACAAGAGCAGTATATCAAAGACGATGAAGCGATGGATGAGTACCTGATTTCGATTGCGCTTGATGGTGCTGCTCTACATTTAAGTGCTGATGCACCGGCAATGAAGGGTGAAGAGCTAGAAAAACTGGTGGTTGAATACAATGCCGCGCATAAAATTATCCGCCGCCTTGAACGCCTCTATCCACAAGCTCTGCTGAATAGTTTGGTATATCACTCAACATTGACAGAAGATGCGCTGAAAAACAAAGAACAAGTTGAAGAGTGGGCGAAAACATTAGTTCAACGTTTAGAAGAAAATGAACAGCTTGGTAGTACTTATAGCTATTTCATTAAAGAAAATCGTGAACGCCAGTTGTTTGAACCGACTATTCGTATTCGCACCCACGGTGTCGATACCGACTATAATCTGGACTTTGACTTTGTTCATGGCAGTGAGTACCGTCGTATCACGCATTTAGGTGATATGATCGCCGATTTAGTAGAAGAAGGCGCTTACATCGAGCGTGGCGAACGTCGTCAGAATATCAACAACTTTGAAGAAGCATTAGCATGGTTGAGTCGTGAATCTCGCCGTGGACTTTCTGTACAGCGCTATAAAGGTCTTGGTGAGATGAACCCAGAGCAACTGTGGGAAACAACCATGGATCCAAATACACGCCGTATGATGCGTGTGACCGTAAAAGATGCGATTGCCACTGACTTGCTGTTTACCACATTAATGGGCGATGCTGTTGAGCCACGCCGTGCCTTTATCGAAGAGAATGCTCTGAAAGCGGCGAATATTGATATTTAATTACCGCCGATAAAAAATGTTATAAAACAGAAAACCTCGTGTAAAAACATGGGGTTTTCTTTTTTTATGACTTAACATAACGCTAGTTTACAGTTTTTTACCCCCTCAATATTAATTACACACGCATTTTTTATGTTATAAACGCTTAACACATACCTAATTAACTAAAAGTAATACCTATTGGAATTTTTATTAAGCAAGGTATCTAGAACACTATTATTATTATGCGTTTATTTATCATTTTAGTTTATTTTTTACTGATCTCCGCTATCCCTGCATTATTGAGTGGTGATATTAGTTTACTTTCCAAGCTAGCTATTACGGTAACTGGCACCCTAATTATGTTACTGTGCGCAGGGAACTATAAAACGCTAGTGGGTAAAATTGCCACCGTGTTTGTTGCCTTTTTATGGGCGCTCAATCTCTCGGTTTCTTTTTTCTTTTACCAAAAACATGACATCCGCTTTTCCTCATCAATAGCCGAAACCTTTATCAATACAAATAGCAGTGAAACAGTCGGTATGCTTTCCTACAATAAATACTACGTACTGTTTTATCTTGTTGTGTTTACTGTTTATTTTCTCAGTATTCATAAGTGTGCTAAATACCTTAATCGTAAGGTCACTTTAGCTAGTTTTGGCCTATTCTGCGTCTATCTTGCGGCAGTTCCCGCCTATTATTCTGCATTATTCGCAAAACAAGATAGCTACCTACTGTTAGGGGAGCAATACCTCTCCCATACGCCTTTTTATAACGCCTCGGCACTGATTAGGAATCTCTATGAAAATCGAGGTATTAGAAAAATATCTAGCCATGTCGTTAAATATCAATATGATAAAAAACAACCTGATGCCGATATTTATGTGCTCATCATTGGTGAATCAGTACGTCGTGACCACCTTAGCCTTTATGGTTATGAATACGACACCACGCCGAACCTCAATCGACGTAAACAACAAATGTTAGTGTTTCAACAAGCCTACTCCCCTGCACCAGTCACCATCTTATCGGTTCCTGTATCGCTTTCTAATATCAGTTTTTCGCAAATGCAAGATAAGCAACATTATGCAGATAACATTATTGCCTTAGCTAACCATGCTGGTTTTGAAACCTATTGGATTAGTAATCAAGGTAAGACAAATAAAAAAACCAGTGTCATTTCTTCCATTGCCAGTATGGCCAAACACAAAAAATGGAATGAATTCGTCGGTTACGATGAAGAAATTTTGGATTATGTTGAGCACGCGATAAACACTGAGCTGGATGATTCTAAAAAGAAAAAACTGATAGTACTACACACCTATGGTAGCCATGAGCCATCCTGTAACCGCTTCCCTGAAGAAGAATATCAGGCATTCAGTGAGCAAGAGGATGATAATTGTTATGACAGCTCTATCGCCTATACCGATAAATTTATCGATAAAATTCTACAGCAGCTGGAAGGAAAATCGGCTTCGGTGATGTATTTTTCTGACCACGCTTTACAACGGTTAGATAGCGATAATCAAATACACTATCACCATGGCGTCAATAGCCCGCGCAGAGAAGCTTATGAAATTCCGCTATTTATATGGTACAGCCCCAATGCCACTAGGCCTGAATTAAATGAGCAGGTTCTACATCAACCATACTCAACAGCGAATAATTATTGGCTAATGAGTGATTGGTTAGGCATACAACAAAAAGCGGCGAAAGCCTGTTTATCCCCCTTACGCCAATGCTACCAACCACAAAAAGAGATCAATATGATCGATGGAAATCGTAATCTATTGAATTTGAAAACATTACCATCTGAGTTATCCTCTCCACAATAAACATAAATCACTCCCTGTGATGTCATGGGGGAGTGATTGTGCTTAATCTTCACCGAATCGTTCGGGAAAATCTTTAACTGTCATTTCTACGGCATTCTTCGCTAGGCTGTCTAAAAAGCCAAATAACTGTTGTGCATTTTGCTCGGTTAAATCAGCCGCCAAGTAATCATTCCATTTGTTTAATTTGTGATTTAACTCATCGACCACTTTGTTTCCCAAAAGGGTCAACGAAATATGATACGCACGTTTATCAACATCACTATTTTTCTTTTCCACCCACTTTTGTTCGAGAAACTTGCTGATCCCTCGCGTGGTGACTGACTTATCAATCACCATCGCTCGCGATATTTGCTCAAGCGTAGATTCATCATATTGTTGAATATGAAGTAACATCAAACACTCGATGGCATTAAGCCCATAAGGCTCCCCCATCCATTTCATATAACGGTGAGCCGCACGACTGATGATCCCAAAAACACGAGCTTGGTCTGTACGCATAAACACCTCATTAGTTGATTTTGTCAACTATTTAGTTGATAATTCGCTATCCATTTAGTTGATATTATCAACTAATCTTATTGTTCACACGCAGATATTACTCATATTCAATACTTTATGTCACATAATAATGCCTTATTGCAGCGTTTAGGGTTTAGCCCAGATCGTTTACGTTTTGCCACAATTACGGCTTGTGCCTCCATTATTGCGCTATTTATCGCACAATATTTTCAGCTCGTTCATCCGCAGTGGGCGGCAATGACAGTATGGGCATCGGCGCAACCTTGGCGTGAAAACCTACTCGAAAAGAGTTGGTGGCGTTTTGCTGGCACCGTCAGTGGTGTACTCGCGGGCGTATTGCTTATTTATCTGCATATGCTTCATCCCCTCTTGTTTATCCTTGGCCTTGCCGTCTGGTTAGGCGTATGTAGTGGCATTGGCCAATTACAAAAAGGATTCGTTGCCTATGGTACGCTACTTGCAGGCTATTCAGCCGTCATGGTGAGTATGCTTAGCGTACATGATACCAATAATATTTTTATGGTCGCATGGGATAGATTTTGGACAATCCTGGTCGGTGTGCTATCTGCCGTTATTTTTAATTACCTGTTTACCCCTAAGCGAGATCAAGCACCAGCAACCGTGCTAAAAAATCAAATTGACCAACGATTTTATGCCGTTTTGCATCATGCATTAAATAAAAAAGAGTCGGTTAAACAAGAGGATATTGACACGTTATGGCAACAAATTGCCAGTTATGATGAGTTGCTTGAAGCAAATCGTATTGGTTGGCGTTACCATCGAAAACAGGTGGTTCAGGCTCGACAACGATTAATAGCACAAAGCCAAATATTACTTCATCTCGCCCAATTTAGATCCATTGCAGCATTCCCTTTTCCTGAACATGAGCCTTCAGAAAAAGAATGGAAACATTTACTGTTCCTTTGCCCTAACGGTCCATTAAAAAGTCTTTTAATCACGCTTTATTACGCCATTAAAGGCACATCCATCAAAAGAGTTAGCCGCATCGATAAGTTAAAACTACATCAAGACAAAATATCGGCATGGCATGCCTTCACGCGTTCATTTATCACCATTGGAGTGGTTGGGGTACTTTGGTCACTTACGCAATGGCAAACACTCGCTTATCTCACTCTAGGGCTCTCCGTGATGTTAACCATATTTGCCTCATTCGATTACCCTGATAGGTTTATGAAAAATGTCTTTATGGGGCAATTTTTAGGTGCTGTTGCGGCATTACTCTGTACTTGGTTCCTATGGCCCTTTGCAAATTCATCGTGGCAGATGGCCTTATTCATTATCCCTGTTATCGTTAGCGGTATTTTAGTTTTTGCTCACAGTCGACTGATTTTTATCGCTTTTGACTACATCATGGTGTCATTGATTTTACTGCAACCAAGCTACCCATTTTCTCTCTCGTTACCAACAAGTATCGGGAATGCAATAGCCATTGTTTGCGGCCCTCTGGTTGCTATGGCGGCGTTTATGTGGATCTACCCTACTAATCCGCAAAAACGATACCAGCACCTACTCAGGCTCGCACATCGGCAATTTAAGCAGGGTATTTTACAACTTGCTCAGGGTAATAAGCCGTCAACGACTCGAATAATGCACCGTTTATTAAATGGATTAGCACTCGCCAAAAAAAGTGAGTTTCCCTTTAAGTCGACCCTTGAGTTTTTCGAAATAAGACATGGCATTTGGTTAGTTTTATTAATGCTATATAAGCAGTTTTCACATAATCCATCGAAAAAACGCGCATTAAATGTATTAGTATTTCGTCTACAACACGACAAAATAACCCCATACAATATCGAACGCATTATGCAGCGATTACAACGCAACGAAAATTCAAATAGAGTGGTGTTGTTACACCGCTATTTAAATAAATTATCTGCGGAAAAGATAAGCTAGCTGCACCTCAACGCTGAGGTTTCAGGTGCAGCGATAATTGAATGCATTTACAGCAAAATATTTAACATACGACGCAGTGGCTCTGCTGCTCCCCACAATAGTTGGTCACCAACAGTGAAGGCTGACAGGTATTCAGGCCCCATATTCAATTTACGAAGACGACCAACAGGTGTACTTAATGTACCTGTTACCGCCGCTGGGGTAAGTTCACGCATAGTGATTTCACGATCATTAGGGACGACTTTGACCCACTCATTATGCGATGCCAGTAGCTGCTCAATCTCATTAAGTGCAATATCTTTTTTGAGTTTTAGTGTGAATGCTTGGCTATGGCAACGCAGTGCACCAACACGAACACAAAGCCCATCAACAGGAATAATATTGTTACCTGTCGCCAAAATTTTATTGGTTTCTGCTTGGCCTTTCCATTCTTCGCGGCTTTGGCCATTTTCGAGTGCTTTATCAATCCATGGGATCAAACTACCGGCTAAAGGTACCCCAAACGCATCGGCTGGCATCGCGCCGCTGCGTGTAAAGTCTGTCACTTTTTTCTCGATATCTAAGATAGCGGATGCTGGGTCTTGTAGCTCTTTAGCAACTTGAGTATGCAAAGCGCCCATTTGTATCAATAATTCGCGCATGTTACGTGCACCAGCACCTGACGCGGCTTGATAAGTTGCTACAGAAGCCCATTCAACTAAATTATGAGTAAATAAGCCGCCTAATGACATGAGCATTAGACTGACGGTACAGTTACCGCCAACAAAGGTTTTGATCCCTTTATTCAAACCGTCTTGGATATGTTGTTGGTTGACCGGATCAAGAATGATGATCGCATCATCTTTCATACGTAATGCTGAAGCAGCATCAATCCAATAGCCATCCCAACCTGCCGCGCGCAATTTAGGATAGATATCATTGGTATAATCACCGCCTTGACAACTAATAATGATATCTAACGCTTTTAATGCATCAATATCATTGGCATCTTGTAGTGTACCGCGATGACCGCCATACGCTGGAGCTTCTGCACCATGCTGAGAAGTGGTAAAAAATACAGGATGAATTGCGTTAAAATCACCTTCTTCTACCATTCTTTGCATTAAAACTGAACCGACCATGCCCCGCCAGCCGACAAATCCTACATTTTTCATTGTGTTCACCCTGTCCATTTAAACATTTTTACCCAAATAAATTTCGAGATCCCCTGTATCCCTTCTTTCTTTATTCACAGAAATTAGAAATTCATTAGGTACATTAAAGCTGACAAAATATGAACCAGTGTGCAAGTGAAATTATTCACTAATAATAAGAAGATTAGTAATATCGCTAATATACTTGCCATACGGCCAGGCTTAGAACGACTCACTAAACTCAATATTTGACTTACCTTCTACTTTACTGGCTCTAAATCGTTATCCATATGCCCGTCTGCTACCGAAAAAACCGGCTATTGAGTCGCCTTTTCTTTCCAAAACAACAATAAAAAATGCTTTTTTGTTATTAATTAATATCATGAATGATCACTTTTGATTAAAATCCCCACCTGCTTTTCTCAGGATACTCTTTGCCCTATGATCAAATATGTTCTTTTTAGTTTCTGGATAGTGTTAATTTATCCTTTAGGTGTCGACCTGCATCTAACAGGTATTCCGCTCATCGCCGCAGACCTACAAGCAACTGAAAGCCAGTTGCATATGGCCTTCTCTATTTATCTCGCGGGGATGGCATCAACAATGTTAATTGCTGGCTGGTGCGCCGATCATATTGGGCGTAAACCTGTTGTTCTGGTGGGTGCCATGATATTTGCGGCCTCATCCATCATGGCTGGCACATCCACTACCGCTAATTTCTTTTTGATTGCTCGTTTTTTACAGGGAATTGGGGCGGGATTCTGCTATGTAGTCACCTTCGCCATATTACGCGATGTATTATCGGCAAGAGTACGTACTAAGGTACTCGCGATGATGAATGGGATTACTTGCATTGCGCCAGTACTTGCCCCTGTTATCGGTTTTGCCATTTTACTCTTTTACCACTGGTCAGTGATGTTTTACTTTATGGCTGCCTACGCGGTCGTCAGTATTTTGTTTTGCCTTATCGGTATCAAAGAAACCAAACCGGTCATCAATAAAAATCAGCACAATGACACGCTAGCAACCTCCGCCACAGAGGAACGTTTTCTTAATAGCTTCTTTTTGACTCGCTTGATCATTTCCTGTTTCGGTATTGCGGTGATTTTAACCTATGTTAATGTCTCCCCAATCATTTTGATGGGTAACTTAGGCTTTACAACGGGGCAATTTTCTACGGCAATGACACTACTGGCGATGCTGAGCATGGCAACATCATTTTCCATGCCAAAGCTGATTTCTTTATTTAAGAGCCAATCTCTTATTTATACTGCCCTCAGTTTATTTTTAGTCAATGCGCTGATTTTGCTGTCCTACTTATCAGGCATTGAACATATTGCGCTGCTATTTGTTGTGTTTGGTTTTTGCGGTGTAGGCTTTTCAATGTTATTTGGCATTATTATGAGCCAAGCGCTCTCACCCTATTCAAGGAAAGCGGGTATCGCCAGTTCTATTCTCGGTATTTCACAACTGAGCTTTGCTTCTCTTTATATCTGGATTATGGGTTGGATTGGCGTACAGTCCATGCATATGCTGTTGATCATTTTATTAGCGGCAGGTCTTATCAGTATGATATTACTAAGAATATCAGCCCAATCAAGTTTGAAAACTGCAACGATAGAGTCAATATAGCCCCTTTAATCGATAAAAAATAACCATCGCGGCACAGGACTGCGCGATGGTTCAGGAAAACGGAAGCAAGTTCAATAGCCACTCACTGTTCTTCCATAAACACATTATTCAAATTTCCCATCGACTTTTACGCCAATTTATTAACGTATTGATGATTTATTCCGTTGTGAACATCCCTGGCATTTAAGGCAAATCAGCGTTTTTTCTTACAACCTTGGACAGCTTTAAAACGTGGGTTGGTTTTACAAATAACATAGACACGGCCACGTCGACGTACGATTTGACAATCAGGATGGCGCTGTTTCGCCGTTTTTAATGAACTCAACACCTTCATGATTATTTTTCCTCTTTTGACAAGAAGCGAGCAAAACGTTTTTGGAACTGTGCCGTTTTCCCTTCTTGTGAAATCATTTTTTGTTTACCTGTATAAAACGGATGTGATTGTGAAGAGACATCCAGCGTGACATAAGGATAGGTTTCTCCTTCAAATTCAATGACTTTTTCCGTTTTAATCGTCGAACCTACTTTAAAATAGGCATCAGCACTTGTGTCGTGAAATACAACAGTTCGATATTGTGGATGGATACCGTCTTTCATCTTAATACACCATTTGTTATGTTATAATATAACAATATTAAATTTAAAATGATGATGCAACCTTTTTGTGAAAAAGAAAACGCATCAACGAATCAACTACTTGTTTTCGTTAGAAAATAGCCACAGATAAACCGTCTTCTTTATTTTGCATATTGAGTATTTATCCTGTTAATGCAGCAGTGAGTTGCTTAATAGGGTTACCGACGGAGAATATGAAGTTATTCAGCTAACAACAAATAAAGTTCAATCGAGAGAAATCGTTCTTTTTGGCTTATTGGTGATGACGTATGTCCATACAAGAAGAACATCATTGATGGGTAAGCGAGAAAACGGCGGATTCGAACACGCCTCTTCCACATTCACCGTAGAGAAATGAGCATATCCATCGCACCTAGCATTTCAATCCCCGTAAAAAATAAAGATCAAAACGCTAATTCCCCCTATCAAGAACTTTTGTATAATTAGGCAAACACACACTATTCATTTATTATTTATCAAATAGATACAGTAGTATTAATGATGAATTAACCACAAAGGGATAACAAAATGTATTACGGCTTTGATATGGGCGGTACTAAAATTGAACTTGCTGTGTTTGATGAGTCACTCAATCCTATTTGGCAAAAACGTGTGCCGACACCTAAAGAAGATTATCAAGCTCTTTTACATGTCTTCCAAAGTCTTACTGAAGAGGCCGATGCAAAATTTGCTTGTCATGGAAAAATAGGCGTCGGCGTGCCAGGTATTGTGAATCATGCCAAAGGAACGGTGTTTACCACTAACGTTCCCGCAGCGCAGTACCAACCTTTGATACAGGACTTAGCGAATACCTTACAGCGCCCAGTCAAAGTCGAAAATGATGCTAACTGCTTTGCACTTTCAGAAGCTTGGGCCCCCGATTTCACTCGTTATCCTACCGTACTCGGCCTAATATTAGGCACCGGTGTTGGTGGTGGTTTCGTTACGCAAGGTAAAGTACTTTCAGGAAAAAATGGTATTGCAGGTGAAATTGGTCATATGAATATTTCACTGCAAGGCGCTCGACGCCTCGGTGATAGTGTTCCTGAAATAACTTGTGGTTGTGGAAAGAAGGCTTGCTTTGAAACCTATTTGTCCGGCCCAGGTTTTGAGCGAATTTATGCTTCTTTTACTGGTGAAAAAAAATCAGCCATCGAAATCATTCAGCTTTATCAGCAAGGTGATGTTGCCGCTAAACAGCATGTTGAACGTTATATTGATCTATTAGGTATGTTTTTAGGCCAAGTATTAACGGTTCTTGATCCTGATTTAGTCGTGATTGGTGGTGGCTTATCTCAATTTGATGGTATTTATCAGTTATTACCCGATGTACTTCCACAATACTTATATGGCATCGCTAATCTGCCTGCGATTGAAAAGGCGCGATATGGCGATTCAGGGGGAGCAAGAGGCGCTGCTTGTTTAAACTTACGCGATTAATGACATTCAAAAATAGACTATTTTTCTTATACTAAAAAAACTGAAGCAGCGCTAAATACATCGTGTCTCTTTTCGTTGTTTCAGTTTTTTAAATAGCGGGATCGGGAACCAGAATACCGTAAAACACCCCATTTTAATGTTCAAAAAGAGATTCACCCATTCACATTTGGCCTTGTTATTTTTAACAGCGCCTAGACAAATATTCCAAATCTATCAATAGATAGATTGATTAAATATTCATTAATGGCAATCTCATCTTCTTTATCAATTGATTATTGTCACCGTTAAAAATGATGTATTGGTTTTTAATTAAACCTCAAACATTAATGTTACATACTGTTTTTATTGGTGTTTTTTCGTTTTAATCCCAATAAATAAATTTAAATTAATGATTGAGTTCGTTGACGTTAATCCCTATGAATAACTTAAACATACAGTTAATTATAATATCGCCTCATTTTTAATCAGGCGAAATTTAGCTTAAATAATCAAATAACGCCATAAGTCATCGCCATTTAATAAATTGATAATAGTCCGTTATATTAATAAAAAAGAGGCGTTATCATCCACATATGAGGGAACAACCATTTAAAATGCCCTAACGATTAAACAATAAAACATGACTAACTACATCACTATTTTATTAATTGTTTGATTAGAACACACGACCGTCTCTTACTCATTTTGAATTATAAATAAAGCAAAATAACCATGAATAAATGATTGTTAAGTTTTTTGCCAACTTCATCACAAAAAAATAATTATAATTCATGATTAAATTAAATATGAACTATATGTTTATTATTGCTAGGGCTCATTAAAATTATTAGTGGCCTTAGCAGAACTTATCGGTTATCAGATAAACCAGTCCTTTTAATCTTTAAATACAGAACATCACTTATCATATATTTTCAAAATATCAATTGATTAGTGACTGTGATTATAATGGCAAAAGATAACGCCGATATTATTTAAATAAGCTTTCTGTTTCATCTGATTAATTAAATCATATGAAATAAAGCATCACATTTAATCAATGAGGTATATCATGAACTTTAGTCAATCACCTTTAGTCATCAATAATGCAAATAAAAAACAATCCAGCTCTGACTTGATTGTACAAAGTAGTTGCCGATCCGTTCTGCAACAGCCATTTGTTAATTTCACTAATAATCCATCATTAATTAACTTACAGCAAGATGTCAATTCTGCATTAGGCATAGCAAAAGAAAATTCAAATTATTATCTTGATACTATACAACCAATGATAATTAGTAATATTTCTAGCATTAGTGCTTACTATACCATGCATAATTCAATAGCAACCCAAGTTCCAGCGGGAACAAGTATTTCTGATTGGCTAAATATTTTAAGTGCGATTAGAGATCAATCAAAAACATATGCAAGTGAGGCGCATATCACTAGCACGCTTTTGTCACAATTTAGTCATAAGTTAGATAATAGTGTATCGAGCTTCTATAGTGTTGTTGATAAATTAAACGCCGCTATACTGGGTGATAACGGTGCGCTAGCTCAAAATAGAAATAAATTAATCGATATACAAACACAAATAGCTGTTGATGAGGTAGGTATAACACTTGGTGCGATAAGTATTGTGGGAGGGCTTATATCGATTGTTGTCGGGATTGCAAGTTCCTTTTTTACCGGAGGCGCAACAATTACCATGGTGATAGGCGGGGGAGTGGCAATAGCAACGGGTGTTGCTGGTATTACAGGTGCCACATTAAAACTTAAGGGTGACCTTAAATTAAAAGAGATCTTATTAGTTGAGGATGCTAATTTGAAAAATGAGGTTAGAGTCGCTCAAGCATGTTCAGCTGGAAATGCACAACTGGCAGTGTGTATATCACAAGCAGCTCAATCTTCACTTGATATGTCAAATGCATGGGGTTTTCTCTCTAATGATATAGAGAGCCTTATTAATGATCTAAATATGGGGATTATCAGTGGTGATAAGGTTAGAGAGTTATTCTTATCAAGTGCGAATAACCAAGTTAAGATCGTCTTAAAAGATACTGATATAATTAAATCACAAATGAGTGGTATTGAATATGTCATTAACCCCACAAAGTATACTTATGATTTAATTAATGTTAATTAAAAGTAAGCACTGAAAATAGCAGTGGAAGTTAATAACATGAAGTAAAATTAACTCAATCATATGGTGAAAAACATGAACATTTTAAGTTATAAAAGCCTAATGTTTAATTATCTAGGTATAATAGGCAAGTACAATAATGCACAATGGAACTTGCCCTTCTATGCCCAAAAAATAATTGTCTCAATTAATAACTCAATGCTTATATGTGAAAAAATTATTGAGCTTTCATCAGCTCAAATCCAAAATTGGATTAACGAACTTAAATCAATATCCAATTTTATAAATATGAATGACATATCGAGTTCTCGTGAATCATTATCTAAAATGCAACTTGATTCATCTAATGTCATTAATGGTCTATTGTTACAAATAAGTGTCCTGAAAGACTGTGTTCATACTCTAGAAGACATCATGTCAACACCTGAAGTTTTCTTTGGAGATCCTGAAATTAGCGAACTAAATGAATTTAAAAATGATGTGATTGGCTTTTTTAATATTGAAGTCAACTTTCAAGTCTATCTATTTGGATTATTGTCGGATTATAAAACGCTAAATAATATCTTTAGCATAAGTATACAACCATACAACTATGAACAATATAATTCGATGTCAGTTGTTAAAGTGCAAACCGAAGCATCATTTGTAAAAGTGAAGGAATTAAGATTGTCACTTTAAGATTTAGGGATCAACGGAGTTTATTGCAAAAGTGCATTAATGTGACGTTATTGCTCATTACTGAGGAGAATAACCATGTCACTGAATGATTTCAAATGGAAGTATTTTGCGCCCTCTATCACCTTTTGGTGTATACGTAACGATGATTCAATATCTCAGAGCTATACCGATGTTAGTGATATTTTGGCTGAACGAGGCGTTTTTTCATCGTTCAGCCATTTATCGCTATTTTATCAACGATACTCCGATAGAAGATGTCAGAGATATCAAGTAAGTCTGACCCAGTGATGACCTACTGATAGCGGCGTATAGGTAAACTATTTTCATAATACGAATTAAGTGAAAGATCGCCATCGGTCTATTGGCAAATTGTAGGTAAAAATAGCAATGCTTGATGTGAATTGGCGAACGTCTAGTTAACCATGAAAATGGATCGGCTTACTGGTTTTTTGAGTCCATAGCACACCGCTAATCTCACTTTTTTCCTTTTAATAATCATTTCATTGTTTATCGCTAGAAAAAATATAATCAAAAAAATAACATTATTGTATTAATTAATTTTTCAGACTCTTTTAATCTTACCGCTTCAATAAATTATAATATAATCTTACACATTGCTGTTATGATTCATTATCTTTTATTAACAATTAATGGCAAAATAACCGTTATCTAGCCTGTTTTTATCAGTCATTAATGAAATTGAAAATATTTCATGAATAACTCATAAAAATCAGCCAGATAATAAAGACTAGTCCTATATTGATAATCATTAAATCTAATATGATCAAATTAAAGGTTATAGTCATCACCAAGTTACAACTCTAAATATTATAGCGAGAACAACTATGAGTTTGTTTCTACAAAACTGTCTGGCCTTCCCCGCTGTTCTTTTTAGCGGGTTACTGATTATTGTCATGTTTTATTGGGTTTGTGCTGCTTTTGGGTTGTTAGATATTGATTTATTTAATGTCGATACATCGGTAGATAGCGGAGGTTTTGATGCCACAGGCTTTGCAGGATGGCTGACAAAATTAGGGCTAGCAGGCATTCCAGTCACCATTATTCTCACTCTATTTACACTATTTGGTTGGCTACTGAGCTATTTTAGTGTTCATTGGTTTATCCGATTTATTGATATTACCCTGCTACGCTACCTCGTGGGTTTCGTCGTGTTATTGGTCACGGCCTTTATTTCAATTCATCTTACTGCCTTATGTCTAAAACCATTACGTGAAAAATTAGCTAAATCCTCTTCCCCAAAAAGCGTAAGCCAATTGATAGGCAAGTTTGCAACAGTACGTTCCGGTGATGTAACTGAGCATCGAGGAGAGGCTATTTTAGAAGATGGTGGTGCCGGTTTGATCTTACAAATTCGCGCCGCTTCAACCGAAAACATAAAGCGCGGTGACCGCGTTGTCATTATTCGCTATGACGCTGAGTCACACACTTATGATGTGGTGACTGAAGAAGAATTCCGCCGCTAATAATCAACAATACTGTAATTAGTTAACGACGACATTATCGAAACCCATGGAGAGAAAATATGGAATTGGCTGAACTAATGCCCTTTTTGACCATTGTCGGGGGCATCATCGTAGTCATACTTGGATTTTTTGGGCTATTTAAAGCCTTCTATATCAAAGTTCCACAAGGAACAGCGCTGATTGTTAACGACATGTCGTCACAGCCAAAAGTTCACTTTACTGGTGCTTTAGTTTACCCCGTTATCTACAAAAAAGAGTTTATGAGAATATCTCTCTTAACTTTAGAAGTGGATCGCCGTGGGAAAGATGGCTTGATTTGCCAAGATAATTTACGTGCTGATATTACCGTTGCCTTTTATTTACGTGTAAATGAAACAACGGAAGATGTACTTAAAGTCGCTAAGGCGATTGGTGTTGACCGTGCTTCTGACCATCAAGCCGTAAGCACCTTATTTAGTGCTAAATTCTCAGAAGCACTCAAAACGGTTGGTAAGCAGTTTGAGCTGTCTAAACTTTTTGAAGATAGACAAAACTTCCGTGATCGTATTGTTGATGTTATCGGTAAAGATCTCAATGGCTATGCGCTTGAAGACGTTGCCATCGACTATTTAGAGCAAACACCAAAAGCAGCGCTCGATCCAAATAATATTTTCGACTCCGAAGGTATTCGTAAAATCACTGAAATTACCGCAATCCATAATATTGAAACGAACCAGAAAGAACGTGACCAAGAACTGGCAATTCAAAAGAAAAATGTGGAAACCCGCGAAGCTAGCTTAGCACTTGAGCGTCAACAAGCCGATGCAGAAGCCCGTCAAAAACGTGAAATTGAAAATATTCGAGCGCGTGAACAAGCTGAAACATTACGTGTACAAGAAGAAGAACGCTTAAAAGCAGAACAAGCACGGATTCAAACTCAACAAGAAATTGAAATCCGTGAAGAAAACCGTATGCGTGAAGTTGAAGTTGCTCAACAAAACCGTACCCGTGCTGTCACTATCGAAGAAGAGCGAGTCAAACGCGCTCGTGACCTCGAAATTGTTGCTCGCGAACGTGAAGTTGAACTACAACGCATTGAAAAAGAAAAAGCATTAGAAGAAGAACGCAAAAATATTTCTAATGTCATTCGCGAACGTGTGGTGGTAGAAAAAAGTGTTGCTCAAGAAGAAGAGCGTATTAAAGAAGTTCGTGAAATTTCAGAAGCCGATCGTTTAAGACAAGTCACTGTCATTAACGCTCAAGCAGAAGCGGAAGAATCCTTAGTACGTCAAGTGAAGAAAGCGGAAGCCGACGAGGCAAGTGCTAAACACAAAGCTGAAGAGATCAGTACCATGGCTCAAGCCGAGCTTGAAGCCTCAGCAAAACAAGCAGAAGCCAAAAAACGCTTAGCAGAAGGGATTGAAGCAGAACATGCAGCATTAGGCTTAGCCGAAGCACGAGTACGTCAAGCGGCGGCAGAAGCGGAAGAAAAAGAAGGGTTAGTACAAGCTAACATCACAGCAGAAAAACTCCTTGCCGAAGCGAGAGGCTTAAAAGAAAAAGGCTTAACAGAAGCGCAAGTGAGGGAGGCGATGGCGCTAGCAGAGCAACAACAGGGCTTTGCTGAAGCGAAAATCCTTGAAGAGAAATTAACAGCGCAAGCGCGTGGTGAAGAGCAACAAGCGAATGCGAAAGAGAAATTAGGTCTGGCGGATGCAAAAGTACTTGAAGAAAAACTGGCCGCACAAGCTCGCGGTGAAGGCCAATTAGGTGCTGCACAAGCCGAAGTCATTCGTCAGCGTCTAAAAGCAGAAGCTGATGGCTTGACGGATAAGTTCCAATCTATGGATCACCTCAGTGATACAGCTCGCGCCCACGAAGAATTCCGTATGCGTCTTGAGAAAGAGTTTGAACAATCTATGGCTTCAATTGCCGCAAATAAAGAAATTGCTCGCGAACAAGCCGATGTACTGGCAGCAGCCTTAACCAAGACAAATATCGAAATTGTTGGCGGAGATGGTAGCTTCTTTAATACCTTCTCTAAAGCACTTAGCTTAGGCAAAGCCGTTGATGGCTTTATGGATAAAAGCAGTTTTGCGAAGGAGAGTGTCGAAAAGCTGATCAACCGTAAAGACGATAAAAAAATCGACATCGCCGCTTTGCTAAAAAACCCAGAGGTTCAAGATCTGATTAATGGGTTTATGGCTGCAAAAGGTGCAGGTCAACAGGTAAAAACTGTCACAGCAAAACCTGAAAACCAAAGCGATAATCAACTCTAATTAAGATGATAATTCAAAGGCATATACTATATCCTTTAGGTAACAAGTCATGTTGTTGATGTCGATGTAAAAGATAGCCCAAGAACTTAGACATTTAAGTGACTTGGGCCACTAAATACAAATACATCAACCTTATATTGGCTTGAAGTATCACCTGTATATGTCTTGTGTTTTTGTTATAGCCAAGGAAATCAGCGATACATGTCAATTCAGGAAACAGATCACGAGCAGGAAATACTGGATAGCGCGGTTGCACAAGGTGGCGCATATGAAATATTACGCAAACGCCTCACCGAGCAAGGGCAACAGCTTCATCAAAAAGCAGTGCAGCTCAATGACAGTCGTTTGCAAGAGTTCGGCCAAAGCCAAATGGATATTATTGGTCGTATCCGTATTCGCACAGAAAACAATTGCCAAGCAAGGGATATTGTTCGTGTCGGTGAATGGCTTCTGTTTGGTTATAACGTCTTCTTAGGTCTCAAAAAAGAAACCCACATTGAAGATGTGTTTTCACTGTATCGGCTAATCGATAACCACGGTGAATTTGATGTTGAAGAAGCCCCTTATGAAGGGACATTCCTGAGTGATCCTCGCTTTACCCAAGACTTTACCGAGTTATATACCTACTACAAAAATACCCAACTGCTACAGCTCGTCGAGCGTGATGGAAAACTGTTAGCTAGTTTCCAAATTGGCGATCGTATCACCGATGTCAGGGTCTTCCGCTGGTCTATCTCCAGTGATAAAAGCAAAATCGACTATATCGATAACCGAGGTGAACGTGATATCGCACTACCTCCAGCCTATGATTTCGAATGGGTTAAAACCACGCGTGAAAATACGGTAAATGGCCGATTTCCACATATTAATATTTTAGATACCGTCTTCGTCGAAACTATCGGGGGTGATCTCACGATTAAGTGTGAAAATAACACGGAAGATGGTCTCGGAATTTATCGAGAAGCGGTTTTAGATAAAAACCAATCCCTCGATGATGCGCAGATTGAATATGCTCAAACTGGCAGCCTTATCTTATTAAAGATATTACCTTATCGGGAAGAAAGTTGGCGCTATCTCGTTTACAACACGCTCACTCAAACCGTTCAACGGATTGATGCTATTGGCCAAGCATGTGTGCAGTTACCTGAAGATCACGGCATTATTTTCCCTGGTGGCTATTATCTACAAAATGGTGAATACAAAACCTTTGACCAACCCATGGATGGCATGCGCTTTCGCCGTTTACGTCGCTCCCCCAATGGTGAAGATGTTCTCTATGTGTTCTATTCACCAAATCAAGGCCGCATTGCCTTATTTAACTACAACTTGATTGAGCGAAAACTGGCTATTCCGCTGATCGGGCATGGTTATGCCATGCTTGAAGATGGAAAAATGGTGTTATTTGAAGGTGAAGGAGATGAAGCCACTCGTGTTCATCCTATGCAAGTCTGGCAAACACCGTTTTATTCCGAAGAATTTGCAGATCAACAACCTCCACGTAGTGGCTTTTTTGGTCGCATTGGTAATGCTGACCTTGTGCGCGGTATTTCAGAAATCTTACATATCGCCAAAGAAATTGAAGGTAATCAAGTTTCCGTTACCCGTTACGAACAACTGAGCCAGCAGCCCAAAAACTTGCTGGATATCTATTATTGGTTCAATGACGAACCGTGTTTAGGTATTGGTAAATTACTCAAAGAGATCACGCAAACTAGCGAATTGGTCTTAGATGAGTATGAAAAAGTCGAGAGTATCCGCCAGCAATCAGCAAAATCGATGAGCGAAGCGGTTAGTCGACAAAAATCGTTGATTTCTTTAACCCTTCCTGAAAGCTGGAATGATATTCAACAGTTTGTTGATGGGTTAAATGCACTGAGTGCACAGCGTGGTCATCTGATTTCTCTACGCGAATTCCGTTATATGGATTTAGCAAAGCTCGCACAAATGGAAGAGGAAATCACCGAAGCGCAGCAATATGTTTCCCAATCGACAGCGACGTTCCTAGCCAGTGACAAAGCGCTACAACCGTTTAAAACGCAACTCGCTACGTTTGAAGAACAGGTGGAGAACGCCCAAAATAGCGCTCAGTTAGATATCCCAATGAATGGCATGGAAAAAATGTCTGCCGACTTGGATATGCTATCGAACTTAATGGCCTCTCTAAAATTTGACGATGTGACCCAGCAAACCCATATTATTGATGCTATTTCACAAATTTATGCTCAATTAAATCAGTCTCGCGCTCGCTTACAACAAAAACGTAAATCCCAAAGCAGTGTTGAAACGGTCGCCCAATTCGGCGCACAATTCCGCTTATTCAGCCAAGGTATTACCAACGCGCTCTCTCTTTCTACAGATCCTGAACGTTGTGATGACCAATTGTCACGATTATTAGTGCAGTTAGAGGAATTAGAAAGCCAATTCAGTCATCATGATCAATTTCTCGATGATATTCTCTCTAAACGCGAAGAGTTGTTAGAAACCTTTGAATCACACAAGCAAACGCTACTGGATGAACGCCAGCGCCGTTCACAAAATTTACAAACCGCAGCAGAGCGTTTATTAGAAAGTCTACAGCGTCGTACTTCACGCTTGCTGTCACAAGATGAACTCAATGCCTTTTTTGCTTCTGATCCATTAGCAGCAAAAACCCGCGAAATCATTGAAAAGCTGAGAGAAATCAACGATAACGTCAAGGCTGACGATATTGATGCTAAATTGAAGGCTGCACGTGACCAAGCAATTCGTACACTGAGAGATAAAACAGATATATTTGAAGATGGCGGTAATGTCATTAAATTAGGGCCTCGCCATCGCTTTAGCGTTAATACCCAAGAGCTTGATTTAACCATTTTACCTAAAGATAACCAGCTTTGGTTGTATCTCACAGGAACAGATTTCCAAGAACCGATAGATAATCCACAGTTATCCAAATTGCAGCCTTATTGGACTGCAATGCTTGAATCTGAATCGGATAATGTGTACAGAGCTGAATATCTTGCCTATTCAATTATCTATGCAGCAAGCAAACGCCAAGATGGACTCGACTATAATAGTCTCAAGTCAGCGTTATCTGTACCAGAGAAATTAGAAAAAATTGTCCGTGACTTCGCAGCTCCCCGCTATAAAGAAGGTTACGAAAAGGGAATTCATGATCATGACGCTATAGCGATTTTGAAAAAGTTAATTCCGGTTGGTGAAAGTGCCGATTTACTGCGTTATAACCCAACATCGCGAGCAATTGCGGCGATTTTCTGGGAAAAAATGCAATCTCATGATTACCCAGCACTGTGGCCAGAGCGTGCCAGAACAGCGATTAATATTCAGCAATTATTTCACAATGATGATGCGTTACTGGATTTACAAGCTGAAATTGAGGCTGATATTAGCCTCTTTCTACAAGAACACCCTATCGCATGTGAAAGCTATCAACAAACTCAGGCAGCAGAGTATCTCAGTTTTGCTTTAGCGCGCACCCCTATCGAGTTAGTTTACAGTAAATATGCACGTGACTTAGTCGTCGCCTTACAGAGTCGATTAGAAGAAGCACATATGTGGATCGATTTTAATCGTTCACAACAGAACCTTTCAGATCGCTATGCTCAGCGCTGGGCCTTGATTCAAAATTGGTTAAAAGGGTTATGCTCAAATTCAGAATTTGCCCATCTCACGCCTTATATTCCTGGCGCAATCGCCATTATTATCTTAGATAAAGTCGCTTCTGCACGTTATAGTGAAGCGGATCTCTATTTCAAAGTGAGTGGTTTGCTTGGCGAGCATCCAATGATTGAGAACCAAACGCTGTCATTGAGCTTAGATAACTATTTCAGTCGCATGCGTCAGCAGAGAAAGCAATTTATACCGGCATTCCGTGAGTACCAAGCCCTACGCCAACGCATTGTTATTGATGAACGTCGTCGTTTGAAGTTGCATGAATTCAAAGCACGCCCGTTAAGCTCTTTTGTACGCAATAAGCTCATTAATGATGTCTATTTACCCATTATCGGCGACAATATGGCAAAACAAATCGGTGCTCTCGGTGAGGGCAAACGTACCGACTTGATGGGCCTACTTTTAATGATCTCCCCGCCGGGCTACGGAAAAACGACACTCATGGAGTATGTTGCTGACCGTCTAGGCCTAATTTTCATGAAAATTAACGGCCCTGCATTAGGTCATGAAGTGTTATCGCTCGACCCTGAACAAGCTCCCAATGCAACCGCAAGACAAGAGCTAGAAAAACTCAATTTAGCCTTAGAAATGGGCAATAATGTCATGCTGTATGTTGATGATATTCAGCATACCCATCCAGAGTTCTTACAGAAATTTATTTCTTTGTGTGATGGCACAAGACGCATTGAAGGGGTTTGGAAAGGAAAAACCAAAACATATGATATGCGCGGGAAAAAATTCTGTGTTGTTATGGCGGGTAACCCCTATACAGAATCCGGTGAAGTGTTCCGCATACCTGATATGCTTGCAAACCGAGCTGATATCTATAATTTAGGGGAAGTCCTTGGTGGCATGGATGATGCCTTTGCATTAAGCTACATTGAAAACAGTTTAACTTCAAATTCAGTATTGGCTCCACTTGCCTTACGTGACCTGAATGATCTCTACCTGCTCGTAGATAAGGCTATGGGGAAATCAATCTCCACCAATGCGTTAAACTACCCTTATTCAGATGCAGAAATCAGTGAGATCGTTGCAGTGATTAAGCATCTAATCACCTTGCGGGATATCGTGCTTAAAGTAAATCAGCAATATATCGCGAGTGCTGCGCAATCCGATAAATATCGAACTGAACCCGCCTTCCGCCTACAAGGTAGCTATCGCAACATGAATAAATTAGCTGAAAAAGTTTCATCCGTTATGAATGAGGAAGAACTTGAGCGTTTATTAGATGATCACTACCTAGGTGAAGCGCAATTACTCACGACAGGGGCTGAAGAGAATTTACTCAAACTAGCCGAGATCAGAGGTAGGCTTACTGAACAAGAAGCTGCGCGTTGGCAACAAATCAAGAAAGACTTCATGCGCAATAAAGCACTTGGTGGAGATAATGCCGATGTTGGTGATCGAGTTGTTGCCCAACTCGCCGATCTGGTTGAAAGCGTACAAGCACTAGGCCAGCACTGATGATGAAGCAATGGCTAAGCCAGCGTTTAAAATTACTCGCTATTTTAGCTGGGCTATTGGTTATCATCCAAGTAATCAATAGCCTAACCGGTTATGCTCTCACGCGCTTCGGTATTATCCCGCGAGAGGTAAATAGTTTAATTCGTATTCCACTTGCCCCCTTTATTCATGGTAGTTGGGGGCATTTACTGAGTAACCTACCACCTTTACTGATCCTCAGTGCAATCCTTATGCATAGAACTATTCGTGAATATGTATATGCCTCATCATTTATTATTATTACCAGCGGATTAGCAGTTTGGCTGGTTGGTCGCTATGCCATCCATGTGGGTGCAAGTGGTTGGATTTTTGGGCTTTGGGGACTACTGATTGCTCAAGGCTTCTTTAGACGCCAACTTGTCGATATCCTCATTGCATTATTGGTACTCTTTTATTTTGGTGCCATGGCAGCAGGCTTACTCCCTATTCATCAATATATTTCGACTGAGTCACATATAGCTGGTGCAATATCCGGCATTTTCTATGCTTGGTGGATTAATCGCCGTAAAAAAAAGCCCCTTTCATCTACAGAACGCTAATTTACAGCTAATGTGATTAGATTCACTTTTAATATTTTTTTATTTTTTATGTATCCTTTTTTATCTACTTAGTTCACATATTAATAATTTAACCATTATTTAACCCTTCATTTACAAATTAGTGATTGTTAGTCTCGTAATACAATAAAAAATGGAGGCTCATCTGATGAAGAAAAATAATATATTATCTGCAATGGTTATTTTTGGATTCGCAACACTTGCATCCACCAGCTATGCTGAACCGAATAAAATAAAGATAGATCGTGATAGCTACGGTGTTCCACATATCTATGCAGATGATGTTTATAGTCTTTTTTATGGTTATGGCTATGCCGTCGCCCAAGATAGACTTTTCCAAATGGAAATGGCCAAACGCAGTACACAAGGCACTGTTTCGGAAGTACTAGGTAAAGATTTCATTGCTTTTGACAAAGATATCCGCAGTAATTACTGGCCAGATTCTATCCATCAACAGATAGACAACCTTCCCAAAAAAGAACAAGATATTCTACGAGGCTACGCCGATGGCATGAACGCGTGGATAAAACAAGTCAATACCACACCTGATAAACTCATGCCTAAACAGTTCATGGATTATGGTTTTACCCCCTCTCAATGGAACAGTTTTGATGTTGCTATGATTATGGTCGGTACCATGGCTAACCGTTTCTCTGATATGAATAGTGAAATCGATAATTTAGCCTTATTAACCGCCTTAAAAGATAAATATGGTGAACAAAAAGGGTTAGCGGTATTCAACCAAATAAATTGGCTGAATAATCCTAATGCCCCCACCACTATTGACGCTCAAGAATTCACTTATCTAGATACAAAAAATAAAAACAATCAATCACAGGTGAATCAAATAGGTGATTATCGCCTAATGCCGCCGATGTTTGAACGTCCTGCTAAAGATGCCTCTGGCAAATTAATCGCATTAACAACACAGCAAAATAGTCAATTGATAGCCAAACAATATGCGCAAAGTGGTGCAAATGGCTTAGCGGGTTATCCAACAACAAGTAATATCTGGGTTGTCGGGAAAGCAAAAGCTGATGGTGCCAATGCAATTTTGCTAAACGGCCCACAATTTGGTTGGTTTAATCCTGCTTATACCTACGGGATTGGTTTACATGGCGCTGGTTTCGACTTAGTGGGTAACACCCCCTTCGCCTATCCCGCCATATTATTTGGTCATAATGGCAATATCGCGTGGGGATCAACGGCTGGCTTTGGGGATGGCGTTGATATATTTGCAGAAAAATTGGACCCACAACGCCCTGATTATTATCAACACCAAGGCCAATGGAAAAAAATGCTCAGCCGCCAAGAGATAATTAATGTGAAAGATGCCCCGTCCGTTACATTAGATATTTATCGAACGGTGCACGGTAATGTCATGAAAACAGATGATAATGCCAATATCGCGTACAGCAAGGCACGTGCATGGGATGGAAAAGAGGTCTCCTCTTTAATGGCATGGGTAAAACAAGCACAAGCCAAAAATTGGCAACAATGGCAAAATCAGGCACAGAACCAAGCCTTAACCATTAATTGGTATTATGCAGATAAAGACGGCAATATTGGTTATATCCATACTGGGCATTATCCTGAACGCCAAGAAAATCATGACCCTCGACTCCCCGTTCCCGGCACTGGTGAATGGGACTGGAAAGGCATGCAGCCCTTTGCTAATAACCCGAAAGTGTACAACCCTAAATCGGGTTATATTGCTAACTGGAATAATTCCCCAGCAAAAAATTACCCCGCGAGTGACTTGTTTGCGTTTTTATGGGGATCTGCTGATCGCGTCACAGAAATCAATAAGCTAATAGAATCAAAGCATCTGTTAAATCAAGAGGACATGTGGGATATTCTAAAACAGACGAGTCGTGTTGACCTGAATCATCGCCTATTTACCCCTTATATTCTGCGTGCGACACGCGATTTACCTGCCGATGACGATGCCGTAAAACTTGCATCTATTCTTAACCAATGGAATGGAATTAATTATCTTTCAAAAGAGGGCAAACATTATATTCAACCAGGCTCAGCAATATTGGATATTTGGCTAAAAGAGATGCTAAAAGCCACGCTGGGCCAAACAGTCCCCGCTCCTTTTGATAAATGGTATTTAGCCAGTGGCTATGAAACAACACAAGAAGGTCCTACAGGCTCATTAAATATTAGTACAGGCGCAAAAATCTTATATGAATCATTATTAGGGCAACAATCTGCTATTCCACAAGCTATTGACCTATTTTCAGGGAAATCACAAGATGATGTTATTCGCCAAGCATTACGTACAACTTATCAGCAAATGACCCAGCAATATGGTCATCATCCTGCGAGTTGGCAAACGCCAGCGACAGCACTAACTTTTAGAGCCAATAATTTCTTCGGTGTTCCTCAAGCTAATAGCGCAGAAAGTCTACACCAAAATGAATATCATAATCGAGGAACCGAAAATGACTTGATTGTGTTTACCGACGATAAGGTGAAAGCTTGGGATGTTGTTGCTCCAGGACAAAGCGGTTTTATTTCACCGCAAGGAAAACCATCTCCTCATTATCAAGACCAATTATCCCTTTATGAACAGTTTGAAAAAAAACCATTGTGGCTCACTGCTGAAGAATTGGCTCCCCATATCGAAACCAGTGAATTGATTGAAGTTACAAAATAGTCTCTCAACATGGCCGAGAGCAAACTCTCGGCCTTTATTTTATTTTCTGAATACGGTAAACACAGCGCCCACCACCATTGAGTAAATACTGCTCTCGCTCAATCGTAACTTCATCGCCCATAATTTCACGAAATAATTGTAATTCGGAGCGACAAAAATTTTGGCAAACAGTCGCCGCAGCACAGATTGGGCAATGGTTTTCAATTAATAACCAACTGTCCCCCTCTTGTTCAATACGTGCCATATAACCCTCTTCACTACGAATATCAGCTAATGCCTGTAGTCGTTCAATAAAAGGTCGCTGTGCACAACGAGATAGATATTTGGTTTTAATTGCACTTTCTCTTTGGCTAATCAGTTTTTCTAGCCCTTCATTCCCAAAAATACTTTTTACTGAATCAATGAGCTGCAACGTAAGCTGTGCATGCGTATCTGGAAAACGCTGATGTCCTAATTCAGTCAGCACCCAATTCTGCCTCGGTCGACCAGCACCTGTTTGAGAAGTGCACTGCACCCCCTCAACTAAACCTAGTGATAGCAATTTTTGAAGATGTTGGCGGACAGCTTCCCCCGTCATGGCTAAGTCTTTTGCAATCACAGCGGTTGAGATAGGCGCTTTAGTTTTGATACAAAACAACACTTTATCAACCGCTTGGCTGAGATTTAAATTATCAAAGTAATTACTTGCATTAATCATGATGCCACTCTAATATCCAAGCTAATACTTGGATATTAACTTTTTTTTAACTCTCTCGTCTAGCAGGTTTCGCTATGAGCAATGATCCATCAACGACAAATCAAGCCAAATGGGCTGATTTACTCAGTGGCACTAATGCATTACTGACTATCGCCCTTACTGGTGGTGTCGCACTCCATGCGATCAACATTTATATCGTTACAACGATTCTTCCGAGCATTGTCAATGATATCGGTGGCCTAGAATATTATGCATGGAATACCACCATATTTGTTGCCACCTCTATTGTCGGCTCAACATTATCAAGCAAAATCCTCAACCAATTAGGACCTAAATTTGCTTATTTAACCGCCTTATTTTTATTTTCATTAGGGTCGATTTGGTGTGCCGCTTCCCCTTCAATGCTAACGTTACTTGTCGGACGTGCGCTTCAAGGGCTAGGGGGCGGTATTTTATTTGCCTTAAGCTATGCATTAATTCGCATTGTTTTTACCGAAAATCTCTGGTCACGTGCTATGGGGGTCGTTTCCGGTATGTGGGGAATTGCCACGCTCTGTGGGCCTGCAATTGGTGGGATATTTGCCCAAGGTGGACATTGGCGCTGGGCTTTTTGGTCATTATTGCCAGTTGCTGTTTTTCTTACTTTAATTGTTATTAATCAATTACCTAAAAAAACAAACCAACAACCACAAACCAGTAAATTGCCTTTTCTTGCTATTACATTATTAGTTGCTTCTGTGTTAGCGATTTCGATCGGAAGTTTATCTCAAGAACTCATATTTAATGTCGTGGGTCTGCTAGTTGGCATCACCATGCTGATTACCATTGCTCTCATTGATGGTAAGCAAGGTAAACGCTTACTCCCTACAGGCACTTATTCATTCAAAAATCCGCTTGCTATCATTTACTTAACGATGAGTTTACTGGTTGGTGGTATGACAACGGAAATTTATGTCCCTTATTTCTTACAAACTATCCATCAATTTTCTCCATTATCAGCAGGTTATCTCACCGCAATTATGGCCGCAGGTTGGACAATTGGCGCATTACTCAGTGCGAATAAAACGGGGCCACTCGTATTAAAAATACTTCGTTTAGGCCCAATTATTATATTTATCTCATTAATCTTACTGGCTATTTTAACGCCTAATACAAAATTAGTGGATTCAATACTTCTGTTTGCCATCTATTTAATTGCCATGATGGGAGTTGGTCTAGGAATTGGTATTTGCTGGCCACATCTTGTTTTAAAGGTTTTTAATGTCGCCCCTAACGGCGAAGAGAATCTTGCATCCTCATCAATTATTACCGTTCAACTGTACGCAACAGCACTATCAGCAGCCTTAGTTGGTGTAGTCGTCAATAATAGTGGACTTATTAGCCCTGGAGGGTTAGCTGGAGCCCAACAAGCTTCAATCTGGTTATTTGCGCTATTTGCTATTTGCCCCTTCTTTGGTGCATTACTCATCAGAAAGATTCAATAACCCTGTAGGCCAAGAAGCAAATATGCATTCATTGCAGAGATAAATAAGAGATTATTATCACAATAGGGAAGTGTTTTTGATGGCACTTCCCTTTAATTATTAGCCTTTATGTTTTGCGAAAAAAATGAGGAATAACTAATGAGCAAAGAATCAAAATAATAATTGTTGATATCATTACGCCACCAAATGCTTGATCGAAAGCAGTATGCGCTTGGTTAATCAAGATATTTGCACTCTCTTGTGGCAAATGCTCCGCGATAATAAAAGCTTCATCAATGCTATCATAAGCTTTCTCATCCACCGCTAAGTTGTCTGGTAACGATAGCTTCATTGTATAAATGGCGCTCATCAATCCCCCCATAAAAGTCACCCCCAACACACTACCGATTTCATAAGCGACTTCTTCAATTGACGCTGCCATACCCGCTTTTTGATCAGGTGCATTCAACATCACTGTGGTTGAGGCGGTAGTAAAAATCACACCAAGACCAAAGCCAATCAAAAATAAGTATGCCAATAATATGAAACCGGTAGCAGTTTGGTAAACATAATTAAGGCCGATGACACCGATCAAGGTACAGACGAAACCAAATATTGTTAACCGTCTCTCGCCAATTTTATGTAATAACATTCCAGCTAATGGGCCAGCCAATACCGAGGCGATAGGGATAGGAATAATATACAGAGCCGCTTGAAACGGTGTATATCCCATCACAAGCTGTAATCTTTGGCTTAACAGAAGCTCGACGCCAACAATGATGACCATCGATAATATTGCCATTAAGATACCCGCACTAAAGCGTGGGTTAGCAAATAGCTTAAAATCAATCATTGGCGAATCAGATGACATTTGTCTACGGCTAAAGATACACAAGAACCAAACACCTATGATGCCTGCAACAATAAACGCCCACCAATTCGTATAAGGCTTACCAAGCTCTTTTAGGGCATAAATAGTACCAACTAACCCAATAAGCACTAACACAGAGCCGATATAATCGATTTTTTGTGAACCTTCTCCGCCACATTTAGGAATTAAAAAGTAAGCGAAAGGCAATACGAATAATACTACCGGTACATTAATTAAAAATACTGAGCCCCACCAAAAATGGTTAAGCAATATACCGCCAACGAGTGGACCGATAGCAGCGCCACCTGACGCAACAGCCGACCAAATCCCTATCGCAAGAGCACGCTCTTTTGGATCTAAAAAAACATGCCTAACAATTGATAACGTTGCGGGCATGCTCATTGCAGCCCCTACGGCCAAAAAGCCTCTTGATAAAATCAAGCTCAATGCAGTTGGGGAAAATGCCGCGCACAAAGAGGCGATGGCAAATAAAGGTAACCCTAAAAGAAACATCACCTTATGACCTATACGGTCACTAAGCATCCCCGCTGCCGGTAATAATCCCGCGACAATTAACGGATATGCATTCATAATCCATAATTTTTCGGAGGATGTGGCGCCTAAATCATGTGTTAATCGAGGTAGAGCCGTGTATAACACCGTTACATCGATCACAATGAGAAACAGTACACTTGATACTAAAAGTAAAATAATCCAGCGTTTATAATCAGCTAGCATAAAATCATCTCAACAAGTTTATTTAATCATCATTTATTAATGATTGTGCTACAATATAAATCCATACGTATGTATTGAAAAGAGGTTTTTGTTAAATGGGACGTCAACGAACAATCGATCGAGATAAAGTGCTCGATGCTGCTGAAGAGATTGTGCTCACACAAGGAGCCGCCGCTCTAACCATTGATGCCGTGGCCAAATCCATGGGAATTTCTAAAGGTGGTGTGCAATATTGCTTTGGTAACAAAGATGCTCTCATCGATGCGATGTTTGAACGTTGGGGATATACCTATGAACAAATATTCAATCGTGAAATAGAAAAAGATAATTCACCTGAGAATCGAATTAATGCCCATCGGCTCGCGACGTATGAACACGATAAAGTCGCTATGGCGAAAGGGGCAGCATTGATGGCAGCTTTATTACAAACGCCAGAATACCTAGAAAGTACACGTCATTGGTATCGCGACAGATTGCGTCATTTAGACACCTCGACCGAACAAGGAAAACGCGCTCGATTGATGTTTCTTGCCACTGAAGGTGCTTTTATGTTGCGCTATTTTGGATTGATGGAAATTGATGAAGATGAGTGGCAATCCATGTTTAACGATATGTCACGATTATTAAGCTAATCATCTCACAACTCAATGACAGGCTGCTAACCGCTGAATTATCGTCATCAATAATATCATCCTCTCTGACTACCCCAGAAAACCCTCGGTTTGATAACATTAAATAATAAAAAACCCGACTATATAATTAACGATATAATCGGGTTTAAGCTATTCACGTCTTTATCTCACAGTATTATTCAACTGTCACTGATTTAGCTAAGTTACGAGGCTGATCAACATCGGTTCCTTTGATCAACGCCACATGATAAGACAATAGCTGTAGTGGCACAGTATAGAAAATCGGTGCGATAAGCTCTTCAACATGTGGCAGAGAAATAATTTTCATATTTTCACTCGCCTCAAAGCCCGCATCTTGATCCGCAAATACATATAACAAGCCACCACGTGCACGAACTTCTTCAATGTTAGATTTTAATTTTTCTAACAGTTCATTGTTCGGTGCAATGATAATCACTGGCATATCTGCATCAATCAGTGCCAATGGGCCATGTTTTAACTCACCAGCTGCATAGGCTTCAGCATGAATATAAGAGATTTCTTTGAGCTTCAACGCCCCTTCAACGGCTATTGGGAACTGCTCGCCACGGCCAAGGAATAAGGCATGGTTTTTATCCGAGAAATCTTCCGCCAGCGCCTCAATCACTTTATCGTGAGATAACATACTTTCAATGCGTGCTGGTAACGCGTGTAACGCATTCGCGATGTTCTCTTCTAACTCTGGATTCGCGCCTTTAATGCGCCCCATATACGCAACCAACATCAACAGTACCGTTAATTGAGTGGTAAACGCTTTCGTTGAAGCAACCCCAATTTCAGCACCCGCCTTAGTCATTAAAGCAAAATCAGATTCACGCACTAGCGACGAACCCGCTACGTTACAAACTGCTAAAGATGTTAAGTAACCTAATTCTTTCGATAAACGTAACGCTGCTAATGTATCCGCGGTTTCACCTGACTGAGAAAGCGTAATCATTAAGCTGCCTTTACGGTGAGCAGGCTTACGATAGCGGTATTCAGAGGCAATCTCTACATCACAAGGAATTCCTGCTAAAGATTCAAACCAGTAACGAGCCACCATTCCCGCATTATAAGAGGTTCCACAAGCAACAATTTGAATATGCTCAACTTGCGATAAAATCTCTTCTGCTTTAGGGCCTAATTCACTAAGGTCGATACCATTGTCTTTACTAAAACGCCCTTCAAGGGTGTTTTTGATCGCCATTGGCTGCTCATAGATTTCTTTTTGCATATAGTGGCGATAAATACCTTTATCACCTGCATCGTATTGAACATTTGACTCTATTTGTTCACGTTCAACTGGTTCACCTTGATGATTAAAGACACGTACTGTACGGCGAGTCACTTCCGCAATATCCCCTTCTTCGAGATAAATAAAACGACGTGTCACAGGTAATAATGCCAGTTGATCCGATGCTAAGAAGTTTTCGCCAACACCGAGGCCAATAACTAATGGGCTTCCCGAGCGAGCAGCGACTAATAATTCAGGAGTACGGCTATCCATGATCACGGTACCATAGGCACCACGTAACTGAGGGATAACACGTTGAACAACTTCAACTAAAGAACCACCTTTTTGTTGCTCATGATGAACAAGGTGAGCAATCACTTCAGTATCAGTTTCAGAACTAAAGACATAACCGAGCTGTTTCAGCTCTTCTTTTAATTCCAGATAATTTTCAATAATGCCATTATGTACAACAGCAATAAAACCAGAAGTATGCGGATGAGCATTACGTTCGCTTGGAACACCATGAGTAGCCCAACGCGTATGCGCTATACCTGTACCGCCAGATACTGGGTTTTTCTCTGCTTCTTCCGCCAGCATTTGAACTTTACCGACTTCACGTAAACGCTGAAGATGACCTTCATGATCAACAACAGCCATACCTGCCGAGTCATAACCACGGTATTCAAGACGACGAAGACCTTCAATGAGAATTTCTGCGATATCACGTTGTGCGACAGCACCTACAATTCCACACATATTTAATTTATTCCTAAACAAAGAGCCGTAGCCCTTACGATGTCGCTACCTGATTGTTATTACAGCTTTTGCTGTTTCCCCGAGCCTTGTAGAGAATGGGGTTATTATATTTTTATCTATTTAATACTAATAAATGGAGGAGAAACTTCGTCTCCTCCTTTAAAATTTATCTTATTTTTTCTTGACTGGACGTTGCCAGTTTTTAATGTGCACTTGTTTAACACGGCTAACCACTAACTCACCTTCATTAATATCACGAGTGACTGTCGTGCCTGCACCAATGGTTGCGCCATTTGCAACAGAAACTGGCGCGATTAGCTGGGTATCCGATCCAACAAACACATCATCGCCGATGACCGTTTTATATTTATTCGCGCCATCGTAGTTACACGTAATCGTTCCTGCGCCAATATTTACATTATCACCCACTTCTGCATCACCTAAATAGGTCAAGTGGCCAGCCTTGGAGCCGAGGCCTAATGATGCATTTTTCATTTCAACAAAGTTGCCAACATGGGCTTTAGATGCCAATTTAGCACCAGGACGCAAACGAGCAAAAGGACCTACCGTACATTCGGTAGATAATTCAGAGTTTTCTATCACTGAATAAGGGCTGATCACTGAGTTATCACCAATAACACAGTTTTTCAAAATACAGCCAGATTGAATATGTACGTTATGACCTAAAGTGACATTTCCTTCAATGATCACGTTAGTATCAATGATCACATCTCGACCATGGGTTAAGGTTCCGCGAATATCGAAACGTTCAGGATCAATTAGCATCACGCCGGCTAGGAGTAATTTCTCTGCCTGCTCTTTTTGATAAACACGCTCAAGAGCCGCTAATTGTAAACGGTTATTGACCCCTTCCATTTCGCTCAAACGGCTAGGATGAACAGTTTCTATCTTATTACCTTCTTTATGTGCCAATGCAATAACATCAGTAATATAGTATTCACCTTGGGCATTATTGTTATTCAGTTGAGCTAACCAACGTTTGAAGTCTTTACCACTCGCAACCATGATCCCAGTATTGATTTCTTGAACCTTAAGTTGTTCTTCTGTAGCATCTTTTTGCTCAACAATACCAACAACTTCACCCTGTTCACGAATAATACGGCCATAACCCGTTGGGTTATCTAAAATCACCGTTAATAAACCAATCCCCCCTTTAGGCTTAGCATCAACCAAGCGCTGTAGGGTATCTTGAGCGATCAATGGCACATCGCCATAAAGCATAATGATGTCTTCATCGTCTTGAAAATGAGGCGCTGCTTGTTGCATGGCATGCCCTGTTCCCAATTGCTCTGCCTGCAAGACCCAATTAAGGTTTTGTTCACCCAATTTCTTTTTCAGTAAATCGCCACCATGCCCATAAACGAGATGGATGTCTGATGCCCCAATTGATTTTGCAGTATCAATAACATGCTGAACCATTGGTTTGCCTGCCAATAAATGCAAGACTTTAGGCAATTCTGAATACATTCGAGTGCCCTTACCAGCAGCAAGAATGACGACACTTTTTCTTTGCACAGTCATAATTTCCTGAAACTCCAACTTTAGGGTGAAAGTAAACCTATTTCCTACGTAAAATACTACATATTTCGCACAAATAAAAAAGCCAGTCAGGGATTAACCGACTGGCTTTTCTTTATACTGCCTTCATTACATCAGCTTTTTAGTTAACTCGATAACTCGAAGTTTCGCTATTGCTTTCGCAAGTTCTGCCGATGCCTGAGCATAATCAACATCACCGTGAGCTTTACGGACATGTTCTTCCGCTCTGCGTTTAGATTCCAGCGCACGCGCCTCATCTAAATCTTTACCACGGATAGCTGTATCAGCCAGCACGATAACGCCATTTGGTTGAACTTCTAAAATACCTCCGGAGAGGTAAATTAACTCTTCTTCACCAAACTGCTTAGTAATACGTACCATGCCCGGTTTTATGGCAGTCAGCAGTGGGGTGTGCTGTGGGTAAATACCCAGTTCACCTTCACTACCTGTCACCTGAATTTTTTGTACCAGTCCGTCAAACATCTGTTTTTCAGCACTGACAACTGTCAGGTGGTATGTCATTGCAGCTACCATATCAACCTCCCGTCAGCCAGATTAAAGCTTTTTAGCTTTTTCCACAGCTTCTTCAATGGTACCAACCATGTAGAACGCTTGTTCTGGCAGGTGGTCGTAATCGCCGTTCAGAATGCCTTTGAAGCCACGGATAGTGTCTTTCAGGGATACGAACTTACCTGGTGAACCAGTAAAGACTTCCGCAACGAAGAATGGTTGAGACAGGAAGCGCTGGATCTTACGAGCACGAGCAACAACCAGTTTGTCTTCTTCAGACAACTCATCCATACCTAGAATTGCAATGATATCTTTCAGTTCTTGGTAGCGCTGAAGGATAGACTGAACGCCACGTGCAACATCATAGTGCTCTTGACCAACAATGAGTGGATCAAGCTGACGGCTGGTGGAATCCAGAGGGTCAACCGCAGGGTAAATACCCAGAGAAGCGATTTGACGGCTCAGAACCACGGTTGCGTCCAAGTGAGCAAAGGTTGTTGCTGGTGATGGGTCAGTCAAGTCATCCGCAGGTACGTAAACAGCCTGTACTGAGGTGATAGAGCCCGTCTTAGTAGAAGTGATACGTTCTTGAAGAACACCCATCTCTTCTGCCAGTGTTGGCTGATAACCTACAGCTGAAGGCATACGACCTAACAGAGCGGATACTTCAGTACCTGCCAGTGTATAACGGTAGATGTTATCCACGAACAACAGAACATCACGGCCTTCGTCACGGAATTTTTCAGCCATAGTCAAACCAGTCAGTGCAACACGCAGACGGTTTCCTGGTGGCTCATTCATCTGACCATAAACCAGTGATACTTTGTCAAGAACGTTAGAATCCGTCATTTCATGATAGAAGTCGTTACCTTCACGGGTACGCTCACCAACACCAGCGAATACTGAGTAACCTGAGTGCTCAATCGCGATGTTACGGATAAGTTCCATCATGTTTACTGTTTTACCAACACCCGCACCACCGAACAGACCTACTTTACCACCTTTAGCGAATGGACAAATCAAGTCCATGACTTTAATACCGGTTTCTAGCAGTTCTGTTGAACTTGATAGTTCTTCGTAGCTTGGCGCTGCACGGTGGATAGACCAACGCTCTTCTTCGCCGATGTCACCTTTCATATCAATAGGGTCACCTAGAACGTTCATGATACGTCCTAAAGTTGCTTTACCTACTGGTACTTCAATTGGGTGCTCTAAGTTTTTAACTTCTAAACCACGGCTTAGGCCATCTGATGTCCCCATTGCGATACAACGGACAACACCACCGCCTAACTGTTGCTGAACTTCCAGCACCAGTTTTTCTTTACCGTTAATAACCTCAAGAGCATCGTACACTTTTGGTACTTCATCTTGAGGGAACTCGACGTCCACAACGGCGCCGATTACCTGGATAATCTTTCCAGTAGCCATCTTGAATCCTCTACGTAATTCGTAAACCTAGCTGTTAAACCGCGGCAGCACCCGAAACAATTTCGGTAAGCTCCTGAGTAATGCTGGCCTGACGAGCTTTGTTGTAAACCAACTGCAACTCTTTGATCAGGTTTCCACCATTATCGGTAGCTGCTTTCATTGCTACCATTCGTGCGGCCTGCTCACTAGCCAGGTTTTCAACGACGCCCTGATAAACCTGCGACTCGATATAACGACGCAGCAGGGTATCCAGCAACGCCTTAGGATCGGGTTCATATAAATAATCCCAAGATTTTTTCTTCAAGGTTTCATCATTACTTTCAGGTAATGGAAGAAGTTGAAGAATAGTTGGCTCCTGAGACATTGTATTGATGAACTTATTGGTCACCACATACAGTTTATCCAAACGCCCTTCATCATAGGCTTGTAGCATAGAGTTAACTGGACCGATCAAATCAGAAAGCGTTGGGTTATCCCCCATTCCTGTAACCTGAGTGACGACATTGCCGCCGACAGATCCAAAGAATGAAACTGCTTTAGAACCGATCAAAGCCAAATCAACTTGAACGCCTTTTTCAGACCATGTTTTCATGTCTGATAGTAGTTTTTTGAACAGGTTAATGTTCAAACCACCACACAAACCACGGTCTGTAGAAACAACCAAATACCCAACACGCTTAACTTCACGCTCTTCAAGGTATGGGTGTTTATATTCCAGATTACCTAACGCAAGGTGACCAATCACACTGCGCATAGTTTCTGCATAAGGACGGCTGGCCGCCATGCGTTCCTGCGTTTTACGCATTTTGGACGCCGCGACCATTTCCATCGCTTTAGTGATCTTCTGCGTGTTTTGCACGCTGGCGATCTTGGAACGTATCTCTTTTGCGCCGGCCATTTCTGCTTCTCCTTATTAACCAGACGGCCCATTAAAATTCACGGGCCGAATAGTATTACCAGGACTGAGTTGCTTTAAATGATTCGAGCAGTTGTTTCAACTTACTTTCGATATCATCGTTATAGTTACCCGCCGGGCCGATTTGATTCATAAGGTCAGCATGCTCGCGCAATGCATAAGAAACTAATGCAGCTTCAAATGCACCAATTTTCGCTAACTCAACATCTTCCAAATATCCACGTTCTGCCGCAAACAGAGACAGTGCCTGCTCTGCAACTGACATTGGTGCATATTGTTTCTGTTTCAGCAATTCAGTTACTTTCTGACCATGGCTCAACTGCTTACGCGTAGCGTCATCAAGGTCTGAAGCAAACTGGGAGAATGCTGCCAGTTCACGATACTGAGCGAGTGCTGTACGGATACCACCAGACAGTTTCTTGATAATTTTTGTCTGAGCAGCACCACCAACACGCGAGACTGAAATACCTGGGTTAACCGCTGGACGAATACCAGAGTTAAACAGGTTAGATTCCAGGAAGATCTGACCATCTGTAATCGAAATTACGTTAGTCGGAACGAATGCAGAAACGTCACCAGCCTGAGTTTCAATGATAGGCAACGCTGTCAATGAACCCGTTTTACCTTTAACTTCGCCTTTTGTGAAGTTTTCAACATACTCAGCGTTAACACGAGCAGCACGCTCCAGCAAACGTGAATGCAGATAGAAAACATCACCAGGGTAAGCTTCACGTCCAGGTGGACGACGTAGCAACAGAGAAATCTGACGATACGCAACGGCTTGTTTAGACAGGTCATCATAAACAATCAGTGCATCTTCACCACGGTCACGGAAGTATTCACCCATCGCACAACCAGAGTATGGTGCTAAATATTGCAGAGCAGCTGATTCAGATGCCGTTGCAACAACAACGATGGTATTTGCCAGTGCGCCATGTTCTTCTAGTTTACGAACAACGTTAGAAATTGTTGACGCTTTCTGACCGATAGCGACGTAAACACATTTGATGCCTGAGTCGCGTTGGTTGATGATTGCATCGATTGCCAAAGCAGTTTTACCTGTTTGACGGTCACCGATAACAAGCTCACGCTGACCACGACCGATAGGAATCATCGCATCGACTGATTTATAACCAGTTTGTACAGGCTGATCAACCGATTGACGGTCGATAACACCTGGAGCAATGACTTCTACAGGAGAGAAACCATCGTGCTCAACAGGGCCTTTACCATCAATAGGCTCACCCAGTGTATTCACTACACGTCCTAGCAGGCCACGGCCAACTGGAACTTCAAGAATACGACCAGTACATTTTACTTTCATGCCTTCTGCTAAATCAGCATAAGGACCCATTACAACAGCACCAACGGAGTCGCGCTCCAAGTTCAATGCAATTGCATAACGGTTGCCAGGCAGTGCGATCATTTCACCCTGCATGACTTCGGCTAAACCGTGAATACGAATGATACCGTCACTAACGGATACAATCGTACCTTCGTTGTGAGCTTCACTCACAACATCGAACTGAGCAATACGCTGTTTGATCAGTTCGCTGATTTCGGTGGAATTCAGTTGCATATGCTCCAGTCCCCTTAAGACTGCAAGACGTCAGTTAAACGCTCTAAGCGACCGCGGACACTCCCGTCAATAACGAGGTCTCCAGCACGAATAATCACTCCAGCAATAACAGACTTATCAATTTTGCAATTCAGCTTAACTTTGCGTGACAGACGTTTTTCCATCGCTGCAGAAATTTTGGCTAACTGCTGTTCATTCAGTTCGTTGGCAGAAATTACATCAACTTCAATCGTTGATTCCATGGTATCACGCAATTGGATAAATTGAGTTAATACTTCTGGTAGCGTACTTAGACGCCCGTTTTCAGCCATAATACGAATCAGATTTTGAACATGCTCGTCAATTTCATCTCCACAAACAGAGATAAACGTTTTTGCTAATCTTTCTGGCGCAATAGAACCAGAAAGTAGCTCACCAACCTGTTCATTGCGCGTCACCTCAGAGGTGAAGGCCAGCATATTTTGCCATTTTTCAACAGACTGGTTTTCCACAGCAAAGTCAAAAGCTGCTTTGGCGTAGGGGCGAGCTACAGTAGCGATTTCAGACATGCCCCTCCCTCCTTACAGTTCAGCGACTAGTTTATCAACGATGTCGCTGTTAGCAGCTTCATCCACGGAACGTTCAATGATCTTCTCGGCACCTGCGACAGCAAGCATCGCAACCTGTTTACGTAGCTCTTCACGTGCACGTTTGCGCTCAGCATCAATTTCTGCTTGAGCTTGTGCGACGATTTTTGCACGTTCTGTTTCAGCTTCTGCTTTGGCTTCTTCAATCATCTGGCTGCGTTGTTTATTCGCTTGTTCGATGATGACCTGAGCTTCTGCTTTTGCTTTTTTCAGTCGGTCGGTTGCGTCGGTTTGCGCCAGTTCCAGGTTCTTTTTAGCACGTTCTGCGGAAGATAAACCGTCAGCAATTTCTTTTTGACGTTTTTCTATGGCCGCCATAATCGGTGGCCATACATACTTCATACAGAACCAAACAAACAGGACAAACGCGATAGCCTGGCCGAGGATTGTTGCATTTAGATTCACAGACAATACCTCTTGTTAATTAATAAGTTAACGTTCTAAGTGTTCTGTAACTAAAGTTAGGCAACAGCGAACATTACATACAGGCCCAGACCAACAGCAATCATCGGAATAGCATCGACAAGACCCATTACGATAAAGAACTGAGTACGCAGCAGAGGGATTAAATCTGGCTGACGAGCAGCACCTTCTAAAAATTTACCACCTAGGATGCCGATACCGATCGCAGCACCGATCGCCGCTAAACCCATCATAATAGCAGCAGCCATGTACAGCAGATCCATATTCAGGTTTTCCATGACAGTCTCCAGTTTGTTTCAGTTAAGACAATATTGATAGTTAAATTAATGCTCTTCAGATGCCATCGACAGATAGACAACAGTCAGAACCATAAAAATAAAGGCTTGTAGCGTAATAATCAGTATGTGGAAGATAGCCCAAGGCAGGCTTAGCAACCACTGTGACCACCACGGAAGCAGAGCCGCGATAAGAATAAAGATCAATTCACCTGCATACATGTTACCAAACAGTCGCAGACCGAGTGATACAGGTTTTGACAGCAGGCTTACCCCTTCAAGAATTAAGTTAATAGGAATAAAGACTGGATGATTGAAAGGTTGAAGAGTCAACTCTTTCGTAAATCCACCGATTCCTTTCATCTTAATGCTGTAGAAGAGGATCAGGATAAACACGCCAATCGCCATAGATAGAGTGACACTAACATCTGCGGTTGGTACTGCACGTAATGCAGGTAACCCGAGATAATGCTCAGCAATATACGGTAGGAAATCGATTGGGAGTAAATCCATCAGGTTCATTAAAAATACCCAGACGAACACAGTTAATGCCAAAGGAGCAATAACCTTGCTCTTACCGTGATACATATCACGGACTGAGTTATCAACGAAACCAATGATCAGTTCTATTGCAGTCTGTAACTTACCGGGTACGCCACTAGTCGCATTAACTGCAACTCTTCTAAATAGCCACAGGAACAAAGCCCCGAGAACTACTGAGAAAAAAAGCGAGTCAATGTTCAACGTCCAAAATGTTGGACTAGCGTGGGGATCGACCAACTTAAAGGTACTCAGGTCCAACTGAAGGTTTTTCAGGTGGTGGCCTATGTAATCCTCTGTAGTCATCACTTCTCCTGATGCAGACATGATGCCTCTTACCCTTTTGTAGTTTAAAAATACTTACCGCCTTAAAACGGCTGGTGCAACAATCTGAACAATTAGCACCGCTAAATAGGTCAAACCCAGTGGTGTCAATGACGCTTTAAACACACCGAAAGCAATGACTAACACAGTAATGGTTGTTACAACCTTTAGCCCTGCTCCTAATGCAAAGAACCAGGCAATGCGGACAGGTTCATCCTCTTCTTTTGCTTTCTGAAAATGGGCTAGCAGCATAAATACGATATTAGGTAACCAGCATGCTAAACCACCCGCAAGAGCAGAGGCCCCCCATTCTATACTATTTGCACAGAAAGCCCCACTGAGGATCACAAAAGTTATTAGCTGAAATGACAACTGCTTTACTGCATGCTTGTTGTCGTAAAGGGATACAGACATAACTTTTTGTACTCCCAGCTGTTCTCAGCCTCAGAAACGCTAAGTGTTGTATAAAACTGTCTTTGCTTAAATGTGTCAAGAGACAAAAACGAGCAAATTATACGGGCAGGCGAAATGAATTCAATCAGTAAGTAGCGAAAAGGTGAATAAATATTTAATTTTTTCGAGATAGCGCAGAAATGTGGCAATAATAATTAATAAATAGTTAATGACTCGACAATCAAAAACATTTTTCTGTGATACAAATCACATTTCATGTTAGTTACATTATTAACGGGGTCAAGGTTTCTAATTAAGAAAAAAAAGATTTAAGCTTTAAATCAAATAATTAAAAACGTTATTTTTCAATCGAAAAAAAGATGTAATAAATCAAATATTTCATTATTAATGATCTTAAACATCCAAGTGATTTATCTAAAATCTCTGTTTAGCGATATTTTTTAATGTCTAATGTGTATTTTTGATAGTTATTCGTTATTACCGTGTAAAAGTAACGTAAAATCCGAATTGGTAAAATCCCCCTAAAAATAAAAATAGCAGTAACATTGTAAATGTGACTGCTAAAGCTCTAAAAGATAAAATTTAATTGATAAAAAGCAACTTTATTTTAAAGATAAAATCACTAAATGACGTTGCTCATCAAGATCAGGGACTTTCAACTCAGTGATAGAGTCAATGGAAAATGGGTTAGGTAGGTCAGAAAGTTCATCCTCACGCACGACACCTTTCAATGCATAAAACTTCCCAGACGACTTAGGAAGATGGTGACACCAGTTCAACATATCGCTTAAAGAAGCAAATGCGCGGCTAATCACACCATCAAAACCGATTTCGGGTTGATACTCTTCGACACGAAATTGCACTGGCTCAATATTACTTAGCCCTAACTCATGTTGAACCTGTTTCAGGAAGCGAACTCGCTTCCCTAGGCTGTCAAGTAACACAAAATGTGAGTCAGGACGAACAATCGCAAGAGGAACTCCCGGTAAACCGGGTCCAGTTCCAACATCAATAAATGATGTCCCCTTTAGCTGACCGTTCACCACTATGCTATCCATAATGTGGCGAATAAGCATTTGTTGAGGATCACGAACAGAAGTCAGGTTATATGCCTTATTCCATTTATCAAGTAATTCCACATACCCAACTAACTGTTGTTTTTGTTTCTCCGTTAATTCGATATTCGCAAGTGTCGATAAACGCGTTAGGTGCGCTAATAAACTCATTTTTAAGCACTCCTACGTAGCATGCCTTGCTTTTTCAACCAAACAAGCAAAATGGAAATAGCCGCTGGGGTAATTCCTGAGATACGTGAAGCTTGGCCAATTGAAGTTGGTTTATGATCATTCAATTTTGCCATCACTTCATTTGACAGCCCTTTCACTTGCTTATAATCAAGGTCGACAGGGAGTAATGTATTTTCATTACGTAATTGTCGTTCTATCTCTTCTTGCTGACGAGCGATATAACCTTCATATTTAACTTGTATTTCAACTTGATCAGCAGCTTGAGGATCTGTGATCCCCGGCGCAAAACGGCTCAGTGACGTCAATAATTGGTAATCCATTTCTGGACGACGCAGTAAATCTTCACCATTGGCTTCTTTAGAAAGTGGTACTGACAATATTTGGTCTATTTCATCATGGCCTTCTGCTTTAGGATGAACCCAAATGTCTCTCAAGCGCTGACGCTCTTTTTCAATCAACTCCACTTTGTTATTAAAGTGAGCCCAACGTACATCATCAACGAGGCCTAATTCACGACCTTTTTCGGTTAAGCGAAGATCCGCGTTATCTTCACGTAGCATTAATCGATATTCTGCACGGGAAGTAAACATACGGTATGGTTCTTTGGTACCTAATGTACAAAGATCATCAACCAACACGCCCATATAAGCCTGATCGCGACGAGGGAACCAGCCTTCTCGATCAAAGGCATATTGAGCAGCATTCAGTCCAGCGAGTAAGCCTTGTGCTCCCGCTTCTTCATACCCTGTTGTACCATTGATCTGGCCAGCGAAAAATAAGCCATTAATAAACTTGCTTTCAAGGGTTTGTTTGAGATCTCGAGGGTCAAAGAAATCATATTCGATAGCATAACCTGGACGTATGATCCTCGCGTTTTCCATTCCTTTCATTGAGTGAACTATTTGCATTTGCACATCAAATGGAAGGCTGGTGGAGATACCATTTGGGTATATCTCATTACTTGTTAATCCTTCAGGCTCTAAAAAGATTTGGTGTGCATTGCGATCAGCAAAGCGCATCACTTTATCTTCGATAGAAGGACAATAACGAGGACCGATCCCTTCAATGATCCCTGCATACATAGGACTACGATCAAGGTTATTTCTGATCACATCATGCGTTTTTTCATTGGTATGAGTGATATAACAGGGTACCTGCTGTGGATGTTGATCTTGTGATCCTAAAAAGGAGAAAACAGGCATGGGATCATCACCAAGTTGCTGAGCTAATTGGCTAAAGTCAATTGTTCTAGCATCTATTCTCGGTGGGGTACCTGTTTTTAAGCGATTGACCCGTAAAGGCAGTTCTCTTAAACGCTGTGAAAGAGAAATAGAAGGTGGATCACCTGCTCGGCCACCGCTGTAGTTTTCTAAACCAATATGGATTTTTCCATCAAGGAAAGTTCCAACGGTTAGCACAACGGCTTTAGCTTTAAATTTTAGCCCCATACGGGTAATAGCACCCGTTACCGTATTGTTTTCAACAATTAAATCTTCAACAGGTTGTTGGAAGATCATTAAGTTAGGCTGGTTTTCTAAAGCGGTTCTGACGGCTTGACGATAAAGTACTCGGTCTGCTTGTGCACGTGTTGCACGAACAGCAGGTCCTTTACTGGCATTCAACGTTCTAAATTGAATACCCGCTTTGTCAGTTGCAGTGGCCATTAAGCCACCAAGGGCATCGATCTCTTTAACCAGATGTCCCTTACCGATCCCACCGATGGCTGGGTTGCAGGACATCTGGCCCAAAGTATCAATATTGTGAGTCAGTAATAGGGTTTGACGCCCCATACGTGCAGCTGCCATTGCTGCTTCAGTACCGGCATGACCACCACCAATTACGATGACGTCAAATTGCTCTGGATAAAACATGTGTGAACCTTAACGTTAGAAAAATGCTGACTGTTGCATTCGAGGAGAGAATTCTACTCAAGTTTTAAGGATAGACCAAGCTAAGTTGATCCGAGCCTTATAATATAAAGATCTTTTTATTTAAAGATCTCTTTATTAGATCTTTTATTAGGATCATCAGTATCTGTGGATAACTGAATATTCACTATAAAGATCATAAAACTGTAAAGGATCATATACTGTGAATGATCCGTGATCCTTTTGCGTATAAGCTGGGATCTAAAAGGGTAGTTATACACAGCCCATGGCGACATTAAAACTTATACTCTGGATAACTACCGGTTAATACCGAGATCTTACCAGAGTTATCCACATCTGATCGTTGTTATTTTGAACAAATCAGAGTTCGATCGCCCAAGTTTTAACCCATTCACCTGCTGGATCTTCAGGAATTTCATGTTGCTGAACATCAATTTCGAGTGGTTCGCCGATCCTTTTAGCACCATGATCGATTAATAAGGTGTTTAATTTATGAATTGCGCCACAAAAAGTGTCATATTCAGAACTGCCAATTCCTACACTGCCAAATTGAACCTGACTGAGATCAGGCGATTGACTTTCTATTTGTTCAGCGAGAGGTTGAATATTTTCAGGAAGATCACCCGCACCGTGCGTTGAACTCACCACCAGCCATAAACCTTCACGTGGTAGTGAATCTAGGTCTGGTCCATGTTGCACTTCGGTTTCATGGCCAAGTTCTTCTAAGATCTCTGCCATATGTTCTGCAACATACTCAGCACTCCCCATTGTGCTGCCGCTTATTAGGGTTACTTTTGTCATGGTGATTCCCGATCGCTACATTAGGGCGCTATTGTACGCTGTGAATGAGCTGGGATCTACCTGTGGATAATGTGGTTATAGAAATTTTTTTTTATGGGCTAATTGTTCTCATGATCGGGTTCTGTAGCGAGATCAGTGTTTCTGTGGACTGAATTTCATCTATCGTTTGAATTTTGTTGATAAGTACGTCTTGGAGGGCATCAATCGATCGGCACATCACTTTAATAAAAATGCTGTACTGCCCAGTCGTATAGTAGACCTCAACCACTTCTTCTAGGGCGTCTAATTTTTTGAGGGCGGTGTGATAATCTTTAGCACTTTTCAAAATAATGCCAATAAAGCAGCACACATCAAAACCGAGTTGTTTCGGGCTGATATCAATACGTGTTCCTGTAATGATTCCTGCCTGTTTCATTTTTTCTACACGCACATGAATTGTGCCTGGGCTGACAGAGAACTTTTTAGCCAGTTCTGCGTAAGCGGTACGTGCATTTCTCATTAATTCGTGAAGTATGTCACGGTCGAGATTATCGATCTGATAATTTTCAGGCATTATTACCTCCTTAATTTAACGAATTCTTATTTTTATACCCATTTTTTTAGATAAAATAAATGTGAAAGTGTTTTTTTAATGAAGTATATTGAATTCCACCCCTATTTTGTTGCTTAATCTACACATCGGCTAACGCAGCTAACAAATTATGGGTGAATACAATGGACAAATCATTTATCGAACAACAGCAACAAATCAGCTTTGTAAAATCTTATTTTTCACGTTTACTTGAAAAAGAACTTGGCTTGATTGAAGTTCAAGGTCCTATCTTAAGTCGTTTAGGTGATGGTACTCAGGACAACTTGTCTGGCCATGAAAAAGCGGTTCAAGTAAAAGTAAAATCAATTCCGGATGCAACCTTTGAAGTGGTTCACTCCTTGGCAAAATGGAAGCGTAAGACATTAGGTCGATTCGATTTTAAGCCAGGCCAAGGTCTCTACACTCATATGAAAGCGTTACGTCCAGATGAAGATCGCTTAACCCCAATTCACTCAGTCTATGTTGATCAGTGGGATTGGGAAAAAGTGATGGGTGATGAGGAACGTACTCTTCCTTATCTGAAGCAGACAGTGGGTAAAATCTATCAGGCAATAAAACAAACAGAAGCCGCCATTAGTAGCGAATTTGGACTGGCACCGTTCCTGCCAGAACAAATTCACTTTATCCACAGTGAAGAACTGCTACAACGTTATCCTGATTTAGATGCAAAAGGCCGTGAACGTGCAATTGCAAAAGAATTAGGTGCCGTTTTCCTTATCGGTATCGGTGGCAAACTTTCTAACGGTGAAGCGCATGATGTTCGTGCTCCAGACTATGATGATTGGACAACCGAAAACGAAGAGGGTTATAAAGGCTTAAACGGTGACATCATTGTGTGGAACCCAGTGTTGCAAGACGCATTTGAAATCTCGTCAATGGGGATCCGTGTTAGCCCTGAGTGCCTGACTCGTCAGCTAAGCTTAACAGGCGATGAAAAGCGCATGGAGCTAGAATGGCACCAAGCATTAGTCGAAGGCAAAATGCCACAGACTATCGGCGGCGGTATTGGTCAGTCACGTTTAGTGATGTTACTGCTCCAACGTCAGCACATTGGCCAAGTTCAATGTGGTGTTTGGTCTCCAGAAACTCGTGAATCTGTTGCGGGTATGCTGTAGTTAGCGACTAAAGCGGCGCAATAACCTGCTCTTTAACCCAGTGTCAAAGCGCCAGATATGATCAAATATCTTCATGATACTGGGTTTCCCATAATTTGAAACAGATACCGCATGGAAGCGGTATTTCCCTGCCTTTTGTAGTGATCTTATTTTTTGTATTAATTCGTCAGGTAAACGTTGCGCGACAAAGTCTGAAATAATCACAGTGTCAGCATCCACCCACGATGGTGATTCAAGTTGTTTGACGGTTTCTTGTAAGCAACTAGCCAAATCAGTTCCGCCACGAAATGTCTGATGCAAAAAGCGCATACATTGTTCTAACCCGTCTGCGGAGACTAAGTCATAGTGAACGATTTCAGTAGAAAATAACATGATATGACATGAACGGTTATCCGCCAGCGCAATTTTTAATAATGCGAGGCAAAAGGCTTTGGCACAACGTTCATTGATTCCCCCCATCGAACCTGACGTATCAATACAGACAATGAAAGGCCCTCTAGGCTGTTCTTCATGATGATGATGAGTGATAGGGCGAAGTACTCGCCTTTCTTGCCAACTTTCCCCCTGTAATCGATAGGTCATTAACTGTTTTTCAAGCAACTTACGATAGAATTCAAACTCAACGTCTTCTAATCCCAACATAGCTAATTCTGTGGGGAGTAAGCGTAAAATATCATCACTTTGATTAAGTCCGTTGACTTGCTCAGGTACCGTTTCTGGTACTTTTTCTAAGAGGGTCATCGGTTCGAGAAGTACGCTATTTTCAGGTAATGAACGCGCAGATTGGCTACGACCTAATAGTTGAGCTATTTTTTCCAATTCAGGCTGTTGGCGTAAAAAATCACTGTAGTGGTTCAATAACTTATCATTATAGACTGATGCGGTATTGAGTCCTTTGCTTAAATCCCATAGCCGGCCTGCTGCTCGTTCATTCTCACCGAGAATTTCTTCTAGATTACCACTTAGTGCAAGTCGCCTTTGTAATTCAGCTAATAATTGTTCTTTTTCTTGTTCTAACAACTCTTTATGTAATGTTGTGACTTGTAAGATTAAATTAATACGCCAACGCTGAATGAATAGACTTTGTCTCGCACTATAATTATCAATTTTACCCGTCGCTAGTTTGCGGGCTTCTGGATAAAAAGGTGAATCTAACTGCTCTAGTTTTGTGATTAAATCCGGTAATTGGTTAAAAAACAACTCAGTTGCCTGACCTAGAGCGCGTTGGTAAAGTTGAAACTCCTCAGCGAGTTGAGCAGGCACTAAGGCATCTTGCAGCTTTTGTTTAAGATCTTTTTTCCATTCCGATAAATCTTTTAATAGTGCTTTCTTGAGCCGAGGATGTTTTTCAAAGAAAACGGCTAATTGCGGTGTGGCGAGAAGCGATATAATGATCTCTTCGATTAATTGGCTTTCATTAACGGAAAGCAATAGGTCTAGCGTGGCTAAACTCAGCATGGTTAATCCACCACTTTACCTATGATTTGGTTACGTAAATGAGTTAATTTCTCCGTTAACTTAATAAAGCTCTCTTCTATGCCAGCCAGCCACTTTGATTCAATAAATAAATTGGGTTGTTGTTTTTCAAATTGGTAACGTGCCGATTGAATATCTTGTTGGATTTTATCTAGTTTTTCTAGCCATACTTGATTATCTGTTTTATCACTGCGGGTTGTTAACGCCTGTAGATAGAGGGTTGAAGCTTGATGGCTAACATCCAATAACTGAATTTGATTCATAGTGTTTATTTCAGCTGCAATTTCTTGTGCGAACCCAATACCATTAAGGTGAGCTGATAGGGTTGTGCCTTTAGTGAGAAAATGAGTGAGCGATTTTTTATCTGTAGTAATAAATGTCACTTTTATATCATGCAATTGCAGGGGCTTATGCAGAAACAGTGTTAAACGACCCTCTTTGATCTCTTCAGGCAACGTATAGGTAGGGCGGCGAGCAAACATCGCCGTGCTTTTAGTGACTTTAAAGGCATTTTGGTTATTTTGTTCTTGTGTTGATGATGTCCATTCTTGATAGAGCATTTCCATTTCACGAGTGTATTTTCTTTGCTGCCAACCATCTTCCTCTAATATTGATTTGATTAGCTGAGGCAATGTATTCATTGATTGCATGTCATGCCATAAACAATCTTTCAGTAGCACAATATCAAGAGGCGAAACTTCACTTCTACCATTAAAAAATGCGCTTGCTTGTAATAAATAAACGGCTTTTTTCCAACGCCTATCAGATACATAAAGCTGTTTATCCGTGACATCTAATTGTTGGCGAAGCTGATAAATGAGTTCAAAACAATGATCGGGCAGCGTTATTTTTGGTATGTGTTGCTGCCACTCAGCATATTCATCATCACTGATTTTTAAATGATCAGGTACGAGTGATTCCTCTTTTGGCGGTTTACCAGTTAATAGTGATCTAAAATTTTGTTTTTCTTGTACTTTATCGAGCCAGATACGAATAAGCATTCTATCAAATAAGGCTTCTAAGCTATTATCTGCATCGGGAAGTTCGTTAGATGCGGTCACTAATAAACGCATTGGAATAGCGCTTTCATCATCACCATTTCGAAACTTTCGCTCGTTGATTGCCGTTAAGAGCGTATTCAAAATAGCGGGGCCGGCTTTCCAAATCTCATCAAGAAAAACAACTTCAGAATCGGGTAAATAGCCTTTTGTCAGTCGTTGATAGCGCCCTTCATCCTTAAGAGCTTGTATGGATAATGGACCAAAAATTTCTTCAGGAGTCGAAAAACGCGTCATCAAATATTCGAATGCATTAGCATGACGAAAAGCATACTTCATACGGCGAGCTATCAAGCTTTTAGCGATACCTGGAGGACCTAAAAGAAAAACGCTCTCGCCACTTAATGTGGCCAATAAGCATAAACGTATCGTTTGCTGGCGTTCATACAGTCCACTTTCAAGATAGTTACTCAGTTGGGCAATTCGTTCCGCTAGCTGCATATTGGTTCCTTTATGATTACTTAGGCAACATCTCGTCATACTTCAAGTTATCGCTTTGTTAGCTGTTCGTATTATGCATAGAGAGTGAGCCACTCATTGACGAATTAACTGCTTCTCGAATTATTGAGAGTATATATTGTTAGGTTATCTATCCTGAGATAATTTGTGCAATGTCTTTTGTTATTTTTTCTTTGATTCCTAATAGTGAATCACAAAAACGATTCAGCTTTAACTAATTCAATAAGTTCACCTTTCTATCTGTTTTCCCTGTTAACGAAACGTTTCGATAGCGATCACAAATCTTAGTCAATAATGTTGAGTTGTTGACTTTCTTATCTATATTAGATTGAGCGAAACGTTTCGCTCAGACAGGAACAGTGGAAACAATGAAAAAAGGTATTTTGCTTAATTCCAATATTACGTCAGTCATCGCCAAGTTGGGCCATACTGATCATATTGCCATCGCTGATGCAGGGTTACCTATACCACAACAAGTTGAGCGTATTGATTTAGCCATCACACAAGGATTACCCGATTTTATGTCTGTACTGAGTGTTGTTACTCAGGAAATGCAGGTTGAAAAAGTGATTCTGGCTGAAGAAATTATGACGGTAAATCAAAAAATGGAGCAAGCCATATTAGCACACCTGAAAGCATTAGAGCTTACGCAAGGAAAGCCAATCGAAGTGGAATATTGTCGTCATGAACACTTTAAAAAAATGACGCACGATAGCAAAGCGGTGATTAGAACAGGAGAGTGTTCACCTTTTGCGAATGTGATCCTCTGTTCCGGTGTGACCTTCTGAGGTGTGTATGCAACCTTTATTAGAACTTATCGGTATTGAAAAATCTTTTCCGGGTGTAAAAGCGCTAAATGGTGCTTCACTTAATGTCTACCCAGGAAAAGTCATGGCGCTGGTTGGGGAAAATGGTGCCGGCAAATCAACCATGATGAAAGTACTCACAGGAATTTATAGTAAAGACGCAGGTGCTATTCGTTATTTAGGGAAAGAGGTTACATTTCATGGCCCTAAAAACTCTCAAGAAGCAGGGATTGGTATCATTCACCAAGAACTTAATCTGATACCTGAACTTTCTATTGCCGAAAATATTTTTCTTGGCCGCGAGTTTGTGAGTCGATTCGGTAAAATTGACTGGAAAACCCTATTTAGTGAGTCTGATAAGTTACTAAAACGTCTTAACCTTGATTATGACAGCCATCAATTGATTGCTGAATTATCAATTGGCGAACAACAAATGGTTGAGATAGCAAAAGTCTTAAGCTTTGAATCTAAAGTCATCATCATGGATGAACCGACCGATGCGCTTACTGATACAGAAACGGCATCACTCTTTCGCGTTATTGAAGAATTAAAAGCACAAGGGTGCGGGATTGTTTATATCTCTCACCGCTTAAAAGAAATTTTTGAAATTTGCGATGATGTAACTGTGTTTCGCGATGGGCAATTTATCGGCGAAAAAAGTGTAAAAACGTTAAAAGAAGAAACGCTCATAGAGATGATGGTGGGGCGTAAATTAGAAGATCAATACCCGCGTATTAGTGTGCCCGTTGGGGATGTACGTTTACAAGTTGAAAATCTATCAGGCCCAGGGGTCGATAATGCCAGTTTCTCATTAAGAAGTGGTGAAATTTTAGGCGTGTCGGGACTGATGGGGGCTGGTCGTACAGAACTAATGAAAATCATCTATGGTGCCGTAAAGAAAAAATCCGGTGAAGTACGCCTTGATGGCAAAAGTATCACATTAAAAACCCCACAAGACGGCTTAAATAACGGCATTGTCTATATTTCAGAAGATCGTAAGCGTGATGGTTTAGTACTAGGCATGTCCGTCAAAGAGAACATGTCGTTGACAGCACTTCGTTACTTTAGCCGTGCTGGCGGCAATCTTAAACATAAAGAAGAACAACAGACGGTCGGTGACTTTATTCGCTTATTTAATATCAAAACCCCTTCCATGGAGCAGATTATTGGCAACCTATCAGGAGGAAACCAGCAAAAAGTCGCGATTGCGCGTGGCTTGATGACAAGGCCTAAAGTCCTGATTTTAGATGAACCAACTCGAGGTGTGGATGTAGGGGCTAAAAAAGAGATCTATCAATTAATTAATCAATTCAAAAAAGAAGGGCTGAGTATCATTTTGGTCTCTTCTGAAATGCCAGAAGTGATTGGAATGAGTGACCGCATTCTGGTTATGCATGAAGGGCGTATTAGTGGTGAGTTTTCAGCTCAACAAGCCACCCAAGAAGTGTTAATGGCTGCCGCTGTTGGCAAAAATTACGGCTCAGTTCAGGAGTTATCCGTATGACATCGAATACCACAACCTCAAAACGTTGGTTCAGCAAAGCATGGCTAATGGAACAAAAGTCATTAATTGCGTTATTAGTATTAATAGCTATCGTTTCATCGCTTAGCCCGAATTTTTTCACCCTTAATAACCTGTTTAATATCCTGCAACAGACATCGGTTAACGCCATCATGGCGGTGGGGATGACGTTGGTGATCTTAACGTCCGGTATTGACCTATCTGTTGGTTCATTACTGGCCTTAACTGGGGCTGTTGCGGCATCGATGGTGGGGGCTGATGTGAATGCCTTCGTCGCCGTTGCGGGAGCATTAGCCCTTGGTGCTGCTATCGGTGCATGTACAGGTGTGATTGTGGCTAAAGGCAAAGTGCAAGCCTTCATTGCGACCTTGGTTATGATGCTATTACTGCGTGGAGTAACCCGTGTTTATACCGATGGCAGCCCAATCAATACTGGTTTTAGTGATAATGCGGATCTGTTCGGTTGGTTTGGTATCGGTCGACCATTTGGGGTTCCAACACCAATTTGGCTGATGATCATTGTCTTTGCTGCGGCATGGTATTTATTACATCACACACGTTTAGGCCGTTATATCTATGCACTAGGTGGGAATGAAGCGGCAACTCGACTATCGGGTATTAATGTTGACCGAATAAAAATTATTGTTTACGCCTTATGCGGGTTACTTGCTGCATTAGCAAGTGTGATTGAGGTTGCCCGCCTATCTTCCGCACAGCCGATGGCGGGTAATGGCTATGAACTAGATGCGATTGCTGCCGTTGTTCTCGGAGGAACAAGCCTTGCTGGTGGTAAAGGGCGTATTGTTGGCACGTTGATTGGTGCGCTGATCTTAGGTTTTCTTAACAATGGATTAAACTTATTAGGTATCTCGTCAAACTATCAAATGATTGTGAAAGCAGTCGTTATCTTATTAGCAGTGCTGGTTGATAATAAAAAGTAACCTATACCCTACAGGAATACGATGATGAAAATGAAAAAACTCGCAACTTTACTTTCAGCGGTCGCTTTGAGTGCCACCGTTAGTGTGAATGCAATGGCTAAAGAGAGTATTGCTCTGGTGATCTCTACCCTCAACAATCCATTCTTTGTGACGATGAAGGACAGCGCCCAAAAAGAAGCTGATAAATTAGGTTATGAACTCATTGTTCTGGACTCTCAAGATAATCCAGCTAAAGAGTTAGCCAATGTTCAGGACCTAACCGTTCGCGGTACTAAGCTAATGTTAATTAACCCAACAGATTCAGATGCTGTTGGTAATGCTATCGTTATGGCAAATAAAGCGAATATTCCAGTTATTACTCTTGACCGTGCGGCAAATAAAGGCGAGGTGGTCAGCCACGTTGCTTCAGATAACCGTATGGGAGGAAAAATGGCGGCCGACTTTATTGCTCAAAAAACAGGTAATGATGCCAAAGTTATCCAATTAGAAGGGATCACCGGAACTTCAGCGGCACGTGAGCGCGGTGAAGGTTTCAATACGGGAGCTAAAGAGCATAAATTTAATGTATTAGCGAGCCAACCTGCTGATTTTGATAGAACTAAAGGTTTAAACGTTATGCAAAACTTGCTAACAGCGCACCCTAGCGTACAAGCGGTTTTTGCACAAAACGATGAAATGGCTCTAGGGGCATTAAGAGCGTTACAAACCGCGGGGCGTGATGATGTGTTGGTTGTTGGCTTTGATGGTACTAATGATGGTATTAAAGCCGTTGAAGGTGGAAAATTAGGCGCAACAATCGCACAGCGTCCAGATCAAATTGGGATCGTTGGTGTACAAATCGCCGATAAAGTATTAAAAGGTGAAAAAGTTGAACCAACCGTACCTGTAGAGTTAGAACTGGTTGTTAAAAAATAATCGAAACTAAACCGCCGTTAATCATAACGGCGGTTTGCTTTATTTGCGAATATAAAGAAAAAAATGCAAAAGGAAATACATGTTATGGGCACAGCTAAACTGGTCGTTTTAGGTAGCATCAATGCTGATCATATTTTAAATATTGAGCAATTTCCGCAGCCTGGAGAAACAGTGAGAGGGAGTCACTATCAAGTTGCATTTGGTGGAAAAGGTGCAAACCAAGCGGTTGCTGCCGGACGAAGTGGTGCTGATATAACATTTATTGCTTGTGTAGGTAACGATAGCATTGGGCAAAACATTAAGACACAACTAAAAAATGATAATATTAATGTTGAATGCATTGATGCGATTGATAACGAAACAACGGGTGTTGCGTTGATTTTTGTTAATCAACAAGGTGAAAATGTGATTGGCATCCATGCTGGAGCAAACGCTCATTTAACAGAAGAAAGAGTTACACATTACCAACAAAAAATCATCGATGCTGACGCAGTATTGATGCAATTAGAATCCCCAATCGAAGCAGTCCAACTCGCGGCTGAAATTGCGCAAAAAAATAATACCAAAGTGATTTTAAACCCTGCCCCTGCTCAAGCACTTCCTGATTCATTACTTGCTTTGATTGATGTGATTACGCCAAATGAAACTGAGGCAGAACATTTAACTGGCATTGCAGTGAAAGATGAGCAAGGTGCTCAAGCGGCAGCTCAAATTTTACATGATAAAGGTATCAGTAAAGTGATGATTACCTTAGGTGCTAGAGGTGTCTGGTATAGTGAAAAAGGTTCAACAGGGACAATTATTGCTGGATTTAAAGTTAAAGCCGTCGATACAATTGCTGCCGGAGATACTTTTAATGGTGCCTATGTTACGGCTTTGCTCGAAGGTAAAAGTGATGCAGAAGCGATCATTTTTGCGCATGCCGCAGCAGCGATTGCTGTGACTAGACCGGGTGCTCAGCCCTCTGTACCGTGGCGAAATGAAATTGATGCATTTTTAACTCAACAGGAATAACTTGTGGCAACTATGAAAGATGTTGCGCGCCTAGCCGGTGTTTCAACATCCACCGTTTCTCATGTCATCAATCAAAATCGCTATGTCAGCGAAAGTGTGACATTACGAGTCAAAAATGCGATTGAACAACTCAACTATGCTCCATCAGCATTAGCACGTAGTTTGAAAATGAATCGCACCAATACAATTGGTATGTTATTGACGACCAGTAATAACCCTTTTTATGCGGAAGTCGTTCGTGGTGTTGAACGAAGCTGCTATGAACGTGGTTTTAGTTTAATCCTTTGTAATACAGAGGGTGATCTTCAGCGAATGAACCACAGTTTAGAAACGTTATTACAAAAGCGTGTTGATGGTTTATTAATCATGTGTACGGAAGTGCAAGGGCCATCAAAAGAGGTACTTTCTCGTTATCCAGCCGTTCCAACTGTGATGATGGATTGGTCTCCATTCGAATCAGGAGGCGACATTATTCAAGATAACTCTTTCCTTGGCGGTGAAATTGCCACACGTTATTTAATTGATGCTGGATTCACACAAATAGCCTGTATTGCTGGCCCTCAGGATAAATCTCCAGCTCGAGCGCGTTTCCAAGGGTTCATGCAAGCAATGAAACAAGCATCATTAAAGATTCCGGATGAATATATTATTTTCAGTGATTTTGAATTTGCTGGTGGTTTTAATTCAATGAATAAACTGTTGGCACTTGATAATCCCCCGAAAGCTATTTTTGCAGGGAATGACGCGATGGCCGTTGGGGCTTATCAAGCCATTTTTAGCAAAGGTCTTAAAGTCCCTGACGATATTTCAATTATTGGTTACGATGATATCGATCTATCACCTTATATGATCCCGCCATTGACGACGATTCACCAACCAAAGGATGAGTTAGGTAAATTAGCAGTCGATCAGCTTATTTTTCGGATGGATAATCCTGAAGCGGATGCTAATGTTTTAGTATTGACGCCCAAACTTGTTGAGCGCCAATCAGTGAGAAGTAACTAGTTCTTATCGGATGGTTGTGACTTATTCTTTATTAAGTTTTGACCATCGCTTTTTTTCAATAATAAGAACACAAATGCGGAAACCAAGGTAATGACACCAATAGTGATAAAGGTGTAATGAAAATTATCAACGATATTTCCATTTGGTAACCCTTCATAAAAACTCAATATGGCTGCACTCACGGCAATACCAAAACTAATAGAGAGCTGCTGAGTCACCGCAAGCATACTATTTCCCGCACTAGCATTATTATCGGTTAAATCAGCTAAGCAAATGGTATTCATTGCCGTAAATTGCGTTGACATAACCATGCCGAGTACAAATAAAGGTAACACCAATAAATAGATAGACATATTTGGCGTCTGAAGCGAAAACTGAGCGATCATGAAACTAATAATGACGGTGACGGTAAATAATGTTTTGCGATAGCCAAAGCCAGTTAATATTCGTGTTACTGCTGACTTAGCAATAATGGATCCTATTGCCATTGGTGCCATCATCATACCTGCGACGACGGCTTCATAGCCAAATCCAACTTGTAACATTAGTGGCATCAAAAAGGGAATGCTGCCGGTTCCTAACCGAGTGGCAATATTACCGCTAATACCAATACTAAAGGTGCGAGTCTTAAATAAGTTTAAAGGAATAATGGCATGTTTGATTCTTCTAGCGTGGAAGATATATAGGAATAAACAGAAGAACCCCCCTAAAACAATCGCTGCTGGGATATAGCTCGGTAAGGATTTATCACCAAATAAATCGAGACTGACAGATAACATTACAAGGCCAAAACCAAAGAGTATAAAACCAAGAACATCAAACTTACGTTTTGGCATTTTAAAGTCAGGCATCGATTTTAACGCGTATAAAATCCCTAAAACGCCAATAGGAATATTGATAATAAAAATCCAATGCCATGTCGCGTAAGTCACAAGTACCCCACCTAATAGTGGACCTAAAATTGGACCCACTAACCCAGGTATAGTGACAAAGTTTAAGATCGGAAGTAATTCACTACGTGGGTATGCGCGAATTAATGCTAAGCGAGCAACAGGCATCATCATTGCGCCACCAATACCTTGTATAACTCGCGAGATAACTAAAAAAGTTAATGAAGGTGATAAAGCACAGAGAAGGGAGCCAAAGGAAAACAGCGAAACGGCTATAATAAAAATGCGGCGAGTGCCAAATCTATCTGCAAACCAACCACTCACAGGAATAAGCAGTGCGACAGTTAATGTATAACTAACAATCGCTGATTGCATCGCTAGAGGTGAATGATGAAGACTTTTGGCGATATCCGGTAACGCCGTATTAAGAATAGTTGCATCAAGGGCTTGCATGAAAAATGCCATTGCGGCTATCCATGGAAGACCTGACATGCTTTTGGCTGTTTTTAACATCGGTAACCTATTAAAAAATAAAAGTTAAAGCAAACATAGAAAGTTATCGTGTTAGATATTTTTCCCTGTGATAGTTAATAACTTATAGCAGAGATCAAACGCTTTGGCGCTATTACCTTTTATTATGGCATTTGCCAGTTGTTGATGAGTTTCGACTTCAATAACGTCATTTTCAGTAATAGCATCAAAATAAAACTGATAAACAGAACGGAATAAATTGGCAAAAGAAATCAGAAATGGATTTGCACAAGCTTCATATATAGATAAGTGAAAGCGATGATCAACATCTATCCAACGTTGCCTATCAAATTGTTTCGCTAATAATTGCATTTCATTAGCCAATAATTTGAGTAATTTCGTTTGTTCACCTGTGGCATGTTGTGCAGCAAAGTAACAAGCCTGTGGTTCAATTGCGAGTCGCACTACATGGAAATGTTTTATCACAACGTCTTGTTCATCGCTGTTTATCCACCATTTTAGTAGATCTTGATCCAAAAAATTCCAATGAGAGGAAGGCATTACTCTTGTTCCTATCCTAGGGCGAGCAAGTAGCATGCCTTTTGCAGCGAGAATCTTAACGGCTTCTCTTATTGCAGTGCGACTGGCTTGGAATTTGTCAGATAACTCCGCTTCACTCGGTAGTATAGCGCTAGGTAAATACGTTCCTTTCAATATCTCTTGTCCTAGTTGTTCAGCAATGAGATAAGAAAGGTTCTTTTGCGAAGCTGTTTGCTGCTCACTAAATTCCATAATTGATTCCAATACATAACCTTAAGCGATTATATTACGTGAGTTAACGAATAATTGCTGCTGAAATAATCAATTCTACCGCTGTTTTAGTTGAATTTTCACCGTTTTGGTGAAAAAAAGCGCGAACGAAAAGAAAATGCAAAATAAGGGTTGCCAGAATTTTCTGACTCCCTATAATGCGCATCCGTTGTCACGACAAACCGCTTCGGTGGTCAGGTTGAAAAAGAAACCCTCGTGATGACTGAGGTGAAAAAGAGAGAAAAAGTTGAAAATAATCACTTGACTTTCTGACAGAAAAACGTAGTATACGACACCTCGCGACAACAACCTAAACGGTTAATATCGAAAGATAAAGTCGCAACGCTCTTTAACAATTTATCAGACAATCTGTGTGGGCACTCACAGGACACTATCAAAAAAATATTTGATTTTAAGTCTTGAAGAGTGACTAACACGTTAATTCATATATGAAAGAATGTAGTCAGTTTAATTCTTTGAGCATCAAACACTTTTAATTGAAGAGTTTGATCATGGCTCAGATTGAACGCTGGCGGCAGGCCTAACACATGCAAGTCGAGCGGTAACAGGGGAAGCTTGCTTCTCGCTGACGAGCGGCGGACGGGTGAGTAATGTATGGGGATCTGCCCGATAGAGGGGGATAACTACTGGAAACGGTGGCTAATACCGCATAATCTCTAAGGAGCAAAGCAGGGGACCTTCGGGCCTTGCGCTATCGGATGAACCCATATGGGATTAGCTAGTAGGTGGGGTAATGGCTCACCTAGGCGACGATCCCTAGCTGGTCTGAGAGGATGATCAGCCACACTGGGACTGAGACACGGCCCAGACTCCTACGGGAGGCAGCAGTGGGGAATATTGCACAATGGGCGCAAGCCTGATGCAGCCATGCCGCGTGTATGAAGAAGGCCCTAGGGTTGTAAAGTACTTTCAGTCGGGAGGAAGGCGTTGATGCTAATATCATCAACGATTGACGTTACCGACAGAAGAAGCACCGGCTAACTCCGTGCCAGCAGCCGCGGTAATACGGAGGGTGCAAGCGTTAATCGGAATTACTGGGCGTAAAGCGCACGCAGGCGGTTGATTAAGTTAGATGTGAAATCCCCGGGCTTAACCTGGGAATGGCATCTAAGACTGGTCAGCTAGAGTCTTGTAGAGGGGGGTAGAATTCCATGTGTAGCGGTGAAATGCGTAGAGATGTGGAGGAATACCGGTGGCGAAGGCGGCCCCCTGGACAAAGACTGACGCTCAGGTGCGAAAGCGTGGGGAGCAAACAGGATTAGATACCCTGGTAGTCCACGCTGTAAACGATGTCGATTTGGAGGTTGTGCCCTTGAGGTGTGGCTTCCGGAGCTAACGCGTTAAATCGACCGCCTGGGGAGTACGGCCGCAAGGTTAAAACTCAAATGAATTGACGGGGGCCCGCACAAGCGGTGGAGCATGTGGTTTAATTCGATGCAACGCGAAGAACCTTACCTACTCTTGACATCCAGAGAATTTAGCAGAGATGCTTTAGTGCCTTCGGGAACTCTGAGACAGGTGCTGCATGGCTGTCGTCAGCTCGTGTTGTGAAATGTTGGGTTAAGTCCCGCAACGAGCGCAACCCTTATCCTTTGTTGCCAGCGATTCGGTCGGGAACTCAAAGGAGACTGCCGGTGATAAACCGGAGGAAGGTGGGGATGACGTCAAGTCATCATGGCCCTTACGAGTAGGGCTACACACGTGCTACAATGGCGTATACAAAGAGAAGCGACCTCGCGAGAGCAAGCGGAACTCATAAAGTACGTCGTAGTCCGGATTGGAGTCTGCAACTCGACTCCATGAAGTCGGAATCGCTAGTAATCGTAGATCAGAATGCTACGGTGAATACGTTCCCGGGCCTTGTACACACCGCCCGTCACACCATGGGAGTGGGTTGCAAAAGAAGTAGGTAGCTTAACCTTCGGGAGGGCGCTTACCACTTTGTGATCCATGACTGGGGTGAAGTCGTAACAAGGTAACCGTAGGGGAACCTGCGGTTGGATCACCTCCTTACCATTGAAGTGTTCTTGTGAAGTGTTCACACAGATTGTCTGATGAAATAGAGTCAACGGTATCAATAGGCTTGTAGCTCAGGTGGTTAGAGCGCACCCCTGATAAGGGTGAGGTCGGTGGTTCAAGTCCACTCAGGCCTACCAAAATCGAATTAATACTGCGTTATAACTTAGCTCGTTTACCCACGTAAACGTCGCCAAGTTATGCCTTACCTAAATTCGATTTGGCTTTTAATTTCTTGATTAAAGAAAAGACGATACTGATAAACCTGTTATGGGGCTATAGCTCAGCTGGGAGAGCGCCTGCCTTGCACGCAGGAGGTCAGCGGTTCGATCCCGCTTAGCTCCACCATAATACTTTTGAATTATTCAGAATAGATTAGTTATAGTCTATTGCGAATAATTATGCTCTTTAACAATCTGGAACAAGCTGAAAATTGAAACAACGCACATTGTTTATCGCTTAAACAATGTGAGAGTCTCTCAAAATTTCAAACCTGAAGTTTTCGGTCATTCAAACGAGTGGCATGAGCGAGCAGTGTGAAATTCGCGGCGTAGGAGCGCAGTCAGCGCAGCGTACATGGGTACGTGAGCATGACGAGCACCGCGCAACAAAGAATTTCACCACGCACAGCCATGACAGTTAGGTGATCGTTGAAACAATTTCGGGTTGTGAGGTTAAGCGACTAAGCGTACACGGTGGATGCCTAGGCAATCAGAGGCGATGAAGGACGTGCTAATCTGCGAAAAGCGTCGGTAAGGTGATATGAACCGCTATAACCGACGATGTCCGAATGGGGAAACCCAGTGCAATTCGTTGCACTATCGTTTGATGAATCCATAGTCAAACGAGGCGAACCGAGGGAACTGAAACATCTCAGTACCTCGAGGAAAAGAAATCAACCGAGATTCCCCTAGTAGCGGCGAGCGAACGGGGAGCAGCCCAGAGTCTTAATCAGCATCAGCATCAGGAGAACGGTCTGGAAAGTCCGGCAGTAAAGGGTGATAGCCCCGTATCCGAAGGTGTTGGTGTTGTGAACTCGACGAGTAGGGCGGGACACGTGTTATCCTGTCTGAATATGGGGGGACCATCCTCCAAGGCTAAATACTCCTGATTGACCGATAGTGAACCAGTACCGTGAGGGAAAGGCGAAAAGAACCCCGGCGAGGGGAGTGAAATAGAACCTGAAACCGTGTACGTACAAGCAGTGGGAGCCCCATCACTCAAGTGCCTCGGCAATTGAGTGAGGGTTTAAACAACCACCACAAGAACAGCGCAGGATTTGCAAACAAGATTGGCTGATTTTTTCAAGCCGCAGCGCAGTGTACATAGAAGTACACGAGCAGCGGAAGTTAAAAAATCGGGCAAGATTGGCCGCAAAGACAAGCGGGACATTTGAGGATGGGGTGACTGCGTACCTTTTGTATAATGGGTCAGCGACTTATATTCTGTAGCAAGGTTAACCGTATAGGGGAGCCGTAGGGAAACCGAGTCTTAACTGGGCGATTAAGTTGCAGGGTATAGACCCGAAACCCGGTGATCTAGCCATGGGCAGGTTGAAGGTTGGGTAACACTAACTGGAGGACCGAACCGACTAATGTTGAAAAATTAGCGGATGACTTGTGGCTGGGGGTGAAAGGCCAATCAAACCGGGAGATAGCTGGTTCTCCCCGAAAGCTATTTAGGTAGCGCCTCGTGAACTCATCTTCGGGGGTAGAGCACTGTTTCGGCTAGGGGGTCATCCCGACTTACCAACCCGATGCAAACTACGAATACCGAAGAATGTTATCACGGGAGACACACGGCGGGTGCTAACGTTCGTCGTGAAGAGGGAAACAACCCAGACCGCCAGCTAAGGTCCCAAAGTCATGGTTAAGTGGGAAACGAAGTGGGAAGGCTCAGACAGCCAGGATGTTGGCTTAGAAGCAGCCATCATTTAAAGAAAGCGTAATAGCTCACTGGTCGAGTCGGCCTGCGCGGAAGATGTAACGGGGCTAAACCATGCACCGAAGCTGCGGCAGCGACATTTAGATGTTGTTGGGTAGGGGAGCGTTCTGTAAGCCTGTGAAGGTGTGCTGTGAGGCATGCTGGAGGTATCAGAAGTGCGAATGCTGACATAAGTAACGATAATGCGGGTGAAAAACCCGCACGCCGGAAGACCAAGGGTTCCTGTCCAACGTTAATCGGGGCAGGGTGAGTCGACCCCTAAGGCGAGGCAGAAATGCGTAGTCGATGGGAAACAGGTTAATATTCCTGTACTGGTGATAATTGCGATGGGGGGACGGAGAAGGCTAGGCTGGCCGGGCGACGGTTGTCCCGGTTTAAGGATGTAGGCAGGTGAATTAGGCAAATCCGGTTCACTCTATGCTGAGGTCTGATGACGAGTCACTACGGTGGCGAAGTAGCTCATGCCCCGCTTCCAGGAAAAGCCTCTAAGCTCTAGATTATCATTAATCGTACCCCAAACCGACACAGGTGGTCAGGTAGAGAATACTCAGGCGCTTGAGAGAACTCGGGTGAAGGAACTAGGCAAAATGGTGCCGTAACTTCGGGAGAAGGCACGCTGGCGCTAGGTGAAGTCCCTTGCGGATGGAGCTGAAGCCAGTCGCAGATACCAGCTGGCTGCAACTGTTTATTAAAAACACAGCACTGTGCAAACACGAAAGTGGACGTATACGGTGTGACGCCTGCCCGGTGCTGGAAGGTTAATTGATGGGGTTATCCGTAAGGAGAAGCTCTTGATCGAAGCCCCAGTAAACGGCGGCCGTAACTATAACGGTCCTAAGGTAGCGAAATTCCTTGTCGGGTAAGTTCCGACCTGCACGAATGGCGTAATGATGGCCAGGCTGTCTCCACCCGAGACTCAGTGAAATTGAACTCGCTGTGAAGATGCAGTGTACCCGCGGCAAGACGGAAAGACCCCGTGAACCTTTACTATAGCTTGACACTGAACATTGAGCCTTGATGTGTAGGATAGGTGGGAGGCTTTGAAGTGTGGACGCCAGTCTGCATGGAGCCAACCTTGAAATACCACCCTTTAATGTTTGATGTTCTAACGTGGCCCCATCATCTGGGGTGCGGACAGTGTCTGGTGGGTAGTTTGACTGGGGCGGTCTCCTCCCAAAGAGTAACGGAGGAGCACGAAGGTTGGCTAAGCATGGTCGGACATCATGCGGTTAGTGCAAAGGCATAAGCCAGCTTGACTGCGAGAGTGACGGCTCGAGCAGGTACGAAAGTAGGTCTTAGTGATCCGGTGGTTCTGAATGGAAGGGCCATCGCTCAACGGATAAAAGGTACTCCGGGGATAACAGGCTGATACCGCCCAAGAGTTCATATCGACGGCGGTGTTTGGCACCTCGATGTCGGCTCATCACATCCTGGGGCTGAAGTAGGTCCCAAGGGTATGGCTGTTCGCCATTTAAAGTGGTACGCGAGCTGGGTTTAGAACGTCGTGAGACAGTTCGGTCCCTATCTGCCGTGGGCGTTGGAAGATTGAAAGGGGCTGCTCCTAGTACGAGAGGACCGGAGTGGACGCACCACTGGTGTTCGGGTTGTCATGCCAATGGCACTGCCCGGTAGCTAAGTGCGGAAGAGATAACCGCTGAAAGCATCTAAGCGGGAAACTTGCCTTGAGATGAGTCTTCCCTGACTCTTTAAGGGTCCTAAAGGAACGTTTAAGACTAAGACGTTGATAGGCTGGGTGTGTAAGCGTAGCGATACGTTGAGCTAACCAGTACTAATGAACCGTGAGGCTTAACCTGACAACACCGAAGGTGTTTTAGAGAGAACGTTGTGAAGCGCACGCAGAGTGCGAGAAATTAGCTTGTTCAAGATTGCTGTTCTGGTTGGTGGAAGCCGACGGGAACGAAAACCGAATTTGTCTGGCGGCAATAGCGCGGTGGTCCCACCTGACCCCATGCCGAACTCAGCAGTGAAACGCCGTAGCGCCGATGGTAGTGTGGGGTCTCCCCATGTGAGAGTAGGGAACTGCCAGACATTAAATTAGTGAGAAAGCCACCCGATGGGTGGCTTTTTTGCGTTTGGGGGATGTGATACCGTTTTATCATCCTTCTGCCTTACTGTCACCACCAACCCCATCCCCGGCGCTTCCTTGCCAATCCTGCACCAGCGAACCGCATATTGATAGCCAACACATTGAGTAGAGATAAAGGAATGGCTCACTATTCGACTTATTTTCATGGTTGAGACCATTTTATAGGATGACTGGTGTTTATTTTTATGAATCGCAATCGGTATCGAAATAACATAATGGTTTAGATCGCTTTATCATACTGAGTACTCGATATCCATCTCATCAACTTATAGGTAAATAACTCGCTAGCTTATAAGCTCTGGCCTCAGAGGCTGTTAGGGGAGAGTCAAATAGCGGTAGAGATCATTGACGACCTTTAGCTCATTCTTGTTGAAGATGGTTTTTTATTATTCTGACCATAATAGAAGGAAACGAATATTTATTGAGTATCGATAATAATTTAGCGATCTATAAGTAAGTTTTAACACTTTAACAATTAAATTTTTGAAAATTAATTAATTTAAAGAATGAATCAGTCGTTTAAAGCGTTTTTTTCTTCATCTTTTATTAAAATACGACAACTAATAATATCAATAAAATCAACTCATAAAGTAAAAGTCATTCAGTTTATTGATCTTATGCCATTTCTGCTTACTGCTCTTATTCTTTCTTTAATTTAAAGATAATACCCTATAAAAATAGATAACTAATGTTAAATTGATGTTGCAAAAAGTTAAATATATACTACTAATAAGTAACTTAACTCGGTGTTACGAAAGATTTTTACTACGCACAATATGTTCTCATTTGTTAAGGTGGGAAAAATGAAAAATATAAGATCAGCCAATAGCCAGATATTCAGCCATATTGTGGCTGTTAGTAAGCAAAAAGAGCATGAGTTTAATAATGGGCAGGATGGTGCAGTTATTCTATCTTTACTTGTTATGTTTTTTACGCCCTTTTTGTTGCTCAATGAACTACGTAAATTGCTACACATTGATTATAGTTTAGTCTCTATAGTTGGAATTTTGGCTATCAGCGCTGCTTTGGCAGCTATGTTGTATAAGACGTTTAAGATTGGCCGTAAATTTGCTAATAAAAAAACCGTATTAGGTAATTTATTATCAATGTATATTCCGAATAATAAAAATGAGTTTGAAAATTTAAAAATAGAATCAAAAAATAACCCTGCTAATTTTCTTGAACAAGTGAGTGAATGGGTTCAAATAGAAAAAGCCACTTATTCTAAGTAACTAATTATTTTTAACGACAATACGCCACGTTATAAAATTTAGCTAGCTGATAAAAAAGCGGCTCATTATGAGCCGCTTTGCTTATTGTCTATCTTTCTAGGGTATTGGGTTTCTATATCGTTAGTGTGATTTACCTTGTTCGATACCTAAACCAATTTGTGAACGAACAAATTGCTCTCTGAAACGTTCTTTTTCCATTTTTCCTTGTTCTGAGTTATCAGTTACAGAGAATAGCCATGAAGCGACAAATGCAACGATCATAGAGAAAAATGCAGGGTATTCATAAGGATAAACTGGTTTTTCATGATGTAGGATGCTGACCCAAATTGTCGGCCCTAAAATCATCAATATAACCGCTGTCAGTAGGCCAAGCCATCCACCCGCTAAGGCTCCACGTGTCGTTAAGTTTTTCCAATACATGGAGAGTAGAATTATAGGGAAATTACAGCTTGCCGCGATAGAGAATGCGAGTCCTACCATGAAGGCGATATTTTGATTTTCGAATAAAATACCTAAGCCGATAGCGACAAACCCTAAAATGACGACAGTGATTTTAGAGACACGTAGCTCATCTTTTTCATTCGCTTTACCATTTTTTATTGCCATTGCGTAAAGGTCATGTGAAACGGCAGAGGCGCCAGCAAGAGTTAATCCTGCTACAACGGCTAATATGGTGGCAAATGCGACGGCGGAAATAAAGCCGAGAAAGAAGTTTCCTCCAACAGCGTTTGCAAGGTGTACTGCTGCCATATTGGTGCCGCCGATCAGTTTACCTGCTGCATCTTTAAATTCAGGGTTTGCACTGACAAGTACAATCGCACCGAAGCCGATAATAAAGGTTAAAATATAGAAGTAACCAATAAAACCAGTAGCATAGAAAACACTCTTACGTGCTTCTTTTGCATCGCTGACCGTAAAGAAACGCATGATGATATGAGGAAGGCCCGCTGTACCGAACATCAATGCTAAGCCAAGTGATAACGCAGATATAGGATCAGAGACTAATCCCCCTGGGCTCATAATAGAAAGGCCATTGCCATGTATTTCTACCGCTTCTTTAAATAGCGTGTTGAAATTAAAGCCAACATGTTTCATAACCATGATAGCCATGAATGTTGCGCCTGATAATAATAGGATTGCCTTGATAATTTGCACCCATGTTGTGGCGAGCATCCCGCCAAACAGAACGTATAGCACCATCAAGATCCCGACAATAACGACGGCAATGTGGTAATTCAAACCAAACAATAGTTCAATCAGTTTTCCTGCACCAACCATCTGAGCAATAAGGTAAAGTGCAACAACGACCAGTGAACCGACAGCAGATAAAATCCGTATTGGTCTTTGTTTTAGTCGATATGAGGCTACGTCAGCAAAAGTATAACGACCGAGGTTACGTAAGCGCTCAGCAATGAGAAACAGAATAATTGGCCAACCGATTAAGAAACCGATGGAATAGATTAATCCATCATAGCCTGAGGTATACACAAGCGCAGAAATGCCTAAGAAGGATGCGGCGGACATAAAGTCACCCGCGATAGCCATACCATTTTGGAAACCGGTAATTTTACCGCCAGCAGTATAGTAATCCGAACGAGAGCGAGTTCTTTTTGATGCCCAATAAGTGATATAGAGGGTGAATCCAACGAATAACAAGAACATGATAATGGCTTGGATATTCACAGGCTGTCGCTCAACATCGCCTGTCAGCGCATCTGAGAATGCGGCTGAAGAGGCAAAAAGTAGGATAAGGGGAATAATTTTTATCATTTTTGCACCTCTTTTAGGATTTCAGCCGTTAAGCGGTCATATTCACCATTTGCCCGAATAACATATAGGCCAGTTAACAGGAAAGAGATGACGATGAGCCCTACACCAACAGGTATACCTCGCGTGATATAAGAGCCTTCGGTGATAGGTGTTCCAAGCCAACTTGGGTTAAAAGCAATAAGAAAGATAAAACCGACATACAATATTAGTGTGATAGCTGACAACAACCATGAAAATCGACCACGTTTCCTTACCAATTCTTTAAAACGAGGGTTATTCTCTACCTCTTGATAAGCAGTAGCATTCATCAGAGTTCTCCTCTGTTATCGTCTTATTGGAATGTATGTAAGGTCGCCATAAAGGCGACCCTCAGGCTTATGACATACTCATTGATTGTTTTTCTTCGAGTAGTTTTTCGACAACACCTGGATCTGCCAGTGTGGAGGTATCTCCTAAGTTACTGGTATCACCGGATGCGATTTTACGTAGGATACGGCGCATGATCTTACCGGAGCGGGTTTTCGGAAGCGAATCCGTCCAGTGTAGAACATCTGGCGTCGCGATTGGGCCGATTTCTTTACGTACCCAGTTACGGACTTCGGTATACAGCTCTGGTGAAGGTTCTTCCCCTGAAATTAAGGTGACATAAGCGTAGATCGCTTGCCCCTTAATGTTATGTGGGATGCCGACAACGGCAGCTTCTGCAATTTTCGGGTGTGCGACTAATGCCGATTCAATTTCAGCGGTACCTAAGCGGTGACCAGAAATATTCAATACATCATCTACACGACCGGTGATCCAGAAATAGCCGTCTTCATCTCGACGAGCCCCATCACCACTAAAATACATACCTTTAAACGTTGAAAAATAGGTTTGTTCAAAGCGCTCATGGTCACCATATAAGGTACGAGCCTGACCAGGCCATGAGTCAACAATAACTAGGTTACCTTCTGTCGCACCTTCTAGCGGTTCTCCTAGGTTATCGACAAGAGCAGGACGAACACCAAAGAATGGTAATGTTGCTGAGCCAGGTTTTAGCATTGTTGCACCCGGAAGCGGAGTGATCATAAAGCCACCCGTTTCGGTCTGCCACCATGTATCAACGATTGGACAGCGGCTATCACCAATTTTCTTATAGAACCATTCCCAAGCTTCTGGGTTGATAGGTTCGCCTACAGAGCCAAGGATACGCAATGAACGACGATGAGTGCCTTCAATAGCTTTATCGCCTTCAGCCATGAGAGCACGGATAGCGGTTGGAGCAGTATAAAGAATATTAACGCTATGTTTATCAACTACTTGGCTCATACGGTTTACAGCAGGGTAGTTAGGTACACCTTCAAACATCAAGGTTTTTGCACCATTAGATAATGGACCATATAGCAGGTAGCTATGGCCTGTTACCCAACCTACATCGGCAGTACACCAATAAACCTCACCAGGGTGATAGTCGAAAGTATATTTAAACGTCAGTGTTGCATAGACTAAATAGCCGCCTGTTGTATGCAGAACCCCTTTAGGTTTACCTGTTGAACCCGAGGTATACAGAATAAATAGCGGGTCTTCGGCATTCATTTCTTCAGGTGGACAGTCTGCACTGACACCTTTCGTTACGTCATGCCACCATAGATCACGCCCTTCTACCCAACTCGGTACATTTCCGGTACGACGGTAGACAATCACGTTTTCAACGGTTGTGACGTTTGGATTGGTTAATGCATCGTCAACGTTTTTCTTCAGCGGTATAGCGCGACCAGCACGTAAGCCTTCATCCGCTGTAATGATGAGTTTTGCCTTACAGTCGATAACACGGCCTGATACCGCTTCTGGGGAGAAGCCTGCAAAAATAACCGTATGAATTGCACCAATGCGAGCACAAGCGAGCATGGCGACTGCGGCTTCAACGACCATCGGCATGTAAATCGCGACCACATCGCCTTTACGAATACCTTGCTGTTTCAACACATTAGCGAACTGACTTACATCATGATGCAGTTCTCGATAAGTGATATTTTTTGATTGGGAGGGGTCATCACCCTCCCAAATGATGGCGGTCTGATCGCCTTTATCTGCCAGATGGCGATCTAAACAGTTAGCGCTTAAGTTAAGGGTGCCATCTTCAAACCAGCGAATGCTGATATGGCCAGGATCGAAGGAGGTGTTTTTTACTCGGGTATACGGCTTAATCCAATCAACAACCTTCCCTTTCTCTCCCCAAAACTTTTCTGGGTCTTGAATAGAGAGTTGATACTCATTGTTGTACTGTTGCTCGTTTATCAGGGCATTTTCTGCAATTTCAGCAGGAACGGGATGCTTAGTTATTTGAGTCATATTTTTATCTCCTTGCAGATGTTAATACTATGTCAAAAAATGGTTAACTAAAGCAGGAAATATAAATTTGTTTTTCTTTTGAGTGGGAGATCACGTATTAATTGTAATGAATTTAACAGGATTATCATTTGATGCGAAATCGCCAATTGGATTAATCATCTAATTATATGTGAAAAGGTAAAATTAAAGAAAAACAAAGTAGGGTGATATTGGTATTAGTTGCTAAATAAATCACCAATGATAGTTGATGAGAAAGACCATATAAATATCATGGGTTTGATAATGATTTTCATTAACAGTAAAATAACTATAATTAAGATTGATTCACAAGGTGTGAAGTTTATGAAGTGTATACCCTATGTGTCTTGGTACTGAGTGAGAGATATAGAGGTATATGTCAACAAGTCACTGGAGACAAATACAATGAGCTATACATTACCTGCTTTACCTTATGCTTATGATGCGTTGGAACCACATTTTGATAAGCAAACCATGGAAATCCATCATACTAAGCATCATCAAACGTATGTGAACAACACTAATGCTGCGTTAGAAAAATTACCGGAACTCGCTAACTTAGACATCGACGATCTGATCCAACAATTGGATAAAGTTCCTGCTGATCAACGTACTTTTGTTCGCAACAATGCTGGTGGGCACTCAAACCATACTTTGTTCTGGAAAGGCCTGAAATTAGGTACTGAGCTTGGTGGCGAGCTGAAAGCGGCTATTGAGCGTGATTTTGGTAGTGTTGATGCATTCAAAGAGCAGTTTGAAAAAGCAGCTGCTTCTCGTTTCGGTTCCGGTTGGGCATGGCTAGTACTGAAAGATGACGGCAAACTGGCTATCGTTTCTACCGCTAACCAAGATAGCCCTCTGATGGGTGAAGCCATTTCTGGTACTTCAGGCTACCCAATCATTGGTCTGGATGTATGGGAACACGCTTATTACCTGAAATTCCAAAACCGTCGCCCTGACTACATCAAAGCATTTTGGTCTGTAGTGAACTGGGATGAAGCGGCTAAACGCTTCGCTGAGAAAACCAAATAATTTACTTATTTGATTCATGACTTATCTGGCGTAGCTCTTTATTTTAAGGGCTGCGCCTTTTTGTTTTTTAGCCTCTTCTTTTCCCTACCAATCTCAGTATTGTCTCGTTTTAATTTTTTTTGTTTTATTCATAATCAGTCTCATCAATACGGCTAATATATTGATATTCTATTTCATCTGGTGTCTATAAAGTGAATGGCGGATAATGATAAATAAAGAACATAAAGGAAATGAAATGGCGAATGATATGGTAATGGGAATAGACCTCGGTACGAGTAATAGTGCTGTCAGTTTGTGGATTGAGGGAAGAGCCGTTTTAATACCGAATAAGCAAGGCGATGTTTTGACTCCGTCAGTTATCGGCCTTGATGATAATGAACAGATATTGGTCGGTAAATCAGCTCAGAAACGTTTGCAAAGCCATCCCCATCTCACTCAAGCCAGTTTTAAACGCTTTATGGGCACTAACGCGGAATTATCACTAGGCACTCAAACTTTTCGAGCCGAAGAGCTCTCTGCATTATTGCTACGTCAATTAAAAGAAGATGTTGAAGCCTGGCTTGGCTATGCCGTTAAGGATGCGGTGATTACGGTTCCTGCCTATTTTAATGATGTGCAACGACGTGCAGTGAAAACAGCAGGACAATTGGCTGGGCTCAATGTTTTAAGGTTATTGAATGAGCCTACTGCGGCATCCCTTGCTTTTGGTCTTCTTGAAAATAAAGAACATAAATATCTCACATTTGACCTCGGTGGTGGCACGTTTGATGTTTCAATCATTGATATGTTTGAAGGTGTGATTGAAGTCTGTGCGAGTAGTGGTGATGTTCGACTAGGCGGAGATGATTTCAGTGAAGAAATTTATCAATGGATGTTAAAACAGCATCCCGCCCTTAAAGAAGTCCAAGCTGAGATACGCGCTCCCTTACTTGAACAAGCCGAAGCATTAAAAATAGCGCTGAGCAAAGGCGGAGAAGCCTCCGTCTCTTTACGTTGGAATGAACAAGATTGGCATTGGACGATGACGGAGCAAATGCTAACGACATGTTGTCAGTCATTATTAACTCGTTTACAGCAACCTATCTTACAAGCCTTGCATGATTCACGTTTCACCCTTAATGACCTCGATGATATTTTGCTCGTGGGAGGTGCAACCCGCATGCCTCTGATCCGACAAACTGTCGCTCGTCTATTTGGTCGTTTTCCTCGTCATGACCTCAATCCTGATGAAGCAGTTGCGTTGGGGGCGGGAGTTCAAGCAGGTATGGTGATGGCTGATACCGCTCTTGATGATGTTATTTTAACCGATGTGATGCCATTTTCTTTGGGTATTGAAACGTCAAAAAGAAATGGAGCCTATTATGAGTCAGGTTATTTTTTACCTTTAATTGAGCGAAATACCTTCTTACCTGTGAGCAAGATGCAAACCGTTAGCACGGTTGAAGATAACCAAAAAATTATTCTATTAAAGATTTATCAAGGGGAAGCGCGTCGTGTCCAAGATAACGTCTTTTTGGGTGAAATGACGATTGATATCCCTCAGAAGCCTGCCGGAGAAGTGGATATTGATGTCCGATTTACCTATACCGTTGATGGATTACTCGAAGTTGAGTGTCGTTATCAAGGTAACCCCGAGGTATTTCGGTTATTGATAGAGAAAGTGCCGGGGCAAATGAGTGAACAACAAATCGAACAAAGCTTATTAAAAATCGCAGATTTAAAACAGCACCCACGAGATAGAAAAGAGAATCGCATACTATTGTCACGCTGTGCTCGGTTGTATGAATTTTTGCTGGGTGAAGATCGTTATTGGATGGATCAAGTAACGACGGAGTTTGAAAGGGCTCTTGATAGCCAAGATTTACGCCGTATCGCCGCTATTCGTCAGCAAGTGGAACAATTTTTGAGTCGTTATGAGGGAGACTCGCATTAATGAGTATTTGGCAAACATTGGGGATTGAGCAAACAAACGATGAAAAGGAAATTCGTCGTGCTTATGCACGGCAGGTAAAGAAATATCGACCCGATAGCCACCCTGAAGAGTATCAACAATTACGTGAAGCTTTTGAGGAGGCAAAAAGATATGCCGCTTACGCTATTGATGATGAATCTATCGCTGATGAATATGCGAAAGAGCAGGCGAATATAGACATTGATGTGCCTCATTTAGAAAGCCTCTTATATCAAGAATCAGTTAATGAAGACGCGGTTAATGATGATGAACAACAACTGCTAGAACAGCCTGAAATTCGGATGACTTATCCATTTTCAGATAGATTGTTAGATGACGATCAACCATCGGTCAATGAATTACCTGTTGTTGAAATACCTTATACCCAAGAGTTAATTGATTGGCTTGCGAAGCTGTTTATTATTGATGAAAAAGCCGCAAAACGTGAATTAGTCGAATTGTGGGAAAATGTCTCTCAAAAAGGCAGTTTGCAAACACAGCAGCGATTTCATCAAGATTTTGCATGGGCATTATCAGCGCAAGAAGGTTTAACCGAAGCCATTGTGGAACATGTTTCGTCTCTATTAGGCTGGCGGCTGGATGAATATAACTCAGAGCAAATTATTCCGTTTTATATTCAAAACGCATTAACTGAACAGCTACGCCAAACCGAGGTGGCTCGGGCATGGAAACAGTGTCAGGTTGATGCTGTTCATGGCGATTATGTGGTTGCCGAATCCATGCGTATACTGACGAGTCAAAGTGAGAAAGTCTCTTTTAAAGTCCGTTTGATACCCGAGCTCATTCCGCAGATAGAGCAGCAGGTGTCTCAGCTGACGAATGAGTATCCTGAGTTAAAAGAAAAGTTTAATCCCGCGGTATTATCATTTATTAAACAACGGCGAATAGCGCTCAATTGGCGTGGTATCTTTTTATGTGTATTTTGGGGGCTACTATTAAATGTGATAGGCGCTAAACCCGACGTGAGTGTAGGCATCACGCTCGCAGTCACTGTGGTCATGATATATTACTTATTTTTTAGTGATTATATTATGTTTTGGTTTCATGCGAGATCAAAAAAGGGATTTACTCTCTTCCTCATGAGTGACTTTTTGATTAGCTTGGGGGTGCTAGCCATCTTTGTTATCACCTTCTTTGGTATTGCTCGCGAATTGATAGTTGGTTTAAATATAGGGCCTGCACAAGGTGCGCAAGCCATGGTCATTTTTATCCTTATGGGGCTTTTATGGTATGCATGGCCGAGAGATCAGCCCGCTTTACGCAGACCAAGTATGATGATGTATCGTCTATTGGTTAGCCCATGGTCACTGCTACAGTGGTTTAAGTTTTCATGGTTTTCATTGGTTTGGTTAGTGGTTCTCTATATTATTTGTTATAAAACAATGTTTGAGATATTGGCGTTCTATACTGAGTTTTTCAAGGTAGGGTAACAGCCTATATCTCGCCTAATAATTGTTGTTCTACTGAATTTAAAGCCATTATTAAGGTGTGATATCGATGCAAATTCATCCTCAAGTCTATATTGGCGAAGTCAAAGCGACACGAGAGTGTGGTCAGAGTGCTATCCATAAGCGTCAAGTGGATGGTTTGTTATCCTTGGGGCAATTAGGGCTTGAGGGGGATGAGCAAGCTGAAAAACGCTTTCATGGTGGCCCTGATCGCGCACTATGTCATTATCCGGCAGAGCACTACCCATTTTGGACTAATGCTTACCCTGAGCTAGAGTCTCTTTTCACTCCGCCAGCGTTTGGTGAAAATATTTCAACCCAAGGAATGACGGAAGAGAATGTCTTTATTGGCGATATTTATGCTTGGGGTGATGCTCGTATTCAAGTGACGCAACCTCGATCGCCATGTTACAAGCTTAACGGTCTTACCGGCGTTGAAAATTTTGCTCAAAGAATGCAAGAAAATGGTCGTTGTGGTTGGTTGTACCGAGTGATAAAAACGGGATCAATCAGTACCGCAACACCAATAACGCTCTTAAGTCGTAACAGCGATGTTTCTGTTCAAGAAGCGATTATGATCGCTTTTCATGCCCCCTTTGATGAAGAGCTATATCAGCGTTTGCTTGGCGCCGCAGGGTTGTCTGCAAGTTGGAGTCTGACGATGCAAAATAGGCTTGAGCATCGTCGAATTGAGGCATTTAGCCATCGCTTATTTGGCAAGCGTGGCTAATATGCTTAGAGGTGGCCGCCGATAAATTGTTGATACCAAGGCTCACGGGCGAATAATTCCGCGTGTGTTCCTTGGTCAATGATTTCACCAGAAGCCATCACAACAATATGATCCGCTTGGCTGGCTAGCATCGGTTGGTGAGTGACCACAATACGTGTCTGTTGTTTGGCTCTGAGTAGCTGCTCAATCACAGAAGCCGTATTGATGTAATCAAGGCTGGCGGTTGGCTCATCCATCAAAATAATATCAGGACGACTTAATAGTAGCCTCGCAATGCATAAACGCTGTCGTTGCCCACCAGAGAATCGTTGTCCTCCTGCACCGACATCCGCATCGAGTAAAGCGTGGTCTGCATCGATATTGAGTTGTTGAAGCATCGCAATCATTGATGTGTCATCAATCTCGTCTGAATGAACCGCTAAATTTTGTCGTAAGCTGCCTTTAAATAATCGGTTATCTTGAAATAATATTCCTCGCTTACGACAAAGTGCTTCTTGTGATAGTAGCGCTATATTTTGATTACCATACCGGACTTCGCCTTGTGAAGGGTCTTGCAAGCGCGCCAAAAGATGCAACAAAGTACTTTTTCCTGCACCAGATGCCCCTACAATAGCCGTAAATGTATTGGCTTTTAACGTTAAATCTAGCGGCTTTAATCGCGTTTTACCCTCCGCTGTGCGCTGAGACAAGGCATGACAACTCACGCTATTGTCAGTTGGTATTGGTGATGAACGCACAAAATGAAGCTCAGGTGTTTCCAATGCTTGAGCAATCTGATTGAGGGATTTTTTAGCTTGGCGTAAGGCTTGGTCTAAATGGGAAAGCAACCAGAGTGGCTCAATAAAACGCGCTAATAACAACATGGCAGCTAACCACATAGAGAGTGTGAGTGTTCCATGATTGACAGCCAATAAGCCTAATGCGAATAAACCGATAAAGGACACCTGAATAGCGAATGAAAACAGTAAATGAAAAGGCAAGCTACGACGCTGAAGTTCTTTTTGTGTCTGATATTGCTGAGCCAAACTCAGTTCTAGACTCTGTTGTTGCTGTTGGCTGATACCTGCTCTACGAAACAACGGTTGGTGTGTGGCAAAGTGATCTAATTTATCAATGACATTCTGCTGTGAGACAGATACTTGCTTTTCAGAGAATGACACCTGTTTGGCAGAAAAACGTAAAACAATGAATAGCATAAAGCCGATCATTAACAGGATGCCCCCTAGCCAAAAATTCAGAATCCATGCCCCCAAGATCACGGTCAAAGGGGTAACAATTCCGCTAATGATAGGATGTAATAAGTGGGCAGGGATGGACATTGCATGGGAGACTGGCCCAGAAACTAAACTTGTTGCACTCGGAATTGGTTTTAATGAGACAGGTAGATGGCGTATTAAAGCAGAGGTAAGCGAGCGCATAACGATGCCACCCGCAAGGTAGCCTTTCTGAGTGGCGATAAAAACAACGGTTAATGAGGCTAAGCTACTGACCAAAAGCCAAACCAGCGCACGGATATCACCGGATCCCCAATTGATGATCACAGGAACGAGTAGCAGTCCGCTAATACCGTCTAAGATAGCAGCGAATACCATCCATAATAGCGCACTGCGGACGGTATTTAAGAACATACGGATCATGCTGTTTCCTCCAATGCATGTAGTAGCTGTTGATATTGGGGAGTATGTTCAGAGAGTTGTTGATGTGTGCCTTGAGCAATAATTTGCCCTTCTTCCAATAAGATCACCGTATCTGCATGACATAAGGAGGCCAGATCATGAGTGATCAAGATGCGAGTACGCGGGTCTTGGCTTAATAGCTGGAAAAAGAGTTCGGCATTTTGCGGATCTAATGCCGATGTTGGCTCATCAAACAACAGAATAGGGGCTTTAGAGAGCAGCACACGAGCAATGGCTAAACGTTGAGCTTCACCGCCTGATAAGGTGATATCATGACCAACTAAACTGTCTAGCCCCTTTGGTAATTGCTGAAACCGCGTTAGCAGATTTAATTTTTCAAGGTAGTCAGTGATTTCTACGTCTGTTGCATCGGGCGAAAATAACTGTAGATTTTCTTTGAGCGAATACGGCATCGGTTGAGTATTTTGCATCACGATAGATACTTGCTGGTTTAACCCCGCTAATGAGAATTGAGGGAGAGGCGTTGTATCAAAGTATAATTCGCCACGAGTTGGGTCGAGGAATCGCGCCATCAATTGTAAAAGTGTACTTTTCCCTGCTCCCGATGCACCTACAATAGCGATAAGCTGACCCGGCTGAATGGTCAAGTTAAGGTTAGAGAGTAACGTTTTATTCTGTACACAATAATCAACATCGTGAATATAGATGGAACAAGGCACTCCTTGCAGTGATTTATCACCATACTGCATGTCTGGTTGCTCAAGAAAATGGCGAATACGCTCTGAAGCTGCGACCGCATGGTTGAGGGCATCGGCACCATGACCCATGGCTGCAATTGGCGCAGTAATGCTATGCATCAAAAGAATAAATAACACCATTTGCGGCAGTGATACCGATGTCGGCACGACAAACGCGCCAATAATCACCCATAACGTCAGTAATGTGGTGCTCATGCCTATTTGGGTTAGCGAACTGAATGCACCGATTTTGTTGACCCAGTGGTTAAAAGCTATTAGAAAGGCGGAAAGCGTTTGTGTCACCGCCCGTTGAATGGCGCGGTTTGGATACTGCCTGGCAAGTAATGGGTTGTCGGCAAACTCCGCATATTGAGCATATAAATCCCCCATCGTTTGGTTACGAGCTGTGAATAGCGATTGATAACGTGGTGAGCGTAGCTGGCGGAACAGGTAAATGGTGATGATTAAAGGAAGTAGGCAGAAAATCATTAATGCCCAATTGGTCCATAATAAGACCAGTGTTGCTGTTATTGGCACCACCAACAATTGAGCCGAATCGGCCGGCGCGTGGGCGGTGAGTTGATGAAGCAAGCGCACATCGCGATCCACCATTTTTTGGATCCCTTCTTTGCCTGAATACACGAATTCACTTAAAGGAAGTCGATGAAGTTTATCCAGTATTTTTAGCCTCAATTGATAGCATAATTGGTTATCCGTTTGATGGGTTAGGTATAAGGCAACTGTTTGACAAACGAGCCATAAAATCCCACTAATCAATGCGATAATGACCCAAGTATTTCTTTGTTCAACAGGGGATAAGGCAACTTGGCTAATTGCAAGCCAAGGGATCAGGGAGCTAATACCTGCGATGGCCTGTAAAATGAGAGCAAATGTTAGAGTGAAACGATAAGGGCGTAGCAATGCCCAAAGTGCGCGGTACATAGAAACCTCCATTGCTAATTCGCTACTTTAATGGATTTCTTTGTTTAACAGGTGATGAGTTGTTTCGATGCCGAGACTATTTGTTTGGATAACGGGCTTTATCGAGAAGAAAAGGTGATTAAATTCAGCAGACTTATTCGCGTTTTTCAGTAAGATAAATAGGACTGGAATAAAAAGGGAATGGCAATGCGGTATGATTTAAATGACCTCTATTATTATGTCAAAGTGATAGAACACGGTGGATTCTCTCAAGCAGGCCTCGCATTGGGTATCCCAAAATCCAAGCTTAGCCGCCGTATTGCTGAGCTTGAGAAAAAACTCAATGTTTCCTTAATTTACCGTTCCACTCGTCAGTTCCATGTGACTGAAATCGGCCAAACCTTTTATCAGCAATGTAAAAATGTGGTCGATGAAGCGAAAATCGCTGAGGAGCTGATTTGCTCTGTCCAAACCGACCCAAAAGGGATCATTAAGTTGTCTTGTCCTGTGGCCTTACTACAAGTGTATCTGCAAGATCTATTAGTTGATTTTATGGTGAAGTATCCGGATATCGATGTACAGATCTTAGCGGTTAATCGACCTGTTGATGTGATCAGTGAAGGACTAGATGTCGCGCTGCGTGTGCGTTCGTTGCCATTAGATGATTCGGGTTTAATGATGAAAGTACTCGGTTATTCACGACGTATTTTGGTTGCTAGCCCATTGTTATTTAAGGGTGAAGAGCCTCTGCAACAACCCGAAGAGTTAGTGAATTATCCAATATTGGCAAATTCTGAGCATTCGCAAAATTATACGATGACTCTGAAAAACAGTGATGATTTAAGCTTTACGCAGCATTTTATCCCCAAATTAGCGACAACAGATATTTTGACCTTGTATAAAGCTGCATTAAAGGGAATTGGTATTGCTCGATTGCCTTATGGCGTGGTGGAAAAAGACCTAAGTTCAGGAGCATTGATTGAGATCTTACCTGAATGGCGTTTTCCTGAAGATATTATTCATGCAGTTTATCCATCAAGAAAAGGTTTATTGCCATCTGTTCAACTGTTATTAAATTATTTGGCTGAGAATATTTCACCTACGGTGAAATCGTCATAATTCATTATGGTAAAAAAGAACTCCCCAATAGTGATGCCATTGGGGAGTGATAAACGTTATTGATGTATACGCCCAAATTTACCATTATTAAAGTCATTAACTGCTTCAATGATCTCTTTATCGCTATTCATCACAAATGGGCCATAGCCAACAACCGGCTCATCAATAGGTTCACCGCTTAAGAAGAGCACCACCGCTTCTTCAGTGGCTTCCATGATAATATTGCTATCACTATCATCGAGGATAATTAGCTCCCCTTCGTTTAAACTTGTGTGGCCATCAATAATGAGTGAACCATGCAACATAACTAGGCCAACATGACGGCCTGTTTTGGTTTGTAGTCCGAAGGTTTTGCCTTTTTTCAGCGTCAAATCCCAAACATCCAGAGGAGTAAACGTGCGAGCAGAACCTTGATTCCCTAAATAATCACCGGCAATAACACGTAAGATACCGGCATCATTAGGTAAAACAATATTGGGAATATGGCTACTTTTTAACAGCTGGTATCCTGGGGTCGCCAATTTATCTTTAGCCGGTAAATTGACCCACAGCTGCACCATATCTAGGGTGCCCCCATTTTTCATAAAATCATCGGATTGGTACTCTTGGTGCAAAATACCAGATGCCGCTGTCATCCACTGCACGTCTCCAGGACCAATCACTCCCCCTTCACCTGTCGAGTCATGATGTGCAACCTCACCATCATAGACGATAGTCACCGTTTCGAAACCCTTGTGTGGATGTTCTCCAACACCACGGTTTTCAGCATCTGAACTTGGAAATGTAAAAGGTCCTGCTCTATCAAGTAAAAGAAATGGGTTGAGATATTTCCCGTGATTGTTATAGCTAAACAATGAACGAACGGGGAAGCCATCTCCAACCCAATGGCTGCGCGGTGCGTTATAAATACCAATGATCTTTTTCATGGTCATACTCCTAAAATAGATTCTGATGTATTTATCATAGGGGCACGATTTCGTGATCAGTAGTGGTAAAAGTAGGTTTCATTGTTTCATTATTAGAACAATAAATCAGACTTTTATTATCCTATTTTTAGAACAGTGTTTACTAAAAACCGGACTACTCAACAAAAAACCGATGAATTAATGTAAATAACAAGAGAGCGGGGCAGCGATTGTTCTATTTCTCGTTTAAAAGCATTTCATTATTTTATTGATTAAGAGGTTTCATTATGAGTAATCCAGCAAACTTCAATGGGCAGCGTCCTGTTATTAATCCAGATGATGCCGTGATGTTATTGATAGATCACCAAAGCGGTTTATTCCAAACCGTTGGTGATATGCCAATGACAGAGCTGCGTGCACGCGCTGCTGTTCTTGCAAAAATAGCCTCATTAGCAAAAATGCCTGTCATCACAACAGCTTCTGTCCCACAAGGTCCTAATGGCCCTCTGATCCCTGAAATTCACCAAAATGCGCCGCACGCACAATATATTGCTCGTCGCGGTGAAATTAACGCATGGGATAACCCTGAATTTGTTGAAGCAGTGAAAGCAACGGGTAAAAAACAGCTGATTATCGCGGGCACGATAACCAGTGTTTGCATGGCTTTCCCAGCGATTAGTGCAGTGGCAGATGGTTACCAAGTGTTTGTCGTCATTGATGCATCTGGTACTTATAGCAAAATGGCACAAGAAATTACTTTAGCACGCATGGTTCAAGCTGGTGTTGTCCCTATGGATACAGCCGCAGTTGCATCTGAAATTCAGAAAACGTGGAATCGCGAAGATGCGGCAGAATGGGCACAAGCTTACACGCAAATTTTTCCTGCATATCAATTGCTCATTGAAAGCTATATGAAAGCTCAAGACGTTTTGAAAAACAATGAACAATTAGATTCAGAACGCTAAGCCGAGTTTCTCACTCGAATGCTCAGTAGCCTTTACGAAAGTAGAGGCTACCTATCTTTATTAATTCAAATAAAACGAATAATTAGGATGTACTCAATGAAAAAATGTGTATTGCCATTACTGGCTTCACTATTTGTCGTAGGCACTGCTCAGGCAGCAAATTATCAGTTAGATCCAACCCATACTAAAGCCGTTTTTTATATTGATCACTTTAATACATCCACGAATAGCGGTGGTTTCTACAACATTAGTGGTGATATGAGCTATTCCCCAGAAAAAAACATGGGAAGCATTAATGTCAAAATTCCAACGGAGACATTAAATACCGGTCTAACAGCGTTTGATAACCATATTAAGAGCGCTGATATGTTAGAAGTAGAGAAATACCCAACCATCGAGTTTAAATCAACTAGATGGAACTTTGCGGATAATAAACCGGTTTCGATTGATGGCATTTTAACCATGAAAGGACAGTCTCATCCCGTTCAATTGAAAACCACCAAATTCGGTTGTTATTTCAGTCCTATTTTTAAAGCAGATGTTTGTGGTGGTGACTTTGAAACGACCATTGACCGTACAAAATGGGGAGTCGATTTCCTTGCAAAAGAGGGAATGGCAAAAGAGGTGGTGATAAAAATACAAGCGGAAGCCATCAAACAATAAATTGAAAGGTGGAGTATGTTACAGAGAGTAAAAAAACACCCCATCGCGATGATGTCATCGGCGATAGTGGCTTTGGCTTTATCCGTTGGCGCTGCACAAGCTGTGGATTATCAAGCGAGTATTAAAGAAGGCCCGATTAAAATTATCAACTTAGATGAGTTAGAAGACCAAGTTGCAAAAAACATGGAAAAAGGGGCTTTTGGCTATATTCGAGGTGGTGCGGAAGATGAGCTGAATCTGGATAAAAATACCCGTAGCTTTGATAGAAAGTATATCATGCCAAGAGTAATGCAAGGTATTGAAATCAAAGATATTGACTTATCAACCCAATTTTTAGGAATTGATTTAAAAACGCCGATTATCCAAGCCCCGATGGCCGCTCAAGGTTTAGCTCATCAAGATGGTGAAATTGCGACTGCCAGAGGGATGGCGCAAGCAGGGTCAATTTTTTCACTAAGTACTTATGGTAATAAAACTATTGAAGAAGTTGCCGAAGTTTCAGGAGAAAGCCCCTTTTTCTTCCAACTTTATATGAGCAAGAATAATGCGTTTAATGAATTTACCTTGAAACGTGCGAAAGAGAGTGGTGCCAAAGCGATTATTTTAACGGTGGATTCGCCTGTTGGTGGGTATCGCGAAGATGATATTCGCAATAACTTCCAATTTCCACTTGGCTTTGCCAACTTAGAGCTGTTTGCTAAACAAAATGATGATGGTTCGAAAACAGGTAAAGGGGCAGGGATCAGCGAAATTTATGCTCAAGCGAAACAAGCCTTTACGCCAGCAGATATTGCTTATGTGAAAAAACTATCTGGCTTACCTGTTATAGTGAAAGGGATCCAGTCACCTGAAGATGCAGATAGAGTGATTAAGGCGGGGGCAGATGCGATTTGGGTATCCAATCATGGTGGACGACAACTAGATAGTGGCCCTGCTTCTTTTGATGTTCTACCTTCCATTGCAAAAGTGGTAAACAAACGTGTTCCTATCGTTTTTGATAGTGGTGTTCGCCGTGGTTCCCATGTGTTTAAAGCGTTAGCAAGTGGTGCTGATGTTGTCGCGATTGGTCGCCCAATTTTATATGGGTTAAATTTAGGCGGTGCAGAAGGGGTGAATTCCGTTATTCAGCAACTGAATAAAGAGTTATCCATTAATATGATGTTGGGTGGTACGAAAAATATTGAAAGTGTAAAAGCAACGACGCTTTATACCGATAAAGATTTTCAATAAAATTCATTAAGTAACAAGACGGGAGATAACCCCCGTCTTTTTATACAGTGAAGACCATTAGATGCTAAATCCACCATCAATATTTAAGTTTGCCCCCGTGATATAAGCCGCAGCTGGGCTGGCTAAATAGGTGACAAAACTTGCGATTTCGTCGGCGCTGGCATAACGTTTTAACGCCATGATCTGTTTTAGACTCTCTGCAAACTCCCCTTGTTCGGGATTCATGTCTGTGTTGACAGGACCTGGCTGGATATTATTCACAGTAATACCTCGACTAGCGACATCACGCGCCATCCCTTTAGTCAGTCCTACGATAGCTGCTTTACTCATTGCATAAGCACTACCGCCTTCAAAGGGCATCCTTTGTGCGTTAATGCTACCAATATGAATGATACGCCCATTATTATTCATCACTTCTAATGCTGCTTGGCTAGCAATAAACAGGCTACGAACATTGAGATAATAGGAACGATCGAACGCTTCTAATGACAAACTATCCAACGTGCCGAGTTCTAAAATACCAACGTTGTTAACTAAGATATCAAGGCTACCAAAAGTGCTGGCAGCTTGTGTGATGGCGGCTTTTATTTCTTTTTCATGAGCACTATTTGCTTTGATTGCCAACACATTACCTGAAAAGTGTTCAATCTCGGCCACTAAAGCTTCAGCTTTATCAGCAGAAGAGGCGTAGGTAAAAGCGACACTGGCACCCGCTTGAGCAAATTGTTTGACGATAGCAGCACCGATACCTCTCGACCCACCTTGAACAAAAGCAAATTTATTTTTGAATAACATAGACTCACCTTAACGTAATCACATATTCATGAATGAGGTATTTGACTGAGAAAAGCAGCAAGATACCAGAGTGATAAATCGATGAAGTTATTGAAAATAATTGAAGGTGAAGGTGAAGGTGAAGGTGAAGGGGAGAATGAATGCTTAAATGAAAAGCCCTTACCTTAGAAAAGGCAAGGGCATATTTTTATTACAGTTGAGGGCGTTTTACAAAACCAATCGCTTGATACACTTTATCCAATGTTTCTTGGGCACGTGCTGCTGCTTTGGTTGCACCTTCATCCATAATTTTGTTGAGCAAAGCTTCATCATTACGGAAGTGGTGGTAACGCTCTTGCAGGGTTGTCAACATACCTGCTACCGCTTCAGCAACCGCACCTTTTAGATGACCGTACATCTGGCCGGCAAATTCAGTTTCAAGTTCAGGAATACTTTTACCTGTAATGCCTGACAGAATATCTAGCAGGTTTGAGACCCCAGGTTTATTTTCGATATCATAAATAACACGAGGTGGCTCTTCTGAATCGGTCATTGCGCGCTTAATTTTCTTCGCAGCACCTTTTGGATCTTCGAGTAGAGCGATCAGGTTATTGCGGTTTTCATCCGACTTAGACATTTTCTTCGTTGGATCTTGTAATGCCATTACTCGAGCGCCGCCACCTGTTGGAATAAACGGATCTGGAACAGTGAAGATATCACCATAAATCGCGTTAAAACGCTGAGCGACATCGCGGCTCAATTCAAGATGCTGTTTTTGGTCAATCCCAACAGGAACCTTGTTGGTTTGATATAGCAGGATATCGGCCACCATTAATACTGGGTAATCAAACAGACCCGCATTGATGTTCTCTGAATGGCGCGCTGATTTGTCTTTAAACTGAGTCATACGGCTTAATTCGCCGAAATAGGTGTAGCAGTTCAGTGCCCAGCTGAGTTGTGCATGTTGTGGAACATGAGATTGGACAAAAATAGTGCTTTTTTGATGGTCGATGCCGCAAGCAAGATAGAGTGCTAATGTATCGAGTGTTCTTTTACGGAGCTCGTCTGGATCTTGGCGTACTGTAATGGCATGTTGGTCAACGATACAATAGATGCAGTCGTAATCATCTTGCATTTGTACCCACTGACGTAGCGCACCCATGTAGTTACCGATGGTCAATTCACCGGAAGGCTGCGCGCCGCTGAATACGATAGGTTTTTGGGTTTGCTTTTGTTTTTCAGTGGGTTCACTCATTGCTTGTTATATCCTTTAATTATTTTGTGTCAGATAAACCGATAGTAGGCAGGATATCTGAAAAGTGTGTTAATACACAGTCAGGTTCGCTCAGTGCGATGGATTCACCGTAGTTATAACCATAAGTTAAGCCAACGCTAGGGCATTGTGCGCTTTTTGCGGCAATAATATCATTACGGGAATCACCGACAAAAAGCAATTCCTCTTTACGTAAACCCAGCTTGCCCATGGTCAGGTACAGTGGAGCTGGGTGTGGTTTTTTTTCTTTCACATCATCACCGCCAAGAACCAGAGAAAAATAGCTATCAATGGCTAACTTCTTCAGTAAAGGGGCGATAAATGGGGTTGGTTTATTGGTCACAATAGCCATCGGTAAGCCGTGCTGAGCGAGTTTTTCCAGTGTTGCTTTGACTTCAGGAAATAACTCGCTGCCTGTTGTGACAGAAGTTGCATAGAATTTATCGAAGCTTTCGCGAGTGGCGCGGTGGAGCTTGGGAGTTATCGTTGCTCCCGCCCAGGTTAAGGCGCGGTCAATCATGATGTCAGCACCGTTACCTACCCAAATTGAAACACGCTCTTTTCCAGCGGGTGGAAAGCCTTGTTCTTCTAGGGCGCGGTCTAACGCTTCTGACAGCCCAGCAGCGCTGTCAACGAGAGTACCATCTAAATCAAACGCGATGGCTTTGATATTTTCTAAACGCGGTTGTGTCATTGAGATACCTTTTGTAATTCCTTACGCATTTGATCAATGACGGCTTTGTAATCGGGTTGACCAAAAATTGCAGAGCCTGCAACAAAGGTGTCGGCACCCGCAGCAGCAATTTCGGCAATATTATCAATTTTCACGCCACCATCGATTTCCAAGCGAATATCATAACCGCTTTCATCAATCATTTTACGGACTTGGCGCAATTTAGTTAGTGTATGAGGGATAAAAGATTGGCCACCAAATCCTGGGTTTACCGACATGAGTAGGATCATGTCTACTTTATCCATCACATACTCTAGGTGGCTCAATGGTGTTGCTGGGTTGAAAACCAAGCCCGCGGTACAACCGTGCTCTTTAATCAGTTGCAGTGTTCTATCGACGTGCTCACTGGCTTCCACATGAAAACTGATGTGGTTTGCGCCAGCTTTGGCAAAATCAGGAATAATTCTGTCGACAGGTTTAACCATCAAGTGAACATCAATCGGAGCGGTGATACCGTAATCACGCAGAGCTTTACAAATCGGTGCGCCGAAAGTGAGGTTAGGAACATAGTGGTTATCCATAACATCAAAGTGCACAATATCTGCACCAGCTGCCAGTACTTTTGCGGTATCTTCGCCTAAACGGGCAAAATCTGCAGATAAAATAGATGGGGCAATGAGAAAATCTTTCATTATTGTCTCCGATTATTTAAATGTTACCCGAGAGTCATTCCACGCCGGACGAAAGGCGTTTGGTGCTTGTCTTATCCGTTTTTTTTGGCAATTTTAGTGCGGGTTCTTCATTATATAATGCCAATAGTTCATTGACTTTATTACGATTAAGTATGTTTCGACTGATTGTTCGACGCACTTTGACTATATGTAATTTAGCCTGATGATACCACTCTCTGGTTGCTGGCGTGTCATGATTTGAAATCAGAACCGGAATTTTGCGATCTGAAGACAAATAATGCGCTAGGCGAGCAAGATTTTGTTGTTCTTGCGCACTGAATGCATTGGTGTGGTATGCCGTAAAGTTTGCCGTTTCAGACAATGGGGCATACGGTGGGTCACAGTAAACCACGGAACCTGATGGTGCCGACAAGAGTGTACTTTCGTAGTGTTGAGTGACAAAGGTGGCTTTTTGAGCCTTTTCGGCAAACCATAGTAGCTCTTCTTCTGGAAAGTAAGGCTTTTTATAACGGCCAAATGGAACGTTAAATTCACCACGTGAATTGTAACGGCATAGACCATTGTAGCAATGACGATTCAGATATAAAAATAATACACTACGTTTGATAGGGTCTGTAGATTGGTTAAATTCTTCACGCTTCAGATAGTACTGCTCAGCAGTATTAAATTCAGGCGTAAAGATCTGACGAACTTCCCCGATAAAAGAGTCAGTCCGGTATTTTACCGTATTGTAGAGATTAATTAGGTCACTGTTGATATCCGCTAGGACATAAGCGTCATAGCTGGTGTTTAGAAAAACAGAGCCTGCCCCTACAAAGGGCTCGATCAAGCAATCACCCTGTGGAAGATGTTTTTTAATATCTTCCACTAGAGGGTATTTACCGCCAGCCCATTTCAAAAAAGCGCGTGTTTTTTTCATGCCGTCTTATTATTACAAACGTTTAGAGTCGTATTAGGTACTCTGTCAGGACAGCATAATGCGCCCGCGATAAAACGTTGTTATTTTTGATCCTGTTGAACTTGCTTCATATTTCTAACCCATGGTTTTTTCGCTTGAACTTCTGCTGGTAAAGTCGCAATAGCGCTTTTAGCTTCATTAACAGAACGATAGTTTCCGTGGATCAGAACATACCAAGTTTGCCCATTACGGATTGTTTTATAAACTTTATAGTTATTGAGTTTATGTTGTTTAGCGAAAGCTTCTAATGTATCTGAGCGGCTTGCACTGCTTAACTGTAATGTATAGTTACCTGCTGGAGCAGACATTAAATTACCACTTTGAGCGTTATTTGCTGTTGTGGTTTTTGCTGGCTGCTTAGTCTGAACAGGTTGTTTGGTTTCTACAGGTTTTGTCTGTGGTTTCTCAGGTTTCACCGGTGTAGTTTGTGGTTTTGATGCAGGTGGCGTCTGAACCACTGGTGGTGGTGCGATATTCTGTGCAGGTGTATTTTGGGCGCCTTGATTAAGTGTTTGTCCTTGATTCAAAGCATCGGCAACATCATCTGGGATCTCAATTCGTTCACCATAACCATTTTGTGGTTGCTGCTGAGTACCCTGTGTTGGGGTTGGGTTCACAGAGGGGACATTAATTTCTTGTGTTTGTCCTTGTTGACCCTGATTAGCACTGAGCGACGAGGAACCTGATAAATCGATGTTACGCTCATTCGATGAGGACGTCGTCGCTTGCTGTCTTTCATGCTCCGTTGGCGCCTTTAAGGCTGAGCTAATGGCGATAATCAGTAATAACAAAACTAAAACACCAACACCGATCATGATGTGCTGACGTGATAGTGTTAATTTGGGTTTTGCTGCTGGTGATGGGCGGCTACGACCAGTTGGACGGTCGGATGCATCAGGCCGCAGATCATTCTGTGCTTGAGGCTGATTATCTGGTTTAAATTCGTCCATTTTGCCCTCCCGAATAAAAATTGCCTTGTGATCGAGATAAAATTTCTCTTTTCATTACGGCCTCTTAACGAGTAAATAGTGTATACCCGCAATGTTGCAAAGGATAGTTTTATACTTGCCATATCGTTTGCATACGATAAATACGACATGGACATGACATGTCTAAAAGTCTAAGTGTTTAAGTGAATGTTGTAACCTGAAACTTTAGACATAGCGTATAATTTAACGACTTTAAGACATATCTGCCAGAAACATTTTAAAACCTCAGGTTATCTGGCTGGTTTTAAAATGCTTCTGGTTGATAATTGCTCAAAGGCGATTCAGGTTTTAGGGTAAACAGGAAGATATTGCATCTTGAACGACTTGTGTTTCAACATCTGAACGCATTTCTGCATGTCCGATAGTGGTTGGTAAGATCAAATGCAATTTTCCGCCCATGACTTTTTTATCTCTTAGCATGTGAGGTAAATAGTCATCGGGTTGCATTTGCTCTGGGCCGGTAACGGGTAATTGTGCACGTTCTAACAGCGTAATGATGCGCTGTGTTTGTTGCGCTGTGAATGTTCCTATGCGTTCTGCTGTTTTCGCTGCCATGACCATACCCGCAGCAACGGCTTCACCATGCAGCCAGACACCATAGCCCATATGTGCTTCAATGGCGTGGCCAAAAGTATGACCGAGGTTAAGTAATGCTCTTAACCCGCTGGTTTCTTTTTCATCAGCAGCGACCACTTGCGCTTTTAATTCACAACAACGACGAATGCAGTAAGCCATTGTTTGGTTATCTAATGCCATCAAGGCATCGATATTTTCTTCTAACCAGCTAAAAAACTCACCATCAAGAATGATGCCATATTTGATGACCTCGGCGAGACCAGAGGCAAACTCTCTCTTTGGTAGCGTTTTTAAACAATCAAGGTCAATGATGACAGAGGCGGGTTGATAAAATGCCCCGATCATATTTTTACCTAATGGATGGTTAACCGCAGTCTTACCACCAACGGAAGAGTCAACTTGTGACAGTAACGTCGTGGGGACTTGAATAAAGCGTACACCACGCTGATAGCTTGCCGCAGCGAAACCTGTTAGGTCACCGATAACTCCCCCACCAAGAGCAATGAGGGTGGTATCGCGATTATGGTGTTTTTCAAGTAATGCTGTGAATACATCGTTCATAATGAACAACGATTTGTATTGTTCACCATCAGGTAGAACGATGGAATCGACTGTTACTCCTATTGCTTTAAGGGCTTGCGTGAATTTATCGAGATAGATGGGCGCAAGTGTTTCGTTGGTCACGACCATGGCTCGTTGACCTGCTTTAAGAGGCCAAAAAGCATCTGGTTGGTTGTAAAGACCAGGGGCAATAGTGATTGGATAACTACGTTCATCCAACGTAACAGTGATTTTTTCCATCTTGCTTTACCTTGTAGCCATTACGGGTGTTAAGTTAGTTTTTTTCTAACAGCTCGATGATTTGGCTCGCCACAACTTTGGCACTTTGCTCATCAGTATGAATAGTGATATCAGCGATCTCTTCATACATTGGGTTGCGTTCAGATGCCAGTTTTTCGAGAACCTCACGTGCAGGTTCGTCTACCTGTAATAGTGGACGTTTTTTATCACGTTGAGTTCGAGACAACTGCTTCTCGATAGTGGTTTCGAGATACACAACAACACCACGAGCGGATAGGCGATTGCGAGTTTCTTTCGATTTTACTGAACCGCCACCTGTTGCGAGCACGATGCCTTGTTTTTCGGTAAGCTCATTGATGATTTTTTCTTCGCGATCGCGGAAGCCTTCCTCGCCTTCTAGGTCAAAGACCCAGCTTACATCTGCGCCTGTACGTTTTTCAATCTCGTGATCAGAGTCAAAAAACTCCATATTAAGCTGTTGAGCCAATTGACGACCAATAGTACTTTTGCCGGCACCCATCGGTCCAACCAGAAAGATATTGCGTTTCTCTGCCATGTTTTTTGGTATTACTACGATTATTCGTTAATGATAACCCGCCCCGCCAATCGAATTAGCGACGGGACCTAAACTGAAACCTCATGAATGATAAGTGAGATCAGATAAGAAAATTATCTCAATACATCAACCTGAATTGCAACTATATAAATGTGGCACTGAGCGAACAAAGTGCCACACTTGTGTTACTGGTTTCTTTTACTACGCCGTCTATTTTGCCTAACGTATTGTTCAAAATGAGTTTTAACAGCATTACCGCCGCATAAAAGAAACAGCGGACCTGTTAATTTATAGAGCAAATTGATTGCGGCTATTTTATCAGCGGCTGATAGCTTGTTCTTTAATCTACGGATAGTTAGAACACTCAATGGATAACCTTGTATGCTAAAACGGCGTCAGCGTCAAATTTATCCGGCAGGTTTATGGCATAAAAAATAATTTTCTCGACTGACATTTCCTTTATATTTGTTCAACTACTTGAAGTATCAATGTTATTTTTTTATCTAGATACTGATAAGCTTTGGTGTGATAAAAACCACAAGAATTCTACGGTCAATATGTTTACCCGTACTAGTAAATAATTTTCCTAGAAGAGGGATGTCTGATAAAAAAGGGAAACCTGTTTCTGTTTTCTCTTGCTTCTGTTGGAAAATCCCACCAAGTATGAGTGTTTCATTATTGCGGATCGTGACGGATGTAGCGATTTCTTGTTTGTTGATCGCTAAATAGTTGCTTTCACTTGTTGTAAGGGCGGTATCCGGCGAGTTATGACTAATTTTCAGTAATAATTCAACCTGATCACCGCGTGAAAGGGTGGGGGTGACCTCCATTCCCAAAACGGCATCTTTGAATTGTACGTTAGTTGTCTTTTCAGTACTGGTCACATAGGGGATCTCTGTGCCTTGCTGAATACTCGCTGGATGCTTATGTGATGCCATCAAACGAGGACTCGCAATAATAGAAAGTAAATTTTCTTTTTCCAATGCGTTCAGCTTTAGCTCTAACAAACCTTCACCCAGTCGCAGTAGGTTAAAGTTGAATTGTCCCTGAGTTGAATCATATCGGTTATAACGTTGATAGCGTTTATTATTAGGACTTCCTGACAGCATTCCCCACTCTAAACCGAGTTCTTGCAGAGCTGTTCGGCTACTGCTGATGATATGTGCCGTGATTTGAACTTGTTGCTTAGGGACATCTAATTGCTTTAGCCAGTCTTCAATCAATTTTAGGCGTATTGCCGTGTCTTTGATCACTAAGCTATTGGTAATAGAATGGCTGGTTGCGAAGCCTTCATTTGATAATAAAGCGGTGTGCGTCTGCTGTAACTGTTGCAGGGCTGTATCTGCACTGACCGAGGTTAACGTAAAAATTTTTTCGACAAGTGGTGCCGCAATTTTTTGCGGTGTACTTTTTGCTGAGATTAATACCGTTTCATTGCCATTCGCTTCTTTTAAGAGAGGGATAAAGGGGTCGCGCATCTCTTGTGCTGTAACCTTCAATGAAATCAAAAGAATGGTGACCACAAAAAGCAATTTATTATTCATTAATAATATCATCCTTGATAAATGTAATAGTTAATATTGCGGTTAATTGACCGTTTTTAGACTGAAAGTTTACCTCAGAAACTCCCCCTGTTTGGTGGGATAACGTTGATATAAGATTATCAATAAAATGATAGATTTCAGGGTAATTACCTTGAACTTCAATGAAATAGCGTTGTTCATTATTCTCCCTATTTGTTGATGGGTGTAAGCGTTTAAGTGCGACATTGGTGTGAGTGACAATTTGCTGCAAATAGGTGATAAATTGTGCTGAATCTTGCTTCGCTAATGCAAATTTCTGTTCTAGTTCGATAAGTTGTTGGTCAAGTTGTTGTAGCGATGGAAGCTGTCGCCGTATTTTTTCCTTTTGTTGTGACTGAACGGCAAGGTGCTGAGTTTCATTTTTCAGTTCGGTCAGTTGATATTCGATTTCTTGCCAATAAAACTGAAAATAGGCCAGCAAAATTAGGCTCATTACTGCCCAAAAAGGGATGGATTGTTGCCAAAACGGGCGATACCAAAATGCTGAAGTGCTCTCATTCATCTGTACCTTCCAAATAGTTCGCGCTCAAATGTAGGTAATTAATTTTTTCTGACCTCTCCATTTTTATGAGCTGTATTTTTTGTAGTAATGGGCTGTTTTCTAATCGCGTGATTAACTGGTGAATATCATGAGGATCATAACTCCTTGCCGCTATCTCGAAATGTTTGTCTGTGAGTGAAAAATGCGCTAACCAGCTTTTGGGTGGCGTGAGTTCTGGCAGTTTATGCAAGATACTTAGCCTTAATGAGTTACGTTGTGCTTGTCGAGCTAAGCTCTCTTGATAGCGTTGCCACTTGGTGAGCTGTATGTGTTTTTCTGTAACCAGTTGAATATGTTGCTGATTGTGTGTGACCTGCTGGGTAAGTTGTGTCTTAGTGATTTGTCGTTGTCGCAGTTCCAACTGCTGTTGCGCTGAAAAATAAATCATGCACACGATGACGAAAAAACTTTGAAAGAGGCATAACACCACACAATAGCGTTTTTTAGCTGCCATTTTTTGTTGTCGCCAAGGTAAAAAATTAACTTGATACATGTTCATTATCCTTATGGCGTAGTGCTAACCCTGCTGCGATAACAAACTCCCCCAGCTGGTGAGGGATTTTAGCGGTATGATGATGGAAAGCCTGTAATAAGTTCCATGATTGTATTGTCTGAGCTTGGTGGTGATCACCGATATAATAGAAAGGGAGCTTCAGCGCGGTATTTTCTTCTTGGAGTTGAGAAATCATTTGTGAGAGTGTTGAACGCTCATTCTCTTGAATTTGGTTATAACTCGCGGGTTGACTGACAGGGCCTGACCATAGCCACTCCCCTTGCCGATAATGTAATAGCCAGCTTTCATCCGGTATCCCAGCATGTCGCGCAATATAACGTAAAACACAAGGCGCAACATCGATAGCGGCCAGTAAAAAACCACTTTCATGCAACAAGTTTTGCCAAAAAATGATTTCAGACTTACGAACACCATTTAAATAAGCACAGTTGTTAATCACTCGATAGTCGATAACTAACTCTTCTGAATTAAGCGGAAAAAGTTTTTCAGCACGGGTTTGTAGATACCAACCTAACTCAGGTTGCTTTAATGTGACTTGCGCAGGTAGGGGAACTTGCTGTTTGAGTGTCCGTAAGGAGGAAAAAGCGATTGAGACATGACAATTTTTAGGTAATTTCCGACGCCATTGTATTAAAATTTCTTGTAGGATATCACGTTTGTCATTTTCAGATTGGCCGCTGATTTCGTTCGGGATATTTTGTTGCCAACATTCACATAAGTACCAGCGTTTGCGGGTTTGCTTTGCGGCAACAAGCCGGATCGTTGTTTGAAAAAGGTCGATGCCGATGTTCCATTTTTGTGAATACATAGATAATTTCCTTATCATCAACAAATAAATTACGATTTCTATTGAGCTGTATAAGCTTTATACTACGCGCCAGCTATATCTAAACCCTCCTGTCTGTTGAGTATGGGAATTATCCGGTGAAGTTCGTAAAATATTTTTTTATTATTGTTATTTGTTGCATTTTTTTGGGAACCGCTTCGATTTTTGGCATGTACAAATATGTCGAAGATGAGTTACCTGACGTCGCAACAATGAAAGACATCCGCTTACAAACGCCGATGCAAGTCTTCAGTGCTGATGGTGAATTAATTGCACAATATGGTGAAAAGCGCCGTATTCCGTTGCCATTAGCTGATATTCCTCCCCTCATGGTCAATGCCTTTATTGCAACGGAAGATAGCCGTTTTTATGAACACCATGGTATCGACCCTGTCGGTATTTTCCGAGCGGTTACGGTGATGGCATCATCGGGTCATGCTTCTCAAGGGGCGAGTACCATCACTCAGCAATTAGCTAGAAATTTTTACTTAAGCCCAGAAAAAACGTTGATGCGTAAGGTAAAAGAAGCGTTTCTGGCCGTAAGAATCGAGCAGTTATTTACCAAGGATGAGATCATGGAGCTGTATCTCAATAAAATTTACCTTGGTAACCGTGCTTATGGCGTGGGCGCAGCAGCCTATGTGTATTTTGGTAAAACAGTCAATGAGTTGACGCTGAGTGAAATCGCGATGATTGCGGGTTTACCAAAGGCGCCTTCAACTTCAAATCCTTTATTCTCTTATGAAAAAGCGATCAGCCGTCGTAACGTCGTTCTGGGGCGTATGTTAGAAGAGAAATACATCACCCAAGCAGAATATGAACAGGCAAAAAGTGAGCCAATTGAGGCATCTTATCACGCACCCAAAATCGATTTCTCAGCGCCTTACCTCGCTGAAATGGCGCGTCAGACATTGTATGAGCAACATGGTGAAGATGCGTATACTGACGGTTACAAGGTCTACACAACGGTTATACGTAAAGACCAACTCGCAGCCACTGATGCGGTACGAAATAATTTAATTGATTATGATGTTCGTCATGGTTATCGCGGGCCCGCTGAAGTGTTGTGGACAGCAGGAGAGCCAGCTTGGTCGACAGAACAAATCATCGAAAAACTTAAAAAATCCCCTGTTTATGGCCCACTATTACCGGCTGTTGTGCTTTCCTCTACGGCCAGTGAAGCCACGGTACAATTGGCGGACGGGTCAACAGAAACCATCACGCTGGCAGGAGTGCGTTGGGCTCGTAAGTTTATTTCAGATACTCAGCAAGGCGGAACACCCAGCAAAGTTAACTCTGTGATCAACGCGGGTGAGCAAATTTGGATCCGTAAGGTGAAGGATATTTGGTGGTTGGGGCAAGTTCCTGAGGTAAATGGGGCTTTTGTTGCGCTAAATCCAAATAACGGTGCCATCATTGCATTGGTGGGAGGCTTTGACTTTAACATGAGTGAATTTAACCGTGTTACTCAGTCATTGCGCCAAGTTGGTTCAAATATAAAGCCTTTCTTATATACAGCTGCAATGGATAAAGGTTTAACGCTGGCCTCACTGTTAAATGATGTGCCTATCAGCCGTTGGGATGCAGGGGCAGGCTCAGACTGGCGACCTAAAAATTCACCGCCGCGTTATGCAGGCCCTATTCGCTTAAGACAAGGGTTAGGTGAGTCGAAGAACGTAGTGATGGTGCGCGCCATGAGAGCCATGGGCGTTGACTATGCGGCCGATTATCTGACACGCTTTGGCTTCCCTGCCGAGAATATCAATCGAACTGAAGCCTTAGCGCTAGGTGCACCTTCATTTACGCCAATGCAGATGGTGCGAGGCTATGCGGTGATGGTGAATGGTGGCTATCTGATTGATCCTTACTATATTCAAAAAATTGAGAATGCAGAGGGTGAGGTACTTTTTGAAGCGAAACCAAGAATAGCCTGCCCTGATTGTACGGATATTCCAGTTGTGTATGGCAATACTGAGCGGACGATAGCACTTAAAGGTATTGATGATGAGTCTACTGAAGAAGTCACTCAGTCGGATGATAAACTTGCTGCACAAGAGCCAACAATGGATGTGCCAGCAGCGAGCCCTGAAGAGGCCACGACTGAAAATCAGTATGCACCTCATGTGATTAGTACGCCGTTAGCTTTCTTAATTAGGGATGCGATGATGACCAACATTTACGGGGAACCCGGTTGGTTAGGTACGGGTTGGCGCGCAGCAAGAGATTTAGGTGGGCGTCGTGATATTGGCGGCAAAACAGGAACGACAAACAGCTCGAAAGATGCGTGGTTCTCTGGTTATGGCCCCGATGTTGTTGCGTCAGCTTGGATTGGTTTTGACGATAACAAACGTACTTTAGGCCGTACAGCTATCAGTGGCGGTGAGGCTGGTGCGAAGAGCGCTCAGCCAATATGGGATGATTTCATGAAATCTATCTTAGAAGGCGTTCCTGTTACGATGATGAAACCACCGAAAGGGATTATTGCGGTGTCTATCGATAGCCGCACAGGTAAGCTAGGTAGTTCTCGTAAAGAGTACTTTATTGAGGGAACTGAGCCGAAAGAGCATGCCATTCAGGAAGTCGGTACCACCATTATTGAAGAGAGTGGTGAAAGCCAAGAGTTGTTCTAATGTGCTGCTTCACCTTGTAATCGGTGAAGAGGTGGTTATAAAATGATCGTTAAATAGGAAAATCGTTATATTGATTTTCCTATTTATTTTTAAGCGATTATTTAAAGTTCGATGTGACGCTAGCTACGATTTTTTAAGAAGCGTTCAAGGTAAAATAGTGCGCTGATATTACGGGCCTCATTGAAGTCCGGATGCTCAAGCAACTCCATCATGCGGGCAATTGGCCATCTAACTTGTTGTAAAGGTTCTGGTTCATCACCTTCCAGCTTTTCGTTATACAGGTCACTCGCGATAAGTATATTCATCTTACTCGAAAAGTAAGATGGTGACATGGTGAGCTTGGCAACTTGTGTGATCTGGTTTGCACCGAAACCAATTTCTTCTTTTAGCTCGCGTTGTGCAGCTTCAATTGGTGTTTCGCCCGGATCGATAGCGCCTTTAGGGAACCCTAGCTCGTAATCTTCAATACCGACGGCATACTCTCGGATTAAGATTAAGCTGTCATTTATGAGAGGAACGATGAGAACAGCTTCACGTTTTCCTGGGCGCATTCTTTCATAGATACGTTTTTCACCGTTGCTAAACTCGAGGTCAACAGATTGGATGCTGAATAATTTGGAATGAGCAACATCCTGAATATTCAAAATTTTTGGCTTTTTAAGCTCTGTCATAATGGTTCTCGAATAGGGTGAATGAATAAAAAAATAGGCGATTGATGAAACATCGCTTTTACACGGTTATTAACTATGGCTTATATCAAAAAAAATTAATAGAGATTATCGGGTTGATAAAATGCTGTTAGTATAGCCAACACGCTTCAAGTTATAGGACTGGTGTGGTAAATAGAGTACAGTGTTCAAAGGTTCAAGTCACCTAAGTTCCTATATCAAATAGTGTGAGTTGAGCGTGTGCCAACATACAGATTGAATTATTTTATGTATATATCAGCGTATAAAAATAGCACAGATTAATAAATAAAAATTTTTAATTACAACATATTGTAAATTAACATAAAAATTAAAAAGAGAATAGGAATTGGCTTATATAGCGGCAGCGTAGTGATTGCTATGCTTTTCTTGATATTATTTCATTGGGGAAAAAATGCTTAATTACGTCATTATAACGGCTATTGTAATAATTAGCCTAACTATAATGGCTTCCTTTCTGTATTTCAGGCGGGGGCGGAATTCTGGCGTCTATCAGATCCCTTCTCAGGCTGAACCCTCTTTTCGCAAGATGATCGACTCTGATTATCAGATTATCTCACAGTACTTACGCACCAATCTTTTTTCTCCCCAAGGCTCTGAGCAAAATCCGTGGCAATTGAAGAAAAATGCCGTGATTGCCACCGTCTGTAATTCGGTGACTCGCTTTAATTTACGGCAAGAACAGACGAATGGCTGGCGTTATTTTATTGATACCATTGAGGTTAAACTTCCCGAGCAGCTTGAGCCTTATTTACAGCAAAAAAATGTCATGGAGTTAGTGGAAACTAACCATTTGCCATTAATTATTTCGCTAAATGGCTTTTCGCTAAAAGATTTTAATTATGAATGGTCTTCAGAAGAAGCGACTGAAGTCACGACGCCAGAGGCGGCTATTCATGAAAGAGGGGAGCCTAATGTCCAGCTATTGCGTGTACGCAAGGAGACACTAGAAGAACATCAGCTAAATCATTCTTCAGGTTGGTTTGGCGCTATTTTGATCTGCCTCAGTTTCTTACTTGGGTATTTAGCGTTAGTGGCAATTCCTGTTGTGCAGTCGTGGGGATTTGTAGGCGCTTTTCTCTGCTTTGTTATTGGGTTGCTGGCGCTATTTCGGTTTCGTGTTTTTCCTAAAAAATTTCAAGATGTTCAATGTGTTTTTGGGCAACCGAAGCGATGGGAACTGTATGGTGAATTAGATAAAAGACAATCATCAACGGTATCTATTGGTGGTACAGATCTTTATTATCCACCCCATTGGGAGCCGTATATCCATCATGAATTGGATAAAGCGACAAATATCGATATGTATGCCTCAGGGCAAGTTCTACGGCATGGACAATACCTGTCATTGCATGAAGAGGAACGCTATTACCCCTATCGTCGATATAAAAAAAATCTACTGGTACTCGCAACGGGGCTATTGGTTCTAATTTTGATGTTTTCCTATCAATCCATGTGCTTACCCGTAAAACTTGGCGTCGCATGGCTTGAAGGCTCGGAGAAAGTGAAAGTCACCAATGTGGCTGAATTGGAAACCCGCAAGTTGAAGATTGGTGATAGTCTTGTCGCGAAAGGGGTTGGAATGTGCTATCGCCCCCCCAATTTATCTGACTCGAACCATGCCCAGTTTGCGCCTTTTGATTGTTCAGGTGTTTATTGGAACAATATGAATTTAGCGCCGGATCCAGAATCAGAAATTGTAGAGCGGGCCATTCGATTGTTAAATACGGTGCAAAGCCAATTGCATCCTGATAAAAACAGTGTTGGCGTTAACCCCCGATTACAACGTGACATTATGAAATCAGGGATGAATATTATTTTTGATTTTTCTGAAATAATATTGAGAACGAATGAATTATGTTACGAAGAGAATGCGTGCTCCAAACTGAAAAACGCCCTCATAAACCTAGGCAGCACAGATGATTGGGGAACGTTAGTGGTCAAAGCGTCCACCGGTAAATTAAGCGGTGCGCATGTTTTATTACGCGCAGGAAGCGCCGAGGCCTTGGAAAACCTTGTTGAAGTCACCACATATGAGTTTATCAAAGGCGAAGTGGAAAAAGAGGCCGCAAAACTTAATAGCCCCCCACCTGGTGGTGTGCTGTTAATTAGCGATGAAAATAAGGCATTAGTCGATTTTATCGTGGGAAGCACGTTTAATGATATGACTCCTCTGCAACGTTGGATGGAACTGAAACGAATAGCAGGCTTGCTTATTAATACGCCATTCGATATTGAAGGTATCATCACCAATTTATCGACCGATGCGAATGGGACATTGCATATCACGCTTCATAGTAAACCTGATGAACAAGTATTGTCTCGGTATGTCAGTAGCTCCTTATTTGCGCTTTTTCTCGCTGCTTGTGTGATACTAAATGGCACTTTAGTGATAATCCGTATCATGAATAACAAAAAGCGCTTACGTAATATTCAACAGTATTATGATAAGTGCTTTGAGGCAGACAATCTCTCCCATCAAAGATAACGTCTAAATGATGGAGGCCTCATTTTAAAGATTGGCATTGAGGATAACATCATGAAACAACCACCAACAGAACAGGTTCGCCTTGATAAATGGTTATGGGCAGCGCGTTTTTATAAAACACGTTCTATCGCTCGCGATATGATTGATGGTGGAAAAGTTCACTATAATGGGCAAAGAACGAAGCCGGGCAAAATAGTCGAACTAAACGCGCTGATCAGGCTAAGGCAAGGGAATGATGAACGAACGGTTGAGGTTTTAGAGATAAGTAGCCAGCGCCGAGGAGCACCGGAGGCGCAATTGCTTTATCGTGAAACGCAAGAAAGTCTCGAACAGCGCGAAAAAGTCCAGCAAGCACGAAAGATGAATGCGTTAACGATGCCTCATCCTGAACGACGCCCAGATAAAAAAGAACGTCGTACCTTACTAAAATTTAAACAATCGAACTCCCACGGTTCATCCTAAGGGCGGTTGACGCGGAAGGGTCAATTTTATTCGATTTAAACGTGTTTTAATCAAGAGAGGTTGTCGCTTAGTCCTCTAGGCAAAAACCCCTTATCAGTAATAGAGAGAAATTATGGCTAAACAAGACCTACTCCACCGTTTCCTGTTTGAACAACATGCTGTACGTGGGGAAATGATCAATGTTGACGAGACATTTCAGCAAATCCTGAATAATCATGATTACCCTGATGCCGTTAAAGGATTATTAGGTGAATTGCTTGTTGCAACGAGTCTGCTGACTGCAACCTTAAAGTTTGATGGTGATATTACTGTTCAAATTCAAGGCGATGGCCCTGTGAACTTGGCGGTGATTAATGGCAATAACTTACAACAAATGCGTGGCGTTGCTCGTATCAATGGTCCTGTTGTGGCAGGAAGCACCTTAAAGCAGATGATTGGTAATGGTTATATGGTCATTACGATCACGCCAAATCAAGGTGAACGTTATCAGGGGATTGTTGCGATTGAAGGTGAAACGCTGGAAGAGTGTATTGATGCTTATTTCATGCAGTCAGAGCAGTTACCTACTCGTTTATTTATCCGCGTAGGTGAGTCAGAGGGTAAGGCCATTGCTGGTGGTATGTTACTGCAAGTTTTACCGGCTGCCGATGAAGATAGCCATGATATTTTCGATCACTTAGTGCAACTCACGGCAACGATTAAAGGTGAAGAGCTGAGCGCACTGGATGTCAAAGAAGTGCTACACCGCCTTTATCATGAAGAAGATGTGACTTTGTATGACCCGCAATCGGTCGAGTTTCGCTGTACTTGCTCACGCGAGCGTTGTGAAAGTACCTTAATGACGTTACCTGAAGAAGATGTTATCGATATATTGCAAAAAGATGGAAAAATTGATATGGAGTGTGAATATTGTGGCTCACACTACGTATTTATTGAATCCGATATTCAAGGGTTAAAAAATGTTCAAAATCAGCAACTTCACTGATACGATTTAGCAACCTAATTATGTGACGAGGGTGCAATTTTGCACCCTTTTTTTATAATTTTAAAGGCTTATTACGTGCTCTAAGTCTCATAATGAATTAAAAAAAATTATACATTTTCAATTCTTTGATAGCTATCGCTGTTAATTAGTCGTAAAGAATTATGATCATCTGTAGATTAGTTATGATTACCAGGAGCAATAATAATGAGCGCTAAAAGTATTACCCCTAAGGAACTCGAACAGTACGGCATTCACGATGTAGCTGACGTTGTTTACAACCCGAGTTATGAGCTGTTGTTCAAGGAAGAAACTAAACCTGGATTAGAAGGCTATGAGCGTGGAACGGTGACCACACTAGGTGCTGTCGCTGTTGATACCGGTATTTTTACAGGTCGTTCTCCAAAGGATAAGTATATTGTACGTGATGATGTGACCCGTGATACCGTTTGGTGGGCAGACCAAGGTAAAGGTAAAAACGATAACAAACCAATGACCCAAGAAGTTTGGAGTCATTTAAAGCATTTGGTCACTGAACAACTGTCAGGTAAGCGCCTGTTTGTTGTTGATGCATTCTGTGGTGCGAACGCAGACACTCGCTTAAAAGTACGTTTTATCACGGAAGTGGCTTGGCAAGCGCATTTCGTAAAAAATATGTTCATTCGTCCAACTGACGCTGAACTGGTTGGTTTTGAACCAGACTTTATTGTGATGAATGGTGCAAAATGCACTAACCCAAATTGGAAAGAACAAGGTCTGAATTCAGAAAACTTTGTTGCTTTCAACTTAACTGAACGTATGCAGCTAATTGGTGGCTCTTGGTACGGCGGTGAAATGAAGAAAGGTATGTTCTCAATGATGAACTACCTGCTTCCACTGAAAGGCATTGCGTCCATGCACTGCTCTGCTAACGTTGGTGAAGAGGGCGATGTGGCGATCTTCTTCGGTCTGTCTGGTACAGGTAAAACGACGCTGTCTACAGATCCAAAACGTAAGTTGATTGGTGATGATGAGCATGGTTGGGATGATGATGGCGTGTTCAACTTTGAAGGGGGTTGCTATGCGAAAACTATCCACCTATCTAAAGAAGCTGAGCCGGACATCTACGGTGCTATCAAGCGTGATGCATTATTAGAAAACGTCACAGTGCTGGCCGATGGCAGTGTTGACTTTGATGATGGTTCAAAAACAGAAAACACCCGTGTTTCTTACCCTATTTACCACATCGAAAATATTGTTAAACCTATCTCTAAAGCGGGTCACGCCACTAAAGTTATCTTCTTAACGGCGGATGCATTTGGGGTATTACCTCCTGTTTCACGTTTGACGCCAGAACAAACTCAGTACCACTTCCTATCTGGCTTCACTGCGAAATTAGCCGGTACTGAACGTGGCGTAACAGAGCCTACACCAACGTTCTCTGCCTGTTTTGGTGCAGCATTCCTGTCCTTGCACCCAACACAATATGCAGAAGTATTAGTTAAACGTATGGAAGCTGCGGGTGCGAAAGCCTACTTAGTGAATACAGGCTGGAATGGTACGGGCAAGCGTATCTCTATTAAAGATACTCGTGCCATCATTGACGCTATCTTAAGCGGTGATATCGAGAAAGCAGATACCATTAAACTGCCTATCTTTGATCTGGAAGTGCCAACAGCATTACCGGGCGTAGATACCAACATTCTTGACCCACGTAATACTTACGCTGACAAAGCACAATGGGATGAGAAAGCGAAAGATTTAGCTGACCGTTTCGTGAAAAACTTCGATAAGTATACAGATACCCCAGCGGGTGAGGCTCTGGTTAAAGCAGGTCCTAAACTGTAATAACGTGTTGAGTTTTAAAAGATAAGGCCCTCAATTGAGGGCCTTTTTGACATTGAAACATTATTCAGCGGCAGGTAAATCGAACAGTAAGATTTCGCTATCTTCACTTGCCTTAATCGTCAGTTGGTTTTCTTGCCAAATGGCTAAACCATCGCTGGTTGTTGCGGTTTGGCCATTCACCTCAACAGTGCCTTTAACCACTTGGATCCAAACAACTCGCTTATCTGCAAGCGTATAGGTGTGTGTCTCGTCTTGGGGTAATGCCCAACGCCATAATGTCATGTCTTGATAGACTTTTAACGAACCTTCTCTTGCATCTGGCGAGAGGACTAATTGCTTGCCATCCGCAGAATCAAAGCGTTTTTGCTCATAACGAGGCTCGATACCCGCCTTTTCAGGTAAAATCCAAATTTGGTACAAGTGAAGACGATTTTTATCATCTGGATTGTACTCTGAATGACGTATGCCTGTACCGGCGCTCATGATTTGAAATTCACCCGCTGGGATCTGCTCCATGTTACCCATGCTGTCTTTATGTTCCACCGTACCTTCAAGAACATAAGTTAAGATCTCCATGTCTTTATGGGGATGAGTGCCAAAACCTTGACCAGCATCGATAAAATCTTCGTTGATGACACGGAGCGCGGAGAAACCCATAAACTGTTCATCATAATAGTTAGCAAATGAAAAGGTATGCCAACTGTCTAGCCAACCATGATTAGCATGGCCGCGTTCATTCGCTTTACGTACATAGATCATTGTGTCATCTCCTTAAAAGCGCCCCTATTTGTGCTGAGGTGCGCTAAATGTATTGCTGACAGTTTAGCTAACTTGGCAAAAGAGAGAAGTAGACAGGTTTGACTTTAGGATCCAAAAAATTTGAATGAGATGAATAGATAAAAAAATAGCCAGCACTAAGCTGGCTAAACTAAACACTGGAAGCAATGTGAGCAATGTCGTACTGCCAAGACAGTTGCTGTATAAGCTATGTCGAGGAAGTGATTTGATGATAATAGTTATCACTATCGTTTGTAAAGCGTTTTTTTTAATCAAAATCAGATAAATTATAATAAAATCTGCAATTATATGATTTCTATAAAAATTAAAAATATCCATTATTTTTCAATGGATTAAATTTTTTTGTTAAAACGAGATTTTTGAACGAGACACACTAAGAGTAAGGGTATTATGCGTCTGCAAAGCGTAAATCGCCTTTGTCGAATTATGGGGAAACGCCCTACAATTTATCGTAGGGCGTCTACTATTTCGTTTATTTTGCGTTAAAGGGGAGGCTTTCAGCGCAAGCAGACGCGGAGCTCCATGCCCATTGGAAATTGTAGCCACCGAGCCAACCTGTAACATCGACCACTTCGCCAATAAAATACAACCCTTTTATTTTGAGGGATTCCATGGTTTTCGATGAGAGTTCCCGTGTATCCACCCCACCTAAAGTCACCTCTGCGGTTCGATAACCTTCGGTACCATTGGGTTGGACTTGCCATTGATGCAAATTATGATGCAATGCTTCGATTTGTGGATGATTAAGTTGTTTCAGTGCGCAATCAGGGATTTGCCCCTGAGCCTGTAAGACTTCAATTAATCGCTTAGGTAACAGTTTACTGAGCGTTGTTTTGAGTGATTGGTTTGGGTGATTCTGTTTCTCTTCACTCAAATAGTCGGTGAGATCGTGCTCAGGAAGTAAGTTAATACTTACATATTCACCTGGGTTCCAATAGCTTGAAATCTGCAAAATAGCAGGACCAGATAGTCCACGATGGGTGAATAGAATATTTTCTTTAAACAGAGTGCCGTTAGCGGCGGTCACGGTGGCGGCGACTGACACCCCAGAGAGAACTTGTAAGGCTTCTAATAGCGGCTTATGTAGCGTAAAAGGAACGAGGGCAGCACGAGTCGGTAAAATAGGGTGACCGAATTGCTCAGCGAGTCGATAGCCAAATGGTGTTGCTCCAAGGCCTGGCATCGACAGCCCCCCTGTCGCCACAACAAGTGAGTGTGTACTTACTTCATTTCCGTTTGCAGTAACAATAAAACCATCATCGGTTTTCTCAACATGGGTTACTTCGCTGCGTAATTTTACGGTGATATTGGGTGAACGGCACTCAGCTTCTAACATGTCGACAATATCTTGTGCGCTATTGTCACAAAATAACTGACCGAGTGTTTTTTCGTGATAGGGAATATTGTATTTATTAACTAACGCAATAAAATCCCACTGTGTATAGCGAGCAAGTGCTGACTTACAAAAGTGAGGATTTGCGGATAGGTAATTGCTGTGATCGGCATAAATATTGGTAAAGTTACAACGCCCGCCACCTGACATGAGAATTTTTCTACCGAGTTTCTTTCCGTTATCCAATACAAGTGTATTTAGCCCTCGTTTTCCTGCTAATGATGCACAAAACAGTCCCGCAGCACCTGCACCAAGGATAATGACGTCATAATTTTTCACAATACAAAATTCTCTATCTAGTTGATGTTAAACACGTTTACGCAGTAAGTGATCGTATCAAATTATATTTCAATGGTTATCATGTGGCTCGTTATACAACAACTAATGAAAAGTCTTGAATACATATTATAATTAGGTTCTGCTGAACTTTTGGGCTTACTTTGTTGCTTATGATTAAGCCTTTAGCTTGCGCTAAAAATCGATTTATGGCGCATCTAAAAAATCAGTAGGTTGTTAGATATTCGCCAAAAAAGATGAATTCACTCTAATTTGGGTGAAATTCTAACGAAAAAGTTTAAAAAAATCAGAATAAAAACAAATTGTGTAATATACTGATAAATATAGGGTAATGACCATGTTGTACTTTTTTTCACAGTAGCGAAATCAAAAAAAGGTTAGATTTTGCTTCCACCGCTAGCGTTTGTCACTGATAATGCGCCGCGTTCATGACCAACATAAAATGGCTTAACGTCTATGCTACATCTTTTTACAGGTTTGGAATTTTACACAGGCCTATTGTTAGTACTGGCACTGTTATTTGTGCTGTTCTATGAGGCAATAAATGGCTTCCATGATACCGCGAATGCGGTAGCAACGGTTATCTATACCCGTGCAATGCGAGCGCAATTTGCGGTTGTTATGGCGGGTGTATTTAACTTTTTTGGTGTTCTGCTCGGAGGTTTGAGCGTTGCGTATGCGATTGTTCACTTGCTGCCGACAGACCTTTTGCTTAATGTGAGCTCAGCTCACGGCCTCGCAATGGTCTTTTCATTGCTACTGGCTGCAATTATCTGGAACCTTGGAACCTGGTATTTTGGTATCCCCGCATCAAGTTCTCATACATTGATTGGGGCGATCATTGGTGTTGGTTTAACCAACGCAATCGTGACTGATTCATCCATCGTAGATGCGTTGAATATACCTAAAATGATCAGTATTTTCATGTCCCTTATCCTTTCTCCTGCTATTGGTTTTGTGATCGCTGGATTGATGATTTTTGTTTTGCGCCGTTATTGGAGTGGAACCAAAAAGCGTCGCCGTATTCACTTAACACCAGCAGAACGTGAGAAAAAAGATGGTAAGCGCAAGCCACCATTTTGGACGCGTACTGCATTGATCCTATCAGCAGTTGGCGTGAGTTTCTCTCATGGTGCAAACGATGGGCAAAAAGGCATCGGTCTTATCATGCTGGTATTGATTGGTGTTGCACCCGCGGGCTTTGTCGTCAATATGAACTCAAGTGGTTATGAGATCGCAAGAACTCATGATGCCGTTGTACATTTACAACAATACTATGAGACACATAAACCAGCCTTAAACCATGCGATTGAAAATACGCCGACGGTTACGGGTACTGATGAGATTGGTGAAGAGTTCCATTGCGATAGCTCACGTACACCTATCGTTCTAAATCAAGCACAACAATTGCTGAATGGTATTCAAAGCTACGATGAGTTAACACCAGAGCAGCGCAACCATATGCGCCGTTTACTCATGTGTATCTCAGATACAGCGAATGCCGTTGCTAAGCTGCCAGAAACCAGCTCACAAGATGCTAGTTTACTGAAAAAGCTAAGCAATGACCTATTGTATACCGTTGAATATGCACCATTGTGGATCATCATTTCCGTTGCGTTAGCGCTGTCTATCGGAACAATGTTTGGCTGGAAACGTGTTGCTGTGACGATTGGTGAAAAAATCGGTAAGAAAGGCATGACCTATGCACAAGGTGTGTCCGCACAGGTTACCGCCGCGGTTTCAATCGGTGTTGCAAGTTATACGGGAATGCCTGTTTCTACCACCCAAGTTCTATCTTCGGCAGTGGCTGGAACCATGGTCGTTGATGGCGGTGGTGTACAGAGCAAAACAATTAAGAGCATTGCTTTGGCATGGTTATTGACACTACCTGTTTCTATCGGCTTGTCCGGTGGATTATACTGGATTGCATTGATGATCATTTAGTACAGAGTAAGCGTTTTCTACTGTATAGCTGACAAAATGAATAACGATAATAGTGATGAGCTAATAAGTTCATCACTATTTTTTTGCTTTAAAAAATGTTGGGTAATTAGTGAGTTTTGCTTGGCTGTTACGCGGCAAAGAAAAGCAGATAAATTAAACTGACAGCGACTAAGATGCTAAGTTGACTGATCTGTAAAAATTGCTTACGAATCCTATCGCATCGCAATATAACTTCAGGGTCAAAATGGTCGAGATAGTGTTTATTGTTGATATAACGAACGAGCTTTAATTGCTTGTTTAATTGACCATGAGTGGTGAAAAACCCATTGCCATCAACGGACTGATAAAGTAAGGGATCAGTATCGCGTAGGATATAAAGCAAAACGCGAATAGAAGAAAAATAGCGTATCATATTGATGATACATAAGATGCATAAGGCCCAAAACAAGGCAACCATACTGAACATACTCACCTCCTTAGGTATATCAGCTTGCGCTGTTGTTACAAAGGAAATAAAGCAAACACAGTGTAAACCAATTTATTATCCATTGTAGGATAATGCGCGGACTAAAAAAAGTACAAATAGAAGTATTTTTGAGCGATCTTTATTGCTATTTGAGTGAAAAAGAAAGTGAAATTGGGTGGAAAAGCGTAATGTTAGGATGAATGGCTAAGAATTTAGTTATTACTTGTTTATATTGAAAAATATCACACATCATTCTTGTTTATATATTAATATTGGATAGATGATGTTATTGTTTTCTAAAATATTATGTGATGAAAGATTAACGCGTCTAATCTGCACAGATGTGATCAAAACGACACTCATGTGCCATAGTATGCGGGTATAGTATTTATAAGCGATTGGTGAGTTAAGAGGCTAAACTCGCATAGGCTCTTAACTTATCACAAAATCAGCATTCGGAAGGAGTTGACTTTATGGCGTACAAACATATTCTCGTAGCGGTAGATTTATCACCTGAAAGTAAAGTATTACTGGATAAAGCCGTATCAATGGCAAAACCTTACGGGGCTAAAGTATCCATGATCCATGTTGATGTGAATTACTCAGATCTTTACACCGGTTTAATCGATGTGAATTTGGGCGACATGCAGCAACGTATTACGGACGAGACTCGTAACGCTTTAAAAGATCTTTCTGCTGGTGCAGGTTATGAGATCCAAGAAACATTGAGCGGTAGCGGTGATTTAGGCCAAGTTTTGGTTGATGCAATCAAAAAATACGATATGGACTTAGTCGTGTGTGGTCATCACCAAGATTTCTGGAGTAAGTTGATGTCTTCGGCTCGCCAGTTGATCAATACAGTTCATGTTGATATGTTGATTGTGCCACTGAATGACGATGAAGAATAATCGATTCAGTTAAAAATGAAAAATTATTCGCTAAAAACGCTTGCTTATGCAGGCGTTTTTTTTGCTAAAAAAAATTTAAATTAAGTTAACTATTGTAGGGTCAAGAAATTTTTTTGCGTTAGAGTAAAAAAAAAGCTTGAAACTTGAATACAAACTAATGATATATTCAATAAGCAAATGCACATCAACCTCACATTTCCTAAAAAATTATCACAAGAAAGAGTGAGGAATATCACAACAAAAAATTTAAAAAGGAAGGCGCCGATGAGTTCATTATCATCATTTCTGGAGTCTGTACAAAAAAGAGATCCTCAGCAACCTGAATTCCTACAAGCTGTCCGTGAAGTGTTTACCTCGCTTTGGCCATTCTTAGAAAATAACCCTAAATATCGTGAGCAAGCACTACTTGAACGTTTCGTAGAACCGGAAAGAGTGATCCAATTCCGTGTCTGTTGGGTGGATGATCAAGGCAAAGTACAGGTAAATAGAGCTTGGCGTGTGCAATATAGCTCTGCAATCGGCCCATTCAAAGGCGGTATGCGTTTTCACCCTTCAGTTAACCTCTCCATTCTAAAATTTCTTGGCTTTGAACAAACATTGAAAAATGCATTGACGACATTGCCAATGGGGGGAGGTAAGGGAGGTTCTGACTTTGATCCAAAAGGAAAAAGTTATGGTGAAGTCATGCGTTTCTGCCAATCATTAATGACCGAATTATATCGCCATTTAGGGGCGGATACTGACGTACCTGCTGGTGATATCGGTGTTGGTGGCCGTGAAGTTGGCTTTATGGCAGGCATGATGAAAAAGCTTTCTAATGACACCTCATGTGTCTTTACTGGCAAGGGACTTTCTTTCGGTGGAAGCTTAATTCGCCCAGAAGCAACCGGTTACGGCCTTGTCTATTTCACAAATGCGATGCTAAAACGTCATGGGTTAGGTTTTGAAGGAATGCGTGTTGCGGTATCGGGTTCTGGTAACGTCGCTCAATATACCATTGAAAAGTGCATGGAACTGGGAGCAAAAGTTGTTACTGCTTCTGACTCAAACGGTACGGTGGTCGATGAAGCTGGCTTTACACCAGAAAAGCTTGCTCGTTTAGAAGAAATCAAAAATAGCTATGGTCGTGTTGAGGCCTATGCAAAAGAGTTTGGTTTAACTTATTTGGCTGGTAAGCAACCATGGTGTGTACCTGTTGATATTGCTCTACCGTGTGCGACTCAAAATGAGTTAGATCTTGAAGCGGCAGAGCTACTAATCAAAAATGGTGTTAAAGCCGTTGCTGAAGGGGCAAATATGCCAACAACCATCCCAGCTACAGAGCTTTTCCTTGAAGCGGGTGTATTGTTTGCGCCAGGTAAAGCGGCGAATGCCGGTGGTGTTGCAACGTCAGGTTTAGAAATGGCGCAAAATGCGGCTCGTATGGGATGGAAAGCCGAAAAAGTGGACGCGCGTTTACACCATATTATGCTGGATATCCACAATCACTGTGTCGAGTTTGGTGGTGAGGCAAAACAAACTAACTATGTACAAGGTGCAAACATTGCGGGCTTTGTTAAAGTCGCAGATGCAATGCTCGCACAGGGTATTTTGTAATTATTTAGTTTAAACATACGCGAAAGGGCGGAGATAACAGTAATATACGCCCTTCGTCGTTATGTTTTAATACAGGGATAAATATCGAATCGATGATTTTTGGTTATGACCGCGGAAGGGGCTTTTTGACTAGCAAGGGGCTCAGCATAATCAGGTCGCTTCACCACGACACGACGTTTAGCTAAGGCTAAAGCGGGAGCAATTTTTGTTGACCACTGCACTCATTATTAATCATGGTCGTCATGGAATTCCGTAGATTGAGTCAAAATGATATCGGTAATCTCATAAGCCATCTTTTGCGTGTCGAAATCTTCAATATTTGCCAAAACAGCAACAGTTAAGCCTAAATCAGGTAAACGTAAAAAATAGGTAGCCCAGCCAGCCCAGCCTCCTGAATGCTCGAAATGTGTGATGCCGAAGTGTTGTGAAATAATAATGCCATAAGCATATTTCTGATGGTGTTCAATGGCTTTACCTATCCTATTTCTAGCCGGTAATGCCTGAAGCATTTTCTCGACTAGTGCTTTGCCTCCGACTTTACCACTGGTGTCATTTTCACCCCATTTCATTGAATCTAAAACATTTGAATGAACAGCACTATCACCGGTTTGAGTCCAAAGACTTTCACTTAATTGATAGCCACATGCATTGTTTTCACGGTACCCACGAGCAATTGTGGTGTGGACGGGGTACGATCCCACTATAAAGGTATTATCTATTTGTAATGGTTTGAAAATAGCCCGTATTACAATAATCAAATTGTGTCCCAACAGGGAAAAGAGGGTTGGGATAAGCAATGAAGTCCGCTAAGCTTTCCGCTGGTAGAGATCGACTTGCCGCTTGAATTGGAATCGGTGTTTATTGTTCAAGCATGGCACCCACGGTTAGACAGGGATCCGGCACATCAATGGCTGCGGCATACTATTAAACAGTACTTTTTAAATCGAGAGTGATTTTCTGTAGTGTTAGCTAATTAAGCATATCAATGAGTATTACTTTATATTTGATTTAGCCGTTTAACGTGATGACTTGGTTAGAAGCTCACCATAATACGATGAGCTTCTAGAGCCTATTTAATGAGTTATTCCAAAGTGCCTATTTCTTTTGGCAATGTATTGGCGACATCTGAAAAGCTTGGTAGATGGCTCCATACATCAGGATCACCAATTACAAAAATATATTTCTTGGCGCGTGTTAGAGCGACATTAACTAGGTTGGGCTTACTCGCTGCCCATTGTGCGCCACCCTATTCACCGATACTGCAACCGAGTACAAAAATAACGGTATCATTTTCTTTACCTTGTAAGGTATGCACGGCGCCAATCTTATGTTTGGCTCAATGGTTGACCTTTTCTGGTGTGATTTTAACCACGGGCTGTTGTATAGCTGGTAGATCTGTTTCCTTGAGTAATTCGATTAATGCAGTTTTAACCGCATTAAAAGGTGTGATCACATAAATAGATTGTAGCGTAATATTTTCCTGCATTAGGCGAGATAATAACATGAATAGGCCTTTGCCGTGGCTATCTCGGTATTGTTTATTACCCGTATTCCCCTTTGATACAACTTCATGGTTTTTGAACTTGTCATTGATGGAGAGGCTGAGAATGCCGTCCTTTGGATCCGCATGGGTCATACGGTCATTGTCAGTCCTATTATTGGCAAGGCTGAACATAGGTTCAATACAATGGCGGTGTACCCATAAAAGAATACCAATCCAAATCGGGTTATTCATGACTTCTAACTGACAGCCCCATGAATTGATGTGATCCGCAATTTGTTGGATTGAGAAAGTTTGTGGGTTCCAATGGCAAAGATGGTTACTTCTTCATTACTGAAACGTTGTTCGCACTCTTCTTTAGCTTGCCCTGTTTCTGAACCGACAATATCTTGAATGAGCGAATTACTTAGATTTTTATCAAACTCACCAAGGTAAAGAATAAATGCGGTTGTTTTAGGCATTTTATATTGCTCTCGGTATTTATCACAAAGCCAAGGTAATTGGTTGTTCTTGTTTTCTGTAAGCACTTTTCGGGATATAGATAATTTTTTCTTGTGATTAATATCGGACGAGTAAGGGTGAAAAAATGCTATACGTTGACAACTACTTAAAATATCTATTGGTAGAGGTTTCGAATGCCTATTTTTCCACCTGTCATTATTTAAAATATTTTAATAGTTATTAGGATTAACTTAAATTAAATGAATTTTATAGACTTCACGTTATGAATGCTCTCGGCCTAAAACTGTAGTGAGTGAGGGTATTTATAAAGAAGAGAGAAGGGAAATTGGTTACCCGTAGCGCTGGTGAGTATTTGAAATAAAACAGCTAACTAAGAGAAGTTATAGTTAGCTGTTAATTGAGGATTACTTAGCGATTAATTCGCCAATTTTTACTGCTGCCCAGCCCGCAGGTGTGGTTGCTCCACCCACGATATTGGTCATTTCTGAAATCCCTTCTGGTACTGGGATATTCGAATTCACCGCAGCTTGCGTATATTCCGTGGAAATATCGGTTCCCACATAGTAAATGGATGTTAGGACTAATGTGCCACAGATAAACATTCTAAACATATTACGCTTACAGAATGGTGTCACCATAGCTAATAAAAACATCAATGAAGCAAGGTCAACGAAAGGTAATACTTTGTTGCCCGGTAGAACGAAAGCTAACACAATCGCCATTGGGATCAGTAATAGCCCAGTTGCCAACACGGAAGGCTCACCAATTAACAGTGCAGTATCCATGCCAATATAGAAATCACGGTTAGGGAATTTCTTTTTCAATTTTGCTTCAACGGCATCGCGAACAATTAACAGACCTTGGACTAAAATTTCGATCATTTTAGGCAGGAGTAACATTGCCGCAGACACGGTCACGGCGAGTGCAACAGATTCACTGATAGGATAGCCTGCCATCAATGCTAATACCAAACCTAAAATAAAGCCTAATGTTAATGGTTCACCGAATACACCGAATTTTTTATTAATCGTTTCGGGTTCGAGGTTAATTTTATTTAACCCTGGAATTTTCTCGATAATATAGTTTGTCACGATGCCAAACGGTACATACATAATACAAGTCAGATGAGGGAAGGAAATGCCTTGTAAATTATAATTACGTTGTAGATAAGGTGCAGTAATATCTGCCGCAACCAAAGTGGCAATAAAGATCACATAAGTGATACCAATTGATAGCCAGTAGCTTTCAGTACCCGCATACACTACAGAACCGACTAATAAAAATATCCAATAGTTAAAGATATCAATATTAATGGTTTTTGTGAGCTTAAATAAAACCATCACTAAGTTGATCGCAATAAAGCCTAGTACAACTGGCACCATAATCGGTGAGCCCCAGCCAATGGTGGAGGCAGTAGGCCAACCCGTATCAACCACGGTAAGGTTTAAACCCATCTTTTCAACCATCGATTGCGAGGCGGGTCCTAAATTCGATAGTAATAAGTTGATGACTAAGCCAACACCAACAAAACCGATGCCGACTAACATACCCGCTTTAAAAGCGGTGCCTACGCGAACGCCAAAACATAATGCAATAATGAAAAATATTATTGGCATCATAACCGATGCGCCCAGCCCGATGATGTTGTTGATTATATCCATGTCTTTCTCCCAATACTCGTCATATTTCGCGCTGTGGCGTTGTTGGCTTCATTCACGAACCCTAGTCACATACTTTTGTATGCTCCTAGGGATCCGCTCAATCGCCGCCTAGCCACAACACGAACTATTTAGAGTATTTATATGCTCGTCATATTTCGCGCGGTGGCGTTGTTGGCTTCATTCACGAACCCTAGTCACATACTTTTGTATGCTCCTAGGGATCCGCTCAATCGCCGCCTAGCCACAACACGAACTATTTAGAGTATTTATATGCTCGTCATATTTCGCGCGGTGGCGTTACTATCTTCATTTACGAACCCTAGTCACATACTTTTGTATGCCCTAGCGACTCGTTTGCTTGTCGCCTAGCCACAACGCGAACTATTTAGAGTATTTATATGCTCGTCATATTTCGCGCGGTGGCGTTACTATCTTCATTTACGAACCCTAGTCACATACTTTTGTATGCCCTAGCGACTCGTTTGCTTGTCGCCTAGCCACAACGCGAACTATTTAGAGTATTTATATGCTCGTCATATTTCGCGCGGTGGCGTTACTATCTTCATTTACGAACCCTAGTTACATACTTATGTATGCCCTAGCGACTCGTTTGCTTGTCGCCTAGCCACAACGCGAACTATTTAGAGTATTTACCTACTGCGTATTGAATAAAAAAATAAGCCTGATAGTGAAATAAGTTGTGGTTTATAATTACTCAAAATACATAAGGTTGTTTTTGTAGGGTATAGGGTGGCCCTGACAGGTTTCACCCTATCGTTTATTTTTTATATTTTTTGCCGATGTTCTTTTCGTTAAATTAATTATTTTTGTTGTTTTAAAAATATCTCAGCAAATAGTTTTGGCGTATTGCTGAATGCATCTAAAGTACTACCTGCCATATGCGGTGTGATGGTCACATTGTCTAATAAATAAAATTCGCTCTCCTCTTTTAATGGTTCATCATCAAAGGTATCGATAGCGGCACCCATAATGCGTTTTTCTTTGAGTGCTTGCAGCAAATCACGCTCATTAATTAAACCTGAACGCGCGGTATTCACTATTACGGCGGTGGGTTTCATTAATTTAAAGTGTTTTTCGTTGATCAAGTTTTGTGTTTCTGGGGATAAACGTGCGTGTAGCGAAATAATGTCGGCAACTTTAACCAAATCTTCAAGTGAATCAACTTTGGTGTAACCGTCAACAGCGTCAACGTATTTATCGTAAAATATGACGTTGGTATCAAAGCCTTTAAGGAATTTAGCCACCAGTTGAGCAATATGGCCAAAGCCAACTAACCCAATGGTTTTTCCACCAATTTCTGGGATCACATCCGCGTTGACGAAATCTTTACGCCAATATTTATCCTTCAATGCATCATGTGCACGTGCAATATTACGTGTTTCAGCCAACATCATACCAACCGTAAATTCAGCCACACTGCGTGCATTACGCCCTGGTGTATTCATTACCTTAATGCCTTTGTTCTCGGCATATTCTTTATTGATATTTTCAATGCCACCACGCAATACACCGATATATTTCAGTTTTGGTAGTTTATCGATTACTGCTTTATTCACAGGGGCGAACTGGGTGATCACTAACTCAACATCTTGTAAATCCGCATATAAATCCGCTGGTAAAATCACCGCTTCCGCACCGTGTTGCTCAACTTGCAAGTTATCTTCTTGCAGTTTTTCAATAGAAGGGTGTGCCCACTGACGAACGATAACCTCATAACCTTGTTGGCGTAGCTTTTCTAGCCCAGCCTCCATGGTTGGTTTATCAATAAATAGATCCGCAATTGCCAGACATTTCATGTTGTTCTCCAAAATTTTTTGTTGCCCTATGGGCTTAGCGCATTAACATCCCACCAGTCACATCAATGGTTGCTCCCGTCATATAACTGGCTTTTTCTGAAACCAAGAACACCCCAATATCCGCGATTTCAGCAGGGGAGGCGACACGCCCAACAGGAATTCGGTTCAGATAATATTGTGGGTCTTTCTCTAGGTTGCCGCGGATCATTTCAGTATCCATAATGCCAACTGCAATGTTGTTAACATTAATGCCTTGTTTGGCAACCTCACGCGCCAGTGATATTGAAAAGGCGACTAAGCCCGCTTTACTGGCGGCGTAGTGTGAGTGACCAGTCGTTGAACCATGAAACGCTGCTTGCGAGGTAATGTTGAGCACTGAGCCAGTGATTTGCTTATTTGAACATTGATTGATAAATAATTGGCTTAAATGGAAAACGGATTTTAGGTTGATGTTCATCACGTTATCCCACTCTTCCAGTGTAATATCTGCGACCATCCCTGTCGGCCAAATACCTGCATTATTAATCAGGATGTCGAATTGTTTGAAATGGGTGAGCCCCTGCTCAAATAATGCATCAATCTCTTGGCTGTCGCCTAAGTTGGTTCGGATAGCAACTACCTCAGTCCCATCTAAACCATTTAGCGCCTCAACTAGCGCTAATGCGGCTTCTGGATGGCTACGATAAGTAAAGCAGACGTTAACGCCTTCTTTTACCAGCGATTGCACCAGCTCACGTCCTAGTCCAGTCGCCCCACCAGTGACCAGCGCATTTTTACCGTGTAAATTGAGTTCCATGATCAACTAACTCCTTATTTAAGCATCAATGGTTTGCTGGGGGTTATGTGATTTCCATGTCGGTTGCATATCATCTAACATGCGTTTGTACATGGCGTATTTTTTGGCATAAACCGCTTGTTTATCCGTTTGTGGATGGATCACTTCAGACACTTTTACCATCGCATCACAAGCCGCAAAAACATCGGGGAAATAGCCTTCCATCACCGCTGCGGTCATGGCGGCACCAAGGGTACCGTGCTCTTTCACATCGACGATTTCTAATTGGCTCTGGAAGATATCGGCAAAAATTTGTAGCCAAACGGGTGAGTGAGTAATACCGCCCGCGATGCGGATCACATTGCTCAACTGTGGATTAATACGGCGCAGCCGCTCGACATGATAAAGGTGACTGAATGCAACTCCTTCATAGATAGCACGGAGGAAGTGAGCGCGTTGATGGAAACTGGTGACACCAACAAAACCGGCAGTGGCATCTGGAATGGTGTTGGAACCAAAAACAAACGGGAAGAACATCAATTGGCTTTCATCTGGCGTGGTGGAAGCCACTAATTGGTTACACAGTTCATACACTGAACTGCCTTTGGCTTCTTCAAGCTGCTTATCTGCCGCCATAAATTGGGTGATAAACCACTCTAAATTACTGGCAGATGTCGGGCTGGCTTCAGTAATTTGCCAACGATTTTCCATCGGGTAAATCGACGTCATAAACAAATCTTTATCAACCACCGGTTTGTCGGTGACGTATTCGTTGATGCTCCAGGTTCCTGCAACAATCGCCAATTTGTTGATTTGGTTGATACCTGAAGCCAATGACGAAGCGGAAATATCAAAGATGCCACCTGAAACTGGCGTGCCTGCTTTAAGGCCAGTCAGTGCAGCGATTTCTTCTGTGATACGGCCACAACAATCAGTTGATAGCTTGATTGGCGGTAGTTTATCTTTCCACGATAGCCCACCCCAAAAAGCGAGTAGTTCATTGTCGTAGCAACGATCGCGTACGTTAATCAAGTTAGTACCTGAGATGTCGGTCAGCTCTTGTGTGGCTTCACCCGTCAAATAAAAGCGGATCAGATCTTTCACCATAAAGATGTAACGCGCCTTTTCTAGTGTTTCAGGTTCATTATCTTGCAGCCAAGTGAGTAGGGCGACAGGTTGGCCTGCCCAAATCGATTGCATGGTTTTAGGTAGAATTTCACTTTCGAATTTAGGTGATTGATACCATTGTTCAACATATTTTTTTGCACGATTATCTGTTGAAATAATGCCATTACGAGTGGGTTTTCCCTGCTCATCAACTAAATAGAGACCATTGCCATGACCGGTTACTGAGATGCCAATAATATCGGCAGCATCAATAACTGATTTTTTAAGTACCTCTTTGATAACGAGTAAATTAGATTGCCATAACTCCTCAATATCCCTTTCAGTAAAAAAGGGTTTTGGGGTGATCATCCGAGTGGTATTGGACGCAATAGCCAGTACTTGGCCTTCGAGGTTATAGATAGCAGCCTTGGTCACAGTGCCGCCATTATCAATTCCTAAGATATATTTTTTCATGGAACTCCTCTAACCCTTCATATTTCGCACCACAGCGTCGCTGGCTGTATTTGGCTACCTGAGTCACATACTTATGTATGCTCCCTGGGATATCCTCATTTACCGCCTAGCTGTAGCACGAACTATTTTGGGTGGCTGTTACACCACAGATATTTCATACAACAGCTCTATTGTTTTATGTTGAATCGCTGTAGAGCGTATATTTTGGGTTTATCATTATTTTAATTATTTGAGTTGTAATGGTGTTGGCGTAGGGTTTACAACTCAAACTTTAATTACCACAATGTATGTTCACTGGTGGTAATGCCGTTAAAACCGGTATAAAAAATCTTTTCAACTAAGTATTTTCGTTTAACAAAGCCACCTGCAATAAATTGCGTATTGGCTTGGTTAAAACTGCGTTTTAATAAATCAAAACAGGTACAAGCATATTCAGCAGGTAATAACTCGATGGCATCGACATCCACGGAATAGTTTTTGACCATATTACTGGCCTGTTCTAGTGAGCGTGAATCAACGAGTAATACGCGAAAGATGGTGTCTAACCCTTCTTTTTTTGCGTAACGTAGGGCGGTAAAATTTGATGAAATAACACCATCCACCTTATAAAAATTCTTTAATACGGTGACGCCAGCTTGGTCAGGTTTAAATCCACCTAATAACTCCAAATGGACTAACACCTTTTTTCCCGCTTTATGGCATTTCCCAATCATCGACTGTAAATTGCCGATATCGGCGTCCGGCAATAAGATATATTCAGAGTGGCTAGCAAGTGCGCGCTCGAAATATTTATAGTTGCGAACCGATGGGATGATGGTGTTATTTAAATTCATGCTAATAATTCCTAATTTTTATTTTGATAGAGCGCAAATGCCTCTTCAGGTGATGCACCGAGATGGATGATAGCGTTAAGGCCAGCCACCATCGCGACAGGGTTAGGGTCTTGAGTGATGTTACGGCCGACAGCAACGCCTTTGGCTCCCATCTTCATACAGTGTTCAACAAATTTGAAATAACTCAGTGTATCGGTTTTTGGTCCACCGAGTGCTAAAACCGGTACCATTGATGCTTCGACAATCAAATAGTCGTCTGGTGTGCCAGAAAAACGTGTTTTGATGATATCTGCCCCTAACTCAACCGCAATACGCGCAGAGTCAGCAATCACTTTGGCTTCATTGGATTCAGGGCTCGTGACTGCATAGCCGTATGGCAGTGATTCAACGATAAATGGCATATTCCATTGCTCAGCTTGTTTGACCAGTCTTGCCGTCATAGCGTGAGTTTTCTCTTCATTAAATGCGCCCGGGAAGGTCATGCATACCATGCCATCAGCACCCATTTTCAGTGCTTCTTCGGCACCAAAAACTTGTTGGGTATCAGGCACGCTGTTGTCATACACATTTACCGTAGAATCAACACGTAGCACGATTGAAACATCATTAAAGGCATCTGCATAGTTTCTTGCCATACCATAAGTGATTAAGGCGCAATCTAAACCGTTAGCAGCCAGTTCAGGCATTTTCTTGATAGTGTTATCGATGCCAGCAGTTTTGGTGGAGAAAAAATAACCGTCGAGTGCCAGTGTGACGGACTTACCATCTTTTGCAAAAATTTTGGATAAACGGCGTTGTTTAGACATAATATTTCCTTTATAAAAAATAAAAAAAGCCCTCAGAGACCGTTTTGATCTCTGAGGGCTTTCAGTTCACTGACCCTGTGGTTTTCTGTTTTTCTTTTCGGCTTAGAAAAATAGAAAACCTAATCGGTATTTGATGACTTCTTTTTCATACTGATAGGTAATTTTCTTATTAGATGATTTTAATCGGAAAATTAATCTGTCAGTCAGTTTATTAAAGTTAGCTGGGTGTAAATTAACTAAGTTTAATAAACTGGGTATGGTTATTATCTCTACCATACCCAAGTTTGCGTTGTCTAATGGATGTTGCAAAATTGTGATAAGTGTCGCGTTAAACTTTTTGACATATCATCAAAAATGGTGTGAAAGCCGTTGCTAAAGGGGCAAATATGCCAACAACCATCCCAGCTACAGAGCTTTTCCTGGAAGCGGGTGTATTGTTTGCGCTAGGTAAAGCGGCGAACACCGGTGGTGTTGCAACGTCAGGTTTAGAAATGGCGCAAAATGCGGCTCGTATGGGTTGGAAAGCTGAGAAAGTTGATGCGCGTTTGCATCATATTATGTTAGATATCCATAACCACTGCGTCGAGTTCGGTGGTGAAGCCAAACAAACTAATTATATGCAAGGCGCAAGTGCAAGGCGCAAACATTGCGGGCTTTGTTAAAGTCGCAGATGCAATGCTCGCACAGGGTATTTTGTAATTATTTAGTTTAAACATACTCGAAAGGGCGGAGATAACAGTAATATACGCCCTTCGTCGTTATGTTTTAATACAGGGATAAATATCGAATCGATGATTTTTGGTTATGACCGCGGAAGGGGCTTTTTGACCAGCAAGAGGCTCAGCATAATCAGGTCGCTTCACCACGACACGACGTTTAGCTAAGGCTAAAGCGGGAGCAAGTAAAGCGTCAGCATCCTCATCAGCACCGACTAATGATTGAAAAACCCGCATTTCCTTTTTGACTAATGCACTCTTTTGCCGATGAGGGTACATCGGATCGAGATAAACCACATCGGGGGATGTTGTGATATCTGTTAGTGCAGTAATACTCGAGGCATGGATCAGTGACATGCGTTGTTGTAGCCATTCTCCAATCTCACTGTCTTGATAGCCACGTTGCAGTCCATCGTCCAAAAGCGCAGCAACCACAGGATGGCGTTCAAACATTTTTACATGGCAGCCTAGTGCAGCGAGCACAAAAGCATCTCGGCCAAGCCCAGCCGTTGCATCAATGACATTGGGCAAATAGTCTTTTTTGATGCCAACCGCTTTTGCTACCGCTTCACCACGCCCTCCACCAAACTTACGTCGATGGGCCATGGCACCAGAAACAAAATCGACAAAAATTCCACCCAGTTTGGGTTCATCTAATTTGCGTAGTTGCAAATTTTCAGGCGTGAGAACGAGCGCCATAACGGCATCAGCGCAATGAGCAAGTTGCCATTTATCCGCAAGTTGAGAAAGGGTGCCTTGGTCGGCGCCCTCTTCACAGATCAACTGGATCTTGATGTGATCAGCCATCGATACCATAGCTCTTCAACATCGCATCTAATTCAGGTTTACGACCGCGGAAACGCTCAAACAGTACCATTGGCTCCTCTGAGCCACCACGGCTCAGAATATTATCGAGGAATGATTGCCCTGTTTCTCGGTTAAAAATACCTTCTTCTGCGAAGCGTGAATAAGCATCGGCTGCTAATACATCGGCCCATAGGTAGCTGTAATAACCCGCCGCATAACCTCCAGCAAAAATATGGCTAAAGGCATGTGGGAAACGGCTCCACTCAGGTGATGGTACAACCGCAACTTTTTCTTTGACCGCGTAAAGGGTTGGCATGACTTGCGCGCCTTTCGCAGGGTCATATTCAGCGTGTAAACGGAAATCAAACAAGCCAAATTCTAACTGGCGTAGTACAAACATTGCCGATTGATAGTTTTTGGCAGCTAACATGCTGTCGAGCATTTCACGTGGTAATGGTTCACCTGTTTCATAATGCCCAGAAATAAACTCTAGCGCTTCAGGTTCCCAGCACCAGTTTTCCATAAACTGACTAGGCAGTTCCACTGCATCCCATGGCACACCGTTAATACCCGCAACGTCAGCCACATCGATTTTTGTCATCATATGATGCAAACCATGACCAAATTCATGGAATAGGGTGATCACTTCATCATGGGTAAACAGAGCAGGTTTATCGCCAAGTGGTTTATTAAAGTTACAAGTTAAATAAGCAACAGGATTTTGCAATGAGCCATCTTTGTGAACCATTCTTCCTGCACAATCATCCATCCATGCCCCGCCACGTTTGTGTTCACGTGCATAGAGGTCTAGGTAGAAGCTACCGCGCAGGGTATGGGTATCATCATACAGTTCGAAGAAACGCACATCGGGATGCCATGTTTCAACGTCTTTGCGCTCTTTGGCGGTTAACCCATAAATACGATGAACGACTTCAAATAAGCCTTCAATCACACGTTGTTCAGGGAAATAGGGGCGCAGTTGCTCATCACTGAGAGAGAATTTGTATTGTTTCTGTTTTTCACTGTAATAAGCGAGATCCCAAGATTCCAGCTTCTCAACACCATAATGTTCTTTAGCGAATGCCGTTAATTCTGCTAATTCATTTTTACCTTGTTGATGTGCTCGATCAGCCAAATTCGTTAAGAAATCCAATACTTGTTCTGGCGATTCAGCCATTTTCGTTGCGAGTGATTTTTCAGCAAAGTTTTTAAAACCAAGTAATTGCGCAAGTTCATGACGTAGTGCCATCAACTCATCGATAAGTTCACTGTTATCCCATTTTCCCGCATTTGGGCCTTGATCTGATGCGCGAGTGCTGTAGGCATAACTCATTTCACGGCGTAATTCCGCGTTATCAGCATAAGTCATCACTGGCAAATAACTTGGCATATCTAGGGTGAGTAAATAGCCTTCTTCGCCCTTGGACTCCGCCATCGCTTTTGCTGCGGCAATAGCGCTTTCCGGCATACCAGCCAGTTCGTTTTGATCTTTAATTAATTTTGTCCAACCCATTGTCGCATCAAGGACATTGTTGCTGAATTTAGAGGCAATTTCTGACAAACGTGCCACGATTTCGCCATAGCGTTGTTGTTTCTCAGGCGGCAGACCAATACCCGATAACTCAAAATCGCGTAGGGTATTTTCAATTGATTTTTTCTGGGGTTGGCTGAGTGAAGCGAAATGAGCACTGTCTTTCAGTGATTTATATGCCTGATATAGCGGCTCATGTTGGCCCATCCAAGTACTAAACTCAGAGAGCAGCGGTAGACATTTTTCATAAGCTTCACGTAGCTCTGGGCTATTTTTAACAGAATGAAGGTGCCCAACGGGTGACCACACACGGGAAAGTTTATCGCTTGCTTCTTCAAGAGGCTGACATAGGTTATCCCAAGTGTATTGATTGTTAGCTGACAGGATATTTTCGACAGTTTGACGATATTCAGTCAGAACTTGTTGAACCGCAGGAAACACATGCTCAGGTTCAATTTTAGCAAAATGAGGTAGTACAGAATCGGTTAATAATGGGTTTGTCATATAAACATCCTGTGATAGCAGGCTTGCGCTCGTAGGCCAAGGCTTACTGTAGTGACAATAAGTTAAACGGCTGACCCTCAGCTTAACGAAAGCAGCACGCCACTGTGAATATGTAAAATTATATGGGGGCGGAAATGAAAACCTCAATACACGATAGCGTTTTTTGTGCTTAATATTTATCAATAAATGTGACTATTTTATTCACTAAGCTTTGGAAAACAGACTATTCGGGCTATAATCGAGCTTCTACAGAAAGGAAGATCGTCGTCTCCGGTGAGGCGGCTGGATTTCAAATCCAGTTGGGGCTGCCAGCAGTCCCGGGCAGGTTCGACTCCTGTGATCTTCCGCCAAATCTACAATAATTCAGATTTCCTCTAATAGTGCTATTTAATTCATCATCTTAAATCTGTTTAACTAACTTCACTGTGGTTGCTTGCACCTGCAATTAGAATTTAGTAAATTAAATTTAAAATTTACTAAATAATGGGTGTTTTATGTTCAGCGACGATTTAATTGCATTAGCTTTAAAACTACTTTCATGTACCCAAAAGGACTTGGCAAACAATTTAAATGTATCATCAACACAAATCAGTAAATGGAAGAAAGGTGAGTATATGTCTCAGGACATGGAGGGACTTATTAGACAAAAATTAGGAATTGGAGATCTAAATCCTTCATTTATTTTATTAGTTGGCAGCGTAGATAATGCAAAAAAATGGCAAAAACTTATTTCATTTATGGCTGATTTAGCTCAGGAAAATGTAGAAACTGGATATGTAACAGCACCACTATTTGAGGAAACTGAGCTTTTAGCTTATGAGGTTATGCAGCTCTTTGTTAGCATGGGAGCTAAAATACCAGATCAATTTCCTAAAGAGCTAGACATAGATTTTGATGATGCCGAAAAATATGAAGAAATTGATGACTTGCTTGATGATAATCAATATACGATTATAATCAAAAAAATATTTAATGCATGGAATGATGTATATGGATTTTATGTGGCTTATATTTATGATTTAATGATGAATGATTCATTAGAGCTTTATAATACCGATGCAGTTAACATAGAATCTGAATTATTGTCTCTAGCTGCCACTAAGGTGGATATCGATATCTCTTTTGCACCAAAACTTCGTGAATTTATTTTTCAAACGAACAATGATTATACAAATTGGATCAATATCGTTAAAAATAAGGCATTTCAAGCAGGTATACCTTTGAGAGCTGAACTACTAAATTTAGTGAATAAAGATCATAATGAGTTAGGTTGTGAGGCAGAGGCTGAAAGCCTTGGTTTTAATAACAATCGTATTCATCCTGATATTTATATGAATGAAATACTGATAGGAATACGTTTGATCCATCAAGTTTTACCCAAAATAATGGAAAAATTAGAAATTGATGATTTCGTCGTTGATAATTCAGATTTGAGACTTTGATTTACTGGCATCGCGATGATTTAATCATTATTTGTATCTCCTATTCATGCCGTTAATGAATGGGAGTGAAAATTAATTTATCGTTCTAGCTGACTTATTTATTTTTTATGCGTATGCTTGTTTTTTGTAAATTGGAATTTAAGAAATGTGAATAATAAAACTCCATTTTTTATTCTACTTAGATATATTTTTATTTTTGAAATAATATTTTTTATGTTTCCTTCGGAAGGAAAGAAAGCTGTAATTAATGCAAGCAGGAAGAATATCAAGCTTGTGATTTCTAATGATGATATATTTTCCATACAACTTTTCCCACATCCAGAGCCACTCGCAGAAATTCCTGGTGCAATAAGTGCTATAAAACCATTAAATATACCTATAACAATAAAGATTAAAACCAGTAATATTTTCATTACACCTCTCATTTTTAGTGAAAATAACCTAGAATAATAGTTTTTAAAATTAATGGATTATAATCACTAAATTACCTGTTAATCTTGTTTAATCTAATAGTATGCTGATAATTAATCTTTAAACTTGAATTTGCTGTAATAACAGTTGCGACTCATTTTGGTGAGTAATAAGGTTATAATGTGGGTATTCACACACTAACGACAGCACCACGACATGACGTGCTACACTGCCTTTGCCTAAAAGTGTATCAATGTCATAAAGGTGTTCTGATAAACGAGACACATTTTGTAGCGCATAATTTTTGATACATTTTCCTTTATCATTATCCTTCACGCTACTATGCCAAATTTTATCTAATTGTTCCCCTGAATATTGGAATTCACATTGCACTTTTAATGCTTCAGAAAAAGAGTCTATATCCGTCGAAATTGGGCGTAGGAATTTTGCTTGAATAGGCGCGCGTAACCGTTCATAGATACCTTGAGGGGCAAGTAATAAACTAGCAGCTTCCTCACTCGCCGTTGCGTCTAGCTGAAAAGCTAAAATAGCGTACAACTTGGGTTCAAAGGGATTTTCGTATAGTGCCAATAGCCATTCACTAAGTGACTTGTGTGGCAACACTTCAACAGACTCAAGCGTCAATGATAAGCGTTCGGCTTCCTGTTTAATAAGTTCCTGCCAATTAGCCTCATTATCTTCAGCTTGCCAATATAGGGTAATTGGCTGAGTGAGAGAATGCTGATGGTAATACTCGGCAATTGGTGCAAGCAATTTTTGTATCACCGTTTCTTGTTTTTCCCATGAAGCAAGCGATTTCAAGGCATTTAGTGTCAGTATATTGTCTTTATTGGTTGGCAATGAAGATAAAGAAACACTTTCTTTATCTTCATCAACGTGAGTTAATCGTGTATGCGTGAGTATCCCAAGGTGCTTGCCCGCCCAATAGCGCCATTCTTGGTGAGCATCCTCTAACATATTGGTAAACTGCTGATGGCGATAAGATGCCAGTGAATAAATAAAGAATCGGATAAAGCCCACCAGAAACGCAGGACAAATAACGAACACAATCATCAGCATTGTATTGCTGGTCGTTGGCGATAACATTTCATTTGTGGATAAATAAAGACTCAGACCAAATCCGATTGCACCGATAAGCACCATAATGAATACCCAAAGCGCCAACCGAGGGGCTTTGGGAGCTGGTGGATTTTTTAAGGAAGGTATTTTCCAGCTCATCATGACTGTTCACCCGACGATGATAAGCTTGCGATAAGGGTACAACCACATTCGGTTTGAAAGCCATTCAGTGCCGCCTGACGACCTAATATCATAATACGCGTTGAGCCGGGTAAAATCGCATTAACGCCGTGACCTTTTTTGGGGCAATTGACTTTGTCCCCTACTAAAGCAATGGCTTTGCCATACATGACAGAGCCTGATGCTGAAATCACTTCACCACCATGAGTTGTTTTGTCTCCTAAACGAACAAGCGCGCGCATATTAAACTCCTTTTATTGATGATTATTCTGTTGTTTTTTATACTCAAACGTGCCATCCCACTCAGGGAGTTCAGCAGGGGGGAGGGGTACGATTTTATCGATATCGGGGAACTTGGCGGTTTCGTCAGAAGCATCCATTTCTTTGACTATTGATTCATAACGGGCGGAGCGATCGAGATCTGGTTTAATAGGAATATAATACATCGAGTTTTCCTTTACGTTAGGCTTAAAACCTTCAGCTAATGCCGAAGCTGATGCTCGATAACCATTTCTTACAGCTAACTGATGATATTTCATTCCATTGTCGAACTCCTTATCTACATCTAAATAATATGTTGCTAAATAATATGCAGCCTTTCCATGTTGTTGCTGTACGGCACAATCTAGCATTTTTTTGCCAATTTCAGGGAAAAAAGCTGGATTGTCTTGCATATTGTCTAGCCTTTTTGAAAGGAAGATATCACCAATGACAAATTGAGCCTCAGGGCTACCTAAATCTGCGGCTTGACGAAAATAAGCTAACGCTTTAGTACGATCAGCGACGACTCCATAGCCTGTATCGAGGTAGTGTCCCATTTGGTAATAACCATAGCTGATGTCTAATTTTGCCATTTTTTGAATAATGTCCCACACCTCTTGTGCAGGACCTTTGCCTTCAACTGGGGGGACTTTGCCATAACTAATTAAATTACTTAAGTTAAGCATCGCTTTAGGATGGTTACGCTCAGCAGCTTTACGGTAAAGCTCACCAATTTGTGCATAATCACGTTGATATTTATTGACTTTTTCAAGTTCACGGGCTTGTTTAAACCAAACATCGGCTTCAGCGTCAACGGGAGGCAATGTGTCTTTTTCATACACGCAGGTGAAGGCTAAATCGGGTTCTGTTTTTTGAGTCACAGTGACGTCCTTTTTATCAATGGGTTTACAACCCATCAATAGCAAACCTAATACGACGACAGCATATTGACTGGCTAGATGGTTAGAGGATAAAAAGGAACAAGTCATGATTATTGTCCTTCAACCTGTTTTTTATATTCAAACGTACCGTCCCATTCCGGTAATTCAGCAGGTGGTAATGGGACAATCTTATTAATATCAGGGAATTTAGCGTAGGGGTTTTTATCTAATTCATCATAGATTTTCTGGTAGCGCTTAACGCGTTCTGGGTCGATTTTTTGCCCTAAATAATCTAATTGATTATTTGGGTCATTTGTATTGAAAATCTTAGCTAATTTGTAAGCACTTTTCTCATATCCATATTTGGTTGATAATTGAAAATAATATAAAGATTTATTATTGTCTTCATTTTTATAATCTAATGCGAGTTCATAGGCAGCTTTGGCATATCCTTGCTCAGCAGCGCACGCTAACATAGAACGTCCAAGATCCAATCTAAATGATGGGGTATTTCGATATAAAAATTTATCACCTATCACATACTGTCCATCAGGATTTCCCATCACGGCAGCTTTAAGCATGTACTGGAAGGCGGCTTCTGAGTCCTGTTCAACGCCATACCCTTGCTGTAAGTAAGTTCCCATAATGAAATAACCAAAGGGAATGCCCATTTTGATTAAACGTTCAACAAGCTCAATCACTTCCTGCTGTCTAAATTGCCCTTGCGCTGGAGCTACATCCCCCGCTGCTATCAGCGCTTGCAGATTTCCTATAGCTTTAACGTGGCTTTTCATGGCTGCTTGACGATACAGAGAACCTATTTTCACATAATCTTTTTTACCTTTCTGCTTTTCTAAACTCCGAGCTTCCTTAAACCACATGTCAGCTTCGGGATCGAAAGGGGGAAAACGATCTTTTTCTTGCGTACAGGTAAATTGAAAGTTTTTTAAATTGTCATTTATTTTGGTGTTAGTCGCACAGCCGGATAGCCATGCGACCATCAATATTCCACCCAATATTTGCCTATATTTCATGATATGGCTTTGCATTATTGTGGCTCTTTTTGATATTCAAACGTGCCATCCCATTCAGGGAGTTCAGCTGGTGGTAGTGGGACAATCTTATTGATATCAGGGAATTTAGCGTAGGGGTTTTTATCTAATTCATCATGGATTTTCTGGTAGCGCTTAACGCGCTCAGGATCGATTTTTTGCCCTAAATAATCTAATTTATTATTTGGGTCATTAGTATTAAAAGCATCGGCTAATGTATAAGCACCTCGTTCATCTCCATATTGAGTTGCTTGTTGAAAATATATAAGCGCTTTTGAATAGTTATTGTCTGCCACCCAATAATTCATACCTAGACGGTAGGCAGCATTAGCATATCCTTGCTCAGCAGAGCATGCCAACATAGAACGCCCTAAATCCAGTCGATAAGATTGTGGTTTAGTGGCATCCATAAAACGTTGTCCTATCACATATTGACCATCAGGATTACCCATCACTGCCGCTTTAAGCATGTACTGGAAGGCGGCTTCGGAGTTCTGCTCAACGCCATACCCTTGCTGTAAATAGGTGCCCATAATAAAGTAACCAAACGGGATGTCCATTTTGATTAAACGTTCAACAAGCTCAATCACTTCCTGCTGTCTAAATTGACCTTGTGATGGGGCTACATTACCCGCCGCTATCAGCGCTTGTAGATTCCCCATGGCTTTAACGTGATTTTTCATGGCAGCTTGACGATATAGCGTCCCAATACGGGCATAATCTTTTTTACCTTTCTGCTTTTCTAAATTTCGAGCTTCCTTAAACCACGCATCGGCTTCGGGCTCGAAAGGGGGAAAACGATCTTTTTCTTGCACACAGGTAAATTGAAAGTTTTTTAAATTGTCATTTATTTTGGTGTTAGTCGCACAGCCGGATAGCCATGCGACCATCAATATTCCACCCAATATTTGCCTATATTTCATGATATGGCTTTGCATTATTGTGGCTCTTTTTGATATTCAAACGTGCCATCCCATTCAGGGAGTTCAGCAGGTGGCAACGGGACAATCTTATTGATATCAGGGAATTTAGCGTAGGGATTATTACTCAATTCTTGTTCAATCAGTTTATAACGTCTAACGCGTTCAGGATCGATTTGTTGACCTGTATAATCGATTTCATTATTTGGGTCATTTGTACTAAAAATACTGGCTAATTTATAAGCCCCTATTTCATGGCTATATTCTGCAGATTTTTGGAAAAAATAAAGTGCTCGAGAGTAATTACCTTTGTTTTTATAGCTTACTCCTAGGGTATAAGCAGCTTTTGTATATCCCTGTTCCGCAGAGCACGACAGCATTGCTTGACCTAAATCTAGTCGATAAGATTGTGGCTTAGTGGCATCCATGAATCGTTCTCCAATGACATATTGTGCATCAGGGTTTCCCATCACAGCTGCTTTAAGCATGTATTGGAATGCGGCTTCAGTATCTTGTTCAACGCCATAGCCTCGCTGTAAATAGGTGCCCATGATGAAGTAGCCAAATGGAATATCCATTTTGATTAACCGTTCAACAAGGTCAATGACCTCTTGTTGCCTGAATTGACCTTGTGCTGGGGCTACATAACCCGCAGCTATTAGCGCTTGTAGATTCCCCATGGCTTTAATATGGTTTTTCATGGCTGCTTGACGATACAGGGAACCAATGCGAGCATAATCTTTTTTACCTTTCTGCTTTTCTAAACTCCGTGCTTCCTTAAACCACATATCAGCTTCAGGATCGAAAGGGGGAAAACGATCTTTTTCTTGCGTACAGATAAATTGAAAGTTTTTTAAATTATCATTCATTTTAGGTTTCGCTCCACAGCCGAAAAGAAAAAAAACAGTAACGCAAATGGTTAAAATACGGGTCGAATTCAATGATTGCCTTAATCTAATGCTGACCATGATGTGTTCTCATCTAAAAATTCAATTAAGGAAGAAATTGGTTTTAAGTTATTAAGTTTTTTATCTTTATTTTCACTGATAATACTATTCCAATATCTATATGTTTGCTCTGGATCATCCGTTGCCTTTCCTGTATGCAGTTGCCACAAGTGTCGGCGCATTGGGGGAATTAGCCCTATTGGATCACTGTCTTGCAGTACGATATTGAGCTCGCTGTCAAAGCGCATACTGCGCAAGTTGATATTGCTGGAGCCAAGGGTTAAAAAAACATCATCCACCATCATCACCTTACTGTGAACATACACCGGTTGCCATAATGACGGCTTTAATGGATCTGGCTTCGGTGAGACTAAGCTACACACATGTACTTTTAAGCCTTCAATGTGTTTGGCGTTTACCGGCGCTGTTTTTTCTAATTCTGGATGGGCTTTACGGTGGTAATTAGGCACCACATCAGGACGACCTAGGGCTTCTAACATGCGGTAGGTCATATAGCTTCCTGATTGCAAAGCCTTTTCTTCGGTCGAGTTGGTGATCACAAACAGATATAGAGGTTTGTCATACCCCCGAGCTTGGCGTTCCTCAATGGCTTTTTTGATTTTTGCCACAAACGGAGGGTAACGAAAATATTGGTTTTCCATGTAGATATATTTACGCGCTAAACACAGGGCATTGTTATACAAAGTTTCCACTTCAAAACAGTTGTTTTGAGGCTGGGTGCGGCAAATTTGAGCCATGGTCGGTTTTAAGGGAAAATTCGGGTCTAAATCTAATCGCTGGTTAAGCGCGTTCATTTTTTCTCGGCTGAAACAATGCTGTGCCGCACTCATGGTGCTGTACTGATTGAGTTCTGGCTCGGGCCCAATATTTTTTTCCCATGCTTCTACAAAGTTATGATAAAGATGGGAAACGACCCCACCACAGACACAGGATGAATTATCTTGCCACGGGGTTTCCCCATCCCGTCCTTCGGACGCTCTAACCTGAATACCTTGATGGTCATCTTTATCCCAATATGCCGAAAGCATATTGTGTCCCATCACAAACCCCACGGCATTTTCAGGCTCTTGATAATCAATCACCACCACTTTTTGGTGATGGGTGGGGTATCTTGAGAGTAGGAGTTTTTGAAGTGACGAAGGGTCAGGATAATGCTCTTTTAATTTATCGTTAGCTTGTTGTATCGCATCATCATTTTCTTGCTTACTCAGTGCTGCGATTAAATCATCAAGCTCTTTGTTATTATTTTCATTCTTCATCTGGTCAAAGCGCTGATTGGCTTCTTTTCGGTCTTTACCCCATGACATTTCACGGTGTTCAACAATCAGATTACCTTTGCCGATAAGCTTTTTCTTGACGTTATAATGCCACTCTTTATCGTATTCATAATCTGCATCGGTCAGCACACTGGTTTTAACGCCGTCCGCACCATAGCCTGGGACATAATCCCCAAAAATATCTTTTTCCGTTCTCTGAGTTTTAAAGGCGCCGTAGCCAGGAAAATTCGGGTCAGTGAGTTGCCCGAGTTGGGTAAACCACACCAGAACACGCACTTTGACGTTACGAACCTCCGCCGCTTCTTTGAGTAAATCCCCTAAGCGCTTGGGGGTTCCCCCGCGGGTAATGTACATGGAGGATTGAAATCCCCATGTAATGATATTGATGCTGTGCTTGGCTTGCTCGATGGCAGAGGCTAAGGCTTTAAACGCACGTTCACCGTTGATGAGTGGCGCAAATCCAGTTTGTTGCGGTGAGTATTCGCCACTGGCAAACCATTGGGGCGTTAAGACAACACAGGTTCCCACACGCGGGACAATATTGATGGTTTGAGTGGTCTTCTTCATGTTCACAATACGTTCCTTATTTTGTGGTGTCATCGGGATTGAGTAGCGGATTTAAAAGCCGATGGAAGACACTTTTATGCGGTAATCCAGCTTCGCTTTTATCCATCATGTTCAGTGGTGGTTCAATCACTCTAAACCCTTGTTGGGCCACATCCTCTTCATCAGGCTCATCCTTTTCTGGCTGTAGGTGAATATCAAAATTTTCACCATCCATCAGTTCAACACGGTATTTTGCTATCGAAACATCATGCTCAATCTGAATATTGCCATGTTCATCCGTGACGCCTTGCGTCAATAGTGCGCCATTGGCATAGAGTGTATAGGGCTCAAACGCACGGCTCATCATCGCACTCTGCGGTGATGCACTCAGTTGAAAGCGCAAGGTTTGTTTTGGCATTGATTGTGGAAATTGTGGATGGGTGACATCCATAGACGCAGGGCCTTCAACCACCCAGTTGGTCGCTTTCACCGTTTGATTACTGGGGCTGCCGTACTCAATTTGCCCGCCTTTTAAACGAATATACGCGCCACCGCAGGTCAGCAATAGCTCGTCTTTAGCCGCGACGACCGTTTTGCCGCCGGTACTGGTGACCGTCATGTCCTTGAGTGAGGTCAAATGCATTTCATCGCTTTGCGCTTGGATTTCTACCCTGCCTTTCGCGGTAAAGGCTTTGATTCCTAGGGTGTGAGCAAACAAGCTGATGGCTTTGCCTGCTGCTAAGGTGATTTTTTTACCGACTGAGATATCGGCCTGTTTATGGGCGGTCAAGGTGATATTTTCACCGCTGCTCGCCTGTACGGTCTTGGGGGAGGTTAATGCGATACCCGCGGGCGCACTGAGTAATAGCGCCGCTTGTTGCAGTTCTTGAATCGATTGGGTGAGTAAGGTTTGCTGGGCGTTTAAATCGGCCAGCTCTGCTTTTGCGACTTCGGCTGCTTCCCGTAGGGAGCTCACTAGGTTCAACGCATCATCCAGTTGTTGCTTGGCTTCGCGCATATCCAGTTGTTCTGAAGAGGCTTTAGTGCGTAAATCGGTGCTGATAAACAGCCCTTTCCCCGCACGTATCGCCCCCCAGCTGTCGGTTCGCAGCTCAAAGCCATCACCGCGCTTTTCACGCCCTTGATTAACCAGATGCCCTAAATTGAGTTGCGATTTACCGCCGTATTCCGTGCTGAGCTTGATGTGCTCTTCCCCGCGCTTATCTTCCATGCGAAGCTTATTATTCGCCGGAGTACGAATGACGTTGCGGGTATTGTTTTTGTCAGTGATGTGGTCGGGGCGGTGGGAATCATGCAACGCATGGGCGATATACGGTCTATCCGGGTCGCCCTCATGGAACGCGACTGCAACTTCAGTCCCTTGAATTAATGGGAAGTGCATCCCGTAGGTATCGCCCGCATAGGGTTTTGCTAGCCGCACGGGCATGCTTTCATATCCCGTGGGTTTTTCATCACGGTCGGCATCGAATTTGACCCAATAAAACCCGTGCTCATTTTGATGAGCGTAAATATCATGAGATTTGGCACTGGTAATGCGCGCCATCAAAGTCCCTGCAATTACAGGGCGCGGCTTCAAGGTCGGTCGCCAACACAATGCTTCGGTGTACGGCGCGGCATCAAACTGAATCACTAACGCGCTGCTGCGACTGCCTGAAAAGCGTAATCGCGTGATTAAAATTTCGGATTGAAAATCCGTGGGTAAGGTTGACGGCAACTGGCTATCGATGACTTTAAAAATCATCAACGGCGTTAAGCGTGGTGAATTGCTTTTGCCTCGCAGCAGTGTTTGACGTGCGAGAAAGCGTTCATGGTCTAGCCGTGACCAAAAATGGGCGGTTTCGGTCTCGGGTTGGTATTTCTCACCGCGCTCAAGGTGGCGGGGTTTATAGTGATACACATCCCCGTAGTTGATGTCATCCCCTTCACCTCGCGTCATGTCCGTTTCAATGGATTGCAAGGTTTGCATCGCTTGGCGGTGATTATAATCTTTGGTGGTCACACTGCGTTCCACCACTTGGTGGCATAGTGATAACTCCCACACACTTTCCACGCCATTGTCATTCATCCCTGATGGGCTATTGAGGGGCAGCTTGAGGTCATACACATAGGCACGCTGGCTATCCCCAAAATGAATAACTTCGGTTTTGGTATCCGGCTGCAAACTGAAGGAGTAGAAAATCCCCACTTCACTGAGTAAACGTTCAATAAACTGCCAATCACTCTCATTGATTTGGTTAATTTGCTCTCGCTTGGGGTATTGGCGTTGCAAATGAAACTCAAACTCCCAGCCTTTCATGTCATGCTCACGTAAAATGAGGTCAATGACATCCGGCACCGATTTATTGAGGAAAAAGCGGTGAGAGCGCATTTGATGGCGTAGTAGCGATACGAATGGCTCAATCACAATTTGGTATTGTGCTTCATCCGCTGAACCGGAAAGCCGTTTAAAATGGGTGACCACTCCATGAATATGCTTTTGTGGTTCATCCAGTGTATTTAAAGCCGTCAATGGGATGGTGGGAGATGAAAAAGTAAAATGGGCTGTACGACGAAGAAATTGTTGCGCTTGCAGGTTTTTCTCGGTGGAAGTAAAGGTAATTTGATAACGGTAAGTTTCACTAATCGCTTCTCGACCGATGAAGTGCTCAACATCCAGCGTAAATTGGCAATCTTGTATTTTTAAGTGATAACGATTATGAGATTGAAACGTGCGTTTAACTGTATCCATCAGGCTCATTGAATGTCCTTTTGAGGCTTTTCATGGCCTACGCTGGATAACCAAACTTCAAGCGCTGCCAAATCAAATGTGATATATTTAACTTAAGCTAACATTAAGGGTAGGCAAATAACAAACTAAATATAAAATAATTTGATGAATTCGACATAAAAAAGATTAATCTGAAATGACTGATGTTTTTCATGAATAAACTTTATTATGAGCGACTCATTTTCAAATACAGTATTTGATAGACTCGGACTTCACTTTCATTTGGTGTAACCAGAAAAATGAGAGTGAAGCGAGTTAGCCAGTTCTGATAATGTGATCACCAAAACTGCGACTAAAATTATTTTGCTAACGGCTGTTCGACCGCAAGAACTCCGCTTTGCCCATTGGCAGGATATTGATTTAGAAAAAGAGATTTGGGAGATACCTGCTGAAGTCATGAAAATGAAGCGAGCGCATGTTGTACCGTTATCAAAACAGCCGAACGAGCTATGTAATTCACTTAAGCCGTTATCAGAACATTATGAACTCGTATTTATAGGTCGTAACGACCATAGAAAGCCGATCAACAAAGAAAGCGTGAATCAGGTTATTGAGTTGCTGGGATATAAAGAAAGGCTAACAGGGTACGGCTTCCCGACACAATGAGTACGATTCTGCATGAAAAGGGATTTCATTCAGCATGGATTGAAACCTAGCTTGCACATATCGATAAGAATGCGATCCGTGGTACGTATAATCACGCTTAGTATATGAAAAGGTGCAGGGAAATGATGTAGTGGTATGCCGACTACATGGGGGGAGTTGGAGGGGAGTTTGATAATGTGGCCAGTGTGAGTTTTAAGTCATGATTGGTCGTCTTTACTTATGGATATAAAGACGACCATATTTATTAGAGATTGCAAATAATATTTAATATATTATTTATTCTTAACATTATGGTTTATTTATAATGTTGTTGAATCTTTTGCACAGTCGCAAACCCACGTTTTGCTTCTTTCTCGGCAATTTCAACAGACAAACCAATGTAAGCTCGAGGGTCTAACATTTCTTTGATTTCATCATTGCTAAATGTGGCTGAAATGATCTCATTCTTAGTTAAGTTCGTATAAAAATCCTCACCATCAGCAGCGGTTTTAATCGCTTCGTCATAGAGTAGTGAGTGAGCTTTATCTTTACCCAATTTTTCAGCCATTTTCATCATAACGTATTCAGTATTATCTAATCCTTTATTTCTGAGGGCGTTATGTAGCATTCTTTCTTCATGAGGCACAATAGTTCTAGACAGCTCTTCGGTTCTCAACAAGATCTCCGTAGTGAGCTCTAATGCTTCTTCAATTAGGCCATCAAACAGCATGTATGAACTGCTATCCCCTTCATATGGTCTTACCGCAGAGTACATACCCACACTTGGCAAGGAATACAATTTCTGTGAGTTAGCAATGATCCCTTTGGCTAATTTAGGGTTAATTTTATGTGGCATGGTACTGCTACCCACGGTGCCTTTAGTAAACCCTTCAGAAACCTCAGCGATTTCTTCCAATGTTGTGCTATAAACTTCTTCACCAATTTTATGACAGATGTTAGCCATCAACGCTAAGTTAGCCATATATTCTAATTTATGGGTACTAAGGTTTCTTGATGGTACTTCCATCGCTTCCATGCCCACTAACTCGGCAACCCTTTTTTGTACCTTTAAGCCGACACCCGGCATTGAGTTAAATGCCCCAACAGCACCACCCATCATGATAGTAAATACACGCTTTTCACATTCTTGCATGCGTTGATAACAATCAATGAAATCACTGATCCAGACAGAAACCTTATATCCATAGGTAATCGGGATCGCATGGCGGCCATGGGTTCTTCCTGGCATTACCATCGATTTGGTTTTCAATGCTAAATTAGATAAGTTTTCAATGATCTCGCCTAACAGCAACATAAACTTATGATGTACCGTCTTCATCATATACAGCTGTGAACTCTGCTGTATATTCTGCGTGGTAATTCCATAATGGATATATTTACCGCTCTCTTCGGAACAAGCATTTACCAGTACTTTTAAAAAAGGTACAAAGCCATGACCGATTTTTTGATAAATACGGTTCATTTCTTCGAAATCAATATTTTCGATAACGGCTTTTTCTTTAATTTCATCCGCTGCTGATTGAGGAATAAAACCAAGTTCGGCCTGAGCCTGAGCTAGCATTGATTCAAACATTAACCAAGTTGAATATTTGGCTTCATTCGATAACAGGTCTTTTATTCCACGGTCATCAATCGTTTTACTTTTAGAATCGTATAACGCTCTCATTTTGTATCCCTTCTTTATTTCTTCATTGCTTCATCAACAGCATTACGAACAAACTCAACTTTTGGACCATAGACAACATGGACATGGTTTGCCGATGGGAAGAAGAATGCAGTACAACCAGATTCCAACATTAACTCTTTATCAATTTGATTCACTTCTGCGACGTCAATACGCATACGGGTAATACAGTTATCAACATGACGAATATTTTGTTTACCGCCTAAAGCGTTAATCAGTTTTTCTGCAATCTCGCCATAGCGTTTTTCTTTAATTAAGGTATTTTTCAAATTACTTGATTCTTCTCTGCCTGGTGTTTTGATATCAAATTTGATGATCGCCCAGTAGAAGATAAAGTAAGTTACAACAGCTAAACAGCTTCCAATAATAACTAAGAAGATCCAGTTCGTGTGTTCATACAGCAAGCCAAAGATAGTAAAGTCAAACACCGTTCCTCGGATATAGCCGATTGCAACACCTGCTAAAGAGAGTAAAACTGCACCAATACCAACAATGATTGCATAAACTAAATATAAAAGAGGTGCGATAAAGACGAAGGTAAATTCTAATGGTTCGGTCACGTTACCTAACATGGCTGTTAAGACCATGGTCACCAGCATTGATTTAACTTCAGCACGGTTCTCTTTTTTGGATGTCTTATAGATGGCTAAGGCAATAGCAGGGAATAAGAACAAGGTCACTAACATCTGCTGTTGAGCCATAAAACGAGTCAGGCTTGGCATCATCGCCCAGTATTCACTGTTTGGTCCTTGTTTGAATAACACTTCCGTCATGGCAGGAACAACACCGACAAACGTCTGTCCATCAATAACGTAAGAACCACCTGCTTCTGTAAATCTAAATAAAACGTTCCAAACATGGTGTAAGCCAAATGGAATAAAGAGTCGTTCACCACCCGCAGTAAAGAATGGTCCGACAGGGCTGAGGATCACGGCGGATAATTTCATCAAGCCAAGAACCAAAATTTCCCAAATAAAAGGTAAGACAGCACCCACTGCGATCATTAAACCAATCATAATAATCGAGACAGATTTTTTACCTGAGAAGAAGGCAAATGCAGTCGGTAACTCAAGGTTATAGAATTTATCGGTCGCCCAAGCAGCAATTAATCCAGTGATTATCCCGCCTGCGGCGCTAATATTCATGGTTTGTATGCCTAACACCTTAATTTGTCCAACCTGAGTCATAATGGCAGGGTCAGCAAGCTTACCTGTCAGTACTAGCCAGACATTAATGGTTATGATTAATGTTAGGTAGCCAACGACAGAGGCAAAAACAGCAATGCCTTTATCTTTTAAGCTCATGCCATAAGCCACCCCCATTGCGAAAAGGAGCGGGATGTTGTCAAAAATAACACCTGCAATTGAACGAATACTGACTAATAACGCATTAACGGTCTCATTCCCCAGAAAAGGAAACCGAGCTATCATGTAGGTCTGAACTAAAGCACCGCTGATACCCAAAATCATACCAATGGGCGCCAAAACACCGATTGGAAGAAGTAAGGTTCTCCCAAAACGTTGAATTGATTCACCAAACTTTCTTTTGGCCATATTTTTTTCCTTATGACTTCGAATATGAAATATATTCTAAATAATTCGAGATGCAGTTAAGCGACAAGCAAAAAAATCGCTATGTGCTTAGAAAACGCTGCAACTAGAAGTATGACGAGTATAAAAGGGATACTAGCATCGGAGATCGAGTAAAATAAATGATGTTGCGGTTTTAAATATTATCTTAGGTCATTAATTATGACCTGGGTCATTTTATTTTTTACAATATGAAAAAAATTTACTTTAAATAGTCTAGGGATAATATTGTTGCTCAGATTAAATAATGGTTAAAATTATTTAAGTTAAGTAGATATAATAAAAAATACATAGGCAACTTCTGTAGATGAAAAAATTTTCGTTTAACTTTATTGATACTTTAGCAATTCGAGATGTCGATAAGTAACAAATCAACGTAGTCACTATATTTTAACGAAAAGCAGGATATTTTGAAATATGACAAGTGCAGCTTATTTTAAAGCAAATACTCTAATTCATTGATCAATAAGTCAACTAAAATAAAAAAGCCGGTTCTGGATTTAGTATCATCGATCTTCGTGTCATAACTATCTGAAAAACAAAATAGAGTATTATCTGCATAGCTAGTAAGCTCATTGGTATGAAATGCAGTCATACTAATGATATTTGCCTCTTTTAACTGCACAATCTTCGCGGTTTCAATGATTTTTTTTGTTCCCCCAGACAGAGAGATAAAAATCACTGTATCGTCCTTGGTCACTAAGCGTGTGAATGAATCAGAAAGGTTGTAATCATTAATAAAAAAGCAATGAAGTCCCAGTGCAAACAACATATGTTCAAGATAAAAACCTACCGCTTTACTTGTTCCCCTAGCAACAATAAAAATGTTCCTAGAATGACGCAACGTTTTGGCACAATTAGCAATTTGCTCCTCATTGATCAATGTAAAACTTTTATTAATGTTTCTTTCTAGTTGTTTTTTGTAAGATGACGGGGTTATTTTTTCTGTTTTATTCTTGCTGAGAATATAATTATTAATTTGAAATTTAAGCTCTTTAAAACCACTAAACCCTAATTTTTGCGATAAGTTAATGATCACCGTTTTTGAGACAAAGGTTTTAGCCACTAATTCATTAATATTTAAATAAGGGATATCAGTAATATTATCGGTAAGATATTTTAAGACTTTTTTTTCGCTAATTGTTAAGTTATCGTAATTTTTTAAAAATTCCAACATACCTTACCGCCCTATTCAGTATAAAAACAGCATCAAAAACCGGTTACTTAATCAATTTTACCGTTTCATCAATATCTATTTCATCTTCTGAGAAGATCAGCGTTGTGCCATGTAACGTGGTGATCGCCAATTTTTTTAATGAGCGCATATCACCCGCTTTAATCTCTGATTTTGGCCTAATACTATTCATTAAAGCACCTACAGATAATACGGTATTTTCTTTATTAATTCCTGTGTCAGCAGGGACTTCTTCACTGTAAACCTTATAAGACTTAATAGATGTCAGCTTAATACGTTCACCAGCAATATAAATATACTTGCTTTCAGGTATCACTTTAACAGCGTAAGCCGATAACCCTTTATTATTTGTTGTTGGCTCAAAGGTGACCGCTGCATTTTTCTTAATCAAATCAGGATTGGCGACCTTAATCACATGAAAATAGCGGTTATCGCCGTTTTCATCTTTGATAAACCCAAAACCTTTATCTTCAAACCACGTTGTGATTTTTCCATTCATCGCCATTACCGCCTATTTAATGATGTCATTACAGCTTGCAGTATAAAGCACAATGAGAGTGCAAACTATGCCTTTAATTTAGCTTGTTACCTAAAAATTAGTTATTTTAAGCTAAATAATTCGAGGTGCAGCTGAGTCACAAATCCATGTATTACCATCGTTTAACAAAACACAGCAACGTGAAGTAAGACGAGCATATCCATCCTCATACTTCGATTAGGCCGTGAAATCTTCACAATTATCGATACCCTTATTGCCCTACAATACCATACTGAAATAGAGCCTCTCTACCAAGACGATCAACAAATTCGGTGTTACTCAGAACCTTGGCTGACGTTAGTTAGAAGAAGCGAAAGGGGCAGGGTGAATATTACGGCACTGCAAGATTGACTGAAAAGAGGCTAATGAAAAAGTAGCTGTTTTGTTATTTGATTTAATATCAGCTTAATCATGAAAGTCCACGTTGTGCCAAATGTGGAGATTGTCTCTCTATATGGTTCTATTCAATGTTATTGTGCTTTATATAACTCACCTGAGTGTGATGAAAAATCACCCATGTTATTATTGCTGAATTAACTCCAGCGCTATGTGACACGTTGCCCCTGATTTTATACTACCGCTGACCTGCAACAGAGGATCCCGACAGAAGAGAGTGACACCATGAAAGCTACCGATGAAATCCGCTTCGCTGAGTGGCAAATTTGGCCTCAATTGAGGATCCTACTGCATCGCGGTAAACCGGTTAAAATTTCTGCTAGAGCCTTTGATGTGCTGGTTGTTCTGGTCAGTGCAGAAGGTGAAGTCGTCAGTAAAGACAGGTTGCTTACTCAGGTATGGGGTAATGAAATTGTTGAGGAAAATAATCTTCAGGCGCAAATTTCCGCAATTCGCCGCGTGCTTGGCCGTGATCGTCATCTTCTAACGACCGAATTTGGTTCCGGATACCGCTTTAATCTTTCATCCAGACCTCCAGTAATATTGCCAGAGCCAGCCAGAAAATCTCCCGTTGTTTTCCCCTTCCTGACATCAATTTTAGGGCGTGACCAAGCTGTACAGGCGGTCAGCGCCTTAATGCGTCAGCATCCTCTGGTCACCATCACGGGTCTAGGCGGCGTGGGTAAGACACGTCTTGCATGGGAAGTCGTTAATCGGGTCCGCACAGAGTATCCCGATGGTGTGTGTGTGGCTGAACTGGCACACATCACCGACGCCTCCAGTCTTCTCTCTGTTTTCTCGCAGGCCTTGCATCTACCATTGGCTGCTATTCATAACGACCATGATTTATCTCACCAGCTTGCTCGACGCGAATGCCTGCTGATGATTGATAATGGCGAACATGTGATTAAAGAATTAAAACCGGTGATTGCCCTGCTACTGAATGCGGCACCGAATATTACTATGTTGCTTACCAGTCAGGTGGCAACAGAGATGGCAGGTGAGCAACAGTACCTCTTACCGCCACTTCAGGTTCCGGAAAAAGAAGAGACCGATTTTCAACGTTTGCTGCTGTTTCCCAGCGTCCGCCTGTTTATTGAACGGGCTCAGGCCCAGCGATTTGATTTCCATCCGTCAAATGCGGAACTCTCTGTGATAGGTGAATTATGCCGTCATCTTGACGGGCTCCCCCTAGCAATTGAACTTGCTGCCTCTCGGTTGCCCATTATGAGCGTCAGTGAGATTTATCATTGTTTGGAGGATCGTTTTCAGCTTCTGAGTAACAGGCAAAGCGTTCGGGTATCCCGACATCAAAAAATCAAGACTACGCTGGAGTGGACTTATCAATTACTCAATCCACGTGAACAGAAATTATTCTGCTCTTTGGGGATTTTTACCGATATGTTCACGGTAAATGCGGTTATCGACTTCTTGCAGTCCCCTGAAGAAAATGGTTGGCAGATTGTCGACGATCTCCAACGATTACTCTCTTTGTCACTGATTCAGGTCAGTACTCAGGTACCCGTTACCCGTTTTCGTTTACTGGAAACACTCCGCCAGTTCGCTTGCGATAAACTCAGGCAGCAAGGCGAATACCCAAGGCTTGCCGCTCAACTTGCTGATTATTGCCATCGCCAAGCGGAGCAAGCTCAGCTTGATTGGTATAAGCTGCCAACGAAACAGTGGCGAGCACGTTATGACTCTGTCCTTAATGATTTACGCAGTGTTTTGCAGCACACCTTAACTGAAGGGGCTGATCAAGCAAAAGGGCTTGAGATATTACAGGCCATGACGCCGTTCTGGATTGAATATTCACTTTATAATGAATGCCAGCGTTATATTTATCCGTTGCTCGGTGAAGCGCCTTTAACATTACAGCAGAGAATGAATCTCAACGCAGCAGCAGGCAAAGCGTCTACTTGGGCAAAAGGGCCTACTCCTGAAACTTGCCTCACTTGGCAAACGGCGCTGACACTTGCAGAACAACTCGACGATAACGAGATCCGCTTACAGGCTTACTACGGACTATGGTTGTATAACTTGCGAACCGGAAAACTGGATCAATCGCTTCACCATGCGCAGTCAATGTGCATGCTTGCGCGAACGATTAATGATACTAACGCGCTGGCTACAGGGTTGCGAATCTTGGGGGTATCTTGGCATTTTTTGGGTCAGCATGCTCTCGGTCGCGATTATCTGCAACAATCTCTGGATAGGTTTGCCATTGACGGTTCCGGTCACACTTTCCGTTTTGGACTCGATCAGGAAACTGCCGGTGAGGCATTTTTATCCCGTGTACTCTGGGTACAGGGGGAGTATAGAGCCGCTAAGCAGGTGGCATGGCGAGCAGTGAAAAAAGCGGCACGTTTGCAACATATTTGTTCGCTGTGCTGCGCACTGGCCGAAGGTGCCTGCATGACAGCCGCGCTGGATCGTAATCCACGTTGGGTAAGAAAGGCCGCTATCTGGCTTATTGAACTGGCAGAAAAGCACGATCTCTATTTTTGGAAAACCTACGGTGAGTTGTTTCTCCATTGGGCTGAGCAGTTCAGCCATCCCGCTATCAAGCAAACGACATTGTTTAACTCGCTGCGTGCTATGGGATTAGACTGGCAGTACTCCCCTTTATTATCAGAAATGGACACCAGACTGTTACAGCAAACCCCGCATGAAAATTGGTGTACGCCCGAACTGATACGTCTTGCCGCCACACACTTACCTATCTACGCCCAGCGCCAGCAACTGGAACTGGCACTGAATAAAGCACACCAGCAACAGGCATATGGGTGGGCTTTGCGCATCGTTTGTTCGCTGGCGACGCTACAGGCTGAAACGGGTGACAACGTGGGGGCAAAACAGTTAATCATGGAGGTGCTAAACCATATTGATGATTCTCAACACTCGACAGATATCAGAAATGCGGTCGCGCTATGTACTCGTCTGGGGGGATGAAGTGTTGCGTCTGATGGCGATTAACATACCCAATATCACCAGCCCCGCCCCAGCAGCAACGATCAATGTCCAGTTATGCGTGCTCTCCCATAGCCAGGTGGCTGTCAGTGAGCCGCATGCACCACCTATAAACATGACGCACATAAAGAGTGTATTAAGACGGTTTCGGGCATCGGGGGACAAAGAATAAATGGTGTGTTGATTGGCGATCAGGACACATTGTTCTCCCGCATCCAGTAACAGAATCCCCACCACCATACCGGCTATACTGTTCCAGCCCCAGAAAACAGCCCAAGCCAGTAGCATGAGTACCACGCCCAAGATAACCATTCGGAAAGGGCCTTGACGATCGCTGACACCTCCTGCCAGAGGCGCGCACAGAATTCCGATTAACCCCAGTGCTGCCAGCGATCCCGTTATACCCGCACCGTAATGGTAGCGATGAGCTAGCCAGAAAGGCAGTGCCGTCCATAGCACACTGAAGGAAGCAAATAATAGGGCCTGTGTCAGTGTGGCATTCCGCAGCAGTGGCTCGCTTTTCCACAGCAGCCTTAAGGAACGCAGTACCGCGAGGTAGTTAAATTTCGGGGTGGGCAACGACTGAGAAGGCAAAATACGGGCGATGAAAAATATCGCCAGCAGTGTCATGATCGCGCCCGATAAAAAGACCCCCCGCCAGTCGAAATACTGACCGATAAAACCGCCAATAGCCCGTCCCGCGAGAATTCCAGCCAGAACACCGCTCATTACCGTGCCCACCGTTTTACCGCGTGACGAACTTTTTGATAGCGAAGCCGCAAGCGGTACGATTTGTTGGGCGACGGTTGCTGCAACGCCCGTCAGGAAGGAAAAAAACACCAGTACTGATGCTGTTGGAGACAGTATCATGCCGACCAGTGCCAGAAACAGAACTTGTGCCTGACGCAGGATAAGTCGTTGACGTTCTATATAATCGCCCAGTGGGATCAGTAAGAACAAGCCAGCTGCATAACCTAACTGGGTGGCCATGGGGATCAACGAAACCGCTTTCCATTCATTAGGAAAAGAGCCGGCAATCAGATTCAAAACGGATTGATTAAAATAAATATTAGCGACAACAATACAGCAGATAATTGCCAGCATTAGGATCCTGACTGAAGAAAGCTCGTGGCTATCACGACACATGTTCACACCTCGTTCTAAACTCAATGTTGTCCACTCTATGCAATGCCAATCTTCGATTCTTTGATCACTTTTTTCAGACGTCTGAATTTTGCTCCCCAAGCGTCTGAAACAGAAATTTGCGACTAATGTTGTTCACATTAATCATGGGTCATCATGTAAGGAGCAGAAAATGGATTTAAAACTGGCAGGAAAAGTGGCTCTAGTAACCGGGGCCCGAACCGGTATTGGTTTCAGTATTTGCGCAGAGCTGGCGGCGAATGGCGTGCATCTGGTCATGGTTGCTAGACAAAAAGCGGAATTGATATTAGCAGCACAAAAAATTGCAGATAAATACGGTGTAACGGTTCTGCCTATTGCTGGGGACGTCACGGATCCTGAACTGCCTGAGCTGGTGGTCAAACAGGCCGAAAGTGTTTTTCAGCACATTGATTTGCTCGTAAATAATGCAGGAAGAGCCCATGCGGGCACGCTGCTGACCACATCAGAAGAAGAGTGGCAGTCGATGACAGAAACTAAATTTTCTGCAATGCGACGTTTTTGTAAGGCCGTCATCCCCAGAATGCAGGCCCGAAACTGGGGACGGATTGTGAATATTTCCTCTATTGGCGGGATCTATCCAAACCCGCAACTGACGGTTTCGCATGCTCTGAGCGCGGCAATCAATAACCTGACCCGTAGTCTGGCACTGAGTGTTGCACCTAATGGAATTTTGGTCAATGCAGTGGGGGTGGGCGCTGTCACAACCGATAATTGGGCCCAGAATATGCTGCCGAATGTCCGCAATCGTCGTTCTGAGCTGGCTGACAAAACGGATAAGGAGGTTATGGCATTACTGGGTAAAGAAAAAACACCTGTAGGCCGTTTTGGATTGCCGGAAGATATTGCGGCAATAACCGCATTCTTACTGTCTGATCGGAATCAGTTTGTTACCGGTCAGACCATTGAGGCTTCAGGCGGGGCTGACCGGTTTATGTAATATGCCGGATGCTCCTTACAGACGCTGACTGATTCATGGGTATTTTCGAGTCAGCCAGCGTGGCAGAGTGTTTCAAGCAAAGAGCAACAAACACTATCAATCTCAGGTTTGATTGCTACACTCAACATCACGATACTTTTATTTCGTGATTCTCTAACCACTATACCCTCAAAAACTAATTTGGGGGCATTAATGGGCGCACTGCTATCTATCCAACTCAGTAAACTTATTTAATATCAATGCTATTACCCATAAAATGAGACTTCCGTGATCTACTTAAGTTAATCCACCCTTTTAAATTTAATATATAAAAAGCTATTCATAGTTAACTTAGTTCAATTGAGATTATCCCATATCACTTCTTGTTGGAGGAGTCACTGGGGTACCCCATACTTTTCGTTTTTCTATGTCATAGATAGGGATTACAGGGGCTTTATTATGGTTCTTAATGGTATAAAAATTAAAGCGTCAAAGCCGCTGGATCATATTCTATCATCAATGTATCTTGCTTCATTAAATCAGATTGATTGTAAGACTCTAAAGTTAGGTTGGTTTTACTGCCGTAATAAAAAATTAGGATAAAGGTATTAAGGAGTGAGTATGAGTTTATTTAAAAAAGATGTCACTAACCGGGTTATACAGAATATCATTATAGAAAGGTTAAAAACAGATATATCAATAAACAGAAATGAAATTATTGATATAATTATTTCTAAAAACTCTTTTTTATTCAAAGAGATTGAACATGAAAATGGGATAGAATGGGTTATTGGTAATATGGTGGACTGGTTTTCTGCATCCTATACATTAAAAAAATTACCGGCTGATTTTTTAGAAGATTATGAGAAAGTAAAGATGAAGTCTAAAGGTCGATATATTTCATGCTTCCAGCTTAAAAAATAATAATTTAAATACTAATCTCATGTAAGGGGGAGGCAAGGGGCCATTGAAGGAAGAAACTATAAGATAACAACAAGTAATAGCAAACAAAAAGCTAGTGGAATGGAATTATAAATAATATATTGGATTTAAATATCGGGTTAGATTGTTGATTCCGGTATTCTAGCACTGGAAGAATTCGCTCTCATATGGGCTGAAAAATGCCCGTAAATTAGCAAAAGAGGCTATGCACATGGATATTGGAGAAGCTTGAACACATTTATTTGGATGATATTCGTAAAGTGATTTATGTTAGCTTTTGAGGGCTGATATGATGAATTCCGCTACTTGTATCTCCGGTATTTTATAACCGCAGCATGGCAGCTTTTTGAACTAGAAAACTATCGTTTTCAATGCCCTTTGGGGGGCATTTCATATTCTCACCCGCAATGAACTAGGCGAGGTGATATCATTATATAAATTATCATATGGTGAAATCTACTATTTGAGAAACCTTATCCTTAATTGAGTACTTTATCATTCACTCATCATAATGATGACTTATGTAATGCCATGATAAACGTTGGTTGGTATAGAAAGGTGTTCGTGGTAAGAACACCTCTAGAGGCATACTAAGAATAAATCCAACTAAAAGATAATAATATTAATTTGATACTATAGTGATACCTTTAGCTCCGTTGATCTTTTTCCAATATAGTAAGAAGGCGCTCTTTTGTCGTCCTAATATGTTTTTCGAGTAAATCAACAGCGCTCTCGACTTCATCTTGTCGTAATGCATTAATGATGGAATGATGCTCCTCCCAACCATGATGGGTTGAATCACTTTCAAGCCACCTAACTCTTTGTAATTGAAGCATCGCATCTTGTATACCTTGGATAATAAAATCATTATTAGACAGATTGGCAATCCATAAGTAGAACTCATACCCTATTTGCTCAGATTGCTCTGGTGTACTTTCTGAGGTAAGTGCGCTTAATATTTTTTCTATTTTTATGAAATTGCTCTCTGTAATGTTGTGACCCCCAAGTCTTATCGCGGCTATTTCAAGAATTTTTCTATAGACGAATAATTGTTCAATCTCGTTGATATTAATCGGGGAAACTAGCCATGCGGACATTCAGGATACTAGCGATATAGCAGCAATGCTTAATTAGCCTATAGTGGAGTATAATTGATTGAAAGCGTAGCCGTGAAAAAATACCAAATGGCTACGTTATAAGATAATCAATCATCCATATCATATTCTTTTTCGCATTATCTACTATTCAATATATTGCCCGAAAATTAGCTAATGTGCATTTTTTAATAATTTGGGTAAATAGATGGGATTCTGAGTTAAGTTAGAAAGCCAAATACATTAATGCCCCAATGTAATTGCTATATTACATTGGGGGATAAATAGATTATTGAGGTTGACGAGGAATGACGAGTACAGGTTGAGTGATGGCATCTAACAAACTGCGAGTTACTGAGGTATTGAGTAGCCGACTCAGTGAGGACAGGTGTCGATGTGAAATAATAAGTAGATCGCCATTGAGTTTTGCCATCTGCTCAGGGATCACCTCGATAGGCGTACCCGCGGCTAACACTCCTTGAGCTTGGAACCCCATGCGCTTTAAAGCTTGTGTAACTAGGTTCACTTGCTCTTCGGCTAATATTTCTTCCCGCTGAGCGGCGGGATACTCATTACGTTCATCACTCTCTATTCTTAGCCCTGTTCGACTAAGGGCAAAAGTACTATCGATAACAGTGAGTACGATGATCTCCGAAATACAGCCTTGTAAGCGCTGTATATACTGCAACGCATTGTGGCTATGCTCAAAGCTATCTACAGCGAGTAAAACTTTATCAATCATGGCGATATCCTTCCATTTGCTTAGGCTGAACCTTTAAAGTTCGATTCCCCTTTTTTCCAATAACCTTTTGCGAATAGGGCTGTTTTTGGGATCCCAACTTCATTAATGAAGTGGTTTTTTAGGTAAACCGCGACTTGTTGCTCACAGGCTAGCCATACTTGCCCTCGAGCTGCTGGTAGTTGACAGCGACTCACTGCTTGGACAAGAGGACTGTTCATCACATTATCGAAATGACGAGTACGTATCGACCAGCTATTGACTTGTAACCTAGGGTCATCAATACGTTGAATTTCTTGTCTGTCACTAACCTCTGCAAACCAAAATACTAAAATCGTATCTGATAGCGTATCAAGGATACTGTTCATGGCGGGCAGTGCTGTTTCATCACCTAATAAAAGTACCCAGCGTGTTTCCGGTTGTAAGCGAAAACCCCCAGAGCAAGGACCAGCAAACCCAAGTTTGTCACCTAATACTGCATTTTCAGCCCAACTGGCAGCCGAGCCTTCGCCATGTAAAACCATATCAATATCTATGGTTCGAGTAAATTCATTGGCGCCTCTTATGGTGTAAGCGCGACCTACTAGTGTATCTCGGTAAGGGAAAAAGATTTTCATCCAACTAGCCGGCTCATGAGTTCGCGGATCATCAATAAATTTATCTATATCATCGCCACATAAGGTGATACGTTTCATTTTGGGTGTTATCTGCCTTATTGCACACACCCTCGCTTCCCGTTTACGGCGCGTATCCTTTTCAATCATTTCATCAACCATTTTATTCTGTGTCGTGTGCATAAACGGTTCCTTCTATTTGATATCGTTGACGGATAGGTTTTATTGGCATCCAACCGATCATAAAAGATTGGTATAATTTTGTGCTCTATTGCCTTTCATCCAATGTGTTGATGCTCACATCCACTGACATACCGACACGTAGCGCTTTCATTACAGCCGCATGTTCTTTATTACTATCAAACATTATTTTGACGGGAATACGCTGTACAATTTTGGTGAAGTTACCTGTTGCATTTTCAGGGGCAATCGATGAAAAACTCACACCAGATGCAGGCGCAATACTGTCGACATAGCCTCTGAGTGTTTGATCAGGAAAGGTATCAATGTTGATATCGACAGGCTGACCATGGGTAATTTTTTCCAACTGAGTTTCTTGGTAATTAGCGATGATATAGAGCTTATTTTGTGGCACGATGGCCATTAGGGAATCACCTGGTTTAACGAATTCACCCACACGCAAACTTTTCTTACCAATAACACCACTAATTGGAGCTGTAATACGGGTATAGGAGAGATTCAATTCCGCCATTGCTTTTTTAGCTTGAGCTAATTGCAATTCCGCATCACTATCAGCTTGTTTTGCTTGTAAAACTTGCAACATATTTTTGGCTGCTTTTAACGAAGCTTCCGCTTGTTTTACACTTGCAGACATGGTGTGAACACGGGTTGTCGCTTGTTGGGCCGCCTGTTGCGATCCCGCACCAGTGGCTGCTATTTTGTGATAACGCGTTTGTTCTTGGCGGGCAAATTGGAGTTCAGCTTGTGCTGATTGAAGCTGTGCTTGTGCCGCTGCAATTAAGGCGTTTTGTCGCGTAAGATTCGCTTTAGCATCCTCTTGACGAGCCAAAGCGGATTGCTCTTGCGCTGTCGCTTGTGATAATGCAACCTGAAATTCACGTTGGTCGATAACGGCGAGTAATTCGCCCTGTTTTACCCACTGATTATCTTCAACTAAGACTTTGCTAATCACGCCTGCAATTTGTGGGGAAATACGTGAAATATCAGCACGAATATAAGCATCATTTGTACTCTGTATTGTTGTTTTAATAAAAAACTTATTAATTAATAAACCCAGAGTCATGATAATAATGGCCAGTATGACCATAGATTTTTTATTAACCATAAACTTTATTTTACTCATTCTAAATTCCTGATAATCAATGGCTACGCAGCGGTAACAGAGCGCGGCGGATAAATACGAGTTGGCATAAACATAACCAGCCCCACGAGTAATAACGCGAGTCCTGATACCAGCATATAAAGATCTGAGCTTGCCAATACATACCCTTGTTTTGTGGCGAGCTGTGTAAGTTCTCCCGTTGAACTCAGAGAGATATCTCGGTATGTTGAGCCAAAACCATCAGTGATGATGTTTGAATGGAAATCACCGCGTTGTCGGTTCAATAACGCAATCGCTCCTCCAGCCGCGGTAGCCGCAAAGCCTTTTACCGCGTTAAACCATGCCGCCGCAAAAGGGCCATCTGTTGGTAGCAATCCCCCTGTTGCGAACATTAATAAGGGGATAATTGCCATTGGCTGAGCAATTGCCTGTAATAATGAAATGACGCGAAAAGTATCGCCGTTCCATTCCGGTGTGACTTGAGACGCTAGTAAGCAAGCTGTAGCCATGAGTATTAGGCTTATTGCGAGTATCCAGCGGCAGTCAACTCGTGGTGTATTACAAATCATGGCGACAACTGGCAAAGTAATCAGCTGAGGTAGTGATACCCATAGCATCATGTCGGAGATCTGTTCCTGCCGATATCCTTGAATAACCGATAAATAGCTGGATGTGATGTTGACTAAAGAGACCATAATCAACAGCACACCACCTAATGTGATCAATGAAAAAGAGAGGTTTCTTTTACCTAATAACTGCAAGTTAAAAAAAGGTAGAGGGTGATACCATTCATTCATTAAAAATAGGGCTAACAACCCAAGGCCACCAACCAATAAGACATATATCAGAGGGGAATTTAGCCAATCGAGCCTTTCGCCTTGAGAGATACCGATGGTTAACATAGCAAGGGTACTTACACCCAGTAACAGGCCGCGCCAGTTAAATTGTTTCAGCCGCTCTAGCCGTAGCGGATCCTGTGGTAGACCATAACCAATGCACAGGGTTGCAATAGCCATTAATGGGATATTCCAATAGAAATAACCGCTCCATCCCCAATGAAAAGCAAAAGCGGCAGCAGTGGCGCCAAATGTTGCACTCCAAGCAGAAACCCACCCGTAAGCCCCTAATCCCAGCACTTTGATTAGTGGTGGCATAAAACGCAGTACAACGGTCATTAGCATGGGGGGAAGTGCACCACCCGCGAAACCTTGCAAGCAACGCACGGCCAGTAGTAAGGAATAGTGCTCAGCAAACAACGGGGTGATCAGTCCACCAATCAGATAAATTGTACACATGAATAATGCGACGCGTCGTAAAGAAAAAGTTGGCCAAAAACAAGGGGTAAAGCCAGAGCCAATGACAAAACCCGTGACATAACAGGTAATTAGCCAACTACCAGTATCGATATTGAGTGATATAGCACCTTGAATATCTGCTAAAGCAAATTTGCTTGCATTCTCGCCGATCCCACTTGCCATAACAGCCAAAAAAACACCAAATAAACCCATCCAAGTGCGTCCATTAATTTCGCTTGCACTAACGAGCCATTTGTTTTTGTGGTGCGACGTAATAGACGCATCAACCATTCCACTCTCCTACAATGTCAGTCATCACACTTTATTTTCGGAGATAGTATCTAAATTTTTTTGGATTGTTTAAAATGAAATCATGTAATTAAGTTATTGCATAAAATGCAATCCAGGAATTAGGCTAAAACAGGAGATATCATGCCACAAAAGGTTGATTTTAATCTGATTTATGCATTGAATTTGCTGCTTGAAGAGGGAAGCGTGGTCGGTGCAGCAGAAAAAATGAACCTAAGTGCACCTGCAATGAGCCGAATTTTGGGGCGTATTCGTGAACAATTTAATGATCCGATTATGGTCAGAGCAGGGAAAAATCTAGTACCAACACCTCGAGCATTAGAATTAAAACAGCGGCTTACTCAGATTATCGAACAAGCGGAAGCCCTAATTCAGCCAAGTGAGATATTTGATCCAAAAACTTTAGAAAGAACCTTTACGATACGCGCAAATGATATTTTTATTGGCGCACTTGGCGGCGGATTATTAGAGACTCTACGTGAAATGGCGCCACGCAGTAGCCTAAAGTTTATTGCTGAAAGCGATATTGATGATGATGCCTTGAGAACAGGTAAGGTAGATTTGGTTATTGGTTCTTCGCGTAATTGGCACCCAGAAATTAAGGCTCAAAGTTTATTTACTAGCACATTTCAAGCGTTAGTACGCCCCAACCACCCAATCATCAGAAATGTGACACCGGAAACATTAACCCATTATCCTCATATCAGTGTTTCAAGGCGTGGTCGAACACAAGGGCCAATTGATGATGCGTTACGTGATTTAGGTTTGCAACGTAATGTGGTATTGACCTTACCTAGCTTCCATTCAGCGATGATGTTGACGATGAAGTCAGATTATATTCTGCCATTACCTCGTCATGTCCTTCTGGGGGTGAGTAATATTGGGTTGCCGTTAGTGGAAATCGAATTGCCTCTTGAATTGGAATCCGTATTTATTGTTCAGGCATGGCATCCTCGGTTGGATAGAGACCCTGCTCATCAGTGGTTGCGGCAAACGATTAAGCAATATTTCTTGAAACGGGAATAATTAACAGCACCCGAGCCATTATTATATGACCGATGTGAGGGGATAGGGTGCTTTATTCCAGCATAATAATAGATAGTTCCGCATTGCCAGTAACTTTACCTGTCCAATACTCATTGGCGCCTAACATACCAGTAAGTAACATAACGTATTTTAAATAATCAAAATAGATAAATTATCAACCTACTATACTGGTTTGGTAGGTTTTTTGTGGTTTGATTTTAAGTTATATCGATATTTTTTAGCGGCTGGTATTTTATAATACTGCCGCCTGCTTTTGGCATTTAATGAATTTTTTGGGAATTATTTCAATGTTCCTAAGCCACCAATGATGAGGTTTAGCCCGTCTATAAAGCGTTGGTCATAGTTATCAGAAAACAATGTTGCTTTAGCCTCCCATGTATATGGGTACTTATCATTCGATAATTTATTGAATTCATTTAATTTTTCTTGTAGATCATTGCCGTTAGAAAAGAGAGCCGCTTGCTGCTCAATACAGCACCCTAAAATAAAATAGAACACGGTCATGGTGCAGCTTGCTGCTTTGTCGGCGGACATTCCTGACTGTACGAATGTTTTGATTAATGCGTTATTAATTCGTAATACATTATCTGAAATTGCATAGGTTCCAGCGAAAACACGGGCGCCATCTCTGTGTTGTAAGAGCGCTTTTCGTAACTGAGTTGTGATCTTCAGTAAATTAGATTTCCAATCATCACTATCGCACTCATTGAGTGCAACCTCCGCAACAATGTGATCTGCCATGCCTTCGACCAATGATAACTTATTGCTGAAATGCCAATACAGTGAAGCGGCTTTGATATTCAGTGCGTCCGCAAGCTTGCGCATCGTTAATCCATCAATACCTTCTGTTTCTAAAAGTTGAAGCGCGGTCTCAAGTATTTGTAACCGTGTGATTTTTGGAGTTTTCATAAATAATTCTCATTTAGCTCTTTATTCCCTAACAATGTTAGTTTAACATATTTATCCAACCTAACAATGTTAGATTGCAGGTGTTATTTATTGCGTTGCCAATCGGTGTAAGTATAGAGGTCCATAGAATGACGACAAATGAGACTAAACAATTTTCAAGAAAAATCATTGGATTAACACCTTGGGTTAGTCTGTTGTGTGTCGGCGTATTAGTTGCTATGACGACCCTCAATTGGGATCGGTGGCAAAGTAATCGACGCTATCAAGAATCGAATAATGCCTACATTAAATCGGACTCTGCAATATTGAAATCAAGAATGACGGGGTATATCTCACGTATTTTGGTGGAGGATTATCAATATGCCCGAGAGGGAGAAGTGATTGCAGAAATTAACAACCAAGAGGAGTTGTTAAATCAACAGATTGCTAAAGCTAACTATGAAAAAGCACAGCAGCAACTCAATAATCTTGCGGATGAAATTAAAGAGTATGACCTGACCATTGAAAAATTATGGAACCGTTATAAAGCAGCAGGTATTGAGGTTTCTCAAATGCAGCGTAGTCCTTTACTGCGTAAAGAATTAATTAAAAGTGGGGCGATCACTTCTCAAAATCATCTTGATGCTCAATCAGATTTACAGCGATTAATAAAATTAGAGCAAGCAGCTAAAGCCGAATGGGAGCAAGCAAAACAATCTAAATTAGTATTAATGCAACAAGAAAAGATCCGTCTGGCAGAACGAGATATTGCATTAGCAAATTATCAACAAGCAGAGACGCAAATTTCGTATGCGACGATTACTGCACCTTTTGATGGGCAATTAAATAAAATTAAGCTGAATGTAGGCAGTTTGGTAACGCCAGGCACCGAAATTGTCACCGTCACACCGCGTTCACAGCCTTATGTCATTGCGCAGTTAAAAGAAACCCAATTAAAAAATGTTCAGTCGGGGCAGTCTGTAGCTATTTCAGTGGATGCTTTTCCTGATATGACATTTAGTGGCGTAGTGCGTGATATTGGAGCACAAAGTAGCGGAGAGTCCGCTTTAATTCCCGCAGATAATAGTAGCGGGAATTTTACAAAGGTGGTTCAACGGATCCCTGTTTATATTAGTTTATTATCAGAGCAATCGGCGATAGATAAGTTGCGTCCGGGTATGTCGGTCATTGTGAATATTGATACTCAGAGTACGCAGTCACAAGGAGACTGAGATGAGATTAGCAATATTGCAAAATAGCAAAGAAACTAATCCGCTTTTTGTTGTGATCTCCGTATTTATCGGCGCGATATTGTCGACGTTATTTGTACGCATGTTCTCTTTATCACTGGCGGATATTCGAGGCATTTTTGGGGTAGATGTACAAGAAGGCTCATGGATTAATGTCTCTTTAAACGCTGCGCAATTAATCAGCATGACATTGACGCCTTGGTTTATGGTCGTGCTGGGTGCCGAAAAAATATTAATGAGTACCAGTATTGTTCTATTAGTGAGTTTTTTGTCATTTCCATTATTAGGTGTAGATGGTCGCTCACTTATTGAATTCGTATCAATTCATTTTGTTATTGGTTTTTGTTTAGGTGTGTATTTACCGATGACAATTTCATTGGCTTTACGAAACCTACAACAGAATGTCTGGTTAATCGTTATGGCCGCGTATAGTTTGCGCGTCTCTTTGGGGATGGATGCGGGGGTCGGAATTTCAGGATCTTTTATTGAAATTTTTGGCTGGCAGTGGATGTATTGGGTCTGTGCCTGTTTTGCCTGTTTAATATTTATCTTTGCATGGAAGGGAATGCCGTTAGTCGGAATTAACCATGATTTTTTGGCCCAAACAGATTGGGGAGGCATGGCGCTGAAAAGTGTCAGTTTGGTTCTACTGTATATTGGTGTTGTGCAAGGTGAAATGTTTGGTTGGTATGACTCTGGATTGATTGTTTCTTGTCTATTAGGAAGTGTGATTCTTTTTACTATTTTTATCGTTCGTTCATTCCTTTTTAATCAAACATTTGCTCATCCTGGTTGGCTAGCAAATCGAAACTTGTTGTTGTGCTTTATTGTTTCCTGCCTATACGGTTTTTTAATGCTAGCGAACTCTCTATTTATTCCTTCATTTTTAACGACAATCAGTGGGTTAAAACCCTATCAAATAGGAGAAGTGACTAACATTGCTTTTATCGCTTATCTCTTATTTAGCCCAATAGCAATTTGGTTGGCGCGTAGAGTTGATTCACGATTACTAATGGTGATTGGTGTAACGATTATTGGCGGTGCTAGCGTATTAGGAATGCAGGTGGATTATCAATGGCGGGTTGATGAATTCGTACCACTCATGATTATGCAGTCATTTGGCGAATGTTTAGTATTGATAGGTTTAATTGCTTCATTTGTTGTTAATATTAAGCCTCAGGATGCATTAAATTTAGGCGCATACATCTCTATTGCCAGGGTATTAATGCCGGCTATATCGGGTGCATTAATGAATACTTATTTACGGGTAGCTTTTGATGGGCATTTCGAAACTAAAAGAGCTTTTATCCAAACAGGAGAACAGAAACTATCTTCGGCAGACACGTTCAGTGTCGTTTTATCGTTAATCAGTCGGGAGTCAAGTGTAGGTTCTTTTATCGATGGTTTTGCCATGACATTACTCATTGCAATTATGGTATTGTTTTTACTTATATTCTTAAAACCAGCGCCTGAAAATAGTATTGTGCCTGGAAAAGAATGACTCACAGGCTCGTTGTGAGAATATTATCGTAATCATTAAAAAAAATAAAATAGTCATCACGTCCCAGATTTTTAGCAATATAATCTACCTCGGTAATATAGCCTTGAGTGGGTTGTTCGATCTTTTTTGTTACCTCTAATTTACTCGCCGAATAACCTGTAGGACTAATATAAAAATCATTTACTTTTCGACTATTTTGAGGCCTTGTAGCCTGTTCATCTGCATCAATGATCGTTAGCATCATATCAGAACCGCTTTTATGCTCGGTCGCGATAAAAAGCGATACGGCATAGGCATCAACACCTTCAAAAAGAAAAGTCAATATCTCAGGGTTTCTTGGCCCCGTCACGGTACAGGTTAGCAAGACGGAAGGTTATCTGTCTGATTACTTGTATATCCAATAATATTTGTTACATATCCATAAAACATAGTGACCTCAACTTAAATTTAAAAAATTAGGATGTTAATATTTAATTAATAGCTATCAAATAAAAATAGCCGAATATTGAAACGAACTATCATAAAGAATAAAAGATTTTTCATTTCAATTGGCCAGTTAATGAATGAGCATAATTAACTGGCCAATTGAACCTTATAAAAATAACAGTTGGATTATCGTTTTAATCTAATATATAGCGGTAAGATTACTTTTTAAATATAACATAAGATTTTAAATGTTCTATTTATTCCCACAAAAACAATAAAATGCTTTTTAAATTTAGAGATAGATAATATAAAAGCTATAATAGTGACTTATTCAGGCGTGATTAGTTATTTTCATATGGTCGACCTCTCATAAAGAGTAAGGGCGAGTTTAACTCGTCTATTATTAATTGATTATATTTATTGGATGTTGGTAGGAATAAAATATTTTATAATGATAGAATGGAAGGGACATCACTATAATGTTTAGATTTTGTTAATCTAAACATGTATATTGAATAAATACTGTTGTTTAATATAGCAACATTACAGATTATCTATCATAGATAATTCCATTATTTCTTTATGATAAATAAAAGTTAGCGCTGTTATTTATTTGGCATTAATAAAGTCAAATAATGTTAAATAATGATTAAAAAGCTATAATGAATTCGATTTACGTCAAGTATCAATGTGAATATTATATCAACGATTAATAGATACAGTCATTTTATGCTTATTAAATCAATTATCTTGCATGTTTCCATCGGTTATTGCATTTTATTGTGGAAGAAATTCGCTATTATCTCTTCTGTAAAAAACAGGTATGGTATCTCCATTCAAATATTTATATGGGCAGTCATGTTCACTTTATTGTTTGATTTTAAACGGTTGGAATTAAGTCAGCTGCTGATTTTTCATGAAATGCTCATGACACAAGGTCGTTAATCTATCTAACCTTAGACAAGATTGTTTTTTATGCAGAGATTTATTTCTTCAGTTCTTGTGATGAATTTTAACTTAATTGTAGGAAGGGAGTATATGGAAGAATAACGTTATAGAATATCGCTATAAATAGCCTCATTATAATCACCATAGACTATAGATAACACTGAATCTTCTCGTTTTTCTTGTAATGCAATTCTTCCATATGACTTTTAATGAGCGATTGATCGTTTTATTCAATGACTCTTACTGACTTGTTATAACCGTAAGAGAAACATGACCAGAAGCGCTTTTAGGTATAGGATTGATAGTATCGCTCATCATTATTAGCTGATTATTTTTTTCTATTCTTGCACTGATTCCTAACTGACTTCTTAATTTATTCATTTCAGATGATAGTCTGATTTTAAATGTCAAAAAACGCCCTGATTTTTTAGTTTTAAATTGAAAATTATCGCTTGTAATACTCTCATTTTCGTTTTTACCGATTGGTGAAAGAGAAAGGGTAACTAATGAATCATTAGGGATATCAATAGATTTGGAATGAATCGTTCCCTCAATGATAGATAACTTATTATTTTTATTTTCAGTTAAGTTTTTTGTACAACCAGACAAAAAAAAGACCAATAGCAATAAATATATTGATGATGTGAATTTGTTATTGCGGTTAATTAGTTTCATTTCTATTCTCTTGATTATAAAATAGTGCGGTTAAATACCTTATTGAAAAAACATTGAACATAAGAATATATCCCTTTCTTTTGAGGGTTGAACATTGAGCGATTAGCTTCTGATTTTGTGCCTGTATATAGGATACCAACCCTAGGTAGGGTCATGATTAAATTTTCATCAAGCTCTATTTTTTTAAATGATAAGCGAAGCTGTCTGACTAACTTATAATAGCTGCTTTCAGTCACAATCGTTCCGCGTTTTTCCCAAATCTCATACATAATTTCTCGTTTACTACTGGTTTTATTCAGTAATAGTTTCAATAAGCATGACTCATTCTCTGAAAGATTAATCGTTTTCTTACCGCGAGAGAGCGTTCGCTTGAGAGGGTTGTAAACAACATATTCCGATAAAATAATAAGGGGTTCTTGCTCAATTTGATCTGTCTTATTCATATTATTTTTCCATATATATAATTTCATCGACAAGTTATTTGCCATATCCTAACGTTCAAGATAGTGTGCCACAATATAAAAAAACGACACACAATAAGATTTTTATAAAAAAAAGACGATTTTTAATAAATCCAGATGATTTTTTAGGATGGCTTAATTTATCGCTATGCGCTCAGTTATATATATCAATTTAGTATATTTATTTTTTATATTTTATTGAGCGGGGTGTTTGACTAAGACTTAGCATGATAAGAAATATGCTAAGTCTATAAATTTCGAATAGGATTCTTATCAAATCTTTGTGAAGAAAGGAAAAAACGATAATATATTAACAATACGATAGATTAGACGAATGAAAGCTCATCATCACCATCATCTTCTAGTTTGTTATGGCCTATCTGATTATTCATTTGTTCTGTCAGTGGTTGGAGCATAAATTTTACCGCATTAACACGATAAAATGCGTGATTGAACGTTTTCTTGAGTAATTCTTGATTATCAAAGGTATCGGGCTTTCCGAGTAATTGTATGGCGCCAGCAATAAACCTTTTTTTTTCTTCAGAAGAGAGTCTATTGAGTTTTTTACAAAGCGCTAAGAAGTTTGTTTTATGATCTTCCGAGTTTTTAATATCTTTTGGATCACTGACTCTCAATGTTGTAAAAAATGTTTTAATATTTTCAATCTCTTGAGTCGTTAGCTTAAGCTGCTTGGTATTTTCGATTGTTTTAGCTTGCCATGTATTTTTGACTTTATTGACTAACGTTGAGCTGTCGTGATTTGTGGGTAGTGTATGCTCTGATGGTGTTTTTAAATGATTATTTTTTAGCGGCGTAATCATTGGTTTCTCCTTGATTAAGGTTATTCCTCATCGTTTGGTAGGCTATTTTTCGTTCTGCTAATACTTGACAGCGGCTTGGAATCGATAATAGTTGTGGTAATAGATGTTTTACGGCGATAGAAGGCGAAAAATGAATAATTTCATTGCCTATTTCTAAGGCGATATCCTCATTTTGACTTGGTATAAATTTAATATGAGCATTTTTTTGAAGGGAGTTCTCTTGTAATGAACTCGGTAAATACAAAATAGCGGGTTCCATATTCGATTGTTGAATGAAATGTTCAGCAATGATTGTTTGTAATAGTTTATCGTGGAAAAATTCAGAGAGTTGATGTAAAAGTTGTTCTTTACTTTGACTTAATTGTTGCTGAAAGCGTTTCTCGCTCATCTCAATACTTTCAATCATATTCGAGAGTAACTGTTTTAATCCATCTTGATAACCTTGTTGATAAGCAACATGACGGATATGCTCTATTTCTTGCTGAGCTTTCTGATAGTTTTCGGTTACTTGCTTGTGAGCTTGTTTTGTTATGTGTTTTGCATAGCGAAAGGCACTAATTGTATTATGTTTTATGAGTACTTTTTCTCTTGCGGTTTGTTGAATATCAGGCTGCATTTTTTCGGACATAGTGACAAGTCTCTTCAATAATATTCCAAGGTAATATTGCTTTTACGGCGGAAGGGATGAGTTGGCGCGTTTTATAGCTAAACATATGTTTTAACCTGTCGGTATATACTGCACCGAATGGAATTAATTGAGCAAAAAGTTGTTCTGCTCCGAGAGCCAGTAGTCTCTGTGGTGAGGGAATATTTACTCCACTCACTTGCCAAAGCGGGTTAGCAAACTGTTGGCGTAAATCTGAGTAAACGGTGAGTTTTCCCCACCAAGGAAGCTCTTCCTTATAGAGAATTGTGCCTAATCCAAGCGCAACCTTCGGGAGGTTCGCCCATTCTTGTAAGAGAATATTTGGCAATATCATCGTGGTACGATCCGGCCAAGGCATCGGGTATTGTCGAATTAATCGATGGTTATGTATTTTCTTTAATATTGGAGGCAATTTATGGTAATGAATATGACTATATTCAGGATGAAAATAGCTTCCTGGCGCTAAGAAAATATCCGTTTTTAAAAGCAATGATATATTACTCTCCGACGCCATGGGTTTTTACCTCAGTCATATTATTTGTATCTGCCTTAGTCTTGAAAAATGGCTGCCGACGCCAAACAAATATTAATAAACCAATCACCATGATGACTGACAGAGAAATGACCGTAACCCAAACTGGATTCAACAGAGTTTTAGGTTGATGGCGTGTTTGATGTTGCAGTGGTGGTCGTTTAACGACGACAACAGACACATTGTCATAGCTGGTTTCTGCGAAACTATTGGTTAGGAATAATTTGATTTTATTCATCATGAGTTTGGGGTCTTCATTACCTGAATAGGTCACCAGACTGGATACTTTTTGTATTTGTTTTGTGGCGCTATTGCTGCTTAGAGGATAGCTAACATGTACTCTAGCATTGACAATATCAGGGATGGTTAATAATGATTGCTCTAAACGTTGTTCTATTAATGATAATAGTCGGGTTCTCTCTGCTTGTGGTGACGCCACTAAAGAATCTCCAGGAAAAGCTTGGATAATTTCAATGGGATCTTTGGATGGCAAATGATATTGTCGTAACAAATCAACGGCGATAACAAAGTCATTAGGCGCGATTCTAATTGAGTCTCCTTGCTTATTATCTTGTTTACGTGAAGCATCAACGCCGTGTTCTTGTAACACAGCGAGGACTTCGTTACTTTGTCGTTGGCTAAGGTGGCTGAGTAATAATTGGTCATCACAACCGACCAAGAATCCAATCATGCCAACCAAGAGCAGTTTTTTGACTATATTCATGGCTTATTGGGCTTTTAATAATGTATCAATGGCATTGGTTGCTTTGTGGGTGAGTGTGGAGACAAAATTGAGCTCTAATGCATATTGTCCAATGGCATCCTGCATTTTCAACATCTCCACGGGATTGCTGACATCTAGACTATTTCCCTGAATAATCAGTTGCTGCTTTTTATTTTTTACCTCAACAGAATATTGTGCATATAACTCTTTCACTTTATCTTCAAGTGATTGGCTTGAAGTATTGTCTGAAATGTTATCTGGTGTTGGTGGTAACATAGTATGGTTGGTGATTTGCATGATATTAGTTCCTAAAAAGTAGAGCATCACTTAACTGATGCTCTTCGATATAAATTAAATATTACGAATAATCGCTGAGGCTGTATCTTTAATAGATTTCATTAAGCTACTTTGTAATTGACGTGCCATATTATAGTTACCGCTTAAAGCCGTAATTTTTCCGAGTACTAATGGGTTATCGACTTCTAATTTTTCACTTTTACCATCAAGCATATTTTTTAATTCGTCAGCTAATTCCTTAGCGCGAATACTGACATTCGCACTACTGCGATACATCATCCCCCAGTTATGATCACCTTTAACTGGTGTTTCAAACGCGGATGAATCCCAATTACCGGTAGCACTATTAATACCTAAAATATCTGATGTAGATCCATCTGACATATATCACCTCATTAGTTAAGAGTATTTGAATTAAACGACCAATGGTTATGACCTAAAATAATGAAGCCTTGATCGTTACGGATAAATGATTTTCCTGCTAACTGATTAGTCGCCAAAGATACTGAAAACTGAATATACTTATTTCCCCATTTATGAGAAAAACGTTCAGCTAGCTGAACAATTGAAGACGTTTGCTTATCATTAAGATTTCCCTGAATAATAAAAATAACGTGATTATCTTTATTTATTTTTTTCCATGGAACGTTACTTTCAGTCAAACCAAGTTCAGCTATCTGGATTAATGCTTTTGACTCTATTTCTATCACCTTACTATCGGTATAACAGGTAAGATTGTAATCCCCCCGAAAAATCGCAGCAGTTATTTATAGAAAATTCTATTAAAATAAACTCAAGGAGTTTTCTATGCGTAAATCAAAATTCACTGATAGCCAGATATTGGCAATCATTAAACAAAATGAAAGTGGTATGCCCGTTCCAGAACTCTGCCGAGAACATGGTGTTAGCTCTGCAACATTTTATAAGTGGCGAGCTAAATTCGGCGGTATGGATGCTTCGTTGATGAAGCGAATGAAAGAACTCGAAGACGAAAACCGTCGGCTCAAAAAAATGTATGCGGAAGAACGTCTCAAAGCTGAGATTCGTTTGGAGGCGCTTGAGGGAAAGTTATAAAGCCATCTCATCGTAAGGAGATGGCTAAGGCTGCCGCAATTAAGTATGACATAAGCATTCGCTTTGCTTGCTTGTGCATGAATGTGAGCGAAAGCTGCTTTTACTATCAAAGTAAACTTAATGCTGAAAACGATCAGATTGCTGACTGGCTAATACGCCTAACCGAAAACAAAAAACGTTGGGGGTTTGGTCTATGTTTCTTGTATTTACGCAACGTAAAGGGCTTCGCATGGAACCACAAGCGCGTTTATCGAATTTATTGTGAGTTGGAGCTTAATCTTAGAATTAGGCCTCGCAAACGCTTAAAACGCGATAAGCCTGATGCCCTCAGTGTGCCTGTAGCCATTAACCAAGTATGGTCTATGGATTTTATGTCAGACAGCTTAGCCAGTGGCCGCAGCATTCGAACCTTTAATGTCATTGATGATTTTAATCGTGAATGCTTAGCGATTGATGTTGATTTATCGTTGCCTAGCGCACGAGTTATTCGGTCGTTAGAACAAGTCATCGAGTGGCGCGGTAAACCCAAAGCGATACGATGCGACAACGGACCAGAATATATTTCAGGAGAGCTAATAAACTGGGCAACACGGCAGCAAATTACCTTACTTTATATTCAGCCTGGCAAGCCTACACAAAATGCTTACATTGAACGCTTTAACCGAACAGCTCGTCATGAATGGCTTGATTTAAATATATTTGAGAGCGTTGAGCACGCTCAAGAACTTGCCACACAGTGGCTTTGGACTTATAACAATGAGCGGCCGAATACGGCGATTGGAGGAATACCCCCGAGACAGCGATTACAGGTAGCTTAAACTCTATAAATAGTTACTGTGAAAAGTGGGGGGATTACAAGATGGCTTTTTATTATATTATCAATAATTTTCCTATCTTTAGATAAGGCTTGTTCTTTGATTATACGTATAACGGGTTGGCAAGGATTGGATAAATCTACTTTTAAAAGGTTAGGTATATAATCATAAATGTGGTTTTCAATCTCACTTTCAAGATCATTGATTTTTTTTATGTGATATTTATCAGCATAATTTTCTTTATTTAAACGCTGTACACTCCAATCGGCATCACGCTGTGTTTGTACGAGAATTAATGCATCTCCTTGTCCATCTCGAGTGGCGATGATGGGGTAATGGCTATCTTGTAGTATGTTTTCTAGCATATTTATTTTTTTTTCTGAATTATTTGTAGGGTATAGATAAATACCCACAAAAGAAATAAACAATAGAAAAGTACAGATAAAAATGGTTTTGCGTTTTTCAGTAAGAGACGTTAAGTTATTTTTTTTATCATCACAAAACACGCTATACGGTATACTTTCTTCTATATCGGTTAATTTCCATGGCATATCAAGTGCTTTAAAAGCAATCGGGAATATATCAGCAAGCATTAATTCTTGATAAACAATGGGAATAGTAAATGATTTAATCCCATCATTAATATTCAGGCTAAATATTTTTTCTTGTATGTTATCACTGCTGTTTGTTGGGTCTTGTTCTGTCACGACAGCGAGTTCATAATGCTCAGCAGCACTAGGAATATAATAGGTAGTAAAGCCATTATCATCGACTTCTGCTCTGTATTGAATATTGGGGTCGATAACAATAAGATGAGCATCTGCTGTTAATACCAACTCATGCCCACTCATAGGGCCGCTAGCAATTTTCATTATACAAGCGCGGCTATTTGTATCTGTCATAAAATGAATTCCACGGATAAGAAATTAGTATCAGTAAAAAGTATTACTTCATTTTTGTCAGTAGAATTTATCTTAATCATTCTGACTGATTGATTTGTTTATTAGGTATGAGTTATTCCGGAATATTCCCTTGTATAAAAAGTGCATTTTCTTCAATTTAGCTATATCGAATCTTTTTAAATAAAAGTATAAGCATCATGATTGATACGAACATTGCTGCACTACTCGAAAATAAAGAATGTTGTTTTTCTTTGCAGGATAAGTTGGTTTTGGCTGTTCCTCATTCAGCTGAAATGGGGATAAGTTTCAATTCATCGTATTCAGGGAAGAGAATTAATATTGAAGAGCAGTCTTTATTTGTTTGTTCACAATTAGAGTTCGATTCTATTATTAACAGAAAAGATTGGTTAATTTATTCATTAGAGCTTTCAGAGGTAGTAGAGATCCTTGCTGTTATTGATTCTGCTATGAAGCAATCATTTCTCTTAGAAAAGGAGATGATGGAACCGGGGAACAGAAATAGTGATGTTATCTTTATTTCTAATGATTACATTTATGATCTTACAATCAAAGATATTGTTATTGGCTTGATTATTCAGCAACAGCCTGAATTCAATTTATGGTGCAACATATTAAGGCGTTATGAAGCATACGGCATTATGCGATTTTTACTTTCCGCCGCCGAAAAAGATAAAAATGCCAATATTAATCAATTGTGTAAACAGTATGGTATATCGGCCTCTTATTTTAGGCAACTGTATCGAGAAAACTTTAATAAAACAGCAAAAAGAAAAATTATGAGTGTTCGTATGGCCTCAGCCATCTTAAAGCTTATTGAAAGTGATAATTCTATATTAGATATCGGCCTTGAAGCAGGTTATTGCTCAGCTTCTCATTTTACGAATGATATAAAAAAAGAATTAGGGTTAACCCCTTCAGATATTAGGCATCTTGGAGTGAAACTATATGAAAAGTAAAAGAAGTGGGATGATATTAGTATCGCTACTTTTACTCAGTGTAAATGTTTTTTCAGCGCAAACTGAAATTATCATGGCTGAACCTGTTCAACAGGAGATGAATCAAGAAACGTTTGTTGCGAATAATATTATGGTCGGCAAAGTTTTTGATGCTATAGCTGAGCGACTTAATAAACCGATTATTCTTAGCAAACTCGCGGCACAAAAGCGGATAACGGGTAATTTTAATCTGGCATATGCAGATGAGATGTTTAAGGCGTTAACGCGCCGTATCGCATTGGTTTGGTATGATGATGGTGCCGCTATTTATGTTTACGATAATAGCGAGATGCGTAGTGCTATTATTCCTATGAATAATGCAAGTAGTCATCAAGTTCTCAATTATATTAAAAAAAATGGCATCTATGACCAGCGCTTTCCTGTTCGTACTCAAGGAGGAAACAGCTTATTGTTTGTTTCGGGCCCTCCTTTATATGTTGAATTGATACAAGCCGCGACAGCCTATCTTGATGAGCAAGTAAAACAAGAAGCTCTTTCGGGTGGGGAGCTTGCCGTTATTGCGGTCAAATATGCTTCGGTGACAGATAGAACTTATTCATTACGCGGTAATAATATTACTGTTCCAGGTATGTTATCAGTCATCAGTGAATTATTTAAAAATACCCCTGTAGGGACTGTACCAACGCAAAAAATTGCATCGGCACCAAAAGATAACATAGGAGATGACATTGATGCCTTGATGGATGCGCCGATTGGTGAGGCTGTAGAGCCCATGCCTGCATTCAATGGTACTCGTAATCCATCTAATGTTCCTTTTTCATTAGTGGCACATCCAGATAGTAACAGTTTAATTGTTAAAGGTTCCCCTGAACAAATTCGTTATGTTCGCCAATTAGTCAGGACATTAGATACTCGGCGCCGACAAGTTGAATTGTCGTTGTGGATCATTGATATTACACGCAGTGAATTAGATAACTTAGGTGTTAATTGGGAAGTTGGCACCATTAATACCGGTAACAGTTCGTTTTCTTTTAACCGCAGTACACTGTCTGATAGTACAGATTTCTTATTGCGTATCGATGCGCTAAGTAAAAGTGGCAATGGGCATATTGTGTCTCGCCCCGTGTTATTAACTCAAGAAAATATTCCTGCTTTATTTGATAACAACACCAGTTTCTACGCTAAGTTACAGGGTGAACGTATCGCCACTTTAGAGCAAGTCACCTACGGCACGATGGTCAGTGTGATGCCACGCATTTCAGCGGGTAACCATGTGGAAATGGAAGTGAATATTGAGGATGGTGCTGAAAAACAATCAAAAAATGGTGAAACGTCTAATGTTGAAGGGCTCCCTTCGGTCAATCGAACAACGATTAATACCGTTGCTCGTATCGCTCAAAACAGTAGTTTATTGATAGGCGGATATACTCGAGAACAGATTGTAGAAAATGAAAGTCATATTCCTTTATTAGGCGATATCCCATTGGTTGGTCGTCTATTTAGCCATTCATCAATGAATAAACAAAAAATGGTACGGCTATTTTTAATCCAACCTCGTTTGTTGGATGAAAATGAAGTATGGGATGGCCGACAATTTTCTGAAAACCTTCGCATCAAACAACATGACAAACAGTTACATAGCACCATCCAATTTTTAAAAACCTATATGGGGGAATCATGGCAATAGCGCCTTTGGGTGGTGGTGCCCGCATGTTAGGAGGGGCACAAGAAAAGAGTCGTTCATCCAAAACGGGTGATGATTCGGATGAGGTATTACGTGGGCAAGGGGTGATTGATAGCTCCGGAGAATATGCGTCGATGTCGATGTTAGCAGCGAGCCATGTAAAAAGAAGTAGTGGTAAGCAAGATGATACGGAAGATTGGATGCAGTTTGCTGAACGTATCCTTGATGAGAATGCGGATGAAACTATTTTAAATGTTGAGGGCATACTCAATCGTCAATTTATGACACCTAAAGAGTTAAAAGCATTTTTATTGCGTTTTTTCTCCGACCCCAGCGATTTATTAATGGCGTTGGCAGCATTAATTAATCGTGGAAAACTTAAGCAAGAGCAGCTTGAACAACTCAAAAAACTGGAAGAGCAACTTCACCAAGAAGATATCGATAGAAGTACGCAAGCTGGTGTGAATATCGCCCTTATTGCAAAGGCTTTTGCGCAAAAAATAAAACAGTCGGCGGGAAACTTGCGTATGTTATACCGTGAGTTTTTGGCTTATGAAGGTCCTGTTGTTTATTTATATGAACAATGGGTGGAAGAGATGGAAAGCCAAGAACGTGAAAATATTATGCGTTATTTAAGTCGTGCATTGGCTTGTGATCTGCAAGCGCTTCCCTTAGGTGACATTAATATGGGTGAGTTCGGTAACTATTTTATTCGTGTAGGACGATTAAGAGAGTTACAGTCATTAGACCATGTATTTATCCAACAATTTTTTCAATCAAATCTATTTAAGCACCATCGGCAATTTATTAACGAAAAATTTGAAAAAGAGCTTAGTAAATTATTTACGGCAGGTATTCGAAATCACACTAATTTCAATGAAGGTTTATTATTATTTATTTCTTCCCAGTTAAGCATGATGAGTACTGATTTGCGTGCTCGATTTTTGCAATTATTAATTTTGGCATTTGCAACAATACCCGTTAGCGTCTTTCAATCATTGGAAGCGCGCGATGAATTAATAAATCAATTGAAAGATTGTATGCATTATGTGATGGCACAAGAAGAATTAATGATGCGTAACTATTTTCAAAGGGAGGATTTTTAATCAAATGAATAAGTTTACTGGATTTCTTTTAGCGATCCGTAATCGACCAGAATTGATGGTATTAGTGATTATGGTGATGGTCATCGCGATGCTCATTATTCCGTTACCGACGATATTGGTCGATTTACTGATTGGCTTGAATATTATGATCTCAGTACTTATTTTTATGAGTTCTTTTTATATTACTCGGATCCTCAATTTTCAATCCTTTCCCTCAATTTTATTAATCAGCACATTATTTCGCCTTGCTTTATCGATTAGTACGAGTCGACTGATCCTATTAGAAGCTGACGCTGGGGAAATTATTGCCACCTTTGGTGAGTTTGTTATTCAAGATAACTTGGTTGTTGGGATGGTCGTATTTGCGATTGTAACCATCGTACAATTTATTGTTATTACTAAAGGTTCTGAACGTATCGCGGAAGTGGCTGCCCGTTTTTCGCTTGATGCGATGCCCGGAAAGCAAATGAGCATTGATGCTGACTTACGGGCAGGAGTTATTGATGAAGCAACGGTCAAAGAGCGCCGAGGTGATTTAGAAAAAGAGAGTCAGCTATTTGGTTCTTTTGATGGTGCGATGAAGTTTATTAAAGGAGACGCAATAGCTGGGATTGTCATTATTTTTGTTAACTTAATCGGTGGGATTTCCGTTGGTATGGCACAACAGGGAATGGATATCTCTTCTGCGCTGAACACGTTCTCATTATTAACCATCGGTGATGGACTTGTTGCGCAAATCCCTGCGTTACTTATCTCTATCAGTGCTGGTTTTATTGTCACCCGAGTGGGTGGCAACGATAAAAACTTGGGACAGAATATTGTTTCTGAGTTATTTGCCAATGATTTTACGATCCTCATTACCGCACTCATTGTTTTATTTATGGGGTTCTTACCTGGGTTTCCGACAGCGATATTTATTTTCTTATCAGCGCTCTTATCGATAATATTTTTTGTCCGTTTTTGGAAAAAACGTAAAGATAAAACTTATCAGCAGACACAAGCTGAGCGTGTTAATGTGGGTACAGAGATAACTGAAGGAGAAACACAAAGGGAAAACAGTGCTATTGAGGAAGAGTATATTCCTGAAACGCTACCCATTATTATTTCTGTCAACCAACAATATAAAAAATCACTTGAAGAGAAAAATTTCTTAGCGCGTTTTAAAAAGGATGTGTTTATTCGCTATGGCTATCGAATACCCGATATTGCCATTAATTACTCACCGATTGTACCTAATAATAAAATTATCATTTTAATAAATGAAGTCAAAGCAGGTGAGTATGATATCTGTTTTGGCGGTCATCGTTTATTAACAGTGAATGATGAGCTGGAATATTTAGGGATCGAGCTAATACATTTTACGGATGAGTATGGTGCGGTGAGTTCTTGGATTATTAATCAAGATATCGAGCAAGTTGAACAATTAGGATTGATGATACGCGATGATGTAACAGAAATGATTGATTGTGTTAGCACGCTTTTATTACGTCATATTAATGAGTTTTTCGGTATTCAAGAAACTAAAAATCTACTTGATGATTTAGAAAACAAATATCCAGAGTTATTAAAGGAGTGCTATCGGCATTCAACAGTGCAAAAAGTCACGGAAGTTTTTCAACGTTTATTAATGGAAAAAATTTCAGTTCGTAATATGAAATTAATCATTGAAACCCTTGTCCAGTGGGCGCCAAAAGAAAAAGACAGTTTGATGTTAGTCGAGCATGTTCGAACGTCGATGTCGCGTTATATCTCTTCCCGTTTCGCTGTTGAAGGCCGCTTAAATGTATTAATGGTGAATTCTGTATTTGAAGACACCATTCGCCAAGGTATTCGGCAATCGGCTGGCGGGGTTTACTTGCATCTCGAACCCGAAACAACCAATGAATTAATTCAATCTGCGGAATTAGCCCTTGAAAACAGCTATCTCTCAGCTCGGGATATTACGGTATTGGTTCCTGTTGATATCCGCCGTTTTGTGAAAAAAATCCTTGAAGGACGCTTTCCTGAGTTAGAAGTTCTCTCATTTAATGAGGTTTCTGACATGGTGAAAGTGAATATTATTAAGACAATATAAGGAAATTTCTTATGAAGTATCGTTTTGTTGAAGCATTAAATTCATTTTTAAATGACATGGGGCGTAGTGATTTAATTAATCCTCAATTAGATTGTCATTCAAATATTCAATTAGAAATGAATGATGCACCAGCGATTAATATTGACCTTTCTAGTGATGACGTAATTATTTGGTGTCATTTAGCGGAGTATAGTGCAGCAAGGTTTGATTCTGTCAGTCAGAATTTGCTAAATATTGTACTGGTCAAGTCCAAGTGGACACTTTTAATTGATAATTTTCATACTCAACAGGGCTCACATCCCCGTTAGCTGTATGAAGCCTTTTTACGTTATAATACTTCATGTAAGCCGTAACATCCGCAACCATTTCTTCGTAAGTTGCGTGATGGACTTTTAATATCCAGTCATGCTTTAAGCTTCCAAAGAAGCGTTCAACTACTGCATTATCCCAGCAAGCGCCTGTGTCGCCCATTGATTGCTTTATACCCATTCTGACTAAGGCTTTCCTTAGCTTTTTACTGGTGTATTGCGAACCGCGGTCGCTATGGAAGATAACTCCCTTAGGGTGCTTTCTTAGCCAATAAGCTTGTTGCAATGACTTTAAAACTAAGTCTGTCGTCATGCGTTTACTGATCGACCAGCCAACAATACGCCGCGAATAAAGATCCATGACCACGCTTAAATACATCCAGCCCTGTGCCGTTTTTAAGTAGGTAATATCACCCGCCCATACTTGGTTGGGCCGTTCTGGGTTAAAGTCCATACTGACTAAATTCGGCGCAGCCAAATGACGTTTATCGCGCTGTGTTGTTACCTTGTAAGCTACGCGCTGCCTAACGACAAGGTTAAGCCTTTGCATGATGGAACGCGTTTTATAACGACCAATAGCGAAGCCATGCTGATTCAGTTTTTTCATTAATTCACGGCTACCCAAGCTTTCACGGCTGTCTTTAAAAAGTTGCTTAGCTGTGCGATACAACATCAGTGTATCCTCAGTAATGAGCTGTGCTGGGCGTTTATCCCATGCATAGTAGCCTGAACGACTAAGCCCAAGCGTCTTACAACTTAAGCCTACTGGGTAGCCTTCTTGCCGTGCTTGGTGAATAAACTTAAAGTTTATTTCATTTCCTTGGCGAAGAAGGCCGAAGCCTTTTTTAATATTTCTTTCTCCATGCGCAAACGCTTGTTTTCAGCGCGTAGTTTGCGTAGCTCAGCACGCTCATCATCAGATAGAGCAACACCGCTGGCTTGGTCTTCAAAATGCTTTTTCCAAGCATAAATTTGGTTGGGATTAACACCTACGGCCTGAGCCGCTTCAACCACGCTGTAACCTTGCTCCGTCACCAAGGCAACAGCTTCTTGTTTGAATTCTTTGGTGTAGCTATTATATTTACGTTTCTGATTCATAATCACTCCAAGTCAGACAACTTCTAGTGTCTCAAATTGAAGTGTCTATTTGAATTAGACCAGAACATATGATAATTCAATATCCACCACGTAATTTTCAACCAGGTCAACCGGCATTAAATCTTGTCGATGATGTTTTCGTTCTGTCTGCGGTCATGAAAGAAACGGCATTAAGTCATGCCCAGCAGTTTGCTGATAGTTTCGAAGAATTTTTTGAACGTAGCAATTTGTTCAGAACAGCATTAGTTGGCTAACCATGAAACTATTTGATTACTGCGCGCACCCAGCGCGCATTCATGGCTGTTTGATGGAAGCACCGTTACACGGTGTTTTTATTGGCGAAATTTGTATTGTTGAACGTTCTTTAGCCTCAAGTGAATGTCTCGCAAAAGCACAAGTTGTCGGCTTTAAAGAAGGGCTGACAGTGCTGAGCTTAATTGGTCGAATCCAAGGATTAACTCGCGAGGTTGTTATCCGCCCAACAGGACAATCTTTTGTGTTTGCAATGAATGAGCAACTGTCTGGCAAAATCTTTGATGCTGCCGGTGAGCAGGTTGGTACACTCGGTGAACCAGTAAGGGAAAGTGTATTAAATGAATCGAAGTTAATGCGTATTGATAGCCCACCTGTCAGTGTCACCTCAAGGCGCGCTATTGATGAACCTCTCATTACTGGAATTCGAGCAGTCGATGGTTTATTAACTTGTGGGTTAGGGCAACGCATTGGTATTTTTGCGGCCGCAGGCAGCGGCAAAACATCGTTAATGAATATGATCATTAACCACGCTGAAGCGGATATTCATGTGGTGGCTTTAATTGGGGAGCGTGGTAGAGAGGTTATTGAATTTATTGATGAACTGCAAAACTCACCTCATGCAGGTCAGACTATTTTAATATACGCGACCTCAGATAGTCCTCCAATTGAACGCTGTAATGCCGCTTTACTGGCGACAACAATTGCGGAATATTTTCGTGACCTTGGACGCAATGTGTTGCTTTTTGTGGACTCCATGACTCGTTATGCAAGAGCCTTACGGGATGTTGCATTAGCTGCGGGTGAATTACCTGCTAGACGAGGTTACCCCGCGTCTGTTTTTGAACAACTTCCCATGTTGCTTGAGCGACCCGGACGTCTCCAAAAAGGGTCGATAACCGCGTTTTACACGGTGTTACTCGAAAGTGAAGATGAAGCAGACCCTATTGGTGATGAGATCCGTTCGATTTTAGATGGGCATATTTATTTAAGTCATAAGCTAGCCGGAAAAGGGCATTATCCCGCTATTGATATTCTGCATAGTATTAGCCGCGTCTCCTCGAAAGTAACAACAGAAAAACATCAACAATTCGCGATTAAAGTCCGTGAGCGGTTATCGCGATTAGAACAAATCCAATTGTATTTAGAGCTTGGAGAATATCAGCGTGGTGAAAGTATCGATAATGATAATGCGTTAGATAAAAAAGAGGAAATAGAGCAATTTTTAAAACAAAAAATCAATGAAGCAGAACATTTTGATGCAATGTTAAATCAACTCAGTCATTTGGCATCCTAATGATTAAAGACCTCCTTGCACTCAATGAAAAACGGTTTGAAAGCGTTTTGCAGGAGCAATTGAAATTGCAATCATTCATGAATGCATTGCAACAACAACGTACAGACATTCAATCACGAATTAATGTGTTGAATACACAAACGGGTTTATATGAATTATCGGCGGAATTAAACAAAGTTGCTTTTTGGGAGCGTCAGCGACTAAAAGCCGCCTTGTTAGCTGAAATTGCCCACCTTGAATATCAAATTGAATCGATGAGTGCCGAGTTAACCAAATATGAACAATCACGAAAACATCTTGTTCAGCGTATGTTCACTTTACGTAACAAGTGCGAAAAATTCCGAAATTATCTCAAGCAGCAACGAATTGCTCGGTGTTTAAAATTAGAACGTCAGCAACAAAATGAAATTGAGGAGTTGTCCGTTTATGACAACAATAAAATTGGAACTGAATGAATCTAATGTGGTACCGATAGATAAGCAAACGATGCCAGCCGGCAATGGAAAGCCGCTCGATAATCTATCCGTACTCAAAAAACAGATGAAAGCATTGGCAGCGAAGCACGCTCACCGTTCGACACCGAAAAAACACCGTAAAAAGCTGGCTGAAGAGTGTATCGTGCCATTATTGATGCAGTTGCCTATTCACTTACGCCATACGGAAACAGCCGAAAAGCTTATGGCGTTTTGCCAATTAGGGTTAAATGTCGAGAAGGGGGCTGACGAAACCTTTCAGGGAGAACACTTAGCGGCAGAGATATTGCCGGTAGCAACGGTCAGCATGTTGCAGAAGGACGGCGGTGGAATATTCGGGAATTTCAATAACACTCAACAGCATCATTTCCCCAAAAGCCAGTTAAAAGCCACCCCAGAGAAACAGGCGCTATTCGGTGAAACCATCAATAAAAATATTGCCGACAGCTTGCAGCCTTCTTTAGCGACACAACAAGCCAAGCCACAACGTATTGTTCAGCAATTGGCCTCGTCAAACTTGCTATCGCCGATAAAATCCCGAGATATACCACAGACTAATATTGATTTGACCCATGTTGAGACGTCACAAGTGCCTGCTCAACCTTCGGTCATCACGCCTAAAATACACCATGGTATTCAATCTCCCTCCCTGTTATCTGAAATACAGGATGGCGTTCAGTGGCCTGTCACCTTATCTGAAACTGCTCCCACGACTCAGTCATCTACAACACTGCTTGACACTCAGCATGCCTCTTCATTGGCTTTCGCAGAGGCTCATCCAACAGAAAATGTCACGTTAAATACGTTCACTGCGCCTTCTCTGTCGCTTGAAAAACAACGAACAGCGGTAACTGAACAGACAATTAATGTGCCAATGGATACCGAGAGTACTCAGTCTACGCCAGCGTCTCAGGTTCAGTCGCTGGCAGAGCGCCTTGATGTACTTGAACAACAAAATGGGACTTTACCTGCACCGATGAATGCAAACATACAGGTTCATACAACAGCTCAAGCGCGGCAATCCACAACAGTGGCGATGAATACGGCACAAGTTAGGGCTGAGATGACTGAGCAAATGACGGAAAAAGTCGCAAAAATTGAAGGACGCAGCCTCACTTATACCTTTAGTCGATGGCAAAGTAGTCCCGCGGTGACGTTTGAATTGAATCCGCGTGGTGGAGAGTTACTCGCCAGTACAACTAGTCAGGAAGTTCATCAAGTATTACGTGAAAACCAACACCTTTTTCGTGGTGAGCAGCCTTTATCGATTCGTTATGAAGGTCAGCAGCATGAAAAGCAACGCCAACAGCAGCAAGAACACACTGAGCCAGAAGATAACTAATTATGTTGAATATTCGTCGTATTAGCCCACGAGAAGTGCAAATGCGCGCTTGGCAGCAGCGTTATCAACCTGATGCCGATGTCGTTGTACCTAAATCAGGGGAGCGTTATTTTCGTCTGACGTTAGGGGGCGAGAAGGAAACCGTACAGGTGCTCGTGCATGTCGGTGAATGGTGTGATTATCGTTGGCCAACATTGATACATTATGCATGGGATGCCCTTAATGAGGCAGATTTGGTTAGCTTGTTTCATTCTGAATACCCTAGGACTCTTTTTTTCTCCGAACGTTTCCGTTGCCGAAATATTGAAATTATTGATGATGAGAGTGTCACTCAGCATTGGTTATGTGTGCATGAGTCTCACCTAGGAAAAGTGTTGCTGTCCTCTCCAATTAATGGGGTAGCACGGCAACCAGTCGAAAATCGTTTTATAGAATGTTTGCGATTACAAGCAGATTGGATATTAGGCCATAGCGATATCAGCGTGAAGCTGTTGCAATCCATCGAATTACACGATGTGTTGTATATCCAAAAATTACAACTGCATATGTCAATTGCAGGGCGTCTGTTTGCCCGTTTTCAAAAACAACAAGAAGGCCAATTTATGATTGAGGAAATGATTGATTCGGAGACTGAAAATAACACTGAGGCGTCAACGGAAGCACTGATTGATGAAGTCGTGCAACCATTTGATGTAAATACGTTATCGGTCAAACTGACATTTGTATTAGGTCACAGTGAAATCACGATTAATGAGTTAGCGAATATGCAGCTTGGCTCAATATATTCCATTGGTGAGAATAAAGAGCGCGAAGTTAAAGTTTATGCAAATAAACAGTTTATTGCGGAAGGGGAGCTAATCTATATTGGCGATAGTGATGAGTTAGGTTTAGAAATCACCCGTCTTGGCAATTTAGGCGATAGAAGGCTTTAATATGTCTATCGTATCTAATGAAATTCCGCTATTAGCTGTTATTTCTCTTGCTACATTACTGCCGTTTCTTATTGCGGCAGGTACCTGCTATCTCAAAATATCTATTGTATTAATTATGGTACGTAATGCGATGGGGGTACAGCAGGTACCGTCAACGATGGCATTAAACGGTATTGCAATGCTGTTATCTTTATTTGTCATGATGCCCGTTGTTCAAGATATTAATCATTATATGCGTGAAGAAAAAGTGGATTTTACGCGTGTGGAATCGGTCGATAATTTTGTTGAAGGTGGATTAGGCCGTTATAAAGCATATTTACTAAAATATTCCGATCCTGAACTCGTCAATTTTTTTGAGTCCGTACAAAAAGGCACGAATGAAGAAATTAATTATATAGAAGAGGGTCAGACAACACTTTTTTCATTATTACCTGCTTATGCATTAAGTGAAATTAAATCTGCATTTGAAATTGGTTTTTATATCTATTTGCCTTTTGTGGTCATTGATCTGGTGATCTCTAGCATTCTTTTAGCGCTCGGTATGATGATGATGAGCCCTGTCACTATATCAGTGCCGGTAAAATTGATTTTATTTGTAGCTATTGACGGGTGGTCGCTCATTTCCAAAGGACTAGTGATGCAATACTTTGAATTAGCACAACAATAATGAGGAAATGCCATGGATGCAATTATTTATAGTAGCAATAAGGCGATGTTACTGATTGTTATATTATCGGCACTTCCTATTATTGTTGCGACGGTTGTCGGCTTATTTGTTGGCCTGGTTCAAACGGTGACGCAACTTCAAGAGCAAACATTACCTTTTGGTATTAAGTTACTGGCAGTGTTTGGTTCTTTATTTATGATTTCAGGTTGGTTGGCTGATAAAGTCATGAGCTATGCGCTAGAAGTATTCACAATGGCAATTCCTGCCATAGGGTCGTTAGGATGAATCAAGATATATTGTCTTTTTATTCATCGCTCTATTTTACGTTTCAACAGCAATTAACCATCGTCGCGATTGCTTGGATACGAATTGCGCCTACCCTTTTTTTTCTGCCATTTCTCAGTAATAAGTTACTGAATAGCAGCGTGATTAAAAGCTGTGTCACGATTTATATTGCATTAGGATTATGGCCTTTTTTATCTGCCCATGAATTTCAATGGGAGAATGTCAGTGTTGTTGAGGTGGTTGTTTATGAATTGACGATAGGGGTCGTGATCGCGTTTATGTTAGCGTTGCCGTTTATGATTGCGAGTGTTATCGGTGAGCTAATTGATACGCAACGCGGTGAAACAATCAGTAGTATTGTTGATCCTGCAAGCGGTAGTGAATCATCTGAGCTGGCTGTCTTCATCAGTTATATCATCTGTATGATCTTTCTATCGCAGGGGGGAATGGTATTATTAGTCAAAACGTTTGCTCAAAGTTATCAAACCCTTCCTTTCGCGGCTGGATTCACTCAATTTAATAGTTTACCTATAGGGGAATGGATTAATCAGATGGTGGTGAAAGGGGTTACATTAGCATCCCCTATTTTAGTCACTCTATTTATTAGTGAAGTTGCGCTGGGGTTATATTCCCGATTCTGCCCTCAACTTAATGCCTTTTCTTTATCATTAGCAATCAAATCAATTATCGCATTTATTGTCTTTTTACTCTATTTTCAAAATGAAATACCAGAAATTTTAGTCAATTTAATTTCACTTTCGACACTGAATGAAATTTTCAATTCTTCGATGCCATAATCGAGAGAGTATAAGATGGCAGAAAAAACCGAACAGCCTACTGAGAAAAAAATTAAAGACTCTGCCAAAAAAGGGCAAAGTTTTAAAAGTAAAGATAGTGTTGCCGCATTAGTTTTAGTTGTGAGTGCCTATGTGATTTCAGGCGCCACCAGTTTATTTGAAATTGGGGGCTTGATGAGGCGTCTTTTATTATCATCTAATGACATTAATATTGATAAGCTATTTTCAGAATTTATTGGTATTTTTTTTGTGATTGTTTCTCCGGTGCTATTAGCGAGTTTTCTTTCAGGTTCAATAATCTCCTTATTACAGAGCCGCTTTCGTTTAGCAACAGAGGCAATAAAAATTGATTTTTCTAAATTAAACCCTATTTCTGGGATAAAAAAGATATTTTCGCTCAATTCACTTAAGGAGTTGGTTAAAGCCTTTCTATATCTCATTGTTTTTTCAATTTCTGCGAGTGTCTTTTTTTTCTTATGGCGACACGATATTTTTTTACTTTATCGGACCACAATAAATGGCATGATTTATCAGTGGGTTGATCTCTGTATGAGTTTTGTTGTGGTTTTTTTAGCCGTGGCGTTACTGATCATTATTATTGATGTCATTACCGAGTTTTTCCTATTTATTAAAGGCTTAAAGATGGAAAAACAGGAGGTAAAAAAAGAGTATAAAGATAATGAAGGTGACCCTCATTTAAAAAGCGCGCGTAAAGGTTTGCATCATGAAATACTGTCTGAAGAAGTAAAAGCAAATGTCCGTAATTCAACCTTTGTTATGGCAAATCCAACCCATATCGCGATGTTAATTTATTATGATGATAATATAGCGCCATTACCTTTTTTATTATTTAAAAGTCGTGGTCTACAGGCCAAAATGATTATTAAATATGCAGAGCAACAAGGAATACCGGTTGTCAGAGATATTCCATTAGCACGAAAAATATGGCGTTATTATCGAAAAGACAGTTTTATTGATGAACATTGCTTACAAGATGTTATGCAAATCATTAATTGGTTATTACGTATTGAATTAGAAAAAATGGGAATATTTGTTGATGACGAATTGATGAGATTAATTAATGAAGAGGAAGTGACTCAAGAAAATAACCAAAATTAATTGTTTGCTAATAATATCGTTTTTTATAAGAGAATTAAACATTGATTAATTAAGATGCAACTATCACTGTGGAGCATCTTATATCTTCAATAACTTATGGGGTTAATATATGAAGAGTGAAAAAGAGCAACAACCCGTTGATATGGATGAGTTACTTGAAAGTATTACGTCTGCTTTAATGAATGGCTCAACATATAAAGATATTCATGGTATTTCACAAGATATGATGGATGGAATTTATGCCTATGCATATGAATTTTATCAGCAAGGTAAATTAAAAGAAGCGGAGACTTTTTTTCGTTTTCTCAGTATTTATGACTTCTATAATACCGATTATGTCATGGGATTAGCGGCTGTTTATCAATTAACTAAACGTTATGAAAAAGCCTCTGAATTATATGCGTTAGCGTTTGTTTTAGCGAAACATGACTATCGACCATTATTTCATGCAGGCCAATGTAATTTAATGTTGAAAAAGAGTAGTGCTGCTTTGCATTGTTTTGAGAGTGTTTGTGACAGTAGTACCGATAGTGAGTTAAAAGCCAAATCGCAGGCTTACCTTAATGCATTGAAAAAGAATCTTGAAAAGACTGATTCAGCGCAGGAAGACTCTTCAATAAAGTAGAGGAAATAATATGGCATCAATGACAAATATAACATCTGACAGAATAGGTTTAGTTAAAGTCTTTCAACAAGGTGTTAATCCATTAGAAATGGGGGAAAACATCGCTAAAGCGGTGTTAAGTATGGAGGTTGCATGCGAAGAATTAACATCCAATGAACAAATGAAACGCAGTAAGCTAGAAAGCCAGCCACAACTGCAAGAACCGAAAAAAGGGGTGAATGCCAGAGTCTCCATGTTGGAGGCCTTCTCGTCGATACGTAAGATATTAGGTGAAAATAATATCAATGAATTACGTAATCAACTGCACCAATTAAATATTGAATCGGAAGCACTAAAACAACAAGGGGAATCCTTATTAAATTCGTTTTCAGAGAGTACCAAAAAACTGGAAACAAAAAAACAAGAAGTCGCGTCGATTAAACAAGCAGTAGAAAAAGTTGAAACTCGGTTAAATAAGCTGACAGTAACCCAAAATCAGCGACAGACCGATATTGATGATAATACTCAGCAACAAAACGCAGTGAATAAGGAATTGGTCACGGCAAAATCAAACCTATCCTCATTAGCAAAAGAACCTAGAACAGCAGAGACACTGTCAAAGTTTCATCAATTAACGCAGTTAGTTAACACGCTAACATCCGAACTGGCTCATTTACAGGAAAAAGGGCAACAGCTTATTTTGCAGCGGAATGATGTGACCGCGCAAATGAGTCAGGTAGAGGCTGAACTCGCGGTACTTAGTCCACAACTTGAAGATGCGTATAAGGTTCTCACTGGGCTTGCTCAGAGTGCCGATAGTGATCGAAGTGTATTAAATAATTTTATTGATACCGCCCCTCGCCCTGTTGAAGTGGATGGTGAGAAGTGGGAAAACACCCTTGCGTTATTAACGATGTTGACCGCATCGCTGAAAAAAGCGATGAATGAAGACTCTATTCGTAGTATGAAAGAGCAGGAAGAGGTGATGGCTAAGATCAGCGAAGCCTCTCGTAAAGATTCAGAAAAAAAAGCCAAAGAAGCTGAAGAGGCTCAACATAAAGCTGACGCTGCGAATAAAGCGGCATCATGTGCCAGTAAGATTTTTAGCTACGTCATGTTAGCAGTATCGGTTATTGCGACAGTTGCAACATTCGGCGCGGCTGCCCCATTAACACTCGCTGTTGCTGCCATCGGTATCGCAATTTCGGTCACTGATATCGTGTTGGAAGAGACGGGTAATGCCAGTTTAATGCAGATGCTAGCAACGGAAATTTCAAATGTTGTCACGGATATGCTGGTGTCGTTTGGAATGTCTGTGGAAGAGGCGAAAAAGATTGGTAGCATTGTTGGCATGGTAGTTGCCGCTGTCGCTTTTCTGGCTCTCTCTTTGGTTTCTATGTCCTCTTTTGTGAAAAACATCGCCAATACCGTAAAAACAGTCGCCAAAGTGGCGGCAAATTCACTTAAAACGGTCGTAAAAAGCACAGTGAAGGCGATAACGAATACGATCATCAACCTCGTTAAAAAGCTACTCAGCAAAATAAAAACGTTAGGTAAAGCCGCGGATGACATGGTGGTATTAACGAAATTGACTAAATTGACGGATGCGGCGGAGGAGTTGCAAAGTACAGTCAAAACCGCCAATCAGGTCGCGAAGAAAGCTCGTGATATCAAAAATATTGCGAAAGCAGCCGATAGAACGCATGAACAGGCTGATAGTGCGAAAAGTGCAGCGAAAAACGTAAATAAGATCAATGAACAGACTGACGGCATCAAAGATACGGTGAAAACGGTTGATAAGATGCATCAGCAAGCAGATAGCGTCAAAGATACGGTGAAGGTGGTCGATAATGCCGCTGATCGGATTGATGATATTGCTGAGATCGTTGATACAGGGAAAAAACTGGGAAAACAGAGTCTATTAGCGTCACGCGTAGAGGTCGGTGCGAAAGGGGCTGGCGTTGCTACGTCAGTAACAAGCACGGTCACTGTTGGGGCATTACGTTTAGAAGGGGCGGCACAATTACGAGAGCTTAAGAAGTTATTCGCCAAAATGATGATGAATGATGAAATTATTAAAGTTCTCGATGAGTTGCTGGAGTCCCTGATTAAGATGCTGTCAAAGCAATACGAAGTGTTTAATCACCTATTCACTGACACGCTGACATCACTGAAACAATCCAACGACCGTAAAGCCAGTGCAATCAGTCTCTCTAATTATGCCTAATTCTCATCAAGGAGCCCTATTATGACGACAATTTCATCACCAACGCAGTTTTCTATGCCAACTCAAAAGTTAGACAATCTTGAGGGGGGAGCTGTTTTGACGGGTCGTGATACTCAAACGCTGTCAACACCAGCCGCTGCACCGCAAGTCTCTATCAGAGATGCCGTTGAGATTACGGTACCAAGATCACAAGATAAGCCGTTATTAAAGCGTCCTGAGCAAGCGACTGTTCACCCATCGCTTCTGTTTGATGCGAAAAACATGAATAAGGCGGAGCTTGAAGAAACATCGAAAGTGATCGGTGGTTTTTCATCGGCTTACGCCAACCTTCAAGCGCATATTGCGGTAACGGCAACCAAAGTTGAAAACGCCGTAAGAGAAGTGATCGCGGAAGAAAATAGCAAGTTGGAAAAAATGTTTCCAACGATAGCGAATTTGGACGAAAGTGAGATCAAGCAATTATCTCAAGGGGTTAACTTAATGCTGGCGGCATCTGCAATTAAAGATGTGCAAGTGGCTCAAGCAAATAGTGAAGATGTAAAACCTGGAATTCAGTCTTTTGATGCAATAAAAGATAGCCAATTTATCGGCATTATGAGTAGCGATATTTTAATGGAGCTACGTAATCTATTGAGTCAGATTAAGTCGATCATTAATACGACAGACCGCCAACTGCAAGCCGATTTTTTAAAGTTAAAAGCACAAATGGTGCAGAGCGCGGCAGATACGACGATCAAAGAAGGTGAGAAAGCGTTTCTTGGCGCGGTATTAGGTTTTGCGGTATCGATGGGGGTCACGCTGGCGGGAGCGGCATTACAAACTAAGCAGTTAGTGAAGCAAACGAAAGCGATCAATATGCATGGTGTGGCAAGGAATCAGCATACTTCGAGCGCGCAGGATTCGATTGAATTGAGTCGTGCATCAACCATCAAAACGACGAATAAGGCCCTGAATCAGCAAAATGATTTGGCAAGTTTACGTCACCAAGATGCCGGAAGACGTAGTCAACTAAAAGCAGATGAGCATCAAACAAAACTGGATAAAATCACCAATCAAACACAAAAGAAATCCAGCATTATTGAGAGTGTGACTCGTCTATCTGATAACGCGGGGCAGCTAGTGACATCTGCTGTGCAAATGGATGTGAAGGCATTGGAAGCACAAAAAATGGTCTTGCAAGATATTGGTGATACTGCACGGTCTATCGCCAATGATAAAGAGAAGCAGATCGATACGGTTTTGGATCTGATGAAAAAAGTATTCGATATCCTTAAAGACGTTATTGAAGGGCAGATCAGAACTTTCCAAGCTGTTGCAACGAGGGGTTAAATCGATGAGTATGAGTGAAATTAATCCAATGCTCCCACAGTGTAATCCCATAACCACTTCCGCTAACAGACTCACGGCACAGAGCAATTTACAGCTCAGCCCAGTAGGGGGGAATTTTGTGGTCGATAGGGCAACGAACCCAGAAGAGCAAGCAGAAGCAGTCTTAAAATATCATGATGTGCATGTACCCGAAAAAATTTACCAATACACAGATAGGCAAGAAACGGAGGAAGACATTAAGGTAAAATCCCGCTTAGTTGAACGCGAATTAAAAAATACCACAGATTTCTATAATAGTGCTTCCACTAAAATTGCAGCGGAGGTTATTCAAGACGGTCGATCTCATATAACCAGTATTTTTAATGTCATTAATGATGTGAATTTAGATTATCAGAAAAGTTTTGGTGAAATTACTAAAGCGGCAACCCAATTTATGGAGAAAGTTAATAAGGGGTTGGGCGCGATTAGCCAATGTTTAGATAGTGGTAGTAATGGTTATATTAAGTTTAATAAGCAAAAGTTTTTTAATTTACTAAAGGATAGTTTGCAAGATTATACTTATGCGCACACTAAAAATTTTTGGGAGCACAGTTTAAGCATAGATAACATTAATAATGTGATTAAGCCTATGGCTCGCTTTGATAGCAAACCGGGTATGTTAGCTTTTTGGCAAAAAAAATTGAATGGGCAAGGCTTTTTAGTTAAAGAAATAGACCATGTTATCTATATTTATCCTGATATGCAGCCGATAAAAGATATTTATGAAACCGTTAATCCAATCATGGGGGCGAGTACGCCAGAAGGGGAGATGATGGTGCAGACTTTCCAAAGTATGCAAACGGCGATAGATAGTAAAAAGAATGCGGTTAATAATAGCGTATCGCGTTTATTAGAAACCTTTCGACAAGATAATAGCCATTTTGAGACACTGACTCAGTTGTTAATTCAATTATTAAAAGACCTATTTCAATATAATGTTGCTTTTGCCAATACCTAATTGGTTTTAATTTTCCCATTATTTAAATGAGATATAATCATATTATATCTCATTACCTTCAGATATTAATGATAGAAATATAATGAAGAGTAATATTCTATGCGACCAAATTCATTAGCGCCTTTCAATAGCTATATAGATACACATTCGACTAAAAGAGTGGGTGTCACTAGCCAAAATATGTTCATGGCAAATCATATTGGGAATGTTTCTAGTGTAGCAGAAACCTCGCCGCTACAAGCTAAACAAACTATGGCTATTCAAGCGGATAGTATCGCGTTACATCGACAACTGAATGATGTTAAAGCGAATAAAATAGCAGAGATGTTAGGCAGTGAAGCCTTAAAGTATCATATCACTCCTGAGAGTATTCATCATATCTTACAGGAAGATAGAAATCATATTAATGCCGTATTAACCTCCTTTTCATTATTAAATAGAGAGGAAATAACCCCTGCCTTAATCAAGCATACGGCAAAAGTGGTTTCAGCTGCATCGGAGAAGTCAAAAGCAGTAGCAAGTCAATCTCTCAGTAAAGAGTTACAAAATATCTTAGCTAAGTTGCCCAATCAGGCCAATACCCTTAAACAGCGCTTTTTAGCTGAGTATGTTACACCTGCTATCAAGGCAAAGCTGAATGAAAATTACACGGATAGCCAACTAAAATCGATGGCGGGGCTGTCGCCTGAACAGTCTGTTGATGATGCAACATTGGTCACTCATTTTTTAACGGGCTCACTGCTGCAAGGCAAAACGGCGCGCTTTGATAACGCGATGCAAGCTTATCAAAAACATAATCTCTGGGCAGATAAAAATGCCTGCTTGGAACAAGGATTCCGTGCCTTAGAGGAGCATATTGAGACAATCGGTTTGAATGTGCCAACGACCCCAGCCGCATTGTCGTCACCTGAATCAAAAATGACCGAAAAGCCTCCGGTCACTCAGCGAAATGTCCCGCTATCTTCTGCCGCCTCACCGCAGCCAGATGATGTGGATGGTATGCCGTATCGTACCAGCGACCAAGCATCAGCACCGGTCATCAATAATTATTATATAACCAATAACTATGCATGCCCTCATTGCATTAATAAGGTCTCTGATACGCCGAGTCATTATGCTAATGCGACAGCAACGGTAACCATTGACGGTGTCACCACGTTACCGACAGCCCAGAGTCAAACCGTTACGCCCAAAAGTGCAGCATCGGCGGCAGATGCGCCGACAAGCTACCGAACTGAATTGCATGTTCAGCTCAACGATGAAGGAAAAACGGTTAAAGGAAGTGGCTCGTTACCACAGAATAATGTGGTTCAGACTGACTATAACGCGCCTTCTCAGCAGCCGTTAAAAGATAAACCGAGTGATGAACTATCAGAGACGACACGGCAGCCAGTAGAGGGTAAGGCAGCGCCTTTGCTGCAATCCAACCAAGAAAAACAAGCACCGGCGTCCTCTTCTCGACAGCAACAAGTGGGGGGATATACACGTACAGCGGAGGGAAAATGGCTATCAAACACCCAAAAAATCAACCCGTTTGTGCTCACCAGTCGGGGATTTAACCAAAGTACAAATCCTTTGGAAAGGCAGCGGTATCGGGCGGGTGACTCGAATACTGAGAGTACAAAACTGTTTGCTCAAAACCCGAAGGAGCCACCGCAGAAAGCCGTGGATGGCATTGGCGACCAGCAGTTGGAAGAACATGTGACACAACTTACCGATCACCTCTTTGATGCTCATATACAAACGGTGAGCAATTCACGCTTGGTGGATACGGCCAAACAAGTGGTCGTTGAATTAAGCAATATGCTTGATGTCGCGAAGGGTTCTGCCATGGAGCTGAAAAACAACGCATTAGATCCTGAATTAGACACACAAAAATCGTTAGGCAATAAACAGCCGTTGGACGAGCAATCGACAGCAAGTACGCTATTAAAGGGGCATATCAGTGGAGTCTATCACGCGAAGGTGGCACAGGTTGTAGAGGAGCAGCCAATGACAGCTTCTGAGATTGAAAAGGCGCCCGCCGAACCTATTCGAGAGATAGCGCCCTCGAAGGAAAAATTAGATGGTGATACGACGGAGAAGAAATATCGTTGGCAGGTTAATACGGATAATAGGGTATATACGACGTCAGGTGGTCAGGCGAGAGATTTGTCGCGGAAAAAACACTATATCGGCAATGACCAGCGGTTTAAATTAGGAAGTGGGTCATGAGTACCCGTCATTTAATTCATCAAACATGGCTTACCGAGCAAATAAAAGCGATCCGCACCTATTCGGGTATCGATAAACCCATTGAGATGGATTCAGCATTAATTTTAGACTTGCATATCGATTCGTTGGAAATGCTCGAGTTAATTACGGCTATTGAAAATTATACTGGCCAACCATTAAACGATAGTATCTGGGTAAAATGGTATCGATTACAGGATATTGTCGACTACCTTTCTCAAGGGAATACCTTGAAATAGTGTGTATATAATGACCTGAATGACAAGGATGTCCGGGTCATATTAACGATGAACCACGCGCGCTATCAATAATGAATATTAAGTTCTTTTCTAATTAATATTAAATTTTAACCACATTAAACTGCTTATTTATTCTATTAAAAAATATTTTTAGTATTGATATTAAAAAATAGCTCCCTACTCGCATTTTCACAACATTAACAGTCACAAAATAAATCCTATTTAGCCGGTTAAAGATCATTTAATCAAAACTCAAAAGACAGTCATGCTATTGGTGAATCGTTATCAAAGGGCGAGTTAATTTTACGAATGGAAGTGGGTGTCAGGTCATCATAAAACGATGTGTTTTCAGGATTTAAATGAAAAATTTATTTTAAAATAATAAAAAATAGAAAATGAAAAATAACGACCTCAATTGAGTAATTTTATTTATGTTCTTTATATAACAATAAGTTGATAACAATAAAATATATTTTATAAAATAAAAATTACATTAATTTATCATCTCATGAAATCGATCACAGAATGTACGATTCGTTAAATATATATTTCGAAATATTAATTTCATTATCTGGAGATGGGAATGAATGCGATTTCAGCGAGATATACTTTTATTCGCCAAGTTGCTCTTGAAGCCGGCAAATTAGCGGTATCCTACTATTATGACCGAAACCAACTCAACATTGAAAAGAAAAAAGAGGATGGGCAGGACTTAGTCACTATTGCGGATAAAAATACTGAACAATTTATTCGTGAGAAAATTCACCAACAATATCCCCTCGATACTTTATTTGGTGAAGAAGGGGGTTATACACAAGGTGCATCAGAATATACTTGGGTCGTTGACCCTATTGATGGTACTAGTGCATTTATTTTTGGGTTGCCTTCTTGGTGTATTTCGATAGCCCTCTTGGATGAACAACAAAATACACAAATCGCGGTTGTTTATGACCCCGTACAGGATGAATTATTTCATGCAATGGCGGGTCATGGGGCTTATTTAAATCAATCACCTATCAAAGTTAATGCGGTTCAATCCCTGAATGAAGGTTTGCTTGGTGTCGGGATTTCAACTCGCATATCACCTAAATACATTATTCCTTTTTTAGATAAATTACTTCATGAAAAAGGGATGTTTGTCCGCAATGGTTCTGCTGCATTAATGTTGGCTTATGTAGCCGCAGGCAAGCTAATTGGTTACTACGAACCTCATCTAAATTCATGGGACTGTCTTGCAGGCTTATTGTTAATTCAAGAAGCCGGAGGGGTTATGAATAATTATAGAGCGAAAGATAATTTTCTCCTTAAAGGAAATTATGTATTGGCATCGAGTCCAAAGATATATCAGCAACTCGAATCATTTAGAGAATAAAATAATAAAACCACGAAAAGGCTAATAACATGAGTTCTAAATTTTCTTTTTTTGATATAAAAAGGCTACCGACAGGAAAAATTCCCCTCTCTGTACAACGCGATTTATGGTTAAGAAAGTTTATGGAGCCATTCTTTGTGATGTGTTTGGCTTATACAGGGATCTATTTTCTTCGCTATAATTTTAAAGCCGCTACCCCGTTTATTATTGAACAAACAGATTTCACTTTGAGTGATTTGGGCACGGTGGGTTTTGGTTTCTCTATTACTTATAGTCTAGGCCGTGTGCTCCTTTCCTATTATATTGATGGCAAAAATACGAAGAAAATACTCAGCTTCTTACTTATGCTGTCTTGTGCATCTTCATTTGCGATCGGCATGTTTTTACTGTCATCAGGGCATTCTCTTGGTATTTTTATTTTCTTATGGGCACTCACGGGGTTATTTCAGGCTCCTGGAGGTCCTTGCTCTAACTCAACCATTAACCGTTGGACACCCAGAAAAAATCGGGGTCGGTTTATCTCTTGGTGGAACGCATCACACAATATAGGTGCTATTTTGGCTGGGCCAATCGCCTTATTCGGGATGGAATATGCTTTTAACGGTAATGTGGCAGGGATGTTTATTTTCCCGATTTTATTTGCGGGTGTCATTGCTACATTTGGGATGTTTTTTGGTAAAGATGACCCATCAGAATTAGGTTGGAACACACCAGAAGAAATTTTTGACGAGCCAGTTTCTAAAGATGATACCGCCGCAGAAAGTATGTCAAAGTCAGAAATTTTCATCAAATATGTTCTGAAAAATCCGGCAGTTTGGTTTCTATGCTTGGCTAACCTCTGTGTGTATACCATTCGTATTGGTGTCGATAACTGGAGTGTCGCCTACGTTAAAATGGCACTTGATTGGGATGATATCTCTGCTATTGGTACGATTACAGCGCTCGAATTAGGGGGATTTTTAGGCTCACTCACTTGGGGGTATGTCTCCGATAAAATGGGGGGACGCCGTGCATTACTCGGTATGTTATGTATGATCTCCGTCATCTTCCCATTAATTGCTTACCAAAATATGTCCAGTGTCTGGGGCATTTATATTGCACTCTTTTTTGAAGGCTTCTTTATTTTCGGACCTGTGATTTTGATTGGTATTTCAATCATTGGCTTTGCACCTAAGTGTGCAACGGCGGTGGTTAACTCAATTCCGGGCTTTTTTGGTTACTTATTCGGTGATGGGATGGCTAAAGTCCTAGTTTCTCGTATCGCAGACCCAACTGGCAACGGTATCTCGGTAGGTGGATTTACACTTCATGGCTGGTCGGATACTTTCTATCTGTTATTTGCTGCAACCGCAGTAGGGATAGTGATGCTGGGTGTCGTGGCTATCTATGAAGAACGCAAGATCCGTCGCGATAATCGACTCATTCAGTAAAAGTGTGGTGACTCCCCCATCGATAAGATGGGGGCGTTTTTTGATCAATGTTATTCGATGTTGAAGAAACATTCATAGACATGCTGTAAGTGGTCATGCATGCATCTTGCTGCTTCTTTTGGATTTCTATCTAGAATCGCATTGACGATTAATTGGTGATCTTCGTTCATCGTTTTGGGTAAATCAATATCGGCATAGTGAGATTCCATGCGGATAAAACGTGTTGATTGGCGCATATCCCACAGATGTTCCATCATACTATGCAACACTTCATTTCCTGTCATTTCACTGATCAGCAAATGAAAACGTTTATCTTCGCGCAAAAAGTTTTCGTCATTGTCTTTCTGCTTGATGAGATCTTTCATTATTTCTTGTAATTCAGCGCATTGCTCATCTGTTGCATTACGAGCTGCGAGTTCTGCAATCATAGTTTCGAAAGATTGCCTCGCTTTCAACAAATCACGTAAGCTGAATTCGGTTTCATCTTTTTCTGGTGTTGCACTGACGGTTTCTTTTTTAGATTCAACCTGTGGTAATGGATTGGCGACATAAACACCATTTCCAACTCGAATTTCAATCCAACCTGTCATTTCTAATGCAATAAAGGCTTCACGGATGGATGATCGGCTGACTTCCATCTGTTTTGCAAGTTCTCGCTCAGAAGGCAACGGCTCTCCTGCGTTGAAATCGCCACGTTTTATACACTCAATAATAAGGTTTGAGATCTGGCGGTACAATCGTTCAACTTTCAGTGGGGCTAATGCCATGTTAATTCCTCGGTATTCTCATCCTATCGCCACATATCATACGCTCTAATCGCTGCTAGCTACTAATCTGAATGATAAAAAAACAGATTTGTGAGCCATATCAAGTTAATTTTTTTCAAATTCAATAACTATAATGCCGGCCTGACCACCTGACAATCAAGCCACCAGTCATTCAGGTATCATACAATTATAATTACTTTTTTGAGGATGTAACTATGCAGAGTTCAGCATCTGACATAACACCCGATAATATTGCAAAAACCGCCAGGATTAAGAAAATTCAACGTATCTCGTTACTGCTGCTGTTTTTGGCAGGGATCATTAATTTCCTTGACCGAGGTTCGCTTTCGGTTGCTAACGAAGCGATTCGTGCTGATTTAGGGCTTTCAGCAACTCAATTCGGTGTTTTATTATCTGCTTTTTCATTGTCTTACGGTATTTCACAGCTACCATCAGGTTTATTACTCGATAAATTTGGACCTCGTATTGTTTTAGGCGCAGGGTTGATTTTTTGGTCAACAATGCAAGGCATGGCGGGTTTGATCCAAAACTTTTGGCAATTTATTGCATTACGAATTGGCCTCGGAGTGGGTGAAGCGCCCTTTATGCCGAGTGGTGTAAAGGTCGTTAATGATTGGTTTAGTGCGAAAGAGCGAGGTATTCCGATGGGAATATTTAACTCCTCTACGACGATTGGCCAAGCTTTTGCTCCACCAATCTTAGTTGCGCTCATGTTGGCTTTTGGCTGGCGAATGATGTTTATCATCATCGGGGTTGCAGGCATTCTGATTGGTATTTGTTGGTATGCGTATTATCGCAACCGTGAGTCATTAAAGCTGTCAGAAGATGATTTGAAATATCTCAACTCCGGCCGTGATGAAACCCCAAAACAGAAAGTGACGCTTAAAGAGTGGGGCGCCTTGTTCAAAAAACGTACTGTTTGGGGAATGATTTTAGGTTTCAGTGGTGTGAACTATACGGGATGGCTATATCTTGCTTGGTTGCCGGGGTATTTACAGGCAGAACGGGGATTAAGTCTCGCGAATACGGGATGGGTTGCCGCAATTCCATTCTTATTCGGTTCGCTCGGTATGTTAGTCAATGGCATGGTGGCAGACCGCTTAGCCAAAAAAGGTTATTCATTAATGAATAGCCGCAAAATTTTAATCTGTTTAGGACTGATTTGTTCCGCGGCTTGCACGCTCTTAGTTGTGCAATCGACTTCCACCACTATGGCGGTCGCATTTATCAGTTTAGCGCTGTTCTTTGTGCATTTTGCTGGCACTTCTTGCTGGGGATTAGTGCAAGTGGTGACGCCTAGCAAAATGGTCGCTTCCGTCAGTAGTATTCAAAACTTTGGTAGCTTCATTTTTGCGTCATTCGCACCGATTGTTACTGGTTGGGTATTAGACACCACGGGTTCATTTAATTGGGCGCTAATCGTTTGCTCTATGGTGACATTCGCGGGCGCATTAGCTTACTTCTTCATCGTTAAAGCACCGATCGAAGAAACTGTTACACAATAAATTTAAGGGCACGATACGGTGCCCACATTTTTGAGGTGAGTGATATGGAACAAACATGGCGTTGGTATGGCCCTAATGACCCGGTTTCTTTGAGTGATATACGTCAAGCAGGGGCTACGGGCATCGTGACAGCACTGCATCATATTCCGAATGGTCAGGTGTGGAGTATTGAAGAAATTCAAAAGCGTAAAGCAGAAATTGAAGCGGCGGGCCTTGTTTGGTCTGTCGTGGAAAGTATTCCTGTTCATGAAGAAATCAAAACACACAGTGGCGATTATGAGCAGCATATTGCGAACTACCAACAATCGATTCGTCATTTGGCCGCCTGTGGCATTGATACCGTGTGTTATAACTTTATGCCCGTGCTTGATTGGACTCGCACAGATTTAGAATATGAATTACCAGACGGTTCAAAAGCATTACGTTTTGACCAAATTGCATTTGCCGCATTTGAGCTGTATTTGCTACAGCGCGAGGGGGCAGAACAAGATTACAGTCAAGAGGAAATCGCTCAAGCGAAAGCCTATTATGAAGCGATGAGCCAAGCCGATATTAATAAACTGGTTGGAAATATTATTGCGGGCTTACCTGGGGCGGAAGAAGGCTATACTCTTGAACAATTTAAAGCCCATTTGAAAACATATGCGGGTATTGACAAGGCGAAGCTACGTGAAAATATGGCGTACTTCTTAAAGGCGATTATCCCCGTCGCTGAAGAAGTGGGTGTGAAAATGGCTATTCACCCGGATGATCCACCACGTCCAATTTTAGGGTTACCGCGGATTGTTTCTACCATTGAAGATATGCAATGGCTGAAAGATACAGTGGATAGTATTCACAATGGTTTTACCATGTGTACCGGTTCTTACGGTGTAAGAAGTGATAACGATTTAGTTAAAATGATTGAGCAATTTGGTGATCGTATTCATTTCACTCATTTGCGTTCAACCTGTCGGGAAGACAATCCGAAAACCTTCCATGAGGCCGCTCACCTAGGGGGGGATGTGGATATGTTCGCCGTCGTGAAAGCGATTTTAACAGAAGAAAATCGTCGCCAAAAAGCAGGTAACATGCGTCGTATTCCAATGCGCCCTGACCACGGTCACCAAATGTTGGATGATCTGAAAAAGAAAACCAATCCAGGTTATTCTGCGATTGGACGTTTGAAGGGATTAGCAGAGGTACGTGGTGTTGAATTAGCGATTAAACGCGTGTTTTTCCCCGATTTAAAATAATTGCATTTGCTAGGAAGGTTGGGCAGGCTAGCCCAACCTCTTTAGTAACAATTAAATTATCCCTTCTTCCTGCAACACATTATGAAAATGCTGCACTTCTTCAGGGGTTGCTTGAATACGCTGCATCGGGAAATCAAGTACATAAGGAATATTCTGCTGGGCACTGGCCACCGCGAGTACATAAGTTTTACCATTTGATTCTAAAACGATAGGTGCACTTGTTTTCTTGCCTGAATAACCTGTCGATATTTGTTTCCCATTCAATTCACGCTGATAAGTGGCAATGATTTGTCGATTGGCATTAATGACCTTGGCAGGGATAGCTATCAGTTGCAAAGGCTGGCTCCCGACAGATAATAACTCTTTTCTTATTTTGCTGATGCGTATTTGGGCACGAATAAAAAAGAAGATACAAAAAATAAATAAGCCAATTAATGCAATAGTGGTAACAAAGCGAAGCATGACATTATCGACAGCAACATCTACGGTTAGCTTTGACGGATCTGTCGCATCCATGAGTGGCATGACTGCAATGTCTCCACCGTTCAATCCTACGAAAGTGAAGTCATGGGAGACGACATTGTGTTTATAACGCAACTCAACTTTACAGTTGGTGATCACCAATAAGTTCGTTTTGCAGGAGCCATCAATATCCGCATCAACGGGAACGGCATTCTGGCCAATTTTATAGTCATAAGCGATGTTAGGTAGCTGATACGCACTGAATGCGGTTAATGCGACTAGGAACACAATCAAAAATAGCGAACGAATCATGCCGCCATCGCCTGATAGTGGTGTTAATTTTAGTGATCGTTGTGGGAAGGCGTTTAAAACTTTATCTGAAAGTTGAAGATTATTTTGCACAGGTAAAATATCCATTTATGTTAATTTTTAGAGAATTATAAAGATTTGCTGAATAATAATAATGAGATAATTACCAAAAAACACATCAGGTTTACCTGAAAACGTTTTAGTATAGATGGTCTTTATTTGACGCTATCTTAATGTGCAGCCTACTCAGTACTGATAAAAGGAACCGAATGATGAGTGGTGAAAATCTTCAGCATGAAAATTTAAACAATAAAAAAGTCATTATTGTGCATGGTTATACGGCATCGCCTGAGAAAAATTGGTTTCCTTGGTTAAAAGCACAGCTTGAGCAGTGTGGGGCTAGCGTATTCGTTCCTGCTATGCCTGATCCACAAGCGCCTGATCCCCAACGATGGTTGCAGTTTTTACTGGATGCAAATATTAAATTGGACACAAATACGGTGTTGATCGGTCATAGTCTTGGTTGTGTTAGCGTATTACGTTTCCTCGCGGAGCAGCGACAGCGGGTAGGTGGTTATATCTTCGTTTCTGGTTTTACTGATGAGCAAAAAACATTGCCTGAATTGAAACCTCATACTGAGTTTATATTCGATTACCCTTATTTGAAATCATTAGCTGACTATCGTGTTTCTGTGATCTCAAATAATGATCAGATTGTTTCCCCGCAGTCATCGAGAACATTAGCGGATAATTTAGAAACAGAGGTTATTACGGTGGAAAATGCAGGACACTTTCTCGATAGGGAAGGGTTTTGTGAGTTTCCACTGATATTGGCACTGTTAAAAAATTGGCGTTGCTAGCGATGCCCAACCAGTAAGACGGCGGGAGTTGAACCCCCGTCTTTTTGGACAAACGGTTAGCCTACTCTCTTCTCAATTGAGCCGGAAGCTAAGTTCCCTTTGTGGAAGCTGGCTTGCCTTGGTGAAATGCGTGCAACCGCTTCAGCAGAACAAGAAGCATCCACGAGGACAAAGCTGGCATCATCGCCTGCAACTGGCCACACTTGCTTGCCTTTGTTATCCAATGGCAATGTATTCCCCGTCGCGATTGCGAGTGAACGTGATAGAGCATGTTCATCTGGGCGCGTGTAAAGTTGAGCGTATAAATTGGCTTTTTCTAACATGTCGCCTAGGCCAAAAGGAGACCAATGGTCAATAACGCTATCGGTTCCAGACATCACAAATACACCGTGTTCATTCAGTATTTTCAATGGCATATGTAATGTACCGATAGGAACCGTAGTGGCGATGCTAATCTGTTGCTCAGCAAGGCGCTGCGCTGTGGTGTTGGCTTGCTCTGGTGTCAACGTTGCGAGAGCAAAGGCATGGCTGATAGTGACTTTACCGCGTAAACTGCGGTTTTTATCCACAGTATCAATCATATAATTAATGGCTGCTAAGCCCGCAGGGCTGGTTTCATGAAGATGAATATCAACGCCTTTATTGTAATCCAATGCAATTTGGAACAGGGTATCGAGTGATTTTTCCATCGCACCATCGACGTGAGTTGGATCGAGTCCACCAACATAATGTGCCCCCGCTTGCATTGCTTCACGCATTAAAGGTTCTGATTTGGATAATAGCAAGCCATGTTGTGGGAAAGCGACGATTTCACAGGTTAGGTCCTGCTGATGTTTATCAAGAACCTGTATGAGAGCCTCAAGATTTTTAAGCCCTGAAACGGGTTCGATATTACAATGGCTACGCGCGATAGTTGATCCCTTAGATTGGATCAAGCTGATCAGCGCGTGAGCACGCTCTTGTGTGTAAGGTTGTAACTCAGGGAGTAATTTTTGCTCCAGTGCAATCATATCCAGTATGGTTTTGCCTTCACGTGATTCAGGAGCCTGCCAAGGACCACCATAAAAAGTTTTATCAAGGTGAATATGCATATCGCGAAAAGCGGGGAGCATAAGCTTATTATTTGCACTGTATGCGGCTAATTGGCTATTCTGATGTTGTGTATTTGGCAGAATAGCCACGATTTTACCTTGCTTGATCTCGAGCGTGTGTAACGCTGTTTTCGTGCCGACGACAGTATTATCACGATAGTTAAACCCTGTCTCAAGTAACACATTATCAAGATAATAGTGGCTATCTGTAATCTTTGACGTCGTGCTTGATGGGACTGAATCGGTTTCAGCGATAGCAATACCTGACATCGCACCAAATAGCGTGCAAGTCGCAGCCAGTTTTGCACTCGTAGAAAGGAACTCTCTTCTGTTGGATTGCATAGAAACTCCTTAATTAGGCAGTTTTCAGGTTGCTGAACGTCGCAACCTGAAATGGTGTGAAGTTAGCCTTGAATAATATGAGTACCTGTTTCGCCGCGTAAGGCTTGTGGCAATTTTTCAGGTGAGGTAATAATCACTCGCTTGCCACCGTTGGCGAGAAACGACAGGCTAGCTTCTATTTTCGGTAGCATACTTCCAGCGGGGAAATGCCCTTCACGCATATAGCGTTGCATCGCGGTTGTTGTGGTTTCTCCAAGTTCCTTTTGTTCTGGTGTTCCAAAGTAAATACAGACTTTTTCAACCCCTGTTGTGATGATCAAAATATCGGCTTGTAACTCTTTTGCGAGTAGCGTTGTGGATAAATCTTTATCGATAACGGCATCGACACTTTGAAAGCCTCCATGGCCATTTTTGACCACAGGGATCCCACCACCACCAGCGGCAATAACAACATAGTCATTTTCAGTTAATGTACGGATAGCCGCGGATTCGACGACACTTTTGGGCTCGGGTGATGCGACTACACGGCGGTATCCACGTCCTGAGTCTTCAACAAAATGCCAATCAGGGTTTGCTTGTTGCAATTTCTCGGCCTGTTCAGCGCTGAAAAATGCCCCTATAGGCTTGGTTGGCGATTGAAAATTGGGATCATTTTTGTCGACTTCAACTTGAGTGACTACAGTGACCGCTTGACGATTATGGCGCGTCACCAATGCGTTAGTCAGTGCTTGTTGGATTAAATAACCAATTCCCCCTTGGGTATCGGCGACACAATTGGCTAATGGTGTCAAAGGTAGCCCTTCAACGGTATGTGCGATTTCGGCGCGGCGTAAATCCAATCCGACTTGTGGCCCATTTCCATGAGTTAAAACGATATTATAGTTTCCTTCAAGCATGTCACAGATATGGGTAGCCACTTCTTGTATGGCTTTTTCTTGAGAATCAATCGACTGGCTGTTGTTATCTTTGATAATACTGTTGCCCCCGATGGCAACAACCACGAGTTCTTTCATTGTTATTGTATCCTGATACAGAGTGTTAGAGTCGGTGTGCTAGGCACACCGACAATCGGAGGTTAGTGGCATCACACTGATTTACTGATTTTTTCAGCTTTTTCAGGTTGTTGCTCTTCTGTTGTTTTGCCTTTATCCAAAAAGTATTTCATGACAAATAAGCCCGCCATCATGAGGTAAGCGTATACAAACATCAAGGCTGAGCCTTGTGCTATTCCTACCATTGGCGAATGAATGATTCCGAAGAATACGAGTAGTGCGCCGACGGCAGCGGCAATTGCACCACGTAGTGGTTGATTAAGAATGGCGAAGATAGCAATACAGCCCCACAGCATACTGGCTAGCGGTGCACCATTGCCGAGGTGTACGAGACCTTGGTAATACACCCCTTTGCTCAACAATACATCGGTTCCGATCTGCGCCGCTGAAGTCCCTGCTGCTCCCATCATGCTATTCATCATGGTCAGTGCCCAGTTGGCAATCCAAGGGAATAAACAAATAAAGATAACGGGGACTTCAATCTTGGGTGTTTCTCGCACCACTTGGTTCGCCGTAACAACCCCGATAAATACCAGAATAGGTACGATCGCTGTCATTGGAATAATGGCTAACATGAAAGCCCCCAAACCAAATAACGGAACGATGAACATAGTGATCCCAGAAGCTAACGTATAGCCAATACTGGCTCCCATGGCTTTCCAACCCGCATGACCTACGTACACCGTCACGGGGAATGGGTTCCCCATAAAGCAACCTACAGTTGATGATAAACCATTGGCTAGCATGACCTTACGTGTATTGTATTCATCACCAGCAGCGTGGGCACTTTCAATATTTTCGAGGTCAAAGATATAGTTTGCTAAGCCTAATGGAACCGCGGAAGCTAAGTAAGGCAGCGCGTGCGGTAGACCTTGTAAAAAGCTATCAATATGGATGCCTGGTGGGTTAAATCCAAATGACTCGACGGAGGATTTAATCGCAGCAGGGCTTTGTAATCCTGAAATCCATGCCAATACGGTACCTGCGATCAGAAGCAATAAGCCTGTTGGTATACGGGCAAAGATCGGTTTTTTACCAAACCAGTTGATAAAGATGAGCAGTAAAACGATAAATGAGACAGTCGGGGCTTCAAATGCTTGTAGCATTGGGTTCATGGCCAGTAACAGCAAACCTAGCCCAGATAAACAGGAAAGCAAGACAGTGCGAGGGATCATTTTACGGATCGTTTCACCGAGGAATGAGCCACCAACAAGGATCATTGATTCCACAAAACACCAAACCAGTGCAATCTGAATGGCAAACTCCGCATTTTGCGTAGTTTGATAGACTGGCATGATGACTAAAAAGGTGACGGTAAAAATAGAGGGTGCACTTGGGCCAGACGGTAGTGCGGTAACATCGTCGCGCCCAGTTTGTTTGGCAAGTTGCTGGCCAAAATAAGCATAGCTGACACTCGCAAGTAAGACGGCAAAACCAAAAGCGGGTGCAATACGTCCATAAACAATATCTTTTGGGATACCGACGACAAAGATCAGTAGCCCCATCATTGTGAGCAGATTAGTTAAGTTATTGGTCATTAGCCCGAAGTAGGCCGCCCAGTCACCACGTTTCCACTTTAGTTTCGTTACACTCATGGAATGTATCCTTCAAAGAAGAGACTGCGGGGGCAGTCATAATTAAAAACCCTATTTGCTCTGGTGAATCACAACTCATTAGTCTGGATTGCCCAACCGAAGTTGGGCTTATTATCTGTGTGACTAGGCGTATTTTTCGGCGTAAGACAACATCGCTTTTTCAAAGCAATCAAACGGAGGGTGAACAATACCCGCCCCAATCATACCGATACCTGCATCTTTATGGGCAATTGCGGTATTGATGACCGGAAGGATACCGCTGGCGGCAACCTTAGTGATATCAATGGCAGTAGGAATACCCATAAAGCCAAGCAGAGGAATCGTCACATTTGGGTTTTCACCTAAAGTGATTTCACGCATCTGCCTTGAAAAATCAATAGCTTCTTCAACGGTACCTCCGACAAGAGCAACAATGGCAGGCGCTGTTGCCATGGCGAAGCCACCAATACCATAAGTCTCAGTAATTGCGGAGTCTCCAATATCGAGGCCAGAGTCTTCAGGTTTATAACCTGCAAACATAGGACCAATCACTTGTTGCGATGGACCCGTAAACCATTGGCCCGGTAGCCCACTGATACGTAAACCGAACTCATAACCGTTACGTGCCATGGTCGTGACGACGGTGCTGTATTCGATACCATGTGCCGCATCCATTGCCGCTTTACACATCGCCATCCAAGTTGGGCCTGAGAAATAATCACTACTTGCCACAAAATCAAATACTTCTTTTTGTTGAGCAACAGAAAAATCAGTTTGGATGATATACGGTGTTAATGCTTGGATGAGCAGTGTGGTGCCTGCATTATTACGGTTATGACATTCATCCCCCATATGCAGGGCTTGCGCTAACATTAAGCGCAGGTCTATTTCACCAGCGAGCTTCATCGCGTCACGTAGCATTGGACCTAAAACATCACGCATCCAGTTCAAGCGGTCGATAACACTTTGGTCATTGGCCCCCATCCGCAAAATTTTTGCCATTTGCTCACTAAGGTTAGTGAAAGCGCGATTACCATACGTTTTGTTTTCAACAATGTGCATAAACATGGAGGCAGAGGTCACTCCCGCCATGGAGCCTACACAGTCGTGTTCGTGACAAGGGGAGAAAATGATCTCACCAGAAGCGGCAACACGTTCAGCATCCGCTAAATCTTTCGCTAGACCTTCAAATACTAATGCGCCTGTCACCGCGCCTTTCATCGCACCGCACATGTCTTTCCACTCAACAGGAGGACCTGCGTGTAAAATAGTATTCTTGGTCATTCCTGGTACAACATTAATGGCTTGATCATAGCCGACCAACATCGGTTGTGATTGAATGATACGTTCCAAGGCTTGCGCGTTAGCCGCTGCAATCTTTTCTTGTAATGCGGCGTTACTTTCAATTTTGTCTAATGCACGGATGACGGCAACGTTACCTTGCCCAGGCGGTGTCCAATTCAAATGTGTTACGGGAACATGTTGTTTTTTCAGGTCATCGCTAAACATTTCAATGCCCACATTAATCACATTTAATGGTTGTTTAAATAATGAAGTCATTATGCTTTCTCCCCTTTCCAGACAAATTCACGCGCTAACAAACCGGTGTTGGTGCTACTACTCGCCCAAATGACACCTGCATCAGTGAGCATTTTCACCTGTGCATCCATTGATGGTGTATCTTGATCAGTGCCTAAAACATACCCGAGGAGCACCAGTTCACGGTTATCTTGTTTCGCAATCTCTTTTGCCGCTTTGATAGCATCAATCATCACCCCAACAGGGTCTGCATGAGAGCCGTAACCCAGAACAAAGTCCATGACGATAACACCGACTTCAGGGTCGCGCGCTTCTTGCAGTAAACGCTCTATGCGGTTGGTTGGGTCGATCATTGGGTGAGGTTTGCCATTGGTAAAATCATCATCACCAAAGTCAAGGAAAGTATGGGCAACACTTTTGTTGAGATCTTTTAAGCGGTAATCAGGGTTCGGTTGAATATTACTGTAGACATCATCATATTTTTCGAGTGCAGCAAACATGGCTTCATCACATAACGTGCCGCCACAAAAAAGGCCGCGAATATATTTTTGTGTGGGTGATAGTTTTGCTCTCACTTCTTCAATTAGAGGCCAATTCAACGAATGCAAATCCAACTCTTCTTCTTTGACGCCAGTGAGAAGCACCGCTTTTAGTGCCGCCTCTTTAGTTCCTTTTGCGAAGCTTAAACCGGGTTTATCTTCTGGCGTGGGTTGATTACCGAGAAAACAAACGACAACCGGTTTGTGGCATTTTTCTGCTTGAGTTAAGACTTTTTTGGCAACGGTCGCCGCTGGTGGTTTAGAAACTAAGACGATTACTTGAGTATCATCATCCTCATCCAGCATTTTCAGCGCATCAATCATCATGATCCCGCCGATCTTTTCACTGAGATCACGACCACCCGTTCCGATCAGTTGTGAAATCCCAGCGCCAAATTCATGAATACGGACACTGAGCTCTTGGCTGCCTGTTCCGGATGCACCGATAATACCGATACTACCGCGACGAACGCTATTGCCAAAGCATAGTGCTGCACCATTGATGATTGCAGTACCGCAATCCGGACCCATCATCAATAGGCCTTTACTGCTAGCGAGTTGTTTTAACGCGAATTCATCATCGATTGAGACATTATCAGAGAACAGCATGACGTTAAGATCATTTTCAAGTGCGATGCGTGCTTCACGAGCAGCAAATTGACCATTAACAGAAATGACCGCTAGGTTGCTGTCTGGGATGTGGCTATGTGCGGAATGAATCGTGGCATATTTAGCTTCATGTTGTGAGCCACCTTGGTTTTTCTTATTGAACAGCTCTTCAATCGCGATGAGTGTTGCTTCATTTGCTTCATCACTCGTGCCTTTAATGACAATCATCAAGTCGCCGTTTTTGGCTGCTTCCAATTCAGCGGATAATAACCCTAGGTTTTTCAGTACACCTTTATTCATTTCTGTTGCCATGGCCACAAATGCCTGCTCAACGTTGTCGAGTTGGTTAGCTTTTGTGGAAATAGACATCAATGATACAGAATCAAAATAGGTATTCTTTTTGATGACAACTTTAGTCGACATACTTTTCTCCAAAATAATGGGTAAGGTACAAAGCATCACGAATGCCAAATAACATGTCGCTACCCGAACTAGACCCGATATCTAAAATCTTTTGATACTGCGGATAAATATTTCTCTCATCTGCTGTTACTAACATCTGAATAAGTTGCAGCAAGTTTTCTCTATATTCGCGATTGAGCGCCTTTTCTAAGGTGATGGCACTAATTTTAGTGGTGGCATCTTTGGCACGGCGGATACCTTGTTCAAAAAAAGGGTGTAGATGCTGTGCTGGGTGATGCTTGAGTAATAAAAACGCCATTAATCCAACTAAATAGTCATCCCCTGAAGGAGTAAGACCAATCCCGAGCCCAACAAATTGTTGGATAATAACAGGCAAGTTTTGATGCTCTGCTTTCTTTAATGAATCGATTAATTCGTTACGTAATAAATTTAATTTGTTAGCGAGACTAGAATAAAATAAATTACACCCATGATAACTCAATAAAGCGTGACCACTTTTATTCAATAGTTTATCTATTTCATTAATATTAAAATTTAAAAATGTAAAATAGTCGTCGCTATTTATTTTCTCTGGAATAAAACTAATATTATTAGGCTGCCATTGATGACATAAAGAGAATGACAGAAAGTAATGGTCGCCAAAATAAATTTTTTTATCCGATAAATAAACGTTTTCTCCTTCTTTGATATTTAATTGAGAAAGATCACTATTCAATAATCGACAACTGTTAGGGGCATTATCTAATTCGGCGCTCAGTAAGGTAAAAAGTGAATGATTAATCGAAATATTGATCGCCTTACGGAAAACCTGTTCTATGTGGCCTGATAATGAAGGCTGATTTAACAGATTGAAAAATGTTATATCAGCCGAGAGTCCATGCAGTTGTTGTCGTTGAGCCTTGATGTTATTCACAAGCCTCCTTGTAATGCACTATGCACCGGCTGCTATCAGTAATTCAGCAATTTCGTGATAGCCTTTTTCGCGCGCTAACTCTAATGGTTTTTTACCGTATTTGTCGGTCATATGCGGGTTGGCACCGTGCTCTAGCAAAATTTTGACAATCTGCTGCTGTTTTTCACCGCCATCATTCAGCACGATCGCTTCCAGTAGTGGTGTCCAACCGACAAAGTTTGTGTGGTTAACATTAATATCTGTTTTTTCGAGCAATTCTCGCACAATGTCGACATGGCCTTTTTCGCTTGCAGGCGTGATGCCCACACCACCAAAGCGAGTCAATAAATCAAGGTTTGGCTTAGCGGGGAGTACGATGCGTAGTAATGTTAAATCATTATTTAAGCAACTTAATAAAAAAGGATTAAAACATGTTTGGTCTTGTTTATTAATATCTGCACCTGCATTAATCAGGAAAGTCACACACTCATAATGTTTATTGAGACTTGCATTCACAATAGCAGTACGGCCTTGGCGGTTGGTTGTATTGATATCAACGCCCTTTTTCAGGCAGTTTTTTAATAAATCTAGGTTGCCTTGTTCTGCTGCGGATAAAAACTCTTGCTCTAATGTCATGTTTTTCCCCTTATTAAATTATTTGATTTCAGCATCAAATAACGAAATAGATAAAGACAATATTTAAATGTGACCCAAGTAAATGAAGCGTCATGGGCATATTTATGATGAATTAAGCATAGCAAGCAGGTGAGATAAATAGAATCCATTTAAAATTAATTCATCAATAGCTACTTTTATTGTTGATTTTAAATCAACAATAACGATTTTTTGTGCGTGATAGCATGATTTTTTGTCGCTTTTGCCGTGTTTTTGGATAAAAAATAAGCAATATAATGAAATTTTGTTTGCTAATGAGAAGGGGAAAAAAGGATTTGATCAATTTTGTGATATAACTCAAATTAAAAGTTTTTAAACTGTTAACAATGTAAAAGAGTTGATCGAGATCAGCGAGATTGTTAATAGAATTTTTTATTATTCATTTCAATAAGATTAGCTATTTTGGTTATAAATAGTTGGTTTCGTATTACATCGGTTTTTGCCAAAAAAGCAAAAATTTTTTATCGCTCGGTATGTATGCCGATTTCTGTTAACCTTGAAAAAATGCTTGATAAATAACCTAAAATTACGGGTTATTAAATATAATTCACATATATTCGTCATACTTCAAGTTACGTTATTGTTGCGGATGCTCACACACACCAGTTATCAACCGTAAGCTATCCATCTTTTGTTGCTTAACTGTAATGCGAAGTATTTTGATTATAACTTTTTATTTTGATTGATTTTAAGCCTATTTTGGACACCAGTATGAACTCTATATTTACCGAAGAAAACTTACTGACTTACACGACAGCAGCTAAATATGCGAGCTTTAGTAAAGCAGCAGAAGAGTTAGGAATAACCACCTCCGCCGTCAGTTATACGATAAAACGTATCGAAACCTATTTAGATGTTGTGTTGTTTATCCGGGATACGCGTAATATTGAGTTAACCGAAGCAGGCTATTATTTTTACCGTAAAGCAACTGATTTATTGAATAACTTTCATCTTATTAAGAAGAGTATTTATTCCATTGAACAGGGGATTGAAGCGCGTGTACGGATCTGTATTAATCAGCTGCTGTATACGCCTTATCATACGGCGAAGCTGCTGCAAATCCTTAAAAAACAGTTTCCAACTTGCCAAATTACAGTCACGACTGAGGTGTATAACGGCGTATGGGATGCCATTATTAACAATTTGTCGGATATTGCGATTGGCGCACCAGGCACACTAATGGATGGTGGGGGAATTGATTACACTGAAATTGGGGCTATCCACTGGCAATTTGCGATCTCTGCGACTCATCCATTAGCATTGATGCCTGAACCTATCGCAGAAAGTCAGCTACGTTTATATCCAAATATTATGGTTGAAGATACCGCACTCACTATCAATAAACGGGTTGGTTGGCTGCTGCATGGTCAAGAGGCTATTCAGGTACCCGATTTTAATACGAAATGCCAGTGTCAGATATTAGGGGGAAGGGATTGGTTTTTTACCTGATTATATGGTTAAAGAACACGTTAAAAATGGCCTATTGGTTATCAAACAGATTCAAAATCCAAGACAAGATTCGCATATGTTACTCGCGACCCAACACTCTGCAACAGGATTAGTGACACAATGGATCCGTAAAGAATTCACGGCCAATGGTATCTTGGCCAAGCTATACAGTGATCTGCTTAAACCCATTAGCCACTAAGTCCGTTATGCGGTGCTAGAATTTATTCCGTCGCAACGAGTAACGCTTTATAAATCGCATCAGGGATCACGCTACCATGCGTTTTGTCTGGGTAGAGAGAAAACTGACAATGGCGCCCGTGGTTTGCAATTTCAGCGCACAATTGGCGTGCAGTAATCCAACTAGAACGGGATTGATAATGTTTAATCTGCTCTTCACTAAGGCGTGATAAATCAGGTTTCTCCTCTAAACCCCCCAAGGTAATAAATAAAGGCGCTGCATTGTGTTCTTGGGTCAGTTTATCCCTATTTATCATTTCACCTTTTCCCCACCATAATGAGGGGCTGGCTGACACAAAGGATTGAAACGCTGTCGGGTGATTTTGATAAGCCATCAAAGTAAATAGTCCACCGAAGGAGTGACCAAATAGCGTTTGTCTTTGTTTATCAAAAGTGAAGTTTTGCTCAGCCCAAGGACGAATTTGTTGATCGAGGAACTGATACAGTTCATCGGCGCCTCCGCCGTGTGTAAACGCATCACCGGAAACGCGGGGAGTATAATCGTAGTCGCGTAATTTCTTGGGAAAAGCCTCATCGGTTGGGTAACCGATACCAATAATAATAGGCAATTTATCCGCTGGGAGTGTTTGGATTGCGCGATTCACAGCTAACGGAAATAATCCATTACCATCAAGCATATACAAAATAGGCCTTGTTGTTCCAGCGGAATGAGGAACTGCGCTAAAAATTCGATAGCGACGCTTTTCGTTAGCCGAATTTTCGTTGGTCATGTCATGATGCTGAACTGCATAAAACTGACTCACTTGCTCATCTAACTCGGGGATCTTTTGCGATGGACGAGCAGCGGCGGGTGTTATTAAGCTGATTGAGAGTAATAAACTCGAAATAATTAATTTATTTAGCATAGTTTGTGAAAACAACATTGATGAAAGCGGATACCGAGCAAGGATATTCTTTAATTGATTGTCTTTTTGGCTCTTCGCCAACTCGCACTCAAATGACGGAGAAAACTTGCTAGATATCCACCTAAAATAGTTAAAATAAATTAAAAGCTCACATTGACGTTGGCCCAGTAACGGCGTCCATCTTCAACATCCCAGTTGCCACCATTTGTGTCAATCTTAGGACCTTTTTCATTAGCGATATTCAATACGGCTAAATTGAGCTTGGTATTTTTAAGTAACTGATAAGTCATGCCTACATCCATTGTAGTGTAGCCGCTACGGTAGCGCGGTGCCGTATAGCCATTACGCTGTGCCGCCCAGATTTGCTTACCTTCATAATGTGCACGAGTGTATAGATTCAAGTCTTCACTATATTGCCAATCGAGTTTGGCATTAGCGGTGTGTTTTGGTGTCTTATCCAATGGATAGCCTTTCAAAGATATGCCATTGCTTAGCTTTTCATCATCACTTTTACGCTCTGAATCAACATAAGTGTAGTTTAAGCTAAGTTTCCAATCTTCTGCTAGAGGAATACCTGTCGCGACTTCGACACCTTTGATATTGGCTTTACCTACGTTGTCATAAGTGTAGAGTTTTAGACCTGTAATTGGATCCGGTTCACCTGTGTAGTAACTGGTGAGTTTATTTTTAAAATCAGTATTAAAGAGCGTAAGGCTCGCATTGAAACCTGACTCGTGGTCATAGGCAATGCTGATCTCTTCACTCAGGCTTTTTTCTGGTTTCAGGTCTTTATTACCATAAATAATCCCTTCCCCTTTTTCGGTTGATGTTCCATAGTTTGGGCTCACTTCACGTAGTGTTGGGGCACGGAAGGCTTGTGATACGCCACCTTTAATGGTGATTTCGTCAGTGAGATAATAGATAGCATAACCACGAGGATTCCAGTGGTTACCATAAAATTCATGATGGTCTAATCGTAACCCGCCAGTCAGGATAAGGTTTTCTGTTGCCGTAAACTCATCTTCAATAAAGAAGGCATATTGGTCAGCACTGAGCGTCGTATCTTCCGTTGTTTTTTTTCCTGTTGCCGAAGTGTCTTTTAATTTAGCATGTTGGAATTGTCCACCGACAGTCATGATATTATCAGGAAGGAAAGCGACCACTTTTCCATCGACAACAGTATTGGTGATTTCAGGCACACGAGCTTCATAGACAAAATGGTAATCACCCGCGCTATCTTTGACTTCTGACTTGGTATGGCGTTTAGTTTGTTCTTGGTAAACACTTAATTCGGTGTTAACGAGATCCCAATCCCCTTTATAGGTTAAAGCAAAGTGATTTCGGTTATTGTGGAGCTCTGTTTTAGTATTTTTCTGTTTTGACTCACCACGCATTGTATATTCGGCAAGTGATTTACCCGGTGTCGAGTCACGTTCTTGGGTGGTTCTACCCGCCTCAAGCAAAAAGGTTTGGTTATCCAGAGGAGTAAACGTTAGTTTGGCGGTGAGACTACGATTATCACGTTTGTTATGGCCGTCGGTAATCTTGTCTTCTTGACGATAGTCACCACCTCCGTACAGTTGTAAGCCTAATTTATCTTTGACCAGCGGCCCTGATAGGTAAAAATTGCCATCAGTCGAATCGCCGCTTTCGCTGTTTTCTTGCAAAATACCACCAATGGCGACATTACCATGCCACTCATTAGTGACTTTTTTGGTAATGATATTGATAACGCCACCCATTGCATCTGAGCCATATAGAGAGGACATCGGACCTCGAATCACTTCAATACGTTCAATCGCTTCCACTGGTGGCATAAAACCGGCTTCAAAACCACCACTACCATTTGGGCGTGATTCACGGCTATTTTGACGGCGTCCATCTACCAGTATTAAAGTATATTCGCCGGGTAAACCACGAATATTGATATCTTGCTTATTGGCACTACCGACAATACTGACACCTTCTACATCTTTAACTGCATCAGCTAAGTCGCGTACCGGTTTGTTCTGGAGTTGTTCTTTTGAGATAACCGTAATACTTGCAGGGGCATCGCGTAACTGTTGTGAGTAACCAGATGCAGAAACAATCATTTTATCTGAGTCTTCTTGAGCGAGCGCATTAAAAGATGAGATGGCGGCAATAACCGCGGCTGCTAGACGTGTGTAGTGGCAGTGAATAGACATAAAATCCCCTAGTAAAATACAAATGCAAATGAGAGTGATAATCATAAACTATACTGATGTTACCACTGAAATAGACAAGAAATAAATATGAGATTGGCGGATTCTATAAAATTAAAAGTTTATTAACAGGTATGAAGTAAAATGATAAATAAAGAGTAACCTCAGTGTTATTGAGTATTTACACAATGGTGAATAGGTTAATGATAATAGAATTAAAAGAGTGACTTTATTTATAAATAAAAATAATAAATTTCAATTGGTTATTTATAAGGATCTCAAATTAACGCTAACGCAAAATACCAAAATAAACTCAATTGACATTATTAATTTGCTCACTTAATGTCAGAGATAAACATGATGTTGTGAATATGGATAACCTTTAATGATGTCGACGTCCGCGCCAAATTCGCCAATACCACTGCTTCGAATTTCTATCTCCATGTTTTTTTCTTATATGACCATCGGTTTACCTTTAACGGTTATTCCGCTTTTCGTTCATCAAGAACTCGGATTTAACGATGTCTGGGTAGGGATTGTGGTCGGTGTGCAGTTTTTAGCAACGGTGTTGACAAGAGGTTATGCAGGGCGTCTAGCCGATCAAAAAGGTGCGAAAAGAACGACTCTCCAAGGTATGAGTGCCTGTGGCATATCGGGGGTATTTTGCCTGCTAGCCATATTGTTGCCAGTTTCGTCAATCTACCAACTACTCTTACTCATTATTGGACGTTTAGTGCTAGGTCTAGGTGAAAGTCAGCTTTTAACAGGTAACTTAACTTGGGGAATGAGGCTTGCAGGTGCAGAAAATGCTGGAAAAGTCATGTCTTGGAACGGAATGGCTATTTATGGTTCATTAGCGGTTGGCGCGCCATTAGGGCTTATCATTTATCAGCAATATGGATTCATGGCAGTGGGGGTGATAGTCATGCTGTTACCTTGTATCTCTTGGCTAATTAATGGGTCTGTTCGTTCTGTTACGCCTTTACAGGGGAACTTACTTCCTTTCTGGTCTGTCATTCGTAAGATCTGGAAAATGGGAATGATATTAGCGCTAAAAGGCATTGGTTTTGCGGCGATTGGTACATTTATTTCGCTTTATTTTGTGTCAGAGCAGTGGGGCAACGCCGGCCTTGCGATGAGTGCATTTGGCTGTGCTTTTGTGTTGGTGCGCGTATTTTGGGGAGGATTACCGGATAGAGTCAATGGTTATCGCATTGCGCTAATTTCGTTATTAATTGAGTTTATTGGTCTGATAACATTGTGGTTAGCTCCCGTATACGGCATCGCGTTATTCGGTGCGGCATTAACAGGTGCTGGCTGCTCCTTGATTTATCCCGCGGTGGGCACGGAAGTGGTTAAAGCTGTTGCACCACAAATGCGAGGTACCGCATTAGGGGGGTATTCTGCATTCCAAGATATTGCTTACGGTGTGACTGGACCACTTGCAGGAATGGTAGTCGCTACGTTGGGTTATAGAGGTATCTATTTAATTGCGGCAATGGGCGTTTTGATTGCCTTAATGATGACGTTATCAGCGTTACGCCATATTCATCGGATAAGAGAGTGAATTTTGGCTGATGAGGAAACATGATGAAATAGGCAAAACCAAATCACATCCATCATAAAAGGGTGTGATATGGTGAATGTATTGCGTAGCCAAAAGGCTACGCAACCAACAAGGAAGACTTATTTTTTAGCGTTTTTAACTTGCTCAACAAAATTAGCCTTAGTCTCTTTTTTACAAGCCTCAATCACGAGAGGTGTTAGGGTTTGAATACCATCAACATCTAGCACGGCATCTTCGACTTTATCTTTTTTCGTTAATAACTCACCAAAGCCGACAGCGGTTGGATAAAAGTTATCATCGATCGCTAAAAACTCTTCACATGTCCATTCGTTTAGGGGCTTAGTATCGTTTTTCTTCTCTTCAGCCATGGCGGAAAGGCTCGTTAATGAAGCAGCAATAATACCGACAATAAAATATTTTTTCATAATTTCACCTTAATAATTAACGATCATTGAATGAGTTTTTCATAAAAGGTTCTAATCTGGATATAAATGCTTATCTCCATTTCCTAATCATCATAGATGATGAAAAATAAAAAACAAAGAGCGCAAAATGACGGTATTTATATGATTATTTAAATTCTATCAATAGTGATTTATTATTTGAAAATAAGACTAAAAGTAGTCATTTAATGATAATTAAATAAAAAGATAATTAAGTTTTATTTAATTAAAAGCGTTTTTACTTTTATTAAAACTATTTATAGGTATACTTTTTTTATCGACAAAAAATAAAATGTAATCTTGTTATCGATTATTGACGGGGACCTATTTCGGCACCGTCATTTCAACACCAGAAGGAAGACAGTTGTTCGCCTAGATCGGCTTGCGGTTATCGATTTAGGTTCGGGAGTTTCCTGTAATACAACATCCATTGCCTATGTTGGCAAAGCGGAGAAACCTTTCTATGTCTTTAACGAGTAAAACATCTTGTGTCATTACAATTTCGGATGTTCCCACAACCAAACGAATTTTAGTTATTGATGTTGGTGGTACACATGTCAAACTGTATACCGCCCCTAACACCCCTGCTATTGAATTTGTTTCTGGTCACACTATGACGCCAGAGCAATTTATTCATGATGTCAACCAATGCATTGATACGCGTTTATTTGATGGCGTCAGCATTGGCTTTCCATCCCCTATCTCTGGTAATCGTATTCTCAAAGAACCCGTTAATTTAGGACGTGGTTGGGTTGATTTTAATTTAGTGAATGCATTCCCGTGCCCTATTCGTCTGATTAACGATGCTGCCATGCAAGCTGTTGGTAGCTATGAAGGTGGCAGCATGTTGTTTTTAGGATTAGGTACTGGGTTAGGCAGTGCATTAGTGGCTAATCAGCAGCTACAGCCAATGGAAATTGCCCATTTACCCTATCGAGAACATGACTACGAATATTATGTGAGCGAACACTATCGTGAATCGGTTGGGGATGAGACATGGCGGCAGAGTGTGCTAACGATAGTGGATTTATTTTATCAAGCCTTTATGCCGGATTACATTGTGATCGGTGGGGGTAATGTGCATCAGTTTGCTGAACTACCTGAGCATGTACGGCGTGGCGATAACGACAAAGCTTTTCTTGGTGGAATCAGAATTTGGGGGAATAACCTATGAGTCAATCATCTGTAAATCAACTGCAATTAGGTTTTATTGGGCTTGGCAGAATGGGGGCCGCGATGGTGCGTCGCATCCAACAAGCCGGTATTTCGTGTGTTGTTTATGATCAAAATGCAGCGATTCGTCAGCAATTACCCGACAGCGTTGTTTTTAACCACTCACTTGAGGAATTGGTGAAAAACATGCAGGCACCCCGACATATTTGGCTTATGTTGCCCGCAGCGGTTGTCGACACGGTCATTGCTCAGTTAAAACCGTTACTCGAAAAAGGTGACACACTGATTGACGGTGGAAACTCCCATTTTACTGAAGATATTCGTCGTGCTAATGCATTGAAAGCCGACGGCATTCACTATATGGATGTTGGTGTCAGTGGCGGTGTATGGGGAGAAGAACGTGGTTATTGCCAGATGATTGGTGGGCCAAAAGCGCATTATGAATATTTAGAACCGGTTTTTCGTGCATTAGCGCCTGGCGTCGATGCCGCACCACGTACTGAAGGTCACCAAGGCGAACCGTCACCAGCAGAACAAGGCTACCTACATTGTGGCCCGAGTGGTGCCGGTCACTTTGTTAAGATGGTGCACAATGGTATTGAATATGGTTTGATGGCGGCTTATGCGGAAGGACTGAATATCCTTAAGCATGCAGATCAAGGGCTTAATCCTGTTGCTGCGGATGCGGAAACTGCGCCACTGGAACACCCTGAATATTATCAATATCAATTACCTGTTGGCGAGATCAGTGAATTATGGCGCCGCGGTAGTGTGGTTGGATCTTGGCTACTTGATCTGATCGCACAAGAGATGCACCAATCCCCTGACTTGGAGAATTATGCAGGACGAGTTTCTGATTCGGGAGAAGGCCGTTGGACATCAACCGCAGCTATCGATTTAGGGGTTCCTGCTCCAGTCCTGACAAGCGCTCTGTATTCACGTTTTGCTTCTCGTGATAATGATTTATTTGCAGATCGCGTTCAGTCGGCAATGCGTCATGCTTTTGGAGGACATAAAGAAAAAGCAGCAGAGCAGGGGGGAGATAAATGAGTCGTCTTTCATTGGTAATATTGGGGGCAAGTGGTGATCTGACCAAACGTTTATTAATGCCGTCATTATTTCGTTTGCATAGATTAGGCCTGATCCCTGAACTCAATATTATTGGTTACTCAATTGATAAATGGGATCGCGAAGCTTTTTTACAGCATATTCATAACGCTCTGGCTGAATTTATTGCCGATTTTAATGAAGCCGAATGGACATCATTCAGTGAGCACTTAGATTTTGTCAGTGGTTCACTTGAAGCATCGGCTTTGCAAGCGCTAGAGAGCAAATTGACACCATCGGCACTGTTTTATCTTGCATTGCCTCCTACCTTATTTGGGCAAGCAGCACAGGCGATAGGTGAGGCAGGATTATCCAAAGAGAGTCCCGATAACTGGCGTCGTATCTTAATTGAAAAACCCTTTGGCACAGATCTCGAATCAGCAAAAGCATTGCGTGAACAAGTTCATGCTTATTGGGATGAATCACAGGTCTATCGCATAGACCATTTCTTGGGAAAAGAAGCGACACAAAACTTAATGATCTTCCGCTTTGCAAATCGTGTCCTTGCCCCTGTTTGGAATGCAGAACATATTGAGCAGGTACAAATTACCTATGCCGAAACCCTTGGTGTAGAGAACCGTGCGGTTTATTACGATCATTCAGGGGCAATGCGTGACATGCTGCAAAACCATCTTATGCAGCTACTAACCCTGACTGCAATCGAACCGTTAGGCCGCTGGGATGGTGAAATTCTACGTGACCATAAGGTTGAAGTACTCAAGTCCGTTAGGCCTACGGATGATATGGAGGCGAACGATTGGGCGGTTCGAGGACAATATTGTGCTGGGCAAGTGAACGGTGAAACGGCAACAGACTACTGCAATGAACCGGGTATACCTGTCGACACTAATACTGAAACTTTTGCCGCATTACGAATTGAAATTGATAACTGGCGCTGGAAAGGGGTGCCTTTTTATTTGCGTAGCGGTAAACGCCTTGCGAATAATTACGCTGAAATTGCGGTGCAATTTAAAGCGCCAGCAGGCGCATTACCGGAAAATGTTCAGGTTGATAATAATTGGCTGGTGTTCAGATTAGCTCCGACGATGGGGATGGATATGCATATGACGGCGAAATTACCGGGTATGCATCTAAATACACATGGCATTACCCTCAGTGCACCCTATACACAGCCTGGACAATATGAGGTGTCCGCCTATGAGCAGCTTTTAATCGATGCGCTCCATGGTGAACGCGCGCATTTCTTGCGTTTTGATGAGGTTGAGTGGGCGTGGCGGATTATCGATCCTGCATTAAAAGCATGGCAGAAAGGTATGCCTGATTTGTATAAAGCGGGAACTCAAGGGCCGGATACGCAATCACGAATTATGCGTACAGGGCATCAATGGCGTTCACTCTTTGAACAGGAGAGTCGCGAATGATAGCACAGCAAGCACCGGGGGCACCCGGTAGCACCGCAACTTGGACGAGTAGTGCAAAAGATATGGTAGGCACTGCGATAGGACAAGGGCGTGTGTGGTTTACTGTCGGGTATGGGATTTTAAATGAAGTCTACTGGCCTTCTTGTAGTACTCCGCAAATTCGAGATTTAGGGTTTATTATTGCTGGGGATGATTTTTGGTCAGAAGTTAAGCGAGTTCATCAATATAGCTTAACCACGCCATCATCTGCTTTACCTATTCCGAAAATCGTACATCAACATGAACGTTATCGTCTTGAGCTGGAAATTATCACTGACCCAGCCCGAGATGTATTGCTGATTCATTATCACCTTGAAGGTGAGGGACTGCGGCTATACCCACTCTTAGCACCACATCTTGGAGGGGATGGCGACAATAATTATGCTTCAGTGACTCCTGCGGGTTTGGCGGCTCAGAAGAATGGACAATACCTTATTTTGTCTGCTGAAAGTGGTTTTGCTCGTGGCAGTGTGGGTTATGTGGGAAGTTCTGACGGCTGGCAAGATTTTAGCCAAAACGGTGGAATGCATTGGGAATATCAACAGGCAGGTCCTGGTAATGTCGCAATGTTGGGAGAGTTGAATCGTAACTCAGGAGTACTCGCATTAGCTTTTTCAGATAGTGCACAAGGAGCTATAACTCTGGCAAATAGCTCTCTTGCCGCAGGTTATCAGGAAGCAAAGCGCCAGTACGCTTATTTATGGGCTGAATGGAATGAAACGGTCAATTTTCCTGAACTCGATAAATTACCGAAAAAGTTATCCGATGCTGTGCGCACCTCAGTTGTAGTATTAAAGACGCACGAAGGTAGAACCTTTCCCGGCTCACTGGTGGCGAGTTTAAGTACACCATGGGGGGATACCCATAAAGACCCTGGGGGTTATCACCTTGTTTGGCCGAGAGATTCGGTTGAAGTCGGCTTTGCGATGCTAGCTTGTGGGTTGATTACGGAAGTGCGAGCTTTACTGGCTTATTTGATAGCCATTCAGCAGCCTGATGGGCATTGGATGCAGAACAATTTTACTGATGGTCGCCCTTATTGGCAGGGGATTCAACTGGATGAAGTCGCACTACCGGTACTATTTGCCGCAAAATTACATGAGCAAGGCTTACTTGGCGAAATGCGTGGGGCAGCGGTGCATATGGCACGTAAGGCACTCGCTTTTATCGCACAATATGGACCTGCTAGCCCACAAGATCGTTGGGAAGAGAACTCAGGAATTAACCCTTTCACATTATCAGTCTCGATTGCTGCATTGGTGGCTGGAGCGAAAGCGGGTTTCCTTGAGGAAGGTGATAAGCAATACGCTATTGATTTGGCTGATGATTGGAATGAGCGATTAGAATCTTGGGTCTATGTCTCTAATACGGAACTTGACCATGAATTGGGTATTTCAGGACACTATATCCGTTTAAATCCGAATTGCCATTCAGCCCGCTTTGGCGATGTGATGCTACGTAACCGTAATAATGAAACAATTAACACGCGTGCGTTATTGGGGATGGAATATCTCTATTTAGTGCGCTTAGGGCTACGTAAAGCGTCAGATAAACGTATTCAAGATACCACCAAACTGGTGGATAAACAGTTATGCGTGAACTTGCCGGCAGGTCCATATTATTATCGTTATAACGAAGATGGTTATGGTGAACATGAGGATGGACGCGCATTTGATGGAAGTGGTGTAGGTCGCCTATGGCCATTACTCAGTGGTGAACGAGGCCATTATGCCGCGGCCTGTAAACAAGATATTCAACCTTATTTAAATGCGATCTTAGCCTCGGCCAGTACTGGCGGTATGTTGCCCGAACAAATCTGGGATAAAGAAAGTATTCCAGAAAGAGGGTTATTAACGGGCAGGCCGAGTGGTAGTGCGATGCCACTGATTTGGGCACATGCGGAATTAATCAAACTAATTTACGTGCAAAAAACGGGTGTGCCTATTGAACAGTTGCACTCGGTGAGTGAGCATTATGGTCAAAAATCGCTAGCGCCACGGGCACGTCATTGGCGTGATAATTTGTCTTGCGGGGCCGTGCCCGCAGATCGTGAGCTATGGATTGAAGCGCAAGAGCCATTTGTTCTGCATTATGGTTATGATCATTGGCAAAATATTAAAGAGCAAAGCAGCCAGCCACTTGGTTTAGGGCTATATGGTGTTGCATTAGATGTCAGCGCATTAGCAGGAAAAACGATCCAGTTTACACGTAGATTTGATGCTAAGGGTTGGGAAGGCCGTGACTGGAGTATTGATATCGAAGCATAAATAATCGTTTATGCATTCAATCTTTCAAGCGGGCATTTAATCATGCCCGCTTTCTTTAATATAAATTAAATCAGCAAATTGATTGTAAACAGCAACGCATGATTGAATGGCGAGATGCAGGGGAATGACAGGGTAGTGAGAATTTAAAGCCGCATCGCGGCTTTAAACCTCATTGAACACTCATTGGGTTAGCAGTCTGCGATACACTTCTAAATATGTTTCAGCCGACTTTTGCCAACTCACATCCCGAGCCATTGCGTTTCGTTGTACTTGCTGCCATTGTGCTGGGGAATCCCATAAAGCAAGTGCACGATCAACGGCGGCCTTGAGGTCAGAGGCATGGCTTTCATTAAACACAAAACCAGTTGCTTCTCCGCGCTTGATAGCTTCTAAGGAACAATCTGTCACGGTATCAGCAAGGCCTCCGGTATTACGTACTAGGGGGAGAGTGCCATAACGTAATGCATAGAGCTGAGTCAGGCCACAAGGTTCAAAACGACTTGGCACCATTAATACATCTGTACCTGCAATGATTTGGTGGGATAGCGGTTCATCATAGCCAATGATGCTGCGGATCTGATCAGGATATTGCGATTGTGCATGACGATAGGCATTTTCAAGATCATGATCGCCGTTACCCAGTAAAATAAACTGACTCCCTGAACTCAGTAGATCCGGTAAAATATCAAGGATCAGATCTAACCCTTTTTGGCGGGTCATACGGCTGACAACAGCAAAAATAGGCTTGTCAGTCTGTTGCGCAAGACCGAGAGACTTCTGTAAAGCAAGCTTATTTTTCACCTTATTTTTTAAATTGTGTGCACTGTATTTTTGCGCAATGAATGTATCACTTGAAGGTGACCATACTTCCGTATCGATGCCATTGAGAATGCCGCTGAGACGTTGTTCATGATTGAGTCGATTTAGCAATCCATCTAGGCCATAAGCATAATGTGGATTTAAAATTTCTTTGGCGTAGGTTGGGCTAACGGCATTGGTATGGTTGGCATAAAATAGACCGGCTTTCATAAAGGAGAGCTGACCAAAAAACTCCATTCCTTCAACATTATAAAACTCAGGGGGTAACCAAAGCTCATGGATATGATGAGGGGAAAATAGCCCTTGGTAAGCAATATTATGTATTGTAAACATACAACGAGCAGGGTATCCGTACGCGGCGAGATAGGCACAAGCAAGAGCGGCATGCCAATCATGTGCATGGATAATTTCCGCTTGCCATAGGGGGTCACAGCCTCTCGCAAGTTCTGCTGCAACAAAGCCTAATAGACCAAATCGACGGTAATTATCTTGATATGCATTATTATAACCATCGTGATAAGGGCTGCCTTCGCGCTGATAAAGATGCGGCGATTCAATAATATACAGTGGCGTGCCTTGGTATTGACTATAAAATAAGGTGATTTCACCAGCAAATGTATTGAGTGTGGTGACTTTCTGTTTGTCGGACACTTGATTGATGATGGCAGGAAAGCCTGGAACTAACACCCTTGCATCTGCACCATACTGTCGCTGAGCTGGCGGAAGTGCGGCCACAACATCAGCCAACCCACCTGTTTTTAATAAAGGGAAAAACTCGGCACAAACATGTAATACTTTCATTTTTACTCCTTATTGATTTGTGGTTGGCCGTAGGCTCAGGTATAGCGTTGATAGAGGGGGGAGTGTTAATTCAATAGAATGATCATAACCATGAGCCTTAATGGGTTGGGTCATAATGTGGGAGGTCGATTGGGTTTCTTTCCCCCCATAGAGTTGCTCGCTTGTGTTTAATAAAATTTGGTATCGACCCGCTTGTTTGACGCCGATACGATAATGAGGGCGAGTTACAGGTGTAAAATGACTGATCACGAGCAGTGGATCTCCATTTTCTGCATAGCGAATAAATGCAAAAACGGCGTTGTCATCGTCATCGACGATCACCCATTCAAAGCTTTTTTCATGGTGATCATTATCGTAAAGTGCCGGCGTATTACGGTAAATTAAATTGAGAACCTTCACCAAGCGTTGCACACCAGAGTGTGGGCTAGTTGGAATATCAATTAGGTGCCAATCAAGTTCACTATCATGATCCCATTCGCGCCATTGGGCTATCTCCCCACCCATAAAAAGTAATTTTTTGCCAGGATGCGCCCACATAAATCCATAATAGGCGCGTAGGGTGGCAAATTTCTGTTCGGGCGTACCTGACATTTTGCGTAATAGCGATCCTTTGCCATGCACCACTTCATCATGGGATAAAGGGAGTATGTAGTTTTCAGCCCATGCGTACATGACACTAAATGTCATTTTGTTATGATGATATTTTCGGGCGAGTGGATCAAGTTGTAGATAACTTAAGGTGTCATGCATCCACCCCATATTCCATTTGTAGTTAAAACCGAGTCCACCAAGGGATGGCGGCAAGGTAACGCCCGAAAAGTCTGTCGACTCTTCAGCTGCCATGAGGCTATTAGGCTGGATTTTATGCAATCGCTCGTTGGTCTCTTGTAAGAAGCTAACGGCTTCGAGATTAATATTGCCTCCGTATTCATTGGCAATCCATTCGCCGTCAGGACGGCTATAATCACGATAAATCATGGAAGCAACAGCATCGACGCGTAAGCCATCAAAACCAAAGCGATCAACCCAATATATCGCGTTATCAGATAAAAACTGACGCACTTCACGGCTACGGTAGTCGTAGATCAGAGTATTCCAGTCACGGTGTTTGCCTTCTTTTGGGTCAGCGTATTCATAAAGTGGCGTCCCATCAAAATTGGCGAGTCCACTGCTATCAGAAGGAAAATGGCCAGGTACCCAATCAAGAATAACATTGATACCGAGCTTGTGTGCTTTATCAATAAAATCAATTAAATCTTGAGGAGAACCAAAGCGGCTGGTAGGGGAATAAATCCCCAATGGCTGATAGCCCCAAGAGCCATCAAAAGGGTGTTCACTAATGGGCAATATCTCTAGGTGGGTGAACCCCATTTCTTTGACATAAGGCAGTAATGTGTCTGCTAACTCACTGTAACTTAACCATGTTGTGCCATTATGTGAGCGACGCCAAGAGCCAAGGTGAACTTCATAGATTGAAATAGGGGCATTACGTTGGTTCGCCTGAATTTGTTGCGGTGTAGGTATAGATTTTTTGGGCAGTGGAGAAATGATGGATGTGGTATCTGGCCGTAATTGGCTACGAAAAGCATAAGGGTCAGATTTTAATTGGAGTTGCCCCTTTGCATCTAATATTTCATATTGATAGTGAGTACCAGCATGGATAGCAGGAAGAAATATTTCCCAGATACCGCTTTCTGGATGGTAGCGCATTGGATAGCGACGACCATCCCAAAAATTAAACTCACCCACCACTGAAACCCGTTGCGCATTTGGTGCCCACACACAAAAATGGGTACCTAAGATATCATCCAACTGCTTGATATGTGCACCTAATACCTCAAATGAGCACGTTTGAGGAGAACCTTGAGTATTCGAGTCATGGAGTAATGTGCCGAAACGATAAGGGTCTTCAATGATTTGTTGCGAGTCACCCCAGTCAACCTGCAAGATATAGGTAAAGTTAGCATCTAAGTCTGCTGCGTTACCAACAAAAAAACCACGTGGGTCAACGCGTGATAATTGAATGACAGGGGCGGCGGTTAGCCTGTCAAGGACGGTGACTTGCTGAGCATTGGGTAGTAATACTCGAAAATATGTTTTTCTCCCTTGCTGATGCATACCTAAGAAGGAGAAAGGGTCACGATAATTTCCGGCAAAGAGTTGATCAACGATCAGAGCTTGAGTTGAGGATACCTTCGTTTCTTTCATTACCTCTCCTGAATCAAAGCAGTCGGGGCTAACAGTCTTCTATTATAGTTCTCATTATGAACGATAGAATGATATTTATTGTTTCATGCTCATCATTTTCTAGTGATACTGAAAATTATTTTGATCATATAAGGATGATCTAGGGTATTCAGATACTTTTTATTTATTATTATTCTGCACATGTATTATTCAAATGTAACAGCAACTAATTCTGATATATCAAAACATTGAGTTGGATCAATATCAAGTAAATTAGCGATACTTTATATGCGAAATATGCGAATAAAGCCAACGCGCAATAAAGCTGACGAGTGCTGATGGAAATCATCAAAAATCGATGTATTAAAAATAATCTTTTTTTATTATCATAATAATTAGCGGTAAGAAAAGTCAAATCTAATAATCTTTAAAATTCATTAAGTTAAGTTGATTCTATTTAAGATGCTCACCATTGAACATTCTCATCATTTAATGATGATAATGTTAATATCTAATTAAGAATAAATTTTGAAATTAATAATGCTAAATGGAATTCTCTATTGCTTTATTAGCATTAGTTCGTAAATATAAGGGCAGTGATTAATAAAGCGTGAGACCCTGAGAGTTATTATGGATCAACCTACAAATTCAGCAGAAACCAATCAAAAAACGAAGAAAGAAACACGTCGAAAAGTGTGGATGGTTATCGCTTCAATTATTATTGTTCTTCTATTTGTTGCCTATGGTGCATATTGGTTTCTTGTATTACGTTTTCAAGAATATACCGATGATGCCTATGTCTCTGGTGTGCAGGTGCCGATTATTGCGCAAACAACAGGCAACGTGACTCAGGTTAACTTTGAAAATACAGATTTAGTGAAAGCCGGTGATGTGCTGGTGGTTCTTGATAAAACCAATGCACAGTTAGCCTATGAGCAAGCAAAACACGATTTAGCGACCACTGTGCGGAAAACGAAAGAGTTGTATATCAATGGTGATGAGTATTTGGCGCAGATTCAAAAAAATCGTATCTCACTTGCGCAAGCACAAAAAGATTATCAACGAAGAGTTGCTTTGGGTCGCAGTGGCACAATTTCGAAAGAAGATTTACAGCATTCTCAAGAAGCCGTGCAGTTGGCGCAAGCCGCACTGGATATATCCATTCAACAATATAATGCCAACCGTGCCCTGTTGCGTAATACCGAGCTGAAAAAACAACCCGCTATTCAACAGGCGGCTGACAATGTGCGTAATGCATGGATTACCTTGCAACGCACTGAAGTAAAAAGCCCTATTACTGGTTATGTTTCACGCCGTAATGTACAAGTCGGTTCTCAAGTTAGCCCACAAGGTTCTTTGATGGCTGTTGTTCCAGTGCAACCTGTGTGGGTTGATGCCAATTTTAAAGAGACCCAACTTGAGAAGGTGCGTATTGGACAGCCTGTCACTCTAACCAGCGACTTTTATGGTGATGATATTGTGTATACCGGCAAGGTTGTTGGCTTAGATATGGGAACAGGAAGTGCCTTCTCTTTGTTACCCGCACAGAATGCAACGGGCAACTGGATCAAAGTGGTACAGCGTTTACCTGTTCGTGTCGAATTAGAGCCGGAGCAGGTCGCAAAATATCCATTACGTATCGGGCTATCAATGAATGCAACGATTGATATTAAAGACCAAAATGGCCCTGTATTAGCTGAGATTCAGCGTGAAACACCGGCTTTTGAAAGTGACGTATTGGTGTTAAAACTGGCTGATGTCGATGCAGTGATCGACACCATTATTAACGAAAACGCGGATTAGCCCGAAAGGAGTGGCTGTGGCAGATATTCAACCACTAAAGGGCGCAAAGCTGGTATGGGCAACGATTGCATTGTCGTTAGCAACTTTTATGCAGGTGCTAGATTCGACCATTGCTAACGTTGCTATACCAACAATTGCAGGTGATCTCGGTGTTTCTATGTCTCAAGGAACATGGGTTATCACCTCATTTGGGGTTTCTAATGCTATTTCTATCGCGATTTCTGGATTCCTTGCCAAACGGTTTGGAGAAGTCCGCGTTTTCCTATGGGCAACAGCGTTATTCACCGTATTTTCATTACTCTGTGGTTTCTCCGACAGCCTTGGCATGTTAATTTTATTTCGTGTTTTACAAGGTGCTGTCGCAGGGCCTGTGATCCCCCTTTCACAAAGTCTGATCATGCGTTGTTATCCACCCAAAATGCAAAATATGGCGCTGGCATTTTGGTCAATGACAATCATTTTAGCCCCCGTATTTGGCCCTATTTTTGGTGGTTATATCAGTGATAACTTCCATTGGGGCTGGATCTTTTTTATGAACGTACCGTTAGGTATTTTCGTGGTTATCGTCGGTTCTATTATTCTTAAAGGAATGGAATCGAAAGTCGTAAATGTACCGTTTAACGTGATTGGTCTGGCATTACTATCCGTAGGGGTGGGTTGTCTTCAGGTACTACTGGATAAAGGGAAAGAGCTTGGTTGGTTGGCATCGAATGAAATTGTGATTTTAGCGGTTATTTCAGCGATTGCTTTAGTCTTCTTGGTGATTTGGGAACTGACCGACAAAAACCCAGTGGTTGAATTATCCCTTTTTAAATCACGTAACTTCACCATTGGGACGATTTCTGTCAGTTTGGCCTATATGGCTTACTTTGGTGCCATTGTGCTCTTGCCTCAATTATTGCAAGAGGTCTATGGTTATACCGCAACATGGGCTGGATTAGCGCTCGCACCAATTGGTTTATTACCCGTCTTATTTTCTGCGCCCGTTGCTAAGCTATCAGATTTCTTAGATATCCGCTGGATAGTGACGTTTAGCTTTGTGTTTTATGCGATTTGTTTCTTCTGGCGAGCGTATACTTTTGAGCCTAGTATGGGCTTTTCAGCCGTTGTTTGGCCACAATTGGTACAAGGAATGGCGGTTGCCTGTTTCTTTATGCCATTAACCACGTTGACCCTGTCTGGTTTACCGCCAGAGAAACTGGCTTCGGCATCAAGTCTGGCAAACTTTTTCCGTACACTCGCGGGTTCGATAGGCACTTCAATCACAACAACGATGTGGAGTGATAGGGAATCAGTTCACCATAGTCAGTTAACGGAATACATTACAGACTATAATCCAGAATCTTTGCAGATGTATAAAGAGATGGGAGCACATGGTTTAAGCCATGAGCAAACATCGGGTTTCATTGCGCAAGAGATTACTAGCCAAGGATTAATCATTGCTGCAAATGAAATCTTTTGGTTATGTGGATGGGTATTTATCGGGCTGATTATTACCGTGTGGTTTGCTAAGCCACCATTTGGTAATAAGGCTTAAGTGCATAAAATAAGGGCGTGAATGTATCACGCCCTTATTGTTTTGAATATTAGGGATAAACAATATTCAGGGTGGCTGTTGTTTTTAGGGTGCCTTGGCTGGCTTTATGCGGATCCCAAGCGTAATAGTAAACGGCCATAGGGATACTAAAGTTCGGTTCTAACTGACCCCCCGCATTCACATAGAATAATGATGTTGCATGACCACGAGCGTTTGGGTTTTGTGAAATCACGATAGGGCTATTTGGATTACTGGTTTTAACTAAGCGTAGGCCGATACCTTGGGCCGCATTAGCTGTTTTATCAATCAACACGGTATTATCTGAGCTGAGCAGATTATTGCTAGATAAAAAGATATCAATTGCTCGTTCCGCTGTATTATTCGCCCCCCCTAGGTTTTCACAACGCATATTTAATGCAAATGGGGTATAGCCTGCCTGTGACTCATTAATGACTTGATGACGGCTGAGTGTTGGTAATGTCACAACAAGGCCTGCATTTTGAAAAGCGCAAGTGGTAAGTTTAGGCGCATATTTCAATATTAGCGGCTGGCCGTACATATCTTGGTCATCGTAAGGCCAATTAAACCCATTAAACAACCATTGCAGGATCTTAATAATTTGCTTAACAGGCCATAGTACAATGTCAAAAAATGACATGCCACTTAAGTCTGTAACAAATAAAATATCATGCAGATGAGCAGTATGACCGGCAATCAGGGTGCCTTGTTTGGGTTCAAGGGTAAATTTAATCGTTACTGGAGTATTAAGTTCAGAGGCATTGTGGCGACCTGAGTTCTTCAGTTTTCTATTTGGGATATCATTAATGATTTGTGCTCTGACATGATATTTCCCATTCATGAAACTCAAAATCGTCGCATATTGGTTATCGGTATTGAGAATTTTGGTATAACCGAACTCGCTGTTACGAGTGGAACAATTGAAGCTACCCACATACTGGGTTGATATTGTGGTGGTCCATTCTGGCGTAGCGGGGGTTAGTTTATCGGACAAATCAATACTGATCGGCGAGGCATAGCGAATACCTCCACCTCCCTCATGACAAATTGCTTGGCTATAACCACTAAATGCAATCAAGACTAAAAAAAGAAAATGTTTCATCATGACATTCATCTCGTTATTGGCAAACGCCAGTTATGCCATCAAGGTTGTCAGGCAGATTGTGAATGGTGCAAGTACCATTATTCAGCCGAATAATGACCGACTTAGGAAAGGTTTCTGCTTTTAAATACAGCATGCTGGCTTGCCCTACATAACCCAAGGCTTCGCCTTGAAGGTCAGTAACTTCCGCGCCAAAAGGAAGCGCACTGCCATTTTTTTGTACTGCACGACTGATCCAAGAAGAACGGGTATCTGTTTTAAATTTAATTAAATTCACCGAGCCTTCTATCGGGGCACTATTCGCAATATTACCAATAACTTCAGCACCTTGAGTATTTTCTGTATTTGACAGAGTGATGGTGTTTTTACGATAAGGGGTTGCATAAGGCACCAATGCCAACCCTTCTTTATTGGTAATAATACTTTGGTCACCATTGACCATGAGTCCTTGCGCTTTTGGGGCTTTCACAATGGTCATTGTGTTACCAATCTCATTGGAGGCAAGAAGTTCCCAAGGTATGGCAACTAGGCTACCACGAGCGTTTAGACCGGTTTGGCGATAGTCATTAGATTCACTTATAGAGCTACCAATAGTGGAGATATTTGAACGATAAGCAACGTTGGCGCTTGCCATATTTTGGCCGCCTTGTTGATTACTTCCAGATAAGGAGTAGCTCAAACGATTTGATTCCAGAGCCGTGCCACTTAGAGACACCGTACTTTGCTGATAACGAGAGTCAGTCGCCGTGAATCCCGTACTCACCCACATATCATTATCAAACAAGGAGAGCGGGAAGCTAATTGAAACATAATAGCGATTTTCTTCTTTGCCTTTGCCATCGCGTACTCGGCTTGCTGAAAGAGAGTAACTCATATTTGCATAGGCGTTTGAATAACCTAATTGATATTCACGCGTGGTTGGGGTGGTTGACCAATAGTCTCGTTGAGAACCCGAAATATATAAGGTTCCCCAATTTTCTGGTAAACGTTGGTTAAGGTTAATGGTGAAAGTATTCTTAGGGCGTACGCCACGCATAGAATCCCATGTATTCATATCAAAAACAGGTGCTTCACGATTAGGTTGCGTTTCTGACTGCTGTTTTTCTATGGTTTCTTGATAAAGGCGATACCCTTCATGAGCATGGATAGCGTCACTGAAACTATAGTAACCTTTCGTGGAATAACGATAGGCTGCTAAGGTAAAGTTTGTGGCGGTTGTATTTAAAAATTTACTGTATGACACCCTCATACTTTGACCTGTTTGAGTATCACTAGGTAGCTTCGTTTTGGCATGGGTGATATCAACGGCGACCGCACCAATAGGAAAATTCCAGCCAGAACCCAGCAAATAAGCTTGATAATCTTCACTGGCGATAACGCCGGTATAACCTGTGATTAAGTTATTAAAGCCATATTCGAAAGTGCCTTGGAAGAACTTCGGCTGATAGCTACCATTTTCTTGATTAACTTTACCTGCGAGTAGTGCGTAGTTACTGACGCCTTCTTTTAGCATGCCAGGTACAGCGGAGAAAGGGACAGTGAAGGACTGTTCTTGGCCGTCAGCTTCTTTCACAATGACTAATAAGTCACCCGCAGACCCTGTTGGCTGAATATTATCAATGGTAAATTGCCCTGGTGGAACGTTTTCTTGATAAATCACACTGCCATTTTGCATCACCTTGACGAGGGCGTTAGTTTGCGCAACACCTCTGACAATCGGGGCGAATCCCTGTTGTGAGGTTGGGCGCATATTAATATCTGATGCGAATGAAGCCCCTCGGACACGCACTGAGTCAAATAATGTGCCTTGAGAGTAGAAATCTCCAGCAATAAAATTTGATTTATAGGATGGTAAAGCTTTACGTAGGTAGCGGGTGTTATTCTGCCATTTTAGATCATTGCCTGCATGTTTACGGACTGAGCTGCTATCACGAAATTGCCAAGAACTGAAGTTGATCCCGGATTCAAGGCCAGCATAAAAGTCATCACTGGATGATGTGTCGCCACGTTTATTATGCGTTTTATAGTATGTTGTATTATATGAAAGCATCGCAGCGGGTATGCCATTCTCCCAAAATTCAGGGGGAACGTAGCCCGCTTCCGTGCGTAATAGGAAGCTTTGTGGAATAGACATTTTGATGCTTAATGTACTGACATCAACATCAAAGCTACCCCCTTGAACTAATTGTTCTAATGAATAATTTTGTTGCTCACTCGTGATTTCAGGTAACTTGATACCTAACAACGACGCTTCATGTTTGCTAAGCAACACTTGATTGTTATCGTTGGTAAACACAAAGGAATAGCGCCCTTTCCAGTCACCATTAATAAAAACGTCCATTTCTTGGGTGCCTGCTGGCATGCTTTGTTCTTCATAAAAGCGAGACAGGTCTGATTTCGCAGAATCACCAGCGAGTAAAGAGGTATCAAAGCTGACCCCCCAACTTTTTGATGTTCCAAGAACGAGAAAAGCGAAAAATAGGCTTTTATGGCAGCCAAACAACGTCATTATTACTGATTCTCTTATTTTTATTTTGCAATCACAGCTTTATGTTTATAGGCACCTAAGTCATCGACGTAGAGCAAACGATAATTTTGGCCTGCAATGACATTCGTTTTAGCGGGCGCTAAAACCTGATCAAAAGGATTAATCATGAGGGAATCCGATAACATTTTCTGACCTTTTCGATCATCAATATTCGCGATGGTGACATAATAAGGGCTATTATTCGTGATAAGGAAACCCCGATTTTCGGCCTTAACAGAAATACTCTCAAGAGCTTCATCCACTCCCGCTTGTAAATGTGTTGGGCGATAGAAAAGCTTAATACGCGTTTTGATCGCAAGCTGCATGGTATTTTTACCTTGCAGATGCTCTGGGGTCGGTGGAATATCTAATATATTTAAATAAAAAACCGATTCGCGATCAGTTGGTAAAGAGGCTGGCAATTTTTTTATACGTAATTGTTGCCCTGCATTACCAGACACTTTCACAACTGGTGGTGAAAGTAAGAAAGGCACATTTGCGGTTTCAGGGGTTGAATCGATATCACCATCATCAATCCATGACTGAACTAAGGCTGGGTCATTCCCATTATTAATTAATTGCACGACTGTTTCGTTATTTTTTTCAGGATAAATAACGCGGGTGCCATTCACAACGATATTAGCAAATGCAGTATGACTACTAATAAGTAAGGATAGAAAGATAAATAATCGCATAATAATCAACTCAGAAATAGCCAAGTTAAAAAGATAACTTGGCTATTTGGGGAAATAATTACAGATATGAAATGGTGTAAGTCACGTTAGAGCTTAAGCTACCGACTCTTGCTGGTAGAGCATTAGTTTTATAGTAATAGATATCTAATGCTAAAGTATCAGTTTTAGAATCATTGCCTTTGATATCAGTCACTAATGGTTGGTTTAATAACAGAGGGATTTGGTCTGTTGTTTTAGTAATAGCGAAACCAACGTTACGAGAAACACTGGTGTCATTTTCATTAACAGTGGTGTTTTGTAGATATTTACCATCAGTAGAAATATTATTTGCAGAAGAGAAATAAATTTTCAATGGAGTATCTGCTACACCGCTAGCAGAAGTACAGTTAGAGAAAGTAAGTGCGACTGTTTTTTTGTTTTTAGTAATAATACCTTGCTCAGTGCCAGCATCTTCAACAGTGATTGGGTTTAATGCAACAGTGAAATCTGCACTTTTACCACCGTTGATAGTACAAGTTGTATCTGTGATCGCGCCACTAAAGTTAATTACACCACCAGCTGCGCTATCAGCAGCCAGTGCTGGTGTAGCAGACAGAATTAATGCTGTAGCAGCCGATAATGCAAATTTGTTATTCATTTTCTTCTCCGAGAAAAGCTGTATATAGGTTAATAACGGTACATGGCGAAGTTTTTAAATTCTATTTAAATAAAAATAGAACGTTAAACTGGCCAGTTAAAAAATATTTATTAATTATGTGAAGTTTAAATAAAAGAAATACAAAACTATGCCTTTTAGTAAAGGAGTTTTTATATTTAGGCTGTATTTAAACTTCAGGGTAATTTGATTTATATCAAATTTGGCTGGACGCTATTATACGTGTAATCATTTGTTTAAAAAGAGGGTAAATATTACTCACATTAGATTTAAAAATTAAATATCGAGATAAGCTCAGAAAAGGTTGCAGATTACGTGTAAAAAGGCGAATTTAGAAATGAGACTGGAGTTTTATTTTGTAAATTTATATATTTCGGCATTATATATATTTTTTATCTATAAAGGTAGGGTTAAAAACTTGTTACCAAGTGTTTCGTTCTGTCATTTTATGTTTTTTTATTGATTTTAAATCAAAGTGTTATGTCAAATACTACTTTAGTAGTATTACGTTAATTATATAACTGCATGAAATTTTTCGAAAATTAATATATCAATAATTTTATTTATAACATCTTTTTTATCTTTATAAATGAATTTCTTGGAATAAATTTTTATTCTATTTGATAACAATTCACATTAAGAATAATTGTTAATAAATATATTCACCAGTGAAAATATTTTTTTAACGTAAACAACCGGCTATGAATGAGCAATAATTAAGCAAGCTAAGTTTTTACCTATTAATGTAATAGGCAAAAACGTATTATAACCTTAAAAATAATAAGGTTATATGCGTATGAAGTTGTCGAAATAGCATGACTAACTTCAAATTTATTTTTCAAAAAGCGATGACTAAACTTTTACTTAATTAACTATCGGCAAAAAATCAATTAACTTTATTATTTATTTACTTTTTTCTCTCAATAGTCAGTGAATGAGTCGGGCGCTTTGCACGGTACATTCACTGAAACGTGATGACTTATCATGTATGGCGATAATATAGTCGATAAGTTGAGAGACTTATTTTTAGCAGATCTTATTAAAAATGCTTATATAAGATAATCGGAATAGTATCAATCTCATAATGATTCGTTTGACAATTAATCATTATTGCTTGTTGATGGTCAGAAAAAGCACTCTATTTTGAGTGCTTATGGATGGCGATAAAACTTATAGCGCTGATTTTGGAATAATGCCTTCAAATTCAAGTTTTGGCCGGTTTGGCTCTTCTTCTTTTAAGGGGGATACTTCTTTAAGCGTTTGTTGGCAACGAGCCACTAAGTTTTGATAATCCACAGTACCGCTGCTTTTCCATGCGATTTCTTTTTCCGAGAGGGTGCGTTGCGCTTTGGCTGGCGTGCCCATGATTAAGGTATTATCGGGAAATATCGCCTCTGCTTTTACAAAGGAACAGGCACCCACAATCGAGTTTTCTCCAATGATGGCACCGTCCATGACAACACTATTCATTCCTACTAACGCATTACGTTTGATATGGCAGCCATGCAAAATTGCGCCATGACCAATATGACCATCCTCTTCAATGATCGTATCGTATTGGGGAAAACCATGCATGACACAGTTATCTTGAACGTTGGCACCATCTTTAATAATTAGGCGACCGAAATCCCCCCGTAAACTTGCATTAGGACCAATATAAACATTTTTGCCAATGATGACGTCACCAATGACAACGGCAGTTGGATGAACAAAACTTTCAGGACTGACAACTGGCGTGATGCCGTCTATTTGATAAAAAGGCATATTGAGTTCACTCCTATTTGTTTTTAGCATGACTATGCTGCGATTTCTTTTAAAATACCGCCAAAACGTCGGAAGTAGAGTGTCGTTGGTTGCGGTAATTCTCCTACGGTTGTTTCACATATTTCGCTAACGTATCGTGTTGCGGCCAGCTCAATGCGCTGATAAATATTGATACACAGATTACGTGCTATTTGCCCTTCCCACTGTGCTGGAAGCAGCTCATCAGGTAATAGTGGGTCTTTTAAAATGACTCGGCGGTAAAAGTGGATCAGTAATAAGCGTAGCTGAAAACATTGCTCGGGTGATATTTGCTCATCAGATAATTCTTTCAGCAATAAGGCGAGTGGCCGAAATAGCACAATGAATTGATGGTAGTGTTCAGCAACCTCCTGTAATGACCAGCTATCAGAAACGAGGTTTTTCAGATTTTTTTCTGAACGAGTATAGGGATAATCCGCTCGAAAATAGATCACCTCTTCACTGGCATTGAGCTCACTGAGTAGAGAAGGGATATCACTTTGAGCACTGCTGGGAGCCGCCATTAATGAGGTGCTAAATTGGCCAAACCCTAACCAACTTAACTCTTTTTTTAACCGAGCTTTTTCGTCTTTATCTGCGGCTTCAAGCAGTAATAAATCCCATTTTCCATCCCAATTTGGCTGCTCACTTTGATAGATTTTACTCTCAGCGTGGCGAAATTGGTTTTGTCCACGTTCAGATATTCGATAATAGCTACGGCGACCGATTTTCTCTGCGTCAAGCCAACCTTCTTTTTGTAGACGGAATACAGACGTACGGACAAAGCGATCTGTGAAGCCCATCGGCTCTAGTAATTGGGTTAAGCTACCCAACCATATTTCCCCGCCACGATGGTGCAAGGCATCGCCATACAGCGAGATAATCAGGGATGTTCCACTAATGGGTTGGCTCGTTAGCGCATGCTGTATAAATTGATCAAGTTTAGTTTCCATTTTTTTATTATCCATTGAATATCTGTATCAAAAGCATGAGTGAATAGTAGACAAAAACAGCTGATTTGTCTTCTATTTGCTATACAGAGGCTGACTGTGATAGGAAACTGAGATTGAGGCACTTTTAGGTATTATCCGCAATAAAGTGCCTCAATAAGATGAATTATATGGCAATCCTTGTATCAATGACTCGAGTTGCTTTACCTTGAGAGCGCGGAATATCGCCACAATTAACAATACTAATCTGGGTACTAACACCTACCATTGATTTAATGCGATGCTTAAGATTATGGCAAATATTACAGCGTTCATCATAGTTGAGTATGTCAGGTTGTTTTAATTCAACGCGAATAGCCAAGCTATCCATATTACCTTTACGACTGATTTCGAGTTGATAATGTGGAGATAGCTCTTTGAATTGCATAATTTGCTCTTCGATTTGTGAAGGGAACACATTGACCCCACGAATAATCATCATATCGTCAGAACGACCGGTAATTTTTCCAATACGGCGCATATTGCGATTGATGCCAGGCATTAAATGCGTCAGATCTCGAGTTCGGTAGCGAATAACAGGCATTGCTTCCTTTGTTAAGGTAGTAAATACTAACTCACCTTGATCACCCGGCGAGAGGGCTTGCAGTGTTTCTGGCGAAATAATTTCAGGATAAAAATGATCTTCCCAAATGGTTGGCCCACTTTCTCCCGCATCGGCGCATTCCATGGCAACGCCCGGCCCCATCACTTCGGATAATCCATAGATATCTAAGGCTTTAATTCCTAAACGCGTTTCGATTTCTGTTCTTAATGCTTCTGTCCATGGTTCAGCACCAAATACGCCCAACCTTAGTGAGCACTTACTTGCATCACCGCCCATGATTTTCTCTAGTTCATCAATAATACTTAAGCAGTAAGATGGGGTCACCATGATCACATCAGGTTTGAAATCTGCGATCAACTGAGCTTGTTTCTCTGTTTGTCCTCCCGACATGGGAATCACAGCCGCACCAAGACGTTCAGCGCCATAATGGGCACCAAGACCGCCCGTAAATAAGCCATAACCATAGGCGACGTGGATTTTATCCCCTTTCGTGGCCCCAGCAGAACGGAGACTGCGCGCAATGAGGTCCGCCCAGTTATCAATATCTTGTTGTGTGTAACCGACAACAGTTGGGCGTCCTGTCGTACCTGACGATGCATGGATACGGATGATTTGATCCATCGGTACAGCAAAGGTATCAAATGGATAATTTTCACGTAAATCTTGTTTTGTCGTATAAGGGAATTTTTCGATATCACTGAGTTGCTTGAAATCATCAGGATGAACGCCCGCAGCATCAAATTTTTTGCGATACATTGGCACATTCTCGTAAGCGTGAGTGAGTGTCCACTTCAGTCTAGAGAGTTGCAATGCCTCGATTTCATCTCTTGAAGCAAACTCAATTGGATTAATCATGTGTTGCTGAGTATGGGGTAGTGTGCTCATATTTGCTAGTCCTTATAATTATTGATATCTGCAGGCTTTAAGTCCTTAATGGCGTATTACCGAGTCAGGACGATATATACTTAAAAACTTAAAGTGAGCGCAGTATTAGCCTGAGCAGGTGTAGGGTTTCAGGCTGTTTTTTATGTTTCTACCTATCATCTATCTGATTGAATTTGTATGACTTTAGGTAAACTAGTTACTTAAACTCGTTCAATAATCATGGCGATCCCTTGACCGACACCAATACACATGGTGCATAGGGCAAAACGTCCTTGTCGGCGATGTAACTCATTGGTGGCGGTGATCGCGAGTCTTGCGCCACTCATACCAAGAGGGTGCCCTAATGAAATAGCGCCACCATTTGGGTTAACTTGTGGTGCATCATCCGGTAGGCCTAATCCTCTGAGTACGGCAAGCGCTTGTGCCGCAAAAGCTTCATTAAGTTCAATGACATCCATTTGTTCGATAGTCAGTCCTGCCATTTTGAGAACTTTTTGGGTGGCAGGTAATGGTCCGATCCCCATAAATCTAGGTTCAACACCACAGGTTGCAGTCGCAATAATGCGCGCTCTAGGGGTTAAGCCCTGGGCTTTAGCGACCTCTTGTGAGGCAATTATTAATGCGGCTGCACCGTCATTAACGCCAGAGGCATTACCCGCGGTCACGGAACCATTTTCACGAAAAGGTGTTTTAAGTTTTTGTAATTGCTCAATTGTCGTTTCTGGGCGAGGGTGTTCATCGGTGGTGATGGTAATATCGCCTTTGCGGTGCTTAATCGTGACCGGTACGATTTCTTGCGCAAACACACCTTTTTGACGTGCTTGTTCAGTACGTTGCTGGCTACGTAAGGCAAACACATCTTGATCTGTTCGGCTAATTTGGTATTTCTCAGCAACGTTTTCTGCTGTTTCGGGCATCGAATGTGTTGAAAACTGTTGGTCCATGAGAGGGTTGATAAAGCGCCAGCCGATAGTAGTATCGAATATTTGAGCCTGTCTCGAAAAGGCAGACTCTGATTTTCCCATGACAAAAGGGGCGCGACTCATTGACTCTACGCCACCAGCAATCATCAGACCCGCTTCGCCAGCTTTGATACTTCTTGCCGCGAACGCAATTGCATCAAGCCCTGAACCACAGAGACGATTGATTGTTGTTCCAGAAATCGATAACGGTAGACCCGCCAATAAGCCCGCCATTCTCGCGACATTGCGATTATCTTCTCCCGCCTGATTGGCACAGCCTAAGATAATGTCATCGGTGATAGACCAATCTAATTGTGGATGCCTTTCCATTAGGGCCTTTAAGGGGAAGACCGCAAGGTCATCAGGGCGCACAGAGGACAGAGCACCACCATAACGGCCAATTGGGGTTCTGATACCATCACAAATAAAGGCATCTTTCATCATGCTTCTCCTGTTAAACGATGACCTAGGCGATGTGCTCGCCCATAAAACCACGCTAAGGTTTTTCCTTGTTGGTTGATAATTTCGACTTCATAGAAGCCTGTCCGTTTGCCTTGATGCTTTACGTGAGCAATGGCAGTTAGCTTGTCGCCTTCAAAGGCCGGCCGGATAAAATCAATAGAGCAACTTGAGGCTACCGCAGCAAGACCATGGCTGTTGCAGGCATAAGCAAAGGCGGTATCAGCGAGACTAAATAGCTGCCCACCATGGCAAGTTTTATGCCCATTTAACATGTGTGATGAAACAGTCATAGAGAGCTGAGCTTCTCCTTCAGAAACGTGTTCTATCGTCATGCCCATTGCTTTTGCGCATGCATCATCACGGTACATAATCTCTGCTGATTGCTGGGCTAATGTCATGGTGATTTGAGAATTCATTGAATCTCCTTAGCGTCTAACCTGCGCGTTCCAGCAACGAGTTGTCGTAGTAAGGGATTGGCTCGATAACGGCCATCGGCATAAAACTGTGAGAGTTGCTCAAGAGTATGAAGAATATGCTGCCAGCCCAATTCAGTCCCCCAAGCGAGAGGGCCTTTAGGATAATTAACCCCATAGCGCATGGCATTATCGGTATCTTCAGGGGTTGCGATCCCTTTGTTAACAACGTCTAAAGCCTCATTGCATAGCATGGCAACGGTTCGCATGGTCAGTAGACCGGGGTAATCAGGTAACACAATGACGTCCTTGTTTAGCGATTGAAAAAAGGCAATGACATTTTGGTTGTCTTGGACGCTGTTTTGCACTGCACAACTTATCGCGATAGTGGTTGCTTTGGCATAGTCAGCCGATAAATCAAATTGCACCATGCTTTGGTTCATTTTTTGCGCGCGCACAGAAGTTAATTCACCATTCGTTAACATGACAATAACATTGTTAACGAAAAGAGTGGGCGGATTAGGGTTATCTATTTTAGATTCTTCGAGAGGGATCCCGTTTTGCTTTAATAATTGCGCAAATTCAGGGAAACTTTGCCAATTGCCGTGTGCTGTCACTGCCGGTGCATGCGGTAAAATGACTTTCTCGGCGATTGTCGCTTGAGTTAAAGGTTTATTTTCATCGTAATGATAGAAGCCACGACCGGTTTTTCGACCTAAATGGCCCGCTTGTACCAACTCTAATTGTTCAAAGGAGGTTTGAAAGCGAGGATCATAGCCGAATGCTTGGAAAATAGAGTCTGTCACTGCATAGTTGACATCATGACCGATGAGGTCGGTCAATTGTAATGGCCCCATTGAAAATCCACCGGCATCGCGTACAACACTATCGAGTGTTGGCGGATCACCGACTTGCTCTTCAAGTGCACGCATTGTTTCCGCATAGAAAGGACGAGCAACGCGATTAACGATAAAACCCGGTGTTGAACGGCATATAACCGGTGTTTTTCCCCATGATAACGCTAAACTTTTGAGCTGTTCAATGACCGTGTTGGATGTTTCTCGTCCTCGTATCACTTCAACCAGTTTCATGATAGGCGCAGGATTAAAAAAATGCAGTCCAGCAAAGCGCTCTGGGTATTTGAGTTGGCTGGCGATGGCAGTAATGGAGAGTGATGATGTATTACTGGCAAATAGGGTGTTTTTCTGACAAATCGCTTCTAATTCGCTAAAAATCGACTGTTTTATCGCTAATTTTTCGGCGACAGCTTCAATGACCAATTGAGCTGGCGCTAATTCGGCCATAGTATTAACGAGCGTGATACGCGCAAGCAATTGTTTGGTGGCTTGTGCATCAGCTTTGCCTTGTTGAACGCGTTTATTTAGGCGTTCAGTCAACGAGTGCTTTGCTTGCTCCAGCGCTTGCGGGTTGATGTCAAATAACAGTACGGTATGTCCACAGCTCGCAGCGACCTGTGCGATGCCGATACCCATAGTACCAGCACCAATGACAGCCACGGTGTTGAGTATAAGTGTCATATCAGCGTCCTTTAAATTTAGGTTCGCGTTTATTCAAAAAGGCATCGACTCCTTCACGATAGTCTTCACTACGACCACCTAAACGTTGTAAGTCGCGTTCAAGGTCTAGCTGTTGATCTAAGGTGTTGGTTGCCGCGCTGTAGATCGCTTTTTTAATTAGCCCTAAGCCGTAAGTAGGCTGTGTTGCGAGGTGCTGAGCTAATTTATTGACGGTGGCGGACAGGTCTTCATTTTCTGTCACTTGCCAGATCATGCCCCACTGTAGCGCTTGCTCCGCACTGATTTTGTCGCCTAATAATGCCATTCCCATCGCTCTCGCATGTCCAGCTAGGTGCGGTAAAAACCAGCTACCACCTGAATCAGGAACGAGCCCTAAACGACAGAATGATTGAATAAAACTGGCATTCTTGGCGGCAATAACGATATCTCCTGCTAAAGCAATAGCAGCACCGGCGCCAGCCGCAACACCATTAACTGCACAGATAATCGGTTTGGGTAAGCGGGTTAGCCGACGGATCAGTGGGTTATAAAAAGTCTCAACGGAATAACCTAAATCAGGAGCTTCGGCGCCTACGGAGACATTACGATCGTTTAGATCTTGTCCAGCACAGAAACCCCGGCCTGCGCCTGTAATCACTAAACAGCGTACGGTGTCATCACGTTCAGCAATTTTTATGGCATCACTTAGCTGGTGGTGCATTTCATCATTAAAGCTATTAAGCCTATCAGGACGGTTCAATGTGATGGTGAACACGCCATTTTCCAATGTGGTCAGTATGCTTGGGCTGTTTGGCATTTTATTGTCCTGTAAATTTCGGCTGTCGTTTTTCAAAGAAGGCTGCAATACCTTCTCGTCGGTCATCAGTACCTGCTAAGCCGACAAAATATTGGCGCTCAAGCTGTAAACCATCAGTCAGTGATATTTCTTGAGCGGAATTAATGGCTGCTTTAGCGGCTTTCACCGCGAGTGGTGCATGGTTTGCAATGCGTTGCGCAAGCTTTTGTGCATATTCAAGGGTCAGCCCATCTACACAGATTTGGCTAATTAACCCAGCTTGTAAGGCGCGATGTGCGTTGATCGCCTCTCCGGTGAGGACCATTTGCATTGCTAGGGATTTACCAACACTCTTAATTAAGCGCTGCGTTCCCCCTGCACCAGGTATTAACCCGAGAGTGATTTCTGGCAGGCCAAAGCGGGCCGTTTCACCGGCAATCACGACATCACTGGCTAGCACTAACTCGAAACCTGCCCCGAGGGCATAACCGTTTACAGCGGTCACTATCGGTTTGGATATCTGAGAAAACCGACGCCAAACTAAAGGTCGTTTATCGGTAATGGCGGTTGCAACAGTTTGTTGTTGAAGCTCTTTAAGGTCGGCACCCGCGGCAAAAAAACGTGGGTTGCCCGTAATAACGATCGCCCCTATTTGCGGGTCTCTATCGGCATGTTCTAAATGTTCGACCAGTAGCTCAAGGCAATCGGTGCTCAGGGCATTACGAACTTCAGGTCGATTTAGCGTCAACGTTAAAACGCGGTGTGCTGTATGGCTTAGGATCCAATCAGTTTGCATATGGCCCCCTACACATCAAAGTCGAGAACGACGCCATCGCCTTTCGGCCACGCTTGGCAGCTAAGAATGTAGCCGTCCGCGATTTGATCGGGTTCAAGGCTATAATTGACACCCATTTCAACGTCGCCAGATTTAAGCTTGCATTTGCACGTTGCGCAAACCCCACCTTTACAGGCGTAAGGTAAGTCTGCGCCTTGGCGTAGCGCGGCGTCGAGAATACTATCGTCTTGACTGTCCATATTGATTGTCATGGTGCGACCATCAAGGTGAATGCTGACTTGGCGGCTGTCTGTCGATAAAGCGGCAGATGGGCGAAACTTCATATTAGAGGTATTGAAACGTTCGCTATGGATATGCTCTGGTTTCATGCCACATTCTGATAATGCCGACTGAACATCATCCATCATAGCCTCTGGACCACAGACAAAAGCGCGATCAAATTGTTGAAAGTTAAGTAATGTTTTACCTAATGCAACTAATTGGGGCTTATTGATTCGGCCACTGAGCAGCTGGCTATCTTGTTGCTCTTGGCTGAACAAGTAGAGCACTTGGAATCGTTCGGCATATTGGTTTTTAAGATCAGCAATGCTTTCTTTAAACATCACGGAACGGCTATTTTTATTACCATAAATTAAGGTAAAACGGCTGTTTGGTTCGGTTTGTAATGTTGATTTAATGATCGATAAAAGGGGGGTAATCCCTGAACCCGCTGCAACGGCAAGGTAACGAGCTTGGGTGGTCACTTTAGGTAAATAACCAAATTTTCCTTGTGGAATCATCACATCAAGGCAGTCACCAACATGAAGTTGCTGATTAATGAAATTGGAAAAACGCCCTTCATGAATCGCTTTCACCCCAATTTTTAAAACGCCCTCATCGGGGGCACTGCAAATGGAGTAGCAGCGGCGTAAATCCTCGCCATTAACTAACGCTTTGAGGGTTAAATGCTGGCCTGGGTGGTAACGGTACTGTTCGCGTAATTCGTCAGGGACACTAAAGGTCACAGCAACCGCATCTGCGGTGTCACGTTCAATAGCGGCAATACTTAAACGATGAAATACAGTCATGAGTGTGCCCTTAAATACATTTAAAATAATCAAAAGGTTCAAAGCATTCGAGACAGCGATATAACGCTTTACAGGCTGTAGAACCGAATTCGCTAATTTTTTCTGTCTGTTGGCTGTTACAGCGTGGGCAGCAGATTGGCCCCGATTTTTCAGGATGTTCACAGGATTTTCCTGCGGGGGGCGCGATACCAAATTCACGTAAACGTTGTTTGGCATCTTGGTTCATCCAATCTGTTGTCCAAGCGGGTGTTAGCACTACATCGATTTCTACATTGGCAAATCCTGCATGCGCTAAAACGGTTTTAATTTCGTTGATTAAAAATTCTGTTGCTGGGCAACCGGAATAGGTCGGTGTAAACATGACTTTCCATCCGTGGGAAGTCGCAACAACATTGCGGATCATGCCGAGATCAGTAATGGAGAGTGCAGGTAACTCAGGATCGGGTATTTGATGCAATTGCTGCCAGATCTGATGAATTTGTGGAGGTTGTAGTCCTCCAATTTGCATACTCTGTTCCATTACATCACCACTCACAATTTGGGTAAGCACGCTGGACAAACTGTAGTTCGGTGAGAAGGATGCCCAAATGCTCGGTGTGAAGACCTTGTTTGCCACCTAAACGGTAGGCATTTTGATCTGGAATGCTCAGGGTTGCCTGATCGAAAATGTCAGTGACTGTCGCGAGCCATTGTTCATGTAATGTGCGAGGATCGACCGCTATTCCCGTTTTGGCTAACGCAATTTCAATGTCATCTGCATGAAATAATTCACCTGTAAATCGCCATAATTGGTTGACGGATTGTTGAATTTTTTGGTGACTCACTTCGCTACCGTCGCCTAAACGGATCATCCAGTTACTGCTGAATCGCAAGTGATAAAGCACTTCTTTTAACGATTTTTCAGCAATCGCGGATAGCTGCTCGTCCCTACTGTGAATTAAGGCTTGGTACAGAGGAACATGATAGGCATCCATAAAAAATTGGCGCACTAACGTGTCGTTGAAGCCTCCATTAGGCTGTTCAACCAACAGTAGGTTGCAGAACTCACGTTCATCTCGGTGGAAGGCAATTTTGTCTTCATCATCGAATTTATCGTCTGATAGGGTGGCGGCGTATGCTAAAAAGTTTCTCGCTTGGCCCAATAAATCGAGCCCAATGTTAGATAATGCGAGGTCGATTTCCAGTTCTGGGGCATGACCGCACCATTCACATAAACGTTGCGCAAGAATCAATGATGTATCGCCTTGCCTTAAAACATATTGTTTGAGTACTTCATGTTGGTTCATATCCGTCACCTCACATATTCTTGATACCATCAGGGATGGTGTAAAAAGTCGGGTGGCGATAAATTTTGCTATCAGCGGGATCAAAGAAGGCGCTCTTATCTTCAGGTTGTGAGGCGATAAGGTGTGTGGCTTTTACGACCCAGACGGAGCATCCTTCACTACGGCGAGTGTAAGCATCCCGTGCATTTTCGAGAGCCATTTGGTCATCTGCGGCATGTAGGCTTCCGACATGACGATGTGCAAGCCCTTGTTTGCTACGAACAAAAACTTCATATAATGGCCAATCTTGATTGCTCATGATCTTTTCCTTTTTTATTTTGTACTAAGCAGCAGACTTAACAGCTTTGCGTTTTTGGCTGTGTGCCATGGCACCTTCACGCACCCATGCGCCATCTTCCCAAGCCTTACGCTTGGCATTAACACGTTCGTAATTACAGATCCCTTCGCCTTTGATCACTTGATAGAACTCTTCCCAATTGATTTCACCGAAACGATAATGCCCAAGCGCCTCATCCCATTGCAGATCAGGGTCAGGAATGGTCATACCGAGGGCTTCGACTTGTGGCACCGTGTTATCAACAAATTTCTGGCGTAGCTCATCGTTACTAAATCTTTTGATTTTCCACGCCATACTCTGTGCACTGTGTGGGGAGTCGCTGTCATTAGGGCCGAACATCATGAGAACTGGCCACCAAAAGCGATTAATTGCATCTTGCAGCATGGCTTTTTGTTCGGCAGTTCCGTTGGCCAGTACGGTGACGGCTTCATAACCTTGGCGTTGATGGAAACTTTCTTCTTTACAAATTTTCACCATGGCGCGTGCGTAAGGGCCGTATGATGCTCGACATAGCGCAACTTGGTTAACAATGGCCGCACCATCAACCAGCCAGCCAATGACGCCGACATCTGCCCAGTTCAGGGTGGGATAATTGAAGATTGATGAGTATTTCATTTTGCCGTCGAGCATCTTTTGATAGATATCTTGGCGTGAACATCCCAAGGTTTCCGCGGCGCTATATAGGTAAAGGCCGTGTCCCGCTTCGTCTTGAATTTTTGCTAATAAAATGGCCTTACGCCGCAATGTGGGGGCGCGAGTTAACCAATTCGCTTCAGGCAACATACCAATCACTTCTGAGTGTGCATGCTGTCCCACTTGGCGGATCAGATTTTGCCTGTAAGCATCGGGCATCCAATCTTTTGGCTCAATGTTAATGTCGGCTTCGATTTTGGCCTCGAAGTTTGCCTGATTTTGCTCATTCATTGTTTTCTTCATCCAAGTGATTCGAATTAAATCATTTAAAAATAAAAAATGAATCATAAATATTTAACATTAATGCTAGGAATCGTTAACAATAAAATCAATGCTGTTTATTCTTCTTTTGCGATGGGCTTCACAGTTGATTTTATTTTATTGTTGATAAACATATAGTTAAATTTATTGTCTTTTGTGTGGTTTTTGTTTTTTCATGGATTTTTGATCTGATTTGTTTTTGATTTGTTAAATTTCAAGTGGCGTCTATCATTGATGTTGTGATACATATTTATAATATGTCTATTTTTGTTTGTTTTTATTTGGAGAGATGTCATGCAGCAATTAACGAGTTATATAACGGGGAAGTGGTTATATGGTGAAGGTGAAGGCCGCAAAATTTACCATGCGTTGACTGGGCAGGCGTTATATGAGGTCACGACAGAGGGTTTGCCTTTAGTTGATTGCCTTGATTATGGGCGCAAAAAAGGGGGTGATGCCTTATCTGCTATGACATTTCAGCAGCGTGGGCAGATGTTAAAGGCAGTAGCAAAACATTTGTTAGCGCATAAAGCATCTCTTTATGAAATCTCAGCGCAAACAGGAGCGACTAAGGCGGATAGTTGGGTCGATATCGAAGGGGGAATTGCGACGTTATTTTCCTTTGCTGGATTGGCAAATCGAGAATTACCGGATGATACCCTTTGGCCTGAAGATGACATGATCCCATTATCGAAACAAGGGCAGTTTATTGCGCGGCATATTTTAACGTCTCGCCATGGTGTCGCACTGCATATCAATGCCTTTAACTTCCCGTGTTGGGGGATGCTAGAAAAATTAGCGCCAACATGGTTAGCAGGTATGCCAGCGATTATTAAACCTGCGACTGCTTCAGCACAAGTGACACATGCAATGGTTCGTTTAATTGTTGAGAGTGGCTTAGTGCCTGAAGGGGCGATTCAGCTAATTTGTGGCGGTGTTGGTGATATGTTTGAACATTTAGATTTTGAAGATGTGGTGACATTCACAGGCTCGGCAGCAACAGGACAAAAATTAAAATCACATCCTCGACTACGTGAAAAATCAATACCTTTTACTATGGAGGCGGATTCGCTGAACTGCGCCATTCTTGGTGTAGATGTGACCGCACAGCAACCTGAATTTCCACTATTTATTAAAGAAGTGACGCGAGAAATGACGGTAAAGGCGGGCCAAAAATGTACGGCAATTCGACGTATCCTTGTGCCAAAAACACAATTAGAAGCGGTTAAACAGGCCTTATTACAGCGTTTATCAGGGGTAACGATGGGGGATCCGGCTGTTGAGGGCGTTCGCATGGGGGCGTTAATCAATCTGGAACAGCGTGAAGATGTACACCAAAAAGTCATGTACTTGCAGCAAAATGGTTGTGAGTTGCTGTGTGGTGGGAGTATGGAAAACCTAGATGTTATAGGGGCTGATAGCCAAAAAGGCGCGTTTTACCCACCGACATTACTGTATTGTGCGGATCCCTACACTCATCAAGCGGTACATGAAACAGAAGCGTTTGGGCCGGTAGCAACACTGATTGGTTATGAAACCAGTGAACAGGCGGTTGAGTTAGCCATTATGGGAGGCGGAAGCCTTGCGGGAACCTTAGTGACGGCAGATTCATTGGTAGCTCAAGATGTTATTCGCAAGAGTGCGAGAGCGCATGGCCGAATGTTGGTGTTAAATGAAGCGGCGGCAGCTGAATCGACCGGACATGGCTCCCCATTACCTCTATTAGTTCATGGTGGCCCAGGGCGTGCGGGGGGTGGAGAAGAACTCGGAGGACTAAGAGCAGTAAAACATTATATGCAGCGAACAGCGATTCAAGGCAGCCCGTCCATGCTGACCTCAATCACGAAGCAGTGGGTCCGTGGCTCGGATGTTATTACCGACCCTGTACACCCCTTTAGGAAGTATTTTGAGGATTTAGTGATTGGCGATACTTTACTGACAGCGAGACGTACGGTATCAGAAGCCGACCTAGTCAACTTTGCGTGTTTAAGTGGCGACCATTTTTATGCGCATATGGATAAAATTGGTGCGGCACAGTCCTTGTTTGGTGAACGTGTCGCTCATGGTTATTTTGTCGTATCGGCGGCGGCAGGTTTATTTGTCGATGCTGCTGTTGGCCCAGTGATTGCCAACTATGGGATGGAAAACCTACGCTTTATTGAGCCAGTCAAAATCGGAGATACAATTCAAGTACGTTTAACCTGTAAGAAGAAAATTAAAAAGGCACAAAAAACGGCGGAGGATAAGCCAAATGGTGTGGTTGAATGGGATGTTCAAGTGTTTAATCAAAATAACGCCGCGGTTGCCTTGTATAGCATTCTAACATTGGTTGAACGTCGAGAAGGGGATTTCGCACAGTAGATTTGGCATGAAGGATGAAATGCGTGTCTTTTTATTGATTTTCTGTTTTGATGGAAAAAACCGCCATAAAAATAATAGGGGATCATATGAAGACACATCATCAATCGGTATACCAACAATTTGACGAGCAAGCGGCTGCTTATTTAACGAGCCAAGTGCATGCACAAGGCGAAGATTTACACGCCTTACAGCAGTTGCTTCAGGAAAACGCTGAGGCAACTGTTCTCGATCTTGGCTGTGGTGCTGGGCATGCCAGTTTTTCGGTTGCGCCTTTTGTGGACTCTGTCACTGCCTATGATTTGTCGGATTCCATGCTTTCTGTTGTCGCGGCGACAGCCCAAGAACGGGCACTGCATAATATTAAAACATGTCAGGGAACGGTAGAGTCATTGCCTTTCGAGGATAATCGTTTTGATATTGTTATTAGTCGTTATTCCGCGCACCATTGGCATGATGTTGGTCGAGCTTTGCGTGAAGTGCATCGTGTCTTAAAGCAAGGTGGCCGAGCGGTGTTTATTGATGTTGTTTCACCGGGGCATCCACTATTAGATATTTACTTACAAACCGTTGAAGTATTACGTGATACCTCACATATTCGTGATTACTCTGTTGGTGAATGGACTGCGATGTTTAATCATGCACAGTTGTTTGTACGTACGGTGAAAAGTTTTCGTCTTGAATTGGAGTTTACCAGTTGGGTGGAACGGATGAGGACACCGCCGCCGTTAGTTGACGCAATCCGTCAATACCAAATGACACTCAGTGATGAGGCAAAGAACTATTTTATGGTACAAGAAAATGGTTCTTTCACCTCCGATGTTATGCTGTTTGAATGTTTACGTCCATGAATGACTTGGTAATAAATTGCGCTTGGTTGAGTTGGCTAAGCGCATGATTGACAGCAAAAATCTCACCTCTTACTTCAGGCACGCCAAATGATTTTAATCGTGCGCTGTGTTTTTCTAAGTAGGCTTGCGCCTGTTCTTGTGAGTTAAACAAGTAAATACCGCCAGCTTGCTGTGTTGCGGGGTTTTCTGTCCATATTTTCCAAATGAATCCTGGCTCCTCATTGATCGATTTGGCTAACGTTTCCATCGCATTGGCCATGTCCTGTCCCCAAGGGCCTTGGTAAGGAAAGTCCACTTGTAAAATCACCGGCATAACGACTCCTATTTGAATTTTTTATTTTATTAATTATTGAACAGTATAATCCTTAACTTAAATTATTACTTTGATCATTAATGGTTTTTATACTGTCATTTTTTCCTGCCTCGAAAGCCGCTAGAGTGGCTAAACGAGCCTGTTTGTGATCAACAATGGGGGCAGGATAGTCTAAGGTTAGGTTATTCGCCTCAGCCCACTCATGAGGAGTATGAATATATTTGTCCGGTACTGAACCTAATTCGGGTAACCACTGGCGAATAAATTCACCCTGAGGGTCAAATTTCTTTCCTTGTGTTGTCGGATTAAAGATACGGAACCATGGTTGCGCATCTGTCCCCGTGGACGCTGACCATTGCCAACCACCATTATTGGCGGCAAGCGTGCCATCAATCAGTTGTTGCATAAAGTATCGCTCACCAAGGCGCCAGTCTATGAGCAAATCTTTCACTAAAAAGCTAGCAGTGATCATTCTTAGGCGATTATGCATCCAACCGGTGGCGTTAAGCTGACGCATTGCGGCATCGACGATAGGATAGCCTGTTTGTCCATTTTGCCATGCATTTAGGTCCGTATTGTTCGTGTTCCACTGAATATATGTTGTCCACTCAATAAAAGGCTGGTGGCGGCACAAGCGGGGGAATGCGACCAATAAATGATGATAAAACTCACGCCATATCAGTTCATTGAGCCATGTAAATGCACCACTATCAGGTGAATCGAAAACATGCGGGTTTTCAGCAAGCAATCGATTTAAACATTGTCGTGGTGAGAGAACACCTATCGCTAAGTAAGGCGATAATTGGCTGGTTCCATCAATAGCAGGAATATCACGCTGTTGCTGATAGTGTTGGACCTTAGTACGGCAAAATTGCCGTAGTTGCTGCAATGCAGCAGCTTCTCCAGCCGGAAAATGGGGCGCAATATCCACCGCGTGATGCTCAAACAGGGGTTGTGATAGCGTCTGGAGCTTCAGTGCGTTATCTCTTGGCTTAGGGGCTGCCAAAGAGCGAAAATCCGCCGTTATCAACTGACTAATAAAGGCTCGGCGAAAAGGTGTGTATACCTGATACATTTCACCTTTTTGATTGGTGATTGATTGAGGTGGTAATAAGAGTGCGTCATCGAACGTGTGGACATGAAAAGGTAATGTTTGTTTTAACAACCATTCATCGCGCTTACGTTCGTTCAATTCATATTGACGGTTGAAATAGAGGTGATCGGCCTGTTGCTGTTGTGCAAACTCGACGACCCAGTGTGCTGCACTTGAAAAATCAGCGACTGTCTGACAAATCAAGGGGATGCCTAGCTTCGCCAGTGAGTCGCGTAGCGCAAGCAGATTTTGGTGTAAGAACGTGATTTGTCGGGAAGAAAGGTCATGTGCCCGCCATTGTTCCGGTGTTGCAGTAAACAAGGCGAGCACTTTAGCCTCGGGATCAGCACAAGCAGAAGACAGGGCTTTATTATCGGTGACTCTCAGATCATGACGAAACCAGACCAAATGACAAGCCTGTTTCTTGACCATCTTCTGCTCCTTTGCCTTACATAGACTTAGTCTAATTTAGGGTGCTGATTAATTAACGATTGGCGTTTTTTCTCAAGTTCTGCAATCTGTTGTTCAATATCTTCAACCTTCTGTTCAATATTGTCATAGTGCTCACTTAAGATTTCTTTTGCTTCAGCCTTATCTGATGCAGCCGGTGTCGCGCCTCTCAGTGGTTTATTTGCTGTTTCTGGCATTTTAATCCCAGTGTACAAGCCTATCAGCGCGATAACCATCAAATAAAAGGCTGGCATATACAGGTTGTTGGTGGATTCAACTAACCAAGCCGCGACGGTTGGTGTCGCACCGGCAATCAATACCGAGATATTAAATGCGATCGCGAGAGCACTGTAACGAATATGAGTTGGGAAAATGGCGGGTAAAATAGACGCCATCACGCCAGTAAAACAATTAAGTAAAACGGCTAAAATCAGTAAACCAACGAAGATCAAACCCACAGAACCGCTGTCAATCAGCATAAAGGCCGGATAGGCTAAAATAATCAGGCCTAAGCTTCCCGCAATCACAAATGGGCGACGACCTATTTTATCGCTGGTTAAGCCAATAATAGGCTGAACAAATAACATACCAATCATAATTGCAATAATGATAAGCACACCATGGTCAGCTGAATAATTCATGTTATGCGATAAGTAACTTGGCATATAGGTCAGCAACATATAGTAAGTCACGTTAGTTGCGATAACCAGCCCCACACAGATCATTAAGCTCTTCCAGTACTTTGTTACCACTTCACGGAAAGACACTTTTGGTGGGTTTTGAATATTGGCTTTATCTTGTTTTTCCAGTGTTTCAACATGTTGTTGGAATGCTGGCGTCTCTTCAAGCGCATGACGCAAATATAACCCAATGATACCCAGTGGCAATGCTAAGAAGAATGGAATTCTCCAGCCCCAATCATGAAAATTTTCTTCTCCGACAATGCTCGAAATCAGGACGACGACACCAGCCCCTAATACGAAGCCAGCAATAGAACCAAAGTCTAACCAACTTCCCATAAAGCCGCGTTTTCGGTCGGGTGAATATTCGGCAACAAAGATGGCTGCACCTGAATATTCTCCACCAACGGAGAAGCCTTGAGCGAGTTTCGCTAACAGCAGCAGAATAGGAGCCCAAATACCAATACTTTCATAGGATGGGATCAAACCAATCGCGAACGTACTGATCGACATAATAATAATGGTGATCGCCAAGACTTTTTGTCGGCCGTATTTATCACCTAAGATCCCGAAAACAATACCACCTAAAGGCCTAACGAGAAAAGGCACGGAAAACGTTGCCAATGCGGCAATCATCTGAACGCTCGGTGATGCGCCAGGGAAGAAAACTTGACCAAGTACATAAGCTAAGAAGCCATATACACCAAAATCAAACCACTCCATCGCATTACCCAGCGAAGCCGCTGTAATGGCTTTTTTCAATTTCCCATCATCAATGATAGTAATATCATTAATATTTAATGGTTTTTCTTTTTTCTTTCTGAATTTCATGGAACCATCCTCTTATCTGAATCTCGGAACATAAGGAACTGCATTCATGATGTGTGTGGCGTCCATATCTCTACAGCTAACTTGGGTAAGATAAACAGAGAGACTGTTATATTAGAATAGTCGTTATCTATAGAATGCATAAATATTTTATTAATCACCTGTAGAAATCATCAATATGAATAGCGTGTTATATCCGATTACTAAGACAATTAGGGGAAAATCACCGCTAATAATTGTGAAGAGACGAACGAAGAAGCGGAAAGAATAGCGAGTTATTTTGTTGTTGTGTATTTTTTAAATAAAGCAAAACATGTACCTTTAGGTAACCTTACATAGCGACTAATAATACAATAATATCGAATAAATGTAAAACGTTAGTCTTTTATGCTACTTTTTGTGGCGTTATTGACTTTTTAATCTCGCAATGAGTGCTTAATTAGGGATGATATTTATATTGTTGTTTTTTAAAGAAAAAATAAGTGTGAATTCGACTTTGTTATATACGGTTTTTCGCCTTCCATTTGCAGATAATAAAATCCTGATATAAGCCGACATCAATCATTCTGTGTTGAAAACAAAAGCCCGTTAAAATACCTTCAGGGTTATCTGATTATTTGGCAGGTTATTGCGTTGAATAATGAGCTGATAGGAAAATGGTATAAAGATAAAAAGCGTGACTAGCTGTTCTTTCTATTTGTGTCACAGTGAGTGGTCCTTTTGACCACCCTGAATGATTCAGCTTATATATTATCAGTCTGCTTATTCTACATTAAGTTGAATGAATATTGCTGGAATATTGCAGTATCATGACCATTGTGGCAATCGTCGATAATATTCATGTTTCAATAATTCCCAGCAAAATGAAAAGTGAAGGGGCATTTTATTTTTAGGATGACTAAGGGGCTGTTTTCAATTCGTGATGATAGCCAATAGGAACCTTATATAATCTTATTTCGATTTGTTGTTAAGTTATTGTTAATACGGTTTATTTTTGTTATTTCATCTTTTCGCTATATTTAATTTATTCTGTATCCAGACTCTTCTTTTGATATTAGTGGATGATTATCCTGTTCTTACTAGCGATGGGTTTTCGCTGGTATGAACAGCAGATTTAATTAGTTACACTAAGTTAAGTAAATATACATTGGTTTAATAATGATGAAGTGTCACAGCGAGCATGATTTTGACTTGTTGTGAGTGATTTTAACTTAATCTGACTTAAAAGAGTGCCATTATGAAAAAACAGACTGTTGCATCCTATGTCGCGAAGGTCCTAGAAAATGCAGGTGTTAAGCGTATTTGGGGCGTTACTGGTGATTCACTGAATGGTTTAAGTGATAGCTTACGCCGTCTTGGCACAATTGAATGGTTAGGCACTCGTCACGAAGAGGTTGCGGCATTTGCAGCGGGTGCTGAAGCACAAATGACTGGTAACCTTACAGTTTGTGCAGGTTCATGTGGACCCGGTAATATGCACCTGATTAATGGTTTGTATGATTGCCATCGTAACCGTGTACCTGTATTGGCAATTGCGGCACATATCCCATCAAGCGAAATTGGTAGCAACTATTTTCAGGAAACACACCCAACAGAGTTATTCCGTGAATGTAGCCACTACTGTGAGATGATCTCTAACCCTGAGCAGCTTCCCCAAGTGCTTGGCATTGCTATGCGTAAAGCAATTCTGGAAAAAGGTGTGTCTGTGATTGTATTGCCTGGTGATATCGCGCTACGTGACGCACCAGAAACCGCTAATGATACATGGTATCAGCCGCAGGCTCCGTTGATCATGCCACAAACGTCTGAAATAGCTAAATTAGCGGATGCACTGAATCAATCAGAAAATATTACACTATTCTGTGGTGCGGGATGTGCAGGGGCACACGATGAAGTGGTTAAACTCGCAGAAACATTAAAGGCACCTGTCGTACATGCCTTGCGAGGTAAAGAGCATATTGAGTGGGATAACCCATATAGCGTTGGGATGACAGGACTCATTGGCTTCTCATCGGGTTACCATGCGATGATGAATGCGGATACCGTTGTCTTACTCGGCACTCAATTTCCATACCGCGCATTCTACCCACAAGGGGCTAAAATTATTCAGATCGATATCAATGCGGGCAGCTTAGGCTCTCATTGCCATATTGATATGGGATTGATCGGTGATATTAAAGCGACTTTGACAGCCTTACAGCCGCATTTAACAGTGAAACAAGATCGCCACCATTTAGATAGCGCATTAAAACATTATCAAGAAGCTCGTAAAGGCCTTGATGATCTAGCGAAACCGGGGCATGAAGATGTGATTCATCCACAGTATTTGGCTAGTCGAATCAGTGCACTTGCAAATGATGATGCTGTATTCACGTGTGACGTCGGTACACCAACGGTTTGGGCTGCACGTTATTTAAAAATGAACGGTAAGCGCCGTTTAATTGGTTCGTTCAACCATGGCTCAATGGCGAATGCAATGCCACAGGCAATGGGGATCCAATCCGTCGATAAAACTCGTCAGGTCATTACAATGAGTGGTGACGGTGGCTTTAGTATGTTGATGGGGGATCTGTTATCGCTAGCGCAAATGAATTTACCGGTAAAAGTGATCGTTCTGAATAATAGTGTTTTGGGCTTTGTTGCGATGGAGATGAAAGTCGGTGGCTTCTTAACTGAAGGTACAGACCTCCATAATCCTAACTTTGCTGCTGTGGCTAACGCCGCCGGTATCAAAGGAATTCGTGTTGAGAAAAGCGAAGACGTGGATGCGGCATTGAAAGAAGCATTTGCACATGATGGCCCTGTTGTGGTCGATGTGGTGACTGCAAAACAAGAGCTCTCTATGCCACCAACCATTAATCTGCAAGAAGCTAAAGGCTTTAGTTTGTATATGCTGAAGGCGATTTTAAGCGGTCGTGGTGATGAAGTTGTTGAACTCGCGAAGACAAACTGGATACGTTAATGCATCTATCGCTTTGCTGTTAGATTGACCGTTTAAGCCAACCAACCTTAGCCGGTTGGTTGGTATTTATAGGCCATTAATATCCTGCCGCAGATTGGCTACGCCATAAGTGTGCTGCCACTAAAGCACGCCATGGAGTGAACTCCTCAAGCCATTTTTCAGTTTCTTTCGCTGTAGGTTGCGTTTCCATACCAAGTAGTGATTGCAAGTTGCGCCGAACAGCAACATCGCCATGCAACGAGCCATCAAGATAATTAAAACCACGTAACAAGGCATAACTTACCGTCCATGGGCCAATACCTTTTAGGCTAACCAGTTGGCTGGATAATTTTTGTACCTCTTCAGCGTTGATTGGTGATGTGAGGTCGATGTGATGATTTAAGAGCGCTGCACATAGGGCTCTGAGCGCCGTCAATTTACTGGCCGAAAGCCCTGTCTGCCGTAGTGTCAGATCATCGACCGCAGTCACTTGTTGTGCATCTGGAAAACACCAAATTCCAGATGAATGCCTAGACCCTGTGGCTTGAATAAAACGCCGGCGTATTGCGATTGCCGCAGTAACACTAATTTGCTGACCGATAATAGCCCAAATTAAAGCTTCAAATGGGCTAGTCGATTGATAGATGCGCAGGCCTTGTTGTTGTTGAATTAATTTACCAAGAATGGGATGAGATAAATATTGTGCTTCAAATTGTTCGACCGCTTGTTGTAATCCAAGCATGTGCTTGCCTACCTCAACCAATTTTTGTTCGCAAGGTTGCGTTTCCCCCTTATCTATTTCAAGACTCATCGTGGCTTGATTGCCATCAATAGCAATGAGCAGCTGAGCAGGGGAGCGATCCCACAGTATGCCTTTACGTAATAAGTTTCCCTCAACAATTTCTGCAATATTGTGTTGGTCCCGTAAATGGAAGGCAAAAAAATCATCTGCCCGAAAATGGGAAGGCAAACGTAGTTGGGTGGTTATTTTTTGCATCACATAGGCCTTATCGGTGTCATTTTTGTCATATGTAGGGAGGCAAGCTGCATTTATTATTCAAAACCATTTTGGCATTTTAAATTTGAATTTCAAAGGTGATCTCTTAGCAAAAAAGAGTTAGATTTAAATCAAATATGAGTTACGCTTCAGCTGCTTTTGTTGTCTATAAATGAAAAGCAAGGATGTGATGATGAATGAATTAGAAGAACGCTCTACACAACGCGATGATCATAAGGTATTGAGTCAAAATACGCCTAATTCGCCTTTAAACGATAACAGGGAACTTAAACCCGCGGGCTTTGGTGGGTGGTTGATATTACCAATGTTGGGGATCATTATTTCTCTTTTTTATCTCCCTTATACATTTTGGCGTTCATATGCGGCAACATTTGAATATTGGGGACTTTTAACGGATCCTCTTTCTCCTTCTTTTATGCCAATGTTCAAAGAGCTTATCTATTTTGAAGTACTGGGTAACATAATTGTTTATGGAACATTGTTATTTTTATGTTATCTCTTTTTTACTAAAAAGAAATTAACGATAAAAGTCATTATTTTCTTTTATGTCTTTTCTTTAGTCTTAGTCATTGCCGATGTTATTCTTGTGAAAGAGCTTCTTTCCGTTCCTGTCGATGACGATGACACCAGAAATATTATTCGTGCGATGAGTGCCTGCGCTATTTGGATCCCTTATTTTTTGAAATCTGTTAGGGTAAAAAATACCTTTGTGAATTAAATCATCAGTCAATATTAAAGTGACTAACGAGAGGGTGCATGATTGACTGTAAAAGAGTTTATGATGCTGTCTCACCAAGCGATGGTTATCGTGTGCTGATTGACCGATTATGGCCAAGAGGAATTAAAAAAACAGATTTGCAATATGATGAATGGAAAAAAGAAGTGGCTCCGTCTAATGAGCTGCGAAAGTGGTTTCATCAAAACACCGATCAGTTTGATAAATTCGTTGAAAGATATCAGCAGGAACTGAATGATAATCCATCGGCATGGATACCACTGGTCGAAAAAGCTCAGCAAGGTAATCTGACATTACTGTATAGTGCTAAAGATAAGCAGCATAATCAGGCACTGGTCTTAAAATCATATCTAGAAACAGCGCTAAGTCATAAAAAGAAATAAGGTTATTAATAAGATGGATGTAAATCAGCCGGCGACTTCAACGGCTCCTCAGAAAGCACCACTTCAGGGAATTGGTGGATGGCTTATTTTTCCTACGATAGGTTTGTTTTATATGCTGTATCAAACCATCATGATGATGCTGTTCGATATTAATCAAGTCAAATTAGCTTGGCATCTTGCGACTAATGTCAATTCTGATTTTTATGTCAGCGGATTTTCAACGGCCTTTTATTTGCTACAAATGAGTCATGGCATATTGATTGTCTTGTTGTTGTGGACTTTTATTGCCGCGTTAAAATGGCGGAAAAGTGCAAAGCTGCTTTTCATTATTTCTATGCTATTTTATATCGTAATGATTATTGCCTCGCGTTTTATCTTTCCTAGCGTTTTTGGTTTGGAAATTAAATATAGCTATATTATGAATGTGGCAAATAGCAGTTTTTATTGTTTGATTTGGATACCTTATTTTTTAGTGTCTGAAAGAGTTAAACAAACATTCATTAAGTAACCACAAGCTTATAGGCTGCCCGTTGGCAGCCTTACACGCTTATTAATCTGAGAGCACGAATTCATTTGTGATCCCACAGTTCTCGACAAAGGTGTCATCATGGGACACCAAAAATAAGGTTCCCTTGTAATCACTGAGCAATCCCTCTAATAAGTTCTTTGAATCTAAATCGAGATGGTTATCCGGTTCATCGAGTAGTAATACGGCTGGTGGAGTAGGGCTATGTGTTAGAGCCAATAGTGTTGTTTTTAGCTGTTCACCACCACTGAGATGCTTTATAGGTTGCAGTGATTTATCACCTCTGATCCTTAACATACCCAATTGCGTTCGCCATTGTTCAATGGTAAATGCAGGTTGATAATTATGCAGCGCTTCGGCGGCGGGTAAATCTTTATTCAATAAATTAAGATGTTGATCAAGATAGCAAAATGCAGGATTGATTCGATATTCACCTGATATGGCTCGCATTTCTCCTGATAATATTTTTAATAAGGTCGATTTCCCACTGCCGTTGCGTCCTTTAATGTGCCAATGTTCTCCCGTATAGGCCGTGAAGGAAAGTGGCGTGGTATGCCCATAAGGTAATTGCAATTGGGAAGCAAAAAGGGTGACTTTGCTGCCATCAGGTTGGTAATTTAGGGTCATCTTTTGTTGCTTGCTATGAATTTGTTTATCTTGGGTTTCCTGTAATTGCCCTTGCAAATCACTCATGACACGTTGGTGCCGTTCAGCGACATTGGATTGCCTTTTCTGTGCACGATTGGTTTTCATATCCAATAACAGCAGAGATTGGGAACCGCTATAACGAATTTTCTCACCTTGTTTACGACGCTGTTCCGCTTTTTGTATCGTGACGTGCTGTTGACGTTTTTCTTGGCGGATTTGGTGATCGAGTCGCTCTGTTTTGGCTTCAATCGCGGCCATGGCAAACTGTTTTTGCTGCTCATAAAGCGCAAAATCCCCCCCGTACTCATGTAGGCCTTTATCCGTTAATTCAAAGATGGTTTGCATCTGCCCCAGTAACGAGCGGCTATGGGTGATCACTAAAGACCCAGCCTTATGTTCAGCTAGCTTGTTGCTTAACCATTGACGCCCTTCATGATCAAGATGGTTATCGGGTTCATCTAAGAGTAAGAAATGATTTTTATGGAGGAAGGCACGACATAGCGCGAGGCGTGTGCGTTCACCACCACTAAGATGATTAATAGGCTCATCTACCATAATGGGTAATTTGGCCGAATCTAACAAGCTTTGCCACTCAGCGGGTAGGTGCCATTTATCGTCTAATAGCTCAAAATCTTCCATCGTCGCATTCCCTGTATCGACGCGTGTGAATGCATCGACTAATGCACTAACGCCTAAAGCATCCGCAATAGAATTCCCTTCAAGGCGAGTCAACTGCTCTACATGAATAAAAGGCATCATCCAATTGATATGACCTGTTGTGGGTATCATTTGTTGGGCAAGCAGGCGCATTAATACGGATTTTCCTTTGCCATTATTCCCAATGAGTGCATTTTGTTGGCACTGCAAGGTTCCGCTCAGAGGAGAAAACAGCGCATTTTGGTTAAATTCGATATTGAGTTGTGAGAAATGACAAGCAACCGTCATGTGTACCTCCTGAGTACAGGGGGCAGACAATACAACATAGTGCGTTCATTTCACGAAATGAGGGGCTGGACGATTATTGTCTGCCAAAATCAGAAAAAGTTATACCGTTAAGGTATCTGTAAGCATTTTCTGGCAGATCTCAAATCATCGTCGGGGAATACCTTTAGTGAGGTTGAAGGAAAGTAACGTCATTATTTAATCAGACTAAATAGCTTTAAGCAACTGATAAAATACAATGATATTCACGACATAAAAAAGAAAAAGCCGGTCAGCGATAAACTGACCGGCTTTGACTGCATTGCCAACGAGATTTTTACAATTGTTTCTTATGACGCAATTGTGACTGGTTGAGCCGCTTTCATTTGCTCTGCCAGCCATTGTGCGATGCGCTGTTTTTCACTTTCATTCAGCCACATGCCCAATTTGGTACGACGCCAGATGGCATCATCTAATTCAGTTACCCACTCATGCTCGACTAAGTAACGTAGTTCTGCTTCATACAGGTTATGGCCAAAGGCTTCACCTAGGTCAGTGAGTGAGTTTGCACCCTCTAAGATGAGTTTGCTTTGGCTGCCGTAAGTTCTCGCAAAACGTAGTGCAAGGCCTTCAGGTAACCAATCATAACGTTGACGGAGTAAGCGTGCGTAACCATCACGATCACAACCTTCAATGTCGCCACCAGGCAAGACACCATTTTTAGTCCATGCAGCACCTGCATTTGGATAATAAGGCGCCAGTTTCCCAACCGCTGCTTCTGCTAACTTACGGTAAGTTGTTAATTTACCACCAAAGACAGAGAGCAATGGCGCTTGACCATTTTCATCATGAATATCTAATGTGTAATCACGAGTAATGGCTTGTGGAGAGTCAGACTCATCGTCACATAATGGGCGAACGCCTGAGTAATCCCATACGATGTCATCTTTGCTTAACTGTTTTTTGAAGTGGTCATTATAGACTTTCAGTAGATAAGCGACTTCATTGTCATCAATACGCACATCTTTTGGATCCCCTTTATATTCGACATCGGTCGTACCGATAATGGAGAATTCATCCATCCAAGGGATCACGAAAACAATACGATTGTCTTCGTTTTGTAAAATATAGGCTTGAGGCTCGTCATGCGCACGTGGTACGACAATATGGCTACCTTTAATAAGGCGAATGCCATAAGGTGATTTCAGTTTCAAACCATCGTCAAAAAATTCTTTCACCCATGGGCCTGTCGCGTTAACTAAGCCTTTAGCTCGCCATGTTTCTTTTGTGCCAGTCAGAAGGTCTTCTGCCTCAACAACCCATAGGCCGTTTTCACGGTAGGCTTTAGTTACTTTTGTCCGCGTACGAACTTCACCTTTTTTACGTACCACTTCTTGAGCGTTTAGTACAACTAAACGCGCATCATCGACCCAGCAGTCAGAATATTCGAAACCTTTATTGAGTTCAGGTTTGAGCACTGAATTTTGACCAAACTTCAATCCTTTACTACCCGGTAAACTGGTACGTTTGCCTAAATGGTCATACAAGAACAAACCGATACGGATCATCCAAGCTGGACGTAGATGAGGTTGGTGCGGCAGACGGAAGCGCATTGGAAATGCGATATGTGGCGCAAGTTTTAATAATACTTCACGCTCAGCTAATGCTTCGCTGACGAGGCGGAATTCGTAATGCTCAAGATAACGTAAACCACCGTGGATCAGTTTTGAACTCGCAGATGATGTCGCACTGGCTAAGTCTTGAGCCTCAAGCAGCAATACAGATAGTCCACGGCCAGCGGCATCTGCCGCGATACCAGCGCCGTTGATACCGCCGCCGATTACAATCAAGTCTTTAGTTTCCATGCATCCCCCTGAGATGTTCGAAACAAGTTCTATAATGTTCGTTTTCGCTCATTTGATTGTAATCAAAATTGGCTAATATGCCAACTACTAACCAATAAAAAACAACAACTGCGTGATAAAGATAACAAAATAGTCTCATTAACCATAATAATAGTATGTTTATTTTTACAAAATGAACATGTTCGAGCATTAACGAAAGATCGTCATTGGGTGAGTAATCGTATGAGAGGCAAAGAATTAGTCGCTTGAAAGGCGACAGAGATTCCAAAAAGGTTCAGAGAGATGCAGACTGCTGACAAACCTATTATGTTTGGCGGCAAGTCGAATAGGTTTTGAAAATAAACGAGAAAATCAATTTATTGATTTTCGGCTGATAACACAAAGCGGGAAAAACTACGCTTTTATCCCACTTTGTCAACAACCTCAGATGGTCGCTTAAGCCACCATCTGGAGGCGTGATTTAGCACAGTTCTAGTTGTACATTGTGTTGCTCAATGACTTTTTGAATACTGTCGGGGGGGAGTTTATCGGTAAATAAGTAGTCGATAAGGTTCATGTTACCAAGGTTGACCATCGCATTACGGCCAAATTTTGAATGGTCTGTCACTAACATGACACAGCGTGAATTTTCAATAATGGCACGTTTAGTGCGCACCTCATGATAGTCAAACTCAAGTAATGAGCCATCCATATCAATTCCACTGATACCTAAGATGCCGTAATCCAGCCTAAATTGGGAAATAAAGTCTAGAGTCGCTTCACCTACAATACCACCATCTCGTGAACGCACCTCGCCGCCTGCTAAAATCAAACGAAAATCTTCTTTTGGCATGAGGAGTGTTGCGACATTCAAATTATTCGTCACGACTCGGAGGTTTTTATGATTCACTAACGCATGCGCAACTGCTTCTGGGGTTGTACCGATATCGATAAATAAGGTCGCACCGTCAGGTATCTGGCTCGCGACGCGTTGTGCAATTCGCGCTTTTTCATTTGACCACATAATCTTACGGTCATGGTAGGCCGTATTGACAGAGCTAGAAGGCAACGCGGCACCACCATGGTGGCGCTGGATTTTGTTTTGTTCAGCAAGGTCATTGAGGTCACGACGGATTGTCTGAGGGCTAACCTCGAAATGTTCGACAAGCTCCTCAGTGCTCACATAGCCCTGAAGGCGAACGAGTTCAATGATTGCATCATGTCTCTGGGTCTGTTTCACGGTGTTAGCCTCTAATTATATATGTTCTATCTGGAGCTCTGGTGTTTAAAAGTATGCCTATTATCCCATATTCCCATCAATAATCCGATAATTAACCCTGAGATATGTGAGGCATTGGCGATATCGTTACCTAGAACACCTAAGTTACCTAAAAAGAGCCAGACGATGACAAAAATCATTAATCCCCGAGGGGCACTTACTTCTTTTTCCGGTTGACGCTCACCCGTTAACCAAGCATAACTGATAAGAGCATAGACCACACCGGATAACCCACCAAAATTAGACTCACTGTACAGAGATTGCGCCCAATTACAGAATAGGGCAGAAACGAGAAAAATGGTGAGCAGTTTTCCAAAGCCTAATCGACGTTCAACCTGACTGGCCAAATACCACCATAAAACCAGATTAAAAACGAGTTGGGAAAGTGAAAACTGAACGAATACAGGGCTAAACCAGCGCCACAACTCAAATTGTTGATCTTCTCTTGGCCATGCAAAATAACGCAATACATCAAGGTGTTGAGTCATATCTAGCCAAAAATAGACCCCGATGCAGATGAGTATTACAGCGATGGTTAAAGGGCCTGATTGCGCTTTTAAGTTCGCGAGTGTCAGGGTATTGCGATATTTAAACCCTGCTTCTGTGGTGCCTGTTTCCCAACTTGCTGCGATATAACGTGGATTTGTCGGGTCTTGCAAAAAACGCTCGAGTTCATGTTGTACTTTCGCTAGGTGCTCTTCATCATTGAGCCAAAGTTCAACTTGTTGCTGTTCTGGGACTGTGTGTATTTTTAATGGAATATGTTGGCTTGCCATATAATCGACAAAAGCCTGAGCCATTCTGGGATTTTCGAATGAAACAACGTGGATCATGAATGGATGTTCTCGCTTAGAGAGCCGTGACGGCTTGTGGATATTCCCTTAACCAAGCTTCGAAACCACCGTTTATGCTATAAACGGATTCGAAACCAATATTAATCAGATACTGTGCAGCGCCTTGGCTACTATGACCGTGATAGCACATCACCATGATAGTTTGTTCATAATCAGTTTGTTCTAGGAAGGTGCTCAGTGTTTCATTGGTCAAATGATAGGCGCCACTCGCGTGACCCGCACGAAAACTTTGTGGATCACGAACGTCCACTAATATTGCGGAGCCATCAACCCAATGTTGGTATGCCTGTGCAGGCGTTAGCGTCTCAAATTGTTCCATAACATACCGGATAGTAAAGGTGATTTAATAATAAGAGACACCCGCAGTACAATACGGGTGTCGTAAAAACAGGTTAAATCGCGTGAACATTTAGTAGAATGAGTGTTCACCACGTTGGTGTTCAGTCAAGTCTTTCACACCTTTCAACTCACCTTCAAACATTTTCAGAAGTTCTTTTTCAATCCCTTCTTTTAAGGTGACATCGACCATAGAACAACCGTTGCAACCCCCACCAAACTGTAAAATAGCAAAGCCATCATCGGTAATTTCCATCAGTGATACGCGACCACCATGGCTAGCCAGTTGTGGGTTAATTTGTGATTGTAAAACGTACTCAACACGTTCGATAAGTGGTGCATCATCAGCCACTTTACGCATTTTTGCATTAGGTGCTTTAAGTGTGAGTTGTGAACCTAATTGGTCAGTCACGAAATCAATTTCAGCGTCTTCTAAGAATGGCGCACTGATTTCATCAACATAAGCCGATAAAAGCTCGAATTTCAGCTCTTGGTCTGTTGCTTCAACAGCGTCTGGTGGACAGTAGGAGACACCGCACTCAGCAGAAGGTGTACCCGGGTTAATGACAAATACGCGAATTTGGGTTCCAGGCTCTTGATTTTCCAGTAATTTGGCAAAATGAGCTTGTGCTGCTTCAGTAATATTAATCATAATCATTTGCTCAATAATAGTTGACCGCTTTAGTTGGTTATAATACGCCCATTTGCCCCCTTTCTACAAGGTGCGACACAGGGACCAAGCCTGTACTGTCTGTACACCCGCACAAATCAGCAATTGTGCAGCGGCTTGCATGGTGGCTCCTGTCGTTAATACATCATCTAAAATCGCGACTCGCTGACCTGTTATAGGCCTCGTCAGGGTAAATGCACCATTAAGATTACTGTAGCGGTATTTACGTTTTAATGTTATCTGAGTCAGTGTATCACGAGTGCGTAATAATGAATTTCTTGAATAGGTGATATTTAACCATTTGGATAAATATTCGCCAATAAAGGCAACATGGTCAAACCCACGAGACCACAGGCGTTTAGAGTGTGGTGGGATTGTCAGCAGTAAATCAGGTTTAGGCCAAAGTGATTGACGATAGCCATTTAGCCAATGTAAGGCATAGATCTTTGCAAGGGTAAAAGCCAGCTGAGGTTGTGGATGAAATTTATAACGATGGATTAACTTTCTCAACGGGGCTTGATATGGGCTTACCGTAATCAATGTATGCCAAGCGGGGGGATGCTTCAAACAGCGGCCACACATGATGCTGCCTTGTTCGGTAGGGAGTGCGCAACGATGGCAGCAATTAGGCATTGACGGCAAGTGCCTTATGCAAAATGAACAGATTCCTTGGTCAGCTAATTTTAATGGCTGTTGGCATAGCCAACAGGCACCTTGCATTGCTAGCATAGACATATTCCTGTGAAAAAAGAGAGTGTAACCATGACACAACTGTATTGGGAGACAATTGGGGAAGGTTCTCAAGATCTTGTGCTGCTGCACGGATGGGGGTTGAATGCTGAGGTATGGCGTTCAATTATTCCGCGAATCGCCCCGCATTTTCGTTTACATCTGGTTGATATGCCGGGTTATGGCCGTAGCCAAGGTTTTGAGGCGATGGATCTACAAACAATGGCCAATACGCTGTGGCAAAATGCCCCCGAAGGCGCTATTTGGCTGGGTTGGTCTCTCGGCGGGCTAGTTGCTAGTCGTATCGCACTTGACCATCCATTCCAGATAAAAGGGTTAATCACTGTCGCTTCATCTCCCTGCTTTCAAGCTCATGCGAGTGATTGGCCGGGAATAAGATCCGAAGTATTAGTTGGGTTTGAACATCAATTAGCAACAGATTTTCAGCGCACAGTCGAACGTTTTCTGGCATTACAAACATTAGGAACAGAGAGTGCTCGTAATGATGCTAGGTTACTTAAAGCCATTGTTACCGATCAGCCTGTGCCTAAAGTAGAGACCCTCAATGCCGGATTGGAAATGTTGCGCGTTGTCGATTTACGCGATGAGTTAAAACAGCTCACAGTTCCGTTTTTACGCCTTTATGGTTATCTCGATGGACTCGTGCCACGCAAGGTAGCTGCCTTATTGGATGATAGGTATCCCAACTCTCCTTCCGTAGTGATGCGTCACAGTGCGCATGCGCCATTTATCTCCCATCCAGATGAGTTTTGTGAATACTTACTCGATTTTTTGGCGCGTTTAGAAGGATAAAGCCGTAGGAGCAGTGGTCAAAAGACCACTGACTAGCGATAACAAATAGGTTATGAACTAAAAAGACTGTCATAAGAGGGCAGTGGTGCAGGCGTATGGGAGGCGTTTGACTCCCTCATCACTAACTCGCTTGGGGGAGCCGATGGTTCAAAGGGGAATGGAGGAGCAGAAGGTTCAAAAGCGGTTGCATGCCGATTGAACGATTGCGGTTGGTTGACCGATGGACGAATGTGATAAAACTTTTTGTATTTCAATGTGTCAATTGAAAGGCCATGTTGATGGCTATAGGTTTTGGCTTTCGTGATTAGGCTATTCAAAAAGGTATCTAAGTTATTGAAGGTCTTGATGCCCACATTAGGGTCAAAGAGTGTAAAAAGGGGGGTATCCTTTTTAGGATCCTTACGAATATAACCCGCTAAGGTATCTTCACCGATAAAAATTTGTATCCCTGTTTCTTTACGGCTGGTTTTGGCAAGCTGGGCGTCTTCACGTAGCATATTCTTAATGTCTACGGGAGCGCTGATTTGAAATAAATAGGTTAACGTTGTCTTGCTTTCTGCGTTTAAACCATTTTCTTTCATCGATTGATCATACTGTTTTAATTTAGGGCAGCGCATTTGCTCTGCGGCGATATTAAGACAGGCTTGTATTAACGCATCATTAGGCTTTCGAACCAATTCTGCAAGATTACCGACAACACTATTTTCCAGTTTTTCAAAGAAAATGTGGCTTAAAGAGGGGGGTAATTTATTAACGTTGTGCAGCACTTTAAATTTTAGTGCTACGAAATATTGATATGCTAATTGATGAACTCTGTCATTATACTTTTCAAAATGTTGGTGTTGCACGAATGGATTATGCGGGTTACTCGCATCCGCTCTTTTATGTTTTATGAGTGACTGTTCGGGGGTTAACGCTTTACCCTCAATCTTAGCGGAACAGGAATAGTACTCTTGATAGCGTTTTATTTTATCTAATGGTTTCTGAGTATCGAGTATTTTTTGGATACTTGCGGTCATTAACTCATGAGAAATAGCCGTTTTACTTTGTGACCTACCATCAGATTTAAGATAATTTTGAGCATGAGATAATAAGTTAATATAACTATTCCCTTTATTTTTGACTGAGGTGATCAGGAAGTAAGCGGTAAGTCCTTTACTTAAGTTATATTGTGCTTCTGGTGGGATCGTTTGGTTCTGTTGGCGAAAGTAGTTTTCGGTGTGATTTACAAATAATTGTTTATCAAAGTGTGGCATAAATACATCCTCTTTTTCATTGAATGAGATGATGTATTTTAGTGATCAGCTTGATGAAAACTTTAAAAAAGAGACAATGCCAAAATATTATTGCTCTCTCAATAATCCGTTATTTGATTTTATAGATAGGGTGTGAACAGGCGGTACTTTCGGGGCAACCTTTACAACTTGTGCTGGTTAAACAAGCACTAACATCCACTTTTTCTAATTTTCCCATCGCGACTAACTTTTCCAACATGGCTTGCACCATAGGTTGAGGCGCATGGGAGTGTTTACAGAGTAAGTCAATGTCAGCTTGCCCATACAGTGCAATTAAGTCTCTGATTTGTAACAAGCTGACCATGATTAACCCCTTAGTGACACGTTTTGCCTGAGCAATCGGAACATGATTTAGCGGTAGCACTGGCTAAATTCAGAGTGACTCGACTGCGCGCTCGGCGTAATAAGGCAAAGAGCACCATATTAAATATAATGACTGTAACAATGGTTATTAAGCTACTTTGTGGATGCAGGCTGAATGTCGCGGTTTGGTAAAATAGAGCCGCTAAACTGTAAGCGACATTGAGTCCCCATAAAATCGAGAAGCTCATCCAACTTTTATTGGTTTCTCGCGCAATGGCTCCCATAACCGAAACACACGGGACATACAGCAACACAAAGATGAGGTAGCTGTATGCCGCGATGTCAGAACCAAATTTAGCCGCCATGGTTCCCATCGAACCGGATTCCATTTCGCCATCACCTTTACTGGCTTCGATAGGATTTGAAAGGGCACTTAGGGTAAAGGTCTCTTTCAAGCTATCCCATGTTTCGACTACTGCATCTTCAAGTTCTGCTAGCAAATCAAATGACTCAGCATCGAAAGGTTCTGCCGTAATACTTTCCGCGGTATACAGGGTGTTTAAGGTCCCCACAACGACCTCTTTTGCCATTGCCCCCGTAATTAAGCCCACTGTGGCTTGCCAGTTATCTGTGTGCACCCCAATCGGTTGTAAAACAGGCGTGATCACTTTACTGACGGAAGCTAAAGCAGAGTCATTAATATTATCAACGGGTTTGCCGGATAAAGAGAAACTATTCAAGGCACCAATAAACATACTGGCGATAACGATCACTTTACCTGCACGAACCACAAACCCTTTTAAGCGCTGCCATGTTTGGATCAATAAGGTTTTAAGGTGTGGAACATGATAAACCGGTAGTTCCATGACAAAGGGGGAAGCTTCACCACGCATGAGTGTATGTTTGAGCAGGAGGCCCGTTAAGATAGCCACCACGATCCCCAAAATGTAGAGTGAAAAAACAATACTCGCCCCATTTTTACCAAAGAATGCCGCCGCAAATACGGCAAAAATTGCCAAACGTGCACCACAGGACATAAACGGTGCCATGAGCACGGTAATTAAACGTTCACGTGGTGCATCCAGTGTACGCGCCCCCATAATAGAAGGAACGTTACAACCAAAGCCAACAATCAGTGGTACGAAGGATTTACCGGGTAGGCCTAACGCTTGCATTAACCTGTCCATCACAAATGCGGCGCGAGCCATATAGCCTGAATCTTCTAAGACCGATAAAAATAGGTACATCATACCGATTTGCGGTACGAGTGGGAGAACGGTATTAATACCTCCACCAATCCCTTGGGCGAGGAATACTGTTAGCCAATCAGGGAAACTAAAATAATCACCAATCCATTGTATGCCATGAATAAAAATGGCTTCTGAAGCCCCTTCAAAGAACGGTTGTAGTGCACCGCCAATATTAATGGCCAGAACAAACATCAGATACATGACAAATAGGAAAATCGGCACCCCAAGCCAACGATTTAAAATAATTTTATCCAGTGACTGAGTTAATTGATTAGGTTCAGCAGCACTATTGTTTATCGCTTTTTCACAGATAGCGGCGATGGATTGATAACGCGCATCCGCTATGAGCAGTTCAGGTTCTTCATTTAAGCTATTTTTTAAGTTTTGCTGAGTAGCATGTAGTTGTGCTTCTGTAATATTTGCACGTTGGCGACTATAAATATCACCTTCAAGAATTTGCAACGCCAGCCAACGACGCTGCTGTTGACTGAATTGTTGTGCTGAAATTTGTTCTGATAATGTATCGACCGCTTGTAATAGCGCCGCGGGATACTCAACCAAGGCTGTCATGTTATTTTGTGGGTGATTATCAATAGCTTGTTTGAGCTTATCAATGCCCGTTGCTCGAGTTGAAACTAAAGGAATAACAGGGCAGCCTAATTGTTGCTGTAATTTTTCCACATCGATTTCAATATGTTGGCTTTGCGCGATGTCCAGCATATTCAGCGCCACAATACAGGGCACGCCTAATTCAACTAATTGTAATGTCAGATAGAGATTACGCTCTAAATTAGAGGCATCTACGACGTTGATGAGCATATCGGCTTCACCGCTGAGGATAAAATAGCACGCGATTTGCTCATCCAGCGATGTTTGCTCAGAAATCGTTGTTAAAGAGTAAGTCCCCGGTAGGTCGACTAACTCAATATGATGTTGCGTTGTATTAAAGTGCCCAACCTTTCTTTCGACAGTCACCCCTGCCCAGTTACCAACACGTTGGCGAGACCCTGTTAATTGGTTAAACAGTGTGGTCTTACCTGCGTTTGGATTGCCAATTAGACCGATAGTTAATGGTTTCATAGTGTTTACCAGTAATAAAAATTTAAGATAACGACCTGGTGCAGTAATCCGTGATGTTAGGTGGCTGTGGTTTCGTCAAGGTTAAGTAACGCTAAATCTTTTTTGCGTAATACAAGACTCACTCGATGTGTTTCGATTTGAATCGGATCACCGAAAGGAGCACAACGCACCACCTTAAAGATAGAGCCGGGTAATAGACCAAGTGAAAGCAATTTTTGTCGGTAAGCGGGGCTTATCTGTGGTGAGAAACCGAGTATTTTGTAGCTATGTTGAGGAAGTAATGACATAACGCCTTCCGTTTATCATGAGTAGTAATGATAATTATTAAAAATATAATTTTTTATGGACCAAAAAAGACAGTAAGTAGTAATAAATCTAATTAATAATGAGAATTATAATCATCAACTATTCACTATATTTAGCCTCTTTTTTCGTCAAACTGAATTGATATGGATCAACTAAGCATTGAGTATACGGGCACTTCGGATTGATGAACCTAAGTTGTGCAGGTAAATAAAAACAGTTTAATGTATTCGTTTTGTTAAATATTAACGTAATGAAATTGTCGGGGTGGGATTAAAAACCTCTACAATCAAAGAGAAAGTCGATTGTAGAGGTGTTTTTATTGCGGAGTCTGACTTAGCGTTTTTTGCCAAATGCGGCGGCGAGGGCATCGCTCATCGCACTGTTTCCCGCGGAACTATTATTTTTTCGTGAAGTATCGCGAGGTGTCGACGGTGTTTTCCGTGAGTTTCTATCTTGCGAATGGTTCGTTCTACGCGATGAACTATGGCTATCACCCGGTTGCTCATCTAAGCGCATAGTGAGCGCGATGCGTTTACGCGGAATATCAACGTCGATCACTTTGACTTTTACAATATCGCCAGCTTTGACCACTTTATGCGGGTCATCGACATAACTGTTAGACAGCGATGAAATATGGACTAAACCATCTTGGTGAACACCGATATCGACGAACGCACCGAAGTTAGTGACATTAGTGACTGAGCCTTCAAGGATCATGCCCAATGTCAAATCATTCATGGTTTCGACACCTTCAGCAAAGGTTGCCGTTTTAAACTCAGGCCGAGGGTCTCGACCCGGTTTATCTAGCTCTTTGATAATATCCGTGACGGTAGGAACACCAAACTGCTCTGTTGTAAAATCATGGGGGCTTAAACTATTCAAGGCTTGTGAGTTGCCCATGATCTCTTTGAGAGGTTGACGAACGGCATCGAGAATTTTTTCAACGACAGGATAAGCCTCTGGGTGGACACCAGACGCATCAAGTGGGTTGTCACCGTTAGTGATACGTAAGAAACCGGCACATTGTTCAAAGGCTTTTGGCCCTAAACGAGTCACTTTCAAGAGCTGTTTTCGGTCGTTAAAACGGCCATTCTCATCTCGCCAATTCACGACATTCTGAGCGATCATTTTGCTCAAACCAGCAACACGCGTAAGCAAAGCGACAGATGCCGTGTTTAAGTCAACCCCGACTGAGTTTACACAATCCTCGACTACCGCATCGAGTTTACGGGCTAATTGCGTTTGGCTGACGTCGTGCTGATACTGACCAACGCCAATCGATTTCGGATCGATTTTTACTAATTCAGCGAGGGGGTCTTGCAGACGACGCGCGATAGAAACGGCCCCACGTAGTGATACATCAAGGTCTGGGAACTCTTGTGCTGCCAGCTCTGAAGCGGAATAAACGGATGCGCCCGCTTCACTCACAATGACTTTTTGTGCCGTCACTTCAGGATACTGTTTTTGCACTTCGGCAAAGAAACGCTCTGTCTCTCTAGAAGCGGTACCATTACCAATGGCCACCAATTCCACTTGGTGCTTTTGGCATAAGGCAGCAACCACGGCGGCGGCTTTCGCTGCTTGCCCCGTATGTGGATAGATAGTCTCTGTTGCGATGAGTTTACCTGTTGCATCGACGACCGCGACTTTAACGCCGGTACGTAAGCCGGGATCGAGGCCCATCGTTGCGCGCATCCCAGCGGGTGCGGCCATTAATAGGTCATGGAGGTTACGCGCAAATACATTGATTGCTTCATCTTCTGCTTTTTCTCGCAAGGAACTCATGATTTCCGTTTCAAGATGAAGCAGAACTTTGACACGCCATGTCCAACTGATGACGGCTTTACGCCATTGGTCGGCTGGTGCATTGTTTAACCTAACATCAAGGTGACGTGTAATGATTTCTTCACAGTAACTCTCTTTAGGCGGCTCTTCAAATTGTGGGTCACAATTCAGTGACAGTTGTAAGATCCCTTCATTACGACCGCGGAACATGGCTAATGCGCGGTGAGAGGGAACGGAAGAAACAGGCTCTTGATGATCAAAATAGTCGCTAAATTTTGCTCCCTCTGTTTGTTTTCCGTCAGCAACTTTGGAAACAATGTGGGCATTTTTTAGCAAGTAGTCACGCACTTTGGCTAATAATGTCGCATCTTCAGCGAAACGTTCCATTAAAATATAACGGGCGCCATCAAGTGCCGCTTTGACGTCAGCAACCCCTTTTTCTTCATTGATATAGGCTTGTGCTAAATCATCCGGTGATTGGCTAGGGTCATGCCATAAGGCTTCCGCTAATGGCTCTAAACCTGCTTCAATCGCGATTTGTCCACGAGTACGGCGTTTAGGTTTAAAGGGTAAGTAAAGGTCTTCTAGTTCGGTTTTATTGAGGGTATTGTTGATGGCAGCGGCGAGTTCAGGGGTGAGTTTCTCTTGTTCTTCTATTGACTTAAGGATAGTTTGCTTACGCTCATTCAACTCTCGTAGATACCCTAAACGGCTCTCCAGTTGACGAAGTTGGGTATCATCTAGCCCACCGGTCACTTCTTTACGATAACGGGCAATAAAAGGAACAGTGTTTCCTTCATCCAGCAGTGTGATAGCAGAAAATACCTGTTTCGTCTGAACTTGTAGCTCTGCTGCAATTATTTGGCTTAGAGTTTCATTCATGTCGCTTTTAATACCTAATCAATGAATAATAAAAAAATTTATGGCACTGTTATACTTGCACAGAGGCAGAATTTCTAGGGCGAACTTTATTAAAGTCAAAGAATAATTCTGTATATAATTTATAATTATCTAACTTGCTTACTAATTTATAAAGGTTATGAATAAGAGTCTGTTAATCACACGCGAAGGCTGGGATGCTCTGGACAAAGAACTTAAGTACCTTTGGAAAGAAGAGCGTCCAAGAGTGACCCAATCCGTTTCTGAAGCCGCAGCACAAGGCGACCGCTCAGAGAATGCGGAATATATTTACGGCAAAAAACGCTTGCGAGAAATTGATCGTCGAGTTCGTTTTTTATCTAAAAGATTGGATCAACTCAGGATTGTCGAACCTGACCCACGGCAAGAAGGGCGTGTTTTTTTTGGGGCATGGGTTAAACTAGAAGATGATGATGAAAATATCAGAATATTCCGGTTAGTGGGTGCTGACGAATTTAATCCCTCTAAAAATTGGATTTCGATTGACTCTCCAGTAGCTCGAGCACTAGTTGGTAAGCAGGTTGACGATGAAATTACTGTCAACACGCCGGGGGGGATTGTGACCTATTCGATATTAGAAATTAGTTATAAACCTCTAGCCCTATAACGCGTAAAATTATTCATTAAATTTCAAGTTGATGGTAAATTAGAGCATTAACTATTTTATATTTAACTTATACGCAAAATAATTAAGTTATATACCACTATCACAGGCTAGCGAAAAAACGCATTAATATGATGAGGCGATCATTTAGATAACTGTGAATTTGGTGACACCCATAATTTTTGGGAATGGTGGGTATGCTCTTATTTTTAAAGATAATTTCAATAGATTGCACATCTTGAGGGCTACAAAATGCAAGAAAGTTATAAAGTTCTTGTTGTCGATGATGATATGCGTTTACGTGCCTTACTAGAACGCTATCTCACGGAACAAGGGTTTCAGGTACGTAGTGCCGCCAATGCAGAACAAATGGATAGGATCCTCACGCGAGAATCTATTCATCTTATTGTTTTAGATTTAATGTTGCCGGGTGAAGACGGCCTGTCAATTTGTCGCCGTTTGCGTAGTCAAAATAATCCGATTCCGATTATTATGGTGACGGCAAAAGGTGAAGAAGTTGATCGTATTGTCGGTTTAGAAATTGGTGCCGATGACTACATCCCGAAACCATTTAACCCGCGTGAATTATTGGCGCGTATCCGTGCGGTATTACGTCGTCAAGCAAATGAACTACCTGGTGCACCATCTCAGGATGATGCCATTATCACATTCGGCAAATTTAAACTTAACCTTGGTACTCGTGAAATGTTCCAAGGCGAAGAAAATATGCCTTTAACCAGTGGTGAGTTTGCCGTACTAAAAGTGCTGGTTTCGCATCCAAGGGAACCATTATCTCGTGATAAGCTGATGAGCTTGGCGAGAGGCCGTGAATACAGTGCGATGGAACGTTCAATTGACGTGCAAATCTCACGTTTACGCCGTATGGTTGAAGAAGATCCTGCTCATCCCCGCTATATCCAAACAGTTTGGGGACTGGGTTACGTGTTTGTACCGGACGGTAGTAAAGCATGAAGCGATTGAGGTTCTCTCGCCGTAGTACATTTTCTCGTTCGTTATTTTTGTTCGTTGCCTTATTGTTTGCCAGCCTTGTCACCAGCTATATGGTGGTATTGAACTTTGTTGTGATGCCAAGTTTGCAACAGTTTAATAAAGTACTGGCTTATGAAGTACGAACTTTAATGACGGAAAAGATGGTGCTGCAAGATGGAACCACTGTGCGGGTTTCTCCTGCATTGCGTAAAAAGATTTATAATGAGTTAGGGATCACATTTTATGCCCAATCAGCTGCCATGGAAGAAGGCTTAAATTGGGCTAAAGAATATGATTTCCTCAGTGAAAACATGTCTGAATATATTGGCGGTGAAGCTAAAGTCCGTTTAGAACTTGGCCGCGAATATCCTATTCTTTGGCTAACGTCTTATCTTGCCCCCGATATCTGGGTACGGGTACCTTTGACCGAAATAGGGCAAAACCAATTCTCGCTAGTATTCCGTTATACATTAGCAATCTTTCTGTTTATTTTTGCCGGTGTTTGGCTCTATATCCGTTATCAAAATAAACCCTTACTGGAGCTTGAATACCATGCTGGTCAAGTAGGTAAAGGGGTTATTCTGCCTGCTATGCAGGAAAAAGGCGCCGCAGAGGTAAGAGCCGCAATTCGCTCCTTTAACCACATGGCAGCCGGCATCAAAACACTTGAAAATGACCGTACGATATTAATGGCAGGGGTCAGCCACGACCTCCGTACACCATTAACACGCATACGTTTAGCGACGGAAATGATGAGTCCAGAAGATGGTTATCTTGCTGAATCCATCAATAAAGATATTGAAGAGTGCGATGCGATCATTGGTCAATTCATGGACTACCTGAAGACCGGTCAAGAAATGAATATGGAGTTCTGTGACCTGAATGCAATCTTAAATGAAGCCGTCACCGCGGAAAGCAGTGTTACAGGTGAAATTGAAACGGCATTTGAGCCAGGTAATCTGATTGTGAATGCCAATCCATTGGCGATTAAGCGGGCAATTACGAATATGATCGTGAATGCCTATCGTTATGGTAATGGTTGGATTAAAGTCAGCAGTGGTAAAAACGAAGACTCAGTCTGGTTCCAAGTGGAAGATGATGGTGCAGGAATTAAGGAAGAGGATATCCAACGTCTCTTTCAACCGTTTGTGCAAGGGGAAAAAGCGCGTAGCAATAAGGGAACAGGCCTTGGCTTAGCGATTATCCGCCGTATTGTCGACGCCCATGAGGGCAGTATCGAAATTCATAAAAGCGAACGGGGGGGTTTTGCCATTCGCGCGCTGTTACCATTGAAAGAAAAAGAAGAATAACAGGCTGTTAGTGAAATGAGCTGTCAGCCTATCTCATCTCTTTAACTAAAATATTCTTAAATTGTATTCATTCCTAATTATTTACCTCATAAAACATGCCGTTTATAAATAAAATAATCGTTATATAAAAGACTCAGCAATTGTTTCGTTTGGATAATAGATCCAAATAAAATAATTGGGTGAATCTATGCAGATTAATTTTTTTAAAACGATCCGTTCTTCTCAAAGTCAAAATGCATGCGCGAGGATAGAAGGAAAGGGAGACCAATCTGCCCTATTTCAAAAAATAAAGCGTACACGATGTACCATAATAGGGTTCTTTCAAGAACCTAAAAAGGTGGCTACACCGGTGACGTGGGGTCGACAACTGACCGCGGTTATCCAATCACCGGAACATCAATTGGCAACATCAAAATCACCGCTATCTATTCCAGTACCGCCGCCAATGCCTGAGTTTGGTACTCCGCTTGCTCAACCAACAAAAGCAGGGAAAATAGGGATGGAGCAAGTGTTTGCAGAGCTAAAAAGTTGTCAGACTTTTATCAATCATGCCAAAAAGCGTAAGGGGCTTGAAAAAAACGCAGTGGCTTCAACCGATACGCCACCGCCCCCTCCGCCGATGGCAAAGTTTCTGGGCATTGGCAAAATGGCTGTTGCTCCGCAAACTCAGGGGGAAAAAACCGGTATGGCACAAGTGCTGGCGGAGCTGAAAAACCATCAGGTTTTTATCAATAATGCCAAAAAGTGTGAGGGAGTTGAAGAGACCTCAGTGACTTCAATCGATACGCCACCGCCCCCTCCGCCGATGGCAAAGTTTCTGGGCATTGGCAAAATGGCTGTTGCTCCGCAAACTCAGGGGGAGAAAACCGGTATGGCGCAAGTGCTGGCAGAGCTGAAAAGTCATCAAGTTTTTATCAATAATGCCAAAAAGTATGAGGGGCTTGAAGAAACCTCAGAGACTTCAATCGATACGCCACCGCCCCCTCCGCCACTGAAAGGCATCCACAAAATGACGACGCCCTCTCAAACTCAGGGAAAGAAAGTCGGTATGGAGCAAGTGCTGGCTGAGCTTAAGGAGTATATGCTGCACAAAGCAAATAAAGAATAATGTCGGTCTATGTGTATTTTGAAATTGGATATAAGATCGATTATTGTCGCTAACGTGCTCATTTTACGCGTCAATGGGCACGTCATGGCGGTTTGCTTGTTAGGTGTTTAACCATCGTTATTTGCTGTAGCGCTTAGAAAATCATAAAGCGCGTATTTTGCAATGAACTGTTATCTATCCCCTCATGACAAGTGTATGCGCTTTTTGCTATGGTGAGCAGAGCAGTATTGATCGATCCTGAGAGGCGGCAAAAAAGAATTGTGCGACTTTTTTATGACAGAGTGTCATTTTTGCCTCATGACAGATTGGCAGAGTATTATATTTCTTACCATCTGATTTTATTGTTAATTTTTTTTATTGGCCTTCCGCTTTGCTTCAATAAATACGCTAAAATAATCAATTGTCATAAAACTGTCATAAATCAGACATGTTGTTGTCATCAAATTGTCCTATTTTTCCTACCGTGACATTTCACCAACAATTTACACTTAATTGTTTCTATACATCCCCGGAGGGATTATGAAAATGATGCGTACAACCTTAGCTAGCGTAATGGCAGCAACTCTTTCAATGACTGCGATGTCTTCTTTTGCTGCCACAAGCTTAACTGGCGCGGGTGCAACATTCCCTGCCCCTGTTTACGCTAAGTGGGCGGACTCTTATCAGAAAGAAACAGGTAATAAAGTGAACTACCAGGGAATCGGTTCTTCTGGTGGCGTTAAACAAATTAATGCGAAAACAGTTGATTTCGGTGCATCTGATGCGCCATTGACTGATGAAAAATTGAAGCAAGATGGCCTGTTCCAGTTCCCAACAGTTATCGGCGGCGTTGTCTTGGCCGTTAATGTGAAAGGTATCCAGTCTGGTCAATTGACATTAGACGGAACGACGTTGGGTGACATCTATCTTGGCAAAATCACCAAATGGAATGACCCCGCAATTGCTAAGCTGAACCCTGATGTTAACTTACCAGACCAAAATATTGCGGTAGTAAGACGTTCTGATGGTTCCGGTACCACTTTTGTCTTCACTAGCTATTTATCGAAAGTGAGTTCAAATTGGAAAAATGACATCGGTGCGGGTTCAACGGTTAATTGGCCGAAAAACAGCGTAGGTGGTAAAGGTAATGATGGCGTTGCAGCCTTCGTTCAACGTCTACCAGGCTCTATCGGTTATGTTGAATATGCTTATGCAAAACAGAATAATCTTGCTTATACTAAACTCGTTTCAGCGGATGGTAAGGTGGTTTCACCAACAGGTGAAAGCTTCAGTGCGGCAGCGAAAAAAGTGGACTGGTCTAAGTCATTCGCTCAAGACCTGACTAACCGTGATGGTGAAAATGCATGGCCAATCACATCCACCACATTTATCTTAGTTCATAAAGATCAAGCGAATGCAGAAAAAGGAAAAGCGGTGCTCGACTTCTTTAACTGGGCTTACGAAAAAGGTGGTCAACAAGCTGAAGCATTAGATTACGCTGTACTACCCGCAGAAGTTGTGACAGCAATACGTGCAGCATGGAAAACAGAAGTTAAAGATAGCCAAGGTAAACCACTGTTTTAATCAGTGAACCTCGGGTTGGCAATGGATGGCGGATGCTTAGGATTAACATCCGCCTTCTGACGTAGTAACTAAATCCTACTAATAAAGTAGGTGTAGGATGAGACAAAGCGCATGGCCGAGAAAACAACGGCATTTAAAGCACCGAGCAAGTCAGGCGATGTGATATTTAGCGCATTGGTAAAAATTGCCGCACTAATCACTTTGTTAATGCTTGGTGGCATCATTATTTCCCTTATTTTTGCCTCGTGGCCGAGTATGCAAAAATTTGGGTTTTCGTTTTTATGGACTAAGGAATGGGATGCACCCGCGGAGGAGTTTGGGGCATTAGTGCCAATTTATGGCACCATTGTGACGTCATTGATCGCCCTGATTATTGCTGTACCCGTCAGTTTTGGTATTGCACTTTTCTTAACGGAACTGGCTCCTAACTGGTTAAAACGCCCTTTAGGTATTGCGATTGAATTGCTCGCAGCAATTCCAAGTATTGTTTACGGTATGTGGGGGCTATTTGTTTTTGCGCCTCTGTTTGCTGAATATTTCCAAGAGCCTGTCGGCAATGTGATGTCAAGTATCCCGATTGTCGGTGAGCTTTTCTCGGGTCCTGCATTCGGGATTGGTATTTTGGCGGCAGGGATTATCCTCGCCATTATGATCATTCCTTATATTGCCTCCGTTATGCGTGACGTATTTGAACAAACACCCGTCATGATGAAAGAGTCGGCATATGGTATTGGTTGTACCACATGGGAAGTGATCTGGAATATTGTTTTACCTTATACCCGTAATGGTGTGATTGGTGGCGTCATGTTAGGCCTTGGCCGTGCTCTTGGCGAAACCATGGCGGTGACCTTTGTCATCGGAAATACTTATCAACTGGATAGCTTCTCGTTATTTATGCCAGGAAACAGTATTACGTCAGCACTAGCGAATGAGTTTGCCGAAGCAGAAAGTGGATTACACACTGCTGCACTGATGGAACTTGGGTTAATTCTCTTTGTTATCACCTTCATTGTTCTGGCGATATCAAAACTCATGGTTATGCGCTTAGCGAAGAACGAGGGCCGTTAATATGTCGACATCTCAACATTTTGTTATTAACGAAAAAGAACGTGCCCGTCGTCAAGCATGGCGTCGTCAGATTAACCGAATGGCCTTATTTGTTTCAATGTTAACCATGGCCTTTGGTCTGTTCTGGCTGGTTTGGATTTTATTTTCAACGGTGACCAAAGGGATTGATGGGATGTCCCTTAACTTGTTCACAGAGATGACTCCGCCACCGAATACTGAAGGTGGTGGCCTCGCTAACGCCATCGTCGGAAGTGGCTTGTTGATTCTGTGGGCAACGGTGATAGGCACCCCTTTAGGTATCTTAGCAGGGATCTATTTGGCAGAGTATGGCCGTAAATCATGGCTCGCTTCTGTAACGCGTTTCATTAATGATATTTTGTTATCTGCACCATCAATTGTTGTAGGTCTGTTTGTCTATACCATTGTGGTTGCACAAATGCAGCACTTCTCTGGCTGGGCAGGCGTTATCGCTTTAGCACTGTTGCAGATTCCGATTGTTATCCGCACAACGGAAAATATGTTGAAACTGGTGCCGGATAGCTTGCGTGAAGCCGCATATGCGTTAGGTACGCCAAAATGGAAAATGATTTTATCTATTACGCTTAAAGCATCTGTATCCGGGATTATTACAGGGATCTTGCTAGCGATTGCTCGTATTGCGGGTGAAACCGCACCATTACTGTTCACTTCTTTGTCGAATCAGTTCTGGAGCACAGATATGAGTGAGCCAATTGCTAACTTGCCTGTGACTATCTTTAAATTTGCGATGAGTCCGTTCTCGGAATGGCAACAACTGGCATGGGCAGGGGTTCTATTAATCACCCTATGTGTCCTGTTAATTAACATTATCGCACGCGTTGTGTTTGCTAAGAAAAAACACTAACACCCGGATTGAATAGAGATTTATAGAGAGAAGTTGCCATGATTAATGCAAATCAGATCGCAAACAGTAAAATTCAAGTACGTGACCTTAACTTTTATTACGGTAAATTCCACGCACTAAAAAATATCTCGTTAGATATTGAAAAAAACAAAGTCACCGCATTTATCGGCCCATCCGGTTGCGGTAAATCAACGCTGCTGCGTACCTTTAATAAAATGTATGAGCTGTACGGTGAGCAGCGAGCAGAAGGTGAGATTCTGTTAGACGGTCAAAATATTTTGACTGATAAACAAGATATCGCGTTATTACGTGCCAAAGTCGGTATGGTATTCCAAAAACCAACACCCTTCCCGATGTCTATTTATGACAACATTGCCTTTGGTGTCCGTTTATTTGAAAAGTTATCGCGTGTTGAGATGGACGAACGTGTTCAGTGGGCGTTAACCAAAGCTGCGCTGTGGAATGAAACCAAAGATAAACTGCATCAAAGTGGTTATAGTCTTTCTGGTGGTCAGCAACAGCGCTTGTGTATCGCTCGTGGTATCGCTATTCGCCCTGAAGTTTTATTATTGGATGAGCCATGTTCAGCCCTTGACCCCATTTCAACTGGGCGTATTGAAGAGTTGATCAGCGAACTCAAATCTGAATATACCGTGGTCATTGTCACTCACAATATGCAACAGGCTGCACGTTGTTCGGATTATACGGCCTTTATGTATTTAGGTGAGTTGATTGAGTTTAATGACACAGACAAGATGTTTACCACACCTGAAAAGAAACAAACCGAAGACTATATTACAGGTCGTTACGGTTGATAGGGAGCCGATTATGGATACGCTGAATCACAACAAACATATTTCTGGGCAGTTCAATGCTGAATTGGAACATATCCATACAGAATTGATGACAATGGGAGGGCTGGTTGAAGAACAGCTCACCAAAGCGATCACTGCCATGCATAATCAGGATGAGGCTCTTGCGCGCGAAGTTATCGAAAATGACCATAAAGTGAATATGATGGAAGTGGCTATTGACGAAGAGTGCGTGAAAATCATTGCTAAGCGTCAGCCAACAGCCAGTGACTTACGCCTCATTATGGCTATTTCAAAAACCATCGCTGAACTCGAACGAATTGGGGATGTTGCCGATAAGATCTGCCAAACAGCATTAGAAAAATTCTCTCATCAACATCAACCTTTGCTGGTTAGCCTTGAGTCATTAGGGCGTCATACGGTACAAATGTTGCATGATGTGCTTGATGCTTTTGCGCGAATGGATTTGGAAGAAGCGATTCGGATTTATCGAGAAGATGAAAAAGTTGACCAAGAATACGAAGGAATAGTACGTCAACTGATGACGTACATGATGGAAGATCCAAGGACGATCCCAAGTGTATTAACGGCATTGTTCTGTGCCCGTTCGATTGAACGTATCGGAGATCGATGCCAAAACATTTGCGAATTCATTTTTTACTATGTGAAAGGGCAAGATTTCCGTCATGTAGGTGGCGATCAATTGGAAAAAATGATCACCAAAAAATAACGGTCAAACTTTGCGTTGTCGCATTGTTGGTTGTCATTACCAACCCCAGTCACAGACTTATGTGTGTGACTGGGGTTTTGTTTTTTATCGCCAGCGTCAACACGTGTGAGTGAGGTTATTGAGCGTCGTTTTCGTTCATTTCGATATGCTTAGAGTGTTTTTATTTGATGCAGATTTTAGGTTTTTGGTGATCTTTTAAAAGACTCCCGTTATCACGCTATTTTCATATGATATTAAACACGGACGAGTTAGTTAGAAAAAACCGTTTATTCATCCTCATTAAAGGTCCTCATAACGATTGTACGCATTAAACAACCCTTAAAGGTAACGTGAATCATTTTACAGGCTCTCTTCATTGCTTGGTGACCTATTTTTGCGCGTATATTCTTTTTTGATATAAATATATCATTTAATAGTATTTCAAGAGATAAGCCTTCCTTGATAATTTGTGGTAGTCGATTTACATAAATTTACCGTCAGAGGTGTTCAATGAAAGCTCGCGTTTTAACTACCGCACTACTTGCAGGCCTTGCGCTGGTGGCCAATGTCGCCAATGCAGATAAATTGGATGATATTAAGCAAGCTGGTGTTATTCGTATCTCTGTGTTTGACAGTAATCCACCATTTGGCTTTATTGACCCACAAACAAAAAAACTCGCGGGCTATGATGTTGATATCGCGCAAGCGATAGCCGATGACCTCGGCGTGAAATTGGAATTGCGTCCAACTAACCCAGCTAACCGTATTCCTCTACTGACATCAGGTAAGGTTGATCTCATTGGGGCAAATTTCACAATTACTGACGAACGCGCTAAGCAGGTTGATTTCTCGATTCCGGATTTTGCGACAGGGCAGAAGTTTATTGCTCGCAAAGGGGTCTTGAAAACGCCTGACGATATTGCCCCATTACGTATTGGTGCGGATAAAGGCACGGTACAGGAAGTGACCTTACGTGAGCGTTATCCAAATACGAAAGTGATCTCTTATGATGACACGCCACAAGCATTTGCTGCTTTGCGCAATGGTAATGTCCAAGCGATAACGCAAGATGACGCGAAGTTAGTCGGTCTGCTGGGTAACTTGCCAGAAAAAGTGAAGGCTGATTTTGAAATATCTCCGTTTAGTATCACTCGTGAATATCAAGCGGTTGCAGCAGTAAAAGGTGAAACGCGTTTAATCGAAAATGTGAATAACACCTTGTTGAAATTAGAAAAAGAAGGCAAAGCAGAACAGATTTATAACCGTTGGTTTGGCCCTGATACTAAGGCAGCGCAACCTCGAGGTGAATTCAAATTCGCTCCTCTTGAACAACAAAAATAATGATAACCATCTGATATATCGATTCAATATGTTGAATCAGCACTTCAGAATAAATAACCCCGCTCATTATTGCGGGGTTCTTAGTTATACAAGGCAGCAGTTATGTTTGAAAAATTTATTAGCGGCGAATTTTTTTCTCAGCATTTTTTGGCTCCTGAGTATTTGGAATGGTTTGGCTATGGCTTTTTGCTGACGATTTGGATCTCGGTTTGTACCATCATTGCTGCAACGCTATTAGGTTTTGTCGTTGCCGCGGCAAAGGATAGCCAAATTGCCCCGCTACGTTGGGGGGTCAGTGTGTATGTTTCCATTTTCCGTAATACACCTTTACTGGTTCAACTGTTTTTTTGGTATTTTGCGTCAGGGGAGATTTTATCATCGGAGATGATGGCATGGCTCAATACACCGCATGAAATCCATGTGGTAGGTATCACGCTGAGCTGGCCTTCATTTGAATTCTTAGCGGGTTTTGTTGGGTTAACATTATATACGGTACCATTTATTGCTGAAGAAATACGCTCAGGGATCCGTGGTGTACGCCAAGGCCAAAAATATGCAGCCTTTGCACTTGGTTTAACGGGATGGCAAGCCATGAAACATGTTGTGTTGCCACAAGCGGTGAAAATCGCCATGCCTCCTTTACTGGGGCAATACATGAATGTTGTTAAGAACTCGTCGTTAACCATGGCAATTGGTGTTGCTGAGCTCTCTTACGTCTCACGCCAAGTGGAAAGCCAAACATTACAAACATTCACTGCATTTGGCCTCGCAACAGTGCTGTATATCGCCATTATTGCGGTTATGGAAGGCTGGGGACAATGGCGAGCGCAACGAAATTTAGTGGAAGGGGTATAAGATGGATTTTTCAGTGATTGAACAAAATTGGCAATATTTGTTATTTGGCGCTTTTCCTGATGGTCCTATAGAAGGTGCAGCCCTTACACTGATTATCAGCTTAATTGCGGGTGCCGCATCGATTGTGCTGGGAACACTTAGCGGTGTTGCATTAGCCATGTTACGAGGGTTTTGGATGAACCTATTCGCGGCTATTTTAGGCTTTTTCCGTGCTATTCCAGTCATTATGCTAATTTTTTGGACCTATTTCTTCTTACCTGTGGTACTCGGAACAGAAATACCGGGCATCGCTTCGGTCGTTTGTGCGCTCGCATTAATCACCTCTGCCTATTTAGCTCATGCTGTAAAAGCAGGTATTCTTGCTATCGGGAAAGGGCAATGGCAGGCCGGATTATCATTAGGCTTTAGCCGTTGGCAAGTTTTATGGCAAATTGTCTTACCGCAAGCATTACGTATGATGGTTCCTTCATTTATTAATCAATGGGTGGCTTTGATTAAAGACACTTCCCTTGCTTACATTGTTGGTGTCGCGGAATTGTCATTTTTGGCGACACAAGTGAATAACCGTGAAATGGTGTATCCACTCGAAATTTTCTTATTTGTTGCCTTTATTTATTTTGTTATGTGCTTAACGTTAGAGATGATCGCGAACTTCGTGGCAAAACGTTTAAATAGTCATCAAGGGGCTAAACCATTTGCGCCAAAGCGTGCCTTGCTATTTTGGCGTAGACAAAAACTACTCGCGTTATCTTAATCAATTCAAGGTGGCGATTGCTGATGGGGTCGCCACTGCTTATGCAAATTTTATTTTTCTACTGTCTATTTCAATTCATCTTGTTGTATCAGTAAGTTAACTCATTTATGGATCTTTGATTTACGCAAACGTTTTCTTTTTTTCATTTTAACGGTAACACTCTCGATTTGTTTGTTGTAGGATAGGGCGAAAAAAACTTTTTTTGGGCGCTATATCTAATGAGTAATCAATCTTCTAGCTCTGGACAACAACAGGGTCTGTTTCAACGCGTGTTTAAATTACAAGAACACGGGACAACGGCGAAAACAGAAGTCGTTGCGGGCTTCACCACCTTTCTCACAATGGTCTACATTGTCTTTGTTAACCCTCAAATCTTATCTGTCGCTGGGATGGATATTAAAGCTGTTTTCGTCACCACCTGCTTAATTGCGGCGATAGGCAGTATTCTGATGGGGCTGTTGGCAAATCTGCCAATCGCAGTAGCTCCAGCGATGGGGCTAAATGCTTTTTTTGCGTTTGTCGTCGTCAGTGCGATGGGGTATTCATGGCAAGTGGCGATGGGGGCTGTATTTTGGGGAGCTGTTGGCTTATTCATTTTGACCCTATTCCGTATTCGTTATTGGATCATCGCGAATATTCCATTAAGTTTACGCGTTGGTATCACCAGTGGTATCGGACTGTTCATTGCGATGATGGGGCTGAAGAACTCGGGTATTATTGTGGCGAACCCAGATACACTCGTCTCTATCGGTAACTTTACCCAACATAACGTGTGGTTAGGGGCTTTGGGCTTTTTCATTATTGCGATCCTAGCGGCACGTAATATCCATGCGGCAGTGCTGGTCTCCATTGTGATCACAACCTTAATTGGCCTTGCATTAGGGGATGTGCAGTTCAATGGTATCTTCTCTATGCCGCCGAGCGTGATGACCGTTGTTGGCCAAGTTGATATTATGGGATCCTTGGATTTAGCGTTATCAGGCGTTATTTTTGCTTTTATGTTAGTTAACTTATTTGACTCTTCGGGCACCATGATTGGTGTGACAGATAAAGCAGGGATCACGGATGCGCGTGGAACTTTCCCTCGCATGAAGCAGGCGCTCTATGTCGACAGCCTCAGTTCTGTCGCGGGTTCGGCGATGGGAACCTCCTCCGTTACTGCTTATATTGAAAGCTCTTCTGGCGTGTCGGTTGGCGGACGTACAGGGTTAACTGCCATTGTGGTTGGTGTGTTATTCCTATTGACCATGTTTATCTCACCACTAGCGGGTATGGTTCCTGCTTATGCGACAGCTGGCGCGCTGATCTACGTTGGGGTGTTGATGACATCAAGTTTAACGCGTGTGAAATGGGATGACTTAACGGAATCAGTTCCTGCATTTATTACTGCGGTGATGATGCCCTTTAGTTTTTCGATCACGGAAGGGATCGCGTTAGGCTTTATCGCTTATTGCGCAATGAAAGTGGGTACCGGCCGCTGGCGCGAGTTGGGGCCATGCGTCATTTTAGTTTCCGTTTTATTTATTTTAAAAATGGTTTTAGTTGACGCTTAATCTTCTTTCCTATCAAACGGCTCCAATCGTCGGAGCCGTTTTGTTTATCAACTCCTCTCTATGACAGCCAATTCGAGCTATAATCAACAAAGCTGCCATGCAAAATACAAAAAAACCGTTTTAATTGCTGCGCAAATGCTTTCACAGCTTGAGGGATTCTGCTAGATTCCGCAGCAGAAACTGACTTATCAAGGTATCAGACCATGAATTCACCAAAAAAACCGGCAAGTAAAACTGCTAGCAAAACGAAGAAAAAGTATCGCAAAACAAAAGAAGAGCTCAATGCAGAAGGGCGTGAGCGTAAGCGCCAGAAAAAGCATCGTGGCAATAAATCGGGGGCTCGCTATCAAGAAAAATCGTCTAATAGTCAGTCTGGCAAGCAAAACGACAGCCTTGACCCACGCCTTGGTAGCAAAAAACCAGTCCCATTAGTGGTTGATGCAAATGCCGTTTCCACACGTACGACGCCAGTAAAAGAGCCTGTCGCAAAAGTGAAATTATCACCCGAGCAAGAGCTAGAAATGCTGGAGCAGGACGATCGTTTAGATAGCTTATTAGCGCGTTTAGAAGAGGGTGAAACGGTCACCACGGAAGAGCAAAAATACATTGATACTTGTTTAGACCGTATTGATGAGTTGATGTCTATTCTGGGTATCGAGCTCACTGATGAAGAAGAAGAGGAAGATGAAGAAAAACTGGATGACATTATGCGCATCTTGAAAAGTCAATAAGCGTCTTTTTCACTCCCCCTGCTTGCTGGGGGAGTATTGAACAAATTTCATTCAAACTGTATCACTTTTGGTGTTGCATCAACTCTCACCGCCCAATCACAAGTTATAATTTCTTTTATGTTATTATGTCGTGTATATAAGTTAGCCAATAAAAAAACATAAGATGTGGCCTGTAAACCGGCATTCGGCCAATTAAGGAATGTTAATGTCAGAGCAAAATATCGTTTGGGATCTTTCTCTTATCCAAAAATATAATTATTCAGGACCCCGCTATACGTCATACCCGACGGCCTTAGAGTTTAATCAGTCGTATGATGAACGTGCATTCGTGGCGGCAACGCAACGCTATCCTGAAAATCCATTATCGCTCTATGTTCACATTCCATTCTGCCATAAGCTCTGTTATTTTTGTGGCTGTAATAAGCTAGTGACACGGCAAAAGCATAAAGCAGATGAATATTTACAAGTTATTGAAAAAGAAATTATTCAGCGTGCCGCACTATTAAAAAATCGCACTGTGACGCAAATGCATTGGGGGGGAGGAACTCCAACTTATCTCGATAAAGCTCAAGTGAGCCATCTTGTCGCACTATTAAAAAAACATTTTCATTTCTCAAACGATGTTGAAATGTCGATTGAAGTTGATCCGCGTGAAATTGAACTCGACATGATCGATCACTTGCGGAGTGAAGGATTTAATCGCCTAAGTATGGGCGTGCAAGATTTTAATAAAGAAGTTCAGGTCTTGGTGAACCGCGAGCAGGATGAGGATTTCATTTTTGCGTTGATTAATCGAGCAAAAGAAACGGGGTTTACATCAACGAGTATTGACCTTATTTATGGGTTACCCAAACAGACACCAGAAAGCTTTGCTTTCACTCTGCAAAAAGTGATTGAGTTGTCGCCTGACCGCCTGAGCGTATTCAATTATGCGCATCTACCAAACCTCTTTGCTGCACAGCGTAAAATTAAAGATGACGATTTACCGAGCGCAGAGCAAAAACTCGATATCTTGCAAGAAACGATCGCGACATTAACGTCACAAGGCTATCAGTTTATTGGTATGGACCACTTTGCGAAGCCACAAGATGAGTTAGCGATAGCACAGCGCGAAGGCGTTTTACACCGTAATTTCCAAGGTTACACCACGCAAGGGAACTGTGATTTGTTAGGTTTAGGCGTGTCTGCTATCAGCATGCTTGGGGATAGCTACGCTCAGAACCAAAAAGATTTAAAAACTTATTATGCGCAGGTTGAAGAGCAAGGTCATGCGTTGTGGCGTGGTTTAGTATTAACCGATGACGATTGTTTGCGTCGAGATGTAATTAAGACGCTGATTTGTAATTTTCAGCTTCAATATGCACAAATTGAATCTCTTTATCCCATTAATTTTAAAGAATATTTCTCGGAAGACTTAGCCTTGTTAAAACCGATGGCGGAAGATGGGTTAGTTGAAATAACAAATACAGCAATTAAGGTATCCCCTCAAGGCCGTTTGTTGATTCGAAATATTTGTATGTGTTTCGATGTTTATTTACGCAATCAAATGCGTCAACGTCAATTTTCTCGAGTGATATAACCGATTGTGGCTCCGTGTTATGACGGAGCCATTGTCTTTTAACGAGCGATCTTTTCTAATAGTTGATAAGTCGCTGTAATGCGCTGAGGGATAGGTATCCATTTATTGGATAACATCACAATGGCAATTTTTTCTTCTGGAATAAATACAGCGTATGTGGCGAAGCCATTCGTTGAACCCGTTTTGTTATAATAAGCACGTATTTCTGGCGCCATAGCGGGTTTGATCAACTCAACTTTTTGCGGCTTTAGTGCCATATCATCACGATTACCCTGAAGCAATTGCGCCAAAGAAACTGGCCATGGATAGCTTTCCCACATCATATCTTGTACAAAAGAATCTGTGAGATAAACGCCCGTATGCGTATTCTCAACCGCCTCTTGCCAAGGTTTAGCCACTTTAATGGTCTGCATATTGATCTCTAAATAACGGATCAAATCTTTAGCGTTTGATTTTAAGCCATAGGCTTCAGCATCAAGGATTTCAGGGGTAACTCGAACGGGTTGATCTTGCTTGTTATACCCTTGTGCATAATATTTTTCTTGGTTTTTAGGGACATGAATATAAGTATGTTTTAATCCAAGTGAAGGAAGCATCAATTTTTCCATCGCTTGAGAAAATGGCATATCAAGTTGTTTGGCTGTTACGATGCCGAGCAACCCAACGCCAAGGTTTGAATAAGCACGATATTGCCCAACGTTGTGCTCAGGAAGCCACTTTTGATAGTACTCGATCAGTTGCTTGTCAGTAGTGACACCATTTGGCACAAATAACGATAGACCTGACGTATGGGTTGCTAAATTCATCACGCTAACATTATCAAAAGCACTGCCTGTTAGCTCAGGTAAGTAATGGCTGACAGGTTGGCTGAAATCTAACTTACCTTGTGTTTGCGCATAAGCGGCAAGCGTTGCTGTGAAAGTTTTTGATAATGACCCGATTTCATACAATGTTCTATCCGAAACAGGTTGTTGGGTCTGCTTTGACTGTACACCATAGTGGTAAATTCTTTGCTGTCCATCCACAGAAATAGCAATAGACATACCCGGAATATTTTCTTGCTTCATCAGCGGTTTGATAATGTCATCAACCGCTTGTTGTGTCATCGCTGACGCTGAAAGTGAAGTAAAGGCTAAACTCAAAGCGACAAAAAGCCGTCCCTGACGAAAAATATTTTTCATAGAGTTATCCGTTAAAGTAAAAGTTTTCGTTGTTACTGACAAAATTCAGGTATGCTAATCCTTCAACATCAAATTTGTTGTAGAGTCGATGAATTCTGCATGTACTGGTGATTGGTAGAAAGTATGCCTATTTCCAACTCTGATTTAAAACGATATAAAATTCGATGAGGCAAAAGAAAAACTTATGTCAGGAAATTATCGTCATCGCCTTCCTCTAAATGCGTTGAGGGCATTCGAAGCTTCTGCCAGACATTTAAGCTTTACGCGAGCAGGTTTGGAACTGAATGTCACGCAAGCGGCGGTAAGCCAGCAGGTTCGCCTACTGGAAGAGCAACTTGGATTAGAGTTATTTGTTCGTTTACCTAGAGGGCTGGCATTAACCGATGAGGGGCTTGCTTTACTTCCTGTTTTGAGTCGCTCTTTTGACCAAATAGAGTCATTATTGCAACAGTTTGAGGATGGTCATTATCACGAAGTACTGAGTGTGTCAGTCGTAGGAACTTTTGCTGTAGGCTGGTTGTTACCCCGTTTACCTGCTTTTACTGAGTTATACCCTTATATTGATTTGCGTATTATGACCCATAATAACGTGGTCAATTTAGCCGCAGAAGGGGTTGATTTCGCTATTCGTTTCGGTGAGGGGCTATGGCCATTAGCTGAAAATACGCCGTTATTTCCGGCCGCCCATACTGTGCTTTGTTCTGAAAAAATAGCCCATAAATTGACCCATCCTTTGGACCTAAAAGAGCACCGTTTAATGCGTTCTTATCGTAAAGATGAATGGGAAAAATGGCAGATTGTAGCGGGACTTGAGCCGTGGCGTGTCAAAGGACCCATATTTGATTCCTCGCGCTTAATGGTTGAAGCAGCATTGCTGACCGACAGCGTAGCCCTTGCACCAAGTTGCATGTTTGAGCATGAATTAAGTGCGGGAACCTTAGTTCAACCATTTGATATCAGTGTAACACTCGGGGGATATTGGCTGAGCCGTTTAAAATCTCGCCCAATAACCCCAGCAATGGTGATTTTTCAAAATTGGTTACTGACTGAAGTTAAATCGTGATAAAGGGTTACTCGATGCCTAGCTCTTTTAATTTTCGAGTTAATGTATTGCGACCCCATCCAAGTAAACGAGCAGCCTCTTGTTTATGTCCATGAGTATGCTTAAGTGCACAGCTCAGCATGGTGTATTCCATTAACGGTACTGTTTGTGCAAGCAAATTTTCTTTCCCTTCCGCGAGAGCGTCTTGAGTCCATTGCTCAAGTAATTCAAACCATGCTGTATTATTGCTTGCGACATAATGGCGTGTCGTGGATTCAGTGGATGCATCATTTTGCTGCTGGTGACCGAGTAAATCTTCAGGTAAGTCTTGTGGCAAAATTTCTTGGCTTGCCGCCATCACGGTGAGCCAGCGACACACGTTTTCCAATTGCCTGACATTACCGGGCCAATGATAGTGTTGTAAAAGACGTTCACTCTCTGGATGCAGCAATTTGCTATCAACCCCAAGCTCTTTGGCGGTATTTTGCAAGAAATAGTATGCAAGGCGGGGAATGTCCTCGATTCTTTCTCGTAATGGTGGGAGTTGCACACGAATGACATTTAAGCGATGGAATAAATCATCACGGAACAACCCTTCTTTAACCCGTTTCTCAAGATCTTGGTGAGTCGCAGCAATAATACGGACATCCACTTTTACAGGAGTATAGCCACCTATACGATAAAATTGCCCCTCCGCAAGTACCCTCAGTAGCCGCGTTTGGATATCGAGTGGCATATCACCAATCTCATCCAAGAATAGAGAACCGCCATTTGCTTGTTCGAAACGACCTTGCCTAACTTGTGTGGCACCGGTGAATGCCCCCTTTTCGTGACCAAAAAGTTCAGATTCAATCAGGTCTTTAGGGATGGCCGCCATATTTAGTGCAATAAAAGGCCCGTTGGCTCTAGGGCTATGTTGGTGTAGCGCATGAGCCACTAATTCTTTACCTGTTCCTGATTCACCATTAATTAGCACACTAATTGATGAGCGAGAGAGACGACCGATAATACGGTAGACCTCTTGCATAGCAGGAGCCTCACCTATCATGGTTGAAGAGACGCTTTCCATTTTTTGTTTGGGGTCACGTTCGACATGATTTTGTTCACGACTATGATTTAAGGCGCGTTCAACCAGCGCAACGGTTTCATCAATGTCAAAAGGCTTAGGTAGATAATCAAAAGCGCCCGATTGGTATGCATTCACTGCGGCATCAAGGTCAGAGTGCGCTGTCATAATAATAATGGGTAATAATGGGTGTGACTGTTTTAGCTGAGTGAGAAGGGCTAAGCCATCCACACCAGGCATACGAATATCCGATAACAAAACATCAGGTTGGTCATGTGTTAGCGCCGCGAGGACGCTATCTGCGCTATCAAAACAGGTGCAATGAAAAGAGGCACTATTTAATGCACGCTCAAGTACCCAACGAATAGAACTGTCATCATCAACAACCCAGATTTTTCCCTGTTGCATTGTTATCTCCTATTTTTTAATTGGTAGATAAATAGAAAACTCGGTATGACCGGGCCAACTGGTAAATTCAATTTTTCCTGCATGTTGGTCAACTAAACTATGAACGATGGATAGACCTAATCCCGTGCCACCTAAGCGACCACTTACCATGGGGTAAAATAAGGTGTCTTGTATAGCTAATGGAATGCCTGGGCCATTATCTTCGATATCGATACGTGCCGCTAAGCGATAACGTTCACCTTGCAACATCACTTGAAATGCGGTGCGAGTTCGTAATGTAATCGTACCACCTGTCTCAGAAAGCGCTTGTAACGCATTACGAATAATATTTAGCAGAACCTGCTCAATTTGGTCAGGATAGTATTCAAGGTCAGGCAAGCTTGGATCATAATCGCGGACTAATGTGATGTTGTCTGGTTTTTCTAACGACACCAATCGGACGATATTTTCAGCGCTATGATGAATGCTTTGTTGTGTTTTAGGACCGGGATATTGTGGGCCTAGTAACCGGTCAACCAAGGCTCTTAGCCGATCTGCTTGCTCAATAATGACTTGTGTATATTCGTTTAATTGTGGATCCGGCAAGGCTTTAGAGAGCAACTGAGCCGCTCCTCTTAGGCCGCCTAAGGGGTTTTTGATCTCGTGAGCAAGCCCTCTGATGAGCTCTCTTGCTGCTAATTGTTGGGCATTTTGTACTTGTTCTTGGCTTAGCCGACGTTGACTGTCTAATTGATAAAGCTCTAATAAAATAAATTGGCTAGAAAAAGGCTGTGCGCTTAACGCCATCACATGGGAGTGATTATTAAACACCAGCGTGACCTCGTTATCGGTAAAACTGTGGCCTTCTTTTAAACTGTTTAACATTAACTCGTCATTTAAAGAGCAATAACTACAAAGAACAGGTAATGGTGTGCCATATATCTTGCGTTGACTTTGCGCAAGTATTTGCAAAGCCGCGTGATTAGCATAATGAATCACAAGGTCATAATCGACAATTAAGACGCTGTTTAACAGTGAGTTGAGGATGTGTTCCGGTGCTGGCAAATGTTCGGCTTTCATGTAATTCTGCTCCTGCACTATTTTGGTGCATTATACTTGATTTACCCAACAAAGCTGCAACTTGAATAACAATGCCGTCAATTTATCTATTACTAAAAAGTCAGAGAAAAGGCCCCATCAAAGATGGGGCAAATGTTTCACGGCAACAAAGACTAGCAGTGGAACGGCGTGTTACACACTGTAGTACATTTCAAATTCTAGTGGATGCGGCGTCATGCGGACACGTTGAATATCGTTACGCAGTAATTCAATGTAGGCGTCGATAGCGTCATTAGTGAAGACACCACCACGCGTTAAGAATTCGCGATTTTTATCTAATTCATTCAGCGCTTCTTCTAATGAACCCGCAACCGTTGGGATCTCTTTCGCTTCTTCTGGTGGCAAGTCATACAAGTTTTTATCCATTGCATCACCTGGGTGGATCTTGTTGATGATGCCATCAAGACCCGCCATCAGCTGGGCAGCAAACGCCAAATAAGGGTTAGCAGCAGGGTCTGGGAAACGAACTTCAATACGGCGCGCTTTGGTGCTAGCAACAACAGGAATACGGATAGATGCTGAGCGGTTACGTGCTGAGTAAGCCAACATAACGGGTGCTTCAAACCCAGGAACCAAACGTTTATAGGAGTTGGTTGTTGGGTTAGTGAAGGCATTCAACGCACGAGCGTGTTTGATAATACCGCCAATGTAGTAAAGCGCCATTTCAGATAACCCGCCGTACTTATCGCCTGCAAATAGGTTGATACCATCTTTTGACAGTGACATATGACAGTGCATACCTGAACCGTTATCGCCAACTAAAGGTTTTGGCATAAAGGTCGCTGTTTTACCATAAGCATGTGCGACGTTATGCACGACATATTTATAAATCTGAGTTTCATCCGCTTTTTTCGTCATTGTATTAAAGCGACATGCCACTTCGTTTTGTCCAGCAGTAGCGACTTCATGGTGATGCGCTTCAACCACTAAGCCCATTTCTTCCATTGTGGTGCACATTGCAGAACGCAAGTCCTGTGAAGAATCGACAGGCGGAACAGGGAAATAGCCGCCTTTTACGCCTGGACGATGACCTTTGTTACCACCTTCATATTTAGTGCCGGTATTCCATGCCGCTTCAATATCATCGATATGATAGTAGCTGCTGTGCATGCTATTACCAAAACGGATGTCATCAAAGATGAAGAATTCAGGTTCTGGCCCAAATAACACGGTATCCGCGATCCCACTAGAACGTAAAAAATCTTCCGCGCGTTGAGAGATAGAACGAGGGTCACGGTCGTAACCTTGCATGGTACCTGGCTCAAGGATATCGCAACGAATGATCAATGTTGGATCCGCAAAAAATGGGTCAAGCATTGCAGTTGATGGATCTGGCATGAGCACCATGTCAGATTCGTTAATGCCTTTCCAGCCACCAATCGATGAACCGTCAAACATTTTGCCTTCTTCAAAGAAGTCTTCGTTGACTTGATGAGCAGGGATGGTGATGTGCTGCTCTTTACCTTTGGTATCAGTAAAACGCAAATCGATAAATTTTATTTTGTGCTCTTCTATCAGCGATAAAACGTGTTCTGAGGACATCGTCGGCTCTCCTGGTCAGGTCGGTTTTGCAAAATAATCACAGGCAGTTGGATTATTTTTTGCCATTATTTCTGGCTTTTCAGCGTCAGTTAATCAAGGTGTCACTTCTTACATAAAAATATAAGCGAAAAACGTGCCAACTTTTAAAATAGCCTAAATACGGCATATTACAACGTTATGACAAACGGATAAGGAAATAAACAGCAGTAATTGCACTAATATGGTGCAATTTACTTTTTGATTGCACAGATGTAGTGCAATTTGACTAGGATGGGATTTAAATTGACGTAATAAAGTCGATTGATTGGCTATTTAGCCTTGTGCTTGACGTCTAAGCCCAAGGCTGTTCATTTTATAAAAATGGCTAAATAACAACATTATTCATCGATATTGTCAGTCAGTAATGTGTTTACTTGCTCAATTTGCTGTACTGCATCATTAATGATCTGTGCGATTTGGCGTGTTTGGGTTTCATTTAGTTGCTTTAGCACCATTTTATGGCGCAATAATGCTTTGAAACGGTGAACCGCCATTTCGATTTCTTCGGATAAATTACCGCCGTGCTGCATGTCGCGAGCTTTGGCTAATTTACGGAAAATAGTGGCCTCAATCTCTTGATTCGCTTTTAAATGTTCGGCACCTTCCGCGGTAATTTTGAAGCTTTTACGATTACGTTCAATTATTTCTGATTCAAGAAAACCTTGCTCTTCAAGTAACGTTAGCGTTGGGTAAACGACCCCAGGGCTTGGTACATATAAACCACTGGACGCTTCTTGAATATCTTTAATAATTTCATAGCCATAGCTTGGTTTTTTGGCAACTAATGACAGCACCATAATGTGCAAATCACCATGGTCGAATAAACGACGTAATCCACGTCCACGACCTTTATGACGACCTTCGCCATGTCTACGGCCCTTACCATGACAATGACGACCTTCACCATGACCATGATCTTCGCCGTGGCAACATTGATGTCCATGGCCGTCTTCATGGCGTGAATGATAAACATGACGGCAGGTATGAATTCGCATATAATCCTCCTTAATTAGATATATCGAATTAGCTTGAGTTAAATATAAATAGATATATCTAATTAGTCAATTTAGATATATCTAAATCACATTAAAAGGGTCGAAAACTAGATATTGTGCAAAAAAATCTATTTTTTATTCTTTTTTTAGGCGGATAATTAATGGTACAAAGTGTATTATTCTGCTACTTTGTGGTTTTTCAGTACTGATACGGGTTATTTTCTGATATATTCCGCGATTGTTACGCAACTGAATGTTTTTTAGTTAAAAACTTTTTATACAGTGATGGGTTTCACATTTATTCCACTTGTGCGGAAAAACGTGTAAAATAACAGCAAATTAACGTAGAAAGTATGCTTCCTATATCGATTTAGGCGCAATAAAGCATATTCCTTTCCTGTCAATTAAACGGTAAAAATCCTTGTCAATTCAAAACTTAAGAAATATCGCCATCATCGCTCACGTTGACCATGGCAAGACAACACTGGTTGGTAAATTACTACAGCAATCAGGCACGTTCGGTGAACGTGAAACTGTAGATGAGCGTGTTATGGACTCCAATGACTTGGAGAAAGAGCGCGGTATCACCATCCTTGCTAAAAACACTGCGATCAAATGGAATGACTATCGCATTAACATCGTAGATACCCCAGGCCACGCCGACTTCGGTGGTGAAGTTGAACGTGTTATGTCAATGGTTGACAGCGTTCTGCTGGTGGTTGATGCGACTGATGGTCCTATGCCTCAAACGCGTTTCGTTACCCAAAAAGCGTTTGATAATGGCTTAAAACCCATTGTTGTTATCAATAAAGTTGACCGCCCAGGCTCACGTCCTGATTGGGTAGTTGACCAAGTATTTGATTTATTCGTTAACTTAGGTGCAACGGATGAACAGCTTGATTTCCCTATTGTTTATGCATCTGCAATAAACGGTATTGCGGGTCTTGACCATACTGATATGGCTGAAGACATGACCCCACTTTACGAAGCTATCGTAAAATACGTTGAGCCACCAAAAGTTGATCTGGAAGGCCCTTTCCAGATGCAAGTATCACAGCTAGATTACAACAGCTACTTAGGTGTTATCGGTATTGGTCGTATCAAGCGTGGTACAGTGAAACCAAACCAGCAAGTGACGGTGATCGACAGCGAAGGTAATACTCGCAATGGTAAAATTGGTAAGGTACTGACTCACTTAGGTTTAGAGCGTATTGACTCTCAACAAGCTGAAGCCGGTGACATCGTTGCGCTGACGGGTTTAGGTGAACTTAATATCTCTGACACGATTTGTAACGTGGGGAATGTGGAAGCGCTGCCTGCATTAGCGGTAGATGAGCCAACAGTTAGCATGTTCTATTGTGTTAACACCTCACCATTCTGTGGTCGTGAAGGTAAGTTTGTGACATCTCGTCAGATTCTTGACCGCTTGAATAAAGAACTCGTTCATAACGTGGCGTTGCGTGTTGAAGAAACCCAAGATCCAGACGCATTCCGTGTTTCTGGTCGTGGTGAGTTGCACTTATCTGTTCTGATCGAAAATATGCGTCGTGAAGGTTTCGAATTGGCGGTTTCTCGTCCAAAAGTTATCTTCCGTGAAGTTGATGGTCGTAAACAAGAGCCATTTGAACAAGTGACCTTAGATGTTGAAGAACAACACCAAGGTGATGTCATGAAGGCGTTGGGTGAACGTAAAGGTGACCTACGCGATATGATGCCAGATGGTAAAGGTCGTGTACGTCTTGACTACATCATTCCTAGCCGTGGCCTGATTGGCTTCCGTACTGAGTTCATGACGATGACATCAGGTACTGGCTTACTGTATTCAACATTCAGCCACTATGATGATGTTCGTCCGGGTGAAATCGGCGGCCGCCAAAATGGCGTATTGATTTCAAACGGTCAAGGTAAAGCGGTTGCTTATGCACTGTACAGCCTGCAAGACCGCGGTAAGTTGTTCTTAGGTCACGGTGCAGAAGTGTATGAAGGCCAAATCATTGGTATTCACTCACGTTCAAATGACCTGACTGTTAACTGCTTAACAGGTAAGAAATTGACTAACATGCGTGCATCGGGTACTGACGAAGCCACAACGCTGTCGCCACCAATCAAAATGACTCTGGAACAAGCGCTTGAGTTTATTGATGATGACGAGTTAGTTGAGGTCACTCCACAGTCTATTCGCCTACGTAAGCGTCACTTGACTGAAAACGATCGCCGCCGTGCAAATCGTTCAAAAGATGACTAATTATCGTTAGCGAGATAGCTATCATGAAGAAGGCGCCCAAAAGGCGCCTTTTTTATCCGTATAGGCAGATGCGTTAAGGATGGAGTAGAGGATAAACCCCTGGGCCTATTGGTAAGCCGGCATAGTACCAACCTACGAGTAGTAATATCCAAACGCCAAAGAAGACTAATGGGTAAGGCAAAATTAAGGTGTAATAGGTGCCGAGTTGGGCATTTTTGTAATATCGCTGCAAGAACCCTAAAAATAGTGGCAAGAAAGGGGACATAGGCGCTAGCGGTAATACGGCAGAATCTGCAATGCGGAAAACTATTTGGGCAAAAGCTGGGTGGAAGCCTAATAAAACAAACATGGGCACAAAGATAGGCGCTAGGATAGACCAAATCGCCGAGCCACTCGCAATAAACATACATAAAAATGCGGATAAAAACATCAAGCCAATAAACGCAGGAACACCTGTCATCCCTAAATTTTCAAGTAAGTCAGTTAAACCTATTGCCATAAATTTCCCCATATTGCTCCAATTGAAAAAAGCAACAAACTGGGAAAGTGGGAAAACCATAACAATAAAGCCTGCCATGCTTTTCATTGGGTCAACTAATAAATCAGGGATATCGTTTGGTTTTTTAATCTGCTTTGTCGAAATACCATAAGTAATAGATACCACAAAGAAGAAAATAATAATGACAGGAACAATGCCTTTAATGAAAGGAGATGGAATAACCGAGCCAGTTTGAGGGTCACGAAGCGGGGCGCCTTCCGGCACAACCATTAACGCAACAATCGCGATAAAGATGAGTGCTGAAAGTCCGCTCATTAATAACCCACGATTTTGTAATGGTGTCAGTTTTTCTAAGCGGTCATTAGAGGTTCCTTCCCATTTTGGTAGCCTAGGCTCAATAAATTTGTCCGTGAGTAATGCGCCAGCAATCGTTAAGACAATCACGGAAGTCGCCATAAAATACCAGTTATCAATCACACTAACATGTAAGTTAGGGTCAATGATCATTGCCGCCTCAGTACTAATGCCTGAAAGTAAAACGTCGGTGGTGACAATGAGTAAGTTAGCGGTGAATCCCGAACCTACGCCGGCAATAGCGGCGAGTAAGCCTGCAACTGGGTGACGCCCTACCGCAATAAAAATTAATGCGCCTAATGGGGGCATAACGACAAGAGCCGCATCTGATGAAATATGGCTAAAAAACGCGATAAAGAGCACCATGTAACTGGCATAGCGTTTATTAATTCCTGACGCCATTTTGTACATTAAGGCTTGCAATAAACCTACTTTCTCAGCGAGACCCGCCCCGATAACTAATGCGAGAATTGCCCCAAGAGGCGCGAAGCTACTAAAGTTTTTGACGATATTAGGCAATATCCATTGAATGCCTTCAACGCTCAATAAATTCTTAACCGAAACCAGTTCACCGTTAGCGGGATTTTTGACGGATAAATCGAACCAAGACAGTATTGCAGTAGCAACCATTAGGATCGCGAGAAGATAGACGAAGAGAATAAAAGGATTAGGTATTTTATTCCCGACACGCTCTATCCAACGAAAAATAGCACCTGGACTTTTATTCATTGAAGTTGCAGTTTGATTCATGATGTTTTCCTATGTATTTGCAATTATTGTTATTTTTATAATTGTGATGGCGGGCGTTATGATTGTTATTTGCCCGCCAATGTCACGTTACTGCAATTTTGACGGCTTCACGTCAGATGGAATTGGGCAGTGATAAGGTTGTTCATCACGCTGACGTTGGAATTCATTTTTTGCTTGAGCTAGTAAGCTGGGTGTCGTGAATAGTTCGACGGCAGTAGCGGCCATAATTTTCCCTGCTAATAACATGCCCTTATGCGCAATGGATGTTCTGCCTTGTGCAACTAATTGCCATGTATGTAGAGGCGTACCGAATGCAAAGCAGGGACTAAAACACTGTGCGGTCGGGGTCACCCAACTGACATCGCCCACATCGGTGGAGCCGTACATCAGCTCTTTTGATTCAACATAAGGTAAAACCTCATCTGTTAGCGCTTTATTGCCTTGACGTTCACCCCAATGAAGCGCTTCTTCACCACCACTACGCGCTGCATTTAATTTGGCATTGCGTAAATCATCTTTAGTGAGTGTGGCATGGATCTCCTCGGCAAATTGGCGTTCTTGCGAGTCATATTCAGGAATGCCGTAAGTGGTAATATGTTGGTACATCGCTTTTTCAATCGTACGATTTGGTACATAATTTGAACACGCTTTATCAAAACGAATATCGAGTTCTGTACCTGTCATCAAGGCGGCACCTTTAGCGATATCAATAACGCGTTGATATATATCTTGAGCTTGGTCTAGTTGAGGAGCGCGTACAAGGTACAAGACTTCAGCATCGGCCTGAACGACATTTGGGGAGGCGCCCCCTGTATTCGTCACTGCATAGTGAATACGTGCTTCTTGGATAACATGCTCACGTAAGAATTGAACACCCACATTCATTAAACTGACGGCATCCAGCGCACTACGTCCTAAATGAGGTGAGTTTGCCGCATGTGCTGCAATACCTTTGAAACGGAACGCTGTCTGGATATTGGCAAGTGATTGCACATTAAAAACGCCACTGAAAGATTCAGGATGCCAGGTGACAGCAGCATCTACATCATCAAAGAGGCCTTCTCTTACCATGAAAGTTTTACCAGAGCCGCCTTCTTCTCCAGGGCAGCCATAGAAACGTACGGTGCCTGACAACTGGTTTTCTTCGAGCCACGCTTTTACAGCAAAGGCTGAGGATAAGGCGGCAGTGCCAAGTAAATTATGCCCACAACCGTGGCCGTTACCATTTTCAATAACAGGATTAGGTTGACTACAAGCCGAATGCTGACTTAAACCTGCAAGTGCATCGTATTCACCGAGTAAAGCAATAACAGGGGTACCTGAGCCAAAACTGGCGATGAACGCGGTTTCTATATCACCAACCCCTCTTTCAACCTGAAAGCCTTCTTGCTCCAGCGCATCGGCAAGAAGATTAGCAGAAAAGGTCTCTTCAAACCGCGTTTCAGGGTGGTCCCAAATCGCATCGCTTAACTGGGTAAAACGAGTACGATTTTGCTCAATATAATTATTAATAAAGGATGTGAATGTCTTACTCATGAGTTTTGCCTCCAAATTCAGGTAGCGAAAGCGCGATGGTTGCTAAGGTTTTGACGGCAACAGGCATGACATCTTCATCAAAATCAAAGCGCTCGTTGTGGTGACCCGCGCTTAATTCAGTACCGAAAATCATATAGGTTGCTTGTCCACCTTGCGCTTTTGTACGCTCCATAAAATAGGTCGCATCTTCTGAACCCGCAGCTTGAGGTTTATCTTTGATGACGGAGGCCAGCTCAGGGATTTTGTTCTGTGCAAGACCCATAATAAAATCGACCCATTCAGGGCTAGGGTGACTACTTTGTGCCGCTCCCATTAAGTTGATTTTGAAATCAACATCCTGCATTTTTGCTGCACCTTCGATGACATTAAGTGCTTTTTGATACATAAATTCGTTGATTTCATTCGTTTCGCCGCGTGTCTCGACTTTCATTAAGGCGTGATCGGCAATCACATTACGTCCGATACCTGCATTCAGTACGCCAACATTAATACGAGAGCTACCTTCACTGTGACGAGGGATAGCGTATAGGCCAAGTGTCGCTTGAGCAGCAGCCACTAATGCGTTTTTACCTTCTTCGGGCCTTGCTCCCGAATGGGCTGCTTTACCATGAAATGTGACATCAAATTTAGTCGTAGCGAGAAAACTTTTGCTACCGCACACGAGTTCCCCTTTCGGAACACCTGTACCGATATGTATTGCGACAAAAAAATCCACATCATCGACCACACCCGCGGTTGCCATTGATTTTGCTCCGCGAGTTCCTTCCTCAGCCGGTTGGAAAATCAGTTTAATTCGACCTGTTAGCTGTGATTGAAACTGCTTCAATATATGGGCTAAACCAAGGCCAATAGCGGTATGTCCATCATGACCACAGGCGTGCATCATGTGTGAATTACAAGAAGCAAAGCCTTCTGCATGAGGGCGGTGTTGTGCGGTGAGATCCTCATTAAGGTCTAATGCATCCATGTCGACACGAAAGGCGAGTGTCGGTCCTGGTTTACCGGTATCTAATGTGGCAACGATACCGGTAAATCCGCCAGAAAAATGGGGAAGCCATTCTGTTAACGCACCTTGCTCAATAGCGCGTTTTTCTTGTTCGGCAAACTGTTCTGGTGTCGGCAACCCCATACGATCTTCCGCTTTAATAACGTCTTTTCCGAGTTGTAGCTGATAGCCAAGGCGAGCGAGTTCATCTGCGACTCGTGTTGCGGTCCGAAATTCAAACCAACCTGATTCTGCATATTGATGGAAGTCACGGCGCCAAAGTTGTAGTTGATGTGTGATGGACTCAATGGCGTTATTTAAAGAAATCTCCATAATTGTTATCTCTTTTAGTTATCACGATAAAATAGAATGGCTCGGTATAAATACCCAGTACGATTTGATTTTGGTGAAATTAAATTTTATTTAATAATTTCAAAATAATTTAATATGTTGTGTTTCTTTATTTTAATAAATAAAAATAGTTAATAAGTGTTGATGTTAATTATTTGTTATCGTCATGCATTGACTGTACACAATCAAAATAGGGTAAAAAAGATACAATTATCTTTGCCTATATAACTAATGGTTATCAGGGAATTCATATGGCTTTGCCAATAAAACTGAATCAGTTGAGAGCGTTTGTCGAGGTAAGTCGCCATGGCAGTATTAGAGCGGCTAGTCGCTTTTTACAGCTTTCTCAGCCCGCATTAACGAAGTCTATTCGTGAATTAGAGGCTTCTTTAGGCGCAAAATTGTTTATTCGCAGTAATCAAGGGATCTATCTGACGGAAAGTGGAGAAAGTTTTTTGCGTCGTGCCAGTATCATTCTTGAAGAGTTACGTGTCGGGCAAGAAGAGATACAGCAGCGTATAGGCTTATCCAGCGGCACGATTAATATTGGGGTTGCAGGCAGTATTGCGCGTTCAGTGATGCCAAAAGTGATTATTCAATTCCATCGTGACTTTCCAAATATCAAAATTCGGATTATGGAAGGACAACTCTTGACGATGTTACCTCAGTTACGCCAAGGTGAGCTCGATTTCACTGTAAATACGTATTATCCCGGTAGCCTAGATGCGGAATTCAATTTTGAACGTTTAATGAGCAAGGAATACAAGGTGATCATGCGTAAAGATCACCCAATGAAGCATGCCACCTCATTAGAGCAGCTCACCCACTGTGATTGGACGATGCCAACACCGAAAGGCACTTACTATAAGCAACTGTCTGAGGTGTTCTCTAGGATGGATAAACCGATGAGCTTTAGTGTGACATGTGAAACCTTGATCGGTTGTATGAGTTTAGTGGCGCAGAGTGATTTCTTGACGATAGTGTCTATCGATACTATTGATGACCCTCTATTTGAACAACAATTCATTGCGCTCGATCTCGCTGAAAAGCTTCCTTATGCGACTTTTGCTCTTGTACGACGTCGGGATCATACGTTATCGCCAGCAGGTGAACATTTGGCGAGATTATTCCGTATCTACTGTCACGATAGAGATGATGGTCACGTGTATTCATAAAAAACAAAAAATAATCTGTAATTAGGGCTGTTCAGTTGTATGAATAATGATTAAAGTGAATTTAGTTAATAACAACGAGGAAACGGTATGCTGTATATCTTCGATATGGGTAATGTGATTATTGATATCGACTTTAATCGTGTATTTGATAAATGGTCAGAACTCAGTGGAATACCGTCTGAGCAAATCAAGTCGCGGTTTACTTTTGGGAATATCTTCCAACAACATGAATGTGGCAAAATCTCAGATATCGAATTTGCAGAAATGTTATGTGAAGAACTTGGCATTACACTCAGTTTTGAAGAATTCGCGGAAGGCTGGCATGCGATATTTATGTCAGTAAGACCAGAAGTGATTGATATCATGGAACGCCTTCGTGAACAGGGGCATCGTGTGGTTGTTTTATCTAACACTAACCGCCTACACCTTGATTACTGGCCTGAACATTATCCTGAAATTGCAGCTTCCTCAGACTTTTTATACTTATCTCAAGACCTGGGGATGCGCAAACCTGATCCAGCTATTTACCAATATGTTCTTGAATCTGAAGGATTTGATGCAGCTGATGCTATCTTCTTTGATGATGTCGAGGACAATATTAAGGCTGCCGAAGCATTAGGTATTAAAGGTGTCCATGTCGTGAATAAAGACACGGTACCTGAATATTTCCGCACTTATGACTTCAGTGCTGAAGTCGAATAATTGATGAATTATCACCATGGAGTAACCTAAACTGTTACTCCATATTTTTGTCGAGTTATCATGATTGCATTAATACAGAGAGTCGCTCATGCAGCAGTGGTTGTTGATGAGCAGGTGGTTGGTCAAATTGATTCTGGGTTACTTGTTTTGCTCGGTGTTGAAAAATATGATGATGAACAAAAAGCAAAACGGTTGTGTGAAAAAGTACTTGGCTATCGGATTTTTAGTGATGAACAGGGAAAAATGAACCTGAATGTTCAACAAGCGGGTGGGAGCTTATTAGTTGTCTCTCAATTTACATTGGCAGCTGATACTAAAAAAGGAATGAGACCTAGTTTTTCTGGGGGAGCTGAACCTACGCGGGCTGAACAATTATATGAATATTTTGTTGAGCAAAGTCGCCAACAAGGTGTGATCACTGAAACAGGGCAATTTGCCGCGGATATGCAAGTCAGCCTGACCAATGACGGTCCTGTGACTTTCTGGTTGCAAGTCTAATTCTACTATTAAGGGGGAGACTATGTACCATCTGCGTGCACCGAAAGATGAAGCGGAATTTGATGCTTATTACCAGTTCCGCTGGGAGATGTTACGTAAACCCTTTAATCAACCATTTGGTTCTGAAAAAGATGGTTATGATCTTACCGCTTACCATCAAATGGTTGTTGATGATAAAAATCGTATCTTAGCCATTGGTCGGCTTTATATTAATGCCGATAACGAAGGCGCGATTCGTTTTTTAGCGGTGAATCCAGCAATGCAAGGAAAAGGGCTGGGTAAACTCATTTTGATGGCGTTAGAATCAATTGCGCGGCAAGAAAGTGTCAAACGTATTGTGTCGAGCGTCCGAGAAGAAGCGGTTCCCTTTTTTCGTAAGATAGGTTTTGAAAGCCGAGGTCTGATTGCCGGTGAGCTCAAAACACCTGTTCGTCACTATTTAATGATCAAACCGATCGAGACACTTGACCAGATCCTTCATCGCCCTGATTGGTGTGGAGAGTTACAACAAGCTTGGTATAAATATATCCCATTAAGTGAAAAAATGGGGGTTCGAATTGAACAATATACAGGGCAAAAGTTTATTACCACTATGCCAGAAGCTGGCAACCAAAACCCTCACGAAACGATTTTTGCAGGAAGCCAATTTTCGTTAGCCACCCTGACAGGTTGGGGATTGATTTGGTTATTAATGCAAGAGCATCAACTCGGTGGTGATATTGTATTAGTGGATGCCAATATTCGTTATAGCAAGCCAGTGAGTGGTAGACCCACCGCTATTGCGGATATGTCGCAAATGAGTGGTGACCTTGACCGTCTTGCGAGAGGGAGTAAAGCAAGGGTAAAACTTGAAGTGACAGTGAGTGGAACTAACGGCGAGGCGGGGGCCGTTTTTAGCGGTGTGTATATGGTGTTACCTGTTGAGAAAACAGTAAAGTCACTGTAATGCCTTTCGTATATACTGATTTTAAAGGCAGGCCAAGCGTGATCGCTGGCCTGCCTTGTTATTTATTGAGTAATCAGCGCGGGAATTTGCTCATTTGTTGGCAAAATATTCGTGGGAATAGCGTTGGGAGCCGTAGCAGGAGCGGGCTGAGGCTCCATCGGTGAGGCCTCATTTTCAACTGATGAGGTGACGACGCCTTTCACAACGGTTCGATACATCTGTTTCCCTTGTAATGGTATTGCCACTAATTCACCATTTAAGCTGCTAGCTAATGATGGTGCTAACAAGTCACCTTGCAATGAGGCATCAAAATCACCCACGATTTGAGATGGGAAGCCTTGCCAACCCCATTGATTTAAAGCGGAAAGCTCAATATTAGTCCCTGAGGCTCGGAGTAAAAAGGGGATTTTTTTAGGGGATTGCTTGACTAATAACCCTAACTTCACCAGCCCTTTGTCTGTGCTCGTAGTGAATGAAGCCGCAGCAGAACTTTGACCACTTTGGCGTAAGTCCATATAAGGCCGACGTATCATAACTTGATTGATGGTTCCACTATCGGCATTAAAGGTGGCCTTGCCACTCCAAATCCCCCATTGTTTTTGTTTAATAAGGCTGACGTCTTCTATTTTGCCGCTCAGTGCCGTGAATTCGAATGGGAAACTAGGGGCAATATTCATCAATAAAGACTGCGATAAGGTAAATTGTTTGATCGTTAAGCCGGATAACCAATCAGGTGAGGGTTGGCTGAAGAAGTGTAGCCAATTTTCAGGCAAGGTATATAAAATACCGGCTAATTTGCCGTCATTGAGTGTCAGCGTTTTATTATTACGTTGCCATACACCATTAAGGCTAAATACCCCTTTGTAATAATAACCTGAAAGTTTCTCGATATTGAGGTTATCGCCTTGAAGGTTGAGATTGCCAATCAGCGTATCAAGTTGTTGATCATTAATAACGAGTTGATTAATGCTGAAATTGATATGACTTTCAGGGCTACTCCAACTACTTCTGACCCAGTCAAGGTGGTCGATTTCAGTATTGAGCCCTGAAATTGCCCAATCTTTTCCTTGGATATCCACATTAGTGAGAGCGACATTTTTCAAGGACACTGTACGGTGACTATTGAGAGCCTGATTTAATGAAGCAAAGGGAATATTATTTTGCCAACCAACTTTGTCCATGACTAAAGAATCAACTGTGATGGTGCTGTCCGTTAACACCTTTCCTGAGCCTTTAATATAACCATTATTGAGGTAGCCACTGGCTTGAGTAAATTCAGTAAGATTTTTTTCGAGCTTACCGGTGACTGCAACCGTTTTTAATGGTAACTCATTAATATTCAATTCTTTTGTGGTAAATCGAAAGTCTCCGTAGCCGAAAGGATGGTTAGTCGTGGGGTGCCATGGTGTAATGCCACCCGTAAAGCCAAATACGTTGAACTTATTATTTGCTTGATTTAGTTGAATACGACTATTTTCAAATTGCAGGATATTGGCATTTAAAGGTATTGGCGTGGCAGTCTCTACAGAGGAGATATCTAAATTCCCTTCGGTGATGACTAATCGACGAATGGCGGTGCCACTCAATAAATTACGCCAGTTTATATCAACAATCATTTGCTTAGCATCCAAAGTCATATCTTTATGACGTGACACAATGTTGACGTCTTGAAAGATAAATTCTCCAGCATTGGCAAACTCATGCCCCATGATACCCACTTTAATATCATAATCAGTGAATTTACTTAACAACTGACTGGCATAGGATGCACCCCAGCGTGTTTGCAGCCCAGCGTAAGTAAATATAACCACTAATAACAACAGTAGTAAAAGGGTCGTGATGAGCTTAGTTAACCACCTCATGGTTTATCTGCCTCTCCATATATTGGATTGTTTGGATGAAAGCGCTGCCGGGTAAATGACTAAGATAGAATACAGAATAACCGCCAGTGTATTCAACTCTGGCGGTAAATGATAGGTTACTTTTCGTGAGGGAAAATTAAATTCAGAATAATTGCAGTTAAACCGCCTGCCGCGATACCGGATGAAAATAAAGTTTTCAGCCAGTCCGGCGCAAACTGTAAAATCAACGGCTGCTGCGAAACCCCCATTCCGACGGCAAGGGATAATGCAATAATCATGATCGCTCGACGATTAAGTGGTTCACGGGAGACAATACGTACGCCAGATGCCGCGATGGTTCCGAACATCACAATTGTTGCTCCGCCAAGTACAGGCTCAGGGATCTGTTGTACAAAACCGGCAACAGCTGGGAATAACCCTAATAAAACAAGCATTAACGCTACGATATAGCCGACATAACGGCTGGCGACGCCAGTAAGCTGTATCACCCCATTATTTTGACCAAAACAGGAGTTAGGGAAAGTATTGAAGACGGCAGATACCATCGAGTTCAAACCATTCGCTAAGACGCCACCCTTAATTCGCTTCATATAGATTGGACCACGTACCGGTTGTTCTGAAACATCGGATGTTGCCGTAATATCACCAATCGTCTCTAAAGAGGTCACCATAAATATTAGCATCAGCGGAATTAACAGATTCCAATCAAACGACAACCCATAATAAAACGGCTCAGGTATCGTTATCATGGATTGTTCCGCGTTTGTCTCTTGAGCTGTGGGTAACATATCTAACCACCAAGCAGCAATATAACCAATTGCCATGGCGATAACTAAAGAGGCAACACGCAAGTAAGGATTTTTTTGGCGGTTAAGTAAAATGATAACAGCCAACACAATACCCGCTAGCAATAAATAATCAGGGGAACCGAAAGTATTATCAGAAATTGCGGTATGACCACCACCAATAGACGTTAATCCGACTTGAATGAGTGATAAACCAATTATCATGACAACAACACCCGAAACGAGAGGAGTAATTACCCGTCGTGCTAAATGTAGGAAGCGAGAGAGTACCACCTCAGTGAGCGCTGCAACCAGTAGTGTGCCAAAAAGTGCCGCCATCATCGAAGGAATATCAGCACCACCTTGTTTAAGTGCAACCCCTCCCATAATCAAAGGTGCAACAAAGTTAAAGCTTGTACCTTGTATTGAGAGTAACCCCGACCCCACAGGACCCCATGCTCGGATCTGTATTAAAGAGGCAATACCAGAAGCAAATAGAGACATGCTAATAATACGCTGAGTGTCATGCGCTGGAAGCCCCAATGATTGGCAAATGAGCATTGCCGGGGTGATCACTGCAACAAACATCGCTAAAAGATGCTGTCCAGCTGCAAATAATGCTTGGGGGAGAGGAGGTCGGTCTTCTAATCGGTAAATGAGTTCACTTTTAGGTGCGACGTCAACAGCCTGTTTTTGAGATACTTCGGTGGTCATTTTGGTCTTTCTCTGCCAACAAAAAAAGCATTGTAAAGCGACTAATTTAAAAAGCAATCGTTTGCGCGAAAAATATTTCTTCATTGTTAGATAAGGAATGTCACATTTTTATATGTTTTAACTTGTGTTTATCGCCAATTTTTTTTCTAATTCAGTTACCTGCTTTTGGCGTTTTAAGGAAGAAATTAACGTCTTACTAGTTTTAAATAATATTAACAACAGACGAGGTACATAAATGTATCATCTCGATGTCTACGGTACGCTTGTGGCAGCTACCCTTGTGCTATTGCTCGGACGTAAACTTGTAAAAACAGTTCCTTTCCTAGAGAAATATACTATCCCTGAGCCTGTTGCAGGCGGGTTGCTGGTCGCTTTTAGCTTATTAGTGATCAAGCAAGTATTCGATTGGAGCTTATCTTTCGATTTATCATTACAAGAACCGATGATGTTAGCCTTCTTCGCGACAATCGGTTTAAACGCAAACTTAGCCAGCTTGAAGGCTGGTGGTAAGGCACTCTTTATTTTCATCTTTGTGGTTGTAGGCTTACTGCTAGTACAAAATACGGTTGGTATTGCCTTAGCGGAATTACTTGGTCTTGATCCTCTTATGGGGCTGCTTGCTGGTTCGATTACCTTATCAGGTGGTCACGGTACCGGAGCTGCATGGGGTAAGATCTTCACTGAAAATTACGGTTTCCAAAGTGCAACTGAAGTTGCGATGGCATGTGCAACATTTGGTTTGGTACTCGGTGGATTAATCGGCGGTCCAGTTGCACGTTTCCTGATCCGCAATATTCCTACGCCAGGTACTGGGGATGATGATAAAGATGTCCCTACTGCTTTTGAAAAACCACAATCAGGCCGTATGATTACTTCGATGGTACTGATCGAAACGATTGCTATGATCGCGATCTGTTTAATGGCAGGTAGCTATATTGCAGAGTTATTAGTGGGCACAGCGTTTGCTCTACCTAAATTCGTTTGTGTGCTATTTGTGGGCGTTATTTTAAGCAACAGCTTATCTATTGCGGGTTTTTATCGTGTATTCGACCGTGCGGTTTCTGTTGTTGGTAACGTGAGCCTTTCCTTATTCCTTGCGATGGCACTGATGAGCCTGAAACTTTGGGAACTGGCATCTCTAGCAATCCCAATGTTAGTGATCTTGGCTGTTCAAGCTTGTGTGATGGCAGGCTATGCCATTTTCGTGACCTTCCGTGTGATGGGTAAGAACTATGACGCAGCGATATTGGCGGCAGGTCACTGTGGTTTTGGTCTAGGTGCAACACCGACAGCAATCGCTAACATGCAGGCAGTAACGGATAGATTTGGTCCATCTCATCTTGCATTCTTAGTTGTTCCAATGGTTGGTGCATTCTTTATTGATATCGTCAATGCGATTGTGATCAAACTGTATTTAATGTTACCGGTATTTCCTTCAATAACGGGATAACAGATAAAAATAGATAAAGGTAAATAGCAGGTATTGCCGTGAATTTATTCACGGCAATTTTCGTTTATAGGGCACATAATAAATAATGAAATTAGCGCGATGTGTGTAACAGGCTCATCTGATGTAGCGCTGAAACAAGCTCATTTTCATAATGGTCAAGTGTTTCAGGGTAAGAGGTATCACTGTTGGAAGGTGAGAAATTAACCTCAGATAGCTTAATTTCTAAATGAGATTCTGTGGTACGCATATGAATACCTTGCAAAACTTGTTGCAACTGCTCCGCAGCTCTTCCACCACCTCGATTGGCATAACTGACCATTAAGGCAGGTTTGTTGTTCCACTCTTTATACAAATGGTCTATCGCATTTTTTAGTGCGGCTGGATAGCCCCAGTTATATTGTGGAAAAACGAAAATATAAGCATCGGCTTCAGCGATTTTTTTGCTCCAAGCAATGGTATGTGCTTGGGTATATATTCCTTCGGCGGGGAGATAGGGTTCATCATCCATTGGTAAATGCCAATCTCTGAGATCAAGGATTTCAGTTGGATAATTTTTCGCAGCGACATCCTTGACCCAGTGTGCTATCTGAGGTCCTATTCGTGCTTGTCGAACACTACCAATTAAGATTTGTATCTTCATGTTCCACTATCCCTTGTTGTTATGGCTTTTAATTTTTACAAAACGTATTAAGGTCTTTATAGTGCTACGATTGCATTAAGCTTGGCTGTATTGCTCGCGTTCAGGTAGCCACCTTTCAATAATCAATTTGGCATTTTCAGGATAGTTCTGCTGAATATGGCGCGCGATACGTTGTACTTCAGGCAACATATGCTGATCTCGCAGTAAATCAGCGACCTTAAATTCAGCATTGCCGGTTTGGCGTGTTCCTAATAATTCCCCCGGCCCCCTGATTTCCAGATCTTTTTGAGCAATGACGAAACCATCGTTACTGTCGCGTAATACTTGTAAACGTTGTTTGGCGACATGGGTTAACGGTGTTTTATAAAGCAGTACACAGTGAGAGGCGATAGCACCTCGACCTACTCGGCCTCGTAATTGGTGCAATTGAGCTAGCCCTAGTCGTTCTGGATTATCAATAATCATTAAACTTGCATTAGGAACATCAACACCCACTTCGATAACGGTAGTTGCAACTAGTAGCTGAATCTCATTATTTTTAAATGCCGTCATCACACTCTGTTTTTCGGCGGGTTTCATTCTTCCATGCACGAGACCTACTTTTAATTCGGGCAATGCTAATGATAACTCTTCGCTCGTCGCTTGTGCTGCTTGCGCTTCTAAAACATCAGAATCATCAATTAAAGTGCAGACCCAATAGGCTTGGCGGCCCTCATCAATACAGGCTTGCCTGACACGTTCAATAATATCTTTACGCCGAGTATCGGGAATGGCCACTGTCGTAACAGGTGTTCGCCCAGGAGGCAGCTCATCAATGATAGAGGTATCCATATCAGCATAAGCGGTCATTGCCAAAGTTCTGGGGATCGGTGTGGCGGTCATAATTAATTGGTGGGGGTGAAACCCTTGTTGTTCACCTTTTTCACGTAAAGCGAGGCGTTGATGCACACCAAACCGATGTTGCTCATCAATGATAACCAAACCAAGAGTTTTAAAGGAGACATGCTCTTGAAACAGGGCGTGAGTCCCAATGACCATGCTCACCTCACCATTTGCAATGGCATCTTGCTGCTGCTGGCGCGCTTTACCTTTTTGCTTGCCAGCAAGCCAACCCACATTGATCCCGAGAGGTTCAAACCATAATTTAAAATTATTAGCATGTTGCTCAGCCAAAATCTCGGTTGGTGCCATCAAAGCCACTTGTTGACCATTTTCAATCGCAGATAAAGCCGCTAATGCGGCAACGAGTGTTTTTCCTGAGCCAACATCCCCTTGAATTAAACGCATCATCGGTGCATCTTTGACAAGGTCTTGTTCTATCTCGGCAACCACACGATTTTGAGCGTTAGTTGGGGAAAAAGGTAACTGGGCTAAAAATTGTTTTTTTAGTTTGCCGTCCAGTGTCATAGGCTGAGCATAAAGGCGTTGATTGCCTGCACGGATCGCCAACATACTTAAATGATGTGCTAAAAGCTCTTCGAGTATTAAACGTTTTTGAGCGGGATGCTGACCTTTTTCTAGCTCACTTAAGGCAACGTTAGGTGGTGGAGTATGTAATAAGCGAATTGCCTCAGGAAGGCTGATTAAACCACGGCTAAGTTCTTCAGGTAATAGTTCTTTGATCTGCCCGTTATCTAATAGCGCTAACGCTTGCTCAATTAATTTCCTCAGTGTTGCCTGCCTTACCCCTTCTGTTGTGGGATAAACGGGGGTGAGGTTCTCTTGGAGAGAAATATTGGTCGTATCTTGAGAGACTTTATATTCAGGGTGAATGATTTCTGGACCAGTATTGCCACGACGCACCTCGCCATAAGCAATAACATGGCGACCTTCTGCAAGGCTATTTTTCATTGCTGCCGAAAAATTGAAAAATCGTAGAGTTAAGTTGCCTGTTCCGTCGGTGATAAGACTAGTCATCATGCGCTTACGGCCAAAGACGACCTTAGTTTGTAATACTTCCCCTAAAATAGTTGCGGTTGTACCTGGCAATAGGTCACGAATTTGGTAAAGACGCGTGTGATCTTCATAACGAAGAGGGAGGTGTAATAATAAATCTTGAACAGTATTTAGCCCTATCTTACTTAGTTTTTCAGATTGGCTAGCCCCAACGCCATGTAGCGTGGTCAATGAAATCGTATCAAGTAGGCCACTGTTCATTGTTTCTCCCTTAACCTAGCTGCTGTTTTTTCATTTTTTCACTTAGCTGCATTTGTGCCCACCAAGACGCATCGGCTTCTATCTCTCCTCGTTCATTGATATAAGGCCGTGGTAAGCCTTTACGCTTGGCAACTTCTGCAAGAACGGGATAGCCGCCATCAAATAGCCACTCTTGCTGCTCTTGCTCTGAAAGTTGGCTTATTTCGCGGGAATACATACCAGCAAGTTGCCTTTGGCGCTGTGCTTCATAGAGAATCAGTGCCGAGGCGACAGAGACATTCAGGGATTGAACCATACCAACCATTGGAATAATAATGTGTTGATCGGCTAATTTCAGTGCTGTTGAAGAGATCCCTTTTTTTTCTTGCCCCATCATAATACAGGTCGGGCGAGTATAATCAATTTCACGGAAATCGACGGCTTGTTCAGATAAGTTCGTTACAAGAACTTGCATGTTCTGTGATTTTATCTGTGAAATAGCCTCTTCAGTGGATTGATGTGAAATGACTTTGACCCAGCTATTGCTTCCTGCGGCAGAAGAAACGGAAAGTTTAACTTTTTGGTCTGGCCAAATAGCATGAATTTGATGGATGCCAACGGCATCTGCGCTGCGTACGATGGCAGATACGTTATGGGGTTTATGAATTTCTTCGAGGCAAATGGTGAGGTCTGGCTGCCGCATCGCCATCATTTGGCAAATGCGGCGATAGCGGCGTTCATTCATAGTTAATTACGGTTCCGGCTAACTCGTAATACATCAGGCATGATCCGAATTTTGCGCATAACATTTGCTAACTGAACCCGGTTTTTGGTTGTTAGGCGGATAAAGGCACAATAAACACGGCCATCTTTTTCTTCAGTATTCATACTCTGAATGCTTGAGTTAGCATCATTGATAGCAGCTGTTAAATTAGCAAGCGCCCCTTGATGGTTAATCATATCGACTTTGATTTCGGCGATGAAATCAGTATCGGTATCATTATCCCATTCTACAGCCATAAATTTATCGGGCTCTTTCTGGTAGCCACGAATGTTTCGACAAGATTCGTGGTGTATCACGAGTCCTTTACCTGGGCTGATATGAGCGATAATAGGGTCGCCAGGGATAGGGCGACAGCATTTCGCAAAGGTGATGAGAACACCATCTGCCCCTTTTATGGACAGCTTATTGCGTGTTGTGATGACGGGCTCATCCTCTTCCTCTGGGGAAACTTGTGGATTGCTTTGTAAATTACGCGCAACCACAACACTCATTGCATTTCCTAAACCTATTTCGGCCAGTAAGTCGTCGATAGAGTTGAGCTTCATGCGGGCTAATTCAAGATCAATATTGGCTTGGGGGACATCCGTTAATTTATGACCTGCGCCAAGAGCGTGGTTTAATAAGCGGCGACCTAAGTTGATTGAATCTTCACGCTTGAGGTTTTTCAGTAACTGACGGATTTTAGCGCGTGCTTTTGAACTGACGACAAAATTGAGCCAAGCGGCATTTGGTCTAGCGCCTGGCGCGGTAATAATTTCGACAGTTTGCCCACTGGTGAGGGCTTGAGATAATGGATAAGGCTGACGATCAACCCTAGCTCCAACGCAAGCATGGCCAATATCCGTATGCACGGCATAGGCGAAATCGACAGGTGTCGCGCCCGTTGGCAGTTCAACAATGCGGCCTTCTGGTGTAAAGACATAAATCTCATCGGGGAATAGATCAGATTTAACGCTCTCGATGAATTCAAAAGAGCTACCTGCACTTTGCTGTAGCTCAAGTAAACTTTGCATCCAACGTTGAGCACGTACTTGAGCGGTTGTGCCTTGCTCGCCTTGTTCTTTATAAGCCCAATGTGCAGCAACCCCCATTTCAGCCATTTGATCCATATCTTCTGTACGGATTTGTACTTCGACAGGAACACCGTGTGGGCCAATTAATGAGGTGTGTAGCGATTGATAGCCGTTAGCTTTTGGGATAGCGATATAATCTTTGATACGGCCTGGGCGCGGCTTGTACAAATTATGCATTTGTCCCAATACGCGATAGCAGGTATCGACATCTTTGACTATCACCCTAAAAGCATAAATATCCATAATTGAATGGAAGCGCTGCTCTTTAAGGTGCATTTTGCGATAGATAGAATAAAGATGTTTTTCGCGGCCACTGACTCGGCAAGGTATATCCGCTTCGGTTAGGCGACCATCGATTTCAGAGAGGATTTTTTGGATCATCTCTTTACGGTTGCCGCGAGCTGCTTTAACGACTTCTTTGATAACGCGATAACGGTTTGGATATAAGGCTTCAAACCCAAGCTCTTCTAGCTCAGTTTTGATGTGATGAATACCTAATCTATGAGCAAGAGGGCTATAGATTTCCAATGTTTCTCTTGCAATACGTCGACGCTTATCAGGCCTTAATGAGCCTAGGGTGCGCATATTATGAGTGCGGTCTGCCAGTTTTATCAAAATGACGCGAATGTCTTTGACCATCGCCATGATCATTTTGCGAAAGTTTTCTGCTTGAGCTTCTTTTTTGTCTCGAAAGTTTAGTTTATCGAGTTTAGATACACCTTCAACGAGACCCGCAACAGTTGTGCCAAATAGCTCTTCTATATCCTGAAATGTCGCTGGAGTATCTTCAATGACATCATGAAGTAGCGCTGCCATCAATGTTTCATGATCCAAGCGCATTTGAGCCAGAATACAGGCCACAGCAACTGGGTGAGTTATATATGGCTCACCACTTGAGCGGGTTTGTCCTTCGTGGGCATCCCGGGCGACAACATAGGCTTTTTTCAGTAATTCAACCTGTTCCGGAGGAAGGTACTTCTGAATTACTTGATTTAGGCTCTCAAACAGATACAAGGCAGACCCACCTTAGTGATTAGCGACGACCTTCAGCTATAGCAGAAACTGCTTGCATTTCAGCCGCTTCTTGTTCCTGCTGCTCTTGACGCTCACGTACATCCAGTATGTGACCGTTGATTAAACCTTCTTCTACTTCACGGAGTGCGATAACAGTATATTTATCGTTTTCTTCAGGAACTAGAGGGTCTTTACCGCCAGTTTGTAACTGACGCGCTCTGCGAGCCGCGACCAGTACGAGGTCAAAGCGGTTACCAATTTTTTCTACTGCGTCTTGAACAGTTACGCGTGCCATAAATGTGCTACTCCAAAAGAAATAAAAAAATGACCTGATATGATACTGAAACTATTCTCAGTCTGCCAGTAATTTGCTGATTAAAGCACCATGTCGTTGAATTTGACGCTCTAATCTTAGACGTTCGCTACGAATAATAGATTGCAAATCACTTAATGCAGTATTGAAATCATCATTTACAATGAGATAGTCATACTCATTGTAATGTTCAATCTCACCAACCGCTTGTGACATACGTTTTTCAATGACCTCATCGCTATCTTGGCCTCGGCCACGTAAGCGGCGATAAAGTTCATCTTTTGATGGTGGTAGTATAAAAATACTACGGGCTTCAGGCATTGTAGCGCGAATTTGTTGAGCACCTTGCCAGTCAATATCGAGAAAAACGTCTACACCACTTTTGAGCACTTCTTCAATAACAGGTCGAGAAGTCCCATAGTAATTGCCAAATACACAAGCATGTTCTAAGAATTCATTATTTTCGACCATCGTCAAAAATTCAGTTTCAGAGACAAAGAAATAGTGCTCACCATGAACTTCACCAGGTCGTGCAGCTCGTGTTGTATGAGAGACAGAAACTTGCGTGTCATACAACGGTTGTGTTTTCAACAACGCCTGGATCAGGCTAGATTTACCCGCACCGCTTGGGGCAGAAACAATATATAACGTGCCTTGTATCATGATGGTTTCTTGAATAGTCGAGGATTAAACATAAATGATGATAATAAACCCCACATAGTATACACGGACTTAAGCGAACATGCAGCGTTATCAATAAAGCATAAATTATCTCTTCATTTATCGCTGCGACATGGCTGTAGTGATTTATTATATCGATAGCCAACGAGCTATCCCTTTAGCGACGTCTTCCTTTATTACCTTTATTACCTTTCATATCATCTAGAGTATACAGCGCAATTTATTTAATAAATAGATGAATTGCGAAGCGATGCGATAAAATATTTCTCTATTTATACAAAGTGCATACTTTTTGCGAAATATTTCGCAAAGCCAATGAAAATGTACGGTAAATTAAAGAATATCGCTTCAAGATGATAGCGTTCTGAGATAACCAAATAAGATGATAAGAATGGTTTATGTCATTTAGGCAAAAAGCAAATGGGCTTAGACTGACGCTGAGGTTAACGCATTTTATATCATTAATGGTGCTTTCAGTTGTCGCTATTTATTGTCTCAGCAAGAAAGCCATTCTGAATGATTTCAATGTGCAACACTCAGCAAACGCGCAAGGTAAAATGAAATCAATGGCTATTGATACCTGAAATACGGAATGTACTTAATATCGTTAGCGATATAAAAAACATGCCACCCTTTTAATTATGTGATGGCATGAATCATTAATCTTGGCTTTCATAGTTAAAGATCGGTAAGCCTAAACGATAACGGATGGCGATAAGTCGGGCGCTTAGGCCTGCAATTAAGGTAATAATCACAACAATATCTTGTGGGAGCGGGGTGTATAAAAGCCCGATATACAACCATGCGGCAGCAAATGAGACGCCCGCATAGACTTCTTTTTGGAATACGAGAGGAATGGTATTACATAACATGTCGCGAAGAACGCCACCAAATACCCCCGTAATCACAGCCGCAATTGCAGCTATGACTGGGCTATAATTCATATCAAGAGCAATTTGGGCGCCAAGAATTGAAAAGACAATTAAGCCGATTGCATCTAGGATAAGGAACAAACGTCGTAAATGCTTCATCATTGGCGCTATCCAAATGGTGACAACAGCAGCGCCAGCAACAGTAAGAATATACTCGGGGTTTTGTACCCAGCCTAATGGGTAGTGGCCAAGTAGGACGTCACGAACCGAGCCTCCGCCAATCGCAGTTGCTGATGCAATAATAATAACGCCGAAGACGTCCATTTTACGCCGTCCCGCTGCAAGAGCGCCAGTCATGGCTTCCGCGGTGATACCAATAATATAAAGAACACTTAATAACATGATGATTCTATTCGACACTAAAGTTATTGCTAAAGGGTAATATTACTTGTAGAAATTCTCGACTGAGTTTTTCTAGTGCCTTACAAAATAGATTAGTTAAAGTAATCCGATAGCCCATATTAAAAGATGTCACAGGATAACAGATTGAACAGTAAATTGCCTTATAAAGAAACTCAAATAACAGATGATAAACGAAGTCATCAACTTACAAATATTAATGTTTGGACAGCGGATAGCCAATGGCTAGTTTATGATGTTCGGCCGAGTGCGAGTTCGTTTACTGGATTAACGATAGAAAAAATTCATGTTAATACGCAAAAACAAATAGAAATTTATCGTGCTCATCATGGTGCTCACGTTGGAGTGGTGACCGTCAGTGCTGAAAATCCACCTCGTTATGCCTTTATACATGGGCCGGAATTCCCTAATGAGCAGTGGAAATATGATTTTCACCATCGCAGAGGCGTATATGTTAGGGATGATCATTTAGGAACGGCATATTCTATCGATGCGATGTGTATCACTCCGCCATACATCGCTGGGGCATTAAGAGGAGGGACACACGTTCATGTCTTTAGCCCTGACAGTAAATGGCTAAGTTTTACATACAATGATCATGTGATGCATGAAGTTGATGTTCGGTTAGACCAACGAAATGTAGCTATAGCTGTGCCGATAAAAAAAGTACTCGTTGAACCTAAAGGCCATGAGCGTGAGTATAATGGCGAATACTTTTGTTGTGTTATCTCCCAGACGGTACCTACGCCTCGCCTTGGAAGTGACGATATTAGTCGAGCTTATGAAGAGGGGTGGGTAGGGCAGAAAGGCTACCTAATGGAAAACGGACAATGGCAAAATAAGGCGATTACCTTTATTGGTGATACTCATGCTGCTAATGGCGAGATTGTCCCAGAAATTTTCCTCGTTAATTTGCCTGACGACGAAAATGCGTTCACTCAACAAGGTGAATTTCCATTACAAGGTACTGAGTCACGAATGCCCTTCCCACCGAAAAACATTCAGCAAAAAAGGCTGACATATACTCATGAGCGCCGATATCCTGGGTTAGCTAAACACCCTAGACACTGGTTACGCTCATCACCCGACGGCCGCTCAATTGCTTGCCTGATGAAAGATGATGATGGCATTGTTCAGCTGTGGTTAGTGAATACCTGTACAGGGGCGCTAACACAAATTACGCATAGTAGAATGCCAATTCAATCCGCCTTTAGCTGGGATAGCCAAGGGCAGCATATTGCTTTTATTTGTGATAACAGCGTGATGCGTTGCAATATGACTTCAGGGGAATTACACAGATTAACGGTTCGTAGTGACGTTTCCCCCGTTGCTGATGCAGTTGTATTCTCACCGGATGATCGTCTGATTGCTTTTATGCGTGATGAAGCCGATGGTTTTAGACAGATTTATACGGTAGAAACGGGCTTGGGTGGTTGATATTGGCAAAAAGATGACGGCAATCTGTTTTTGAGATGAAGAGGTGATTTTGCCTCTTCATCATGTATTCATCTTTAATAAAGCTATTTTTGTTATTCGATATATCGACAATCGGTGTCAATAAGAATGGCCGATTTATTAAATCATTATTAAATAGTATTAATTAGATGATTTATTTAACTAATTATATAAATAAAGAGGTCATCACCAAAACAATAATACTCGTTATTTGAATACATTATTCTAGATTATTCTCTGAATGAATTTGATTATGGTTCAATGTCGTATTAGTTTGTTTGTCTAATGCTTCAATACGCTTTTTAGGTGAACTCTCTTCAGGGTTACTGTCTGATTTTACGTAATCAAGAGGGATTAATAGGGTGTCCATAATGGCGGTAAAAGGTAGGTCAATCGCCAGTAATGGGCGCATTACCCAGCCCGTATTTTCATCTTTAAGCATTTCTAAACTGTTTTTAGAACCGGGGTAATAACCATCCGAAGGACCAGCATGAGTCATAATACTGGAACAACCAGTTAAGAAAAGAAGAGGAGTACAGATCAATATTCGCGTTAGTAATAACCCAGCCATATAATTTATTTAACCTACCCTTTAAATTTATTATTGTTTCCTGAGTCAATAATAGCTAAAAATGCAAAATTAACAATCAGAGCATAATACAAATCGTTATTTTTGTATTATAAGTGTAGATAAAGATTTAAACCAATATCCTCATTTGTAAGAAAAGTTAACAAATATAAGTCACTATTTCCTAACTAAGTGAATTGCTGATCAAAGGTGTCCTGAACAAAATGTAATTCCTTTTGAACTGTGGGCTAATGCACATATTACTTTGTTTTTATTTGACATAATCGATTCAGTTGTATGTTTTACCACCTTTCAAGTTACGTTTTGTAAGTGACGGTTCGTCAAAAGGATAGCGGTCTATGAGTGAATTAGCTCTTACTGTGAGTTTGTTGGCGTTAGCGGCTGCATTAGGTTTATGGATAGGTAATTGGAAAATCCGTAATGTTGGGCTTGGTATAGGAGGGGTATTATTTGGCGGTATTATTGTGGGTCATTTTGCGCAAAGCTATGATTTACAACTAAATGCCCACATGCTGCATTTCATCCAAGAATTTGGATTGATTCTATTCGTTTACACAATTGGGATTCAGGTTGGGCCTGGATTCTTCTCATCGCTACGCGTATCGGGATTAAAACTGAATGGTTTTGCCTTATTAATCGTTGTTCTGGGTGCTGTGGTGACGGCGATTATTTACCAATTAGCCGATATCCCTTTACCGATTATTTTAGGTATTTTTTCAGGTGCGGTAACGAACACGCCTTCATTAGGTGCGGGTCAGCAAATATTGACTGACTTAGGTTCAGATCCTGCTTTAGTCGGCCAAATGGGGATGGGATATGCGATGGCATACCCTATGGGGATCTGCGGTATTTTACTTGTGATGTGGTTGATACGTATCATTTTTAGGATTGCTGTTGATAAAGAAGCGTCTGCGTTTAGCAATCAAAATATGCATCAACGAGAAACGTTACAAACAATGAATATCGCTGTTCGCAACACCAACCTTGATGGTCTCATGATGCAAGATATCCCGCTATTGGGAAGTGAAGAGATTGTTTGCTCAAGGCTGAAAAGAGGTGAAATGCTGATGGTGCCTCAACCCACAACAGAAATTCAGTTAGGTGATTTACTGCATGTTGTTGGGCAGAAAGAAGATCTGAATAAAGTACGTTTAATCTTAGGGGAAGAAGTTGATGCTTCCTTATCGACATCAAGTTCCGTCTTGCACTCAGTGCGGGTGGTTGTGACAAATGATGCAGTACTCAGCAAACGCCTACGCGACCTTAATTTAAAACAGAAATATGATGTCGTGGTAACACGATTGAACCGCGCTGGTGTTGAGCTTGTGGCTAATAACAATACGATTCTCCAGTTTGGTGACATCCTCAATATAGTCGGGCGTCCTGAGTCTATCGAGGCGGTTAGTGCTCTACTCGGTAATGCAAAACATAAATTACAGCAAGTACAAATGCTGCCTGTATTCATCGGGATCGGCCTTGGTGTGGTCTTGGGGTCAATACCGCTCTTTATACCGGGGTTTCCCGCGGCATTAAAACTTGGTTTAGCAGGAGGCCCATTAGTTATCGCACTGATTTTAGGGCGTATTGGGACAATAGGGCGTTTATATTGGTTTATGCCTCCAAGTGCGAACCTTGCATTGCGCGAGCTTGGTATCGTGATGTTCCTTGCCGTTGTGGGGCTGAATTCCGGTGGTGGCTTCATTGACACTTTAGTTAAAGGTGACGGATTGACATGGATTGGCTATGGCTTGTTGATTACTTTTGTACCTTTATTTATTACCGGTCTTGTGGCTCGAATTTTTGGCAAAATGAACTATCTCAGTCTGTGTGGTGTGCTAGCGGGTTCAATGACGGATCCACCAGCGCTAGCATTTGCGAATAATATTCATCCAACAAGTGGAGCGCCCGCACTTTCTTATGCGACAGTTTATCCCTTAGCGATGTTTTTACGTATCATTTCCCCGCAATTACTGGCGATTTTATTTTGGGCGATGTGACATAACGAACTATTTAAAATCTTAAGTCTGATTGTGAAGAAATAGGGTATGAGAGTATATAGAGGTAAAAATGGTGCTTATTCAAGCAATGAACTTATTCAAAAGGTGCTTTAATATCGTTGAATGATATTCGTAATGTAATACTTGATTACGGAGTTCTCGCTAATTTTTTCAGCCCTTTTATCTTCAATAAAAGGGCTATTTTTTTATTTAACTTTTGCGTATTAGCACTCAACTGTTTGATAAGCTAGTTCTAATTCTTCAGCCAAAATAGCGATACCCTTCTCAATTTTCTCCGGCTCAGGTACATAGTTCATACGCATACATTGGTGAGCATGAGGCCAGTTTTCCTCAAGCCCAGGGAAGAAGTAATGGCCTGGAACCATCAAAACACCGCGTTTTTTCAGTCGCTGATAGAGCTCTAAACTTGTAATCGGTAGGTCTTTAAACCAAAGCCACAAGAAAATAGCGCCTTCAGGTTTATGAATCAAACACCTATCTTCAGGTATGTAACGACGAATGATTTGAATCACGTCTTTGACACGTTGTTGGTAAAAAGGACCGATAACATTTTTAGATAGAGAAATCAGCTCATCACGTTGCAGCATTTCTAACGCTAGCGCTGGTCCAACACCACCTGGTGCTAAACTAATAATGCCATTCATATTACTGACAGCGTTGATGATTTCTTCATTAGCGATAATGATCCCACAACGTGTTCCCGGTAAGCCAAGTTTTGATAGGCTCATACAGAGAATGACATTGTCATTCCAAAAAGGGGTTGCTTCACTGAAGATAATGTCAGGGAAAGGTACGCCGTATGCATTATCAATCAATAAGGGGATATTGTGTTGTTTGGCTAATTGATCAAGATGTTCAACTTCTTCGTCGGTGATCACGTTACCCGTTGGGTTTGTTGGACGAGAGACGCAAATGACACCAATATCATCCGTGATTTCCAATGTATTGAAATCAACGCGATACTTAAATTGACCATTGGGTAAATATTCAATCTGAGGCTTATTTGCGACAAACAAATCATCATCTAAACCAGAGTCAGCATAACCCACATACTCTGGTGCTAGCGGAAATAGGACCTTACGCGTGATACCATCTTCAAAACGACCAGCAAGCAAGTTAAATAGATAGAAAAACGCACTTTGGCTACCATTGGATAGCGCGATATTTTTTGCACTAATATTCCAGCCGAGTTTCGCTTTTAGAGTTGCTGCTAGCGCTTTCAACATGGCATCTTTACCTTGTGGACCATCATAATTGCACAAAGTCTCAGTTAATTTGCCGTTAGCACACATTTCTGACAATAAAGTTTGGAAATACTCATCCATTTCTGGAATATGCGCAGGATTACCGCCACCGAGCATAATTGCACCTGGGGTTCTCAGACCGTCGTTCAAGTCTTTCATTAAGGTTGAAATCCCTGAATTCTGAGCGAACTTATTACCGAATTTAGAAAATATCATCTCATTTATTCACATATGTTAAGTAGTTTGTTAATGGAATTTAAAACATACTCCGCTCGACAAGAGAGTTCAACAGCTGAAAGTGACCCCTCTTCCAGATAAATAACCAAGTATTTATTATTTATAAGTTTAACATATGTTAAAATTAGTTAAAGTATAGTGAATATTGCTTTTGATGAAGAAGCTAGCGCCGCTTAGTTCTAATTTATTTATATTGATGGCATCCCACTAAATGGTCATTAATCATGCCAGTCGCTTGCATAAAGGCATAGCAAGTAATCGCGCCAACAAACTTAAAGCCTCGTTTTTTAAGCGCCTTCGAGAGTGTTTTTGAAAGTTCTGTTTCGGCGGGAACTTGAGAATGGCACTGCCACTGGTTGACAATGGGGGTATTGTTGACGAATTGCCAGAGGAAAGTGGAAAAGTCTTCTCCATTTTCCATCATTTGTAAGTAGGCTTTAGCATTAGCAATGATCGCATTAATTTTGGCGCGGTTACGAATAATGCGAGTATCTTGCATTAAACGCTCAACATCTTCTTCATTCATGATGGCAATTCGGCTGGGATCAAATTGATAAAATAATTCTCGGTAACCTTGGCGTTTTTTTAATATAGTGTACCAAGACAGCCCTGCTTGCTGGCCTTCTAAGCAGATCATTTCAAATAACTGTAGATTATCTTTCGTTGGCTTTCCCCATTCATTATCGTGGTATGCAATATATTCAGGGTCTTGATTGACCCATCGGCAGCGAGTTAGTGATGAATCCATACGATCTCCTTTTGGGGATTGGCTAGCGGTTTAGGGCAGAATGTTGCTCATTTATACTGGATAAATATCCAGTTTTAAAGAGAGAAAGTAAAGTTTTTTTATTTATAGGCTAAATAGACGTAGATTCAGTGCTGTATATCTGGCGGTCAAAGGGTATACTGACATACTTTCATTTAAATCATATGTATCGCGTGCGGATCTAACATGCAAAAGTTTGATACCAAAACCTTCCAAGGTCTTATCCTGACACTACAGGATTACTGGGCGCGTCAAGGCTGTACCATTGTTCAACCATTGGACATGGAAGTCGGCGCCGGAACATCTCATCCAATGACGTGCTTGCGCGCGTTAGGGCCTGAGCCAATTGCAGCGGCTTATGTTCAGCCTTCCCGTCGTCCAACCGATGGCCGTTATGGCGAAAACCCAAACCGTCTTCAGCATTACTATCAATTTCAAGTGATCATCAAACCTTCGCCTGACAATATTCAAGAGCTTTATCTCGGCTCTTTGAAAGAGTTAGGAATTGACCCAACAGTTCATGATATTCGGTTTGTTGAAGATAACTGGGAAAACCCAACATTAGGTGCATGGGGCCTTGGTTGGGAAGTGTGGCTAAACGGGATGGAAGTCACGCAATTTACTTACTTCCAACAAGTTGGCGGTCTCGAGTGTAAGCCTGTTACGGGCGAAATTACTTATGGTCTTGAACGCCTTGCCATGTACATTCAAGGGGTTGATAGTGTTTATGATCTCGTTTGGTGTGATGGCCCGCTAGGCAAAACAACCTATGGTGATATCTATCACCAGAATGAAGTTGAACAGTCAACTTATAACTTTGAATATGCCAACGTGGACTTTCTTTTCAAATGCTTTGAAGAGTATGAAAAAGAAGCTCAGCACCTTCTGTCATTGGAAACGCCACTACCGCTTCCTGCTTATGAGCGCATTCTAAAAGCGGCTCATACGTTCAACTTACTGGATGCACGTAAAGCAATCTCAGTGACAGAGCGTCAACGTTATATTTTACGTATCCGTACCCTGACAAAAGGGGTCGCCGAAGCTTATTATGCTTCTCGCGAGGCGCTCGGATTCCCTATGTGTCACAAGAATTAAGAGGCTGTCATGACTCAACAGACTTTCCTAGTGGAAATCGGCACAGAAGAGTTACCGCCGAAGGCTCTTCGTTCATTAGCTGAATCATTTGCGGCAAACTTTACGACAGAATTGGATAGTGCAGATATTGCACACGGTGAGATTAGCTGGTTTGCAGCTCCTCGCCGTTTAGCGTTAAAGGTTGCAGATCTGGCCAATGCTTCACCTGACCGTGAAGTTGAAAAGCGTGGTCCAGCGATTTCTGCGGCTTTCGATGCAGCAGGTCAGCCAACTAAAGCCGCTGAAGGTTGGGCGCGTGGTTGTGGTATTACCGTTGACCAAGCTGAGCGTTTAAAAACAGATAAAGGTGAGTGGCTCCTTTATCGTGCTCAAGTCAAAGGCGTTGCCGTTAGCGAATTATTAGTGGATATGGTGGCTCGCTCTTTGGCTAAATTACCTATTCCTAAACTGATGCGTTGGGGGGATAAAGAAACCCATTTTGTTCGCCCTGTTCATACCGTCACATTATTGCTAGGTAGCGATGTTGTTGAAGGGGAAGTGCTGGGGATCAAAAGTGGTCGTACAATCCGTGGTCACCGTTTTATGGGTGAAGCGGAGTTTACCATTGACAGTGCTGACCAATATCCTGAGATCTTGCGTGAGCGCGGTAAGGTTATTGCGGACTACGCCGAGCGTAAAGCGGTTATTAAAGCGGATGCTGAAAAAGCGGCACTTGCTTTAGGGGGTAAAGCGGATTTAACAGACAGTTTATTAGAAGAAGTTGCTTCATTGGTTGAATGGCCAGTTGTACTGACCGCAAAATTTGAAGAAAAGTTCTTAGAAGTGCCTGCTGAAGCATTGGTGTATACCATGAAAGGGGACCAAAAATATTTCCCTGTTTATGATAATGAAGGCAAATTAATGCCGAATTTCATTTTCGTGGCAAATATCGAGTCTTCAGACCCACAACAAATTATTTCAGGTAACGAGAAAGTTGTGCGTCCTCGTTTGGCAGATGCTGAGTTCTTCTTTAAAACCGACCGTAAACAACGTCTTGAAGATAACTTACCGCGTTTAGAGACCGTGCTGTTCCAACAACAGTTAGGGACATTACGTGATAAAACCGAGCGCTTAGAAGCATTATCCGGTTGGATTGCTGCTAAGATTGGTGCTGATGTCAATCATGCAACACGTGCTGGTTTATTGGCGAAATGTGACCTTATGACTAACATGGTGTTTGAGTTTACAGATACTCAAGGCGTAATGGGTATGCATTATGCACGTCACGATGGTGAGTCAGAAGATGTCGCATTAGCACTGAAAGAACAATATCAACCACGCTTTGCCGGTGATGAACTCCCTTCTACCGATGTTTCTGCGGCACTCGCCTTAGCAGAGAAAATGGATACCTTAGCGGGTATTTTCGGCATTGGGCAGCATCCGAAAGGTGATAAAGATCCATTCGCATTACGTCGTGCCGCACTCGGTGTTTTGCGTATTATCGTAGAAAAAGGCTATCAGCTTGATCTGGTTGAAATGACAGAAGAAGCAGTACGTCTTTACGGTGATAAGCTCACGAACAAGAATGTGGTTAATGACGTTGTTGAATTTATGCTTGGTCGCTTCCGTTCTTGGTATCAAGAGCTTGGCTACAGCATTGACACTATTCAAGCTGTGTTGGCACGTCGCCCAACCTCACCCGCAGATTTTGATGCGCGAGTAAAAGCGGTAACTCACTTCCGTACATTAGAAGATGCGGAAGCATTGGCCGCAGCGAATAAACGTGTGTCTAACATTTTGAGCAAGTCGAATGAAAAACTGGCTGATAAAGTGTTGGCATCTGTGCTCAAAGCACCACAGGAAGTGAAGTTGGCTACTCATCTTGTTGTATTACAAGAAAAACTAGAGCCAATGTTCGCTGAGCGTAACTATCAAGATGCATTGGTTGAGTTAGCATCACTACGTGAAGTTGTTGATGCATTCTTTGTCGATGTCATGGTGATGGACGAAGATGAGGCTGTACGTATTAACCGTCTGACTCTACTGAGCCAATTGCGTGAGCTGTTCCTGAAAGTAGCCGATATTTCTTTACTGCAATAAGTGGTTACGAGTTGGTGGTAGGCATGGTTCATATCACCACATCAATGCGGATAAGCGCTCATTAAGTTAGACTTGTGAGCGCTTATGACTCTCTAAATTGGTGGATTGATTAAAAAACCACATCAAGTTGATGGTTTTATCATCATGCAAACAAATTTAGTGAAAAATGGGTTGACGGCGAGAGCTCGCAACAGTATGATTCACACCGTTTTCGGCGAGTAGCGCAGCTTGGTAGCGCAACTGGTTTGGGACCAGTGGGTCGGAGGTTCGAATCCTCTCTCGCCGACCAGATTCCAAAACCCCACCTCAAATGAAGTGGGGTTTTTTGCTTTATAGACGCATATGCGTTTTTCGAACTGTCCTCTCGTGATAATACAAATTATCGCAATAACCTTACTATTTTACACCGACGGGTTCACCGCAATCTTTCGGAGTAACTTTGTTGTCTTTCTTGTTCATAATCTGTTCTTATAGTGATGTACTCTGTCTGCTTAACCATTAGTTGGCGCAATCGTCATGCGCTATGCAGTAGCTAGTCGTAGATGACCTCTATACGGAATTTTTATGACAAGGATACTGTCAATGAAAGAGATACCTATACTGCTTATTGGGCTGTTTGTGTTGTTGAGGTGCACATCTTGTTATGCTGATAAGTATTCTATGTCAGCACAGCATTTGCTTAAACAGACTCCAACCGTTCGATCTGTTATGCAGCAACCTGTAATGGCCTGTGTGGCAATCCACCAAGTTCATTTCTCGGCATTATCGCTATTTCCATTAATTACACAGAAACGCTTGAGCCAATGGAAAAGAAGGGTAGAAGGGCAATGTGTGAATGATGAAGCGTTACTGTTATATGCCGATTTTTTGAATGCACAATTAACGGAACTGGGTTATATCACATCCTATATTCATTACCCAAAACAAGCGTTGTTATTGGGGGTATTACGCGTTGAATTGGTGCCGGGAAAACTCGGCAGTATCGTGCATCAAGAAACGGGTCATGAGAGCCATTCGTTATCTTCTGCATTCCCTTTGCAAAAAGGGGAAGTGATTCATCTTCACCCCATCAACCAAGGGCTTGCTAATCTTCATAATACCCAATTGATTCGACATCAAATTCATATTATTTCAGATAACCAAAACAATAATTTGAATCAATTAGTTATTCAACGTCAGGCGATAAGGGCTTTTAAAGGGAGATTATTATTAGAGTCGAAAGCATCACAGCAGTTGCCAAAACATAGAATTAGCAACGTCGTTATGCTTGCCAATCCACTGTTACTCAATGATTTCTTTTTTGGCCGCTTAGACAGCGATATAGGAAGTCGCGCAGAGAAGACATTAAAGTCAGCGTCTATCTTATATTCTGTGCCCTACCACTATTGGTTATGGACCTTATATGCGGGGTATCAAGAAAACAGCATGAACCAATATCTACAATCTAACGAAGCAATGGAAATCCGTTATGATTCGAGAAGTCGTTTGCTGTCATTACAAGCAGAGTACCTTCTTCATCGAACACGGACGGGTTCCACCTCCGCGAGTATAGGCACTCAAATTCAAACACTTGATATTTTCTTAGAACAGTATCGTTTAGAAACTCAGCGACGTTTTAGCAGTTATCTCTTACTGGGTCTCAGCCATAAACGCGATTTTGTACAAGGTAATGCGGTATTTTTATTTAGCGTTAAACAAGATGTTGATTGGTTTGGTTCCACACGAGCACAAGTCACTGGTCTAGAACAGGCCCGAATCTACTTATTATCAATAGACTATCAGCGCATATTCAATTTAATGGGGCAATCCATGTATCACCGGCATGAACTTGAAGTTCAACTCAGCCATTCAAAACTTGATCCGTTACTTGAACTGAATAGCCTTTCAGGAAATTTGGGTATTCGAGGGTTTACAAATAGCTTAGGCATTGAAAATGGAGGGGATAATACATTCAAATTCAAAAATGAATGGGGGTGGTTTTCACCATGGTTTGGCGTTGAGTTGTATGGCGCGCTAGATTATGCAACGGGGTCAACAGATCGAGCCAATTTGTGGCAAGAAAACCATTTAATCGGTACAGAGATAGGGCTAAAAGGGCGGTTTGCAAGGATGGATTATAAGCTCTTTATTGAGGCTCCACTTTGGTATCCCGATGCGCTAAAGGTTAATGACGTGAACTTTGGGGCTAAAGTCAGTTTTGATTATTAGCTCATGACTTAAATAGATGAAAATAGGTAGGAAGAATAGAATCAAGAGGGTTATTCATTTTTTGAAGTTATTAACTAATGAACAAATTGTTAAATTATCATGGCGCGCTCATTTTTATGTGAATAAAAAACAAGCAAAACAATAATAAGCTAAGCAGATTATTAGCCGATAATGCTTCAGAACTTTATGCCGCACTCTCTAAGAAGTTACACTATTTTCGTTCAGTAATTCAGCACTTAATCACAAATATAAAAATAAATCACCCCGTGATAAAAAGCTATTCTATACTGTTTTTGTGGTTATTACTTCTGCGTTATTGGTTGAGTATCTATACAATAGACTAATAACACGCCATATATGTTTCTAAAATGTTATAAGTTAGTAGAGAAGGGAGTGAGACATACTATTGACGAAGTGGGTGACAGTTGATTAATTGCACTATGAATAACTAAAAAATACAGATTCCTTATCTGTCATTCCTATGATGGGTAGGGCATTAAGCAAATAACACATGAACACCACAGGAGCATACAGATGGCGCTCTCAATCAAAAAGACAGGTTTATTGGCAGTAGGGCTTACACTTTCAGCACTTGCAGTTTCTGCCTCTGTGCAAGCAAAAACATTAGTCTATTGTTCAGAAGGATCCCCTGAAGGTTTTAATCCACAGCTATTCACTTCAGGTACAACATACGATGCTAGCTCAATTCCATTATATAATCGGCTTGTTGAGTTTAAACTGGGCACGACAGAGATTGAGCCTGGATTAGCAGAGAGCTGGGAAGTCAGTGAAGATGGTAAAGTTTATACTTTCCATTTACGTAAAGGCGTTAAATGGCATTCCAGTAAGGACTTTAAACCGAGTCGTGATTTCAATGCGGATGATGTGATTTATTCCTTTATGCGCCAAAAAGATCCAAATCATCCATACCATAAAATTTCTGGCGGTAGCTATGAATACTTTATGGGAATGGATATGGATAAGATCATCGATAAAGTTGAGAAAGTCGACGACAATACCGTTCGTATTACATTGACTCGTCCTGAATCGCCATTCCTTGCCGATATGGCAATGGATTTCGCATCGATTCTTTCTGCTGAATATGCAGATCAAATGCTGGCAGCAGGTACACCACAAAAAGTTGACTTGAACCCGATCGGTACAGGTCCATTCCAGTTACAACAGTATCAGAAAGACTCTCGTATCCTTTACAAAGCGAACAAAGAGTATTGGGGCAATAAACCGAAAATTGATCGTTTAGTCTTCTCCATTACACCTGACGCTTCTGTCCGTTACGCGAAGTTACAAAAAAATGAATGCCAAGTGATGCCGTATCCAAATCCGGCTGACCTAGAGCGCATGAAGCAAGACAAAAATATCACGCTAATGGAACAGCCAGGTTTGAACGTGGGTTATCTCTCTTTCAACGTTGAGAAGAAACCATTAGATAACCAAAAAGTTCGCCAAGCTTTGTCAATGGCGGTTAATAAAGATGCCATCATTGATGCGGTTTACCAAGGCGCAGGCCAAAAAGCGAAAAACTTAATTCCACCAACGATGTGGAGTTACAACGATGATGTGAAGGATTATGAATATAATCCTGAAAAAGCGAAAGCACTGTTAGCTGAAGCAGGTTTCCCTAATGGATTTGAGATTGATCTGTGGGCAATGCCTGTACAACGTCCATACAACCCAAATGCGCGCCGTATGGCTGAAATGATCCAAGCAGACTGGGCAAAAATTGGTGTTAAATCGAAAGTTGTGAGCTATGAGTGGGGCGAATACCTCAAACGCGCCAAAGATGGTGAGCCACAAACGGTAATGATGGGATGGACCGGTGATAATGGTGACCCAGATAACTTCTTTGCAACGCTGTTTAGCTGCGCGGCAAAAGAACAAGGTTCTAACTATTCGAAATGGTGTTATCAAGGTTTTGAAGACCTGATCCAACCTGCTCGTATGACTGCGGATCATAACAAACGTGTTGACCTCTACAAACAAGCACAGGTTGTTATGAATGAACAAGCTCCTGCCTTAATCATTGCGCATTCAACAGTATTTGAACCAGTACGTAAAGAAGTGAAGGGCTATGTTGTCGATCCACTCGGCAAACACCACTTTGAAAACGTCGATATTGAAAAATAATCGTTGTTAATTTGTCACAGCCCTTCGTCATCCTCTGATAACGAAGGGCGTTTTCGCCTCTGAATTTCAGGGAAACAGAAAACTTAGTTCTTTGTGAGCAGGCAGAAGAAATAGCACCCTTCTGATTAGCCAAACGGACTTAGAGCCGTCAAAGGCATTATTAAAGAGATTCGGGATATGTTGCAATTTATCCTCCGACGCTTGGGATTAGTTATCCCAACGTTTATCGGTATTACATTACTCACTTTCGCTTTTGTGCATATGATTCCAGGTGATCCTGTGATGATTATGGCAGGAGAAAGGGGCTTATCGCCTGAACGGCATGCTTACCTAATGGCTGAATTGGGCTTAGATCAGCCTCTTTGGAAACAGTATCTTCATTATATTAACGGCATATTTCATGGCGACTTGGGAATTTCATTGAAGAGCCGTATCGAGGTGTGGGATGAGTTCTTCCCTCGCTTTAAAGCCACAATGGAACTGGCTATTTGTGCGATGATTTTTGCTGTTTCTGTCGGGATCCCTGTTGGTGTATTAGCTGCGGTTAAACGTGGTTCTATTTTTGATCACACAGCGATTGGTCTATCACTGACGGGTTATTCCATGCCAATCTTTTGGTGGGGCATCATGCTAATCATGCTCGTGTCTGTGCACTGGGATTTGACCCCAGTATCTGGACGTGTGAGTGATAGTGTTTTCCTTGATGATTCATATCCACTTACTGGCTTTATGTTAATTGATACGTTTATTTGGGGAGAAGAAGGCAACTTTATTGATGCTGTTGAGCATTTAATACTGCCATCGATTGTCTTGGGGACGATACCGTTAGCGGTCATTGTACGTATGACTCGTTCCTCAATGTTAGAAGTACTTGGTGAAGACTATATTCGTACAGCTAGGGCAAAAGGCGTTAGCCGCGCACGCGTTATTCTGATCCATGCATTGCGTAATGCATTATTGCCTGTTGTGACTGTTATTGGCCTCCAAGTTGGCGTAATGCTAGCAGGGGCAATCCTCACCGAGACGATTTTCTCATGGCCCGGCCTAGGTCGATGGTTGATTGAAGGGTTGCAACGCCGCGATTACCCCGTTGTGCAAGGTGGTGTTCTGTTAGTCGCGACACTGATTATTTTTGTTAACCTAGTGGTTGATGTGCTGTATGGCATTGTTAACCCACGTATTCGCCATAAAAAATAAGGAGCGCTAAAATGTCTCAATCTACTGAGCCAACGGTTGTCAGCGCCCCTAAGCCGATGACACCATTTCAAGAGTTTTGGCATTATTTCAAACGCAATAAAGGCGCTGTTATTGGGATGATATATATCATCTTAATGATCTTAATTGCTATTTTTGCTGGGGTGCTGGCACCTCATGCACCCGATGAACAATTCCGTGACTTCTTATTGGTTCCACCTGTTTGGGAACATGGAGGAAGTTGGCAATTTATTTTAGGTACGGATGATGTCGGGCGTGACCTGTTATCACGTTTGATGTATGGCGCCCGTTTATCTCTGCTGGTCGGCTGCTTAGTCGTCGTCCTGTCGTTAATTTCTGGGGTGGCGCTTGGAGTGATTGCGGGTTACTTCGGTGGTGTGGTCGATGCCATTATTATGCGTGTCGTTGATATCATGTTAGCACTACCAAGCTTACTGCTGGCACTTGTGTTGGTCGCTATTTTTGGCCCGTCTATTGTGAATGCGTCGATTGCTTTAACCTTCGTAGCACTGCCACACTATATTCGATTGACCCGTGCTGCTGTATTAGTTGAAGTTAATCGCGATTATGTGACGGCTTCTCGTGTTGCGGGGGCAGGTGCTGTCCGCCAGATGTTTGTCAATATTTTACCTAACTGTTTGGCACCGTTAATTGTTCAAGCGTCGCTTGGTTTTTCTAATGCTATTTTAGATATGGCTGCTTTAGGGTTCCTTGGTATGGGGGCGCAACCACCAACACCAGAGTGGGGCACAATGTTATCGGATGTGCTGCAATTCGCTCAAAGTGCATGGTGGGTGGTCACCTTTCCAGGTTTAGCAATTTTGTTGACTGTATTAGCGTTTAACCTGATGGGTGATGGTTTACGTGATGCATTTGATCCAAAACTCAAGCAGTAATGAGGTAATCTAATGGCATTGTTAAATGTAGAACAACTTTCGGTACACTTCGGTGATGAAGCTACTCCGTTCCGCGCCGTTGACCGCATTAGCTATCGCGTTGAGAAAGGTCAGGTTGTCGGTATCGTTGGTGAATCCGGTTCAGGGAAATCGGTGAGTTCCTTGGCAATTATGGGGTTGATTGACTACCCCGGCAAAGTGATGGCAAATGCATTGCAATTTGATGGACGGGATTTACTGTCGATTCCAGAAAAAGAGCGTAGACAGATTGTTGGTGCAGATGTCGCAATGATATTTCAGGATCCTATGACGAGTCTTAACCCTTGCTTTACTGTGGGTTATCAGATTATGGAAGCCCTGAAAGTGCACCAAGGTGGTAGCAAGAGTACACGTAAGCAACGTGCGATTGACTTGCTGACGATGGTGGGGATCCCTGATCCGCAATCACGGCTTGACGTTTATCCTCACCAACTGTCCGGTGGGATGAGTCAGCGTGTGATGATCGCAATGGCTATTGCATGTCGACCAAAACTCTTGATCGCAGATGAACCCACGACTGCTCTTGACGTAACCATTCAAGCTCAAATTATTGAATTATTGCTTGAATTACAGCAGCAAGAAAATATGGCATTGGTCTTGATTACACATGACCTTGCCTTAGTCGCGGAAGCGGCACACCACATTATTGTGATGTATGCAGGTCAAGTTGTTGAATCTGCAAAAGCTTCCGATATCTTTAAATCTCCACGACATCCTTATACTCAAGCGTTATTACGTGCATTACCCGAGTTTTCAACGAATAAATCTCGGCTCGCTTCTTTACCTGGCGTTGTTCCTGGCAAATATGATCGGCCACAAGGTTGCTTGTTGAATCCTCGCTGTCCATATGCGACAGAACGTTGCCGTATAGAGGAGCCTGAGCTGCGCTCTATTGGGGATAGGCAGGTGAAATGTCACATGCCTTTGGATGATATGGGGAGGCCGACATTATGAGCGAAAAGCAAAATAAACCATTACTACAGGCCGTCAATTTAAAAAAATATTACTCCGCAAAAAGCGGTCTATTTTCGGCTGAAAAGCTAGTAAAAGCATTAGATGGCGTTTCATTTGAACTTGAAAAAGGTAAAACGCTTGCGGTGGTTGGGGAGTCTGGTTGTGGTAAATCGACACTAGGTCGTTTATTAACCATGATTGAGCAACCGACGGAAGGTGAGCTGTATTATCAAGATCAAAATTTATTGGTAAAAGATAAAACAGCAGAAAAATTACGCCGTCAAAAAATTCAAATTGTGTTCCAAAATCCTTATGGCTCGTTGAATCCACGTAAAAAAGTTGGGCAAATACTGGAAGAGCCGTTATTGATTAATACGCCATTGTCTAAAGAGCAACGTAGAGAAAAAGTCTTATCAATGATGGCAAAAGTCGGTTTAAAAACAGAGCATTATGAGCGTTACCCGCATATGTTTTCGGGCGGGCAGCGTCAGCGTATTGCGATTGCAAGAGGGTTAATGCTTGATCCTGATGTCGTTGTTGCAGATGAACCTGTTTCTGCGCTGGATGTCTCTGTCCGTGCTCAGGTACTTAACTTAATGATGGATTTACAGCAGGAGCTTGGGCTTTCTTATGTGTTTATTTCACATGATCTTTCAGTCGTTGAGCATATTGCTGATGAAGTCATGGTGATGTACTTAGGGCGCAGTGTAGAAAAGGGAACCAAAGAGCAAATTTTTAATAATCCTTTGCACCCTTATACGCAAGCCTTGCTATCCGCAACGCCACGCTTGAATCCAAGTTCACGCCGTGAGCGTATAAAGCTGACTGGAGAATTACCAAGTCCATTGAATCCACCGCCAGGATGTGCTTTTGCTGCTCGTTGCCGCAGAGCGTTTGGGCAATGCACGCAATTCCAGCCTTCACTTAAAGAGTATGATGGTCAGTTAGTGGCGTGTTTTGCAGTAGAAGAAGATGAAAAAAATACGTTAGTAGTGAGTTAAGGGGTTAAGACGGCAAAAAGTGTGCTCTTTTTGCCGTTATCCAGCGTTATGCCGTTATAGATACCGATGCCAACTGCCCCTTTGTCCTAATTACATAAACTTTCATTTTTAACTGCTCTTTTCCCGATAAAATCAAGTATACTGGGTTTTGGCTAGCGATATCCTATACCCCGTAAACTTATCTTCTGGTAACGGTACCTAAACTTTCATTATTTAGCTTAAATAACTATCTGTATTCAGTTGCTATAAGATAATATGGGTGAAGCGTGCCTGTATATAGGTTGCTATATACTGGGTCAAAAGGATAACGGTCAGAAGCCATTTGTCCTTGTTGAAAACATAGCCATTTAAGCAGCAAGAATATTAAATTGAAAAGAAGCTTGATAAATAAGGTTTCGGAAAAATGAAGGCCCGAGTTCAGCGTTCACTAACGTTAAAAAGCATGATCGTATTTTTTGTGATCACGTTAAGTTCACTCGCCCTTTTTTTGGGAATTCAATTTAGTTACTTACTTGATCAAAGAAAAAATGACTATCTTGACCAATTGAGCAATGCTGTAGTGCAGATCCAAAAACCATTAACGGATTCGTTGCTCAGTTCAGATTTGAACGAGGTTAAAAGGTTACTCGTAAGCCTGAAAACATCGGGTATTATGGGGAAAGCCATTGTGACGGTAGATGGTGCAACCGTTATGAATTTAGATTTTGCAACCGCTAGGCCAATTCCTGATTGGGCAATAAAATTTGCAGGTATTCCAGTAGAAATGACAGTACCTTTGTACGCATATGGGAATACCATTCTGACAGCAAAACCACAGGGGTATTTAACACTCCAAGTTGATTCTAATCGGGTCTATCGTTTCGCGGTTAATACATTAGCGCTGATGATTACAACCTATTTGCTATTGGTCTTAATTATCGCGATAGCAATGACATGGTGTGTCAGTAGAATGATCGTCAGGCCATTACGCAAAATTGCGCTAGAATTACAGGATGATGATAATCACGATATCGCAGTGCCAAATTATCATGAGGATGACGAGATTGGTCTTTTGGCGAAGAATTATAACCGCCAAAGAAAAAAGCAAAATTCAGACTAAGTCATGAACATGTGATGAGCTTTGTGGTCTAATATCGTAAATAGTTGGTGTCATTAATATTGTATGCGACCCAACCATATCATTTAACCCTATAATTAACGCTTTTCGTTAATTTGTCAGTCATTTTTTGCGGTTAAATACAAGGATAGAAAATACATAGGGGTCTACATGCAGGGTTCGAAAATTCGGTATATCTTCAGTGTGGTGCTATTGTCAGTCGCTGGCTTTGCGAGTGCTGAACCATTACAGCCTGATCCAGCATGGCAACAAGGAAAGCTTGAGAATGGCTTCAGTTGGCAACTGCTACAAACACCACAACGTCCAAATGACCGAATTCAGCTTAGGTTAGCCATCAAGGCTGGCTCACTATCAGAAAAAGCGAGTGAAAAGGGGTATAGCTATTTAATCCCGAAAATGGCATTACTACACCAAACTGAAGCATTTCCAGCGGCGACATTACAAAATTTTTGGCGTCAGGCGACTGATCCTGATGTACCCATTCCCCCAGCGGTTGTTTCGTATGACTACACAATTTACAGTTTAAGTTTACCGCATAATAAGCCTGAACTTCTTAAACAAGCGCTAAACTGGTTGGCAACTTCTGCTGCGGGTGCAACCTATACAGAAACATCATTGCATAATGGGTTAACAGTGACAAATGCACCTGTTGCCACATTACCTCTTGATGCTACAGACCCTGTCTGGCGTGCTCGTTTAAAAGGTTCTGCGATGATGGGGTATGATCCCGGCCAAAAGATTAGTGATAATGTGAATTTAGAAAGTGTGAACGCTTTTTATCAAAAATGGTACACACCGGATGTGATGACACTCTATGTTGCAGGCCATGTAGATGCTCGCATGCTGTCTGACTATATCACACAAACGTTTTCATCTTTAGAAGGCAAGCGCTCAGAGCCTGTCTCAGTAGCGGTTTTATCACAGGTTAAGCCTCAATCCATTGATATTTTGCAAGATAAACAATCGAAGGATAGTTTGTCATTGATTTGGGATATCGACTGGCAACCGATTAATGATTCTGCGGTGCTATTGCGTTACTGGGGTAGTGATTTGGCGCGTGAAGCACTGTATCGTTCCTTGCAAAAAACCTTTAATCAAAAGTTTAGTCAAGATGAGGTCTCCTCTAATTTAGATTGCCGAGTACAGTATCAAAAGGCAAGCTGTACACTTACCGTTAACGCGCCACCTGAAAAAATGATGGCAGTTGCTGATGTCGTGCTGAATGAGCTTTCAACGGTTGACCAAAATGGCATTTCACCTGAATTATTTAATGAAATGATCAATGAGAAGCAAGTTCAGTTATCACAACTCTTTGCCGCATATGCGCGTACCAGTACGGATGTATTAGCCGGCCAGCGTCTGATTTCTCAGCAAAATGGAGTGGTTGATATTGCACCTGAGCAGTATCAACGTTTACGCCAATCTTTCCTTGCTGGCCAAACGCTTGAGCAAGTAAATATGGAAGTGCGTCGTTTATTGTCTCAAGAAGCGGCGTTTGTTTTGACTCAACCAAAAGATAAACAGCTGATGGATGCAGAACAAATTCGTCAGAAATTTACCAAAGTGTTGTGGCCACAAGCAGAGCCGGCTTCGGCTGTTGAAACTGAGCCTACGGTAGCCACTGAACCCGCTAAAGCGACACAATAGTGAGTTTCCGGATAGCCCCTAATAAGGGGCTATTGACTTATCACATGGTATGTTTGTTAGCGTTGTGTCAGTAATGTTTCAATAACCTGAATTAACGTTTCACGAGACTCTCTGTCATCGACAAAACCTGCTGCACTTATTTTGCTTTCAGGGGCGTAATAGGCGGCTGAGCCCCAAAAGCCAAGATGCGAATAAAGCGTTACGCCATTGACGACACTTGCCATTAGACCTAAACGATACGCTTGTGCACCTTCGTGGGTTCCCACGCTCAGCATCGTATTGAGTGTCTCTGGGTTATCAAATATCTCACCATTAAATAGCGCTTCGAGAAAGCGAGCCATTTGTCGAGAAGAGGTAATGAGACCGCCACCGCCGTAGAGGTCCATAGACGCATGAATATGTGTTCCTTCAAAATCTTTCAAATATTGGCGAGCACGGGGCGCTTGCGTTGTCGGTTGCTCAAGGCATTCCCAATAAGCGCTATCTAGTCCGATTTTATGGAACTTTAATAGTGTTCTCACGGCATGACCGAGTGATTGACCCGTTATGCGTTCGATAATATCACCTAATAAAATATAACCGGTATCTGAATAGATGAATGTTTCTGAAGGAGCGACAAATGGAAACGATTTACGGGCGTATATTTGCATTTGCTCCAGTCGAGTCCATTGGTAGTCAGGTCTTGCGAGTACTCGTTTGAGATAATGTTCATCGGCATGATCACAAAGTCCACTACTATGATTGAGTAAGTGGCGAATGCTAATGTGGTCTGTCGCATAACGATGACAAAGTAATTGATTAAATTCGGTGGCGATATGTTGTGATATCGCATCATCTAGCGACAATTTTCCCATTTCGGCTAATCGAAGCACCGCAGCTGCTGTAAATGTTTTTGTATTACTGGCAATACGTAACGGTGTGTCAACGGTTAGGGGATTGCCTGCCAAATCACTACCTCTCGCACAAAAAGTGCCGGTAGTGGCTTTTGCTTGATTGTGATAGTACAGCACAACGCCGCAGGATAAATTTTCTAATTGCTGAATAGAGTCTGTTGTTATCATTTTTATGCCAATGCCTCTGATATTCCGAGATGACCTGAGTGTATTCGTCTAGTTATAACATACTGGAATAATCAGCTTAGCATGTGTTCAGAAAGGCTCTATTGTGTTTTATTCAGCTAACATTAAAGCTTTAAAGGCAGCGAATGCAGGCACATGGTAATCTGAGCGATAAATCAAATAAGTATGGCATAAGGCAACATCAAGCGTTGCAAGCGCGAGTTTCTCATGGGACATGGATTCGAGTAATTGTTCAGGTAGCAGGGCAACACTACTTCCTGCACTGACACAAGCGACCATGGCATGGTAGGAATTGAGTTGCTGAATATGCCAATTTAGTTGGTTTGGAATGTTTAACCATTGCTCAGCAAGATAGCGGTAGCTACAGCCATGAGCAAAAGTAGCCAGTGAGCGAGTTTGGATATCTTCAGCAGCCTTAGCGGCTTTATCTTGTTCAGGAAGTAAGAGAACAAGTCGTTCTTGCCATAATTTTTCTGTTTGTATCCCTATTTCATTGAATTGGGTGAGGTCATACAAATCAGGTGGTAAAGCGACAAAAGCACAATCCAATTTTTCAGTGCGTATTTGATCTATTAACGCTTGGGTAGTGCCTGTGGTTAAGCAAAGCTGTGTTTCAGGATATTGTTTATGGTAGGTCGCTAAAGGTTGTGGCAAACGACATGCCGCTGTACTTTCCATACTGCCTATTCTGAGTTGACCGCCTTCCTTACCTAAACTGGTGACATGACGTGCTTCTTGTTCTAAGGCAAGTAATCGGTATGCATATTGCAAAAAGCGTAAGCCTGCCTGCGACAATTGCATCTGTTTGCCTTGGCGAATAAACAGCTGTTCCCCCAAATCCGTTTCAAGCTGCTGGATTCGAGTGGTAATGTTCGATGGCACTCTGCCTAAGCGAGTCGCTGCCCGTGTAATGCTGAGTTCCTCAGCAACCATACAAAATATTTTTAGCGATTCAGAGTTCATTTTCTTTTTTTGTGAATATGGTGCTATATTTATTCTTAATAAAAGAATAATAAGTGTAACCCTACTTTGTGATAAAGGAAAGACAATGGTACATTCAACATTATTTCTACAGCGTTTAGGCTTGAGATATCCGATAATTCAAGCACCTATGGCGGGTGTTTCAACACCAGCATTAGCAGCGGCAGTCTCTGAGGCTGGAGGTTTAGGGTCATTGGGACTTGGTGCCAGCTCGCTATCTCAAGCCCGTCAGCTAATTGCTCAAACTCAAGCCTTAACAACCAAGCCTTTCAATGTAAATGTATTTTGCCATGCAACGCCGGTACGCAACACTGAAATAGAGCAAGCCTGGATCCACTATTTTGCTGATCAATTCAGCAAATTCAATGCATTACCCCCCAAGCAATTAAACCAAGTGTATACCTCATTCTTGGATGATCCTGATATGTTGGCTTTGCTACTTGAAATGAAGCCCGCGGTGGTCAGTTTTCATTTCAACATTCCGGATAAACAGGCTATTAGTCAGCTCAAGTCTCAAGGGATTTACACGCTAGCGACAGCAACTAATTTAAGAGAAGCGCAGTTGATTGAACAAGCCGGTATTGATGCAATTGTAGCACAAGGTATTGAAGCGGGTGGGCACCGAGGTATGTTTGATGTTCAGGCTCAGGATGAAGGCATTAACACATTAGCTTTGGTTGAATTGTTGGCTCAACACACTCGGCTTCCTCTTATTGCGGCGGGGGGATTAATGAGTGGACAAGATATTATCGCTGTTTTGGAACGTGGAGCCGCAGCCGCTCAATTGGGAACTGCGTTTATATTATGTCCTGAATCAGCCGCGAATGAAGGTTATCGGCGGAATTTAAACAGTAAAAACGCGGAGAATACGGCCTTAACCGCGGCAATTTCAGGCCGACCAGCCAGAGGTATTGTTAATCAGTTCATACAAATGACACAGGTTGATGAGTGCCCACTCATACCTGATTATCCCATCGCCTATGATATCGGAAAACAGTTGCATGCAGCAGCCAGCAAAATAGGTAATGAGGGTTTTGCCGCACATTGGGCAGGGAAAAATGCAATGAAAGCACGAGAGATGCCCGCAAAAAGGTTGATAGAAACACTGGTGTCAGAGATGGAAAATTGAACGATATTTAAGGCAGCAGCGGGATGGCAATAATGGCTATTTTCGCCATCCCGCATGGTGTTAAGGGGTTACTGCTTCTTTATCTGTCGTGTCTTTTGGCTCATCTGTGGCTATCCATGCAGCACAGAATAGTGTGAGTCTGGCAAAGAAATAGAAAAATGCCATTAGGCCTAAAACAGAACCAAAAGCTGCTCCGGACGGTGATGAAGCCAAGTTTGGTAAAATCCATGTCATCACTGATTTAATCACTTCAAAACCAATTGCCGCCAGTAAAGTGCCTTTCAATAATGATGAACGGCGATGCTGCATGCGTGGTAAAATCCAGAAGATCCATAAAAAGAGCAAGAAGTTAGCTGTAATTGAAATAGTAAGGCCGATCAATGTCCAAACAGGTCTTAACCATTCGATGCTGTCTAAACCTAGTGTTCTTACTATGGTGGCTTGCGCTGAACCCGCGACAGAGGTTAGTGTAATTGTCACGATTAAGGCGATCAGTAAACCAATTAAAGCGAGAAAATCACGTAAGTAGCGGAAATAAATTTTTTCGTGTTCATCTTCATTACGCTCCCAGACTGGGCGGGATTGCGCTAAAATTGCCAAGCGTAAATTATTCACCCAATTGACTCCAGAATAGACGGCTAACGCTAAACCGGTTAAACCCACGGTGGTACGTTGGCGAATTGCGGTATCTATTGTTCTTTCTAAAGTATTTGCCAAGGTTGGGTCGCTGATATTGGCTGAGATACCACGCACTAAACGTTCAAGTAATTCAGGGTTACTGGCTAACACAAAACCGGCAGCGGCAAAGGTGAACATCAATACAGGAATTAAAGAGAGGAACGAAAAATAGGTAATAGCAGCACCGAACTGATTCCCCATGCGGTCAGTAAACCGTTGGGCGGTGCGAATAAGGTGTGCAATAAAAGGTATCGCACAAATAAAATTCACGACCTTCATCGAAAAGGTAAGCGCTTTTTTACTATTATCGATACTTTTATTTAGTGAAGATTTTAATTTACCAGCGTCTTTTTGCTCTTTATCCTGCATATTCGACATTCGTTCCTCTTTCTACATCTTGTCTAATTTCGCTTAATTTTCACCATACTATAGCTCAAACTGGTAAAATTTTTCACCTTAATGCCTATTTTTATCGATTAAGTAGGCATTAAGGGGAGTCATATTGTTGTAAAATAAGGCGCAATTAGACAAAGAATATGGGAGGATTACACAGTATTATAAACCTGTTTTATAGGTTTCTAATTCCGCTTGTGCTTCTTTTAGCTCTTCTTGAGCTTCTTTTAATTTACGCTCGCGTTTGGCAATTTTACCGCTATCACCTTTTTGTTTTTCTTCGAGTAATTCAGCTTCCCTTTCTTGCACTTTTTCTTGTTTTTCCGCGACATTTTTTTGGCTATCACGGTAAAGTGATTCAGGAGTACAGTAGGTATTAACATTATCAAGCGCTCTTTGTAGCCCAGCTATACGATGTGTGTTACCGTGCTTTTTAGCATATTCGATTTGCGTTTCAATCTTCTGCTTTTTAATTTGGCAGCCATTATTTGGACTCGCGGCCATTGCGGATGTCCCTGCTAAAATTAATACCGTAGTCATTGTGGTCATGAGTGTTTTACGCATTTTCTGTCCTTAATTATATTGAAATTTTAGTTAGGATAGCTTTTTATTGTATTGACGTCATCACTATTTTGTCAAAATAGGAATGGTGCTAATTTGATAAAAAGTTGGCTATAATGGTGCAGAATCAGAACAAATCATTCGGTCTATTTTTATTCAACAGGCTGTCTTTAAAGAATCTATTTGATAGTAGCCATATGTGGCTAGTGTTGAATGTCCTCAGGAAATAAGAGTGTCATGCTAAGTTACCGCCATAGTTTTCACGCAGGCAATCATGCGGATGTGTTAAAGCACACTGTTCAAAGCCTCATTATTGAATCTCTTAAAGAGAAAGAAAAACCTTTCCTGTATGTGGATACTCATTCAGGGGCTGGCCGTTATCAATTGACGGGAGAACATGCAGAGAAAACAGGTGAGTATCTGCAAGGGATCGCACGTATTTGGGAACAACCAGACCTACCAGAGGAATTACTCCCTTATATGAATATCGTGCGTCGCATGAATGACAATGGGCGACTACGTTATTATCCCGGCTCACCGCTATTAGCGAAATACTTATTACGTGAGCAAGACAAACTCGTACTGACTGAATTACACCCTACAGATTATCCCTTATTGCGTGCAGAGTTTTCTCGTGACAATCGTGCCCAAGTCTCGAAAGAAGATGGTTATCAGCAATTAAAAGCAAAATTGCCACCTCCGAGCCGCCGTGGATTTATGTTGATGGATCCACCCTATGAGTTGAAATCAGATTATGAAGCGGTAGTGAAGGGCATTGTTGAGGGCTATAAACGTTTTGCGACGGGGACTTATGCGATATGGTATCCCGTTGTATTGCGTCAACAGATCAAAAGAATGATCAGCCAATTAGAGGCGACTGGGATCCGTAAAATTCTACAAATTGAATTAGCGGTGCGTCCTGATAGCGATCAACGAGGCATGACCGCGTCAGGTATGATTGTGATCAATCCCCCTTGGAAGCTAGAACAGCAGATGAAAAAAGTGCTGCCTTGGTTGCATCAAACTCTTGTTCCAGAGGGAACTGGGCATACATTGGTCGAATGGATCGTACCAGAATAGGTAAAAGCTATTACATTGAGAGGTAATACCTACCTATTGAAACTATTGTGCTTAGAGGGATAATTAGCATAATCGGACATGTTTTACGCTAAATAATTCGACGTGTAGCTAGGTGATCAGTGAACAAGTGGCTAAGCATAGGGTCAGTTGTGTGATGAGTGCCATTAGGCGTCAATAGCCGATCTTAGCGTGTAGCGCTGCTACTTGAAGAAGTCAACGAGTATAGCTTTTTAATTAATCAAAATGGGATAACCAAGTTATGAGCAAACATTACGACTATATTGCAATTGGTGGTGGTAGTGGCGGCATTGCTTCTATGAACCGTGCAGCGATGTATGGACAAAAGTGTGCCCTGATCGAAGCGAAAGAATTAGGTGGAACCTGTGTAAACGTAGGATGTGTTCCAAAAAAAGTGATGTGGCATGCCGCACAAATTTCTGAAGCTATCCGTGCTTACGGCCCTGACTATGGTTTTGACACCACAATTAATCGTTTTGATTGGAAAACATTAATTGCAAGTCGTACTGCTTATATTGATCGTATCCACCAGTCTTATGATCGTGTGTTAGGCAATAATAAGGTTGATGTGATCAAGGGATTTGCTCGTTTTGTTGACGCACATACCGTTGAAGTCGATGGTGAAATTTATACAGCAGACCATATTTTGATTGCAACAGGTGGTCGTCCAGTGATCCCTGCCATCCCTGGTGCTGAATATGGCATGACTTCAGATGGCTTCTTTGAGTTAGAAGCGTTGCCAAAACGTGTTGCTGTTGTTGGTGCGGGCTATATCGCGGTTGAGTTAGCTGGGGTATTAAATGGTCTTGGTAGCGAAGCACACTTGTTTGTGCGTAAACACGCTCCATTACGCTCATTCGACCCGCTGATCGTTGAAACTTTAGTTGAAGTCATGAATACCGAAGGCCCCACTTTGCATACAGAGTCAGTGCCAAAAGAAGTTGTGAAAAATGCAGATGGCTCACTGACGTTGAAACTCGAAAATGGCAAACAACACACTGTTGATGCCTTGATCTGGGCTATTGGGCGTGAACCAATGACAGATAACTTGAATATTGAAGCGACAGGTGTTGAGCTGAATGAAAAAGGCTACATCAAAGTCGATAAATATCAAAATACCAATGTTGCTGGCGTGTATGCCGTAGGTGATAACACGGGCGCGGTTGAATTAACGCCAGTCGCGGTTGCCGCGGGTCGTCGCCTTTCAGAACGTTTGTTTAATAACAAACCTGATGAGCATTTAGACTATAGTAATATTCCAACCGTTGTATTTAGCCATCCACCTATTGGAACCGTTGGTTTAACGGAGCCTGAAGCTATTGAGAAATACGGTGCTGATCAGGTTAAATGTTATAAGTCGTCCTTTACCGCTATGTATACAGCAGTGACCTCCCATCGTCAGCCATGCCGCATGAAATTAGTTTGTGCAGGGGCGGATGAAAAAATTGTTGGTATTCATGGTATTGGATTTGGTATGGATGAAATCTTGCAAGGATTCGCTGTTGCGCTGAAGATGGGGGCAACCAAGAAAGATTTCGATAATACTGTGGCTATCCACCCAACAGCGGCGGAAGAGTTCGTGACAATGCGTTAAAACACCCGTTTTAGGTCATTCAACGAGATAAGGCTGAACGTGTCGGTTCAGCCTTTGTTATTTAATGGCTCATGCTGATAAGACATTAAGCATATTATTTTAATAATACGCTTAAATTTATTGGCTTTTTTGCCACCAAGAAACAATGTAGTCAGCGATCTGTTCAGGATTGTTAATATCCAGTTGCGGTAAGACAGTATCAATAATTTGATTACTTGCTACAGCAATCACATGTTGATCAATTAAGCCATCGAGGGGTTTGCCCACCTCAGCTCTAAACAGAGCGATCTTACTGATCGCCTCATGCTTAAAACCTTCCACTAAAATGAGATCCAGTGAGTGTGGATCAAAACGGCTCGCGAGGTAATGTAGGTCTAATTCTTCTTCATTATCTGGCGTTTCCGTCATGAGCGCCCAACGTTTTTGGCTGGCGACGAGTGTTTGGTCGGCACCTGCTTTACGCAATTCATAACTGTCTTTACCCGGTTTATCGACATCCATATCGTGATGCGTGTGCTTGACTAAGCCGACACGGAGGTGACGTTGCCGTAGTAATGGGATCACTTTTTTTAATAGCGTTGTTTTGCCAGTACCACTGTAGGCCGTGATACCCAGTAGAGGTAGAGATTTTTGGTTCATGATTCTTTTTGTTGCTGTTCCCAGTTGCGGCTATCTTCTGGTGTGTTTAAATTAGCAAAAGAGCCCGATTGTGGAGGGAAAATTACACATTTTGCTGCAACTTCCCGCATAAATAACATTAATTTTCGTTCCCCTTTTGCGAGATATTCATCCAACGAAGGTGCTAAAGAACGATGGAGTAAGGCAAAAGTTGGATGGTCACGTACTGTATCATTAGCATAACAAGCGAGGCTATCGCCTTTTGATTGAAACAGGGTTGAAGCTAGTGTGAGCGGAAAATCAGGAACATCACAAGGAACAAATAATAACCATTCTGTTGTCGCATGATGTAATCCAGCCTGCATGCCAGCTAATGGTCCGGCGAAATCCGCATTGAGATCAGAAATAACAGGAAAACCACTTTGTTGGTAGCATTCTTGGTTACGATTCGCATTGATCGCCAGTTTTCCGACCTGAGGCTGAAGGCGTTCAAGAATATGTTGATAAAGCGGTTTACCGCGAAGTGATATTAAACCTTTATCGACCCCCCCCATACGGCGGCCTAGCCCACCAGCGAGTATCACACCGGTTATTGATTGCTTATCTAACATATTCAATTTTCCTGACTATCTTCAATAAAAGGTTTCAACACAGATGAAAGTAAATTTCGTTATAGTATTCGCTAAAATTTATTCCATTTTCCTATAAAATCAACGAATGTACATGCGAATTAAAGTTAAACTTTACTTAGATTGACATCCATTCGCTTTTTCTCTTGTATGATAGCAAGTAATTTGGCCCCAATATTCGTGATGAAGGAATAAACATGAAATGCCATCGTTTAAATGAAGTTATTGAGCTTCTACATCCTGTATGGAAGGACAATTCAGATCTGAACTTAGTGGAATTACTGCAAAAGCTTGCAGATGAGGCGGGTTTTAAAGGCCCTTTATCTGACCTCACGGATGATGTGCTGATATATCATCTGAAAATGCGTGATAAAAGCAGTGATGAAGCTATACCTGGTTTGAAAAAAGATTATGAAGAAGACTTCAAAACCGCGTTACTGCGGGCTCGTGGTATCATAAAAGATTAATTCGTCATGAATAATATTGAACATTCTCATTTTCATTTTAGTGGCATCTCTCCTGACCTGATCCTTGATGCACTCATGGAAGCGGGTATCTACCCTGAATCAGGCCTGACTGAGCTTAATAGCTATGAAAATCGGGTTTACCAGTTTCAGGACGAAAACCGTAAACGGTTTGTGGTGAAGTTTTATCGACCCGAACGTTGGAACCGCTCACAAATTCAAGAAGAGCATGATTTTACGCTTGAATTACAAGAGGCTGAATTAGCTGTTGCTGCTCCCATCGAATTTTCAGGGCAAACCGTATTGGAATTCGGTGGTTTCATGTTTGCTGTTTTTCCAAGTATTGGTGGGCGTCAATATGAAACTGATAACTTATTTCAGCTTGAAGATGTTGGACGCTTATTAGGCCGGATCCACCAAGTGGGCAAGAAAAACAACTTCACGTTTCGTCCTACATTAGGCATTGCCGAGTATCTCGAGCAACCTAGGCACATCATGGCTCAGAGTGAATTGATTTCACCAAGATGGAAACCGGCATTCATTGAATCACTCGACAGATTGATAGAGCAGACGAAACGGCTTTGGCCAACGGAATTAGCAGCAATACGCTTACAGGGTGATTGCCACCCCGGCAATATTTTGTGGCGTGATGAGGCTTGGCTGGTGGATTTTGATGATGCGCGTAATGGCCCTGCGGTGCAAGACTTATGGATGCTGTTAAATGGCTCTCGTCAGGAACAGTTAATTCAGTTGGACACGCTACTGGAAGCCTATAATGAATTTTGTGATTTTGATGTCAAAGAACTGAAATTGATCGAGCCACTCAGAGCGATGCGAATGGTGCATTATTTGGGATGGATCATTCGTCGCTGGCAAGATCCTGCTTTTCCAAAGGCGTTTTCATGGTTACAAGATGATGATTTCTGGCAAAAACAATCAATCGAATTTGCTTTGCAAGTTGAACGATTGCAAGAAGCCCCTTTGCAGTTGAACTCTCAATTTTAATTAAATAAATACTATTTTTGGAGAACGTAGTATATGAAAAGAATCATGTTGGCTTTAATTGGTATTGCCATGTCATTTGGGGCTGCTGCCGCAAATTACTCTGAAGGTAAAGAATATACGGAGATCAAACAACCCGTACAAAACCTGCCACAGGTATTAGAGTTTTTCTCTTTTTATTGCCCACATTGCTATCAGTTTGAAAATGTCTATAAAGTACCGCAGACAGTAGAAAAAAATCTGCCTGAAGGCGTGAAAATGGAACGCTATCATGTTGATTTCTTAGGCCCGTTAGGTCCAAATCTGACCCAAGCTTGGGCTGTGGCGATGGTATTAAAAGTTGAAGACAAAGTGACACCTATTCTGTTCGAAGGTATCCAAAAAACGCAATCTATTCATACACCAGAAGATATTCGTAACGCCTTCATTAAGGCTGGTGTGAGTGGTGAAGAATATGATGCTGCGTTGAACAGCTTTGTCGTCAAATCACTGGTGTCTAAACAGCAGAATGCTGCGCAAGATCTGAAGCTACGTGGAGTTCCAGCGATGTTTGTTGATGGCAAATATCAAATCCGTAATAACGGGATTGCGGTAGAGAATGCGGCTGATTATGGAAAAGAGTTCTCCAATGTTGTGAACTATTTGATCAACAAAAAATAGCCTATCCTTGTGGCGGCGGGACTTGCCGCCACATTTCACGATTCTTTACGCACCGTTATCAATATCCACAATGTCTCGCATACACTATTTTTGCGCTAGATCAATGGACTTTGCTCTAACTTATTGATTTCATTTTCTTGTTTAACTACTTGATCTTTTCTTAGTTATTGAATCTAAGGCATAACATTATTTTGCCCACAGAGTTATCCACAGGTTATTTTGTTAGGTTTCATCGTCGATAAAGGGAAAATAATCACTTAATTCCTGTCATCGTAATGGCAACATTGTCGCAAGGATCGTCGGTGAAATTGAAACTCAACGTGTATCTAAGCCCACATTGTGGCATCCTATTCATTATTCATTCCTGACAAAAAGATGATGACAGATTATGGCTCAGATAGCAGAAAATCCTCTTATATTGGTAGATGGCTCATCTTACCTATACCGCGCTTATCATGCATTTCCACCTCTGACTAACAGTGCAGGCGAACCGACAGGCGCCATGTATGGTGTGCTCAATATGTTGCGTAGCTTGATTATGCAATATCAGCCAAGCCATGTGGCTGTCGTCTTTGATGCCAAGGGAAAAACATTTCGTGATGAACTGTTTGAAAGTTATAAATCACACCGTCCTCCCATGCCGGATGATTTGCGTGAGCAAATAGCACCACTGCACGAAATGGTAGAAGCAATGGGTTTACCATTATTGGTGGTTTCTGGGGTAGAAGCTGATGACGTGATTGGTACTCTTGCAAGACAAGCGAGTCAAAAAGGGATCCCTGTCTTGATCAGTACTGGTGATAAAGATATGGCGCAGTTGGTTGAACCCAATATTACGCTGATCAATACCATGACCAATACGATATTAGGGCCACAGGAAGTGGTTGATAAATATGGTGTACCACCTGAATTGATTATCGACTTTTTGGCTTTAATGGGGGATTCCTCTGATAACATCCCAGGGGTTCCGGGGGTTGGCGAAAAAACAGCGCTTGCCTTATTACAGGGGATCGGCAGTTTAGAGAAGATTTATGATTCTTTAGATGAGATTGCGGCGCTTGGATTTAGAGGCTCAAAAACACTTGCCCCTAAAATGGAAGAAAATCGAGAAGTTGCATTCCTCTCTTATCAACTTGCAACCATTAAAACGGATGTTGAGTTAGACAAAAGCTGTGAAGAGCTTGCCATTACCAAACCAAATGCAGAAAAACTTCATCAATTGTTTAGCCGCTATGAATTTAAACGTTGGTTAGCCGATGTCGAAAATGGCACTTGGATGGAGGGGAAAAGCGCGAAGAGTAGTGCAGCAGCAAGTAAAACAGAAAAGAAAATTGAAGCTGTCATGTCTGCTCCGACACTGAGTGCGGAAAATTACCAAACGATCTTAGAAAAAGCAGATTTAGATCGTTGGGTAGAAAAATTAGCGTCAGCATCTCTATTTGCTTTTGATACTGAAACCGACAGTTTAGATACTCAAGAAGCTCACTTAGTCGGCATGTCCTTTGCGATTGAACCTGGTTATGCGGCTTATCTACCCTTAGGTCATGATTATCTCGATGCACCAGCTCAACTGCCATTAAATGATGTTTTGGCTGTATTAAAGCCGATACTGGAAAGTGAAAAAATCTTGAAAGTAGGGCAAAACTTAAAATATGACGCTGAGGTGTTACTCAATTACGATATTGAGCTTAAAGGTATTGAATTCGACACGATGTTGGAGTCGTATGTACTCAACAGCGTTGCGGGCATGGGGCGCCATGATATGGATAGCCTCGCGGAACGCCATCTTAACCATAAAACCGTCTCTTTCGAAGAAATCGCTGGAAAGGGCAAAAAGCAACTGACATTCAATCAAATTGCGTTGGAACAAGCGGCGAATTACGCAGCAGAAGATGCCGATGTGACTTTGCTACTCCATCAAGCTCTGTATCCACAGCTAGAAGCTGAGCCTAAGTTGAATAAAGTTTTCCGTGAAATCGAAATGCCTTTAGTGCCTGTTCTTGTCAGAATGGAGCGTAAAGGGGTATTAATCGATGCGGCGGTGCTAGCGGCTCAATCGAAAGAGATCACTGCACGTTTGGCGGAATTGGAGAAAGAGGCTTTTGAGCTTGCGGGTGAAGAGTTCAATCTTGCGTCACCAAAACAACTACAAGCGATTCTCTTTGAGAAACTGCAATTGCCTGTTGTGAAGAAAACGCCAAGCGGCGCACCTTCCACCAATGAAGAAGTCCTTGAAGAGTTAGCACTGAATCACGCATTGCCTAAGTTATTACTTGAACATCGGAGTCTTGCAAAACTGAAGTCAACCTATACAGATAAGTTGCCGTTGATGATCAGCCCGCAAACTCAACGGGTACACACCTCGTATCACCAAGCAGTGACAGCGACAGGGCGTTTATCGTCTCGTGACCCTAACTTGCAAAATATCCCTGTTAGAACGGAAGAAGGCCGTCGTATTCGACAGGCTTTCATTGCACGTCAGGGCTATAAAGTTGTGGCGGCGGACTATTCGCAAATCGAATTACGTATTATGGCTCACTTATCACAAGATAAGGGGTTGTTAACTGCATTTGCGGAAGGTAAGGATATTCACCGTGCAACAGCATCTGAAGTATTTGGTGTGCCTTTGGATGAAGTGACGAGTGATCAGCGTCGTAGCGCAAAAGCAATTAACTTTGGTTTGATTTATGGCATGAGCGCATTTGGATTAGCGCGCCAATTGGGGATCCCTCGTGGTGAAGCGCAACGCTATATGGACCTCTATTTTGAGCGTTACCCAGGCGTGTTGCGTTATATGGAAAATACACGCCATCAAGCCTCTGAACAAGGCTATGTTGAAACTCTAGAAGGACGTCGTCTGTATCTTGCGGATATTAAATCAAGCAATGGTATGCGCCGAAAAGCGGCCGAACGTGAGGCGATCAACGCACCTATGCAAGGAACGGCAGCCGATATCATCAAGAAAGCGATGATCGCGGTGGATGCTTGGTTACAGACCGAAAAACCACATGCTGACATGCTCATGCAAGTACATGATGAATTGGTTTTTGAAGTCAAAGAGTCAGCGCTTGATAGTGTGACCGCCAAAATACGTGAGTTGATGGAACAAAGTATGCAACTTGATGTACCGTTGAAGGTTGATGTCGGTATTGGCGATAACTGGGATGAAGCCCACTAGTGAGAGTCTGAACTGAGTCGAATGCTTAATTCGACTCAGTTTTATTTAGTTATATTATCTATTGTGAAATTATATATTATTCTATTAATACTAATACATAACTCAGTACAGACGAATGTTTGGATGTTTTCTCATTAGCCATAATTTGCATTTGGGTATTAGGCTCAATCATTCCAGACCAAGATGATATACTGATGACAGTAACCCCATATTGATTCTAACGAGTATCAACTTCAGCAATTGCAACTTGCTTTCCATTAATATCTAGACGGTGATGAGCTTTTGTTTTTTACCCTCGACTCGATGCCATTAATTTTGGAATGGTTATTTTCCGTTTTTGTGGTGAAGGCGAAATGATTAACGCTTCTCCATTTTTAATGCAATACATTTCATTTACTTTCACTGTTGATTTCCTTGAGCTCATTTTGACTTTAAAAGCAATAATGGCATAGAGCGTGATGAGTGATAAAAATGAAATTTATTAAGTTTTAATTAAAATAAATTATTGCATTTTTGGTTCATCAATGGATATTTCATTGCCTAGCATTTTATTGATACGCTGAATGCTATTTTCGTTTAAGGAGCCTTGTAAATATTCCATTTTTAATTGGTTGATTAAATAATCATATTGGGCATTCGATAAATTTTTTTTTGACTGATAGAGGGCGGAAGTGGCAGATAGCATATCGACAATAGTGCGCGTTCCTACTTGATAACCCGCTTCTGTGGCATCTAATGAGCTTTGTGTCGAAATGATTAGTTGCTTATAGGCTTTAATACTACTTATCGACGACAATATATTATTGTATGAAGAGCTAACTTGCTGGGTGACGTTGCGATAATCACTTTCAAGTTGCTCTGTTGCTGCCTGAAAACCATACTGAGCTTGCTTAACTTGGGAATTAACCGTATTTCCTTGATAGATTGGTAAATTTAACGAGAGGGCTGCATTATTTTTCCCTGAATGGTTATGTATTCGATGTTGGTTTTCGATATTATTCTTGTCTAGCCGAGTGTTATTGATGGCTGTAGAAGCTTCTAAAGTGACTATAGGTAAATGCCCGCTTTTGGCGAGGGATATCTTATCATTTGATATTTCTTGTATCAGGCGAGATTTTAATAAGCTAAGGTTTTTCATTCGAGCATTTTCAAGTAGAAAGGTGATATTATCGGGTTTGGCGAGTTGTAACTTATTAATATTGAGTTTTGCTAATTGAGTATATCGAACGCCACTAATTTTTCTTAATATTTCAACTGAATTCTTCAATTCGTTGTAACCTATAACCTCTTGAGCAATGATGCTGTCATAGTTAGCTCTCGCATTTTGCACGTCAGTGATGGTCGTTAGTCCTACATTAAAGCGTTGTGTGGTTTGATCTAACTGATGATAAACCGCGAGTTTATGGGCTTTTATGTAAGTGAGGGCATCAATAGACTTTAAGATATTAAAGTAAGAGATAGCCGTTTCTAAAAGAAGATCTTGCTGGCTTATTTGATAGTTAATATCTGAAATAGCGGCCTGTTTTTCTTGAATAGACAGTGATTTCCACTGGGAACTATCGATTATAGCTTGTGTCATTTGTAGGGATAATGCGGAGTTTTTAATATTTTTATTATTATCTGTTTCATCATTGTTTTTATAGCTTGAATTCGCGTTTAATTTTAATTGAGGTAGTAATGAGCTACGCTCTTCATCTATTTTTTTATAGGCTTGATAACGCTCACTTTCTGTTTTTTTTAATGTGGGGTTGTTATCTTTCGTTATTTTATAAATATCCAATAAATCCTCTGCGTTACAATTAAAAACTATAATTATTGAGCTTATTAAAGTAAATAATTTAATTATTTTATTCATTGGTATTAATTCCTAATGCGTTTTTTACAGTTTCGTCTAAATGAGATGTCAGAAAGAAATTTTAATTAAATTATAGATCAGCCATTAAAATGTAAATATAAAAAATCACATTTAAAAATTTAATGTATCTGTTTTGCTATGTGAGCCAACTTAATTAAGTTAGTGTACAAAATGAAATTATTTTACTATCAAATATAATGTGCATTTACTACCTAAGAACGATTGCCACAGTCCATTTTTTTCCCTCAATATAGCGTTTATGTAATCTAATATCTTTTATGGCGACAGGCTTATTTCAGAGCTAAAGGATGAATCATGGAACGCTTATTTTCTCCAACTGCATTTCAAGGGCAGGTCGTGCTAGTTACTGGTGGAGCTCAAGGTATTGGTTTAGCGATTGTTGAAGCCTTTGCTCAATTAGGGGCTTGCGTGATGATGGCTGATTTGCAGTTACAAAAGGCGCAAGCAGCCGCAGCTTCATTGGTCGCAAAAGGGTTTAACGTTCAGGCGGAAGGTTGTGACTGTGCACAGCGGCAACAAATCACCGCTTTGATAGCCAAAATAGAGTGCCAATATCATCGATTAGATGTTGTGGTACACAATGCCGCCTATTTTCCGCTAACAGAATTTATGCAAATAGAGGAGGCGTTATTACAACAGACACTCAGTGTTAATTTAATGGCGCCTTTTTATTTGGCTCAAGCGGCTCAACCGATTATGCAAAGGCAGGGCGGTGGACGTATTTTAATCACCTCATCTGTCACTGGCCCTAGAGTTGCTTACCCAGGACTTACGCATTATGCGGCCTCTAAAGCGGGGGTTAATGGTTTTATTAAGTCAGCTGCATTGGAGTTAGCGCCTTTTGGGATCACGGTAAATGGCGTTGAACCGGGAATGATCCGTACACCTGCCATGGCCAATTTAGGGGATGACCAACTTAATCAAAATATAGCTAGGGCAGTGCCTCTCGGCCGTTTAGGTGAACCAGAGGATATTGCTGCTGCGATGGTATTTTTAGCCTCGCAAGCCGCAGGCTATATTACGGGACAGACGATTGTCGTTGATGGTGGGGCATTACTGCCTGAAACTGTTTTGTAGGTGAACCTGATCTCGCTCGATGCTCGACACCGATGATGTTTGCTCTGTTTTCTTTTGCGCAATTTGAAGGTGTCATGCCATAAAACATCTTTTATCTTTCTGGATTTTTCCTGCTGTTTTTATTTGGCGGAGAACCCCCTTTTTTGTGTGTTATTTGTGCAAAACTACGTGTTTTAGCTGAGTGGAATAAAAATTTACATTACATATTAATGCGACCTATCTCTCATAAATATGTAATAAAAATACGTTTTTTAACGCATATTGCGGTTTTATATTCGCTGAATCGTAGTAAGCATTGAAAAAAAATTACATAAAAGCTTTTTTTTGCGCAAAAAATCAAGTAGAGTATACGGCGTAGGGTACAGAGGTAAGATGTTCTATCTTTCAGACCTTTTACTTCACGTAATCGGATTTAGCTGAATATTAGCTGCTCCAGTCAATATTTTGACTGGAGCATTTTTTTATTCAAAATTTGAGCTAATTGATGATATTTGCCGTTGTGCGCCGATTGACGCACAAGGATGGAAATGGATTAAGCGGGCGTGCTGTACCAGCTATCGAGTTTGATACGTAATTTATCAATACCAATCTTTTTCAGTGCGGAAAAATATTCGACTTCCACATCACCCCCTAATGGTTGTAATGTTTGACGAACTTCCATTAATTGTTTTTTCCGTGCACCAGACGCGAGTTTATCAGCTTTCGTGAGGAGCACTAAAACAGGAATTTCCATCGCGATAGACCACTCAATCATTTGCATATCCAGGTCTTTCAGGGGGTGGCGAATGTCCATCAATACCACCAAGCCTTTAATACATTCTCTTTTTTGCAGATATTCGCCGAGTGCTTTTTGCCATTTGCGTTTCATCTCTTCAGGCACTTCGGCATAACCGTAGCCCGGTAAGTCAACAAGACGAATGCCTTCTTCGACTTCAAATAGATTGATTAATTGAGTGCGTCCTGGTGTTTTACTGGTACGGGCTAAGCTTTTTTGCTGTGTCAGCGCGTTCAATGCGCTAGATTTTCCTGCATTGGAGCGGCCAGCAAAGGCAACTTCGATACCGGTATCTTTTGGTAGATGACGGATATCGGGCGCACTGATGACAAATTTTGTCATGTGATAGTTATGGTTTTTGATTGTCATAGGTGGTTCTCCCTGAGTTGACCTTTGAGGCTGAGGGATTATAGCCATTGAAGGCTGACAAACAAAGCCAAAATTAATCTATACAATCGATGATATGCGTTTAAATTCGCTATTTTTATCTCATATTTGTAGTAATTTAACCATTGTCGAGAGTTTGTAGATTATCTGACGTAAATAAAGGTAAATCTTTAGCAATATATTTAGCTTCGCTCTAGAATTGGTGAATTACACTCATCATAGTCCAAGTTTACAGCATTGCTGATGATGCTTTCAGGCTCACACTTATACGTCTAGCCATCAATTTTTTGGTGTATTAGCTGTACCTTGAATTATTTAGAGTATAATTAAGTCATTAAGCTATAGCGAAAGGGATCTTGAATGTTAAAACGAATTTTTGTGCCTTTACTCGCGGTCTGTGCTATCAGCGCGTCTTCTCTGGCATTAGCTGCGGGTGAAACCTATGTCAAATTAGTGACTTCCGCGGGAAACATTGAATTAGAACTGAATGATAAAAAAGCACCCGTAACCACTGAAAACTTTCTTCAATATGTGAATGAAGGTTATTACAACGGGACCACGTTCCACCGTGTTATTCCTGGTTTTATGATTCAAGGCGGCGGTTTTAACAAAGATCTTCAGCAAAAGCAGACACGTGGCCCCATTAAAAATGAAGCAGACAACGGTCTACGTAATTTGCGTGGAACGATTTCGATGGCTCGTACAGCGAATAAAGACAGTGCGACCAGCCAGTTTTTTATCAACGTTGCTGATAATGCCTTCTTAGACCATGGCCAGCGTGACTTTGGTTATGCCGTTTTTGGTAAGGTTGTCAAAGGAATGGATGTGGTTGATAAAATTTCTAAAGTGAAAACCGAAAACGTTGGCCCATACCAAAATGTGCCCGTTGAGCCAATCTCTATCATTTCTGCTGAAGTGATCAAAAAGCCATAATGGATAGGGTGGGTAGGTCGTGAGTATTTACCCACTTATATTCTTTCCAATATATCAAATGAGATTACGATGCGTGACATTGATTGAGTGGTGTATTCACAGAGACATTGCCAATCCATGAGGATTGATCGTTTTTCTCCCTTTCCCTTCGCTATGCTTTTCTGCTTATCAGCCCGCCAGCTATTGCAACTAATTTCAATTTTGTGACCTTAATCACTGCGTGATTTGAAAACGGTTTGTTTGACGTTCTTTCGGGGCGTTTCGTTGTTAATACATTCACTAACCTAAATATTGGCCTCTATTAGGCATTTTCGTTGAAAAGTAAATTAATCAATTGAAAGGTCAATCTTTCGATTTGAATGGAAACGAAAGGTTTTTAGTGGTTTTTTGTTCTAAAAATGAACTTTAACAAGGATCACATTTTCGATTAGCTCACTCTGCTGTAATTCATCTATGTTGTTAGCATGGTCAATCGTGATAACAAGGTACTGTTTTTTAGGAGTGATATGCATGAGTACAGATACCGTAAAAAGGCGTGAATGCATCATGGATATGTTGTGCCAAGAAGGGAGTGTACGTGTCGATGCGTTAAGCAAACAATTTAATGTTTCTAGCGTCACTATTCGTAATGATTTACGTTATCTGGAAAAAAAAGGGTGTGCCTTGCGCTCTTATGGTGGAGCAATGGTCAATCATAAATTTGCTTTCGATAGACCGTTACAGGTCAAGGGGCGCATGGACCGTGAAATTAAAACTCGTATCGCTAAAAAAGCGGCGGAGTTTGTTCATGATGGGGATTCTCTCATCATTGATTCAGGTTCAACCACAGCCGAAATTGTTCCTTTTCTAAAACAGCACCGTGATTTAGTCGTGATGACTAATGCTCTCAATATCGCATACGAACTGGCCGGTTTCGACAGCGTAGATGTTATGGTTCTTGGCGGACACGTGCGCAAAAATTCTTATTCTCTTTATGGGCCAGCTGCTGAACAGCAGTTATCGCAATATCGTTTTGATACTTTGTTTCTTGGCGTGGATGGCTTTGATCTTGAAGCAGGGATCACGACGCCGAATAGCGGAGAAGCACATCTAAACCGTGTGATGTGTGATGTTGCTCATCAAATTATTGCCGTGGCAGATGGGACTAAATTTGGACGTAAGAGTTTTTGTTTAATACGCGAAGCTAGACTGATCCATCGTCTTATTACTGATAGCCGCATTCCACTTCATTATCGCCAAGCTTTGACGGCATTTGGTGTAGAAGTCATTGTTGTTGATGAATAAGGCATATCTATTTTAATTCTTAATTAAAAACGCAACGTTTTTAATCATATCTGAGTTATTTGGAGAAATTATGCAGCCGCTATTACAGCTGATCCATCGCCATAAATCGGGCGAGGACGTTGGGGTTTACTCTGTCTGTTCCGCACATCCATGGGTATTAGAAAGTGCGATTCGTTTTGCTAAACAGCGAAATACTTCCGTATTAATTGAAGCAACGTCTAATCAAGTTAACCAGTTTGGTGGCTATACTGGCATGTTGCCTAGCGATTTTCGTGAAATGGTTTGGCACATTGCGGATCAATTAGCATTCCCGCGTGAGAGAGTATGGTTAGGTGGCGATCATTTAGGTCCAAATGCATGGCAAAATCGGTGTGCTGATGAGGCGATGCAACTTTCAGAAACGCTAATTTATGATTATGTTGCGGCAGGTTTTCGTAAAATTCACCTTGATTGCTCAATGTCTTGTGCGGATGATCCCATCCCTTTGAGTGATGAAGTGGTCGCTTCTCGTGCGGCAAGACTATGCCAAGTGGCGGAACGTAGCTGGCAAGATCATGGTGGTGAAGCGCCTGTTTATGTTATTGGTACAGAGGTTCCTGTTCCGGGCGGTGCTAAAGAATCGATGGATGGCTTACAGGTGACATCGCCTGAAGCGGCTAAAGCGACATTGTCTATCCATGAAAATAAGTGGCAAGAGCATGGGTTAGCTCATGTGTGGCCGCGAGTGATTGCATTGGTTGTACAACCTGGCGTCGAATTTGACCATCACAATGTTGAACATTATCACCCCGAAAAAGCGAAGGCACTTAGCCAATTTATCGAATCAGTTCCTCATATCGTTTATGAAGCCCACTCTACCGATTACCAAGCATTAAAGGCTTATCGTCAGTTAGTGCGTGATCACTTTGCAATCTTAAAAGTCGGACCGGCATTAACGTTTGCTCTGCGTGAAGGATTATTTGCACTCGATAAATTAGATCGTGAATGGAATGGTGAACGTGATGCCGCTCATTTACACGCCACTCTCGAACAAATTATGAATGAGCAGCCAGAGCGTTGGCGCCCTTATTACAAAGGTAGTGCTCACCAGCAGTACATCGACAGACAATATAGCCTAAGTGACCGTATTCGTTATTACTGGGCAGAACCTGAAGTGGAAACCGCGGTCGCTAAATTATTAGACAATTTAAGGCGCAATCCCGTTCCTATTTCAATGTTAAGCCAATACCTACCTGAACAGGCAGAAGCCGTTAAAGTCGGCGATTTAGAGAATGACCCAAAAGCTTGGGTTATGGATAAAGTTCGAGGGGTGCTCCTTCAATATGCACAGGCGTGTGAGTCTCAATCACAAGGAGTGATGGCATGAAAACCATATTGTCATATTCACCATCTTGGTTAGAACAGCATGGCGCTCTGTTTACCGCGCAAGAAATTACACACCAGCCTCGACTGTGGCGTGAACTGTATCGAGAGTTGGCAGCAAAATCAGCACAATGGCAGCCTTTTTTGGCCAAATTATTCGCCAAGCCAGACTTACAAATTGTGTTATGCGGTGCAGGATCATCGGCTTTTGCAGGGAAAGCAATGGCACCTTGGCTACGCGAATACTGTGGGTTAGACGTACATGCATATGCCTCTACCGATATCGTCCCAACCCCTTGGCACTACCTTGATAAACATAAACCGACATTATTAGTTTCTTATGCGCGTTCGGGTAATAGCCCTGAAAGTGTGGGGGTCATCGAACTGGCCGATCAGCTACTCGACGATGTCTATCACTTGATGTTGACCTGTAATCCCGACGGCGCGCTAGCACGTTATGCGGAAGGGAAAAAGCATGTTTGTTCTTTAATCATGCCGGATGGCTCTCATGACAGCAGTTTTGCCATGACCTCAAGCTTTAGCTGTATGACATTAGCAACCTTATTACTCTTTGGTGTTCAAGACTTCACACAATCACTTAACCATGTTGAAGAGATTGCCACATTGGCAGAAACAGGCCTTTCACAATGGTTACCGATGATTCAAAGCATAACAGAGGATAGTTTTAGTCGCTTGGTTGTGCTTGGCTCAAGTTGCTTTACGGGCATAGCCGAAGAAGGGGCGTTGAAAATGTTAGAGCTAACGTCAGGGAAAGTGGCAACACGCTTTGACTCAACATTGGGGGTACGCCATGGTCATAAATTTATGATTGATAAAGAAACATTGGTAATAGTGATGTTATCGGCTGAAGAGTATTGCCGCCGCTATGATATAGATTTGCTAAATGAGCTGAAACATGACCAACGAGCAAAGAATATTGTGGCACTGAGCAGTCAGCCTTTAGTACAGGCCGTCGAGCTTGATAGCCAACTGAATGATATTTGGTTGATATTTCCTTACCTTGTCTTTTTGCAACTTTTGGCATTTGAAGCCTCTCTTCATCATGGTTTATCACCGGATAACCCTTGCCCGACTGGTGAAGTGAATCGTGTTGTTAAAGGTGTTCAGCTATACCCATACAAATCAACAAAATAATAATAGGAGTGAGTATGTCTACCCCAAATATATTGATGACTCGTATCGATAATCGTTTGATTCATGGCCAAGTTGGTGTGACATGGACGAATTCGCTTGGCGCCAATTTGGTGGTTGTTGCAAATGATGAAGCCGCAGTCGATCCTGTCGCCCAATCTTTAATGGACATGGTGGTTTCTGATGGTGTGCAAACCCGTTATTTTACCCTGCAAAAAACCATAGATGTGATCCATAAGGCCGCGGATCGTCAAAAGATTTTCATCGTTTGTAAAACTCCTCAAGATGTACTCACCCTAGTTCAGGGCGGTGTTCCTATCAAATTTGTCAATGTTGGCAATATGCATTTCATTGAAGGTAAAAAACAAATTCATAAAACGGTCTCTGTGGATGATAGCGATATTCATGCCTTTCGCGAATTAGAAAAATTAGGGATCACTTGTGAAATTCGTCGTGTACCGGATGAGGCGGGTGAAGCCGTCTCTAAGCTAATTAGCTAAGGAGGTCAGTATGCTGGCTGACGCACTACTTATCGCTTTAATTGCGGGGATTGCTGGGGTCGATTTATTTAATGGCTTGACGCACTTTCATCGACCCGTGGTGATTGGCCCCATTGTTGGATTGATTTTAGGCGATGTTCAAACTGGATTATTAGTCGGCGGAACATTGGAATTGGTTTGGATGGGAATGGTGCCACTTGCTGGGGCTCAACCACCTAATGTCGTTATTGGCGGCATTATTGGAACAACATTTGCCATCATGACACAGGCTGATCCTAAAGTTGCTATCGGTATTGCGGTTCCATTTTCTATCGCCGTACAAGGTTGTATCACACTGTTGTTCACACTTTATTCGCCTATGATGCATAAATGCGACGAAATGGTGAAAAAGCTCAATTGGCGCGGTATTGAGATGGTGAACTATTTTGGGATCCTTATTCTATTTTCTTTCTACTTTATTGTTGCTTTCTTACCCATTTACTTTGGTGCTGATGCCGCAAGTGCCATGGTACAAAAAGCGCCGCAATGGCTTTTGGATGGGTTAGCCGTAGCCGGTGGAATGATGCCAGCGATTGGTTTCTCATTACTGATGAAAATCATGATGAAAAAGACCTATGTTGCCTATTTTATTCTTGGTTTTATTTCAGTGACGTTCTTAAACATGCCTATTATCGCGGTCGCGCTGGGGGCATTCGCAATCGCACTGATTGATTTCTTCAACCGTACTCGCAATGACAACAATGATAACGGCAGCTCACCGAAAGTTGCTCAGGAGATGAATGATGGCATTTAATGACAATGATGAAGCTCTGGCAGCAAAAGCGGAGCAGCGAATGGCTCAAGCGATGGCAACGAGTCAGGTAGAGCGTGATGATTACCTTGATAGCGAACCTGCAACAGGACTCACTAACCGTGATATTAACGTTATGGCGCTGCGCTCATTACTACTACAGGCTTCTTTTAACTATGAACGTATGCAAGCGGGTGGCTGGCTTTATACGCTGATCCCAGCACTACGTAAAATTCATAAAAAGCCGGAAGACTTATCGAATTCGATGAAAATGCACATGGAATTTATCAACGTGCACCCGTTTGATGTGACATTTTTATCGGGTTTAGTGCTGGCGATGGAGCGCAGTAAAGAGAAAATCTCGACGATTCGCGCTGTGAAAATAGCGTTAATGGGGCCGTTGGGTGGCATTGGGGATGCGCTGTTCTGGCTGACGTTATTGCCCATTTGTGCCGGTATTGGCGCCTCACTCGCTCTGCAAGGAAGTTTATTTGGTCCCATCATTTTCCTGCTGATGTTTAACATCGTGCATTTTGCGTTACGTTTTGGATTGGCTCATTACGGCTATCGAGCAGGAACAAAAGCGATAGCCATGCTAAAAGCACACACAAAGAATATTTCTCATGCAGCTTCCATTGTTGGGATGACGGTGATCGGTGCCCTCGTGGCTTCTTATGTGCATCTCTCTACACCGTTAGTCATGACGGCCGGTGAAGCTAAAGTGGCGCTACAAACAGACGTATTAGACAAACTGATGCCAAATTTATTGCCTCTCAGTTTTACATTGCTTGTCTACTGGCTAATGAAAAAGGGCTTTTCACCCGTGAAACTCATTGGTGTCACTGTGGTATTTGGCGTGCTTGGTAAATTAGTTGGATTCTTATAAGGGGTTGGCAAATGTTAGGTGTAGTGATTACAGGTCATGGGGGATTTGCGAGTGGCCTATTACAAGCAGTACAACAGGTGATAGGCCCGCAAGAACAATGTGTTGCTATCGATTTTCCTGAAGGTATGTGTACCGACACGCTCCAGCAGGCCTTAAAAAAGGCGAGCCAGCAATGTGACCGAGGGGAGGGGGTTGTTTTTCTCACTGACTTATTAGGGGGATCTCCATTTCGGCAGGCGTCATTGATGGCGCTAGAAAATGAAAATTATCAAGTTATCACCGGAACCAATATGCAAATGGCAGCAGAAATGATGCTAGAGCGCGACGGTATGTCAGTTGCAGAATTTCGAGATATGGCATTGGAATGTGGGCACCGCGGTTTAACCAGTTTGTGGCATGAGCAACAACGTGAAAAAGACGCTGTTGTGAATGATGATGGCATTTAAGGAGAGCATATGTATTTAATTTCTAACCGTGAAATGCTGAAAAAAGCACAATACCGTGGTTATGCGGTACCGGCTTTTAATGTCCATAACCTAGAAACGGTTCAAGTTGTTGTTGAAACGGCAGCAGCGATGTCATCCCCCGTTATTCTTGCCGGCACACCAAGCACTTTTACTTATGCGGGGTTGGAATACATGGTCTCAATTTGTCGTGAAGCGGCACGGGTGAACCGTCTACCTATTGCGTTGCATCTTGATCATCATGAAGAGTATGACGATATTTGCCATAAAGTCAGAGCAGGCATTCGTTCTGTGATGATTGATGGTTCTCACTTTGCTTTTGAGCAAAACATCGAAACGGTCAAGAAAGTGGTGAAGTATTGTCAAAACTATGATGTTAGCGTTGAAGCTGAGCTAGGACGATTAGGTGGGCAAGAAGATGATTTGGTCGTCGACAGTAAAGATAGCTTCTATACTGATCCGATGGCAGCAAAAGAGTATATCACGCGGACAGGCATTGATTCCTTAGCCGTCGCGATAGGGTCAGCGCATGGTTTGTACCATGGCGAACCTCACCTTGATTTTGAGCGCCTAGCAGCGATTAAGCAGCAGGTTGATATTCCTCTGGTATTACATGGGGCTTCAGGGATCCCTGAAAACATGATTAAACGGGCTATTTCGCTTGGTGTGTGTAAAGTCAACGTGGCAACAGATTTAAAAATTGCTTTTGCTGATGCTGTCAAAGCGCATTTTGCCGAGCATCCAGATGCTAACGACCCTCGCAAATATATCACACCGGGTAAAGAGGCCATGCGCAAAGTTGTTGAAAGTAAAATTACGATTTGTGGGAGTGCCGGTATGATGTAAGTGGCGCTCACTTATGCATACAAGAGGCATTGATAGGATGTAAGATGATTAAATCAAATAAGCAGATATATGTTCGTAGGGCATTATTGCCTTCGGGGTGGGCGGATAATGTTTTAGTCATATTGGATGATCATGGGGGTATCCAGCGTGTGATCCCGAATACGCAGTCTGCGGAACAGCCGTCGCCATTCACATTATTACCTGCACTTATTGATACCCATATTCACGGAAGCGCGGGTGCTGATGTGATGGATGCGACCCATGAATCACTCAATAATATCTCTCGTTTCTTAGCATCAAAAGGTGTTGGTGCGTTTTTGGCAACAACAGTCACTGCTCATCATAACGCTATTGAACGAGCATTGGTTCAAGTTAAAAACAGCCAAAAACAAGGTGTGGATGGTGCCGAAATTTTAGGGAGCTATCTTGAAGGGCCATTTTTTACGGCACAACATAAAGGGGCTCATCCACAACATTTATTACATCAACCGGAAAAAGCGTTATTACAGCGATGGATAGCGGTTGCAGAAGGTAGTTTAAAATGTGTGGCGCTAGCCCCTGAGCATCCAACGTCACTTGAGCTAATACCTTGGTTAAAGTCACAGGGAGTGCGTGTCATGATTGGTCATTCAAGTGCAGATTATGCATTAACGCAACAAGGGTTAAATCAAGGTGCGGATGGGGTTGTCCATTGCTACAACGGAATGAATGGTCTACACCACCGTGAGCCGGGTATGGTTGGTGCTGCATTAACTCACGACCAATGTCAGGTGGAATTAATCTGTGATGGTCACCATGTGCATCCAGCTGCAATCAACGTGGTTTACCGTTGTTGTGGGGAACGTTTGTTGTTGATTACAGATGCAATGCGTGCGGCCGGCATGCCAGATGGTGAATACTCTCTCGGTGAAATGACGGTTCAGATGAAAAATGGTGTCGTTCGAACTGAAAGCGGTAGTCTCGCGGGGAGTACCTTGACCTTAGAACGGGGAGTGAGCACGCTACAGCAAGCTTGCAATATATCTTTCGCACAAGCATGGCTACATGGCAGTTTATATCCGGCAAAAGCGTTAGGGATTGCTGACCGTTTGGGTTCCATCGCGCCTGGTAAGCAAGCGAATTTAACACTCTGTGATACCGCAGGAGAAATACAGGCTACTTTTGTGCAGGGTAAGTTGGTTTTTCAGCGATAAACTGATTTAGGGTATGTGATGTCATACCCTAAAGCTGAAATCGTTTAATCGAATGAATGCTTGTAGAGTTAAGAATTATTATTTTATTAATTAAGAATAATTTGTTATCAGTATGTAAATATAATCCCATGATTTTTATATGGAAAATGGTTTAGATAAATTGGATTACTTGATTTAAATAGGCTATTTTCCTGCCTCGGCTGTGTTATGATACCCGCCCCTTATTATTTTTCACTGCTTTTTAGCTCGTATTCTGATTGCTAATGGTAGTAAACTATGCTGGGGATATAATATATAATGATAAAAATCAGTCGGATAGGCTACTATGCTTTTACTTATTGATAATTACGATTCATTTACTTATAACTTATATCAATACTTTTGCGAATTAGGCGCAGAAGTACTCGTTAAACGTAATGATGAAATTTCTATCGAAGAGATAGAATTATTAGCGCCTACACACCTAGTGATCTCACCAGGACCTTGCACGCCTGATGAGGCAGGGATCTCTCTTGAAGCCATTAAATATTTTGCAGGTAAAATTCCAATTTTAGGGATTTGCCTTGGTCATCAAGCGATCGGTCAAGCCTTTGGAGCCACGGTTGTGAAAGCAAGAGAAGTGATGCACGGCAAGACTTCTGCTATTCATCATAATCATCAAGGGGTTTTTAAAGGGTTAAATAGGCCGCTTACGGTAACTCGTTATCATTCCCTCGTCATCGCCGCGGAAACATTGCCAGCATCTTTTGATGTGTCCGCATGGTCACTGAATAACGGTGATGTGGATGAAATTATGGGAATACGTCATAAAACCCTACCAATCGAAGGTGTTCAGTTTCACCCAGAAAGTATTTTGAGTGAGCAAGGTCATGATCTACTGAATAATTTCCTAAAATACTAGACGTTGCTTATTTCAACAAAAAAATAAAATTCACTTCATCACTCGCTTAGCTATTGCTCTTTTGTGATTTTTTATTCATATTTATTGCTTATATTTTCACTTAAGCACTAAGCAAAAGCAGGTGAGGGGTATGAAAGAACAACAAGCAGTAAATCGGCAGACCTATGATGAGGTGATGTTACCTATTTATTCTCCGGCAGAATTCATTCCTGTTCGTGGGGAAGGTAGCCGAGTTTGGGACCAGCAAGGTAAAGAGTATATCGACTTTGCTGGTGGGATTGCGGTGTTAGCACTCGGTCATTGCCATCCTGCTTTAGTTGATGCAGTTCGTGAACAGAGCGAAAAGCTGTGGCATGTGAGTAATATTTTTACCAATGAGCCTGCGCTAAGATTGGCTCAAAAGCTAATTGAAGCCACTTTTGCTGAACGTGTCTTTTTTGCAAACTCTGGTGCTGAAGCCAATGAAGCCGCATTTAAATTAGCGCGTCATTACGCTATCACTAAATACAATCCATATAAAACGAAGATCATCGCTTTTAAGCAAGCCTTTCATGGTCGTACCTTTTTTACCGTATCAGTTGGAGGGCAAGCCAAATATGCGGATGGCTTTGGACCAAAACCCGCTGATATTATTCATGTGCCATTTAATGACCTTGATGCGGTCAAAGCGGTCATTGATGAAAATACATGCGCGGTCGTATTGGAACCTGTACAAGGGGAAGGGGGCGTCACTGCTGCAACGCAAGCGTTTATACAAGGCGTGCGTCAGTTATGTGATGATAATAAGGCTCTATTGGTCTTTGATGAAGTACAAAGTGGTATGGGGCGTACTGGTAAGTTATTCTCTTATATGGATTATGGTGTGGCGCCCGATATTCTGACCACTGCGAAAGCTCTTGGTGGCGGTTTTCCTATTAGTGCGATGCTGACCACCCATGAAATAGCGCAAGAAATGGGGCTTGGTACACACGGTACGACTTATGGTGGAAATCCGTTAGCTTGTGCTGTCGGTAATGCGGCGTTTGATATTATCAATACACCAAAAGTGTTGGATGGTGTCATCAAGCGACATGAGCTATTTGTTTCCCACTTGAATAAGCTCAATGAAAAATATGATATTTTTGCTGAGATCAGAGGGAAAGGGTTATTAATTGGTGCAGAATTGAAAAACCAACTCAATCATCGTTCGAAAGAGATTTTACAGGCGTGTGCCATTGAGGGATTAATGATGCTCAATGCTGGGCCAAATGTATTACGCTTTACTCCATCATTAATTATTTCTGAGGAAGAAATTAATAGTGGTATGAAAAAATTAGAAACAGTGATTGAAAACGTATTAAAAAATAAATAAATGTCTTTTACTCAAAGAGGTATTAACCTCTTTGAGTTTTTAACCATTGATGAGTAGATTAGATCATTATCTTTTTTTGTATAACCTTTCTACTGACGCCTGCTGTTCCTCTAATGTCGCAAATGTTTTTCGAATAATAACAGGAGCATTTTGAGCATTATTTGGAGTAATCGTTTTTTTTATTTTACGAGAACTTTGCGTGCTTATATTTTTTGTGTGATTAATGCGGTTTCCCTTATTTTGTATTTGTTGGGGATCTGCCTTGTTGTGAGTCTCAGAAACGCAAGGGGATAATGCTATTCCAGTCAGACCTCTTTTAACTTGCCCATTTATAATGACGCGTCCAGTGCCTTGAGAATGAGAAGAGATGACATGAGCGGTCTGATGAATTGACTGTTCCTTTTTCGGTGGATTGAGTTCCTTAGTCGTGGTGGCTATTTTGAGGGGAATGCGACTTCCTTTTTGATATGAAATTGGTTTCGGTTGAGTGAAGTGTTTAATAATGGTGTCTTTCTCGGATTGAGTTTGTTCTTTTTTATCCATATACCAAACTAAATCCAGTGCTGAATAGTTTGTACCAATAAGGCTTGCATTGAGTTCTGATTTTTTCAGGTAGAGCATTGAGCGATCTTTTAGAGATTCAGCAGAATAGCGATTAGCCTCTAATTTATCTAACACGTGATGACATTTAGATTTCAACTGCTCAAGTTTTTGTTGAAGATGACATTCAGACGTCGGTTTCTTCACATTTAATGGGGAGGTTGATTGGTTATCACAGATATGACGCTCATTTGTTTTAATCGTATTTTTTGACATGCTTGGTTTTAATGAATAGGAAAAGGGTAACGATAATGAGGGTAAAGAAGGGAGCTGGCTCTTATTGAGAATATTGGCGGTATTGATTGCCGCATCGATTTTAGTTTGCTGTACCTGACATGCGTTATCATCGTATTTTACGGGTGTCGATAAGGTGATTGAGGTTGGCTTAGTGCTATGTATTTCGTTAAGAAAATTATACTTTGCTTCTAGATTATTTCTTTTTATACGACATGATTCAGCGATTGTTTCAGTTGTCAGATTGCCACGTTTGAGCATCTCTGCATGAGCCGCTACTGTTTGGTTGATATATTTTACGGATGGGTGATGTTGACTTGTTTTCATTTTAATAAAACCTTTAAATAATAGTATATTAATTATTCTAGATTTTATTTTTTAGTGGATATGAATAATATAAAATAACGATACTTATGCTATTTGCTGGTTTTGTGGTGATATCGAAGGAAAATGGCTCTATATCAAAGATATAAAGCCATTATGCAATTGAGGTCAGACGAATTATAGGTTTATCGAGTACCGTACACCACGATAGTTTTACCATGCGCGGAGATAAGGTTTTGGTCTTCTAGCATTTTTAAGATGCGACCAACCGTTTCGCGGGAACAACCGACAATTTGGCCAATCTCTTGGCGTGTGATCTTAATTTGCATTCCATCTGGATGCGTCATCGCATCGGGTTGTTTCGCTAAATTAAGTAGCGTTTGAGCAATACGGCCTGTGACATCAAGGAAAGCCAGATTACCGACTTTTTCTGATGTGGTTTGTAGGCGGCTTGCCATTTGCGCGGAAAGGCGCATAAGGATATCAGGGTTAACCTGAATAAGCTGACGAAATTTTTTATAAGAAATTTCAGCGACTTCGCAGGCACTTTTTGCTCTGACCCAAGCTGAACGTTCTTGCCCTTCTTCAAATAACCCTAGTTCACCAATGAAGTCTCCCTGATTTAAATAGGAGAGGATCATTTCTTTGCCTTCTTCATCTTTGATTAAAACAGCCACTGAGCCTTTAACGATATAGTAAAGGGTTTCTGCTTTTTCACCCTGATGGATCAGAGTGCTCTTGGATGGATATTTATGAATATGGCAGTGTGACAAAAACCATTCAAGAGTAGGGTCTGTTTGTGGCTTGCCGAGAACCATTAGCGTTATCCTCTGTATGTTAATACAGCCATTCGGTTAATCGTCACCAGAATAGCTGGTTTTTTAAAGTCACTAGCTTAGCATATTAATTCGCATTATAGAGCAAGTTAATACCAACACTATAATATAATCAATTGAAACCTTGAGTTTTGATCTTAACCCTATCAGGTGGAACTTTGTTTGTAACATATTAAACTCAGAAAGTCTTGTTTTTATCGATTCAGCATCATAAAGCGCCTATTTGATTGAAAGGGTTTATGTAACAATGTAATCTTTTAGATAAACTTTTTCCTAGGGGAATAAAATATGGAAGCAAGAGTTAAATGGGTTGAAGGGCTCTCTTTTTTAGGCGAATCGGCTTCAGGTCATCAAGTTATGATGGACGGTAATTCCGGTGATAAAGCGCCTAGCCCAATGGAAATGGTCTTGATGGCTGCGGGCGGTTGTAGTGCTGTTGATGTTGTTTCTATTTTACAAAAAGGCCGTAATGACGTGAGAGGTTGTGAAGTTAAATTAACGTCACAGCGTAGGGATGAAGCACCTCATTATTTTACCCATATTAATTTGCACTTTATTGTAACGGGAACGGATTTAACGGAAAAAACGGTTGAACGCGCTGTTCAGCTTTCTGCTGAAAAATATTGCTCGGTCTCATTAATGTTAGAAAAAGCCGTCACTGTTACCCACAGTTTTGAAATCAAAAACCAATAATTTATTTATTAATTATATAAATTTTTTAATTTATGATGCTTATTTTAAATAATAATAAGCATCATTTATTATTAATCATGTTTTCTTTTTATGAGTTTTTCGACCAACGGTGTCATGATTAACTCCATCGCTAATCCTAATTTTCCACCTGGTACAACGATAGTGTTCATTGCGGATATAAAAGAACCATTTAACATCGACAATAAATAAGGGAAGTCGATCTGTTCTAGCCCCCTAAAACGAATGACAATGAAACTTTCATCTTGTGAAGGAATCGCTTTAGCGGAAAATGGATTGGATGTATCGACAGTCGGTACACGTTGGAAATTAATATGGGTACGTGAAAATTGAGGGGTAATATAATTAATATAGTCACCCATTGAACGTACGACGGAATCCATGACAGCTTCTCGTGAATGCCCCCGTTCTGTTGTATCGCGGATCAATTTTTGGATCCATTCAAGGTTAACGATTGGAACCACACCCACTAATAAATCGACGTACTGTGCGACATCGTTTTCAGGCGTGACGACACCGCCATGCAAGCCTTCATAGAATAAAACATCACTATTTGCAGGTAAGGGTTCCCACGGTGTGAATGTGCCAGGCTGAAGCCCATAGGGTACAGCTTCATCATAGGTATGAAGGTATTTACGTGATTGACCTCCACCCTGTAAGCTGTAATCTAATAAGGTCTGTTCTAACAATGAAAAATCATTCGCTTCGGGACCAAAATAGCTGATGTGGCGGCCTTGTTCTCTTGCTTTGCGAATCGCCATATCCATTTCTGGACGCGTATAACGGTGGAAACTATCCCCTTCTAATGTTGCCGCTTGGATATTTAACTGATGGAATATTTTACGAAATGCTAAGCTTGTGGAGGTGGTTCCGGCACCACTAGAACCAGTAATTGCAATAATTGGGTGCTTTTTTGACATCATGGACTCCCTGTGCTGCGTTTGCGTCCATGCTTATTAAAATCATGAGCGAAACGGGTTTACGGGCGAAACTGACTTTTTGGCATAAAATTAACAGATTCATGTAATTCTGACCAGACTAGCACAATTTCTCCTGAAACTAACAGCCGTTTTACGTCGTCTACCTTTTGTTGTAACGACTTTTCATGTTCACCATAATCTGTTCCTTCACGTAAGACATAAGCTTCGATCAGGTTTTCTAAAGTGTCAGGGTCTAAATCTTTCCAAGGAATAATCATGACGTTTATTTACTTAAATATGCTGTTAACCATTGAGGAATACGTTTTTCTAACCACATTTCTGGTTTCCTAAAGGAACCGCTAACAAAACCAACATGTCCACCATGTTCAGTCATTTGATATTCGATATTCGCGGGTAAATGTGCTAAATCAGGCACGACATCAGGTGCCATAAAAGGGTCATCTTTGGCATGAATGATTAATGTCGGTTTGGTAATACGGGGTAACCTTGGTAACGCACTGCATTTTTGATAATAATCTGTCGCATTTTCGAAACCATGGATCCTAGCCGTGATCACATCATCGAACTCACGAATACGTTTTAGTTGCTTCAATTGCGCTAAATTTAGGGGTAATGAACCTGGGTAACGCACCAGTTTGCGTGTGGCATTTCGTTTCAATCCATTCAGTAAATAACGTTGATAGAATTGGGAAAACCCCTTTTCCATGCGAATCGAACAAGGTTCTAGCATCAAAGGAGCAGATACGACAACCCCTGCATCAAGGTCTGCCTCATCACCACTTTCCGCTAAATAGCAAGCAAGCATATTACCACCAAGAGAATAGCCAACAGCAGCGGTTGGAACATTTCCCCAAGTCTGTTTTAGCCAATGCAAAAAATACCGCGCATCACTGGTTTCACCTGAGTGATAAATCCGCTTTTGACGATTCGGTTCACCACTACAACCTCGGAAATGCATGATCACCCCTAACCAACCGTGATTCTGGGCGCTTTCTAACATGCCATGAGCATAAGGGCTTTTAAAACTACCTTCTAAGCCATGAAATATCACTAAACGCGGTTTATCGCGTGCCAGCTCAGGGGCTTCACTCCAAGCAAGGTCGATAAAGTCACCGTCAGGTAACTCAAGTCGTTGCCAAATAGGCTTAATTTTCGGTGTACGTCGAAAGATCCTTGGCAATAATGTTTGAAGGTGTGGATTCTTAGCCCAGTTGATTGGTCGAAAGTTTTCTGACATAGCCTTATTTAATTTAGTAATACCCTTGTGGGGCACATAACATACTGTTATTTTTTTGTGATGCAAGTGCACTTAATCGTTAGGATTGATTATAAATGAGTCTAGGACTAGTTTTTTCACTTTTTACGTTTCTATTTATTGCAGCAATAACACCCGGTCCTAACAACATGTTGTTAACATCAAGCACTGCCAATTATGGTTTCCGTCGCAGTGTTCCCTTATTATTGGGGATCATGTTGGGTATGCAGTCTATACTTTACCTTTCCGCGTTTGGTGTTGCAGCGCTTTTATTGCTTTATCCCGCATTACATATCGGCATGAAAATCGTTGGTAGTATATATTTATTGTGGTTGGCATGGAAAACCGCAACCGCCAGCTATTCACCATTGAAAACAGAGAGTACCGTCGCCAAAAACATCAAATGGTATCAAGGTGGGTTGTTACAATTTTTAAATCCAAAAGCTTGGATGATGGGGCTCGGTGCTGTCGGTAGTTATAGTCTCCCCGGAGAACTGTTTACTCAATCGATTATTATAATGAGTATTGTCGTGGTCATGGTTAATTTAGTGGCAGGGGTAATTTGGATGGCTGGCGGAGTCTTCATTGGCCATTTTTTAAGAAGCCGTCGTGCGTGGTTTATTTTTAATATAGTGATGGGACTATTAACGGCAGCTTGCGTCCTCTTGATTTGGCTTGAATAAAAATGTGCGGTAAACGGCAAAAAACCCTTATGAAGGGGGGAGCCTAATCATTGTGGCTCCCCCTATCATTTAATCCAAATCGATATTTTTGCTACCAAAGAAGTAAGTGAAAATAAATCCGCACACATAAGCGACGGCAATGCCACCGACATAAACCGACATACCTGCAAACACACCTTGGGCAGAGGTCATGAGCGGAATGGCAACTAAACCTGATGGGCCAAACACCGTGTTCAGTCCGACAGGTAAGCCCATCCAAGCAATTAAACCAATAAAGAAACCACCCGCAGCCCCCCCTAAACAGGCCGTCACGAAAGGCTTCACGCGTGGTAAGGTGACGCCATAGATCAGGGGTTCTCCAATACCAAGGAAGCCCGGAATGATGGCACCGCGAATTTGATTACGCAAAACCGAATCTTTTTTCGCTTTTGCATAGAGTGCGAGAGCGGCACCCACTTGCCCAGCACCGGCCATGGCCAAAATTGGGAATAATGAGTTGAAGCCTTGCGCATCCACTAAGGCAAAATAGACGGGAACAAATCCTTGGTGTACCCCAAACATCACGGCGATCAAGAATAAACCTGCTAATACGGCGGTTCCAAATGGATTACCATTGAGGTGCATAAATAGCCATGACATACCACTGAATAACCAGCTACCTAATGGCATGATGACCACATAAGCCGCCGCACCAACAATCAGTAAGGTAATGGTGGAAGTTAAAATCATATCAAGGTTAGCAGGAATAATTTTACGTACCTGTTTTTCAACCCATGCACCAAAAATACAGGCGATTAACACACCGATAATGCTGCCTCTAGGGTCTATATCCCAACCAAAAAAGTTGGTCATTCCTGAAAACACCCCAGTGGTTGCATTGGGGTCATAACCCAATACAAAGAGTGCGGCAATAATCGCGCCATTGACTCCACTACCACCGAAGGCTTTTTGGGCATTATAGCCAATTAAAATACTTAAAAAGCTAAATAACCCTTTGCTGAACACCGACATATAAAGAATTAAGTGTACGCCAAATGTCTGTTGCTCTGGGGTTTTAGGTAACCCTTCCGGATAGAAGGTTTGAGTCGCTAATGTTGCGAAACCGAGTAGTAGACCGGCAGCAATAAACCCAGGAATAAGGGGAGTAAAAATGGTGGCAAACTTAGATAAAAAACGATGCACTGCACTTGTTTGTTTCTGCTTCATCTGTTGCTTATTCGATGAGGCAAGTGCACTTAGGTTCGTTGCTAATGAAGGATCTGTTTTTTCGTCAACGACCTGTTCACCACTTTCGAGTATTTGATTCATTAGGTCAGCAGCAGTTTGAGCTTTACCTGGCCCTAGAACAATTTGTAATTGCTCATCACTTTCGATGACGCCAAGGACGCCAGCGATTTGTTTAATTGCTGTTTTATCGACAAGTTGGTCATTGTTGAGTGTTAAACGCAAGCGAGTCATACAGTTTCCCGCTTGCTTAATATTTGCACTGCCGCCGACCTTTTGCAGGATCTCCTGCATCATTTCTTTTGTGATTTTAGCCATGCCATTTACCCTATCAGTTTCCGTTTATTAAACGGACTTTGCGACGTTGAGCGCCGTACGAATAAACCCATTATTGTCTGATAGCAATTGACGTGCTTCATGTGCATTTAGCCCAGATAAGATCATCAAAATTGCTGTTTTGCAGTGTCTTTGACATTGTTGTAACGCGGATTCTGCAGTTTCCCTGTCACATTCAGTCGCTTCCATGACGATTCTGACTTGTCTCTCAACTAACTTGGCATTGGTTGCTTCAACATCGACCATTAAATTGCCGAAGACTTTACCAATACGGATCATTGCCCCCGTCGTGATCATGTTGAGCACTAATTTCTGTGCTGTTCCTGCCTTCATGCGTGAAGAACCTGTCACGACTTCTGGTCCGACAATAGGTGTAATAGCGATATCGGCTGCATTGGCGACCGGACTATTTGGGTTACAGCTAATGGAAGCTGTCACAGCGCCGACTGTGCGTGCGTAGGCCAGCGCACCGAGTACATAAGGTGTACGGCCACTAGCGGCAATACCGACAAGTACATCTTTGTGATTAAATTGGATGTTAATCAGATCTTGCTCTCCCAGCTCTGGTTTATCTTCCGCATTTTCAACAGCACGGAAAATGGCTTGGTGACCGCCAGCGATTAAACCAATCACTTGTTCATGGGGAGTGCCATAGGTAGGAGGGCATTCACTCGCATCCAAAATACCGAGGCGACCTGATGTGCCTGCACCTGAATAAATCAATCTACCGCCATTGAGAAATGCTTGGGCGACTTTGTCGACAAGTTGTGCTATTTGTGGCAGTACTTTTTCGACAGCAAAGGGTACTTGCTTATCTTCATTATTGATGACTTGCAACATATCAAGAGTAGACAACTGATCGATATGGGTGCTCGCTGCGTTACGACTTTCCGTTACCATTTTGCTTAAGTCAATGGTCATAATAAATTACTCCTACTTCGGTTAATGGAAGGATATTAAGGAATTATTTATTCCAGTGATGTGATAATGATCACGGTGCTCTCTATTCTGAATTGTCAATATGAAAGAATATTTCTGTATGATTTAGATAGAGATGATTAGTTACTTATTGAATTTAAGGGATTAATACTAAGTAATGCTATTTTTCTACGAGGAATAATTTATTTTTAATCATAGGCTATGAATAAGGAATAAGGATGACTTTACTGGATACCATCACGTGTTTGCTACCAAGGCTTGCTGAAAATCAACGTAAGATCGCTCAGTACATCCTCGAAAAACCCGAGCGCGTACTTAGCTTATCTTCTCAGCAACTGGCGGAAACGTTGAATGTGAGTCAATCTGCTATTGTTAAATTTAGCCAAAAGGTCGGCGTGAAGGGATATCCGGCACTCAAATTAGCACTCAGTGAAATTATTGGTCGTCAACAACTTGATGAAGCGAACCCCCATGTGGCGTTGCATAATCGTATCACTCAGAGCGATAACCTAATGGTTGTCGCACAAAAGTTGGCTCTGGAAAAAAACTATTCCATCACCGAAACAACGCGTCATCTCGATTTTAAAATGTTTGAAAAAATTGTGGATAGCATTGATAAATCACAACGTGTACAGATTGTGGGGATTGGGGGATCAGGCTTAACGGCCAAAGACTTAAGTTACAAATTACAAAAGATTGGTATCACCACCTTGGTAGAATCGGATCACCATGTGCAAATTGCAGCCGCACTGACCTTGACCCCGCAGGATACTCAAATCGTGATTTCGTTTACAGGTAAGCGTAAAGATATGCTGACTGCTGCCAGCATTGCCCGTAAACAAGGCGCTAATGTGGTGGCAATTACGCGTAGTAGGCTTTCTCCTTTAGCACAATTGTCAGATTATGTACTGGAAAGTATTGCGGAAGAAAACGAATGGCGTAGCTCATCAATTTCATCGAGAACGGCTCAAAATACGCTGACAGACCTGCTGTTTATGGCTTTGCTCCAAAAACGTGAAGCACGAGCGAAAATGTTGGTAATGAATGCGCGAGTTATGATCAATAAATTAGACGAGTAAAGGCAAAATTGTTTTTTATCAATAAGTCACTTGCTTGTTCTTTGCAAAATGCCCTTATTTGAGTTAAGACTAATATAATGAATAAATAATATGGCGTAATATAATAAGGGCATTATTAATGAGGGCATTAATTGTTTATACGGAGCTAACGGATGACGACTCCGTCATTAGCCATGCAGTAGCAAGACTTGCCAGTGAACTCAATGATGAACATGTCGAAACAGTCATCATTCGCGACTTTGAAGACGGCCTCGCTTATATCCGCTCAAATACCAGTATTGATTGCTTATTGTACGGTCGAGATATGTCTGACCGTGATGAACAGGTTCAAGCGCATCGCTTAATTACCCAATTACATCGTAGGCAAGAAGATGTTCCCGTCTTCTTGCTCAGTGATCGTGAAGAAGCGCTGGTTGCTTTTGATCGTAATATGATGGAGCAAGTTGATGAATTTGCTTGGATTTTAGAAGACTCAGCCGACTTCATTGCAGGCCGAGTACTGGCGGCTATTCAACGCTATCGCTCTCAATTGCTCCCACCGTTAATGAAAAGCCTAATCAAGTACAGCGATGTGCATGAATACTCATGGGCAGCGCCGGGTCACCAAGGCGGTGTAGGGTTTACCAAAACGCCAGCAGGGCGTATTTATCATGATTTTTTTGGGGAAAATCTTTTCCGTACAGATATCGGAATAGAGCGCGTGGCTGTCGGATCGTTACTTGACCATACAGGGGCATTCGGCGAGTGTGAAAAGAATGCAGCTCGCGTGTTTGGTGCTGACCAGTCTTATTCTGTGGTTGTGGGCACCTCCGGCTCTAACCGAACAATTATGCAAGCCTGTATGACGGATGAAGATGTCGTGGTGATTGACCGTAATTGTCATAAATCTATTGAGCAAGGATTAATATTAACGGGGGCGAAACCCGTCTATATGATCCCGAGTCGCAATCGTTATGGCATTATTGGGCCAATTTATCCCAAAGAAATGACGCCAGATGCGATTAAATTTAAAATCGCGCATAACCCGCTTACGAAGGCGAAAGTTAAACAGAAACCGGCTTATAGTGTTGTGACCAATTGTACATATGATGGCGTTTGTTATAACGCACGTAAGGTACAAGACTTGCTGGACGGCTCTTTAGACCGTATTCATTTTGACGAAGCTTGGTATGGCTATGCGCGTTTTAACCCTATTTATCGTGACCATTTTGCAATGCGTGATGAAGAAAGAACAGAAAACCAGCCCACTATTTTTGCCACGCATTCTACGCATAAGTTACTGAATGCCTTATCACAAGCCTCTTTTATTCACGTACGTAATGGTCGTAACGCGATTGATTTTAATCGTTTCAATCAAGCCTATTTAATGCACTCAACCACCTCACCGCTATACGCGATTTGTGCATCCAATGATATCGCCGCGGATATGATGGATGGTAATAGCGGGCGGTCACTGACCGATGAGGTGATCCGTGAATCTATCGATTTTAGGCAGTCTTTGGCTTATTTGTATAAAGAATTTATCAATGATGGGGAATGGTTCTTTAAGCCTTGGAATCAGGAAATGGTGAAAGACCCTGCCACGGGTAAACGATATGCCTTTGAAGATGCCCCTGTTGAACTACTCATGAAAGAGCAAAGCTGTTGGGTCATGCATCCAGAGGATAAATGGCACGGCTTTAATGATATTCCTGATAATTGGGCCATGTTAGACCCTATTAAAGTGAGTATTCTCTCTCCGGGGATGGGGGATGATGGTAACTTATTGGATACAGGGGTGCCTGCTGCACTGGTGACCGCGTGGCTCAATCATTATGGCATTGTGCCGACACGCACTACTGACTTTCAAATCATGTTTCTCTTTTCGATGGGGATCACCAAAGGGAAGTGGGGAACATTAGTGAATACCCTGCTTTCCTTTAAGCGTCACTATGATAGTAATACCGCGTTGAAAAAGGTGCTCCCTGAGGTTGTGCAGTCTGCCCCTGAAATTTATGGTGAAATGGGGTTACGTGACCTAGGGGATAATATGTTTGCTTATTTACAGAAAAATAACCCAGGCGGATTACTCAATCAGGCGTATTCGCATTTACCTCAGGTGATGATGAGCCCGCGAGATGCTTATCAAGAAATTGTGGCGAATCGTGTTGAAGCGGTTCCGGTTGATCAATTAGTCGGTAGAGTGGCCGCTAACTCGATTATTCCTTATCCACCCGGTATCCCAATGCTTTTATCGGGGGAAAACTTTGGTGATGAAAATAGCCCCCATATTCGTTATTTACAAGGTTTACAGGCATGGGATAGTGCGTTCCCTGGTTTTGAGCATGAAACTGAAGGCACGGAAGTGATTGATGGCCGATATCATGTGATGTGTGTGACAGCACGAGAGCAATAAGTGAAATAGGGGAGTGCGAATATTAACGCGCTATCTTTAGAGAACCGAGGGAACAACGAGGTGAATGTCTGTTTATTCAACACCTATTTGTTCCCACTACGGTTCTTTGGAAGCGATAAATCAATCGGCTACGCGTTGGATTCGAATTCAGTGGTCATGGCTTCGAGCTGCTCTTGCAGTTCCATCCATGCCATTTCCACCTCTTCTAACGCATTTTTTTGCTCGGTTTGGCTTTTCAAACATTCTGATAGCTCATTCTTGCGAGCCTGCTCATAGATGGAGGCATCAGAAAGCATCGCTTCCAGTTCGGCTAAGGCGCTAGCGTGCTTCTCCATTTTCTTTTCCAACTCCACCAACTTTTTACGAATAGGTTGAGTCTGCTGGCGAAACTCGGCTTCGCGGCGTTTTTGATCTTTTCTATCTTGCGCAGTGACTGTCGTTGTGTTCGCTGGGCGTTCTTTTTCTTGTTGATCGCGAGCCTGTTGTAACTCCATTTTATTTTGTTCGGCTAGCCATTGTTGGTAATCCTCTAAATCACCATCAAAAGGTTCAACCAAACCATCATGCACTAAATATAAGTCATCGGTTGTGGAACGTAATAAGTGCCTATCATGAGATACCACAACCAAGGCCCCTTCGAAATCAATCAATGCTTCTGTCAGCGCTTGACGCATATCTAAATCTAGGTGGTTCGTGGGCTCATCAAGCAGTAACAAATTAGGTCGTTGCCAAACAATTAAGGCGAGTACCAAACGGGCTTTTTCGCCGCCAGAAAAACGGCCACTTGGGTCAGTCACCTGATCCCCTTTAAAACCAAACCCACCTAAATAATCACGTAATTGCTGCTCGGTTTCTTGTGGTGCCAGTCTTGCGAGATGTTGCAAAGGGGATTCGTCAGCATGCAAATACTCTAACTGATGCTGCGCGAAATAGCCTAATTTAATACCTTTAGCTAACGAAACAGTGCCTTGTAATGGCTGTAAGTCTCCAGCAAGTAGTTTAATCAGTGTCGATTTACCCGCACCGTTGCGGCCTAACAAACCAATACGCGAACCGGGAACCAGATTCAATTTAATCGATTTTAAGATGATGGTATCACCATAACCGGCACTGACTTTTTCCATTTTCAGTAATGGATTTGGCAAGCTTTCCGGCTTACGGAAGGAAAAATGAAAGGGATTGTCGACATGGGCCGGTGCCACCATTTCCATCCGCTCTAACATTTTAATACGGCTTTGAGCTTGTTTCGCTTTGGTTGCCTGTGCCCTAAAGCGATCGATATAGCTTTGTAGGTGGGCTGCTTTAGCTTGCTGACTCTCATATAAAGATTGTTGCTGAGCCAGTTTGGTGGCGCGTTGCCGTTCAAAGGAAGAATAGTTGCCGGTATATTCGAACATACTTTCTTGCTCAATATGCAATACTTTATCAATGATCGGATCGAGGAAATCTCGGTCATGAGAAATTAATATTAATGTGCCAGGATAGCTTTTCAGCCATTTCTCTAACCAGATGACGGCATCTAAATCAAGGTGGTTCGTTGGTTCATCCAGTAATAATAAATCAGAACGGCATAGCAATGCTTGCGCAAGGTTAAGGCGCATGCGCCAACCACCTGAAAATGATTTTACCGGTTCTTGTAATTGGTGTTGATTGAAACCAAGGCCATGTAACAGACTTGCAGCGCGTGAACGGATACTCCATGCATTAATCGCATCAAGTTGACCATGTAAGGCGGCTATTTTATGGCCATCATTCTTGTCATTGGCCAATTGCAGTTGTTGTTCGAGAGTACGAAATTCGCGATCACCATCTATCACATACTCAAGTGCAGGCTGATCGAGGGCGGGGGTTTCTTGGTTAACCCAAGCGAGCGCCCATGTATTTGGGAAGGTAGCCGAACCTGCTTCTGCTTGTAATTCGCCTTTTAGCAATGCAAGCAGGGTTGATTTTCCACAGCCGTTTTTACCCACTAACCCAACTTTTTGACCTGGGTTGATTGTCGCGGTGGCATTGTCCAGCAAAACGCGAACGCCACGGCGAATTTGTAATGAAGAGAAAACAATCATAGATGCCGTCAGTTGAAAATATGTTAAATTATACGCGTCATACTTCAAGTTGCAGCGCGTGTTGTCAAGGCATGCTAGCTAGTTTATCCACACTAGTTACCTAGCTCTCTAGGTGCCTAGCGATTCATTCACTTGCTGCCTCGCTGCAATTCGAATTATTAAGAGTATATACAGTGAATACCCTAGAATTTTCAGCTGGTATACGACCATACGAAAATGTGTAGGTGTAAAATAAAAGCGATATCCAAGCTGCATGGTAACGGAAAATTATCCGTCTGACACGCCTTTGAGGAGGGAAAGATGTCAAATAAGCTGAAAGTATTAGTGCTCTACGCACATCCTGACCCTGAAGAATCCGTCGCCAATAAAGCTTTGCTCGAAGCCGTCAAAGATTTAGACCATGTGACTGTACATGATCTGTATGCGACTTATCCTGACTATTTTATTGATGTGACCGCAGAGCAAAAACTGCTATGCCAATATGACGTCATTGTCTTTCAGCATCCCCTCTATACCTATAGTTGCCCAGCATTATTAAAAGAGTGGTTTGATAGAGTATTAACGCGACGTTTTGCGACAGATATGGGGTATCAAAAATTAAAAGGGAAATATTGGCGCTCAGTCATTACTACGGGAGAGCCTCAGGAAGCCTATCAATATGGAGGCTATAATCGTTATCCCTTAAACGACATTTTACGTCCTTTCGAACTGACAGCGGCAATGTGTGACATGCAATGGTTAGAACCCAACATTATTTATGCTGCGCGTAGGCAAGATAAACACCATTTACAGCAGATCATCTCAGGGTACCGTGAGTGGTTACAACAACCATTACAAACAGGGGGCCTCTCCTAATGGGACAACTCGATATCTTTGAAGCTGTCATCGTGTTCCTGTGTGCTGGGGTCGTCATGGTGCCCATCGCCCAAAAAATTCGTTTAGGTGCGGTGCTGGGGTATCTATTAGCGGGTATCATGATTGGACCGTTTGTCTTTGGTTTCATTCATAACGTTGACGATATTCTCCATTTTTCGGAAATGGGCGTTGTATTTTTGATGTTTTTAATTGGCTTAGAACTGAAGCCATCGAAACTCTGGGAGTTACGTCGTTCCATTTTTGGCGTTGGGACAGCACAAGTTGTCGTCACGGCCGCAATCATGGCGGGATTACTTTTTTTAGCAAAATTCTCTTGGCAAGCTGCGGTTGTTGGCGGGCTAGGTATGGCAATGTCATCAACCGCAATGGCTTTGCAGCTCATGAATGAAAAGGGCATGTCCAATAAAGAGAGCGGGCAGTTAGGGTTCTCGGTATTGTTATTCCAAGATATGGCCGTGATCCCAATAATGGCATTAATCCCATTATTGGCTGGTGATACCGCGAGCAGTGATTGGTATCGTATTGGCTTGAAGGTTGCTGCATTTGCAGGCCTTTGGGTGGTGGGACGTTACTTATTACGCCCGATGTTCCGTCTGGCGGCAAAATCAGGTGTCCATGAGATTTTTACCGCGGCAGCACTGTTGGTTGTGCTTGGTTCTGCGCTTATTATGGAAAGCCTCGGCTTCTCCATGGCGCTCGGAACTTTTATGGCGGGAGTGATGCTCGCTGAAACAGAATTTCGCCATGAGTTAGAAATTAATATTGAGCCATTTAAAGGTTTATTGCTGGGACTCTTTTTTATCTCAGTGGGTATGTCGCTAAATTTACAAATACTCTGGTCATATCTTCCACAAGTTTTATTCGGTGTTCTGGTCTTAGTCTCGGTGAAGGCTCTAGTGCTGTACACCCTCAGTTGGATAGAGCGATTACGCAATGGCGCTAGAGCGCAATTTTCTGGCGTATTAAGCCAAGGTGGTGAGTTTGCGTTTGTTATTTTTGCGACGGCATCGGGTGCCAGTGTGATTGATGAAAGGCAGATGGATTTACTGCTAGTGGTCGTCACGTTATCGATGATGACGACACCACTTGTGATGCAATTGATCGATGCCTATTTGAATTATCGTTATAATCGCCAGCCTGTTTCCCATGAAAAACCATTCGTTGAAGACAATGATCCCCATGTGATTTTAGTTGGCTTTGGGCGCATGGGCCAAGTTGTTGGTCGCTTACTAATGGCTAATAAAGTGAAAATTACGGTTCTTGAGCAGGATGTCACGGCAATTAGCACCATGCGTCGTTATGGTTATACCGTTTATTATGGTGATGCGCGTGAGCTACAACTATTGCGTTCAGCGGGAGCCGAGAAAGCGAAAGCGATTGTCATTACGAGTGACGTTCCTGAAGAGGTGATGGAAATCGTGCAATTATGTCAAGAAAACTTTCCAAACCTACATATTATTGCTCGAGCAAAAGGGCGCGTTGAGGCGCATGAATTATTGCAGCGTGGCGTCACCGATTTTAGTCGTGAAACCTTTTCCAGCGCATTAGAGTTGGGGAGTAAAGCACTCATTAGTACAGGCATGCACCCGCATAAAGCCTATCGCGCCAAACAGCATTTTCGACGATTGGATATGCGAGTATTACGGGAGATAATCCCAGAAAATGAAGGTGATAGCGGCCAAATTTCCCGTGTTAAAGAAGCGCGCCGAGAGTTAAATGAGTTGTTCGAAAAAGAGATGCTCAGAGAACATCGCCAGCCACATAGCTGGAATCATGATAAATAAAGGATAGATTAATGTCGTCAACACGTAAGCGGTTTATTGCAGGGGCAATCTGCCCTAAATGTCAATCACAAGACACCCTCATGATGTGGCGTGAAGATCAAATTGATGTTGTTGAGTGCGTTAATTGTGGGGATCAGCAGCGCCAAGTTGATGATAGTGCGACTCCTCATGTGAGAAAACAAGAGCAAGTGATCGGAATTTTTACGCCTGAATAAGAGAATTTTGTCAATTCTCAATACAGCTGTTTTGTTTTCCGGTACAATTAGCAAAATTTTTCCCCTCTATGGGTTGTAGGAGATGTCATGAAAGTAGCAAACGATTTGGTAGTCAGCTTGGCTTATCAAGTAAGAACAGAAGACGGTGTTTTAGTTGATGAGTCCCCGGCAAATGCGCCACTCGACTATCTACATGGCCGTGGTTCTTTAATTTCTGGTCTGGAAAAAGCGTTGGAAGGTCGTGCTGTAGGTGATCACTTTGATGTTGAAGTCGCCTCTGATGACGCATACGGTCAATACGACGAAAACTTAGTTCAACGTGTTCCAAAAGATGTGTTCATGGGCGTTGAAGAACTGCAAGTTGGTATGCGCTTCTTGGCAGATACAGATATGGGACCGGTGCCAGTTGAAATTACCGGTATTGAAGGTGATGAAGTCATCGTCGATGGTAACCACATGTTAGCGGGTCAAAACTTGAAATTTAATGTTGAGATCATCGCGATTCGTGAAGCCACCGAAGAAGAATTGGCTCATGGTCATGTTCACGGTGCAAATGGCCACGATCACGACCATGAAGGTGGTTGCTGTGGCGGCGGTCATGGTCACGACCATAGCCATGGTGATGCTGGCGGTTGTTGTGGTGGCGGTGAAGGTCACGGCCATGGCCACAAACACGGCGGTTGTGGTTGCCACTAAGTGGTTAAATAACAAAAAAAGGAAAGCGCTGGCTTTCCTTTTTTGCGTCTGAAGTTGATAACGAATTAGTAATGTGGAGGAGGTGTCTCTTCTTCTGGCCTTGCGAGGTGAGAAGATTGAGATGATTTTAATCGCTCTGCCACAATACGTATGTGCTCTTGTAACTTGGACAACTGCATTTGTTGGTCGGTAATCACTTGGTTAAGTTGTTCTATCGTAATTTCTTGAAAAGCCACTTTGCTTTCTAAAAGCTCAAGGCGTTGTTCAAAAGCGTCAAATGAATCCATTTTGGAGCCCCTTATGGCTTTTTATCATAAAAAAGCCATCATAATAACTGAACATTACAAATCAATAGATAAGTTTTAGTTAAAGAGATAGGCGATGAAACCTCTTTTTGTTAATGTTGTCTAAGTAGTCATTCTGTTGCTTACTATTCTACACTGAATTTTAATAAGTGAGTAACAACGCATACTTATAATAGATATCGGAGATTAGGATGAAATCACTGTTTAAGGCAAGTCTTCTGGCAACGACATTAGCATTGGCTTTTGGAGCCCCTCAAGTTATGGCGGCTGAGACCACTGCTAAAGCGCCAACAAGTAGCGCATTTAAATCAGCCGAAGAGCGTAATGCCTATGCATTAGGCGCGTCTTTGGGCCGCTATATGCAAAACTCATTGGAAGAGCAAAAAGCGATTGGTATCAATCTAGACAAAGCTCAGTTGCTTGCTGGTGTTCAAGATGCCTTCAACAACAAAAGTAAAATGACGGATGCAGAAGTTGAAGAGACGCTACGCCAGTTTGAAGGCCAAGTTAAACAAGCGGCTGAGAAAAAAATGAAAGATGAGTCAGCTGCGAATGAAAAAGCAGGTGCTGAGTATCGTGAAAAATACGCGAAAGAAAAAGGCGTAGTGAAAACTAAGTCAGGCCTACTGTACAAAATTGAAAAAGAAGGTACAGGTGCTAAACCTAAAGCAGATGATACCGTTGTCGTTCACTATAAAGGTATGCTGACGGATGGTACTGAATTTGATAGCTCATATTCACGTAATGAGCCTCTGACCATCCCACTGAATTCAGTGATTAAAGGTTGGACAGAAGGTCTGGTTAATGTGAAGAAAGGCGGCAAAATCCAGCTCGTGATCCCAGCGGAACTGGCATACGGTGAAAATGGTGTTCCAGGAATTCCTGCTAACTCCACACTGGTATTTGATGTTGAACTATTAGACATCAAGCCAGAAGCAAAATAATAATTGTTAAGTTGTCATAAAAAACCCAGCGATGTCTGGGTTTTTTACGTTAAGGCGTGATCAACGTATTTTCTTCAAAAAAAGAGTTAAGCAAAATATAATAATTAATTTATTGATAACTCTTATATATTTAAGAAAAGGGACCCATAAGCTTATTTGGCATTAGTTGATGGATTATGTGTTAAAAATAATGCTTATTTTGCTGAAAACTTGTGATAAGACAAACTCTCTTGCATGCAATTGCTTGACGGCGGCGCCTCGTAGTTTTAACTTCACTGTATTCGACCTAATTATTTATCGCCACATTTGCTGACCAAACATATGCAATGAAGCTATACACTAAATAATTCGAGGTGCAGCAGGGCGGCAAGTGAATGACTCGCTAGGCATATAGGAAACTATACAACTAGTGCGATTGAACGTCGCCAGCAATGTCGCAACTTGAAATATGACGAGTATAAAAGCCTCCAACAATTAACGCTTCATGAGTCAGTAAGGCGATTTTTCGTACACTTGAAGGATGGTGTTTAAAAATGTCTAACTCAGTACTTTCAAATGATCATAATGATATTAATTTATTAAATAATGAGCCTTTTACTCAGACTGATCATGAAATTCTAAAATCGTACGAAGCTGCCGTAGATGGCTTAGCTATGTTGATAGGTGCACATTGTGAAATCGTTCTTCACTCTCTGGAAGATTTAAAATGTTCAGCCGTCAGAATAGCCAACGGGCAACATACTGGACGTCAAATTGGTTCACCTATTACGGATCTTGCATTGCGTATGCTTCACGATATGGCGGATGAAGAATCAAATGTTTCAAAAGCCTATTTTACGAAAGCGAAAAGTGGCGACCTGATGAAATCGGTTACGATTGCCATTCGTAACCGCAATCAACGCGTGATAGGCCTTTTGTGCATTAATATGAATTTAGATGTGCCATTTTCAGAGATTATTAAAAGCTTTGTGCCTGAAGAAAAACAAGATGTGACTTCAGATGTTAACTTTGCCTCTTCCGTCGACGATTTGGTGGCTCAGACATTAGAATTTACGATTGAAGAGGTGGGGGCCGATCGTAATGTGTCGAACAATGCGAAAAATAAACAAGTTGTACTTAATCTGTATGAAAAAGGTATTTTTGATATTAAAGATGCCATTAACCAGGTGGCTGACCGCTTAAATATCTCTAAACATACCGTGTATCTCTATATTCGCCAGTTTAAGAGTGGGGAATGAGTAAACAATCTCTCACATACTGCTTGCTAGTTACTGGACCCGCTTATGGTACACAGCAAGCAGCCAGTGCTTACCAATTTGCGAATGCACTTCTTGAGGAAGGGCATTGCTTAAAAACGCTCTTTTTTTACAGTGAAGGTGTGACGAATGCGAATGCGCTAACGTCACCTGCCAATGATGAATTCAATTTAGTGAAAGCATGGCAGCAATTAGCGATAAAATCGGGTTGTGAAATGCATGTTTGTGTTTCTGCCGCGTTGCGCCGCGGGGTAGTGGATAAAGAACAGGCTGAGCTTTTATCACTTGCCGTTAGCAATTTAGGAGAGGGTTTTATGATGAGTGGGCTCGGAAGTTTAGCTGAGGCGATGATAACAGCGGATAGAACCATTCGTTTTTAAAACCAATTTATTATGCGATTCACCCCCCTTCATCATGGCGACCTGAGTAAACTCAAATTCAGCCGGTTGTGGGGGGCGGTTTAGCAACGCTTTGCATCATTTAGTGGATATATGAAAAAGTTTGCCTTTGTTTTTACTTCCATGCCTCACGGAAATGCAAGTGGTCGAGAAGGGCTAGATGCGCTACTTGCCACATCGGCACTCACTGAAGATATTGATGTTTTTTTCCTTTCAGATGGTGTCTGCCAGTTACTTGCTAATCAAAATCCAAAAGAAATTTTAGCGAGAGACTATATTTCCACGTTTAAAATTTTGCCACTTTACGATATCAATAATATTTTCGTGTGTGCGGATTCACTAAAAGAAAGAGGGATTTGCGAAAATAGTGAGTGGGTCGTTGAGGTAAATGTCATCAATTCGACACAAATTCGCGATAAATTATCCGAATATGATGTTGTGCTTAAATTTTGATCTGTTGTAGGATCTTTTCTATGCTTTATACTATAGCAAAGTCACCTTTTCACTGTGATCTCACCGCGTTTCTACGACTGATCACGCCGGATGATGCGGTATTATTGTTACAAGATGGCGTTATTGCTGCCATTCATCAATCCACTCATCTTTGTGAACTGCAAAAAAAAGGTGCACAAATCTATGCGTTAGATGCAGATGTCAATGCTCGAGGTTTGCAGAATATGCTATCAGAACAGGTCTCTTTAGCTTCATATCGCGATTTTGTTCAGCTAACTGTGAGCCATAAACAACATTTTGCCCTATAAAAGCGTTAAAAGTTGTATATTTCTTGACACCTGAGCCAGTCAGCAATAAAATTTCGCGTCCTCGTGTATCGTCATGTTGGCGAACGAGGTCGAAATCCGTGTTTACGAAGCAAAAAAAACCAGGAGCTTTTTTAATAATGGCAACTATTAATCAGCTGGTACGCAAATCACGTAGCTCGAAAGTTGTTAAAAGCAACGTTCCAGCACTGGAAGCTTGCCCGCAAAAACGTGGCGTATGTACTCGTGTATATACTACCACTCCTAAAAAACCAAACTCAGCACTACGTAAAGTGTGCCGTGTTCGTTTAACTAACGGTTATGAAGTTTCTTCTTACATCGGTGGTGAAGGCCACAACTTGCAGGAACACTCCGTAATCCTGATCCGTGGCGGTCGTGTTAAAGACTTGCCAGGTGTGCGTTATCACACCGTTCGCGGTGCACTGGACTGTTCTGGTGTTAAAGACCGTAAACAAGGCCGTTCTAAATACGGTGCTAAGAAACCTAAGGCTTAATGGTTCTCCGTTAAGTAAGGCCAAACATTTTTAATCTTAATGTCAAAATACTCTAATAGAGTTTTGGGCAAACCTGAATTAACAACGGAGTAATATCCATGCCACGTCGTCGCGTAATTGGTCAACGTAAAATTCTTCCAGATCCTAAGTTCGGATCAGAATTACTGGCCAAATTTGTGAACATCCTGATGGTAGACGGGAAAAAATCTACTGCTGAAGCAATCGTATATAACGCGCTTGAGACCCTGGCTCAGCGTTCTGGTAAGACTGAACTTGATGCATTCGAACTCGCACTGGATAACGTGCGTCCGACTGTGGAAGTTAAATCCCGCCGTGTTGGTGGTTCTACTTACCAAGTTCCTGTAGAAGTTCGTCCGGTTCGTCGTAATGCTCTGGCAATGCGTTGGATCGTTGATGCTGCTCGTAAACGCGGTGATAAGTCAATGGCTCTGCGCCTGGCAAACGAATTATCGGATGCAGCTGAGAACAAAGGTTCTGCTGTTAAGAAACGTGAAGACGTTCACCGTATGGCAGAAGCTAACAAGGCGTTCGCTCACTACCGCTGGTAATTTCACCGCATTAGTGATGCTTCTTAGGGTAGCCTTCCGCTACCCTTTATATGATGAATTGAACGCCCACGAGAGAGGAAAAAATGGCCCGTCAAACGCCCATATCACGCTATCGTAACATCGGTATCAGTGCACACATCGACGCCGGTAAAACAACAACTTCTGAACGTATTCTGTTCTATACAGGTGTAAACCATAAAATTGGTGAAACCCACGAAGGTTCTGCAACAATGGACTGGATGGAACAGGAGCAAGAGCGTGGTATTACTATCACGTCTGCTGCGACTACAGCATTCTGGTCCGGTATGGCAAAACAGTTTGAGCCACACCGTATCAACATTATTGACACCCCAGGACACGTTGACTTCACTATCGAAGTAGAACGTTCTATGCGTGTTCTTGATGGTGCAGTTATGGTTTACTGTGCTGTTGGTGGTGTTCAGCCACAGTCTGAAACTGTATGGCGTCAAGCTAACAAATATAAAGTTCCACGTATCGCGTTCGTTAACAAAATGGACCGTATGGGTGCAAACTTCCTGCGTGTTGTTGAACAATTAAAAACACGTCTGGCTGCAAACCCAGTTCCACTTCAATTACCAGTTGGTGCAGAAGAAGGCTTCACTGGTGTTGTTGACTTGATCAAAATGAAAGCGATCAAGTGGAGCGATGAAGATCAAGGCGTTACCTTCGAATACGAAGATATCCCTGCGAATATGCAAGATCAAGCTGAAGAATGGCATAACTTCCTAGTTGAATCTGCTGCTGAAGCATCAGAAGAACTGATGGAAAAATATTTAGGCGGTGATGAACTGTCTGAAGAAGAAATCAAAGCTGCTCTTCGTCAACGCGTTCTTGCAAGCGAAATTATCCTAGTTACCTGTGGTTCTGCATTTAAGAACAAAGGTGTTCAGGCAATGCTGGATGCAGTTATCGAGTTCTTACCTTCACCAACAGATGTACCTGCAATCAATGGTATTCTGGACGATGGTAAAGATACGCCAGCTGAACGTCACGCAAGTGATGATGAGCCGTTCTCATCTTTAGCATTTAAAATTGCAACTGACCCGTTCGTTGGTAACCTGACGTTCTTCCGTGTTTACTCTGGTTTTGTTAACTCAGGTGATACGGTTCTGAACCCAGTTAAATCTAAGAAAGAACGTTTTGGTCGTATCGTTCAGATGCACGCTAACAAGCGTGAAGAGATTAAAGAAGTTCGCGCTGGTGACATCGCGGCAGCTATCGGTCTGAAAGACGTAACTACAGGTGATACTCTGTGTGCTGTTGAAGCGCCAATCATCCTAGAACGTATGGAATTCCCAGAGCCAGTAATCTCTGTTGCAATTGAACCAAAAACTAAAGCTGACCAAGAAAAAATGGGTATCGCATTGGGTCGTTTGGCTCAAGAAGATCCATCATTCCGCGTATCAAGTGATGAAGAAACGGGTCAAACCATCATCGCTGGTATGGGTGAATTGCACTTGGACGTTCTGGTTGACCGTATGCGTCGCGAATTTAAAGTTGAAGCGAACGTTGGTAAACCACAAGTTGCTTACCGTGAAGCTATCACTGCTAAAGTGACAGACATCGAAGGTAAACACGCGAAACAGTCTGGTGGTCGTGGTCAGTACGGTCATGTGGTTATCGATATGTACCCACTTGACAAAAATGATAAAGACGGCGTTCCTATGGACTACGAATTTGTCAACGAAATCAAAGGTGGTGTAATCCCTGGTGAATACATCCCTGCGGTTGACAAAGGTATCCAAGAGCAGTTGAAATCTGGCCCACTGGCTGGTTATCCTGTTGTTAACATGGGTATTCGTCTGCATTTCGGTTCTTACCATGATGTTGACTCATCTGAACTGGCATTTAAACTGGCGGCATCAATCGCGTTTAAAGATGGCTTCAAAAAAGCTAAACCTGTTCTGCTTGAGCCAATCATGAAAGTTGAGGTGGAAACACCAGAAGACTACATGGGTGACGTTATTGGTGACTTGAACCGTCGCCGTGGTCTGATTGAAGGTATGGATGACATGGCAACTGGTAAAGTTGTTCGTGCACAAGTACCATTGTCAGAAATGTTCGGTTACGCTACAGACCTGCGTTCACAAACTCAAGGTCGTGCTTCATACTCAATGGAGTTCTTGAAGTACAATGAAGCACCTAACAACGTTGCACAAGCTGTTATCGAAGCTCGTAACGCTAAGTAATCGGTTTTAATCGATTTAACTACTTTAATTAAGTTCCCTCTTTATAGTGAAGAGGGAACTCCATAAGGAATAGAGTCGTGTCTAAAGAAAAATTTGAACGTTCCAAACCGCACGTTAACGTTGGTACAATCGGCCACGTTGACCACGGTAAAACTACCCTGACAGCAGCAATCACTACTGTTCTGGCAAAAACTTACGGCGGTAGCGCTCGTGCATTCGATCAAATCGATAACGCACCAGAAGAAAAAGCGCGTGGTATCACCATCTCTACTTCTCACGTAGAGTACGATACACCAACTCGCCACTACGCACACGTAGACTGCCCAGGACACGCCGACTATGTTAAAAACATGATCACCGGTGCTGCGCAGATGGATGGTGCAATCCTGGTTGTTGCTGCAACTGATGGCCCAATGCCACAAACTCGTGAGCACATCCTGTTAGGTCGTCAGGTTGGTGTTCCTTACATCATCGTTTTCCTGAACAAATGTGACATGGTAGACGACGAAGAGCTGTTAGAGCTAGTTGAAATGGAAGTTCGTGAGCTTCTGTCTCAGTACGATTTCCCAGGCGATGACACTCCAGTTATCCGTGGTTCAGCTCTGAAAGCGCTGGAAGGCAACCCAGAGTGGGAAGCGAAAATTGTTGAATTAGCAGAAGCACTGGACAGCTACATTCCAGAGCCAGAGCGTGCAATTGACAAGCCATTCCTGCTGCCAATCGAAGACGTATTCTCAATCTCTGGTCGTGGTACAGTAGTAACAGGCCGTGTTGAGCGTGGTATCATCAAAGTGGGTGAAGAAGTTGAAATCGTTGGTATCAAAGAGACCGCGAAAACCACTTGTACTGGTGTTGAAATGTTCCGTAAGCTTCTAGACGAAGGTCGTGCAGGTGAGAACGTTGGTGTTCTTCTGCGTGGTACTAAGCGTGAAGAAATCGAACGTGGTCAAGTTCTGGCGAAACCAGGTTCAATCAAGCCACACACTACTTTCGAATCAGAAGTTTATATCCTGAGCAAAGATGAAGGTGGTCGTCACACTCCATTCTTCAAAGGCTACCGTCCACAGTTCTACTTCCGTACAACTGACGTAACCGGTACTATCGAACTGCCAGAAGGCGTAGAGATGGTAATGCCAGGTGACAACATCAACATGAAAGTTACCCTGATCCACCCAATCGCGATGGATGATGGTTTGCGTTTCGCAATCCGTGAAGGTGGCCGTACTGTAGGTGCGGGTGTTGTTGCAAAAATCATTGCATAATAACAACCCACTTTAGTAAAAAGGGCATCTTTAAGATGCCCTTTTTATACTCAAAATAATTCAAGTAATATATTATTAATCAATTGGTTATCTTGAGTTATCTCAATGCCTCAATAGTGTAAAATGTCGCGACGCGATAGCGATTTGAGCCATCACCATGCAATATTTTAAACTATGAAGGGTATAACGTTGTAAAATTAAGAACCTATCTCATCAATGGTTGTGGAAATTATTGGTGAGATAGGCTCTGATGCAACGAATATAGCAACTGCATCATTAGCTTTATGCAGTTATATGAGATTTATTAAGGTTTTGCTCAGAAGATATGGTATATTTTACTGCTGCCGCATTTAGAAATTAATTTTCATAATAATCGCGGCAAAAAATTTGTTGAGCATGCCTTAAATTTACCTACGGAATAGCGAGTGAGCACATCATCGCCTTTTGCTAGTTGACTGCTCTTTGAGTTTCGTAGGCGTTGTCAACAATTCTCCTTGTTTGACTTAGCAAGCTCGGCTCGTAGTACATAAGGGATATGTTGGCATATTCTATTGGTTCGGTCTGTTTGCCTTCATTGGTAGGGCACAGGCTTTATACATACTTCATGGTAACAGGTTGAATTATGAGTGCGAATAGCGAAGCTCAAGGAAGTGGACGCAGTGTAGACATCTTTAAGTGGGTCGTTGTTGCTGTCCTGCTACTGATTGCTATAGTTGGCAACTATTACTTCCGTCAATATAATCTCGCGCTGCGTGCTTTTGCTGTTGTGGCTGTTGTCGCCATTGCAGGTGCTGTCGCTTTGTGGACTACAAAGGGCAAACAAACATTAGCGTTTGCGCGTGAAGCTCGCATTGAAATGCGAAAAGTGATTTGGCCAACTCGCCAAGAAGCATTACAAACGACTTTGATTGTTGCCGCAGTAACGGCTGTTATGTCATTAATACTGTGGGGATTAGATGGTATCCTAGTGCGTTTAGTTTCATTTATTACAAGCCTGAGGTTATTCTAAATGTCAGATTCACCTAAAAAGCGCTGGTATGTCATTCAGGCTTTCTCTGGTTTTGAAGGTCGCGTAGCGCAGTCTTTGCGTGAACATATCAAATTACACGGTATGGAAGACTCTTTCGGCGAAGTCATGGTACCAACAGAAGAAGTTGTTGAGATCCGTAGTGGTCAGCGCCGTAAAAGTGAACGTAAGTTTTTTCCAGGCTATGTATTAGTTCAAATGGTAATGAATGATGACTCATGGCACTTAGTACGTAGCGTACCACGTGTTATGGGGTTCATCGGCGGAACGTCGGATCGTCCAGCACCAATTAGTGATAAAGAAGTCGACGCGATTATGAATCGTCTGCAACAAGTTGGCGATAAACCACGTCCGAAAACATTGTTTGAGCCAGGTGAAATGGTTCGCGTTAGCGATGGTCCATTTGCTGACTTTAATGGTGTTGTCGAAGAAGTGGATTATGAAAAGAGCCGCTTGAAAGTCTCGGTTTCAATCTTTGGCCGTGCGACACCAGTCGAATTGGATTTCAGTCAGGTCGAAAAAGTATAACTTTAACGACAAAAACTGGCTTGCAAAAGGTGTGAAATTTGACTACAATTTCGCGCCTTTTGTTTTTTGCGCCTCGCACACGTGTTTAGTCAGTTGCGAGGGGCGTTAATTAACGGGGAGCCTAATCGCTAGGCGCTATCACCCATCTAGAGGAAATATTCATGGCTAAGAAAGTACAAGCCTACGTTAAGCTGCAAGTTGCAGCTGGTATGGCTAACCCAAGCCCACCGGTTGGTCCAGCACTGGGTCAACAAGGTGTGAACATCATGGAATTCTGTAAAGCGTTCAACGCAAAAACAGACAGCATGGAAAAAGGTTTACCAATTCCTGTTGTTATCACTGTTTATGCAGACCGTTCTTTCACTTTCGTTACGAAAACTCCACCTGCTGCTGTTCTGCTGAAAAAAGCAGCTGGCGTTAAGTCTGGTTCTGGTAAGCCGAACAAAGACAAAGTGGGTAAAGTGACCTCTGCTCAGATTCGCGAAATCGCTGAAACTAAAGCTGCGGACATGACTGGTGCTGACATTGACGCTATGATGCGTTCAATCGAAGGTACTGCTCGTTCCATGGGCCTGGTTGTGGAGGACTAATCAATGGCTAAACTGAATAAGCGCATGCGCAATATCCGTGAAAAAGTTGATGCAACTAAACAGTATGACATCAACGAAGCCGTTGCTCTGCTGAAAGAATTAGCGACTGCTAAATTCGTCGAAAGCGTTGACGTTGCTGTTAACCTTGGCATCGACGCTCGTAAATCTGACCAGAACGTACGTGGTGCAACTGTACTGCCACACGGTACTGGCCGTTCAGTTCGCGTTGCTGTCTTTACTCAAGGCGCAAACGCAGAAGCTGCTAAAGCAGCAGGTGCTGAGCTGGTTGGTATGGACGATCTGGCTGACAAAATCAAAGCTGGTGAAATGGATTTTGACGTTGTTATTGCTTCTCCAGATGCAATGCGCGTTGTTGGCCAATTAGGTCAAATCCTGGGTCCACGCGGCCTGATGCCAAACCCGAAAGTAGGTACTGTAACACCTAACGTTGCTGAAGCAGTTCAAAACGCTAAAGCGGGTCAGGTTCGTTACCGTAACGACAAGAACGGTATCATCCACACCACTATCGGTAAAGTTGACTTTGATGCTGACAAACTGAAAGAAAACCTAGAAGCACTGCTGATCGCGCTGAAAAAAGCAAAACCAGCTTCTGCTAAAGGCGTGTATATCAAGAAAGTTAGCCTGTCTACTACCATGGGTGCAGGTGTTGCTATTGACCAAGCTGGTCTATCAGCAGCAGTTTAATACTAATACTTTTAGTAATTAAACTTTACCTTTGCGTCAGATTTGTATAAAATCTGACGCCTTGAGTTTATTCGTACTGTTATTAGTATCAATAAACCACAAATTTCGGTATGGAGTCTGGCCTTTCCAGACCCCGTCCAAGACCGCAGGTGTAGCGATACTTAATCTACCTGCGTAGACGGTGACAGAGATACCAAGAATTTTATTCTGGCTTCTGCTCACCGTGTTTTAGCGCTCAACACATGTCGTGTTTGAGTGATGTGAGTCCCCGGGGTTTCCCGGTTAATCCAGGAGCAAGAAGCTAATGGCACTAAATCTTCAAGACAAACAAGCGATTGTTGCTGAAGTCAGCGAAGTAGCCAAAGGCGCGCTTTCTGCAGTTGTTGCTGATTCACGCGGCGTAACTGTAGCAAAAATGACTGAACTGCGTAAAGCAGGTCGCGAAGCTGGCGTTTACATCCGTGTTGTTCGTAACACGCTGATTCGCCGTGCTGTTGAAGGAACTTCTTATGAAGTCCTGAAAGACGCGTTTGTTGGTCCAACCTTGATTGCTTTCTCTAACGAACATCCGGGCGCTGCTGCTCGTCTGTTCAAAGAGTTCGCGAAAGCGAATCCAGCATTTGAGATTAAAGCTGCGGCCTTTGAAGGTGAGTTAATCCAGGCTAAAGATATCGATCGTCTGGCAACACTCCCAACTTACGAAGAAGCAATCGCACGCCTGATGGCAACCATGAAAGAAGCCGCTGCAGGCAAACTGGTTCGCACTCTGGCTGCTCTGCGCGATCAGAAAGAAGCTGCATAAGCCCTTTCCTTCGTTGCTTTTTAACGTATAAACTATTTCTGAATTTTAGGAACACTTGTTATGTCTATCACTAAAGACCAAATCCTTGACGCAGTTGCTGAAATGTCTGTAATGGACGTTGTTGAACTGATCACTATGATGGAAGAAAAATTCGGCGTTTCTGCTGCTGCGGCTGTTGCTGTTGCTCCAGGTGCTGCTGCTGAAGCTGCTGAAGAAAAAACTGAGTTCGACGTTGTTCTGGCTTCTGTTGGCGGTAACAAAGTTGCTGTTATCAAAGCAGTTCGCGGTGCGACCGGTCTGGGTCTGAAAGAAGCTAAAGATATGGTAGAATCTGCGCCAGCAACCATCAAAGAAGGTGCTAGCAAAGACGAAGCTGAAGCTCTGAAAAAATCTCTTGAAGAAGCAGGCGCTTCTGTTGAGCTTAAATAAGTTCAGCTTTCAGTTTGCAGCCTAACTTAAAGGCTGATGGCTGGTGATTTTTTAATCACCAGCCTTTTTGCGCTGTAAAGCGTGATTGGGTGTTAACAGCTTTTTCACGCAATTTTGATGTTAACAAACCCTCCAATACTTCTTTCTATTGACGACTTAATATACTGTGTTCTCAGCTACGACCCGCTCGGGTAGCTCGGTAGTCAGAGTGGCACAATGAAATGATTTAAGAGTAATAGCAATGAGTATTACGGAAAGTGTTCATTTTCCATTTCAAAAAATAGCGTTATCGATGCTGTCCTTATGGACGGACAGAGTGGGTCACTGATCAGCGAGCTGAGGAACCCTATGGTTTACTCCTATACCGAGAAAAAACGTATTCGTAAGGATTTTGGTAAACGTCCACAAGTTTTGGATGTACCTTATCTCCTTTCTATCCAACTTGACTCGTTCCAGAAGTTTATCGAGCAAGATCCTGATGGTCAGAACGGGCTGGAAGCAGCTTTCCGTTCTGTGTTTCCTATTCAGAGCTACAGCGGTAATGCTGAACTGCAATACGTCAGCTATCGTCTGGGTGAGCCTGTATTTGATGTTAAAGAATGTCAAATTCGTGGCGTCACATACTCTGCACCACTGCGTGTTAAGCTGCGCCTCATTGTTTATGAGCGTGAAGCACCAGAAGGCACCGTAAAAGACATCAAAGAGCAAGAAGTCTACATGGGTGAAATTCCACTCATGACTGAAAACGGAACCTTCGTTATCAACGGTACTGAGCGTGTTATCGTTTCTCAGTTACACCGTAGTCCTGGTGTCTTCTTCGACAGCGATAAAGGGAAAACACACTCTTCAGGTAAAGTCCTGTATAACGCGCGTATTATCCCTTACCGTGGTTCATGGCTTGATTTCGAATTCGATCCGAAAGATAACCTGTTTGTACGTATCGACCGTCGCCGTAAATTACCTGCGACCATTATTCTACGTGCAATGGATTACAGCACTGAAGACATCTTGAATTTGTTCTTCGAGAAAACTGTTTTCCAAATCCGCGATAACAAACTGATGATGACGCTAGTTCCTGAGCGTCTGCGTGGTGAGACCGCTTCTTTTGATATTGAAGCAAACGGCAAAGTGTATGTTGAAAAAGGCCGTCGTATCACTGCTCGTCATATCCGCTTACTAGAAAAAGAAGAAGTCAACAGCATCGAAGTGCCTGTTGAGTACATCGCTGGTAAAGTGGTCGCAAGAGATTACATTGATGAAAGTACAGGTGAGCTGATTTGCGCAGCTAACATGGAACTTTCATTGGATATGTTGGCACGTCTGAGCCAAGCGGGTCATAAAACAATTGAAACATTGTTTACCAACGACTTAGACCACGGTGCTTACATTTCTGAAACGCTGCGTGTCGATCCAACGAATGACCGCCTGAGCGCGTTGGTAGAAATCTACCGTATGATGCGTCCTGGTGAGCCACCAACACGTGAAGCTGCTGAGAACTTGTTCGATAACCTGTTCTTCTCAGAAGATCGTTATGATCTATCAGCTGTTGGTCGCATGAAGTTTAACCGTTCACTGGGCCGCGATGAAATCGAAGGTTCTGGTATCCTGAGTGAAGAAGACATCATTGATGTTATGCGTAAACTCATCGATATCCGTAACGGTAAAGGCGAAGTCGATGATATTGACCACTTAGGTAACCGTCGTATTCGTTCTGTTGGTGAGATGGCAGAAAACCAATTCCGTGTTGGTCTGGTCCGTGTTGAGCGTGCAGTGAAAGAGCGTCTTTCTCTGGGTGACCTTGATGCATTAGTACCACAAGATATGATCAACGCGAAGCCAATTTCTGCGGCAGTGAAAGAGTTCTTTGGTTCCAGCCAGCTTTCTCAGTTTATGGACCAAAACAACCCACTGTCTGAAATTACGCACAAACGTCGTATCTCAGCGTTGGGCCCAGGTGGTCTGACTCGTGAACGTGCGGGCTTTGAGGTACGTGACGTACACCCAACTCACTATGGTCGTGTTTGTCCAATCGAAACCCCTGAAGGTCCGAACATCGGTCTGATCAACTCCTTGTCTGTGTATGCTCAGACAAACGAGTACGGTTTCCTTGAAACACCTTATCGCTTAGTGCGTGATGGCCTTGTTACTGATGAAATTCATTACTTGTCTGCCATTGAAGAAGGTAACTTCATCATCGCTCAGGCAAACACCGTATTAGCGGAAGATGGTAGCTTTGTTGAAGAGCTGATCACTTGCCGTAACCATGGTGAATCAAGCTTGTTCAGCCGTGATCAAGTTGAATATATGGACGTTTCGACTCAGCAGGTCGTTTCTGTTGGTGCGTCACTGATTCCATTCCTTGAACACGATGATGCTAACCGTGCATTGATGGGTGCAAACATGCAACGTCAGGCGGTTCCAACTTTACGTGCTGATAAACCTTTAGTCGGTACAGGTATGGAACGTGCAGTAGCGGTTGACTCAGGGGTAACGGCTGTTGCGAAACGTGGCGGTACTGTTCAGTACGTTGATGCTTCTCGTATCGTTATTAAAGTTAATGAAGATGAGATGTATCCAGGTGAAGCTGGTATCGATATCTATAACCTGACTAAATATACCCGTTCTAACCAGAACACCTGTATTAGCCAGATGCCTTGTGTATCTTTAGGTGAGCCAGTTGAACGTGGTGACGTGTTAGCTGACGGTCCTTCAACTGACCTCGGTGAATTGGCTCTTGGCCAAAACATGCGCGTGGCATTTATGCCATGGAATGGTTATAACTTCGAAGACTCCATCCTTGTTTCTGAGCGTGTTGTTCAAGAAGACCGTTTCACAACGATTCATATTCAGGAACTCTCTTGTGTGTCTCGTGACACAAAACTGGGGCCTGAAGAAATTACGGCTGATATTCCTAACGTTGGTGAAGCTGCACTTTCTAAACTCGATGAGTCTGGGATTGTGTATATCGGCGCTGAAGTTAAAGGTGGCGATATCCTAGTTGGTAAAGTGACACCGAAAGGTGAAACCCAACTGACACCAGAAGAGAAACTGCTGCGCGCTATCTTTGGTGAGAAAGCATCTGACGTTAAAGACTCTTCTCTGCGTGTACCTAACGGTGTTTCCGGTACCGTCATTGACGTACAAGTCTTCACCCGTGATGGTGTAGAAAAAGACAAACGTGCGCTAGAGATTGAAGAAACTCAGTTACGTGAAGCGAAGAAAGACTTAACGGAAGAGTTACGTATTTTCGAAGCAGGTTTGTTTGCGCGTATCCGCTCTGTGCTGGTTAACGGCGGTATTGAAGCTGAGAAACTGGATAAATTGCCTCGCGATCGTTGGTTAGAGCTTTCTCTGGCTGATGAAGAGAAGCAAAATCAGTTAGAACAATTAGCTGAGCAGTACGATGAACTGAAATCTGAGTTCGAGAAGAAACTGGATGCTAAACGCCGTAAGATCACTCAAGGTGATGACTTGGCACCAGGCGTACTGAAAATTGTTAAGGTTTATCTGGCCGTTAAACGTCAGATCCAACCGGGTGATAAAATGGCGGGTCGCCATGGTAACAAAGGTGTTATCTCAAAAATCAACCCAGTTGAAGATATGCCTTACGATGAAAACGGTAACCCTGTAGACATCGTTCTGAACCCGCTGGGCGTACCATCGCGTATGAACATCGGTCAGATTCTGGAAACCCACTTGGGTATGGCTGCGAAAGGTATTGGTGATAAAATTAATGCTATGCTTAAACAGCAGCAAGATGTCGCCAAACTGCGTGAGTTCATCCAGAAAGCCTACGATCTTGGTGATGACCCTCGCCAGAAAGTAGATTTGAATACTTTCTCTGACGAAGAAGTTATGCGTCTGGCTGAAAACCTGAAAAAAGGTATGCCAATCGCAACACCAGTGTTCGATGGTGCAAAAGAGATTGAAATTAAAGAACTATTGAAATTGGGTGGTCTGCCAACTTCAGGTCAGATTACATTGTTCGACGGCCGTACAGGTGAGAAGTTTGAGCGTCAGGTAACGGTTGGTTACATGTATATGCTGAAACTGAACCACTTGGTTGACGATAAAATGCACGCCCGTTCTACTGGTTCTTACAGCTTGGTTACTCAGCAACCGTTGGGTGGTAAAGCTCAGTTCGGTGGTCAGCGTTTCGGGGAGATGGAAGTGTGGGCACTGGAAGCATATGGTGCAGCCTATACACTCCAAGAGATGCTAACGGTTAAGTCGGATGACGTTAACGGCCGTACGAAGATGTATAAAAACATCGTCGATGGCAACCATCAGATGGAACCTGGCATGCCGGAGTCCTTCAACGTATTGTTGAAAGAAATCCGCTCACTGGGTATCAACATCGAACTGGAAGACGAGTAATTCGTTTGTACCGGAAGGCTAGGTTTAGCCTTCCGGCCAGTATAAGTACTGGGATTAGGGGAGAGAGGCAGGGGCCTCTCACCTGACAGGTCTAACTCCGACAGGAGCCATTTTGTGAAAGACTTAATTAAGTTTCTGAAAGCGCAAACCAAGACCGAAGAGTTTGATGCGATCAAAATTGCTCTGGCATCGCCTGATATGATCCGTTCATGGTCATTCGGTGAAGTGAAAAAGCCAGAAACCATTAACTACCGTACGTTCAAGCCTGAGCGTGACGGCCTTTTCTGTGCGCGTATTTTCGGGCCAGTAAAAGACTACGAATGTCTGTGCGGTAAGTACAAACGTTTAAAACACCGTGGTGTGATTTGTGAGAAATGTGGCGTTGAAGTCACCCAGACTAAAGTTCGTCGTGAGCGCATGGGTCATATTGAACTTGCTTCTCCGACAGCTCATATCTGGTTCTTAAAATCATTGCCATCCCGTATCGGTTTGCTACTTGATATGCCTTTGCGTGATATCGAGCGTGTTCTGTACTTTGAATCCTACGTGGTTGTTGAAGGTGGTATGACTAGCCTTGAACGCTCACAGATTCTGACAGAAGAGCAATACTTAGATGCGCTGGAAGAGTTCGGTGACGAATTTGACGCGAAAATGGGTGCGGAAGCAATCCAAGGTCTGCTGAAAAACCTCGATCTTGAGAACGAGTGTGAAACGTTACGTGAAGAGTTGAACGAAACGAACTCTGAAACTAAACGTAAGAAGCTGACTAAGCGTATTAAACTGTTAGAAGCATTTATTCAGTCTGGTAACAAACCAGAATGGATGATCTTGAATGTTCTGCCAGTTCTACCACCTGATCTGCGTCCATTAGTTCCACTCGACGGTGGCCGTTTTGCAACATCGGATCTGAACGATCTTTACCGTCGTGTGATCAACCGTAACAACCGTCTGAAACGTCTTCTGGATCTGGCTGCGCCAGACATCATCGTACGTAACGAAAAACGTATGTTACAAGAAGCGGTCGATGCTCTGTTAGATAACGGTCGTCGCGGTCGTGCAATTACCGGTTCTAATAAACGTCCTCTGAAATCTTTGGCTGATATGATCAAAGGTAAACAAGGTCGTTTCCGTCAGAACTTGCTTGGTAAGCGTGTTGACTACTCAGGTCGTTCGGTTATCACTGTCGGTCCATACCTGCGTCTGCATCAGTGTGGTCTGCCTAAGAAAATGGCTCTTGAGTTATTCAAACCATTCATCTATGGCAAATTGGAACTCCGTGGTCTGGCAACAACCATCAAAGCTGCGAAGAAAATGGTTGAGCGTGAAGAAGCGGTAGTATGGGATATCTTGGATGAAGTTATCCGTGAACACCCAGTTATGCTGAACCGTGCGCCAACACTTCACCGTTTGGGTATCCAAGCCTTTGAACCTATTTTGATCGAAGGTAAAGCGATCCAGTTGCACCCTCTGGTGTGTGCGGCATATAACGCCGACTTCGATGGTGACCAAATGGCGGTACACGTTCCTCTAACTCTGGAAGCTCAGTTAGAAGCGCGTGCGTTGATGATGTCAACCAACAACATCCTGTCACCAGCGAGTGGTGAGCCTATCATCGTTCCTTCACAGGACGTTGTATTGGGTCTCTATTACATGACTCGTGACTGTGTAAACGCGAAAGGCGAAGGGATGGTTCTGGCCGGCCCTAAAGAAGCTGAGCGTGTTTACCGTTCTGGCCATGCTTCACTGCATGCCCGTGTTAAAGTCCGTATCACTGAAGAAGTGAAAGACGGTGAAGGTAACATTACGATTAACACCAGTATGGTTGATACTACTGTTGGTCGTGCAATTCTGTGGATGATCGTGCCGAAAGGTCTGCCTTACTCGCTGGTTAACCAAGCGTTAGGTAAAAAAGCGATCTCTAAAATGCTGAACACTTGTTACCGTGTTCTGGGTCTGAAACCTACGGTTATTTTTGCTGACCAAATCATGTATACCGGTTTTGCCTATGCGGCACGTTCTGGTGCATCGGTTGGTATCGACGATATGGTTATTCCTGAGAAAAAAGCAGGGATCATCGCCGAAGCCGAAGCAGAAGTTGCAGAAATTCAGGAACAGTTCCAGTCTGGTCTGGTGACAGCAGGCGAACGTTACAACAAAGTTATCGATATCTGGGCTGCGGCTAACGAACGTGTTGCTAAAGCGATGATGGAAAACCTGTCTACTGAAACGGTGATTAACCGCGACGGTGAAGAAGAACAGCAGGTTTCTTTCAACAGTATCTTTATGATGGCCGACTCCGGTGCTCGTGGTTCTGCTGCTCAGATTCGTCAGCTAGCCGGTATGCGTGGTCTGATGGCTAAGCCAGATGGCTCAATCATCGAAACACCAATCACGGCAAACTTCCGTGAAGGTCTGAACGTTCTCCAGTACTTTATTTCTACGCACGGTGCTCGTAAAGGTCTTGCGGATACGGCATTGAAAACAGCGAACTCCGGTTATCTGACTCGTCGTCTCGTTGACGTTGCTCAGGACTTGGTGGTGACTGAAGACGATTGTGGTACACACGAAGGTATCTTGATGACCCCGGTTATCGAGGGTGGTGATGTTAAAGAACCACTGCGTGAGCGTGTATTGGGTCGTGTGACGGCAGAAGATATTCTGATCCCAGGTACTGCGGACATTCTGGTTCCACGTAATACGTTGCTACACGAAAAATGGTGTGACCTTTTAGAAGAAAATTCTGTCGACAGCGTTAAAGTCCGTTCAGTCGTTAGCTGTGAAACTGACTTCGGTGTATGTGCTCACTGTTATGGTCGTGACCTTGCTCGTGGTCATATCATCAACAAAGGTGAAGCTATCGGGGTTATCGCGGCACAGTCAATCGGTGAACCAGGTACACAGTTGACGATGCGTACGTTCCACATCGGTGGTGCGGCATCTCGTGCGGCAGCAGAATCTAGCATCCAAGTTCGTAACCCAGGTACACTAAAACTGGTTAACGCGAAATTTGTGACTAACTCAGAAGGCAAACTGGTTATTACTTCACGTAATACCGAATTGCGCCTGATTGATGAGTTCGGTCGTACTAAAGAGAGCTATAAAGTACCTTACGGTGCGCACCTGACTAAAGGCGATGGCGCGGCAGTTACTGGCGGTGAAACCGTTGCTAACTGGGATCCACATACCATGCCAGTTGTCAGTGAAGTATCCGGTATTATTCGCTTCTCAGACATGCTTGATGGCCAAACAATGACGCGTCAGACGGATGAATTAACCGGTCTGTCTTCAATCGTTGTTCTGGATACAGCAGAGCGTACGAGTGGTGGTAAAGATTTACGTCCAGCACTTCGTGTTGTTGATGCGAATGGTAACGATGTTCTGATCCCTAACACCGACATGCCTGCTCAGTATTTCTTACCAGGTAAGGCAATTGTTCAGTTAGATGATGGCATCGCTATCAACGTCGGTGATACCTTAGCACGTATTCCACAAGAATCTGTGGGAACTAAAGATATCACGGGTGGTCTACCTCGCGTTGCTGACCTGTTTGAAGCGCGTCGTCCGAAAGAGCCAGCTATTTTGGCTGAGATCAGCGGTATTGTTTCCTTCGGTAAAGAGACCAAAGGTAAACGTCGTCTGGTAATTACACCGATGGATGGTTCTGATCCGTATGAAGAGATGATCCCTAAATGGCGTCAGCTCAACGTATTTGAAGGTGAGATCGTTGAACGCGGTGATGTAATTTCTGATGGCCCTGAGTCGCCACATGATATCTTGCGTCTGCGTGGTGTACATGCAGTGACACGTTATATCACTAACGAAGTTCAGGAAGTTTACCGTTTACAAGGCGTTAAGATTAACGATAAACACATTGAAGTTATCGTTCGTCAGATGCTGCGTAAGGTGACTATTGCTGATGCGGGAAGTTCTGAGTTCCTTGAAGGCGAGCAGGTCGAGTACTCACGTGTTAAAGTTTCTAACCGTAAACTTGAGCTGGATGGTAAAATCCCAGCTAAGTTCGATCGCGACCTATTGGGTATCACGAAGGCATCTCTGGCAACAGAATCCTTCATCTCAGCAGCATCGTTCCAAGAAACAACACGCGTACTGACAGAAGCAGCCGTTGCAGGTAAACGCGACGAACTGCGTGGTCTGAAAGAAAACGTTATTGTGGGTCGTTTGATCCCAGCAGGTACTGGTTTTGCGTATCACCAAGACCGTATCCGTCGTCGTCATCTGAACGATGTTGTGGAAGCTCCACAAGTTAGTGCGGATGAAGCAACGGCTAACTTGGCTGAACTGTTAAATGCAGGATTCAGCAGCGATAACAATTAAGACGTATTCGTCAGATTGGAACACAATCATAAAACCGGCGCTGTAATAGCGCCGGTTTTTTTTATTTAAACGTGTGTTCAAGCAAAAGCCATTCAGCCTGAACTTTGCTTTACAGTGATAACAAATGGTATGTGAGTATGCGTGACTTCACACAGGTATTCAGTGGATCATGAAATTAGCCTGTTGCTTTTATTATTTTAAAAAGTCGCTGAGTTCAGTATGAGAAAAATGGGGAATTTATTTCCCCATTTGAGTGATATCACCGGGATGTAAAAATGGGCTAATAGAATACGCCAATGATCGTGCAATGAATCACAAAACCGACCATGAGTGGGATGGCGGTACGCTTAACCACATCAAAAGGTTGTAATTTAGCGCCACTGGAAACGGCAATGATCACGCCAGCAACAGGTGACATACCACGCCCCATATGAGAAGCCTGCTGCATAGGTAAGATCATGGCGATCGGGTTAGCCCCCATACTGTGTGCGATTTGTGGGATCAATTCGACAAAAGCTAAGAATGGCGCATTACCTGAACCCATGATCACAGCAGCAGCTAGAGTGACCAATGCAAATACGAGTGCCATTGCAAAGGGGGGTAAACCAACGGATTCCGCCATTAAGATCAACTGGTCAATGGCACCGCTGACTTTAATCCCATGTGCGAAAACGCCCGCTGCAACGAGTAGCCCAACAACGTGACTAAAAGCCTGCCCCATTCCATTCAAGAAGTGCTGGAAGCCATTACATACCGTTTTGAAATTACGAATACGTAATGTTTCGATAAGCATACAGATAGCCATTGCAATCAATACGATGGTGACAACATCAAGGTGTATGCCTTCAAAAAAGAGGTTCGAAGAACCTACCGCCATGATAATGGGCAACATAGGAAGAATGGCATAGTAGCCAGGAATATTTTTGCTTGTCGGTTCTTTTTCATGAGATTGAACGGCTTTACCAATCTCAGGGATAAAGCCTGCTTTGCGATCGCAGTGACGTTGCCAGAAGATATGTGTAATACCAACCGCTAAGACGGTAACTAATGCAGCAGGTCCTTGATAATACAATACATATTCAACAACTGACATATCAACCGCTTTGGCGCCACGGATAGCATCGATAGCGGTTGGGGTATAAGCAACGCCTAATGAGGTGGCAATGACCCCCGCAGCTGATGCTGGCGATAAGCCCAATCCAATCATGATAGGAAACATGGTTCCCATCAATAACACGGCTAAACCTGTTGCTGACGGGATCGCGAGTTGCAAAATACTGGCCAGTAAAAATGAAAAAAACAGCAGAACATAGGGAGAACGCATATTTTTTAATGGCTTAGTTGCAACACGCACGACGGCTTCGTTAGCACCAATATGATCCATGTAATGAGCGAAACCCATTAGTGCCATGATCATTAAACCGAGATCGGCAGCACGACTACTGAAGAGATCACGCATAACCTCAAAGGGATCGAGCCATGTTAAACCAGTAGACGCGACATTTTTGGGCAAGATAGGACCCCAACCTAAGGCGAGGGTCATAATCATTAACGCTAAACCGGCAATAAATAATACAGGTTCAGCCTTATAACCTTTCAGAATGAAACGTGCTACCAAAATAACGATAATAAGAACCGTTAGAATTGGGATCATGCTTTTGCTCCTGATTTGAAGCGTTCAGCAGTGATTTGAACGACTTGTTTTAGCACATCACTTGCAGCGTATAATGATTTAATTGGAAGATATTCATAAATAGAATGGAAATTATGAGCACCAGTAAAAATATTTGGGCAAGGTAAGCCATTTTGCGATAGTGCTGCACCATCGTAGCCACCACGCATTGGGATCACTTTTGGGGTAATACCACAAGCGTGATAAGCCTCTACAGCGATGTCGATAGGGTAACGATTTTCACCTTGTAAGCTGTTATAAACGTTAGAATAACGGTCTGCTAGGGTACAAGTGACGCTCTCTTTGCCCCATAAGTCTTCACAGTGTGCGGCTAATTTTTTCAAAAATGCCATACGCGCACGATAACCATCTTCTGTGAAATCACGTACATCCATTTTGAGTACGGTACGAGCGCTATTACCTGATAACTGTTTTACCCAATAGTAACCTTCACGATCCGCAGTGTATTCAGGAGCTTCACCGCCCGGTAGCATGGCGATAAATTTATGCGCCATTAATAATGAGTTAATGAGTTTGCCTTTGGCGGACATTGGGTGGGCGGATTTACCTGTAAAGACGATTTCAACGTCACCCGCATTCCAGTTTTCATACACTAATTCACCAATACCACAGCAATCAAGGGTATAGGCAAAGTCTGCCCCAAATTCTTGTACATCAAAGGCTTTTGCGCCACGCAAACCTTGCTCTTCATCGGGAACAAAGCCGACTTTAATGGTGCCATGTTTAATTTGAGGGTTCTGTTTGAAGTATTGCAGCATATCCATAATAGAGGCTATGGCTGCTTTGTCATCGGCACCCAATAGACTCGTGCCGTCCGTGACAATAATATCATCACCTAGATAGTTAGCGAGTTCAGGGAACTCACTTTGACGAAGATAGATATTTAGCTGTTTATTTAAGCACAGGTCTTCACCGTTATAGTGCAGGATTTGTGCTTTAGTATCATTAGTTTGTTCAGCACTCGTATCAAGATGACCAAAGAAAGCAACGGTAGGAACGTCATAATCTAAATTTGAGGGCAAGGTTGCAGTGACAATGGCGGTATCACGTAGTTTAATCTCTTCAAGACCTAATGCTTCCAGCTCTTGAACGAGTTTTTTGGCTAAAACGCGCTGACCTTCAGAAGAGGGCATAATACCCGCAGCGCCATTTTCCCTATTGGTGGTGGTATTAATTTGGGTATAAGAAATAAACCGATCAACAATATTCATTATATTCATTCTCCAACATCACTATGATGAATGTTTTCTTTTATGATTGTGGTTATAAATGTCGTTTCCATATTTATCACAATCTTTTTTATCATGAATAATGAAAGAACCAATATCTGACCAGTGAATTTTTTTTCAAAATGCCACCGAGTGTAGAAAAATGATAATTAGTAGAGGACATTATTCGATTAATAGATTAAGATGCTAGGCTTTAAGTTTATTAGTGATTTTAATCTAATATTTTTGTTGAGAAATAGATAGCCTTTCATTTGTATTGTCTTTTTGTCTATTGGTAGTTAATGATATCAAAATAAACTCATAATTTAGGTTAAATTTTTAAATAAATTTAATGGGTTAATTTTATTTAATTCTAAAACAGAGAGTTAACTCGATGCAGTGCTAGTTTTAACTAAAGCTCAGGCGTTTGATCTCTATTAACATATTGATTTGAAATGTCTTTTGTTTTTTCCGAGGCGTGTTTTATTCAATTATTTTTGATTGTTTTTGCTTTTGTTAAATTAATTGAGAGGGACGTCTATAGACAATGTTATTATTTAAATAGCCAAGGCTAATCGAAATAGAATAAAGTTTTAGTAAAATAGGATTAGGTGTGGTTATTTTCTATTTATAACCGAAATCTAAGTATGATTAAAATTTAAAATATACTTATAGTCTTATATGGCGTTATATACGCTATAAAAACCAAAACGATAAGTTAAAAATAATCATTAGAAATTTGATTTAAATGCTACTAGACTGTTAACAAGCAATGATAATAAGTCATGAGGTTTTCAGTGCAAAAAAGTATAATAACAAAGAGTAGTTTTATTTCAGGTTTCCAGTGGTTCTTCTTTATTTTTTGTAACACAGTCGTGATTCCACCTACCTTACAATCGGCTTTTCATTTAACAGCTGAAACCACATTTGTTATCACACAATACGCTTTCTTACTGATCGCTGTGGCTTGTTTAATTCAAGCTTTTTTAGGTCATAAGCGCTCATTGATGGAGGGATCGACAGGGCTATGGTGGGCCACAATATTGACCGTCACCCTCTCGGAATCAATGCAAGGAACCGCTTTAGCAACCATTGGGTGGAGTCTAACCGTCGGTATTTTTTTGTCGGGGATTGTTACCCTTTTAATCGGTATCACAGGTATTGGCAATGGGTTATCCAGTTTGTTCAAACCCGGTGTTTTAGTGGTATTTATGTTTCTCCTTGGAGCCCAATTAGTTTCGATTTTTCTAAAAGGTATGCTCGGGCTTCCATTTGGCGTCATAGATACCAATGTCGAGGTTAATTATCCGGTATTCTTTTTAGCATTCGCGGTGCTAATTTTGGTGATTGCGATGATTGTGTTTTTACCCGCAAGCATGAGTCAATATGCCTTATTATGTGGAATCATTATTGGATGGATTGCGTATAGTCTGTTATTTGATGGCAAAATTTCAGCTATTTCGGAAGTTAAGTGGGAGTTGTTTCCCTTTGGACGTGCAGATGAAGTCCAACCTAGCATCGTGATCACGGCGATATTGGCCGGTATTTTGAACACGTCAAATACTTTTGGGGCAATACGTGGAAGTGATGTTTTTTATCAGCAAAAGGGATTAACAAAGTCTATTTACCGTCGGAGTTTTGTGGCGTCGGGTGTTTTGACTTTATTTTCGGCTCCGTTAGGTGTGGTGCCATTTTCGCCTTTTGTATCATCTATTGGCTTGATTACACAAACGAAAGACACTTCACGAGTCTCTTTTACTATCGGTAGCGTGTTGTTGTTATTGGTTGGGGCTATCGCCGCATTAACCCAATTTTTTCGCTCATTGCCTCTCGCGATTGGCAGTGCTGTCATGTTAGCAACCTATTTACCCCTGTTATTCTCTTCTTTTTCATTTTTAGCCGAAATTAAACTGAACGCGCGTAATATTTATCGTTTGGCACTTCCCCTGTTTATTGGGATTTTTTTGATGTCTGCACCTGATGCGGTAATGAATTCGCTACCGATGATGTTCAGTTCACTGCTAGGAAACGGTTTGTTAATGGGGATTATTCTGTCATTGATCCTCGAAAACAGCATTAAGTGGGATCATATTCATTAGAAGTGGTAAAAACCTCATTATGTTATTTTTATAATGAGGCTAAAGCCTATTCGCTACAGGGGAGCATAGAGCTCATAACGACCGGTTTGGTAATGCGTAGGAATATAAAAGCGGCCATCAAAGCTATTTTTGTAAGATTTATAACGACCAAACATGCCGGCGGATACTGATGTTGAACGGTACTTAAATGGGTATTGAGTACCATCTAAATAGACGACGGTGATGTGATAATCAGTGATTGGTTTGGTCTGGAGAACTAAGCTGTCTTTACTGTTTGCATCCCTTACCATATGAGGAAGGCTATAGTTTACGGCGACCATTTGCCCACGGTAGGAATAGTAGTACCCTTGGATGTTGTGCTTATTCGGAATAGAAAAACGTGCAAAATCCGCATCGGTTATCAAGCCAATAGAATCGAAATACTCACTATAACCTTCGATGGTTATTTCATGATTTTGACTGATAGTAATGACCTGAAAAGGGCGAGTTCCCTTAATCTCTTTTTGTGCCCGTAAGCGAGAGAAAGTCTCTTCTACGGTATATTCCTCGCCATCTATATTTCTGGCCCCTTGAATTTCCGCCATCATTAATTGGACGATTTCTGTTGAAGGTGTTGGATGCTGCCAACGCACATTCGCACAGGCACTCAATAAGCATACTGATAATGCGGCAAAGAGCCACAAAGGCCATTTTTTAGCAGTCATAGTGGATTTGATAATAGTGGAAAGAGAATGCAGTATAGACTGACAAGCCTAGTTAAAAAGTAGCTAAAAAAGGGATAAACCTCATCCATGAAGTTTATCTCTGATAATTTAACGGCCTAGGTAGCCATCCCAATCTTTCCAAACAGGTTGTAATCCTGAACGGATCAGTGATTCGGCAACTTGGGCAGCGCTACGATTATCGTGTGGGGAAAATTGTTCTAATTCCGCATGGTCATCGGCATAGCCGCCCGGTTGTGTTTTGGAGCCCGCACTCACATTATTAATGGCTAGAGGGACGACATGATCGCGGAAATAAGGGGATTCACGAGTGGAAAGTGATAACTCAATATCTGGGGCTAATAAACGAAAGGCACAAATTAGTTGCACGAGTTCAGCTTCATTCATTAAAGAAGCCGGCTCGATGCCACCAGCACAAGGACGTAATCGCGGAAATGAGATTGAATAGCGGCTTTGCCAATAGTGTTTTTGGAGGTAAATCAGATGTTCTGCCACCATATAGCAGTCAGTTCGCCAGCTATTAGACAAACCAATTAATGCCCCGAGTCCTATCTTATCGATTCCGGCCCGTCCTAAACGGTCTGGAGTTTCTAATCGCCAGTGAAAATCCTGCTTTTTACCTTTTAGGTGGTGCAACTGGTAAGCCGGTTCATGGTAGGTTTCTTGATATACCATGACGCCATCTAGCCCTAAAGCTTTAAGTTCGGCATACTCTTCAGTTGCGAGTGGCTGAACTTCCATCATCAAGGAGCTAAAGTAGCTGCGTATAGTAGGCAAGTGTTCACGAAAATAATCCATCCCAACTTTAGATTGATGTTCACCCGTCACCAGTAACAGACTATCAAAACCGATTTTACGGATCGTTTCGCATTCATTAATGATTTCATGTTTATCTAAGGTTTTTCGTTTAATGCGATTACTCATCGAAAAACCACAATAAGTGCAATCATTCGCGCATAAATTTGATAGATATAGCGGGACATAAAATCCGACCGTGTTTCCAAAACGTTGTCGTGTCAACTTTTGAGCTTTCTGTGCCAGCTGTTCAAGAAAAGGACGAGCGGCAGGCGAAAGTAATGCCATAAAATCATTGAGTGTTAGGGTGTCGTTAGCAAGTGCCTGTTGTACATCTTGAGCTGTTTTGGCATAGATTTGTAATGTAAGGTCATCCCAATTGAGCTGTTGCCAGCGTTGACGAAAGCTTGTACTCATTGCAGTGCTCCCAAAAATTCGGTTAAGGGGCTGGATGCTTCAGCATGTTGTTTAGGTCTAGCAAGACCGGCTTGCCGAGCGAGTTCTGCTGCTTCTAGGGAAACTCTAAATGCGTTTGCCATCAGTACCGGATCATTAGCAACGGCAATGGCCGTGTTGACTAATACCGCATCGGCGCCCATTTCAATGGCTTCAAGGGCATGGCTAGGCGCACCAATCCCCGCATCAATGACGACAGGAACGGCGGCTTGCTCGATAATGATCCGTAGCATCTCCTTGGTTACTAACCCTTTATTGGTTCCAATCGGCGCACCTAAAGGCATTACGGCCGCACAACCCACCTCTTCGAGCCGTCGACAGAGAACCGGATCTGCACTGCAATAGGGAAGTACCACAAAGCCTTCTTTGACCAACTGCTCTGCTGCAAGAAGGGTTTCAACGGGATCGGGCAGTAGGTATTTGACATCTGGGTGGATTTCTAACTTTACCCAATTCGTACCTAAAGCTTCCCGAGCAAGACGTGCCGCGAAAATGGCTTCTTGAGCATTTTTGGCCCCCGACGTGTTGGGGAGTAGTTTTACGCCAAGTTCTTGTAAAGGTTTTAAAATTCCATCGTCATTGCCACGTAAGTCAACACGTTTCATCGCCATAGTAACGAGCTGGCTACCTGATGCCGTTATTGCCGCTTGCATTAAGGTTGGGTTGGCAAATTTCCCTGTTCCGGTAAATAGACGTGATTGAAAAGTGACATCGGCAATTTTTAACATGATTAGCCTCCAGCGATAGCTTGAAACAATAAAATATTGTCTTGATCATTTAGATGGTGTGAATCCCACTGATGACGAGGAATGATAACTTGGTTAATGGCCAAAGCCGTACCAACGGTACTACGTTCTATCGCGGTAAGTAATTGAGACACCGTTAATGGCGCCTCGAACTCCATTGGTTGGTCGTTAATTATAAGGCGCATGTTTCTTCTCGACAGATAGGACATTGAATAGAAGGGGTTAGCTGCAATGTATTCCATTGTTGCTGTTTGCCATCAAATAAACGCAATTTTCCACTTAAAGAGGAAGGTAACCCAACTAATAGCTTAATCGCTTCTAAGGCTTGTAAGGTGCCAATGACACCAACGACAGGCCCAAGAACACCAGCGGTACGACAGTTACGTTGAGGCTCCGTTTGGTCGGGATATAAACAGGCATAACAACCATGATTAAAAGGAGGCTCGAGCACCATTAACTGTCCACCAAACCCAACAGCACTCCCGCTAACGAGTGTTTTATTGGCTATCACACAGGCTTCATTCACAGCATGACGCGTCGCCATGTTATCGCAACAATCGAGGACTAGATCGACTTGCTCGACAAGTGGCAATAAGCTTTGACTATCTAATTTCTTTTGTAAAACATGGGTTGTCACTAATGGATTAAGGTGTTGCAGTCGTTCTGAGGCCAGCTTAGCTTTTGATTGTGGGATGTCTTCGGTACCGTATAAAACTTGCCTTTGTAAATTAGAGAGATGCAATTCATCGTGGTCAGCAAGCCACAATTCACCCACACCAGCAGCTGTCAAATAAAGGGATGCTGGGGCACCTAAACCACCGAGACCAACAATGAGCACTTTACTGTTTTTCAGCTTGGTTTGACCTTCTGGCCCAATATCTTCAAGCAATAGCTGGCGGCTGTAACGCATAAATTCGTGATCATTTAACATGATAAACTCCTCGAATTCACCTACAGCTACAAGAAAGTATGCTGTAGGTTTGATTCAGGTAATCAATGATTTTCTACGAGGCGCAAAAGTGTTTTTGTTGCCTCTAGCCAATCGTCCGCTTTGGTAATTGCACTTACTAAGGCAACACTACCCACCCCAGTTGCGAGTACGGCGGGCACTTTATCGATAGAAATGCCACCGATAGCAACGGTTGGATAGTCTGGAGTCGCCTCCACCATGGCTTTTAGTGTGTTTAATCCTTGAGGAGATGACGGCATTTCTTTAGTTTGTGTCGGGAAAATATGCCCCATCGCAATATAAGAAGGACGCACTGATTTTGCGATGGCGAGTTCATGCTCATCATGGGTTGAGATACCTAAACGTAGCCCTGCTTGATGAATAGCAAGTAGATCGGCGGTTTCTAGGTCTTCTTGACCGAGGTGCACACCATAGGCAGCAAACTCAATGGCTAAACGCCAATAGTCATTGATAAATAACCGTGCATGATGTTTTTTGCCTAAAGCTATCGCTTGTTGGATATCATCACGAACTTCATCTTCACGCTTATCTTTTATACGGAGCTGTATGGTTGTGACGCCTGCATTGAGTAGACGATCAATCCATTCGACAGAGTCGACTACGGGATACAGGCCGAGTCGATGTTCTGTGGGGGCAAAAGGTGTATTAGGCAATTTTGTCATCGGACACGACCTCAGCGCTATGATACAACTCACTACCATGGGCTCGGAAAGCTTCGGACATTTGTTCCATTCCCGCTTCTTTTTGTGCCGCATAGTCACGTACTTCCTGCGAAATTTTCATTGAGCAGAATTTAGGGCCGCACATAGAGCAGAAATGAGCAACTTTCCCAGAAGCTTGCGGTAAGGTTTCGTCGTGATAAGCACGGGCAGTATCAGGATCGAGTGCGAGGTTGAATTGGTCTTCCCAGCGGAACTCAAAACGTGCTTTGGACATGGCATTATCACGAATTTGTGCACCGGGATGGCCTTTGGCAAGATCAGCGGCATGCGCTGCGATTTTATAGGTAATCAACCCTTGCTTAACGTCTTCTTTATTGGGTAAACCCAAATGCTCTTTAGGCGTGACATAACACAGCATTGCGCAACCAAACCAACCAATCATGGCGGCTCCAATGCCTGATGTGAAATGGTCATAGCCCGGTGCAATATCGGTAGTCAAAGGGCCTAATGTATAAAATGGTGCTTCATGGCAGTGCTCAAGCTCTTCAGTCATGTTACGACGGATCATCTGCATTGGCACATGCCCCGGCCCTTCAATCATCACCTGTACATCATATTCCCATGCAATTTTTGTCAATTCACCAAGCGTGTGTAACTCGGCAAATTGTGCAGCATCGTTTGCATCTTGAATGGAGCCAGGGCGTAAACCATCCCCTAATGATAAAGAAACATCATAAGCCGCACAGATTTCGCAAATTTCACGGAAATTTTCATATAAGAAATTTTCTTGATGATGAGAGAGGCACCATTTCGCCATAATCGAGCCACCGCGAGAGACAATGCCTGTCAAACGCTTCGCGGTCATTGGAACATAACGCAATAATACGCCTGCATGGATGGTGAAGTAATCGACGCCTTGTTCTGCCTGTTCAAGTAACGTATCACGGAACATTTCCCATGTTAGGTTTTCGGCGACACCATTGACTTTCTCTAATGCTTGATAAATAGGAACAGTACCGATAGGCACAGGGCTATTGCGTAGAATCCATTCGCGAGTTTCATGAATATAGCGTCCAGTAGACAGATCCATCACGGTATCTGCCCCCCAGCGAGTAGACCAAATCAGTTTCTCGACTTCTTCTTCAATGGATGAAGTGACCGATGAGTTACCGATATTGGCATTCACCTTCACTAAGAAGTTACGGCCGATAATCATGGGCTCTGATTCAGGGTGATTGATATTGGCGGGTATGATGGCACGACCCGCTGCGACTTCTTGACGAACGAATTCAGGCGTGATGTTTTCCGGTAGATTCGCCCCAAAACTTTGCCCTGGATGCTGCTGCCTTAATACCTCACCACGAATACGTTCACGGCCCATATTTTCACGAATGGCGATAAATTCCATTTCCGGGGTAATAATACCTTGGCGAGCATAGTGTAACTGAGTGACACGCTTGCCAGAGATCGCTTTTAATGGGCGAGGGCGATGATTAAACCTTAAATGGTCTAGCCCCGCATCAGCGAGTCGCTGTTGTGTAAAATCAGAGCTGAGGTTATCAACCTGAACAGTATCATTACGTTCGCGGATCCAACCTTCACGGATCTTTTTTAATCCTTTATGGACATTCAGTTCCGAGTCTGGGTCACCATAAGGACCCGACGTATCATAAACGGGCACCGCTTCATTATCTTCAAATTGTGGATTATCTTTATCACCACCAATCAGTGTTGGCGAGAGTTGAATTTCTCGCATAGGTACCTGAATATCCTCTCTCGATCCCGTTAAATAGATACGTTTGGAATTAGGGAATGAGACGCCAGAAACCGTGTTAATGAAGTTTTCAGCAGCATCACGTTGCGCTTTTCGCGTTCGTGCAGGTGCAGCTTTAGGTGAAAGGTCAGTTGTAGGGATAATATTATTTTGGGACATAGCAATTTCCTGACATTGTCACGAACGATTATGCGGTATGCATAGCGTTCTGGTTTATCGTAAGAAAGTTGCTTGTCTGGAGTTCGGATGGAGTAATAGTAAGATGTTGCGCTTTCATTTTGCTGTGCTGTTAGTTTCGCCATATTGTGAGTTTTTTCATCAATATCAATATGAGCTGCGAAATAAACAAAATTGGGCGCTAAATGATTACTCTTGTTCCCTTCGCGGGTATTAACCCGATCAGGTTCCGCGGATCCCGAATTAACGGTCTCAGCTCGTGGTATACACCACTGAGCACTCCGACAAGAGACTCCAGTATAGTGTTCTCTGGGTTATTCTCAAGCATTTTCCTTGTCATCCTTCACACGATAAGTGTGTTGGCTGCGCTCAGCGACCCAAGTCACATACGTGTGTATGCTCCTTGGGATATCTTTGCTTTCCTATATGCGCTTTAGAGGAAGTGACATATGCGTGGTTTCGAGGAATGGCATATACATGGCTTAAAGGAAAAGAATATTTTAATAATGGCGTATTCAAACTAAAAATAAGGTTAAAGTTGCCACGTATATTGTCGCCAGTTATTTTCTTCCGCTGCCCGTTGTAGTTTTTGATCGCCATTAACAATAAACACTTCATCCGCAAATTGACACATAGGAAGGTCGTTAGCGGAATCAGTATAAAAATAGATATAGGCATCGGTAATTGGCTGGTGGCGGATCCACTGGAGGAGCCGTTTGACTTTACCTTCTTTAAATGTCGCAATACCTTCGACTTCATCGGTATAGCAGCCATTTTGCTGCTTTATATCGATCCCCATTACAACGTCAGCGCCTAAACGTTCGGCGATTTTTTTCACAATAAATGAGACTGTTGCGGAGATCACTATGATCGGAATGCCGTGTTGTCGATAATTTTCGATAGTACGGATCCCTTCAGGGTAGATGCGCGGTACCACCATAGTGTCAACAAAATCGGCTAACCAGAGATCAATTTGTGAGGTACTGATCCCAGCTAAAGCCTGTAGGCTAAAACGCAGGTAAGTTGCCATATCCAGCGTACCCGCATTGTATTGTGCCATCATCTGTTTATCCGCTTCGACAAAGCGAGGATCTGTGATAATTTGCTGATCCCACAGGTATTGTGTCCACAACACGCTACTATCACCTTGAATTAAGGTCTCATCTAAATCAAAAACGGCTAATTTATTTTGCATTATGCCTCTTTTTACGATTCGCTAACTAAATGCACGAATTTCATTCTTGTTAAACATTAACTCTAGGCGAGTACCGGGTTCAAAGAGTCGTTCAGACGAACGATTAAGCAAATCAACCGTCATGTTACCCGCAGCCGTATTGACTGAGTAACGAATAATGTTTCCTAGTAGTTGATGATCAAGAATGATTGCATCAACAGGGTGTGAAATATGATCGCCGTAGTGGCGTCCTGTCTCCTTAACATAGATGGATTCAGGGCGAATAGCGAGTGTGCCTTGTAAATTTAGCCCCAATAAGGCATTCGCTTTATCTGCATCAACAAGGTTATAGTGACCCATAAAACGTGCCACAAACTCATTCGCTGGCTGGGTATAAATATTTTCAGCGGTATCACTCTGGATAATAGCGCCTTTATTCATTAAAAAGATGCGATCAGACATGATCATCGCTTCGTCTTGATCATGAGTCACAAAAATCGTCGTGAGTTTTAATTCACGTTGAATATGGCGAATCTGTTGTCGCAGATGTTTACGAATACGTGCATCAAGTGCTGATAATGGCTCATCTAAGAGTAAAATCTGTGGTTTCATCACCAGTGCTCGTGCAAGGGCTACCCGTTGACGTTGCCCCCCTGAAAGCTGATGAGGAAACTGATGTTCTTTACCTTGTAATTCGACCATTTCAATAACTTCTGCTACTGCTTTTCTTCGTTCCTGACGCTCTACTTTGCGCATTTTTAAGCCGAAAGCGATGTTATCTTCAATAGTCATATTCGGAAATAAGGCATAGCTTTGAAAAACCATACCGATTCCACGTTGCTGAGCAGCTTGGTGGGTTATATTTTGACGATTAATATACAGCTCACCATGATCCGGTTGTTCGAGTCCTGCAATACAGCGTAATAATGTCGATTTTCCGCAGCCACTGGGCCCGAGTAAGGTGATGAATTCACCTTTTTCAATTGTGAATTGGATATTTGAGAAGACGTGATTTTGGCCGAATGATTTACTCAAATTTTCAGCAATGACATAACTCATTATTTATCTCCAGAGCGACTCATTCGAGTTGCTAACCATGTGAGAAGCAATGTAAATAGGAAATAAGACATCACTAACGCAGAGGTAAAATGCCCACTGGTTTGACGCATATTAAATAGATAGATTTGCAGGGTTTCATAACGTGTACCGACCAAAATGTTGGCAAAGACGAATTCACCCATTAAAAATGAAAATGAAATTAATAGAGATACCAATAGGCCTTTACGAATATTCGGTAACACAATCAATAAAAAAGCCTTGAAAGTACTTGCACCTAACAAATGTGCCGCATCCATCAAATCATGCAGGTTGATCCCTTGAAAACTGTTTGCTAACGCACGGTACATAAAAGGTAGGGTGATAGTGAAATAAGTACCGATGAGTATCCACGGAGTGCCGACCAACATAAAAGGTTCATCGGCAAAAATTTGTAATAATCCGACGGATGAAACCACCGGTGGAATTGCAAAAGGAAGAATAATCAGGAGATCCATCAATCCTTTTAGTTTCGGGAAACGATAAAACACGGCAAATGTCATCGGTAAAATAACTAGCGTACTCACCAACAGCGTGCCGAAACAGATAATCAGAGAGCGTCCGAAGGCCAACAAAAATCGAGGGTCTTGCCAGAGTTGTAAATACCATTTTAGCGAGAGGGCATCGGGTAACACCGTTGCTCCCCATTGTGTCGCGATAGAATAAATAAATGTCGCCACGATAGGCAGGGCAAGCAGGCTCGCGACGCTAATCAGGATTAATTTATGTAACCAAAGGCCAGACGTTTGGTGTGATTTGGTCGTAAGGCTATAACTTGGCATGATAGCTCCGTTTTAACAGCCAATGATGGATGGCGGTGATAAAACCAAGGATCGCAATCAGCAATACCGATAATGCAGCCGCCATATTAGGCTCTAAGTAGAGGTCACCTGATACAAGGCTAGCGATACGAATCGTAATTAGGTTGTAGTTTCCACTCGTCAGTGCGTAAGTACTGGCATAGGCTCCAACCGCATTAGCGACTAAAATAATAAATGTACCGAGTAATGCAGGCGCGAGGACAGGGATTGCGACTTTGCACCAGTAGGCCAATTTACTGGCTCCCATTGTTTTGGCGGCATCTTCCCATTCCGGTTTTAGCGCATCAAAAGCAGGGTAGAGTAATAGGATCCCAAGTGGAATTTGAAAATAAATATACAGTACCATTAACCCACTAGCGCTATAGATATTGAACTCTTCAATGATCCCCCACGCCTTGAGTTGTAAAGTAATCGCACCGTTAAAACCGAGAATAATGATAAAGGCAAACGCGAGGGGGACACCGCTGAAATTACTGGCCATGGTAGTAAAAGAGATCATCATGCTGCGAATTCGCCCCTGCATTTTATAAATAGAAAAGGCAGTGATAGCGGAAACGAGCAACCCAACGATACTACAAATGACTGATAGCCATAATGTATTTTCAAAGGCCTGCAAATAAAAATCGTTGCTAACAATCTCAGCATAATTCGCAAAAGACCAACTTTCTTCATAGATAAAACTATTAACCAATACCCAAATCATTGGTGCGATTTGAAATAGACAAAATAAAATGAAAAAAGGTACGGTTAAAAGTGCAGCTTGCCAGCGCAAACGCGAGAAACATTTTTTGCCCATCAGTATTCTCCCCAGCGGGGAGCTGGCTTGCTCACAAGGGGGGCTAACATCCGCCATTAGTTACCTCCTACCAATAATTCGTTACAGACTTGTTTATCTGCATGATCAATATTGAGTAGAGTACAAATGGTTCCACAGAGCGCGGTTTGTTCAATATGGCATTGCGCATGATGTGAAAACTTATCCCCAATAACAAACAATGGAACATGTCGTTCTTCTGGGAGTATGCCGCCATGGCTATGATCCTTATTCATACCATGATCGCTGGTAATGATGATTTGATAGCCTTGCTCAATCCATGTTGGGAGATAATTTGCGAGGATAATATCCGCCTTCCGTGCACTATTACGATATTGTGAGGAGTCCAGTCCGAATTTATGGCCGGTATCATCAATATTCATTGGATGGATCAATAAGAAATCAGGATGATATTGGGTACGTAGATATTCAGCATCGACGAACAGATGATCATCGGGGTAATGATCCGCTTGATAAAAGCAGCCATATTGAATTGCGAGTTGTGTATCGCAAGTAAAGCGGTCTCGAGTGGCGACAAAAGGCGCTCTATTGTACAGTTCACTAACCCAATAATAGGCCGCAGCGGCAGTGGTTTTTTCTGCTTTTCGTGCAAGTGAAAAAATACTTTCAAAGTGGGATAAACGTATGATGTCATTATTGACAATGCCGCTATTTGCAGGAGAAATCCCCGTCAAAATGCATTCATATAGAGGCCGAGACATCGAGGGCAACTCACTCTCCATTTTATAAAGCGTGGCTTGGTCAGCTTCAATCAATGCATTGAGATAGCCCATGCAATCATGGGCTACTGAATAGGTTAGGCCGTCAAGGACAACAAGTATAACTTTATCAGACATGAGAAATTTTATTCCTAAAGGCACATTATTGCTGGTGAATTAAGACTTGTTGTTGCCACATTTTGGGTAATGTGCGAGAAGATTTTTCCCACCCTTCGGCATCTTTAATGGGGTGCACATTCTTATATTGTTCATCCGGTAACAATTTAGCTTTAATATCATCGGGTAATGTTAGATATTCGGCACGAATAGGACGCGCATAACCTTCCGCTAAATTGATTTGTCCCTTGTCACTAAAGATAAATTCACGCGCTAATTTTGCTGCATTAGGGTTTTTTGCATATTTATTAATGATGGTGGTGTAGCCAGAAATAACAGAGCCATCAGAGGGAATGACAACCGTAAAACGATCACGATTGATTTGGTCACGATAATTTAGCGCATTGAAATCCCAGAGGATACCAACTTCAACTTCGCCTTTTTCGATATTGGCGACCGTAGGATCATTAACGGATAGACGTTTTTGTTTGGCTAATTCACCAAAAAACTCGATAGCAGGCTGTAAATTGTTTTCATCACCACCACGAGCAAAAGCAGCGGCTAAGACAGCATTATTCGCTTGGGCGGCAATACCCACATCACCCACAGTCACTCTATATTTGCCTTTCAATAGATCATCCCAACTTTTTGGGGCATCTTTGACGAGATCGTTGTTAATCATAAAGGCGATCGTTCCAGTATAAGCGAGGGCCCAGTGACCCTCTTTATCTTTTGCCCAATCAGGAATTTGTGACCATGTGGTAGGTTTGTAAGGCTGAGTAACCCCTTTTAGTACGGCAACAGGGCCAAATGATGCACCCACATCACCAATATCGGCAGTGGCGTTGTTTTTCTCTGCGGCAAACTTTGCAATTTCTTGTGCAGAGCTCATGTCCGTATCTTGATGTTTCAATCCGTAGGTTTTTTCGAGATCTTGCCAAGTTCCTTTCCAGTTAGCCCAAGTGTCTGGCATACCAACACTGTAAACTTGTCCTTCTTGTTTGGCTGCATTAATTAATGGGGTTAAATCAGCATCATTCGCTAAAGCAAGGCTTGATGTTGTTAGAGAAATCAAAACAGCAGGTACGATCGCTTTCATTTTCTTCTCACTATAGTGGAGGCGTATTGGTTAATTAGCATGCTAATTTTCTAACGTGACAGTGAGTTGACGGTTTTGTGACACTTTTTCGATATTTTGTGGAAGAAATTGTCTAAAAAGTGTCAAAAATAACCACTAAAAATGACGCATTACATCGTATTAGGCCACGCGTTTTTACATCCATTCATGACGTTAACTACCGACAGCGTATAGATCATGGATTGACGGCGTGCACGCTCCCTTTTTCACTAGCAGCGATAGTGTGATGCTTCATTTACAGGTTGCCTAGTTGCTCCTCCAGATATTTAATAGAGAAAGAGTAAAAATTGTTTATATCAATAAAAGATGTGAAAAATGAAAAAAGTAACATTAGTTGGAACAGAGCAAGGCTGGTGGTTTGTTTGTTTTGCTGGGCGTTTATGGCTACCACAAGGCGATGTGCCGCATGGAACGGCAAGTGACTGGTTATTATCCGGAAAAATTGCAACGCCGATTGGTGAGTGGCAAGGTGAAACCGTTTGGCTGATTGCTGAAAAAATGCCAGCAGATATGGCATCGCCTCGTTTGGTCGCTTCACAAGATGAAGGGTTGTTTCGTTTAGCAGGAAGAGGGGTACAACTCGCGGAATTTTACCGTTCACATCGCTATTGTGGATACTGTGGAACGGCGATGCGCCATAGTACAACCGAATGGGCATGTCTTTGTGACCATTGTCATGAGCGCTACTATCCACAAATTGCTCCTTGCATTATTGTCGCTATTCGTCGTGATGACCACATATTACTGGCTCAGCATCGTCGCCATACTCAAAACCCTCTCTTTACTGTGCTTGCGGGGTTTGTTGAAGTCGGTGAAACATTAGAAGAAGCTGTTGCGCGCGAAGTCATGGAAGAAAGTGGTATCAAAGTTCGCCATATTCGCTATGTGTCTTCTCAGCCTTGGCCATTTCCACACTCTTTGATGATGGGGTTTCTTGCCGATTATGAAAGCGGTGAAATCAACGTTGATCCGAAGGAATTAGTCAGTGCTGGGTGGTATCACTACAACAATTTACCGAAAATCCCTCCGAGTGACACTATTGCGAGACGTTTAATTGAGGATACCGTGGCACTCTGTCGCCAAGAGGACTATTGAGCGCCTAAATTGCCTAGGCGCTGATATTGTTATCTTTAACATGATATACTGAGCTTGCTTCAAGTTGTCGTGTTGTTGACTATGTTCATGTGTTTGCGTTGTATAACTATCAATGATCGAGTGACTCACCCTCTTGTTGCTTAGCAGCATCTCAAATTTTTGGAGTATACGAGTGTCACCCTTAGCCATTTGCGGCGGCCACTGATTATAATGGAGTAAATAATGACTGAGTTGAAAAATGACCGCTATCTACGTGCCTTGCTACGTCAGCCTGTAGATACCACCCCTGTATGGATGATGCGTCAAGCAGGGCGTTACCTACCGGAGTACAAAGCAACTCGCGCACAGGCTGGTGATTTTATTTCTCTGTGCAAAAACACTGAACTGGCCTGTGAAGTGACACTTCAGCCATTACGCCGTTTTCCATTAGATGCTGCAATTCTCTTTTCTGATATTCTGACTATTCCCGATGCAATGGGGCTTGGTCTCTATTTTGAGACAGGGGAAGGTCCTCGTTTCAAAAAGCCCATTACGAGCCTGAGTGATATTAAAAAGATTCCTGTACCTGACCCTGAAATGGAACTGGGTTATGTGATGGATGCGGTTAGAGCGATCCGTAAAGCGCTGAATGGCGATGTACCTCTTATTGGTTTTTCGGGAAGTCCTTGGACCCTTGCCACTTACATGATTGAAGGTGGAAGCAGTAAAGCATTCACTAAAATCAAAAAAATGATGTATGGAGAGCCAAATGCCCTTCACTTATTGCTCGATAAGCTAGCGGATAGCGTTATTTTATATTTAAATGCGCAAATTCGTGCGGGTGCTCAATCGGTGATGATCTTTGACACATGGGGTGGTGTACTGACAAAGCGTGATTACCAACAATTCTCGCTCCACTATATGCATAAGATCATTGATGGCCTACAGCGTGAAAACGAAGGTCGCCGTGTCCCTGTGACGTTATTTACAAAGGGGGGCGGGCAATGGCTAGAAGAGATGGCGGCAACGGGTTGTGATGCTTTAGGATTGGATTGGACAACGGAAATTGCCGATGCGCGCCGTCGTGTTGGTGATAAAGTTGCATTGCAGGGCAATATGGATCCATCAATGTTATATGCGCCAGTACCGCGTATCGAAGAAGAAGTTAAAAATATACTTGCGGGCTTTGGTCAAGGTAATGGGCATGTCTTTAACTTAGGCCATGGTATTCATCAAGATGTTCCGCCTGAGCATGCGGGAGCATTCGTAGAAGCCGTTCATCGTTTTTCACGTCAATACCATCAATAGTTGATCGGTTTTTAAACAGCGTACTGATATATTCTTGTAAGTACGCTGTTATCTTCTATCATTAATCGTTAATCATATTTAGTATTGAGTTCACCATGACAATAGATACCCACTTGTTGCGACAACAGCAAATAGAAAACGCACAACGGGTTGTATTACGTGATGAGGATTTACAACCGACTTTGATTGGTGGAGCCGATGTTGGTTTTGAACAACAAGGCGCTATCACACGTGCGGTGATAGCGGTTTTATCTTGGCCCGACTTACAATTGGTTGAATATCAGATTGCACGAATACCGACTCAGTTACCTTATATCCCTGGATTACTCTCTTTTCGTGAAGTGCCCGGGTTGGTAGCGGCTTGGGAACAACTCAATCATAAACCTGAATTAGTGTTAGTTGATGGGCAAGGAATCGCTCATCCTCGACGTTTTGGTGTTGCATGCCATTTTGGCTTACAGGTTGATATTCCCACAATCGGGGTTGCTAAAAGTCGATTGTATGGCGACTATAAATTGGTCGATGAGGAAAAAGACAGTGTCCAACCACTGACCCATGGAGAAGAACCACTTGGATGGGTGCTGAGAAGCAAAAAGCGTTGTAACCCACTGTTTATTTCGCCAGGTCACAAAGTGAGTGTTGACTCCTCCTTAAAATGGGTCGAAGGTTGTTTGAAGGGCTACAGACTCCCAGAGCCAACACGTTTTGCGGATGGAATTGCCTCGAATCGAGCGTTTTTTGAGCGAATGAAAGGGAAATCTAGCTAATTATCAGCAAAATATGTGGCATTGTCCGATTTTCAGGTAAACTGCGAAGCATTAAGATTGATGAGTCAGAAATTATGTTAAGAAATCCCATTCATTTGAGGTTGGAAAAACTAGAAAGCTGGCAACATGTTACTTTTATGGCATGCTTGTGCGAAAGAATGTACCCCAACTTTCAAATGTTTTGCCAACAAAGTTCGTTTGCTGATGCAAAAGTTTACCGCGCCATACTTGATTTGGTTTGGGAAACACTGGTCGTAAAAGATAGCAAAATTAATTTCGACAATCAGTTAGAAAAATTAGAGGAAATCATCCCATCTGCTGATGATTTTGACATGTATGGCGTTTATCCAGCGATTGATGCTTGTATTGCCTTAGGCGAAGTCATTCACTCTAAATTAAGCGGTGAAACCCTGAGTCATGCTATTGCGGTTAGTGAAGTGTCGATTCGTACCGTTGCTATGCTCGAAATGACGCAAGCCGGAAAGGAAATGTCAGAGCAGGAACTAAAAGAATTATCCTCTGTTGAGGAAGAATGGGATATCCAGTGGGAAATTTTCCGTTTACTGGCTGCCTGTGAAGAGCGAGACTTAGAGTTAATTAATGGATTAAAAGCTGACCTCCGCGAGGCGGGAGTCAGTAATATTGGCATTGCAATCAGCTAATTTTCGCGTTTTCATTGATAAAACGTGACTTAGAGCAGTAATGCTGATGACTAAGACTTCACATTTGCCCCTAGACTGGTCTACATTTAGGGGCAAGAAGAGAAGTGGCTATCGGGGGCGTGTATCAGGGGCTGTCAATTTGGCATATCCGACGCACTCGATGCTTTGCAAACGATAAACACACTGTGTAAGGATAATTTATGAACAAGACTGAATTAGTTGATGCTATCGCAGAATCAGCAGATCTGACTAAAGTACAGGCAAAAGCAGCATTAGAATCAACACTGAATGCTATCTCAGAAACGCTGAAAAAAGGCGAGCAAGTACAACTGGTCGGTTTCGGTACTTTCAAAGTCAGCCACCGTGCAGAGCGTACCGGTCGTAACCCGCAAACTCGCGAAGAAATCACTATCCCAGCAACTAACGTTCCTGCTTTCTCTGCCGGTAAAGCACTGAAAGAAGCGGTAAAATAAGAAAGTTGCAAACAAGAATTATCAGGAGGGGGAGACTACGACCCCTTTTGTTCATTCGGAAAGGGTTGCTGGTATTGGGAGCACTCTCAATGCTCAGCGCCTGTTCTTCTCGCTCTAACTTCCCAGAATTTAGTGCAAGTGGATTTATCGCTGATAATGGCGTAATCCGTATGTGGCGTCTGAACGATGCTAAACATGATCCTCAAGTGCTAATGGTGGTTTACAGCCCCTATAAAGGCACCGATACCTCAGTTAATTTCTTTGAATACCGTTCAGGTCAGCTTTGGCAAATCCGTAGCCAGATCTTAAATGCAGGCGAACAAGAAATCATGGAACAGCTTCGCTTTGATAAAAACGATGATGTCGTTTTTATGCAACGCGTAGAAAAAGATCGCAAAACAGCCCTGTCGTCTGATGATATTATCCGCTGGCGTTTTGAAGCGAAACGTATTCTCGATATTAATACAGCCCTAGTTGTTGGTGATGTTAAGTTGTATCAAGGTCACTGGTCACAAGACAAAGTGGTTACTTGTGAAGGCGATACCAAAAAAGTCATCTTTGAGCCTTATGCTCAGAATTGGTTAGAAAATCGGGCAAAGGTATGGCATAAGCAATTAAATATTGCTTGGTTGGAATCGCCCGAAGGAAATCAGCTTTTGATGGTAGCAGATACAGATTTTTGTCGCTGGCAACCTAGTAAAGATTCATTGTAATCTCACCGCTTGTCGTCTTTCGCATTCTCACGTTGTTGGCTTCAGCAACTCACCCCCCCAGTCACATACCTGTGTATACTCCTGAAGATAAGTTACTGTGCCGCCTAGTTAGGCAACGAAATACTGAGAGCTTTTGTCTGTTAGAAACAAAAACAGAAATACAATAAAAAAGCTGATAAAGCGGTTTTGTTGAAACCTGTTTATCAGCTTAATGGACTGAGTTTTTTGTGGTCGTTACTTCAAACGTGCAATGGCACGATAGCCAATATCTTTACGGTAAAAACTGCCATCCCAATGGATATTTGCCGCGGCTTGATAGGCTTTTTGCTGGGCTTGAGCAATATCATTACCGAGGGCTGTAACACACAGTACGCGCCCGCCAGCCGTCACGACATCGCCATCTTTCAGTTTTGTTCCCGCATGGAACACTTTGCTATCTGTCGCTTCTTCGGTTGGTAAACCGAGGATCACATCACCGTTACGATAGTCGCCAGGGTAACCACCCGCAGCAATAACAATGCCTAATGCAGGGCGCTCATCCCATGATGAACCCTTACCTGCTAACTCACCTTTTGCGCCAGCAAGACATAATTCAACGAGATCAGATTGTAGACGCATCATAATTGGCTGAGTTTCAGGATCACCAAAACGGCAGTTAAACTCGATAACTTTTGGATTGCCTGCTTTGTCAATCATGAGTCCTGCATAGAGGAAACCTTGATAGCGATGACCTTCTGCATCCATCCCTTGCACTGTTGGATAGATAACTTGTTCCATAACGCGTTGGTGGATCTCATCTGTCACAACAGGAGCGGGGGAATATGCCCCCATACCGCCAGTATTCAATCCGGTATCACCATCACCAACACGTTTGTGATCTTGACTGGTTGCCATAGGAATAACATTTTCACCATCCACCATGACGATAAAACTGGCTTCTTCGCCATCAAGGAATTCCTCAATAACGATACGATGACCTGCATCACCAAATGCATTACCCGCGAGCATATCCTGTACGGCATCTTTAGCTTCTTCGAGCGTCATCGCGACGATCACACCTTTACCCGCAGCAAGTCCATCGGCTTTAATTACGATGGGGGCACCGACTCTATCTAAGTAGGCTAATGCTGGTTCTACCTCGGTAAAATTTTGATAGGCAGCGGTTGGGATATTATGGCGAGCTAAGAAGTCCTTAGTAAAAGCCTTAGAGCCTTCTAGCTGAGCCGCTCCTTGAGTCGGCCCAAAAATGGTTAGGCCTGCTTTTTGAAATGCGTCAACCACCCCAAGTACTAAAGGCGCCTCAGGCCCAACAATGGTTAAGCCAATTTGCTTTTCTTTTGCAAACGTTAATAAACCATCAATATCAGTTGCAGAAATAGCAACATTTTCCAGTGATGGTTCTAATGCAGTACCTGCATTACCTGGAGCGACATAAACTTTATCTGCAAGCGGAGATTGTGCCGCTTTCCACGCTAAAGCATGTTCGCGGCCGCCACCACCAATAATTAAAATATTCATACTGTTACCCTACGTTAAATTAATGGCGGAAATGACGCATATTCGTGAAAATCATGGCAATACCATGTTCGTTAGCGGCATCAATGACTTCGTTATCGCGAATAGAGCCTCCAGGCTGGATCACGCAAGTGACACCAACTGCTGCTGCTGCATCAATACCATCTCGGAATGGAAAAAAGGCATCGGATGCCATTGCACAACCTGCGACTTCTAAGCCTTCATCGGCGGCTTTGATACCCGCTATTTTGGCTGAGTAGACTCGACTCATTTGGCCTGCACCAATTCCAATTGTCATATCGTTTTTGGCATACACAATCGCATTGGACTTCACAAATTTAGCCACCTTCCAGCAGAACATAGCATCTTTTAATTCACGTTCAGTCGGTTGACGTTTTGTGACTACACGTAGCTCATCGGCCTGAACCATGCCTAAATCACGATCTTGTACTAGCAAACCGCCATTAACACGTTTGAAATCTAGCCCCGCAATAGGTTTATTCCACTCTCCACAGGTCAGAACTCGAACATTTTGCTTTGTTGCTAATATAGAAAGCGCATCGTCTGCAACGGTTGGCGCGATAATGACTTCAACGAATTGACGTTCAATAATGGCTTCGGCGGTCGTTTTATCTAGCATACGGTTAAATGCGATAATGCCACCAAAAGCCGAAGTTGGATCGGTTTTAAATGCACGTTCATACGCCGCGTGGATGTTGTTACCGATTGCAACACCACAAGGGTTAGCGTGTTTGACTATCACACACGCAGGCTCTTCAAAAGATTTTACGCATTCCAAAGCGGCATCTGTGTCCGCTATATTATTATAAGACAATGCCTTGCCTTGGATCTGTGTCGCTGTTGCGATAGACGCTTCTTGAGGATTTTCTTCTATATAGAAAGCGGCATCTTGATGGCTGTTTTCGCCATAGCGCATATCTTGTTTTTTAATGAAATTTAAATTCAAGGTACGAGGAAAGCGTCCGGAAGGCTGTGTTGTATCACCATAATAAGGAGCGACTAGCTCACCAAAATAGTTAGCAATCATGCTGTCATACGCAGCGGTATGTTCGAATGCTTTAATTGCAAGGTCAAAACGTGTGGACCAATTTAATGAATTATCGTGATTATCGAGTTCTTCTATGATTTTTTCGTAATCAAGGCAGTTAACAACAATCGCGACATCTTTATGGTTTTTAGCCGCAGAGCGAACCATTGTTGGCCCACCAATATCGATGTTCTCAACAGCATCTTCTAAAGTGCAATTAGGTTTGGCAACTGTTTGTGCGAATGGATATAAATTTACAACGACCATATCTATCGGCTCGATAGCATGCTGTTGCATGATAGCATCATCTATACCTCGGCGGCCTAAAATACCGCCATGCACTTTAGGGTGTAGTGTTTTTACTCGCCCATCCATCATTTCAGGGAACCCCGTATAGTCTGAAACTTCGGTAACGTTTAACCCTGACTCTGCAAGCAGTTTTGCGGTTCCACCGGTAGAGAGCAGTTCAACACCTCGCTGAGAAAGCGCCTTAGCGAATTCAACAACACCTGTTTTATCAGAAACACTGAGAAGGGCACGACGAATAGGACGAAGCTGTTGCATGAGATAGATCCCTTGGATAAGAAAGCAATAAAACCGTAAGAGTTAGTGGAAAGAGTAAAATGACTCTTCTTATATATATCTATTGTGTGTTGCCATCGCTTAAATGCATCAACATCGTAATAGATAGAGATAACCTACTAACAATTTCAGAACATAAAAACAAAATCAACGATGAATTTTCAGGCTAATTGTAACGCAAACGTTTGCGTAATGCGCGTTATATTTTAATTATTTTTATGATTGTGGATAACATTGTGAATAAGACTGTATAAGGGGGTGTTTTGCTGTGGAATGCATCAATCAAACAAAAAAGTGAAAAAAAGAGTTGCCAGAATTTCCTGACTCCCTATAATGCGCATCCGTTGTCACGACAAACCGCTTCGGTGGTCAGGTTGAAAAAGAAACCCTCGTGATGACTGAGGTGAAAAAGAGAGAAAAAGTTGAAAATAATCACTTGACTTTCTGACAGAAAAACGTAGTATACGACACCTCGCGACAACAACCTAAACGGTTAATATCGAAAGATAAAGTCGCAACGCTCTTTAACAATTTATCAGACAATCTGTGTGGGCACTCACAGGACACTATCAAAAAAATATTTGATTTTAAGTCTTGAAGAGTGACTAACACGTTAATTCATATATGAACTAACAATGTGCAATTCGATTGTGGAAGGATAACGCGAAGGCGAGTGAGCATTTCCGAGACAGTACTGAAGTACGGCGAGGAAAGCGGAGCGAAGCCGACAATGTTAGCCGAAAAGAAGCGAATTGATAAACAGTTTAATTCTTTGAGCATCAGACTACTTTTAATTGAAGAGTTTGATCATGGCTCAGATTGAACGCTGGCGGCAGGCCTAACACATGCAAGTCGAGCGGTAACAGGGGAAGCTTGCTTCTCGCTGACGAGCGGCGGACGGGTGAGTAATGTATGGGGATCTGCCCGATAGAGGGGGATAACTACTGGAAACGGTGGCTAATACCGCATAATCTCTAAGGAGCAAAGCAGGGGACCTTCGGGCCTTGCGCTATCGGATGAACCCATATGGGATTAGCTAGTAGGTGGGGTAATGGCTCACCTAGGCGACGATCCCTAGCTGGTCTGAGAGGATGATCAGCCACACTGGGACTGAGACACGGCCCAGACTCCTACGGGAGGCAGCAGTGGGGAATATTGCACAATGGGCGCAAGCCTGATGCAGCCATGCCGCGTGTATGAAGAAGGCCCTAGGGTTGTAAAGTACTTTCAGTCGGGAGGAAGGCGTTGATGCTAATATCATCAACGATTGACGTTACCGACAGAAGAAGCACCGGCTAACTCCGTGCCAGCAGCCGCGGTAATACGGAGGGTGCAAGCGTTAATCGGAATTACTGGGCGTAAAGCGCACGCAGGCGGTTGATTAAGTTAGATGTGAAATCCCCGGGCTTAACCTGGGAATGGCATCTAAGACTGGTCAGCTAGAGTCTTGTAGAGGGGGGTAGAATTCCATGTGTAGCGGTGAAATGCGTAGAGATGTGGAGGAATACCGGTGGCGAAGGCGGCCCCCTGGACAAAGACTGACGCTCAGGTGCGAAAGCGTGGGGAGCAAACAGGATTAGATACCCTGGTAGTCCACGCTGTAAACGATGTCGATTTGGAGGTTGTGCCCTTGAGGCGTGGCTTCCGGAGCTAACGCGTTAAATCGACCGCCTGGGGAGTACGGCCGCAAGGTTAAAACTCAAATGAATTGACGGGGGCCCGCACAAGCGGTGGAGCATGTGGTTTAATTCGATGCAACGCGAAGAACCTTACCTACTCTTGACATCCAGAGAACTTAGCAGAGATGCTTTGGTGCCTTCGGGAACTCTGAGACAGGTGCTGCATGGCTGTCGTCAGCTCGTGTTGTGAAATGTTGGGTTAAGTCCCGCAACGAGCGCAACCCTTATCCTTTGTTGCCAGCGATTCGGTCGGGAACTCAAAGGAGACTGCCGGTGATAAACCGGAGGAAGGTGGGGATGACGTCAAGTCATCATGGCCCTTACGAGTAGGGCTACACACGTGCTACAATGGCGTATACAAAGAGAAGCGACCTCGCGAGAGCAAGCGGAACTCATAAAGTACGTCGTAGTCCGGATTGGAGTCTGCAACTCGACTCCATGAAGTCGGAATCGCTAGTAATCGTAGATCAGAATGCTACGGTGAATACGTTCCCGGGCCTTGTACACACCGCCCGTCACACCATGGGAGTGGGTTGCAAAAGAAGTAGGTAGCTTAACCTTCGGGAGGGCGCTTACCACTTTGTGATCCATGACTGGGGTGAAGTCGTAACAAGGTAACCGTAGGGGAACCTGCGGTTGGATCACCTCCTTACCATTGAAGTGTTCCTGTGAAGTGTTCACACAGATTGTCTGATGAAAAGTAGAGCAATAGGCTATACGTGGGAGACTTACCAAAGGGTAAGGCTTGCATGAAATAGGCCACAACATGGTTGTGCAATATTTCGTGTCCCCTTCGTCTAGAGGCCTAGGACACCGCCCTTTCACGGCGGTAACAGGGGTTCGAATCCCCTAGGGGACGCCAATTGCGCCGATATCGAGTGAAAGACGATGTCCTCAATAATGATTAAACTAATTCACTGAGTTAGTTTAACAATTATGCTCTTTAACAATCTGGAACAAGCTGAAAATTGAAACAACGCACATTGTTTATCGCTTAAACAATGTGAGAGTCTCTCAAAATTTCAAACCTGAAATTTTCGATCATTCAAACGAGTGGCATGAGCGAGCAGTGTGAAATTCGCGGCGTAGGAGCGCAGTCAGCGCAGCGTACATTGGTACGTGAGCATGACGAGCACCGCGCAACAAAGAATTTCACCACGCACAGCAATGACAGTTAGGTGATCGTTGAAACAATTTCGGGTTGTGAGGTTAAGCGACTAAGCGTACACGGTGGATGCCTAGGCAATCAGAGGCGATGAAGGACGTGCTAATCTGCGAAAAGCGTCGGTAAGGTGATATGAACCGCTATAGCCGACGATGTCCGAATGGGGAAACCCAGTGCAATTCGTTGCACTATCGTTTGATGAATCCATAGTCAAACGAGGCGAACCGAGGGAACTGAAACATCTCAGTACCTCGAGGAAAAGAAATCAACCGAGATTCCCCTAGTAGCGGCGAGCGAACGGGGAGCAGCCCAGAGTCTTAATCAGCATCAGCATCAGGAGAACGGTCTGGAAAGTCCGGCAGTAAAGGGTGATAGCCCCGTATCCGAAGGTGTTGGTGTTGTGAACTCGACGAGTAGGGCGGGACACGTGTTATCCTGTCTGAATATGGGGGGACCATCCTCCAAGGCTAAATACTCCTGATTGACCGATAGTGAACCAGTACCGTGAGGGAAAGGCGAAAAGAACCCCAGCGAGGGGAGTGAAATAGAACCTGAAACCGTGTACGTACAAGCAGTGGGAGCCCCATCACTCAAGTGCCTCGGCAATTGAGTGAGGGTTTAAACAACCACCACAAGAACAGCGCAGGATTTGCAAACAAGATTGGCTGATTTTTTCAAGCCGCAGCGCAGTGTACATAGAAGTACACGAGCAGCGGAAGTTAAAAAATCGGGAAAGATTGGCCGCAAAGACAAGCGGGACATTTGAGGATGGGGTGACTGCGTACCTTTTGTATAATGGGTCAGCGACTTATATTCTGTAGCAAGGTTAACCGTATAGGGGAGCCGTAGGGAAACCGAGTCTTAACTGGGCGATTAAGTTGCAGGGTATAGACCCGAAACCCGGTGATCTAGCCATGGGCAGGTTGAAGGTTGGGTAACACTAACTGGAGGACCGAACCGACTAATGTTGAAAAATTAGCGGATGACTTGTGGCTGGGGGTGAAAGGCCAATCAAACCGGGAGATAGCTGGTTCTCCCCGAAAGCTATTTAGGTAGCGCCTCGTGAACTCATCTTCGGGGGTAGAGCACTGTTTCGGCTAGGGGGTCATCCCGACTTACCAACCCGATGCAAACTACGAATACCGAAGAATGTTATCACGGGAGACACACGGCGGGTGCTAACGTTCGTCGTGAAGAGGGAAACAACCCAGACCGCCAGCTAAGGTCCCAAAGTCATGGTTAAGTGGGAAACGAAGTGGGAAGGCTCAGACAGCCAGGATGTTGGCTTAGAAGCAGCCATCATTTAAAGAAAGCGTAATAGCTCACTGGTCGAGTCGGCCTGCGCGGAAGATGTAACGGGGCTAAACCATGCACCGAAGCTGCGGCAGCGACATTTAGATGTTGTTGGGTAGGGGAGCGTTCTGTAAGCCTGCGAAGGTGTGCTGCGAGGCATGCTGGAGGTATCAGAAGTGCGAATGCTGACATAAGTAACGATAATGCGGGTGAAAAACCCGCACGCCGGAAGACCAAGGGTTCCTGTCCAACGTTAATCGGGGCAGGGTGAGTCGACCCCTAAGGCGAGGCAGAAATGCGTAGTCGATGGGAAACAGGTTAATATTCCTGTACTGGTGATAATTGCGATGGGGGGACGGAGAAGGCTAGGCTGGCCGGGCGACGGTTGTCCCGGTTTAAGGATGTAGGCAGGTGAATTAGGCAAATCCGGTTCACTACATGCTGAGGTCTGATGACGAGTCACTACGGTGGCGAAGTAGCTCATGCCCCGCTTCCAGGAAAAGCCTCTAAGCTCTAGATTATCATTAATCGTACCCCAAACCGACACAGGTGGTCAGGTAGAGAATACTCAGGCGCTTGAGAGAACTCGGGTGAAGGAACTAGGCAAAATGGTGCCGTAACTTCGGGAGAAGGCACGCTGGCGCTAGGTGAAGTCCCTCGCGGATGGAGCTGAAGCCAGTCGCAGATACCAGCTGGCTGCAACTGTTTATTAAAAACACAGCACTGTGCAAACACGAAAGTGGACGTATACGGTGTGACGCCTGCCCGGTGCTGGAAGGTTAATTGATGGGGTTATCCGTAAGGAGAAGCTCTTGATCGAAGCCCCAGTAAACGGCGGCCGTAACTATAACGGTCCTAAGGTAGCGAAATTCCTTGTCGGGTAAGTTCCGACCTGCACGAATGGCGTAATGATGGCCAGGCTGTCTCCACCCGAGACTCAGTGAAATTGAACTCGCTGTGAAGATGCAGTGTACCCGCGGCAAGACGGAAAGACCCCGTGAACCTTTACTATAGCTTGACACTGAACATTGAGCCTTGATGTGTAGGATAGGTGGGAGGCTTTGAAGTGTGGACGCCAGTCTGCATGGAGCCAACCTTGAAATACCACCCTTTAATGTTTGATGTTCTAACGTGGCCCCATTATCTGGGGTGCGGACAGTGTCTGGTGGGTAGTTTGACTGGGGCGGTCTCCTCCCAAAGAGTAACGGAGGAGCACGAAGGTTGGCTAAGCATGGTCGGACATCATGCGGTTAGTGCAAAGGCATAAGCCAGCTTGACTGCGAGAGTGACGGCTCGAGCAGGTACGAAAGTAGGTCTTAGTGATCCGGTGGTTCTGAATGGAAGGGCCATCGCTCAACGGATAAAAGGTACTCCGGGGATAACAGGCTGATACCGCCCAAGAGTTCATATCGACGGCGGTGTTTGGCACCTCGATGTCGGCTCATCACATCCTGGGGCTGAAGTAGGTCCCAAGGGTATGGCTGTTCGCCATTTAAAGTGGTACGCGAGCTGGGTTTAGAACGTCGTGAGACAGTTCGGTCCCTATCTGCCGTGGGCGTTGGAAGATTGAAAGGGGCTGCTCCTAGTACGAGAGGACCGGAGTGGACGCACCACTGGTGTTCGGGTTGTCATGCCAATGGCACTGCCCGGTAGCTAAGTGCGGAAGAGATAACCGCTGAAAGCATCTAAGCGGGAAACTTGCCTTGAGATGAGTCTTCCCTGACTCTTTAAGGGTCCTAAAGGAACGTTTAAGACTAAGACGTTGATAGGCTGGGTGTGTAAGCGTAGCGATACGTTGAGCTAACCAGTACTAATGAACCGTGAGGCTTAACCTGACAACACCGAAGGTGTTTTAGAGAGAACGTTGTGAAGCGCACGCAGAGTGTGAGAAATTAGCTTGTTCAAGATTGCTGTTCTGGTTGGTGCAAGCCGACGGGAACAAAAACCGAATTTGTCTGGCGGCAATAGCGCGGTGGTCCCACCTGACCCCATGCCGAACTCAGCAGTGAAACGCCGTAGCGCCGATGGTAGTGTGGGGTCTCCCCATGTGAGAGTAGGGAACTGCCAGACATTAAATTAGTGAGAAAGCCACCCGATGGGTGGCTTTTTTGCGTTTGGGGGATGTGATACCGTTTTATCATCCTTCTGCCTTACTGTCACCACCAACCCCATCCACGGCACTTCCTCACCAATCCTGCACCAGCGAACCGCATATTGATGGCCAATACATTGAGTAGAGATAAAGGAATGGCTCACTATTCGACTTATTTTCATGGTTGAGACCATTTTATAGGATGACTGGTGTTTATTTTTATGAATCGCAATCGGTATCGAAATAACATAATGGTTTAGATCGCTTTATCATACTGAGTACTCGATATCCATCTCATCAACTTATAGGTAAATAACTCGCTAGCTTATAAGCTCTGGCCTCAGAGGCTGTTAGGGGAGAGTCAAATAGCGGTAGAGGTCATTGACGACCTTTAGCTCATTCTTGTTGAAGATGGTTTTTTATTATTCTGACCATAGAAGGAGACGAATATTTATTGAGTATCGATAATAATTTAGCGATCTATAAGTAAGTTTTAACACTTTAACAATTAAATTTTTGAAAATTAATTAATTTAAAGAATGAATAAGTCGTTTAAAGCGTTTTTTTCTGCATCTTTTATTAAAATACGACAACTAATAATATCAATAAAATCAACTCATAAAGTAAAAGCCATTCAGTTTATTGATCTTATGCCATTCCTGCTTGCTATATCGGTTAGCGATAAACGAGTCACGCATCCTTTATGAGGGCTAGTTCGCATACGAGATATAGGTGTAGAGTTGCATGAGTGATGATTGGCCGCTTACATTTTACTGCTATTAATTGCTATTTATCATTCGCTACAGCATCGAGTCTCACTCCTTCCTGCCATCTTTCTATCCAATCAGCTACTTCTTCCAGATTCGATAAATTACATATTATATAAATACAAATTCTAATAAATTTTGAGTTATATAACCTGATGGTTTTTATAATAATATTTTAATAATCAATTAATTATAAGTCTTATATATTTATAAGGAGAAGTGAATTTAATCTAATATCTTGAAATTATTTCAATTGGTCGTGAAAGTCTCGACATTGGGGGCAATTTTAGTTAAATTGTTTGGCATTCTAGAAGTCTAAACGTATAAATGTATAAAAGGGGATAAAGGATGCCAATTCGTTTACCAGATGAGTTGCCCGCGGTAAATTTCTTGCGAGAAGAAAATGTTTTTGTCATGACAACGACAAGAGCAAGCCTTCAGGAGATCCGTCCCTTGAAAGTATTACTGCTTAACTTAATGCCTAAAAAGATTGAAACTGAAAACCAATTTTTACGTTTACTATCGAATACTCCGCTTCAAGTCGATATTCAATTATTACGTATTGACCAGCGAGAATCTAAAAATACTCCAGCAGAACATTTGGATACGTTTTATTGTGACTTTGACGATATTAAAGACCAAAACTTTGATGGATTAATCGTCACGGGTGCACCCCTTGGCCTAGTTGAGTTTTGTGATGTGGCGTATTGGGAACAAATAGAACAAGTTCTTCACTGGGCGAAGGATCATGTGACATCGACCCTATTTGTTTGCTGGGCTGTGCAAGCGGCGCTTAAAGTACTTTATGACCTCCCTAAATGGACTCGAGAAGAAAAGTTATCTGGTATCTATCAGCATGATACCCTTGAACCTTTCGCCTTGTTAACAAGGGGATTTGATGGCTCTTTTTATGCACCACATTCACGTTATGCTGATTTTCCTGAAAAACTTATTCGCGAGTATACCGATTTAGAAATATTGGCGAGTTCACAAGAAGCGGGCGCATATTTATTCGCATCGAAAGATAAACGACTGGTTTTTGTTACAGGTCATCCGGAATATGATGCCGAAACCCTTGCTCAGGAATATTGGCGTGATATGGATGCAGGCCTCTCACCTAAAATACCGTGTAATTATTTTAAAGAAAATGATCCGGAAAAGGATCCCATTGTTAGCTGGCGTAGTCATGGTCACCTACTTTTCTCTAATTGGTTGAATTATTATGTGTATCAGATCACACCTTTTGATCTTAGCCATATGGAACCTACTTTAGACTAAAAAACAGTCAATATTCTAGTAAAATAGCGATTTAAAAGAGTATTAAATGTGAGTTGTAAGTATTTTTAGTTAGTTAAACTAAGTTATGTGTTTTTGGAAGAATCAAAGCAGCCATTTATTGGCTGCTTTTTTGTTTTTTACGATAAATTGATAATGAGTTGTTATTCTTATAACACATTGATTTAACTTACGTTTAACATCTTATCATCTTAAAAGGGAACGTATAATCATAATTAAATTTATTTAAATTATGTTTATTATCAATTGATTATGTTGGTTTTAAAATAAAATGGAAACCGTTTTTGATTTATTTTTATTTTAGGTTAATCTTAATTCTATCGGCGGACATGAATGAGGATTGACTAATGGACCAGCAGTTATCAGCATCAACATTAACGTTTACAAACAGTTTTAATCAGCAAGATAGCGAGGTGCTAACGGCTGATGCTATCGCTTTTCTGTCGGATCTTGCAGAAAAATTTTCAGCTAAAAGAGAATCTTTATTAAAAGAACGGCAGGTTAAACAGCAGCAAATTGACTCAGGCGTGTTACCTGATTTTATTTCAGAAAGTGATTCCATTAAAAATTCCGACTGGAAAATTCAAAATATCCCTGAGGATTTGCGTGATCGCCGAGTCGAGATCACTGGCCCTGTTGAACGCAAAATGGTGATTAATGCACTGAATGCCAATGTAAAAGTTTTTATGGCTGACTTTGAAGATTCCCTTTCTCCGTCATGGGATAAATTGATTGATGGTCAAATAAATTTAAGAGATGCAATTCGTGGGGATATCTCCTATACCAATGAAAATGGAAAGGTCTACCAATTAAAATCTAATCCAGCAGTCCTGATTGCCCGTGTGCGTGGCCTGCATTTAGATGAAAAACATGTATTGCTTGAGGGAAAACCAATTCCTGGTGGCCTGTTTGATTTCGCTCTCTACTTTTTCCATAACTATGCAGCGTTACTGGCAAAAGGAAGTGGCCCTTATTTTTACATACCGAAACTTGAGTCTTGGCAAGAGGCTAAGTGGTGGAGTGATGTGTTTAGCGCGGCTGAAGATACCGTTGGTTTACCAAGAGGAACGATTAAAGCGACCGTTCTTATTGAAACACTGCCTGCTGTTTTTCAAATGGATGAAATTTTATATCACATGCGTCATCACATTGTTGGGCTTAACTGTGGCCGTTGGGATTACATTTTTAGTTATATCAAAACATTAAAAGAGCATTCAGATAGAGTCTTGCCTGATCGTCAGGTAGTGACGATGACACAACCTTTTTTAAGTGCTTATTCGCGTTTATTAATTAAAACCTGCCATCGTAGAGGCGCTTTTGCGATGGGAGGCATGTCGGCCTTTATTCCAAGTAAAGACGCGGAAGAAAACAAGGCTATCTTAGCGAAAGTTAAAGCGGATAAAGAGCTGGAAGCACGCAATGGGCATGATGGTTCTTGGGTTGCACATCCAGGATTGGCTGACACTGTCATGGACGTTTTTAATCACGTTTTAGGTGAACGCAAAAATCAATTAGATGTGTCTCGTGAATCCGATGAAGAGATTAGTGCTCAACAGCTATTACAACCTTGTGAAGGTGAGAGAACTGAAGCTGGTATGAGAGCCAATATCCGTGTTGCGGTGCAATATATCGAAGCTTGGATCTCTGGGAATGGGTGTGTACCTATTTATGGTTTGATGGAAGATGCCGCGACGGCTGAAATATCTCGTACCTCTATTTGGCAATGGATACGTCATGGAAAGTCACTTTCAAATGGTGAAAAAGTCACGAAAGCACTGTTTGAAGAGATGCTAGATGAAGAGTTGCAAGTCATTCAACAAGAGCTTGGCGATCAAAAATTCCAACATGGTCGTTTCCGTGAAGCAGCAGATTTAATGCGCAGGATAACAACACAGGATGAATTAATAGAATTTTTAACTGTGCCGGGCTACCAACTTATTCAGTAATCAATATAGAACAAAACATCATAGACCCTACATAAATTATAAGGAATACGAACATGACGATATCACGCGCAGAGCAGATTACCCAATTAGAGAACGAATGGAAAAAAGCACGTTGGAAAGGCATTACTCGCCCTTATAGTGCTGAAGAAGTGGTGAAGCTGCGTGGTTCAGTTAACCCAGAACATACGCTTGCGACCAAGGGAGCACAAAGATTATGGGAGCAGCTTCACGGCCAGTCTAAAAAAGGTTATGTGAATGCGTTGGGCGCATTAACCGGCGGTCAAGCATTACAACAAGCGAAAGCAGGCATTGAAGCTATCTATCTTTCTGGTTGGCAAGTCGCTGCGGATGCCAATACGGCTTCAAGTATGTATCCTGACCAATCGTTATATCCCGTAGATTCGGTGCCTTCAGTCGTTAAAAAGATAAATAATACGTTCCGTCGAGCGGATCAAATTCAGTGGGCTAATGGTATTGGACCTGAAAATAAAGAATATATCGATTTCTTTTTACCGATTGTCGCTGATGCAGAAGCTGGTTTTGGTGGCGTTCTTAATGCCTTTGAATTAATGAAAGGCATGATTGAAGCTGGGGCTGCGGCGGTACACTTTGAAGATCAACTAGCGGCGGTTAAAAAGTGTGGCCATATGGGAGGAAAAGTATTAGTTCCAACTCAAGAGGCGGTACAAAAACTAGTTGCCGCTCGACTGGCAGCAGATGTCTCAGGGGTGGCAACTATTCTGATCGCTAGAACTGATGCGGATGCGGCTGATCTTTTAACATCGGACTGTGATCCTTATGATGCTGAATTTATTACAGGGGAAAGAACCAATGAAGGCTTTTTCCGTACGAAAGCAGGGATCGAACAAGCGATTAGCCGTGGATTAGCTTATGCACCATATGCCGATTTAGTTTGGTGTGAAACGTCAAAGCCAGATTTGGAAGCTGCTCGCCAATTTGCTGAGGCGATTCATGCAAAATACCCAGGTAAATTATTGGCTTATAACTGTTCACCTTCATTTAATTGGAAGAAGAATCTAGATGATGCAACGATTGCACGCTTCCAAGATGAACTTTCAGCGATGGGGTACCGTTTCCAATTTATCACCTTAGCGGGGATTCATAGCATGTGGTTTAACATGTTTGACTTAGCTCATGCATATGCGCAAGGAGAGGGAATGAAGCATTATGTTGAGAAGGTACAAGAACGTGAATTTGCGGCTATTAATAAAGGATATACTTTCTCTTCGCATCAACAAGAGGTGGGCACGGGTTACTTTGATAAGGTTACAACCGTCATTCAAGGTGGCACATCGTCAGTCACTGCCTTGACGGGGTCGACAGAAGAAGAACAGTTCTAAAAGGCAAATTTTTGCCTAAGTGACACATCGATTCCTTTTGTTCACGTGTATCTGTTTTTTATTTTTTCGGCACTTTCGAGTGCCGTTTTTTGTCGGGAGCTACTATGACACTATCGACTGAACAGATAATTGCTCAGACAATCTTGCAGGGTTTTGATGCTCAGTATGGTCGTTTTTTAGAAATAACCTCGGGTGCACAAGAACGATTTGAGCGGGCTGATTGGCATGCAATCCAAGATGCGATGAAGCAAAGAATACAACTTTATGACCATCATGTTGGATTGGTGGTGGCTCAGTTGCAATTTATGGGATTAGTTCAGTCATTAACACCGGAAATGTTATCCAGCATCAAACGTGTTTATACCACTCTGTTACCTAATTACCCTCGTTTTGAAATAGCGGAAAGTTTTTTTAATTCAGTGTATTGTCGTCTGTTTAAGCATCGCGAGCTGACACAAGAAAATTTGTTTATATTCACATCTCAACCTGCACGGCGTTTTAGTGATCTTCCCAGGCCACTCGATCGGCAATATTTGGTCAATGGCAGTTTATTTACTGTGTTACAAGAGATACTCAGTGCGCTGCCATTACGATTACGGTGGCGTTCTTTAAATTGGGATGTGCAATGTATTGTTGATAGCTTAATTTCCCGCTTCCCGAATATTCAAGATGAAAGCGTTTCTTTTCATATAGTTAATGAATTATTTTATCGAAATAAAGCGGCTTGGCTAGTGGGTAAACTCGTTATTAATGATGAGGTTCATCCATTTTTATTACCTATCCACCATGACGCTGATAATAGCCTTTATGTGGACACCTGTTTAACGGGATTTGACGAAGCAAGTATTGTTTTTGGGTTTGCTCGCTCTTATTTTATGGTATATGCCCCTTTTCCTGCGGCATTAGTTTTTTGGTTAAGAGAAATTTTACCCAGTAAATCCATTGCTGAGTTGTATATGGCAATTGGCTGCCAAAAGCATGGTAAAACAGAATATTACCGTGAATACTTGGCTTTTATTAATTTTTCTCGAGAACAATTTACGATAGCGCCGGGGGTTAAAGGAATGGTGATGTTGGTGTTCACTTCACCGTCATTTGATCGGGTATTTAAGTTGATTAAAGACGAGTTTGCCCCCCAAAAAGAGGTCACAAGAGCGCGCGTACAGGAGTGCTATCGGTTGGTGAAGGAGCATGACAGAGTTGGTCGCATGGCCGATACCCAAGAATTTGAAAATTTTATCATAGATAAACGCTATATCAGTGATGAGTTAATGGAGGAGTTGCGAAAGGAAACTCCGTCATTAATTGAAGATTTAGGAGACAAAATATTGATCCGTCATTTGTATATGGAAAGAAAGATGACGCCTCTCAATATTTATATGGATGATGCCAATGAAGCGGAATTACGCCATGTGATTGATGAATACGGTCAAGCAATCAAGCAGCTTGCCGCAGCGAATATTTTTCCTGGTGATATGTTGTTTAAAAACTTTGGCGTGACACGGCATGGGCGTGTTGTTTTTTATGACTATGATGAAATTTGTTATATGACCGAGGTGAATTTCCGACGTATCCCTGAGCCAATGTATCCAGAGCAGGAGCTGTCGGGAGAGCCTTGGTATAGCGTAGGAGAGCATGATGTTTTTCCTGAGGAATTCGCGCTGTTTTTATGCCAAGACCCCAAAATACGAGGCTATCTGCAAGAACGGCACGGAAATCTATTTACGGCAGAATATTGGCAAAGTTTACAAAATAGGATCCGTAGTGGGCATATAGAGGACGTTTATGCGTATCAAGAGGAACTGCGCTTTTGCCGATGTATTACGCATGAAAAAGTGTGTATAAATAGTGACTGAGCTTAAGATACCGAGCCACTGTCGTCATCAACTCTGGCTCGGTATAGATTTTATGCTAGCTTAGCGCCCTTAATGGCTTCTTCCGCTAATTGAGTGATGCGCGGATAGTCACCGGCTTTCAAGGCATCCTCTGGCACTAGCCATGAGCCGCCAATACATAGTACGCTTTTTAATGCGAGGTAATCGCGATAATTGGCAGGAGATATCCCTCCCGTCGGGCAGAATTTTACTTGCGGGAACGGGCCAGCGATGGCTTGCAGAGCTTTAATTCCGCCATTAGCTTCAGCAGGAAAGAACTTAAACGCCTTCAAACCATGATTCATTCCAAGCATTAATTCAGAAACGGTGGATATACCTGGAATTAAAGGAATACAGCCCTGAGTTGCCGCACAGAGTAACTCTTCCGTTAGCCCTGGGCTAATAGCAAATTGCGCTCCAGCTTCGGTGACTGCTTCAAGTTGTTGAACGTTAATTACAGTGCCTGCACCAATAATGGCTTCCGGAACTTCTTTTGCGATAAGCCGAATCGCGTCAATGGCACATTCTGTTCGTAGCGTCACTTCGAGTACTTTAATCCCCCCTTTGACGAGTGCTTTTGCAAGAGGGATTGCGTGCTCAAGTTGATTAATGACGATAACGGGAACGACAGGACCTGTATTTAGTACATCCTCAGCCGACAATTTCCAATTTTGCATAATCTTTTCCTAATCCACTGAAACAGTTAAAAATTGAGACTACAAGCGCCTTCTTCCGCACCCGAACAATGCTGGCGCAGTGCACCAAATAGTTCTCTGCCACAACCTGAATATTGGGTACTTAAATCAGGTTGATACGCTTGACGTTTCGCAAGTTCATGTTCATCGACTAATAGCGTTAGCTCACCCGTTAGACCATTAACACGTATCATATCTCCATCTTGTACTTTGGCGAGCAAGCCCCCTTTGTTGGCTTCAGGAGTGACATGAATGGCTGATGGAACTTTGCCTGATGCGCCAGATAAACGACCATCTGTAACCAAGGCGACTTGATAGCCTCGGTCCATTAAAACACCTAATGGTGGCATTAATTTATGGAGTTCAGGCATACCATTTGCAGATGGGCCTTGGAAACGAACGATAATGACACAATCGCGATTCAATGCTCCGGATTCAAAAAGGGGGAGGATAGCGTGTTGATCATTAAATACGACGGCAGGCGCTTCAATTATTTGATTTTCTTCAGGTATAGCGGACGTTTTCATTACCGCACGTCCTAAGTTACCAGAGAGTACCTTTGTGCCGCCATGCTGAGAAAAGGGGTGATGAATATCTGCGATGACTTGTAAGTCAAAAGAGGTTTTGGCACCATCACGCCACTCTAACTGCCCATTATTTAGCCATGGTTCCAAGGTGTAGTGTGAAAGGCCATAACCAGCAACGGTATTAACATCATGATGAAGTAGGCCTTTTGATAGCAGCTGATGAACAAGCAGGGCAACTCCGCCTGCCGCTTGAAATTGGTTGATATCCGCTTGTCCGTTCGGATAGATACGACAGATTAAGGGAATAATGGCGGATAATTCAGAGAAATCATCCCAATTAATCATAATACCTGCGGCCTTAGCGATAGCAATCAGGTGCATCGTTAAATTGGTTGAGCCTCCCGTTGCGAGTAAGGCTATGATGCCATTCACAATCACTTTTTCATCAACTAGCTGGCCGATAGGCAGGTAGTTGCCTGACTGTTTGGTTAGGCGAGTAATTTGGCGAGCCGCGGCATCTGTTAAAGCATGGCGTAATGGTGTGTCAGGCTGCACAAATGATGAACCGGGTAAATGAAGCCCCATCACCTCCATGACCATTTGATTAGAGTTAGCCGTGCCGTAGAAGGTACAAGTGCCTATACTGTGATAAGAGGCCGCTTCTGCTTCGAGTAAAGCACTGCGATCGACTTTCCCTTCAACATATTGCTGGCGGATCCTCACTTTTTCTTTATTTGGTAGCCCTGTGGTCATAGGCCCTGCTGGAACAAAAATGGCCGGTAGGTGCCCGAAAGATAAGGCGCCTATCATGAGGCCCGGAACAATTTTATCGCAAATACCAAGATATAAAGCGCCATCGAACATGTTGTGTGAAAGCCCTATTGCGGTGGACATTGCAATGACATCACGGCTGAGTAAAGAGAGTTCCATACCATCCTGACCTTGGGTCACACCATCACACATTGCAGGTACACCCGCAGCGACTTGGCCAATAGCACCCGATTCACGTAATGCGGCTTTCAAGCGCTCTGGATAGGTATCGTAAGGGCGATGGGCGGATAGCATGTCATTGTAGGCGTTAATAATCGCGATATCGGAGTGTGTCAGGCTCTTGAGGATGTTTTTATCTTCAGGTTGGCAGGCAGCAAAACCATGGGCGAGATTACCACAAGCGAGCTCAGCACGATGCACTGTTGTACGCTGAGCTTGTTCAATTTTGTGTAGATACTGTTCCCTTGTGTTTTTTGAACGTTCGATAATACGCTTGGTTATTCGCATTATTTCTGGATGAACGCTACTCGCTATCTTTTTGGAATTGCTCATAATTACAGACCTCACAATAGAGATTTTACTATCAGCCAACACTGTTTTTATCGACTCAGTGTGTTGATGATATTCTTTTCACATCAAATGTTACCGGTAACATTGTTTATTGAAATCGTAAGAGTTGCAATGGATGATATGCAAATTTCGAGCTATCTGTGATCTGAATCAAGATTATTGAGGTCTCAGGAAAAGGTGAAACGGTGTTGTTTTATTGCTGTGCGGCTGAATTTACGCTGATATTTGTTGTCTAGTGATAGATATCGTTCTATTCATAAAAACACCAATAATAGGAATACAATGCTTAAACGATTTATTGCGGTGGCTTTAGTGTTAATGTGCTCGGTAACGAAGGCTGAAACGGTCTTAGAATCAGGGTCGTTATCAATATTGAAGGATATCCAACATAATATCAAAGGGCTCGACTCTGAGCAGCGCGTGAAATTAATAACAGCCATGTTCCTAGGCACACCGTATAATGACCGTACGTTGAATTCGCATGATTCAGAGAAGGAAAGCTTGGTTGTCAATTTAAAATCAATGGATTGTATGACATTCATTGAGTATACCGAAGCATTAAAGCAGTCAGATAATTATGATGATTTTATTTCTAATTTAAAAAAGACTCGATACCGCGAAGAAAATATCGCCTATATCACTCGGCGACATTTTTTTACTGATTGGCTGTTGGCCGCTGATGAAGCGATGTCTGATATGACTCAGGAGATTAGCCCTCATACGATACAAGTACATAAGCATTTGAATCAAAAAGGCAATGGCCAATTGCTGATTCAAGGTCTCCCTGTTACATCACGAACGATCAGTTATATTCCAACTCAGTATATTGATGAGGCTGTTCTGAAAAAACTCCAAACAGGTGACTATATTGGTATTTACTCGAATAAACCGGAATTGGATGTGAGTCATGTTGGTATTGCGATTCGTGAAGGCAATAAAATCTATTTTAGAAATGCATCCTCGTTGAAATTAAATTTAAAAGTTGTGGATGTAGAGTTAAACCGCTACTTACAAGATAAAGTGGGGATCATCGTTATAAGGTCGAAAGGCGTCAATTTTGGTTAAGAGGGTATTTTAAAAACATAACATTGGTTTGTGTGTGATCGTTTGATTTTAAGTTAGGGGAAGCATTTATTTCTATTGGCGTTAAGTTTTTTACTCCTGAGGCTTTTATTACTATTGAATTTAAAATCATGATCTATGTCATATTATAAATATGTTATTAGCTATTTTTTGTTTTTAGAAATATTGTTTTAAGTGTCTAACTATTTCTAGACTTATTTAAAGTGTAAACAGTTATGAATAAGTTAAGTATAAATAATTAACTATAAAAATATTTCAAAAGATTATGAAAATAAAAAATGATTAAAAAGCAATGAATTGCTTTTTAAAAAATAGAGATGAGAGTTTAAAAACGTTAAATGATAATTATCATCTATCAATTTATTAAAGTTTGATTGTTGATAACTATTTTTAATAAAAAATGGAGATCCTATAATAGAAAATATAAAAAAATAATTATTTATTTCTTTTTCTAGGAGAGGGGTATGGCTATAAGAGAAAGAGAAGATGTGTATACCTTATTAGGTCATCATTTGCGGCAAGCAAGAATGAAAAGAGGGCTATCGGGTAACGAATTAGCCGATATTATTAATTTAAGTCAGCAACAAGTTTCGCGTTATGAGCGTGGAGTGAATAAGCTAAGTTTAGATAAACTTATTGAAATTGTTGTTTTTTTAGATATCGATATAAAAGATATCATGAGTATCATCACGAACGAAATTGAGCACGAAAAACGGACGATTTATTCAACAATAAGATAGGATATTGTATTCATTATATTACTATTCCTATCTAATATTTATTAATATAATTAATTAGTGTGAAATTGAATAAGCTTCTTAAGCGTGAGGCAAGATCCCTCTTTGTACCTAAGATAGTCAATATGCTCGGTCATCGATGCTTAACAGGCGTTTGATCTTATCGATGAGTAACTGGTGTTAAATAATCAGTTACTCATGTAAATAATATCAACCCATTAATTTAATAGAGTGGTTATTATTCAATAAATATATTTTTAATCTCAGTACTACTTTAGTATGAATGATACGCTTAAATCTTACACTAACAGTGTTATTCTTAAGCGTTAAAAGGACAGATAAGTTAATTGACATTCGGTTTCTACTTAATTAATGACCCTGTATTGCTATTATATTTTAATAAATAATCATTGTTTGAAAATAGTTGTTCCACATCCTCGCGATTTATCTTGTCATTGCTTTGCCGTTTTCTGTTTGTATATTCTCGCACTTCTACTTAATGATTGACTGCTAATTCTTAATCCTTATCTTCGTATTTAGTCGATGTGACTCATTGCATAAAAGTGAAATTGAGCATCAAAATGGCAAATATTGATAGCGAGTCTATGTATTAATACTCTTCAATGGGTTCAAGAAAACATCATATTAAAATTTGGACATCAAAATTCTCAAGGCGGTGTAGCCGCATTTTGAGGCCATTTGCAGCGAACCTCGCGTTCTATTGATGCTTTGTATATTTTTTGTGATCTGATAAAAAGGTAGAATAGGCATCGGTGTGATGGCGCGCCATAAAGGGCTGAACAAATGACTCGTAATTTATTAATTTTATTTGTGTTTATTATTTCAGGCTGTTCGACACTCTCTTCACGGCAGGGGTATTATGTTGATACGAGTTATCCATCACGTAACACCAGTGAGAGAGTTCAATATGTGGTTTTGCATTACACTGTCTCTAATGATGATTATTCCATTTATTTGCTCACTAAAGGGCAAGTGAGTTCCCATTATCTGATCCCTAGTCAGCCTACACAGAAAGATAACCAACCCGTCGTATTACAATTAGTTCCAGAAGAACTGAAAGCATGGCATGCGGGTGATAGCCACTGGCGGTATCATAGTGGCTTGAATGATATTTCCATTGGTATTGAAATTGTGAATGCGGGTTTTAGTGTTGACAAAAAAGGTAATAAGACATGGGCACCTTTTAATCAGTCTCAAATTTCAGCGTTGATCCCATTAGTTAAAGATATTATGCAGCGATACAATATTCCGGCTCAGAATATTGTTGGTCATAGTGATATTGCGCCATTGCGTAAAGAAGATCCTGGTAGAGCCTTTCCTTGGGAAACATTAGCGAAACAGGGCATTGGTGCTTGGCCTGATGCAGCAACGGTCACAAATTATTTATCGGGTCGAAGTGCCTATGAGCCCGGTAATGTGTTGTTGCTACAGAAAGCATTGAGATTTTATGGTTATGCCGAGGTACCGTTATCCGGTCAGCTTGATGCGCAGACACAAAAGATTATTCGTGCTTTTCAAATGCACTTCCGTCCACGCAATATTGAGGGGAAAGCCGATGCTGAAACTGAGGCTATTGCGTTAGCATTAATTGAAAAGTACCGTGATATGTCACGTTTTCTCTCTTCTAACCAATTTGAGCGGCCACAGGTTCAGCATGTGGGGGATTAGTTAACGGATTGCGCCATATTCACGGCTGATCTCTTTCGCAGCTTTGATCACCATCGCACCCAGCTCAGTCACGCGATCATCGGTGATACGTGACAGTGGCCCTGAGATTGAAATCGCAGCAAAGGCTTCTTTGTGCTCATCATAAATACACGCGCCGATACATCTTAACCCTAACGCATGCTCTTCATCATCGTAGGAAAACCCTTGTTTTTTCGCCTGTTGCAAGTTTTCTTTTAAGGCCGAAGGGGTGGTTAATGTATAGGGTGTATAGGCGTGGAGGCCTTTTTTACTCAGCAAAGGAATCAGCTGTTCTTCTGGAAGATTGGCAATAAACGCTTTACCCGCACCTGAGGCATGTAGCGGTAGTTTACCCCCAATCGGCGCTGACATGCGCATTAATGCATTGCATTGTACTTGATCGACGATGACAGCATCGAATTCACTGTGATCTAAAATGGCAAGATTGACGGTTTCACCCGACTCTTCCATTAAACGACGCAATATAGGGTGAACTAAAGCAAGTAAATTACGGCTCTCAAGGAAGCTACTACCAATAATAAAGGCATTAGAAGCAATAACCCATAATCCAAGATCCCCTGTTTGGCGTACAAAGCCATGCTGTTCGAGCGTCATGAGCAAACGGTGCGTGGTGGAATTGGGTAAACCTGCTTGTAGGGCTAAATCCGTTAAAGCAATTCCCCCCGTTGATTCAGAAATATATTCCAAAAGTGTTAGTCCACGACTTAATGACTGGACTTGACCTGCCGCAGGTGCGCCACTTGCTGGCCCTTTTGCCTTTTTTATTTTTTTACTGATTGATGCAGTCGCCATTAAGTCTCTCCTGACTGGAATGAATTTTTGTTTCTATTATGAATGATCTCACCCCAAAATACTCATCGGATCAGTGAAAAATTAGATCTGATGCAACCTGAGAAACTCTCATCATGGCATGGGCTTCTCGACCTAAAAACTATGGTAGGATTATCATAGCGCTAATTTAACTTATGACTAAGGTTGTTGTTTTTTAGGAGGCAGGGAAAGTGAGTTATAAAATCAGTAGGTTAGAACAAGAATTACAAAAGAGAATCTTAGTACTGGACGGGGCGATGGGGACAATGATCCAACGCCATAAACTCACTGAAGAACAATTTCGTGGTGAACGATTTGCGGATTGGCCTAGCGATCTAAAAGGAAACAATGATCTACTTGTTTTAACTCAGCCAGAAATCATTCGTGAGATCCACAACCAATATTTTGAAGCAGGCGCTGATATTGTTGAGACTAATACTTTCAACTCAACAACGATCGCAATGGCGGACTATAAAATGGAATCCTTGTCTGCTGAAATTAATGAAGTCGCCGCACGTATCGCTCGTGAATGTGCTGATGAGTGGACTCGTAAAACCCCCGAACAACCGCGTTATGTTGCGGGAGTACTGGGGCCGACCAATCGAACAGCGTCTATTTCTCCGGATGTTAACGATCCCGCATTTCGAAACATTAGTTTTGATCAACTGGTTGAAGCATACCGCGAATCAACGCGATCACTGATCAAAGGGGGTGTTGATTTGATCATGATCGAAACCATTTTTGATACGTTAAATGCCAAAGCGGCTATTTTCGCGATTGAAACCGAATTTGAAGCTTTAGGGATCACGTTGCCGGTCATGATTTCAGGCACGATCACGGATGCCTCTGGACGGACGTTATCGGGACAAACGACCGAAGCTTTCTATAACTCATTACGTCATGCTAAACCTATTTCATTTGGTTTGAACTGTGCCTTGGGGCCGGATGAATTACGCCAATATGTTTCTGAATTATCGCGTATTGCTGAGTGCTATGTGAGTGCACACCCTAACGCGGGGTTGCCAAATGCGTTTGGTGAATATGACCTTGATGCACAAAACATGGCGGCTCAAATTCATGAATGGGCGCAGGCGGGTTTTCTCAATATTGTTGGTGGTTGTTGTGGAACAACACCTTTACATATCAAAAAGATGGCTGAAGCAGTTAAAGGAATTCCCCCTAGAGTATTGCCAGAACTTGCTGTTGAATGTCGTTTATCAGGCTTAGAACCCCTGAATATTGGTAAAGGATCATTATTTGTTAATGTGGGTGAACGGACCAATGTGACGGGTTCAGCAAAATTTAAACGCCTCATTAAAGAGGGTCATTACCAAGAAGCTTTAGATATCGCTCGTCAGCAAGTGGAAAATGGTGCTCAAATCATTGATATCAACATGGATGAAGGTATGTTGGATTCAGAAGCGGCCATGGTACGTTTTTTGAATCTGATTGCTGGTGAGCCAGATATTGCACGTGTGCCAATCATGATCGACTCGTCTAAGTGGGATGTGATTGAAAAGGGCCTTAAATGTATTCAAGGCAAAGGCATTGTTAACTCAATTTCGATGAAGGAAGGGGAAGCCGCCTTTATTGAACATGCCAAATTAGTGCGTAAATACGGTGCTGCCGTTATTGTGATGGCCTTTGATGAGGTGGGCCAAGCAGATACCCGCGAACGAAAAATTGAAATTTGCCGCCGTGCGTATCAAGTGTTGACCGAACAGATTGGTTTTCCGCCTGAAGATATTATTTTTGACCCCAATATTTTTGCAGTAGCAACCGGTATCGAAGAGCATAATAACTATGCGGTCGATTTTATTGAGGTTTGTCAGGATATCAAACAGCAATTACCGCATGCCATGATCTCTGGTGGAGTGTCTAACGTTTCGTTTTCCTTTAGAGGAAATGATCCTGTGCGAGAGGCTATTCATGCCGTATTCCTCTATTACGCGATCCGTAATGGTATGGATATGGGAATTGTCAATGCGGGACAATTGGCTATCTATGATGATCTTCCCGCAGAGTTAAAAGAGGCGGTCGAAGATGTCATTTTAAACCGCCGTGATGACAGTACGGAACGTCTACTCGAACTCGCTGAAAAATACCGCAAAACCAACAGTGATGAACAACAGATTCAACAGGCGGAATGGCGCTCATGGGATGTTGAAAAGCGCTTAGAATATGCCTTAGTTAAAGGCATTACTGAATTTATTACACAAGATACCGAAGAAGCACGTCAGCGTGCGGCAAGCCCGATTGAAGTGATTGAAGGGCCACTCATGAATGGCATGAATGTGGTGGGAGACTTATTTGGTGAAGGGAAAATGTTTCTTCCGCAAGTGGTAAAATCTGCTCGGGTGATGAAACAAGCCGTTGCTTATTTAGAGCCTTATATTCAAGAGCTTAAGCAAGCGGGAAGTAGCGCGGGTAAAATTTTACTCGCAACGGTAAAAGGTGATGTTCATGACATTGGAAAAAACATTGTTGGTGTCGTCTTACAGTGTAATAACTATGAAATTATAGACTTAGGCGTCATGGTGCCTTGTGAAACAATCTTAAGAACGGCTCGAGAGCAGAATGTCGATATTATCGGGCTTTCAGGGTTAATCACTCCCTCATTAGATGAAATGGTGCATGTTGCTAAAGAGATGGAGCGCCAAGGTTTTACTCTACCGTTGATGATTGGTGGAGCCACGACATCGAAAGCCCATACCGCTGTCAAAATAGAGCCAAACTACAGCCATTCCGTCACGTATGTGCAAAATGCATCACGCACTGTTGGGGTGGTTTCTGCTTTACTATCAGACACTCAAAAAGACGAATTTGTGGCACGAACCCGTCGTGAATATGAAGTGGTGCGTGAACAGCATGGCCGTAAAAAAACTAAAACACCGCCGGTTTCTCTTGATGTCGCCCGTGCTAATCCTGTGAAAATTAACTGGCAAGATTATCAACCGCCAGTACCGCGTTTTTTAGGCGTAAAAGAAGTTAAGGCATCCATTGAGACATTACGTCACTATATTGACTGGACACCTTTCTTTATGACGTGGTCTCTTGCTGGTAAGTACCCACGTATTTTAGAAGATGAGGTGGTAGGGGAAGAAGCGCGCAAACTGCTAAGTGACGCTAATAATATGTTAGATAAATTAGCTAAAGAGAAATCATTGACCCCTAGAGGCATTTTAGGGTTATTCCCTGCCAATCGTGTGGGGGATGATATTGAAATATATCACTCTACTGCCCGTGATAGCGTGCAGTCAGTTGCACTCAATTTACGTCAGCAGACAGAGAAAAAAGAGTTTCCGAACTATTGTTTATCTGATTTCGTGGCACCGAAAAGCAGTGGTAAAGCCGATTATATCGGTGCTTTTGCCGTTACTGGTGGTTTAGAAGAGGATGTGCTGGCGGAACAGTATGAGCAGCAACATGATGACTATAATAAGATCATGCTAAAAGCCTTGGCGGATAGGCTAGCCGAAGCATTTGCTGAGTATTTACATCAGCAGGTGAGAAAAGAGTATTGGGGTTATGCGCCAGAAGAAAATTTAGCGAATGAAGAGCTTATTCGTGAGAAATATCAAGGTATTCGTCCAGCGCCAGGCTATCCTGCTTGTCCTGAACACACGGAAAAAGAAAAAATTTGGCGGCTGTTAGATGTCGAAAATCAAATAGGGATGAAATTGACAAGCTCTTACGCGATGTGGCCTGGAGCCTCAGTGTCAGGTTGGTACTTTAGCCACCCAGATAGCAAGTACTTTGCAGTCGCTCAACTGCAACGTGACCAAATAGAGGATTACGCTAAACGTAAGGGGATGTCGGTGAGTGAGCTGGAACGATGGCTTGCCCCTAACTTAGGTTATGACCCAGAGGATTGATTTTTAGTGAGTTCGACACCATCTTATCAGTAAGACACTTAAAGAGGCTGAATGATGAGCTACGAATTTATGATTGAAGATAGGCTGCCGGATACGGCGGTCTATCCTTATAAAATCCAAAACAGTGCGGCACCTGAGACGTTTTTCATGAGCGAAGATTTCGTGAGCGCGATGATGAGCATTCTGCAAATCATGGATAAGCTGGATACTGACGAGATGCTCAGTGATCACTGTTTTAATCAAGTTTGGCTAAAGAGTGAATTGACACCGGCTCGAGCAGAGGAAATCTATCTTTATTTAGAAGATGCGAAAGTGGTTGAGCCTATTCCTTCACAAGAAGAAATTGAAGCATTTCATCAAGCGCAGCGCGAGGAAGATGCATTATTGTCCAAGGAAAGCCCAAAAGAAGGGATGATCCCAGTTCATAAGTTTGCGACGAATGATGGTTGGTTGGTGACGGTCAAAGAGTGCGGCTGGATTGCTGAAGTTTTCTCGGCTGAGTTAGTCGGGGAAAACCAATTTGTGGTGTCACAAATTGCCAACTTATGCAAAGTAAACCATGAAACATTGGAGTCAATGCTTGTTGAATGGGGTAAGTTTAATTTATTTGCCAGTAAACATGGCGGATATCGAGTGAATTAATGGAACAAAGGTGGTGAATGTTATCTCACCACCTTTATTCGCGAATAGACGCTATTCTTTATCGATTTTAGATTCGGCACACTTATTCTTTTCCATTAGGAGTGTTATGTTATATGCATAACGCTGGTGAATGGATAGAGCTAATGAATTTACGATCTTTAATAGTATTGCTTTGCTTGAGCAATGTGACTTTTGTGCAAGCTGAGACAACAGAACCGTTGTCAGTCAAAGAAAAACAATCATTACCAGCATCTCAAGTTTCACCTTCAAATAACCTGCCTGAAGATTTTACTCATCGATTGAAAGAAGCTGAGTCCGGCGATATTGACGCTATTTTGGATATTGGCCTCGTTTATATGGACGGTACGGACTATTTACCTGCGGACAGTCAGCAGGCGGCTATTTGGTTTAAAAAAGCCGCCAAACTGGGTAATACCGATGGCGATTATTATTTGGGGCTATTAGCGCAAAATCAGGAAAAATATGCAGAGGCTGCTCGTTGGTATCGTAAAGGGGCTGAAAAAGGCGATGCCTATTGCCAGTATGGCCTAGGATTTTTATATGAGCGTGGCTATGGCGTAAAACAAGATTACCAGCAAGCGAAAGCATGGTATTCAGAAGCCGCGGAGCAGGGGCAAGCCTATGGGCAATTTGCGCTAGGCATGTTCTACCATGATGGATTAGGCGGAGATGTCGATTATCAAAAAGCCCGAGAATGGTATGAGGAGAGTGCGCAGCAAGGCGTAGCTTCCGCAGTGAATAATCTGGCTGTGTTATATGAAAACGGTGAAGGCGTTGAAAAGGATGAAGAACGGGCCATCAACTTGTATCGCCAAGCGGCAAATATGGGCTCAGCAACAGCACAAACCAATATGGGCGACTTTTACTACGAAGGTCATCGCTTAATTGAGAAAAACCATTATCAAGCTATCTATTGGTACAAACGTGCCGCATTACAGGGAAATGCTGACGCGCAATTTGCCATGGGGCGAGGTTATGAATCAGGGGATGGAATAGGTAAAGATCTGCCGAGTGCGTTCGATTGGTATCAGCAAGGTGCTGAAAATGGTTCTGTTGCGGCTGCAATGAAAGTGGCTGAATTTTATGAGCAAGGCTTAGGTGGTGTAACAGCCGATCATGGAAAGGCCATTGAATGGTATATGAGTATGGCCGATGATGATATTCCCGAGGCTCAAGTTAAATTAGCGGAATGGTATCTGGAAGGACAGTTACCTAAAGTTGACAGTCAAAAGATCGTGAGTTGGTTATTGGCCTCCGAACAGAATAATATTCAATCAAAAAACCAGTTAGCGCTTTTTTATTTGACGGGCACAGGCGTACAACAAAACGTCCAAAAGGCACGAGAGCTTTTGCAGCAATCCGCATTTAAAGATATCAGTGAGGCTCAAAATAACCTTGCAGTAATGTATGCGCGAGGGCTAGGCGGCGAGAAAAATATTTTCCGTGCGATGAGGTGGTTTGAACGCGCGGCACAATCAGGTAATGCCGTTGCGATCAAAAACTTACAGCTATTACAGGAAAATAAAGAAGCGAAAGCATCAATGCTAAAATACAGTGATAACGTTCAATTAATAATGAATAAGCGGTGATGGATATAACAAAAGGGTCATTGGGTGATGACCCTCTTGTTAAAAATAAAATAATGGCTTATTCGAACAGATTTGAGTGTAAAGTCCGCACGATTTCTTCCGCATCGTTACCCGGTACAAGTAAGCAAATATTGTGGCTGCTAGCCCCGTAGCTGATCATGCGAATATTAAATGATTCTAAAGCCCCAAAAATTTGTTTACCCAGTCCATTCACTTGAGATAACTCATTACCAATAATCGCAACTAACGCGAGATTTTCTTCCACTTCAACGCGACACAAGGTCGAAAGTTCGGTCATCAGTGCGTTCGTGAGTAAGCTCCCATTAGTGCCTGTTGAGCCTGTCGTATCGAGTGTTAACGCGACGCTCACTTCTGACGTGGTGATCAAATCAACAGAAATATTGTGACGCAATAAAATCGTGAATATCTCAGCTAAGAAGCCGCGTGCGTGGAGCATTTTCAAACTATGCAATGTCAGTAATGTTTGTTTGCGGCGTAAAGCTAATGCTCTAAATTGTGGAGCATTCGCTGTTTTATCGCAGACTAATGTCCCCCCTGCATCTGGGTCTTTGCTCGAGCCAACGAACACAGGGATGCCTGCACGTACTGCTGGCAATAAGGTCGCGGGATGTAGAATTTTTGCCCCAAAAGTGGCCATTTCAGCCGCTTCATCAAAAGCGATTTCATCAATACGTTGAGCAGCCGGTACGACACGGGGATCGGTCGTGTAGATACCCGGTACATCGGTCCAAATATCAACGCGAGATAGGTCGAGAACCTCAGCGAGTAAAGCCGCAGTATAATCACTTCCACCACGGCCAAGGGTAGTGGTACGGCCTTTGCTGTCTTGACCAATAAAACCTTGGGTGATGAATACTGTATTTTGTAAACGCGGCAGCAATTGTTGACGCGCAGCCTCTTTTAACTGCTGTAAATCAGGTTCTGCACGGCCAAAGTTTGCATTGGTTTTCATGACCTTGCGGACATCGAACCATTGTGAATCGGTACCACGCTGACGGATCACTTCAACAAACAGTAGCGTTGACATTAATTCACCATGACTGACCATTTCATCCGTTAAGGCGTCTGATGTTGCAAGTGAAGCGGAATCCGCTAAATGGGCGATATTATCCAGTAAACGATTAATTTCTTCGCGAATAACGTCAGCATGCTGTAACTTATCAATAATTGCGTATTGAATGTCTTTGACCTTTTGCAGTAGCTCATTACGTTTATCAGTGTCGCAACCTTCGGCAAGTTCAATCAATAAATTCGTGATCCCTGCTGAGGCAGAAAGAACCACAACACGGACATGATTATTTGAAAGAACAATATCAGCACTTTTGTTCATCGCTTCAAAATTGGCGACACTCGTTCCACCAAATTTAGCGATAACGAACGGGGTACTTTCTGATAAAGACGCTACTGCATTCATGGTATCAATCCCTTTTGGCAATCTATTTTTTATATAGAAATATCGGGTTAGCTCGATGGCGTCAATGAAGAATCGATACAAATCAGTAATTCTAATGATGGCTAATTGATTATCGCTTTTCTCGATGGCTGTAATAAGCTCTGGAAAAATTGTAAAAAATTGACCAATATCATTAGGATGATTAGATCACAGGAAACTGATAGGTCGAGATGTCTCGGCGAGTTACAATTGACTTTTATTTCAAATCTTTTGGAGAGTGTTATCCATGAAGAGTATTAATCCAAGCCAGACGGCAGCATGGCGGGCGCTAGAGCAACATTTTTCGCAAATGAAAGAGACTCATATGCGTGACCTGTTCAAACAAGATAATGATCGCTTTCATAAATTTTCCGCGACATTCGGCGACCAAATTTTGGTGGACTACTCCAAAAACCGAATTACTGAAGAGACCCTGGACAAATTATTAGCGCTGGCGGAAGAGACAGCGCTGAAAAGTGCGATTGAAAGTATGTTCAGCGGCGAAAAAATTAACCGTACGGAAGACCGTGCCGTTTTACATATTGCGTTACGCAACCGCGACAACACGCCTATCTATGTTGATGGCAAAGATGTGATGCCGGATGTCAATGCAGTATTAGAAAAGATGCATCAATTCAGTGAGCGTATCATTAAGGGTGACTGGAAAGGGTATACAGGGAAAGCAATTACGGATGTCGTGAATATTGGTATTGGTGGTTCTGATCTTGGCCCATTTATGGTGACAGAGGCACTACGACCTTATAAAAACCATCTCAATATGCACTTCGTTTCCAATGTTGATGGGACTCAGATAGCTGAAACGTTGAAAACATTGAATCCAGAGACAACACTCTTTCTTATCGCGTCGAAAACATTTACGACTCAAGAAACCATGACCAATGCGCATTCCGCGCGTGACTGGCTACTTGCACAAGCAAAAGATGAACAGCATGTGGCTAAGCACTTTGTTGCGCTATCAACGAATGGTGAGCAAGTTGCTAAGTTTGGTATTGATACAGCCAATATGTTTGAGTTCTGGGATTGGGTTGGTGGTCGTTATTCTCTATGGTCTGCAATTGGGTTATCCATCATTTTATCCGTAGGTTATGATAATTTTGTGCAACTCCTTGAAGGTGCGCATGCGATGGATAAACATTTCACTCAAACCGCCTTTGAAAATAACATTCCTGTGCTACTTGGGCTTATTGGCATTTGGTATAACAACTTTTTTGAGTCGGAAACTGAAGCGATTCTGCCATATGATCAATATATGCATCGTTTTGCCGCTTACTTCCAGCAAGGCAATATGGAATCGAATGGTAAGTATATTGACCGCAATGGCAATAAAGTCTCTTATCAGACTGGCCCGATTATTTGGGGTGAACCGGGGACTAATGGGCAACATGCATTTTATCAATTAATTCACCAAGGAACGAAAATGATCCCTTGTGACTTTATCGCCCCGGCGGTAACGCACAATCCATTAGGTGATCACCACGATAAACTGCTGTCTAACTTCTTCGCTCAAACCGAGGCCCTAGCATTTGGTAAGACTCGTGAAGTGGTTGATGCGGAATTCGCAGCACAAGGTAAAAACCCAGCGGATATGGAATATGTTGCGCCTTATAAAGTGTTTGAAGGCAACCGTCCAACTAACTCGATTTTACTCAAAGAGATAACGCCTTATTCATTGGGTGCATTAATTGCAATGTATGAACATAAGATCTTTACTCAAGGGGCGATCCTCAATATCTTCACGTTCGACCAATGGGGTGTCGAGCTGGGTAAACAACTGGCAAGCCGTATTTTGCCAGAGCTAGAAAGTACCGATGATGTCAGTAGCCACGATAGTTCAACAAATGGATTAATTAATCGTTATAAAGCATGGCGTTAATTAACCTATCAGTGATAGCCTGCTAAGTTAGCAGGCTATTGCGGTTTAGTCATTTCAATATTAATAATTCTTTTATTGTTGATAACTCATTAGTTATTAAAAATTATTTCAAAAAATTTTCACAATTCATGTTTAATTTGTGAGTTTTTAACTAATTTGTTAGCTAACTTTAACCTTACAGCAAAACAACGTGATATCCTTCATAGTATGAACCAATATGATGCACAACCACATATTTTAGTGGTGGAATTATGAGTAATGGATGAAACGCTTTTTACCTCTCACCCGATAACTTGGCTGTCAGAAACGGATAACCTTGTTCCTGAAAATATTTTAGACTGGTTATATGAACTCGGGTCAATGACAAAGCGCTTAGAGCAGCACTGCCAACGTGTCACCGTCGTGCCTTATACACAACGTTATGTGACCAAAGAAGCTTTAAGTGAAGAAGAAGTCCAGTGTTTGCCTCCCAGTGAATATTATTGGTTACGAGAGGTCATTATGTATGGGGATAATATCCCGTGGTTGCTTGGGCGAACCCTGATTCCTCAAGAAACATTGACCGGAGAAGATCGTCAATTGATTGACATTGGTGCCGTTCCATTAGGGCGTTATCTTTTCAGTCATGATAATCTTACTCGTGATTATATCCATATAGGGCAGCAAAATTTACGATGGATCCGGCGCTCCCTATTAAGATTATCAGAAAAACCGTTATTATTAACCGAACTATTTTTACCTGAATCACCTGCATATAAAAGATAAAAAATAAAGGAGCACGACAAATGGAGGGAAGTATGGCGCTAAGTAAATGGCATGCCTACAGCCGTTTGATGCGTATTGATAGGCCCATTGGTTCATTACTGTTGTTATGGCCAACCTATTGGGCACTATGGATTGCAGCTCAAAGTATACCCAGTTTACATATTCTGATTGTGTTCACCGCTGGCGTGTTTTTGATGCGGGCAGCAGGGTGTGTGATTAATGACTTTGCTGATCGCCATTTTGACGGACATGTTGAACGCACGAAACATCGCCCATTACCTAGTGGTGATGTGACCGAAAAAGAAGCCAAAATGTTGTTTGCTGGCCTTGTCGGGTTATCGTTCTTGCTCGTTCTGACATTGAATGCTATGACTATTTGGCTTTCTATTGCTGGATTAGCGTTGGCATGGGTTTACCCTTTTGTAAAACGTGTTAGCCATTTACCTCAAGTCGTTTTAGGGGCCGCATTTGGTTGGTCTATTCCGATGGGATTCTCTGCGGTGAGTGAATCATTACCACTGGTTTGCTGGCTGCTGTTTCTTGTCAATATTTTATGGTCGGTGATTTATGACACCCAGTATGCGATGGTGGATCGCAATGACGACTTAAAAATTGGTGTGAAATCGACGGCTATTTTATTTGGTCAGTATGACAAATTGATCATCGGTATCTTACAAGTGGTGATGATTGGCTTGCTGGTGGCGATTGGGCTACTCGCCAATTTAGGTGTCACTTATTATATTTCGTTATTACTGGCTGCGTTATTGTTTGTTTATCAGCAAAAACTGATGGTCAATAGAGAGCGCGCTCCCTGTTTTAAAGCCTTTATGAATAATAATTATGTGGGTTTTATCTTATTTGTCGGGATTTTAGTCAGTTACTGGTAAACCAGTTTTTGATTAGTCAAAGGGGTAATGCGACTTACATTACCCCTCAGATTGCTAATTAAATTAACGATGCTGCTTGGCTACTCCAGTGTTATATAACCCGAACTGCCTTGTAATCTTTTTCCATTTTGAAAATGAAGGGTGGCATAAACAGAAATTGTAGCCCCCGTATTACTTCGTGCATTTTTTCCAAACTTTATAGCGCTTCCAGAATCAGTAACAAGTGAATGACTGTTAGTGAGTTCGCCAACTTTAACCTCATCTAGAGGATAATTTTTTTCTGGACCTCTTAAGTGCTCTTGAAATACTATTGCCTTAAGAGCACCATAACCAGGGTTCACATAATTTATCTCTATATTGTATCCAGGGCCGGAACGATCCCCTATCTGGTTGCCGTTAAATAGCCGAATTTCCGGTGGTGGTACTGCTTTAATCACATTGAGCGCCTTTGACTGAGCTTGCGCACCGGTATTCGGTATCCCACTGATTGAACGAGGGGTGACGTTAAAAGAAATTGCACACCCGACATCTGCATCTTGTAGGGTATAAGTCTTAGCTGTTGCTAGTGTTTTTTTACTACTACTACGGGAACAAATCCACTCGAATTGGGTACCGCTGCTTGAGGTATCTTCAAGGTCTTTGGGGGTATCACTATCATGGTAGAGATAAGATCCAGTCAGCAATTGTCCTACTTCTGGTTTGCCATAAATTTTCACTGCGACGGCCTCAGGTGCCAGCCCTTGGGTGATGATAGGGGATGAAGTGAATGCTATGCCAGTTGCTGGTTCCGTGATTGCAGGATCGGTTTGCGGTGTGACCATGATGGTCAGTTTTTTCCCGTTGCCATCTCCGGGCACCAGTCGATAGCTATTTTCTGTGGCCTTTGGAATATCTTTACCATCCAGTTGCCACTGATAAAGTGATGTCACTGGCGTGTCATGATCCTCATCTGTTATCGTTGGAGTGGCCGTGACGGTATCATGGACGGCTGGTGTCATCTTATCAAATGTCACATCACTCACGACGGGGGCGTGCCCTATAACGGGAGCGGTTCTTGTATTAACCTCGCTCACAGAAGCGGACACACTTCCTCCGATGATCAGTCCTATTGCTAGTGTTACCAGACAAATAAGATGGTTGATTTTTGTCCTCTTAGCCATTTCATGAATATCCTCTTCTAGTGTCGTCGTTTGTGATAAAAATGACCGCAACGGGAGCAACCCGCCGCGGCTCATACTGATTATTTGTTAGAGACGATAACTTGAATTTTTCGTTTCTGGTCAGTACCCTTAACGGTGTACTCTTTCGTGGTTGCGCTCGGAATATTACTGTATAAGCCTGAACCCACTGCACTCTCAAGCTGCCACTGGTAAGTCAATTTGCTAATGTCACAAGTGCCATGACAGGTAACATCTGCTGTCAGCTTTTTACCAACCTCTGGTTTTCCTGAAGTGAGACCGGAGATGGTCACGGCTTTCACGACACTACCATTCACTGTTGTAATTCCGCTACCGTCCGGTAGCTTGGTTCCTTTAATATCTAGGTAGGTTTTCGCTCCCACGGGTTTGCTCTCTGCGGGATCGGTAGCATTTGGATCAGTGTGCGCAATTGCTTTGACTGTGATAGTTTTCCCCAGCAACTTATTTGTCAGTATTAGCTTGTCACTGGTCTCGCTTGGAATCGTTGTTCCGTCTGCAAGCCACTCATAGCTAATGGTGACTTTATCGCCATCTGCATCGTCGAACGCAAAGCCTGAAGCCTCCAAAGTGTCATTTTCTCCTAAAACATTGTCACCATTTTTGTCATTGGCTTTGATTTGCCCATCTGTTTTCAGAACTGGCGCATGACCGATAACCGATTTTGTCGCGGGGGAGGTCACCGAGACAGGAGTCGTCGTGGAGGCTGCGAGTACAGGCGTACTGACAGCCATGCTCAGAACTGCACCCGTTATCAGGAGAGCGAGTTTGCCTTTGCCTGCTATTAGGTTTGGTTGCTGATTTTTGTTCATCTGATTGTTACCTCATATTTTTAAATGCCCGATGGGCGTATTTAGTGTGCCGTTACTCGCAGTCTGCGCTTTTGCATCTCTGTCGTGACGGTATACGTAATGGCTGTCGCGCCACTTATAGGCTGATACTGTCCTGACCCTTGAGTTGTCTCTACTTCCCACTGCCACGCGGTTGGCAAAATACAGTTATCTTGGCAGTCTGGGGTGGCAGTCAGGACATCACCAACCACAGGATGCCCTGTCATGGCGGTACCGTTTCGAAATATCTGTATCCCCACGGGGGCTGCCATCACTTCTACTGTCGTCGACGCGATACTGATACCATCTACCTGTGGGGTCAGGGTAAGAGTGCCGGGAAGCTTTCCAGCTGTTATGGTGGTGGTGTAAACACCGGGAGCCGTTTCTTTCAATGCCGCCAACTTAATGCCACTTTGCGAAGGCGACAGGGATGGCCCATCTTTCTTTGTTTTGAAGGTAAATGGCAACTGAATAGAAGAAGCTAGCCCCGTTACCGGTGCGTTTTGTTCATCTCGCATCGTCAGAGTCAATATTTCGGATTGAGCGATATTCAGTGAATCTGACCCCACTGTTAGACGTGAGTAGCGGTTAGAAAGCCCAGCGTCCACGATGATCGTGACATAGACCGGTTTTGACGCATTTCCCTTCCCATCCCATGCGCTGGCACTCAGGGTATAGGTATTCGTTGACCCCGCTTGCCAAGCTGGTAGGCGTATCTGCCAAGCAGTCAGACTTTTGCCAGCAGACTGCACTTTCCCGCCTTTGGATGAGAATGCGCTAAGCATTCCCCATTCCACGCGTTCAGCGCCGTATTTTGCGTTCAGAATGGCGTTAACTAACTGCTGGCTAGCGCCACGGCCGCGGATGACCTGTGGCAGTATCAGACTGATAAGTTCCTGTTTACGGTATTCGAGCACGATGTTGTTATTGCGCTCTACCAGTGCCATACGGTTGCCTGAGAGCGTGCGTAGATTCGCTACTGCGGCAGATGACACTTGATCTTTCCAAGGCACGCCTAATGAATAGGTTAGTTTTGCTTGCAGCTGAAGTTCATCGCTCCCGTTTCCTTTACGCCAGTCAGCGCCGAGGGTGACCAATGGGAAAGGGGTATAGTTCACTCCCACCGTGATCGCTTTTGGAGCCTGACTACGCGTATCCTTATCTTTTAGCGCCACTTCATCCCCGAAATATTGTTCATATTTCAGTTTGCCGCCAAGCTGTGGATAAGACGGTAACCAGCCACTGGCGGTCATATCAAACCCATTGGCTGGTCGTTCATCATAGTCGTCAAAATCCCGTGACTGATGCCAGTTGCTGAGTCGTAGATAACCATTAGCAGAGAAACGTAGGTAATCGGACGACAACTCTCCCCCGATACCGGCTCGACGGTTATTACCAGTAATATCGATGTCATAAAAGGTGTTTACACCATACATCCATTGGTCATTGAATCGACGAACTCCACCCCCTAAGTTTAGCGTGGTGCGCTCATCAAGGTTTCGCCCACCGAACTGGGTGAAGACGAGCCAATCCGGGTTTTGATACAGGGGGAGCAGCATGTCAGCAGATAGGGTACTCTGTGACAGTTTGTCTCCCGGCTGCACACCAATCTGTGCAGTGCCATACTGATTCAGCCAGTTTTCTACGGTTGATGAGGCTTTGGTAACGGCCATATTTTTGGCTTGTCTGGAAAGATACTCGTTAGGACTTTGTGTGTTCATAGACTCAAAAAAGTCGGGAGCAGTACGAGACAACCAGTTCTGTATTTCATGATCTTGTTGGTCAGCCTGCTCTTTTGTTGTTGCTTTTTTGTTAGCGGCCTTTATTGCGTGTGTGCTTGGAACATCAATTTCATCTCCTGCCGATAGCTGTTCAAAAGCGCGGGGAAACTGACGCATTTGATTCAGGGTTTTCAGTTCCTCCACGGTCAGATCATACTGATGAGCCACGCTGTAAACGGTCTCTCCTGCTCGCAAATAGTAAGGTTTCACTTCCACCTCACCCACAAAGTCCGTCGCAAATACTGTCGCTGCGGGCATGATGGAGACGGACAGTAAAACGGGAAGTAATAAGTGCCTCTGAGATGATTTGATACTGTGATGGTTAATACCAAAAATCATTGATCTATTCCTTTTATTCCTTCCTTTAGGAAGGTATTTCCATTGCGGATAGCTGGGTAATAAATGCTAATTACCTTACTTAGAGAGATCAGTTATTAGGTTATTTAAACAATAACGATAGCTGAACGCACCAGAGTGCTAAACACCAATAATAAAGTGCGATAGGCAGATATTGAGTTGTATATCTATAATTGATTGCTATATAAGTCTGCGCTTTATTTGGTTTGTGGATATTAAAACCTGACTCAATATTGCTGTCTCGTTTTGACGTGTAATGTATATATTCAGGCTAATAATGAGAACGTACTTGTTTGGATTAAATAGGAAGTCAGAAACGGTGGGATGAATTAAGGAAGGGGAATGTATTATCAATTAAGATCACTTTTTTATACTCGTCATATTCCAAGCCGCGTATTATTGGCTATGTTCATTTGCACTCATCAATTCACAACCTCTTAGCCAATGTTTCTTTAGGTGATTGACGTTTTCTTCTATTAATTCAAAATCACGCCGCGATATGTTGAATTCGTTTTCTGTCAGGAATATTGAACCTTAAAATAATAGGCACTCATTCAGAAACGGTAAGAACGCTTATCGTCAGCACCTTCAACAAGTGACATATTCCTATTTAAGTGGGTCTTGATGAAGCGGTATGTGATTTTGGGCTAAGTCGGTATAGCTGACGAGATGGATACAAATAAGGGGGAATGTTAGACACATTCCCCCTTAGTTTAGGGTTGTAGAGTAAACTAACTAATCTTCTTTTGCGGGTTCTTTCTCAGCAGAACGCTCTTCTGGCTGGCTGACGCTTTCGATAGTTAAACGTATTTCTGGCGACATTAAACGTGAAATAACAGAATACAGTTTTTTCGCGTTGGCCGTAAAAATGTCGTTTTCATCGTTATCGATATAGCCTTCTTCTCGGAGTGTTTCCACTAAAGTTGAAAAGACAGCTTTGTCAAAGAACTCCGGTGCATTAATGCCATGCAGCACAGAAAGTCGCTGAGCAAGCATGCGGCTTTCTTTCTCTAAGGTATTACGGCTAATTTCAGGGCTCGCATTGAGTAGAGAAAGCGTAATCGCATAGCGTTGTAATGTCTCGCGGACACCTGCGGCAAGTAGCTGCAACGGTCGAATACGACGAGGATTGAGTACCACGACGCCGTCTTCTTTCACGCATACCAACTGTTGATGGTTGAGTTCATCAATTAAAGTATCAACGACCTCTATCAAAGATTCGTTATCAAAGCGCATAAATAGTTCCGCTTTGAGGAACGGGTAAATTTGCCCAACCTGATAGTGGATATCTTGGCGACTGATGCGCTCATGGTGTAGCACAATACTTGATATCAGTGATGGTAAGACCAAAAGGTGATGGATATTATTGCGATAATAGGTCATTAAAACAGCATTTTCACGAGGCAGAATAATAATATCCCCCATGCTATCTTTTTCGACTTCAAATTTATCCATCTGCAAAGCATGTTCTAACAATTGCTCGGCGGTTTTATTGGGTGTCGTTGTATCCGCAGTGTAAGGAACATTACGTAATAATTGCAGGTAACATTCGACTTGCTCAATCAGTTGTTCACGCGTTAGAGAGCGTTGACGTGAAGCCAGTAGTGCCGTTGAACAAAGGTTAATCGCATTGGCAGCCGCTGCGTTATTGATATTCACCATAATATTATCGGCCAAACCACTCACAACAGGGTTTAACCAACTTGGTCTTTGAGGCTCAATAGGATCGATAGAATCACGCCAATGAGGCACATGTTTCGTTAAATACTGTGTTAACGAAATCGGCTGGCCAAAATTAACGTAGCCTTGACCTAAATTACGTAATTTACGCAGGCCCCGTACCATCGAAAAGAAGCCTTCCTTCTCCTTTTCAGCACCTCGTAGCTCTTTTGCATAGGTCCCCACCTCCATAACATGTTCATAACCAATATAAATCGGTACGATAGTAATAGGGCGAGAGTCACCACGTAGCATGGCCTGTAGTGTCATCGACAGTGTGCCTGTTTTGGGTTGCAACAAGCGACCTGTGCGAGAGCGTCCACCTTCAACAAAGTATTCAATGGAATAACCCCGTGCAAACAGCTCACTGAGATATTCACGAAATACGGTCGAATAAAGTTTGTTTCCTTTAAACGTACGGCGTATAAAGAAAGCGCCTAAATGGCGGAAAATTGGACCTGCTGGCCAAAAGTTTAAGTTGATACCTGCCGCGATATGAGGGGGGACCAACCCTTGATGATACAGAACATAAGAAAGCAATAAGTAATCCATATGACTACGATGTGATGGCACATACACAATTTCATGGCCATCTTGCGCTAACTGACGAACGCGTTCCGCATGCTGAACATTGATCCCTTGATATAAACGGTTCCAAGTCCAGCCTAATACTCTATCCGTCAAGCGTATTGCTTCATAAGAGAAGTTAGCCGCAATTTCTTCCATCATATTGACGGCATTTTGCTGTGCTTTCTTCAGTGGAATTTTTTTACTACGTGCTTCATCTTCAACCGCTTTTTCAATCGCTTTTGAGGTTAATAGCTTATTGAAAAGATCTTGGCGGGCAGGCAGTTTCGGACCAACTGCCGCGAGGCGTTGACGTGAATAATGGATACGGGCAACACGTGCTAGTTTATTCGCAATAATCGTATCGGTACCATGCTCTTGCGCCATCACTCCCATGGATACGGTTGGCGAAAAACGGACAAAACTATCTCGCCCAAGCCAAATCACGGCAAAGAATTTTTGGATACCGTTGAGTAAGCGTAAGGGGGGAGCCGGTGTATGGCCTTCTCGTCCAGGTGCACGACCAAACATCACGGATGCAGGTAGCATTTGAATATCGAGATTCGGATTACTACGATGCAAGTCTAGGTATGCATGGAATATTCTTACTGACTCTTTACGTGGGTTTGGTGAGTAGTAGCGAAAGACTCTCGGACCATCATCAATGAAGACATAGGCCGGTAATTTAGTGCCATTAATGTCATTATCGACCAACGGGTCAGGTAGACCGATCGATAAGCATTGGTGACGTAATGTTAAAAGGTCAGACTTGGAATGATAAGGCAACACGTATAACGTGGGCCGGCTGGTGTCCAATTCCAGTTCTGATATCGGGTCTGTTGGAACGAGTTTACTCTTTACCAGTAATTTAAGTGGTAAATTCAACGTGTTGTAATATATTTTACGCCATAGTGACATAAATGATTATAGCCTCTTGTTAACAATGCTTCGCAAGCATACCAGAAATCAACTGGCAAATGATTAACTTTGACCGCAAAAAATGATTATTGTTTGTAATTTTGAGGAATAAATATGGCGAACCAAACTAAGGGATTGACTCGTGTAATAAAGGCTGCGGGGTATTCCCTTAAAGGATTAAAGGCGGCTTGGATTAATGAAGCGGCCTTTCGGCAGGAATCTGTTGCGGCATTGATTGCCGTCATTATCGCGCTGTGGTTGGATGTGAGTTATATCGATCGATTATTGTTGATCAGTTCCGTTGTGCTGGTGGCGATTGTTGAATTACTGAATAGTGCAATTGAAGCGGTGGTTGATCGCGTGGGCAGTGAATATCATGAATTGTCTGGTCGAGCTAAAGATATTGGTTCTGCCGCGGTGTTTGTGACCATTGGACTCGCGTTGGTTATTTGGGCAACCGTTTTATGGCAACACTATTTTGCTGGCTAATGTCGAAATTGTCGCAAAGCGATAAATCCTTGATGAGCTTTCAACAAATATGGCACTTCAGTGATTTAAGTGTTTCAAAACTTCATTTACCTGTATATACTCACAGTCTGACTGTATAAACAAACAGGGGAACGAGATGAAAGCACTGACGGCTAGACAACAGCAGGTTTATGATCTGGTGCGCGATCACATTTCTCAGACGGGTATGCCACCTACACGCGCTGAAATAGCAGCAAGCCTTGGTTTTCGTTCGCCTAATGCGGCAGAAGAGCACCTTAAAGCCTTGGCACGTAAAGGGGTCATTGAGATTGTTTCAGGGGCTTCTCGTGGTATCCGTTTACTACTTGAAGAAGAAAATGATGCTGAAGTTCAGGGGCTTCCTTTGATTGGACGTGTTGCTGCTGGCGAACCTCTATTGGCTCAAGAGCACATTGAAAGTCATTATCAAGTGGATCCTGCTCTATTTAAGCCCCATGCTGATTTTTTATTACGTGTTAATGGTATGTCAATGAAGGACATTGGGATTATGGATGGCGACCTTTTAGCTGTGCATAAAACACAAGATGTCCGCAATGGGCAAGTGGTTGTTGCACGTATTGAAGATGAAGTGACTGTGAAACGCTTTAAGCAGCAAGGTAACCGTGTTGAGTTAATCGCTGAAAATGCAGAATTTGCTCCGATTATTGTTGATCTGCGTCAGCAGAATTTTACAATTGAAGGGCTAGCGGTTGGCGTGATCCGTAATGGTGACTGGTGCTAATGTTAGCGCCATAAAATACCCTCAAAAATATTGCTGGCAGATTTACTATGTATCTATTTTAGGAGTCTGCCTGCGATACCTTTCTTTTACTCATTAGTGAGTTTATCTGTGCACCCGACTTATTAAGAGACATAAAATATTACGCTCTACTATAGTGTGTTTTGTCTATTTTATTGTCTTAGTGATTACTTTTTCTTTGTCTTAATAGGTTGTTCATGGTCATGATGACAATGCTCATGGTCTTTACAGCTAGCTAACTCACTGCATACTCGGCATAAACCATGGTTCTCAACGACGGTATGACGGAGTTGAAATTGATTTTGATTAGCTAAATCTAAAATAGCAGCTTCTATGGTTCCGCAATCACTTTCTGCTACGCCACCGCAATGATCACAAATCAACATGACTGAGATATGGCTAGGATTGTCAAAGTGATGGCAGATAACATAGCTATTTGTCGATTCGATTTTATGAATAAAGCTCTGTTCCATTAAAAATTCAAGCGCACGATAGACTGTTGGTGGCTTGGCTTGAGGCTCGACTTCACGCAGCAAATCGAGCAGGTCATAAGCACTTATTGCACCGTGTTGTTGCGCTATTAGCCGTAGAACGGTTTCCCGCTGAGGCGTTAGCCTAACACCTCTTGATTGGCAAATTCTTTCGGCCATCACTAGCAGCTTATCCTCACTCATTATTTTCATGGTCGTTGACCCCACAGCAAAAATCCCAATGATAGTGAAGACAAGTTTACCATAACTTTATGATACATAGAGACTGAAATGAGAATGAATAAAAAGTGAGGCTTAGAAAAAAGCGTATTAGGAAAAAATCACAACCATTTAATATTCAAATAAATAAATCACATCTCACAATATACGTTAATATTGTATTTTAAACATGTTACTAAAAGTGAGTGAAATAGGGTTATAAATGGCACTATTATACTCTGATACAATAAGTAATTTATTATCACGATAAAAACAAAACCAATACAAAATAATAACAATTAAAATGTAACTTTAAATTTAAAAAGTAACCTTCAGTAACACATTTCAATTGGGAGTTTTCTTATCTAAATTTTTCTCTATAGATTTTTATTTTGTTTTTATTGTTTTTTTATTTTTTAATTCTTATTTTTTGTTCTTAATCTATTGATGCCATTGTTTTTTTGCTGTTACTGCGTGTCTCCTTATAAAAAAACGACTTTCTTTTTAGAAAAAATTATTAAGTTTTTATAAATACAAACTTACATTTTTATATATATTTTTCTAATTATTACTACTTTTAGGAGTTGGCGCTGCCTTTTTTAAGGGTTGGAAACTGAAAATAAGAAAATAACAACATAATTGACTGCCTGTGTTTCGTATTCCGGTTAATTTTGACAAAAAATATCGTGTGTGTAGGATTGTCTATAGAAAATATGGGTCATCAAAGTATGGGTAATCCAGTTCTGTTTGAGTTTTGTGGAATATATATTGATTATTTACTTCAACGTTGAAAAAGGTTGGAGAAAAAAGGATTTTACCTCATTAAATATTCCATGTTTAAAGTAACAAATTGAATATTTCAATTTTTTCTTTTTATAAAAATAAATTAAATGAATTAATTTATTTATTTTAAAAAAATCTCTTCCTAAAAGGTTCTAGTGGAATAAGGAAATTTTCACTAATGCTAATTCTAATCGAAAATGAGCTTATGGGTTCATTTCTTTAGAGTTTATCGGGATAGAGAATGCTACTTCCTACATATCTAAAGGAAATCTTTATGAAATTTAATAAATTAGCGGTAAGTTTGGCATTAGGTTTAACTATGGGTGTTTCTATGACTGCGATGGCAGATGATCCTGCTCCAGTTGAAAGCTCACAAGGTAAAATTCAATTCACTGGTTTCATCAATGATGTACCTTGTTCAATTGATGATGATAACCTGAATCAAACTGTTCGTTTTGGTGAAATCGCATTGCACGAATTAACATCTGGTAAGTTCCGTTCAGATAGCCGTCCATTTGATATCGTGCTGAAAAATTGCTCAACTGAAACGTACAAAAACGCAAAAATCACCTTTACGGGTGGAACAATTTCTGGTTTCACAGGCTTTACCGGTGAATTACTTGGTTTAGGTAAAGTACAGAACGCGGGTATTGTTATCACTGATGGTGGAAGCAAAATCGTTGAGTTCGGTAAACCATTCCCAGGTACTGGTAATGGCTATGACCTAAATAACGGTGATGGTTCAGAAACAACTCTGCATTTCGAAGCTTATGTGAAAGGTAACGAAGATCCTAATAACAAAGCAACAACAGGTCGTTTCGATACTGTTGCTAACTTCAAAATCATTTATCAATAAGACTTAATGTGTCCAACATATGGCGTATTTGCGCCATATGTTGATGACCTTATTTTATCTATTCTTATTAGTGGGTTAGTTAAATGAAAAGCATGAAATTAAATGTAATAACAAAAATAATGCTTTTGATGCTAATTCCAACGATAGTTTGGTCTGAAGAGGCTATCGACTTTAATACGGATTTTCTAGATGGTGAGGGAACTGAAAATATAGATTTCAGTAAGTTTTCTCATGCCAATTATGTTCCCCCTGGTGATTATTCTTTAGATCTTGAAGTTAATAACACGAAAATAATTGCTGAACAGCCAGTCATTTTTTTTAATCCTAATTACGATAAGAAAGTCTCTTTGGCTTGTATTACGCCAGAAATATATCCACTGCTAGGATTGAAAGAGGAGTGGGAAAATAAAATTCAATGGCTGAAAGATGGGCAATGTTTAGATATTCGTAGCATCCCTGAAATGAGTTTTCAGGGGGATTTAGCTAAAAACACGTTAAAAATTAAAATACCGCAAGCATATATGGAGTACCAAGATGCAAGCTGGGATCCCCCTACACGTTGGGATGATGGTATTTTAGGCGCTTTTCTTGACTATAACGCAACAGGCCGTTTGGTCAAAGAGCAAAAAGGCAATGGGAAGGGAACGCAAACAGGTATCACTGCAACAGGGACTATGGGCGCCAATATCGGCCCATGGCGTTTCAGAGCGGATTGGCAATCACAAAACGGAGAGCTCAATAAACGTAGCCAATCATGGGCTTGGAACCAACTCTATGCTTACCGTGCAATTCGTTCACTCAGTGCTCGTTTAACTCTCGGTGAACAATATCTATCCTCAACCTTGTTTGATAGTTTTCGCTATCTCGGGGTGAGTTTAGAAACGGATGAATCAATGTTCCCGCCTCGCTTACAGGGTTATGCGCCTGAAATAGCAGGGGTAGCAAAAACTAACGCCACCGTTATCGTTAAACAAGATGGCCGTATTATTTATCAAACAGAAGTGAGTCCTGGGCCATTCCGTATCCAAGACGTTAACTCGTTTGGTGGCGGTACCATGGATGTGACTATTCAAGAGCAGGATGGAAGTGTCACGAGCTATAAAGTGGAAACATCAAAACTGGGGACTTTGACTCGCCCAGGACAACTTATTTATCAATTCGTCTTGGGAAAACCGACCAAAGACGAACATAATACGCAAGGCCCTGAGTTTAGTTTAGGTTCGTTATCTTGGGGGGCGACAAATAATACAACAATTTATGGTGGCTTATTAGCTTCTTCAGAATATCAAAACGTAGCGATTGGTTTTGGTCGTGACTTTGCGCCGTTTGGTGTGTTATCGGGTAACATCAATATCTCTCGGGCGCAAATGGGCAATATTGATAATAATCGTACGTTAAGTGGTAACTCTTATAACATTACCTACTCCAAACAGTTCGATGAAATTAATAGCCAAATTACGTTTGCTGGTTACCGCTTTTCTGAAAGAAACTATATGAGCATGCCTCAGTTTATTGATCGTCGTTATAACGGCGATACGATAGATAGCGGTAAAGAGTTGTATACCATTATTTTTGGTACAGCGCTTCCTGACTACAACACGAACCTGTATTTAAACTATTCACACCAAACTTATTGGAACCGTCCTTCATCGAATCAATATAACATGACGGTATCTAATTATTTCGATATTGGTAAGATGAAAAACGTCAGTTTAAGTTTGACTGCTTATCGAACTAAAAGTCGTGAAACGACTGATGATGGTGTGTACGTTAACTTAAATATTCCATTAGAAAATAACGATTCGAGTATCAGTTATTCTGGCTCTTATTCCAGAGGTACGCACAGTAATAATGTTAACTACTTTAGTCGAATTGATAACAGGCAAAGTTATAACATTTCCGCGGGAACATGGGATAAAGATAAGCTCACCACTTCAGGTATGTATACTTACGAAGGGGATGCGACGCAATTAAATGCGAGTGGTACTTATATTCAAGATGAACAAAGTGCACTATCTATGCAAATTAAGGGAGGGATGACAATCACTCCTGAAGGTGGAGCATTGCATAGAAACAACTCAGTAAGTGGTGGTTCACGTATTTTAATTGATACCAATGGGATTGAAGGTGTTCCAATACATAATTCTGTTACGCCGGTAAGAACAAACAAATACGGTAAAGCCGTTATTACCAGTGTGATGGATTATAACCGTAACAACCTAAAAATTGATTTAGATAAATTGCCTGATAATGCGGAAGCGGTACAGTCAACTCAGTATGCAACATTAACGGAAGGCGCAATTGGTTACCGAAAATTTAATGTGATAGAAGGTCAAAAAATATTAGCGACCATTACATTAGCTGATAATAGTTACCCTCCTTTTGGGGCATCGGTAACCAACAAATCCAATAAGGAAGTTGGGATTGTATCTGATAAAGGGTTTGTATACTTAGCGGGTATTAATCCTCTTGAGTCACTTGACGTTCTTTGGGGAGACGATACTCGCTGCCATATTCAATTACCCGAAAAAATAGATGGAACCATGGCAAATGTTATGTTGTTGCCATGTAAATAATGAAAAATAGATTTTACGGTCAATGGTGAAAATATGTATTTATCAAAAATTATACCGATATTAACTGCAATAACTGCGTCATTATTTGTACAATCTGCTTATTCAGCAATTGCATTGGATAGAACTCGTGTTATCTATAATGAGGGAGAAAAATCTGTCAGCATTGTTTTAACAAATGAAAATAAAAATAACCCTTATTTAGCACAAGCATGGATTGAGAATGAAAAAGACGAGAAGGTGAATTCTCCTTTCATTGTGACACCTCCTGTACATCGTATTGAAGCCGATGCGAAAAGTCAGATTAAAGTACAATCGGTACCCGCTATTTCACAGTTGCCCCAAGACCGTGAAAGTGTCTATTACTTGAACGTTAGAGAAATTCCTCCTCGTAGCGATAAACCTAATGTTTTGCAAATTGCCTTACAAACAAAAATTAAACTTTTTTATCGTCCGAAAGACATTGTTAAAAAAGAAAGAATGGAAATTATTCCTCAAGAGAATGAGATAAAAATTGTTAAGCAAGGCCAAAACTATGTAGTGAAAAACCCTTCTCCATTCTTTATGTCTATTACCCGATTGAAAAAAGGGAATAGCGACGTTGATAAATTTGAACCGATTATGGTTCCCCCTAAGGGAGAAATGGCATTAGGCAGTAGCGCTGGCGATATTGGGATGTCCCCGACCCTGGTTTATCTTAATGACTTTGGTGGCACCGTTGATTTGAAATTTACTTGTAATGCTAGTCAATGCTCTGTGGTACCTAGAAAATAAGGTTATAACATGATGATGTCTATTAAATATTTTACACGGTTATTACTGCTAGGGCTTATTTTCCATACGCCTTATACCTTAGGTTTTTCAGGGTATTTATTTGTGGAAGTGAGAGGTGAAGTTTTAGCAAAACCCTGTTCAATTAATAATGGACGCGCCATTGAGGTTGACTTTGGTGATGTTATGACGACACGTATCGAAGGCGACCTCTATAAGCAACCTTTAGAGTATGAAGTGAGTTGTGTTGGTGGTGGAAAGCCGAATTTAACGTTGTTTGTTGATGGTACCCCTTCCACTTTTGACCAACGTTCTTTAAAGACAGATGTTGATGGTTTAGCGGTGCTGTTTAAAGCGGGTACGGAAGACTTACCTATTAAGAAAAAACGCCCTTTTAATTTAGATACTCCGCCTAAATTATTTGCTGTTTTGGTAAAACAAAGTGGTGTTAATTTGCCTGCACGTAAATTTACAGCCAATGCAACGCTTAAAGTTGAATACCAATAAGGGCGAAATATATGCAAAAGGTAAAAGAATTAGTGTATGCCGTGCTCTGCCTATTCATTGTGTCTCACCATGCGACCGCAAAAGATGGCGAAGCAGATATACGCATTAAAGGTAATTTGATCACACCTCCACCCTGCAAGATTGATAACGGTAAAGAAATCGAAGTTGATTTTGGTAATGTACCCGTTAAGTCGATTCAAGGAAAAGAGCAAAAACGACAGGTTAATTACCAAATTGAGTGTGGTGAAAACAAAAATAACTGGGCAATGTACTTAACGCTTAATGGCGTGAAAAGTAAGTTCGATATTAATGGATTAAATACTGGTATTGATAATTTAGCAGTGAAATTTCAATTAGCAGATCAAGAATTGGAACTCGGTAAAAAATATTTAATTAATCCTAGCTCACCAGGAGTATTGTGGGCGGTGTTAATTCGTAATGGAAACAATGAACTTGCTACGGGTAACTTTATTGCTAATGGTTCATTAGTTGTGGAGTATCAGTAATGTTGAAAAAATGGCTAGCTTATACCTGTATTATCTTCATGAGTAGTTGGTCCGCATTTTCTCTGGCGAATGATCTTAAAGTAAAAGGCACTTTAGTGAATGCTCCTTGTACTATCGCCCCTGAAGATAAGAATGTTGAAATTAATTTTGGTGATATCAGGCTATTAGATATCTATGAGCGTGGTTTTGAGTTCTCCAAGAAAGAGTTAATACTGGTTATTTCTGAATGTGATTTAAGTATTGCGCAAAAATTAAAAGTTAAATTTATTGGTACTCCACATCACCAGTTAGCAGGTTTTTTATCACTTGATGGTAGTGATACAAATCCTGGCTTAGGCATTGGCTTTGAGACGGTTGATGGGAAACCTGTATTACTTAATGAAAATACTGATTTAATACTAATTGAGAAAAATGGCCGCAATGAGTTGAAATTCAATACCTTTTTAAAGGCAAGCCAAGACGCCATCAACAATAAATCAATTAAACCTGGTCGTTTTTCGGCCGCTGCAACATTTTTAATACAATACGAATAGGCAGATAAACCATTTTACATCCTAAGTCATGCCTTATTTTTATCACTAACTTGTTTTATGGGAAGAGAGTTATGTTCAAGATAATTGCTAATTTTGGAGTCGGGCTATTACTAGCACTTTCTTCTTCAGCAATGGTTTATGCATCAACTTATTTTTCGTATGTAGAAGAGGTTGAAAGTCATAGTAAAACCGAAAATACCTACCATTATGTGATTGAAAATTGGAAGGTAAGTTCTCCTTATGAGCCTAATCCGTGCAAAACGATATTAGGTAGCAATGCGAGAGGGTGTTATTTCTCGATTAACCACTTACATGCAGCCCCTTCAAAAGGGGGAACGGCGAGTCGTATTGACTGGTCTTGCTCAATAAATTTTATTAACTATACCTCGATGGCCGCAATTATTAGGGATGCCCAATCTCAATGTGGTTTAGCATTTCCAAAAAGTGGTAAAACTCGCCATAGTGGGCCCATAACAACAGAAGAGTGTGTCGGTATATTTGTTGCGACAACAGACAAAAAAGGCGGAGCAACGATGCTACCTGGTGGTGTCTGTGGGATTGTACCGCCACCAGCAGGAAAATGCGCATTTAAATATATCAATAATCAACAGTTAGTCTTAGATCACGGGGCATTAAATCCGGATGAGCTGAATGGTAATCAAAAAAATAGTTGGTTTTCGGTAATGTGCAACAAAGATATGGCGATTAAAATTATGTCTAACATGGACGGCGACTACGTTAATTTACGTCCCGATGGTTCATTAAAATCGCATATTACCTTAAATGGCTCACCAGCATCAGCTGGAGTGGTTTATAACATGCAGGCCAATATGGAAACGCCTGTCTTTACTGAGTCAACATTAATCACTCATGGCGAAGTCAAACCGGGCAAATTCAGCGGGCGCATTACATTAGTTATGGTTGTACCATAATCATTTGTGGCTATTGTCTATTTCCCTATTATTGAAATGCTTCAATTCAGTGTTCTCTAAGCGTTCACGAAACATTCTCTGAGGGAAATGATTGAAATGTTAGCGTGTTTGGTTTTGGTTATCATCTTGTAGCCAAAACCAAGCTGCTTTTCTTATTTAGCTTAATGAGTTTGAACAATCGGTATTTAAAATTGACAGCGAAATATGCGATTAACTCGTTCCATAAAGTTATTTTATGGTGATGTATTGGGTTTGACATCATTCTTTGATTATTTTACAACAACCGAGTAAAGCAATAACGACCCATGCATTACCCTTACTTACATGAGTTTGTTTCAGTCATCTTTAGCTTATTTTTATGATTGCGCATACGATTTTTTCTCATCTTGCTATTTTCCTCTGAGACTCTTCTCATCTTTTACATCATTTATTTCTGTACCACCACCATACATTCTTCTTCAATCCCCTCCACTGTTGTCATCCTTTTAACAATCTATATCTTCGAGTGCGTGCCTGAATCCGTTAGTTTTAAAATAGTAACGGGTATGAGCTTCCGTAAAACCACATTTTTATCACCCACTCTGTCATTTGAGAGGGTGAAAATCTCATTATCGCTGTTTCATTTTAGCTCGTGATCTAATACGAGAAAAAACACTTGTATTAGCTTAAATGCAAAGTATTCATTGGGTATTAGGCTTTATACATGGCCATTTATATCGTGATAATAAGCTAATGAAATGGAATATAATAAAATATGAATATTGGGTGATTGAGCGTTATTCCTTACCACGTGTTGTTTTTCTGACGCGTATATTGAGAATTTGAAAATCGAAAGAGTGTGAATAAAGTAAGTTTTGTGGTGTGAATGTTAATTAACCTATTGATTTATTAATGATAAAGTTAAGCCTCTATATTATATGTAATCTGATATACATCAACTTATGCTATAAAAAATAAATAAATGTTATGTTTTAGGTTAAATGTTAATTAAGAGTTTTCTGACCTAAGTTTTTTCTTATAGTTTTATATTCTAAAATTTAAGTGTTTTTATCGCCTCAAATTCTTTTTGTGGCCTACATTTTGGTTTTTTTTAATGAGAATGTCGTTGTATATAGTTTTATTTATAATGAAATAACTTTAAATAAATTGACATAGATCAAAACATTTATAAATTTTTTTATTCTATAAAGATAAATTGCTCTAATTATTTTTGCATAAAAAAAATATCTTTAGCTTTGGTTGGATGAAAATTTTGTTTGTTGTCTTGTTTTTGTTTTTAAATTCTAATTGTAATTCTTTATTTGTGTTTTTTTGACAAGGAATATTGATTGAGTAATATTGAAATCAGTCGGGGAGATATTTGAAGGTTTCCTCATATTTAAAATGGTTATTATATTACGACGCTGGGCTATAAAACTAGGAAAGAAGATTCTAGGAAGATTTAATACTTATAGATTCTAGTGCATTGACATATAAAAGGTATTCCTAACATGAGCTGTCTTTCCGTTATTGGGATTTATCTTTGCCAGAAAAGTAGTTAATGAGTTAACTAATTATGTTAGCTAGAAAGTCGATATACTATTCATAGAATAGTTATGCTATTCATGTATAGAAATAGTGAACTTAGTTATCTCATTAGATAAGTCTTATCGGTTTATTGATATATCCCTTAAAAGATAGATGCATATATAAGATGTCATGATTGCTTACAGCATACTTATCAATGCATAAAGGGAAATGTTAGTGTCTTTTTTTATAATCAGATTCTCTTAGTAATTTGATTTTCAAAAAAGGGATTAAAAGGATTTTTTACCCCAAAACGTTAGCTTTTAGGCTAACGAACGTTTATTCAAATTTATATTCAACATTATTAGGAAAGGATCTACAAGGATGTAATGAATTTAAATTTGAACATTGACAACAATGTGTCTTTCACTACTACATGATATAAATACAGAGGTATTTAAAATGTTATTCAACAAAAAATTAGCAGTTCTAGCAGTATTAGCAAGTTCAATGGTAGCTGGTTCTGCACTCGCAGATGATGGTAAAAAAGGAACTGAAGTAACGTTTAAAGCACAACTACGTGCGGCTTCTTGTGACGTAATTTCTACAACTAAAGGCTCAGTAATTGACTGGGGTGTTTTTACAGTTGATCAAGCTGCTGGTAAAGGCGTTAAAGATACTTTAGGTGATGTTAAAGAGTTTAACTTAGTTCTGACTAACTGTTCAAAAGATGGTTCTGACACCACTATGAGCGTTTATGCTCAAGGTCAAGAAGCAACAGGTTTCCCTGAGCTATTTGCTAACAAAGATGCTAAATCTTTAGCCGTTAAATTAGAATCAGGCGCTACTCCAATTCTGCCAAATACGGATTCAGCGGTAACTTTAGCTGAAGGCGTAAAAGCTAACGACGGTGCAACTATTCCAATGAAAGCTTCTCTGCTGTTAACTAAAGCAGATGGCGTTGCTCCAGACGTTTTACAAGTTCCAGTTACTTTCACTGTATCTTATAACTAATAAATTTAGTTAATTGTTAAAGAGGCTTATTTTAAGCCTCTTATTAAGATTTTTATATATGAGATAAGATAATGCAAACAATAGAAACTAAAAAAAATAGACTAAGTAAAGTAGGTGGTTTTAAGCAAAATCTTTTAATTCTACTGTTTTCATTAACTTCTATTTCAGCTTATTCCGCAGGTGGTGGTGTTGGATTAAACTCGACACGCATTATTTATAATCAAGGTGAGAAGAGTGCTTCTATTGGTGCTAGAAATAATACTGACATTAATTACTTAGCAAAATTTATGGTGAATAAATCACCTGATGGTTTAAAGGGAGATGCACCATTTACGGTGACTCCTCCATTGGTTAAGGTTGATAGCGGTAAAACTCAAGAAGTTAAAATTTATGGGCAAACACATAATTTGCCAACGGATAGAGAATCAATTTTTTATTTTAGCGCAACGATGATCCCAGCGACTAATGGGCCAGTGAATGGTGCAGCGCTCAATATTGGCTATAACAATGTCATTAAATTGTTTTATCGTCCTGGAAAATTACCGGTTTCTCCGAAAGAAGCACATGAACAATTAAAGATAGAGTCTAGCGCTACAGGAATAACAGTAGTGAATAACTCCCCTTATTACATCTCATTGAGTAATTTAAGCGTGAACGGTGTTAAGGTTGATATGAGTATGAAAAAACGTAATACCATGATTTCACCTTATGATTCATTTAGTTATATCACTCCTGCGAATGGTCGTAAAGGCGTTGCAAAATGGACTGTTATTAATGATTTGGGAGGTGAAGATGTTTATCACGGACAAGTTCACTAAATCATTAATAAGTGTAGGGAGTACGCTGTTATTTGCCATGCTGACCTTTGGTTATACGATTCAGAGTGTTCAAGCCGTTGAAATGAAGGTTATTGGTAAGGTGATTAAAGGTACTTGCGTTGTTGATGTCGATAGTATGGAAGTTAAATTTAATCAACCTATTTTTATTCCTGAAGTAAAAGAAGATATTAACGATAAAACTTTTTTAAAGCCATTTTCGTTAAAATATAACTGTTCTGGGTTTGATTTATCAACAGGAACAGCTCCATATTTAATGAAAATTACAGCGAGTACGGGAACTTCAATAGATACAAGTAACAAAATTTACCCAACAACAAACAATACAAAAGCCGCTTTTGTATTGAAAAAATGTGATGATAGCAAGGCGAATTGTAATATTGTCGATATTAATGGTGGTGGGGTTGTTCCTTTTCAAGTTACGGAAAATGCAAGTTTAGAAAGTCATTTTGAAGTTAGTGTTGTTCAACTCGGAGCCAGTAAGCCAACGCCTGGAGAATTAGTTGCTGCGGTTGATATTACATTGCTTCAACCATAATAAAAAGGAATAAATAATGAAAGCTTTAAGTTTTTTAATCGGTGGAAGCTTATTTTTATTTAGCAGTATTCTTAATAATTCTCAGGCTAGAAATGATGGCTTACATGATTTTACCTTTAATCTTACTATTCCTAAGAATACCTGTGATATTAACATTGAAGGAACATCTGCGAATGAAGTGGATTTTGGTAATATCCCGATGAATAAATTTAAAGATGATGTTCCTAAAGGTAATTTAAAGCTGCCATTTAAAGTTACGGTTCTAAACTGTAAAACTAAAAATTATGATGGAGCTTATATTACGTTAACTGGTAATTATAAAGAGGAGCAAAATGGCTTCTTGGATGATGTAGGAAAAACATTTGCGATTAGAATATCGAGTAAAGATAATGCAACACAAGATGATCCTGATTTTATTACCGATAAAAATAACAAGTTATTCCCTAAGATAGAGAGTACAACTTTATCAAGAACTTTTTATGCCTATGTTATGTGTCAAACGGGTGCAACAGAGTGCGCGGATGATGTTAACACGGGTAATTTTAAAGCGACACTGACCTTGACCTATATTTCTGATTAAGAGAAATAATATGTTATTTCGATTTCTAATAGTAATCTTTACTTCTTTTGTAACATGTGTTGTCAATGCGGATGGCGTGTCATTAAATCAAAGTCGTATTGTCTTTTCACAGAAAGATAAAAGTCAAGTATTACAAATACATAATGGTACCTCATCGCCAGTTTTAGCGCAGCTTACTGTTTTAGAAGAGGTTGATGGTAAGGCGGTTGATAATTTTATTTTGACTCCACCTCTATTTAGAGTTGATGCAAAGAGTGAATTTGCATCAAGAGTTTTACCCAATAATATTGCATCTTTACCTGAAGATAGGGAATCCATATTTTATTTAAAAGCAAGGGTGATTCCTGCCATAAATAAAACAGAAGAAAAAGATAAACCTAGTTTGGTTTTTGTAACGGCATTTGTTATTAAATTAATTTACCGACCAGACGTAATTAGTGCTCCAGGATTGATGGATTATAAAAAAGTTAATTTAGTCAGGAAAAATGGTAAGTGGGAGTTCCAAAACGTAACACCATATTACATGACTGTGGTTGGTTTAAGTATAGATGGGAGTGTAGAGCAAAACTCATTGCTATTAAAACCATTTAGCAGCTATGAGATAAATAAGAATATTAAAGATCCATCAAGTGTCAGTTGGTATTTTTTAAATGATTTTGGTTCAACAACAGAAAAACAACTAATTAAAAAAGAAACTGAAATAGCGAAAGACTCAATAGTTAAGGATAAATAGGGTCATAGCTAATACTAGGTACATATATAACACTTTAATATCCAATTAAATGTTGATGTGAAACTAATATAAAGATGAATAAAGGCTATAGAAATGGACAACAAATTATTTAAAACAAGCTTATTATCTTCATTGATATGTCTATCTCTATATTCTTATGGTGATGACTATTTTGACCCTAGTATGTTAGAAAGCCAATTGGGGGTTGATCCTAGCCAATTAGATCTTTCTCAGTTTAGTCGTTCTAATAGCATTCCTGCCGGTGATTATCATGCCGATCTTGAAGTTAATAGAAATAGCTTGGGGGATAAACTATTAACATTTTCGCCAAATAAGCAAGGAGATGTTGTCCTTGTTGTCACCCCTGCTTTATTAGAAGAATGGGGTGTCAATGTTAAAGCTATTCCAAGTTTAAAGGCTCTTGAGCCGAATACTAAAATTTTAAATATTGGCGAATATATTAAAGACGCTTCTGTTATTACGGATATGTCTAAATTAACAGTACGTGTTGAAATTCCTCAAATTGCTATGTTGGAAAAATCACGGGGCTATATTGATCCTAAATTATTAGATGATGGTGTATCAGCACTATTCCTTAACTACTTTATTAGTGGTAATAAAAGCCGTAATGATTCTGGCTATTCTGGCGTCAATAACTCAGACAATATTTTTGCGACTATCGCTAGTGGTTTAAATATAGGTGCATGGCGGCTACGCTCAAATATGTCTTATTCCCGTAGTAGTGGTGATTATGGCTCCCAATCTTCAACGAATTTTAATAATACCTATATGATGCGAGCAATACACTCTATTCGCTCTACATTTATGGTAGGGGAGATTACTACTGGGAGTGATGTTTTTGACAGTATCCCTTTCAAAGGGATAAAGCTGACATCTAATGAAGATATGCTACCAAGTAGCCAGCGTGGTTTTGCCCCTGAAATTAATGGAATAGCGTCATCGAATGCACGCGTCACTATTCGGCAGAATGGTTATATTGTTTATCAAACCTATGTGTCCCCTGGTGCATTTAAATTAAAAGATGTGTATGCGACAGGAAATGCGGGTGACCTCGATGTTACTGTAACGGAAGAAAACGGAACTGAAAAAACATTTACCGTGGCTTACTCATCCCTACCTGTCATGTTGCGTCCAGGAAGCTATAAATATGAAACAAGTGTAGGTCGTTTTAATGGCGGTTATACAAAAACATCCAGAGAATCAGATTTTTTCTTAGGCTCTTATATTTATGGTTTACCCACCAATGCCACGCTATATGGCGGTTTATTGATGGCGAAAAACTATTTCTCTGTTGCTGGAGGGGTGGGAATATCATTAGGTTCGTTTGGTGCATTATCTGCGGATGTAACGCATGCAACGGCAAATATGGATGGTGCATTAGGTGATAAATCCGGCCAATCTTATCGTATTCGTTATTCTAAAAGTATGACGACAACAGGGACCTCAATAGATTTAACGGCGTTACGTTATTCGACGCGTTCGTATTTTAGTTTCTCTGACTTTAATACTTATGACCATCGGTTAAAAGATGATGTCGCACCATGGTTAAATCAACGTCAACGTGCGAGCTTCACTACATCTATCTCTCAATCATTAGGTAAATACGGCAGTATTTTCTTATCTGGAAGTATTTCTGATTATTGGGATATTAACCGTGAAGTACGCCAAGTTGCATTTGGTTATAATGGGAGTTTCAGAGAAATTAACTACTCGATTCGTTATAGCATTGACCGAGTGAAAGGTGAATCTGCTTGGCCGGAAAACCGTCAAATTTCCATTAATGTCAATGTCCCATTTAGTCTCTTTTCGAACCATGAAATGGCAAGAAATATGAGTAGCAGCTATATGTTTACTCAAGATAATAACCATAGAATGACGAATCAACTCGCGGTCAATGGTAGCGTTTTAGACAATAAATTGTCATATGGCATTTCCCAAGGATATGAAAATAAAGGGGGGGGTAACACAGGCTCAGTGAATGCTAGTTACTCTGGTTCTAAAGGAAGTGTTTCCGCAGGTTATAGTTACAGTAAAGATAATCGAAGCATGAATGCAAGCGTGAGTGGCGGTGCATTGATTCACTCTGGTGGGGTATTACTTGGAAGGCCAGTGAGTAGCAGTATGGCAATTATTGAAGCTGATGGAGCCGCGGGAGCTGAAGTTGGAAGTAAGGATACGGTGATTAATAGCTCTGGTTATGCGTTATATCCTTATACCTCACCATACAATGCCAATATTATTAATATGGATGTAAACACGTTGCCTAACGATGTCATGCTCAAAGAAACAAGTAAAACGATTTATCCGACCGAGGGTTCAATTGTTAAGGTGAAGTTTGATACCAAACTCGGTTTGCAAGCCATTATTAATTTAAAAACGCCATCAGGTACACCGATTCCATTTGGAGCGGTGGCGGTTTTAGAAGAGCTTAATGTAACAGATGTAAATACGGGAATTGTTGGTGATAACAATCAAGTGTTTATGAGCGGGTTGCCGGCAAATGGTAAGCTAAATGTTAGCTGGGGTAGTAATAATAGCCAACGCTGTACTGCCACTTTCTCAGGATTAGATACATTAAAAGTTAGTCAATCGCAACCCGTGCGTACAATCTCGGCCGTTTGCCAATAAACATATCATCGCAGAACTTGTATGTCATGCTGTATAAAAAATTATGGAAGGATGCAATATGGTCAGTGCTAAGTCTAAAATTTATCGAAAGCTCAGTGTGATGACGCTACTGATGGGCTTGTCCTCTGGTCAAGTGCATGCGGAGATGAATATCATTTTAGATGGATTGCTGGATTTAGATATACCGAAAGCCCCGAGTGATCCCTATCTTGTTGAAGCCCGTTTAACCGGTAGAACCTACCTAAGTACTCAAGGAACCTATGGTAATCATGGTTTCTGGGATCAGGAATGGGCTCTTGTTGGTTTAACGAGCAGTGGTACTTATTGCCAAAAAGAAAACTCAGGATTTGTTGTCTCAATACCCGGTACCAATAAAAAAGGATTTGCATTAGATTTCTACCTTCCTGATGGAACAAAACCTTCAGGCGCAGAAGCTTGGATTATTCCAACAATTAACTACAATGTGAGTATTCTCGGGAGTGATGAAGAGTTTAATAGTCAATGGCGTAATTTAGAGCGTAATTATACAGGCACCTTTTTTAGGCCCACTCCTGGATTAGTCGATACTTATACCAGAGCAAATATCTGTATGTATCCATCAAGGGCCTATCAGCAAGCTTATGATACGACGCGAAAATATATCACATTTAATATCAGTGAGAAATTTGAGTTATATACCAACTTCCCAATGCGGCCCGGACGTTTTCAATTACAAAAAGTGGTATATGTACGCACTGATGGCCCTAGACTTACTCCGCATGGAGCCAAGGATTCCGAGCGTCTTCAATTTGAGACCAACATACGTGTGGTACGTATCTGTAAAATTAAAAATGTGACACAGTCAACTTTTGATATCGTGATGGGGCGTAATAACCAAGAAACACGAGAATCACGCTTCCAATATACTTGTACGGCTGATAATAAGCCTATTTATATTACAGCAATCCCTCGTGAAGGACGTGTGGATTCGAATAACCCAAGAAAACTGTGGTTCAATAAGGTTGATGGAACGGAACTTGATAACAGTAAGTCGCCTTGGTTACTCGCTCTCCCTTACAAAGATGGCGATGATTCTACGCTTTTATGCAGCAATGAAACCAATACTAAATTAATGAAATTTAATAATAGTGACCAAGCGGTTGGTCAGAATTCGGTATCAAATAAGGATGAAAGTCTCAACATTAAATGGGCGATTTGTGCAAATGATAATGTTGATCCAGGTAAATACCGTGCTCGTGTTGAAGTCGCTGTTTATACAAAAATTTAGCTTATACTAATAATTCAATAAATTAATGAAGGTTTACTGATGAAAAACTGGGCAAGTCTTTTGATAACGGGTTTCATGCTATCATTACTCTTCGGTGTCATGCCATCGTCTGCATCTGATTTCGAAAGTGCAAGTTCAGATACCCTTGTTTTTCCTTATGAGCGAAAAACCTTTATTGAAGGGGATAAAAGTGTCTCATTCCGTTTACGGAATGCAACAACTACAACACCCTATTTGGTGCAAGCGAGTATTGAAAAGTTAGATGAAGTGACAGGGGTAAACACCTTGGGTAAAGCGGATGATTTTCCGTTTATGATTACCCCTCCTTTACATAAACTAGAACCTGGCCAGCGTTATGATTGGCGAGTTATGTTTGTTGGTGATACAGCGAAAATGCCCAGTGACCGAGAAACGGTTTATATTGCAAAATTTAGAGCGATACCGCCATCAACACCAAACACAGAAGGTAGTCAAGACACGACCGAATTTGATGCCATTCAAGCATTGCATTTTAAAGTGTATTACCGCCCTAAAAGCATAAAGAATCTGACACTTGAAGATGCACAAAAAAAATTAAGCTTTAGAAAAGAGGGCAATGAATTGGTTGTTATGAATAACTCTCCAATATATCTGGCATTTGATAGCGTCAGTGTAGGGGGAAATAATATCGATAGCAATGAGTTATTCAAACCACTTAAACCTCTGAGTGAGCAACGCTTTAAATTACCAAAAACGATGAATGGCAACCAATTAAAATGGACTGTTTTAGATGAATTAGTGTTGCCAATGAAAGAACAAACAGGCACGCTGCAATAGCTTGCGATGAAAAATAAATGAGATATTCGTTTAGGGTAATGATGACTTACCCTAAATTGATAGGAATTTATTGCATCAAATAAGGTTAATAATAAATAACCTATGAAAAAATTAAATTTATTTAAATATATTTCAGGCTCTATTTTATTATCTGCCATTCTTCTGGCATTTCCATCAAGCGCTCAAAAAAATAACTTTCGTCTAGTGATCCACGGTGGGGCTGGTGATATTACAGAGCAACATATTACTATTGAGCAGAAAAAAGCGCACGAAGAAAAACTGACAGAAGCTTTGCAAGCGGGATACGGTATCCTTGCTCAAGGCGGCGACAGTGTTGATGCCGTACAGGCAGCGGTGATCGTCATGGAAGACTCACCACTTTATAATGCAGGTAAAGGAGCCTCTTTAACTACAGATAATAAAGTGGAATTAGATGCTTCCATTATGGATGGGCGAACTCGGAAAGCAGGTGCTGTCGCGGGGGTGTCGAATGTTAAAAACCCCATCATGGCAGCTTACAAGGTCATGACTAAAACGCCTTATGTGATGATGGGCGGGGTTGGCGCTGAACAATTTGCTAAGTCTGAAGGGCTTGATATCGTAGATCCCACTTATTTTATGACTGAACAACGCGTTGAACAGTTAAATAAAGTCAAAGAAATTAGCCGTAAAATCGACCATGAGAAAGGCGCGAATGCCGCTTTATTTGTTGATCCGCTGATGTATGATTACAAATATGGAACGGTAGGCGCTGTGGCTATTGATACTCGAGGGAACTTAGCTTCCGCCACATCGACTGGCGGTAGTACCAATAAACATTATGGCCGTATTGGCGATTCACCCATTATTGGTGCAGGCACGTATGCGGATAATAAGACAATAGCGATCTCTACAACGGGGCTAGGTGAAGTTTTTATGCGTTCTGTGGCTGCTTATGATGTTGCCGCACAAATTCAATACCAAGGCCTCCCATTATCTGAAGCGGGTATGAATACCTTAAATACGGTGCGCAACCTAGGTGGAACGGGGGGCCTTATCGCAATAGATAAAAATGGCAACTTTATTATGCAATTTAATACCAAAGGCATGTTTAGAGGAACAATTGCAGAAGATGGAATTCCTCAAGTGGCTATTTTTAATTCTAATAGCCATTGATTAGCCACCGCACAACCAGTTTTGAATAGTTTTCCATGTTGGCGATTTGCCTACTTAAAACAGCAATGTTAGTAGGCTTTTTTTTTATTTATCTGCATAACAGGTGAACGATGAATAAGCTTCATCTTTAATAATATAAATATTATCATTCATTTTTGTCACATTAATGTAATAATTTATTTTCTCTTCTTCTAATTGAATGAAGTTAGCGAAGAGGGCTTGAGGGACGTTATCTGAGCTGGTAATAGATAATGTTTTAAAACGAATAGAGTAATTGTTTTTTTTATCAATCGATTGGTAATTAAAATAGAGCGCTCTATCAAGGCGATAGAAAACATTATTCTCTTTGACGTAACCATACATATTCATTCTTCCCATATTATCACTGGTAACCAGAATACTTGTTTTTGATTTTAGCATTAGCCCGTCATCAGTACCGTTATCTTTTATCCAGAGAATATCAGAGTGACAAAGATTTACGTCATCACTCTCAGTGTGCAGGGCAAATGATGTTATTAACACTAAAGTGAAAGAAAATAAAAGCAATAAAATGTATTTTTTCATTTAAATTCTCTGATCATTAATTGATACGCAGTCGTATTGAGTATTTTTTTCCTTACAGATACTAATGGATATGTTTTTATCAACAGGTTGGATGGTGTTTAGTTCTGAAAGTAAGATAACGCGTTTAGGTTCTTGGCAGTTAACATTGTATTTATCGAGTTTCTTGTTGACATAATCGATACTATCTTTTGTTGAACTTTCCACTAAATGAACAGGAACTTGTATTAAACATTTATCTCTCTCACTGACCGTAATATAGTCATTCTCTTTCATGCTCGCGTTAGAGCTTGTTATAAAATGAAAGGCAAAAGTTAATGAAACTGAGAAGAGAGCAATAAAAGCAACTACCATATAACTACTTTTTAACTTACTTTGTTTTCTTATTTTTTTTGTATCTTTTTGTTCTGTTAATGTTAATTCTAATGGTTCATGATGCTGTGTGTTCCTTGGGGGATATTCAGTCACAGGTGGCTGACTATCAATGGGATTAGTGAGCAATTCTTCGCGACTATGCTCAATATTTTGCTGAGGGGAAGGGTCTGACAATATATAATTATTTTTACTTAAAATAATGTTGTTGTCATTGTGAACCACCATTTCTTCCTGTAAAAGGTCAGAATTGTTTTCATTAGTGATTATTTCTAATGACTCACAATCAAAGCGAAAACCTTTTTTAGGAACAGTGATGATAGATTTAGGATCTAAGCCGATGAGTTCGAATTTTTTTCTTATCTCGCTAACATAAGTATTGAGATTATTGTTTGACCCTACAAGGCCATACTCCTCCCAAACATTAGTCAGTAATTCTTCTCTTGTGGCGATTTTTGCACGTTGATTAAGAGTGATGATTTCACTCAATAAGCGTGATGCAGGCTTTGATAACTCTACAAATTTATCGCTTTCATCTTTTAAGAAAACAATACTTTTGCTTGTCTCAAAGATAAATGTATCGTTAATCAGATAATCTTTGTTATTTGTCATAAACACGGTTTGCTCTCTCTAATTCTAACTCTAGAACAGCGAAATTATTATAATCAACTGAATCAGTTTATAATTTTTAGAAAAATTTAATTAATTTATATTTTTATAAATATTTTTAATGCATATAGTCTAAATACGGATTGAATTAACTTCAAGTATATAGAAGTGAGCTTTTTTGTATCTTGCTATCAAATATATTGATCTAAGTGATGCAATGGAGTTATGGTTTGTTTTTTTATTATTTTTTAGTTTTATATTTTGTTGAGGTGCATTTTTTGTGTGTAAAAAACAATATATTTCTAAAATGTGGCTTTTGGTTAGTTAGCGGTCTTAAAAAAGGAGATTAATTGAGAGAAATCCTAAGTGATACTGCTTAATTATTAAATTGTTTTTGAAAATGTCAATTTAATAAAAATGATAAGTGCTTTTTTTTATTATTAGGCGAGAGGGAGAATATCTCGCCTAATTTAATTTTATTTAATAGTTGTATTCAATACCTAACCAGTAGTTACGCCCTTCTTCAATATACCCTTTTGTGTATTGGTATGATTTATCAAACAAATTGTTAATTGATAAATTTATAGATAAACCATGATTTAGATCATAATCCATGCGAATATCTGTTTTTGCAAAACCGTGAATTTTGTCATCTTTATCAATATAATTAAAAGCCCAGCTTCTTGCTTCTTCTGTTGCCGTGATACTGAGAGATTCATATGGGGTAAATTGCACCCAAGCAAAAGCTTTATGTGTTGGCAATTCCGCAACATGTTTCACACTTTTATGTTTGGGATCTGCATGAATATAGCTGTAATTTATGCCTACACTCATCCAATCGGTGATTTCTCCATGAGTGCCTAGATCAATACCAGCATAGTTAATTTTACCGCTATTACGATTTTGATATACGTCAGAACCTGCCACGCTATCATAATACATATGGTGTGCCATAATGGCGTCAGAGACATGATTATAATAGGCGCTAGCATTATAAAACCAAGTTGGTGTGATATGGCCTTTATAAGTGGCATCAAAGGTCAGCGCGCGTTCTGCATCAAGATGAGGGTTAATGATGAAGCTGTCATTATTTTTCATCTTGTTTTTAGTATAACGCTCTTTTTGTGTTGGGAAACGGCTCCGATCTGAAACCGAGAGCTGGACGGTGTCGCTATTTTCTAAGTGGTAACGAGCCATGAATTCCCAGTTAAAAGCCTGCTGGTGGTTATCTTCATAATTCTCAATGCCAGTCACTACATTCTTGTTATTGTATAAATAACGTTTTCCTTCATCACTGCGACGCCAGTCATAACTTATCCCACCAATAATATCGAGCTTATCCGTTGCGACCCATTGATATTCGGTGGCGATTGACCATGTTTGATCTTGATAGCGGTCATAAGGAACGACTTTATTGCTACGTGCGCGATGGGTATCTTCTTTCCAATGCGCCGCAAAAGATAACATGTCTAATTCACGTAATGTAAAGTCCACTCGCATATCAACACCATTACTGTAATCATCATAATGGCTGTAGTTGTACTTGCCGTCTTTATAGTCTTGAACGGATTTATATTGGTGCAGCGTATTTTTGAACTTATCGTGATAGAGTCGACTTTGTAAGGCAATATCACTGGTGAGTTGTGTGGTGCCATTAAAGTAAAGACTCTCTTTATTATATTCTGGCCATTGCCAAATTTGTTGTTTCTTATTATCTGCACTTGGCGCACTATTTTTATCACCATCTTGTTTTAAATAAGTCAGCACATATTCGTCAGTTTCACGTGGTGTCCAACCCATCTTTAGCGTTAGGCGTTTATCATCAGTTGCAGAGTTAGTGCGTCTCCCATGGCTCCCCGCCAACGGATTATTATCAGCGGAATGAGGTAATCCCATAAACCGTTGCTGATATTGACTACCGCTGACTTGAATAAAGCCAAGGTCGTTACGTCCACCCAAGCGGGCACTCATATTATGTGCATTATCTGCACCCCGAGCAAAACCTTGATTCAGGTTAATATTCACTTCAAGAGGTTTTTTCGGTGTTGCCGTTGTTAAGTTTATCGCGCCCCCCATCAAGTTTGGGCCTTGCAACAGAGATGTATACCCGGTGGATAACTCGACGCTTGCGAGTTCACTGGTCATAAAACGCCCGAGGTCTAATGTGCCATCATAGGGGACGTAGGTTGGGATGCCATCGAAAAAAACAGGTATTTGGCGACTGTCGAAGCCACGCACATTCACCTGAGTTTCATTACGATTACCTGATTTTTGAATCACAACGCCTGGCATGGTATTCAGGGCTTGTGCAACATTCGTTCGATTTAATTGTTGCATTTGCGATTGTGTAATGACATTCGCATCAGCAGCAAGAGGCGTACTCCAAACCGTCATGACATCACGGCTCGTTTGGTCTTCTGTGGCGGCGAAACTCGATGCTGTGAATAATGCCATCCCAATCAAATAGCTAATCTTTTTTATTTTCATAGTTAAATTCCAGTTGATTAAATGCAATATGTAACTTTTTATATAACGATGTTGGTGTTTATTGATAAGCGAGATCATCCATCAAATTAGGTGGATGATGCTCTGGGTTTGTATGATTGCTAGGTTCACGCTACGGAAATTTTTACCTTAATGTCTCTCGGTGGGGCGTAGTAGGGAGCCGATGTGACAAATAAAGAAATGCCTGTTTGCGCATATTCTTCTATTGTTTGTAAATTGATGCCACCGGCCGCGGATAAACGGCACAAGCTGTTTTGTTTATAAATATCTTGCTGTAACTGGCGGATCTGTTGTGGTGTAAATTTATCTAATTGCACAATATCAGCCCCTGCTTGAATGGCTAGATTCGCTTGTTCGATATCATCCGCTTCAACAATAATCTGCTGTTCGGGCGCGGCAATTTTTAATGTATTAATATGTGCATGCCAGTCATTAGGTGCTGCGAGACAATTGCGATGATTGGTAAATAATAAAATACTTTCAGCACAGCCTGCTCGATGAATCATTGCGCCGCCTGCCAGTATTGCGGTGAGGGCAAATAATTTTGTTCCTGGTACGGTTTTTCTTGTGCAGGCTAATTGTGCATTGGGCTGGTGGTGCTTAAGTATAGAAACCATTTGGTGGGTGTAGTGGCTGACTCCGCAACACCATTCAAGTATATTTTGTACCGCTTTCCATCCTTGATGAAGAGCTTCTACAGCGCCTGTGGCCTTAATTAGGCCGCTATTCTCTGCAACGATTTCACCATCGCGAAAATAGCCTTGGCAATCAAGACCTAATTTCTTGAGCATTCGTAAGGCGATTTCAATACCACTAATACAACCACCTTGTGTAGAGGTAAACGTCATAGTACCTCGTTGGTTGTGTAGACCTAAAGAGCGTGTGGTTAAATCACCATACAGAATATCATCAAGGAGCAACTGATCGATTATGCTATCAGAGAGATATATCATAGTGTAAGACTCGCTTCATCGACCACGTCCCACGAGACCATCGCCCAATTACGTGAAGGATAAGGGATGCGTTTTCCTGAGCTGATGTGCTGTGCATAGTATTGATGTAATTTGGTTATCTCGTCAGTGGTTAAGTTTTTTAGTGACCAATTGACGCTATCGATAAAAGCATCGACACTCGCAAAGCCGCTATTATCGGAGCTATTAATAAAATCAACGCGAGCATTGATCCCCATCTGATGCAAGATATTAACCGCATAGATATAAGTTGGCAGGCGCACCACTTCACGACCAATAGAGTGAATGATATTTTCATCAATAAAGGTTGGGTTCACGGTATGGGTTGTGTAAACGCGTAAGTTGGCTTGGCGGTTAAGCTTCAGTAAAGCAGCTTTAAGGTCATCGACTAACGTTGAGCGTGATGCAATCGCGATATCGACTTTTGGTAAGTGAGTCCAATCGTCTTCCCATGCTAATTGTTCGAATTGCGCATTATTAATATTCAGCGCGCTAGCGCGTTCTCTGGCCGCGTCTAACATGCCTTGGCTGTAATCAATACCGATGACCGATGTCAATTGGTTTGCAAGGTTTAAACACACAGAACCGGGGCCACATCCAACATCGAGTAGTGTTTTTGCATCTGTAAAATCCATTAACTCACGAAAATGTATTAAATAAGGGTCGTGTGGATTTGCACAAGTTTGTGCCATTTTTTGGGCTTTTTTATCCCAATGCTCGGGTTCTTTACGTGAACGTTGTGCCTTTTGCATATGATCTTGATACATTTTGGCAAAATCTAATTGGTCAATAAGCATAACTGTGGCCTTAGCAAGTAAAATGAGTAGGAAACTGAAAATGAGTAGCAATACTCTTTTCGTCAGTAGAATAGAGTTTTGCTAAGTTAGTGAGTGTTAACATACTCTGAGCTGAACCTTGTCTTGCTCCATACGCTTTATCAAGCAAAATGACGTTATCGGCGATAGCGGCAGCATGTTGTGGATGATGAGTTGACATGAAAATGGTCATTCCATGCGCTTTTAATTGTTCAACTTGTGTTAACAAACGAATTTGGTTGCCAAAGTCTAAACTCGCGGCGGGTTCATCCATAATCAGCATAATTGGGTTTTGGATTAAGGCGCGGGCTATCAATACTAACTGTTTCTCACCACCACTGAGTGTGCAGTATAAACGTGATTCAAGGTGAGCAATGCCCAACTTGTTGAGTTGCTGTAATCCCAGTGTGCGTTCTTTGGCTCTAGGCGCTGAAAATAATGAAATATGAGGGCTGAGTCCCATCATCACCATATCAATAACAGTAAAGGTGAAAGGCGTATCATGCGCTTGAGGTACGTAAGCGATCACTTTGGCGATATCGCTTGATTTATAAGTGCTGAGCGGTTTTTCTTTTAATAAAATACGCCCTTCAATAGCAGGTATAAGTCCTAACAACGTTTTCATTAAGGTTGTTTTACCACAACCATTGGCCCCGAGAAGACATGTTATTGCGCCCGTTTCTAGTGCTAAGCAAAGTTGCGTTAAAATCGCTTGACGATGATAGCCAATAGCCACGTTTTCTAAGGTTATCAGGTTCATTTGACTCTCCGAGTTTGCAACAGGATAGCCAAAAAGAAAGGCGCACCGACAGCCGAGGTTAATATACCAAGGGGCAGTTCAATGGCGGCGATGCTACGTGCTAATGTATCGGTGATAAGTAGCATAATCGCCCCTATAGCCATAGAGGCTGGTAACTGATAGCGAAAGTTAGCGCCTACTATCATTCTAGTGATATGGGGAACGATTAATCCAATCCAACCAATAATTCCCGCAATTGACACTGCACTCGCAGTAATTAAGGTGGCGGAAATAATGAAGACCGCCCTCAGCAAACTGACATTAATACCTAAGCTTTTTGCTTCTTCATCGGAGAGGCTGAGTAAATTCATTCTCCAGCGCAGCAGGAGTAGTGGGATAATGCCCAGCAGCATGATTGGGAAGGCGGAAAGCAGGTCATGTTGTGTGATAGATGAAAGTCCACCTAATAACCAAAAAGTAATCGAAGGCAGTTGTGTATAAGGGTCAGCTAAAATTTTCATAAGAGAGATGGCAGAACCACATAGCGCGCTGATCGCCACCCCCACTAAGACGAGGGATAAGATAGGATCATGTTGGCGTGCCATTCGAGCGATCAAGCAGACTAAGGTCACGGCGAGTAAACCGCCGATAAAGGCAGCTAACTGGATATAGACCAATGATTGCCCTAAAAAAATAGCAATGACGGCACCCACCCCAGCGCCAGCAGATACCCCTAATATATCAGGCGAAACCAACGGGTTACGAAACATACCTTGATAAGCAGCGCCTGCAATGGCTAGCCCGCCACCGATGATGATGGCAGCTAATGTTCGAGGAAAACGAATTTGCCAAAATACAGTAGCAGTACGTGGGTCATCAATCGTTGTGGAAGTACTCAGTTCAGCCATCAATAAATTGAGGAACTGGTTAAATGTTAGTGAATACTTACCACTGTTTAATGCTGTGACAAAACAGATAATAAAAACCACTAAGAGTAGACCCGATGTCATTACGCGACTCATGACATTTCCAGCAATTTATCAATTTGGGCGTCAGTCAGAGGTGAGTGATAAAACAGATGGAAGAATTGTTTTATGTCATCACCTATGACTGATTCTACGTGTTGATCAAAATGACTTTGTAAACGGCGCATGCCTAACAAGCGGTTAATGCCAGGAGGGCCATCAATCCAACCAAATGGCAGACCACCAAAAGTCAGCAAATGCTCAGAGGAGACTGCATGCAAGCCTTTCCATAATGTTGAATGCCTAATAAACTCAGCGGCTTCCGGATATTGCGTAATGATAATGTCAGGGTTCCAATCATACAGCTGCTCCATAGAAACTTCAGTTAAACCTTTAAAGTTAGGGATGTCGACAACATTGCGTAAACCCAATATTTCTATAGCTTCAGTATGAATCGAGCCTTTAGTACCTGTTTGTAGCCCTTTGGCCCCTCTGGCTAGATAGAAACTAGGCGCATTAGCATGGTATTTTTCAGCAAAGGTTTTGGCGTCTTGGAGATAATGTTGGGCAACCTCACTTAGTTGTTTGGCAGGTTGCTGAACCTCTAATAATTCACCTAATTGGCGTAACTGCTGTGGTGAATCATGCAGCCCTCCTGCAATCAGCAAATAAGGAATTCCTGTTTGTTTCGCGATTTTTTCGGCTTGAGAACGATAGGTATCGTCAATATTACCAGTGTCTATAATCAATTCGGGGTTATAATCAATCAGCTTTTCTAGCGATAATGTGCTACCACGACCCGCTAAGCGTCCGTATATAGGTAAATTTCGCCATTGTTTAGCGAATAAATGAGAATGGCCTTTTTGTAAATTAATTGAAGAAAATCCCACCATTTTTTCAGGTGCTAAAGCGAACAACAGCAGATCAGAAGGCGGACCCGCACTAATGACGCGCTGGATTTTACTTGGCTGGGGGATGACACCAAATAGTGCTTGTTCGACGTGATTATTTCTCTTCCCATAGGCAGGAAAATAATAAAGTGCCATGAACGCTGCACAGGATTTGATAAACTGTCTGCGGTTAATTCCCATAGTATTAAAAATAAGATTCGTTATATTTATTGGTATATAGCGCGGAAAGTTAGCGAAGTCATACCTTAGAGTCAACCACAAAAGAGACATTAATAGGAAAACTCGACTATTCTGTGATGTAAATCAGTCACAAACATTGCTATCCATAAAAAGATCGCTGAACATAGTCTTAGACATTGCATGTGCTAGAAATATTGGAATATATGAAGAAAAAAAGACCCTCACTACAGGATGTTGCCGACAAAGTCGGTGTCACGAAGATGACCGTTAGCCGCTTTCTACGAAACCCTGAGCAGGTTTCTGAAGTGTTACGTGGTAAAATAGCGCAAGCGGTTGATGAATTAGGCTATATTCCAAATAAGGCACCGGACCTGCTCTCCAATGCAACGAGTCACGCTATTGGTGTGCTATTACCCTCGTTAACTAACCAAGTGTTTGCGGAAGTTATTCGTGGCATTGAAGCTGTGACAGACCGTCATGGGTACCAAACAATGCTTGCGCATTATGGCTATCTCCCTGAAAAAGAAGAAGAGCGCCTCACTTTTTTACTCTCTTATAATATCGATGGGGTCATTTTAGCGGAACGTACCCATACAGAGCGAACGCTCAGGATGTTAAAGACAGCAGGGATCCCTGTCGTTGAAATCATGGATAGCGTTTCTCCATGTCTCGATGTTGCGGTTGGGATTGATAACTTTGAAGCCTCACGACAAATGACGGCGGCAATGTTAACTCGTGGATGCCAACATGTTGTCTATCTCGGAGCCCGCCATGATGAGCGAACTGTGATTCGTTTACAAGGTTATGAGCAAGCTATGCGTGATGCTGGTCTCGAGCCGCGTAATGTGATGACACAGGTGAGCTCTTCTTATTCATTAGGCGCTAAGCTACTTCATGATTGCATACAAAAATACCCTGAAACAGATGGTTTATTTTGTACCAATGATGACTTGGCGATCGGGGCGATCTTTGAATGCCAACGCCTTGGTATTAAAGTGCCGAATGACTTAGCCATCTCAGGCTTCCATGGCCATGATGTTGGCCAAGTGATGACACCGAAATTAGCCAGTATTCTCACCCCTAGAGATAGTATTGGACGTAAAGCGGCCGAAGTCTTACTGGCGCGTATTAATGGTAAAAAGTTACCACAGACGTTATTTGATGTTGGTTTTGAGTTACTACCAGGTGAAAGTATTTAGAATTCAAAAATGATGCATCACATTAGTGAGAGAAGCATCACAGATCTCTTTATTTCCCCATAAAGATAATTGCTAAAAATAACAGCGCTGCCGATAATGTTACTGGTAACTGTTACCGGTAACAATCGAATGTCTACTATCGGTAAACAAAAAAATAAGTACCTTTTATTATTTAACACCTGAGGAGTTTCCAATGAGTGATACCCAAACACAAAATTATACATTTGTTTTCATGGGGGTATCGGGTAGCGGTAAATCGGCAGTCGCGAACGGTGTCGCTCAAAAAACCAATGCGGTTTTTTTAGATGGCGACTTTTTACATCCGAGAGCGAATATTCAGAAAATGTCTTCTGGTCATGCATTAAATGATGAAGACCGTCAGCCTTGGCTTGCCGCATTAAATGACGCTATTTTTGCTATGCAGCGGACTAACCCTATTTCTCTCGTTGTGTGTTCAGCACTGAAGAAGAGTTATCGCGATAGATTAAGAGAGGGAAATAAAAATCTCTATTTTATCTACCTGAAAGGGGATGCAGAGCTCATTGCGGAACGTCTCAAAGTACGTAAAGGTCACTTTTTTAAACCTGAAATGCTAATTTCACAATTTCAGGCATTACAAGAACCTACATTAGAAGAACAGGATGTTCATGTTATTGATATTCGCCCATCTCTCGATGAAGTAATTGAGAATACTTGTACAGCTATTCACCAAATCGTATCTGGAGGCAATCCATGAACCCCCCTGTTGAAGCATTAAGCACGCTCACTTTAGTTCTGACGGCCGTCGGCTCGGTTGTCTTATTATTGTTCCTTGTCATGTATGCACGTTTGCATGCCTTTGTTGCACTGATGATTGTATCGATTGGTGCAGGGCTATTTTCAGGTATGCCAATTCAAGATATTACGGCAACGATGCAAAAAGGTATGGCAGGAACGTTAGGCTTCTTGGCGATTGTTGTCGCATTGGGTGCCATGTTCGGTAAAATTTTACATGAAACCGGTGCACTCGATCAGGTTGCAACGAAGCTACTGAATTTGTTCGGTGAAAAGCGAGCGCACTACGCAGTTGGTATCGCTGGGTTAATTTGTGCATTACCACTCTTTTTTGACGTTGCCATTGTTCTCTTGATTGGGGTGGTATTTGCGGTGGCAAACCGTACGGGCCATAACGTTGTTCGTATGGCGATTCCTTTATTTGCTGGGGTCGCAGCCGCTGCGGCTTTCTTGTTGCCAGGCCCAACCCCCATGTTGGTGGCTTCGCAAATGGGAGCTGACTATGGTTGGATGATCCTGATTGGCTTGTGTGCGGCAATCCCCGGAATGCTACTTGCGGGCCCTTTATTCGGTAGCTTTATCAGTAAACACGTAACCATCGATATTCCCGCTGATTATCAAGCGCCAAACATGGAACATGGCAAAATGCCTAGTTTTGGCTTTAGCTTGAGTTTAGTCCTGTTTCCGCTGGTTTTGGTGGGTTTAAAGACCATTGGTACCCATTTTGTTGAAAAGGGTTCGAATCTTGAACATTGGCTAGAGTTTATCGGACATCCATTTACTGCTTTGTTGCTTGCGTGTTTGCTGGCTATCTATGGTTTAGGTTTCCGCTATGGCATGAATAAAGAAAAAGTGATGGAAGTGTGTTCAGCCGCGATTCAACCCGCAGGTATCATCTTATTAGTCACCGGTGCGGGTGGTGTGTTTAAGCAAATACTCGTTGATTCAGGGGTGGGTCCTGCTCTGGGGGATTCATTAATCGGTGCAGGTTTACCAATCGCAGTCGCGTGTTTTGTGCTGGCAGGTGCTGTTCGTGTCATTCAAGGTTCGGCAACCGTGGCGTGTTTAACGACCGTGGGTCTAGTCCTGCCTGTGATTGGTGAATTAGGGTATTCAGGTGCACAGTTAGCCGCGCTTGCGACCTGTATTTCTGGTGGTTCTTTAATCCTCAGCCATGTGAATGACTCTGGTTTCTGGTTATTTGGTAAATTCACTGGCGCAACTGAAGCTCAAACATTGAAGACTTGGACCGTCATGGAAACCATTCTGGGTACGACAGGTGCCATCGTGGGAATGATTTTCTTTGCCTTCTTATAATTTAGATTTCTAAGTAACAGTAACCCGTTCAATTTACTCTGATAGTCAGAGGGGATTGAGCGGGTTTTTGTTCGTTAATACCATCTAGTAAAACGGTAAGCTTGAGCCAGTGCAGTACCGAACTCTGTATTTTGCAGCTCTTCTAACTGACTTTGTAATAGTTCATCCCAATCTTCTGGTGGTACATCTTCCTTTAATTCATTAAGGGCATTAATTGCTTCAATTTGTAAAGCAATTGCTTGTCTTCTTCTATTTGTTAACGTGACATCATTATTGAGATTAAAAACACGAATTGTTTCTTCTGCTTTCAATTGATCTCGAGGTGATAGCCCATTGCATGGACGAACAGAACCCGATATGAGAAAACGTAAAAAATCAGAAGGGTTATCAACATCGGGCTTTATAAGATTATCTGGGTTATAAGGTCTTCCATATTGGTCTTTATAGATCCCACATCGTGACCAGCCACCAGCTCTTGATGAGTCACCACAAGAGCCAAATAAATTGTTCCAGTCAAATGTTAGGTGCGAGTAATCATGTTGTGATCGAAAGTGTTCAATATGCTTACGACCTAAATGACACTCACAATAGGCACAAAGGTTATTTTGCATGGCATCAATGGCGATCCATAATTCTAGTCTATCAACATCGTTCCAGCTATTTTGTCCGCCAATTAAATGAGCTAAACAACTAGGAGAGCCTTGCCGCTGCAGTTGTTTCATACCTAGATATCCTTTTCATTTTTCCTTGCTTGTACTTTAAGTTTCATTGCTGCAATTTTTATTAGGTTATCACAACGTTTTAATTCAATACTATTTTCACCGAAATGGTGTTTTATCTTTTGATAGAGAGCTTGTGCGTCAGAATTATGGGAATAGTCAGCGTGTGTTAGGGCTTGGTCAAAATCATCAACCCAATGTGATTCTGCAATCTTAAGTGGTGTCGCTGAAACCTCCATTACGAGTTCTAAAATATCAGAGTTGATAACTCCTTTAGTTTGGAAATCAGGCGTATTCAGCGTTATTTCTTTTCCATTATTTGATTCGTTAAAGATACGCACACAGCGCTTATCAACGGTTGAAAGCACTATTGGGCTATGAGTGGTGACAATAAATTGTAGGTTTGGAAAAATACGGGTTAAATTTGGAATAGCATCTTGCTGCCATTTGGGGTGTAGGTGTAATTCGAGTTCATCTATTAAAACAATACCTTGCCCTTCAAATGGATTATCCAACAGTGGGTTTAACATAATCATCCGTCGCGCGAGATCGGCAACTAAGCCTAGAAGAACGCGCTGTCCATCAGACAACTGTTCAACAGTGACTTTTTGTCCATCGTTAACGACTTTGATTTTATCGATGCCTGACGTAATCTCTACCCAGATATCACTAATACTTGGGACAATCTGACTAATTGCCTTAATGATAAGTTGTTTTTGATATTGCTCTGATAAATTGTCCGCGATCGCATTTTTTTCTAAAGCCGCATTAAGTTTTTTTTGTGCATCTTCCAGCAGAGGTTTTACTGAGACTAAACCGTTGTTAACGGATATTGTTAAATCATTGACGAGTTGTTTTAATTCATTAACTGATGTTGTGTCATGTGTAGTTCGTTTATGAAGAGCAATAAACCATTCAATAAAATGGTCAAAACGACCAGCCCCAGATAATGCATTAGTATAAGCATCAAATCGTTCTTCTCGTATTTCTGATATTTCTCTCGGGCGTATGTAGGGATGTGAACGTTCAACGGAGTAAAAGGCGAAAATAGGTAAATTAACAACTTTTTGTGCATTAATCACACGCCATATATCAGCAATATTTTTAACGTCTTTAACGAGACTATCGCGTCGAGTAGCTGATCCAACGGCAGAGCGGGAAAGGCGAATAGGAATAAATTTTAACCCACGGCCAAAGTAAAAATGACTGAAAACATCAGTATATTCGAGTTCGGCATCATTCTTTATGTCAGTCCATTCATTAAAACGTTGTCCGGCTCCATCTTCCCGTAAAATATTTGCACTAAACCAACTTAGTATTTTTGCAATAGCGGTTAAAATGCTGGATTTTCCTTGTCCATTATTACCTATGATAACAGTAAGATCTTTTTCTAATTGTAATTCTAAGGATGAAAAACGGCGAAAGTCAGTGCATGAAAAAGAACGCAGATAAAAAGGATTAGTCGGTTGAAAAACGCCATTTTTATTTTTATCTCCGCTTTGGAGATAATACCAGCAAAGATCTAACCATTCATTTGATTCTTCAGGGCTATTTTTTGTTATTTGAAATAGCTCAAATGCAGCCAGCAAACTACCGCCTCTGGCTTTTCTTTCTAGTTGTTTAGTCATTTATGACCTCTTCGAATTTGAACCATTAGATCTTCAGTATATTTTTCATTCATCCTAATAATAAACTCAGGTTCTATATGTTGAGCAAAAGACAGTAGCCCTTGTAGATAACCCATATCTGCTTCATCGAGTAATCCATATTTATATTGATTAATGAGATGTTTAATGAAGCGTTTTCGTTCTCTGCCTAAAGAAAGCTGGTTTTCATTATTAATTGTAATACCTGTTACATGGCGATTATGCGCTTTAGACGAAAAAACAGTTTTAGAATGATTAAGACGTAATGCATTGCCATATAATGTTTTTAGTACTTTTTGAATTAAATCAGGTAATTGTTTTAAAACATCTTTGATATTGGTCGAAAACGTGAGGTCATCTGCATATCGTGTATAACAAATATCAAGGTGTTGGCATATCTCACTGAGTTGCTGGTCAAACTCATATAAACAAAAGTTAGATATTGTTGGAGATGATGGGGCACCGACGCTAAGCATTAATAATTGTCCATTATGTTTAGCTGGTTGCCAAAACAATATATTTTCTACATGTATTCTTTCTTGAGGGGAAAATGATAAATGAGATAGAGGCTTATTTTCTATGCAACGCCAAAAAATAGCGGGTGTAATAGAGTTAAAAAAATTCTCTAAGTCAGTTTTTAGTAGGTACTGATTTTTGCTATGAGCCAGTGCATTATCTTTGATGCTCTTCTTATCTCGGTAGGCCATTGCAGAAGGATGAACAGGAAAAGCATATAACTGCAAAAATGCTCGTTGATATTCTTTAAGCTTTTTTGCTGGTTGGGCAATGACTCGAAAGCCTATGGTGCGTTTAGGGATTTTATAGACTTTGTATTTGCATGGTGCATTTTGCAGATAAAGCTTCACATTGGATTCATGCTGATTTAAGTGTGTCGCTAACTTTTTGATAATCTGCATAATATTACCTATAAAACCCGAAAGCGTGTAGGCTTTCGGGTGGACTCTTTACTAGAGGAAGCGGTGTTGCCGCGACCTGATAAAGGGCGCGGCAACACCGCAACCCTAAATGTGTACAATAAATTAGTGTCTGGCTAATCACCCGACAAGACAGAATATGTCCAACGCTAAAGAGCTTAGTAAGACTACCGTACTCTGTTGTTATAAACAATACTGTTTTGGTCGAGGGGGGAACGTGCGATATCTTAAAGGTTGCAATCAAAGATGGCGAGAAAGTTTCTCGCCACCTTTGATTTGATTAGTTTAACATTTGGCTAAGTTGACGATAGAGGCCTTGGGCGCTCTTCTTATAGCCATCGGCAGATAAATGCACGTTATCGGGTCGTGCAAGGTCTTGTGCTGCCCATGAGCGTATTGAACAAGGCCCACCCATAAAGGCTTGCCAATCCCAAAACAGAGCGTTTTCTTGGGCTGCGACAGTTTTTTGGATTTTGATCACATTGGTTAGGTGAACAGGCATTTTCGCTTCGCAGCTTGGCGCATTGCTAAATTTGATGGAATCATTAGGTCCAATCAGCAGAATCACGGCTTCAGGCATACGCTGGCGTATGAGATGAATTTTTTCACGGAGACTTTGCTGATAGGCCACTAAATCCAGATTGTCGTTAAATGCTTCATTGGTTCCATAGGCTAAGACCACCATATCCGGTGACATCTGTGCTAACGTATCCACCCATTGTGGTTGCCATTTATCGAACATATTGATGGTCGCCCCATTAATTCCTATCGCTGATAACATCACCCCAGGATGATTGGCACGTAGCAACCAACCCCCTAATTTAAGATTGTTATCCTTGCTCACCGTCACGTCAGACGGTAGCTGAGTGCTAACAGGGGAAGAAAAACGCCAAGAGTTCCCTGTTGCTGGTAATGCGATAGGAGACGATGAAGCTGGAGAGATGCTCATCTGGCTACCCGAGGTGTTTTGGTACAGAGCCTGTAACTGATACGTCCCATTAGCCACCTGTAATGGCATTAATTGTACAGAGCTCTGTGACGCCATGGGTAGAGCGATTAAGCCTCCAAGAGGGTAGTCAAATCGTTCATCTTTACGGCTACTGAACAGTTCCCATTGATGCTTATCACTTTTACGATTGATAGTCGCGGTACGCTGTCCGGGTATTGAGATGGCAGGAACAAATCCTGGGCCAGCATCACCATAACGTTGCTGGAACATCGTTCTTAACTCACCACTAAAAAAGTCAGCGGCAGTATGAGAATCGCCAATTTGGACAATATGAACCTGCTGATTACCTTGCTTGAGCTTATTGGCAAACTGCTGGAGATTCGGCTCCCCATTATTGATAAGCTGCCCTTGAACATCCACATTGATGGATGTTCTATGGCCTGCCGAGCCGTGACGTGTCTGCTCTGTATCCTGCTGACAAGATAATAAGCTGAGTGATAACAATGCGATGGCACTAGCTGCCGCTAATTTGGACTTGGCCTGACGCAGTTTGTTTTGCTTCATGAAGAACCTTTTCTTCCTCTTCAAAATGAATTAATGAAAACACTTTTTCCGCAATCGCTTGTTGTCCTTTGGGACTGAAATGGATCCCATCACCACTTCTAAGCTTAATTTTGCTGCTTTCATCGCCGAAATAATCAGAGTAAGTCAGGTCCTTGTATTTAAAGACATCATTGACAGAAAAATAAATTTCGCCATTATTTTTGACTTCGGACTGGTAGAGATCTCTTAGGAACTGCATACCTTCTGATAGGCTCGTTTTACGCATGTTGGGAGGGCCAACCCAAATAACATCGACATGATGTTGGCGCGCTGTCATTAATATATCATTAATGCGTGAACGGTACACCTGCTCCCACATTTCACTTTTAAATTTCACATACTTATAACCCGTATCGGGTGGCATATCCCATGGGTCATTAGGACCGAGAAATACAACTAATACTTTGATTTTAGGGTTTTTATTCAATGTGTCCGCAATCGTTTGTGGCCAATTAAAAAAGCGCGGATAAGCAAGGCCAGTACTTTGCTTACTAAGATTAATGCTATCTATATTATATTTTTTCAATAGCATGTTCTTCACATGTGGTGCGACCCCTTGCATCATTGAGTCGCCCGCAAACAGAACTTGGTCACCTTTTTCTAATTTCGCGATACTTTTGGGGACAATAGGATCGTTTTGCAATACGGTTATTGGACTGACCCCTTCCGTTTGCAACGATGCTCTTTGCTGTTGGCGTTTCAATAGCTCAGGAAAGGTCACTGACAATGATTTTGCAGGATAAATATAACCATTTAGAAAATGTAATCCAACTTGATAACCTTCAGGAAAAACAGCTTTACTGCGAGCAGAAGCATTAGCAAGCGCCTCAGCTTCTTCGACGTCTTTGGCATGCTGCCCCGAAGCGTGGTAGGCAAAGGTACTTCCCGCAGCCAGCGTACCATCATACAAATAAGCACCATAATCCCAAACAGGATGACCTGACATGCCAGCCCAAGGTGGATCTCGATGATATTTTTGTTGCCAGAAGCGTTCTAATGAGGCTTGATTCAGCCAAATTAATAATATTCCTGCTACCAAAACAATAAAAAAGACTTGTCCGGTTTTTATTAGATTTTTTTTAAACTCAGAAGTTAGCATAAATAAATCCCGGCATCCCAGAAGGTGAAAGCATAAACATAATCGTTAGTACAATAGCCAGTGGTATAGGGTAATAATACCAAGCAATATTTTGGTATTTCCTTGCAACATAATGATACGACTGGACGAAATAGGGATAAAGCAACAGTAAAGCCCAAAATGCGACCAATAAACCAATACTTGCCCTAATGGAGGCAATAAGGTCAGGAGAGGCGAACTGTGACACCATCATTAATGCATCATCAAAAGTTTGGCTACGGAAAAATATCCAAGCAAAACAGACAAAATGGAATGTGATGATCCGCGATAATAGCGTTGTGACGGTTTTATTAGGAAAGCTTTTTGTCCACCCTAACTTTTCCATACATAAATTCTTAAGGTTAAGCAGTACGATCCCTAAGCCGTGTATTGCTCCCCAAATGACAAAGGTCATCGCAGCACCATGCCATAGTCCTGAAATTACCATGGCTAAAAAGACATTGGTGTTCATACGGCTGAAGCCTTTTCGATTGCCACCTAATGGAATGTAGATATAGTCGCGAATGAAGGTTGATAGGCTAATGTGCCAGCGAGCCCAAAACTCTTTTAAGTTTGCGGCCATATAAGGGGCATTAAAGTTCACAGGAACGCGGAAACCTAATAGTAAGGCGATACCTGTGACTAAGTTAGTATACCCCGAAAAATTAAAATAGATGTTCCATGCATAAGCATAGGTAGCAACTAAGATTTCGCCTGCCTTGAAACCTGCCGGGGCATCGAACACGGGGTTCACAAAGTTTTCAGATAAATAAGCACTAAAGAGAAACAATTTAACCAGCGCTAATGAAATCAGCAAAATTGCTTTTCTAGCATCGAGTATCTCACGACTCTCTGTTTGGATCTGGGGAATAAAATTTTTAGCGCGGTTGATGGGGCCTGCAACAATACTAGGAAAAAAGCTCAGGTATAGCACGACATCAAAAAAGTCCGCTTTAGGAATTTCTTTACGACATACGGAAACGGTATAGCTTACAGAATGGAATGCATAAAAAGACAGTCCAAGTGGAGCTAATAATTCGATAATAGGCAGCCCGACATTAAGGCCTAATTTATCGAAAGTTTGTTGGAGTGTTTCTTGAAAGAATGAATAGTATTTAAACGCAGTAAAACAACCGATGATGCCAAGCGCGAGGAGTGTAAATACCCATTTGTTGGAAAGCCAATTCGAAACCCAATTAGTGAGAAAATAAATAAAGAGGGTATAGCCGAATAATATATAGGCGAAATCAGGATTAAATGAATAAACAAAAAAATAACTCGCGGTAATTAATAGCCCATTTTGAAGCTTTGCACTAGGCTGGCAACTCCAATAAATGAGGAAAAACACCAAAAAAGAGCCAAGAAACTCGAATGAGAAAAAATTCATATAAGACTCAGGTTGTTAATTATTGTTGTATACTCGTTAAGGCCGAACTGTAGCGTGACTGATAGAGGAGACTCTCGAATCGTCGACATCCACATGTTTTCTCGATCCTTTACCTCGATTGTTTAGCTGCATCTCGAATCATTTGAAGTATAAATGAATATTTACATCATATTAATAATCAGCATTGTTGCAATAAGAAAAAATCCACTTTATAAAAAAGTGGATTTCTAGTAGGAACGTGTACCTGGTGATACAAATTAAATACGATTTGATGCCGTTTTTTGAGCCTGTGTAATCAGTTCTTCATTGCTCACGTACATCTCTTGTAGATAGCGGTTATAAGATGAACCTAACTGTGAATACCCTTTCATATCATTGATAAGTTTTGTTGTATCCAACTCATCTTTTGATAGACGCTGTTTCGCTCTAGACGAACGTAGCGACTCATAAGCATTGTGAGTATTCATGTTCTTCATGTAGGCTGAAACTGTTTCTTCAACAGAATCATATGCGGAATAGCCTTTAATCTTTCCTTGTTTTAGTTGGCAACCGCTGCCACATCTCATACCAAATAGGTTACCATTTTGCTGTGCTAGCTGTGATGTTCCCCAACCTGACTCCGTCGCTGCTTGAGTTGCAACCAAATGGGTAGGCATGATATCAACACGGCTCAATAGCTTATCCCAATTCATTTTATTTGGGGTGGTACAGGTCATACCGTAGCTTTTACAAATTTGAGCAAGACGGCGTAGCTCCTGAGCGCTCCATTTTTTATTCGAGCGAACAGAAAGTAACCATTTACGTTCCGCCATTATTTCTTGATTGACCTTTTCAATCACTGGGACAATCGTTTTTAAAAACGCTTTCTTACGTGGTGTACCGGACGGGTATTTTCGCAAATCAGGCAGAGAGGTTTGAGCCTGATTTGAGCTCTGCACGGCCTTGTGAGAATACTCTTTCTTGAGTGTGGTACTGGTACTTGTTGAGCCGAAACTCAAACCCGAAAATAACAATAACAGTAAGAAAGCGAAGACGGCGTTTGTCCTCATCGTTCGAGAGGGCATTTGCTTCTCCTAATTTCTCTGAACAAAAATCGAGCGAATAGTAGCAGAATAATTTTGGGGGAGCTACTTTTATCCGGCTGACTTTAGCTAAATTACTGTATTGTTTTGTCTTTAAAGTGTATTTTTTGTATTTAATTGATTTGAAATCAGTTTTAATTCCTTTTTTTTGTGTTTGATCTGAAATTAATAAATAATGCTAACGTTTATGCGAGTGAAAACATGTTACTTATCCTAAATATGGTCAAAATACATGCAGTTACATGAGTTATTATGGGGTTAATTTGGTTATTTATTAAGCGGTTGATGGCCTGTTTTTTAGGCAAAATAAGAAATTTAACCGTTTGTCAGAAGATGAAGATACAAAAATGTCTCTTTGTGTTGATTCGATATTAAACGAAAAAGTGTGTCGTGTTGAGGAAAGGGTAGGCGAAAAAGTGTTCAATCGTACAATTTCTACCTACCTTTAAAAACGGTCAAAATGATAATATCTGTTGCTGCTGATCTTGTTGTTTTGCTGCTTCAGAGAGCGTGGAAAAATCAGCCGCTGTCCAGTATGTCTGCGGAGTCGGTAAGTGTGCCATTTTTGATGTAGGTAATAACCTAAATTGAGCAAGCTCTTGCAAAGAATATCCTTGATATTCATTAGGTAAGCTTAAACGTAAGCTTTCTGTTGGCACCATTTGCAAAGGCATTAAAGGATAGCGGTTATCGCTAGTATCATAATCGCGAGTTAATACGAGGAATTTTTTAGGAACGCGCTGGTAGCTATTCCACCACAATCCATCGACTCTATCGAACATAGCGCGGGTCTGTAGCTTAGTATTGGCACCAAGTTGTTCCAATGCCGTAGGGAGTATATCTTCCATAGATTGGGAAAATAAAGGCAGTGACTGGGCTCTACCTTGTAAGATCAGTGTCATGGATAGGCGAGCGCCAAGTAGATTGGAATATAAATCCTCCGGAGAAAAAGCAGAAATCCCTTCTGAAAAACCGGGCACAGATTGATAGCCATACCATTGGGCTATTTCATGCCAAGCGGCAAGTTGGAATGCGAGCTTTGCAGCTAAGTAAGCACTGAGAGTATATCGCTGTTCGGTGGAAACCGGTGGTGTAAACGGCTTAAAAACAATTTGCCTGCTAGCGAGTTCGTCACTTAATTTGAGCGTCCAGCTTTCACCGAGCCTTGGATAAATTTGGCTAAACAAAAAGATGGTATAGTCAGCTGTGTCTCTAACATGGGAAATATCAATGAATCCCCCTTTATCCGTGTATAAAAGGCCCACTTTTTCATCACTGACGCCCATTAGTGCGGCGGTAGCACCTAAGAAGCTATCATTGTAATGATGTTCACCTAATTTATCGGCTTCAACAATATTATCGATAGTGTAGAAAGGAACTGGGATCCCCCAAAGTTGTGCTTGCAGGTCATAGCCAAAAGCGCAACAGGCGCGTAAACCTTGAGGTGGTTCTAAAGGCTCAAGGACAGGCCATGACTGTGACGCAAATTCATGAGTATCACTATTAAGTTCAGGTGATACAGCTGCAAGTTTAGAAGGTGCACTATTTTGACAGGCTGTGAGCAACAGAATACCAATAGTGACTATTAATGGTTTCAGCATTAAAACGCTTCCCCTACTTGGAAATAGAAACCTGTGCTATTACGGCCGACACCAAAGTCGAGGCGTACATTCATTCTAGGTTTGAATTCAAATCGATAGCCGACACCGACAGTCGGCAGCCAATGGCCTTCACCTAATTCAGATGGACTGTCACTCATCGTTCCAGTACCGAGCCAACCAACGACACCATGACGCCAATCAAGTTTATGCCGTAGCTCTAATTGGGTCGTAAAAATGTTGTTATCTCGATAGCGCCCTTCGTAATAGCCTCGCATACGATTCGTGTTACCTAATAAAGAGAGTTGATTCCACGGTACTTCACCAGTGGTAAATCGTGCGTAGTTATCAAGTGCAATGACGGTTTTTTCTGTTATCTCATGATAATAAGCATACTGTAGTTGTGTACTCTGAAAACGCGTATCGCTGCCTAGGCTAGGGGAAAAATAGGTATAGATGGCTTCAAAAGTCTGCCCGTGGTGAGCGTTAGGTAAGAAATCGCGTGTATCATAGCTAAAATAAGCACTGATACCTGAGTTGATCACTGAACGACCCCCAATAGCTTGCTGAAAATAGCGTTTAGCACCTTCATCAGGATCACTCGCATTAATAGAGGAGAACTGCCAACCTAATCCCACATAGGTAGCATCTGCCAGACGATATAGCGCTCGGGGCGTTATTTGGAATTCTTGGGAATGATACTTTTCTTTATTATGGTCATTTTTTCCCGCGGCATACCCCTTCCCCCAATAATAAGTAGGGATGTTATTTAAAGTACCTGAAATAAATAATCGCCATTGGTCGTGGTCGATAAAATTATAATTGGTGAAATTAACGCCAAATGCGCCAGTAGAGGAAGCAAATCCACTTAAACCAACAGAGGAGGGCTGAGTGGTTTTATCGTCTTTATCGATACGATATAAACCAACGAGCGCAGTACCAATTCCTACGCCCATTTCTGGCGTATAAAATGGACCGGGTAATATGCCCCAGTCGATGGTTTTGCTTTCATCAAAACTATTTGAGCCACCGAGTTGGTTTAACCAAACATCGATTTTTTGCCGATCAGGCAATAATTCCGCTTGAATGGGTAGGGTAATAAAAAGGCTGAGCAGTGTCAGCCTTTGCAAATATTGTTGCTGGAGCATTAAAAACGGAACTCACCTGAAATATAGAAGCTATTACGGTTATTGAAACCAATTTCAGTTAACACATTAAAGTGACGTGTTAGTTCGACACGCGCCCCTACCGTGTTATTCCATTTATGGGCAAGGTGCTGTTTGACATCGAATTTCATGTCATTAGGCGCTAATACCATAAATTTACTTAACTCGGGAGGGAGATTAAGTTTGCTGACATCCCCTTTAAAACGTTGGGTAATATCTTGGTACATAGCACCCGTCCAAACTTGAATTTTTGTATTTCCTTGACCACTGATCAGAGGATCAAAAATAAACTCATAACCAATACGTGGGGTAATGACTAGGGCTGAAATATTACCATCTAAAATATCTAGGTTTGTTCTAGTATAGTTAGCATCTAGAGTTGTAAAGAATTGGTTATAGCCCCCAGCAAAGGTCACGCCACCACCATAGGTTTTCCCTTCATAATCTAATTCGAATGGTAAATCTTTACCAATAGGGATAATCCAATCTTTACCCCAAGGCAATTTCATGCGCGCTTCTACGTTATTTAGATTGGTTTTTGATGTTCCCTTTGTTTTTCCATAAAGACCGTATACATTCATAAAAGGGAATACCCATGCATCAAGCTTTAATACATGAGATTCATTTTTACTACGGGTATGTCCGGTTTCGATATGAAGCATTTTTTCTAAATCCATATTGGAATTAGAAATAAAACCGATTTTATCCACCACAACATCTTGGCGCAGGTTCATATAGCCGTAGCTTACACCAAAAGGCTCTGGGATATCATAACCGCGAGCGCGTGCTTCATCTCCCCAAATAGGCAATACACGAGATTCGCTAGAAGATGAGCGAGTAATACCGCCTTCGCTGTTATTTTGTGGAACGCCAGACTCACTCATGGTGACGGAAAAAAGTGGACGGTCACTATCTGCAAAGCTGACTGGAATAGAAAAGCAGCAAGAGAGTAGCAACGCTTTGCTAAGTTGAATGCGTGTCATAAATGGACTCTACATTGAAATAAACAAGAGAAAACACATCAATAAAAGATGAGTTCAAGTTTAGCATAATAAGTTAATTAATAGATGGCGTTAAATGCTGTGTTTTATGGAAATAAGGGTTTAATTCGATATTTTTTGATTAAAGTTAAGAAGTAATAAAAGAAGTATTTAAGATCACTTCTTTTATTACCCATTTTGTTGTTATTTTTGCTTACTTTGATGGAAATGGACACGTTCATGGAAATAGGCTTTTAAGTGATCTTCCATTTGATGCACTTTCTGCTCAAGCGCATTGATGAGCACGTCATCATTATTCATGTCATAAACACGTTCCATCGCCAATTGGTCAACGTATTTTTTCTGCTCTTTAGTGAGTTCTGCCATATTTAATATCCATTATTCAGCCCAATTAAAGCGGAGCTACGGTTAGAGAATTACGTTAAGGCTATTGTGCCTGAGTGATCTTTGATTGCAAAGTACAATAACACTTTGTTCGATAGTGACTATTTTAAAATGTACAGGCAAATATTTTAAGATGAATTCGTTAAGATTATTCACAATATAAATGGCTAGACTAAGCTGTTATCCTTGGGCGAGTAAACAAATTATAGGCTTATATAATGAATAATAAACAACAATACCTCGATATCGCTGCCGGTAACGGTGAAAAAGAAGCTTCTTCAATGGTGGCAATTCCTGCTTCAGAATTAACACTCGCGCGTCTAGAACAACGTTTAGAAGAGCAAAACTATTTTACTGATGGAGAGATTGACTACATACCTGAAAGTGAAGGGGAATTTTTCTTTACCTGTAAGCAAGGCGAGGAAGAGCTACGTTTTTATATTTCTCTGGTGGATAGTGACCCTGAATATGTCATTAATCCTTATTTCTCTACAGATCCAATCAGCCCTGAGTTATATGCTGAGGCGAGTGCCGCGCCACAAGCCGTTATCGTTGAATGCCTATTTCAAGATCAGCCTTTAGTGAGTTACTTACAACAGCTAAGAATTATACAGATATTAGTTCCCGACTTATTGTTAGGACTTGATTTGTCCGCGGCGGGTAAGGTCTTTACCCGCGAGTGGCTGAATTTCCAATTGCTTGATGATTTGATGCCAAGCATTGATTCTTTATATGTCGTTCATGCCATCTATGATACTGATGAAATTGAAGAACAATCGGCTGAAGAACGTGGGCCAACAATGTATTGGTTCCACACTCATGGTCTTGCGCGCTGTGGGTTATCGGAAGCGGAAATTATTATCCCACATCCTATCGCGTCTTATTACGGTATTCCTGAGCTGTTCTGGAGTTTTGTTAACAATAGTATTACGCATGGCAAAATTGTGTTTAATGAGCCAATTTTTATTGGTCAAACACAAAGTGGTTACGAATATTTAGTGGCACTACCGTTTGAAGAAGGTTTACAACATGTAGGGCAATCAACGCCAATTGATAATTTGAAACCGCTTGAAGAGATGAATTATGAATTTGGTGACGCGGCGTCAAAACGGTTTATGGGCGATTGGAATGATCGCGATGAATCCCATCAACACCCATCTGTTATGTTATTTAGAGTCACACAAGAAGAGCCAGTTCTAGAAAGCTTCTTTAAAGGTTTTGAAGATCAAAATGCGATGATGTTTATGCGTACTGATGAAGAAACCGCGGATATGTCTCGTAAAGCAAAATTACGTTGGGAATATTTTACCCACATGCTCGATAATTATGGGCCAAAACCGGTTGTACAAAAGAAAGGTTTTCTATCTAAACTGCTTGGAAAATCAGAAGAGCAAGACGAGAGCGAATGGCGTTTCTTGGTGAAGTGTGGAATTGGCTATCGTGATGAAGAAGAAGACTATGAAGGTCATGAGCACATGTGGTTTGAGCCCGTGTCTTGGAATGGTGATCACTTTGAAGGTCGTTTGATCAATCATCCTTTCTATGTGCAGACGATGCAAGAAGGAGAGGTTTATCCGCTTACGCGTGATGATATCACTGATTGGACTATCTACTATCAAGATGGTAACTACACACCTGATACGATTTATAAATTACTTTCGGGTGCTCAAGTTCACTAAGACGCCACTTAACTGCATTTCGAATGCATTAGCATATAGAATGGGTACATTAGGTACCCATTTTTTATTGTTGAGTATTATCTATGACTGAATCTGAATTATATCAATATGCACTATTTATGCTTTCTCGTCGCGATTATGGAACAGAGGAGCTAAATGCGCGTATGAAACGTCGTATGTATGAAAAGAATGAAGGGATTGTTGATGAAACGCTGATTGAACGAGTGATTGCGCGTCTGAGTGAACAACATTTTCTTGATGATACTCGAGTGCTGGAACTGCATTTTCAAAGTTATATCCGTAAAGGTTATGGACCACTGCGTATTAAACAAGAGTTACGACAAAAAGGGTTTGCTGCTACTTTGATTGACCAACAATTTGAGAAGACGGATGTTGATTGGTTTGAACTTGCGGCGACAGTACGTCGTAAAAAATTTAGTGATGATATTCCGAGTGATTTTAAAGAAAAAAGTAAACAGATTCGTTATTTACAATATCGTGGCTTTTCGGGTGACATGATTTTTGAGCAGTTTCGCTAAAAATTTTATCTGATTTATTAATCATTATTCTGCTGTAGGTATCGTTAAAATTGTGATGATACACCGTTTTTTTGGTCATTTAATATGCAGTATTCTTATTATAAAAAATAAAACTTACGGTTAATTTCAGCAATCTTGGTTGGGCGATAAAAACCCTTTCTCCAACTAAGGAATGCTATGAAAATCAACTGGTTAATTAAAGTAATATGCATGTTTTGGGGGGCGTTACCTGTAACCGTTCTGGCCGATATAACGCTAGCGGATATGGCGTCGCGCATTAAAGCGCTTGAGATTTTGACAGCCGAAGCTATTCAGCGAGCGGAGAGTGCTGAAAATCGAGCCAATAAATTAGCACAGATGATGACATTACAGGCAACGACACCATCATCCCAACCTAAAGAAGCGCTAAAGACAGACACAACAAAACCCACTATTAAATTTAATCAGCAGAATGGTGAGTTAAAGATCTACGGAAATATTGAGCTGAATATCGATGGTTCCAGTCGTAAAGGGCAAATGACATCGATACGTGAAGCGGTGAGTAAAAGTGCCAATAGTGGTAAAAATGATAATTGGGATATAAATGGGCGCATTTTGCTGGGTTTCCAAGGTAAACACCAACTCGCCAATGGTAATGAAACTGGCTTTCAAGTTGAACCTCTTGCTAAGGCAGATGGAGATATCGGGTTAGATGATGCTTTCTTTTATTTTGGAAAACATCATGACTGGACAATTAAAGTCGGGCGGTATGAAGGTTATAGTATGTTCCCCCTTGACCAAGATATTTTCATTTCTCACTCAGGTAACACCTCAAATAGCTTATATACCGATGGATATGGTTATGTTTATATGATGAAAGAAGGTCGGGGTCGCTCAAATGATGGTGGAAGTATCCAGCTCTCGAAAAGGTTGGACAATTGGTATTTTGAAGTGAACACCTTAGTTGAAGATGGAACCGCATTATTTGGTGATGAGCGCTATCATGGCTACGACCTTGATAACAGAAAAAGTGCAGTTTATCTTCGGCCTGTCGCTGTTTGGAAACCAAAACCATTGAAAATTGCATTGGCGATGGAGAGCCAAGTTATGCATAACGCTTATGGTGCGACAATTGATGGCAAGTGGCAAGATTTTTCAAGACGTAATGGCTATGGTTTAAATATCACTTGGGATACCACATCAAAAGATAAAATGAGTGGCATTAAAGCCGCTTTTAATACTGCTTATATGGAGGCTAATGCGGAAACGGACTTTTCAGCTGGCGGATATGCAAAATGGCGTCGTTTCGTTTTAGGTTATATATACGCTCACAATAATATTAAAGATTTTAATCCGAATAAATATCAATATGTACTGGATGATGAGTCGGTCCTCAATGGCGTTCCAGGAAAATATGATTTACATACTCTGTATGTTTCTTACGAAATCCCCAATATCTTACACATTGAAAACTATAATATTTATTTGGGTGCTTACTACTCAACGATAGCAACAGCGAAAAGCGAACTCATTGATAAGTCCGATGATGAACGATATGGGTTTCGTATTCGTTTCAAATATCTATTTTAGCCTTTAAATTACTAGAGGGCTTTTTCTTTAAAAAATATTAAAAATATAGAGAAATCGCCCTGAGTATTTCTGCCTTCAAAAATTCTTGTCCATTCTATAAAGCAAAGCGAATAGTTATTTTTTTATGATAATTATCTGTTCATGACATGATCCGCGTCAGTAAATTTCGCTTATATATTGGGCAGAGTACAGTTAACTAAAATTAAAATTATTTCAGGCAGGAGAAATATATGGTTGAACTGTTAATTGGCGTCATCGTCGCAATCGGCGTTGGGCGCTACATTATTAAAGGCTACTCGGCAACGGGCGTGCTGATGACAGGGGGTATTTTACTACTGATCATTACCGCAATTATGGGGAAAAGTATTTTACCTGAATCCGTGAAGGCGACGGGTTGGCGTGTTACAGATATTTTAGAATATATCAAATTCTTATTGATGAGTCGCGGTGGCGACTTAGGCATGATGATCATGGTGCTGTGTGGATTCGCGTCTTATATGACCCACATTGGTGCAAATGATGTGGTGGTGAAAATTGCCTCTAAACCATTAAAAATGATCAACTCACCTTATATATTAATGGTTGCAGCCTATATTGTTGCCTGTTTGATGTCATTAGCCGTTTCTTCAGCCACGGGGCTAGGTGTATTGTTAATGGCAACCTTATTCCCCGTTATGGTGAATGTCGGTATTAGCCGTGGTGCCGCCGCAGCGATTTGTGCTTCACCCGCGGCAATCATATTGGCGCCGACATCTGGCGATGTGATTTTAGCGGCAAAAGCCGCAGAGATGCCGTTGATTGATTTTGCCTTTAAAACAACGCTGCCAATCTCCATTGCGGCGATCATCGCGATGTCGGTAGCGCACTTTTTCTGGCAGCGCTTTCTTGATAGAAAAGAGCACGTTAACGTTGAAATGTTAGACGTGAATGAAATTAAAACGCATGCACCTAGTTTTTATGCCATTTTGCCATTTACGCCAATTATTGGCGTACTGATTTTTGATGGTAAATGGGCGCCTGAACTGCATATCGTAACTATCATTGTTGGCTGCATTATTTTAGCCGCAATTATTGAATTTTTACGTAGCTTCAGTGCTAAGCACGTTTATGCTGGGCTGGATACTTGTTATAAAGGCATGGCGGATGCATTTGCGAGTGTCGTTATGTTATTAGTGGCCGCCGGTATATTTGCACAAGGTTTAAGTACCATTGGCTTTATCAAGGGGTTGATCGACCTTGCACAATCTTTCGGTTCCGGCGCGATAGTGATGATGATTGCATTGGTGATTATTACTATGCTTGCTGCGATGACGACAGGTTCAGGTAATGCGCCTTTTTATGCGTTTGTCGAGTTGATCCCACATCTAGCGAAACAAATGGGCGTTAACCCTGCTTATTTAGTCATTCCTATGTTACAGGCTTCCAATTTAGGGCGTACCTTATCACCTGTTTCTGGGGTGGTGGTTGCAGTCTCCGGTATGGCGAAAATTTCACCATTTGAGGTCGTGAAAAGAACTTCAGTTCCCGTGTTAGTTGGACTGGTTGTTGTGATTATTGCAACCGAAATTTTAGTTCCGGTTTATCTCTAATTATTCATCAATCTAGTATCAAAATGGCTAGAAATAGTCTGTTTCTAGCCAAATTTAATTTATATGTTGATAGTTAATCAGGCTATTAATCGAAAATTTGTTAATTTTACGTGTGTTTTTTTTAAATGAAATGAGGTGTTTTATTTTTCATTTCTGTCTACTTTTCCTTATAAAGACCTTTTTTTGAGATCTACACCAAAAAGCCAAACAAAAGCCAAAAAATAAGCTAGGTACTGAATGGCAATTGATGCAAAATCCGCACATATTTTTTTGTGTTAAATAAATAATGAAAAATGCTATGAAGACGACAGACAAACCAGTTAATAAATGGACCTATAAAGATTTTACGTGGGTTTTATCCTTATTCGGTACAGCGGTTGGTGCAGGGGTGCTATTTTTACCTATTAAAGCCGGCGCTGGGGGTTTTTGGCCATTAGTGATTCTTGCATTAATTGCGACCCCAATGATTTGGTTGGCCCACAAAGGATTAGCCCGTTTTGTTTTATCGGCAAAAAATCCAGATGCTGATATTACGGATACCGTGGAAGAGCATTTCGGTAAAGTAGGGGCAAACGTCATCACATTTGCTTACTTCTTCGCTATTTATCCTATCGTATTGATTTATGGCGTTGGGATTACTAATACCGTTGATTCATTCTTAGTAAACCAAATTGGCATGGAGCCTATTCCTCGTTGGCTACTGTCTGGCGTATTGATTGGTGCAATGACTGCCGGTGTGTTATTTGGCCGTGATTTAATGCTACGCGTGACTTCCATGATGGTTTATCCGCTGGTTTTCATTCTATTAGCGCTTTCTTTGTATTTAATTCCAGAATGGAACACTTCAATGCTTGAAGTGGCACCTGATTGGAGTGCAATGCCAGCGGTGGTATGGATGGCGATTCCTCTGATTGTATTCTCGTTTAACCATAGCCCAATCATCAGCCAGTTCACCAAAGATCAACGTCAACAATTTGGTGACCAAGCCGTTATTAAAACGGATATGATTACAGGTGGCGCTGCGATGATGTTAACTGGATTCGTGATGTTCTTTGTCTTTTCGGTGGTGTTATCTTTAAATCCAGCGGAGCTAGAAATCGCGAAAAAAGAGAACATTAGTGTGTTGTCGCACATTGCTAACATTAACCCATCACCAATCTTATCTTACTTAGGCCCAATTGTTGCTTTTGCGGCTATTGTATCCAGTTATTTTGGACACTTCTTAGGGGCTCATGAAGGTTTAGTTGGATTGATTAAATCTCGTTCATCTTTCTCTGTGAGAAAAATTGAAACGGCTTCTATGTTGTTCATTGTCTTAACAACATGGATCGTCACAATTAGAAACCCAAGCATTTTAGGTATGATTGAAACGATGGGTGCCCCAATGATTGCGGCTATCCTGTTTATTCTACCTGTGGTTGCGATGCGTATTGTGCCAGCGATGAAAAAATTCAGCACATCAGCTCTTGCACAAGTGTTCACTTTAATTTGTGGTTTAGCTTCAATCACATCAGTTATCTATGGTGCGTTTCAATAATTGATGCCCCAGAATAAAAAAAGCCCACAGCAAGTGATTGTTGTGGGCTTTTTTATCTCTTAAATTTATAACAAATAACCTAGTAAATAACGAATTACGGTGAGTTAATACTGTAGAGTCATTAATACTTAAGATATTTGTCTGTGTGAAATAATTTCAAGTTGAGACGGGTTGTCTGCTAGAGACTGTTAGGTAATATCTATTTATATAACAGGTACGTAGTAAATACAGAAGTCATAGAACTGACGGTACCCTTTACTACGGCATAATAAGGATAACAAATGAAATTAGAAACATTGTCGATTCACGCAGGCTACTCTCCTGATCCCACCACAAAAGCGGTTGCTGTTCCGATTTATCAAACGACCTCTTACGCTTTTGATGATACTCAGCATGGTGCCGATTTATTTGACTTAAAAGTCGCTGGCAATATTTACACTCGTATTATGAACCCGACGAATGATGTACTAGAACAGCGGGTGGCGGCATTAGAAGGTGGGATTGCTGGGCTTGCTGTTGCATCAGGAATGGCGGCTATCACTTATGCAATTCAAACTATCGCACAAGCGGGAGATAATATTGTTTCTGTTGCCAAACTTTATGGTGGCACATATAACTTAATGGCGCATGCGTTGCCACGTTTCGGGATTGAAACACGTTTTGCTGAGCATGATGATTTAGCCGCATTAGAAGCGCTGATAGATGATAAAACTAAGGCGGTATTTTGTGAATCCATCACGAATCCAGCAGGATTTGTGGTCGATATTGCAGCATTAGCTGAAGTGGCTCATCGCCACGGCGTACCGTTAATCGTTGATAATACGGTGGCCACACCTTATTTATGCCGTCCCATTGAGCACGGTGCTGATATCGTCGTGCACTCATTGACCAAATATATTGGAGGGCATGGAACCTCTATCGGCGGCATGGTTGTTGATTCGGGTAAATTTCCTTGGTTAGAACATGCGCAGCGTTTCTCACTATTGGTGGAGCCTGATATTGCATACCATGGCGTCAGCTATACGGAACACTTTGGTGCAGCTGCTTTTATTGCTCGTTGTCGCGTGGCGCCTTTACGCGGAACGGGGGCGGCACTTTCTCCATTTAATGCATTTTTGATTCTACAAGGCTTGGAAACGCTGGCTTTAAGAATGGAACGCCACACAGAGAATGCACTAAAAGTGGCTCAATATTTAGAAAATCACCCTCAAGTGGCTTGGGTCAAATATGCGGGATTAGCAAGTCATCCTGAGCATGCATTAGCGAAAAAATACATGCAAGGTAAACCCGCGGGTATCATGTCATTTGGCATTAAAGGTGGGCAAGACGCTGGGGCTCGCTTTATTGATGCATTAAAATTAATTGTGAGACTCGTGAATATTGGTGATGCTAAGTCATTAGCTTGCCACCCCGCTTCAACAACCCATCGCCAGCTTAACGATGCGGAATTAGCCAAAGCAGGGGTTTCGCGCGATATGATCCGCCTCTCTATTGGTATTGAACATATTGATGATATCTTGGCAGATCTTGAGCAAGCATTGAAAACAGCTCAATAACGTTATCTGAACAGAGGTCGCGAATATTAGCGGTTATCGATAAAGTGAGCTTTATTGATAATCGCTTTTTTAATCTCACTATATTTAACGCAATCCTTGTTACTCTTTTTGTGATTATTATTCAACGGTTCGTTGTTAATGATAAGTTTAACCAAAGAATCCCTGATTTCTTATTGCGAGAAATGATAAAGATATTTTATTGTTGACGGTGAACTCTTTGATGAGGAGCGAGTCTTAGCTACCGAGTACTTATTTGATATTTAATAACTCTTTATTTTATATCCATTTATTAATTGTTTAAGGATAATAAATTAATTTTTTACTCGTTTATATCAGGTTTATTTATGTTAGTGATAATGATGGGATGAATGAGCACTAAGCTAAATAATTATAATTGCGTTATGTCGTATTCATGTCGTCAATAACACTCAGATGTATATCTAATAATTATTAAGTTTTTATTAAAAGAATGGTTGAGAAAAATGATGATGGCAAATAATAAGATTGCCTACCTTAAATGGTGCCTGCTATTTGGGTTTGTATTACTGACGTACTTTATTCCGCTTAATGGTCGGCTTCTTTGGCAACCCGATGAGTTACGTTATGCTGAAATTAGCCGTGAATTGATTCTTAGTTATAACTGGAGTGTGCCTGAGCTTCTTGATATTCGTTATTTTGAAAAGCCAATTTTTGGTTACTGGGTGAATGCATTTTTTCAAATGCTGTTTGGCGAAAATAATGTTTCCGTTCGCCTCGGTGTGGTGTTTAGCACCTTAACCAGTGCCCTGTTTGTCTACCTCAGTGCAAAGATGGCATGGAAAAAAAATGACCTTGCGTTTAATGCCACTTTGATTTATCTCTCCATGTTAATGGTGCTCGCCATTGGAACCTATAATGTCCTCGACCCTATTTTGACGGCATTTATCACGATGGCTATCTTCTTTTATCAATGGGGCCTAACAACTAAAAGCTTCTCGCATAAGTTGATCGCATTTATTTTACTCGGTGTGGCGGGTGGCCTTGGATTGATGACAAAAGGCTTTTTGGTTTTGGTTATACCGGGGTTAGTGATTGTTTTAAGTTCGCTTTACTATCAGCAGTTTAAAGAAGTTTTTTGTTTTGCTTTTGTCTCTTTGTGTAGCTTGTTCCTGGTTTGTCTGCCTTGGGCGATTGTGATTGCAGGTCGTGAGCCAGATTATTGGCATTATTTCTTTTGGGTTGAGCATGTACAGCGTTTTATGTCGGAAGATGCGCAAAACCGTTCACCTTTCTGGTTCTATATACCTATCTTGATAGCAGCGGTATTGCCTTGGCTCGGTTATTTTTTAGCCGCGTTAGTGAATGGTTTTCGTCAAAAGGGCTTACACATTTATTTCCTGATGTGGTTCTTGGTACCTTTCCTATTTTTTAGTATTACTAAAGGTAAGTTATTGACCTATATACTTCCTTGTCTGGCTCCCGTTGCCGTCTTAATGGCCGCTTATATCGATAGAATTAGACAACAAAATCGCGTTGGGACGATTCGCCTTAATGCCGTGATTAATATCAGTATTGGCCTGATTCTTGCGGTTGCCTTGTTTGTGTTACCTTATTTCCCACAAGTGAGTCCCTATTCACTCGATGAGGATAACAAAAGGTTACTGGCTGCTGGTGCATTCCTCTTTTGGGGGCTTGCTGGTGTTATCTCATATCATCGTCGATATTGGGCTTGGGCGGCCGCTTGTACTCTTGCGTTGAGTTTGAGTGTAGGCCATGTGATCCCTGATAAGGTTGCCAGTAACAATACCCCTCAAAAATTGATCGAAAAATACCGTCCACAGTTAGCCAATAAAACGTATTTGCTGACAAATAATGTAGGGTTAGGCACTGCATTGGCTTGGGTATTAAAGCGTAGTGATATTACGATGTTACACCAAAATGGTGAGCTGAATTATGGGTTAAAATATCCGGATGCAGCGAATCGATTCTATCGCTTAGATCAACTGCCGACGTTATTAGAACAACATAATTATCAAGATATTGCTGTACTCGTCGAGGCTTCGCAAGATGATATATTAGCCGCTTTGCCGGGGAAACCAATAATTGTCTATGAAGGCAATCTCGTCTTTGTTTTTTATAATGGACGCAACGGATTGATAGAATAGTAAAAAGCCGCATATCTTAGGTATGCGGCTTACTGAATATAGAGTCTATTTTGTCATTTTATACAGAGTGGGCTCCCCTTTTTCATTGGGGGACTTTGTAGCATGACCCGTCAGCCCGTGGTAAATCATTAGCATGGCAAAGCTATTGCTCATGGTACTAATGTCATTGTTACTCATGGCTCGACTGTTTTTTGAATGACGATTCGTGATGCTATGGTTCATTGCGCTTTCTCCTCATCTTCTTTCAGTAGGCGATTCGCTTCGGCTAGCTCGTAACGTCTTGGGGTTAATGCAGTTGAACTGTGGTTACGTGCAAGTAGCGAGTAAATGGTGGGAAGAACAAACAATGTGAATAGAGTACCGACTAACATACCCGTTACGATCACAAGGCCTAATCCAAAACGGCTGTTCGCACCGGCTCCTGTTGCAAAGAGCAAAGGAACTAAACCAATGACCATTGCCGCGGTGGTCATTAAAATAGGACGTAAACGAATTTGTGCAGCTTTTAAAATTGCTTGGCGTTTATCCAATCCTTCGTGCGCCTGCAATTCATTCGCAAACTCGACCATCAAGATCCCGTGTTTACTGATAAGCCCGATTAATGTCACCAATCCGATTTGCGTATAAATATTGAGGGTCGCGTATCCGAATGCGAGAGGAATGAGTGCCCCACAAATGGAGAGTGGTACCGTGATCAAAATAATCAATGGGTCGACTAAACTTTCGTACTGTGCCGCAAGAACAAGGTAAATGATGATGAGCGCCGCCATAAATGCAAAGGCGAGGGTGTTACCTTCTTGTTTATATTGGCGCGAATCAGATTGCCAGTCATGGCTAAAACCAGCAGGCAGCTCATTGGCAATGTTTTCTAAATAAGAAACAGCCTGTCCTAATGTGACACCAGGAGCGGGAATCGCTTGGAATATTGCCGCATTTTGCTGATTAAACTGCGTTAACTTATTTGGCTCAATTTGTGTATTGATGTCGACTACGGTTGACAGTGGGATCATGGTGCCATCTTGTGCTTTGACATAGTGACGAGCAAGCGCATCTGGTGTTAAGCGTTGGCTACGAACACTTTGTGGAATAACATCGTAAGAACGTCCATCCATACCGAAGCGGTTTATGTAGTTCTCACCGACTAAGAGTGTGAGTGATTCTCCGATATCCTGCATACTGATGCCAAGGCTATTGGCTTTTGAGCGGTTAATTTTGACTTCAACCACTGGGTTGTTGTAATCAAGGTCGCTATCTACCACCATAAATAGCCCACTTTCACGAGCCTGTTGCTTGATCTCCTCCATCGTTTTATATAAGACAGGGTAGCCTTGAGGGCTTCTGAGAACCATTTGTATTGGTAGGCCGCCAGTAGAGCCAGGGAGGGCAGGTAATTGGAATACAAAGATGCTATTACCTTCAACATCACCCACCATGCCTTGTAAATCGGCCTGAATGGCGGATGCTGGGCGCTCACGCTCTTCCCATGAACTTAGATTGGTACCACCGAAGCTGGAAGATATACCGTCAGTACCATTAATGATCCATGTACTTTCGGTTTCAGGTAATTCCATCATCACATCATGAAGTTTGCGAGAAAAACGCTCAACATATTCTAAGTTAGCATGTTGTGGTGATTTAATTGCTGTTAACACGGCCGATTGGTCTTCAACAGGCGCTAGCTCGCGGGGGGCGGATTGGTATAACAGTGGTAAGCTAATAAATACGAACACTGCGATAATACCGGTGATCCAGCGGTGTTTTAACGAGAAGTTAAGGCCTTTCGTGTAGTAATTTGCTAAGAAGGTAAAAAACTTTTCCGCAGCATGAGCCATACGGCCTTCATTTTGTTTTGAGTTCAACATAAATGAACTCATTACAGGGGATAATGTTAATGCCACGATACCTGAAACAATGACAGAGCCTGCGAGAGTTAACGCAAATTCTTTGAATAACGCGCCAGTCAAACCTGACATTAAACCTATTGGGGCATAAACTGCTGCCAAAGTAATGGTCATCGCAATGACAGGACCTGCGACTTCACGAGCGCCAATTAATGCTGCCAGTACCGGTGATTTACCTTCCTCAATATGACGGTGAACGTTTTCGACAACAACAATGGCATCATCAACAACTAACCCGATGGCCAAGACCATTGCAAGTAGTGTTAATAAGTTGATACTAAAGCCAAAAGCCATCATGAGTGCAGCCGCACCTAACATTGACAGTGGAATGGCTAATATAGGAATAATAACGCTACGGATGGAACCTAAACATAAATAAATAACAGCAATAACAATCAATAACGCTTCGACGAGTGTATTGAATACCTGATCGATTGAGGCTTTGATAAAGCGGGATGTTTCAAAGGCCATCTCCACTTTCACGTTAGGCGGCAATGTTTTTATGATATCAGGCATTAACTTGTTCATGCCATCAACAATCACCAGAGGGTTTCCGGTCGGCGTTGCAAATAAACCTAAATAAATTGCAGGCTCACCATTCATTAAACCGCTAGTTTCAGTGGCGGATGCACCCAGTTCTATCGTACCGACATCACGTAAACGTACCAGTCCATTGCCGTCATTGCGAATAACTAAGTCTTGGAACTCAGAGACATTGGTGAGATCAGTATTAACATAGACGTTTGAAATGACATATTCGCCTTTCACTTTACCGGGAGCAGCTTGATAGTTATTTTGTCTGACAGCTTGAGCGACATCTGCGGCAGACAGTCCTCGGCCAGCCAGTTTGTCGGCATCTAACCATAAGCGCATAGCTAATTGTTGCCCACCGAATACTTGAACTTTGGCAACCCCTTCAATAGAAGAGTACATAGGCTCAACAACTCGTGACAAATAATCCGTCAGAGCAGGAATGGAAAGGGTGGTACTGGAAAATCCGATATAAGCAACCGCGGTAGACTCACCGGAAGAAAGCTCAATCACTGGGTCATAAGCTTCTTTAGGCAGCTTGTAACGCACTTGATTCACCTTGGCCATCACTTGCGCGAGTGCTTGAGTTGAATCTCGATTAAGTTCCATTCTCACCGTGACTAAGCTACTCCCTTGCACAGAAGAAGAAGATAAATAATCGACACCTTCAACTGAAGAAACAGCTTGGGCAATAGGTTGAGTCACAAAGCCCTGCATCAAGTTAGCGGATGCACCTGGATATTGTGTGGTGATAGTGATAGTGGAACTTTCTAATTGAGGGTATTGGCGAATAGGGAGTTTGCTTAATGCAAATAACCCTATTAAGACAATTAAAGCACTCACCACCAGCGCCAAAACAGGTCGGCGCACAAAAACATCAGTAAATTTCATAGCGCCGTCCTTATGAATCTTGAGCTGTCTTAACGGGTGATTCTGTTAGTGTGTCTTCATAGGTATGATCTTTAGGAGTTGAAGAGGTGCTTCATTCGTGATCTAATTGATTTACCAGAAAAAAAAGATCACCTTTGCAGGAAAAACGAATGAAGCAACAACAAGATACCCGATTTTCGAGCGCTTTTGAACGATTTTTTTCAGCAGCAGAGCTTGATGCGCTTGGCAAGCAATCAGGCTTTATGAAGCGGCGGCGGCAGGTGACGCCACAGAAGTTTTGCATGGCGCTGGTCAGTGCGCTGGGTGCAGGAACAACGAATTCGATTGCCGATGTGCACCGGCAATTTAACCATATGCACTCAACGGACATAAAGCTTAAACCCTTTCATAAACAGTTGGTTAAAATGGCTGCTCCTGAATTTATGCGTGAAGTGTTTGAAAAGGCGCTGGCTCTGCATCTCCCTGATATGTTTGCTATCAGGAATAAATATCAGGACATGTTCAAGCGCATTATTTTACAAGATGGCACCAGTTTCGCTGTACATGACGACTTAATGTTCTATTTTCCAGGACGTTTTAATGAAAATAGTCCGGCAGCGGTTGAGTTACATGTCACTTATGACGTGTTTAAGGGGCAACCTGACGGTGTTAGTCTGACTGAGGACACGGCACCCGAGCGGGACTATTTGCCTTCACCCGCCTCTTTATCAGGCTGCTTATTTATGGCAGATGCAGGTTATTTTTCAAAAGCTTATATACAACAGCTTCAAGAAGCCTGCGCGTATTTTATTATGCGGATGTGTAACCGTGTTAATCCAATGGCGGTTTGTACTAAGACTCAGCAGATGAAGCCGCTGAAAACATGGTTAAAAGAATTACCCAATGCAGGTGTATTGGATTTAGATGTGCAGTGGCCGAATGGCCCGGTTTATCGTTGCGTTGCATTTGCAGCATTAGATCACAAAAAACGTCATGTATTGGTCTGCACTAACCTTGACCGTGAGCAGTTTCCTCCAGCTGTTGTGGGTGATTTTTATCGTGTTCGCTGGCAAATAGAATTATTATTCAAAGAGTGGAAGTCGATGAATAATTTAAATAAATTCGATACAGGTCATGCCACAATCGTTGAGACATTAATTTGGGGTAGCTTGCTGGCAGCAACCTTAAAACGCTGGCTAATCAACGCGGCACAAAAGAAGTATAACCGGGTGTTGTCGCTTTTTACCGGAGCAAAAACTGCCCATATGTGGTGGATACCATTTTGCTTTGATATAGCCATGAGTCGTGGTACGGATTTAGCAAAAGCCATGAATAACGCGCTGGCATTTTTAGCGCAACATTGCCAACGGCAAAATGTTAAACGAGACCAAATAAGTGGCGTATATAAGCTGCTTAATAACACAAATAAATCATTGGGTTAGGTCGTTAAGGTCATACGTATGAGTGTGTCTTGTGCTACAGGGGTAATGGCAGAACCATTATTGAGGCGAAGTTGCCCTGAGGTGATCACCTTGTCGCCCGCTTTTAAACCTTGCTCAATTTCAATTTTGCCATCCCAACGTTGGCCTATTTTCACCGAGACTTGTTTTGCCGTCATATTTTCACCACTACCTTCAGCAATGAAAACGGTGTCACCGTACGCGGTATAAGTGACTGCGGTTTCAGGAATAGTCAGTACAGCAGACTCTGCTTGACGTATCACATTGACGTTAGCGTACATACCGGCCTTTAACTCACCAGCACTATTTTCTAGCGTGGCTTGGAGTTGGATGGTGCGTGACTTACCGACTAACGGATCAATAGCACTGATACGAGCAGGGAAGGTTTTGCCGGGATAAGCATCAACATTGATATCGACAATTTGGCCGACATGCAATTCAGGCGCAGCTTGTTCATCAAGAGAAAAGTTGAGTTTCAATGTTTGAGTATCAACTAGGCTAGCTATCGCTTCACCCGGACTCAGGTATTGTCCTTCATGTACCTGACGAATACCGATAGTGCCATCAAATGGAGCACGAATAGCCTTTTGCGCGATTAAAGCTTGTGTTTGGCGGATTAGCCCTTGCGCTATATCGCGCTCTGCTCGTGTACTGTCCACTTGTGCTTCTGCCACTAAATGTTTGGCTGCCAGTGTACGAGTTCTATCATACAGCCTTGACGCATTACGCAACTGAGCTTGATAGCGAGCCAAGTCGGCTTGCTCGACGGCATCATTCAGTTGTACTAGGAGCTGGCCTTTTTTAACCTGCTGGCCTGATTCAAAATTAATTTTTGTGATGCGACCACTGGTTTCAGCGGCAACAAACACTTGGCTACCGGCCTCTAACTCACCAACACCATAAAAAGTACGTGGAGCATTATCTTGAGTCACTGGTGCTAAAGCGACCTTCACAGGAGGATATTGATAAGCCGCTTGTTCGTCTTTTTCATCTTGAGCATAAGACGTGTAAATCGCGGCTCCACCGCCAGCTACAATAAGTAAAGAACACAGTGTAACAATTGTTTTTTTATTCATTATCAATACCTACTATTTCTGTGCCTTAACAGCGAAATAAAGCTCACGGAAATGACCCGCGATAGCGACTGCCATTAATCCTCCGATAACCGAAGTGTGCTCAATAGCCCAAAACATGGCGATTTTCGCTTCTTCACCGGTATAACTCCAAAAGGTATGAACAACGACAATAGTCAAGAATAAAAATACGGCTAAAGCACCGGTGCCCAGCCATAGTAGTCGGTTAAAGAGTAATAATAGTGAGCCGACTAGCATGACCGCAGCAGAGGCGATATTGAAAAACCAATCTGGATGTAACCCTGCTGCGCGCATTTCTGCTAGGCTATTTTCATAGTCAAAAACCTTTGCTAGGCCAGATGAAATGAACAGAACTGACATCAGCAAACGAGCGATAATCCATAATGTGTTGCTTTCTAAAATTTTGGCAATTACCGATGGCATAGCCTATCCCCTTTAAAAACAAGTTAACCTGCATGTCATACAATGAGTGCTGTCACCACCTCATGCAGAAAATAGAATGGAATAATCTGAATTGACAAATTCAGTGGCTGGCACTATAAAACCTTAAGTTAAGTTGAGGTCAAGAGAAGGGGGGTAAAAATGACGGAGAAAGACACGAAAACGACAAAAAGGCGTGCTAAGGGTGAACATAAGATCGATTTTACAAGGGCATTAACGGTTGGAGAGGTGGCAAAACGTTCTGGTGTACCTGTATCGACTGTCCACTTTTATGAGTCAAAAGGGTTGATTCAAAGTACGAGAACACAAGGCAATCAGCGACGCTTTCCTTCTGTGGTATTACGCTATATCGCAATTATTAAAGTGGCTCAGAGCACTGGTATTCCGTTAAAAGAGATTCAAGACGCATTGGGAAAATTTCCAGCGAATAGCAAACTCACTTCAGAGCAGTGGAAGGAGATGTCAACTGAATGGAAAACGTCGTTAGATAGGAGGATCCGACAGCTCACGCGTTTACGTAATGAACTAGACCACTGCATTGGTTGCGGCTGTTTATCGCTGAGTGAATGTCCACTGCGCAACCCTGAGGGCGTAAAGGACCAGGTGCTCGAATTCTAGAACGACCGTAAACGATTGTGATTATTAACTGGTTAAGTGATGAACCTTTCACTTGGCTGGTAAATACTGGTTGGTGATAAGCTAATCTCATTTGAATACAATGAATAATCAAACATTGAACCTGCTGGAACAGAGTATGACTCGATAACAATCTATAATATAAGGCGGTTTTACTCTGAGTTAGCCAGCAATAATTACTGTATGCGCTGTATGATTAAGCTGCTGACCATGTTTATCAAGCGGTGTTGCCAAATGCACTGTCACCTCACTGATATTCAGCGAGGTGACAGTGATTTTTTACGAAAGAGAAGTGCCTAAATCTTTAAAGATAAAGTGGTGGGTTTCTCCTATGTTAGTAGTAGAGTAGAAATATTCTTTCATTATTGAACCCCCTCTCGAGCAATAGAAAGGTCTACCTTCAATATTAAAATCATCTAATAGCACGGGATCATCGTTAAGTAAGGCACATCTATTATTCAGCCCATTAAATAAAGTTCCCTTAGGGCAGCTAGCTACCCTGATATCGGCTCTATTACTCAGATGAAAAGAGTAATAGCGACCAGGCTCAAAAACAAAATCTTCACCTAAAAGGCCAAAGTGACCGAGAAGACTTCTAGGGCCTTTAATGGTAATATCACCTTCAATCGTACTGGCAGGCACTTCTGGAATAAAGCTAATAAATTGCGGTTCTGCATAGATATTTTCTGTAACCGCATGAGCGGTAATAAACACACTTTCTGCTTTGGTATCCGTAATAGTAATGAGCAATTGTCCATAAGAATCCGTTACGCCGAAAGCAGGCGCAATGTTAGCTGAACTGGTTGCTGGTAATTTATCAAATGTAATATATTCATTTTCTTTTGGCTGACCATTAACAAGTAACTTATAGACGATATAGTTAGTATCTTTTCCGTCAGCTTGGGCATTATTTTTCAGAACGTAAGAGAACAATTCATTATCAGTATTATTATGATCAGAAAATACACTCGTTGTCGACGTTGAGTAATTTTGATTATTATAATTAACTAGGGCAAATACTAATACAGACTCTTCTGTACTCGCTAATAAAACACGACATTTTCCTTCTGAATCTGTGTGTGCCGTTATACTACGTTGGTCATTTGAAAACTTGGCATTTTGATGACTGGTATGAAAACTCACTTGAGCGCCATTAATTGGCATATCACCAAAAGAGAAGACACAGATAATCTCATTATAACTGACACCATCCGCTGATGCGGTATTAGAGCTAGTGATTAAAAATATAACGTTAGAATTTGATTTTTCATTCATAATAGGTCACCTTATCGAGGTTTTTGTTAAAATTAAAATAAACTTACGGGTAAAAAAGAACGACTTTCTTTAATCATTAAAATAAAATAATCAAAAATGCGGAAATATCTATAAACATGAAGCAAACATATCCTTATGAAATTATTATTTTGATTATCAAATTTTAAATATGGTTTAATATAATGTATTTAAATGTCAGCTATTATCTTATTGATAACTAATGCTTAATATTCAGTTGGTTATGCAATTATCAAGTTAACTTTTGATAAATAATGAGTCTAAATTTAGATTATGATCCAGTATGTCTGGTGTATTCATTACTGTGCTGTTGTTATTGTAAGTATCTTTATTTCATTATGTGTTTTTTCTCATATTGATAATCATCTGACTCAGTGGGAATTTAGTGAGTGATTATAAGTATCATCTGTTTTTTTTAATTTACAAATAAAATAGATAAATAATATATTAATTTTAATTTGGTCTTTTATTTCTTATATAAGATGATTTTTTCGATCTTAATGGGATGCGATTAAGGGAATTAATCCATTTAATAATGTTCATCACGGGAGGAATGTGCAATATATTCAGTCGACGAATTTCAGAATGAGAAGGGTTAATTGAGTTCGATTTTTATTTGAATGTTGAAATAGTATTGATAATAGCGAACACGGTTATCTGTTTAGAATCATTCAATAACATTATTTATTAAAAACTATAGATTAAAGAAAATGCGACTTTAGATAATATGAATTATCTAAAACAGCTCAATAAATAAAGCATGCTATATTCTGACTATTATCAAACAGCGATCTTTCAGTATAAGCTCTGTTCAAAGCACACACTCTGACGAATTCATTTCTCTCATTGGTTTTTATTCGTCGAACTTAGGTCTGTATTTTATCAGTGCTAAGCCTCAGTCAATCTCTGGTCACTCTACGTATTATTCCTTGGCTTGACAGCCGTTATGCCGAATTACGCACTATTTCCGTGGAAACTTATCAAGATCATCGAGACAAAATCCCTCAGTCTATAAATTGAAACATTATTGAAACAATAAATTTACAAAACCATCAAGTTGGTTATTGTGTCTCAAGAGTCAAATTTCGATATGGGTAGAGTGATAACTCAATTCATATGTCAACTATTCAAATAAAAAACAAATGGTTAAGTTTTTTAGGTCGCGAAGATGATCGTTAAAAACAGGCAAGCAGAACAAGAGAGGTCACCATGGATTATCGTATTTTTTTACAAGCAGCACATGTTGCCGCAGACAGGGCTCGTTATATTTTAACGGAACATCGTAAAAATAAACTTTATGAGCACATCTATTTTGATACTAAAGATGATGAAAGTCCTGTTACTGAAATTGACCAGTATGTAGAACGAGAAATTAGACAAATTATCCAAACATTTCATCCCGAACATAATATTTTGGGTGAAGAATATGGCTTTCAATTAGGAGAATCAGAGTTTACTTGGGTTATTGACCCTATTGACGGTACTCGGCAATTTATTGCAGGGATTCCGATTTACGGCACACTCATTTCGCTTTGTCACCACGGAGTACCTGTTTTAGGTATTATCGAACACCCTGCCGTCTCAGAACGTTGGGTTGGCGTAAAAGGCCACCCATCAACATTAAATGGCTTGCCCATTCAAACCCGTAATTGCACTCAGTTAGAGTTAGCGCTCATGTCTTCCAGTAATACCGAACCTGTCTTACCTGAACATCGCGCAGGCTACGAACACATTATACCTAAAACGAAATGGCGAGTTTATGGGGCAGCTTGTTACTCCTATGCCTGTCTTGCTACAGGGCGTATTGATTTAAGTATTGATAGTGGTGGCATGCGGGAGGTTGATTACTGTGCGTTAGTCCCCGTTATCGAGGGGGCTGGAGGAAAAATTACAGATTGGGATGGAAAACCGTTAACGATGCATTCAGGAAAAACCGTCGTTGCGGCGGGAACAGCAGAGCTCCATCGACAAGCATTGGAAATATTACAGCAGTTTTTATAAATAACGACAAAAAATAAAAATAATGGTTATTGAGGAGAATGTTATGTTCCGATGGATAAAAACGTTACCCGACCAACCCCCTATAACAGATAAAAAAGAAATAGATAAACTTTATCGTTATTGGCGAATTCATATTATGATTGCGTTATATGCTGGGTACGCAACGTATTATTTCACCCGCAAGAGCTTTAATTATGTGATGCCTGAAATGATTAAAGATCTGGGAATTAGTATTTCTGATGTTGGTATATTAACGACGGCATTTTATTTAGTATATGGCATCTCTCGTTTTGCTTCCGGTATTATGAGTGATGCCTCTAATCCCCGCTTTTTCATGGGAGTGGGATTAATCATTACTGGGTTTATCAACATTTTTTTTGGGATGAGCTCAAGTTTATGGTTATTTACTTTCTTTTGGGTGTTAAATGCGTTTTTCCAAGGCTGGGGATGGCCGCCATGCTCTAAGTCCTTAACCTCATGGTATTCTCGTAATGAGCGAAGGCTATGGTGGTCTATCTGTAATACCTCCCATAATGTTGGTGGTGCTATTATTCCTCTATTAGCTGGGGGGCTAGCAGTACATTATGGATGGCGTTACGGTATGTATATACCCGGTATCATTGCAATTGTTGTTGGGTTATTTGTCTGTTTACGTTTGCGAGATAAACCTTCAACAATGGGGCTGCCAACCGTAGGACATTGGCGTAATGATGAACTTGAATTACAACAAGAAGCCTCTAGTCGAAAATTAAAACTTTGGCCCATTTTAGTTCAATATATATTTACCAATAAATATGTTTGGTTATTAGCCATATCCTATATTCTTGTTTATATCGTACGTATTGGATTGAATGACTGGACTAATTTATATTTAGTCGAAGAATATGGTTATGATTTAATTAAAGCTAACTCTGCCTTGTCATTCCTAGAAGTTGGGGGATTTATTGGCACATTAGTCGCTGGTTGGGGATCTGACTTTTTCTTTAAAGGGAATAGAACACCGATGAATATTATCTTTATGATAGGTATTGGTGTTGTGGCTGCTTTTTTATGGCTATTCCCTGAAATGGGGTATTTATTAATCTCAGTCTGCTTCTTTTTTGTTGGTTTCTTTATTTTTGGGCCACAAATGTTGATTGGTATGGCGGCCGCAGAAGCTTCTCATAAAGATTCAGCTGGTGCTGCAACTGGGTTTGTTGGTTTATTTGGTTATTTAGGCGCGGCTTTGTCGGGATACCCACTGGCTAAGATCATTGAAACCGCAGGGTGGAATGGTTTCTTTATGACAATGATAATCGCCACACTTTTATCAGCAGTATTGTTATTACCTTTATTAATAAAAAAGAAATAACACGTTCTTAAACGTATAAAGAGCGTTAGTGGTAACGACACTAATGCTCTTTTTCTGTATCCCCTATCATCTATTTAACGCCGATATATGCACTCACCTATGCATTGTTTCAATTACATTGCTCATGCATTGAGATTCATCACCAAGAAAGCGGTCTTTGCCATAAGTTCGAATGTTAAATATTGATGCCAGTGATAGCGGGAGTGAATAGTGTCATACGTATCACTGGCATATTTAATCGTTCGTCTGAGTCTGTTAGTGACCATTGAAGATAGGCAACAGTGTTAGCGTGATAGGAAAGGAGATCAGCAGATTTAAGCAACCAACAATATACTGACTCATCTGTTTTCGAGCCTTCAGGCAAACAGAAAGGGCATGACAACAGAAACAACTGGGTGCCTTGATGTTGAAGAGAAAAAAACGCCAGAAAAGCAAAATTAAAGAGGGGAATGTAATTTATCTGTGCTAATTATAATAAATATTTAATTATCATTAAGATAGATTTTCATTCATCACTATTTGATGATAACGGTAATATTTTGTAACAGAATGATTGTGTTATAAGTTTTATGATAATTCTGCTTTTTTATTTTCTGACTAAATAGATACTTTACATCGATTCAATTTATCTATTTACTTTCCTACTGATAACGTCTATTTAGTTTAAAATTGGAGCAAATCCATGTCAGTTGTGACCCTTGTTTTGGTATTTTTACTCGCCGTGATTGTGAGTGTTTTTATCTCACGGTTACTTAAGGATATTATTCCTTTACCTATTATTCAGATAGCGCTCGGTGCTGGGCTATCCGTTTTTGGTTTTACGGTTGAATTTGAACCGCATCTATTTCTATTCCTGTTTATTCCTCCATTACTGTTTTTAGATGGATGGCGTATCCCTAAAGAAGCGTTATTCCAAGAAATAAAACCTATCATGTCGCTGGCAATTGGCCTTGTTGTGGTCACGGTGATTGGGATGGGGTTCTTTATTCACTGGTTGATTCCTGCTATCTCACTCGCCGTTGCTTTCGCGTTGGCGGCCATTTTATCCCCGACTGATCCGGTATCGGTCTCTGCAATGACAGTTAACTCACCTTTACCTTCGCGTATGGCGCATATTCTTGAAGGTGAATCACTGCTCAATGATGCAACAGGTTTGGTTTGCTTTAGTTTTGCTGTCACCGCAGCGCTAACCGGCACCTTCTCATTAGCATCGGCGGCTGGACAATTTGTACTCGTTGCTTTCGGCGGTATTTTAATTGGTTTGTTAGTGGCTTGGGTCATCGGTTGGTTAAACCAATTTTTAGTCAAGCGTACGGGGGAAGAGCCTGCTATCCAAATTATGATCAGCCTATTAATGCCATTCAGTGCATACCTATTGGCTGAACATCTGCATGTCTCTGGTATTTTAGCCGCGGTGGTTGCGGGTATCGCAATGCACTATGAAAAAATTGCAGGACGCATGCAAGCCGCAACGCGTATGCAGAGTAAGGCAGTATGGGATACCGTACAAACAGCCCTGAATGGTATGATTTTCATCCTGTTAGGTGAGCAATTACCAAGTATGTGGAATAACATGCCAGAGGTAGCCGAAGCGGCTGGTGCTAGCCATCCATGGATGCTATTTGTATACGTGATTGTTATTACAGTGGCATTGGCTATTTTACGTTTCGGTTGGGTATGGATATCCATGACATTAACGGTATTCCATAATCGCCGTCGTGGTAAAGAGGCTGATGTATTACATATACGCATGATGGCAGTCATGGCGACAGCGGGAGTACGAGGCGCCATTACTTTAGCGGGTATCTTAACTCTCCCATTATTGATGCCAGACAACTCCTTGTTCCCAAATCGTGATGTTGCAATCTTTTTAGCGATGGGGGTGATTCTCTGCTCTTTGCTGATTGCCTGTGTCGCATTACCTATTCTGACCAAAGGGTTAGTCCAAGATTTACCGTATGATAATGATGAAATTCGTGCACGTATGGCATTGAATGAAGCCGCAATGGCTCATTTACGCGAGCTAATGAATCATCCTTCAGAGGATATGGATGAAATCGCAATGCGTACAGAAGTCGGGGCCCAATTATTGGAAATCTATGGCAGACGTTTAGATAACACCGATGAAACCGAATCCGATGTTTATGATTTACATAAAATGATTGATATGGAACGTGAAATGTCTCGTTCTGCCTTACAAGCGAAGCGCGATGCGCTATATCTCATGCGTAAAGGTAAAAATATCAACGAACGTGTATACCATCGCTTACGTGATGAATTAGACCTCAAAGAAGAGACGCTAAATCATCATAAAAACAAAAAGCATTAATGAAAGCGTGGCCAGACTATATGTTCTGGCCCTTTTTTATCTTTTAAGCATAAAGGCCACTTCCCAGCTCAATAGCTTGATATGCTATGGAAAAACCTTGTTTATCTCCAGCATCTCGTTGTCATCGCAGGATCCTTTTTAGTCATCGATTAAACTATCGTGCTAAGCAATCATGTGTAAAATAAAAAATGATAATAGAATAAGTAATGAGATAATAATTAACTAAACCAATTAATAGCAAAGAGATTATATGGTCATATTGCTCAATGGGTTATTTTAATCACAAGAGAGATAATAATGTGAATTAGATAATAACAAGTTGATATTATTTTAATTATTTTTTGTTGTTGGTGTTTACTTTTATATTTTTCAATTGTTTTAATGTTGCATGATTTTCCTTTTAACTCATTTTTTGGGTAATTGTGGTTTTTATGTTTGATGTAATGATTTTTTATTGATATTAATGTTGTTTTTTTATTTGTTGATGGTTTTATGCTGTTTTTTTAATGTCGAGTTAAATTGTTTTGTTACAAATAGCATTAATGATTAATTTTATATTTTTTTTCATTTTGATATTGAATAATTAATTGTCTTTTATATTATTTAATTTGAATGTGGTTTGTTTATCTTGTTGGTTTTAAAGGGTTAAATTAAATTTGCAATCGTATATAACGATCGATTTAATTGCCTTTGATAGCATTTACCTATGAATTATTAATGATTCGATCGATATAAACGTATTTACAGTCTCTAATGATAACTCTATATTTCATTAAAATTATGTTTTTTTATTTATTATGTTGCGAACCAATTTATGAATTTTATTTTATTCATGATGGTGAGGTTTTTAAATTAAAGATTGGCTTGTTTTTTAAATGTTAACTATATTTTCGTTGGTTTTTAATATGATTAAAAATAGGATTCTACTACGGCAAGATATTGGTGATTTTTTAAGATCAGCAAGAAGACGTAAATCGTTAACTGGGCTTCAAGTTGGAAAGATGCTGCACGTCAGTCAGCAACAAATATCCCGCTATGAACGAGGTGAAACGAGTATCAGTATTGAAACATTAGATGTGTTATTGAAAGCACTCGATATGGATTGGTCTGACTTTTTTTTCAACGTAATGGCTAACTACTCAGCGGAAATAGCAGAAATAAAGCTATATCGATAATATCTAATAATGAAATTATCAGTAAATAATATTATTTATACGCGACGCTCCAATATTGCGTATGAAGGAGGAGAAAGACGGTTTGATCAAGGATGATTTTTTTATTTAGCGATTGAAATTTCAATGAAATATTAAATTTACGTCATTAAAGAATTTTTAATGATGGGGTTGTTTCAATTTAAATTTTATATTGAAAGGAAAAACACATGAGATTAATTAAATTCACGCAGGTGGTTGTTATTGCTACCTCTATGGCCTCTTTCAACACCCTTGCAGATAACACAGGAACATTAGATTTTATCGGTACCGTCGTCAGTACTCCCTGTAATATTGCACAATCCTCATTAAAGCAAACTATTGATTTTGGAAAACTATCTCGCCGTGCTTTAGAGAACGGTAGAGTCGCTGAGGTTGACTTTAATATTGAGTTCACGGGATGTGATTTTACTGATTTTGATAAAGATGCGGGTGGTAAACCAATAGCCGTTAAAGCGATGGAACTTGTTTTTACGGGGCAAAGTTATGCCGATGCGGCTAATACTTTACTGGCGACGTCAGCGGGGAACACAAACAATGTCGGAGTGGGGATTGATGGGTTCGAATTTGGTAAAGCTAAAGATATCTTATCGAGGATAGTGAATAAAAAAGGAAATAATACTTTAAAATTCAAAGCGCTGGCTAAAGCTGTTGATACCACTAAAGAGGTTGTCGAAGGGCAATTTAGCGCAACGTCCAATTTCCGTATTACTTACCAATAAGCAGGATGACTGCCCGCCAGTAAATTGCTGGCGGCATTATTGATATGTGGAGGGATACAGTGAGCGCATACAAACAGCTTATTCGTTTTCATTGCCAAGTAATGTGCTTAATCATGTTATTCACGCTTGAAATCGCTGTTGCATACGCGTCTGTGGATGCTGATGAACGCGCTTTTAATGGGATGACAAGAATAATTGGCAACGTGGTGGCAACTCCTTGTTCCATTGTCATGCCAAATCGCCACCAAACGATTAATTTTTCTCCTTTAACGTTGACGATGCTTTCTACGATGAGTCGTCGGGAACGTTATAACCAGCCATTTATTATTGAGTTACGTGATTGTGGCAGTGTGTATTCCTCTATTGATAGTAAAACATGGTCAATTCGCTTTGATGGTCAAAAGGCACAGCAAATTGAGGCTTTTGTATTGCGTGGCCCCTCTCAAGGCTTGGGGGTCTCAGTATTGAATGATCAATCACAGGTCCTCATTCCTGGGCAAAATTATCCCTTATCTCATCATGTGCTACGACAAAACAAATCTGGGCAAACCCTTTTTCTACGTTATTTTTTACGGCTAGAACTGACAGGGCAACCGATTCAGGCAGGTAACTATCAAGGTTTGATTCGTTTTTTCATCGATTATCAATAAGAACAAAATGAGGAGCCTCATAAGATCTACGTCGAGGGAACTCTTTTGCAGTATTTGGGATGGAACAGAGCATGATGTTCAAACATTGCAAAGTAAGGCAGGTCGTTTTATTTACGTTTGGCTTTATGGCATGGACAGCTGGCGCTTCCGAATTCAATACCGATGTACTGGATGCCCAAGATATCCAACATATTGATATAAGCCAATTTTCTGTCGCAGGGTATGTACCGCCTGGTGACTATGTATTGACAGTATTCGTTAATGGTTTGCGCTTGGGGGCACCCCGAGACATTACGGTGTATGACAAAAACACACAGGCTGAGGTACCGTCACAAAGGGTTTGTATTCCTGCTGATATGTTGGAATTGATTGGTTTGAAAAGTTCGGCAGAAAAAAAGGTCACACTCTCAGATAATGGCCAGTGCCTCGATTTTTCATCTCTATCAGGGATACAAACAAAAGTTGAATTATCAACATTGTCACTGCATATCACGATCCCTCAAATGTGGATGGAATATCGGGATCCGTATTGGACACCACCGGCATTATGGGAAGAGGGCATCAATGGCGGTTTTATTGATTTCAACGCTAATATGTCAGCGACTAAGGAAAAAGGGGGAACCCGAAGAGTTTATTTATCAGCAAATGGCACGACGGGGATCAATATTGGTGCTTGGCGATTACGCGGAGACTATCATGCTAATTATCAAAACCAGCGTGGCTCACACTATCCACAGGAAACCCATCAGTTTGATTTTAGCCGCTTATATGCTTTTACCTCATTAAAAGAATCCGCCGCTATTTTGACGTTGGGGGAAAATGACTTCTATTCGGATATCTTTGACGCATGGCAATACAGTGGTATTTCGCTAGAAAGCGATGACCGAATGTTACCGCCAAAGCTTGTTGGCTATGCACCAGAAATTATTGGCGTCGCCAATACTAATGCAACGGTGATTATTCGTAGTCAAGAGCGGGTAATTGCCGAAACGGCCGTACCACCCGGTCCGTTTCGTATTCAAACATTGGATAGCGGAATACGAGGGGTATTAGATGTCACTGTACGCGAAGAAAATGGCGAGGAGAAAAAATTTAGTATCAGTACTGCCTCATTACCTTATTTAACCCGTCCGGGCAGGTTGATTTATAAATTAGTTGGCGGAAAAACACGTTATGACGGCCGTCATCTGACTGGTCAGCCTATTATTGGCGGTGAGTTCTCTTATGGGGTGTCCAATACTTGGTCAGTGTATGGTGGAACACAGGCAAACGGTTATTATCAAACATTAGCGCTTGGTTTAGGGCGTGATCTTTTTGCTATCGGTGCGATTTCAGCTGATATTACCCAATCGTTTTCAGATCTTCCAGACGAAAGATTACAGGGGCGCTCTTATCGGTTTAACTACGCGAAATCATTTGATGATTTACGCACGGATATCACGTTTGCGGGGTATCGTTTTGCTGATAAAGAATATCGAACGTTAACACAGTTTATGGATGAAGAGCGCATTGGCGTAACACCTCGCGCTCAAAAAGAAAATTATCAAGTTTATCTGAATAAGTATTTTGAGAACTTTAATATCTCTTTGAATTATCAATATAGTACTTATTGGCAAAATGATTCACAAACACAATATGGTTTGTATGCGAGCACGAATATGAGTCTGCCAACGCTATCTCAATATGATACGAATTTATCATTATCGGCGACTCGTACTGAACGTGATAATGGCGTCGCAGATGATGCTATCAACGTGTATTTTTCAGTGCCACTTTATACAGGCCATAGTGTAACTTTCTCTGAACTTTATTCTCGAGCATCTGGTCACCATCAATATAACCATAACATGGGTTATAGCGGTTATAACGCCACTGATAATTACAGTTTAAATATGGGGTATAACCATGGTCAGAATATTGATAATCAAACCAGCCTGAGCGGTTTCTATTCACGAGACCTGTCACAAGCCAATATTTCTGCAAACGCGAGCTATGTACCTCATCAATATCGCAGTATTGGTGGCTCAATCAATAGTGGCGTGACAGTAACGGCGAAAGGCGCTGCATTACATCGGTCTGCTCACGGTGATACTCGATTAATGATCGACACGGCGGGAGCCAGTGACGTGCCATTAGATAATGGCGTGATTAAAACGAATGGCTTTGGTCTGGCAGTTATCCCAAATGTGAATAGCTACCGTAAATCTACCGCATCAATTAATACCAGTAAGCTACCTGATAATTTAGAAACGATGGTATCGACGACAGATATTACGCTGACTAAAGGGGCCATTGGTTATCGTCATTTACCCGTGATGAAGGGAGAGAAATTATTTGCCATTTTATCTTTAGAAAATGGCCAAAGCCTCCCCTTTGGTGCCAGTGTGCGTAATGCGGATAACCAAGAATTAGGAATTGTTGGGGAAGACGGAGTCACTTGGCTAGTCGGTGTTTCTGCACAAGAAACACTGTTTGCTTACTGGAATAACCACAAACAGTGTGAGCTAAGGTTACCAGACAACTTCACGCAATCGTCCAACATGTTGCTGCTGCCGTGTATTCAGAGCGCCGCTTCTTTACCAACCGCGTATTCAAAAGGTCATTAAATTAGGTTAATGGGGTCATTTATGTTGAATTTAAAGTTACATCATGGGCTATTATGGGGCTGTTTTTTGCTAACAATGTCAGTTGCGATGAGTGCATATAGCGCCATTACATTAGACCGAACAAGAATTATTTTTCCCGGAAGCGAACGTTCTATCAATATCCGGATCACGAATGATAATCCTGAAGAAGCTTATTTAGCACAAAGCTGGATTGAGGATTTACAGGGAAATAAATTAACCAAAGGGGCAATTTTATCAACGCCACCTTTGCAGAGAGTCGAAGCAAACAGTGATAGCTTAGTGAGATTGAGTGTAACGCCTTTGCTTGCGCAGTTACCTCAAGATAGAGAGTCGGTATTTTATTTCAATCTGCGGGAAGTTCCCCCAAAATCCACGGAAGGGAATACATTACAAATTGCGTTGCAGTCTCGTGTTAAGTTGTTTTATCGGCCTACCCGTATTTTGGCGGAATCAGAAACGCGATGGGCTCATAAGGTCACACTAACTCGAACGACAAAAGGCTATAAACTGCACAATCTGACCCCTTTTCATTTAACGGTGATTGGTTTAGGCGATAGCAAAACGCAATCAGAGAAAAGCCATTTTGATGTCGTGATGGTGCCACCAAGATCTACGCACGATATGGCATCCTCCAAATTAGCAACCCCCTATCTTACCTATATCAATGATTATGGTGGCAAGCCTACACTGGCTTTTCAGTGTGTCAGTGATGTTTGCACAGTGACAAAAGAGCTGTAGTCGCGCTTCTCAAACAAGATAGTCGAGGGGGAAGGCAATAATGAAACATCAAAGAAGATGGTTATTGTTGGTTACTCTGAGTTGTGTCGTGAGCAATTGGACTCAAGCTGCAACGCCTGTCGCTAATACACCCGCGGAAGAAACCTATTATGAACAGCCACGACAAGGGTGGATTAAGGTTAATGCAGCATTATTTAGTGCCCCTTGTAATTTAGCCATGAATACTGACGTTATTTTAACGGAATGTGGGGCTGGTGTTATTTTTCATAAAAATGATACTCCTGATAGTTCGGTTAAAACACCCGTTAAATTACAATTTTATGATGTTTTGCAGGGGCAAAAATTTAAACGTTCAGCAGCGCAACTAACACATGGAAATAATAAAATACCACTGCCTATTCTCAATGAAAATCAGCATATATTGAGATTGGAGGTTAGCTATGAATAACGTGTTTATTGTTGTCATCATGTTAGTGCTAATGCCAAAAAACGCATTTTGTTATCCACAATTAGACGTGCAATTTCGCGGTGAACTGGTGCACAGCAAATGCCAAATTGCTATTGAATCCGTTAATAAGCAAATTAAGCTAGATAATTTACGTTGGCAATATATTAATGAGTATGGCGCCAGCGAAATACAACCTTTCTTTATTGCGATTAATAAATGCAGTCAATCTGATTTGAATAAAACGATTCGATTTACCTGGCAAAGCCAGCAACTAACCAATATTGGCGGTCATCATTATTTAATGACACAAGGTCAAAGTGGTGCGTTGCTTGGAATTACTGAAGCCAATAAAAATAATCAGCTTATTGTTTGGAATCAACCTATTGATATTGGTGTTGTTTCAGTGGTGAATGACCAGCAACAATTAACGTTTGGTGTCTTTGTACGCAAGCCTGCGACTGAAAAAATAAAGGTTGGTGATTTTAAGGGAACAGCGACATTTTCGGTGGAGTATGAGTAATGAAAAGAGACAGTACCATAATCGCCGTTTGCTTTTTAATGAGCACATTAGCTCAATCTGATGTGTTAGTTGAAGTTAATGCAACTATGGTGGCGCCTAGCTGTAATATTCATAGTGAACATAATGACTCACAACTGACGATAGATTTTGGAAGTATGAAGCCTGAAGCATTAGATAACACGCATATTAATAAAGATTTTCCGATTCATCTTTCAGGCTGTGATTTTAATAAAAACCTAGCGATTATTTTAAATCCTAACGGTACTCATACATTACAACATCATGGACAGACATTGTTAGCGACCACAACGGCAGGGTTAGGGATCCTGTTTAATGAAATAACGGAGGGAGCAGTACATGTACTGGATATTAATAAGCTGCAACGAATTCATCCTAAAAAAATCAGCGCCACCGAATATAGAGCTGATTTACAAGCACGTTTAATCAGCACTATCCCTTCGGAGCGATTAGCTGTAGGTAAGTTTACCTCTGCTATGACTATTTTGGTGACCTATGACTAATGGGAATCGCGGTTATGTTTAAGTTTAAATCTTATGGCGGTATTCGTGTCAGAATTCGGCATGGTAAAGGAATAATCGCTTTATTATTCATTGCGATTAGCTTTGAGGCTATAGCTGACTATGCAGCACAAATCGTCGACCCGAATACAGGCTATGTGATCAAATTAGAACGTGATAGTGAATTAATACCGAAACCGATAGTCGGTTCTAATGGTAAAAATTATTACCGCATCGGTAATACCATGCTTATTGATAGCGCGAGTAAGGATGTCAGCGTTTCTGGGCAGGTTAGGTGCCACGGAAGGCAATGGGGGAAAAAAGAGACCAATATTCCGTCTGATAACGCATTCCACCGTTTATTTATGTATGCACCTATGGCGGGCACCCATATTGAAGGCAAACCGGCTTATCAAATCAATAGCAACTTAATTATGACCGTTGAAACAAACCTAATGAACTGGGTGAATATTGATGCGGCAGTGTGCTCCAATGGTTTTGGTGGTGATGTCTTTCCATCTGGCCAATTTTATAGCCAATTTCCTATTAAGCTAACATTCTATATTGGTGAAAGAATTATTGATGGGCAGTTAGTTATCAATGCAATGGATTTAGGGGGCTATGTGAGAGCGTTTACTGCTAATAGAACGGTACCTCCATATGATAGCTGGCCAATCAATGAAACGACGGTGCCTTTACGATTAGCAGCTTCCCAAATTCATATTGATTCTCTTTGCACGACGACGACAAGCACCGGTCAGGCAGAAACGGTGAGCCTACGCCATGGTAAATTAAATAGTTTGAATTACGATAGCACGGTGACAGAAAAAATTTTTTACAGCTGTAAGTTTAAGTCATCAACCAATATTCGCTTGCGTCTAGATTATACGAAAGACAGTGATCCGCAAAAACGCTTGCCATTGAAAAGCCATTTAAATAGCAATGATGTTATTTATAGCGAATTAACGTTAACGGATGAAGCAACAGGGCAGACAGGACAAAGTTTAACATTAGAAATTCATCAATTAGATACGATAAGAGTGACCAGCCGTATTCAAGGAAAAAATGCGGTAGCTGGGGATTATCAAGGTTCGGCATGGTTGATTGCGACCTATGATTGATGTTGGTTCAGAAATACAAGTATTTGGTTGAGCCGTAGGTATTGTGTGTCTTGAATCTAGACTGAGGTGATGTGACGGAGTCTATTCGATGATAAACAATCGTTTCGCTTATCATCCCCAAATTGGCGTTAACCTACGGCTCAACCAACCCGCGTGGATTTGCCTATATGTTGAATAAAATCTGAGGGCGTTTGCCCTAGCCATTTTTTAAACATGGCTGAAAAAGCCCCCGCACTGTTATAACCTAAGCCAAAAGCAACCTCAGTAATTGATTTATCGGCTGAAATATCAGTCATGGCTCTAAGCAAGCAAGCCTGTTGACGCCATTCAGAGAAAGAGAGACCCGTTTGAGACACAAAAAAGCGACTAAATGAACGCTCACTTTTGTGTAATTGTTTTGCCCATTCATGAGGTAATGAGGTGATTTTCGGATCTTGTAGGAATGCTAGGCACAACTTTGCTAAATGGGGATCTTGAGGAACGGGTGCAAAAAAAGGTAAAGGCTCTGCACGTGAAATCTCATGTAAGATCAACTGGATCAAAATACCATCACGGCCATGGAGATCGTACTCAAGCGGGATGTCGACGGCTTCGAGTAATAGCTGACGTAATAAAGGAGAAACACGTAGTACTTCACATTTATGCGGTTGTCGTGGTGCCGCATGTGGTTCGATATAGAGACTGCGCGTACTCACATTTAGCATTCTCGTTTCATGTGGTGTGTTTTCAGGGATCCATACACCGCAGTCAGGAGGGATGACCCACTCACCATCACGGGTGCTAACCTCGATGAGACCTGTTGCACCGTATAAAAACTGCGCACGTCTATGAACATGTGAATTTAGCAGTACATTAGGTTGATAATCGGTACCAATAGCTAAAACATCACGCTGTATATGATCAATTCGATGAAGAAGAATATTTCGCATAATAGCTCGGGTTCGCCTGAGATTTAAATATCATTATCTATTTTTCACGCATTAGCTACTTTTGTTTGAACAGTCGTGAACGGAGAAAATAATAGCCTGTTTTAAGGTATAGAGAATAGTGATAAGAATGGGGAAATACCGACCATATAGTGATGGCCGGTATTTTAGATGAGGCAATGCGCATTTTTGAGAGAACTCGCGCGCTCAAAAGGGAGAAAAGTTAAAATGTGCGTGCTAATTAGAAAATCGTAAATGGCGCCATTACAATAAACTTAATATCCCTTTCATCTTGGAAGATGTTATTAAATCCACCTCCCCAGCTTGGAATATCACTATGATTATCAAAGCGGGTGTAATGTAATTTGAATGAGGTATCTTTCGCTTTCCCTGACTGAATGGTATAGCCTATATCAACATTCCATGCACTTTCTCTGATACGTTGGCTTTGATCATAAATTGGATTGCTACTTGGTTTTGCATCCCAAGCATGGATATAAGAGGTTCCAATTTTCCAACCTGCCAGATCCCAATTGGATAAATCATAGGTGACCCCCGCAAATAATGCTTTTTCATTATCAGCGTTAAAGTCTGAGCGGCCATCCCACCATATATCTAAACGACCATTCGATGAGCTATAGGCAGATGTCATGCGTGATAAAAAGTATCCTTGTCGGCCTGGTGAATGGACCATCGTTCCTTCTACCTTAAAGTCTAGAGAATCATAGGTATAGCCTAAGGTAAATGCCTGTAGCCATGCTAAACCGTCATAGACATCGTTAACCCCGCCACTATTATCTTTATCTTGTGCACCATAAAACTGATACGAAACTCTTAAATCACGTTCCGCAAGTGGGAATGCATAGGAGATTTTAGCGAAGTATTGATCCATATAGCCTTCTGACTGACCGAAAGCGCCCTCTAATACCAATTTATTTTTGGCATCATATTTGACGCCTAGGGAGTGTAAATAATCAATCGTCGTGGTTGCATCTGCTTCACGATAATCCGCCATCTCTCGATACCATGGCGCCTTATACTCATCTGTCCACATGTATGAAATATTAAATTTACCGCTAGCGTCAGTATCGAATTCAGCCCCAACTTCTAAGCCGCGATATGTTCCTGGTAAGAAACTCCAGTTCGGTGTTAATAAAGTTTGTCCACTCGGTTGTATATAACCTGCTTTAGCCCAAAACGGGCCCATTTTTAATTTAGTTGCTGCGGTTGTAAACGTAAACCCACTACGATCACCGGTCCATTTTTCATCCCAAACATTTTTAGCATCACTAAAACCAATTTCGTTAGGAGCGGCAGGGCCACCATCCGATAATTCAATAGCAGTAAATCCAGCAAAATCGAAACCAATAAAGTCGTTAAGATAACCAGAGGAAAAGTCCAATGCCGCATTTAATGAGGAGTGTCTTAGGTTATCAGTATACTCACCATATTTATCACTACTTGGATTTAACTCTTTTCTTGTTCTATCCCTTTGCCAATAATAGATTCCACCTTTTAATGTTGCATCGTCAAAAAGGGGAGACGCATTGATGGTAGGAATGTAACAGCTTGCAGTTAATATCGAAAATATCTCTAATGCCAACAGCTTTTTAGTATGTTTAATAATTGAATTAGCCATTCTTTATACCTCAATATTGATTGAGTAAATTAATTGATTTTTATTTTTTATAAATAATAAAAGGGCAAAAACGTAGTTCAGGACTAAGCCCATAATAGTTATATTTTGTGATAAATATTAGGCAATCTGAAAATGGTGTATTTACGTATTTAAAGTGAGGTTATTTAAAATTAAACGGTTAAATAGTTATTGAGTTTGCTTTGACATTATTAATGTGGTTTTTTATATCGTCATTTTTTTAGTGCCTAGATAATATGGTTGTGAATTGTCATTGTATTTTGTTTTTTAAGCGAAAAAATATTTTTGGTGCGTTTTTTATTTTTAGTTAAACGCAGGGGTTAATATTTATGAAGTTTAATCTTATATAATTCATGGGGATATTAAAAAAGTGGCGTAATAAAACAAAAAGTTGTCATGTTTAGCTATTAAAAAAATTATTGATTTATATTTATATGATTGAAAATGGAAAATAAGAGAGGGTGATATGAGTGAATCTGTCGGTTCTATAAAGTCTCAAAAAATGCCATTATCAACATGGAAAATCTATCTTGCACCTATTATCGGCGGAATTTTTATTCCAATGATGTTTTTATGGGCTCCGTTAATTACGTTACAAATGGATAAGGAACTTGGTTTCTCCCCAGAAAAAGTTGGTTTTATCTATATGATAGAAATTTTAACTGGGATGTTAGCCAATGTGCTAGCCTTTTTTTGGTTAAAAACAAAGATAAATTGGTACCATATCTATATCGTCATGATTTTATTAGTTTCAGTATTGAATATTGCTTCAGGTTTTTTCATTAAAGATAATTTTAATCTCTATATTGGGATCAGAATTCTAGTCGCCATCTTTGGGTCGACAATATTTATCATTACTAACTCCTGTATGGCATTGTTACCAAACGCATATCGTGCATTCAGTATCTCTTTATTCAGCCAAATCGTCTTAGGCAGTTTAGGTCTTTTTATTCTCCCCATTTTTCTTGATACTTACGGAATAATATCGGCATATATTTTTATATCAATATTACTCGTCTGTGTGTTACCCCTGACAAAGGGGATAGATTCTATTTGGCGGATGAAAGAAGAAAAGATTTTTAAAGAGAAAACACAAGGTGTTGCCAGTAAAAGTGTTTTTAAAAGTGAAATGTATTTTTGTTTGTTTGCTATCTTTTTATTCAATGTTGTGATTGCAGGTGTTTGGACATTTATTGGTGGATATCTTAAAGCAATCAATGTGGAGCTATCAACAATCTACAATATCTTAGGTTCAGCTAGCATGATAGGGATATTAGGTGCAGGAACATCGATTCTATTCAGTAAAAAAGTCAATTTAGTTTTTGTCACCAGCTTTATTTTTCTCATCGCCTCAGTACTTGCAATGTATTTAAATGTTAATACGCTATTTGTCATTGTTAGTTGCTATGTTTTTAAATATATATGGACGTTGATATTACCGTTCACGATGAGTATTGCCGCTGAATATGAAGTGGATGGTAATGTGATGAATCTTACGTCATTAACGTTAGGGTTAGGTATCGCTTTAGGCCCTATGATGAGTGGTATGCTTATTGAAAGGGTCAGCTTTTCTAGCATGTTCTTACTAAATTTAATATTACTAGTTATATCGATGGTAATTATTGTGAAGATAATTTTTAAAAATAATAAATATAAGGGATAACGATGGTAAATAACTTAAATAATTATCATGTATATACGACATGGAGTGAAGTATTAAATGGTGTGTCACTTAAGGGTAAAAAATATTTAATTACAGGAGCAAACTCAGGTTTAGGTAAGGAGTCGGCTAAAGCAATATTAAGTCATGAAGGATATGTGGTTCTGACGGTAAGAACAGAAGAAAAAAGACAACAACTTATTGAAGAGCTTTCTTTGCAGTTTGATAAGACATTATTTGATATTAAGTTACTCGATTTATCATCTCTGAATGATGTTAGGCGTGTACTGGTCAAGTCCAAGTGGACACTTTTAATTGATAATTTTCATACTCAACAGGGCTCACATCCCCGTTAGCTGTATGAAGCCTTTTTACGTTATAATACTTCATGTAAGCCGTAACATCCGCAACCATTTCTTCGTAAGTTGCGTGATGGACTTTTAATATCCAGTCATGCTTTAAGCTTCCAAAGAAGCGTTCAACTACTGCATTATCCCAGCAAGCGCCTGTGTCGCCCATTGATTGCTTTATACCCATTCTGACTAAGGCTTTCCTTAGCTTTTTACTGGTGTATTGCGAACCGCGGTCGCTATGGAAGATAACTCCCTTAGGGTGCTTTCTTAGCCAATAAGCTTGTTGCAATGACTTTAAAACTAAGTCTGTCGTCATGCGTTTACTGATCGACCAGCCAACAATACGCCGCGAATAAAGATCCATGACCACGCTTAAATACATCCAGCCCTGTGCCGTTTTTAAGTAGGTAATATCACCCGCCCATACTTGGTTGGGCCGTTCTGGGTTAAAGTCCATACTGACTAAATTCGGCGCAGCCAAATGACGTTTATCGCGCTGTGTTGTTACCTTGTAAGCTACGCGCTGCCTAACGACAAGGTTAAGCCTTTGCATGATGGAACGCGTTTTATAACGACCAATAGCGAAGCCATGCTGATTCAGTTTTTTCATTAATTCACGGCTACCCAAGCTTTCACGGCTGTCTTTAAAAAGTTGCTTAGCTGTGCGATACAACATCAGTGTATCCTCAGTAATGAGCTGTGCTGGGCGTTTATCCCATGCATAGTAGCCTGAACGACTAAGCCCAAGCGTCTTACAACTTAAGCCTACTGGGTAGCCTTCTTGCCGTGCTTGGTGAATAAACTTAAAGTTTATTTCATTTCCTTGGCGAAGAAGGCCGAAGCCTTTTTTAATATTTCTTTCTCCATGCGCAAACGCTTGTTTTCAGCGCGTAGTTTGCGTAGCTCAGCACGCTCATCATCAGATAGAGCAACACCGCTGGCTTGGTCTTCAAAATGCTTTTTCCAAGCATAAATTTGGTTGGGATTAACACCTACGGCCTGAGCCGCTTCAACCACGCTGTAACCTTGCTCCGTCACCAAGGCAACAGCTTCTTGTTTGAATTCTTTGGTGTAGCTATTATATTTACGTTTCTGATTCATAATCACTCCAAGTCAGACAACTTCTAGTGTCTCAAATTGAAGTGTCTATTTGAATTAGACCAGAACAGCGTTTTACAAAAGCGTTTCTCTTAGAAGCATTAAAACTAGATGGGGTACTGGCTAATGCGGGCATAATGGCAACAGATTTTCAAACAACAGTCGATGGGTTTGAACAACAATTCGCGATTAATCATCTCGGGCATTTTTTGCTCATAAATAAACTAACACCATGTTTATTAAAGGGTGCAAGAGTTGTTGTCATGACATCGGGAGCTCACCGGTTAAGTAATGTGGATCTAAAGGATCCGAATTTTACTTATCGAGCTTATAGTCGTTGGACTGCATATGGCCAATCTAAATCAGCTAATGTGTTATTCGCACTCGAATTTGATAGGCGTTGGAAAAATTATAATGTTCGTGCTTTTGCGGTTGCTCCCGGTATTATTCTGGATACTCATCTTCATATGCATTTACAGCATGATGATTTTAATGAATTAGCCGAGAAGCAAGATACGAATAAAGTGCCTGTAAAATCACTCCAAGCGGGAGTTGCAACACAGATTATGGCGTTGTGTCATCCCGAATTTGCTAATAAAGGCGGGGTGCTTTTAGAACATTGCAACTATTCTCAAATCAATGATGATACTCGGCAGGGAACGGGTGTTATTCCATGGGTATTGGATGAGGAGTTTGCACAAAAATTATGGCAGCTTTCTGAAGAAATGGTGAATGAAACGTTCACCGAAGATGCCAAATTAAAATCAGAAGTTGTCTATAGTGAACTTGCCCATAATCGCTTGCCTCAAAGTCAAAAACTTGATTTGACTGGTATTGAATTCAAAACTGAGAATTCGATTATTGAGCTCTTTTTTGACCATAAAACATGCACTGTTGAAGGTTTTAAACATCAAGGCATTTTTATTCCTAGTGTCGCTAATTATGAAGTGGTTGAGGTTAGGAATGACCTGTACTTTATTGATTTATTATTCCCTGAAAATACTGAAATTACGTTATCTATTACGGTAGATTTTAAATCTAATAAAGCTTTATTTATTCTGACTCAGTATCAACCAACGAGTTTGCCTGATAAAAATAAGCCCATCGCCTTGAAATTAGCTTCTCACTATCATCAATATTTTACACCAGCAGTCGTGTTAACAGGAAATAATCAAATTGATCGTTGTGAGTATCCATTTGTCACTAGTGATTTGATTGGCACACGTGCGTTATATTGCTACTCGAACTCCTCACCGACGGTGTATGAGCATATTTATATTAACTCACATTGGTATTGTTATAATGTGATTAATGGAATAAGAAAGGGGGATGGTGGATGTGACCAAGCGAGCTATTATAAGTTTGATGACTCGACTTATATCGTGACTTGGCGAGAATTATTAATCGACCTATCATTTGTCTTTGTTTATGACTTGGATAATAAAACAACAACTGGGAAAGGTTGGGGAAATATATCTGATACAAATGTCATGATTAATATTCCGGCGGGAGCGAATATTATTTCCTTAAATGCATTAAATTATCCACTAAACTATATTCCTAGCTAAGGTGTTTATAATGAATCAAGAAGCAGATTTAGTCATTATTAACGCTAAAGTGGCTACGGTTGATAGCTTATTTTCATTTGCAGAAGCCATTGCTGTTTCACAAGGACGTATTATTGATGTTGGCAGCAACGATGATATTAGTCAGAAAATCGGTGTACAAACTCAGGTTATTGATGCAAACAAGAAACTTGTTTTACCTGCTGCAAATGATGCTCATATTCATGCCACACATACAGGCATGTTAATTTCAGGTGATTTTTTGGATTTATTTGAAAGCAAAGGGAAAAATGAATTTGATAGCAAACTAGATGCGCATGTGTTCATGAATAACAATAAGGAATGGATATACGGCATTGGATGCCCCTTTGAATTAATCGATGATAATCAAGACAACGTTATTGTGGATAGTCACTATCTAACAAAAAAAACGGAGGGAAAACTTGCTACGTTCAGTGACTTCAGTTTACATAACCTAATTGTCAATAAAAATGTTATCGACTTAGTGGGATTAGGGAAAGAGTTAATCGATTTACCTAAAGAGGTCGGTCGTATTGGCGTAGATAAAAAAGGTGAGCCGACAGGGATTATCTCCGAGTGGGGGGCGATGAATCTTGTTGGAAAATACTTACCTCAGCTATCTGATGAGGCTCTGAAAAACTACATTTTACTCATCCAGAGTCATTTATTAAAAAATGGAATAACCAGTTATACAGATATTCTAGGACCCGGTGGTGATAATTTATTTCATGGTGCATGGAGCTCGAGGATTATTCGGCTCTATAAAGAGCTTTATGATGAAAATAAATTATTGACACGCGTTAGTGTAAACCTATTTGCAGCTAAGGATGGGATTCACAGTTTTAAACATATTATCGCGGGTATCGAAGAGTTTGAATTACCAACGAATATTAATAAATCTTGGCTAAAAATAAATACTATAAAATTATTTGGTGATAGCTCTCCTTGTATTCGGAAAAGCCATAACCATTATCACGGTGAATTAACTTTTCAGGGTGATACCGTTGAAGAACAAATTACTGAGCTAAAAAGAACGATTGTTGAGTTACATCGTTTAGGTTGGCAGGTTGGTATTCATGCTATAGGTGGAAAAACTATTGATGCTGCAATAGAGGCCTTTGCTTATGCTGAAGAGATAATGCCGAATAAAGATTTACGGCACTTTATTATTCACGGTGATGACCTCACTATCGATAATGCGAAAACAATGGCAAAAAATAATATTTTATTATCTTGTCAACCTATTGCTGGGTATAGCATTATCGATAATATTAAGCAAATTATGCCTGATACATATAATTCTAATTTATTTAACTGGCAAGCTTACATTAATGAAGGCGTCGTCGTTGCAGCGGGTTCAGATGCATGTTGTTTTCCTTTCAATTGGTTAAAAGGTCTTGAATTTACACTTACAAGAAAAGCGAAAAATAACCAAATTTATCAGCCCGAATTAGCTTGTCATATTGAAGATGCTATTCGTATGTACACTATAAATGGTGCTAAACAGGAATACCTTGAATATGAACGAGGCTCTATAGAAATCGGAAAATGGGCAGATCTACAAATATTGAGTCACGATATATTTACTATTCCGAGTCATCAAATCGGAGAAACGAGTGTTATAGCAACTATTTGTCATGGAAAAATGGTCTATAAGCAATAAATAGAAATAAATCAGTTTGTTGCTATCACTGGCAATATCGAGTAATTAATTAAGGGGATAGTATGCATTGTAATATTAAAGACTCCACGATTAAAACAGGCTTTTTTTATCATGAATATTGTTTATGGGGGAAAAACCATAAAGCTCCCCCGTTAGCTTATAATCAGATGAATTGGATGCAACCTTTTGCGGTTAATGAATTTGGTGCCAGTTCTGCAAGTTGTATTCGTCGTTTTAAATCATTAATTGACGTTAGCGGAATAAATGAATTTTTATTTTCTTATAGCGCGCCCCCAATTACTTATCACGATGCTGCGCTTGTTCATACTAAGGAGTATTTAAATAACTTTATTGAGCTTAGTGAGAATGAAGGCGGGGAACTGGGATTACAAGCTCCATTTGGTCCCGGTAGTTACCAAATCGCACTACTGTCCGCAGGTCAAGCCAAGGCCGCTGTACATCATGTTATGGAGGGGTCTTTAAATAGAGCTTATGCAGCATGTGTACCCGCAGGGCATCATGCATTAGCGGATAGCGCGATGGGGGCGACTTATCTTGCAAACAGTAGTATTGCTGCTAAGTATGCACTAGAACATTGTTCAGCTAAAAAGGTGGCGATATTAGATTGGGATGTTCATCATGGAAACGGTACGCAGGCTATTTTTTATAACGATAATAGAGTCCTTACTATATCTCTGCATCAAGATAACTGCTTTCCTATTCACTCAGGTACGATAGAGGAGCAAGGAAGCCGTGAAGGGCTTGGCTTTAATATTAATATTCCATTATTACCGGGATGTGGGCATGATGAATATTTGTATGCATTAAGAACAATTGTGATCCCATCACTATTGATGTATAAGCCCGATGTCATTATTGTTGGCAGCGGATATGACGCGAATACCTTTGATCCTCTTGGACATATGCAGCTTCATAGTCAAAGTTATCGAGAAATGATGGAGTGTGTTGTTGCTTTAGCACAAGATATTTGTCATGGCAGAGTCGTGGCTATACATGAAGGTGGATATTCGGAACATTATGTCCCTTTTTGTGCGTTAGCAGCACTTGAAGGATTAAGTGGTATCACTACACAAGTGATAGATCCTTTTATTTCATTTATTCAGCAGCAAACCATTCCTAAAGAATTAAAAGAATTGCAAGAAAATTTGATAAATCATCAAGCCATTAAACTTGGTTTATAGTGTCAGCCGTTAAATAAGCCTTTTTTAATATTTCAATGATGTTTTTAGCCCTAACTTAATTTATTAATCAGGTGGTCAAGAATGAATATATTAAAAACGAATGACTGCGTTATTATTGGGTGGCACTCATCCTATTCTCAAGGTGACTTTGATACACAATTAAAAGAAATTATCCTCGATGTGAATAATGAGCTATTTAAAATGGGCATTCATTATTCTGATATGTTAAAACATACTATTGCTATAAAAAGTGGTCAAGTGGACCCTATTTATGCAATTAATCAATTTCATAAAGTCAGTAAGGAAATATCTAAAGGATATGGGGATAAAAAGCCAGTCGGGACAATTATTAAATTACCTCACTTTAATCTTGATGATGTCTTAGTTTCAATTGAATTTGTTTTTTCATGCAAAAAAACACAGGTACGGTGTTTACCATTCTATAATATGGATATGGATGTGAGTCGTTCTTTAATTCATGAAGAACTACTTTATATTACTGGTACTGAAGCATTAGTTGTTTCTGACAATACGGTAACACCTTATTATATCTGTGATACCTTAGAGGAGCAGGTTAGTGTTATTATTAATAAGATTTATAATTCGATAGTTGAACTAGATTATTCAATAGATGATATTTTTTTATTAAATGTTTATCTCCGTAGTGATATTGCTTATCAGGATGCAATATCACTCATCAAAGATGAGCTAGCGAAGTATACTAACAGCCCATCTTCTATTAATTGCAATATTAATATCACATATTGTGATGGTATGGCAGTTGATAGCTTTTTAATTGAAATCGATGGCTTTGTGAAAAACCATCAATTAAACATTGATAATCCAATTGATTATCAATGCTTTCAATTCAATTTAGATTTATATGATAGCTTTACGAGTGCTAAAAAATACATTGATACAATATTAAAAGATAACAGTTCGCCAAGGATCAGAGTTACAACAAAATATGTTAAAAGTAAGAATAGTAGTGGGGTTTATATCGATATCATACATGATGAGCTAATGATGAAATTAGCGAATGCGAATGTAAGTGATTATATTATAGAAACTTTACCGGTTAGAAAGCTGATGAATAACAAATCTTTTCTTGAAATAAACATTCATTCATTTTAATTCATACAATAGGTGATAATATGGCTGATCAGATAGTTTCAGATACATCATTTGATGCTTTCGCTAAAGAATTAAAAATAAATAGAATAAAGAGGAGTTATAAAATCATTAATGTTGAATTTAACTTGTATTTAAATAATGAAAACTTCTATTTCCGTATTGATGAGCGTGATAGGATCATGACGAATAGTGTTTTTTTGAGTGATTATATCGATAGCAAAAACCAAAAGATTAGCGATTTGACTGAAGTCGCAGAGAACGTATTTTTAATTGAACTATCAAAAGGAAATATCGATTTTGCACATTCCATTTTAGTTTTAGACCTTAACAATAGTAATGTGATTTTATTGAGTTCTCAATATCAACCAAGTAAAAAAATAACGCCTAGGTTTGAGCAAAACTATCATCTCGGAAAGATCATTGGCGATAATTTATATACTGCTGCACCGACAGAAACTCGTGATCTACTTGGTTTGCATATTCTTAATGAGTATAGTGATAGCACGGCAGTTGAGCATATTTATATTAATAGCCAATGGTACGCTTACCATATTTATGGGGGAGTCAGGCATGGTGAATGTGATTGTGACCAAGCAACATATCTGAAAATTAAAGATGATGTTTATTTGCTTGGATTTAGAGAATTGGCTGTCGATGTTGCGATTATTTTAGTGTTAGATTTTAAATTAATGAGAAACACAGGGTTCGCCATTGGCTATACAGATGAACAATGGTTTAGCATCCCAATTGGTGCGCATATGAAAAAGATCAATAAAAGGCTTGATGACTATAATCATCATGCTTTGTGATTGTTATTCTTCTTAATGTATTGGAGTGGCGGGTAACCTGTCCATCGCTTGAATGCTTTTGAAAATGCAGCGCTATCGGTATAGCCTAGTAATTCTGCTAGGCTATCGATTCTAATATTTTCTTCAGTAAGTTTATCAATAGAGATATCACAGCGGATTTTGTCTAGGATATCAGAGTAATTGATACTTTCTTTAGCGAGTTTACGTTGTAATGTCCTAGGGGAGATATACAATTTTGAGGCCACCCATGACAATGAAAGATCTTTCTCCACCAAAATATATTGATAAATAATATTTTGAACTTTGATACTCATTGAATCAGGCATGCAACTTGAGTGTTTAAGTTTATCTAAGTGATTTTTCATGAAAAATATGAAAGTTTCATCTGGCGTTTTTTGGTTTAAATTATCATTTAGCCAATGTTCATCAAATGATATACCATTAAACCTAGCATTATCTTCATAACGAGTTGGGATAATTTTCTTTAGATTTTCCTTGTCTTTTTTACTTAAGCTATATTGAAAGTGGAACGAATCGGGTATCCAATTTTTTCCAAGCCGTTCCCTTAATTGGCTAACTAATCTAAATAAAGTATATTCGATGTCAAACTTATAGTAATCAGGTTTAAATATACTGACTTCATAGTTAACAAATACTTTTTTATTTTCAATAACAATACTGGTATGAGTCTTCCCTTGGAACAAGTCAGTGTATTTATTAAGCTCAATTAAGGCTTCATGCAAAGTTTTAGCAGACATGAAAAGTTCACTTATTGGCGAATAGCAATCATGAGTTCTTGAAATACCTGCCTTTGCACACCATTGCGGATCTTTAGTTTCATGGGCAATTAAGTGTAAAAATTCATTATAAACTTGAATAGGTGCAACTTCTGTTATTTTTAATAGCTTAAATTTATTAAATATTACTTTTGACCTATATGAAAAAGGGATGTTAATGGATTGCAAGTAACTCATAATTTTAGATAATTTTAATTGGTGTATATATGAATGAGAGAAGTGAGATGCATTATTTTTCATATTTATGCCTCGTATAAATGAGATGCGACCTTGATGATGGTTAATTAACATGCATATCCCTATTTAGATAATAAAATTACATGTTAATAATCAAATAGCAATAAAATTATATCACTGTAATATCTTATTGATAAATTAAATCATTCTGCTTTATATTGATAGAAAACGTAAATATAAATATTTATTAATAATAATCAGCCATGTTTAATAAAGGCATATTTTAGTGTTAATAATAGGATGAGCTGTCTCTTATTTTGATAATCCAAATAGGTCGTTCAAGTTTTAATTTAATAATAACGAGTAAAAACTATCACCTTGAATTTGTTTTAGTTATATCTAAATTAGTGGGGAATCCCCTTTCTTATACCCCGAAAGTATTAGTAACAATTTTGAATAAACACGATACTAATATAACAATTAAATATACAAGTCTTTTTTAATATTCGTTTTAAGTCGGTCATAGTCAGTCGTTATGATAAATATTATTACTTGAGGACGTGCAGATGATGGGGTTTATTAATCGCTTACTGGCACATGATGATGCTGGAAAATTATTATTGCGTATGACGATTGGTGGATTAATGCTATTTCACGGCATGAGTAAATTATTAACAGGGGCCAGTGGCATTAAGGTTATGCTTGCCTCATATGGCTTACCTGAGTACATTGCCTATGGCACTATTTTAGGTGAAGTTGTCGCACCTATTTTTATTATTTTAGGGATATTAACTCGTCCGTCAGCATTACTTGTTGCCTTTACAATGTTTATTGCTTGGTTAATGGTCGGTCTAGATAAGACATTCTTGCTGGATAGAACAGGTGCATGGGCAATTGAAAGTATTGTGTATTTCTTTGTGGGTTCGATTGCGCTTGCATTGATGGGAGCAGGAAAGTTTTCTATTATGAAAAATGCGAATTGGCGTTAAGTTTAATCGCCTATAAATATATGGCCATCTGTCAGGATGGCCAATGGTAGGTCATTTTATTGTGTCATTCTTTCGGCAAATTCTTGGTGAGATTTTAGCGTTTTTAAATAGTGCTCCATACTGTCAGTTAGCTCAATAATGCTCTGTTTTTGTAAGAATAATAGGAAAGACCCCACATATACATCGATGGCAGTTAATTGTTCTCCACAAATATAAGGGGACGCATCTGCAATTCCTGTAGCTAAACAGTCCATAACGCGTTTGAGTGAACCAAAACCTGACATTTTTTGCTGTTCTTCATCGAGTACTAATCCTGTCATATGGGCTGTAAATGCAGCTTCAATTGGCCCTGCTGTAAAAAAGAACCAGCGGTAATAAATGGCACGTTGTGGGGAATTCAATGCGGGAGCTAACCCTTTTTCGATAAACTTATCTGCCAAATAAACACAAATGGCCGCGGTTTCTGTAATAACATTGTCACCATCAACTAACGTAGGTACCTTTCCCATCGGATTAAGTGCAAGATATTCAGCCGTATGCATTTGTTCGCCATAATTAAGCTCAACTCGCTTATAAGGCACTGCTAATAATTTAAATAAAAGGTCGACAGTATTTCCGCGTGACATGGAGTTTGTGTACAGAGTTAGTGAGCTCATGAATTGTTCCTTATGATTAAGTAGAGATGCCATCATAAGGTAGGTTACTGTCAGATTTTGTCAGTAGTCATGCACAGCACTTCTTTTTTCCATTGTTCAAATAAATAATGTTTCGGGTAGGGATATTTATCATCAAGTGCGGTATAGGATTGGATCCTATCTAAACGAAAATGGCGATAGCTTTGCCTTAGTTCACACCAAGCAGCAAGCACTTGGGTTTCTTTCATATAGCCAATCGCGATCGGCCAGATAACCCTGTGACTTAACTGTCCACTTCCGTCTTGATATTCAATTTGCGCTTTTATTTCTTTTCGTAAGCTACGCCTTAGATTTTTTGCCATCACATTATCAATAGCCGTCACTTGGGTTGTTGGCGCAAATAAGGTTGTTTGATTGAGAATGCTTTTTGAATTCGGTTTAACTATTGAATTGATTTTATCAAGTGTGCGTATTGCCGATAATTTCAGTTCGTCATCGGCATTATTTTGTACCCAACGTAAACCGAGTGTCAGTGCTTCGAGTTCATTTTCATCGAACATTAAAGGAGGCAGTAATAACCCTGATTTTAATTGATAACCAATCCCTGTTTCGCCTGTTATTTCTGCACCTTGGCTGCGTAATTCATCAATATCACGGTATATCGACCTAATGCTAATTTGTAATTGGCAAGCCAGAGACTCCGCCGTAATTGGGTAGCGGCTTTCTTTTAATATTTGCAATAAAGTCAATAAGCGTTGTGTGCGGGTCATCTGTTACTCGATTTACTCATTGGATGGGCAGATTATAACATTGATGGGCAGAGTGATAGGGGAAAAATAGCGGCAAGTTGATTTTGCCGCTATTTAAAAGGTTACCGCCATTTTATATCATTTGCTAAGATGGTTTTTTGTAAAAAATCATCCAATAAATGACTATCACGGTAATAAGGCTCAGGAAGATTGAGTTTTTCTGATTTTTCAATCGTTTCAGTTATCAATCTATCGATAGCTGATCGATGTGGACCATATCGGCTTTCATCAGCATGTTGTTTCATTACCAATAACTGCTCAATTTCAGCTAGCACCGCATGGTCTGTCACCGTCGCTTGCACTAACTGTGAAAATGCCATGGGCGGCATCATTTTTGAGTGCTCAATCCAACGTAATGCCAGCACCGCTCTTAATATATAAAAGTATTTCTTTAGTCGTATTGTTTCCTCTTTAAAGTCTTCTCGCCAGTTACGTTTTGCGATAGATAAATAGTGGTAACGCGCTTTCAATGGCGAATAGAATTTTGAGGCTAATTGTTCACATTGCTGCATAAATAGCGCGTCTTTTTGGTAAACAATAGGCGAATGTAGCCATTCAATTAACGCAGGGTTAGAATTACGCATTAGTTTTAAGGCTTTTGATAATTCCCAACCGGCCACATCCAGTTCATCATCGATAGGTCTTTCAATCACGTCACGCTTTCTATCAAGTGTTAAATACCAATCTAATTGATGAACATAGATAAATCTGACATCATAATCGCTGTCGCGTGAGGCAAAGCCCCATCCGCGACTTCCTGATTCACAAGCGTAAAGTATTTTTATTCGTTGCGTTTTTTCTATCTGTGTTAATGTTTGTCGTATTCGATCCTGCATTAATGGCGTTATGCTGTCATGTTCCATTAAGCCTCCTATCCTTTAACACACACAACTTGGCGTAGTGTATGTACGATTTCTACTAATGAGGATTGCGCTGCCATCACAGCATCAATATCCTTGTATGCCATAGGAATTTCATCAATCACATCACTATCTTTTCGACATTCAACATGGGCAGTTGCTATTTTTTGGTCAGTCACGGAGTAACGCTTTTTGGCTTCAGTGCGACTCATCACACGGCCAGCACCGTGGCTACAAGAACAGAAACTTTCTTCATTACCTAATCCACGTACAATGAAGCTTTTCGCTCCCATTGATCCAGGAATAATCCCCATTTGCCCCTTTTGTGCGGACACTGCGCCTTTGCGTGTAACCAGAATTTCTTCACCAAAATGTTGTTCTTTCTGCACATAGTTATGGTGGCAGTTAACGGCTTCTTGCTGTGTCGTAAAAGGCTTCGTAATTTCTTTTGAAAGAGCTTCTAATACGCGGTGCATCATCACTTCGCGGTTATGACGAGCGAAATCTTGTGCCCAACCCACAGCGTTCATGTAATCATTAAAGTGTTGACTGCTTTCCTTAAAATAAGCCAAGTCACGATCTGGTAGATTGGCAATATGTTGCTGCATATCTTTTTGCGCTAAAGAGATAAACAGGTTACCAATCGCATTACCCACTCCACGCGATCCGCTATGTAACATCACCCACACGCGATTTTGTTCATCCAAACACAGCTCAATAAAGTGATTACCCGTTCCCAATGTTCCTAAATGCTTGTAATGGTTAGTCGCGCGTAGTTTGGGGTACTTATCACATAAACGTTTAAATTCTTCATCCAGATGCGCCCAATGTTGATCAACAATCTGAGGAACTTGATGCCATGCACCTTTATCACGACCGTGCCGCTGGGTGGTTCGCCCATGTGGTACCGCAGCTTCAATGGCAAAACGAATATTCTGTAAGTTATCGGGGAGGTCAGCAGCCGTTAGTGATGTACGTACCGCTATCATTCCGCAGCCAATATCGACACCCACGGCAGCAGGGATAATGGCCCCTTTCGTTGGGATAACACTACCGATAGTTGAACCTTTTCCAACATGTACATCCGGCATTACAGCTAAATGTTTAAAGATAAATGGCATTTTCGCCGTGTTTTGTAATTGTGTGATTGCTTTTGGGTCAACGGGGACTCCGTGAGTCCACATTTTGACAGGGGCACTGTTTTCCAAAATGATGTTGTTTACATGATTACTAACCATTATTTATTCCTTAATTTTTACCAGTCCGTTTAATACCTGATCTAATCCACCATAAACGGAAATCTGGTCGATACGGTGCGCGATGCTTTCTAATGTTTCGAGTTCTTTTAAACGCAATGCGATAGGATTATTTTCCATCACTTTTGCCGTATTAAGTAGTGAACGTGTTGCGGCCGTTTCTTCGCGGCGGCGGATCACGTTCGCTTGAGCCGCTTTTTCTGCTTCGACGACTTGCGATAAAATTGTTCGCATATCGCCCGGTAAAATGATGTCTTTTACCCCGATACTCTCGACGGTTAAGCCGAATTCCGTCACACAGTGTGTGATCTGCTGTAGCATCAATTCATCGATGAGTTGTTTGTTTTCCAGTAACTCATCTAATGAACGTGTACCAATGATTTCTCGTAGTGCAAATTGCAGTTCACGATATAAATAATCAACAGGCTGACTTAATTTTGCGTATGCGAGTAAAATATCGCTATAGCGCCAGTTGGCAGACAAATTGATACGCAACGTGACCTTATCTTTGGTCAGAATTTCTTGTCCGCTAACATCCAGTGCAAGTAAACGCGTATCAATCACTTCCACTTCTGGCGTGTGTTCAATACACCAATAGCCATATTTGCCAGGCGATAAAAGTGTCTCCACGACACCATCAATTTTTAATACGCCTACATGCCATGCAGGAATCTGCACAAGTAAAGTAAGCTCTCTGCCTTGAATACGTTTTTTGGTATTTAAACGGTTCATTAGCATTTGTGGGATGACAATTTCTCCCGTTTGTTGAGTCTCGACACGCAAGGTGTCCGAGACTTTCCAATATAAGCGGCGTGTTGCTGGCGCTAAAATTTCGCTCAGATTATTATGCAGATATAAAAAAGCGATTTCGTTGTCTAATAAATTAATATCTATGCAATATTCTGCAACCCATTCAGGGTGATACTGGCGTAAATGCTCCGCTAATTTTTCATCAATAGGCTCATGATTGAGTGTGTATAAGGTGACTGCCACTTTATTAAACCAGTCATGAATTTTATGTTCACCTGCCATCAAAATATGCTGAAAATTACCGTTTTTTTCGGTTAATGCGATTTGTCCTTGTGCCACTGTTATTTTTTTCATTATGTGTCCTTTTATGATTCAAATTAACCATCATCGGAGAGAGAGATGAAGTCGCGGGGGGAAAGGTAGAGCACCACCAAAGGGTTGTCTAAATTTCTGCCCGTTACCCGATAAAACGCTCGGATGCTGGTGCTTGCTTAATGACAAAGATAACGTATGTCAGTATGTGTTCTTGGAAGGAACAGGTTTAACTATCATGAAGTTATTATCTTACTGGCGGCAGCATACAGACCATGTAGTGACATCATTGAGTCACCATGTCTGCACGGGTAGAACCGTAGTTCTGACAATTTCCGGCAGCGGATAGGGTTAATATTGCGATAAGCGTGCCAACTTTTTATTTTGATTGAAAAGTATTTGTATCATCATGATATATAAATATTTTTATATTAAGCGTGAGGTTTGGATATTTTTTTAACACAAAATGACCTATGCTATTTATTATCTTTTTTTATCGTCTTTTATAAAATTATATAAATTATATGAGTGGAAAACGTAAAGTAGTTATTGGCGTGTTGGGTACCGTTCTTGACCGACGAGGCAAAAGAGCGAATCGCTGGACGAAGTGGCGACCAACGGTTGGGTTATGTCAGCAAGCGGATTTGAATATTCATCGTTTTGAGTTAATTCATCAGGTGAATGACTATACGATGGCACATCGTGTTAAAGAGGATATTGAGCAAGCATCGCCACAGACTGAAGTGATTTTGCGCGAAATTGATATTGCGGATCCGTGGGATTTCGAAGAAGTGTATACCTCACTCTTAGATTTTTCTGCAAACTACCATTTTGACACAGAGAAAGAAGAGTATTTGGTTCATATCACGACAGGTACTCACGTGGTACAGATTTGTTGGTTTCTGCTAACAGAAGCTCATTACCTACCCGCTAAATTATTACAAACCTCACCATCACAGGCGGGAGGAGAGAAAAATCCAGCGGGTATTTATACGATTATTGACCTTGACCTAAGCCGCTATACGGATATCACTAATCGATTTCAGAAAGAACAGCAAGCTCAGGTTTCTTTTTTGAAATCGGGTATCGCGACGCGTAATGCCAAATTTAATGCCATGATTGCACAAATCGAACGGGTGGCATTACGCTCTAAAGCCCCCATCTTATTGAATGGTCCAACGGGAGCAGGAAAGTCTTTTTTGGCTCGGCGTATTTACCAATTACGTGAAAGTCGTCATCACGTAAAAGGGCGTTTCGTTGAGGTCAACTGTGCGACTTTGCGTGGTGATAATGCGATGTCAACGTTATTTGGACATATCAAAGGCGCATTTACCGGTGCTATCAATCCCCGTCGCGGCTTACTCAAGGAAGCGGATGGCGGTATTTTGTTTTTAGATGAAATCGCCGAATTAGGGCTTGATGAACAAGCGATGTTATTGAAAGCGATCGAAGAGAAAAGTTTTTTTCCGTACGGTTCTGATGAGGAAGTTGAGAGTGATTTTCAGCTTATTGCGGGAACCCACCGCAACCTTGCGCAATGGGTGGAAGAGGGGAAGTTTCGCGAAGATTTATTTGCACGTATTAATATGTGGACTTTCACGCTACCAGGTTTAGCGGATCGTCGTGAAGATATTGAACCAAACATAGATTATGAATTGATAAAATTCAGTCGGGAAGCACAAAGCCAAATTCGTTTTGATCGTGAAGCTCGACAGTTGTATTTGAAATTTGCCAATTCCCCCTCGGCATTATGGCGAGGGAATTTCCGAGAATTGGGCGCCTCCATTAACCGTATGGCGACTTTCGCAGAGCGTGGGCGTATCACAAAAGAGGTTGTCGATGAAGAAATTATACGCTTGAAATCGCTATGGGGAACGAAAACAACGCATGCTCTCCCGCCGGAAATAGGTGAAATCGATCTGTTCGAGCAGCCGCAGTTAGCTACCGTGTTGGAGGTATGTTATCGCTCATCGAGTTTATCGGAGGCTGGCCGAATGTTGTTTTCTGTCTCGAGACTACAGAAAAAGCAACCAAATGATGCAGATAGGCTGCGTAAATATTTGGCTCGCTTCGGATTGGATTGGGATAAAGTGAAAAATCATTAAGAGAATCTGTTAACTTAATGAAATCGTTAGCGATATGTTTAGATATCATTTTTATAAAAATAATAAAGTCATTAAGTATAAGGAATTAAATTATGGAGTTAACTTTTCTTGGCACCAGTGCTGGAGTGCCGACAAAAGAGCGCAATGTCACCAGTATGCTATTAAATTTAACGGGTATTCGTAAGACATATTGGCTGTTTGATTGTGGTGAGGGTACCCAACACCGTATTCTTAATAGCGTATTTAAGGCGCCAAGAATTGAGAAAATTTTTATTACTCATCTGCATGGGGATCATATTTTCGGTTTGCCAGGGTTGTTATGCAGCCGTTCAATGGGAGGATCGACAGACTTGTTAACCTTATACGGTCCGAAAGGGTTAAAACAGTATGTTGAAACGGCGCTCACCATAAGTGGCTCGTATTTAACTTATCCGTTAGACATTGTTGAGATAGAGGCTGGACAACTGTTTGATGATGGCGAGTTGATTGTGACTGCATACGCGTTAAATCATCGTGTTGAATGTTATGGCTATCGTATTGAAGAACATGCGAAAAAAGGCGCATTGAATACAGAAAAACTCGCTCAAGATAACATTCCCCGCGGACCATGGATGCAAGCTTTGAAAGCTGGTGAAACGGCCCAATTAGAAGATGGGCGTACAATAAAGGGGGCTGACTATTTGGGGGAACCCAAACCCGGTAAGGTGATAGCGCTTTTTGGTGATACGGCGCCAACAGAGCAGGCGGTATTGCTTGCAAAAGATGCCGATGTGATGGTGCATGAAACGACGTTAGAAAATGCGTATCAAGAAAAAGCCAATGAGCGCGGCCATTGTACGACAGGGCAAGCGGCATTGGTTGCGCAAGCGGCCAACGTAAAACGTTTTATTGCAACTCACATTAGTGGACGTTATAGCGCTGAAGATGTGCCGATGTTGTTGGCAGAATGTCAGGCTATTTTCCCTAATACAGAGATGGCATCGGATTATTTAACGATTAAAATTTAATGAGTAAGTCATCTACAAAATATCGATGATGTCGACTCGCAAAAATGGCGGGTCGACGACAGTCGCTAAAAGCGACATAAGCAATAGAGAGTCGCAAAGTTAGTAAATAACCTTCACAAATCCATTGCGGCAATAGGTTTCATACTCGTCAGAGAGTGGGCGATTCGTGATAATCACATCAAATTGCGAGAGAGCGCCCATATTCGCCGTCGCTACCTCATCAAACAAGTTGTATGTTGCTAGTAAGATTTTACGGATCGATTTTTCCATCGCTTTTTTCTTCATGGGCAAATCATCTAAGTTATAGCACGTGACACCATAGGTACTGTGTATACCCGCCGCTGAGATAAACGCTTTTTTGGGGTTTATGGAATCAAGGATGGATGGCTGAGTAGGATTATAAAAGGAATCACTTTTTGGACGATATTCTCCGCCACATAGCAGAGCAGTCGCATTTTTTTTCTGACTTAATGCCAGAAAAACGTTATGAGAATAACAAATGCCTGTAAAGCTGATATCTTCAGGAATTAAGGAGATTAGTGTCGCCATTTCGATACCATTATCGAAAAAGATCACATCGTCTTCTGACACCATGCTAGCCGCTAAGTTAGGAATATACAGCTCTTCAGTTTGGTCGGGGGTAAAGATATCGGCTTGTGGATCTTTTGAGGTCAGTGAGGATGGCTGAGTAACAGAAACGATATAGCCGCCAAGTAACGACATCGGGATAGGGCCTTCGGTATCGGCATTAAGGTCACGGCGAATCGTCATTTCAGAGACTTCAAGTATTCTGGCCGCTTCTTTAAGGTGAATTCTTCCTGAGCGTTTGATGCATTCACTCAAACGGCGGAGGCGTTCTTTTTGTTTTGTTTCTATCACCGAGCAATCCTTTTTTAATCGGCGCGGGCCTGCCGCGCCCCATCGTTTAGTACCCACTTGAGGTTACATTATCTCCCGAAACAATCGCGACACTGGCACTTGCGCCAACACGATTGGCTCCGGCTTTGATCATTTTTTCTGCGGTTTCTCGATCGCGTACACCGCCAGATGCTTTTACACCAATTTCATCACCAACGACTTTACGCATTAATGCGACATGCTGTTCTGTGGCTCCCATTGTACTGAAACCTGTTGAGGTTTTCACAAAACCAACTTTCAATGTGCGGCAAATTTCACAAACTTGGATAATTTCTTCATCGGTTAACAAGCAAGTCTCTAAAATGACTTTCAATGTCGCATCACCACATGCGGCTAACACAGCAGCAATATCTTGACGAACGAACTCAAGATCACCACTCTTTAGCATACCAACGTTGATCACCATATCAACTTCATTTGCTCCATGACGAACGGCTTCAGCCGCTTCGAAGGCTTTCGCTTCGGTTAAGCATGCACCCAGCGGAAAGCCTACCACACAACAAACCATAACATCGCTATTTTTTAGGCATTCGCTGGCTAAAGGCACATAGCCTGTATTCACACAAACAGAAGCAAAGTGATGTTCAGCAGCTTCAGCACAGAGCTGTTTGATATCACTAACAGTAGCGTTAGCCGCTAACAGTGTATGATCGATATATTGTGCTAAGTTTTTCATTTAAATGTTTCCTATTAAGAATAAATATGGAGTCAATAACAATGAATGAAAAAATGTGGCGGATATAACACTTGGTCATTCGTTATTCGAGATCTTAATCACAAATGATATTTATGCAACATGATAATGTTATTATCATATCATTATGTGATTTATTTAACACGAGGGACATTATGGATATAGCAGTTATAGGTTCAAATATGGTCGATCTGATCACTTACACTGATCAGATGCCAAAAGAGGGCGAAACCTTGGAAGCGCCTGCATTTAAAATTGGCTGTGGTGGTAAAGGTGCCAATCAGGCGGTTGCTGCTGCGAAACTTAATTCAAAAGTCATAATGTTAACAAAAGTAGGCGATGATATTTTTGCAGATAATACCATTCGCAATCTTGAGTCTTATGGCATAAATACACGCTATGTTGAAAAAGTGCCTTGCACTTCGAGTGGTGTGGCACCTATTTTCGTGAATCCAAATTCTGCGAATAGCATTCTTATTGTAAAAGGAGCAAATAAGTTTTTATCTCCAGAGGATATTGAGCGCGCCGCAGAAGATCTGAAAAAATGTAAGTTAATCGTATTGCAGCTTGAAGTGCAATTAGAAACGGTTTATCACGCGATCGCATTCGGTAATAAGCATAATATACCGGTATTGCTAAATCCTGCACCAGCACAACGCACGTTAGATCTTGATTTTGCTTGTCGTTGTGACTTCTTTGTACCTAATGAAACTGAACTGGAAATTTTGACAAATATGCCTGTTGATACGATGGAAAATATTCGTCGTGCAGCGCAGTCTTTATTAGATAAAGGATTAAAAAATCTGATTGTCACATTGGGCGATAAAGGGGCGCTATGGATGACGCGTGACAATGAGTTATTGATCCCCGCGATTAAAGTCAATGCGGTGGATACCAGCGGAGCCGGTGATGCCTTTATTGGTTGTTTCTCTCACTACTATGTGCACACAGGTAATGTCGCCGAAGCATTAAAAAAAGCGGTGATGTTTTCTGCATTTAGTGTAACAGGTAAAGGTACCCAATCTTCTTACCCTAGCATTGAGCAATTTACAGAGTTTGTTCAACTTAATAGTTAATAGAAAACAATATCCCTCGATGTTAAATGCGGCCGTAGAGCCGCAATTCAGCGGATATTAATAATAAAAATAAGGGTTACTATGAACATCAAAAATATCACTCAGTTGCCTGATGGCTACCTGAGTCGGACTCCTATATTCCAATTTATCCTACTGTCCTGCCTTTTCCCGTTATGGGGGTGTGCAGCGGCACTTAATGATATTCTGATTACACAGTTTAAAAGCGTTTTTGAATTAAGTAACTTTGCCTCTGCTTTGGTACAAAGTGCTTTCTATGGCGGTTATTTTTTAATTGCCATTCCTGCTTCATTAGTAATTAAAAAAACCAGTTATAAATATGCCATTATGGTTGGTTTGATCTTATATATTGCTGGTTGCTCGATGTTCTTTCCTGCTTCACATATGGCAACTTATACCATGTTTTTAGCTGCAATCTTTGCAATAGCAATTGGTTTGAGTTTCTTAGAAACCGCAGCGAATACTTATAGTTCAATGATTGGTCCAAAACAGTATGCAACATTACGTTTAAATATCAGCCAAACTTTCTATCCGATTGGGGCTGCTGGCGGTATTTTATTAGGTAAGTATTTGGTGTTCTCTGAAGGGGAAAGCCTACAAAGCCAAATGGCCAATATGAATCCTGAACAAGTACATCAATTCCGTTTGGAAATGCTAGAAAATACACTAGAACCTTATCGTTATATGATTATGGTGCTAGTGATTGTGATGATTTTATTCCTGCTAACGAAATTCCCAAAATGTAAAGTGGCTGAGACTAAAGATCACAAACGACCTTCCGCATTAGAGACGTTGAAATATCTCGCTAAAAATAGCCGTTTCAGAAAAGGGATTATCGCACAGTTTTTATATGTTGGTATGCAAGTCGCTGTCTGGTCATTCACCATTCGTCTTGCGCTGGAAATGGGCGATATTAATGAACGTGATGCGTCTAACTTCATGGTTTACAGTTTTGCCTGCTTCTTTATCGGTAAATTTGTAGCAAATATCTTAATGACTCGGTTTAACGCTGAAAAAGTGTTGATTATTTATTCAGTGATTGGGGCTCTATTCCTAGCGTATGTGGCCTTTGTCCCAAGTTTCACCGCCGTGTACGCAGCGGTATTGGTGAGTATTCTCTTTGGACCTTGTTGGGCAACCATTTATGCGGGAACGTTAGATACCGTTGATAACGAGCATACTGAAATGGCGGGGGCTGTCATTGTTATGGCAATAGTCGGTGCTGCATTTGTACCTGCGGTTCAAGGCTATGTGGCGGATGTATTGCACTCATTACAACTCTCTTTCTTAGTTTCTATGTTGTGCTTTATCTATGTCGGTATCTATTTTGTGGGTGAACGCCGCTTTAAAGCAAAACAAGCTGAATAAGTTATTTTGAGGCAGGTTAAGCCTGCCTCATTCCTTTAATTTAACCGTGAGTATGAAAATGAACACAATTATTCCGCTTCACAAAAGCTTATTTACGGATAGAGCAAGCCTTATCATAAAAAATAATCAATTTACGGTCAGTGCATTTCGTTATGCATCGGGTGTTGAAGGGCTTCGAGTCGAGAATTCACAAGGATATCTAACAATTTTACCTTTCCTAGGTCAGATGATCTGGGATGCCGAATTTTGTGGACATAATCTGAAAATGGATAATATGTTTTCAGAGCCAAAACCAGTTAAAACCGTAGTAGAAACATATGGTTGCTTTGCTTTTCATTCAGGTTTAATTAGCAATGGCTGCCCATCTCCAGAAGATAATCATCCATTACATGGCGAAATGCCTTGTGCCGCAATGGATCGCGCTTGGTTATCGTTATCGCATGATAGTGTGCGGGTGTGTGGTGACTATGAATATGTTATGGGATTTGGTCACCATTATCTTGCTGAGCCTTCTGTGACTTTAAACGCAAACAGTGCGTTATTTGAGATTAACATGTCGGTGACTAATTTGGCTTCAGTAGCGATGCCTCTACAATATATGTGTCATATGAACTATGCCTATGTGGATAACGCCCAACTGAGTCAAAATATTCCGGAAAGTGCGATGACGTTACGAGAATCAATTCCTGGGCATGTGAATCCAACACCGCAGTGGCTGGAATTTAATCAAGCTTTAAAATCGGGCGCGGTCACACTCAATCAGCTTGATCAACCGAATATGTGTGATCCTGAAATAGTCTTTTTTATGGATAACTTAGCGCAGTACACCTCACAACCAGAGTTCCGTATGACCTCGAAAGAGGGGGTGAGTTTTGTGACCCGCTTTCATTCTTCTGAGCTTAATTTTGCCACTCGCTGGATCCTTTACAATGGCGATCAGAAAGTTGGTGCCTTTGTGTTACCCGCGACTTGCCGGCCTGAAGGCTTTTTAGCGGCAAAGAATAATCAAACGTTGATTTGGTTAGGTGCTGGTGAAAAACGACAATTTACGGTAACCACCGGTGTTGAGCAATAATCTTCATTACATGGCAGGCAGCTTAAAAACTGCCTGTTATTGAAGATTAAAGTGGGTGAGCTTTGATAAGGCCACTGATAATCAATCAATAAAAGTCAGATCGATAGTGGCAATAAAAGTGGCATGATCGTTATCATTCATATTGCTCACACTCTTCGATCAGATCTTGTAGCAGTGTTTTGGGTTCAGCGATGACATATGTTTTACATTGCGGATCCATCATGATCGCGACTGTCATATTCGCGCCATCCATATCCGGTAATATCTCTGTCATAAAATGTTCTAGTGATAGCCGCGTCGGGATGCAATTTGTCTTTTTGCCATCAAGATGACGCTGTGCATAAGCTTTAGCTGGCCAAACAGGGAGTAATAACCGTCCATTGTTATCGTGTATTGTCGTAATCTGATCATGCGCGAAAAGTACCCACACGGCCTCCCAATCGGCAATTTTTCCCACAAAGTAGCGATACTTTTGTTGTAAATTCAATGCAAGGACGTTATCGATCTCTTTTGAGTTTGGGCTAAACATAAGATGTCTCTATATTAGAATTGGAAGCTCTAAAAAAGTAACTTGATAATTAATAGGAAAATAACGTTCAAAATTGTTATCTTAGTGAGGTTTTATTGCTGCGTTTTATCCACTCAGAGTTTATCTAAAATAGCGTAGTAGACAAACAAGGTATCATTAAAAAAGAATATAAAGCGATGCGGAGCGGTGAAATATGATTGATACATTACTCGAAAAGTATGCCATTGGCATTACCATCATTGCGGTATGTTTAGCCGTTGCGGTTGTTTTCGAGATAATAAGCAAAAAACGTAAGCATAAGCATAAAAATAAAAGTATTTTTATTCATGTCATCCAGACAGCAGTGCTATGTAGTATGGTCATTGTCGCTGCCCAATATGTTGATATGGCGGCTACAGATTTTCATTTAAGCTTTATTTCAACCCCTCTGATTAATTTCATTACTATTGCGATTATTGCCATTATTTTAGTGCGCAAGCTGTTTCAATTGGTCAATAGGCTAGAAAAGACGCAAATTAAAAAAGGGAGCGACCCAACCTCAGCACGTATTATTGCCCGAGTATTTAAAACCACCATTTTTGTCGTGATGATTTTGTTATTTGGCGAACATTTTGGGATGAGTTTGTCGGGGTTGATGGCTTTTGGTGGTATTGGTGGCATTGCCATTGGTATGGCGGGTAAGGATATTCTAAGTAACTTTTTCTCTGGGATTATGCTTTACTTTGATCGGCCTTTTAATATTGGTGATTGGGTCAGCTCGCCAGACCGAAATATTGAAGGTACGGTTGTGGAGATTGGCTGGCGTATCACAAAAATTGTTACTTTCGATCATAGACCACTCTATATCCCTAACTCATTATTCTCATCAATCAGTGTTGAGAATCCAGGGCGTATGACTAACCGACGCATCAAAACCTCATTAGGTTTACGTTATGAGGATGCAGATAAAGTGAGCGTTATTGTCAGTGATATTCGTAGTATGTTGCAGCAAGATCCCAATATTGATACGGGGCAAACGTTATTGGTTTATTTTGATGAATTCGCGGATTCATCGCTCAACATTATGGTGTATTGCTTCACGAAAACGACGGTGTGGGCGGAATGGTTAGCTGCTCAGCAAGATGTGTATTTAAAGATCATTGAGATCGTTAAACGTCACGATGCAGACTTTGCTTATCCTACACAGACATTGTATATGGAAAAAAACAACTAACCTCCCAACTTGGATAAATCGGCCGACTAATATGTGGTTAAAATTAAAAATATTAGTCGGTTAGTTGATATTGTGGTTTTTCTATAGCGTTTAATGCCAGTGGCGCAAAAATAACCCTGAATAATTTTATGCTATTAACCAGTAGCTTATCAAAATTTATCTACTCCATAATATTTATGATTCTTCCCGCACGTTCTGACAATTCCAATCTGATTTTCTATCAAGTATATTGTCGGCCTCTTTTCCTCAGCTAACTAAGGGCCAGACTGTTATGAACAAAATCAATGTGGCATGTAGCCAGGGGGTCGCTATCTATTTTACTGGAGAATTCCAATGGGTAGATATTCGCGATGCACAGTTAAACAATATCGCTGCTGTTGTGCTATCTGAACAGGATGCCAATCAAGGGCTATGGAAAAGAGTTATTGATAGTAAGTTAAGTATTCCGCTGTTTATCATTAGTGATAAACAGCTTCCTGATAATATCGAGATGCCGTCATATGTAACGGCAATACTGCCTCCTGCACCTGCTGAGCGTAACGAAAATAGCCGTCAATTACTCGACGCCGCGAATCGCTATCTTGAGCAGTTATTACCGCCATTTTTTGCTCGAATGATGGATTATGCTGCGGGTCATAATGTCACCTTCGCTTGCCCTGGACATCAAGGCGGGCAATTTTTCCGTCGCCATCCGACAGGGGAACAATTTTATCAGTTCTACGGTGAAAATCTTTTTCGTACCGACTTGTGCAATGCTGATGTAGCAATGGGGGATCTGCTGATCCATGAAGGGGCCGCAAAGGAAGCGCAAAAATTTGCGGCCACGGTTTTTAATGCCGATAAAACGTATTTTGTACTCAATGGCACATCATCATCAAATAAAGTGGTATTGAACGCGTTATTAACACCTGGAGACCTCGTGTTATTTGATCGCAATAACCATAAATCTAACCATCATGGTGCGTTAATTCAGGCAGGAGCAACGCCAATTTACCTTGAAACTGCACGTAATCCGTTTGGGTTTATTGGTGGGATTGATGCACATTGCTTTGAAGAAGATTATTTGCGTGAATTGATTACTGAAGTGATGCCCGAGAAACGCACGGCAGAACGACCATTTCGTTTGGCGGTTATTCAGTTAGGCACCTATGACGGCACGGTATATAACGCAAGGCAGGTTGTCGATAAGATTGGCCATTTATGTGAGTATATTCTGTTTGACTCTGCATGGGTGGGTTATGAACAATTCATTCCAATGATGCGTCAATGTTCGCCATTATTACTGGAATTAAATGAAAATGACCCAGGTATTATGGTGACACAATCCGTGCATAAACAATTAGCAGGCTTCTCACAAGCGTCGCAGATTCATAAAAAAGATAATCATATTAAAGGGCAAAACCGTTTTGTTTCTCATAAAAAGCTCAATAATGCTTTTATGATGCATGCATCGACCAGCCCGTTCTACCCGTTATTTGCTTCCTTAGATGTGAATGCGCGTATGCATCAAGGCGATGCGGGCGAAATGATGTGGATGGAGTGCGTTAAGCTCGGTATTGAAATTAGAAAATCCATCATCAAACATTGCCAATATTTCAGGCCGTTTGTGCCTGAATGGGTCGATGGTAAACCATGGCAGGATTATCCAACAGAGCAAATAGCTTCCGAGCAGCGTTTCTTTAATTTTATTCCAAATGAACGTTGGCATGCTTTTGAGGGTTATGCAAAAAACCAATATTTTGTTGATCCTTGCAAGTTAATGTTAACGACGCCGGGGATTGATGCTCAAAGTGGCGACTATGAATCCTTTGGGGTTCCAGCGACGATTTTGGCTCATTTTTTGCGCGAACATGGTGTGATCCCTGAAAAATGTGATCTGAATTCGATTCTCTTTTTGCTCACGCCAGCGGAGAGCAAAGAGAAGCTGGATTTGTTAGTCATGCATTTGGTGCGTTTTGAGCAGTTACTGGAAGAAGATGCATTATTAGAAGATGTGCTGCCATCCGTCTATCAGCGTTATCAAGAGCATTACCAAGGCTATACTTTGCGCCGTTTATGCCAAGAGATGCATCAATTAAGTGTGCAGTACAATATTAAGCAGTTACAGAAAGAGATGTTCCGTAGACAACATTTTCCTACGGTCAAAATGAACCCACAACAGGCTCACCTTGAATTTATTCGAGGCAATGTGGAATTACTTCCACTTAGTGAATTGGAAGGCCGAATTGCCGTTGAAGGCGCATTACCTTACCCACCGGGAGTGCTGTGTGTGGTGCCGGGTGAGGTTTGGGAAGGACCTGTATTACGTTATTTTCAAGCGCTCGAAGCTGGAATTAACTTACTGCCGGGGTTTGCGCCCGAGCTACAAGGTGTCTATATTCCGAAAACGGAAGATGGACAGAAACGTGTCTATGCGCATGTTTTAAAATAAAATGACCTTTATTTTGTAGCGGTTCATAGATTTTACTTGATGAGCTGGTTAGATTGGGAGCTGTTTAGCAAACAGCTCCTTTTTCATTCAATAAGGTAAGGTGTATGGCAAAGAAAATTATCCTAGATTGCGATCCGGGACATGACGATGCGATTGCGTTGTTATTGGCTTATGGTAATCCTGAAATAGATTTATTGGCTGTCACTACTGTCGCGGGTAATCAAACTCTTGAAAAAGTCACTCATAATGCGCTTGCTGTTGCGGAAATGGCAAAAATTCGGGGAATTCCGTTTGCGGCAGGTTCACCTCGGCCATTAGTACGTGAAGTGGAAATTGCTCCTGATATTCATGGAGATTCAGGGCTTGATGGTCCTCAATTACCAGAACCATCGCTAACATTAGAAAATAGTCATGCAGTAGAATTGATCATAAAATTGATCATGTCGCATCCTCCTAAAACCATCACTTTAGTGCCTACAGGGGCACTGACCAATATTGCATTAGCAGCAAGGCTTGAGCCGCGTATTGTGGAGCGGGTAAAGGAAGTTGTGTTAATGGGCGGCGGTTACCATGTTGGAAACTGGAGCCCTGTGGCTGAATTTAATATTAAGATTGATCCGGAAGCCGCACATATTGTTTTTAATGAAAAATGGCCACTCACCATGGTTGGCTTAGACCTCACTCACCAAGCACTTGCAACGCCGGATGTTATCGAAAACATCGCTAAAGTTGGCACACCTTGTTCGCAATTTGTTGTCGAATTACTCGATTTCTTTGGCAAAATGTATAAACAGGCGCAAGGTTTTGATGCCCCACCAGTGCATGACCCTTGTGCTGTTGCCTATGTTATCGACCCTTCCGTAATGACGACACAACGTGTTCCCGTGGATATTGAGCTAACAGGAACGTTAACTTTAGGGATGACCGTTGCTGATTTCCGCCATCCTGCCCCTGCTGATTGTCATACTCAAGTCGCGGTAAAATTAGATCATGCTAAATTCTGGCAACTGGTGGTGGATGCCTTAAAACATATTGGGTGATAAATAGCTATTAGGTCATGTTGAATCCCCATAGTTTAGCTGGCCTAATCTATCACTATGTAATGATTTTCTTTCTGTTATTAAGTTGTAATTTAGGAATGCTTATATGAATCAAGATGCTGAAAACTTACCTTATGACATATTGCTAGCCCGTAGCATGAACGCCTTGCAACATAAGAGTCAATTTCATTGTGATACTTGGAAACTTGATCAAGCGAGTTGGTCTGTTGATCAAGAAGAAGGCACTATCGTTTTTCAGGCGCCAGACGATATTGTGGCAGTTGCCCCCGTGCAAATTATCGGCACTTATGATCAAAACCAAGGAAATTGGCTGTGGGGATGGGCGAATAGCTCGATCGAAGAACCATTATTACAAGATGCTTTAGCCGTACAAGAATTTGCTGAACGCAAAGGCTATGATCAATTAACCGAAGCCATGTGTCAGATCGATGAAAGCGAAGCTTGGGAATTTGCCGCACTGGCTTGTGAGTTAAATGAACGCCAAGGGGTATACCGCGGTGCCGCAGGGAATACGTTAATTTTTATGTCGTTTGGTGAAGTTAAGCTCCATAAAAATAATGCATAATCATTGAGTAACAAAAAGCATGATTATCTCTCCCTAATTATTCTTGGAAGTTATAATGACGTTCTGTCTTATGCTTTGGGAGGATAAACACGATGTTAGCAATAGCACTTGAAGCGGCGAAATCGGTCACAGCGATGACTGTGGAAGCATTTCAAGGCGCTGGACGATTTGATTACAAGCCGGATCGTTCAGTTGTCACTCAAACGGATTTGCGAGTTGAATCTGAATTGCGTGAATTATTCGCTCGACGCACCCCTAATATCCCCATTCTTGGCGAAGAATTTGGCCTTGAAGGCAGTAAATCATTCGATTCGGGCTGGGTTATTGACCCTATCGATGGTACTCGTGCTTTTATTTATGGTGTTCCGTTATTTAGCACCTTGATTGCTTATGTTGAGCATGGTGAGCCTATTGTCGGTGTCATTAGCTTTCCCGCTATTTCTACAATTATGTACGCTGCAAAAGGGGATGGCTGCTATTTAGACACAGGTAACAGCTCTAGACGGCTAGTCTTAGCAAAAGACGCACCAAAAGAGCTGGCGAATGCGGTGGTTTCAGCATCAGGTATTCATAGTAGCACTTACGATCCACGAGATGGAACAACGCTTTATCATCTCGATCGTGTTGTCGGAGCGGCGCGTGATTTTATTTTTGCTAATGATGCTTATCAACATGCAATGGTTGCATCAGGCCGTATACATGCCGCTATTGATTCGATCATGAAACCTTGGGATAGTGCGGCGCTGATCCCCTGTATTCGCGAAGCTGGCGGAGAAGTCTGTACCTTAAGTGGTGAACGTGAAAAAGTGTTGTTTGGCGGCAGCTTACTCAGTGCTTCAACGCCGGAGCTTGCGGAGCACATTGTGAATTTGATGAATACACCGGTTTCTTCAGTGAATGCAGATGGTGATAAATGTTTATAGCCTATATTGCGGAATATCATATTGAACAATTCCCTCGTATTCGCGTATTTGGCAATTAATAAGAGAGATAAAAATTTATTTATATGAGTTTACAACATGTCACTAATAAAGTGACATGTTGTAATATGAACGTCTACTCTATTCTCTTCTACACTAAATAATCGAAAATTAATTATAATGAGTTTAATCTAAATGTAATCTTCAGTTTTAATTGGCTGAAAATCAATGATAAAGGAAGTTTATTTTAAAAAGCACACGTCATAATCGTCTCTTTTTTGCTTTTATATGCTTAGGTTTTAATAATAACAGGTTTTTATCTTTTTTATTTTATAATCTATCCGACAAATAAATTACTACTATAATTAATTTGTGTTTTTTCATCGGTGTTATATAAATAAATGAGGCTATTATGATTAAGTCTGGGTATATTGATGAAGTTTTAAAAGTTACTGAATCCACTAATTCAAATTCAGATAACTCAAGCGTGATTGTTAAATGTACTTTGGAAGAGAGTGATGAAATTATTGACCTTGTTTTTAGTAATGATGATAAATATATAGCCGAATTGTATGTGTCATTATTAGAATATGTTTCGCCAGATAGTTTCTTTAGCCTATATGTTGAGTTTTTTAGTTCCCCAAATCGGATAGAACAAAACCATCTTGTTAAGGGGTTTAAACTAGAGCTGCCAGCCTTCCTAGAACACATGGCGTTGTCAGACAGTGAGTCTGTTTTAAATAATAATCAGGACTCAGAAGACGATAACATTATGAAAGGCGAGATATATGGAGTAAACGAAATTAGTAAAGAATTAGATTCCGTGTACTATGAAGTGATTACAAGAGTAGAACGAGGAAACTATAAAATCGTATTATACTCTGAAAATATGAAGTCATTTTTCATTAACTATGCTGGGATGATCACTCGATATAATCTCTTACCTAGAAATACGATTAAGTTAGAGTATATCATGTATGTTGAGTTTTATGTTGCGAATAACAACAGCGAACTGCATTATTCGATACCACATGTTATGGAGGTTAATAAAGTCTAAATGAAAAAATAATCGACTAATATAAAAAGGGTGTGTGAATCTAAAATCTCACTGGGTTTTTATTGGTGGGATTTTTTATATTGCATTGTGATAATTTATTTCACTCTGTCTATGGCCTATTGATGAATTAGAATATTAAAAATATGTTTTATCGGGCCTATGGCTGCCATCGATAGAAGAGTATTAAACCGGTTGAATTCAATATGCGCACAGATTTTTAATAGAAAATAGTGTGTTTATACCTCATGGCATATTGAGTATCAATGCATGTAGCAGGGCTACCTTGTGTTTAAATGCTTTTGCCGTCTTCTTGATAGCAACCGAGCAGCGATATCGCACAGTACCATCTGCTCTCATTCTGAGGTCTATGTTATAATCGTCTATCTTATAGTATTTTCCATGGCAGATTTAGGTGTGGAGTTTCCCAAACAGGGGGCTTCAACGGGTGTTCTGGTAAAGCAAAAACACATTAAATAGGTCACAAAAGACATGGATACAAGACAGATACAACAATGACCGAAAATAAGGTTTTTCAAGGTATGACAGGTTACAAGAACATAAATAGATTTTCCGTTGCGCCGATGTTGGATTGGACTGACCGCCATTGCCGATACTTCCACCGTTTGTTGAGCAAAAATACGTTGCTCTATACTGAAATGGTCACCACAGGCGCTATTATTCACGGTAAAGGTGATTATTTAGCATTTAGTGAAGAAGAGCAACCTGTAGCACTACAGCTCGGCGGCAGTGACCCAGCGGCATTAGCGCAATGTGCAAAGTTAGCACAAGCGCGTGGTTACGATGAAATTAATCTTAATGTCGGTTGTCCATCTGATCGTGTACAGAATGGCCGTTTTGGCGCTTGTTTAATGGCAGATGCTCAGCTTGTGGCTGATTGTGTCAAAGCGATGCAGGACGTGGTGTCGATCCCAGTGACGGTGAAAACGCGGATTGGTATCGATGAGCAGGACAGCTACCAATTTTTGTGTGACTTTATTGAGACCGTTTCAGCCAAAGGCGGCTGTGAAATGTTTATCATCCACGCTCGTAAAGCATGGTTATCTGGCCTTAGTCCAAAAGAAAATCGTGAAATCCCACCCTTGGATTATCCGCGTGTTTATCAGCTAAAACGTGATTTTCCTCAGTTAACGATAGCAATTAATGGTGGAATAAAAACCCTAGAAGAAGCGAAAGAGCATTTACGCCACCTTGATGGTGTGATGGTAGGACGTGAAGCCTATCAAAATCCCACTATTTTGACTGCGGTAGATAACCAATTATTCGATAGTCAATTGCCGGTGGTGAATGCTGTGGATGCTGTTCAGCAAATGTTTCCTTATATCGAAAAAGAGTTGTCGCGAGGCACTTACTTGGGACATATTACCCGCCATATGCTAGGGATATTCCAAGGTATTCCAGGCGCTCGCCAATGGCGACGTTATTTGAGTGAGAATGCACATAAGAAAGGTGCAGATCTTGCTGTCGTCGAACAAGCCTTGGCATTAGTTACTCGAGATCAATAATTAGCGTTGGGATGGCAACCGCAGTTGGCATCCCAATCAAGCGAATTAAGGGATCAATAGACTAGAACCTTGCGTTTTTCTCGACTCTAATGTGCGGTGTGCCGTTTGCACATCTTTTAAGGCAAAAATCTGTTGCTCTGGTACATCCACGTTCAGTTTGCCACTCAATATCATATCAAACAGCGCACGGCTGGCTTGATCTAGCTCGGCTCTATTAGTGACGTAGACCCCTAATGATGGGCGAGTGACATATAAACCGCCTTTTTGATTTAATATTCCTAGGTTGACGCCTGTCACTGGGCCAGATGCATTACCAAAACTCACCATTAAACCACGGCGTTTCAGTGAATCGAGTGAGGCAATCCAAGTTGACTGGCCGACAGAGTCATAAACGACATTCACTTTTTCACCGTTGGTGATTTCTTTAACGCGTGCAGCAATATCTTCAGTTTGGTAATTAATCACTTCCCACGCACCAGCTGCTTTGGCGCGTTCTGCTTTTTCCGCACTACCAACCGTACCAATCATTTTGGCACCCAACGCTTTTGCCCATTGGCAAGCAATGAGTCCAACGCCGCCTGCTGCTGCATGGAATAAAAAGATTTCGTCGCGTTTGATTTGATAAGTTTGGTTCAGTAGGTAATAGACTGTCATACCTTTTAGGCCACATGCCGCGGCTTGATTAAAGGAAATATCATCGGGTAGATGGGCAACAGCCTGTTCTGGTACATTGTGAACTTCACTGTATGCGCCGAGAGGGCCTTGAGCATACATGACTCGGTCACCAGGGCGAAAACCTGTTACTTGGGAACCGGTTTTCACCACAATACCCGCAGCTTCTGTACCCAGGCCTGAGGGCAAATTGGCGACAGGGTATAAACCGCTACGTACATAGGTATCAATATAGTTGATACCTATGGCATGGTTTTCTATCTGAATTTCGTTATCGGCAGGGTCTTTTAGCTCAAAATCGGTATAATTCAGAACTTCGGGGCCACCATTTTGTACAAATTCAATGCGTTTTACCATGATCATCTCCGATAGTAACAGTATTGGACTCGTCGTCTTGCAAGTTATCTGTTGGTTGAGGTGTGTAGCGGACAAATTTTGATCCTTAATCCCATCGTGAGCTAGTTTCACGGGAATCATTGGATTTGTTGGCTACAAATATTCGAATTATTTAGAAGCTGATTTGTCTACCATATCAATCACTCAATAATAACGCTATGGTTTCGTGGTATGAATTATAGGTTTATCACTCATCGGACAACGATAAAAATTCTGTTCAGGAAGTAAAGAAAGCGCCCTTCAATAACAAGTTTGGCGTATACTAATATGTTAGTAAATAATGGATGTGGATAAGAAAGTATGGCTAAGAAATACCCTTCAGAAAACAAAAACAGTGCGCCGCGCGACCAGCAGATGGAAGGCTTAAAACTTCCACCGCATTCTATCGAAGCGGAGCAATCTGTATTGGGAGGGTTAATGCTAGATAACGAACGTTGGGATACTGTTTCTGAGCGCGTTACCCATGCAGACTTTTATAGTCGTCCACACCGTACTATTTTTGCTCAAATGCAAACCTTGCTAGAACAAGGCAAACCGATTGATCTGATCACGCTATCAGAGTCCCTAGAGCAACAAGGTGAGCTGGATGTAGTTGGGGGATTTGCTTACCTTGCCGAATTGTCAAAAAACACACCAAGTGCGGCGAACATTAATGCTTATGCGGACATTGTTCGTGAACGTGCTGTTGTGCGAGATATGATCTCGGTAGCGAATGAAATCGCCGATGCAGGTTATGACCCACAAGGGCGTAGTAGTGAAGATTTATTGGACTTTGCAGAAACGAAAGTCTTCCAAATTGCTGAATCGCGGGCCAATAAAGATGAAGGCCCAAAGGATATTGAAGCGATTTTAGCGGAAACCATCGAAAAAATTGAAAAACTATACCAGCAGCCGCATGACGGTGTGACTGGGGTGTCAACAGGCTACCAAGATCTCGATAAAAAGACAGCCGGCCTACAGGGCTCCGATTTAATTATTGTTGCTGCCCGTCCATCAATGGGGAAAACGACCTTTGCGATGAACTTGTGTGAAAATGCGGCAATGACGGAAGAAAAACCGGTTTTGATTTTCAGCTTGGAGATGCCCGGCAACCAGATCATGATGCGTATGTTGGCCTCATTATCCCGTGTTGACCAAACGCGTATTCGTACTGGGCAGCTTGATGATGAGGATTGGGCACGAATTTCGAGCACGATGGGGATCTTGTCTGAAAAGCGTAATATGTATATCGATGATTCCTCGGGGTTAACGCCGACAGAGGTTCGCTCACGCGCTCGCCGTATTTATCGTGAACATGGCGGCTTGAGCCTAATCATGATCGACTACCTACAGTTGATGCGAGTTCCTGCGTTATCAGACAACCGAACGTTAGAGATCGCGGAGATCTCTCGTTCACTTAAAGCGTTAGCGAAAGAGCTTAATGTACCCGTTGTGGCGCTTTCACAGCTAAACCGCAGCCTTGAGCAACGTGCAGATAAACGCCCAGTCAACTCCGACTTACGTGAATCAGGCTCTATCGAGCAGGATGCTGACTTGATCATGTTTATTTATCGTGATGAAGTTTATCACGACAACAGCGACTTGAAAGGCGTTGCGGAAATTATTATAGGTAAACAGCGTAATGGGCCAATTGGTACGGTTAGATTGACGTTCAATGGCCAATGGTCTCGCTTCGATAACTATGCGGGACCGGCTTACGATGATGAATAAACACTCACCCGATTTCGAGATGTCATTGCGTTGACTCAGTTCACTCGTCTTAGCCGCATACTTTGGTATGCCCCTAAGGCGTTTTTTTGTGTCGTGTTATGACAACTGGAATGATTTCGTGTATTCACTAACGGTAGTTTTAGTGATGAGAGCATAAAAATAAAAGAGGAAATAATGAAAGCGGCAACCGCATTAATTAACCGCCGCGCTCTGCGACACAATCTGCAACGCGTCAGAGAATTAGCACCACACAGTCGTCTCATTGCAATTGTTAAAGCAAACGCTTATGGCCATGGATTAACTGAAGTCAGTACCGGTATTGAAGACCTCGTTGATGGGTTTGGGGTTGCCCGTCTTAAGGAAGCTCTGGCATTAAGAGAAAAGGGAATAACAGCTCCCATCGTGTTACTTGAAGGTTTCTTTGAACATTCTGATCTGCCATTGTTAGTCACACACCGTATCGATACGGTTATCCATTGTATTGAACAACTTGAAATGTTGGAAAACGTTCAGTTAGCGACGCCTATCAAAGTTTGGATGAAACTTGATACGGGTATGCATCGCTTAGGTGTACTTCCTCAAGATGCGGAGGCGTTTTATCAGCGTTTACAAGCTTGTAAAAATGTCGAATTGCCTATCAATATTGTTAGCCATTTTTGTCAGGCTGATGAACCTGAATTACCTACAACCGCTAAACAAATCCATTGCTTCAAACAATTTATTGAGAATAAGGTCGGGGAAAAATCGATTGCGGCATCGGCAGGCATTCTATTATGGCCAGAAGCTCACTATGATTGGGTAAGACCGGGCATTATAATGTATGGCGCGTCTCCGCAAGAAGGAGTCCCCGCTAAATCCTTTGGTTTAGAAAGTGTGATGACACTTAAATCAACATTAATTGCCGTCAGAGAGCATGCTGCTGGGCAATGTGTCGGATATGGTGCAACATGGTGTAGTGACCGTGATACTCGACTTGGCGTCGTGGCAATTGGTTATGGTGACGGCTATCCTCGAAGTGCGCCATCGGGCACACCCGTTTTGGTTAATGGGCGAAAAGTGCCAATTGTAGGGCGCGTTTCTATGGATATGATCACCGTCGATTTAGGCCCAAATGCCAATGATAAAGTAGGTGATGAGGTGGTTTTATGGGGGAAAGCTCTGCCTGTTGAGGAAATTGCCAAACAAACAGGAATTATCAACTATGAACTGCTGACAAAATTAACCTCAAGAGTTGTCATGGAATATGTAGACGAATAACTGACAAAGGGTTATTTTCAAAAGACGAGACGAAAAATAGAATATTATCTGATTATGGAGATGTCCTGTGTACCAACACGTTGATTCCTATCCTGGCGATCCCATCCTTTCGTTAATGGATGAATTTAATAAAGATACTCGTGAAAACAAAATCAATTTGAGTATCGGCCTGTATTATGACGGTGAAGGCAAAACACCAGAGCTAAAAACAGTGGGCCATGCAAAAGCGGCTTTAAATAAGCTGCCACCAAGTGCATCACTGTATTTGCCGATGGAAGGTTTAAAAGATTATCGATTGGAGATCCAACACCTGCTATTTGGTGCTGATTGCCCACTGATCGCTCAAGAGCGTATTGCAACAGTACAAACGATAGGGGGGTCTGGTGCGCTAAAACTGGGTGCTGATTTCCTTCACCATTATTTCCCTCAATCTGAGGTTTGGTGTAGTGATCCAACATGGGAAAACCATGCCTCTATTTTTTCTGGTGCCGGTACCAAAGTTCACTACTACCCTTACTTTGATGAAAAAACTAAAGGGGTTAAATTTGCTGAAATGCTCGCAACATTTAAGACGTTGCCAGCAAATAGCATCATTTTAATGCATCCGTGTTGCCATAACCCAACGGGGTCTGATTTGACACCTGAGCAGTGGGATGAAGTGACTAAAGTCGCAAAAGCACAAAAACTGATCCCATTCTTAGATATTGCTTACCAAGGTTTCGCTGAAGGTATTGATGAAGATGCTTATGCTATCAGAGCGATGGTCAAAGCAGGTTTACCGGTATTCGTCAGTAATTCATTCTCCAAAATCTTTGGTATCTATGGTGAACGTGCTGGTGGCCTATCTGTTATTTGTGAAAACCAAGAAGAACGCGACCGCGTTCTTGGTCAGCTAAAAGCAGGGGTTCGTCGCCTTTATTCTAGCCCTCCATCAAACGGAGCTAAGATTGTGGCGCAAGTGCTGACTGATAGCGAACAAAAAGCACAATGGTTGAAAGAAGTTGAAGAGATGCGAGTGCGTATTGTCGAGATGCGTACAGTCCTCGTAGACGAACTGAAAAAAGCTTTACCTGAAAAGAACTTTGACCATCTGTTAAAACAACGCGGTATGTTCAGCTATACAGGATTTACAAAAGAACAGGTTGCTCGTTTGAAAGATGAGTTTGCGGTCTATTTAGTCGGAACTGGGCGAGTTTGTATGGCTGGAGTTAACCGCCATAACGTGCATCGTATCGTTGAAGCTTTTGCTGCGGTTAGTCAGTAACCGTCGAGTGATATCGTAAAAAAACGCAGGTAAATCCTGCGTTTTTTATTACAGAGGCAGTGACACAACGCGGCGATCAAAAACCGCCATTGTTTGGGTCACCGTGATATTTAGTAGCCACGTGCCAAGATTGGTTTTAAGAAACGAGCAGTATGCGATTTTTCACATTCCGCCACCTCTTCTGGGGTACCTGAAATTAATATTTCACCACCACCGCTGCCCCCTTCAGGGCCTAAATCGACAATCCAGTCAGCCGTTTTGATAACATCTAAGTTATGCTCAATGACCACAATGGTGTTACCTTGATCGCGTAATTGATGCAATACCGTCAGCAGCTGTTGGATATCTGCAAAATGTAAGCCAGTCGTTGGTTCATCAAGGATATAAATGGTTTGCCCAGTACCACGTTTCGATAATTCACGTGCAAGCTTCACGCGTTGCGCTTCACCACCAGACAAAGTGGTGGCTGACTGGCCTAAACGAATGTAGGAAAGACCAACATCCATCAATGTTTGCAGTTTACGCGCAAGAGCAGGGACGGCATCAAAGAAATCACGAGCCTCCTCAATAGTCATATCAAGTACTTCGTGAATGCTTTTTCCTTTGTATTTAATCTCTAATGTCTCACGGTTATAACGCTTACCTTTACACTGGTCACAGGGTACATAAACATCAGGTAAGAAGTGCATCTCAACCTTGATCACACCGTCGCCTTGGCAGGCCTCGCAGCGACCACCTTTGACGTTGAAACTAAAGCGACCTGGATTATAGCCACGAGTTCGTGATTCAGGTACACCTGCAAATAGTTCACGAATAGGTGTAAAGACCCCCGTATAGGTGGCTGGGTTTGAACGAGGTGTACGGCCGATAGGGCTCTGGTCGATATCAATGACTTTATCGAAATGCTCAAGACCCTCAACATCTAAATAAGGGGCAGGTGTGATGGTCGTTGCACCATTTAATTGACGCTGTGCGATAGGGAATAAAGTATCGTTGATCAGCGTGGACTTCCCTGAACCAGAAACGCCTGTAATACAAGTAAATAAGCCAACAGGGAGTTTAAGGGTGACATTTTTTAGGTTGTTCCCTTTCGCACCATGTAATTGGAGCATCTTGTCTTTATTCACGGGAACTCGTTTCTCGGGAATTTCGATTCGTCGTTCACCGCTTAAGAACTTACCCGTTAATGACTCTGGGTTGGCAATGATATCTTCTAATGTGCCTTGGGCAACAATTTGGCCGCCGTGCACACCGGCTCCAGGGCCAATATCAATAACGTGGTCTGCCGCACGGATTGCATCTTCATCGTGCTCAACCACAATCACGGTGTTACCTAAGTTACGTAGATGGATTAGCGTTTCTAACAGGCGGTCATTATCGCGTTGATGGAGTCCGATTGAAGGCTCATCAAGGACATACATAACTCCAACAAGCCCTGCACCGATTTGGCTGGCAAGACGAATACGCTGTGCCTCACCGCCGGATAAGGTATCCGCGGAGCGAGAAAGGGTTAGGTAATTAAGGCCTACGTTAACTAAGAATTTTAATCGATCACTGATTTCTTTTAGGACTTTTTCGGCAATTTTCGCCCTTTGTCCGCTGAGTTTTAGATTTTGGAAAAATGCCATAGCATGGCCAATGCTGTAATCGGCAATTTCAGGTAACGTGGTGTTTTCGACGAAAACAAAGCGTGCTTCTTTACGCAAGCGAGTTCCGTGACATGTCACACAAGGCCGGTTGCTGATATATTTTGCCAGTTCTTCACGTACCGCAGTAGATTCCGTTTCTTTATAGCGGCGCTCCATATTATTGAGCACCCCTTCGAATGGATGGCGGCGAACAGTGATATCACCTCGATCATTACGGTATTTGAACTCAATGGTCTCTTTCCCTGAGCCATATAAAATAATTTTTTGAATCGATGGGCTTAGGGATTCATAAGGAGCTTCAACATCAAATTTATAATGTTCCGCTAGGGATTGTAGCATTTGAAAATAGTAGAAGTTACGGCGATCCCAACCGCGGATAGCTCCTCCGGCTAAGGAAATCTCCGTACTTTGAATGACTCTTTCCGGATCAAAGAATTGTTGAACGCCAAGGCCATCACAACTTGGGCAAGCACCAGCCGGATTGTTAAAGGAAAAGAGACGTGGCTCTAATTCCATCATGCTGTAACCGCATACCGAGCAGGCAAAATTAGCGGAGAAAACGAGCTCTTCAGCTTGCGGGTCATCCATGTCGGCCACAATGGCTGTGCCACCCGACAATTCCAGTGCAGTTTCAAATGATTCAGCTAAACGTTGTGCAATATCATCACGGATCTTAAAACGATCAACGACCACCTCGATGGTGTGTTTCTTTTGTAATTCAAGGGGCGGTGGATCGGAGAGATCACAAACCTCACCATCAATACGCGCGCGGATGTAACCTTGAGAGGCTAAATTATCTAATAATTTGACATGCTCACCTTTACGATCTTTCACGACGGGGGCTAACAACATCATGCGGCGTTCAGAGGGCTGAGCCAAAACATTATCAACCATTTGGCTTACTGTTTGCGCTGCGAGTGGAATGTTATGGTCAGGGCAACGAGGTTCCCCAACACGAGCAAACAGCAAACGCAAGTAATCATGGATCTCAGTGATGGTACCGACTGTAGACCTCGGGTTATGAGAGGTGGATTTCTGTTCAATCGAAATAGCGGGTGATAGCCCTTCGATGTGGTCAACATCAGGTTTTTCCATCAGCGAGAGAAATTGCCTTGCATAAGCTGATAATGATTCAACATAGCGTCTTTGACCTTCCGCATAGAGCGTATCAAAGGCTAATGATGATTTCCCTGAACCGGACAACCCTGTAATAACTATCAGTTTGTCTCGGGGGATGATGAGATTGATGTTCTTAAGATTATGAGTGCGGGCACCGCGTACTTCGATATTATCCATTTACCACTTCCCGGATGATTTGATAGTGAACAATCATAAGTGGATCATTATCGCACAATTTAGACTGAATGAATATACAGTATTCTATTAAAAAAAAGATTATACATGTTATACTTCAAGCTCTCGCATTGCTGACGATACTGATTCGAACACATCATTATACCGATAATGATGCGGCTGACTGGTCGTCGGTTTGTTTATCAGTTGAATTCATTGAAGCCTATATTTTTTGTCTATCAACACTGATAATAATGATAGGGCTTAAATTTTCAAAGCGGTTCGCATTTTGATTGAACAGCGGGGATTTTCATCGGGAATGCGTATGCAATACTTGATTGGTCGTGTTAAACTTCATGACCAATACAGAGATTAAATCTAATGCATCAGGAGTGTTTAAATGGCCAGCAGAGGCGTAAATAAAGTAATTCTTATCGGTAACTTAGGGCAAGATCCTGAAATCCGTTACATGCCTAATGGCGGTGCCGTGGCAAACCTGACTCTGGCAACTTCTGAAAGCTGGCGTGATAAGCAAACCGGCGAAATGCGTGAGAAAACAGAATGGCACCGCGTGGTTATTTTCGGCAAATTAGCTGAAGTTGCGGGTGAATATCTGAAAAAAGGTTCTCAGGTATACATCGAAGGTTCTTTGCAAACGCGTAAATGGCAGGACCAAAGTGGTCAAGATCGTTATACCACAGAAGTCGTGGTTAACATTGGCGGGTCAATGCAAATGCTAGGCGGACGCGGCGGTGAATCTTCAGGCCAAAGCCAAGGTGGCCAAGGTGGTTGGGGGCAACCACAGCAACCAGCAGCGCAACAATTTAGTGGTGGTGGCGCACCAGCGCGTGCACCGTCATCGCCAGCTCCACAAAGCAGTGAGCCACCAATTGATTTTGATGACGATATTCCGTTCTGAATGACATAAAGTAATTATTGTTAAGTAATTTATAATCAGGTTTATTTAATAGATTGGTTTTACAGACAATAAATGAAAAATAAAGCCCTTTGAGTGTGTAAACATTTGAAGGGCTTTTTTGTTTTACATAGTTTTGCTTATTTACAAAATCGCATAAATTCAATATTGTAAAGATAGGGTTTTATGACTATCCTTGTTTTGTCAATAAGGGTGGTGTAATGAAAATAGAGCTAGTCACACACAAAACGGGTGAACAAATTCCAATGATGCTGGATGCTTCTGGTATGCCAGTTGTCTTACCCAATGAGTTTGTCCTTTCCAGACGATCCCTTAGTACCAATACATTGGTTCGGAATTTGAGAGAGCTGTCAGTGCTCTATCGTTGGCTGGATAAATCAAATTGTGATTTATCTGCGAAATTACTGGCTCAAAACTCATTCAATGAAGCGGAATTAAAAGGTGGTTTGGTCGAAGCGTTAAGAATCGATCAGGCAAATGGGTGTATAAGTGCAGTAGCGCCTAATACCTTCAATCAACGGTTAACAACTATCCGACAATTTTTCAGCTGGTGCATGGACGTCCTGACTAGTCAGTTGCCCCTATCTTCCTTGGACTATGAGCGTTTAAGGGAGAGAAAGTCATTTTTGCTTAAAACGCTCGATGGTAGTTTTATGTCTGCCACACCAATGAGAAAGAGTCTTCGAAAGGGCCTAAATGAGGCAGAAGTTGATTTCTTGCTTGCGGTATTGCACCCCGATGCTGAGCAGGGTTATGGGAGAGATTCTGCTGTAAAATTTAGAAATTATGTATCTGTTGGGCTGATGCTATTTTGTGGTTTAAGGCCAGGCGAGCTGCTTAGCCTCAGGGTAGAGGATGTCCAGGTTGGTGCGATTTCGGCGATAAAGGTTGAGCGTAGACCAGCGGACCCACTAGATGCAAGACGACCGAGGCCTCAAATAAAACGAAATGGTCGAATCATTCCGATTGAGAATAGGCAGCTTGCATTTGCTTTGAATGATTACATTGTTACTTGGCGTGAAGTGCTTGAAAGTAAAAACCAAGACGAATCAGACTATTTAATCTTGAGTGATGAGGGTTCGCCTTTGTCGCAATCCTCAATTACACAGTTCTTTCAATTGTTGCGATCGCAATACGCTGACCATCTTCCTGAAAACTTAACGGCCAAGTCTCTCAGGCATACATTCTCATCCCGGCTTGAGCGGGTGTTGCGTGCTTCAGGAATGGATGAGCAGCGCAGAAGAGAAGCCCTAGCCTTGCTTCGTGGCGACAGTAGTTTGGATTCACAAGATACTTACATAGCGCAGGAAGTGGAGGAGCAGGCAATCAAGTCACTGAAGCGGTACCAGGCTGAAATAATGTCAGGGAGGATGCCGGAGTGAACACAATATTATCGAAACCACAGGCCGTCGAGCAGTCTTGGCCTGAAATAGAGAAACTAATTACCCGTGAAGGAAAGGAAGTTGATATATCCGGTGATACTTGGAGATTGCCCTATTCTGCGAGGGATAATTCAACCCTGAATTTCACAAAGATAACTAACTCTGAAATCAGAGAAGCGTTCAAAGACCATGTTGCTGACCGACTTAAACGAATATCTACCCATGCGGGTTATGCTGCGTATCAGGATGTTTGGAGAGAAGTTCTGAGACATTGGGGGAGCCCAGTATCTCAAGTTGATACTGAGTCGCACTTAATTGGTCTGTTTGAAACCGCTATCAATCGCGCCCGCTCACGAAAAAGGTTGTGGGCAATGTACAGGCCCATACAGTGGTACATTTGGAGTGCGGACAACAAGCCAGAATGTGGCTTTTCGGAAATTTATGCGCAAGAACTTGAGGCATTAGAGTTGCCAGGGAATCCGAAAGGAGAGGCTGTTCGGATGGAAGATCCCGAAAGTGGTCCTCTGCACAAGTCTCTTGAGCTACCTCTGTTAATCAATGCACTTAAATCGGATGAGGGGCGATCATTAGGGTATTTGCAGCAGAGGGTTGTGGTTGCGCTCTCAATAGCATTTGGACGCAATCCAGCTAACTTAACTTTTCTGCGTGAGTCTGATTTTGAATGTCTGGTTCCTGGAGGTGAGGACCCCTGCTACATCATTCGCATGCCGAGAATTAAAAAGCGATTTGTAAATCCAAGAGACGATCTTTTGGATGAATATCTCGATCCGCATTTTGGTGCCATGATTGAGCAGTTGATTGAAGTCAGTAAGTTAGTTCCGCTGAGCTTTGCAGAGAGGGCCTTTGTGAATCCGGAAGAGCGACCATTGCTTATTAACAGGAATGGAAACAAAGCCGCCATTTTATCCAAAGACATTGATAACGTATTTAATCTGACAAGCAGCGATATAGCTCGTTTGCTTAGTGCGTTCGTGAAACGTCACAACATTATCTCGCCGCTTACTGGCGAATTATTGCATGTCACGCCAAGGCGGCTGCGATATACCTTGGCAACTGGGCTGGCTGCTGAGGGAATCAGTAAGCGTGAGCTGGCCAGAATACTGGACCATACAGATACCCAGCACGTGAATGTCTATTTTGAGATGGCTGGAAAAATAGTTGAACACCTAGACAAAGCAACCGCGAAAGGTTTCTCGAAGTACCTCAATTTTTTCAAAGGTAGGCTAATCGATAGTGATGAAGATGCTGTTAATGGTGAGCGAGATGACAAGCATCTAACGTTTGTAGATGATCAAAACCCTGCTGATCAAGCTGATATTGGCGTGTGTGGTGAATCTAGCGTCTGCCACCTTGATCCCCCCTACTCATGTTATTTGTGCCCCAAGTTTCAGCCATATCGTCATGCTGATCATGAGCATGTCTTGGAGTGCCTGCTGGCCGGTCGCGAAGAGCGTTTGAAGAAGTACGAGAATGCGCGATTGGGCATACAGCTCGATGAGGTAATCGCAGCGGTCGCACAAGTAGCCAAACTCTGTGAGGAAGGGGGGCATCATGTCTGATGGTCGCTCTAATCGCAAGGCCAAGGTCGTCCCTTTCGTTGATCGTCTTGAGCGTGACAGGAATGAAAACCTAAAATCTTTAATCGACAAAGCAAAGCTAATGAAGCTGGAAGGGTTTGAGTCGGTTGTGTGGGATGATCCCGAGTGGCAAGTCAATGCAGGGCGCCTAGTCAAGTTGACAGGTAGAAACACGAAATCAGTTTCTTTTGTTTTTTCGCTATCTCCGAAGCTGGGTTCAGCGCCACTAGGCGGTTGCTGGGAACTGGTTGCCAAAGCATTGTTTGTTCTCAGGTTCCACAGGAAACATCAATCAGCACCGAATCAGCGCAAATTCATAACAGCTATTGGATATGTCTCATATGCAGCTAAACAGCTAGGGCAGGAGTTAGTTGGGCTTACGCCAGAGGCTCTGGATAATGCGTCTGGTTTAATCTCAAAACACTACAGTGAAACCACTGCCTACAACCTTCACAAGCATGTTGCAGAGTTCGCCGCGCATTGTGATTCGAATGGTCTATGTCGGGTTTTATTTCAGTACAAATACGCCAAAATGAAGCGTCCCGCGAGCACGAGGGGAATAAATCATAAAAGGTTAGATGATCCTGAGGTTCTGGAGACGAGGTCGGACAAACTTGTCGATCCCGCTGTGTTTCGAGTCCTTGGCGAACTCTACTTAAACGTTCCCAAAGAGCATAAGTATCGCTTCTATATTCTGATGTTGACGCTACTTGCTTGCACAGGAAGACGATTCAGTGAGATTTCACTATTACCAAATCAGCAATTGTCTTCTGATGAAGATGGTAACGCCTATATCGAATACTTTCCGCGGAAGGCAAGTCGTGGTGACGTTTTCACACCTAAGCGTAGACTTTACTTGCCGTCAGAAGTGACCCCCATCGTTGGTGATGTGCTCGTTGAGTTAGCGGAAATTACATCTGAAGCGCGTTTAACAGCGGAAGAAATTCACAAAGTTGGTGAGCCTGATCTAAGGTTTCTGGATGGCATACCTGAAGATAAAAAGCTCTACGCGGCTGATTTAACTGAATTGGGGATCAGTCATACTCTTTTGGGCACAACTGGCTGGCTCAGGAAGCAAAACCTCGCGTGGCCAGATCATAGCGCATTAACCAAGCAGGGAATTAAGCCTGCAAACCCCATTTTTTACACTTACAAAAGTGGATTGGTTGAATACTGTTTCCGTGATTTCTCGGGAGCATATTTATCGGCTCTTCATACGGACCAATTTGGTAAAGAATACTACCTAAAAGATCTTTTATTCATTCGTTCTCTTGGACTTTCCAGCGGAAGCTACGCTCATTGGCTGGCCACAAGTTGTAGCCAGTCCATGTTTACTACCTTTCTCCGATATTTCCCCGCGCTTGCCGCCGAGTACGCATCCAGCAGTATCGAGGTGAACTTCACCAGTCACCACTTTCGTCACACGCTTAATACCCTGCTTGATGAGAGCGGGTTAAGTGACCTGCTGCAAACTGAATGGTTTGGTCGAACTAACCCAAGAGATACCAAAGCCTATCAGCATACATCCCGCGAAAAACGAGCACTGATGCTCCGTGACGACATCAAAAAAGGTCTGGTTGGAGGCCAGTTAGCTGAGCAAATCAAAGTGGTTCCGGTAGAAGTCCAGGATGCCATTCTGAAAGCGCGAATTCAGGCCGTACATGATGTCGGCACGGGTATCTGTATCCACAATTTCTCTCAGACACCCTGCGAGCGCCATTTGCAATGCTCGGCGGACTGCAAAGACTATGTGTGGGCTAAGGATGATAAGGGGCGTCTGGACGAGCAGAAGCGCCAGTATGCCCTTACTGCGCTGGCACGAAAAAATGCTGAAAAGCAGTTGGATAGCGCCAAGCCGAAAAAGAGTGCCGACTGGCTGGCACACAACGATAAAAAACTTAAAACACTGGCTTCCCAACTGGCCGACAACGGGGTGGAGCACTTTGATCCCGAACAATATTTACACGAGGTAGAGCATGGTTAAGCGCTTCAGACGCATGTCCGACAGTGACATCAATACAATCGTTGCCGATTTGGATCGCTGGGCGTTGGGTGAGCTTGGATCAAAACTCACCTGGGCTGTGCTAGAAGAGCGCTTTGGCTTTAGTCGCCAATCACTCCAAGCTAAAACAGAGATTAAGGCTGCATACGACAACGCCAAACAAGCACTATCGGGCGGATTGGTGAAAACCAAAGAGCAGGCCACTAAAGAGGCCGAAGAGCTTCAGGTAGAGGTAGATCGCCTCAAAGCGGAGCTAAATGCCTACAAGCGAAAAGAAGAGCTATGGCTGCGCCGCTGGCAGCAAATCGCCTTTCATGTGCGGCAGAAAGGCATACAGATGGCTAGCGTTGATAAGGTCCCGCCAGAAGGAGCTGATCTGCCCTCTAATACTGAAACCGCACAGATTCTCCGGCCGTTTGATAAAGAGATACCGCCATCCGGGCGGATCTAAAGGCGTGATGCACAAAGTAATTGTGAGCCTGAGGTTTTCTATATAAATTAGCTAAATTATCAAGTGGCTAGTGTCGCGTAGGCTGAAAAATGAACGAAAACGAGATTTACGAGCGAATTAAGCAAGTACTGGCGGATGCCCCTCGTAATCAATATACCGCTGAACTTCATCTGCAAATGATCAAATATGCCGATGAGTTGAAGGACATCACCGCAAAAGAGTTTTGTGGAGGGGTGGGGCTGCGGAGCAGTTTCGGCACTGAATTTAGCAAAATGCGAAACCTGACTCGCCGCCTGAAAGCGGCTGGGTTGCAGACTGAGCTGATCTAGCTCTTCGGCGAGTAAAGGCGTTAATACATGGGTAAGCAATATGAATAAAAAACAACTCACGGAGCGAGACATCTGCACCAAGTTCATTACGCCTGCGCTTGAACAATCCGGATGGGATATTGCTACGCAAATACGAGAAGAGTTCCCGCTAACCAAGGGGCGGATTATCGTCCGTGGCAAGCTACATACCCGTGCCAAACACAAACGAGCCGATTATGTGCTTTTCTACAAGCCTAACATCCCTATCGCAATCATTGAGGCCAAAGATAACAACCACAGCTTGGGTGATGGTATGCAGCAAGGCTTGGGTTATGCGGAGATGCTCCAAGTGCCGTTCGTCTTTAGTTCTAACGGCGATGGCTTTCTGTTCCATAACAAAATAGCCAAAGATGGAGTGATTGAGAGAGAGCTGGCTTTGCACGAATTCCCATCGGCCGAAACGCTATGGCAATGGTGGGCAGAGCACAAAGGCCTGAATCAGAAACAAAACGAACTGGTCACTCAGGATTATTACAGCGACGGCAATAACAAAACACCACGCTATTACCAACTACTGGCCATTAACAAAACCATCGAAGCCATTGCCAATGGGCAAAACCGTATTCTATTAGTCATGGCAACCGGAACGGGTAAGACCTTTACCGCGTTCCAAATTATCTGGCGGTTATGGCGCTCCAAAGCCAAAAAGCGCATTTTATTTCTGGCTGACCGAAATATATTGGTCGATCAAACCATGACCAACGACTTCAAACCCTTTGGTTCGGCCATGACCAAGATCCAAAAGCGCCAGGCCAATAAATCCTATGAAATCTACCTTTCTCTCTATCAGGCCGTTACAGGCAATGAAGAAGAGAAAAATATCTACAAGCAATTCAGCCCGGATTTCTTTGATCTTATTGTCATTGATGAGTGTCATCGTGGCAGTGCAGCGGCCGATTCTGCTTGGCGAGACATTCTTGAATACTTTTCCTCAGCCACGCAGATAGGCCTTACAGCCACACCCAAAGAAACCAAAGAGGTCTCGAATATCGACTACTTTGGTGAACCGATTTACACCTACAGCCTGCGCCAAGGTATTGATGATGGCTTTCTTGCGCCTTACAAAGTCGTGCGCATCGATCTGGATAGAGATTTGACAGGTTGGCGGCCCGATAAAGGCATGACCGACAAACACGGCAATGAAATTGAAGACCGCATCTATAACCAGAAGGATTTTGATAAAACTCTGGTACTGGAGCAGCGCACACACTTGGTCGCAAAAAAAATCACTGAATTTCTAAAGCAGACCAACCGTTTTGATAAGGCCATTGTCTTTTGCGAAAACATTGATCATGCCGAGCGTATGCGCCAGGCATTGGTCAACGAAAACGCAGATTTAGTCGCACAAAACAGCAAGTACATCATGCGCATCACTGGCGACAACGAAGAAGGTAAAGCCGAGCTGGACAACTTTATCTTCCCGGAAAGCAAATATCCGGTGATCGCCACCACCTCCAAATTGATGACCACGGGCGTGGATGCCCAAACCTGCAAGCTCATTGTGCTCGACCAGCGCATTCAGTCGATGACAGAGTTCAAACAGATTATCGGGCGTGGTACTCGCATCAATGAAGATTACGGTAAGTACTACTTCACCATTATCGACTTTAAAAAGGCCACTGAGCTTTTTGCCGACCCAGACTTTGACGGTGATCCTGTTCAGGTTTACGAGCCATCCGGTTCTGATTCTCCCGTTCCGCCAGATGTTCCTCTAGATGAAGGTGCCGGGGAAGCGGGAGATTCAGGCTTGGAATACCCCAAACCCGATAGCGAGCGCGACTGGGGTGGCATTGGTGAGCCCGGTGAAGACGAAGACGGCGGCGTGCGCCGTTACGTAGTAGCGAATGTGCCGGTAAAAGTCGCCGCTGAACGCGTGCAATACTTTGATGCCAACGGCAAGCTCATTACGGAATCTCTAAAAGATTACACCCGTCAAGCGGTAACAAAAGAATTTGCCACAATGGATGATTTTCTTCGCCGTTGGAGCAGTGCGGAAAAGAAACAAGCCATCATTGAAGAACTTGCCGAGCATGGCGTGTTCTTTGAAGCTTTAGCTGATGAAGTGGGTGAAAAATCAGGCAAAGCGTTCGACCCTTTTGACTTGGTTTGTCACGTTGCTTGGGACATGCCACCGCTCACTCGAAAAGAGCGGGCAGAGCAGGTGAAAAAACGCAATTACTTTACGCAATACGGTGATCAGGCTCGCAAAGTGTTAGAAGCGCTGCTGGACAAATATGCCGATGAAGGTGTGGCTCAGATTGAAGAAACACAGATTCTGACCATCGCGCCTTTTACCCAATTTGGCACCCCGCTGGAAATCATTCGTGCCTTTGGTGGCTTGGATCAATACCAGCAAGCCGTAAACGAACTCGAACAGGCGCTGTATAGCTCTTGAAAATAGAAAAAAAGAAAAACGTAGCGCCGAATAAAGAATATTGGAGATAGCAATACCATGTCACTCACTACCCTTATCAAATCCATTCAGGACATCATGCGCAAAGACGTAGGCGTCGATGGTGATGCCCAGCGCATAAGCCAGATGGTTTGGCTGATTTTCCTGAAGATCTTTGATGACAAAGAACAGGAATGGCAACTCACCGTGCCCAACTACAAGTCGCCGTTACCTAGCCGTTTTCGCTGGTCATCTTGGGCCAAGGACGCTGAGGGTATCACCGGTGAAGAGCTCATCGACTTCGTTAACAACGATCTGTTCCCAGCGTTAAAAAAGTTAGCCACCGCAGCGGGAGTATCACCACACGGCAAAGTCGTGGGTTCAGTCTTTGAGGATGCGTACAACTATATGAAGTCGGGTACGTTACTGCGCCAGGTAATCAACACCATAGAAGAAGATGTCGATTTCAATAAGTCGGACGATCGCCATTTGTTTAACGATATTTACGAAAAAATTCTGGCCGATTTGCAGTCAGCGGGTAACGCTGGCGAGTACTACACCCCGCGTGCAGTGACCCAGTTTATTGTGGATATGATTGACCCGAAGTTAGGCGAAAGCATTCTTGACCCAGCTTGCGGTACAGCGGGCTTTCTTGCTTGCGCCATTGAGCACCTGAATCAGCAAATCAAAAAGAACGAAGACAAGCTGTTGCTACAAGACACGATCCACGGTGTTGAGAAAAAGCCCCTGCCGCATATGCTAGCGATGACCAACGTCATGCTGCACGGCATTGATGTGCCTACCAATATTCGGCACGACAATACGCTTGGAAGGCAGCTACAGAGCTACACCCCTAAAGAACGAGTAGACATCATCATTACCAACCCGCCGTTTGGCGGTATGGAAGAAGATGGCATTGAATCAAACTTCTTAAAGAAATATCAAACCCGCGAAACTGCCGATTTATTTATGGCTCTGATCATGCACTTACTCAAGCATGATACTGGAAGAGCTGCCGTAGTTCTGCCCGACGGTTTCTTGTTTGGTGAAGGTGTAAAAACCACCTTAAAGCGCGAACTATTGGAAGAATTTAATCTGCATACCATTGTGCGCCTACCTAAAGGTGTCTTTGCGCCCTACACCAGTATCGCCACGAATATTCTGTTTTTTGAAAAAGGTGGCCCTACCAAAGACGTGTGGTTCTTCGAGCACCCTTACCCAGAAGGCTACAAATCCTATTCTCGTTCTAAACCATTAACCATTGGTGAATTTGATTTAGAAAAAGCCTGGTGGGGCGGTGCTGCACGCAAAGGCCGTAAAGTCACGGAGTATGCGTGGAAGGTATCAGCCGAAACGCTAGCTGGACGTAACTATAATTTCGACTGCAAAAATCCACATGAAGCCGAAGTGATTCATCAAGATCCAGCGGAGTTGATGAGCGAATATCAAGAAATTGTGCGGCAATTGAACGCGGCGCAAACAGCGCTAAAAGAAGAGTTGATGGCTTGCTTGGGGGCAAAAGCATGACCCAGGCCGTGAATGATTTGCTTGAGCAGCATTTTGATGCCGCCTTTTCTGCACCCGACGGCATTGAAAAATTGCGCGAACTGATTTTGACTTTGGCTATGCAAGGCAAACTGGTTGAGCAAGATCCTAATGAGCCGCCTGCCAGTGAGTTGTTGAAGGAGATAGAAGCTGAAAAGCTGCAACTTGTGAAGGTTGGAAAAATCAAGAAGCCAAAGATTCTCCCCACAATTGAGCAGGTCGATGCTCCTTATGCACTACCGGAAAGCTGGGTATGGACTCGCCTAGGTAACATTGGGAATATTTTCAATGGCAACAGCATCAATGCGAATGAGAAAGAATCCAAGTATACAGGAGTTGATGGTCTGCCTTACATTGCCACTAAGGATGTTGGTTACGGCCATGATGCACTTGACTATAAAAACGGAATCTATATTCCTGAATCAGAGGGGAAGTTTAAAGTAGCCCGTCAAGGTTCGGTTCTGATATGTGCTGAAGGTGGTAGCGCAGGCAGAAAATGTGGAATTGCAGAGCTGGATATTTGCTTTGGTAATAAGTTATTCGCCAACGAGCCCTGCGGAGGAATACCCTCAAAGTTTATTCTTTACTTGTACCTGTCGCCCATTTTTAAAAGATTCTTCAGCGAGGCTATGACCGGTATTATCGGGGGCGTATCTATCGCCAAATTTTTGGAGCTGCCTGTTCCTATACCTCCGTTAGGGGAACAGTACCGTATTGTCTCCCGCTTGGATGATCTCATGGCGCGTTGTAGTGCCTTGGAGAAGCTGTGTAAAACGCGAGCGGAAAAACGCATTGTTGTGCACAAGGCTGCCATCGATAAATTGTTTGATGGTGCTGAAAATGGTGGTCCCTTATTTATAAAGCAGTACTTTGACGAGCTTTATAGTGATAGGAAAAATATCACTGAATTGCGGAAGGCTATTCTGAAGCTTGCGATTACAGGGCGTCTTTCAGATAGACTTGATGGAGACTCGTCTGCTGACAAATTGTTAGAGAAAGTTCATAAAGAGCGAGTTGAGTTAAAGTTAAAAGTATCGCATGACGATAGAGACCTAGAAAAAGCGATAGGTTTTGAAATACCCAAGCATTGGCGTTGGGAATCCCTTGGGCAAATACTTGTTTTTGGACCGAAGAATGGGTATTCACCTAAAGCAGTTGACTACGAAACTAGCGTTCGCTCTTTAACTTTAAGTGCAACAACTTCTGGCGTTTTTATTGGTGAGCACTCTAAATTTATTGATGCGGATATTCCTAGTGATTCGCATCTCTGGCTAAGTGATGGAGATATCCTTGTTCAGCGTGGAAATAGTATAGAGTACGTAGGGGTGCCTGCCATATATAGAGGTGAGCCAAGGATTTTTATTTATCCTGACTTGATGATGAGGTTACGAGTTTCTGATCACATCAACACGGAATATGTCTATTACGTCATGAGTTCTGAGCCTTCTAGAAGCTTTTTGCGTTCACATGCGTCTGGAACATCTGGAACTATGCCCAAGATTAATCAAAAGGTGCTGACAGGTCTCCCCATACCGCTACCGCCCATCGAGGAGCAACTGAGAATAGTTAATAATATCAAGAGACTTCTAGACCTTTGTGACGTAGTAGAGGAGAAAATAGAGATCTTAAATTCTAAACAGTCTGAACTTCTTGGTTCTGTAGTTGCTCAGGTATAAGGAAATCGGATGCGCCTAAAGTCACTCTATATCAGCCAATACAAAAACCTTCGAGACTTTTCATTAAATTTCGATGGCAGCAGCTTTATTGATGTATTCGTTGGTAAAAATGGCACAGGTAAGTCGAATCTGTTTGAAGCCTTGATAGAGATCTTTCGTCATATTGTGGAATACGACAGGACTAAGGCGGATCTTGGGTTTAGCTATCGGCTTGTGTATGAGATTGATAATTCAGAAACGACAATAGAGTGGAGCTGGGGCGAAATTGATGATGTTGCATGCCGTGATCGCCCGAAAGATCGCGGTTTAGTGATTAATGGCCGCAAGCGAAAAACTATCGGTCAATCTCAGGTGCCAGACAATGTGTTGATCTATTACTCTGGGCACAATAAAACCGTTGCTGGCTTGGTGGCGCAATATGAAGAGAGTTTTCGCCAGCGAATAAAGCGTGCGGATTTTGATGAAAGCCGTTTCTTCATCGGTATTGGGCCGGAATACAAAGAACTGCTGCTGGCCGTATTGTTAATGCAGCAAGATGGCTGCAAAGCACGCCAGTTTATTTGCCAGAAGTTAGGTATCGCTAATGTTGCAACAGAATTGCGCTTGGTTTTAGAGCGACCAGAGTATGCGGGCGATTCTCGTTTTGATATTGAGCTGAATGACGAAACAGACCGCTACTGGAAGCCGGAAGGCATTACCAAAACGTTTCTTGATAGATTGCACCTTTGCATCAATACTGCATCTGGAAGCCCGGTGAGGTCTGAAGGGTATTTTGCGTCTGATGATCGCTACTTGCTTTACTTTGGTATCGAAAAGATCCAGCGAGAATTTACGGATTTAAGCCCTCAGGAGTTATTTCGCCAGCTAGATAATTTGAAGACACTGGGAATGCTCGTAGAAATTACCATTCCTTTGCAGCTCGAAAATGGCTTTGATGCTTCCGTCTCTCACTTCAGCGACGGTCAGTTTCAGTCGGTGTATATCTATTCTATTACCGAGCTGTTTAAAGATCGAAATTGCATCACCTTGCTGGATGAGCCAGACTCATTCCTGCATCCAGAGTGGCAATTTGATTTCTTGAAACAAGTCTTTGAAATCACAGATACTGCGGCGAAAACAAACCATGTGCTGATGAGCAGTCACAGTGCAGTAACACTTATTCCGCACGAGAAGAAGCGAGTAAACCTATTTGATATACACAACTCGAATGTGGTTTGCAGATCTACCAGTAAAGATTATGCAATAAGCAAGCTATCGTCGAGCCTGATTAAGTACAAGGAAGATGAGCAAATCCTGAGTATCCTTCGAAATATTAGGATTGAGGGAGTCCCAGTACTATTCACTGAAGGAAGTACTGATCCCGACATTTTAAAAGAGGCTTGGCGAAAGCTTTTTGATGAGCCACTTCCTTTTGTGCCTATCTATGCGTTTTGCTGCGATTACTTGCGCAGAGCGCTTCAGGATAATCGAATAATTAATGAGATGGGTGGTCGTCCACTATTTGGTCTATTTGACTTTGATGAGGCGTATAACGAGTGGAATTATCTTAACCAAAAAGATAGCTGGGCATTGCAGTGTGATGACCCCTATCTTGGGTTGCGCACTGAAAATGCTGCTGAGAAAGTGCATGCGTTTATTCTTCCTGTACCAAGAATTGCTAAGGTTGAAGCGCAGGTAATGAAAACGCCCGGCTCAAAAGAACATTTTGCGCATCAAGCAATTATGGGTATTGAGCACCTTTTTTATAGTGACCACACAGCTCGGTACTTTGAGGCTAGGCAACTTCCTGGTGGAGGAGAGATCGTAACCTTCTCTGGCAATAAGACCAAATTTGCAAGGGAGGTTGTACCTACCTTAGATGCTGCCACCTTCGAGGTATTCCGACCCATGTTTGAATTTATTAAGTCAAAATGCCCAGCTCCGGCAGAAGCAGCGGTAGCCTTGGTATGATAATGAATTACGCTTAGTTACGCATGTGGCGCGTAATTGTGCGTAATTTGAGGTAACTCTATCTCAAACCTCAAATTGGCAGGCTGTCTGCTGGATAGCGCCTTGGTCTAAGGAGCTCTTAGCCGATGACGGCTTGAAAACGAGTGTAAATACCAAGGTTTGACATAGAGTTGATGGCAAGAGCGGGAAATGGATTTTATTTCGCCGAGATCCTGCTAAAATGCGACTCAATGTTTGGTAGAAACAATCAGCCTCCCAATACCCGCCTTTTTTATTTTGGGTGTTGGAGCCGCCTGATTTGATCAGGTGCTGCCGCTGAAAGTGTCAAGATTCTATCTTTACGCTTGGCGGCTAATACTCCCACAGTACCTGCCCAGAAAGTTGACAATATTGGGCTTAACTTAACAGTTTTTGCTATCTTTATGATAAAAACCAATATTTTCAATGGGTTAAATGGGTTCTTCACCGTTTTATGTGAACTACCGTTCTAAGGCTCGCCTAAAAATAGAATGTTGAAGAATGATAAAATACCCTTATTTTAAGGGTATTTTTATTTGTTCAGAGAGTCTTTGATACAATACTTATTATTCATATAGTTAACTAGGATGACTAACTTTCTGTTCGCTTGATAAGCCTATTGTTTTATCGTTATGAGTATAAAAATTAATATCAAATCGTTCTTTAAAAAGAAAAACGATGATAGAAAAGAAGTGAATCACCCCCTGTTACTTATTTTATTATTTAAATTGAGTTATTGAACATTGATTTTAATGATGTGAATGAAATGGTGAGTTTGATTGAGCATCATTTTTAAACATAACAGAAAGGTATCGATAGATATTTCACGAAGGCGGCTTTTGTTTATTATTGATGTGTGTTTTGGGGATGCAATAACCTTATTATCATTCAATTATAGTTTTTTTATAAAGTTAAACCTTAAGGGTTGATTAAAATTTTATTAAGGTTTCTTTAAGTATTGTTTTAATGAGTTATTAATGACTTCATTGATAAAAAAGCCCCTGAGAGTGATTACAAGGGGCTTTTTAGATAGTGATATCAGAAAGTTTTAAATATTGATGTTTTTTCATATGAAATAATTAAGCTACCTTTGGTTCCAGTAGTAGCGGATCATTATCATAATTATTTGCAAGTCGATATAAAGAAGGTGATGTACCTAAATACGCTTTAAATCTTTTTGCGAATGATTGTTGCGAGTCAAATTGATATTTAAGCGCAATATCAATAACTTGAAGTTTTGTTGTTTGCAAGTCTTTTGCTGCTTCACTGATCCTTCTGCGGCGGATATATTCACCAAGAGGCATACCGACTATTTTACGAAATACTCGCTGTAAGTGCCATTTGGTATATCCAGAACGTTGAGCAATATCATCGAGTAATAATCTTCTGGTTAGGTTTTCTTCTATCCAAACAAGAATTTCATTGACGACAGCAGATTGGAATTCAGTATATTTTTTACTGTATGAAATAGTTAATTTATTGTACATAATACACTTCCTAGTTATTAGGTATTAAGCATAGTATTCATCTTATGAATTTAAAATAAATAAAGCCTAAACAAACTAATAAGACAGAGAGTTTCATAATGATTAATAGTCATTGGGTTACTAAAGGTAAAATTAAATACTGTTGTTATGGTTTAGTTCATTGTGGAATATGTTTTTTTAATACGACATAGCTGCTCAAAATGAAAAGTGCAAAAATTATTGAGACTGTATTCATTAACTGCCAGCCTAATGAAAAGAACAGCACGCCTGCGCCAAGGCTACCTAATGCACCAAAGGAATAAATCAGGAAATCAGTCATACCTTGTACTTTCGCTCTCTCATGAGATTGATAACCGTACGGTAATAACTGGGTTGTACTGATTAAAAGTAAATTCCATGCCACTCCAACGGAAATCCCAGATAATAAGTAGTGGTAAAACTCAGTCCCTAAAAGGTTAATAGTTGCAGAGAGTATGAGTAATAGAATACCGACAAAAATAATTTTTTTAGCTCCTAAGCGCTGAATCAAATGCCCAGTGAAAAATGAAGGGGCAAACATGCCAAGTACATGACATTGAAAGACGATAGCGATCAAAGGAAACGGGAAATGATTTTGTTTCATAGAGAGTGGAATAGACGCAAAAGTAAAAACAACCAATGCATAGCCAACGGCGCTCACTATCGCAATTAATTTTAATATGGGTTGTGAATATAACTGCTTGTAACTACGCTTCACTTCCATATGATTTTGTTTTTCTGGGGGAATTTTCTTTAATGGGATGTTTAATAGTAAGATAAAGGCGAGCACATAAATGCCCACTAAGGTACTAAAAGGGCCTGCAAATGGGTATTCAGTAAAAAATCGTTGTGTGACTACCGCGAGTGTAGGGCCGATTAAGGCGGCAGCGATTCCTCCACTCATGACTAATCCAATCGCTTTAGCATGCAAGAACTTAGGTGCCTCTTCTAATGCAGCGAAACGAAATTGTTTAGCCGTACCAATTGCAATGCCTGTAAAAAATAAGCCAAGCGAAAAGTAGGCTAAGTGATGATAAATAATGCCAATAATAGACAAGGTTGCGCCGATGATGCCCGCGATATTGCCCAAGATAAAACCTAATTTTCTGGAGTGTTTCTGCATTAAATATGCAATGGGAATGGTTGCGATAATCAGACCAATATATTGACTGAGTAATGGCAATGTGGAATAGGTGGGATCTTGGGAAAGACTTTCACCAATCACTACCGCGACCGACAGAACAATAGCATTACCTGTCGTAAACAATGCTAACGCAATAGTTAGCCACCAGACATTTTTTGGCATAATTCCCCCTCGATGCCGAAAGTTATAAACCTCAATAAAAATAAAGAGATATATTTAAGTTTTATGGTTATTGCTATCTTGTAAGGAGGGGATTTTACGACTTAAAGTCAACTTTAAGTCAAGAGAAAATTGATAAGAAAATGAGACTTTTTTTCAATCTGTCTAGCTAGTGATAATGACTTTATTATCCTATTTTACTAGATAATTATCCTGTTGCTGTGTGTTGTGATATTGATCTCATTTTAAGTTTGCTGTGAATAAAAATCGAAAAAATGATTGTTATTATGAACAATATGTGTTTTCTTAAATGCACTTACACAAAATAATGATTAATAATCTAACCAATTAAAATCAACAGACAGGATTAACCCGTGAACATGACTCTTCATCATTCAAACCTACTACTTACCGCGCCATCAGCCGCGGTGGTCGTGCGTGTGGTGGTGGTCGTGGGCTTAGCGCCGTAACGGGTACAAATCAACGCAGATTTAGAACCCCGCCGGCGCAAACCGGACGGGGTTTTTTTATGACGCTCCGCCCGAATCCGCCGGCTAGTGTGAAGGATAAAATTATGAGCGAGTTGGGCACAACATCACCAGATAAAACCTGTTTTACAGGTGCAGAATTAATCGTCCACCTGTTAGAAAAACATGGGATTACCATTGTTTCAGGGATCCCAGGTGGCGCGGCACTCCCTTTTTATGATGCTTTAGGCAAAAGTAAGCAGATTCGCCATATTTTGGCGCGCCATGAGCAAGGCGCTGGCTTTATTGCACAAGGCATAGCACGTACCACTGGTAAAGCGGCAGTGTGTATTTCATCAAGTGGCCCAGGGGCAACGAATTTAGTAACGGCAATTGCCGATGCTAAGCTCGATTCTATTCCATTAGTTTGTATTACAGGGCAAGTTCCTTCATCAATGATTGGTACAGATGCATTCCAAGAAGTTGATACTTATGGAATTTCTATTCCTGTCACCAAACACAATTACTTGGTTCGTAATATCAATGAGTTACCTCAAGTTATTTGTGATGCTTTTCGGATTGCAGAATCAGGACGTCCGGGACCTGTGTGGATTGATATCCCGAAGGATGTACAAACCGCGACTATCGAATTAGATTCATTACCTGAGATTCAGCCAAAAGATAAAGCCCCAAATTTTGATATGGAAAAGGTCATTCAGGCAGCTGAGATGATTAATCAGGCTAAGCGCCCAGTTCTTTATTTTGGTGGCGGGGTTATTAGTTCTGAATCGACGGAAACGGCGATTGCTTTTGCAGAGAAAGCAACACTGCCAACAACAATGACATTGATGGCGTTAGGCACTATTCCAATGCGTCATCCACTGTATTTAGGCATGTTGGGCATGCATGCAGCGCGTAGCACTAATATGGTTATGGAAGAAGCGGACCTGTTAATTGTTATTGGAGCACGCTTTGATGACCGTGCAATAGGTCGCGCAGAAAAATTTTGCCCGAATGCCAAAATTATTCATGTGGATATCGATAAAGCAGAGATCAGCAAAATTAAACGCCCTGATATTGCTATCAATGCTGATGCAGGGCAAATCCTAGAATTATTGCTGCCATTAGTTGAGCGAAATCAGCGTGAAGAATGGATGACAAGAGTTAATGAGTTAAAACAGAACTTTCCGCTGAATTTAAGTGAGGCTGATAATCCTTTAACACATTACGGGTTAGTGTTAGCGGCAGCAAGAGCAGCAGGAGAAGACGCGATCGTGACTACGGATGTGGGACAGCATCAAATGTGGGCGGCACAAGTTTATCCGTTATCACGTCCTCGCCAGTGGTTAACATCTGGCGGCTTGGGAACCATGGGATTTGGTTTGCCGGCCGCGATTGGTGCAGCTTTAGCGAATCCTGAGAAAACGATCGTTTGTTTTTCGGGGGATGGCAGCTTGATGATGAATATTCAAGAGTTGGCTACCGCAGTTGAACATCAACTTAATATCAAAATTGTTTTGATGAACAACCAAGCATTAGGGATGGTTTATCAGCAACAAGAACTGTTTTTTGATAATCGTATTTATGCAGCCGCTTATCCATACCAAACCGATTTTATAAAAATTGCGGCAGGATTCGGCTTGCAGACCTGTGATTTAAATACAGAAGCAGATCCTGAGATGGCATTAGAAACGATTATGAATACAAAGGGTCCTTGCTTAATTCATGCCTTGATCGATGTGAACCAAAAGGTTTATCCAATGGTTCCACCGGGTGCTGCAAATATTGATATGATCGGAGCGTAATTATGGTTTTTGAACATCATCCTATCGCGTTAGAACTTATTGTCCGTAACCACCCTGGCGTCATGTCACATATTTGTGGTTTGTTTGCGCGCCGAGCATTTAATGTGGATGGCATCCTATGTATGCCAATAAAAGATAAAGATGAAAGCCGTATTTGGCTGTTAGTCCAAAAAGACGAACGCTTATCTCAAATGGTCAATCAAGTTGAAAAATTAGAAGACGTTCGTGAAGTTCGTTTTAGCGACGATTTAAGGTTATTTGAGACCATGCAAAATTATCTGCAATAACGCTTAATAACAACGGCATGTCTATTCAACCTACATCACGGTGTAGGTTGAATTTTTTATCTGGCTTATGGATACAATTTAAGTACATTTGTTTGTTTTAGTTGCCAGATGTTTCTTAAAGTGAACAATGATGATATAACAATTTCAACATCACATCATAAAGCTGTTATCTATAAGTGGATTATTTTTATGCAAAACAATATTTATCTTACTGATACTTATCTCTATGAAATTAAAACCACTATTCTCGAGTCGGGTCATGATGACGACGGGCAATGGGTGGCATTGACGGAGAATATCTTTCATCCTCAAGGAGGAGGGCAGCCAGCAGATATTGGTTGGATTAATGATGAGCCTGTTCGTATTAAGAAACACTCGAATGGATTAATTATTGCTTATTTAAACCCAAACCAAGATTTGCAGAGTGGTGATACCGTTATTGCCCGTGTTGATAAGGCGCAGCGTCAACACCATGCCGCTTTACATACTACAGGACACTTGCTGAGTTGGGTTATGTCACGTTTTGGTTGGCAGGGACAAAAAGGGCATCACTTTCCTAATGAGTCACGGGTTGAATTCAGCGCCATCGGAGATAACGCCACACCTATCGAGCAACTTGATGATAAGCAAATAGAAATGCTAGTGAATCAATCTATCAGTGATGATTCACCTGTATTAATCGGGCAACGCGATACGTTACGGCTTTGTGGTGTTTCTGAAGGTGATGAAGTGCCATGCGGTGGTACGCATGTCGCATCACTTGGTAAAATTGAACAGTTTTCAATTAAATCAATGAAGTATAAAAAAGGCATACTGCGGATCAGTTACGACGCGAAGCATATCGAGCATTAAATACTGTCACTGAGGTGAGAGTAGGTCATGACGACGGTTGCATTTAATTCCCCTTCCATGCAGAGGTAGGAATGGGGAAAGTCACAGCTAAAAGCATAAAAATCGCCTTCTTCTAGTAGTACTGTCTGGTCGTTTTTTAAACGTAGCATCAATGAACCTGTATGCATCATGATGTGTTCATGGGTTCCACTCATGTGAGCTGGACTATTAATGATGGCGCCACGTTTCATTTTTAGCTGCCATATCTCAGAAATATTGCCCATATTGATCCGAAATTTAAAGAGCTGTGAATAATCGCCTTGTAGGGGGGAGGATTTGACGAAATAGGGGTAAGTTTCATGCTGTAATGCAAATAAATCGCTCAGAGGGAAACGTAATGCAATGGCAATAGCTTCTAGCGTATCAACGCGAGGGTTGGAATCACCCGATTCTAATTTAGAGAGCGCGGCTTTTGAAATGCCTGATAGGCGTGCAAGTTCATTCAGGGATAAATTTCGTGCTTGCCTCAGATGGCGTACTTTTTGACCAATTTTAATATTGATTTTTTTATCCATATGCTGTCTTCCCTGAAAATTAATTTATGCTATTAATTCTAGCATCATAGCAACATTATGTCAGAAATGTACTGACGAAGGCATAATATTTTGGCAATAATCTCGAAGTGTGAAAATTAACGTGTTTGATAAATAAATAAGGTTGCACATTCTATCAAACAGGACTTTTTTATTTTTTCAGAAGAAATTATAGTGAACAAAATACCCTTGTAGAGATTCACTATGCCGTTTGATATTTTATCTCCAGAGATGGCAATCTGCTTTTTTACTTTACTGTGCGCTTATTTGGTCTTTGGGATGGCTGGCTTTGGTTCTGCGTTAGTCGCCACTCCAGTATTAGCGATGTATCTTCCTTTAAATATGATTGTGCCGACTCTTGCCCTTATTGACTTAACCGCGGCATTAATCAACCTTGTTAAAGATGGTAAAAACGCGGACTATCATGAAATTAAATGGATTATTCCATTGATGATCGTGGGGAGTTTAATTGGGGCTGCCATTCTATTGAAAACGCGTCCTGATATCCTGATTTTACTGTTGGGTATATTTGTTATTTTTTATGTACTGAATACGTTCTTTTCAAAGAAAGCCCAGCCACATTTGTCAAAAGCATTTGTTGTGCCTTTCAGCTTAATCGGTGGGGTTTTTAGTGCCTTATTTGGTAGTGGTGGTTTTATTTATGCTATGTATTTATCAAGCCGCATCGCAGATAAACAGCGATTTCGCATCACCCAGATGACCTTAATCGGTTTTAGTACATTGACACGTGTTATTATATTTTTAGTGATGGGTGTTTATGTCAATATGGATATTATTTTGATGGCGCTAGCTTTTTCTCCCGCTATGCTAATAGGAATCTGGGTTGGGCGCCATATTACACTGAAAATATCCCGTGATACGTTCCTTAAAATTATTAATGTTATTATTTTAATTTCAGGTGTTGCTTTGTTATATCGTTATTTTTTCATTTTATAATCGGTGCTCAAAAATAAAAAACTATCAGTACAAAATATAGTTTATGATACGAGCGCCTTTTGTCATCTTTTGTTAGTTATGATGATGATGGGTTTTTATGTCAAAACTAACCCTAACTAATCGTGTTTAAAATGGATGCTTCATAACGGAAGCAATGAATATCAAAATGAGCTCTGATCATCAGCGTTTTCAATATCTTCGTCGTACCCCTTCATTTGCTATTTTTACGATCACGACCAGTATCGCAGTGATTGGTATTGTCATTGGACTCAGTATTCCAATGGTCGCACTGCGATTAAATAGCTATGGTGTTGGTGAGTTATATATCGGTATTATTTCTGCTGCACCTGCCTTAGGTATGTTTTTAATCGCACCGGTTGTTCAGCGTATTGTGCATTGGTGTGGAAAGCGGCAGGCGATGTTATTTGCCACGGTTGTTTCGGCTATGAGTTTATTACCGTTGCTCAGTACGTTGCCATTGTGGTTACTTTTCCCATTACGCCTGATTACAGGACTTGCGAGTGGTGTACTTATCTGTTTAGGAGAAACGTGGATTAATGAGCTTTCTCCTGAAAATAAGCGGGGTCGAATATTGGCTATTTATACAACGGTATTTACTGTAAGCCAGCTACTTGGCCCTTCTTTTATTGCTTATTATGGGGTTGAAGATAAGTCACCTTTACTCATTTGTACTTTGCTCCATCTTATATCCATCGCACTATTTTTAGCGATGGAACAAAAGGTGGGAGACCATATTTCAGCCACGGCAAGTGAGTCTCGTTTTTCTATTATTCAATTTGTGAAATTTGCCCCCGGTATTTGTGCGGGCATCCTGTTTTTTGCCTTTTTTGATGGCACCATTTTGTCAATATTTCCTATCTATGGGATGGGGATGGGGCATACCGAAGCGATTGCAGCAATGATGATTAGTGCAATATTGGCGGGGGATGCGATTATGCAAATGCCGTTTGGTTGGCTCGCTGATCATATGAATCGTGAAAAATTATACCGAATTTGCGGCATTGTCACGTTTGGTGCAAGTTGCTTGTTGCCATTACTGATTACTCATAACGTCTTAATTTGGTTACTGTTGTTTGTCTTAGGCGCAACGGCCGGGGCGATTTACACAATTGCGCTTGTGCAAATTGGACAATATTTTCGTGGCAATGACCTCATTATCGCCAATGCGGCAGCAGCAATGCTATGGGGAATTGGTAACCTTTCTGGACCATTATTAGCTGGCGTAGCGACATCGATTTCACCATCAGGGCTGCCCGTTCTCCTTATTCTTATTGCAGCGGCATTCCTCTGGTTTACCCGTGAGAAATATAGCGCACAGGCGACTCAGCGAGTCTAAACTGGCTTTCTGTGCCAGTTGTCTGAACTGGCACAGAAATGTGACTTATCTATTCAACACTCTTATAAACGACTAAATTTTCGGTAAATTCATCGGGGCGATGATCTGTCCAAAATAATGTCATACCAGATGGTGCTGGTTTAACCTGTTTTGATAATACAATCAGCCAGCGGCAATGCGCTGGTTTTTCAAAGCGATCTTGTCGCTGATGCAGAATGTTGGTGTAGTAGTACAGCATAGGGGCTTCAGATTCGCCTATATTATCCGAGGCCATACAGTCATTATCATGATAATGTTCATCTAGCTGTTGCGCTAAATCGACAAATACTTTTTCAAATCCTTTGGCATAGTCAATCCAACCTACAAATAAGGTGAACGTGATCCCCCAAACAATACACATGCCTAATGCCCAGTTCTGTATGGCTCGCAATGTTATTTGTTGGCTGAGGAAGGTACCACGTAAAAACCAAATAGCAGTGAGAAGCGTTGCAGCCACCAAAGTCAACGCTGAAAATGGCAGGTGATAGCTCATGGGAAGCCATTGACTAAAAAACTGAAGCCAAGTTTCAGCATGGCCAGAAAGCGCGATCACGTAGCAAACCCAAAGAAAAATAATCAGTGCAGACCAGAATGTTGCCGCAAAATATGAAAAATAGCGTAATGCTCTCTCTGGAATAGAAAACAGTGTATTTGTACCTAAAATAGCCAATGGAGCGATAAAAGGTAATAAATAAAGTGCTCTACCTGTTGCTGACATCTGTAAAAATACAATTCCCAGTAATGGGAATATTGTGACTAAATACTCATTGTGATTGCGTAATCGTTTTAAAGGGTTCCTTAAAAAATAAAGGGTTGCCAGTATTCCAGAAGGAAAGGCAAATAAAAGGACAGATGCTGGCACGCGTGTTAAGTTAGCCTTAGCGCCTAATTTTTCAACGGAAAAACCTAAAAATCGTCCAATGTTATTTTCCCAAAACCAAGTGATAAAAAGATCTGGGTGTTGCAAATATAATAAGATAGGCCAAGGTAAAATAAAGATCAGTGAGCAAAGGCCCGCGATGATGGCGGGTAACCAGAATGTTTTTTGCCGGCAATGCGGTAGGAAAATAGGCGTAAGTAGTAAGCTGATCCATAAGACACCAGGTACAAATACGCCTTTTGATAACAGGGTAATAGCCGTACCAGCCATAAGCCAACATGCGGATGCGACAACTTTTTCTTGGCGTATTAGCCCTAAAATGCCATATAAACCAATGGTTGCTCCTGTCACCAATGCAATATCCGTGAACATGTCATGGCTATGTCTTAAAATACCGGGAGCACAAACATAGAGTGCGAAAGCCACCCAAATACGTTTATCCCCAATGTCTGCTGCATGGAAAGCGCGACGTGCTAGCAAAATAAAAAATGAAAAATTAACCACTGAAAACAATAGAGTAGCACTACGGGCAGCATCGTGAAGCGGCATTAAGCCAGACAGCAAATGTGAAGTGAGCGTCGCGACCCAGTAGTACAGAGGGGGCTTTTCCATAAAAGGTTCGCCCGCATTGGTAGGCACTAACCAGTTATTGGTTTCGAACATGGTTTGGATGATACCAAAGCTATAGTTCTCATCTTGCTTCCATGGCGTATGCCCATAAATACCGGGCAAAAGATAAATAACCAGGAAGCCAATAAATAAAGTTAGTGATAATTGTTTAGGGGATAATTTTTTATACATTGTTTACAGTAAATATATTCCAATAATTAATAGCTCGGCGTAATGTTTAATTTTAACCTAATAAATAAAAATAAACTGTTATAAATGAATCTTGTTAACATTATGAAATAAAAGTTAATTTTTATTTACTTTTTGAAGGTGTGATTATATTTTTTGCAGCGTTACATTTTTGGTAATAAATGCGGTTAATGAAAATTAAAACCTCATTAATTGAAATTAATTTATCTTGTTATTATTAACAAAATAGAATTTAACTCTAACAAAGCATTTATTAACTACAGCTAAACGAGAGTAAAATCTATTAGTAGTTTATTGAATGGGGTCTATTTCTTAACGTTATTAAAGTCGGAAGAGGTCACGTAGCCATTGAATTTAGCTATCAATAATATCGAGGAAGAAAGAAAGACTAAAAATTTACGTTAAGTTTGCTTTGCTGCACGCTATCTGCTGCTTAAATTCGAAAACACTTGATCAGTACACCTGTTTAGATTGATAATTGCCCGCTTCAGAATCTGCCATTTCGACCATAAAGCCAAACGATTGCGTAAAATCACTCTTCATTAAGTGAATGACTTGGCTTATGAGTTTTTTTAAAAAAGTAATCGTTTTCGTGAGCGGAATTTGGCGCTTTTAGTTATGTTTAGCAGGAGTATCTCCATGTCTGGCCAACAGGCTTCAACCAATTGCAAATTGGATAAATTTTTTAAAATTTCCGCGCGTGGCTCTTCGGTTCGCCGTGAAATCATTGCTGGGTTAACGACGTTTTTAGCAATGGTTTACTCCGTTATTGTTGTGCCTGGCATGTTAGGGCAGGCAGGTTTCCCTCCTACCGCAGTGTTTATTGCGACCTGTTTAGTTGCTGGTTTTGGCTCATTATTAATGGGGCTATGGGCTAATCTCCCAATGGCAATCGGGTGTGCTATTTCACTAACCGCATTTACGGCATTTAGTTTGGTGTTGGGGCAAAATATTAGCATCCCTGTTGCGCTTGGTGCCGTATTCTTAATGGGGTGTTTATTCACCATTATTTCAGTGACAGGTATTCGCAGTTGGATCCTTCGTAATATGCCAATGGGCATTGCGCATGGGACAGGGATCGGTATCGGGCTATTTTTACTGCTGATTGCTGCCAATGGGGTAGGGCTGGTGATTAAAAATCCAAATGCAGGCCTACCTGTAGCACTGGGGGATTTCACCTCTTTTCCTGTTTTAATCTCATTAGCGGGCTTAGCCGTTATCTTTGGTCTGGAAAAGCGTCGTGTACCCGGTGGTGTTTTACTGGTCATTATCGCTATCTCTATTATTGGGTTGATCTTTGATCCCGCCGTTAAATATCAAGGTTTCTTTAAACTGCCTTCTTTCGGGGAGGATGGTTTATCACTGATATTTAATATGGATATTATGGGCGCATTACAGCCAATTGTGTTACCGAGTTTATTAGCTTTAGTGATGACTGCCGTCTTTGATGCAACGGGAACAATTCGCGCTGTTGCAGGTCAAGCGAATTTGCTTGATAAAGAGGGGCAAATTATTAATGGTGGTAAGGCATTAACAGCCGATTCGGTGAGCAGTATCTTTGCTGGTGCAATTGGTGCTTCTCCTGCTGCCGTTTATATTGAGTCAGCGGCAGGAACGGCAGCTGGTGGACGCACAGGTTTGACCGCTGTTGTCGTTGGTGTGTTATTCCTGTTCATTCTGTTTTTATCGCCACTGTCTTATTTAGTTCCCGCTTATGCGACGGCTCCCGCTTTAATGTACGTTGGCTTACTGATGCTCAGTAATGTGTCTAAACTCGACTTTGATGACTTTGTCGATTCGATGTCAGGCCTATTGTGTGCGGTGTTTATTGTTCTGATATGTAATATTGTCACCGGTATTATGTTGGGCTTTGCAGCGCTGGTGATCGGCCGTATTTTTGCTGGCGAATGGCGTAAGCTAAATATCGGTACCGTCGTGATTGCCGTTCTTTTGGTAGCTTTTTATGCTGCTGATCTAGCTATTTAAGATTTGTTATTCTGTGGGGGAGGGCTCGTTAGCCGCCCCCTAATGTATTATCGCGATTAATCTTAAAGTTTGAATTATTTTCCCGCCGAGTAGTGAGTTAAGGATAGAATAGATAAAAGGCGGTAAATCATGTGAAACCCGCAGGTTTTCACGAGTTGCTGGCTTTACTGAAAAATTTTATGGCCTGACGAGCTACCTAATATTCTGCTACGACGGGTCATATTTGGGTCTTGGTTCGTTTAGTTAATCAGTAAGGGCAACATGGAAATTTTCTTTACTATCCTCATCTTAATTTTGGCTGTGTCTGTTTCAGGCGTGGTGACAAAAGTCATTCCTGTTCGTGTTCCATTACCCTTGATTCAAATTGCGATTGGTGCGTTATTGGCTTGGCCTCAGTTTGGCTTGCATGTCACGTTTGATCCTGAATTATTTATGGTGTTATTGATTCCACCATTGTTATTCGTTGATGGCTGGAAAACACCAACCCGTGAATTTTTCCAAAATGGACGCGAAATCTTCATTTTGGTATTAGTGCTGGTATTGGTGACCGTTGTTGGGATTGGTTATCTTATTTACTGGCTGATGCCTGGTATTCCATTAATTGCTGCATTTGCACTTGCCGCTGTTCTTTCACCAACGGATGCTGTCGCCCTCTCTTCCATTGTGGGTAAAGGCCGAATTCCAAAACGCATGATGAGTGTGTTGGAAGGTGAAGCTCTCATGAATGATGCTTCTGGCCTTGTCGCTTTAAAGTTTGCTGTGGCGATTGCCATGGGAACGATGGCATTCTCTGTTTCCGGTGTGACCATTGAGTTCTTTAAAGTTGCGATAGGTGGATTATTGTCCGGTATCGTCGTGACTTGGGTTTACAGTAAATCGCTTAGACTGATGAGCCGCTGGAGTGGGGATGATCCCGCAACGCAAATCGTGTTTATGCTCTTGCTGCCTTTTGCCTCCTACATGATTGCTGAGCATATTGGCTTTTCGGGCATTTTGGCAGCGGTTGCTGCGGGTATGACGATCACTAAATCTGGTGTGATCCGTAATGCTCCTCTGGCAATGCGACTACGTGCTGACAGCGTATGGTCGATGCTTGAGTTTGTATTTAATGGACTGGTGTTTATCATGCTCGGATTGCAATTGCCGGGAATATGGGAAACCTCTGTACTGCAAGCTGAATTAGACCCGAGTGTAGAAACTTGGATGTTATTCGCGGCTGTTGCGGTTATCTATTTTGCTTTGTTGATATTACGTTTTTGTTGGCTATGGCTAATGAAAAGATTTAGCCGACTGTTTTTGAAGAAAAGGCCATTACAGTTCGCCAACTATACAGTGCGTGAATTATGGTTAGCTTCATTTGCGGGCGTTCGTGGGGCAATTACCTTGGCGGGTGTGTTGTCAGTGCCGTTATTTTTAAGTGATGGCTCACCATTCCCTGCTCGTTATCAGCTGGTATTTATTGCTGCTGGGGTTATTTTATTCTCGATTTTTGCTGGTGTGATCGCGTTACCACTGTTATTGCGTAATTTTAAGGTGAGTGACAAGGAAGCGGATATCAACGAAATACGCATGGCAAAAGCGGCAATGGCTGAAGTGGCTATTGTCAGTTTGAACAAAATGGAAGAGCGTTTATCCGCGGATGTCGATGAAAAATTAGATCCGGAAGATATTAGTGAGGTCGCATCAAGGGTAACGGGGCATTTACGTCGCCGAACCGCGGGTCAGGATGAAATTGAGCATAATCTACAAATTGAGGATCTGGAACGCAGGTTTAGATTAACAGCACTACGTGCCGAACGAGGTGAGTTATATCACTTACGTGCAACACGTAAAATCAGTAATGAAACGTTGCAATCTTTACTGACTGACCTCGATTTATTAGAAGCCGTACTCATTGAAAAAGAGCATTAATTGAGAACAATACAATAATGTGGTTACTTGTTATAACGACGCTGCTTTGGGCAGCGTCTTTTAGTCTTATCGGTGAATATCTTGCTGGTCAAGTCGATAGCTGGTTATCTGTTTTAATTCGCGTATCTTTAGCGGCGTTGGTTTTTTTGCCTTTTTTACGTTGGCGTGGCTTAGGAAAAAAAGTGATTGCCCTCTATATGACGGTTGGCGCATGTCAGCTGGGGATTATGTACTTTTTTGTTTTCCAAGCATATCGGCACCTTACCGTCGCTGAATTTTTGCTATTTACGGTCATGACGCCACTGTATGTGACGCTAGTTTATGACCTATTGGAACGTCAAAAGTTACGCATAGGCTATCTCTTCAGTTCATTGCTGGCCGTGATCGGAGCTGCAATTATTCGTTATGATCACCTGAGTGAGTCATTTTGGGTTGGCTTGATCTATGTTCAACTTGCCAATATTTTCTTCGCGATAGGTCAGGTAGGTTATAAACGCTTGATGGAGGTCTATCCCATTCCTCAGCATCAGGCTTTTTCTTGGTTCTATCTCGGTGCAACGTTGGTGGCGCTAGTTGGTTGGCTCTTATTCGGTAATAAATCCATGGTTCCAACAACCCATGTGCAATGGGGCGTTCTGCTGTGGTTAGGCGTAGCAGCTTCTGGTATTGGCTATTTTATGTGGAACTATGGCGCGACCAAGGTAGACGCTGGAACCCTTGCTATCATGAATAACATGATGGTTCCAGCGGGGCTATTAGTGAATTTTGCTATCTGGCAACAACATCCGGATTGGCTGAGTTTTACCATTGGAGCGAGCCTAATTGTTGCTTCTCTGTGGGTACATAGGCGCTGGATACTTTCACCGGCTTAACATAAGACAAATTATCAACAGCGTGACTAGTCGCGGTTTTGGTAAAAGCTTCAATAGCAGGTTGGCGTTGCTCTCCTTCACGGCATGCAGCGTACAGCCTGCTCCATAATCCATTCCCTAGCGTTTTAATGCTAATCAAACCTTGTTTTTCAAAGGAATCGACAGCCCAATGTGGCAATGCAGCTATTCCCATTTTTGCCGCAACCATTTGAATCAATATCAGTGTGTTATCGACAGTTTTAACACTTGGTGAAACGCCCGCTGGTTGCAAGAAATGACGCCATACGTCAAAACGGTGACGTTGTACGGGGTAAATTAATAAAGTCTCATCGGCCAGATCATGCGGAGCAATTATTGGCTTTCTTGCCAGAGGATGATCATTAGCCACAATCAATTTCACTTCATAATCAAATAGTGGCGTGTAGTGAATTTCTTTATCCGCCAAGATATCAGACGTTAAGACGATATCCAGTTCCCGTGACAGTAATTCAGGTTGCGGGTCGAAAGTCACACCTGATTTAAAATCGACGGAAACTTGTGGCCATGTTTGCCTAAATTGTTGTAATGCAGGAGTGAGCCACTGAATACAACTATGGCATTCAATGGCGATACGTAGTGTTGAGACACCTGGCTCATTACAGACACGAATCGCATCCTTCACCATAGGCAATATTTGCTGGGCTAACTGTAATAGGACTTCCCCTTGTGGAGTAAAACGTAATGGTTGGCTTTTACGAACAAATAGCTTAAAGCCCAAACGGTGCTCTAAGTCACTAAACTGATGTGACAAAGCAGACTGAGTCTGATGCAAATAGGTTGCAGCTGCCGCCAATGAACCGTGCTGGCTGAGCGCATGCAATGTTTTTAGATGTTTTAGTTCAATCATGAGAAACCTTCAAGATGACAATGAATAATTTGCGCTTGTGCTTTATACAGTACCTGTTGATTATAGATGTGTAAACATCTAGACGGCTAAAAATTTTAAGGGGTCAATATGTCTGTTATAAATCATACACTTGGATTTCCTCGTGTCGGTCTGAAAAGAGAACTAAAACGTGCACAAGAAGATTATTGGGCAGGCAAGATTGATCAAGCCGCACTTTTAGAGACAGGACGTGAGTTACGGGCTCGTCACTGGCAACAACAAAAAGAGGCAGGAGTGAATTTATTACCTGTTGGTGATTTTGCTTGGTATGACCAAGTGCTGACAACCAGCCTATTGTTGGGCAACGTGCCACCACGTCATCAAAATGAAGATGGCTCAATTGATTTAGATACCCTGTTTAGAGTCGCACGAGGCCGTGCTCCAACAGGAAAACCAGCCGCAGCGGGAGAGATGACTAAGTGGTTTAATACCAACTATCACTACATTGTTCCCGAGTTCCAAAAAGGGCAAAAATTTAGCCTTTCATGGACGCAGCTATTTGATGAAGTTGATGAAGCATTGGCATTAGGTCATAACATTAAACCGGTTGTTATTGGCCCAATTACCTATCTATGGTTAGGTAAAGTGAAGGGTGAATCATTCGATCGTTTATCTTTGCTGAATGATTTATTGCCTGTCTATGAAGAAATTCTGACTCGTCTGGCGCAAAAAGGGATCGAGTGGGTTCAAATCGATGAGCCGGCCTTGGTTTTAGATTTACCGATAGAGTGGCAGCACGCGTATCAAACCGCCTATCAAGCCCTTACAGGTAAAACTAATTTACTGCTAACCACTTATTTTGATGGCATTAGTCATCATTTAGACCTGATTAAACAACTGCCGATTCAAGGTTTGCATGTTGATGTGGTGGCTGGACGTGATGATATTGAAAAACTGCATCAACAATTACCACAAAATTGGCTGCTATCTCTTGGGATTATCAATGGGCGCAACGTATGGAAGGCTGATTTAGGTGAAAAATTTGCACGGGTGAAACCGTTATTAGGTCAACGACCAATATGGATTGGTACATCCTGTTCATTGTTACATAGCCCAATCGATCTTAACGACGAGACTCGTTTGGACGATGAGGTGAAAAGCTGGTTTGCATTTGCCTTACAAAAATGCGGTGAATTAGCTTTATTAAGTAAAGCGTTAAATGAGCCAACAGAGGCCAATATTGCTGAGTTGGAGCAATACAGCGCCCCCATTCGTGCGCGTAAAACCTCAACACGCGTGAATAATGCAACGGTTGCACAGCGTTTGAAAGCAGTTAGAGAAGGGGATGTTGAGCGTAATAGCGCATATCCACTACGGGCACAGCGTCAGCGCACGCGTTTTAATCTACCATTGTGGCCAACAACAACGATTGGTTCGTTCCCACAAACCAGTGAAATTAGAACGCTACGCCTTGATTTCAAGAAAGGGAATGTTGACAAAACGCACTACCGTACCAATATCAGCGAGCACATTAAGCAAGCGATTAAAGAGCAAGAGCTGCTAGATATCGATGTGCTGGTGCACGGTGAAGCAGAACGTAATGACATGGTGGAATATTTCGGCGAGCATTTTGATGGTTATGTATTTACTCAAAATGGCTGGGTGCAAAGCTATGGTTCACGTTGCGTCAAACCACCAGTGATCATTGGTGATATTAGTCGTCCTGAAGCCATTACAGTTGAATGGGCGAAATATGCGCAATCTTTGACTGAAAAACCGGTCAAAGGGATGTTAACAGGGCCTGTCACGATACTGTGCTGGTCATTCCCACGTGAAGATGTGAGCCGTGAAACGATCGCGAAACAGATTGCGTTAGCGTTACGGGATGAAGTGGATGATTTACAAAAAGCAGGTATTGGCATTATTCAAATTGATGAACCTGCACTGCGTGAAGGATTACCACTGCGTAAGGGTGAGTGGGCAGAGTACTTAAATTGGGCTGTTGATGCTTTCAAACTGAGTGCTGCAATAGCCGATGATGAGACACAGATCCACACTCATATGTGTTATTGCGAGTTCAATGACATCATGGAGTCGATAGCTGCACTGGATGCCGACGTTATTACGATAGAGACTTCACGTTCTGATATGGAGTTGTTAGACGCCTTTGAAGACTTTGACTACCCCAATGAAATTGGACCGGGTGTCTATGATATTCACTCACCCAACGTACCAAATGTCGATTGGATTGTGGCTCTGCTGAGAAAAGCAGCAAAACGTGTTCCGGTTGAACGTCTGTGGGTTAACCCTGACTGTGGCTTGAAAACAAGAGGCTGGCCAGAGACCCGTCAATCATTAGCTAACATGGTTGAAGCGGCGAAAAAACTGAGGAATGAATACCAAAGCTAAGGCTTTAACAATGACAAACGGTAGGTGAGACAGCGTATTCCCTACCGTTTTTCTATTTTTTGACAGTATTAACCAAACAGCTTTTCTTTTAGCATATTCATGCCGATTGCTGATAAATCAATATGTTCTGGTAAAACGCCTTCAGGAGTCGCTTGATTGACGAGTTTGGGGAGGTATTTTGCGATTAACTCGGTTGTTTCTTGTGAGTCGAAGCCTATTTGTTGAGCGAGCTGCTGGATATCTAAATTACCGAATACTTGGATTAACTGGTTGACACTAACAGGTAGGTTCTCACCATTACCGATCCATGATTGGACAATCTCACCTAAGCCTTGTTGGTTAAATTTATCGGCAACACCCGCTAACCCACCTTGTTTATCAATCCATTCAATAACAGATTGAAACTGGCTCATTTTATCACCGGCAACCATGGTGATCAGTTGATCGAACAAACCCATCTAATGCTCCTCATCGTTTATCAAGTTGTAGACTCCAACTGCCTATGGTTAGCTTTGGAATACCACTAAAAAATTAAGTCGTCGGCTATTTTGGTCAATTTCAGCAAAGCGTCAATCAAAAATGATGCGATATCTACTTAACTGAATGGAAAAGATGACAAATTTTCTTTTTTTATTCTTGAACTGTGTAAAACATACTCATATCACATTTTTTATCACATTATGCTGTGAATGATTTTGTGAATTACCAAAAAATATAAAACATTAAAAATCAATTGAATAGAATTTATTTGTTGGTTTTTTATCTTGTTCGTAATGTGATGTTCATCATGTGTTTGTGAATTTTGTTATGTGAGAATTCACATCAATAACAAAGATTAACAACATCAGGGGTTGTTATGGGAAATATCGTTAAGAATGTCGGTGTTATTGGTCTCGGTTCTATGGGTATGGGGATCGCACAATCCCTTATAAAAAATAATATTCCTACCTATGGCTTTGACCTTAGCCCAAATGCATGCCAAACCTTAAAACAGGCTGGCGCTGTTGCGGTGGGGCAAAACGCTGCTGAATATGCTCAAGACTTACAGGCTTTACTTTTAGTGGTCGTTAATGGTCGCCAAGTTGAAGCTATTCTATTTGAAGGGGATAAACCTCTCGTAGAACAGTTACATCCAGGCACAATTATTGTGTTGCATAGTACGTTAGCGGCTGAGCAAACCAAGCGCATCGCTAAGCGTTTAGAACAATATCAATTACCACTAATGGATGCCCCTATTTCTGGGGGGGCGCTGAAAGCGGCGGAAGGTAAGTTAACGGTGATGGCGTCAGGCGCGCCAGCATTATTTGAGCAACTTAATGCTATTTTTGCGGCGATATCTGAGCGCTTATACCGCGTTGGTGATGAAGTCGGTCTAGGGTCAACGGTGAAAACAATCCACCAACTGCTGGCTGGCGTACACATTGCTGTTGCTGCGGAAAGTATGGCGTTAGCCGCTAAAGCAGGTATCGATTTGAATATGATGTACGACATCGTCACCCATGCTGCGGGTAATTCTTGGATGTTTGAAAACCGTATGCAGCATGTTCTTGATGGTGATTATACGCCAAAATCGTCTGTGGATATTTTTGTTAAAGACTTAGGTTTAGTCATGGAAACGGGAAAAGCACTTAATTTCCCATTGCCTATTGCCGCAACTGCTCATCAGATGTTTATTTCTGCAAGTCATGAAGGCTTTGGCCATCAAGATGACAGTGCGGTGATCAAAACTTTCAAAGGAATTGCTTTACCGGAGAAAAAAGTATGACAGTGAAATTAGGTGTGATCGCCGATGATTTTACCGGTGCAACCGACATTGCAGGATTTATGGTACAGAACGGCTGGCGTGTCGTTCAACTATTGAATGAACCGGATGAAAATACGGCTGTGCCACAAGATGTTGATGCGATTGTTATCAGCCTAAAAAGCCGTTCTTGTCCTGTCGACACCGCAATCAATGCATCCTTAAATGCCTGCCGTTGGTTAAAGCAGCAAGCTCACTGCCAACAGATTTTCTTTAAATATTGCTCCACTTTTGATTCTACAGAAAAAGGCAACATTGGACCGGTTACTGACGCATTGATGCAACAGCTTGATACGCAAGTCGCATTGATTTGTCCTGCCTTGCCAATAAATGGCAGAACCGTTGTTCATGGCCATTTATTTGTAAATGGCCAATTACTCAATGAAAGTGGCATGCAGCATCACCCAGTGACACCAATGACAGATGCTAACTTGCTCAGAGTCATGGAAAAACAGTCTGAAGGTAAAGCCGGGTTAATTCCATTGCCTGATATTCAGCAAGGTGACGCGCTGATCAAGCAACGCCTAGCGACTTTAGCAGAGCAAGGGGCAAGCTATATCGTTGTTGATTCATTAACAATGAATGATTTATTGCCTATCGCAAAAGCCGTGAAAGAGATGCCTTTGCTGACGGGTGGCTCAGGTCTTGGCGCTGCGTTAGCAAATGTGGATACGGGTTGTGAATGGGGCGCGGGTGGCAGCCGTGGTGAAATACCTGCAAGCCAAGGCCGTAAAACCATTATTTTATCCGGTAGCTGCTCAGTGATGACGAATAAACAAGTTCAAAGCTACCAGCAAATCGCGCCTGCAAAAGTTGTTGATGTGGGCGAGTGTATTGCTAACCCAGAATATGCACAGCAATTAGCGAATTGGGTTCAAGAACAAAAAATCACTGGTTTAGCCCCTTTACTCTATGCGACTCAACCACCTGAAATTCTGAAAAAAATTCAGGAAAATTATGGGGCAGAAGTGGCGAGTAGTGCAGTCGAAAACGTGTTTGGTGAAGTGGTAAAACTTCTTCAAGCGCAAGGTTATAACACTTTTATTATTGCGGGTGGCGAAACATCCGGCAAGGTCGTTCAAAGCCTAGGAACAGAGCAGCTTAGCATTGGTGCGCCAATCGCACCTGGGGTTCCATGGGTTCAGGATTTAACAAGCGGACACTGGTTGGCACTCAAATCGGGTAATTTCGGCCAAGAGAATTTCTTCCAGTACGCACAGGAGATGTTTAATGAGTGAAGAACAGGCACTACGCCAAGAACTGGCTGATTGGGCTAAATCGATGTTTAACCGCGGCTATAGCAGTGGTGGAGCCGGAAACATCAGTGCCAAACTTCCCGATGGGAACATTATTGTTACCCCAACCAATTCAAGCTTTGGTGATTTAGATCCAGAAAGATTGAGTAAGTTGGATGCAGAAGGTAACTGGATCGATGGAGATAAGCCAACGAAAGAAGTTTCTATGCACATGGCGATGTATCGACAGCGTCCAGACTGCCAAGCCGTGGTGCACTTACATTCGCCTTGGCTAACAGCGTTATCGTGTTTAGCGGGACTTGATAGCAGCAACTGCTTACCCCCGATCACGCCTTATTATGTGATGCGAGTTGGCAAACTACCCTTGATTCAATATTTACCACCGGGGGATGACCGTATTGGTGAAGAGATTGAAAAGTTAGCACCAAACCACAATGCGGTATTGCTATCGAATCATGGGCCTGTTGTTGGCGGTAAAACATTAAGACAAGCCTTCTTCAATGCGGAAGAACTGGAAGATACGGCTCGTTTGTATATCACGCTACGTCAGCAAGGCTTTACAACACTCACTGAAGAGCAGGTTAACGAGCTAGAAAGCCGTTATCCAAAGAAATGAGGCACTAAACATGGCTAAATTTGCAGCAAATCTCAGTATGATGTTTAACGAGGTTCCTTTTATCCAACGTTTTGAGCGTGCCGCACAGGCAGGTTTTACTGGCGTTGAATATCTGTTTCCTTACGAAGAGCAGCCAGAAGCTATCGCGGAAGAGCTGAAAAAACATGGATTAACACAAGCACTGTTCAATATGCCTGCGGGGGATTGGGCTGCTGGTGAGCGCGGAATGGCATCGATACCAGGTCGTGAAGATGAATTTGCAAAAGGCGTTCATACGGCATTGCACTATGCTAAGGCATTAGGATGTCAACAAGTGCATGCGATGGCCGGCAAAGTCGATGCCCGCTTTACGCCTGAGCAACAGCGAGCCTGCTTTATCAAGAATATCCAATATGCAGCGGATGTGATGGCAGAACATGGTATTCGCGTCTTAATTGAACCGATTAATACGCGTGATATGCCTGGCTACTTCTTAACGACACAGAAGCAAGCTGAAGCCTTACTCCCTGAAATTGCTCGTGAAAACGTCTTTATTCAATTGGATCTTTATCACTGCCAAATCATGGAAGGTGATTTATTGAAAACAATTGAGCGTTTATGGGGTAAATTTAGTCATATTCAGATAGCTTCAGTGCCTTATCGTCACGAACCTGATAGCGGTGAAGTCAACTACCCATGGATTTTCGAGCAACTCGACAAAATGGGTTATCAAGGTTGGCTGGGATGTGAATATCATCCTGCGGGCCGCACAGAAGACGGTTTAGGGTGGCTGAAACAAGCACAGTCATAAACAGGAGAACCTATGATCCCTTCAGAGCGTCGTGATTTTATTTACCGTTACGTTCATGAATACCAAACCGTTTCGATCAACGATTTGGTTGAACTGATGAATGTGTCACATATGACGGTAAGACGTGATATTCGCATGCTCGAAGAAGAAGGGAAGGTGGTCGCAATCAGCGGTGGTGTTCGTTTAAACGATGCGTTACGCCAAGAGTTACCTTGGAGTGAGAAAGCGCGTCTACACCATCGCAGTAAACGTGAGATAGGTAAATTTGCCTCATCGCTCGTTGAAGACGGGCAAGTGGTGTATCTCGATGCGGGAACGACCACATTTGAAATCGCTCGTGTGTTAGGTGAACGGTTTAATTTAACGATTGTGACTAACGATTTTTCGATCATGCAGTATTTGATGAATAAATCGCAACTCAATCTCTATCACACGGGAGGGCAAGTCGATAAACGCAATCATTCGTGTGTTGGTAATACCGCAGCGATGATGCTGAAAACGTTAAATGTTGATGTGGCATTTATTAGTACAAGCTCTTGGGATTTACTGCATGGTGTCTCTACGCCCCATGAAGAAAAAGTGCAGATAAAACAAACACTACTAGATGTTGCTCGGCGCTGTGTGCTGGTTTCTGACAGTAGTAAATTTGGCAAATACGGTATGTTTCGTGTTTGTCCACTCAATCAATTGCATGACATCATTTGCGACGATCAACTACCAAACGATGCTGTGCAGCGGATAACAGAACAAAATATAAAACTTCATTTAATAAAGACATAAATAAATCTTACCTAATGATAAATAGCCAGAAATAGGCTATTTCAAGGAGAATAACAATGAAAGTTATCATCACTGGCGGCGCTGGCTTTTTAGGTCAGCAGCTAGCCGCTGCTTTACTTAAAAATAGCCAGGGTTTTCAATTTGACCAACTCGTTCTAGCGGACATTCAGTGCCCTACATCCCCAATTGAAGATGCTAGAGTGAGCTGCGTGGCAACGGATTTAACTCAAGCAGGTGCTGCTGATCAACTGATTGATGCACAAACCGATGTGGTTTACCACCTCGCTGCAATTGTGAGTAGCCATGCTGAAAGTGATTTCGATTTAGGCATGAAAGTGAATTTCGAAGCAACACGTCAGTTGTTAGAAGTGGCTCGTGCTAAAAATCCGGCCATGAAGTTTATCTTTACCAGTTCTTTAGCCGTATTTGGTGGTGAGCTGCCAGATGTGATCACCGACCTATGTGTTGTGAATCCGCAATCTTCATATGGCGCTCAAAAAGCCATGTGTGAGTTGATGGTTAACGACTACTCACGTAAAGGTTATGTTGACGGACGTGTGTTACGTCTACCGACCATCAGTGTTCGCCCAGGAGTGCCTAACAAGGCTGCTTCATCATTTGCCAGTGGGATCATTCGTGAGCCATTAAATGGTATTGAAAGTGTTTGCCCAGTTTCACCTGAACTTGCTTTGTGGCTGTCTAGCCCAGAAACCGTGGTGAGCAACTTCATCCATGCTGCAACTATTTCAGCAGAGAAATTTGGCCTTTCTCGTACCGTTAACTTACCGGGAATTACCGTAACGGTTCAAGGAATGATTGATGCGCTACGCGATGTCGCTGGTCAAGACGCTGTTGACCTTATTCGTTTCGAACCTGATGAAGCCATTAACCGTATCGTCGCGAGTTGGCCGGGCAAATTTGATATTAGCCGTGCGTTAGGCCTTGGCTTCCGTGCAGATGGTTCATTTGCTGATGCGATCCGTTCGTTCATCACTCACCACGGCTCACAGCAATAGGGGATAAGCGATGTCCTATATTCCTATTATTGGCCTCGCAGTGGCCATATTTGTCCTGATCTTCTTGGTATTACGAACGCGTATTCATGCGTTACTTGCCATGTTGATTGCGGCTGCAATCGCCGGTATTTCTGGTGGATTAACCGCGGCCGAAACAGTGACTGTCATTACAAAAGGTTTTGGTAGTACACTCGGTGGCATCGGTATTGTTATCGGTCTCGGGGTAATGATGGGAAGGGTGCTAGAAGTTTCTGGTGCCGCTGAACAGATAGCTTATAGTTTTATTCGTTGGTTAGGAAAAAAGCGTGAAGAATGGGCGCTGGCTATTACAGGTTATATCGTCAGTATCCCTATTTTTGTTGATTCGGCATTCGTTATTCTTTATCCGTTGGCGAAAGCGTTAGCAAAGAACGGTAAGCGCAGTTTGTTAACCCTAGGTGTTGCATTAGCGGGTGGTCTGGTGGTTACACACCATACTGTACCGCCAACGCCAGGTCCTTTGGGGGTTGCAGGCATTTTTGGTGTTGATATTGGTGCCATGATATTAACGGGGATGACCCTTGCGGTACCTTGCGTGATTGGTATTGTTTTTTACGCAAAATGGCTAGCGGTTAAATACCCTGAGTTCATGCCTGATGACAGCAACAATGCCGATTTAAAAGAAATCCACGATCGTTATATGGAAGAAAAGGCAAATAAACCGTTACCAAGCCTGTTCTTATCTGTATTGCCTATCGTCACGCCGATCTTGCTGATTTTTATTAACGCAGTTAATGGGTTATTGCTGAAAACTGACACTTTCCAAGGTATGGATGATAATTGGTACTTCCAAACCTTCCAATTCCTTGGGGCACCTATAATCGCTTTATCGATCAGTGTGTTAATCTCGGTTTATACATTGATGCCAAAAGCGACAAAGGAAGAAGTCATCGACCGTATGGAAGAAGGCTTACAGTCAGCGGGTATCATTTTATTGGTAACAGGTGCTGGCGGTGCATTAGGCGCAGTGTTACGTGATAGTGGGACGGGGAATATTTTAGCCGAGCATGTGGCGAGCTTACCGATCACGCCTGTGCTCATCCCATTTATTATCGCAACCTTAGTACGTTTAATTCAGGGCTCAGGCACCGTCGCGATGATCACGGCAGCTTCAATATCTGCGCCAATCATTAGCCAAATTCCGGATATTAATCTACTTGTCGCTGCTCAAGCAGCAACTATGGGGTCATTATTCTTCGGATATTTTAACGACAGCCTTTACTGGGTTGTGAATAGAATGATGGGTATTAAGGACGTTAAACAGCAGATGATGGTCTGGTCTATCCCAACAACGATAGCTTGGGCAATCGGTCTGGTGGGCGTTCTAATCCTTGATGTAGTTCTCTGATAGCCAACGCTCTTTTATTCTGCCAATAATTCAAAGCGCCACTCAAATCATGAGTGGCGCTTTTTTATTCTCGCAGTTCCATGCCAATGAGCGGGGGCAATGAAGATATCTTGTGCTAAGGCATGTCCACCTTCAATATCAACAGGCGTCACGCAAAATATGCGATGAATCAGCCTTGGATTGGCATTTATAGGTATAAATAGAGGCTTTGCTGTATATCATTAACAACAATCAATACTTCTCATCATGGCTAATCAAATTTTATAAGTGTTGTTTCAGTGCTCCTCTCGGTATCGTCTATACTGATCGGATACTTAGGTCTACCCGCTTGTTTTGTGTGACTTGAATCACTTTATTTTGCAACATAAACATATCGATTTTCATTAAAGGTGATTAATGTCACTAAACTGTTTGGGGTTTACCGCTATATTACTCTTAACGTATAAATTCAATGATGCCATTGTGTAAAGGAGTTTGATATGTCTGACGTATTCCACTTAGGCTTAAAAAAGAGTGACTTGCAGGGTGCTACTGTTGCTATTGTTCCCGGTGACCCGAATCGCGTTGAGAAAATCGCACGTTTGATGGATAACCCAGTACATCTCGCTTCTCTGCGTGAGTTCACCTCTTGGCGTGGTGAGCTTGATGGTAAAGCCGTGATTGTGTGTTCTACAGGTATCGGTGGTCCTTCTACCTCGATTGCTGTAGAAGAATTAGCACAGTTAGGGATCCGTACTTTCTTACGTATTGGTACAACAGGTGCTATCCAAGAAAACATCAATGTAGGTGATGTTTTGGTGACGACAGGCGCGGTAAGACTGGATGGCGCGAGCCAGCACTTTGCACCTCTTGAATACCCTGCGGTTGCTGACTTTACATGTACAAATGCTCTCTATGATGCAGCAAAAGAAGCGGGGGCGACCGTCCATGTGGGGGTGACGGCTTCCTCTGATACCTTCTATCCAGGACAAGAACGCTACGATACCTATACAGGCCGTGTGATGCGCCATTTCAGAGGTTCAATGAAAGAATGGCAAGATATGGGTGTCATGAATTATGAAATGGAATCTGCAACATTATTGACTATGTGTTCAAGCCAAGGTTTACGGGCTGGTATGGTCGCTGGTGTGATTGTTAACCGTACCCAACAAGAAATCCCTAATGAAGCCCTGCTGAAGAAAACAGAAGGTAATGTGTTGAGTATTGTGGTTGAGGCTGCTCGCCGCCTACTTTAATTACGTCATTACTGGCTCGTTTACTTACGCTTTCACTCGGTTGTGAATAAACAGTAGACGAGCCCAGTTCACTTTCTCTCTCTTGGTTTATTTTCATCTTTATCGCTCATTTTATTAATGCCTGCTTAATTGCAGGTATTTTTTCTGATTTTTTTCGAGGCATAATCTGTTATGGTTTTGAGAACAATCAACATTATAGGTAAGAAGATGATGACCAAAACACCTTATTTGCACCCTTCAGTATTGCCTCTTAAAGGCGGCGTTAATTTCCGTGACCTTGGTGGGAAAAAATTAGCGAATGGTAATAAAATTAAGTCAGGTTTATTGTTTCGCTCAGGGGCTCTCAACCATTTAACTGAAGAGGATTTGATCATTTTACAAGATCAAAATCTCTATCAGATATTAGATTATCGCGATGTTGCTGAAATTAAATCAAAACCAGATATTGTTTGGGATGGCGCTCATTATGTTAATGCACCTGCAAACCCTATGGCTAAAGAGGTGAGTGCTGATCTTGATAAATTAACCCCTGAACTCCTTGAAAAATTTGATCCTAAAATTTTCATGAACCGTCTTTACGAACTGCTGCCGCTAAATAATCCAGCTTATCATCAACTGGTGAATATGCTAAAGCAGCCAGAAAAAGGTGGTATCGTTCAGCACTGTGCCGTTGGTAAAGATCGTACCGGCGTTGGTTCAGCTTTAGTACTATTTGCACTTGGCGCTGACTTAGACACCGTCATGGAAGATTACTTGCTAACAAACGAAACGTTGGCCCCATATCGCAAGCATTTACTGGAAGAACACGCCCAGAGAATGAGCGAAAGCGCAGTGAAGAAGTTTGAATATGTCTATTCAGTACGCGAAGAGTTTTTACTGACAGCGATAAATAGTATAAATAATCATTATGGCAGCATTGATAAGTGGTTAGAGACGGATTTTGGTTTGGATAAGTCTGGTCGCAGCGTGCTGCAAAGCTATTTTATCGAATAGTTAGTTTAATATTGGTTTATTACATATTCGTTAATGTACTCACCAAGTTATCATTAAGGGAGAAATGACGGTGACACTAAATGAAATAGTCCATGCGGTGACTGAGTTTACCCGTGAACATGAAATATGGGCACTACCAATCATTTTCTTTCTCGCTTTTGGTGAATCTTTAGCATTTTTATCCTTACTGTTACCTGCGACCGTCATTTTACTTGGCTTAGGGGCTTTAATCGGAGAAAGCGGTATCACATTTTGGCCTGTATGGCTTGCCGCGACATTAGGCGCGTTTTTTGGTGATTGGCTTTCTTACTGGTTTGGTTTTCACTACAAAGACAATGTTCGTAAAATGTGGCCTATTTCTCGTAAACCACAGATGATAGATCGCGGGCAGCACTTCTTTAATCGTTGGGGGATCTGGAGCGTATTTTTAGGACGTTTCTTTGGACCATTTAGAGCCGTAGTGCCTTTAGTTGCAGGCATTTGTAAAATGCCGAAACGTTACTTTCAGGTCGCGAATATTGTTTCTGCGATGATATGGGCATTCGGTATATTAGCGCCAGGCGCTTTTGGCCTACGTTGGTTGGCTCATTGGATGGGATAAGCTGCGAAGCTGTTCGCAATTTATGGCTTACTTCAAATTACTTCTGGACAGATATACAGTATCCGATTACTTTACATTGGATCACGTAATGTAAGGATTTAACAGTGGATACCTCTCTACTATATGGGGTTATTGGTGCCCTCGGTGGTATTTTAATTGGCGGTTTGGCTGTCTGGTTTTCTATTGCACAAAAATTGAGCCAAAAAGAACAAGAACTCCAACAAGTTAACCGTCAGCTTGCGGCAAGCGATGAAAAAAACATCCATCTTTCTGAATGGAAAATGGAGTATGAGCGTCTTGATCAAGAGCTGCGTACATTGCGAGATATTAACCGTGAGCAGGAAGCTGAACTACGGGAAATCACCACACGTTTTGAACAAAATCAATTAGCTAACGAAGAAAAACAAAGGCTATTGCAAAATAGTGAGCAGCGGCTGACCACACAATTTGAAAATTTGGCAAACCGTATTTTCGAACAAAGTGAACGACGAGTGTCAGAGCAGCAACAGAAAAGCTTAATCGCCATGCTGTCACCATTTCGTGAGCAACTTGAAGGTTTTCGCCAGCAAGTTCAACAAAGTTTTGGGGAAGAGGCTAAAGAACGGCACACCTTGGCTTATGAAATTCGTCAATTACAACAGTTAAACAATCAAATGACGAAAGAAGCCGTTAATTTAACGCGTGCTCTCAAAGGTGATAATAAAATCCAAGGGAATTGGGGAGAAACGATTTTGACTCGTATCCTTGAAGCTTCTGGCTTACGTCAAGGTAGTGAGTTTGAGACACAGGTGAGTATAAACACAAGCTACAATAGCCGTTATCAACCCGATGTGATTATTCGCCTACCTGAAGGCAAGGACGTCATTGTTGATGCTAAAATGTCATTAGTCGCCTATGAAAACTATTTCAATAGTGAAGATCCTGAAGAACAAGCCTATGCACTCAAAAATCATGTCGCTTCAATTCGTAATCATATGCGTGGTTTAAGCCGTAAAGATTATCACCAATTACCAGGAATACGCTCCCTTGATTATGTCTTGATGTTCATTCCGATTGAACCTGCGTATTTGTTAGCTTTAAAAGAATCGCCTGAGTTACTTGATGAAGGGATAAAACAGAATATCATGTTAGTGTGTCCTTCTACCTTATTGGTTGCAGTGAGAACAATCAATAACTTATGGCGGTACGAACGACAAGGACAAAATGCGCAAGAAATTGCGACAAAAGCAGCGAAAATGTATGATAAGTTGCGCCTTTTTGTCGAGGATATGCAGCTTTTAGGCGCCAGCTTAGATAAAGCAGATCAGGCTTACCAATCAGCAATGAAAAGGCTAGCAGAAGGCCGAGGAAATTTGATTAGCCAAGCAGAAAGCTTTAAAGAAATGGGAGTAGAGGTAAAGCAGCCAATCTCCGCTCAATTAGTTGAAAAGTCAGATAAGCCATATTGTGCGGAATCTTAGACTTCTTGATAGGGTTTTACCTCAAAGGCTGTTACACTTCCTACAAAAGTTTGAATTATAAACAGGCATAATAGAAATGACAGAACCAACAAAAGAAACTATTGATTTTGGTTTCCGTACAGTAGGCAAAGAAGATAAAGTTGGCCTAGTAGCAAATGTTTTTCATTCTGTAGCATCAAAATATGATTTGATGAATGATTTAATGTCGTTTGGCATTCATCGTGTCTGGAAACGTTTTACGATAGAAGCCAGTGGTGTGCGTCGTAATCAACGCGTTCTAGATCTGGCGGGTGGAACCGGCGATTTAACCGCTAAATTTTCTCGCCTTGTCGGTGAAAAAGGCGAAGTGATTCTCGCTGATATCAATGATTCCATGTTAAAAATGGGGCGTGAAAAGTTACGTGACCTTGGTATTGTTGGTAATGTTAGCTATGTTCAAGCTAATGCTGAGGAGTTGCCGTTCCCAGATAATTATTTTGATTGTATCACTATCTCTTTTGGTCTGCGTAATGTCACAGACAAAGATAAAGCGTTGCGCTCAATGTTTCGAGTGTTAAAGCCAGGTGGGCGTTTGCTTGTTCTTGAATTCTCTAAACCTGTTATTGAGCCACTGAATAAAGCTTATGATGCGTATTCATTCCATGTTTTGCCACGTATTGGGCAAGCAGTCGTTGGTGATCCTGAGAGCTACCGTTATCTCGCTGAATCTATTCGTATGCATCCTGACCAAGAAACACTGAAATCCATGATGGAAAATGCAGGTTTTGAACAGGTTACTTATACCAATATGACAGGTGGTATCGTCGCATTGCATAAAGGGTTTAAATTCTAAGATGGAAGCCACGTCAGCACAGTCAGAAAGCCAAAATACCGTATTATATTCTTTAATGACGGCATTCATGGAAACATGTATGAATCATATGTTATTTAAAGAATCGGTCTTAAAACCCGCTAGAGCACGCTTAGCGGGTAAAGTCATGTCGGTCGACTTAAAAGAGCTCAATCAAACGTTGACGCTGATTTTTACTGATAACCATGTTGATGTGTTAAGCCAATGGTGTGAACCTGCTGATTGTACAATCAAAACATCCCTGTTTACGTTGATTAAACTAAAGGATAAACAGCAATTATCACAGCTAATTAATAGTGGTGAAATTGTTATTGAAGGTGATATGCAGGTTGTTCAGCATTGGTCGTCGCTGTTAGATATGGCCATTTGGGACCCCGCCCATTATCTGTCACCTTATCTCGGCGATGTTGCCGCGCAAGGGATTAGCCAAATCGTTCAAAAGGGAAGTAAACTTGTTTCACATCTAGCATGTCGACAAAAAACGTACCTAAAAGATACATTGCTTGAAGAATGGAAAATGGCGCCAAATCCGCTAGAACTGGCTTATTTTAGTGATGAAGTTGAGCAGGTTGCTGAGTCCTTAAATCAGCTAGAAATGCGGTTACGCCAGCTGGAGGAGCATAATGACGCCCGGTGAAATAAAACGCCTTTACTTTATTATTCGGGTATTCCTCTCATATGGTTTAGATGAATTAATCCCAAAAGTTAAACTCACGTTACCCCTTCGGATTGGTCGCTTTGGTTTCTTTTGGATCAAGAATCAACATCCAGAAAAAGAAGTGGGTGAGCGATTACGTTTAGCGTTACAAGAGTTGGGGCCGGTATGGATTAAATTTGGTCAGATGTTATCGACTCGCCGAGACCTTTTCCCTCCAACAATTGCTGATCAACTCTCTTTACTACAAGATAAAGTCGCTAGCTTTGACGGTAAATTGGCGCGTCGCTACATTGAAGAATCATTAGGTGGGCCATTAGAACAATGGTTTGATGATTTTGATGAAAAAGCCCTCGCCTCAGCATCAATCGCTCAAGTCCACACTGCCAAGCTGAAAGAAAATGGCAAAGAGGTTGTTTTAAAAGTCATTCGTCCTGATATCTTGCCAGTGATTAAAGCTGATGTGAAACTCATGTACCGCATCGCTAATTGGGTGCCTTTGTTACCAGACGGCCGTCGTTTACGCCCTAAAGAAGTCGTGCGTGAATACGAAAAAACGTTAATCGATGAGCTGAACCTTTTACGTGAATCAGCCAATGCTATCCAGCTGCGTCGTAACTTTGAAAATAGCTCTATGTTGTATGTGCCTGAAGTTTATGCGGATTATTGCCGTGAAAATGTGATGGTCATGGAGCGCATCTACGGAATCCCGGTGTCGGATATCTCGGCTTTAAAAGCTCAGGGAACGAATATGAAAATCTTGGCTGAAAGAGGCGTCAAAGTCTTCTTTACCCAAGTTTTTCGTGACAGTTTCTTCCATGCGGATATGCATCCAGGCAATATTTTTGTGAGTTATGAACACCCTGAAGATCCACTTTATATTGGCATTGATTGTGGTATTGTAGGGTCATTAAATAAAGAAGATAAGCGTTATTTAGCGGAAAACTTTATTGCGTTCTTTAACCGCGACTATCGTAAGGTGGCGGAGTTACATGTCGATTCAGGTTGGGTACCTGCTGATACCAACGTTGAGGATTTTGAGTTTGCTATCAGAACGGTGTGCGAACCAATCTTTGAAAAGCCACTGGCTGAAATTTCGTTTGGGCATGTCCTGCTGAATCTATTTAATACTGCTCGTCGCTTCAATATGGAAGTGCAACCCCAGCTAGTATTGCTACAAAAAACCTTACTTTATGTTGAAGGTTTAGGTCGTCAGCTTTATCCCCAACTTGATTTGTGGAAGACGGCGAAGCCATTTTTAGAAGATTGGATACATAGCCAAGTTGGTATTCCAGCTATTACTCAAGCTTTAAAAGAAAAGGCACCTTATTGGGCAGAAAAAATGCCTGAAATTCCTGATTTAATTTATGGCGCTTTACGTCAACATAAATTCCTACAATCGAATATTGAACAACTTACTGATCAATTAAAGGAACAACGTAGCAAACAGCGTAAGTCTCAGTACCTATTAGGAATGGGGGCAACACTGATTCTTTGCGGTAGTTTATTCTTTATTTTTGAGTCAACCTCAATGGCGACAGCATTTATGACTATTGGTGCGTTGTCATGGGTTATAGGTTGGTATAAATCAGGAAAAAATTAAGTAAACCTTGTTTTGCGACAAGTTTATAAGCCTGTGAATATTTCCGTATTGAGAGCAGGTTGTATATAATGGGATAAATAACTATTGATCCCACTTTTACAGAGGTATAAACAATGGAATCAACTATTTCAATGGCCGCTTTTGGTAGCCCTTGGCAACTTATTATTATTGCTCTACTTATTATTTTAATTTTCGGAACCAAAAAGCTGCGCTCTCTGGGATCTGACTTAGGTGAATCATTGAAAGGCTTTAAAAAAGCAATGAACGATGATGAAGCTGCAAAGGCTGCAAAAGAAGAGCAAGAAAAACAAGATGCTGATTTTGCACCTAAAAATATTACAGAGCAACAGGCTGCTGAGAAGAAAGACAGCCCAGTTGAGAGCAAAAATAAAGAGCAGGGTTAAACCGTGTTTGACATAGGTTTCAGTGAACTGCTGCTTGTTGCAGTTATTGGTCTTGTCGTATTAGGCCCTGAGCGTCTACCAGTGGCAGTGAGAACTGTTGCTGGTTGGATCCGTGCTATGCGCTCTTTAGCCGCTAATGTGCAAAATGAATTGTCACAAGAACTCAAATTGCAAGAATTGCAAGAGACCTTGAAAAAAGTTGAGGAGAAAGCTGGTATGGAAACGCTTTCTCCTGAGCTAAAACAATCTATGGATGAGCTTCGCCAAGCAGCACAATCATTAAAATCAGGTTATCAAGCGACGACAGAGGGTGTTGAAAGCGAATTGCAAAAAGCGAAAGAATTAACTGACAACTATGATAGTGCAGTTAAAGATGCTCAAAACAATGCTTCAAAAACTCAAGAGTCAGACCCTGATCCTGAACATGCAGCAAAAATGGCAGAAGTGGTTGAAGAGCCAGTAACGTTATCAGCGCAAAGCGACGACGCTCAACAAACGGCATCGACAACGAAAAAAAATCCTAATCAGACTGAAAGCGAAAAATAGAACATGGCTGTAAATGATACACAACCACTTATTAGCCACCTCATTGAACTCAGGAAGCGGCTGCTAAACTGTTTGATTACGGTTTTGATTGTTTTCGCTGCTTTGGCTTACTTCTCAAATGACATTTATCGGTTAGTTGCCGCCCCTTTGATTGATAAGCTCCCTGTTGGTTCTCAAATGAGTGCGACAGATGTGGCATCTACATTCTTTACCCCAATTAAACTGACAATGATGGTATCGATATTTGTATCAATACCGGTCATTCTGTATCAAATTTGGGCGTTTATAGCACCTGCGTTATATAAGCACGAACGTAGATTAATGCTGCCTTTGTTGGTTTCGAGCAGCTTCCTTTTCTATTTAGGAATGGCATTTGCTTATTTTGTGGTTTTTCCATTAGCATTCGGCTTTTTTGTGAAAACGACACCCGATAGCGTTAATTTTATTCCGGATATTAGCAAATATCTCAGTTTTGTTATGACGCTATTTATGGCATTTGGTGCCGCATTTGAGGTACCTATAGCCATTATTCTCTTATGCTGGACGGGAGTGACAACACCGGAATCATTAAAACGTAAACGCCCATATATTTTAGTTGGTGCATTTATTGTTGGGATGTTCCTAACGCCACCAGACGTTCTCTCTCAGACTTTACTTGCCGTTCCGATGTACTTACTCTTTGAGTTGGGGGTACTTTTATCTAACTTTTATGTAGGTAAAGGTCGACAGAAGGCGGATGAAGAAGAAAACAAAGAAAACGAAGAAAAAGAAGATTCTTAGTTCATAACTATTGAATTAACAAAAAAGCCCACTCGATGTGGTAATGCTTGTCAGTTAAGTCATTAATATCGCCGTAACGGGTATCGTTGCGGCTTTTTCTTTACCGCCCTAGGGTAATGCCTTTGTCGTCGACTCGGTAGAACAAAACTTCTAGTCATTGCCAATATCCCATTAATGAATTTTGGTATGTTTCCCGGAGCAACCGCGGGAAGCAGGCTCAGTTGGGCACTCAGGTATATCGCAGTTTGTTTAAATCCCATCTGATAGGGCTCTGTATCTTTCAAGCTGTATGCCATCTGAGCCATCATAAACCGCAGTAAGTTATACGCGAGTACCATTCCCCATAACTCTTGATTTACTAAGACGGGCTTTTTGCTCCTCAATGTGAGTTCATTATTCAACATATGCTGCTTCATTTCTCTGAAGCCATGTTCTATTTCCCAACGATGCCCATACAGGTCGACAATATCGGCGTTGGGGTATCGAAGTGGATCACTCATTGATGTTAATATCTGAACCCTCTTCCCATTCACGTCTTTTGTTATCAATCGAGCTCTCAATATCATTGGAGCGTTAGTCCATTTTTTGCGTGCTTGAGGGGATAGACGTAATTCAACTAACTCATCTCCGGAGCCGAGTTTCTCTACGACTAGGTACTGTGAGCCTTTACGTAATGGGAGCATCCAGTGTTTCTCTACGCCAGAGGACTGCCAATGGTGAAGTAACCCCAGAGCATAAAATCCTTTATCAAAAATGGTCAGAGAACTATCCGGGGTTTGCTCTGTCAATTTGGCAGCAAGGCCAATTTCGCTCACCTCGGAAACGCTACCAAAATGTGCGCCCGAAATCAGATGGCTTGTGATCTCCATCTGGCAAACCATGCGAAGTTGCGGCCAATCAGAACGTGAGTGTTCATTGGCTGTTCGCCCAAATACGGCATCATTTTCAGGGGTATCTGGTGTACGCCATAATGTGCCATCGACAGCCATTAGGGTTAATCCGTTCCAGTGTGATAATGGCAGTTTATCAAGCCAGAGCTGACTTGTTTTCTCAAATACTTTACGGACTGCATCTTCCCCTAGCCGTTGACGTGCCTGAACAACGGCACTTGGTGCAACGAAAGGCCGGTTACCTGGTAAAACAATGTCTAAATGAGAAACGAGTTGCGCCATGGAAAGAGAACGAAAAAGGGACATTCCTGTTACAGCCCATACCATCATTTCCATCGGAAGACGGCGTTTTCTTATCGTAACAACCCCAGCATCCACGAGACATTCATCAATAAGTTCAGCGGAAAGGAGGTCCGAAAGGGCTGTAAATTCTGTTGGAGAGAAAGCCTGAACAGTCTCGAGTGCTTGGCTAAGTAACATAAAAAAATCCGTAATTTTTGGAATGATTACGGATTTTTGCAGAACTGTAGGATCGTTCAACTCATTATTTAGTTCTTAACTGATCGGCATTACACTCGATGTGGGCCTTTTTATTTCTATTGAGGTAATTTTTTAAATTGAGAGTTATCAAGCACTTTAGATACATTTTTATTTAAAATATTCAGCAATAAGATGGATCGAGACTCACCATTTGGCTCATCATAGATAGCTTGTATACCGGAAAAAATACCTTCTGTAATTAAAACATTATCACCATGCACTGGTGTTTCAGGGGCGACAAGATGAGACAGTGGAGCCTGTTGCAAGAGCTCCATAATTTCATCGGGTACAACGGCAGGTAGTTGCCCAAAACGCACAAAATGACTTACACCTCGTGTTGATTGGATTGTTGTCGTATGGATGTCATTATGATCAAATTTCACAAATAGGTAGTTAGGGAATAGAGCTTCTTGTACTGTCACCCGTTTTCCTCTAACCACTTTTTCTATCTCTGTCATCGGGGTCATGCAAATGACACTTTGCCTATTCAAGTGCTCTATGGCCCTATCAATTTGCCCTCGTTTACAATATAGCAAATACCACTTTTCCATTTTTCTAACCCACGCGACAAAATTATGCTCATCATAACAAATTAACACATAAAAATGTGACTAATCCATTAAGTAAGAATATCATTCAGAATCAGAAACATATATTAACTTAAACTTACTCAAGAGAGTTAACCATAGTATAACAACTCGTTATCTAGGAGACAGCATGGAAATATTTTTATTAAGTAATGGTAAGCTTCCTAATAATCCAGTATGGCTAAGCTACGCATTACCTCGTATTCACGAAATGATTGCCCGTAAAAATATTAAGTCAGCAGTATTAGTGCCTTATGCAATATTACGCGGTTCGCATGATGAACGTGCGGAACAGCTAAGTGAATCTTTAGGGATCAAAGTCACCTCGATAGAGCATTTCTCTAGTCCTGTAGAAGCAATTGAACAAGCGGAATGTATTCTTGTTAGCGGGGGTAATACTTGGTGGTTAAATAAATGTCTGCATGAAAATGGGCTTATTGTGGCTATTCAGCGTGCGGTGAGAGAACGTGATGTGCCATATATTGGTTGGAGTGCAGGTTGTAATGTCGCGACACCCAGTATTCGTACAACCAATGATATGCCAGTGAGTAATGCGGCAATTATGCCATCTTTGGGGCTCTTTCCATTGCAAATAAATCCTCATTATATTGATGCGCATATCTCTGGTCATATGGGGGAAACTCGCGATGAAAGATTGCAAGAATTTTGTGTGATCAACCCACATGAAGTCGTTGTTGCGCTAAGGGAAGGCAGTGGGTTACAAATTAAGGGGAATACACTGGAGTATTTCAGTGGAAAAGGTGATGGTTTTAAATTATTTAAGCACAATCAGGTATTTCCTGAACAGTTTGATACTTTATCATTAAAATCACTGGTTCCATTTGTTTGTCAGTAAAGTAATCAGTTTTTAGAGATAAACATATTGATTACAAATAGTTTTTATGGGTAACTTGTAACCTTTGCCGGACGTCTTATAATGAGACTCCCTCTGTAATAGTAAAAGATGACAATGAAATACCGTGACCTAAGAGACTTCATTGCCCAGCTTGAAAAGCAAGGCGAATTAAAACGTATTACGATGGAAGTCGATCCTTACCTCGAAATGACGGAAATAGCCGATCGCACGCTTAGAGCAGGGGGCCCGGCATTATTATTTGAAAACCCCAAAGGGTATAATATGCCTGTCTTATGCAATCTGTTTGGTACGACTAAACGCGTTGCCATGGGGATGGGGCAAGAAGATATCAAAGCCTTACATGATGTGGGTAAGTTGCTTGCTTTCCTGAAAGAGCCAGATCCCCCGAAGGGATTCCGTGATTTATTCGATAAATTACCTAAATTTAAACAAGTATTGAATATGCCGGCGAAACGGCTAAGCTCAGCACCTTGCCAAGAGCAAATTTGGACTGGTGATGATGTCGATCTGACTAAAATTCCTGTGATGCATTGTTGGCCTGAGGATGCCGCGCCACTCATTACGTGGGGATTAACCGTCACGAGAGGTCCGAATAAAGAACGCCAAAACTTAGGTATCTATCGCCAGCAAGTGTTAGGTAAAAATAAAGTCATTATGCGCTGGCTTTCACACCGTGGTGGCGCTCTTGATTACCAAGAGTGGTGCCAACAGCATCCGGGGGAAAAGTTCCCCGTGGCGGTTGCGCTAGGAGCAGATCCTGCAACTATTTTGGGGGCAGTGACACCCGTTCCGGATACATTATCTGAATATGCCTTTGCAGGATTATTGCGCGGTAATAAAACAGAGGTTGTTAAATGTATTTCTAATGACCTTGAGGTGCCCGCTGGGGCTGAGATTATCTTAGAAGGGTATATTGAGCCGGGAGAGCTTGCCCCCGAAGGACCTTATGGGGATCATACCGGTTATTATAATGAAATCGATAGTTTCCCTGTATTTACAGTGACTCATATTACACAGCGTCACAATGCCATTTATCATTCCACCTATACAGGCAGACCACCTGATGAGCCAGCCGTACTTGGTGAAGCACTAAATGAAGTTTTAGTGCCTATTTTGCAAAAGCAATTCCCAGAAATTGTTGATTTTTATTTGCCTCCTGAAGGTTGCTCGTATCGCCTCGCGGTTGTCACCATGAAGAAACAATACGCAGGTCATGCAAAACGCGTCATGATGGGGGTTTGGTCTTATCTTCGCCAATTTATGTACACAAAATTTGTCATTGTTTGTGATGATGATATCAATGCGCGTGACTGGAAAGATGTGATCTGGGCGATAACCACACGTATGGATCCTGCCCGTGATACTGTTATGATGGAAAATACACCGATTGACTATCTTGATTTTGCTTCACCAGTGTCAGGTTTAGGCTCGAAAATGGGGCTAGATGCCACCAATAAATGGCCTGGGGAAACAAACAGGGAGTGGGGCAGACCAATAGTAATGGATGAAAAAGTGAAGTCGCGTATAGATGATATTTGGGAACAATTGAATATTTTTGAAAAATAAGAGGGGATCCATGGCAACTTTGAGCTGCAAAGTCACATCTGTTGAGTCCATAACTGATACTGTATATCGGGTTATTTTGTTGCCGGATGGTCCTTTTCATTTTAAAGCGGGCCAGTATCTTATGGTGGTAATGGACGAACGTGATAAGCGCCCATTTTCCATGGCTTCTACACCCGCGAATAACGAAACAATTGAACTTCATATTGGGGCTTCGGAGATTAATCTTTATGCAATGGCGGTGATGGATAGAATTTTAGACCAACGCCGCATTGATATTGATATCCCACACGGTAAAGCTTGGTTTAGAGAAAATAGCCAAAACCCCATGATTTTAGTTGCGGGGGGAACCGGTTTCTCATACACGCATTCAATATTACTGGCTGCGTTGATGGAGAACCCTTCTCGAGACATTACTTTCTATTGGGGAGGGCGCCAATTAGAACATCTTTATGATTTAGGTGAGCTTCAGGCGCTGAGTGAACGTTACTCGAATTTAAAAATTGTGCCCATTGTAGAACAGCCTGATGAGTTATGGCGAGGACGATCAGGAACGGTATTAAGCGCGGTCTTAGAAGACTTTGGCGATTTGTCTTCTTATGACATCTATATCGCAGGGCGTTTTGAAATGGCAAAAATCGCTAGAGAACGCTTTTGTGCCGAGCGTAATGCAAAACCTGAGCAACTGTTCGGTGATGCTTACGAGTTTATTTAAAACACGCAATGGCTTCGTTTCGAATATATTGAGACTGAATGTGGCGTCTATTGAAATTTATTATGCCACTGAGGCTTTTTCATTGTGTTTATTGATGATTTTTATTCTATGATGCTCTTTTCGCAATGGTTGTAGTGACAGCGGAACAATATCATTGGTTGGCTAATTGTCTTTAGCGTATTGCTTCACAAAATAAAAAGCCCGCCCCTGACTAGGCGGGAATGTTGACAACATACAACAACACGACGGCAACTAGCGGTATACCCTTGATACTTCAATTGGTATATGCCTTGGCAATGTGGCTCAGAATACGTAATAAAATAAATTTTCTGAGCGCACTTTTATTATTGGCAAACTACCATTCAAACTATTTTGGGTATAAACGTTATATACGCTCTATGATGGTTGCGATTCCCTGACCAAAGCCTATACACATTGTTGCTAGACCAAATTGTTTGTCTTTTTGCTCTAATTGATTGAGTAATGCGGTTGTTATCCTTGCTCCTGAGCATCCTAAAGGATGGCCTAGTGCAATAGCACCCCCATTAAGGTTAACTTTTTCATCAATTTGATTTTCAGGTAGTTTCAGCCCTTTTAGGCAGGCAATTGATTGAGCTGCAAACGCTTCATTTAACTCAATCACATCGATATCGGCTAGTGATAATCCAGCCCGCTTAAGCGCTAATTCTGTTGCAGGAACAGGCCCAAAGCCCATGATAGATGGATCACAGCCGACTACAGCCATGGCGCGAACTCTAGCTCTCGGCTTCAGCCCTTGTTTATGCGCGTAACTTTCGCTAGTGATTAACATCGCTGATGCACCATCCGAAAGTGCCGATGAGTTACCCGCAGTTACAGTACCGCTGACAGGATCAAAGACGGGACGTAATGACGCTAAGCTTTCAAGATTGGCATCAAAACGAATGACCTCGTCGTAATTCACGGCAAAGAGATTGCCATTGCTATCATGCCCAGCAATAGGGGCTATTTCTTGCTTAAACTGCCCGTTTCTCGTTGCTTCTGTTGCCCGTTGATGTGACCTGAGCGCAAATGCATCTTGTTCTTCGCGACTAATTTTATACATTTTTGCCAGCATTTCTGCGGTTAAACCCATAGCGCCTGCTGCTTTTGCGACTCGTAGTGTTAATTTAGGGTTGAAATCAATACCATGTGTCATTGGAACATGGCCCATATGTTCAACACCGCCGATTAATACCGAGTGCGCATCACCCGTCATTATCAATCGGCTTGCATCATGCAAAGCTTGCATGGATGAACCACATAAACGGTTGACAGTGACCGCTGGAACGGTGTGTGGAATATCAGTCAGTAACGCAGCATTTTTCGCAATATTAAAACCTTGTTCAAGGGTTTGCTGTACGCATCCCCAAATAATGTCATCGAGGTCTTTCTTGCTTGCGTTAGGATTGCGTTCAAAAATTACATTCATTAAATGTGCTGAGAGGTCTTCCGCTCGGACATGGCGAAATACACCGCCTTTTGAACGCCCCATAGGTGTACGTATTCCATCGATAATAACGACATTTTCCATACTATTAGCCTCTCGCAACTTTTTTAACATCAATTGCCACTACAGGTGGCAGCGCATAATAACTGGAATTGGTCTGTGATTTTTCTTTGAGACCCTCAGGAATTTGATACAGTGGGCTTAATTGAACATATGTTTCAGCTGTTTTAGCATAGGATAGTGTACCCACTGTATCTAAATAGCGGAATGCGCCTCCACGGAAAGGAGGGAAACCAAGACCATAAACGAGTGCAATGTCAGCATCCGCTGGGCTTTGAATAATACCTTCTTCTAGGCAACGAACGACTTCATTGATCATTGGGATCATCATACGTGCGATGATCTCTTCTTTAGTAAATGAACGTTTTCCTTTACTAATTGACGCTAATAACGCATCAGTCTCTGGGTCATCGACCTTTTTCGGTTTTCCTTTTTTATCTTTTTCGTATTGATAAAAACCTTTGCCATTTTTTTGCCCAAAGCGTTGCGCTTCAAACATCACATCGATGGCATTCTTATTGGTCTTGCTCATACGCTCAGGGAAACCTAAAGCCATTACCTGTTCTGCGTGAAAAGCTGTATCGATCCCAACAACATCAAGTAGATAAGCGGGGCCCATAGGCCAGCCAAATTCTTTTTCCATGACTTTATCGATTTCTCTGAAGTCGGCACCATCCTGTAATAGCAAGTTAAAACCTGCAAAATAAGGAAAAAGAACCCTATTGACAAAGAACCCTGGGCAATCATTAACGACGATGGGGGTTTTACCCATTTTATTTGCGTAGGCAACAACTTTAGCGATGGTCTCATCGGTCGTTTTTTCACCGCGAATAATTTCAACCAATGGCATGCGGTGCACAGGGTTAAAGAAGTGCATTCCACAGAAATTTTCAGGTTTCTTCAGTGATTTGGCTAGTTCAGTAATCGGAATAGTAGAGGTATTGGATGCTAAGATTGTTTCAGGGCTAACTAATGCCTCAACTTCAGAGAGAACAGCCGCTTTAATTTTAGGATTCTCAATAACCGCTTCGACGACCACTTGTGCATTTTCAATGCCCGAGTAGGAGAGAGAAGGGTGAATGGATGCGAGAGTTTTCGCCATTTTTGAAGCGTTGATTTTGCCTCTTTCAAATTGAGCATTTAATAACTTATGGGCTTCTTCAATGCCTAAATCTAACGATTTTTCATTAATATCTTTCATCAGCACAGATACACCTTTGCTGGCTGATTGGTAGGCGATCCCGCCACCCATAATACCCGCGCCGAGTACGGCTGCATGTTTAGGGGCTTCTACATGGCGAGAAAGTCGTTTGCTAGTAGACTTAACTTGTTGGTCATTTAAGAAAATACTGACTAATGAACGAGCGACGTCACTGTGTGCAAGGGGAACAAAAGCGGCCATTTCATGTTTTAGCGCTTCATCACGAGAACAATTAGCGGCTTTTTCAATAGTATTGACTGCTGCCATTGGGGCTGGGTAATGTTTTCCCGCAACCTTATAAACCATTCCTTTCGCAACATTAAAGCTCATTGTTTGCTCAATAGGACTAAGTTGCAATGGTTGTAATTTCGGTTGACGTCGTTGCTGCCAATTAATCGCCCCAGAAATAGCTGACTCAATCAATTCTAATGCAGCTTGAGGGAGTTTTTCTGTTTCAACAACCGCATCCACTAATCCCATTTTTAACGCTTCGGCTGCACTGACATCTTTACCTGCGGTAATAATTTCGAGAGCGCTATCTAAGCCAATGAGTCTAGGCAAACGGACTGACCCACCAAAGCCAGGCATAATACCTAACTTAGTTTCAGGTAAACCTACGCGAGCATCTGGAGAGGCAATTCGTAAGTCGGTGGAAAGAATACATTCACAGCCGCCACCTAACGCGTAGCCATTAATGGCACTCACAGTAGGAACAGGCAAATCTTCTATACGATTAAAAATGCGATTTGCGTAGCTTAGCCATTCACTTAACATTTCTGCTGGTGCTTCAAAAAGAGAAAGAAATTCTTTGATATCAGCACCAACGATAAAAGCCGGTTTGTCAGATCTTAAAATAACACCCAAGAGTTCTGTTTGCTGTTCAAGAGTAGCAACTGCTTCATCAAGTGAAGCAACGGTATGAGTATCTAACTTATTTATTGGCTCGGCTGAGTTAAAAACGAGTTCTGCAATACCTGTTTTCAACCATTGAACATAGATTGTTTCACTTTGATAAAGCATGCCGCTCTCCTTATGATGATTTTATCATCTGGTACGACCAGATAGAATTGAGTGTGACTAGAATGTTAATAAAATGCAAATAATCAATAACAAAAGTGGAATGTTGATCACAGCAAACAGTAGGAATACAGGTTGATGAAAATAGTATTTTATTTACCAATCAATTAATTAAAGGGTTTTCTGTTTAGACTGCATACCAGTAAATTAAAGAACGTGCTAAGCTTTCATTTTCTAAATAAAGCTGAAAGGTTGAATGAAATGGAAAAACTGACTGCACTCTACGCTGAACATATTAAAACTTTGCAAACAACAACTCAGCAAGTCTTACAGCGCAGCAAGCTAGACGCCATACTGATTCATTCTGGTGAACCTCTACGTATCTTCCTTGATGACAGTGATTACCCCTTTAAAGTCAATCCTCACTTTAAAGCATGGGTACCTGTAACGGATGTCCCACATTCGTGGTTATTAGTTGATGGCGTAAATAAACCTAAATTATGGTTTTATTCACCTGTTGATTATTGGCACAGTGTTGAACCGCTACCGAATAGTTTCTGGACAAAAGAAGTTGAACTTATTCATTTAAAAAATGCTGACGATATTAGCCAATTTTTAGCGAATCTTTCTAAGGATAATATGGCATATATTGGTTCTGCTAAAGAAAGAGCAGAATCATTAGGTATTCGCTTACAAAACATTAACCCAAAACCTGTTATTGATTTTTACCATTTTCACCGCTCATATAAAACGGATTATGAGATGTACTGCATGCGTGAAGCTCAGAAAATGGCGGTAAACGGCCATTTATCGGCATTTGAAGCTTTTCAAGCGGGTATGAGTGAGTTTGATATCAATATTAGCTACTTACAGGCGACAGGCCATCGTGATACCGATGTTCCTTACGGTAATATTGTTGCGCTGAATGAAAATGCGGCTGTATTGCATTACACCAAATTACAGCAACAAGCGCCGAGTGAGATTAGAAGCTTTTTGATCGACGCGGGTGCAGAATATAATGGCTATGCCGCAGATATCACACGCACTTATGCAGCAAAAGGCAAAAGTGACTTCGCTGCACTCGTTGCTGATTTAAATAAAGAGCAGTTATCACTCATCGACACGATTAAAGCGGGTGTTCGTTATACGGATTATCATGTCGATATGCATCATAGAATTGCCAAGTTATTGAAAAAACATTCAATAATTAAAGGGGTAAGTGAAGAAGTTATGGTGGAAAAAGGGCTCACTACGCCATTTTTACCTCATGGCTTAGGCCATCCTTTAGGGCTACAAGTCCATGATGCTGCTGGCTTTATGCAAGATGAAGAGGGAACATTACTTGCCGCACCGAAAATGTACCCATTCTTGCGTTGTACTCGTGTACTTGAACCGAGAATGGTCGTAACCATTGAGCCAGGCTTATATTTTATTGAATCCTTGTTATCATCTTGGCGTTCTAGCGAGTTTAATCAATATTTTAATTGGGAAAAGATTGAACAATTCAAGCCATATGGTGGTATTCGTATTGAAGACAACATTATCATTCACCATAATCGAGTTGAAAATATGACGCGAGATTTGCAATTACCGTAATGAAAGCTTATTTAATACCGGCTGAATCTATTTCTTATACAGAAGAAATTAAGAAAAGCCGTTTTATTACCTATCTTGCACATACCGATGGTATTGATGCTGCAAAAGATTATATTCAATCGATTAAAGCACAATACCCAGATGCTCGGCACCATTGCTGGGCATTTGTTGCTGGGCGTCCCGATGACTCCCAGCAGCTTGGTTTTTCTGACGATGGCGAGCCGACTGGTACGGCAGGAAAGCCAATAATGGCACAATTACTTGGAAGTCATTTAGGTGAGGTTACTTGCGTCGTTGTGCGTTATTTTGGTGGGATTAAGTTAGGCACAGGGGGGTTAGTTAAAGCTTACGGTAACGGAGCTCAACAGGCACTTAAGTTATTACCAACACAGACGAAAGTACCCCAAAAATTTTTTCATCTCGTTTGTGATTATTCATTTATTAATACGGTCGAGCAGTTGGTTGCGCAAGTGAATGGTATGATTGTGCATAGCGAATACAATGAAACAGTTTTCTTGCGAATTGCAATTCCTGCTACCTTAGAACACGAAGTCAATGATAAATTACGCGATATGAGTCGCGGAGCTTTAGAGCTTATACCGGAATCTGAATCGTTAATTGGTTAGCAAGGAACCTGCCGAATGCATTTTCGTGCAATAACCCGTATTGTCGGGCTACTCGTCATTATTTTCTCTTTTACCATGGTTGTTCCTGGTATTGTTGCGTTAATTTATCGTGATGGCGCTGGACGAGCATTTAGTCAAACTTTTGTTGCGGCTTTAGTGATCGGTCTGCTTTTGTGGATCCCTACCCGTAATAGCAAACATGAACTTAAAGCAAAAGAAGGTTTCTTAATCGTAGTATTATTTTGGACAGTTCTTGGTAGCGTAGGGGCATTACCCTTTATTTTCTCTGAGAAGCCAAATCTCTCAATAACGGATGCTTTCTTTGAGTCTTTTTCTGGATTAACGACAACGGGTGCAACAACGTTAACAGGCTTAGATACGCTGCCTAAAGCGATTTTATTTTATCGACAAATGTTACAATGGCTTGGCGGCATGGGGATCATTGTACTCGCTGTGGCTATTCTCCCATTATTGGGGGTTGGGGGAATGCAGCTTTATCGAGCTGAAATGCCGGGGCCACTGAAAGATAATAAGATGCGTCCTCGTATTGCGGAAACCGCGAAAACACTTTGGCTGATTTATGTCTTACTGACCATTATTTGTGCTATCGCACTGTGGATCGCTGGAATGGATGTTTTTGATGCGATTTCCCATAGTTTTTCAACAATAGCGATTGGCGGCTTCTCAACTCATGATGCAAGTGTCGGCTATTTTAATAGTCCTGCTATCAATACCATTATTGCAATTTTCTTGCTGATATCGGGTTGTAATTTCGGTTTACATTTTGCGGTATTAACTGGACGTAGCTTAGGGATCTATTGGCGTGATCCTGAATTTAAAACATTTATTAGCTTTCAGTTAGTGCTCGTTATTATTTGTACATTGGTTTTACTCTATCATTCAGTCTATGGTTCTTTCGGACAGACACTTGATCAAGCTTTTTTCCAAGTTGTCTCAATGGCTACAACGGCAGGCTTTACAACTGATAGCTTTGCAGGATGGCCTTTATTTTTACCCATGCTTCTATTATGTGCGGCATTTGTGGGTGGCTGTGCTGGATCGACGGGTGGGGGATTAAAGGTTATCCGTATTTTATTACTGTTTTTGCAAGGTTCCCGAGAGTTAAAAAGGTTGGTCCATCCTAATGCGGTTTATACCATAAAATTAGGCCAAAGAGCATTACCTGAGAGGATCATTGAAGCTGTTTGGGGATTCTTTTCTGCTTATGCATTGGTATTTGTAGTGAGTCTACTTCTGTTAATCGCGACGGGTGTTGATGAGTTTTCTGCTTTTTCTGCTATAGCAACAACGTTAAATAACTTAGGGCCCGGACTTGGAACCGTTGCAGATAACTTTACCTCAATGAACCCCACTGGGAAGTGGATACTAGTTGTGACCATGTTATTTGGTCGTCTTGAAGTCTTTACATTATTAGTGTTATTCACACCAACATTTTGGCGTGATTAGCCATATTAGGATTAAGAATGAGTTATTTACTTTTGCATTCAAGTACTGATGGGCAAACGAAAAAAATTGTTTTAAAAATAGCTGAACAATTAAGAAGCTTAGGGCATCAATGTGATATTCGTGATTTAAATACTGAAAAGAATATCAATATAGCGTCCTATGAGAAGGTGTTGGTTGGGGCATCTATTCGCTATGGCCATTTTAACAAATCACTTGTACGGTTTGTTAATATGCATCAACAGCAATTGAATGCGATGAAAACGGCTTTCTTTGGTGTAAACCTCACGGCAAGAAAAGAAGGAAAAGATACCCCAGAGACAAATGCCTATACGCGTAAGTTTTTAGAGAAAAGCCTTTGGAAGCCGACATTAAAATCTGTATTTGCTGGCGCTTTGAGGTATCCCAAGTATGGCTGGTTTGATAAGACAATGATTCGCTTTATTATGAAGATGACCGATGGCCCTACTGACCCCAATACAGAGATCGAATACACAGATTGGGAAAAGGTCAGCCAATTTACTCAAGAATTTGAACGCTTGTAGTACATATTTTTAGCAATAAGTGATGATTTTAAGCGATTTGTCTAATGTTTCATCGGTTGAAATAAAAAGTTTAAAAAACACTTGCTAGAATTTTCTGACTCCCTATAATGCGCATCCGTTGTCACGACAAACCGCTTCGGTGGTCAGGTTGAGAAAGAAACCCTCGTGATGACTGAGGTGAAAAAGAGAGAAAAAGTTGAAAATAATCACTTGACTTTCTGACAGAAAAACGTAGTATACGACACCTCGCGACAACAACCTAAACGGTTAATATCGAAAGATAAAGTCGCAACGCTCTTTAACAATTTATCAGACAATCTGTGTGGGCACTCACAGGACACTATCAAAAAAATATTTGATTTTAAGTCTTGAAGAGTGACTAACACGTTAATTCATATATGAACTAACAATGTGCAATTCGATTGTGGAAGGATAACGCGAAGGCGAGTGAGCATTTCCGAGACAGTACTGAGGTACGGTGAGGAAAGCGGAGCGAAGCCGACAAGGTTAGCCGAACAGAAGCGAATTGATAAACAGTTTAATTCTTTGAGCATCAGACTACTTTTAATTGAAGAGTTTGATCATGGCTCAGATTGAACGCTGGCGGCAGGCCTAACACATGCAAGTCGAGCGGTAACAGGGGAAGCTTGCTTCTCGCTGACGAGCGGCGGACGGGTGAGTAATGTATGGGGATCTGCCCGATAGAGGGGGATAACTACTGGAAACGGTGGCTAATACCGCATAATCTCTAAGGAGCAAAGCAGGGGACCTTCGGGCCTTGCGCTATCGGATGAACCCATATGGGATTAGCTAGTAGGTGGGGTAATGGCTCACCTAGGCGACGATCCCTAGCTGGTCTGAGAGGATGATCAGCCACACTGGGACTGAGACACGGCCCAGACTCCTACGGGAGGCAGCAGTGGGGAATATTGCACAATGGGCGCAAGCCTGATGCAGCCATGCCGCGTGTATGAAGAAGGCCCTAGGGTTGTAAAGTACTTTCAGTCGGGAGGAAGGCGTTGATGCTAATATCATCAACGATTGACGTTACCGACAGAAGAAGCACCGGCTAACTCCGTGCCAGCAGCCGCGGTAATACGGAGGGTGCAAGCGTTAATCGGAATTACTGGGCGTAAAGCGCACGCAGGCGGTTGATTAAGTTAGATGTGAAATCCCCGGGCTTAACCTGGGAATGGCATCTAAGACTGGTCAGCTAGAGTCTTGTAGAGGGGGGTAGAATTCCATGTGTAGCGGTGAAATGCGTAGAGATGTGGAGGAATACCGGTGGCGAAGGCGGCCCCCTGGACAAAGACTGACGCTCAGGTGCGAAAGCGTGGGGAGCAAACAGGATTAGATACCCTGGTAGTCCACGCTGTAAACGATGTCGATTTGGAGGTTGTGCCCTTGAGGCGTGGCTTCCGGAGCTAACGCGTTAAATCGACCGCCTGGGGAGTACGGCCGCAAGGTTAAAACTCAAATGAATTGACGGGGGCCCGCACAAGCGGTGGAGCATGTGGTTTAATTCGATGCAACGCGAAGAACCTTACCTACTCTTGACATCCAGAGAACTTAGCAGAGATGCTTTGGTGCCTTCGGGAACTCTGAGACAGGTGCTGCATGGCTGTCGTCAGCTCGTGTTGTGAAATGTTGGGTTAAGTCCCGCAACGAGCGCAACCCTTATCCTTTGTTGCCAGCGATTCGGTCGGGAACTCAAAGGAGACTGCCGGTGATAAACCGGAGGAAGGTGGGGATGACGTCAAGTCATCATGGCCCTTACGAGTAGGGCTACACACGTGCTACAATGGCGTATACAAAGAGAAGCGACCTCGCGAGAGCAAGCGGAACTCATAAAGTACGTCGTAGTCCGGATTGGAGTCTGCAACTCGACTCCATGAAGTCGGAATCGCTAGTAATCGTAGATCAGAATGCTACGGTGAATACGTTCCCGGGCCTTGTACACACCGCCCGTCACACCATGGGAGTGGGTTGCAAAAGAAGTAGGTAGCTTAACCTTCGGGAGGGCGCTTACCACTTTGTGATCCATGACTGGGGTGAAGTCGTAACAAGGTAACCGTAGGGGAACCTGCGGTTGGATCACCTCCTTACCATTGAAGTGTTTCTGTGAAGTGTTCACACAGATTGTCTGATGAAATAGAGTCAACGGTATCAATAGGCTTGTAGCTCAGGTGGTTAGAGCGCACCCCTGATAAGGGTGAGGTCGGTGGTTCAAGTCCACTCAGGCCTACCAAAATCGAATTAATACTGCGTTATAACTTAGCTCGTTTACCCACGTAAACGTCGCCAAGTTATGCCTTGCCTAAATTCGATTTGGCTTTTAATTTCTTGATTAAAGAAAAGACGATACTGATAAACCTGTTATGGGGCTATAGCTCAGCTGGGAGAGCGCCTGCCTTGCACGCAGGAGGTCAGCGGTTCGATCCCGCTTAGCTCCACCATAATACTTTTGAATTATTCAGAATAGATTAGTTATAGTCTATTGCGAATAATTATGCTCTTTAACAATCTGGAACAAGCTGAAAATTGAAACAACGCACATTGTTTATCGCTTAAACAATGTGAGAGTCTCTCAAAATTTCAAACCTGAAGTTTTCGGTCATTCAAACGAGTGGCATGAGCGAGCAGTGTGAAATTCGCGGCGTAGGAGCGCAGTCAGCGCAGCGTACATGGGTACGTGAGCATGACGAGCACCGCGCAACAAAGAATTTCACCACGCACAGCCATGACAGTTAGGTGATCGTTGAAACAATTTCGGGTTGTGAGGTTAAGCGACTAAGCGTACACGGTGGATGCCTAGGCAATCAGAGGCGATGAAGGACGTGCTAATCTGCGAAAAGCGTCGGTAAGGTGATATGAACCGCTATAGCCGACGATGTCCGAATGGGGAAACCCAGTGCAATTCGTTGCACTATCGTTTGATGAATCCATAGTCAAACGAGGCGAACCGAGGGAACTGAAACATCTCAGTACCTCGAGGAAAAGAAATCAACCGAGATTCCCCTAGTAGCGGCGAGCGAACGGGGAGCAGCCCAGAGTCTTAATCAGCATCAGCATCAGGAGAACGGTCTGGAAAGTCCGGCAGTAAAGGGTGATAGCCCCGTATCCGAAGGTGTTGGTGTTGTGAACTCGACGAGTAGGGCGGGACACGTGTTATCCTGTCTGAATATGGGGGGACCATCCTCCAAGGCTAAATACTCCTGATTGACCGATAGTGAACCAGTACCGTGAGGGAAAGGCGAAAAGAACCCCGGCGAGGGGAGTGAAATAGAACCTGAAACCGTGTACGTACAAGCAGTGGGAGCCCCATCACTCAAGTGCCTCGGCAATTGAGTGAGGGTTTAAACAACCACCACAAGAACAGCGCAGGATTTGCAAACAAGATTGGTTGATTTTTTCAAGCCGCAGCGCAGTGTACATAGAAGTACACGAGCAGCGGAAGTTAAAAAATCGGGCAAGATTGGCCGCAAAGACAAGCGGGACATTTGAGGATGGGGTGACTGCGTACCTTTTGTATAATGGGTCAGCGACTTATATTCTGTAGCAAGGTTAACCGTATAGGGAAGCCGTAGGGAAACCGAGTCTTAACTGGGCGAATAAGTTGCAGGGTATAGACCCGAAACCCGGTGATCTAGCCATGGGCAGGTTGAAGGTTGGGTAACACTAACTGGAGGACCGAACCGACTAATGTTGAAAAATTAGCGGATGACTTGTGGCTGGGGGTGAAAGGCCAATCAAACCGGGAGATAGCTGGTTCTCCCCGAAAGCTATTTAGGTAGCGCCTCGTGAACTCATCTTCGGGGGTAGAGCACTGTTTCGGCTAGGGGGTCATCCCGACTTACCAACCCGATGCAAACTACGAATACCGAAGAATGTTATCACGGGAGACACACGGCGGGTGCTAACGTTCGTCGTGAAGAGGGAAACAACCCAGACCGCCAGCTAAGGTCCCAAAGTCATGGTTAAGTGGGAAACGAAGTGGGAAGGCTCAGACAGCCAGGATGTTGGCTTAGAAGCAGCCATCATTTAAAGAAAGCGTAATAGCTCACTGGTCGAGTCGGCCTGCGCGGAAGATGTAACGGGGCTAAACCATGCACCGAAGCTGCGGCAGCGACATTTAGATGTTGTTGGGTAGGGGAGCGTTCTGTAAGCCTGTGAAGGTGTGCTGCGAGGCATGCTGGAGGTATCAGAAGTGCGAATGCTGACATAAGTAACGATAATGCGGGTGAAAAACCCGCACGCCGGAAGACCAAGGGTTCCTGTCCAACGTTAATCGGGGCAGGGTGAGTCGACCCCTAAGGCGAGGCAGAAATGCGTAGTCGATGGGAAACAGGTTAATATTCCTGTACTGGTGATAATTGCGATGGGGGGACGGAGAAGGCTAGGCTGGCCGGGCGACGGTTGTCCCGGTTTAAGGATGTAGGCAGGTGAATTAGGCAAATCCGGTTCACTACATGCTGAGGTCTGATGACGAGTCACTACGGTGGCGAAGTAGCTCATGCCCCGCTTCCAGGAAAAGCCTCTAAGCTCTAGATTATCATTAATCGTACCCCAAACCGACACAGGTGGTCAGGTAGAGAATACTCAGGCGCTTGAGAGAACTCGGGTGAAGGAACTAGGCAAAATGGTGCCGTAACTTCGGGAGAAGGCACGCTGGCGCTAGGTGAAGTCCCTCGCGGATGGAGCTGAAGCCAGTCGCAGATACCAGCTGGCTGCAACTGTTTATTAAAAACACAGCACTGTGCAAACACGAAAGTGGACGTATACGGTGTGACGCCTGCCCGGTGCTGGAAGGTTAATTGATGGGGTTATCCGTAAGGAGAAGCTCTTGATCGAAGCCCCAGTAAACGGCGGCCGTAACTATAACGGTCCTAAGGTAGCGAAATTCCTTGTCGGGTAAGTTCCGACCTGCACGAATGGCGTAATGATGGCCAGGCTGTCTCCACCCGAGACTCAGTGAAATTGAACTCGCTGTGAAGATGCAGTGTACCCGCGGCAAGACGGAAAGACCCCGTGAACCTTTACTATAGCTTGACACTGAACATTGAGCCTTGATGTGTAGGATAGGTGGGAGGCTTTGAAGTGTGGACGCCAGTCTGCATGGAGCCAACCTTGAAATACCACCCTTTAATGTTTGATGTTCTAACGTGGCCCCATCATCTGGGGTGCGGACAGTGTCTGGTGGGTAGTTTGACTGGGGCGGTCTCCTCCCAAAGAGTAACGGAGGAGCACGAAGGTTGGCTAAGCATGGTCGGACATCATGCGGTTAGTGCAAAGGCATAAGCCAGCTTGACTGCGAGAGTGACGGCTCGAGCAGGTACGAAAGTAGGTCTTAGTGATCCGGTGGTTCTGAATGGAAGGGCCATCGCTCAACGGATAAAAGGTACTCCGGGGATAACAGGCTGATACCGCCCAAGAGTTCATATCGACGGCGGTGTTTGGCACCTCGATGTCGGCTCATCACATCCTGGGGCTGAAGTAGGTCCCAAGGGTATGGCTGTTCGCCATTTAAAGTGGTACGCGAGCTGGGTTTAGAACGTCGTGAGACAGTTCGGTCCCTATCTGCCGTGGGCGTTGGAAGATTGAAAGGGGCTGCTCCTAGTACGAGAGGACCGGAGTGGACGCACCACTGGTGTTCGGGTTGTCATGCCAATGGCACTGCCCGGTAGCTAAGTGCGGAAGAGATAACCGCTGAAAGCATCTAAGCGGGAAACTTGCCTTGAGATGAGTCTTCCCTGACTCTTTAAGGGTCCTAAAGGAACGTTTAAGACTAAGACGTTGATAGGCTGGGTGTGTAAGCGTAGCGATACGTTGAGCTAACCAGTACTAATGAACCGTGAGGCTTAACCTGACAACACCGAAGGTGTTTTAGAGAGAACGTTGTGAAGCGCACACAGAGTGCGAGAAATTAGCTTGTTCAAGATTGCTGTTCTGGTTGGTGCAAGCCAACGGGAACGAAAACCGAATTTGTCTGGCGGCAATAGCGCGGTGGTCCCACCTGACCCCATGCCGAACTCAGCAGTGAAACGCCGTAGCGCCGATGGTAGTGTGGGGTCTCCCCATGTGAGAGTAGGGAACTGCCAGACATCAAATTAGTGAGAAAGCCACCCGATGGGTGGCTTTTTTGCGTTTGGGGGAATGTGATACCGTTTTATCATCCTTCTGCCTTACTGTCACCACCAACCCCATCCACGGCACTTCCTCACCAATCCTGCACCAGCGAACCGCATATTGATGGCCAATACATTGAGTAGAGATAAAGGAATGGCTCACTATTCGACTTATTTTCATGGTTGATACTATTTTATAGGATGACTGGTGTTTATTTTTATGAATCGCAATCGGTATCTAAATAACATCATGGTTTAGATCGCTTTATCATACTGAGTACTCGATATCCATCTCATCAACTTATAGGTAAATAACTCGCTAGCTTATAAGCTCTGTCCTCAGAGGCTGTTAGGGGAGAGTCAAATAGCGGTAGAGATCATTGACGACCTTTAGCTCATTCTTGTTAAGGATGGTTTTTTATTATTCTGACCGTAATAGAAGGAGACGAATATTTATTGAGTAAAGCATGAATCAGTCGTTGAAACCGTTTTTTTCTGCATCTTTTATTAAAATACGACAACTAATAATATCAATAAAATCAACTCATAAAGTAAAAGTCATTCAGTTTATTGATCTTATGCCATTCCTGCTTGCTATATTGGCTAGCGATAAACGAGTCATGCATCCTTTATGAGGGCTAGTTCGAATACGAGATATAGGTGTAGAGTTGCATGTGTGATGATTGGCCGCTTACATTTTACTGCTATTGAATTGCTATTTATCATTCGCTACAGCATCGAGTCTCACTCCTTCTTGCCATCTTTCTTGCCAGTCATTCGCCCATGCTAAATATTCCTTCGTCGTTTATAGGCATTAGCTTACGAGATTGTCAGGGGAGAAGTAGAGGCTATTCAACACAACTGATCACTAATAATGTAAAACATTCTGTATTTGAGGCGTAATGAATATTGGTTAAGCTACGGCAAAAATGGAACGGGTCAACAATGGCGTAGAACGACTTGGTATTGTGATTCGGTGGGTTGTACAAGTGAGTTGGTAAGGGCTAACGGTAATACTGATATTATGAATGAGCCGTAGTGAAAAGGCGTAAACCACAGCTTACTCATCCTAGAATGAGATGTTAATTTCATGAGAAAGCAGAATGACTCATTATGAATTGATGACTTGTCAGTTATTATTGATTGAAATGGTATATCTGACGTTAGCGATGGATTAATTAAATTTAAGCAATGGATATTGATTGATAATCAATTTAAACCATGGAGTGAAATGCTCTGGGTTAGTTTTTATCTCTTGTTGTAAGTCAGAAGGTAAGATCCAGCGGATCGCAGAAACTTCATTTGGGTTAGGTTTAACAATGCCGTCATATTGACCAACGAATAGGTGGTCATACTCATGTTCAATTAAATCGCCAGTGACTTGGGCATGGTAAATAAAATGTCCAACCGGAGAAATATCTGTGGTAAATCCAAGTTCTTCCATTAATCGACGTTTCGCTGCTGCCAGTGTTTCTTCTTTTGGATGAGGGTGACTACAACAACTATTTGCCCACTGTCCTGCTGAATGGTATTTATGAGCGGCACGTTGCTGAATGAGTAGTTCACCTTTAGCATTGAAAATAAAAACTGAAAATGCACGGTGTAATTTACCCAGTTGATGCGCTAATAACTTCGGCATACTGCCTATAGGGGTATCTTGCTCATCAACAAGAATGATATTTTCTTCCATTAGTTAGTCTTAGATATTGAGTAAATTGTGGGACTGATGATCATATTATAGTTTAATGCGTATGGCTTGTAGATTTGAGCCTTTTAATTGATTGATAGAATCCTAGTCGCATAGTTGTTATATGCGTCTAGGAATTCCTGTGAAATTAAATATGCAGTGTTTGGTATATCCACGTATTGTTGTGTGTTGATACTCACTATTTTTGCTGAAGTACCCATACCGCAGCCTCAACACGTGATTTGAGATTTAATTTTTTGAGTAAATGTTTTACGTGAACTTTGACAGTACTTTCAGCAATATCGAGTTTACGTGCGATCATTTTGTTTGAGAGGCCTTGTGAAATAAGGTCTAGTATATTCGTTTCTCGGGGGGTTAACGACAGTAGATTATTTTCAGTTTGTGGACGATTATCTCTGAGGGATTCCGCTAATACAGATGTTAATGCAGGGCTCACTACCATTTTACCACTCGCGGCTTCTTTAAGCGCCACGATTAACTCTTCGGGTTCCATATCTTTTAGCAGGTAGCCATCTGCACCGCGTTTTAAGGCACTTACGAGGTCTTCACCATAATTAGATACAGTAAAAAGAATAATTCTACCTGATAATTCGCGTTTTCTCAGCTCATCAAGGGTTTCAAATCCATTCATGCCTGGCATATTTAAGTCGAGAAGAATAAGGTCTGGATCTTGTTCTTCAGCGATTTTTATTCCTGTGGCTCCATCACCTGCCTCACCAACTACACATAATGAGGGTTCTAGGCTAATTAATTGTTTGACGCCATTTCTTAACATCGGGTGGTCATCAATGAGTAAAATCGTTGATTTTTCGCTTGTTGTGTTTGTATTTTCCATGAATTGCGTTACTCCAAAATAATTAAGCTACAGGTAAAGAGAATGTGACTTTAACGATTGTTCCACCTTGTGCTCTCGGAATTATGTCACATTTACCATTAAGGCTAAGTGCCCTCTCTCTCATAATAATTAAACCGTAATGGTTTTGTTTATCGGGTGTAGGGCCTATTCCTTCACCATTATCTTCGATTGAAATCGTGACAATTCCCGAATCTTGTTGAAGGGTGACTTGTGCCCAGTTTGCATGAGCGTGCTTAAGAATATTACTCAGTGCTTCTCGGATTATCTGTATAATATGAATAGATTGGTGTGGCGAAATACTCTTCGCTGGCAGGTGGTAATTTAATAAAACAGGGAAGCCCATTTTTTGGCTAAATTCATTGATGGTATTTTCTAATGATGGGAGTAGCCCAGGTTCAGTGAGCTTTAATCGGAATGTCGTTAATAATTCTCTAAGCTGGCTGTATGCGGTATTAATTTCATTTCGCATTTCACTCAGCAATTGTTGATGTTTTTCAGGTAGCGACTCTGGCTGCATTTGTAGATAGCTAATTTGCATTTTTAGACAAGAAAGTGATTGCGCTATCGAATCATGTAATTCTCTTGCAATAGCAGAGCGTTCATCCATTATTAATAGCTGCTGCTGTTGTTCAATTTGATGTTCCATCGCTAGCATGCCTGATATTTGTTTTACGAGCATGAGAACTAAATTATTCTGTTCGTCAGAAAGCGTCTCATTTGCTTCAATTTCGGCCACGATGACACCATAGCGGTGAATATTATCAGAGAGCTCCCATGATAACGTCTTAGGATGATAGAGGTTATCTTTTGGATTAGACAATGTATCTTCAGAGTGAGCGCTGTTTGATGAGCTGCAAATTTCATGAAAGTAGGTTTCATTGCTATCTTCATAGAGCCTTAAACTCAAATTTTTTAATATTGTGATATCTTTAAGTTCACTGAGTACTCTGCCTAGTCGAATGTCGAGAGGTTCTGCGGAATGAAGTATTTGGTTTGATTGGTAAAGGTAAGACAGTACTTGGTTTTTATTACGTAAGTCTGCTGTTTTTTCGGTAACTCTCTGTTCAAGTTGATGATAGCTTTGTGCTAATTCATCTGACATTTGGTTTAATGTCAGCCCTAATGCATTCAATTCATCTTGTTTATTGTTATTTGGATAGCGTTGACTAAAATCTTTTTGTCCAATCGCATTCGCCATTGTGAGTAGCTTCATCCATGGATAATAAATTTTGCGTCTTAAGTGCCAAATAGTGGCCATTAATAATAAAAAGACTAAGCCAATAAAGATCATTTGTGTCATCGCCACATAAGCAATTTTTCTTTCTGTTTTTTCATCGATATTATGAACAAGCTCATCAAGCATATTAACAAAGGCAATGACCTCATATCGAGCATCATTGGGAGTGAGCGCTTTATTTAGGGCGGGACGCAAAGTGTGTAGCCAAAAGTCATATAATTCTGAAAACTGAGTGGTTAAATCTTCAGATTTGATGACTTGTGTTAATTCTGGGCTAGATAAATCATTTTCTAGAGCGTTAAGGTATTCTTCAGAGTGATTATTTAAGGGAATTAAAGAGAGTAAGCGGTAACTTTGCATGCGAAGCGAACCTGATTTATTAATCGCATGCGCATTGCCTTGTACACTAATAATCATACGATTTGAAATCGTCATGCCAATAATACCCAGCACGGCAATAAGTAGCATCAGCCCAATAACTTGGTTGATGATCGAAAATCGACGATGAAATGCCGGCATATTCACTTCCTTCAAAATAACCTCGCAACCTACTTTTCATAATGATTATATTGTTCAGAGATTGCGTCAATTTACATATACCACTTCAGGGTTAACTCTAAATTTCCTTCCTATAGGATAGCGCAAATATCTGGATAAAAGTAATTTATATAAATCTATTTTTATCTTTAATATTTATAGAGTTAACTAAATATACTTCTAATACCTCTCTAGGGGGGTGTTTATATAGTGTGCAAAATTTAACTTGAGTGTCTCTTGATTTAGATCAGTCTGATGGATGCTAAATGGACACAAACTGACCTCAGAAATGCGATTTATTGGGGTGAGTTATGTCTCAACAAGAAAATGTTAATACACAGACAAAACAGTCAGGTGCAATTATTCAGGATTGGCATCCTGAAGATACTCAGTTTTGGCAGAAAACAGGACAGCGAATTGCCAATCGAAATTTATGGATTTCGATTCCTTGTTTATTACTCGCTTTTTGCGTATGGATGTTATTTAGTGCAGTAGCCGTTAATCTAAATAAAGTCGGTTTTAATTTCACTACAGACCAATTATTTTTATTAACAGCGCTTCCTTCTGTTTCCGGTGCTCTTTTACGTGTGCCTTATTCATTTGTAATACCTATTTTTGGTGGTCGTCGTTGGACTGCAATCAGTACTATTTTTCTTGTTATTCCTTGTATTTGGTTAGGATTTGCGGTTCAAAATCCGGCTACACCTTATAGTGTTTTCGTCATTATTTCACTGCTATGTGGTTTTGCTGGGGCAAACTTTGCTTCTAGCATGGCAAACATTAGCTTTTTCTTTCCTAAAGCCCGCCAAGGTGGCGCTCTTGGACTTAATGGTGGCCTCGGTAATTTAGGGGTTAGTGTCATGCAGCTAGTGGCTCCTTTTATTGTCGGGATCGGCGTGTTCTCCTTTATGGGGGGAACAGGTACACCACAAGCGGATGGCTCGGTATTATGGTTAGAAAATGCAGCATGGATCTGGGTGCCTTTTCTGCTGTTTTTCACCGTCATGGCTTGGTTTGGCATGAACGACTTAGCCGCGAACCGCGCATCGTTAAAGGCTCAGCTTCCTGTATTAAAACGTTGCCATCTCTGGATACTCAGTTTTCTCTATCTCGCAACCTTTGGTTCTTTTATCGGTTTTTCAGCCGGTTTTGCGATGCTTTCTAAGACGCAATTCCCTGATGTCGTCATCTTACAATTTGCTTTCTTTGGCCCTTTACTTGGTGCGCTTGCTCGTCCAGCGGGGGGCATGTTGTCCGATCGTTTCGGTGGCGTAAAAGTCACTATTATCAACTTTATTATAATGGCGATTTTTTCGGGATTGCTGTTTTTCACCTTGCCTGAACAAGGCCAAGGTGGGTCGTTTATCGCATTTTATGCGGTGTTTATGGTGCTGTTTTTGACGGCTGGGTTGGGTAGCGGTTCGACTTTCCAAATGATCGCGGTTGTGTTTCGTAAATTAACCATTGACCGCGCATACGCGCAAGGAGCAACAGAAGAAGAGGCTCAAAAACAAGCCGTGACAGAAAGTGCTGCTGCATTAGGTTTCATTTCAGCCATTGGCGCGATTGGTGGCTTTTTTATTCCTAAGGCTTTTGGGACTTCTTTAACACTGACGGGTTCACCTGCTGGTGCGATGAAAGTTTTCTTCGTGTTTTATGTCTCCTGTGTGTTCATCACATGGTTAGTTTATGGACGTAAACACAAATAATAACAATCAATAAAGACGATTTTAGCAATGTACGGCGCCTGCCGGCGTCTCTTTGGAGGCAATCCGAATGAGCAAATTTTTAGACCGATTTCGTTATTTTAAGCAACTTGGCGAAACATTTTCAGGTGATCATGGACAAGAGCTGAATGTTAACCGCGATTGGGAAAATGGTTACCGTAGCCGTTGGCAGCACGATAAAGTCGTGCGTTCCACGCATGGTGTTAACTGTACAGGGTCATGCAGTTGGAAGATATATGTTAAAAATGGCTTGGTAACATGGGAAACCCAACAGACAGATTACCCGCGTACACGACCTGATTTGCCTGATCATGAGCCAAGAGGGTGCCCTCGTGGGGCAAGTTACTCATGGTATCTGTATAGTGCTAATCGCGTGAAATACCCGATGGTGCGCAAACGTCTATTAAAGTTATGGCGTGAAGCGAAAGCGGAACATCAGGATCCAGTCGCGGCTTGGTCTTCTATTATTAATGATCCGCAAAAAGCTAAAAGCTATAAGCAAGCGCGCGGACGTGGTGGTTTTGTTCGTTCAAGCTGGCAAGAGGTGAATGAACTGATTGCCGCCGCTAATGTAACCACGATTAAGGAGTTTGGCCCCGACCGTATTATTGGTTTTTCACCTATACCAGCGATGTCGATGGTTTCTTATGCATCAGGGGCGAGGTATTTATCGTTAATTGGTGGTGCTTGCCTGAGTTTTTATGACTGGTATTGTGATTTACCTCCAGCGTCTCCGATGACTTGGGGTGAACAGACCGATGTTCCAGAGTCAGCAGATTGGTATAACTCCTCTTACATCATTGCATGGGGTTCTAATGTACCTCAAACACGGACACCAGACGCCCATTTCTTTGCTGAAGTGCGCTATAAGGGCACAAAAACTGTCGCCGTTACCCCAGACTATGCTGAGATCGCTAAATTATGTGACCACTGGTTGAACCCTAAACAGGGTACTGACAGTGCAATGGCGATGGCGATGGGCCATGTCATCCTGAAAGAATTCCATGTGGACCGTCAAGCTGAATACTTCCGTGAATATGTCCGAACTTACACCGATATGCCAATGTTAGTGATGTTGGATGAGCGTGAAGATGGGAGCTATGCTGGTGGTAGAATGTTGCGTGCAGCGGATTTAGTGGGGTCTTTAGGCGAAGAAAAAAACGCTGAGTGGAAAACGATCGCGATTGATGAAGCAACAGGAAAACTGTGCGTACCACAAGGTTCGATGGGCTTTCGTTGGGATGAAAGTCGCAAATGGAATCTTGAACCTCGTAATGCGAAGGATGGGGCTGAGTTTAAAATGCAACTGAGCCTTTCTGAGACCTATGACGAGATAGTTGAGGTTGGTTTTCCGTACTTTGGTGGCTTAGAAAGCGAATATTTTCAACATGTTGAACTGAAAGACATCCTGCTGCATAAATTGCCTGCCAAACGTATTCAACTTGCAGATGGTAAAGAAGTATTGGTCACCAGCGTTTATGATTTACTGCTTGCTAACTATGGTATTGACCGTGGCTTTGGTGATGAAAATTGTGCAGTCGATTACGATGATATGAAAGCATATTCACCTGCTTGGGCGGAGAAGGTGACAGGCGTGAGTCGCCAAAATATCATCCGTATAGCGCGTGAATTTGCAGAAACAGCCGAAAAAACCCATGGCCGTTCAATGGTGATTGTTGGAGCGGGTATCAATCACTGGTATCACATGGATATGACCTATCGAGCGATTATCAACATGTTGGTATTTTGTGGTTGTATTGGGCAAAGCGGCGGTGGTTGGTCTCATTATGTCGGCCAAGAAAAATTACGGCCACAAACAGGTTGGTTACCTCTTGCCTTTGGTTTAGATTGGCAGCGCCCACCTCGCCATATGAATAGTACCTCATTTTTCTACAATCACTCTAGCCAATGGCGTTATGAAACGGTTAGTACCGAAGAGCTATTATCACCACTCGCGGAGAAAAAAGCGTTTAGTGGCAGCCTGATTGATTTGAATGTGCGTGCGGAGCGTATGGGATGGTTACCCTCTGCCCCACAATTAGGTATTAACCCGATCACTATCGCGAAAAAAGCTGAACAAGAGGGATTGTCGGCGGTGGATTATACCGTGAAGCAGCTTAAAGCAGGGAACATTCGTTTTGCTGCCGAGCAGCCTGATAATCCACAAAACTTCCCGCGTAACTTATTTATTTGGCGCTCTAATCTTTTAGGCTCTGCCGGTAAAGGGCATGAATATTTATTGAAATATTTATTAGGTACTGAAAATGGTATTCAAGGGCTTGATTTAGGGCAGCAAGGTGGCGTGAAGCCAGAAGAAGTTGAATGGGTTGATCAAGCAGCGGAAGGGAAAGTCGACTTAGTGGTCACGCTAGATTTTAGAATGTCTAGTACCTGTTTATTCTCGGATGTCGTTTTACCAACAGCTACGTGGTATGAAAAAGATGATATGAATACCTCGGATATGCATCCTTTTATTCATCCATTATCCGCAGCAGTTGATCCCGCTTGGGAATCTAAGAGTGACTGGGAAATCTATAAAGGGATTGCTAAAGCATTCTCTGAGGTGTGTGTTGGTCATTTAGGCAAAGAAACCGATATTGTGACATTGCCTATTCAACATGATAGCGCCGCTGAAATGGGACAACCTTTTGATGTGCGTGACTGGAAAAAAGGTCAATGTGAGTTGATCCCAGGAAAAACCGCGCCGCATCTTATGATGGTCGAACGTGATTATCCATCTATTTATGCACGTTACACATCATTAGGCCCTCTAATGGATAAACTGGGTAATGGTGGTAAAGGGATCAGTTGGAATACACAAGATGAAGTCGATTTCCTGAAAAAACTGAATAAAACTCAACCAAGCGGGGCTAATCAAGGGCGGCCGAAGATCGACACGGCAATTGATGCCGCTGAAGTGATCCTAACTTTAGCTCCAGAAACGAATGGTCAGGTTGCCGTTAAAGCATGGGATGCGTTAGGAAAAGTGACTGGACGTGACCATACTCACTTGGCCCGCTATAAAGAAGATGAAAAAATCCGTTTCCGCGATATTGTCGCACAGCCACGTAAGATCATTTCTAGTCCAACATGGTCTGGTTTGGAAGATGAGCATGTGTCTTACAATGCGTGTTATACCAACGTTCACGAAATGATCCCTTGGCGTACTTTAAGTGGCCGTCAGCAATTGTATCAAGACCATGAATGGATGAGAGCCTTTGGTGAAAGTCTTGTGGTCTATCGTCCACCGATTGATACGCGTGCAGCTCAACCTCTAATGGGAAAAAAACCGAATGGTTTCCCAGAAAAAGCGCTGAACTTTTTAACACCGCACCAAAAATGGGGGATCCATTCAACTTATAGCGATAATTTGTTGATGTTAACGCTGGGTCGAGGCGGACCTATTGTGTGGCTAAGTGAGGAAGATGCTCGTCAATTAGGGATTAAAGACAATGATTGGGTTGAAGCTTTCAACAGTAATGGTGCGTTAACCGCTAAAGCTGTTGTCAGTCAGCGTATTCCTGATGGCATGATCATGATGTACCACGCTCAAGAGAGACTGATCAATCTACCTGGATCAGAAATCACTGCGCAACGCGGGGGGATCCATAATTCTGTAACCCGTGTCTGCCCTAAACCGACTCATATGATTGGTGGGTATGGGCATCTGGCCTATAGCTTTAATTATTACGGTACTGTGGGTTCTAACCGTGATGAGTTCGTGGTAGTGCGCAAAATGAAGCAGGTTGACTGGCTTGATGGTGAGCAAGATGGCTATCAGCAGACACTGAGCGGAAAGGAGAAAGCATAATGAAAATTCGTTCTCAAGTCGGCATGGTATTGAATCTCGACAAATGTATTGGCTGCCATACTTGTTCAGTGACCTGTAAAAATGTGTGGACTAGCCGTGAAGGTGTTGAATATGCCTGGTTTAATAACGTTGAAACTAAGCCAGGTATCGGTTACCCCCATAATTGGGAAGATCAGGATAAATGGAAAGGGGGCTGGATCCGTAATATCAAAGGCAAATTAATTCCTCGAATGGGGAATCGAGTCGGGGTGCTCTCTAAGATTTTTGCAAACCCAGATGTACCTGCTCTTGATGATTATTATGAGCCGTTCGATTATGACTATAGCCATCTAAAAAATGCCAAAGAGGGTCAACATATCCCCACGGCTCGTCCGCGCTCATTAATTACTGGGCAGCGTATGAGCAATGTGAATATGGGGCCAAACTGGGAAGATGATCTTGGTGGTGAGTTTAGTCAACGTGCGCATGACAAGAACTTCGACAATATACAAAAAGAGATGTACGGGCAATTTGAAAATACCTTCATGATGTATTTGCCTCGTTTATGTGAACACTGTTTGAATCCAGCCTGTGTTGCAACCTGCCCGAGTGGGGCTATTTATAAACGCTCAGAAGACGGCATTGTTTTGATCGACCAAGACAAATGTCGTGGCTGGCGGATGTGTTTAACGGGCTGTCCATATAAGAAAATCTATTTCAACTGGAAGAGTGGTAAGTCAGAAAAATGTATTTTCTGTTATCCACGTATCGAATCAGGTATGCCAACAGTGTGTTCTGAAACTTGCGTTGGACGTATCCGCTATTTAGGCGTGCTGCTTTATGATGCGGATAAAATTGAAGCTGCGGCAAGTACAGAAAAAGAAACGGATTTGTATCAAAGTCAACGGGATATTTTCCTTAATCCACATGATCCGAAGGTGATTGAAGAAGCGCAAAAGCAAGGGATCCCTTTGAGCGTGATCGATGCCGCTCAGAGATCTCCCGTGTATAAAATGGCTATGGAATGGAAACTTGCTTTGCCATTACATCCTGAGTACCGAACTTTACCAATGGTATGGTATGTGCCGCCTTTATCACCCATTCAATCCGTTGCAGATGCCGGTATGTTAGCGAGCAATGGCGTATTGCCAGATGTTGAAAGCTTACGTATCCCAGTTCAGTACCTTGCCAATTTGTTAACGGCGGGGGATGTTGAGCCTGTTTTATTGGCGCTTAAACGTATGTTGGCGATGCGACATTACAAACGAGCCGAAACGGTCGAAAATCAGTGTGATACCAGTGCGTTAGAACAAGTTGGATTAACGGAAGCACAGGCACAAGAAATGTATCGTTATTTGGCGATAGCGAACTATGAAGATCGCTTTGTGATCCCATCGAGTCACCGTGAGTTAGCACGTGAAGCGTTCCCTGAAGCAAAAGCATGCGGCTTTAGCTTCGGTGACGGTTGTCATGGTAGTGATAATAAAGTGAATTTGTTCAACAGCCGCCGAATTGATGCGATAGATGTGACACCAAAAACACCGCAGGAGAAGACACTATGATCTCATTAAAAGTGATTTCTCGATTACTTGATTATCCAACTGAGGTGTTATGGCAACATCGTGACGAACTGATTGAAGCGTTAGAACAGGCAAATGAATTACCGTTTACGCAGGCTATACAATTGATGATGTTTGTTCGTGAATATCTCAATGAAGATCTTTTAGATATGCAAGCACAGTACTGTGAATTGTTTGATAGGGGGCGATCCACATCCTTATTGTTGTTTGAACATGTGCATGGCGAGTCACGTGATAGAGGCCAAGCCATGGTTGACTTGATGGCGCAGTATCAGCAACAAGGTCTAGCGCTAAATAGTCGTGAGTTGCCTGACTACTTACCCATTTATTTAGAATACCTGACGATCTTAGTACCAGAGCAAACACGTGAAGGTTTGCAAGATATAGCCCCGATTCTGGCGTTATTAGGGGAAAGATTGAAACAGCGACAAAGCCGATTTGGTCTGTTGTTTGATTTATTGCTCTCCCTTTCTGATAGCACGATAGAGACGAGTCAATTACATGGTCAAGTAGCAGCGGAAGCACGTGATGATACACCTGAGGCACTCGATGCTGTTTGGGAAGAGGAGCAAGTGACATTCTTTGCTAATGAAAAAAGCTGTAATAGTGAAGTGACGGCTCATCAGCAACGTTTTGCGAATGCAGTGGTTCCTCAATATTTGAATCTTGATGCAGGCCATAATGCGGGAGTTCAAAAATGAATTTTATCAATCAATTCTTCTTCGATATTTATCCCTATATCGCCGGTACTGTGTTTATTGTTGGTAGCTGGTTACGTTATGACTATGGACAATATAGTTGGCGAGCGGGTTCTAGCCAGATGCTCGACAAGAAGAATATGCGTTTAGCATCGAATCTGTTTCATATAGGAATTATTGGTGTGTTTGTGGGGCACTTTTTCGGTATGTTAACGCCCCATTGGATGTATGAATCCTTCTTACCAATGCATATTAAACAGTTAATGGCAATGGTGGGTGGTGGGATATGTGGCGTCATGGTACTCGTGGGCGGAGCGATGCTCTTGAAGCGTCGCTTAACTAACCCTCGTGTCAGAGCGACATCGTCCTTTGGCGACATTATGATCTTAACTTTATTGGTTGTACAAGTTTGTTTGGGTCTGTTAACCATTCCATTCTCTGCTCAACATATGGACGGGAGTGAAATGTTGAAGCTAGTTGGCTGGGCACAATCCGTGGTGACTTTCCATTGGGGCGCTTCACAATACCTTGACGGTGTTGGAATTGTCTTTAAATTACACCTTGTTTTAGGGATGACACTGTTCTTATTGTTCCCATTCTGCCGATTGGTTCATATTTGGAGCGCGCCGATAGAATATATTTCGCGTCGTTACCAAATAGTAAGAAATCGCCATTAAAAATAGGCAGATAGATAACTGAAAGCCCCCTTTCATGTTCTTGTGTAGGCAACAAATATTGCTAATATAGCGACCCTATATCAAAGATATAGGGTTTTTTTACTTTTAAGCGGTTAAACGATTTTTAGCTTGTTTAATTAACGTGATGAGTAAGACGAGGACAATACCCACGAGCAAGCCGAAAATAAGGTTTGCAACAGGCGGCGTGATGAACTGCATGATTGAACCTATGGTTGGAGTGAGTGAGGCTGCTAAGGCTAACTCTTCAATCCAATTATAGATAATGCTAATACCATGAGTCAGAATTCCACCGCCAACCATAAACATCGCTGCGGTACCTACAATGGATAAGGTCTTCATCAAATAAGGCGTCGCATAAATCAAGCCTTTACCTAGCTGACTTAATAATTTTGCCCTTTTTTTCTGCAAGTAGAATCCGAGGTCATCAAGTTTTACGATACCCGCAACTAGCCCATACACGCCTACCGTCATAACAATCGCAATGATGGATAGAACAATAACTTGATTCATAAATGTTGTGGCGGAAACAATACCCAGTGTGATGGCTATAATCTCAGCAGACAGTACGAAGTCAGTGCGTACCGCACCTTTGATTTTACTCTTTTCAAATGCGGCAAGCTCTTCGGGTGACATTGTGGCTTGTTGTTCTCTTTTTTCGCTTCTGTCTTGGTTTGAATGCAGATACTTATGCATCAGTTTCTCTGCGCCTTCAAAGCACAGATAAGCCCCACCTATCATAAGGAGTGGTGTGACTGCCCAAGGAATAAATGCACTAATCAGTAAGGCAAGCGGAACTAATATCAATTTATTGATAAATGAACCTTTAGCCACGGCCCATACAACAGGGATTTCTCGTTCGGCTCGTACCCCCGTCACTTGTTGGGCATTTAACGCGAGATCGTCACCTAACACGCCAGAGGTTTTTTTCGCGGCCATTTTTGTCATGACGGAGACATCATCTAATACAGCTGCAATGTCATCGAGTAAAGCAAGTAAGCTACTTCCTGCCACAGAGTGATCCTTAATTATCCAATTTAAGATGCATTTAATGTTAATTAGGCTGATATTGCGATAATTAGTTCATCTTTGGATAGGTAAATAAATCTGATTTGGAGAAAATTCATGAAAATGGTCAAACGGAATGTCGTGTCTTTTTAATTATGAATTTTTTATGACAATGGAACCTACTGATCAATTTTCTCTCTAATCATCTAACTTATCTGGTTTAGATTGATGTCGGATATTGTACTTTTAGTCAAATAATGACGGAAAGTGACCCATAGAGGCACTTTCGAATGGAATGGTTTAATAAGGTTATTACATGTCTTCTCAGCCGGTTTTGAGTATTGTTGTTGCCGTTTATAATGGTGAAAAATTTCTTCCTCATTTTTTTGATAGCTTGCTCGCGCAAAACTTAAGTCATTGGGAGCTGATCGTTGTTAATGATGGCTCCACAGATAACAGTGAAGAGGTAATACGCCAGTATCAAGCTAAATTCGCCTGCTTTAAATTACTCACACAAGAGAACCAAGGCGTTTCGGTGGCTCGTAATACAGGGATGGCTCAAGCCGTAGGGCAATACATCACTTTTCCTGACATTGATGATGAAATTAGCCCGAATATGTACGGTCGCCTGTTGGAAATCGCGCTCGCCGGCGATTTGGATGTAGCCACCTGTAATGGCACTTATATTTATACCAATGGAGACGCACCAAAGGCCATTTTCCCGCCTAATAAGGTTCCTTCTACTGGCATAATTAGTGGCCCAGAATGGCTAGAAATAGGCCTAAGTTCACGCAAGTTTTTGCATGTTACATGGTTAAATCTCTATCGTTTAGATTTAATCCGTCAACACAATTTCACGTTTGAACCTAAGCTACATCATCAGGATATTCCTTGGACGACGGAACTCTTGCTGGTGGCGAAGCGCGTTCAATTTATCAACGAACAGTATTATGAGTATTTAATTCATAACCAATCAGTTTCTCATTCCCTGACAGGGGATGAACGCTCTGTTCGCAAAATTAATACTTACTTGAAAATCATTGATATGTTACTCGACATATACAAGCGCTACCCAGAACAAGTCAAACAAGCCCCTTCCTGCTTGTGGCAAGTCGGTAAAGAAGGCCTCGGCATCACTCAAGCATTACTTTCCATTCAGTCACCTGAAATCCAACGTGATATGACACGAATGTTCTTTGAAAAAGGTTATTGGAACGTGATTTGGTCTCATGCAACGACGGTAAAATTAAAATGGCGGTTGATTCGTCGCTACAGCAAACTAAAAGCCATCGCTAAATAATTATTTAAAGGGGGATAGCGATATAAACTCCCCCTTGTCGATGCACTAACTTACTGATGAGACAAACGTTTTAGGGATTCAAAGAATAATTTCCATAAGCCATCATTATCTAATTGTGTCGCGACTTGTGTATGGCAATCACTGGGCAGTGGGTGTCGAAAATCAGTGACTGTCATGCCGGTGGTTAATGTGCCTTGTAGTTCAATATTCACGGGGGCTTTTTGCGTTTTAATTAATGTGGGATCAATAACATATGCAACAGCGCAGAGATCATGTACTGGCGCGTGCTGATTGGTACCACTGCGTTGACGATATCCGGCAGTGTAGAAGTTCAGCGAGTCCACGACAAACTGGCTGATTGGTGTATTGAGTGCGGCAATATCAGCCATGGTTTTATCCGTTGGTCTTGCTTGATGTGTTAAATCCAGACCAACCATAGTGAGGGGCCAGTGCTCATTAAACACAATGTGAGCAGCCTCAGGATCGATAGCGATATTAAATTCAGCAACCGCAGAACGGTTACCCGTATGATACCCACCTCCCATCAAAACAACTTCTTTGACGAGTTCAACGATTTCAGGCGCCTTTCTCACAGCAAGTGCAATGTTCGTGAGGCCACCAATAGGCACTAGAGTGATCGTTTTCGGTGGATGAGCTTTTAATGTTTCAATGATCAGATCCACGGCATGACGTTGATCAAGAGGAAGCGTCGATTCAGGAAGATGCGTGCCATCCAATCCACTTGTGCCGTGAACTTCGGGAGCATTTTGGATCTTGCGTACTAATGGGCGATGGCAGCCGGCAGCAATAGGAATGTGTTTAGCCCCCGCGAATTCTGTTATTGCTAAGGCGTTACGAGTGACTTTTTCTAACGTTTGATTACCCACGACAGTAGTGATAGCCAGTATATCGATATCAGGGTGTCCTAGGGCCAATAGGATTGCCATTGCATCATCATGGCCAGGATCACAATCTAAAATGATTTTCTTTTGTGTCATTTTCTCTCCTAAAGTCGGTAAGTCTACAGTGAATGGCGGATAAAATAATAAATCATAGTCTCAATAGCAGTAATTCAATAGGTTAGTCGTTTTAATTAAATGATTAACATAAAAAATTTAGGCGGGAAATTTTGTTGATACACCTAGAAATTATAGGGATAGAGATAAATAGTTGGTAACAAATTATTAATACTTTTGGACGATAGTGTGATTTAATTAACATATTAATAACAATAGAATTGAGTTGCTAGGGATAATATGGTTTTTATAGGCTTTGAGTTATGATTTTATCGCTTAGAGCTAATAGCTTATTAATAAGTTAATAACTTTGGAGGCAGAATGGAAAACTATCTGGATAAACTACCTGATGTGATTGATTCTGTTGCAACCAACCAGTTTTATCCCAATTTATTATCTTGGCTATCATCATTTATCGCCTTTGATAATGCGATTGTTTATTCCTTTGAAAAAAATGCCCCACCGCGTTTCCTTTCAAAAGTGGAAAAACGTAATAGTGATAGCGTAAACCGTATCTACCAGCGCGGCGCTTATCTTATGGATCCCTTCTATCAGGAGTTACAGAAAGGGGGCGGTTCACAAGTTTTAACATTACGGGAATTGGCTCCGAAAGGTTTCTATCATACAGATTATTATCTCAATTTTTACCGCAAAACGGGCTGGTGTGATGAAGCTGGGTTATTGCTAGAAATTACCCCAGATAGGCAGCTAGGTATCTTTTTTGGCAATGAAGATGAACCGTTTTTATCTGAAAAATCGACCCAAGCCCCCCTAAAAGAAGCTTTTGAAATCATTCGTAGTATGGCGAAACTGCATAAAGAAGTTTCACCGAATGATGTTTCTCATCATTATCGTTTAGCGGATATGCAGACTCATTTTGGTTTAACGCCAAGAGAGTGTGAAGTCGTTGAGTTGATCCTTGAAGGTAAAGGCTCCCCGCAAATTGCTGAATCGCTATTTATTAGCCTAGGTACGGTAAAAAACCATCGCAAAAACATTTATCAAAAGTTAGACATTCGTTCACAGGCTGAATTATTTAACTTGTTAATGAGCCATCATCATTATTCCTCTTATCGTCATCGTTTATGTTAAAAACTAGGCTCTAAATAGCACTAGATAATTTAAATTATTAATATCAAAACTAAACTTAATCAATTGATTTAAAAATATAAATATTGAATTTTTATTTTGTTGTTTATATCTAAATATTCTACCTGCGTCACAAATGTTAAATTGATGTTTCAAATGTCCCTAAAGGGCTATGTAAATGTTAATTCAAGGTTAAGATAATCAAGGTTATCGAAAGATACTAAACAGGGTATCCATTATGAATAACCAAGTAGAATCATTGACTTATTATGCTGCTACCAAAAAGTATGATCTCCGTTTTCCAACATTAACAGAAGATCTTGATGTGGATGTCGTGATCATTGGTGGTGGGTTTTCCGGTATCCATACAGCGCTTGAGTTATGTGAAAAGGGCATTACTAATATTGCCATTTTAGAAGGGCGCTATTTGGGGTATGGCGGAACTGGGCGCAACGGCGGTCAAGTGATGGCAGGTATTGGCCATGATATTGATGCGATCAAAAAATATGTAGGGAAAGAAGGCTTAGAGACCATTTTTAAATTGAGCAATATGGGTGCAGGGATCATGCGCGACCGTATCGCTAAATATAATATTGATGCCGATTTTTGCAGTGGTTATGCCTATTTAGGTAGTAACAAACGCCAAGAGAAAACCCTACGTAGCTGGTTAAAAGATTTTAAAGCCGTTGATCCAGAGGAAGAAATTGAATTTTATGCAGGATCAGATCTGAAACAGATCATCGGTTCCGATGCCTACACTTGCGGTATAAAGCACATGGGCGGTGGTCATGTTCACTCGTTGAATCTGCTGTTAGGTGAAGCGAAGGCGGTTAGTGAAGTCTACGGTGCAAAAATTTTCGAAAACAGCCAAGTTCTTAATGTCGAATATGGGAACACCGTGACTGTGCGTACGGCAATGGGGACGGTGCGAGCTCAAAAAATGTTGTGGGCTTGTGACTCATTCCTTAACGGCCTTGAACCTACGATTTATCCAAAAACCATTAATACCTATGCTTATCAATTAATGACAGAAGAACTACCTGAAGAGTTAATTGAACGAATAAGTCCTATTCGTGGTGCTTATAGCGATATTCGTCCTGTCATTGATTACTATCGTGTGACCAAAGAAAACAGATTATTGTTTGGCAGTTCAACCCATTTCCTTGAGTACATTCCTTCTGATTTAAAAGCTTGGAATCGCAATTTGATGCTGAAAATTTTTCCATACTTGAAAGATGTCAAAATCGAATTGGCATGGGGTGGACCGATGGCATGTAGTGCTAACCTATTTCCACAAATAGGCTCATTGCCACAGCATAAAAACGTGTTTTATGCGCAAGGTTACTCAGGTTTTGGTGTAACACCGAGCCAGATCGTTTGTAAAGTGCTTGCTGAAGGCATGGTTGAAGGGTCAAGTCGTTATGACTTAATGAGTTCCATTCCTCATGCCAATATTATTGGTAAAGATAAACTTCGTAATGTCATTGTGTCATTGGCGAAAATTGCTCACCAAACTTCGGGTTACTGGCAAGGGCGCCGCTAATCTAAGTATTTCTGTATCATCTTGTTAATTTATAAAAAGGTAACGTCATGATTAGTCCATTATTACTAAATAAGCCACTACCAGAATTACTCAATATTGGCAGTGTTACGAACTTAGGCTCTGTCGTTGTTGAAGGTGACCCGCAAGCAAGCGTTGCGATGATTCATGGTGAACCAACAGATAATTTAACTTGCGGTATTTTCGCCTGTACCAAAGGTAAATTTAAAATGGTTTACCCATTTGATGAAATGGCTACCGTATACGAAGGTTCGGTTAAACTGACCGATGTAAAAACCGGAACAACTGTTGAATACCATAAAGGTGACTCTTGGTTTGCTGCTAAAGGCACTGAAGTCCTGTGGGAGATCACCGCTGAACGTTTTGTTAAGCATTACCTTGCTTGTGTAAATGCATAATTAACTTTTAAAGTGGAGTGATAACGATGAATAATTTAGCCCTATTACCGGAAGTAAGTGCGTTTTTACAACGCCAACATGGACATTTTATTAACGGCCAGCCAGTTTCCGGTGAGGGGGATGCCTTCTTTGACGTCGTTAACCCCGCCACAGAGCAAGTTATCGCTAAAGTGAAAGAAGGCACTAAGGCTGAAGTTGATAGTGCAATGGAAGCCGCTTATGCTGCTTTCCGCGGTGCTTGGGCGCAAACCACACCAATGGAAAGAGGTAATTGCCTAAATCGCTTAGCTGACTTGCTCGAAAAAAATCTTGAAGAGCTGGCTCAGCTTGAAAGTTTATGTTCAGGAAAAACCATTCAACTATCTCGTTTCCTTGAAATTGGCTCTTCTGCACAGTTTTTACGCTATTTCGCGGGTTGGGCAACCAAAATCAGTGGTGAAACACTGAATGTTTCTTTGCCGTCATTTAAAGGTGAACAATACCGAGCTTTCACGCAACGTGAGCCTGTTGGTGTGGTTGCAGGGATTATCCCATGGAACTTCTCTATTATGATTTCCATTTGGAAGCTGGCGGCGGCGCTGACTTGTGGCTGTACTATTGTGTTAAAGCCAAGTGAATTTACGCCATTAACGATGCTGAGAGTGGCTGAATTAGCCAAAGAAGCAGGCATTCCTGACGGTGTGATTAATATTATTAACGGTGGGGGACGTGAAGTTGGCCCAGCGTTGATTAGCCATCATTTATGTTCAAAAGTGACCTTTACTGGCTCTGTACCAACAGGCCTCGCTGTTGGTCGAGCTGCAATGGAAGGGAAGCTCACCCGTGTTACCTTAGAATTGGGTGGAAAAAATGGTGCAGCATTCCTCGCGGATTTGCCAGTTAACAAAATTGTTGATGGGATTATTGAAGCGGGATATTTAAACCAAGGACAAATTTGCGCGGCAGCTGAACGTTTTTATATTCCATCATCACTGATAGAAGAAGTGCTTGCTGAGTTAAAACAGCGTTTATCAACATTCAAAATTGGCTCTCCTTTAGATGAAACAACGGAAATGGGGCCTCTAGCTAATAAAGCGCATTATGAAAAGATTTTAGGCCTATTTGAAAAAGCACGCCAAGAAGGTAATGAAATTATTTATGGTGGTCAGCCTATTGCTGGTACTGGTTACTTTGTACCACCAACGATTATTCGTGCAAATAGCCCTAATGATGCATTAATGAAAGAGGAAACATTTGGTCCAATTGGCACTTTCTTAAGCTATGACGATGAAGAAGAGCTAATTGAACAAATGAATAGTACACCATTTGGTTTAGCGGCAAGTCTGTGGACCAATGATCTCAGTAAGGCCATGCGAATGATTTCTCGTATCGAAGCTGGGACTGTTTGGGTCAATATGCATACGTTCCTTGATCCCGCAGTGCCCTTTGGCGGAGTCAAATCATCCGGCATTGGTCGCGAGTTTGGTAGTGCATTCATTGAATACTACACTGAATTGAAGTCAGTTATGGTACGTTATTGATTGTTAATGCTTTTATACTCAACACGTTTCTAATTAGGTAGGGGCAAAGGCTACATTGGGGTCATAAGTAGCGATTAGAATCGTGATTTAGAGTATTTTTATGTCGATTTTAGAGTGGTTAACCCAGCTTAGGCTGGGTTTTTTTTATCTCCCAAAAGTCAGGCGTAGATTTTCTAACATTAGCCTTAAAGGGAAGTTGAGACTCGGCTGGAGAAAACTATCAGTGGAGGTCGCTCATGAAAACCAGTGCTCCCTGAGCTTTTGTTATCTTTTCCTCTTGGTAACGTCGGTATCACAATCTCGCCAAGAGCGCCTGAACAACGTACATAACCCAGTGTTAGGTAGGGTACAGAATGCCCTTTAGATAGGTTAGAACGTTTTCTGATATTGATTGTGGGCCGATGCAAGATACCGTTTATCCATTCATTATTTTTAGTCTAAAGATAGATATCAAATCACCGTAAACTCATTTCAGTTTAAGTACCACGTACAAAAGCCACCTAGCAAGAGTGTGTTATCCGTGTGCAGGTAACCGATTTGAAGGTTATTTGTAACGGAATTCACTATTCACTCTCAAATGACCAACTCTCGATATGATTTTGCGTTGGTTTTTAGGGAACATTTTAAAATTAACACGAAAAGGGAGTTTACCTTTATTTACAAAAAGCCAATATGTGAGATACAAGATGTTTTAGTAGATAATGCTTTGGTGGTGTAATCCCCCCACTTTTCACAGTAACTATTTATAGAGTTTAAGCTACCTGTAATCGCTGTCTCGGGGGTATTCCTCCAATCGCCGTATTCGGCCGCTCATTGTTATAAGTCCAAAGCCACTGTGTGGCAAGTTCTTGAGCGTGCTCAACGCTCTCAAATATATTTAAATCAAGCCATTCATGACGAGCTGTTCGGTTAAAGCGTTCAATGTAAGCATTTTGTGTAGGCTTGCCAGGCTGAATATAAAGTAAGGTAATTTGCTGCCGTGTTGCCCAGTTTATTAGCTCTCCTGAAATATATTCTGGTCCGTTGTCGCATCGTATCGCTTTGGGTTTACCGCGCCACTCGATGACTTGTTCTAACGACCGAATAACTCGTGCGCTAGGCAACGATAAATCAACATCAATCGCTAAGCATTCACGATTAAAATCATCAATGACATTAAAGGTTCGAATGCTGCGGCCACTGGCTAAGCTGTCTGACATAAAATCCATAGACCATACTTGGTTAATGGCTACAGGCACACTGAGGGCATCAGGCTTATCGCGTTTTAAGCGTTTGCGAGGCCTAATTCTAAGATTAAGCTCCAACTCACAATAAATTCGATAAACGCGCTTGTGGTTCCATGCGAAGCCCTTTACGTTGCGTAAATACAAGAAACATAGACCAAACCCCCAACGTTTTTTGTTTTCGGTTAGGCGTATTAGCCAGTCAGCAATCTGATCGTTTTCAGCATTAAGTTTACTTTGATAGTAAAAGCAGCTTTCGCTCACATTCATGCACAAGCAAGCAAAGCGAATGCTTATGTCATACTTAATTGCGGCAGCCTTAGCCATCTCCTTACGATGAGATGGCTTTATAACTTTCCCTCAAGCGCCTCCAAACGAATCTCAGCTTTGAGACGTTCTTCCGCATACATTTTTTTGAGCCGACGGTTTTCGTCTTCGAGTTCTTTCATTCGCTTCATCAACGAAGCATCCATACCGCCGAATTTAGCTCGCCACTTATAAAATGTTGCAGAGCTAACACCATGTTCTCGGCAGAGTTCTGGAACGGGCATACCACTTTCATTTTGTTTAATGATTGCCAATATCTGGCTATCAGTGAATTTTGATTTACGCATAGAAAACTCCTTGAGTTTATTTTAATAGAATTTTCTATAAATAACTGCTGCGATTTTTCGGGGGGATTACACAGAGCTTGGTAAATTAATAGGTGTAAGTCAACAGCAAATATCACGGTATGAAAGAGGTTATAATACACTCTCATTATCAGATTTTACATTTATACTATCAGTGATGAATGTGTCATTGTTAGACTTTATTTCATATTCGTCATTCTTTAAGTCTGATGATTGTCATATAACGCCAAAAGATTATATGCTATGAAGTCATAGCCTATTTCTGTTTAAAGAATCTTTATAGTATAGGTGAAAGTTAAATTAAATTTAGCTGTATTGTCTTTCTAATATACCAAATTAACCTTTTAGCTTTATAGCTAATGGGGATGGACTTCGCTAATTTTTATGTATTAGAAAGTGTTTTATTTAAAACGCTTTCTAATACAGATATGTTTATCTGTGTTGAGTAATTAAATAGTCTTAATTTTATTATTCAATTTATAATTAAACTTAAAACATTGATAGGAAATAGTATGAAATTAAATAAAGCTATGGCTGTATTAGCAGCGGCTATGTTAACCACATCTTTCGCTTCACTTGCAGATGTTAACTCAGGAACCGTGACTTTTAAAGGTGAAGTTCGTGATACTCCTTGTAACCTAGATGCGGGTCAAGGCGGTACAGCAACGGTTGTTGATTTTGGCCAACTATCTCTAAGCCAATTAAATGCGGGCGATTCAAAATACAAAAATTTTGAATTGAACCTGAAAAATTGTTCTTTGACTTCTATTGACGATACAGATCCACAAAACCCAATCACAGTTACTAAGACTGCAACTATCACTTTTGATGGTGTTAGCAAAATTGCAGGTCAAAATCTTTTAGCAACATCGGGTAGCGCAGCAAACGTTGCAGTTGGTATCAAAGATATTACTTTTGGAACTCCTGCGGCACTGAACCTACGTGATGGTGATAATACATTGACTTATTCTGCTTTCGTTAAGAAGGCGGGTGCTAATGCTGTAACAGCAGGTGATTTCTCAACGATCTCTACTTTCGAAATCGCATACCAGTAAGTTATACAGGCTCCTTCACTATTAGGCGAAGGAGCCTATAATTTGAAAAATTAATACTATGAAAAGCTTGCTGATTATTACCCTGTTATTCTCACCTATTTTCAGTATGCCAGTCTTAGCTGCAATGAATTGGGGACAGGCAACAGTAAAAGGAGAGATACTCGCTTCTGGTTGCTCAATTCAATTGACGAGTAAAGACCAAATTATTGATTTTGGTGCCTATGCCTTAAGCAAGTTAGAAGAAAATAAGATAAAGAAACCATTTAAAATAATTTTAAAGAATTGCCAATTATCAAACTCTTACTTTAATGATGAAAAATCACCTGTACGAATAAAGTTTACGGGTCCAGCAACAAATAATTTTAATGGCTTTAAATTTAATGATGCCGATGGTTTAGCTATTTATATATTAAGTGGAAGCGATGTTGTTAAACCTAATCAATACTACCCAATTTATAACTTAAAAAGAATATCCGGGAAAACAAAATCGATTAATGAACAGCAACTAGACTTTTTATCTGAGGTTATTGTTGTTGATAAGCTAAAGCCTCAATTAGGAGAATTCTCAAGTATCATTACATTTGATATCGATTACTATTAATCTAATGAGTATTTATGATGTTATCAACAAAAGAAAAAATAACGATATTCATGGTATCGATGCTTTGTTTGACTAAAGTGTCTTACTCTGTAGAGTTTAATACCGATATACTTGATAGCGAAGATAAAGCGAACATTGACGTCTCAAGATTTAAAAATCCTAATTTTATTCTACCGGGAACTTATTTCTTTAACATCATTATAAATAGTACTCAATTGACGCAGTCTACAGTTCCTATTCAAATTATTGGTGATAGTACAGATGCCTCTGTCAGTGATGTGTGCATTGATAAGTCATACATTAATAGCTTAGGTATTAAAGAAAAGTATATTGACCAATTAACCTATTGGAATGATGGGGCGTGTATTGATTTTTCGGCATTAAAAGGGGTCAGTGTCGTCCCCAATTTATCCGAAGGCACTGTGACGCTGAATATCCCACAATTATATCTCGAATATATGGATAATAACTGGTTACCCAAATCATTGTGGGATGAGGGTATCAGCGGGTTGTTATTAGATTATAATGCAAACTATCAATATAGTGATCGGGATAGCTTAAAGAATCAGATTGCTTCCATTAGTGGATATCTTGGCGCCAATATGGGGGCATGGCGCCTACGTAGTGAATACTATGGTAATTATCAAAAACAAAATTCCAATGGTAAAACATCGACAATACGTAATTTTTTATTTAATGCCATTTATTTATATAGAAACATAAAAGCCCTAGATTCAAAATTAGTGATTGGTGAGAGTACAACCCCCTCACAAATTCTAGAGCCAATTAAATTTACAGGATTATCCTTATTCACTAATGATTCTATGTTACCACCAAGGTTACGTGGATATGCACCAGAGATAACAGGTATAGCTAAAACGAATGCGCGAGTGGTCATTACACAACTCGGACGTGTCTTGTACGATGGAAATGTACCCGCTGGACCATTTAAGATTCAATCATTAAACAGTGGAACGCGTGGTGAGCTTAACGTAAAAATTATTGAGCAGGATGGTACTGAGCAACAATTTACAGTAAGTAGTTCGAATGTACCGTATTTAACGCGTCCGGGCACCACGCGATATAACGTATCTGCGGGGCAACCGACAAAAGTGGATCATTCGGTATATCGTGGTGTGTTCTTTTTTAGAGCAGAGGCTTCTCACGGTTTAAATAATAATTGGTCGTTAAACGGTGCAACAGATATTAGCCAAGGCTATCAACAGGTTTCATTAGGTGTTGGTCGCTTTATGAATCGGTTTGGTGCACTTTCGGTGAATATTACGCGTTCGTTCGCACAATTAGATCATGATAGTCCTTCAGGTAATTCATACAGTGTTAATTACTCGAAAACATTCGATGACTACGATATGGACTTAACTTTTGCAGGGTATCGATTTACGGATAGAAAATACTATACATTATCCCAATATTTAGACTTAAGAGATGATAGGGTTGTTGATAGCGAAAAAGAACGTTATCAAATAACGCTCTCTAAGCGCTTAGGGGAGTTTAATATAAATTTAAATTATCAATTGCAACAATATTGGGATAGAGGTCAAACTCATCAATATGGTCTTAATATAGGTAAAAGTATCAATCTTCCTTACTTAAAACTACAGGGAGGAAGTATTACATTGTCAGCAAATAGAAGCTATTATCAAAATAAATATGATGACCAAATTAGCTTAATGCTTTCTGTACCATTTGGTAAGCAGTTTTATACTTTTGATACAATGAAATATAACGATACTTATAATTCGCGTGTTTCAGTGTCTAATTTAACAGATGATAATGACTACTATAATATAAGTGCATCGACAAGCTACGGTAAAGATGCCAAAAAACAAAGTACACTTGCTGGAATGTATGATTTACCGACACGCTATGGATCTATCAATAGTAATATGTCTATCTCGGATAAAGGGGATAGTAGTTTAGGATTAGGGCTCAATGGTGGGGTGACATTGACGCAACATGGTGTAGCTTTACACAGTTCATCATATTCTTCTGCCTCAAGGCTAATGATAGACACAAATAATATTGCGGATGTTCCTTTAAATAATGGTACAACCGTGACGAATGGATTAGGTATTGGCGTTATTCCTAACATGACTAACTATTATAAAAATAGTTACAATGTGGATATGAGTAAATTACCCGATAATATTGAATCATCAAATACAATTTATGATATCGCATTAACGGAAGGCGCTATTGGATATAGAAAAATAAGTGCAGATAAAGGGTTTAAATTATTTGCAACGATTAAAATGTCTGATAACTCAGGGTCACCACCATTTGGTTCTCAGGTATTAAATGAAAAAGGGCGAGAGGTCGGAATTGTAAGTGATAATGGATTAGTTTGGTTAACAGCTGTTCAATCAGAAGAAAAGTTAAATATCAACTGGTCTAATCAAACACAATGTAGTACGACCTTACCCACCTTAGATAATGTAAATCAAATTATTTTAATTTGTGAGAAATAGAGAATTTTTATGAAATATAAATTATTGTTAATTCCACTATTATTTATAGCACATAACAGCATGGCCGCGGTTTCTCTTGATAGAACAAGAGCGATTGTAGAAGGGAGTTCTAATCCCGTTGTTATTAATATTGAGAATCAAAGTGATACTTTACCCTATTTAGCTCAGGCTTGGATTGATGATAAAAATGGTAATAAATTAACAACAGGGCCGTTAATTGCAACACCATTGGTTCAACGTTTGGAACCAAACGTCAAAAGTATGATTCGAATCTCGACGACGGATGTATCTAAGTTACCGAAAGATAGAGAGTCTGTTTATTACTTTAATTTAAGAGAGATCCCTCCTAAAAGTGATAAACCGAATGTGATGCAGGTCGCATTACAGTCAAGAATTAAATTATTCTATCGCCCAGAGGCAATTTTAGATAAGGCAAAAACTAATTGGGCTTTAGATTTAGAGTTACAATCTGTCAGTAATGGTTATGTGGTTAAAAATACATCACCTTTTTATTTGACCGTGATAGGCTTAGCCGGTGATAAAAATAAGTCAGAAAATGGCGCCTTTGATTCGTTTATGATCGAACCTTTTGGTTCTTATCAAGTCAAGACTGCTCATTTTCAAAAGCCTTATCTTACTTATATTAACGACTATGGCGGAAGACCAACAGTTTCATTTAACTGTAATGCATCTGTCTGTAAAGCTGATAAACAATAAATTTCAGAGCTAACAAAGTGAGAGTGCAATGAAGTATTTTTATTTAGTGTTTTACACTTTATTTATTTCATTTAGTAGCATGGCCACTCAGTATGAGGAAAATAATTATTTTCCTTCGAATGATGTGACATCTGCAATGAAGATGAATGAATTAAGTGGGAAACTGAATTTTAAAATAAGTTTAATGTACTCTCCGTGTGTCATTTTAGCTAATGAATATGTTGGAAGTTTCTTTTTTATTGAGCTAGATAAATGTTTGTTTAATGATAATAATATAAAAATTCCATTACAGGCAAAAGCGAAAGTGCTTGAAGGTAATCAGCAAGTGATGGCACCTCAGACGCTATTCTCGGGGAAAAATAATGTTTATCTACAGACTAAAAACATTAAGGGTAGAGCAGTGATTATGGAGCTAGACTATGATTAAAAAAATACTGGTCATATTACTTAGCTTGATGGTATCTCCCACTTTTGCCAGTGAATTGGTTATTAATTTTAATGGTAATTTAGTTGATAAGAAATGTGAAATTAAACAATCTGAGATAATAGTTCAATTTATACCTTATTCATTAGGCTATATTGAAGTCGGTGGCAATATCTCGGATAAAAAATCATTTTCAATTGAATTTCAAAATTGTACACCGACACTGATGAATAAGATTATAAAAATTTCATTAGATTCTACTAATGTCTATAGGCGAAATGGTGTTGATTATTTGAAAACGCAAGGTGGAACTGGTCTCATTGTCGGTCTAGAAAGCATGAGTGGAGAGCCTATATCATTTAATCAACCTTTAGAAGTACAGGTGACTAATGATAGTAAAGCAGAATTAGTTTTAAATGCTTTTTTAACTAAAGGTGATTTCGCTAAACCTGGCACTATTCATGGCACAGCAAGTGTTATGGTTAATTATAATTAATAAGAGGAAATAATATGATAAAGACAAGACGGTTACTCTTATTATTATTGTTTCTATCCAATTGGAGTCTTGCCGCTGATTTTAATAGCGGTCGTGCCGATGTCAGAATAAATATTAGTGCCACGATTGTTGCTCCGGTCTGTACCGTTTTAGGCAATAATAATCAATCACCCTTGTTTGTGAACTTTGATAACGTTGATTTTTCTGACGTAGAGAGTGGAACTGCTTATCAAGATATTCAACTTAAATATAGCTGCGCGGGTAGTTCAGTACCCGCTAATAAAGTGATGAACATATATTTATATCCGACAAAATATGGCACTTATACACAGGTAGGTAATAATGTCTTACGCACATCAAAGGAGGGATTAGGTATTTCGTTGACAAAAGAAAATACTAATCTTGATTTAAATAAATGGATCCCTTTTGGAAGTCATGAGCTAGAAGGCTCATTTATTCTTCGTGCATCGTTAATTACACCTGATAAATCACTATTAACTGAAGGTAGCTTTGACAGTACGGTGGCTATTTTGATGAGTTATTTATAAATCTGAATTAGGTCTTATGATGAAAAAAATTTTTTCTTTACTACCAGTCGTATTATTTGCTTTTTCAAATATTAGCTCCGCTGGAGACCCTGATGATTGGACTGTCATGGGATATAACGGCACTCAGTTTACCGCAAATACAACTTGGACGGGGGCTAATTTTAATGGTGTAAACTTAACGTTGAATGCCATTTTAAGTAGCTCTGGCGGAAGAATGACAGAATATGCTTGGGGGACTCGTGCCTGTGCTCCTTATGGTGGTTCTCCTAATTCAATTAACGTGCAGTATGTTATCGTACCCAATACCGTCAGGTATGTGGATCCTGTAACGCGGGAGGCATTTGATTTTAGAATTGTTTTACCTCAATCGTTGGGATCAATTTCGGGATATCCTAATACTCAATACGCCAAAATAGGTCAAAGTGCAGGTAATGTCGGGCGTGCAGTGTGCAATTCAGTACCTTATACGCCAATGGCTTTTAGTGGGCAAACGGCAGTAACGTTAATTAGTAATACAAATTTACCGATTAGAAATACACCGCATATTATTCAAGTGGATACAACTTTGTTTGGGGTAAGGAATCCGGAGGTACCTAGTAAATGGTTAAGTTCCGTTGCGCTAATCCAGCCTAAAAACTCAGCAAGGTTAAACTTTTATGTCACAGTGGTGAATACTTGTCGAGTTGATAAAACGCAATTAGATTTTAATTTTGGTACATTACCTCAGTCATTAGCAGAAGGTAAAAATCTGACTAAAGCAATAACGGTGAGTTGTACTCATCCCGGTAATATTAAAGTGACTTACCGACCATCAAAACCCATTGATAGTGCTAATCCAACTCGTACTAGTTTAGATTTAGGTAACACGTCATCGGGTTGGTATGGTGAGTTATCCGTGGATAATAAAAAACAGTTGATTACCACTCTACAAGGCATTACGAATAAAACATTAGATATTGGTATGACATTAGGAAAAAATAGGGCTAATGCATCGGTAGGTAATATGAGTGGTGGTGGTGTATTAATCTTTGAGTATATTTAATTTGAATTGTGTTTGACGATGGTGAAAATCAAAGGATTGATTCTCACCATTTTTTATTGATATTAACACGTATAACGAGTCAGTATAAACGATATTTAATATATGCTTTTTTTATGATTCTCTTCATCTTTTGAGTTCACTCTCACCATTTTTAATTCTCAAAATCATAAACGATAATAATAATGAAATTAATCGTTTGATTTCCTATATCAACCTCGTAATTAATTAAATATTGATTGATTCTGTCTGTTCGATGAGTTCGTGAGTATGCGCCATGACTGAGTTGATGGAAAAACACAACTTATTTTATACGTATTTTGTTTGTTGAAATATTTTAGTTGTCCTCTTATGATGAACTATAATTTAAATACAAGGAAAAGGATAAAGTCATTGAATATGAAACTAAAATAAATCCGTTTTTTCTCACTAGAATAGTGAGTTGAGAAACCGTGTTTCACGTCATCTATAAACGTTTAATAAAATGATTAAAGGTATAAGATGACCTCTATTTTAAATATTCGATTGTTTTATTTTTGGAGATGACGTTACTTATGATTAATGAATGAGTGAAGCCGTATTGGCGAAATGTTAGAGAGCGAGGGTATATGGAAACAGCCTTGAGCTTTGAAATCAGTGCTATGCCTAAAATAGATAATACATTAGAACGTTTGCTAAAAAATACTGAAGCGTTAACGCCCCTATTCTATACAGTGAATACTGAGATAGGTAAAACTGAATGGCGAGATACCTATAACACGTGTTGTCAATTAAAGAACCTTACTCATGTAAATGTTGTTCCTCATGTTGCGATTAATAATAAAGATGAATGTGAGTTATGTTTTATTATTGAAGAGTATTTAAAGAATGATATAACAGAATTGTTTGTCATTCGGGGTGATAGACACCGTTTTGATGAGAAACTCCCATTTAATTATGGCATAGAGCTTATTGATTTTATTCGGGGGCGATACCCTGAAGTAATGATAAAATCCAGTGTTTATCCTGATTATCACAAAGAAAGTATCACGCCTGAAAGGGAGATTGATTGGCTAAGAAAAAAATTGCAATTAGGCGTTACAGAGCTGATTAGTCAATTATGTTTGAATAAAAATGCATTTTCTTATATGAAAATGCAATTGGGGAATGATAGCCCTATTACGATATCAATGATGCCTATACTTAACTTTAGTTTTATCGAGTCGTTTTTGAAAAATAATACGATCGATTATCCATTATGGATAAAGAAACACATAAGATCGAGTAATATTAATAACCATAGGGAATTTGGTATTCAGCTTACTCAATTTCTTATCGAAGAGTATATAAAAGAGAACAAGCGATTGCATTTTTTTACATTAAATAATGCAGAGATGGTCAAAAAGCTATTTGATAAATTGAGATGAGTTATCTGAATATCACTGACAGAGTGAACTACTTTTTCCAGCGAAATTAATATTGGTTTTATCCCGACAACAATAGGGGATGATAATCAGTTTTAATTTTATCCTTGTTAGGCTAATTCAGTATCAATGAGGGCATGATAATGTTAAAAGTCGATTACAATGCGTACCGTTCAATAAAAGGTTTTAATCGTAGAGTAAGGTTTTTAGTCATGCATTATACTGCTTTGAATTTTCAAGGTTCAGTTAATGCATTATCAGGAAATGCCGGTGTAAGTGCTCATTATTTAGTTCCCGACCCAACAGATAAAATGTATACAAATGCTGGATTTAAGGAGATGAGGGTCTTTAATTTAGTTGATGAAAATGAAAGAGCTTGGCACGCAGGCGTGAGTACATGGGCCGGTAGAACTAACTTGAACGATACTTCGATAGGTATTGAAATTGTCAATGAAGCTCAAGATAACAACGGGAATTTTCTTTTTCCGCCTTATAATGAAGTGCAGATTGAAGCAATCAAACAATTAGCATGCAATATTATCGAACGTTACCCTGATATTACTCCTACCAATATTGTCGGACATGCGGATATTGCACCTGATGGGCGTAAAAGTGATCCCGGTGCAGCGTTTCCTTGGAAACAACTTTATGATGCTGGAATTGGGGCTTGGTATGATGAGGCAACTAAATCTTGTTATATGCAGAAATATAACGGGGGATTACCAGCAAAAGCAGAAATTTTAGAGAAGCTAAAACGCTATGGGTATGACGTTTCAAAAGCGAATACAGATAATGGCTATAAAATGCTAATTCGCGCTTTTCAGCTTCACTTTAGACCAGAAAACTATGATGGTATTGCTGATGTTGAGACGGTTGCGATCCTTTATGCGCTAGTTGAAAAGTACTTCCCTTAATGTCATGGCGTTAGTTGAATAACAGGACTTTGCCTAATACTTCATTGAGTATGATAGTGAACGTATTTATTTAAGAATGAAATGCATTGGTGTTCAAGCCTATTTGCAGAGTAACGTAATAGGGGCGTTGCCAATGCATTTACTCCCATGTTGTATTATTAAATAAACAAATAATTGTGATGGTCAATGAATCAAATATATTGGTTTTTCCATGAATTCATTAAGGGCTGTGTCTAAGCACTTACAGCATCTTTTCTTGGCGAATAATAAAACCGGATGAAACGAGTTCTGTACGGTTACTAACATTGGCTTTAGTGAAAATATTGCGTAAATGCGTTTTGACAGTAGATAGCGATACGCCAAGTTGTATGGCAATGCGCTTGTTACTTGCTCCTTCTCGTACTAAGTGAATGATTTCTTGTTCTTTCGGCGTATAAGAAACTAACGAGTCAGGTAAAATATCAAATGTCATTAATTCAGCGACAGGTAGGATGGCGTTGAGTCGCATCACTTCTTGTTGTTGAAATGGCGTATCGCGTAAGACAGAAATGCCCGCAATAATTTTGTTTTTACGGCGAATAAATATTTCTGCCATGTCAGTGATGTTGTTGGGCTTCATGAAATCATTATAGAATTCTTGGCTTTGTTGTTTCATGTCCGGCGCCATTCTAACTAAACGCAGATCATCACCACGGAATTTATCAGGGTGTAACGGATCTAATTGATAAAAATGTTTCAAATAATCTTGATGCATACGAGAGCTGATCCCATAGAGCACATGGTTATCAGGTTGCCAAAGATCGTCCACCAAATAATAAACGGATGCTGAAACAGGAATAATATGAGCAATTGTGTTCAAGCAACAGTTAATCAATGTTCGCTGGTGGTAGCACAAAGAGGGTGTCTTCATCATATTCCCTTCCATAGTTGGTCCAATTATTATCATGCAATTAATTTTCGTTAACATAAAATAAACATGTTAATAACGTGAGCTTGATTACAATATTTGAACTTCATCGGTCATAAGCCAGTTCAACCAATTCGCCAATCAGTATATTTCGTTGATTATTTATTAATATATTAATGAACGCTCAGGTTGCTATTCATTGATATTTATTGGTTTATTCATTTTTGATGTCATTTACTCGGTACTTTTCGTATGTCTCCTCGAAATTATCCCTCCCTATGGGTATCGTCCTTTAGGACGATAGCGGCATGTTTATGCTTATTTCTATAGTTGCAATACAGTCACTCTATTTTTACAAAAAATTCACAATCTTGACTGCGTACTGAGAAAGAGAGGGAAGCAAAATGAATATGTCCTCAAAATTAACGTCACACATTGAAAAGGGGAAGGTGGGATTTCCAACCACTCTCGCTAGCTCTGTGGGCGTGATTATGGCAAGCCCTGTCATCTTAACGGTGACAAGCGGTTTCGGAATTGGTGGTGATACTTTTGCGCTAGCCGTGTTGCTGAGTTTTATCATGATGCAAGCCCAGTTGACGACATTTTCTGAAGCCGCGGCTATTTTGCCAACATCAGGTTCTGTTTACGATTATATTTCATGTGGTATGGGGCGTTTCTGGGCAATCACGGGGGCGTTATCGGCCTACTTGATTGTGCATGTCTTTGCAGGAACGGCTGAAACAATCTTGTCAGGGATCATGGCATTGGTGAATTTTGAGAGTCTCAATACCGTGATGGAAAGTAGTAATACATCTTGGATGGTTGGTGTCGGTTTAGTGATTACTTTTGGTTTGTTGAATGCATTTGGCATTGAAGCCTTTAGTAAAGTAGAAGTTGTTCTGACTTTTGCGATGTGGAGTACGTTGGTCATCTTCAGTATCAGCGGATTAATGATGCCTTTCCATGCTTCTGTTGAAGGGTGGTTTGGACTCGGTTTAAATGTTGCGGACCCGACATTAGTATTGAGCTTTGTTGGTATGGCAATGTTCATGTTTGTGGGTTGTGAGTTGGTGACACCAATGGCACCTGAAATTAAGAATTCAGCCAAAGTGATCCCTCGTGCTATGGCAACTGGGTTATGTGGTGTCGCTTTCTGTATGTTCTTATTTGGTGCGGCCATGACCAATCAAGTTGAAAACGTTATTGTGGACCCTGCGAATAATATTAGTTTGTTAGAAACCCCAATGGCGATCCCTGCCTTTGCTGGTCAAGTCTTTGGTGATATTGGTAAATATTGGATTGGTATTGCGTTATTGTTAGCGGGTGGAGCAACGATTAATACCCTGATGGCGGCAGTGCCTCGTATTCTTTATGGTATGGCTCTTGATGGTGCATTACCGCGTATTTTTGCTTATCTGCACCCTCGTTTTAAGACACCAGTTTTTGGGATTTTGGTTGCGGTAATGATCCCTTGTTTACATACATTCGCAATTCAAGGTGATTTAGATAGGATCATTCCGCTCGTGCTAGCAGCCGTCTGTTCATGGGGAACCGCCTATTTATTAGTTACGATTTCGGTTATTTCACTGCGCATTCGTCGCCCTGATTTGCACCGTGCTTATCGTTCGCCGTTTTTCCCAATTCCACAAATTATTTCTAGTGTCGGGATTATTTTAGCGATCGTCTATATTACGCCACCAGGTATGAACAAGTCAGATGTGTATATTCCCTTTATTATTATGTTAGGGCTAACCGCAAGCTATGCTTTAATTTGGACCGTGTTTGTACAAAAAGTGAATCCGTTTAAACCGGTTTCAGTTGAGCAGGTGTTATCCAGTACATTTACCGAAGAAGAGTTGAAGGGGGTGAAAGTTGAACCATTACGCAACCTCGCCTAAATGCTCTATTTGGCAACGTTTAAGTAAAAAACGTCTACCCGCTGGCTATCAACAAGGCTTAACACTGAATAGACTAGAGCGTGATATTTTACCGTATCAATGTGAATGGGGAGCTCCGGGGGAGCTCCTGATACATCCACACGGTGAACTGACTGTTCAAGTGACAGAACGCGTTAAAACGTTATTTATGGCTTTTATTGTATTTAGCCGCTTTTCTGTGACTGGGCATTGTGGTGAGGCTATCAATGCACAGATTTCGGTGAAAACCACGGGGAGTTTACGCCGTAAACATATTCACTTTGTCTCTAAAGATGAAGAAGGACAAAAACTCATTAGTTTATTGCAACAGTATCCGATCATTTCGCAAACGTTAGCCGAGCTCGATTTTAATGATTGTCATTTGCATATTCGTAATGGTGTTTGGTCTTGTGAGATAGAACCTTTTACCGCTTCAGAGCTGGTGTGCCGAATTCCTGCAACACGCCGCTATTTACGTTTAACGCCGGAACAAAGGCATCGTTTATTGAGTGTGTTGCAATTGTTCCACCAATTTATGGAAAAACATTATCTCAATCATTGAGTTTGAAATATTAATTTGATAGTAATGTTCGCTATTAAATTAGCTCTCAATGGAAGTTGATGTGAAATCGTTACCTTTAATTGGTTGTATTTTATTTTCGTCATCTGCGATGGCGGCGGTATCGGAGTGTATTCGTTTAGATGAATTATCTTCTTCGATTCAGGGTATTCATGATAGTGAAGGTCATAGCTGTTTATTCGTTGAAATTTCCGATAAACAGTATATCCGCCAAGAGGGGGATGGGATCTCAGATATCGTACTTACTGACAGTACTAAAACACCAATCCGTGTTCTGCTGCAAAAAATGCCACACGCAGAGCCTCACTCCGTCTCTTATATTGTCCCTGCTCAGGGGCAATATTATCTCAATTTACAGGGCGCCCCTGCTCAGCCATGGAATCTTAAATTCAACTTATCGAATTACCAGCCTTTGGCGATTGAGGCAGAAAATAAAATTGATAGCCCTAAGTTACAGGCATTGATTGATAAACACCTGAAGGAGAAAACGACAGATGCTTTTTGGCGAGAGGTGAAAGAGCAGGGCACCCCGCTCGTTGAGGAGTATAAGAAAGGGCAGCAGAAAGTCACTTTTTTATGGCGTGGAGCAAAAGCGAATGCTTATATTTTAGGTGCCCCTTCAGGTAACCATGAGACTATGGCTCATATACCGAATACGGATATTTGGTACCGCACTTTTATCGTGCCGAATGATACGTTATCGCAATATAAAATTGCGCCAGATGTGCCAAAAGTGACAGAAGGTGGTTTTGCGCAGCGCAAGGCAATTCTAGCAACAGCACAAGCGGATCCTTTCAACGCACAGGCGATCCCATCACTGCTAAATGATCGCTATAATCGTTTTTCATTATTGTCACTATCACCCGAAAAACGTCAATGTCATTTTGCTCAGATAGAAGGTCATCAACTTAATGGTCAATTGACATCATTTAGCTTCCACAGCAATGTGCTGAATAATGATCGACAAATTTATGTGTATCGCCCTAAGGCGGCCATGAAACAACCTGCCGTATTCGTTTTGTTAGATGGGCAAATCTATCTACAAACATACAAAATGGCTGAGTTTTTTGATAAGTGGATGTCAGAAGGAGCCATACCACCGATGTATGTGGTATTTGTCGATAGCATTAGCTCTGAGCGCAGAAATGTGGAGCTACCACCAAACGCTGAGTTCCCTGCTATGCTTGCTAAAGAGCTTATGCCTGTTTTAGCAACCAAAGGTATTCAAGCGCCTGCAAAATCCACCATTATTGCGGGGTCGAGTTATGGTGGTTTGGGGGCGACTTGGAATGCTCTGTCACATCCTGAATTATTCGGGAATGTGCTCAGTATGTCCGGTTCTTATTGGTGGGCACCTAAAGGCAAAGATCCTGAATGGCTAATCCGCGAAATCGAACAAATGTCGAAAAAACCGTTGCGTTTTTATCTTGAGGCAGGGTTATTCGAACAGCGTGGTAGTTGGGGTGGGATAATCCAAAATCATTATCGATTATTGGATGTGTTAAAGCATAAAGGGTATCAAGTGGAGGCCGAAGAGCTTCCGAGTGGCCATGATTATGTTTCTTGGTGTGAAACCTTATATCAAGGGACTCGTTATTTGATGGCTGAACCACCGAAATAATAATGTCATCTATTAGTGATAGAAAATGCAAAAAGCAGTCTTTATTGGACTGCTTTTTTTCGTCTATTATGACAATCGTCTTCTTTTCGACACAAAAGCGTCATTCAACTGTCATCTAGTAGGATTAGCATGCCAGTCATTATTTGAAGCAATTACATATTTAACTTCTTTTATTGGCAAGGAAATGATTATGATGAATCATTGCATGAAATCGATTCTAGCTGTAGCAGTAAGTTCAATAGTTTTTGGCAGTATTATTCCCGCCTCCGCATCCACGTCTAAAGATGATGCTGCTTTACAACACCGAGCTGCACAAGGTGATATTACCCAATTTGGTGGGGCTCGTCGTTTAACCCAAGAACAAACAGATATTATGAAATCTGCGCTCCATAACGGGCAGGCGAAAAACGTGATTCTGTTTATTGGTGATGGTATGGGCGACTCTGAAATTACCGTCGCACGTAACTATGCAGAAGGCGCAGGTGGTTTCTTTAAAGGCATTGATGCGTTGCCTATCACGGGTCAATATACTCACTATGCATTAGATAAAAAGACGCAAAAGCCGGATTATGTGACAGATTCAGCCGCTTCAGCCACCGCTTGGTCTTCAGGCGTGAAAACCTATAATGGCGCCTTAGGGATAGATGTATTTGGTAAAGACCATGAAACCTTACTTGAAATTGCTAAACGTAATGGTAAAGCGACTGGTAATGTCACGACTTCTGAGTTGCAAGACGCGACACCTGCTGCACAATTTTCTCATGTGACAGGTCGTAAATGTTATGGGCCTGAAGAAACGTCTGAAAAATGTGCAACCAATGCCTTAGAGAATGGTGGTCGTGGTTCAATCACTGAGCAACTACTGGTTACCCGCGCGGATGTCACGTTAGGGGGTGGTGCGAAGAGCTTTAAGCAAGTTGCAAAAGCGGGTGATTACCAAGGTAAAACCTTAGAAGAGCAAGCGAAAGAACGCGGCTTTAATATTGTTCGTGATGCGAAATCCTTAGATGCAGTCACTGTTGCTAACCAAGACAAACCTGTTTTAGGCCTATTCCATGACGGTAATATGGCTGTTGCTTGGGAAGGCCCTAAAGCGACATATCATGGCAATATTGATAATCCGCCGCTTGAGTGTAAACCGAATTCTAAGTTAGATCCAAATGCGCCAACGTTGGCTCAAATGACACAAAAAGCAATCGATCTGTTGCAAACCAACCCTAATGGTTTCTTCTTGCAAGTTGAGAGTGCTTCGATTGATAAACAAGACCATATGGCTAATCCATGTGGTCAAATTGGTGAAACAGTGGCGTTAGATGAGGCCGTACAGGTTGGTTTAGAATTTGCGAAAAAACATGGTGATACATTGGTGATTGTTACTGCTGACCATGCTCATTCTAGCCAAATTATTCCTGAAGGAACCAAGTCTACAGGCTTAACACAAGCATTGATCACAAAAGATGGTTCCGTCATGGTCGTTAACTACGGTAACTCTGAAGAAGATTCACAAGAGCATACCGGATCGCAGTTACGTGTTGCAGCATATGGCCCACATGCTGCTAACGTCATGGGATTGACTGACCAAACCGATTTGTTCTTTACCATGCGTGATGCCATGGGATTGAAACAATAAACCAACCCTGTAAGCTAAACCCTCTATGATAGGAAGTTGTAGAGGGTTTTTTATTTATTGTCTTATCTTCTTTCCCTCGATTTACGCTCTCTTACATTAACTGTTTTGCGTTAATTCATCGATTCAGGTATAAAAAATTATTAGGTGTCTGAGTTCGTTTGAGCTGATTATGAGAGATTAAACGGCTCTATCACCAATACAACGACTGAGTAATTTGTTGTTAACTTTTTGAAAAACAATAAAAACAAGGTATGATTGTACGATTTCATTTAATAAGATAATGTTTTTAGTTATCTAATTAGCTCATCCATCAAGAGTGAGGAAGGCTATTTTCTTCCGCTAAAAAACACTCATATAGTTTTTATCACCATTGTCTTAACTATAACAAATATCACGTCATAGGGTTTCAATGCTGGCACTTTTACATCTTTTATCATCTGTCGCATTGCTGGTTTGGGGGACTCATATTGTCCGTACCGGTATTATGCGGGTTTTTGGTGCTGATCTACGCCGAATTTTAGGGAAAAGCGTCAATCGAAGAACAAGCGCCTTTCTTTCTGGTGTAGGGGTCACCGCATTAGTTCAAAGCAGTAATGCAACAGCATTACTTGTGATCTCTTTTGTTTCTCAGGGGCTAATTTCATTAACGCCTGCAATGGTTATTATGCTTGGTGCCGATGTCGGGACGGCGTTAATGGCGAGGGTGTTAACTTTTGATCTCTCTTGGTTATCGCCTCTGTTAATTCTGGTCGGGGTATCAACCTTTTTGAGCCAGAAGAAAAATAGGGCGGGTCAAATTGGGCGCGTTGGTATTGGGTTAGGCTTAATTTTACTTGCACTACAGTTAATTGTGGCATCGGCAGAGCCGATTACTCATGCTGACGCAGTGAAAGCTATCTTTACCTCGTTGAGTGGCGATGTGGTTTTAGCGCTGCTGGTGGGCGCGCTATTTGCTATGGTGAGCTACTCCAGTTTAGCGGCTGTACTATTAACAGCCACGTTGAGTGCGACAGGCTTAGTACCACTCTACATTAGTTTAAGTATTGTCATTGGCTCCAATATAGGTAGTGGTTTACTCGCGATGATGAGTAGCCGCGGACAAAATGAGATCTCGCGGCAAGTTGTCCTTGGGAGCTTACTATTCAAATTAATTGGTTGTGCCGTCGTGCTACCTTGGGTTAAACCCATTGCACAATGGATTAGCCACTATGGCTTTAATGAAGCCGAAATCGTGATCTATTTTCACGTCTTTTATAACTTAGCTCGCTGTTTAGTCATGCTACCCTTTGTGGGTCCAATGGCGAGGCTATGTAATAAATTAATCCCTATTGTTCCGTCAATGGAGCAAGAAATAGCGCCTCGTTATTTAGATAAAAGCGCATTAGAAACCCCCTCACTTGCTATCGCCAATGCTGTACGAGAAACATTGCGTATGGGAGATGTGCTGGGCGTGATGTTACAGCGCTTTACCGATGTCTTGAATGGCAATAAGGAGCAAAAAAGGGAAATCAGCCGCTTGGAAGAAGAAGTGGATATGCTACATAGCAGCATTAAACTGTATCTCGCACAATTACAACAAAGTGAATTGAGTGAAGAAGATTCAAGGCGTTGGGCTGAAATTATTGATACCGCTTTCAATTTACAGCAATCTTCGACTATCATCCATCGCATGACATCGGAGCTAGTCAAAAAGTCCATTGATAATCGTCGCTCATTTTCTCATGAAGGCTATAAAGAATTGAATTCATTACTTGAGCGATTGCAAGCTAACTTAAATTTAGGGATGTCTGTTTTTGTTTCAGCCGATATTGATAATGCAAAACGTTTACGACGGGCAAAACATCGTTTCCGTCTTATTAACCAGCGTTTTGCTTACGCACATGTGGAAAGGTTGCATGAACAAAATATGCAAAGCTTAGATACTAGCAACTTACATGTGAGCCTACTTGGAGATATGAAACGGTTGAATTCATTATTTTGTGCTGTCGCCTACCATGCTTTAGAAGGTGTAGCAGAGAGTCGTAAAGAACAATTGAGTTTAGAAAATGAGAAAAATACGTGAGTTACAACGTGATGAAATTCCATCCGTTTGGTCAATTGATAGAACAGAATTAATCGAAAATCTCTATCTTCATCAAGATGGAAAGTTGGTGCTATCGGCACAACGTTTTGATATGAAAGGTTGGCCTGAAGGTGAGCCTGAAGCTTATACGCCACATTTACTCGAAAGTTATGATAATGGCGCGGTGTTTATTGGTGTATATGACCAAGATGAGCTAATCGCAGCGGCAAGCCTAGATAACGTCTGGCGTGGCGAAGAACATAATTTACTTCAGTTATCATTTTTGCACGTTAGCCATCGCTATCGAGGTGAAGGCTTAGGTGGAATGTTATTTAATCAGTGTTGTGAGCTAGCGAAAGAGAAGGGAGCCGCTGGGTTGTATGTATCAGCAACACCTTCTGAAAATACAGTGCATTTTTACCAATATATGGGATGTAAGCTACTTGAACGGCCTGATCCTGAATTATTTGCGTTAGAGCCTGAAGATATACATTTTGTGTATCTATTTGATGAATAAGTTATTTTAAGTTTCGATTAAACGCGTGTCGTTTCCTCAACAAAACGGTTGTTTTTTGTTAAAAACAAGATATGATTGATAATCATTATCATTTGTATTGTTGAGGTAGCTATGCCAATAAATGTAACAAAAAGCGCTTATTTACGCCGCTCTGCCGCAGGGTTATGGGGTGTTTTTGCGGTTATTTTGTTGAGCGTGATTTATCTACTCAGCAATATGGGGCTAAATAGCCTGAAAATTATCACTATCGTCACCATGCTGGCGACCGCGGCAATGTTGTTTAATCGAGGCTCGCGGCACTTATTAATTGTTCCTGCTGTTATTGCACTGTTATGTAGTTTGATTGCTTTGGTATTACAACATAATACTTAGTGATGGCGGATAAAAGAGGTGATGACAAAAGCGTTTGTTATTGCACGCAGATGAGTTAGATGGGCAATTTTGAGTCTTGGTGAACGATATTAACAGTGGTGCGAAAGGGGGGACTTGAACCCCCACGCCCGAAGGGCACTAACACCTGAAGCTAGCGCGTCTACCAATTCCGCCACCCTCGCAGGTACTGTTAATTTTCAGCTATTATTGTTAAGTCTAATGTGGACCTTAAAACAGAGAGTCTATCTGGTGCGAAAGGGGGGACTTGAACCCCCACGTCCGAAGGACACTAACACCTGAAGCTAGCGCGTCTACCAATTCCGCCACCCTCGCAATATCAGACACTATCTTGTCGCAATAGCACGCAGCGGATTTTAGGCTAATTTTGCCATTCGTCAATAATTTTTTATTGCACTTTTATTTTTTTGATGTAAAAACGGCCAACAATTATTGATTGGCCGTAATGTAAAAAAGCTTAATGTAATTAACGTTTAATCGCTTGGTAAACTTTAAATTTTCCTGTTTTTGCCAAAACCTCATGGCTACCAAAAGCCTTATCTAACATATCTGGATAAGGTAAAAAGGCATTAGCAACAATACGGAAACGCCCCCCTTTCTTTAGGTATTTTGGCGCTTGGTAAATGATATTTTCAGCCGCGCTATAGTTGGTATTTAAGCCATCATGGAATGGTGGATTGGAGATTATCCAATCAAATTTATCATGAATATCAGAGTAAGCGTCACTTGCAATCACTTTCCCCTTCAGTTGATTCGCTTGCAGTGTTGCAATAGAAGAACGAATAGCCGCGGCGCTAACATCACTTAGGGTCAGTGTAACATCTGGGTTGTGAGTACCCACTACAGCAGCTAATACGCCATTACCACAAGCGAGATCGAGAAGGTTACCGGTAATCGGTTCATTAAGTGTCGAAAGGAGTAAGTCACTACCAATATCTAATTCATTATGGCTGAATACACCAGGTAAAGCGTGAATTTGTACTTCTTCGACTTCATAGCGACGCCACCAACGTGCAATGTCAAAGTGTGTTGGGTGCTCTAATTCACCATAATAAAGTCCACAGCGTCTTGCCGAGTCAATTTTTTGTAATGTTGCAATACCTTCCATAATAGATTCGGCACTTTTTACGCCACTACGATTTTCCCCGACGATAAAAATCTGACTGCCCACCGCAAGGTGAGTACATAAATCATCGAGTTGAAAACAGGCTTCTTGTTTGTTTTTAGGCCAAAAGTAAATTAAGGTATTACAAGGTTGGATAAAATCCGCATCGGCAATAGCAGCAAATTGTGCATTTTCACCCATTAAGCGACTTAGGTTTTGCCAGTGATGATATTGGTTAGTGAGAACTCGTACACTCGCGGCTTCTAAGGTTGCAGCAAATTCATCTTGAATATCACCGGCTAAAATCACGTGTCGATCAGTAAAATGTTCAAGGTGGCGTTGGATAACTTCGCTAGCCGGTGTCAGTAGTGACATACTTTTTATCTCCTAAATACTCTTCATACGTCGAGCCGTCGCGTTGTTGACGCCTAGCTGCAATGCAAATGGTATATAAACTGAATTATTTTGCGCACACTTTATCAGAAAATGGGGAAATAGCATTGCTATGTTGGCGCTATTAATCCGCTTTGATAAGATGTGATTGTTAATATAGCGACTGGAATAAAATTAATGGCACGACGTGACAAGCTTTTAAATCAAATGGGTATCACTCAATGGGTAGTGAGAAACCCTGCTGTATTACGCGGTGAACGTGGTGTAAGAATTCCAGATTCGACTAAGCTTATTATTATTACTGATGAGAACCTCGATTTAAACAGCCTACTGTTAAAAGATATTTTTTTAGCGATGAAAGTGTATCCAACAGATGTGGTTTGTATTAATTCGGAGCAATTGGCGATGCTTCCAACACCAATAACAATAAATTGTTGGGTATTAGGCAGCCAATCTCATCCAGAAGGGTTAAAAACAACCTTTATTTCTCCTGTATTAGATGAGCTGGCAACCAGCAATAGCGCTAAACGGGCACTATGGGAGCAGATTTACCAGTATGACGAAAATTTCAGCACTAAAGCAGTCTGATCTTGCTACTGCGTTCTTAATTGAGAAGTTAAGTCATGATTTTCCTTGGACTGAACGTGTTTTTTATGGCAACCAAGGTGAAAAATATCATAACATAAAAATTTCCGTTAATAATCAGGTTGTTGGTTTTGCAATAACACAGTGTATCCTAGATGAGGCAACACTGTTTAATATTGCTATTCATCCTGATTATCAAGGGAAAGGTTATGGACGTCTTTTGATGGAACAACTGATCACTGATTTAGTTGATAAAGGTATTTTGACATTATGGCTTGAAGTTCGAGAGTCCAATGCAGCTGCATTGCGCCTATATGATAAATTAGGCTTTCATCAAGTTACGGTGCGTAAAGATTATTATCCTGCAAAACAAGGACGCGAAGACGCATTAATTTTGGCTTTAACTCTGTTTAATGACGAATAATTTAGAAGAAAGCTGACTTATTCAATAAAACCACGGCCTAATGGAGGTCGTGGTAAACAATCACTAATATTAGCTTTTCACAATCAGTGGGTCTTGGCTCACCATATTGTATTCAGTTCCTTTTCTGTAGCCAAAAATTCTTACTAATGTCCTGCGGTTATCTTTAACGATATCTCTAGAGTGTAGGCTTATTTTATTATTGATAACAATCATTCTGGATGGCTGTAGATCGACAGCATCAAACGCGAGCTTTTCGGTAATATGATTAAATTTAATGTAGGTATCTTTAATAAATGCTGAGGCGGATGGGTTAACGGAAAAACGCTCCGGATTAAAGTTCATATTCAATTTTCCATCCTTGTTGAGTTCGAGTATGGGAACCTGTTTACCACCTAAGCTCTTGCCTTCACCGGCTGTTTTTGCTGGACGGAAATCAAAGCTATTAGTCGTTAATGCGATAATTTCTTCTAATGACAGCAGGGTGAGAGCATGCTCAATAGAGATCACTTTTGTCGTTTCATATAAAGGATTCCATCGAGCGGTGAGTACAAGAGTCGATGGGGATGGAGAGTGCCCATCAACAACTTTGATTGCAGAATAATAAGGGTCTTCTGTATGAGGTACAATGGCCTTACCAGAATGTGAACTGGTATCAGGATCTTCATTCTGTAATTTTTCGGTACCGCCACCATAAAAATTAGCGACGATTCTAATAATATTTCCGACGTTCTCTTTGTCATACGCAAAGGTTGTTTCATTAAGGAGCGCTAAAATAATCTGTTGTTGTGAGGCTAATTTTAAAATTTCGATATCGGTTTCTAATTCTTGAAGCGTTGGAAATGCCAATTTATCTGGAATAGTTATTGGGCTTCCATCCATGTTAGTATGAATTAATCCCTCGAAAACTAAGTAAGGAATTTTTTCATTAATATAATCATTAATTAATTTTTTATCTTGCCCACTGAATAATGGTAATAATTGAACCGCAACTTCTTCCGCTGCGCCTTGGCTGCCTTTTGCTTGAGGACCGCCATTTAGCGCGAGTTGGCAGGATTTATCATGTAAGAAATTGGCTATTTCTGCTTTGAGAACGATGCGATTAAGGCGATTGTTTTCTGGCATGATCTTATTATTCCTATAATTAATTTTAATAAGTCAATAGAGATCTTATTGATAACGAAGACTATCCAAATCATTAATTAGGAAATAATAAAAAAATAATGATTTTTTGCGAGCGCTTAATGTATTAGTGATTAATAATAAAAAAAAACCACAACATTAACATTGTGGTTTTTTGTTCTCTGATGAGAAATATTATTCTGATAACTTTTCAGGGGTCGGTAAAATAGGTTGATTGAGTATGATTTTATTCTTTTTACGGTATTTTTTTTCTGCTTTTGCTATTTTGATTTCCTCATTAAGCCCTTTGTAAGTTGAATAGCACATGATGAGCATTAATATTGAAAGTGGAATGGCTGTAGCCACTAATGCCGATTGTAAGCCGGATAGACCACCTGTAATGATCAGCACAATCGCGATAGCTGCAATAATCACTCCCCAAATTGTTTTGGTGATATGAGTTGGGTTTGGGTTTCCATTTTCACTCACCATACCCAGAACAAAAACCGCTGAGTTTGCTGAAGTAATAAAAAATACCATGACTAAAACCATTGCCAGTATGCACAGGAAAGTACTCGCAGGAAAGTAATCTAAAAACTTGAAGAAGGCCGAAGTCACATCCGTTTTTACTGCCTCTGCTAACGCTTTTTGCCCCATATTTTGGATCAAATGGATCGCTGATCCTCCCATAACGGCAAACCAAGCAAATGAGCCAAGGACCGGAATGAATACCGCACCAATCATAAATTCTTTAATTGTGCGGCCTTTAGAAATACGCGCAACGAAGCTACCCACTAATGGTGCCCATGCAATCCACCAACCAAAGTAAAACAGAGTCCAGTTAGCGATCCACGTACCATCATTATAAGGCTCTGTGCGAAATGACATACTGACGAAATTTTGTGCGTAGTCACCAATACCTTGGAACAGTACTTTTAAGATGGTTTGTGTTGGGCCGGCAAATAAAATAAATCCCATCAATGCGAAAGCTAGCAACATATTCAGGTTCGATAGGTGTTTGATGGCACCTTGTAAACCTGAAATTGTTGACGTGATATAAATAACGGTGACCACTGCAATGATTGCGATCTGTATCCAGATACTGACAGGCATTCCCCACAAGTAATTCATTCCGCTGTTAACTTGCAGTGTGCCAAAGCCTAGTGAGGTTGCAATCCCAATCACGATCGACAACACAACAATGACATCGACCCATTTACCGATAGACCCTTTGACTTTGTCGCCGATAAGCGGATAGAAAACAGAGCTAAGAGATGAAGGTAGTTTTTTCCTAAATTGAAAAAAAGCTAATGACACACCGACTAATGCATAGCACGCCCAAGCAGAAACTCCCCAGTGTAGATAGACATATTGCATGGCGGTTTTCGCCGCTTGTTCAGTATAGCCTGTTCCAATAGGTGGATTTATATAGTAGGAAACGGGTTCTGCCACTCCCCAAAATACGAGACTGATACCTATTGAAGCACTGAATAGCATGCCTATCCATGTTGCCGTACGGTATTCAGGGCGGTCATTATCATCACCGAGACGAATATGACCAAACTTTGAAAAACCAAGGTACATACAAAAGCTAAAAAAGATAAAGACGGCTCCGAGTATAAACCAACCTAAGTTGTTATAGATAAAACCCAGAGAGGAATTTGAAAATGCTTCGAGTTTGTCAGGTATAAACGCGCCTATGCTGATTAATAGCAGGCTAAAGGCGAGCGATACGTAAAATACAGATTTCTTATTATTCATCATACCTTTTCTCCAGTTGCTCACTTCTTTTTATGTCTTTTAATGAGAGTTGGTTGCAGGGAATGCTACTGTCGGTTTACAGAGAATATCCATGAAAACATTGTGAGGTCAACAATTAATTAACCTAACGTTAACAATATATTTGAGGGTGATTTTATTATCTTGTTGATTTTAAATGGTTAATAAAATTATTCGAGGAGAGATGTAATATTTTGTTTGATCATTATTGAGATCTGGATTAACATCCTCAAAAAATAATGTTAACTATAAGTTTACATAAGTGAGGTAGTTATGAGCAATGCAAAAAAAGTCATTTCGATTAATGATCACCTTGATATTGATAATGCATGGACTATCCCTGCACGTTATTACACTTCCGATGACGTATTTGAATTCGAAAAAGAAAATATCTTTGCTAACTCTTGGGTGTGTGTCGCTCATTGTAGTGAAGTCAAAGAGAAAAATGCCTACATCACTCGTCAGTTGATTGGCGAAAGTCTTGTTATTGTTCGTGGGCGTGATGATGTTTTGCGTGGCTTCTATAATGTATGCCCACACCGCGGTCACCAATTGATCAGTGGTGAAAGCGGTAAAATGAAGAATGTGATCACTTGCCCTTATCACGCTTGGGCATTCAAATTAGATGGCCAGTTGGCTCATGCAACAAACTGCGAGAATGTTAATAATTTTGATGCAGATGCAATGACATTAAGTAGCTTCCATGTTGTTGAGCATGCAGGTTTTATTTATATCAACTTGACTGAAGGTGAACCTCAACCCATCGAGGAGCAATTACCTGGGTTAGCGGAGAAAATGGAAGAAGCCTGTTCAGTGATCCGTGATCTCAAGTTAGCTGCTCGTTTTGTCAGTCATACACCAGCTAACTGGAAAACGATTGTTGATAACTATATTGAGTGTTATCACTGCCCTACGAACCATGTGAGTTTCGCCAGTTCTGTTGACGTCAATGTGTACGAACACCAATTGAATGAGAACTGGACTGTACAAATTGGTAAAGCTAAGCCTTCTGAGTCTTCTTATCAGTTCGATGAATCGGTCGTTAATCCGCGTTTCTTCGGGTTTTGGATTTGGCCAAGCACCATGTTCAATATGCCTCCAGGTGGCGATTTCATGACCGTTATTTATGAATTCCCAGCCAATGCGGGTGAAACCTTACAACATTATGATATTTATTTCTTAAATGAAGAGCTGACGGAATATCAGAAAAATTTAATTGAATGGTATCGCACCGTTTTCCGCCCGGAAGATTTGCGTTTAGTTGAAAGCGTACAAAAAGGATTACGTTCTCGTGGTTATCGCGGACAAGGCCGGATCATGGCAGATAGGCAGCGTAGTGGCATCAGTGAACACGGCGTCGCGCACTTCCATAAGTTAATTGCGACTGCGCATACTGAGTAAAGCTGCCGATCAGGGGAATAATACATGAATAGGTTAAGTAATCCCGCTTTGTTCCGTCAGTCCTGCTATATCAATGGTCAGTGGGTAGATAGCGCTAAAACGCTAACGGTCACAAACCCTGTCGATCAGTCTGTGCTGGGAACTATTCCCAGCCTTTCGGTTGAACGGGTCAATGATGCGATCATTCAAGCCCATGAAGGGATGCTCAGTTGGAGTAAACTGACAGCAAAACAGCGTTCTATTATTCTACATCGTTGGTTTACTTTAATAGAAGCTAACGTTGATGATTTAGGTTTGCTGATGACTTTAGAGCAGGGTAAACCTTTCAATGAGGCGAAAGGTGAAATTCGCTATGCGGCTTCATTTATAGAATGGTTTGCCGAGGAGGGGAAACGAGTTTATGGCGAGACGATCCCACAAACGGTCACGAGCAATCGAATTTTAACTATCAAGCAGCCTATTGGTGTATGTAGTGCTATCACTCCGTGGAATTTTCCTGCGGCGATGATCACGCGTAAAGCTGCGCCTGCACTGGCTGCGGGGTGTAGCATGCTTATCAAGCCTGCTAGCGAAACGCCGTTTACGGCATTAGCCCTCGCTGAATTAGCAGCACAAGCGGGGATCCCTGCTGGCGTTTTTAATGTTGTTACAGGGGAGTCTCGTGTTTTAGGCGAATTACTCACACGGCACCCGTTAATCAGTAAATTCTCTTTTACCGGTTCAACACAGGTTGGGCGCCAGCTGTATGAGCAGTGTGCATCAACCATTAAAAAGACGTCCTTAGAATTGGGTGGGAATGCGCCGTTTATTGTGTTTGATGATGCTGATATCGATAAAGCTGTCAGTAGCGCAATACAGGCTAAGTTCCGTAATGGTGGGCAAACATGTGTTTGTGTGAATCGTTTCTATATCCATGATGCGATTTACGAACAGTTTCTCACAAAGTTTGTCGCTAAAGTGAGCCAGTTACGTGTTGGTAACGGCCTAGATGAAGGCACTGATATCGGGCCTATGATTACATCTCGTGCTATTGAAGGCATGCATGCATTAGTCGACGACGCTATCGCAAAAGGCGCACGGAAACTGACATTAGGTAATGAAATTGCCGAACAAGGTCATTTTATTAACCCGAAAGTATTGGTGGATGTTGATGATTCTATGGATATTGTGCATGAGGAAATCTTTGGTCCTATTGCTGCCATGATCCGTTTTCATGATGAAGATGAAGTTATTCGTCGAGCGAATGCGACGATTTATGGCTTGGCTGCTTATTTCTTTTCAAAAGATATTGGTCGTGTCTATCGTGTCGCTGAAAAGCTACAAAGTGGCATGGTTGGGATTAACACAGGCATGATCTCGAATGAGGTTGCACCGTTTGGTGGTGTTAAGCAGTCAGGTTTAGGCAAGGAGGGTTCTCGCTATGGTATTGAGGATTACCTCACCGTGAAATATTTGTGTATTGATATTGCTTAGCCAGTAATTAAGTGAAAGAGGGAATTGTGATGAGCCAGCAAAAAATTGCCGTGACGGTTAGCCGCATAGAGCAGCTCACCCCAACCATTAAGCTGTTCGAATTTGCGGCAAAAGATAGCGTGTTCGAACCTTTTAGTGCGGGAAGCCATATCACAGTACATATGAATGAAGAAAAGGGGCTAAAGCGTGCTTATTCATTAATCAGTGATCCTAATAACCCGCATCACTACTGTATCTCAGTATTGCGTGATGAGAACTCGAAAGGGGGCTCGGCGTATATGCACGAGCAACTGTTTGAGGGGGATTCACTATATTTATCGCCCGCTGAAAATTATTTCTCACTGGTCGGTGACAGTTCCTGTAAACATATCTTAATTGCTGGTGGAATTGGTATTACCCCATTTTTATCCTATTTATATGAATTAGAAAAAATGGGACTGGATTTTGAATTGCATTACTGTTTTCGCGATCAAAAGACGGCGGCGTTTGTGGAACTGCTTCAACAACGCATTGGAGAACGTCTTTATCTTTATGATAACAGTCAGGGCAAGCGTTTATCAGTAGAACAGTTGGTACAAGCACAGCCTGAGAATAGCCATATTTATGTTTGTGGGCCTGAAACCTTGATTAATGCGGTCATTGAACACGGTTATGCGCATTTAGGTGAATCTAAAGTACATTTCGAAAACTTTGGTGAAGTCGCTAGTGAAGGTGATGCATTTGAAGTTTATTTTCAACGTTCTGGTTTTAGCTTGATGATTAACGAAGGGACGTCAATCTTACAGGCAATCGAGGCAGATAAACGCATTCAGGTAGAGTGTATGTGCCGTAATGGTGTATGTGGGACTTGCGAAACGGCTATTTTAGAAGGGGAAGCGGATCATCGGGACCATTATCTTGACGATGATGAACGCGCACAGCAAAAGACCATGATGTTATGCGTTTCTCGCGCTAAAACTAAACGGCTAGTGTTAGATTTATAAGCTTTTTATCGACTAGGCAGCCCCAACATGGGGCTGTTTTCTATTATTTGAGCTGGAACATCAGAAAAGGTTGTTGTTCATTATCCAGATGATAAGCGGCGCTGATATGTTTTCCTTGAAAATGAATATGATCACTGCCTTTATGATAGATGCCTTCTAGCCATGATTTGTGATTGATGGCTAATTGATAGAGTAAGCGTTGTAGCTCTAAATAATCGATATCCGTATTCTGACTTTCAAGATTACTGGCTAATATTTCACCTGCTTTATCCGTAAAGACGACCAGATGGTCAAAGTGGGCCAATAGCACATCAAAATAGCATTTGATTTTACGTAATCTGAGTTCAGTATTTTTACGTTCGGTATTATCAAGACTAATACCAACTAATTTAGTGACTTTACCATTGGGGCCTTTCACACCCGTTGCGCGCGATGTGATCCAGCGATATTGATCATCCCATGCAATTTTAAAATCCATCTCATGAGCACCGCCCTCGCGAATAATTTTTGAGTAACCACTCACGAGTTTATCTTTTGATTCTTGGTTCATTAGTGCCCAAAAGTCATCATTGGTGGTGATTTTGATGCCATAAACATCTTCAACATTATCAGAATAATTGAGTTCGCCCGTCAGTAAGTCCCACTCCCAAGTGACAATTTCGGTGGATTCTTGAAGATGTACTTCATTGATATTACGTGCAATTGTAGGATGGCTTGCTGCCGGTGAGTGGTTGACATAACCATACTTGAGCCATATTTTATCGACATTCAGCAACTGAGCTAATTTTTCAAGGTTGTTCTCATCAATCATACCGCCTTTTGTCCATTTATTGACGGCTGTCCGAGAAACACCTAGTGTTTCAGCGGCTTTTAACTGGCTCATTTTTTGTTGTTTCAATAAGGCCAGCAAACGTTGTCCAAATGTTTGCGTGTCTGTCATCGGCTCATGTCCACCTTTTATTGATTCATTCATCCTGAAATTGACTCGGTAAATGCTTTGATAAATATTGTTCTAAATTTTCAATAAAAACCCGTAAATTGGCGTTATTTCGCACTGTCCGTGAATAAACCGCGTACACGTCGGCAGGCTGGCTCCATTGAGGCAGTACACGGATTAATTGTTCATTTTGGAGCTCTGGTAAGACACTCCATAGAGAGCGTAATAAGATGCCTTCACCACCAATACACCACTGTTTTGCAACGTCACCATTATTCACCATCAGCTTACTATTCGGCGTTACTGTCATACTTTCTGTTTGATGTTGTAGTTTCCACTGAGAAGGTGCCTGATTGCGTTCTTTAATCGTAATACAAAAATGTTGTTTTTCTAATTCTTGAGGGTGATTTGGGCAACGATATTTTTTTAAATAAGAGGGGGCAGCACAAAGAATACGTGTGTTTTTCGCAATACGTTTCGCGATGAAATGTTCAGGAATGGTGCCGCCAATACAGATATCCAAGTCAATGTTTTCACTAATTATATCAATAGAACGATCGGTTAATGTCAGATCGATACCCAATAAGGGATAGTGAGCGCGTAATGACAAAATAAACGGGTTTAGGTAGGCGCTACCAAATCCAGTGCTACAACTTACTCTTAATTCACCGCGGATCTCTTCTCGACAAGCTTTTAGTTCATTGTGCATGTCATTGAGTTCTTGTAGGAGTATTTCTCCACTTTTCAGGACAATGCGTCCTTCATGGGTTAAATTGATTGAGCGAGCCGCACGGAGAAATAAAGGGTGCCCTAGATTTTCTTCGAGTAATTTGATGCGTTTAGAGACATAAGCGGGTGAAACAAGCAGTTGTTCTGCGGCCCGTGAAAAACTCATCAACCGAGCGACGGTCACAAAAACTTTAATGTCTTCCAATGCAGGTAGCTTGTTCATAGTTTGTAAACCCAAAGATTACACTTCGACGCTATACTTTATCACAGCAACTCATAAACTGGTGATCTTACTCGCTGATAAAATCACTGTTGTGGGAGATTCGTGCCATGTCACAATTTAATATTGCGGTCATTCCTGGGGATGGAATTGGAACTGAAGTTATTCCTGAAGGATTAAAAGTATTAGAAGCGGCCGCCAGTAAGCATCAAATCTCATTTAACTTTACCCATTTCGACTGGTCTTGTGAAACCTATCATCGCACAGGGCGTATGATGCCTGAAGATGGTTTAGAGCAATTAAAAAAATTTGATGCTATTTTTCTAGGGGCTGTAGGCTTTCCGGGGGTGCCTGACCATATTTCACTTTGGGGATTGTTATTGCCTATTCGCCGCGCATTTAACCAGTACGTTAATTTACGCCCCGTACGCCTATTTGAAGGAATTCAGTCGCCTTTAGCGGGTAAAAAACCGGGTGATATCGATTTTTATGTGGTACGTGAAAACGTGGAAGGCGAATACTCCGCTATTGGGGGAATTCAATATGAAGGCACGGAAGATGAAGTCGTATCCCAGCAAAGTATTTTTACCCGTAAAGGCACTGACCGGATATTAAAATATGCCTTTGAACTGGCACAATCACGGGAGAAAAAGCATTTAAGCTCAGCGACTAAGTCAAACGGTTTGTTTCACTCCATGCCGTATTGGGATAGTCGTTTCGCTGCGATGTCAAAACACTATCCTGACGTTAAAGTCGATCAGTTTCATATTGATATTTTTGCCGCGAATTTGGTGAGGATGCCTGAATTTTACGATGTGGTGGTTGGTTCCAACTTGTTTGGGGATATTTTGTCTGACTTAGGACCTGCTTGCACTGGCACAATTGCTATTGCACCTTCGGCGAATATTAACCCTGAAAAACAGTTCCCATCAATGTTTGAACCTGTTCATGGCTCAGCGCCGGATATTGCGGGTAAAAATATTGCTAATCCTATCGGGACGATTTGGGCCGCGGCGATGATGATGCAACATTTGGACTGCCCACACATGCACGATACCATCATGCATGCAGTGGAAACAGTGATAAAAGAGCGTCGCCATTTAACTCGAGATATGGGCGGTAGCGCGAGTACGCAACAACTCGGGCAAGCCATCGCTGAAATGATTTTAGCGAATTAGCCTTATCCTTATAATGTGGCTGAGCGTTATCGCACTATCTTGTTTACACCTGTTCACGTCAGCCTAGGGATTTGCCAACCTAGGTTGATGATGTCAGGCTTTGATTGTTTATAACCCCAAGATCTGAGAAAATAGCCGCCAATTTCGATTAACAAGACGGATTTGCTGAGCTAAGAGCCACCTATTGCCTCTCCTAATGCATGTACAAATCTGTATTCAGACAAAAAAGAACGGTTAAATGGCAGATCAGAATTTTCTACATGAAGTCAACGCGCGCAGGACATTTGCAATTATTTCTCACCCTGACGCAGGTAAAACCACCATTACTGAAAAAGTATTACTGTTTGGACAAGCTATCCAGCGTGCAGGGACGGTAAAAGGTCGTGGCTCAAACCAACACGCCAAGTCAGACTGGATGGAAATGGAAAAGCAACGTGGTATTTCGATTACAACGTCGGTGATGCAATTTCCTTATCATGATTGTTTAGTTAACTTACTGGATACGCCAGGCCATGAAGACTTCTCTGAAGATACCTACCGTACATTGACGGCGGTTGACTGCTGCTTGATGGTCATTGATTCAGGTAAAGGGGTTGAGGATAGAACACGTAAATTGATGGAAGTGACGCGTCTACGTGATACGCCTATCCTGACTTTTATGAATAAACTTGACCGTGATATTCGCGATCCAATGGAATTGATGGATGAAGTTGAAAATGAACTGAATATCGCGTGTTGTCCAATCACATGGCCTATTGGTTGCGGTAAATTATTTAAAGGCGTTTATCACCTCTTACGTGATGAAACCATCTTATATCAAACAGGTCAGGGCCATACCATCCAAGAAGTCCGTATTATTAAAGGGCTAGATAATCCTGAATTAGATAAAGTGGTCGGTGATGAGCTGGCGGCTCAATTACGTGATGAGTTAGAGCTGGTAAAAGGGGCTTCTCATGAATTTGATCATGAGGCTTTCTTGGAGGGTGAGTTAACCCCAGTCTTCTTTGGTACAGCATTGGGTAACTTTGGTGTTGACCATATGCTTGATGGCTTAGTGCAATGGGCGCCAGCCCCTCAGCCTCGTCAAACAGATGTGCGTAAAGTTGAAGCGACCGAAGAGAAATTTACAGGTTTCGTCTTCAAAATTCAGGCGAATATGGATCCAAAACATCGTGACCGCGTGGCTTTCATGCGTATTGTTTCAGGTACTTATGAAAAAGGCATGAAGTTGCGTCAGGTACGCATTAAAAAAGATGTCGTCATTTCAGATGCATTGACCTTTATGGCGGGTGACCGTTCACATGTTGAAAACGCTTATGCAGGTGACATTATTGGTTTGCATAATCATGGAACGATTCAAATTGGTGATACTTTTACACAAGGTGAAGATCTGAAATTTACCGGTATTCCAAACTTTGCACCTGAATTATTCCGTCGTATTCGTCTGCGTGATCCATTAAAGCAAAAACAGCTGCTAAAAGGCTTAGTCCAGCTATCTGAAGAAGGTGCTGTTCAGGTTTTCCGTCCGCTAACCAATAACGATTTAATCGTTGGGGCTGTCGGTGTGTTGCAGTTTGACGTTGTTGTTGCACGCTTAAAAAGCGAATACAACGTTGAAGCTATCTATGAGGCGGTCAACGTATCAACAGCGCGTTGGGTCGAGTGTGATGATGCGAAGAAATTTGAGGAATTTAAGCGTAAGAATGAGCAAAACCTCGCACTTGATGGCGGCGATAACCTTTCTTATATCGCACCCACAATGGTAAACCTCAATCTGACCAGCGAACGCTACCCAGATGTAAAATTCCGTAAAACTCGCGAGCATTAATTTTTCCTAATCGCTCAGCCCACTACGAAAATGCCTTTTTTTGTAGTGGGTTTTCCCAAACTAAGCATCTATTTTCGAATACTCTCCTGTTTTTTTATCTAAATATTGCAGATTGCTCTGCCTTTTACGTTTATCTACTTTATTTAAAGGTGTTTTTCCCATAGTCTATAGTTATCAATTGTAATATAAGTGTCGTTAATTGATTTAATGGCTTGTCTGCCATATTTGACGATAATGCTTTTATTTCAATATTTAAAATCGCAGTAGAGTCGATAAGGAAGGTTCCGATGAAAAATTTAGCACTGTTACGTTCTTTCATTGTCATTGGATTAAGTGGTGCTCTGTTTGCATGTAGTTCATCAGCAAACTCTCCATTAAAAGAGCAGGCCTCTGAAACGTGGGATAGCGCGGTGAAAACGGCAGATATAGCAGGAAAAGACACCAGTGAAGCGATTTCTAGTGGTGTGAATAGTGCCGATAACTACATGGATGACTCCTCTATCACTGCTCAGGTCAAAAGTAAGCTACTGACAACCAGTGGCATAGACAGTAATTCTATTTCAGTGAAAACCGTCAAAGGGGTTGTTTACCTTTCTGGTTTTGTCAAATCCGCTGACCAGATTGATAAGGTTGTACAAGTCGTATCAAGGGTTAATGGTGTAAAATCGGTACAAAACGGTTTAGTCGTAGCAAATTAATGGATATATAATTGGCGTAAATCACTCAAATAGTCGTCTATTGAGTTCATTAATCCGCTAACATTATTCGCTAATAGTCGAAAACTGGATCTCTTGGTGAGGTTCAGTTTTTGTATTATTGATAAGTATAAATTGATTTAATTAGCGATAGTGTCGAAGTGTATTGCAGTATTGGGATGCAGAGAGGATCTGTCAGGAGACATATATGGGAAAACATGTATCAGTGACACTTGGCAGCATTGAACCTTTAGCTTTTTACGATGAACTCAATAAAGGTAAGACTGCCCTTATTTGTGAGGGAGGCGGTCAACGTGGTATTTTCACCGCAGGTGTATTGGATGAGTTCTTAAAAACAGGCTTTAATCCATTTGATATCATGATTGGTACTTCGGCAGGGGCGCAAAACCTTTCTGCGTATATTTGTGGTCAATATGGCTACGCTCGGCGGGTTATTACCCGTTATACAACAAGCCCACTCTTTTTTAATCCTTTACGTTTTATTCGAGGTGGTCATCTTATTGATTTAGATTGGCTGGTTGAAAGCACCTCGAAAGAGCTTCCATTACAGATCAAATCTGGGATTGAATTGATGGAAGCGGGGCGCGAATTCTATATGGGAGCCAGCCGTAGTGATGACTTTGAAGCCGAATTTTTGAAACCTAACGCTGATACATGGTTAGATATCATTCGTGCTTCTAGTGCTATTCCGGGCTTTTATCGGATGGGCGTCGAATTTGAAGGCACTCTCTATCATGATGGAGGGATTAGTGCGGCGATCCCTGTTGAAGAAGCATACCGTCGTGGCGCTGATACGATTGTGGTGATCCGTACTGTTCCTTCTCAGATGTATTTTACCCCCGAATGGGTGAAGAGAATGACGCGTTGGCTGGAGGGTGAAAAATATGGCTTACAGCGAATGGCTGCTATGCTAAAAGTTCATCTAAAAAGCTATCGCCGGACACAAGAGTTTATTGAAAACCCACCGGGAGACTTACAGATTTTTGAAATCTATCCTTCCACGCCACTAAAAAGTAGTGCATTAGGGAGCCGGTTGTCAGCGCTTAATCAGGACTATCATTTAGGGCGTCGCTGTGGGCGCTACTTTATTGCTGCATTAGGCCATTGCTTTACAATGAATAACAATGGATTAAATCGCTTTAGCTTTGAAAGTGCCGCCCATGAAGAAATACAGATTGCAGAAGATTACGCGGAAGCGATCTTTGATGCTAAACATGATGTTGAGTTAGTTGCTCAACGTAAAGCCAAAAAGGCAACGGATACGGCACAGGCGATGATGACGGGAGCCATGATGGCTGCAAACGAGGAGTCGGAGCAACCGCTGAATAAAAAAAATGACTAACCGATTTATTGATACCCATTGCCACTTTGATTTTCCACCTTTTGTTGGTGCGATTGATGAAAGCCTCTGCTTAGCGGAAAAGGTAGGGGTTACGGATATTATTATTCCGGCGGTCAGTGTTGATAATTTTGAGCAAGTTTGGCATTTAGCTCAGCGATACTCACAGCTGCATGCGGCTATTGGCTTTCATCCTCTGTACTTGAATCTCTTCCAAGAACAACATATGGAGACAATGATAGGTTATTTACAACAGAATCACGCTAAGTGTGTTGCTGTTGGCGAGATTGGTCTTGATCTCTATATGCAAGAACCGTTGTTTGATTTACAGCAGCAAGTGTTAATCGCCCAACTAAAATTAGCTAAGCAGTTTGATCTGCCAGTCATCTTACATTCGCGTAAAAGTCATGACCCGCTGGCTGCATTGTTACGTCGCTACCCTGTACCTGCATGCGGTGTTATTCATGGTTTTGCAGGCAGCCTATCACAAGCTCAAGCATTTATTAAATTAGGCTATTTCATTGGTGTTGGCGGTACCATTACTTATGAAAGAGCAAATAAAACACGTCAAGCGATCGCCAAATTACCCCTAACCTCATTGGTATTTGAAACCGATGCCCCAGATATGCCTGTGTCTGGCTTTCAAGGTGAGCCAAATCGTCCTGAGCGTATTCAACAAATTTTTCAGTCGTTATGTGAACTACGCCACGAAAGTCCCGATGAAATTGCGCAGCAACTTTACATAAATAGCCTATCATTATTTAATCTGTTCAAATAAAAGCCAGATGCATTCACTGTTTTTATGAGAGGTGGGTTTTATCTGGCTAGCTTATTCCCTGCATTTTTTCACCTCATTATTCTCTCTTTTTGTGCTTTTCAGATTATGTCGATAACTAAATGTGATTTTAATCACAAGAATTGAATTTTTGTTACTTATTACACTATGTATTTGTGACGAAGATTGCGGGTTCTTGGAAGGGACTAGGTATAATCATCGCACAAAGAGTCAAGGGAACTTACCAGTTTCCTTTCTACATCAATCTAGCATTAAGTGAACAGGGATACTTCCATGCAACTCATTATGAGTCTGGTTGGGATGGCAGTACTGATTGGTATTGCCGTACTATTCTCCAGCAATCGTCGAGCGATTAAACTCCGTACTGTTGGCGGGGCTTTTCTTATACAGATCGCTATCGGTGCATTTGTACTTTATGTACCAGCAGGTCGTCGCGTATTACAAGGGATGTCAGATGGCGTTTCTAAAGTTATTAGTTACGGCCAAGATGGCATGAATTTTATTTTTGGCGGCCTTGTTTCCGACAAAATGTTTGAACTGTTTGGCGGTGGTGGATTTGTTTTCGCTTTACGTGTTCTGCCAATCATTGTGTTCTTCTCTTCATTGATCGCGGTTCTTTATTACCTCGGTATTATGCAACTAGTCATCAAAGTATTGGGTGGCGGCTTGCAAAAAGTGCTTGGTACCTCCAGAACGGAATCTTTATCTGCTACAGCGAATATCTTTGTTGGGCAGACAGAGGCACCATTAGTTGTACGTCCTTATATCTCGACCATGACCAATTCTGAATTATTTGCGGTTATGTGTGGTGGTTTGGCTTCTGTAGCAGGCTCTGTATTGGCCGGTTATGCGCAAATGGGTGTTCCAATGGAATACTTGATTGCTGCATCGTTTATGGCGGCTCCGGGAGGATTACTGTTCGCTAAATTGCTTGTACCCGAAACTGAGGAAGTGCGTGATAACGTTAATGCGACAGAGTTGGTTGCTGAAGATGAGCGCCCAGCAAACCTGATCGATGCAGCTGCTTCAGGTGCTGCTTCGGGGATGCAATTGGCCTTGAACGTAGGTGCAATGTTATTGGCATTTATCGCCTTGATCGCTCTAATTAACGGTATTTTAGGTGGTGTTGGTGGCTTGTTCCATTATCCACAACTTTCTTTGGAATTAATTCTGGGATGGGTATTTGCGCCGATAGCTTATTTGATTGGTGTGCCATGGAGTGAAGCAACAGTTGCCGGTTCGTTTATTGGTCAAAAAGTGGTTGTTAACGAATTTGTTGCCTTTATGAATTTCGGTGAATACATGAAACCGGATGCAGATGTTCTTGCGGCAGGCAAACAGGTACTTTCCGATCATACTAAAGCAATCATTTCATTTGCACTGTGTGGTTTTGCTAACTTATCTTCGGTGGCTATTTTACTTGGTGGTTTAGGTGGTATGGCACCAAATCGTCGTAGTGATGTCGCTCGTTTAGGAATGAAAGCTGTTCTGGCGGGTACGCTCTCTAACTTAATGAGTGCGACTATTGCGGGCTTCTTCTTAACACTTGCAATAATTTAATCTCTCGTTTTTTGAGGAAGGGCAAATGCCCTTTCTCTTTCATTATTTTCAGTTATATTCTTTCTTCTTTTTATTTCATACCGTCAATTTTGAACTACGCTTAATCAAGTGGATTGATGGCATTGGAAGACTAAAAAAGACATAAAAAAGCCATTTGAGAGAATAAAACTGAGACTAAATAGCGTATAATTGCGATATTGTTCACATATTTGTATTTAACAATGTAACGTTCAGGCAATTAATGTGATTTGTAGCACACAAAATAGCCGAGTTCCATGGTCAAATAGCGATAAATTAGCTGCTATGGACTGCTAGTTCTCAGAGTGAATGTGCTCTAGGGTATTGTGCGGTGAGAAGGAATTCAGCTGCTACATTCGGGTTTTCGAGTAGCATCTTTAAGGAACCAAGCCCGCTCGCCAACAAAGAACGTGTTGTTCTGACAGAATTCACAACGTTGGAGAGTTTTTTATGACTGATTTAACTGCTGCTGCGCAACGCGCGCTGAATCTGATGGATTTAACCACCCTCAATGATGACGATACCGATGAAAAAGTGATCGCGTTGTGTCATCAAGCAAAAAGCCCAGCAGGCCAAACTGCGGCTATCTGTATCTACCCTCGTTTTATTCCTGTTGCACGTAAAGCACTGCGTGAGCAAGGTACGCCCGAAGTGCGTATCGCAACAGTCACTAACTTCCCGCATGGAAATGATGACATCGAGATAGCGTTGGCGGAAACACGTGCTGCTATTGCTTATGGTGCAGATGAAGTTGATGTGGTTTTCCCTTATCGAGCGTTGATGGCTGGTAATGAAAAAATTGGTTTTGATTTAGTGAAAGCGTGTAAAGATGCTTGCGCGGCAGCCAATGTCCTTTTGAAAGTGATTATTGAAACCGGCGAATTAAAAGATCCTGCACTGATTCGCAAAGCTTCTGAAATCTCAATTAAAGCGGGTGCGGACTTTATTAAAACCTCCACAGGTAAAGTACCGGTGAATGCCACTCTTGAAAGTGCTGAAATCATGATGCAAGTGATCCATGATATGGGCGTAGCGAAAACCGTTGGTTTTAAACCGGCGGGTGGCGTTCGTACTGCTGAAGAAGCTGCTCAATATTTAGCATTAGCAGATAGAATTTTAGGTAAAGACTGGGTCGATGCTCGCCATTTCCGTTTTGGCGCATCAAGTTTATTAGCTAATCTGTTGAATACACTTGGTTTTGAGACTAAAAAATCAAGCAGTAACTATTAATAATAGTGTGATTAAGCGATTACCTAGACTCTGTTTGAATTAAGGAGCATACCGTGTTTCTGGCACAAGAAATTATCCGTAAAAAGCGTGATGGTAAAGTACTGAGTGAAGAAGAAATTCGTTTCTTTATCAATGGAGTACGAGATAATTCTGTTTCTGAAGGTCAGATAGCCGCATTGGCAATGACCATCTATTTTAATGATATGACAATGGCTGAACGTGTTGCATTAACATTGGCAATGCGTGATTCAGGCACTGTACTAAATTGGAAATCACTCAATTTAAATGGCCCTCTCGTTGATAAACATTCAACTGGCGGGGTTGGTGATGTGACCTCTTTGATGTTAGGCCCAATGGTTGCTGCGTGTGGTGGCTATGTGCCGATGATTTCGGGGCGTGGCTTGGGCCATACCGGAGGAACGCTGGATAAGCTTGAAGCGATTCCTAATTTTGATATTTTCCCAGATGATGAGCGTTTCCGTGACATTATCAAAAATGTTGGGGTTGCGATTATCGGGCAGACAAACTCACTGGCACCCGCTGATAAACGTTTTTATGCAACGCGTGATATCACTGCAACAGTTGATTCTATTCCACTGATTACCGCATCTATTTTAGGCAAAAAATTAGCTGAAGGTCTTGATGCCTTAGTGATGGACGTCAAAGTGGGGTCAGGTGCCTTTATGCCAACTTATGAAAAATCAGAGCAGTTGGCTGAGTCTATCGTACAGGTGGCTAATGGTGCGGGTTGTAAAACAACGGCTTTATTGACCGACATGAACGAAGTACTTGCTTCAAGTGCGGGTAATGCCGTTGAAGTCCGCGAAGCGGTGCAATTTTTAACCGGCGAATACCGGAACCCTCGTTTGTACGAAGTCACGATGGCGCTGTGTGTTGAAATGCTTGTATCCGGATCCTTGGCTGCAAATAGAGAAGAAGCTCGCCAGAAATTGCAGGCGGTGTTGGATAATGGACAAGCCGCAGAGATTTTTGGTCGTATGGTGGCGGCTCAAAAAGGCCCAACTGATTTCGTTGAAAACTATAACAAGTATTTACCAACAGCCGTATTGCACAAAGCCGTGTATGCGGAGAAATCCGGTATTGTGACGGCAATGGACACCCGTGCTCTGGGTATGTCTGTGGTGACATTAGGTGGTGGTCGTCGTAAAGCAACTGACTCGATTGATTATAGTGTTGGTTTAAGCGATATCGCGGCACTGGGAACTTCCGTTGATAGCCAAACGCCATTAGCGATTATTCATGCAAATAGTGAAAAAGCATGGGAAGATGCAGCAAAAGAAGTACGTGCTGCTATGGTTATTGGTGATAAAAAACCAGAAGTTTCACCAATGGTTTACCGCCAAATCAGTGAATAATTGACAAATAAGTTTTATCAGTGGCACTTCCCTATAGGGAATGATGACGCAGGAGAGAAGTTATGAAACGTACATTTATTATGGTGTTGGATTCTTTTGGGATTGGTGCAGCAGGTGATGCGCACAAATTTAATGATGAAGGTTCAAACACATTAGGCCATATTGCAGATGCCTGTGCGCGTGGTGATGCAGATAAAGGCCGTAAGGGGCCGCTGCATTTGCCTAACTTAACCAAACTGGGGCTGGGTAAAGCAGCTGAAGAGTCTTGCGGTAAATTCCCAGCAGGCCTTGATCCTAATGCAGAGATCATCGGTGCTTACGCTTATGCGAGTGAAATTTCTTCAGGTAAAGACACACCATCCGGTCACTGGGAAATCGCGGGTGTGCCTGTACTCTTTGACTGGGGGTATTTCGCAGATGAAGAAAACAGCTTCCCACAAGAGTTGTTAGATATCATTGTGAAGCGTGCTAACTTGCCTGGTTATTTAGGTAATTGCCACTCTTCAGGTACCGTGATCTTGGATAAATTGGGTGAAGAGCACATGAAAACGGGTAAACCGATTTTCTACACCTCAGCTGACTCCGTATTCCAAATCGCCTGTCATGAAGAGACTTATGGTCTAGACAAACTGTATGAGCTATGTGAAATCGCTCGTGAAGAGTTGACAAATGGCGGCTACAACATTGGTCGTGTTATCGCGCGTCCATTCATTGGCGACAAAGCAGGCAGTTTTGAGCGTACGGGTAACCGTCATGACTTAGCCGTTGAGCCACCATCACCAACGATATTGCAAAAATTAGTTGAAGAGAAACAAGGTGAAGTTGTTTCTATCGGTAAAATTGCGGATATCTATGCACATGTAGGTATCACTAAGAAGGTGAAAGCAACAGGTATTGATGCTCTGTTCGATGCCACCGTGAAAGAAATGCAACAGGCGGGTGATAAGACAATTGTGTTCACTAACTTTGTTGATTTCGACTCTGCTTATGGACACCGTCGTGATGTACCCGGTTATGCAGCTGCATTAGAACTCTTTGACCGCCGTTTACCAGAACTGATGGAATTGGTCAAAGAAGATGACATCTTGATCTTAACCGCAGACCATGGCTGTGACCCAACTTGGCATGGTACTGACCATACTCGTGAGCACATTCCCGTTCTCATTTATGGTCCGAAAGTCAAACCCGGCTTTTTAGGTCATCGCGAAACATTCGCGGATATCGGTCAAACCGTCGCTAAATATTTCGACCTCTCACCGATGGAATACGGCAAACCAATGCTGTAATTGGTTAACATAAATGTAAATAAGGCAGGAAACTGCCTTATTTATTGTTGATGGTATTGGGTCATTTGCCGTAGACAGCGAGTATTATCAGTCGCTACTATTATCAGGTAATGATGTTAAACTTTTCAATTTAATGATTTATAAGGAATAATAATAATGGCAACGCCTCATATTAATGCAGAAATGGGTGATTTTGCTGACGTCGTATTGATGCCAGGAGACCCGCTGCGTGCGAAATATATCGCTGAAACTTTCCTCGAAGACGTGCGTCAGGTGAATAATGTTCGCGGTATGTTAGGCTTCACGGGCACTTACAAAGGTCGTAAGATCTCCGTGATGGGTCACGGAATGGGTATTCCTTCTTGCTCTATCTATGCGAAAGAGTTAATCACTGATTTTGGTGTCAAAGTGATTATTCGTGTTGGTTCATGTGGTGCAGTAATGGATGATGTGAAACTGCGTGATGTCGTTATCGGTATGGGTGCCTGTACTGATTCAAAAGTGAACCGTCAACGTTTTAAAGATCACGATTTCGCGGCGATTGCAGACTATGAACTGGTGCATAATGCCGTTGAAGCGGCGAAGGCGAAAAATGTCAATGTTCGTGTCGGTAACTTATTCTCTGCTGATCTGTTCTACTCGCCAGATCCCGATATGTTCAAAGTCATGGAAAAATACGGCATTCTGGGTGTTGAGATGGAAGCTGCTGGTATTTATGGTGTGGCAGCGGAATTCGGCGCGCGTGCATTAACAATCTGTACCGTTTCCGATCATATCAAAACCGGTGAGCAAACTACCTCTGCGGAGCGTCAAACAACGTTCAACGAAATGATTGAAATCGCATTGGATTCCGTTCTATTAGGCGATAAATAATCATCCAGTGATTTCTTATTGGATCATGCCACGTCTATCACGTGGCATTTTTTTGGGGAAAGAGAAGTGTATGGCATTTAAATTGGCGTGATTACTTGCGGTTTTTATTAATTCTACTCATCATAATTGCGTCGACATACTGTCCATCGCGAAAAGCGTAATCACGCATCACACCTTCTTGCTCAAAACCAAATTTTTTATAGAGCCCCAACCCATTGTCGTTAGTCGCATAAACTTCTAATTCAATGCGATGAATATTTAACCAGTTATCACAATAGTCGACCATCACTTGCATCAGCGCAGAACCAATTCCTTTTCCTTGATGCATCTCACTGACGGTAATGCCAAAACTGGCGACATGTTTACGTCGTTGCTGACTTGGTTGATGGATGGTGAGGATCCCAACGACAGTATTATCAAGAGTCGCAACAAAATGAGTGACGAGAGGATCATTTGCAGTTAGACGAGCTTCCCATGTTTTGAGCGAAGGGTAAGGGAGCTGTAATGTATTAGCGTACGCTGAATAATCAGCATGCATTTGTGTGACGGCTGGAATATCGTCTAAGGTTGCTCTACGGATCACGATGTCATTCATAATGTTATGTCTCTTTTTTTATTGGAAAACAATACCATTAATCATATAAGCCGTCAGAGAGTCAAACGGTTATATGTAAAAACTTTTGTAAGGCAATGTGTTGGGTAAATAAAGGGGGAACACTCCCCCTTCAATAGCTACGGTGTCATCGTAAAGACTTTCGGGTTTTTCCCCAGATATTGGTTGGCGATACGGTTAATATCGTCAACTTGTAATTGGCGAATAATCGCTTGCTGTTGATTTAAGCGCTGATATTGCCGGTCATCAGAGGCAATTTGCGCTAATGCTTCAGTCCAATAACCTGAGCTATCGGTTATTTGGGCGTGTTCTGTGAGCCAAATATTTTTTGCTTCAGTCAGCTCTTGGCCGGTGACACCTGATTGGCGTAACTGATGAATGGTTTTTTGGGCGATTTGATTCATTTCCTCAGTACGTTCTGGGGAGGTGGTAAAATTAAGCCGCGCAAAATAGTAGGGTTGCGGTTTTTTGGCAAGCAGTTGTGAGAAACCGAGAGCATAGATACCACTGGCTTTTTCGCGCAGTTCGCCGCGTAGGCGTTGACTCACAATGGTATCTAACAATTGCATGGCGAGTTGATCTTGCTGTGTCCATTGTGCAGGAGCCGCAAACTGGATGCTGACCATACTCTTATCGCTGCTACTAATTGGATAGCGTTTATTAAAGCTCTCCATTTTGGGCATGATCCCTTGGTCTCGCCAAGCCAGTTTTTGATTGCTGGTGGGAATTGATGCGACCCATTGTTCCAACGATGATTTTAATTCTCGCTTATTGATGGCACCACTGATGATGAGTGTCATATCGGCAGTAGAATCCAACAGTTGGCGATTAGCCTGTTGCAGCTGGCCCGCGGTAAAATTTTTCCAGCCACCTTGTGGATCAATAACTAATAACGCGCCATTTTGATAACTTTCTTTATTAATGTTATCAAGGAAAGTACGTTCAACAGGGGTTTTAGTGAGATTCAAAGCAAAAGACTGTTTTTGTTGTTCTAATTTTTCACCGCTAAACTGTGGTGAAGTCAGTTTTAGATGTAGTAATTGCAGCGCGGTGTCTAGGTTATCAATAGGTGTTTTGCCTCGAAAACCGTGGGTCAGTAATTCGCTATAAGGGCGAATTGAGATTTGGTTTTGTTTGGCGAGTAAGGCTAAATCGCGCGCACTGTATTCAGCATAACCACTGCTTTCAGGGAGTTTTAACGCCCAATCAGTCAACCCTGCCGTTTGAGGCGTTTCGAGAGAACGGCCACCGGGTAGCTGTAAGTTGAACTGAATATCTTCTTTAAGGTGATTATCTGCTTTAACAATGACCTTAATGCCATTGCTCAGTTGCCAGTGCTCAGTTTTAGCGACGGGGAGGTCACTTTGCTCGATGATAGAGCCTTTGGGAATTGGCGGTAGTTGCAGTGTGATGGCCTGAGAGCGTAGGGTGAATGGCCCCGGTGAACTTAGGCGAGTATTTTGCCACTGCTCACTAAAGTCCGCATGATTGACTTTCGTTGCGTCAGTATCAGGACCAATGAGCGCTAAGCGTGGTGAGGCTTCATTTAAAAAGTTCGCCACGTGCAGCTGTAAATCTTGCGGTTTAACTTTCCCGATAAGCTGGTAGCTTTTATCCAATTGTTGGCGTTTATTCCACATTGGCATGTCATATTCAAGTGCGGTGGTTAATTGACCCGCTAAATAGTCGTTGCCATAGCGCTGTTCTGAAGCGGCCTGCTGGCTAAGTTTTTTCAAGATATTTTGTCGAGCGCTATCAAGCTCCTCTTGGGTCACAGGCTCAGTTGCTAATCGCTGTAGCTCGGTAAATAAAACCTGAGTGGCCCCCAGATAATCCTCCCCTTTAGGGTGGATAATCATTAATTGTTGTAAGCGCTGGTTATCTAGCATTGAGCCTTGTTCATTGATACTAATCGCGGGTAATACGCCATTATCCACTAAAACAGAGAAACGCTGATTTAAAATGGCGAGCCATAGGCTGTCCAGTAAATCTTCGTATTGCCCTTCTCGTGTATTGAGAGGTGCGATAATGTCTTTCTGCAAAGCAAACTGGACATAACGGGCACCTTGCTCTTTATCAAACACCGGTTGGACGAGCAGAAAATTAGCGTGAACAAATTGTTTCCACTCTGGATTATCTTGAGACAGGCTCTTTGGTTTTGGCATGGCGAAAAGCTGATTGATTTCGTCACGTACGGTGGATTGATTGAAATCGCCAATCACCAACAGGGTCATACGTTGTGGTTGATACCAAGTTGTATAATACTCTTTTGCCAGCGCGATTGGGGCTTGGCGTACGATATCCAGTGAACCGATCGGATTGCGTTCGGCGTAGCGGCTGCCGTGGTAGCGTAAATGTTCGAGACTATTATTGATGCGATAGCCCATCCCTTGACGCAAACGCCACTCTTCAATAATCACGGGGCGTTCCTTTTCAAACGCGTCTTCATCAAATGAGATATTGGAGGCCCAATCCGCCATTACCTGTAGGGCGATTGAAACTTGCGCTGGTGTGGCCTCGGGTAAAGACAACTTATACAGTGTTGAGTTGAGGCTCGTGATCGCATTGACATGACTGCCCAGTTTCAGACCCTGTTGCTCTAATTGTTTAAAACCAGTAGTGCCCGGAAAATGTTTGGTGCCTTTAAAGGCCATGTGCTCAGTAAAATGCGCAAGTCCGAGTTGTTCTTCATTCTCTTGCAAAGAACCACTTTTTACTAGCAAACGCAGTTCAACACCCGGCTGAGAGCGTTGTAATAAATAAACGTTGAGACCATTATCAAGCTGATAATGGTGTAAATCCGTTCGAACAGGTAATAAATCGTGTCCGCTGAGATTGGAAGCTGCGGGCATCCCACAACCAATGAGGCTTAGGCCAACAAACGTGATGAGTACGATGTTACGAAGCATATTCAGGGGTTCCTGTGGTTATGTTGGCGCGAGTTGGCGCTTCTTGCAGAGGAATAATCTGTTCAGCAACTTGTGACAGAAAACGTTGATGAGTGACGAGTACAATCGCGCTGTCTGGCAGTTCATGCTTAATGAGTTGAATCAGCTCAAGAGCACTGTTTTCATCAAGGGCTGAAGTTGTTTCATCCAACAGCAGTAATTTGGGGCGATTAAGTAACAAGCGTGCAAACATAAGGCGTTGCTGTTCACCACCCGATAATCGGTTGTGCCAATCGGTTTCTAAATTTAACTGATAATGCAACTTGCCTAACCCGACCTTACTGAGTACTTGCTTAAAGTCGGTTTCAGTGAATTGAGCAATATCTTGAGGGTATGCCAGTAAGCAGTTCAATCGGCTAGTAGGAAGATAAAGGCGTTGGGGGATCCACATTAGGCTGTTTGTGCGTTTAATTGTGCCAGTAAAGAAGGGCCAATGACCACTCAACGTGCGTAGCAACGTTGATTTACCAATACCGGAGCGACCTGAAATTAAGGTCAGTTCACCTTGTTTAGCGGTTAAATTAACCTGCTCAATTAAGGTGCGATTATCTGAGGTGGTCACTTTAACCGCAGCATTAAGCGCCGGTTGCTCTTCGGTAAGTTGAACATCTGCTGCTTTGTCATTTTCTAATAGGATCACAAAATTGTATAAACGTGATACCGTCGCTTGCCATGCCGCTATCTCTTTATAGGCAAAAATAAACCAGCCTAATGAGGTCGCCACACTGCTGAAGGCTTGGCGTAATTGCATCAAGCCACCTAACATAATTTCGCCAGCAAGAAATTTAGGTAATGCGAGTAAGACTGGAGCCAGTGCTGTCACCTGTTGATAACCAACGGTATAAAACGAAAGATTGCGTTCACAGCGGATCAATCGGTTCCAGTTACGCATAATTTCACCAAAGCGATGCATTAACTCTTTTTTATCTTGTTGTTCACCACGTTGTCCCGCGATAGCATCGCCGTGATGGCGGCAATGAATTAACGCGCTACGGTAATCCGCTTCACGGCGTTGTTTATCCATGTTTAAACGACGCAAAGGGAAGCCAATCCATTGTGTTAAGGCGATACCAATAAGCGTGTAAATAATACAAGCCCAAAACATATAACCGGGAATAGACCAATCCGTGCCCACTAAGTTGAATGAGAGGCTGCCTGACAGTGTCCAAAGAATGGTGGCAAAGGAGACCAGTGTTAACATTGAATGCAGGAAGGTGACCAGCAAATTCAGTGTCGACTCAATCAGTAAACGAATATCTTCTGCAATACGTTGATCGGGGTTATCTGGCTCTTGTGAGGTTAACCGTAGCATATAGTGTTTACTGTTTGGAGACAGCCAGCGATTGAGAACGACCTCTGTCATGCCTTTACGCCAACGGATAATCAGCATTTGCTTGAGATAGTTCCCCATAACGACGACGAAAATCAATCCGCTGACTAACACCACAAAATATTGCAAGAGGCCATAGAGCGCCTGGCCATCAAATTTTTGTAACGCATTATAGAAATCACCGTTCCACATGTTCATTTTGACATTGAACCAGACCGATGACAGGGTTAGCCCCAGTGAGGCGGCAAGCAGTAGCCAGCAGAAAAGGGCAGTACGCTGCCCCCAAAAAGGTTTAACTAAATAGAAAAATTGTTTCAGTGTCTTCATGACGTTCTTCGTATTGTTGTTGTAATTGGCTCACATAGCTAACAAGATTTAAAGGTCGTAATTGATTTGTAGCCAGAACTGGCGACCCGGATCGTAAGATTTCAACACCCTATCTTCGAACACAAAACGGTCCGCGATATTTTTGTTGTTCAAGATATTGTTCACTTCCACAGAGAAGCCAAATCCATAGGCAAAATCAGGTTTCCAGCCAAGACGGGTATCCCATGTATATTTGCTAGCAAAATGCTGTTTGCTGTATTTGCGAACTTGCCCATATTCAGGATCAAATGCATAGGCATTGTCATAGCGAACGGCTTGGTCGCGAGCTCCCCACCATTGCAGGCGGTTATACCAAGTGAGATCATAATCATCCCAAACACTGGTCAGATCTAGGTTAAACTTAAATGGAGAGTTAAAGCTGGTTGACGGTAATTTTGAAGCATCGATGACTTTACCGTCATACCATACTTTGTTGAGATTAACTTTATTGGCTGGGTCAAACGAGTTATAGCCCGCATCTTTTGGCGTATTACTTTCACTTTGCTGCCATGTCAGTGAGGCGGTCATCACATGAGAAGCTTCTGCCCACTCCCAAGGTTGGCTGTTATTAACGGAAAGTGTCACGGTGTCGTGTGAACTACGACCGCCATTATCAAAGGTACGAATGCTACGTTTATCAACGTCGCGAGTATCGTATTTGGTGCGTGTTCTGACCTCATCATAACCTTCACGGTGTACATACTGTAAACGCCATGTGGTTGATAGGATCTCCTGTTGCAGCGCAAGGGTTAGCTCATCGTTATAAGGGGTTTTAAGTGAATCCAGTCCTTCATAATCTTTTTTGTTATCCCAATCGTTTTTATTCGGATCAAGCGAGCAGGGGGCAAACTCACCATAGCTATTACATAATTGCATACCATCATTTTGTGCACCATATAAGGCATAGGTTAGCATTGAGCGGCCGTAATAACGGTTTGCACCTGCAATAATCTGTGTTTTGCCATCGCCAAAGACATCATAGTTACCGGATAAGCGGGGCGCTATATTGGTACGATTAACGAAGTCGTCGCGATCTAAACGGATCCCTGGACGAATGGTTAACTTGCCATATTGAATATTGTCATCAAGGAATAAGGCGTAATTAGTGTAGTCGGCAGCGTGGTTTCCTGCTTGGAAACGAGTAACATTGCTGAGGTAACCGTTATACATGCCATTGTTATCTATGCTACCCGTGTAGGTATAGCGGAAGTAGTCTTTATCTCGTCGATAAGTGCCTTTGGTGTAATTGAGCTCTGCGCCTAAAGTGGGTTTATGAGTGAGGCCTAACCCATCTTCCATAGCATTAAAGCGCATCACACTTTTTAACCCATGATTTTTCTGTTTTGAGGTGAGATCGCCTAAACCACCGCTGCTACTTTCCGCGGTTTCATAGGTGGTATAATCAATAGCACGGACGGTGAGAGAATACTTCTGGTCATCTGTACGATCATCTTTGAGTGTTTGGGTGTTAGCGGTTAACTCGAATTGGCCAATATCAAATTGATGTTTAAAAACCGCAGTAAAACCAAGACCATCATGGGTTGAATCATAACCTGAATTCATCACTGAGGCTGAAAATAGGCGGCTATCGTAAGAAGCATAGTTAGCTGAGAGATCCAACGTACTTTTATCGGAGAGATCGAGTGAATATTTCAGGAAGTAGTTATCCGATGTGCGGTGCTGCTTCTTCTCACCTGAAGCGAAATCAACCATTTTCACTTGATGATTTTCATCAAAGATAACGGAATCCCCCCCCGTTACCGTCATTGGTATCGTGGAACTGCGGCGTGATGCTGAAAATACAATCCCTGAATGTTCACTGACACCTAATTCAAACCAACCCCCAAAATCATCTTTATTGTAGCGATTCTGGAAACGAGCAGGGTTAGCGGTATCATTTTTGGTCGTATCGATTCCGAGTGCGGGGTCATGGAATAAGTTGTTCCAGCCTGAACGTGTTAACCGGTAATAAGCGTGAGCGCTGTTTTCACCTTGCCAGCGGCGGCTATTCACCTCAACGGTTCCTCCTGTAAAGCCCCCAAATTCAACAGGAATGTTATTATCATACACCGCCATGCTATCGATAAGACGGCTATCGATATAGATCCCTTGATCGCTACTGCTTAAGCGAGTGGCTGTTTCACCAAGGCCACTATCTGCGGGATCAAAATCATTGTTGAAGCTCACACCATCGAGGCGATAAGCGTTTTGATAACTGCTCGAACCATGAATTGAAATACGTGAAGGCTTGATTTCCCCTTGGTTCATTGAGTTGCTGTCATTATTGGCAAATTGCACTGCTGGATTGGTTTTCATCAGATCCGTAATATTGCCATCACCCGTGTTACGCTGGCTGATCTCTTCCGAGGTCACATATTGTGGGGCAGACATCACATCGGTTGCTGGGTGATTTTGCACGACACCAGAAACTTGTGTTTCGGGAAGCACTAAGGTGCCTTGATTCAGGTTTTGTGGGCGAATAACAAACACCCCGTTATCACTAACCAACTCTAATCCACTACCGATAAGTATTTTTTGTAATGCGGTTTGTGCGGTGTATTGGCCTGATAATGATGGCGCACGTAGCCCATTGAGTTGGCTTTTGTCATAGAGGAGTTGAAGGTTTCCTTGCTGACTAATTTGTGCGACGGAAGTTGCGAGAGGTTGTTCCGGAAGTGAAAAAACAACTTCTTGAGCAATAGCGGAATGACAGCTTATCGCACTACTGATAGCGACAAGTAGCGCAACAGGCTGAAACCGTTTGTGGGTGAATCGAGTAGACATGCATATCCCTTATTCTTAAGCGGCACCAAAAAAGTGCTAAAAAATGGCAAATAGTACGTATTTGCTTAAGAAGAGGGTGAAATGAGAATTATCCTCACCTGTAAATCGAAATAATTTTCATTTATTTTTTTTATTCTGAATAATCAGTATGTTATTTTTATCTTGATAGATAACCTGCACGGGTAAAAGTATAGGCAGAGCTTGGAAAAATTGTTCAGGTTGACGTAGATTGATCCTTCCTGAAATTTTGCTCTGTGCGAGCGTTGAAGGCGAAAGTTCAACATTCACCGTTGAATAAGCTTTCAGCTCAGTGAGCACGTCAGCTAAGGGTTTATCGGTAAAACTCAGTTCACCGAAGCGCCATCTTGCAACGTCTAAAGGGGGTATTTTCTGGACAGTGATTGTGCTGTTTATCGTTGGACTTATTGCGCTATCTCCCGCAAATAAGTAAGTGGCTTCTTGGGCTTCTCCTGTTTTCAGACTCACGATGCCTTTACTGACGCTCACGGTGACTTGTTGGTGATGCCTATCCACTTCAAATTCCGTCCCGACGACTCGAATGCGCCTTTCATCGGCTAAAATCACAAAAGGGCGATAGGGATTAGATTTAACCTTGAAGTAAGCACGTCCTTTTTCTAAATAAACTTGGCGAATTTCGGTTTCATAGGCCACACGCACCTGGGTTTGACGGTTTAAAAAGAGTGTTGAGCCGTCTGATAATGTCACTTCTTTTGGCTCATTAGTGGCTGCAAGTGTCATATTATTGAGCATCATTGAAGGTAAGTGGCTATAAGGCAAGAATAAAATAGTCACAATAAACAATGCGGCGAGTGTATTGCCCAATGGACGCCAAAGGCGAAAGAAAGGGCGTTTTTTAGGTGATACCTCCACAGATGCAGGACGAGGCATCGAATCAAACTCACGCCAAACCTCTGCCATTGCCTCATAGGCTTTTGCATGCTCAGGGGATGCATTTAACCAAATAGTAAATTGTTTTACCTGCTCGGCACTCATTTGTTGACTATGCTGGCGAGTAAACCACAGTGCTGCTTGCTCATCAACAGAATCCAATGCATCCGGTTCGGAGGGGGATGTGTGTGTCATTAATTATTATTGCTCTGATTATCAAGGTGCTTTTTACAGTGTAGCAAAGCCGCGGCGATATGCTTTTCAACCATACTGATGGAGATCTCCATACGCTCAGCTATTTCGCTTTGCGATAAACCATCAAATCGATAAAGCAAAAAGGCTTCACGTCTTCGCGGAGGAAGCGAGTCGATTGCTTCACTAAGCCGTTGTATACGCTGTTGATGCTCCAATATTTCACTAGGATCATCTTGGGTCGCCTCAAGATTATGCTCCAGTAAGGCTTCATCGATATCAGTTTCTGATTTTGCTAGCCGTTGATGACGTCGCCAATGATCGATCAACACATGATTGGCGATTTTAAACAAGTAAGCACGGCTTTCTTTTATCGGAGATTGCTCTTTTCGATTAAGCCATAGTGTAAACACATCCTGTGATAAATCATCAGCATCATTGCTGTTACCGAGTCGATTGCGGAAAAAGCGGACAAGCTGGCTATAAGTTGACTGATATGCCCCGCTAATTTTTCGGGCAAGAGATTTATCGATAGTCATTTTTCGCTGGTGTCAAAAAGTTAACATTACGCATTTATACGTAATAAAGGATTTGCTCAAATTACTTTATTGTATTAATTCAAATAGATATTTTAATTATGAGTTATTATTAATAATAATGAATATCATTTTTGTTTGTATTATGCCTATAATCTGCAAAAAATAAAGTCGTGAGGCAGAATATGAGCAGTATCGCGGGCAATCTAGAGCGCCCGATTTTCCGTCCACTGGGCGGTTTGTTTTTAAGTCTTTTTTTCCACGGAACACTTGCAGTGATTTTTATAGGTTGGTTAACGACAACCCTTCCTAAAACGGGGGTGTTACCACCAGCAATATCATTGCAATTAGGGGTTTATCAGCTTGAGCAGCACTCAGAGCCTGAAGTGAACCATGCACCTAAACAGCAAATGGTGACGCGTGAGGAAGTTTTACCGGAACTTGTTGAAAAAACGGAAAAACTACCTGAAACCCCTTTAGTCGATAATGGCACCTTGACCAAGGTGAGTGAACAAAAACGCCCACCCAAAAAGCAGCAGCCACAAGTTAAAAAAGTGGTTGAAGAAGCACCGTTAAATACTCAAGAATCCGCAGTGACGTCAATGCCCACAGCCGGCAGTGCATCCAATAGTCGTGCTAATTTTTCGAGTAATGCTTCTGCCGCGGTGAGTGGACACCAAGGTTGGCACAGTGAAGTTCATCAGCGTTTAGCGAAAGCAAAACGTTATCCAAGGGCGGCCTTGCGCTTTCGCTCAATGGGGGTGTCTCAGGTTAAAGTGACGGTTGACCGTCAAGGTGAAGTGATTAGTGCCAGCTTGATTAATTCATCGGGAACCAAAATTCTCGACAAAGAAGCGTTGGCAACAATTAATCGTGCAGCGCCTTTTCCTGTACCACCAGAAACTTTACTGATTGATGGTAAAGTTGAATTCATCGCCCCTATCGTATTTGATACTAAATCCATTTAATCATTTCGCTGAGGAAAACGCCCTCAGCGATTTGTATGATCGAATTAATGTTCGGGGGATTTAGGTTTATTGGGTTTGCTTTTAGCCCGTCGCTTCTTAGGTCGATAAGGCCTATGTTCAGGTTTCTTTTTCTCTGAGTGAGCTCTTTTCGATGCAGTTGGCTGCATGTTATCGTCCTCTTCAGTACCACTGTCTTCATCAACCACTAACTGTGGTGGGGTATTCTTTCCTTTCTTTTTCTTGGAACGGAAGAGTGTGTTGGCGAGCACAAACCCAATGCATAGCGCGAATAAAATAAAAAAACGTAACACGTTAGTGCTGTTATCTGCCTGCTGGATTTCTGTGGTTAAAAGTTCGGTATCGATAGTAAGACGTAGGTAGCCTTTCGGTTCTTCTTGACCAAGAATAGGTACCACTAATTGATATTGAAAAGGTTGAGTAGATTGAGCGCTATCGATAGCGAGGCGTTCTCGTACAGAAACGGATTCTCCTGCACTGGCGATTAATGTGCCTCCAGCCGAATAAATACTGGCATCCAAAATATATTTGTCTTTCGTCACATTCTTTAAATTGGCGATAATTCGTTCTCGATTAAAATCTTTGCTGCCGGAAACGATATAATCGGATAAGCTGAATGCCACTTGTTCAGCCAAAACACGCGTTAATTGTTTAAACTGTTCAACTCTGCTTTGATTTTGGCTAGTACCTAAATAGGATATGCCTTGCATTAATAGGGCTATTAATGCCACGCAGATAACGATGATCACTGTTTTGTGAAGCTTAAATGTTAGTTTCATAGAAATCACTAAGGGCTCTTTATCTATTCTCTGGCATCATGTTGCCAGAGCTTACACAGATAGGGTAGTTTTGGAACGTATTTTTATTATAAAAAGTTGAGTCGATTACAGGAGCTAATTTTCATGTCAACGAGTTTGACCTATTGCTATTTACCCGATGAAATTCAGAAGTGGCCTGGATTGCCACTGTCGCTGAGCGGGGAGGAAGTGATGCCTTTAGATTACCGTGCAGGCGATAGTGGTTGGTTATTGTATGGGCGTGGCTTGGATAAAGCGCGGATCAGTGATTTTCAACAGCGCTTAGGAATAGCAATTGTCATTGTTTCATCATGGCGAATTGATGACTATCAAGTCGTCAGAATTGCAGGAAGCATCACTCCTCGTATCAAAAAATTAGCCGATGAAAGCTTATTGGATGTCGTGCCTCTTGGACAAATTCCACGTTTACGTTCACCGGGGTTGTTATTGATGGATATGGATTCCACCGCAATCCAAATCGAGTGTATTGACGAAATTGCTCGTTTATATGGTGTCGGTGATCAAGTTTCTGAGGTCACTGAACGTGCAATGCAAGGCGAACTCGATTTCACTGAAAGTTTAAGGGCGCGGGTTGCGTTACTTAAAGGGGCTGACGTGATGATTTTGCAACAAGTCATGGACTCCCTGCCATTAATGCCCGGCCTAACAAGCCTTGTGCGTAAATTACAGGCAATGGATTGGCATGTTGCAATTGCATCCGGAGGGTTTACTTTCTTTGCGGATAACCTACGCCAGCAACTCAAACTGGTCGCTGCCGTGGCTAACCAACTGGAAATTAAAGATGGTAAGTTAACCGGTAAAGTGAAAGGGCCTATTGTTGATGCGAAATTTAAGGCTCAAACATTAGTTAAATTGGCTGAGCGCTTAGACATTCCGATAGAACAAACTGTGGCTATCGGTGATGGTGCGAATGACCTAAAAATGTTACGTAAAGCAGGTCTAGGGATTGCTTATCATGCAAAACCTAAAGTCTATGCGCGTGCCAAAGTGGCTATCCGTCACGCCGATTTGATGGGGGTGATGTGTGTGTTAAGTGGTGGGCTAAAGCACGAGGAACGCTAATATTCGCCCTATTTAGCGTCGTGGTACGGTTATCCACACCCGCCTAGTCGCATACTTAAATAGGTGGCTAGGGGGGAAGAACGTTTGATACCTATCCACAACATACACTATTTAGAAAAGATGAGTTGTGGGGGAACACATACTGATAACTTAAAATGCAATGTGTGATGGCGGTATAGCATCGACGATTAAGACGGTTATCTGTGAAGGTAAAAATAAGTTGATGATTTAGCGTACTATCGGCTTAAAAGGACACGTTTTTAGGTTGTTATAAGTCGTAAACAGGCTAAATATGTAGGGTACAGACTTTTGAATTAAAAGCAGTTGGTTAAAAGGGATAATAGGAGCAATATTGTGGCAAAAGGTGCAAAAAGGGCGTTTGTCTGTAATGAATGTGGTGCGGATTATCCACGCTGGCAAGGGCAATGCAGTGCTTGCCACGCATGGAATACCATCACAGAAGTGCGCCTCGCCTCAAGTCATTCATCTCCACGTAATGACCGCTTAACAGGGTACGCTGGCAATGCCGCGGGTGTCAGCCGCGTGCAAAAGCTATCCGAAATTAGCCTTGAAGAGTTACCTCGTTTTACCACGGGTTTTAAAGAGTTTGACCGTGTGCTTGGTGGTGGTGTTGTGCCTGGTAGCGCGATTTTAATTGGCGGAAACCCAGGGGCTGGTAAAAGTACCTTGTTGCTACAGACAATGTGCTTACTATCACGAGAGATGAAAACGCTTTATGTGACGGGAGAAGAGTCTCTGCAACAGGTTGCCATGCGTGCCCACCGTCTAGGGCTACCCACTGACTCCCTGAACATGCTGTCTGAAACCAGTATCGAACAAATCTGTTTAACTGCCGAACAAGAACAACCCAAATTGATGGTGATTGACTCAATTCAAGTGATGCATATGGCAGATATCCAATCTTCTCCGGGCAGTGTTGCACAGGTTCGAGAAACCGCAGCTTACCTTACCCGTTTTGCCAAAACCCGAGGTGTCGCTATTATTATGGTAGGCCATGTGACAAAAGATGGCTCTTTAGCGGGACCGAAAGTGTTAGAACACTGTATCGACTGTTCGATTATGCTGGATGGTGATGCCGATAATCGTTTCCGTACCTTACGTAGCCATAAAAACCGGTTTGGTGCGGTGAATGAACTCGGTGTGTTTGCCATGACGGAACAAGGCTTAAAAGAAGTGAATAACCCTTCTGCCATTTTCTTGAGTCGTGGTGATGAAATTACATCGGGTAGTTCAGTTATGGTTGTGTGGGAAGGCACTCGCCCATTGCTGGTGGAAATTCAGGCGTTGGTTGATCACTCTATGATGTCAAACCCTCGTCGAGTGGCGGTTGGGCTTGAACAAAATCGTTTAGCCATTTTATTAGCGGTTCTGCATCGGCATGGTGGTTTACAAATGTCCGACCAAGACGTGTTCGTTAATGTGGTTGGTGGCGTTAAGGTAACAGAAACCAGTGCAGACTTGGCATTACTCCTTTCTTTAGTCTCCAGTTTTCGTGACCGGCCTTTACCAAGAGATTTAGTGGTATTTGGTGAGGTTGGGCTTGCTGGTGAGATCCGTCCAGTACCCAGTGGGCAGGAGCGAATTTCTGAGGCGGCAAAACACGGTTTTAAACGCGCGATTGTGCCTCATGCCAATATGCCTAAAAAGCTACCTCCAGATATGAAAGTGTATGGTGTGAAAAAGTTGTCCGATGCTTTAAGCGTGATGGATGAATTTGAATAAGAGATTAAGCATCATTGACATTTTTACGTTGTTAAATAGAACGTTATCTCGCAGTAATACTGTCGTAATACCTAGTTGTAGGCCGTATTATTGAAAGCATATAAGGAAATTAAATGGCTGAATTTGACTATCTTAAGAATGCAATTAAGCAAGCGGGTTATACTCTACAGCAAGTTGCCGATGCCTCTGATATGACCAAAGGTTATCTCAGCCAGCTTATCAACAATAAAATTAAAAGCCCAAGTGCGCAAAAAATTGCGGCACTCCATCGTTTTCTGGGGTTGGAATATCCCAATAAACAAAAAATCATTGGGGTCGTCTTTGGTAAGTTTTATCCTTTGCATACAGGTCATATCTACCTGATACAACGTGCGTGCAGTCAAGTCGATGAACTGCATGTTATTCTTTGTCATGATGAACCGCGCGATAAAGATTTGTTTGTGAATAGTTCTATGTCACAACAACCTACGGTGAGCGACCGCCTACGTTGGTTATTACAAACATTCAAATACCAAAAAAATATTCATATCCATTCATTTGATGAGCAGGGGATAGAACCTTATCCACATGGTTGGGAAGTGTGGAGTGAGGGCATGCTCGGGTTTTTGAAAAAACAGAATATCCACCCAAGTTTTATCTACTCAGGTGAAAAAAATGATGCGCCAAGGTACAAAAAATATTTAGGCATAGAAACGATTTTAATCGACCCTGAGCGTACCTTTATGAATATTAGCGGTAATCAGATCCGTCAGGCACCTTTTCGCTACTGGGATTATATTCCAACAGAAGTCAAACCCTTCTTTGTGCGTAAAGTCGCCATACTCGGTGGAGAATCGAGCGGCAAGTCCACATTAGTGAATAAATTGGCTAATATTTTTAATACGACTAGCGCATGGGAATTTGGACGAGACTATGTTTTTTCCCACCTCGGTGGTGATGAGATGGCATTGCAATATTCTGACTATGACAAAATTGCGTTAGGTCATGCTCAATATATTGATTTTGCTGTTAAATATGCCAATAAGGTCGCATTTATCGATACCGATTTTATTACGACACAGGCTTTTTGTAAGCGCTACGAAGGAAAAGAACATCCTTTTGTTCAGGCTCTAATTGATGAATACCGTTTTGATTTAGTCATCTTATTGGAAAACAACACTCCATGGGTGGCCGATGGGTTACGTAGCTTAGGCAGTGAAAAAGATCGGCAAGAATTCCAAGCATTGCTGATTGAAATGCTAAAGAAAAATCATGTTGAGTTTGTTCGAGTTGAATCACCCGACTACGACAGCCGTTTTCTAACCTGTATCTCGTTAGTTCAGCAATTATTGATGTTAGATGAGTGAGCCTATTCATCGTTAAGTTAGAGTAATGACACAAATACCCCATTATTGAGGTATTTGTGTTGGTCAATCATGCGTGACTATTTGCTCATACGCTTGTATTTCATACGATGAGGCTGTAGTGCTTCTGCACCTAAGGTGCGTTTTTTGTAATCTTCATATTCAGAGAAGTTACCTTCAAAGAAGGTGATGTTGCCTTCATCTTGATAATCAATAATATGTGTTGCAATACGGTCAAGGAACCAACGGTCATGCGAGATAACCATGGCACAGCCAGGGAACTCTAACAGGGCGTTTTCTAACGCACGCAATGTTTCAACATCGAGGTCGTTGGTTGGTTCATCGAGTAACAGGACGTTACCGCCAACTTGTAGCAGTTTCGCTAAGTGTAGACGACCACGTTCCCCGCCGGATAACTCCCCAACACGTTTTCCTTGGTCAACGCCTTTAAAGTTAAAACGGCCAACATATGCACGGCTTGGGATCTCAAAGTTGCCGATACGCATAATATCTTGCCCGTTAGAGATCTCTTCCCAAACCGTTTTACTATCGTCCATTGCATCACGGAACTGATCAACGGAAGCAATCTTCACCGTATCACCAAGCGTGATAGTCCCTGAGTCAGGTTGTTCTTGGCCTGAGATCATGCGGAATAGGGTTGATTTACCCGCACCGTTCGGACCGATAATACCGACGATTGCACCTTTAGGAATAGAGAAACTCAGATTATCGATGAGAACTCGGTCACCATAGGATTTGGATAAATTCTCAACATCGATAACTTTATCCCCCAAGCGTGGACCAGGTGGAATAAAGAGTTCGCTAGTTTCATTACGTTTTTGGTATTCAACACTGTTAAGCTCTTCAAAGCGAGCCAAACGTGCTTTTCCTTTAGCCTGACGGCCTTTTGGATTCTGGCGGATCCACTCGAGTTCTTTCTCGATCGATTTACGGCGAGCAGCTTCAGTAGAGGCTTCTTGTGCTAGACGTTGATCTTTTTGTTCCAACCAAGATGAATAATTGCCTTCCCATGGAATACCTTCTCCACGGTCAAGCTCAAGGATCCAACCTGCAACGTTATCAAGGAAGTAACGGTCGTGGGTGATCGCGACGACGGTGCCTTCATAGTCGTGCAAGAAACGTTCTAGCCAGCCGACGGATTCAGCATCCAAGTGGTTAGTTGGCTCATCAAGGAGCAACATATCGGGTTTTTCTAGCAGCAGTCGGCAGATAGCAACACGGCGACGTTCACCACCCGATAAGTTTTCAATTTTTGCATCCCAAGCGGGTAAACGTAAAGCATCGGCCGCACGTTCCAGTTGGTTATCTAAGTTATGCCCATCGTGTGCCGCGATAATGGCTTCTAATTCGCCTTGCTCTTTAGCTAATTTATCAAAATCAGCATCGGGATCCGCATAAGCGGCATACACTTCGTCTAAACGCGTCAAGGCATTTTTGACTTCTGAAACGGCTTCTTCAACCGCTTCGCGAACAGTATGCTCAGGATTGAGCTTAGGTTCCTGTGGAAGATAGCCAATTTTTATGCCTGGTTGAGGACGTGCTTCACCTTCGATATCGGTATCAATACCTGCCATGATACGCAGTAATGTAGATTTACCAGCACCATTGAGACCTAAAACACCAATCTTTGCTCCAGGAAAGAAGCTTAGAGAAATATTTTTCAAAATATGACGCTTCGGCGGAACAATTTTTCCAACCCGATGCATTGAGTAAACGTATTGAGCCAATTTATTTTACCTATTGTTTTATAAATGAAAGTTCAATATTCGATAGCGCTTTTCGCATACAAATAACGCTCTTATACCCTTATTATACCTTAGGTAGCGTTTGCTGCCGTAAGCTTTACGTCCTATCTGCAAATTTTTCTGAGTCTCACTCTAATTGTTCCTCACTTTAAGTCAATAGTTGTCTATTTCTAGGCTAAAAGAGTGCTTCAACAAGGGGGAATTTGGTGAGGCATTAGATAACGGCGCATTGTGAGTAAACAGTTTATGTCCAGAAGTGAACTGACGTGAAATTTAAGATAAGTAAAGCTAAAACAGCCATTACTTAATTCTTTTATCAATATAGAAGAGAGATCTTGAAAATATAATTTGAGGGTATCACGACTATTTATACAGAGCAGTGATAAGCGTTTGATGTATTTCAGCCAAGCGCAATAAAGCTATTTGGTAATAAGTTCTAAATATAGCTAGCCTGTATTAATTATCATTTTATAGCGGAATGATTACCGCTATAAAATAAATGTTTGATAGGTTACTTATCGAGTAGGCAGGGAAGATGAAGGCACACCTAAATTAATCACATCTGATTTTTTTTGTGTAAGTTCATTTTTAACATCATGGCTAGATATTTTTTTATCAGTTCTTTCTGAGGTACCTGTAAATACGCCACCTTTCTTGATTGTTAAGTTTTTAGTTTGGCAGATACCATCTAACTGGCCATTCTCTAAGATATCAAGATCTTCAGATACGCATAACCCTTTCATTTTGCCATTGATTGAGATCGTTTGAGCATAAATTTCGCCTTCGACAACCCCTTCTTTTTGGATGGTCACAACACCATTATTACTGCGTATACTGCCTTTTATATGACCAAATACTTGAATGTCATCATCCAAAATAAAATCGCCAGATATTTTACAACTACTTGAAATGGAGGTGCTTTTTCTTGGTGCGGGTGTTTGAGGTAATTTTTCTTCTTTTGGCTCAATAACCTCTTTCTTGTAGGCGATTTCATCAGTTTTCACTGGTTCGACTAAATTATCTTTATTTTTTTTTGTAAACATCCGTTTATTCCTTGTAGAGAGTATATAAAAAATAATGAAGAATATGATTAAAAAAGGCAAAGATACAATAGACCAATAGACATCCATTAATGTATATATTAATAGATAGGCCCATCCGCACCCTAAAATAGAAAAAAATAAGTTTTTGAAGTCCATATCCCTATCCCATTTTAAAAGGGTAATTGATTATTCTAAATGAGCCTCGCATTGTTAAAATTGAATCATTTTCTGTCTAACGACTTAGATTATTTAACAACAAAGTCTAATGTTTGTCCATTTTTTACCAAAAGTAATACTCTTTTTTAGAGTATCGTGTATCTTGTGTTTAGCGTTAAATTTTGTGTTAGGTTAATTTTTTTATTAATTATTTGTTTGTATGCGTTTTTTCAGTATTTTACAGTATGAGATGTTTATGCTAATAGAAATAATTTTTTACATAAAATCTGATTGAGTGTACATGACTTTATTCTAATTAATTCAGTTGATTAGATTATTTTTTGATGGGTATTTGGGCTTATCAAAAGATCATTTATATGGGTGATCGTGACTTCAGGAACACTCTGGTTGTTTTTAACTCTAAGATTTTGTTTGATAAGAGTAAGCTTAACAGGTTTATATCAGTTATAGTTATCATGGTCAAAAACTCAGCGTGTTGCAGGAATAGGGAAGTATTAAGCATGAAAAAATTGTTGATGGCAGCCCCGATTGCCATGATGTTGGTGTCCACAACAGTATGGGCAGACTCTCTACAAGCACAAAGAGAGCGTTACCAAGCCATCAAACAAGCTTGGGATGCTAAACAAATGGATGAGGTAGAGCGTCTATTGCCTACGCTACAAGAGTATCCATTATATCCTTATTTAGAATATCGAGAGCTGACCCAAGATCTCGATATTATTTCACCGAGCCAAGTGCAGGCTTTTATTGATTCACACCCAACGTTGCCAGTCGCAAAAACATTAAAAAATCGTTTTGTGAATGAGTTGGCTCGCCGCCAGGAGTGGAAGTCCTTGCTGGCATTTAGCCCCGAGGAACCAAAACCCGCCGAGGCAAAATGTAATTATTATTATGCGAATTGGGCTACGGGGAATAAAAGCCTAGCATGGCAAGGCGCTGAAAAATCTTGGTTAAATGGGCGTTCGATGCCCGCCGCCTGTGATAAGTTATTTAATGAGTGGGAAAAGGCAGGCTATTTAACGCCAGAAATGATCCTTGAGCGGATCCACCTAGCGATTGATGCTGGGAACACATCAATGGCCGCTTACCTCGCTAAACGGCTTCCCCTAAACTATAAAACAATTGGTGATGCATTAGTTAAATTACAAAATGACCCTGCTTCAGTGACTCAGTTTGCGAAAACGATGACGCCAACAGATTTTTCTCGTCAGGCAACAATCGCAGGTTTTAGCCGTTATGCTCGCCAATCACCGGATGAAGCACGCGCTGCATTAAGAGGGATCAGCAGTGCGCAAAAAATGAATATGGCGGAAACGCAAAAGCTGAAAGATAGCATCGCTTGGCAATATATGGGGGATGTTACGCCAGAACAAGCCAATTGGCGTGATGAAGTGATCAGTGAAACTGATTCAACGGCTTTAAAAGAGCGTCGAGTGCGTTTAGCGCTTGGTGCGGGTGATAAAGCTGGGGTCGCTAAATGGCTAAAACAGCTACCTACTGATGCGAAGAATAAAGAAGAGTGGCAGTATTGGCAGGCGATTACTCTCATCGATGAAGGTAAAAAAGCCGAGGGTGAAACGATACTGCGTAAGCTCATGGATGGGAGAGGTTTCTATCCGATGGTCGCTGCTCAAAAATTAAATACAGAATATCCTCTGTATATTAAAACGGCGGAAAAACCAGACAGCAATCTCGATAAGTTAGCTGAGATTCAACGGGTTAAAGAGTTAATGTATTGGGAGATGGATAATCTAGCGCGAACCGAGTGGGTTAGCTTAGTCGCTTCACGCCCCGCGAATCAGCAAGAGCAACTTGCGCGTTATGCTTTTAATCATAATTGGGCGGATTTAAGCGTACAAGCGACGATCACAGGCAAGTTATGGAATCATTTGGAAGAGCGTTTCCCATTAGCATGGGAAAAAGAGTTCGAACGCCACACCAAAGATAAAACGGTCTCTAAGAGTTATGCGATGGCCATTGCCCGTCAAGAAAGTGCTTGGAACCCACAAGCTCGCTCGCCAGTTGGCGCAACGGGCCTTATGCAGTTGATGCCCGCAACCGCTAAGCACACCGTACAAAAACAAGGTATTAGTGGCTATGTGAATACAAGCCAACTGACGAACCCAGTGAAAAATATTGAGATTGGTACGGCTTACTTAGAGGATGTTTATCAGCAATTCTCTAACAACCGTATTTTATCGAGTGCGGCTTATAACGCTGGCCCATCAAGGGTGACTCGCTGGTTGGGTAACAGCGGTGGGCGTCTTGATGCTGTTGCCTTTGTAGAGAGTATTCCTTTCTCTGAAACACGGGGCTACGTGAAGAATGTATTGTCATACGACGTTTTCTATCGTTACTTTATGGGGCAAAGTGGTCCTGTATTGACCGATAGTGAGTGGTTAATGAAGTATTAAGAGGTTTTACAGGTGATTTGCTGAATAATGTGTTATCATTTGTACTAGTTAAATAGTATGGTTGGATAACATGACTGCAAATCACCTGAATGACCCCGCACTCACGACTGATGAGAACGATGATTGGCAACGCTTCGTTAAGTTACTTCAGCTCGCGTTTGAGCAAGACTTGCAACATCCTATTTTACAGTTGTTGCTGACCCCTGATGAACGCACAGCGCTTGCCACCCGAGTACGCATTGTTCAGGAGCTGATGCGTGGTGAAATGAGTCAAAGAGAATTAAAAAATGAACTCGGTGTTGGTATTGCAACCATAACACGAGGTTCAAATAGTTTAAAATCTGCGCCGCAATCGGTGAAAGTGTGGCTAGAGGAACAATTACTTAAATAATCAAAGAGCTAACTAATAATATCAAATTAAATAATTTGGCCTGCATGAGTTATGTATGCGTGATGACACCCTGTGTTGCCACAATCATTTATTTAATTTGTGTTATTCATCATATCAAATAGGGGCAAAGACTGCCCCTATTGTTATTTTTTCGTTATAATTAATCTTCTATCTGGTTTAGCTCTTTATAAATTTCATGCTTAATGGGAACCAGCGCCAGTATCAGTGCTTGTTGGTAGACACTTGTACGTGTTAGCACCCCGTTAGTAAAGAATCCGATAGCACCACCTTGCTGCTTAATGTTATCGATGCCCGTTAAATCGGCCATTTCTTCACCAAGTTCACGTCCTTCTCGAATACCCGCAAGAATTTTTTCTGGGATCATAATACTTGCTGAACGTGATTCTCCACGGATTTGTTTATGTTCAATAACAATCCACGCAAAAGTCATGTCCTCATCAATTCCCGCTTCAATGCCAACCCAAAAATCGGCTTCAGGGCGGACTTGTCTTGATGCCATTACGCGTTGCCTTGCTCCAGTACGGGTTTCATTATTACCGATAGGTTGCTGTGGAACGCTGCTATCAACGTTAATATCTTCTATCTGATAACTGCCAGGCCCAAAAACAGCATCGAAAGCAAGATGAATCGCTTTAATTTTGGCAGGATTAGTCGTTGCAGCTATAACTTGGTACATTAATTATTTTCCTTTGAACACATAATTCGCAAAGTAATAACGGAACACATCTATGTTACAGGTTTATCTTGTTCGCCATGGCGAAACTGAATGGAACGTAGCTCGCCGTATACAGGGCCAATCTGACAGCCCTCTCACGGCCACTGGACGTCTGCAAGCAAGGCAAGTTGCCGAAAGAATTAAATCAGAAGGCATTACCCATATTATCACTAGTGATATGGGACGCACACGCGAAACTGCACAAATAATTGCGGATGTTTGCGGTGGGGAAATTATCATAGAACCGCGACTTCGTGAACTCAATATGGGTGTTCTTGAACAGAGAAAAATAGATAGTCTGACGGAACAAGAAGAGCAATGGCGTAAAAGCCTGATTGATGGCACTGAAGGCGGGCGCATTCCTGAAGGTGAATCGATGGAGGAACTCTATCAGCGCATGTTTGCTGCGTTGAATAGCTGCCTTGAGCTGCCAGAGGGCAGTAAACCTTTATTAGTCAGTCATGGTATCGCATTGAGTACATTATTAAGTCGTATTTTAGGTGTACCAGCCTATTCAGAACGCCGGTTGCGTTTACGTAACTGTTCCATCTCACGGGTCGATTATCAAAACAGCCCTTGGCTCGCGAATGGATGGATTGTTGAAAGCACGGGAGAAATCACTCATCTTACTCAGCCAGCTTTAGATGAGCAGCAAGCCTAGCAAAGAGCGTCAATATTTGGAGTTTCAACAAGGAGATACTCTGAACAATTCAAATCGTAGCTAGCGTGATATCAAAAAAGCTACAGTTTGAATAATGATGATGAGTACATTGAAACTCCAAATAATTAGCGTTTTATTGGCACATAATAATCAAAAGCCGCGACATGTGATTTGGGGTCATCATGGTGATGGTTTAGATCACGGAGTTCGGCATTTTTAATTTTGTAATGTTCGATATCATAGCCAGGTCGACGTGTGATATTGAGTTTAGGCAGATAAATGCCATAAATTTGATATAAAAACTCTTGCATCGCCGAACGTGTTGCTTCGCCACTAAAGCTAAATTTGACATATTCCCCCGCGGGGATAGTCAGATGAGTATATTCTGCATTATTAAAGCTGGCATCTTCGGGTTTAACCGCGGTTGTGTAGAACACCGTTTGCTCATCTTCTTTTTCAGTATTATGGATAGCATGGTGCAAGCCAAAAACTTCTGAAGCGATAGATGTAGTATGCTCTAAATAATAATGCCAAAATGTTTGACGCATTTCTGAACAAGCCGTTGACCACTCTTCTAAAGAATAAGAACAACTCTGCTCTAGTCCAACTAAAGGTTGTTCAGGCATAACGACAAATTCATGATCTAAATGCTTATGCTCATCTAAGATAATTGGTGGGCAAATGCCTGTCGCGCACCATTCATCACTGCGGCGATAGTAGGCTGGAGTGATATTAAACTGTTTCTTAAATGCTCGCGTAAAGGTTTGTTGTGAGTCAAAACGATACTGTAAAGCAATATCAAGAATTGGACGGCTGGTGAGGCGTAACGCAACGGCAGCGCGAGAGAGTCTACGGGCACGAATGTAGGCACCAATCGCTTGGTCGGTAACGTCTTTAAACATCCGTTGTAAGTGCCATTTAGAATAACCGGCTTTTGCAGCAACATTATCGAGTGATAGAGGCTTATCTAGGTTATCATCGATCCAGCGTAGAAGGTCACGAATAATATTTGTTTGATCCATGTATATCCCTAGTCAGTAAGACTTAAAAAACAGATATAGGTTATCAAGGAACGCCTATTCTATATCAAGTTAACCCTTTCGTTTATAGTAAAAGAGTTGTATTTGCCATTTAGTTGCAAAGAAAATGATTAACTTCTTTTATAGTTGTCATATTTCATACCGCAAGTCCGTTGATAATAATCTATCTGCAATTCAAATCAGTTAGAGTATATAATAAGCGAGACTAAGCCTTCTGGTTGATAAGGAAACCTGTATGCATTTTTGCAAGCTGAAACACCTATTATTGGCATCACTGCTGTCGACATTGCCTTTCGCGTCATTCGCGGAAGAAATTGGTTCAGTCGATACCGTTTTCAAAATATTTGGCCCTGATCATAAAATTGTTGTCGAAGCTTTTGATGATCCCGATGTTGATAATGTCACCTGCTATCTCAGTCGCTCGAAAACGGGAGGCATCAAAGGTGGGCTAGGTTTAGCTGAGGATACTTCTGATGCGGCAATTTCTTGTCAGCAAGTAGGCCCGATTGAGTTGAATGAGCGTATCAAACGTTCTCCGAAAAAAGCGCATGTCGTATTTCAAAAACGAACCTCATTAGTGTTCAAAAAACTCCAAGTGGTACGTTTTTATGATCCTAAGCGTAATGCGCTAATCTATTTAACGTATTCGGATAAAATGATCGACGGGTCACCTAAAAATGCACTCAGCGCAGTGCCAATTATGCCGTGGTAAATACCGTTTAAAATATTCTGGCTTAAAAAACAAAAAACCGGCGATTAAGCCGGTTTATTTTTTCTGTGCAGGGTGACTTATTCGTCTAAATCACCACAGAAGCGGTAACCTTCACCATGAATTGTTGCGATAATTTCTGGTGTATCAGGTGTTGATTCGAAATGCTTACGAATACGACGAATAGTCACGTCAACAGTTCTATCATGGGGTTTCAACTCACGGCCGGTCATTTTTTTCAATAAATCGGCACGAGTTTGAATTTTTCCTGGGTTTTCACAGAAATGCAACATCGCACGGAATTCACTACGCGGTAACTTGTAGTGCTCGCCTGCTGGGCTAATCAGTGAACGGCTATTAATGTCAAGTTCCCAGCCATTAAACTTATAGCTTTCAACTAAGCGACGCTCTTCCGTACCCCCCGCTAAATTCATAGTGCGAGAAAGTAGGTTACGCGCACGAATTGTTAATTCACGCGGGTTAAATGGTTTGGTGATGTAATCATCGGCACCAATTTCAAGGCCAAGGATCTTATCGACTTCGTTATCACGACCGGTTAGGAACATTAGCGCAATACTTTCTTGTTCACGTAATTCACGAGCAAGAAGGAGGCCATTTTTGCCAGGCAAGTTAATATCCATGATAACAAGATTGATGTCATGTTCGGACAGAACATTGTGCATCTCTTCGCCATCAGTCGCTTCATGGACAACATAGCCTTCAGCTTCAAAAATGCTTTTTAGTGTATTGCGTGTGACAATCTCATCTTCAACAATCAAAATGTGTGGGGTCTGCATATTTGCTACCTAAAGTTTTAAAATAAAATAGTGAACTCATAGAACGCTTCCAAATTAGGTGGTTTTGATTTTGTTTTTGCTGGAAAAACGCGTCTATGGGTTATAAATATGTCTTTGAGTCAACGTTATTTTGTCGCCTCTGTTGTTATCAGATTCAAAAATGAATCAAAATTTAGGCACTTTCCCAACGTTGGGCTGTTAACAGCAATATAACAGCTAATACTTCATTTACCACCTAAAAAAATAACTTTTGTTGATACATATCAAAATCAATTGTAGCACGTTAACAAAATTTGTTAGGAAGAAAATCTTACAAATTCAGTAGATGTTTAACTATCAGATAAAGAGCAAAATACGCCCCGTTTTTATTTTTACTCATTGAGTGAATTAATCCAATAAGTCACCATCTGTCCGGATATTTCTTTAAAATAACGCATAAATATTTTATATCGCCAATTGTTGGTTTTTTGGATTTAAAAATTGACAAAATGTGGTATTGAGTCGTGTTGTCATTAAGTTTTGTTGAAGAGATAGCATAATTTTTGATAAGTAAAATAACCAGTAATCTGTTTTTTGGGTAAATAAATTTGACATTTCTTTATAATTGCTTTAACCGTATAGGGAGAAAGTAACGAATCAAGAGACAGACAGAAATTTATGCGTAACATCAGCCTGACTACGATTATTATTACCACCACCGTAACCACAGGAAACGGGGCGGGCTGACGCATCCAAAAAATAAAAAATGAAAAAGCCCGCGTCCAATCAGATGCGGGCTTTTTTTTGGTGTTAAATCAGGAGAGAAATACCATGCGTGTGCTTAAATTTGGCGGTACTTCGGTTGCAAATGACGAACGAGTACTTAATGTTGCTGACATCGCTGAGAGTAAATTGGCCGATGGGCAGGTGGCTTTGGTGTTATCCGCACCAGCAAAAATCACTAACCATTTGGTCGCAATGATTGATAAAACGGTTGCAGGTCAGGATGTCATCACGCATGTGAATGATGCAGAAATGATTTTTGCAAACTTACTAAAAGGATTGAAAGAAAAACAACCCGGTTTTGATTACGACAGACTGAAAAAACTCACCGAACAAGAATTTGCACAAATCAAACAAGTACTGCATGGTATTACTCTTCTAGGCCAATGCCCTGATAGCATTAATGCTTCCATCATTTGTCGTGGTGAAAAACTCTCCATTGCTATCATGGAATCTGTGTTAAAAGCACGCGGACACAAAGTGACAGTGATTAACCCTGTCGAACGTTTATTGGCAGTTGGCCATTACCTTGAATCAACAGTTGATATCAATGAATCAACTAAGCGTATTGCAGAATTAAATATCCCGAAAGACCACTTTGTATTGATGGCGGGTTTTACCGCGGGTAATGATAAAGGCGAACTGGTGGTATTAGGACGCAATGGTTCTGATTATTCTGCCGCTGTTTTAGCGGCTTGTTTACGGGCGGCCTGTTGTGAGATCTGGACCGATGTGGATGGGGTGTATACCTGTGACCCTCGTTTAGTGCCTGATGCGCGTTTATTAAAAGGGATGTCTTACCAAGAAGCAATGGAACTGTCCTACTTTGGTGCAAAAGTTCTTCACCCACGCACCATCGCGCCAATCGCACAATTCCAAATTCCTTGCCTGATTAAAAATACCACTAACCCAAGTGCTCCGGGGACTTTGATTGGCGATGGCCAAACGGATGAAAGTACACCAGTTAAAGGGATCACGAATCTTAATAACATGGCAATGATCAACGTTTCGGGTCCTGGCATGAAAGGGATGGTTGGCATGGCAGCTCGTATTTTCTCAGTCATGTCGCGTAAAGGGATCTCGGTGGTCTTGATTACTCAGTCATCATCCGAATACAGCATTAGTTTCTGTGTGCCACAAGGTGAATTAGTGCGAGCACGCGCAGCACTGGAAGAAGAGTTCTATTTAGAATTAAAAGACGGTGTCTTGGATCCTCTTGATGTCATGGAGCAGCTGGCGATTATTTCTGTAGTGGGAGATGGGATGCGTACCCTTAAAGGGATATCAGCACGTTTCTTTTCAGCTTTAACACGCGGAAATATAAATATTGTTGCGATTGCGCAAGGTTCATCTGAACGCTCCATTTCAGCAGTCATCGCGAATGAGGCGGCAACAACGGCAGTTCGTTTATGCCATCAAATGCTATTTAATGCAGAGCAGGTGATAGAAGCCTTTATCATTGGGGTAGGGGGGGTTGGAAATGCATTGATTGAACAGATCCATCGCCAACAACAATGGTTAAAGCAAAAACATATTGATTTACGTGTGTGCGGAATTGCTAACTCAAGAGCCATGCTAACCAATATGCAAGGCATCTCTCTTGATAATTGGAAAGAAGAACTTGCACAAGCGACAGAACCCTTTAGCTTAAGTCGTTTGATCAGACTTGAACGTGAATATCACTTTCTCAATCCTGTGATTATCGATTGTACCTCTAACCAAGAGATTGCCGAGCAGTATGTGAATTTCTTAAAAGATGGTTTTAACGTGGTCACGCCTAATAAAAAAGCTAACACGTTATCGATGGATTATTACCGCCAACTACGTTCAGCGTGTGAAGTATCAAAACGTAAGTTCCTTTATGACACTAACGTTGGTGCAGGTTTGCCGGTGATTGAAAACTTACAGAATCTTCTGAATGCGGGTGATGAGCTGGTGCACTTTAGTGGAATTCTCTCTGGCTCACTATCCTTTATCTTTGGTAAGTTAGATGAAGGTATGTCTCTGTCTGAGGCGACAACATTAGCGAAAGAGAAAGGATTTACTGAGCCTGACCCACGTGATGACTTATCCGGTATGGATGTTGCTCGTAAACTGTTGATCCTTGCTCGTGAAGCGGGCTATCAATTAGAGTTAGACGATATTGAAATTGATGCGGTATTACCTGCTGAGTTTGATAGCAGTGGCAGTGTTGCTGAATTTATGGCTCGTTTACCACAGCTCGACCAACAATTTGCAGAACGTATAAAAGCCGCAGAAGCGGAAGAAAAAGTGTTACGCTATGTTGGGTTGATAGAGGAAGGACGTTGCCAAGTAAAAATTGTTGCCGTTGATGGCAATGATCCACTCTTTAAAGTCAAGAATGGCGAAAACGCATTGGCTTTCTATACACGCTATTACCAACCAATACCTTTAGTTCTAAGAGGCTATGGTGCAGGTAATGATGTTACCGCTGCCGGCGTATTTGCAGATATGTTGCGTACCCTATCATGGAAATTGGGAGTCTGATAAGTGATTAAAGTTTATGCGCCCGCTTCAATTGGTAATGTTAGTGTCGGGTTTGATGTATTAGGGGCGGCAGTATCGCCAGCAGATGGAACACTGTTAGGCGATTGTGTCACTGTTGAAGCAGCCGAAAGCTTTTCCTTGACCAATAAAGGACGCTTTGTTGCAAAATTACCCAAAAAGAGTGAGCACAATATTGTTTACCAGTGCTGGGAATTGTTTTGTGAACGTCTTGGTAAACCGCTTAATGTTGCGATGACGCTCGAAAAAAATATGCCTATTGGCTCTGGTTTAGGTTCAAGTGCATGTTCTGTTGTTGCCGCACTGATGGCATTGAATGAGTTTGCAGGGCAACCTTTTGATGAGACTACCCTATTAAGCATGATGGGCGAGTTGGAAGGACGTATTTCAGGCAGCGTGCATTACGATAACGTCGCCCCTTGCTTTCTTGGGGGACTACAGCTGATTATTGAGCAAAATGGAATAATTTCTCAGCCAGTTCCTGCATTTGATAACTGGTATTGGGTCATGGCTTACCCAGGGATTAAAGTCTCTACCGCAGAGGCTCGTGCTATTTTGCCTAATAGTTATCCACGTCATGATATTGTGAATCATGGCCGTTACCTATCTGGTTTTATTCACGCGTGTCATACTCATCAGCCACAGCTGGCTGTAACGATGATCCAAGATGTGGTTGCAGAGCCTTACCGCACTCAACTGCTTCCTGGTTTCGCTGAAGCACGCAAAAATGCGTATGAGATAGGTGCATTAGCCTGTGGTATTTCCGGATCAGGCCCCACACTATTTGCTATCTGCGATGACAAAAATATTGCCGAGAAAATGGCAGATTATCTACAACAACATTACGTTCAAAATGATGAAGGCTTTGTGCATATCTGCCGTTTGGATCTCACAGGGGCAAGGACAATAGGGTAAAGAATGAAACTGTATAACTTAAAAGATAATAGCGAACAAGTTAGCTTCGCACAGGCAGTAAAACAGGGACTTGGCAAACAACAAGGCCTATTTTTCCCGCAAGATCTACCTGAATTTAGCGCCACTGAAATTGACGAGTTACTAAAATTAGATTTTGTCACTCGTAGTAGCCGCATTTTGACGGCATTTATTGGTGATGAAATCCCAGAAGCTGAGCTCGCGTCCCGAGTGAAAGAGGCGTTTGCATTCCCAGCACCTGTGACGCAAGTTGAGCAAGATGTGGCAACACTTGAGCTCTACCATGGTCCAACATTAGCATTTAAAGATTTTGGTGGGCGTTTTATGGCTCAGGCGTTAGGTCAAGTTGCGGGTGATCAACCTGTCACTATTCTAACGGCCACTTCAGGTGATACGGGGGCTGCCGTTGCACACGCTTTTTACCGTTTAAATAACGTCCAAGTCGTTATTTTATATCCTGAAGGCAAGATCAGCCCGCTGCAAGAAAAGCTATTTTGTACACTGGGTGAAAATATTCATACTGTTGCAATTAAAGATGACTTTGATGCTTGCCAAGCGTTGGTTAAACAATCTTTTGATGATGAAGAGCTAAAAAAAGCACTGCACTTAAACTCTGCTAACTCAATCAATATTAGTCGTTTGCTAGCACAGATTTGTTATTACTTTGAAGCCGTGGCTCAGATCCCTGCGGAAAAACGTGAGCAATTAGTTATCTCCGTGCCAAGCGGTAACTTTGGTGATTTAACCGCGGGGTTACTGGCGAAATCGATGGGGCTACCAGTTAAACGCTTTATTGCTGCAACGAACGTGAATGATACGGTTCCTCGCTATCTTGAAGAGGGGCAATGGAAACCACATCAAACGGTTGCAACCTTATCGAATGCGATGGATGTTAGCCAACCTAATAACTGGCCTCGTATTGAAGAGCTATTCCGTCGTAAAGGCTGGTCGCTTCAACAACTTGGCCATGGTGTCGTGACCGATGACGTGACAAAAGACACTGTCCGTGAATTAGATAAAAAAGGTTATGTATCTGAGCCTCATGCTGCTGTTGCTTATCGCGTATTGCGTGATCAGTTACAAGATGGGGAGTATGGCCTGTTTTTAGGTACTGCACATCCAGCTAAGTTTAAAGAAAGTGTAGAAGAGATTTTGAATAAACCGCTGCCTTTGCCACAAGCCTTGGCTGAGCGTGCAGAGTTACCTTTGTTATCCCATTTCTTGCCTTCAGACTTTGCTAAGTTGAGGGCCTTCTTAATGGAACGTGCACCTAAATAATCGCGTTATGATGAAGCGGAAGCTATTAGCTTCCGTTTCTATTTTTATTCGTCTCATAACGTGATAAAGATAAATTGAAATCAACATAAGTTACAAAGGTCAGGCGATTGAGTGAGCCAGCTAACTCGCCGGTTAAAGGATTTAATTGATAGAACGACGGGCGCTAGCACCATTCAAACCATCTCGACCACCGTTTGGTCCACCGAGGCCACCACGTCCGCCTTCACCACCTTCAGGGCCAGCATCACCGCCGTTACCCCCATTCCCACTCCCTGAGCCATTTCCACCGTTACCCCCATTCCCGCCATTGCCGCCATTGCCGCCATTACCCCCATTGCCATTTCCAGTGCCGTTGCCGCCGTTGCCACCGTTACCGTAGCCATCGCCATTTCCTCCTCGGCCACCATTACCCCCATTAATACCGCCGCTCCCGCCATTTCCGCCGTTACCATTGCTGCCTAGTTGTGCATTACCGCCATCGCCGCCATCACCATTTCCTAAACCACTGCCACCATTCCCGCCATTGGCACCGTTTCCGCCATGTCCGCCATTTCCTTGTTTACTGCTATTAAGGTAAAAAATATTGTTATCGCTTGAGATAGCATGTTGAGGGTGAAAGAGCAGCTGTGAGGACACGCGGTTAAAAGAGTGGCTTGGTATTGAGGTTGATACAACAAAAGCAGTGCAGACTATGAGAAATAATTCTTTGGGCATAATTATCCTCCAATCCCCCTTCGTTATTGAAGGGGGATGATCAAGTAAAGTTAAGTCGTCAGCAGATTAGTTGCCATTACCGCCATTACCACCGTTGCCGCCGTTGCCACCATTACCGCCATTGCCACCACTTCCGCCATTACCCCCGTTACCGCCATGACCACCATGGCCACTTTGTCCTAAATATTGACTTGATTCAGAGATTGGATCTGAAAGCAGCTCAAGAGCGTTATATTGAAAAACCGAGGCCAAAGATAAAGTAGGGATAAATACAGAAGCAATAAGGATACATTTTATTTTCATATAATTTTCTCTTCGTTAAATGAATTAAATAAACTGCTAACTCAGTTTATGTGTTCATTTATATTTATCAATTTTAACTTGCCATTATGATGGTGTGTTTTTATATTTCTTTGATTTTTATGTTTTTTAGTTTTTAATTAATAGTTTGGTTGAGTATTTTTATTTAAATGATATAAATTATATTTATATTTTATTGGGTGATAGCATTTTGCGGAAGGGCATTTCTGTATTTGACAACGATGGTATTGTCAGGGCATTGAGTTTAATGAATGGGGGCATTTCTTGAAATAGAATCAGCTGTCTCTGGGCTGTATTTGCAACAAGAGACAGCAAGATGGAAAGCGCGATTTAAATATCGTTTTCTAAGATAAGCTCAATCGTTTTTAGCTCGTCTGCGGTGAATTGGCGGTTTCTTATTATGCCAAGAGCATCATCAATTTGGCTGATTCGGCTAGCGCCAATGAGCACTGAGGTGATGCGATCGTGACGTAAAAGCCAAGCAAGTGCCATTTGGCTCAGTTTTTGCTGACGACTCAACGCTAATTCATTGAGTTTTTTCACCTTCGTTATTACCGCGGAGGTGAGCCTTTCAGGTGGCAAAGAGGGGTTGTTCGCGGCGCGAGAATCAGCAGGGATACCGTTTAAGTAACGATCTGTCAGTATTCCTCCAGCTAAAGGGGAGTAAGCTATAGAACCGACCCCTTCATCTTCCAGTACATCAAGTAGCCCTTCTTCCGGATCTCTGACGAGCATGGAGTACTTGGGTTGGTGAATAAGACAAGGGGTACCAAGCTGATTCAGAATATCAATGGCGTCTTTGGCAAGATCGGCGGGGTAGTTGGAGATCCCGACATACAATGCCTTACCTTGACGCACGATCAAATCTAATGCGCCCATGGTTTCTTCGAGTGGGGTATCTGGATCAGGGCGATGATGATAAAAGATATCCACATAATCTAAGCCCATGCGTTTTAGGCTTTGATTGAGACTGGCGATTAAATATTTTTTACTTCCCCAATCACCATAAGGGCCATCCCACATGGTAAACCCAGCTTTAGATGAAATGATCATCTCATCTCGGTAAGGTAAAAAGTCTTGTTGGAGAAGGCGGCCGAATAGGCTTTCTGCCGACCCAGGGGGAGGACCATAATTATTGGCGAGATCGAAATGAGTAATGCCATGATCAAATGCATGCCTTAGCATGGCTCTGCAATTATCTGGGGATTTATTGTCGCCAAAATTGTGCCAAAGACCTAAAGAAATAAGAGGAAGCCTTAAACCGCTGCGGCCACACAAGCGATACTCCATATCAGTATAACGATCTGTATTTGCAATATAAGGCATACATCACCTCCAAAATGGTTGGCATAGAGACCAAAGCCATATTGTCACAAAAGATATCAGCGCTCTGGTGAATCAATGCTAATTTTTGAGCAAAGTGAAAGTTTTTAGCAAATCTGTGATGGAGGATGAAAAATACACAATATTGGCGATAAGTTGCACAAGGTGATCAGGACTCGTGACCACCTTTGCTTTGAGGAATTAGTGCTGTTCAGGGCGAGTAAAGACTAGCTCATTCCCTTTAGATTGGCTTTCATCGAATTGATAGCCTTCAAGATTAAAATCAACCAATTGTTCTGTTTTGGTGAGTTTATTTTGGATAATAAAGCGGCTCATCAAGCCACGTGCTTTTTTAGCATAGAAACTAATGACTTTATATTTGCCATTTTTTTCATCGAGAAAGACGGGTTTTATCATCGTCGCGTCTAATTTTTTGACATTGACTGATTTGAAGTACTCATCAGAAGCAAGGTTAACCAAGATCTGATCACCTTGGGCTGAAAGCGCTTTATTGAGCTGATTTGTGATGATATCACCCCAAAATTCATACAAGTCCTTACCGCGAGGATTTTTCAAGCGAGTGCCCATTTCGAGCCGATAAGGTTGCATTAAATCGAGCGGACGTAGCAGTCCATACAGTCCAGATAAAATACGTAAGTGTTGTTGTGCAAAAGCGAAGTCTTGCTCAGAGAATGTTTCGGCCTGCATACCCGTATACACATCACCTTTAAATGCTAATATCGCTTGGCGTGCATTATCTGGCGTAAAATCGGCATGCCACTCACCAAAACGTGCCGCATTTAAGCCTGCAAGTTTATCACTAATTTTCATTAAACTTGAGATATCGGCAGGGGAAAGCTGACGGCAAACGTCAATCAGTTGCTGAGATTCATGCAGTAACTCAGGCTGGGTGAAAGTTTTTGTTGCTAGTGGGCTTTCATAATCTAAAGTTTTGGCGGGTGAAATCGTGATGAGCATGACAAGTTCCCTATAATAAAATGACTATTACCACTTTAGCAAAAATTGATCTTAAATGGCTAATTGATGAGATAAGTAAAAACAATTTTCCTATTTCATCGGGCTATGATTAGCTGGATAAGAAGCTAAAAGGATTCAGTTTTAATTTTTGAAGCGAAAACGATTGCATATCAGTTAGTTGCTTTATAATAGTTTTAGTCGCTTGCAGCAACTCGGATGCGTGATATTATCATTGTACGGTGCGGCGTTTGCCTCAATTCCTTTATAACAACGAGATTAAAGAAATGACCGATAAATTAACCTCCTTACGTAGTCTAACCACCGTTGTTGCTGATACTGGCGATATTGAAGCGATGAAGCTTTATAAACCACAAGATGCGACAACTAACCCTTCTTTGATTCTGAATGCAGCACAAATTCCTGAGTATCGTAAGCTTATTGACGAAGCTGTCGAGTGGGCTCGTAAGCAAAGCAATCACCGCGAACAGCAGGTTATTGATGCTTGTGACAAACTAGCCGTTAATATCGGTTTGGAAATTCTAAAATTAGTTCCGGGCCGTGTTTCAACTGAAGTTGATGCACGTCTGTCTTACGATGAAGAAGCGTGTATTGCTAAAGCGCGTCGCCTGATCAAGTTGTACAACGAAGCGGGTATCAGCAATGATCGTATTCTGATTAAACTGGCTTCAACTTGGCAGGGTATCCGTGCCGCAGAGAAACTGGAAAAAGAAGGTATTAACTGTAACCTAACATTGTTATTCTCTTTTGCTCAGGCTCGTGCGTGTGCTGAAGCTGGCGTTTACCTGATCTCTCCATTTGTGGGTCGTATCCTTGATTGGTACAAAGCGAATAGCGACAAAAAAGAATTTGCGCCACATGAAGATCCAGGCGTTATTTCAGTCACTGAAATCTATAACTACTATAAAGCGCATGGCTACAAAACAGTGGTTATGGGTGCTAGCTTCCGTAACGTAGGGGAAATTCTGGAATTGGCAGGTTGTGATCGCCTAACGATTTCTCCAGCATTACTGAAAGAGCTATCAGAAGCACAAGGTGAGGTGGTACGTAAACTTGTTGATTCAGGTAAAACTGCTGAGCCAGAAGCTAAACTGACCGAATCTGAGTTCTATTGGCAGCATAACCAAGATCCGATGGCGGTAGATAAACTGGCTGAAGGTATCCGTAAGTTTGCCATTGACCAAGAAAAACTGGAAAAAATGATCGCAGACTTGCTGTAATTCTGCTGTTATTTTAACGAAACCCAGCCATAGGCTGGGTTTTTTGCGTTATAGGGGAAAAACGGCATTGATGCTTTGTTACTCGCAGCGGTATCCGTTCCAACATATAAGGGAGAGTGACTCGTGAACAGTTGCGTTTGAATATGGTGAGGTTTTCATTTTTATCGGCATAACAAGCAGTACTACAACCTTTAAGCATTTTATTATTGCTATCAATTCCACATTTTCTTTTAACTTTACCATTATAGCGATATGTAGCACTGAAACCTGTTACCTCACGTGATATTATAGGCCCATCATGGGTATCATGATGACTATTCATGTTATGAGAATAAGCATTTTATAGGTTATTTATTGAGGTTGGTATGGATGAATTGCGCATAGGTTTGGTTTCGGTTTCTGACCGTGCTTCAAGTGGTATTTATGAAGATAAAGGTATTCCCTCTTTGGAAGCATGGCTTGCAAAAGCGTTAACAACGCCTTTTCGTATTGAAACTCGCCTGATCCCTGATGAGCAAATCATGATTGAGCAGACGTTGTGTGAGTTGGTGGATGAATTTGCTTGCCATTTAGTTTTAACGACCGGAGGAACTGGACCTGCTCGTCGCGATGTCACTCCCGATGCCACATTAGCGATTGCGGACCGTGAAATGCCCGGCTTTGGTGAGCAAATGCGTCAAATTAGCTTGAAGTTTGTACCAACAGCCATCCTTTCCCGCCAAGTTGGGGCGATACGCAATCAAGCATTAATTTTGAATTTGCCCGGTCAACCGAAAGCGATAGCAGAAACATTGGAAGGATTGAAAGATGCTGAAGGGAATGTGATGGTATCAGGGATTTTTGCTAGCGTTCCCTATTGCATTCAACTTCTTGATGGGCCATATGTGGAAACAGACCCAGCGGTTGTTAAGGCTTTTAGGCCGAAGTCAGCGATCCGTAGTGAATGATTGCTAGGTCAGGTGAGGTTAGCTCACCTGACAGCTATTCCTTTAAAATCAGTGACGTTGCCCTATAGGCAAAATGGTTTTGCCATATTGCTCATTCAATACCTCAGCCATGGCCAAGTAAAATGCACTTGCGCCACATATTATCCCTTCATAACCCGCAATGGTTAACAGCGTTGCATTATTCGTTAAATTACCGATTGCGAGTAATGCAAACAGTACGGTGAGGCTAGCAAAGATGAATTGCAGGGCGAAATTAGCTCTGAATGTTCCAAGGAACATAAAGAAGGTAAAGATACCCCAAATGAGTAAGTAAATACCTAAGAAGTCTGGAGACGTTGCTTCAGCTAAACCCATTGTTGGCAAAAATAATAAGCCAACTAATGTTAACCAAAACATGCCATATGAACTAAATGCAGTTGCGCCAAACGTATTTCCTTTTTTATATTCAATAAGTCCGGCAATCACCTGAGCAATACCACCATAAAAAATTCCCATGCTCAAAATAACCGATGAGAGAGGGAAAAAACCTGCATTATGGAGATTAAGCAGAATTGTTGTCATACCAAAGCCCAATAAACCAAGTGGACCCGGATTAGCAATAGCGCTAGATTGCATATAACCTCTGGTTAAAAATCATTAATATTCAATAAGATATAAAGTAACTCCGCCAGCTGTTCTCAGTTGGCGGCGAATAATACGCAGTTTTTATTGTTGAAACAATGATCAAAAGACAGTTTTTTTTGCAAAAAATATGAAATTTTTTTAAGTCGTCCCCTTGATGAATGAATTTACGACCCCATCTTTACAGCATCACTCGTGATCAATCGAATTATTGCATAAAGCAAAAAAATTGAGTCTCGGAGTAAAAACTCCCTTGAAAATGAAATATTGAGCCTCATATAGATTGATATCGAAATTGAATAGAAAGAATTCCTTTGGAGGCGTTTTAGATGGGTAAAATTATTGGTATCGACTTGGGTACAACTAACTCATGCGTTGCAATTATGGATGGCACAACTGCTCGTGTTCTAGAGAACAGCGAGGGTGATCGTACTACTCCTTCCATCATTGCGTACACACAAGACGGTGAAATTTTGGTCGGTCAGCCAGCAAAACGTCAGGCAGTGACCAACCCAGAAAATACATTGTTTGCGATCAAACGTTTGATCGGTCGTCGTTTCCAAGACGAAGAAGTTCAGCGCGACGTTTCTATCATGCCATACAAAATTATTGCGGCAGATAACGGTGACGCTTGGTTAGATGTGAAAGGCCAAAAAATGGCTCCACCACAAGTTTCAGCTGAAGTTCTGAAAAAAATGAAAAAAACAGCAGAAGATTACTTGGGTGAACCAGTAACAGAAGCTGTTATTACCGTACCAGCCTACTTTAACGATGCTCAGCGTCAAGCAACTAAAGATGCGGGCCGTATCGCTGGTTTAGATGTTAAGCGTATTATCAACGAACCCACAGCAGCTGCATTGGCTTATGGTTTAGATAAAGAAATCGGTAACCGTACTATTGCTGTTTACGACTTAGGTGGTGGTACCTTTGACCTGTCAATCATTGAGATTGATGAAGTTGACGGCGAAAAAACGTATGAAGTGCTAGCGACCAATGGTGATACTCACTTAGGTGGTGAAGACTTTGATAACCGTTTGATCAACTACTTAGTTGAAGAGTTCAAGAAAGAGCAAGGTGTTGACCTACGCAATGATCCGCTGGCAATGCAACGTCTGAAAGAAGCGGCAGAGAAAGCGAAAATCGAACTTTCTTCAGCACAACAAACCGATGTGAACCTGCCGTACATTACTGCGGATGCAACGGGTCCTAAACACATGAACATTAAAGTGACTCGTGCAAAATTAGAGTCACTGGTAGAAGATTTAGTTAAACGCACCATGGAGCCGGTTAAAGTTGCTCTACAGGATGCGGGTCTGAATGTGAATGATATCAGCGATGTTATTTTAGTTGGTGGTCAGATTCGTATGCCAATGGTTCAAAAAGCTGTTGCTGATTTCTTCGGTAAAGAACCACGTAAAGATGTTAACCCAGATGAAGCAGTTGCTATTGGTGCCGCTGTTCAAGGTGGTGTATTAGCTGGTGATGTTAAAGACGTTCTGTTACTTGACGTGACTCCACTGTCTTTAGGTATCGAAACGATGGGTGGCGTGATGACGTCGTTAATTCCGAAGAACACCACTATTCCTACTAAACATAGCCAAGTGTTCTCAACAGCGGAAGATAACCAAGCAGCGGTGACTATTCATGTTCTGCAAGGTGAGCGTAAACGTGCAAGTGATAACAAATCATTAGGCCAGTTTAACTTAGATGGTATTCAGCCTGCTCCACGTGGCATGCCGCAAATTGAAGTGACATTTGATATCGATGCTGATGGTATCTTGCATGTATCAGCAAAAGATAAAAACAGTGGTCGCGAGCAAAACATTACCATTAAGGCTTCTTCTGGTCTAAATGACGAGGAAATCGAAAAAATGGTACGTGACGCGGAAGCGAACGCAGAAGCTGACCGTAAATTTGAAGAGTTAGTTCAAGTTCGTAACCAAGCTGACCAGTTGATTCATGGTACTCGTAAACAAATCGAAGAAGCTGGCGACAAGCTGCCTGCTGAAGATAAAGAAAACATTGAAAAAGCAACATCTGAGCTGGAAGCGGTAAGTAAAGGCGAAGATAAAGCAGAAATCGAAGCGAAGATTCAAGCTTTGGTCACTGCTTCTGCTAAACTTCTGGAAATTGCACAGCAACAAGCTCAGGCTGGCTCAGCGAATGCAGGCGCAGAAGCGAAGAAAGATGACGATGTCGTTGATGCGGAATTCGAAGAAGTTAACGATAAAGATAAAAAATAATGCCCTTAGCGGGCGCAGTGACCTTGCTAATGGTTATTAATGGTTACTGATACCGAACACGGGCGTCGAGGAAACTCTACGCCCGTGTCGGCATGTTAAGGGTAAAATAAATGGCAAAAAGAGATTTTTATGAGGTATTAGGCCTCGAAAAAAATGCTTCTGATAAAGATATCAAACGCGCATATAAGCGTTTAGCGATGAAGTACCATCCTGACCGTAATCAGGATAAAAAAGATGAAGCAGAAGTTAAATTTAAAGAGATAAAAGAAGCTTACGAAGTCCTTTCTGATGAGCAGAAACGCGCCGCCTATGACCAATATGGTCATGCAGCCTTTGAACAAGGTGGCTTTGGCGGCGGCGGCGGTGGTTTTGGCGGCGGTGCGGACTTTAGCGATATCTTTGGTGACGTCTTCGGTGATATTTTTGGAGGCGGCCGCAGACAGCAGCGCCCAAGCCGTGGTTCTGATTTACAATACAACATGGAACTGACTCTTGAGGAGGCTGTCCGTGGAGTGACCAAAGAGATCCGTATTCCAACGTTGGAAACTTGTGATATTTGCCATGGTAGTGGTGCTAAACCCGGAACGAGTGCTGATACTTGCCCAACTTGTCATGGTATGGGACAAGTCCACATGCGTCAGGGATTCTTTTCGGTACAACAGCCTTGTCCTACGTGTCATGGCCGCGGTAAGGTCATTAAAGATCCGTGCAACAAGTGTCATGGTCATGGACGTGTTGAGCGCTATAAAACATTATCCGTTAAAATTCCAGCGGGTGTAGATACTGGCGACCGTGTTCGTTTGTCTGGTGAAGGTGAAGCAGGCGAAAATGGTGCACCAGCAGGCGATTTATTTGTTCAAGTGCATGTATTACCACACAATATTTTTGAGCGTGAAGGTAATAACCTGCATTGTGAAGTTCCGATTAACTTTGCAATTGCGGCATTGGGCGGAGAAATTGAAGTCCCAACTCTTGATGGACGTGTAAAACTCAAAATCCCTGCGGAAACGCAAACGGGCAAGATTTTCCGTATGAAAGGTAAAGGCGTGAAATCCGTTCGTGGTGGGTTACAAGGTGATTTGATGTGTCACATTGTGGTTGAAACGCCAGTTAAGTTAAATGAGAAACAAAAAGAGTTACTCAAAGAGTTTGGTGAGTCACTAGGTGGTAGCAGCGGTGAAAAAAATAGTCCGCGCACAAAAAGTTTTTTAGACGGTGTTAAAAAATTCTTTGATGACCTGACTAATAAATAATTGAAAATGCCCGCTAGCTGCGGGTATTTTTTTATCAGTTCAGTGATTATAATTGCTGATTAGCTAGCCAGCTTTGCAAGTAATACACCGGATAGAATGACTAAGCATGCAATAATTCGCATCATATTAAATTTTTCTTTTAAGAAAACGATGGATAAAAACATTGCGAAAAGTACGCTGGTTTCTCTGATGGCTGCCACTAACACAATAGAGGCTTGGCTCATAGCCCAGATGGCAATGCCATAACTTATCAGCTGCATTAGCCCTCCCATTACTCCAGAACGCCAATACTGCCTAATACCTTGAAATAATGTTGTTTTGTATTTTATTATGCCGGGAATGATGAGCACTATCCCATTCAGTAAAAATAGCCATAACGTATAAATAATCGGATCTTCACTGGCGCGAGAGCCTTGCCCATCTGATAAGGTATAACAGGCAGTGAAAAACGCGGTACATAATGCGTAAAATAGTGCTTTCCCCTTGATATTAAAGGTAAATTTTTTACCTGCAAATGCAATAATCACCACACCACTTATAATCAATAAAATACCTAGAAAGCCAGATAATGAAAGCATCTCATTAAAAATGATGAGGCTGAGTAATGCGGTAATCAGTGGGGCGGAACCACGGGAAATCGGGTAAATCTGCCCTAAATCACCATGTGTGTATGCTTGGCTCAAAAAATAGGTATAGCCAATATGAAAAATGACAGACAAAGTTAACCAAGGGAGGGCATTAACGGGAGGCAGTCCAAGTAGAAATAGGGCCGGTAGCGTTAATACTCCTGAAAAAAAGGCGATCATGACGAGGCCAAAAAAACGATCGTTACCGAATTTAACTAAAGCATTCCAACACGCGTGACAAAATGCGGCAAATAATACAGCCAGTAAGATAGTCGTCGTCATAAGAAAATAGCATTTATTTAAAATAGTTACCCAGTATTGAGTAATGGAACATTTTTGTGAAGCGCTTCGAGAAGCTTCTCTTTTTTTTGCAAACCAAAATACAGGTTTACGAGCCTATACGCACAAAAACAGTCTTGTCTAAAAATCGCCTCGTTACACAGCAAAAGTCGTTTATTTTAGCTAAAGAAACTGAATCGAGTCTGCTGCTGAAAAAAGAAAAAGATAAAATCAAAATAATTTATTTATACTTAAATTTAACGATAATTTAGCAAAAAGAGTGAGCAATTTCGCATATCATTCGGTAATGTCGATCTATTATTGATAAATAAACGACTTTTTACGAATTAATGATTAGCATAATATTAACACTCTATTTATTTTGGGGTTAAACATATGACAGCAATCATCCGTAAATTTTTAAGGTTAGAAGCAGCAGGAGGGCTACTCCTAATTATTGCTGCCATAGTCGCATTAATTATGGCGAATTCGCCAGCTCAGGGGCTATATCAGCAATTTTTAGATATCCCTATTTCCGTGAAAATTTCATCACTAGAACTAGATAAACCGTTAATTTTATGGGTTAACGATTTTTTGATGGCTATTTTCTTTCTTGTTGTGGGCCTTGAAGTTAAACGAGAGTTACTTGAAGGTTCATTAGCGGGGAAAGACAAAGCGATTTTTCCCGCGATTGCAGCATTAGGGGGAATGTTAGCTCCTGCGTTAATTTATTTATTATTTAATGGTGCAGATGAGGTCACTCGCCAAGGTTGGGCAATACCCGCAGCAACAGACATTGCTTTTGCATTAGGTGTAATGGCTCTATTAGGGAGGCGGGTACCAACAGAACTGAAAGTCTTTTTGTTAGCTTTGGCGATCATTGATGACCTTGGTGTCATTGTAATTATTGCTTTTTTCTACACGAGTTCATTATCGCTAGTTGCGCTTGGCCTAGCCGCTTTGTGTGTTGCCTTATTGGTCTTCATGAATTGGCGAAGAGTTGAAAACACCGCGGCATATTTAGTCATTGGACTGATTCTTTGGGTATGTATTCTCAAGTCTGGAGTTCATGCAACGCTTGCTGGTGTTATCGTTGGATTCTTGATTCCGCTGCGTGGTACTAACAATACCAAACCATCAGAAGAACTCGAGCATGTGCTACATCCATGGGTCGCTTACATGATTCTACCTATCTTTGCTTTTGCAAATTCAGGAGTACAATTAAACGGCGTCACATTCGATGGATTAATAAGCACATTACCTTTGGGGATCGCTGCGGGCTTATTATTTGGTAAACCATTAGGTATTTTTCTGTTTAGCTGGATTTCGGTAAAACTTGGTTTTGCGAAGTTGCCTGAGTCTATCAATTTAAAACAGGTATTTGCCGTTTCAGTCTTATGTGGAATCGGTTTTACTATGTCTATTTTTATTACAGGACTCGCATTTGACGGGCTGGATGATAGCTATAGCACCTATTCAAGACTGGGAATTTTGATTGGATCAACACTCGCTGCGTTTTTAGGTTATTTTTTATTAAGAGTAGTCTTACCGAAGATTCAACAAAAGTAACTATTGTCTGAATTCCGATAATTTCAGAAATAAATAGTAAGAATTCCCGAGTTAATGGACTATGATATACCCACAACACGCATTGTTCGTGTTGTGGGTATTTCCATAATAACTCCTGCAAAAGGGGCAGAGAAAAACAGTATGGTCAGTATTGATTATTATTGGCGGTACAGAAGGAATCGATATGCGGGTTTCACATCTTAATTTTAATCATCTTTATTATTTTTGGCATGTATGTAAAGAAGGTTCTGTCGTTGGGGCAGCCGAAGCGCTGTATTTAACGCCTCAAACGATTACCGGACAGATAAAAGCATTAGAAGAACGATTAGGTGGCAAGTTATTTAAGCGTCAAGGGCGTGGATTAGTTCCATCGGAGCTTGGGCAACTCATTTTTCGCTACGCAGATAAAATGTTTATGTTAAGCCAAGAGATGCTTGACATAGTTAACTACAGTCGAGAATCAAACCTTTTGTTTGATGTTGGCGTTGCCGATGCGTTATCAAAACAATTAGTCAGTCGCGTTTTAGAAACTGCTGTCGTTGAACATGAACAGATTCATCTACGCTGTTTTGAATCGACGCACGAAATGTTACTCGAACAACTGAGCCACCATAAACTGGATATGATTTTATCGGATTGTCCAGTGGACTCATCACAGCAGGAAGGCTTATTTTCTGTGAAGTTAGGTGAATGCAGCGTCAGTTTCTTCTGCCGTCAACCCATACCTAAGAAACCTTTTCCTGAATGTCTAGAAGAACGTCGTTTATTAATACCGGGTCGCCGTTCAATGTTGGGACGCCACTTATTGACTTGGATCCGTAATAAGAATTTGCAAGTTGAAGTACTGGGTGAATTTGATGATGCTGCGTTAATGAAAGCCTTTGGTGTGTCTCATAATGCAATCTTTGTGGCGCCATCATTATATGCCGCGGATATTTTGGAAGGTGAGGATGTTATCGAACTAGGCAGGTTAGATAGCGTTAAAGAAGAGTATTTTGTGATTTTTGCAGAACGTATGATCCAACATCCAGCCGTTCAGCGTGTCTGTAATAAAGATTTTTCCAATTTATTCTCAGCGCCATTTGATAAACTTGAGAAAAAAGTATGACAGACAAAAAAACCGGCAAGAGCCGGTTTTTTTAGCTAATCAAGAAGCAATATTACATCGCTTTGATTTGAGCTGCTAAGTTAGCTTTATGACGAGCAGCTTTATTTTTGTGGATCAGGCCTTTAGTGGCGTGACGATCAACAATAGGTTGCATGTCATTGAATGCTTTCTGAGCTGCTTCTTTATCGCCAGCTGCGATCGCAAAGTAAACTTTCTTGATAAAAGTACGCACCATAGAACGACGGCTAGCGTTATGCTGACGACGTTTCTCAGATTGTATAGCGCGTTTCTTAGCTGATTTGATATTAGCCAAGGTCCAACTCCCAAATGTATTCTATTGAGGACAATTCAAAGGTCGAGGAATATGCCCTTTCGGCCTTCATTTGTCAATGGATTTGTGCAAATAAACGTCGTGTACATCGACGCATGTGCGGTTGTGAATGGTGCAAGATTCTACCAGCAAATGCTAGAGGAATACAGATCTTCACACGAAAAAAAGCGTATTTGATGACACATAATAAAAAAAATTTTTACTGAAAAAATTTTTGAGGTGAAGATAATAGCGGTGGGTATGATTATTGACCAAAAATTGGTTATTTGTTATCCATTGATAACAATAGGTTGCATAAGTCTGTACGAAAGTCAGAAAAATTTACGATTTTTCGAGACCTCAGCGCAATTTTGTTGTATTGATAATCCATTGGTTATCCCTATATTTTGATCTTTATATTCGCGATAGAGAATTTTGACCAGTTAAAAGTCATTAAGCAGTACGGTTTATCTGGGCCAAAAGCTCCCTTTAAGTGATATTTTGATCAAAAAATGGCGATTGAATGCAACCTTTTACGAACTTGGGTTAACCTTAAGCGTCGTACAAGGTATAATCCAGCAATTTCCTCGGTATTGAGCCTGTTATGGAGCTAATTCGCGGTATACAAAATATCCGGGCGCACCATCATGGTTGCGTGCTGACTATTGGTAATTTTGATGGTGTCCATCGTGGGCATCAGGCTTTACTTCAAAATTTGAAGCAAAAAGGTGAGCAGTTGGGGTTACCCACTGTTGTGATGATTTTTGAACCACAACCTCTTGAGTTTTTTATCGGTGACAAAGCACCTGCTCGTCTGACTCGTTTACGAGATAAAGTGAAATACTTGGCTGATAGTGGGATTGACTACCTACTATGTGTTGAGTTCAATCAACACTTTGCCTCTTTAACACCCGATGAGTTTGTTGCAGAGTTACTGGTAAAAAAACTGGGCGTGAAATATCTCGCTATTGGCGATGATTTTCGTTTTGGCAAGAATCGCATGGGAGATTTTGCTTTCCTACAGCAAGCAGGCAATCAGTATGGATTTGAAGTCGCGGATACTGAAAGTTTTTGTGATTCAGGGCTACGTATCAGTAGTACTGCGATTCGCAAAGCAATACAAGATAACGATCTGGCATTAGCGGAAACGTTATTAGGCCACCCATATCGTATCAGTGGACGCGTTGTTCATGGAAATCAACTTGGGCGTACTATTGGTTTCCCGACGGCTAATTTGCCGTTAAAACGATTAGTCACACCAGTGACGGGTGTGTATGCTGTAGAAGTTTATGGTTTAGGGGAGAAGCCTCTACCCGGCGTGGCAAATATTGGTACTAGACCAACAGTATCTGGTAAAGGCCAACAATTAGAAGTTCATCTAATTGATGCCAATATGGATTTATATGGACGTCATATTGATGTCGTGTTACGTAAGAAGTTACGTGACGAACAGCGGTTTGCTTCATTAGACGCGCTTAAGGAGCAAATTGCTAAAGATGTGATTGTGGCTAGAGATTACTTAGCTGCAACGAATGTCAGATAATTTAGCGGAAAAATGGAACTGAGAATCGATGAGTGACTATAAAAATACCCTGAATCTACCAGAAACAGGGTTTCCAATGCGTGGCGATCTCGCTAAACGCGAACCACAAATGTTAGAACGTTGGTACAAAGAAGGTTTGTATCAAGCTATCCGTCAGGCAAAATTAGGTAAGAAAACGTTTATTTTGCATGATGGCCCTCCGTATGCTAACGGTAGTATTCATATTGGTCACTCAGTTAACAAAATTCTCAAAGACATTATTATTAAATCCAAAGGGTTGGCGGGATATGATTCCCCATACATCCCTGGTTGGGATTGCCATGGTTTACCTATTGAACATAAAGTTGAGCAAATAGTCGGTAAGCCAGGGGAAAAAGTTTCCGCCGCTGAATTTCGCGCACAATGCCGTCAATATGCGAAAGAGCAAATTGAAGGCCAAAAAGCTGACTTTATTCGCCTTGGTGTTTTGGGTGAGTGGGATAAGCCGTATCTGACGATGGACTTCAAAACAGAAGCAAACATTATCAGAGCCTTAGGGAAAACTATCGCGAATGGTCATCTAGTGAAAGGGGCAAAACCTGTTCACTGGTGTACAGCTTGTGGTTCTTCACTCGCCGAAGCAGAAGTGGAATACTATGATAAAACGTCACCCTCTATCTTTGTGCGCTTCCCTGCGATAGATAGTCATGCGGTGTACGAAAAATTCGGTGTGGCGGGCGATAAAACGCCAGCGTTAGTTATTTGGACAACAACGCCTTGGACGTTACCCGCGAACCGCGCTATCTCACTGAACCCTGAGTTTAAATACCAGTTGGTTGAAGCCAATGGCGAAGTAGTTATCCTTGCTGCTGATCTCGTTGAAGATGTCATGAAAACAGCGGGCATTGAGTCTTGGAAGGTGCTGGGTGAATGTGAAGGTAGTGCCCTTGAATTATTGCGCTTCCAGCATCCATTTATGGGCTTTGATGTTCCTGCTATCTTAGGTGATCACGTAACCTTAGATGCAGGTACAGGGGCAGTACATACTGCGCCGGGACATGGTCCTGAAGACTATGTCGTCGGTCAAAAATATGGTCTAGAAACGGCGAACCCAGTCGGTCCAGATGGTTGCTTCCTTGCGAACACATACCCAACATTAGATGGTGTGTTCATCTTCAAGGCTAACGATGTCATTGTTGAATTACTCAAAGAAAAAGGCGCATTGCTGTATAAGCAAGCAATTTCACATAGCTATCCATGCTGCTGGCGTCACAAAACGCCGGTTATTTTCCGTGCTACACCACAATGGTTTATTGGCATGGATAAAAACGGTTTACGTGAGCAATCATTAAAAGAGATTGATATCGTTCAGTGGATCCCTGGTTGGGGTCGTGCACGTATTGAAGCCATGGTTGAAAATCGCCCTGACTGGTGTATCTCTCGTCAGCGTACTTGGGGTACCCCGATGTCGCTGTTCGTGCATAAAGACACTGAAGAGTTACATCCTCGCACGTTGGAGTTGATGGAAGAAGTCGCTAAACGTGTTGAAGTGGATGGTATCCAAGCATGGTGGGATCTGGATCCAGCAGAACTATTAGGTGATGAAGCTGAAATCTACCGTAAAGTGCCAGACACATTAGACGTATGGTTTGACTCAGGGTCGACCCACTTTGCCGTTGTGGATGCGCGCCCAGAGTATCATGGTAACTCAGCCGACATGTACCTTGAAGGTTCAGACCAACATCGTGGCTGGTTTATGTCGTCATTAATGCTGTCAACAGCGATGAAAGGTAAAGCACCTTATCGTCAAGTACTGACGCATGGTTTTACTGTCGATGGTCAAGGCCGTAAGATGTCCAAATCTTTGGGCAATACGATCAGTCCACAGGATGTGATGAATAAACTGGGTGCGGATATTTTACGTTTATGGGTAGCATCAACAGATTACACTGGTGAAATTGCAGTGTCTGATGAAATCTTAAAACGTGCCGCTGATTCTTACCGCCGTATTCGTAACACCGCGCGCTTCTTACTTGCTAACTTAAATGGCTTTAATCCTGAAACGGATATGGTGAAGCCTGAAGAGATGGTGACGTTGGATAGATGGGCGGTGGGACGTGCGCTAGAAGCACAAAAAGAGATCACAAAAGCGTATGATGAATATGATTTCTTATCCGTCATTCAGCGTTTAATGCATTTCTGTTCTATCGAAATGGGCTCTTTCTATCTGGATATCATTAAAGATCGCCAATATACTGCGAAAAGTGACAGCTTAGCGCGTCGTAGCTGCCAAACTGCACTATTCCATATTGCGGAAGCGCTTGTTCGTTGGATTGCACCTGTGCTTTCTTTCACCGCGGATGAAATATGGAACGAATTGCCGGGTGAGCGTGCTAAGTTTGTATTAACTGAAGAATGGTATGATGCCTTGTTTGGCTTAGCGGCATCTGAAGAGATGAACGATGACTTCTGGGCTGAATTGCTCGCTGTTCGTGGTGAAGTGAACAAAGTTCTTGAACAAGCTCGTGCGGATAAACACATTGGTGGTTCGTTAGAAGCCTCTGTTGTCTTGTATGCAGATAAAGATCTAGCCGCTAAACTGAACAGTTTATCAGATGAATTACGCTTTGTTCTTTTGACCTCTCAAGCTTCCGTTGTTGATATTGCGTCAGCGCCAGCGGATGCACAGGCGTCTGAACTGAGTGGTTTAAAAATTGGCTTTAGCAAAGCTTCCGGTGAGAAATGTCCTCGCTGTTGGCATTATGCTAATGATGTAGGTTCCGTTGCGGATCACCCTGAACTGTGTGGTCGCTGTGTCACTAACGTAGCCGGAAACGGTGAAATACGTAAATTTGCATAATGAAGAAACCTATTTGTTCTACTGGATTGCGCTGGCTGTGGTTAACCGTTGTATTGATAGCATTGGATTTAGGCATCAAACAGTTAGTCTTGAAAGAGATGACGCTGTATGATGCGCATCCAGTCATGCCTTATCTCAATTTAATGTATGCACAGAACTTCGGTGCTGCATTTAGCTTTCTCGCTGATGAGGGCGGCTGGCAACGCTGGTTTTTTGCTGGGGTAGCCATCGCGATATCTATCATCCTAATGGTGATGATGTATCGCCAAAGTGCGCAAAAACGCTTAAGCAATATTGCGTATGCGCTAATTATTAGTGGAGCAATTGGTAATCTTAGTGACCGGTTGATGCACGGTTTCGTTGTCGATTATATTGATTTTTATATTGGTAATTGGCATTACCCAACATTCAACCTTGCAGATATTGCGATTTGTATTGGTGCTGCTTTAGTGATCTTAGAGGGTTTCTTACCGGATAAGGACAAAAAGAAAGCAAATTAACTGATATAATAACCCTCAGCCCGGTTTTGCCGGGCTGATTTTTATCATAGCAAAATAGGTTCGATTTATGTCTACTCAGGTACAACCGCACAGTGCCGTATTACTGCATTTCACCTTGAAATTAGAAGATGGTTCAACGGCGGATTCTTCACTTAGTCAGGGGAAACCTGCATTATTTAGTTTAGGTAATGGCTCGCTTTCTCCTGAGTTAGAAGCGCAGCTATTGGGGCTAAATGTCGGTGAGAAGAAAAGTTTTTCTTTGCCAGGAGATACCGTATTCGGTAAGCATAATCCTGATTTAATTCAATACTTTTCATTACGTGATTTCACTGAAACAGGGATACCTGAGATAGGGACTATTATGCTTTTTTCTGCAATGAATGGCAGTGAAATGCCAGGGGTAGTAAAATCAATAGAAGGTGAGTCAGTCACTATTGATTTTAATCACCCGTTAGCAGAGCAAGAAATCACTTTTGATATTGAAGTACTTGAAATTGACCCGCAATTGGAGAGTCAAAATGCAAATATTAATGGCTAACCCTCGTGGCTTTTGTGCAGGGGTAGACCGCGCAATCAGTATTGTAGAAAGAGCACTTGAGCTTTATGGTGCCCCTATTTATGTACGTCATGAAGTGGTTCATAACCGTTATGTGGTGGATGATCTACGTCAGCGCGGTGCTATTTTTATTGAAGAGATCTCTGAAGTACCCGATGGTTCTATCCTTATTTTTTCCGCTCACGGTGTTTCACAAGCGATCCGCCAAGAAGCACGTTCACGTGATTTAACGATGCTATTTGATGCTACCTGCCCATTGGTCACGAAAGTGCATATGGAAGTAGCGCGTGCGAGCCGAAAAGGCAAAGAAGCCATCTTGATTGGTCATGCAGGTCATCCTGAAGTTGAAGGTACCATGGGGCAGTATAACAACCCTGAAGGTGGAATGTACCTTGTTGAGTGCCCAGAAGATGTTTGGAAACTACAAGTGAAAGATGAAAACAACTTGTGTTTTATGACGCAAACAACGCTTTCTGTTGATGATACCTCAGATGTTATTGATGCTTTAACACAACGTTTTCCAAGTATTGTTGGACCACGTAAAGATGATATTTGCTATGCGACAACTAACCGACAAGAAGCCGCCCGTGAACTTGCCGAACGTGCTGACATTGTGCTGGTTGTTGGCTCGAAAAACTCATCGAACTCAAACCGCTTGGCAGAGTTAGCCTCTCGGATGAAAAAGCCGGCTTATCTAATTGATGGCGCAGAAGATATTAAAACTGAGTGGCTATCTGATAAAAATATTATCGGTTTAACAGCGGGAGCTTCGGCGCCGGATATTCTAGTTCGTCAGGTTATCGATAAGCTTCAAGAACTTGGTGCGAATGAGGTAGTGGAACTACAAGGCCGTGAAGAAAACATCGTGTTTGAAGTGCCTAAAGAGCTACGTGTTGAAGTCAAACAAATTAGCTAAGGCGAGTGACCTTAGCGACTAATAATACCTCTGATCTGCTGATTGAAAGCAGCTCAGAGGAAGGCATCGTTTTGGAGTCTTCAGTCGTGTCTAATAATACCGACCATTCAGTTAATGTACTCTCTGTTTTTGATTTCGATGGCACATTAACGTACCACGATAGTTTTATCCCATTTTTGAAGTTTGTTTTTGGCAAATACCGTTTTTCTCGCAAGATTATTAAATTAGTTTTACCGACTCTGCAATGCGCGAGAAGAAAGCTTACCCGTGATGAATTAAAAGAAGTGCTAATTAAAACCTTTCTGACTGGGGTTGATGAAAAATGGCTGAGAGAAAAAGCAGAGCAATTTTGTGAAATTTATTGGCCTAAATTAATGCGCCCTGAAGGGGTGTTAGGTGTTGCCGCTGAAGTAGAGAGCGGTGCTGAGGTGACGATTTGTTCTGCCTCCCCTTCTTTGGTGCTTAAACCTTTTGCCAGAAGACTGGGAATAAAACTGATTAGTACCGAACTTGAAATTGTCGATGGGAAATTAACCGGTAATCTTGTTGGACAAAACTGTCGTCGAGAACAAAAAGTTAAACGCTTAGAACAAGTGTATGGTGATTTAACCCAGTATCATTTACGCGCTTGGGGGGATACTCGTGGGGATTTTGAGTTACTGCAAGCGGCACAAGATGCGCATTGGCGTCATTTCCATAAAAAGCATTATCACTACAAGCACCGACAGGTAGTCGCGAAAGATTAATGGCACTACTTACCAGCCTATTGAGAAGTCATTTTCAACAGGCTGATAATTTTGCTTCAAAGTGATTACACTAGAGTTTCTTCTTTGGAAATAGCACACTGGCCATCACGCCTAACGCTAACACACCAAGCACAACCCATAAACTCATGTTTGTTGAAATGCTATAGCCATGCTGCCACAAGTGATCTGTTGCATTTAAGCCCAGTTTAATTGCGATAAAAAACAGCAGTATGACAACGGCTTTTTCGAGATAGACCAAATATTGTTTTAGTGCTTCAAGCACAAAATAGAGTGTACGTAGACCGAGTATGGCAAACATCATCGCGCTGTAAACAATTAATGGCTCACGGCTGACTGCAATAATTGCAGGCACAGAATCAAAGGCAAACATGACATCCGATAATTCAATAATCGCGACACACAACAGTAGTGGAGTCGCGTAATAGGTTGCTTTACTGTTTCTCCCTATCATGATGTCTTTATTTTCAGGTTTACTGAGCTCAGCATCGACCTCTTTTTGGGTGAGTAAAAAAGCATGCCCTTGAATTTTAGGCCATAAAGGAAAAAAGCGTTTAACCAAACGATAGGCAAGATGTTGGGAGTAATCTTCGATCTTCTCTTCCACTTTTTGATTTTTTAGCATCATTACAGCTGACCATGCAACAACGAGTGCAAAAATCATTTCAACATAAGGCCCTAAGCTGAGAAGTCCTGTACCGATGGCGACAAAAATACCTCGAAAGACCATTGCCCCGATAACTCCCCAGTACAAAATGCGATGTCGATAATGATCTGGTACCGAGAACCATGAAAAGATAGCCATCATTAAAAATAAGTTATCTATAGAAAGGACTTTTTCTAGTACGTAGCCGGTAATAAATAAACTAGCGGTTTCTGAGCCATGATGAAAATATAAGAATGCTGCAAAAGCCATCGCAATCAGAATCCAAAAAAGGGACCAGAAAATGGCATTTTTGAGTGTAATGGGGCGGTCGGAACGGTGCATGAATAAATCGATCGCAATCGCTGCGATGGCTAATATCACAAAGACCGTAACGGTTTCTGTGGGAAAGCCAATATGTGTGGAAACCATAATAATCCCTAAACAATGGTAATACTTAATAAGCTTAATCCTGTTATGACAAGATGCACAACCATTTTTCTATCTAGCTCACATTTTTAGCATGTCTTGCCGAAACAGGAGTGACAACTTTTTCTGATAATTTCTCGTTGTTATACGCTTTTGTTAATAATTCATGATTAGAACTAGCACAGTATCAAGAGGCTCGTTAAGCTATGTCACAATGATTTTTCAAATGACCATGCTGTGAGAAGATGCGATGGCTTATCGAGCCATACAATCACAGCGAAACGGCTAAAAAGGATATGAAATGACGCATTCGACGGTACGAGTTGCAATTGTTGGTGCAGGTGGGCGTATGGGACGCCAGCTGATTCAAGCTGCACAGAATCAAGAGGGGATACAGTTAGGTGCTGCAATTGAGCGAGAAGGTTCATCTTTGATTGGAACCGATGCGGGTGAACTCGCGGGAGTGGGTAAATTGGGTATCTCTGTTGTTGATAGCTTGGATAAAGTGGTCAATGATTTTGATGTTGTGATTGATTTCACTCGCCCTGAAGGAACATTGTGTTATTTGGCATTTTGTCGCACACATCAAAAAGCCATGGTAATAGGGACTACGGGGTTTGATGAACAGGGTAAACAAGCGATAGCAGATGCCGCTAAATCTATCCCTATTGTTTTTGCCGCAAACTTTAGTGTTGGGGTTAACTTAGTGCTGAAATTGCTAGAAAAAGCGGCGAAAGTGATGGGAGATTACACCGATATTGAAATTATAGAAGCGCATCATCGACACAAAGTTGATGCTCCTTCAGGGACTGCACTCGCAATGGGGGAATCGATCGCTACCGCACTGGGTAAAGACCTTAAGGATTGTGCTGTGTATACCCGAGAAGGCTATACAGGTGAACGTGAAGCAGGAACAATTGGTTTTGCGACCGTGCGTGCGGGAGATATTGTTGGAGAACATACTGCAATGTTTGCAGATATTGGCGAGCGTGTGGAGATTACTCACAAGGCATCCAGTCGAATGACTTTTGCTAATGGGGCAATTAGAGCTTCTGGGTGGGTAGTGTCTCAAAAATCAGGGTTATATAACATGAAAGATGTGCTTAACTTGGAAGATTTGTAGTTTTATATTGATATGTATTGATTGCAAATCATGATGTTATTGTTAGATATATTATGATTTGCAATCTATGATTCCATTTTATTTTATTTGTTAAATTTATCTCTGTTTTCCTACCTGAATTTCTGTCTTTTGTTTAAAAAATAAACTTTTATTATCTTTCTTTCAGTATTACCATAACTTATTCAGTTAATTTAGTTTGCAACCGTTTACGTTGTTATTATGGCTGCTGGTTTTAATGCTCATTCCAGTAAAAATCAGGCTGATAAGCAAAAAAGTAAGAAAAAAATGAAAAAAATGTGTTTTTTTCTAGACAAGACTCCATCTCATCATTAGAATGCGCGCAATTTGCCAAAAATTTGCTTAAAAACGCATTTTGGCATTGATTTAGATCCTCAAATCTGAATTAATATGCACTAATTGTGATTTATTATTCCCTGGAGGGTGTTTTGATTAAGTCAGCTATACTGGTTCTCGAAGACGGAACCGAATTCCACGGGCGCGCCATTGGTGCTGAAGGGGCCGCTGTTGGAGAAGTCGTTTTCAATACGTCAATGACCGGATATCAAGAAATAATTACCGACCCTTCCTATTCCCGCCAAATTGTTACTCTCACCTATCCCCATATTGGTAATGTCGGCACTAATGCCGATGACGAAGAATCCCCAGAAGTTCATGCACAAGGTTTGATAATTCGTGATCTGCCATTGGTTTACAGTAACTTTCGCGGTCAGGAAGGCCTATCAGAATACCTGAAACGTCATAATGTCGTTGCGATTGCCGATATTGATACGCGTAAACTGACACGTTTACTCAGAGAGAAAGGTGCTCAAAACGGCTGTATTATCGCGGGGGATAACCCTGATGCGGCACTGGCATTAGAAAAAGCTCGCGCATTTTCGGGTTTAAACGGTTTAGATTTAGCAAAAGAAGTCTGTACCAAAGAGGCTTACAGCTGGACTCAAGGCTCTTGGACGTTAAAAGACGGGCAACTCAGTGCAAAAAGTGAAGATGAGCTGCCATTGCATGTTGTTGCCTATGATTTCGGGGCTAAGCGTAATATTTTACGTATGCTAGTTGACCGCGGTTGTCGATTGACTGTCGTGCCAGCAACAACTCCAGCGGATGTTGTATTAGCGATGGATCCAGATGGTATTTTCTTATCAAATGGACCTGGTGACCCTGCGCCTTGTGATTATGCTATCAAAGCGATTCAAGATTTCTTAAACACAGAAATACCTGTTTTCGGTATCTGCTTAGGACATCAGTTACTGGCGCTTGCGAGCGGTGCAAGTACCATGAAAATGAAGTTTGGTCATCACGGTGCTAACCATCCTGTTAAAGATTTAGATCAGAATGTCGTGATGATCACGGCGCAAAACCACGGTTTTGCCGTTGATGAGTCAACATTACCCGATACATTACGCGTGACACACAAGTCATTGTTTGATGGCACTCTGCAAGGTATTCATCGTACAGATAAGCCTGCTTTCAGCTTCCAAGGGCACCCTGAAGCAAGTTCTGGTCCTCATGATGCGGCTAAATTGTTCGATCACTTCATTGAATTGATTCATGAATATCGCCAGAACCAACCTCGTCATAACGCAAAATAATCGGGAGCAGAAAAATGCCAAAACGTACAGATATAAAAAGTATTCTGATTCTAGGGGCTGGCCCGATTGTTATCGGCCAAGCATGTGAATTTGACTATTCAGGTGCACAAGCGTGTAAAGCACTACGCGAAGAAGGCTATCGCGTGATTTTAGTCAACTCAAACCCTGCCACCATCATGACTGACCCTGAAATGGCCGATGCAACCTATATTGAGCCGATTCATTGGGAAGTTGTGCGTAAGATCATCGAAAAGGAACGCCCTGATGCTGTCTTGCCTACTATGGGCGGGCAAACGGCGCTTAACTGTGCACTTGAGCTTGAGCGCAAAGGTGTATTAGAAGAGTTCGGTGTGACAATGATTGGTGCAACCGCGGACGCGATTGATAAGGCGGAAGATCGCCAACGTTTTGATAAGGCAATGAAAAAAATTGGCTTAGAGACGGCGCGTTCAGGTATCGCACACAATATGGAAGAAGCCTATGCAGTGGCTGAAGATGTCGGATTCCCTTGTATTATTCGTCCTTCATTTACGATGGGGGGAACCGGTGGAGGGATTGCCTACAACCGTGAAGAATTCGAAGAAATCTGTACGCGTGGTCTTGATCTCTCACCAACCAATGAGCTACTCATTGATGAATCGCTGATTGGCTGGAAAGAGTACGAAATGGAAGTTGTACGTGATAAAAATGATAACTGCATTATTGTTTGTTCGATTGAAAACTTTGATGCAATGGGGATCCATACCGGTGACTCAATTACCGTTGCACCAGCACAGACGCTAACGGATAAAGAATACCAAATCATGCGTGATGCATCGATGGCAGTGTTGCGTGAAATTGGTGTTGAAACAGGGGGATCTAACGTTCAGTTCTCTGTCAATCCCAAAAATGGTCGCTTGATTGTTATTGAAATGAACCCTCGTGTGTCACGTTCTTCTGCATTGGCTTCTAAGGCGACAGGTTTTCCTATCGCGAAAATCGCAGCCAAACTTGCGGTTGGCTATACTCTCGATGAACTCATGAATGATATTACTGGTGGCCGTACACCGGCATCATTCGAACCTTCTATTGACTATGTTGTGACAAAAATACCTCGCTTTAATTTTGAAAAATTTGCGGGTACCAATGACCGTCTGACAACGCAGATGAAATCAGTCGGTGAGGTCATGGCAATTGGACGCACATTCCAAGAGTCTATGCAAAAAGCGTTGCGTGGCCTTGAAGTCGGTGCGACGGGCTTTGATCCCAAAGTCAGTCAAGATGACCCAGAAGCGTTAACACGTATTCGTCGTGAACTGAAAGACGCCGGCGCTGAGCGTATTTGGTATATTGCAGATGCCTTCCGCGCAGGTCTTTCTGTTGATGGGATCTTTAATTTAACCAATATCGACCGCTGGTTCTTAGTCCAAATCGAAGAGTTGGTTCGCTTAGAAGAACAAGTCACCGAACAAGGCGTGAATGGGCTGAATAAAGACTTTTTACGTGTGCTTAAACGTAAAGGTTTTGCGGATGCTCGACTAGCGAAACTGGTTGGTGTCTCTGAAGCAGAATTACGCAAATTACGCCAAGGTTATGGCCTACATCCTGTTTATAAGCGTGTGGATACCTGTGCGGCTGAGTTTGCGACCGACACAGCTTATATGTACTCCACGTATGAAGATGAGTGTGAATCGAACCCGAACACAGATAAGCCAAAAGTGATGGTGCTGGGGGGCGGTCCAAATAGGATTGGTCAAGGGATTGAGTTCGACTACTGCTGTGTTCATGCTTCATTAGCACTGCGTGAAGATGGTTATGAAACCATTATGGTTAACTGTAATCCGGAAACTGTTTCAACGGACTACGATACGTCAGACCGCTTGTATTTTGAGCCTGTCACATTAGAAGATGTGCTGGAAATTGTCCGTATTGAACAGCCTAAAGGGGTGATTGTTCAGTATGGTGGACAAACGCCACTCAAACTGGCTCGTGCGTTAGAAGCGGCTGGTGTCCCTGTAATTGGAACAAGTCCAGACGCGATTGACCGAGCAGAAGACCGTGAACGTTTCCAGCAAGCCGTTAACCGTTTGAATCTGAAACAGCCGCAAAATGCGACCGTTGTGACGATCGAACAAGCAATTGAAAAAGCAGCAGGTATCGGTTATCCGCTGGTGGTACGCCCATCTTATGTCCTCGGTGGTCGTGCAATGGAAATTGTTTATGATGAATCGGATTTACGTCGTTACTTCCAAACGGCGGTTAGCGTTTCTAACGATGCACCTGTGTTACTTGACCGTTTCCTTGATGATGCGGTCGAAGTCGATGTCGATGCAATTTGTGATGGCGAAACCGTTTTGATTGGCGGCATCATGGAGCATATCGAACAAGCGGGTGTTCACTCTGGTGATTCCGCATGTTCACTACCTGCTTATACGTTAAGTCAAGAAATTCAAGATGTGATGCGTGAGCAAGTACGCAGCCTAGCCTTTGAATTGCGTGTTCGTGGTTTGATGAACGTACAGTTTGCAGTCAAAAATAACGAAGTCTATCTAATAGAAGTTAACCCTCGTGCTGCTCGAACCGTACCGTTTGTATCTAAAGCGACGGGCGTTCCTTTGGCAAAAGTGGCTGCTCGTGTCATGGTTGGACAATCACTCACAGAGCAAGGTGTGACTAAAGAGATTATTCCTCCTTACTATTCAGTGAAAGAAGTGGTTTTACCTTTCAATAAATTCCAAGGCGTGGATCCTATTTTAGGGCCAGAGATGCGTTCAACGGGTGAAGTCATGGGGGTTGGTCGTACATTTGCGGAAGCCTTTGCTAAAGCGATGTTAGGCAGTAACTCAACGATGAAAAAATCAGGTCGCGCATTGTTATCCGTTCGTGAAGGTGACAAAACTCGCGTGGTGGATTTAGCCGCTAAATTGCTGAAGCATGGTTTTGAGCTCGATGCAACTCACGGTACAGCGATTGTATTAGGGGAAGCGGGCATTAATCCACGCTTGGTAAATAAAGTACATGAAGGTCGCCCACATATTCAAGACCGTATCAAAAATGGCGAATATGATTATATTGTTAACACCACGGCTGGCCGACAAGCGATTGAAGATTCTAAATTAATCCGTCGTAGCGCATTACAATATAAAGTGCATTATGACACAACGTTAAACGGTGGTTTTGCAACAACCATGTCGTTAAGTGCTGACCCTACAGAGAAAGTTATCTCAGTTCAGGAAATGCACGCGTTGATTAAATAAGACGAATCAACTTAGTTTAAAGCCCTGTACTTGAAGTGACAGGGCTTTTTTGTTGTTGGTATAACGTTATTGTGTCGCGTTTCTGTGCTTTAATATTTTGTATTCAATATCTTTTATCCATGAAAGCTTGAGATCATGGAATTGTTGGTCAGCGGCATAGAGCGCAGCGCCTCGTAGCGATAACTCTCGTAGGTCATTTTGTGGGATATTAGCGACACTCATTTCTCGGTTATATTGGCGAAATGATTCTATTTTATTATCACAATAGCCCAGTGCGGCCTCGGCGATTTGGTTGGCAGGTTGATTGTAGTGACTTGCGATCGTAAAAGCGTATTGGTCAATGCAAGCTTTCGCTTCTTCTGCTTTCTCATACCCTGGCGTGCTTGGTTCTCCCGTCTCTAGAGTATTTGCGAATACCAGCGTAGAAGGTAGTAAAAGCAATCCTATCAATATTGCTTTCAGGCTCATTAATTTCACCATTATTATTCAATGTGGGTCATTTGGCAGAAATTATAATCAGTGCGTTTGTGAAGATAAAGAGAATCCCAAATACACCAACAGATAAAATTATTTTCAAAAAAGATTGACTCTCACGTTACGTGAGGCACTAACCTGCACATCCATCACAGGAGGATTGATATGCTATTTCAAGTGGGTGAAATTGCACAAAAAACTGGGCTAACCATTCGCACGCTTCATCATTATGAAGAAATAGGATTATTAGTTCCAACTGCGAGAACCGATGCGGGTTATCGACTCTATAACGTACAGTGTCTCGAACGTTTGACGCAAATTCAAATGTTAAGGCAGGTGGGCGTTAAACTTAAAGACATCGGTGAGATCTTAGATGGCCAGAGTGGGGATATGGCGCAAATGCTTCAGGAGCGTATTTGCTCTCTTTCTGAACAAATAAAACAGGCAGAGAAGTTACGCTATCGACTAGAGCAACTGCAATTACAAATGCGGACAGGTAATGTGCTCACTCAGGCTGATTGGTTTTCTATTTTGGAGATGATGTCTATGTACGACAAATATTTTACACCGAAAGAGTTAGAACAAATGCCTCTGTATACGGATCAGACGCTAAAAAATCAAGCGTGGCAGCAACGTGTAGCAACCGTTAAAAGCCTTATGCAAGAAGGTGTTGCCGTTGATTCTGAACAAGTACGCCAAATATCAGCAGAGTGGATGGTTGCCCTAGAACGTGATACTGGGGGTAACCCTGAGTTTTTTGCAAGATTGAATAAAATTCATTTATCCGATAATGAATTTGCAGCGTCATCCGGTATTACTGAAGAGATGATTGACTATGTCGCGAAAGGCTTTAGTGAGCATCAGTTGGCTATTTTTAAACCTTATCTGACAGCATCACAATTTGCTTTTGTGAAAGAACATTATTTCGAATCAGGAAAAGTATGGCCTGAGCTGATCGCTGGACTATATACTGCGAAACACGCAGGAATATCGCCAGAATCGCCAGAAGTACAGGCATTGGCACAAACATGGCTAACGATGTTTAACCAATTTACGGGAGGAGATCCTGAACTACAGGAGAAAATTCGTCAAATCTATCGAGAAAATCCGGTTATTTCACAGGGAACTTGGATGACTCCTGAAATTGGTCAGTACCTATTTGAGGCTTTAACCCGTTCTTTTACTCAAGCATAACCCTCTTATTATTTACCGCCTCATGATGAGGCGGTTTTTTTGATTATTCGGACTTATTATTCAGGGCCTTACGATGTTTCCAATACATCATAATTGACCCAATGAGCCCGCCAACCAACAAAAACACAGGGAGGATCATGAGGGCACTGAGAACGATCTGCTCATGTTGTTTCACAAAAGGGATCTGATTCAGTACATAGCCTAATGTCACAATAATACCAACCCAGAGCAATCCACTTAGCCAATTAAAGAGTTGAAAACGTCGATGGCTTAACTCAGATAACCCTGCTAATACAGGTAATAATGTGCGCACGAAAGCTAAAAATCGGCCAATCAGCAAAGCATAAAGCCCTTGTTTATGAAACATATGGTTGGCTTTATGGTGATATTCTTGAGGGATTTGCGATAACCAACGTTTGACAACGTTTGTTTCACTCAACCATCGCCCTTGAAGAAAACCGAGCCAGCAACCGAGGCTTGCCGCTGTTGTGAGCAGTAAAACAGTTGGAATAAAGTGCAGTACACCCTTTGCGATGAGGGCGCCCGAAAGAATTAACAGGGTGTCACCGGGTAAAAAAGCGGCAGGGAGTACCCCATTTTCTAATACAATGACAACGAAGAGAACGGTATAAATAACCCAAAGTACTTCTGGATTGGAGAGTTTAAGGAAATCGTGATGCCAGAGTGCCAGTACGATTTCGCGTAGTACTTCCATAATAGTTCCTGTCTATCTGCGAAAAAGCGAATTCTTTTCTATATTACAGGAAAAAAACGTAGTCAGTTTGATTTGTTTACTAAATTAAGCAGATTAGTGGATAAATAACCGCGTTGAATATGCACACTTTCATGTAGAAATAAGCATCATGAAAGTGTGAAAAATAGTTATTGGCTACGTTCAAACGCTTTTTTTAGGTCTTCAATTAAATCTTGAGGATGCTCAAGGCCAACATGAATACGGAACAATGTTCCTTCATTGAAATTGACATCATATTGGCGCATACCGAGTAAATCTTCTTTTTGATATCCGAGAATCAGTGATTCATAGCCACCCCACGAATAACCCATCTTAAAATGGTTAAGATGATTCAAAAAGCTCTCGAACTGTTCTTGAGATAAACGTGATTTTAATTGAAAAGAGAATAAGCCATTACTTCCATTAAAATCACGTACAAAAAAGGTGTGTCCAGGACAAGAAGGCAGAGCAGGATGGAAAACACGATCAACTTCTGGCTGTTGTTCTAGCCACTGAGCGATAGCGAGACCATTTGCCTCATGTTGTTTTAGCCGAGTGGCTAATGTATGTAAGCCCCGACCCGCCATATACACCGTATCAGGGTCAGCAGTTTGCCCGAGTAAATAGGAGTTTTCACGTAAGGTATCGATACAGCGTTCATTGGCAACCGCAACACCTAACATGCCATCAGAATGGCCATTGATGTATTTAGTGGCGGATTGTATTGAGATATCGATGCCTAACAAAAGCGGTTTCAGTAATACGCCAGCAGCCCAAGTATTATCAATCATAATAATAATATCCGATGATTTCTGGCGAACTGCGTTCACGATAGCGGGAAGATCATGGATTTCCATCGTAATAGAGCTTGGCGCTTCGAGAAAAACAATGCGTGTATTAGGGCGAATGAGTTCAGCGATATTCGCCCCGATCATAGGGTCGAAATAGTCTGTATCAACATTGAATTTAGTGAGGATCTTATCACAAAAGTTTTGTGTTGGATCATAAGCAGAACCCGTCACTAGTATGTGATCGCCTGAGGAGATAAAGGATAAGATCGCATTGTTGATCGCCGCGGCACCAGAAGGATACAACACGGCACCTGCACCACATTCTAGCTCAGTCATAGCTTCTTGGAAGGCAAAGTGAGTTTGTGTGCCTCGACGACCATAGAAAAGCACCGATTTTGCCCTATTGCGCGTCGCGTGCTGCTTTTCTTCAAGTGTATTGAAGATGACGGAGGAAGTACGCTGAATAATAGGGTTAACCCCTTTTTGCGTATAAGTCGGATTTCTGCCTAGATGCACGAGTTGTGTTTCAGGTCTAATCTTTGCCATATTGAGTCCTTTAACTTGTACTGAGCGATAGGAAACTAAAAAGATTCATTGAACTTAAATGATTTTGTTGAAGATGTACAAGCGTAAAGACTGAATCGGATTTTTTTTCATGTCAGTGCGTAATAGTCTTGTTCTTATTAAGGGCTTTTTTGTGAAAGGACAAAGAATACGAAAAAAATATTGAATAGTAATGATAATTACTATCAATTCGCGCTGTGTTTGATATTATCTGCACCGTCTTTTGAAAAAAGAGAACAATTGGGCGAGTGAATTTCGCTTTTATAGGTTAGTCGGTGAGCGTGAAATCATCGGCACGAATTTATTAATAGAACACAGAAAAAGAGAGTATAAGGCCAACTGATGCGTAAACTAACAGCTTCTATTCTATTGGCGATAGGCCTGATGGGAACAGCAAGTGCTGAAACCACACCAGCAACAACCCCAACGTCTGCCCAAACGACACCAGCCGCTGCGGCGCCTGCGACAACGAATCCATCGTCTTCAACGCCAGCAAATAATGCACCGGAAACACAAAATCCAGCTACGGCAGAAAATACAACAACACCGACCGTGAGTGAAAGTGTTGAAATTACTACGGATAACCAAGGTGGTTTTGATAAAGACTTATCAGTTTGGGGAATGTACCAAAACGCCGATAATGTTGTGAAAACCGTTATGATTGGTTTGGTATTAGCGTCAGTTATCACATGGGCGTTATTCTTTTCCAAAGGAATAGAACTGCTGGCGGCACGTCGTCGTTTAAAAGCTGAAGTAAAACAGTTAAGAGAAGTGAAATCTTTAGATGAAGCAATGAGTGTTGCTAAAGACTTTAAGTCGAACAGCGTAACACTTTTCCTGCTTAAGCAAGCGGTTCTAGAAAGAACATTGTCAGCTCAAAGCACGGATCTCGCTGGAATTAAGGAGCGCACAGGGTTCCGCCTTGAGCGTTCTATTGCGGCGGTTAGCCGCCATATGGGACGCGGGAATGGTTATTTAGCAACAATAGGGGCCATCTCACCCTTTGTTGGACTGTTTGGTACTGTTTGGGGGATCATGAACAGCTTCATTGGTATCGCTCACTCACAAACCACTAACCTCGCTGTTGTTGCTCCAGGGATTGCAGAAGCACTATTAGCGACAGCAATCGGTTTGATCGCCGCAATTCCAGCGGTTGTTATTTATAACATTTTCGCCAGAATGATTAATAACTACCGTGGCCAAGTTGGTGATGTAGCTGCACAAGCTGCTCTACTCTTAGGCCGCGATCTGGATCTGGCAAATAGCAAAGCAAGGTAACGATTATGGCAATGCGTTTAGGTGACGAACAAGACGATAGTGGTGAAATGCACGAGATTAACGTAACACCATTTATTGATGTTATGTTAGTCCTGCTGATTATCTTCATGGTTGCTGCACCACTAGCAACAGTAGATATCAAAGTTGACTTGCCTGCTTCGACAGCGAAACCGCAACCACGCCCAGAGAAACCGGTATTCCTCACGGTAAAAGCGGATAGCCAACTATTTATTGGTGACCAAGCTGTTAGCAAAGAGCAATTAGCATCATCACTTGATATCGCAACGAATGCGAATAAAGAAACCACGATCTTCTTCCAAGCGGATAAAAGTGTTGATTATGAAACGATGATGGATGTGATGAATGCATTACGTCAGTCAGGGTATCTGAAAATTGGTTTAGTTGGGATGGAAGCCGCATCTCCTAAATAATCAATGAGTAGGCATCCTTCAAAATGCAATGAACTGAGATTGCTAACAAAGCGGGAAAACGTGATTTTCCCGCTTTGTGCTATCAAGCGAACACCATAAACTGATTTTCATTATGCGTAATGGTCATTTTTGACGTGCTGCTTGCATCTGACAGGGTTATTAACCCGTTGGCAGCGCTATCAGTATGATGTTTTTATCATATCAGCTATCACATGACGGTTAAGCTTAAAGCTCACAACGAGTCCTTATCCAACATCACGATACTCACCCACTGCTTGTTATCTTAGCAACTACCAATCCTATTTACCTACCGTATAAGAAATAAGGTGAAGGAGGAATGGTAATAAGGCTCTGTTAGAGCCTTATTTATACACTGGATAGTTAATTCGTTGCCTCATGTAAATGAGCAATAATGAGATCCGCAATTTTTGGATTGAGTAGAGGGGGCGTTTCATGACCCATACCCTCAATAATGACTAGTTTTGCATTAGCAATATTATTAGCAATATCTTGGCCAGCAGCTAACGGAAATAGCGGATCAATAGAGCCATGAATAACTAAAGTTGGTGTGTCAATGTGCTGAATATAAGGTCGCAGATCGCCAGTTACAGCAACCGCGACAATTTGGCGTTTAGTGCCTTCAGGTGAATAGTTGCGTTTCAGAGCCTGTAGCAAATAGTCACGGTAATAGTTTTCATCGAATGGGCAGATCGAGGAACTGACCCGCTGGAAAAATGCCAGTTGCCCAGATAAATAAGCGTCTAAATTTTCTTGAGGGTTGGCACTTGGGCTAATGAGCATCTGCATGACATCAGGCTCACTTTGTGGGAGTTCTGGGTTACCTGTTGATGACATAATTGCGCAGAGGGATAATGTACGTTCAGGGTATTTAGCCGCAACCAGTTGCGCGATCATTCCTCCCATTGAGCGTCCAATAATATGCGCTTTATTAATAGATAACTTATTGAGTAATTGGACAATATCCTCAGCCATATCTAGCAAAGTATAAGGAATAGCAAATTGTTCCTTATTTTGCATTTTTTCAATGAGTGCGCCGAGATTAATAGAGGGAAAGTTATCCAAATGGGGGGATAAACCGGCATCTCGATTATCAATACGCAAGATATAAAAACCCGCATCGGCAACTTGCTGGCAAAAGTCATCCGTCCAGCTAATATTATGCCCCCCTAAACCAGGAATTAGTACGACAGCAGGGTTTTTGGGAATGCCAAATGAATCATAAAAAAGTACTGTTTCAGCGTTTGTTATCATTTTATTTCCAATTTTGTGAATTTTGTACTGCTTATGCCGTAATTTCACTGAAAATACTAGCCATAATAATGAGTAAAGATTATCAAGAATTAAAGGTAAACTCTATCGTAGTCACCTTTTAAATCAGGATAATATCTTTAGTTAATGGCCTTTTTGACGATGTGAGTTAGCAATATCAAAAGGACGCTGACGAATAACAATGCAGAAACAATAAGATTTGTATCTAAGCTATTTAATAGAACAACGACACCGCCTAAAGCAGAACCTAGTGCAATACCCACATTAAAAAATGAAATGTATAAGGAACCTGTAATTTCGATAGGGTGAAACTATGCACTATCATCCATGTCATTAAGGTGGCGGAAACACCACCATAAGCAACACCCCATATGATCACTGTTGCTCCTCCAGACTTAAAATATTACACGAAATTACAAATATATTGGGTCAAGGGCAGCAGCGACCAAAAGGGTTACTAAGGTCGACAGTACCTGTTGCATTCGGAAAATGTTTTATGATGCCAATAGTGCGATGTTATTTAGAACGATGGGCAGAAGTGGAGGTCGATATCGATTTTAATGATGACAATCGTTTAGTTAGAAAAGTACTCGCTCCGCATCGTCTGATAACTTGTGCTAAACCTCATTACATACAAGAACATGGTATGCCAGAGGACTTACAACCATTAAATACCATAACTGACTAATTTTTCGACATAAGGGATATAACGTTCCATGGCAATTTAAAATTAATTCAAATTTACAATCATATATGCCTAAAGGTCGTTTGGTTTTAAATGATACTGAGGCCATTTTATCTGCCTTGATTGAGGGACAGGGTATTTGCCAACTAGGGGCTTTTCTTGCCAGTGAGGAGATTAAAAAAGGGCGTTTGCTTCCTGCTCTAAACGAATTTTGCAAACCTGAATCCCCTATTTGTGCGTTATACCCCACAAAGCGCTATCTGCCTCCCAAAGTTAGCCAGTTCTTATCATTATTTGACGAGTATTGGCAAGGTAGAGCGATTTGGGAGTGATAGAGGAGCAAAAAACTAAGCTATTTTTTCTGTTAACACGCATAACGTATTGCGAGTAACGATTAGTTTTTTGAATTAATACTCCGGCTTTATAACAAGTTAAATATTGAGATGAGTGTCTTTTTTTGTGTATTAAATCTCATTTTTTGGTTCGATTTTTCACTAAGTGATTATTAAAAATAAACTATATCTTTATTATGAGGTTATTTAGCTTTGTTTAAATTTAAGTGATAACACTTAAGTTTTTATTATTGGCTGATTATTAGTCTTTATGGCAATATTGTAACCTTATGTTTTTTATGACTAAAAAAAATCTACTCTTATTGTTTTTGATATTCACTATATTTATCCATGACAAGTGTTATCAAGTAGAATAAGTAATAAAATAAATTAGATTAATATTTGTGCACATGATGATATATGGATAAATAAATCTAACAATTAAATTTAAAACTATTATCTATATAAGAAGAGTTAATTGAATAATTAGCTTTGTAACATTTTCAAGAAATGGATAATTATGTAAATTATTTTTAAAAATATATGTTTATTTTTTTATTTTGAAATTAATTTATATAACCTATTGATTTAAATATCAAAAATATGACCTCCACAAAATTTAAGTTAAATGAAAAAAACACTTGCGCAACAATTATGTTGGGTTATAATGCCTTCAATAACATTTAGAAATACTTTTAAACACTTTTCATGATTCAATTTTTTTATTTCTATTCGCCAAACTAGGGAAAAATAAAATAAGATTGATATCTTGAGTTTATAAAAATGATTTATATAGCACTATTTTTTGACTTATCAATGAATCGTTTTTTTAAGTAGATAAATGTTATTACTGAGGTCAAATGGGCTGACTTCAGACTACGCATAGCATGCAACGCCGGTAACACGGCAATTTCATATTATACTCCTCTATTATAGATAAAATAAGACTACACATTCCTGCGTTATCTCTGATAACGCTTTTTTTTTCTTAAAATACACATATAAAACAACAGGGTAGCTATTATTAATCTGTTGTCTGCTATATTGATGACTCACTGAAGGCGATGGCATCGGCGTGTCCATAAAGCGCTATGTCACTTGTTGAAAAGCGGTTTCAAGTCGCAAAAATCGAACGCGTGCAGGCCTATAAATAGTGCAAATTATTTGTAACATATCACTTCACGAATTCAATTATCGGAGTATGATGTGATCCATATCTGCTGTGGGGACGAGGCGTTATTTTCTTACTGCTGCTGGCGTAGCTTTAAGGGATAGTGTGCATACAATACAACAGCGGAATTCTCTGCCAGGTACTGGCGCGAATGATTTGGAAGTTAAAATGACTTGGTCTGAGTTTAAATCTCACTATCTCATCCGTTTTTGGAAACCTCTACCGGCAGTTATTGCTGCGGGTATCTTATCGACATACTACTTTGGATTAACAGGAACATTTTGGGCCGTCACAGGTGAATTTACCCGTTGGGGTGGACATATTCTACAGTTATTCGGGGCCGAACCTGAAAACTGGGGATATTTTAAAGTGATCGGTTTATCGGGTAGCCCATTAGAGAGAATCGATGGCGTTATGATTATCGGGATGTTTGCTGGTTGTTTTGCAGCAGCATTATGGGCAAATAACGTTAAATTACGTATGCCACAACATCGTATTCGTATTTTTCAAGCGATTATTGGTGGCATCATTGCTGGTTTTGGGGCACGTTTAGCAATGGGATGTAATTTAGCCGCATTCTTTACAGGCATTCCCCAGTTCTCGCTGCATGCATGGTATTTTGCCATTGCAACGGCGGCAGGATCTTACTTTGGTGCGAAATTCACTTTAATGCCAATGTTTAGGATCCCCATTAATCTGAAAAAAGTATCGGCTGCTTCACCACTCACTCAGCGAGCAGATGTTGCCAAAAAACGCTTTAAGTTAGGCATGATAATCTTTTCCTTAGCGATCGCATGGGGCTTCTATACCTTATGGGATTCTCCTGTATTAGGCATTGCTATCTTATGCGGTATCGGTTTTGGTTTGCTGATTGAACGAGCTCAAATTTGTTTTACTTCCGCTTTTCGTGATTTATGGATCACTGGAAGAACCCATATGGCAAAGGCGATCATTATAGGTATGGCCGTAAGTGCAATAGGTATTTTTAGCTATGTACAATTAGGTGCAACGCCAAAAATTTTATGGGCAGGACCTAACGCCGTCATCGGTGGGTTATTATTTGGATTCGGTATCGTGCTAGCAGGAGGGTGTGAAACGGGATGGATGTATCGTGCCGTTGAAGGACAAGTTCACTATTGGTGGGTCGGTTTTGGCAACATAATCGGAGCCACGATCCTTGCCTACTATTGGGATGATTTAGGCCCTTGGTTGGCAACCGACTTTGATAAAGTGAACCTATTGGAAACCTTCGGCCCACAAGGTGGGTTAGCGGTGACTTATTTATTATTAGCAATAGCGTTTATCTTAATGCTGGTGTGGGAAAAGTACTTTTTCCGTAAGCGCGAGCAAAAACAGGTTGCAGCATCAGCGGAGGTTGTATGAGCCATAAAGAAATCATTCCAGATTATCGATTAGATATGGTGGGAGAACCTTGTCCCTACCCAGCTGTCGCGACGTTAGAAGCCATGCCATCGCTAAAAAAAGGGGAAATATTGGAAGTGGTCAGCGATTGCCCACAATCCATCAATAATATTCCTTTAGATGCGAAAAATTATGGTTATACCGTGCTGGACATACAACAGGATGGACCGACTATTCGCTATTTAATCCAAAAATAGCCATACTTCAAGTTGCAGCGTTGTAGGTTGCTTTGTGACCCTAGCCATCTATTTATAGGTGTGACTAGGGTTACCATGGGTAGGCGGCCTTGCTGCAACGCGAATTATTGAGACCTCGCACTGCTGACTTCAGTTTTTGACTCCCTCACACTGAGATTATAAGTATTCTGAGTTAGGTTATTCATCGCGCATTCGCTTATGACGACTCTTCCTGCCAGCTAGTTAAATCAAGCACTAATTCACACTCATCATCGACATAATCCCCCGTCGGGATAAAGCCAAGTTTCTTATAGAATTCAAATGGGCTTTCTTCACCTTCACCACAACTATTATAAAGTCGTGGATAGCCTTTCTTTTTTAAATAGCGGATCACTTGGATTAAGGCTTCACGACCAAATCCAAGTTTTTGATAAGGTTCAGCTATCATAAAACGCCATAGCATAATTCCATCATATTCAAGCTCATCATCGTCTAACCCTGAATGCAACATAATAAAACCCACAGGGACATCATCAGCATAAATGCCGCGATACCACGCACAGTCTGAAAACTGAGCTTCAACAATGGAGTAGGCATTATCTGCCACCATGCTGCGTTGCGCTTCACTCAGTGTATGGCTGAGCAGGCAAATTTCAGAAAAATTATCTGCCGTTATTTTTTGCAGTGTGACAAGTGAATGTTCATCCACTTCCGGTTCGATGTGCTCTTTCATAGCAATTCCTGCGATTGATGTTTAACCTTATTCAATAGCTTGCATTATTTGTTTAATTATTTTTTTTAACAAATAAAAATGCCCGCTATTTTGTTATCAAGATGTAATTCAATTCACCAGAGATTCGGTAGGCAGTCAATGACTTAATGATGGCAATGTTAGCGAGGTCTAAAAAGTGATGGCAACACAGTGTGATATGTGATGCCATCAGTTGATATGGCGTCGATTAATGTTCTGCTTCACCACCAAGAACATCAATAAGGCGTGCAATGAGCGCACTGAGTTCCCCAGTCATTAGGACATAATCGGCGTCAAAACGTTGGGCATAATCTTCTTTACCGATATCATCGTTTTGTTCTTTTAATGTATCACTGAATTTTAGCCTTTTCAGAGAGCCATCATCAGATAGCATAAACTGAATGCGCTCTTCCCAATCTAAAGCCAATTTGGTGACTAGCTTTCCGGCTTCAATATGTGTCGCAATTTCATCTGAAATGAGCTCTTGCTTTTTACAGCGAATGATACCGCCTTCTTCTAAGAGCGCTTTTAATTCAGCTTCATCCATAACAGCAAAGCCTTGAGGAAGTGAGCCTGAGCGGATCCACTCGGTTAAAGTCAACTCAATAGGATCTTTGAATGTTAATGGTACAACAGGTAATGAGCCTAAACTTTTACGGAGCAAGGCTAAATTATCTTCAGCACGTTTGGCACTAGCAGCGTCAACGATGATGAGTTGATTGACCGTATCAATCCATATATAGGTTTTATTGTATTTGCTGAATGCTCTAGGCAATAAAGAGTGGACGACTTCGTCTTTAAGCGCGTCTTTTTCCGTTTTTTTCAGTTTTCGCCCTTGGTCGGCTTCAAGCTTTTCAATTTTTTCTTGTAATTCTTGCTTGATCACAGGGGAAGGCAACATTTTTTCTTCTTTTTTAGCACAAATCAGAATTTGATTGCCAGCAGCATGGGTCAGTGAATCTGAGCCTTTCATAGGTGACACCCAGCCTGTTTTCATCATGTCTTGGCTACCACATGGATGATAGGCGAGAGGGGCAAGTTGTCTCTCTAGATCGTCAGCACTTAGCGCCAAATCACGATTCAGACGATAGACCAATATATTCTTGAACCACATGAAAAACCTACCTTTGTTGATGGATGACCTATTTTAGCCGGTGGCTATGATAACGAATTGTCGATTATTTAGCGAAAAAAAATGCTTTTATGCATCATTTGTTATGTTATTAGGCCTCAATTTTATAGCTAATCGCTTGAAATTGATAATGTATACAGGCAATGATACAGAAAACAGCTAAGCAGTGAGGGTGAAGATGAGAATTGGCATTGACCTTGGTGGCACCAAAATTGAAGTGATTGCATTGGAAGATAATGGTGACACACTTTTTAGGAAGCGAGTTGCAACGCCTAGAGGTAATTATCGTGCAACATTAGATGCGATTGCGGGATTAGTGAATGACGCAGAAATGGCAACAGGAAAGAGAGGTCGCGTAGGGGTCGGTATCCCAGGCACCTTATCCCCTGTCACTGGAAAAGTGAAAAATGCCAATTCCACTTGGCTTAATGGCCAATTTTTTGATGCTGACCTCGCGAATATCCTTGAAAGGCCAGTTAAAGTTGCCAATGACGCTAATTGCCTTGCTGTCTCAGAGGCGGTGGATGGCGCCGGAAAAGGCGCGCCTGTTGTATTTGCTGTGATTATTGGTACCGGATGTGGAGCGGGTATCGCAATTAATGGACAAGTGCATTCAGGGGGAAATGGCGTTGCAGGAGAGTGGGGGCATAACCCATTACCTTGGCAGAACAGTCAAGACTTCGCGTTTTTGCAAGACGAGCAATGTTATTGCGGATTAACAGGTTGTACTGAACAGTTTGTATCCGGTACTGGGTTTATGGCGGATTATCGCAAGCTCTCCGGCGATACGAAAACAGGCGCTGACATTATCACATTGATGAAAGCAGGTGACCCACATGCCATAACGGCAATGGATAACTACCAATCTCGTCTAGCTAGGGCATTAGCACAAGCCATTAATATGTTAGACCCTGACGTGATTGTTTTAGGTGGTGGAATGAGTAATGTTGAGGGGTTATATCACTCATTGCCTACACGAGTGAAAAATTGGGTATTTGGTCGTGAATGCGATACGCCGATTCGACAAGCGATTCATGGTGACTCAAGTGGTGTCCGAGGCGCCGCGTGGCTTTGGCCTAAGTAGTGACTATCGTCATTTATTCTGTGACTTATCTAGAATTAAACACATCTAATTAAGATAAACGGTGACTTCAATTTATAAGAAGGGCATTGTTGATTATCACTTATCGAAATACGAACTGGTTAGCCTATCGACAAGTATGAAGATGTTCTAGCCCTATTTTGGCACACAGCACTGGCAACGATTATTTTACATCAATCAACGTAAGGGGAATTACGGTGAATAACATTTTTAAATTATCTGCTTTAGCATTGTTCGTGACATTGAATGTCAATGCCGCGACAGTCGATTTACGTGTGATGGAAACTTCCGACATACATAGTAATTTGATTGATTTTGATTACTATAAGGATAAGCCGACTGAGCAATTTGGTTTAGTACGAACAGCAAGTTTAATTAAAGCCGCAAAAGGCGAGGTGACGAATGCGGTATTAGTGGATAACGGTGACCTGATTCAAGGTAGCCCTTTAGCAGATTATATGGCGGCCAAAGGGCTTGAAAATGGAGAGTCTCACCCAGCTCATAGCCTGATGAATACGATGGGATACACCGTCGGTAACTTTGGTAATCATGAGTTTAACTTTGGCTTAGACTATCTTAAAAAGGCGATTGCAGGGGCTAAGTTCCCTTATGTTAACGCAAATATTATTGATGCTAAGACAGGCGAAAATTACTTCACACCTTATATTATTGTTGATACGCCCGTTAAGGATCGAGACGGTAAGCGTCATAATTTAAAAATCGGTTATATTGGCTTTGTTCCTCCACAAATTATGATTTGGGATAAGCCAAACCTGACAGGCAAGGTGACCGTCAATGATATCACTGAGACCGCGAAAAAATTTGTGCCTCAGATGAAAAAGGAAGGGGCGGACTTGGTTGTGGCAATTCCGCATTCAGGCTTTTCACAAGAGCCATATAAAGCGATGGCAGAGAACTCCGTTTACTATCTCAGTGAAGTGCCGGGTATCGATGCCATTATGTTTGGTCACTCTCACGGTGTATTCCCAAGTAAAGATTTTGAAAATATCAAAGGCGTTGATATTGAAAAAGGAACCGTTAATGGTATCCCAGCCGTTATGCCTGGTCAGTGGGGGGATCACCTTGGCGTCGTTGACTTGGTGTTAAGCAATGATAAAGGACGTTGGGAAGTGCTTAAAGCAAATGCTCATGCCCGCCCTGTCTACGACAAAGCCAATAAAAAACCGCTAGTCGAACGAGATGACGAGTTGGCTAAAATTATCGATAAGCCTCACAACGATACACGTCAATTTGTGGGGAAAATGATCGGTAAAGCTTCTGATAACATGTATAGCTATTTGGCATTAGTACAGAGTGATCCGACGGTACAGATTGTCAATGATGCTCAAACTGATTATACAAAGCATTATATTCAAGGTGACCCTGATTTAGCGGATCTTCCTGTACTTTCTGCCGCCGCGCCATTTAAAGTTGGTGGTCGTAAAAATGCGCCAGATGAATTTGTTGAGGTTGAAAAAGGGGACCTTACTTTCCGTAATGCGGCTGACTTGTATCTATATCCAAATACTTTAGTCGTAGTGAAGGCAACAGGCGCCGAAGTCGTTGAGTGGCTAGAATGTTCCGCTGGGATGTTTAACCGTATTGACCCTCAATCAACCTCACCTCAAAACTTGATCAATTGGGAAGGATTCAGAACTTATAACTTTGATACTATCAGCGGGATTAATTACCAAATCGATCTTACCGAACCTGCAAAATATGATGTAGATTGCCAGCCAGTTAATTCACAGGCTAATAGGATCAAAAATGTTACTTATCAAGGCAAACCCATTGATCCAAAGGCCACTTTCTTAGTCGCAACCAATAACTATCGTGCATACGGCGGTAAGTTTGCAGGTACAGGTGATAGCCATATCGCATTCGCTTCCCCAGATGAAAATCGTTCAGTATTGGCATCTTACATTGCTAAAATTTCCAAAGAACAAGGTGAGGTGAAAAGTAAAGCTGATAATAATTGGTCTTTCTTACCGATTAAAAGTGATAAAGCACTCGATATTCGTTTTGAAACATCTCAAAGTGATAAAGCCGCAAAATTTATTCAACAGACGGCACAGTATCCTTTAGAAAAAGTAGGAAATGATGATATTGGTTTTGCTATTTACAAAATTAATTTAAATGGTAAATAACTAAGTATCGATTTTAGTATTATTATTAAAAACTAATCATCAAAACCCCCTTTATTATTAAACTGGATTTAATAATAGGGGGTTAATATTTTTGTTTGCTCAATAAAAAGAAGAACATTCAAATAAACTAACTGAGTCATACAAACTTGGTAACTAAATATTGATATACGACAAAATGGTTAGTCTAATTATGTATTGTCATACATATTATATCCAAATAAAAATGAATAACGTAATTTTGTTCATGTTGTTTATAGATAAATAAAATTGATTTGTTATTAAAGTCTAGCTCTGACAAGATTAAATAATTAATCATGTTAGTTATTATTGATATATCTTTATGGCGATTGTTTTCTCTAAAAAATAGATCGTAAAAAGAATGTGCTTTATTGATTATCTAAAATAAAGGAATAGAAATTATCGTCTGATAAAGGTTCTATTTTTGTCAGTAGTTATATTGCCTTGCAGTATTTTCCACTTATTAAAGGCATTTTTTTGATTTTTACTGTCAATAAATGATGGTTATATTGTGATGTTGTGTTAAAGGAGGGGGGGTATTTGAAGTAAGATAGTGATGAGGATAATCTAAAAATGTAATTAAGATAATATATATTAAAGTATAAAATTGATGTTTTATGATAAAAATGTCGTTTTTTCAATTTAAATCGGAATTATAAACCTTTAGTTGGAATTTAAAACTGAGTGTTTAGATGTTAATTCTGGATTGTTTGCAAAGGTTAACATTATGTTTTTATTGTGGTTGTTTATTTTAGAGTGGGGTTAATAAAATATATTACTCGCAAAAATCCACCTACTCTTTAGTGAGTGATGTTATTTGTTTTTAAACTATGAATGCGTAATATATTAGTCAAGCACTGATCTGAATCAAAGCATGAATAATAAATTCTAAATTCAGAGGTACTCTTACATGGAAATTGAAAAATACAAATATTCATTGTCTGTTGGACAACGAATTAAATCGTTAAGATTACAAAATGGTTGGAGCGGTGAAACGCTTGGTAAAATAACTGGAATAAGCCAACAACAAATTTCACGATTTGAACGCGGAATAAATAGAATAGATGTTGAATCATTAGCAAAATTTGCTAATGCATTTAATGTGGATATCGTAGTTTTATTATCTGATTACGACAAGACAATTTACGATAAGAATATATTTATTGCGAACACTTTAATTATCTAATTTTTTGGAATGTAGTTCTAAATGGATTTAGCCCTATATGTGTAGTTAGTCATCCTTATTTTTAATAATCAAGGATTGGAATTGTTTTATCTTACAAAGGTTAAATATGAAAAAATCACTTTTAGTTTTATTCATTGCATCGTCAATTTCAGCATCAGCATTAGCTGCGGATGGTACTATTACGTTCAACGGTGAAATTACATCTACAACCTGTGATGTGACAACAGGTAATGGTGGTGACTTCACTGTAACGCTGCCAACTGTATCAACAACAGCATTGAATGCAGCAGGTGCGACAGCAGGAAACACCTCATTCACTATCGACTTAGCTAACTGTAGCGTTAGTGGTGTTGATGTTGCTGCTAACTTCGAAAGCCTAAGTTCTGGCGATGCTGTAACAGGTAATCTTATTCCTACCGTTGCACCCGCTAACGTACAGATTGGTCTAGCTGACCAAGCAGGTAACTTAGCGAAAGTAAATGGTGCGCCAGTTGGTAACCAGCCAATTGTTAATGGTGCTGCAACACTGGCATACCAAGCATTTTACTATGCGAAAGATGTTGTAACCGCGCCAGGTGCGGTAACAGCACAAGTTAACTATACATTGACTTATCCATAAGAAGTTAATTCTGTCAGAGGAAATTATTCCTCTGACAGATCAATAAAAAATTAAATTATTACAATTTTAAGTAGGATTAGGTCATTATGATAACTAGGCTGCCTATAATAAATAAATTAATTTTATTTATTTCATTATTCATTGTATCAACATCACTTTATGCCAGCGTTATTATCAATGGAACGAGGGTTATATATAATGAAAAAGCGAAAAGTAAAACAGTACAGTTGGTCAATGATAATAAATGGCCTGCTTTAGTACAAGTTTGGTTAGATACTGGAGATCCTAATGAGTTACCTGAAAATATTAAAACACCATTTTCAATTACTCCACCAATATTTAAAATGTCTCCAGGTGCAGGTCAAAATTTAAGATTAACTTATTTGGGAGGCACATTACCTAAAGATAGAGAATCTATTTTTTACCTCAATGTGTTGGAAGTTCCTCCAGAAAATGAAGAGACAACTTCACTAAATAAAAACACAATGCAAATTGCAATTAGGTCTAGAATTAAATTATTTTATCGACCTACAGATGTTAAAGTACCAGCACAGATAAATGAAAAACTTTCTTTCTCATTAAAGAAAACATCAAAAGGTAATGAGTTATTGATAAAGAATAATTCTCCATGGTTTATTACATTCCAAACTGTCACTTTATCTGATGGGAATAGAAAGCTAAATTTAGAAGGTAATATGGTTGCGCCATTCTCTGATATTTATCTTAATCGTGGAAATGGTGTGGCAATACCCAATGAGTTTATGAATGCAAAAAAAATTAGCTACTCAGTCATTAATGATTATGGTGGCTTAGATTCCTACGAGTCTAATTTATAATAAATGGTATTGCTATGAAAATAAAATTAATTTTTATAATGGTATACTTATCCTTAGGGTATGGTAGGGTTGCATTAGCGGTAGAAGAAAACCAAAGTGAAAAGAAATATTCTTATAATGAAGGTTTCTTAATTGGTAATGCTAAAGATATATCAATAGATAAATTATCAGAAGACCAGATCACGCCTGGAGACTGGTTTGTTGATGTGTATTTAAATAACGAGTTTATTTATAATAAAGAAGTTAGATTTTATGAAAATAGCAAAGGACGAGTGGTTCCCTGTTTAACCAAAGAAGATATTGATAGCTTTAATATAAAACCTGAATATTTAGGTTTAATAACCACTGATGGTGCATGTGAAGATTTAAATGCGTTGTCAAAAGATGTCCAAGTTAATTTAAAGCAAGAAGTCCTACGCTTAGATATTTTAATTCCTCAAGTCATGGTGGAGCATTCTGCGCGCGGCTTTGTGCCTATCAGTGCTTTGAATGAAGGTATCCCTGCTTTCTTTATGAACTATAACCTGAATGGATATAGTAGTCGTAGTCATGGGGAAGATGAACATTCTGCTTATGGAAATATATCAGCAGGGCTTAATCTAGGTTTGTTTAGAATTCGCCATCAATCTAACTTGCAATACAATCAAGATGATAAATTTCAACACGAAAGCATTAGAACTTATGTTCAACGAGCAATCCCACAAATAGAAAGCGAATTAACTATTGGCCAATCATTTACAGATGGAAGCTTATTCGATAGCTTTTCATACACAGGCGCTGAATTAGCGACTGACAATCGAATGCGCCCACAGTCAATGCAAGGTTTTGCGCCAACCGTCAGAGGGGTGGCGAATAGTAACGCTAGAGTTAGAGTTATTCAAAATGGTTTTGTGATATACGAAACAAATGTTTCTCCGGGTGAATTTACGATCAATGATCTCTATGCAACGGGTTATGGCGGCGATTTAACGGTTGAAGTTACAGAGGCTAATGGCAGTGTTTCTACATTTATTGTTCCGTTCTCTACGGTACCTGGATTATTAAGACCTGGGCAAATCGACTACAGTATTGTGAGTGGTAAATTACGCGGCGATAATACTTCTTCTGATATTTTTGTTCAGTCTACCCTGAAATATGGTTTGAGTAATATTTTCACGCCATTTGCTGGAGTACAGTACAGCAATAAATACCAATCTGGATTATTGGGTTTTGCTGTTAATACTCAAATTGGTGCCTTTAGTTTTGATATGGCAAGCTCAAAAGCTGAATTAGATAATAATCATACCTATAATGGCGCACGTGCACGTATAACATGGAATAAAGACATTAATGCGACAGGCACAAATATCGCTTTAGCAGGTTATCGCTATGAGTCACAAAACTATTTAAGTTTATATGAAGCGAGTTCTTATCGTGATAGCTATTTATATAGCGGTGGCACGATTAATCCAAGGCGTTCTCAATATATATTAACGGTTAATCAGAATTTAGCTGATTATGGAACGATGTATATCAGCGGTTCTTTGCAAACTTGGCGTGATGATTTGCCTGATACTAAGCAATTGCAAGCCGGTTATATGAATAACTTTAAAGGTATTGGCTATAGCTTTACCTATATCAAAATGTACCGAAATAATGAAGAGGGTGGTGATAATAACTACATGTTTAACGTGTCAGTGCCATTCTCACTTTGGTATCCAGAACAGAATACGTTATTGAGTAGCTCAATCACTCGTTCAGACTCAGATAATCGTTGGGCAAATAACACCACGATTAGTAGTTCTTTTGGTGAAGATAATTCTATTTCGTGGAATGCTACAGCAAGCAATGTTGGTAACTCAAATAGTAGTTTTTCAGGCAATATTCAAAAGGATTTTTCTTCTGCATCGGTTAATGCCGGTTATTCTCAAGGACATGATTTTAAATCCCTCTCAATGGGCGCGAGTGGTGCACTCGTTGTATATGAGGGCGGGGTTATTCCGTCTCGTTATTTAAGTGATACTTTTGCTATTGTAGAAGCTGATGAAGCGGAAGGTGCGGCAGTATCTTCATGGAGTAATATTGTGATTAATGGTAATGGGCAAGCAGTAGTTCCTTCATTAGTCCCTTATCAATACAACACACTTTATCTTAATACTGAAAATATGAGTACGGATATTGATCTTGATAATAACTTAATCAAAGTTGCTCCTTATGCCGGATCTGCTGTTCTCGTGAAATTTGATACGAAGAAAGGGAATAACATTACTTATCGAATTACATTGCAAGATAAAAACGCAGTACCCTTTGGCGCTGATATTTATGATGAAAATAACAATAAAATTGGTTTAGTTGGACAAGGCGGTTTAGTTCATTTTAATTCTCAATCTGAACAAGGCACTGTTTTTGTTAAATGGGGTGAAGATAGTAATCAACGTTGTAAATTTGATTATCGTATCTCGGATAATAATTCTATTTCAGAATCCATTTGTTATTTCTATTGAGGTTAACATGAATATTAACCGTAAATATAAAGTTGCGTTGCTTTCAAGTTTAATGTCTACTCCTTTTGTTGCTAATGCAATTTGTACGATGGAGACTTATATTAGACCAAATCCTGCGATACATGTTGGAACATCAGATCCAGTTTCTATTTATGGTTTACAGTTTCAACCAGCAGGAACAACGTTAGCAACAAGTTATATATCAGCGGCACAAATGGCAGCAACGCATGGCTTGAGTCCTGAGCAAGTTCTATTTCGTTGTGCGGCCGCTGATGCGACTAGGATATTCGAAGGTTATTATATGTTTAGAGCATATTATTCGAATTTAACACCTGCGCAAAATATTAATGGTATTCCTTATTGGCCAATATCAGTTGTTTACGCCAATAATACTTATACTGCAACTTCAGGGGTCGATTATGAGTTTTTTTTAGGGAATGGAATTAGCGCGACGACGGCATTCCCTAACCAGCCTAATTGGTCAAAAAGAATCGGTTATGATGTTGACCCAGCAAACCCAAATTTTATTCTTGTTAAAGCAAAACATTTTTCGGGTGTGACCAACCATCAAATTCGTTCTAAAGTGCCCATCACTGCTAATGGATTTGATGCTACGATCCCAAATGAATCAAGAGCCTTTGTCTTTTTTAAAGGGCCAGGAATCAATGATACCATGGTATCGAATGGAGGGAATGGCGCTCCACATACGCCGGGATCATTTTTTAATATTGGACAAAATGCAGCCAGCACAACAGCGGTTAATTCGTGTACCGTAGAAAGAAATACGTCAAATGTGAATTTAGGGAGCCACGCTGGAAATTCGCTTCCTTCAACCCCTGTCAATTTCTCTGTTACAGTAAAATGTGATACCGGCGCTGCAAATATTCGATATGGTTTTGCTCCCGGTATGGAAAATATAAATCAAAATATTACCGATGTATTACTGCTTGATCCGAATATTGGTTCAACAGCGAAAGGTGTTGCTATTGAAATTTTAGATGCAAACACGAATAGAGTTCCTTTATTGAGTTTATCCGCAAATGGTGGGCAAATTTCAAATAATAATAATTGGAAGCCATTACCCATTCCTCCTTCGGGTACTTCAACATCGACTGTGGATGTCAATTTTTCAGCCCGTATTGTAAAACATGGTAGTGAAGAAATAACACCAGGTATTGTAAGAAGTAAAGCGACTTTTATGCTGAATCAAAATTAAAATTTTTCTTTTACTGATGAACACACTTTTATTTTGGCTTTATTTATGTATTTAAACTTATAGCATTAGGGAGGAATTGTGATGGGGCTTAAACGTATATTTTTATTAATAGGTATTACATTATTATTTTTTACGGGGCTGGCGAATGCCGCTTGTGTAAGAATGAATGGTGGTATCTCAGGTGGACCCATTATTCTTGGTTCTAAAGTGGATTTATATATTTATGGATTGGAATTTCAACCAGCAGGGACGCAACTTTATATTGAGTCATTTTCCAATGCCAATATGGCCTCTTTAATGGGAAAAACATTAGAAACCATCGTGTTTCAATGTGATATAACGGATGCAGATAATATATTTGAAATGTATTACTTGCCTAGTGGAGCTATTGATAATGGCAACTATCTGTTTATCGCTAATGGGATTAAATATTGGGCCGTAAGGGCACCTGAATTAAGCTTTCAAATGTTTTTAGGAATGAATAAATCGGTTGATAATCAGTATGATAATAGGGTGAGTAGACGAAAAATAGGCTATGAAGTCGATCCTGTTAATAGCAATAAAATAAATATCAAAATGAAACATTTTTCAGGCGTGACCTTGGAACAAGCCCGTTCGGCTGCTGCTGCCAACTCGAACTCATATACATCAATTGCAGGATTTGATCGCGGCGCAATAGGCTTTTCTGGGCCGGGTATCAATGCCGCTCAAGGGAATGCTGGGTTTCCTAGCGGTGGGAGTTATTTACCTATTCGTATGAGGCCTGTTGGGGCTCGAGTCGTATCAACATGTGGTTTGAGTGCCGTACAATCGACGGTGAATTTAGGAAGGCATTCTGCTGCTGATATTCCTTCTATTCCTGTGCCATTTTCATTTACATTAAAATGCCAAAGAGGCGCAAGAATTAGCTATGGATTTGCACCTGGGGAAGAAAATAGAGTAAAGAATGAAACGAACTATTTGTTATTAGATCCTAATTTAGGTTCAACAGCAACTGGCATAGCCATTGAAATCTTAACGTCTTCAGGGGTTCGTAATAATTTACTAAATTTAGGTGTTGTAGGAGGGCAAATTCCGGCGACTAATAATTGGACTCGCGTGCCAATTCCAACGACAGGGGCTGCAACGCATGAAGTTCAACTGAATTTTTTAGCTCGCTTTGTTCCCTACGGTGGCGTTCCAATTACACCCGGTAGAGCGAATAGCAAAATGACGATAATGTTAAATACTAATTAGTTAAGATGATGAATGATAACGATAAAATAATGTCGTCAATAGAGTTGAAAGAGTTAGCCAACTATCGCTAACTCTTTCAAAAAAATACTACGTTAATCATAAGTAATATTGAGGGTCGGTTTATTGTTAAATTGGTTATATTCCACTTTGACATAATCAGAGCTAAGTTGCTTGGCGTTCTTGAGTGAGCTAGTTTTAGTCAAGTTTTTACCATTGCGGTAACATTCTAGGTTAATTTGCTCACTATTTGACACGGTGACTTCACAGAGCGGTTCATAGACATAACCCACAAAGGTAATCGTGCCTCCACCTATTTTGTTTGTTGCGGCATGAGAGAAAGTGAAACTAGAAATGAGTACAGCAGTAACAGTAACAATTAAAGATAAACGTTTCATTAGCATCTACCCCCTAGTTGGAACTAGCGCTACTTTAATAACACGGATAGCGCGTTACGAATTCTCATCTCTAAGTTTAGTTCAGTTACGAGTAAAAAATATGACATGTACTAAAGAAACATCGATTTTCTTTAGCATATTTTGTTTTTGAGTGATTTCTAACCGAGATAGGCAGGCGGGAGTGATATATAAAAATTCGTAAAATGAATCTTAATTGGATTTTTAATCTGTATGTATCCCGTATTTAGTGGGTTTGACGAGGCTTGGTGGGCGGTTTTTGCTTTTATATTTGGGCGTAAATATTCAGTGATAAAAGTTATTGATGACAACATTTTGAGTATTAAATAGAAACCGCCCAAATTTTATCATTTTTGAATCCCTTGGTGTTGGTTGGCATTGCAAAGTTGTAGCGATTTAATGTAGAAGGTGATTAGCCCCTATTTATAACAAATAGGGGCATTTTTTATTATCGTTTTATAATGAATTACTTGAAGATTTTGAAGCGTTCTTCATCATCCATAAAGTCTTTATCACCTGCTGGGGCATTGATTGAACCAAATACCATTTGAGCACGTAATACCCAGCTATCCGGTGTTCCCCATTCTTTTTGAACTTGGTTATCAATTAATGGGTTATAGTGCTGTAGTGATGCACCGACATTTTCTTGTGCTAATGCCGTCCAGACCGCAAATTGCGCAATACCACTTGCTTGTTCAGACCAAATAGGGAAGTTGTCAGCGTAGAGTGGGAACTGCTCTTGCAGGCTTTTAACGACATCCATATCTTCAAAGAATAAAATAGAGCCAGCACCCGCAGCGAAACTGTCTATTTTTTGTTCTGTTGCCGCGAAAGCTTTTTCAGGAACAATTGTACGCAAGATTTCTTTGGTGAGATTCCACAATTTTTTATGCTCTGCACCAAATAAAATGACGACACGTGATGTTTGAGAGTTAAAAGAAGAAGGTGAATGTTTCACTGCTTCTTTAATTAATTTTGTAACGTGTTCCTCAGAAACAGGTAATGCATCGCCGAGGTTGTAAATAGTACGGCGGTTTTTAATCATTTCGATAAATGCATTTGACATTTGAGTCTCCTAGCTATTTGTTAGCGCACGGCATTATATTAAACGTTTCAGAAGCCGTTATTCGTTAGTTGAGTATTACTATAGCGTTGTGGCGAAAAAATCATAGAAAAAAAAATTAACGATAAGGTTCAAATTTTTCGCTCTAGTGTGTGCTGGATTAATGATGTTTTAAATCAATATGATATGTTTTATTGCTTTGGTTTGAAACCCTATTTTGGAGAGTGCTTTGAATGTTCGGTGAGTGAAATTGAAAGAGGTTTATGCCGTCAGGAACAGGTATAACCATATGTAATCTATCGTTATACCTGACATTTTTTATTTGAGAGTAGATAAAGGCTGAACAATTTGTATTTTTGTGCCACCAAAATTGTCCTGAATATAATTTTTAACCGCGTCGGTATGATAAAGTTCAGCTAGTTTATTAAAGGCTGGGTTATCTTTATTTTCTGTTTTAACGACGAGTACATTGATCATATTGTTAATACTACCATCATTTTGTTCTCTAAATAATGAATCTTTAAGTGCATTTAAGCCACCTTCTTGTGCAGCGGTATTTCCAATAACAGCAATATCGACATCAGGTAATGCTCGTGGACCATGAGCATACTTAATTTGTTTAAATTCGAGTTGTTTAGGATTTTCAACAATATCATTAACTGACCCTGTGGCTTGGTTAAAGTCTGGTTTTAATGTAATAAGTTGAGATTTTTGCAACAATAATAATGCTCTAGCATGATTTGCAGTATCATTGGGAATTGCAACTAATGCTTTATTAGGTATCTCTTCTAGCGTTTTATATTTCGAGGAATAAATGGCCATAGGTTCAAAGTAAGTAGTTGTAATCGCCGCGAGTTGATGGTGGTGATTTTGATTGAAATCTTTTAAAAATCCCCAAGATTGAAAGGCATTAACATCAACATCGCCATCAATAGTCGCTATATTCAGTGTGACACCATCATCTATAATCTTAACATCGATATCTAATCCCGCATCTTTAGCTGCCTGAGATTGAGCGATAAATTGCCAAATATCAGCATCGCTTCCATGGCTACCAATAATGATTTTTTGCTTCTCTTGTGAATTCGTTTTATCAGTTTCTGTCGTTTTATTTTCATCTGAACAAGCACTCATGATGGCAACAGAAAATGTTAACAATAATACAGCGAGCTTTTTCATTTTTTTACCCTATTCGTTATTTATTTCTTTATCTAATCAGAATAAATAAGTGTTTTTGAAATAACATTTTATAAAAATAAACAACTTTTAGTTATATGAAATTAATTAAGATAGGTTATATCGATATGTTTTTAAGTTATTTTTAGTCTTTTTTATATATGGTATTTATTTATATTAGTGTGGATGAAAAAACCACTATTATGATAATTAAATATTAATAGGAATTATTATGTCATCATATCAATTACCCATTATCGATCTTCGTGAGTTAGATAATCCGGCAACACAAAAACATTTTTATCAAAAGCTACGTTTTATCGCTCGTGAAATAGGCTTTTTTTATCTTGTTGGCCACGCTATTCCAGTCGAACAACGAGAGGATTTGCTTGTTAATATGAAACGGTTTTTTGCCTTACCGAAAACAGAAAAAGACAAGATAAACATGAGCCACTCAAGGCATTTTCGTGGCTATACGGCCTCAACGCAGGAGAATACCCGAAACCAACCTGATTATCGGGAACAAATTGATATTGGGGAAGAACTGCCAGCATTAGCACTCACAGAGCAGGACCCTATTTGGTGGAATTTACAAGGCCCTAACCAATGGCCTGAAACACTACCTGAATTGAAAACAGCGGCGTTAGCGTGGCAATCAGCCATGAGAGACATTGCCGTGAAATTAATCAGAGCGTTTCTTGTGGCATTGGAATTACCTGAGAATAGTTTTGATCAGATTATTGCCGAGCCTGCTCAACATTTATTAAAGTTGATTCATTATCCGGCACGGGATGACCAAAATGAAGGTGGGCAAGGAGTTGGAGCGCATAAGGATGCGGGAATACTCACATTATTATGGCAAGATAATATTGGGGGATTACAAGTCGAAACAGATAATGGTTGGGTCGATGTTGCTCCGTTAGAAAATGCTTTCGTTGTCAACATTGGAGAAGTGTTTGAATTGGCAACCAACGGTTATTTACGCGCAAACGTGCATCAAGTTGTTAGGCAAAAGAATAGTGTTTCACGTTATTCGATTGCTTATTTCATCACGCCAAGTGTTTTTGCCGATGAAGTACCATTATTGCCATTACCCCATTATCTTGCTCAACAAGCATTGGGGCCAGAGAGTGATCCCTTGAATCCAATGTTTACCAATCTAGGAAAAAATGCAATTAAAGGGCGATTACGCTCACATTTATCGGTCACACGTCAGTTTTATCCGGAAGAATACGAGCAAATTGTTAAAAATAGCAATATCTTATGATGTACTCAGTATAAAGCTGTAGATTGATCTTATTGGAGTACAACGATGTCAAGTCGCTATTATAAAAAAGAATTAAATGGACACACACTGTCACCAGAAACATTGATGATGAGTTATGGATATGATCCTGAACTATCCGAAGGGGCCATTAAACCTCCTGTTTTTCTAACCTCAACTTTTGTATTTAAAACAGCTCAGGAAGGAAAAGACTTTTTCAATATGGTTAGTGGGCGCACACCTACACCCGATAACCAAAAACAGGGGCTAGTCTATTCACGCTTCAATCATCCTAATAGTGAGATTGTTGAAGATAGGCTTGCCTTATATGAAGGTGCTGAAAGCGCTGCGCTCTTTTCGTCAGGCATGTCTGCAATTACAACGTGTTTGCTGGCATTTCTCAAACCTGGCGATGTGTTATTACATTCTCAGCCCCTGTATGGTGGCACAGAAACCTTATTTTTGAATACGCTAGCTCGATTTGGGATAACGCCAGTGGCATTCCAAAATGGGTGCGATGCGAAGTCTATTCGAGAGGTGATTAACGGTATCGATCCTGAAAAAAGGATTGCGGCGATTTATATCGAAACGCCGTCTAATCCATTAAATACGTTAGTTGGTATTCACTTACTTAGTGAGATAGCGCAAGAAATTGTTCAAACACGACAAAGTGAAAAACCGCTACTGATCTGTGATAACACGTTATTGGGACCTATATTTCAGAAGCCTTTAGCGCTGGGTGCCGATTTAAGTGTGTATTCACTCACTAAATATGTCGGCGGGCATTCGGATTTGGTCGCGGGGGGCGTCGTTGGACGCCGTGAATTACTTGATAAAGTGCGAGCACAACGCAATGCAATTGGCACTCAACTTGACCCTCATTCAAGTTGGATGATAGGACGTTCATTAGAAACGTTGCAATTAAGAATGGAAAAAGCCAATGACAATGCTCAGCAACTTGCTACTTTTTTACACCAGCATCCAAACGTAAAAAAGGTGCATTACCCTGCGTTTCTGGCCGAGGAAAGTGCGGAGTATCAAGTTTACTCGGCGCAATGTTCGGGAGCCGGTTCAACGTTTTCTATCAATGTTGGGGATAATGAGGAAGATGCGTTTAACTTTCTGAACCACCTTGCGTTATTTAAATTAGCGGTGAGTTTAGGTGGCACGGAGTCGTTAGCATGCCATCCTGCTTCAACGACACATTCAGGTATTGCGGAATCTGTTCGTCGCTCCATTGGTATTGAGAGTAATTTAGTACGCTTATCTGTCGGTATTGAAAATGTGAATGACTTAAAAGAAGCATTATCACAGGCATTAGAGGCGATTTAAACGTAACGGCAGCAGAGGCTATTGGCCTCTGCTGAGATAGTGATGTTGCGCACTACAGCTGTGCGATCAGTTAACTCTAAATTGACTCGGTAATTCACTAAAGCCAAAGCCATTGGTTTTCTTCACGGTGATTTGAACTGGGATCCGCTCTTTCATCGCTTCGACATGGCTGATCACCCCAATTGTTTTTCCAGAGGCATTGAGACTTTCTAATGCATCTAACGCAATATCTAACGTTTCAGGATCGAGAGTACCAAAGCCTTCATCCAGAAATAGCGATTCGAGTTGTGTTTTGCTACTCACCATATCAGAGAGCGCGAGTGCGAGCGCTAGGCTGACAAGGAAGCTTTCCCCACCTGAAAGCGTTTTAATATCTCTCACAGTATCAGCTTGCCAACCATCAATAACTTGTAACTCAAGATCAGCATTATGATTGCGCTTTAGCAAATAGCGGCCATGCAGTTTATCGAGTCGTAAATTAGCCAGTGAAATGAGACAGTCGAAGGTGAGCCCTTGAGCGTAACGGCGGAACTTATCACCGTCAGCGGAACCAATAAGTTCGGTTAGATAGCCCCAATCATCGTAGCGAGATTGGCTGTCTGCAATTTCTTGCAGCAAACCTCGTTGTTGATGACGTTGTTGTCTATCAGCCTCAAGCTGACTGAAAATTTGCCCTTGTTGTTTATTGAGGTTTTTGATCTCTTCATCAAGTTTGGTTATCTCTTGTTGCCATTTTTCTGGGCTGGCCTCGGTAAATGTTTCAGGTTTCTGATTCAAATGTTCTGATAACGTTAGTTCACCTTCTGTATAGCGTGTTTGCGCCTGTAGTCGTGACTGCTCTAGCTTCTGTTGTAACTGTTCAAGTTGAAGTTTTTCATCAGAAGATAATAAGGCGCCTAAGAATTCTTGTTGTGTCGCGAATGGACTCATGGAGAGCGCAGTATCGAAAGCCTGTTGAGCGTTGGCTAATAGAGGCTGATTTTTAGTGATTGCGCCTTCAATTTCAGTTTGGCTACCTTTGAGCGATGCAATCGCTTTTTCACAGTGGCTGATTTGCTCTGTGAGCTGTTGCTTATGTAGAGTCAGTTTGTCTTGCTGTGTCTGAAGTTGGGCGACAAACGCTGTAATGGGCTGCCCATCTAATAATTGTTGGCGCATAGCTTGCTTTTGTTGTAGCGTTAATTTTAATTGTTGTAGCTGCTGGCAGGTGCTCTCTAGTCGTTTATTTAAGTCAGCCTGTTGTGCCATTTGCGCTTGTAAGGTTGCTGCATTGACGGCAATTTTCTTTGCTATCTCTTGAGCCGCTTGTCTTTGTTGTTCATACCGTTGGCCTCGCTGTTCTAATACAGCAAAACGGTTATCAAAACTTTCGTTGATGGGCAGATCAAAGTCAGCCAGTGCAATGTGTAATTGCTGCTTTTGCTCATGTTGACGTTGCTGCTGTATGTTCAGCTCGGTTTGTGTTTCATCGATAAGTTGATGTAAGTGCTTAATACGTTCGATAACCAAGGCAAGTGTCGATTGCTGTTGTTTATTTAAAGACTGTTTTTCATGTAATTGATATTTTAGTTGTTGATATTTGCGTTCAAGGACAGCGAAATCCTGCAACAATTGTTGTTGTATGGCGAGTTGTTGCTGAAGCTCAGCAATGAATTGTTCAACAACAACATCTGTCATCTCTAATTGAGGCGCTAAGGCTTGTTGGCAAGCGGTTACCCATTGCTGATGTAAGTTGCCTTCTTGGGCAATTAATTGTTGTTGTGATCTTTGGTTCTCAGCTTGACGCTGGATTTCTTGTTGTTTCAGTGAGTGCTGGGCCATCTGCGTTTGCTTTAACTCTTCCAATTGCTTGGTTAGCTCAGCTAATCGCTGTTCCGTTTGCGTCGGCGCAATGGCTTGATACTGTTCAATCGAAGGATGCTCAGTCGACCCGCACAAAGGACAAGGCTCGCCCGAGAGTAATTGCTGCCGTTCCTTTTCCAAACTGACGATTTTTTGTTCTAAGCGTAACCGTGCAGTCAAGTCTGCTAAATGTGGCTGAAGATGATTAATTTGTGTTTCAGTGAGTTGAATTTGTTGTTCAGCTTGAGAGATAGACTGAGTAATTTCATCTTGTAGGCTTTGTTTTTGCTTTAATTGTTTCTGTTGTTCCTGCCATTGCGATAATAATAAAGGCAATAGTTGGGCATGTTGCAATCTTGTTCGCAGCTGTTCTATTGCGTGATTAAGCTGCTCAACATCGTGTTTGTTCTGCCACGCTAAATAGTGTGCTTCAACTGCTTGATAGGTCATCGTCTCTTGTTCGAGCTGTTGTTGAGTTTGCGTATTTTGCTCAACTTGCTGCTGTTGCTCGGCGGACAAGGTTAACTGCTCTTGCGTTAAAGCTTGATGTTTTTGTTGTAATGCCAGTACGCGTTGATTTAACTCATCAATAGAGTGGCCTTGTTGGCGCCATAATCCAATTTGTTGCAGAATGCGGGCATCTTGTGCATTTTGTTCTAGGTAATGCTGAATGTGTTGTTGTTCTGTATTTGCCAGTTTAGCCTGCTGTTGGGCATCGGAAATTAAGGCCTGTTTTGAACGATATTCAGCTTGATCTTGTGCTTGTTGCTCTGAAACTTCCCTAATCTGCTGATGTAAATGAGCGATCTCATTGTCCAGAGGGCGAACTTGACTATCGATCAACAAGGTTTGTTGCTGTACGTAAGCTTGATGTTGCTTGTCTTTATCTTGTGCCTGCGTGAGCTGCATTTGCAACGGGGTGAGTTGTTGGTGTTGATGTTCGATATGCTGTAAAAGCTGGCGCTGTTTTTCAGTGAGTTCATTCAGGGATTGTTGTTGGCGCTCTAAATCTAGCCATAGCGGTCGCATACTCTCTGCTGGTAAGTTGTTTGCCAGTTTTTTTAGTTTAGGCTGTGCATCGTTGTAGGCTTGTTCTGCCTGTTGTTTTTCATATTGTAATTGACTCAAACGCGCCGCCAATTGTTGCCGACGTTGCTGCCAATATAAGGCCTGTTGATATTGGGCTCGTGTATCATTTAGCTGGCTTTCTTGGCTAGCCAAATGCGTTTGCTGGGCGACGAATGCTTGATGTTCACTCTCGGTAAGTAAATGAATGCTTTGCGCGCGAGTTTTTAACAGCTCTAAATCATGTTTAACTTGCTTATGCTGACGGTAGATATAGCTGGACACTTGGCTATAAATCTCGGTTCCTGTGATCTCTTCTAATAAGTCAGCGCGTTCTTTTTCGCTAGCATTTAAGAAGGCGGCAAAATCACCCTGTGATAATAAGATCGATTTGGTAAAACGTTCAAAATCGAGTCCTGTCACCTGAATGATTTTTTCTCTTACCTCACTGATTTTCTCAGCAATAATTTTACCGTCATCGCTAGTTGCTAACTCCGCTTTTGGAGATTGCAGCTTACCTTCAGGTTTATTACCCGCTCGGCGTTGACTCCAAAATGCGCGATAAGCAATACCTTTTACTTCAAATTCAACCTCAGCCAAGCAGTCACCAGTATGACGTGTCATGAGTTCGTTTTGGCTGGCAGATAAAGTGCTCAAGCGAGGCGTTTGATGGTAGAGCGCCAAACAAATAGCATCCAGCAATGTTGTTTTGCCTGCCCCTGTTGGGCCAGTAATCGCAAACAGTCCCTGACTAGCAAACGGTTCTTGGGTAAAGTCTATTTTCCATTCGCCTTTAAGGGAGTTAATATTTTTTAAACGTAAGCTCAAGATTTTCATGCGTCTCCCTCTAATTCAGCGCGTAGTGCTTCGCAGGATTGCCTAAAGAGTAATAATAGGCGTTGTTCCTTCTCTTTATCGTCCAACGCTTCCTCTGCTAAACGACGTAAAAAAACCTCTTCTACAGTGAGCTCATTTAAGGTTTCATTGGCTATCGTCACAGACTGACCTTGTTGTTTACGCGCACGGCGTAATAAAACCACCTCAACAGGTAAATCCTTGACTAAGACCTCTATACGTTGTTGGATATCCGCAAGATAGTCTTGCGATGCGACTTCAATATCTAACCAAATAGGTGGGGTGTCAGGCGTATGTTTTAATGTCTTTAATTGCTTTTCAATGTCAGCAAGTGAGCCTTTTAATGTTTGTAGTGGCTGAAATAGAGGAATAGGGAGCTGACAAATTTGTGAGATTTGATGGCCGTCAAACTCCACCATACAGACACTTTTTTGTTGCTGAGCCTCATCAAAACTTAGAGCAATAGGAGAGCCAGAGTAACGGATATGTTGCTGTCCCCCAATCGTTTGTGGGCGGTGAATATGCCCTAATGCGATGTAATCAGCAGGAGGAAATGCGCCGGAAGGGAATGCATCCAAGCTACCAATATAGATATCGCGCACAGAATCGGACACTTCGGCGCCGACAACCGTTAGGTGGCCAGTGGCAATAATAGGGATATCTAATCCGAGTGATGCCCGTTGTTGTACTGCTAGTTGATAGCTATTTTGGTAATACTCGCTAATCGCGGTCTGTAGTGATAGCTGTTTTTCTTCGCTGCTTTGTCCTGCCACGCTCAATTGAATATCTCTTGGTCGTAGAAAAGGAATGGCACAAAGTAGTGCCCCAGGTTGGCCTTGTGCATTTTTTAAGGTGATCACCTGTGGATGGTTGCCAGAGGTGACAACCTGGGTATTTAAATACGCAAGCAACGAGCTGGTTTCGTTTAAGACCGAAACGGAATCATGATTACCACTCAGTATGACTAGCTGGCAGCCAGTTTGTTGGAGTGACACAACGAATTGGTTGTAAAGTTCTCTCGCATAGCTAGGCGGGGAGCCTGTGTCAAAAATATCTCCGGCAACGATCACGGCATTCACTTGGTATTGTTTAACTTGCTCAATCAGCCAAGTTAAAAAGTGTTGATGCTCAACAGCTCGGTTTTTGGTGAAAAAATATTGGCCAAGGTGCCAGTCGGAGGTATGAATGATACGCATAAGGGCTGATTCCTGCTGCTTGATAGAGTTGCGATGATGAGTATACCTTATTGGAGGTCGTTAATGGCAATATCAGAACAAATAGCGAATTGAGTGGGAAGAGGTGTTAGGCATATTGCCCAGTAGATGATGATGCCGTATGAAGATAAATCCATTCACGGCATTATGTATGACAAGTTTATTTCACTAAAATGACAATTTACCACTAATATAGAAAAGAGTCGTGTCATTGGATGACAGGATTCATAATTCTGTCATAAAAGTGACGCATAATGGTTTCACTTTTAATAATCTCTTCTTATTTACAGGATTAATCATGGCAAGACGCATTCTAGTTGTTGAAGATGAAGCGCCCATCCGAGAAATGGTTTGTTTTGTACTGGAGCAGAATGGTTTTCAGTCTATTGAAGCTGATGATTATGATTCCGCGATTGCGCAGTTGGTTGACCCATTACCTGACCTAGTTCTATTGGATTGGATGATCCCTGGCGGATCCGGTATTCAAGTGATTAAGCACATGAAACGTGACAGTGATACTCGCGATGTTCCTGTGATGATGCTAACAGCAAGGGGAGAAGAAGAAGATCGCGTAAAGGGATTGGAAGTTGGTGCAGATGACTATCTAATCAAGCCTTTTTCGCCTAAAGAGTTAGTCGCGCGAGTAAAAGCCATTTTACGCCGTATTTCGCCAATGGCGACTGAAGATATTATTGAAATGAATGGGTTAACACTCGACCCAACGTCTCACCGCGTTAGCAGTAACGATGTGCCTATTGATATGGGGCCAACGGAATATAAATTATTGCATTTCTTTATGACTCACCCCGAACGCGTATATAGCCGTGAACAGTTACTCAATTATGTGTGGGGGGCGAATGTGTATGTTGAAGATAGAACGGTTGATGTTCATATTCGTCGTCTCAGAAAAGCATTAGAGACGGAAGGGCATGATAAAATGGTTCAAACGGTTCGTGGCACTGGCTATCGCTTTTCAGTGCGCTACTGAGAAATAACAGGAGATTCCAGTTTGCTTGAACGCTTATCATGGAAGCAGCTAGTTTGGGGGCTGTTTTTATTTATCTTACCAGCCTTAATATTGTCTATTTTCATCGGCCATCTAGCATGGCTTTTAGTGATTTCATTGGCGGCGGCCTTAATTTGGCATAGCTATAACCTGATGAAGCTTTCATATTGGTTATGGCTTGATCGCAGTATGCTTCCACCTGATGGCAAAGGGGGGTGGGAACCCATATTTTATGGCATCTACCAACTTCAACAACGAAACCGTAAACGCCGTCGTGAATTAGGCCAATTGATTAAACGCTTTCGCAGTGGGGCAGAGTCTTTACCGGATGCGGTTGTGATGATGACTCTTGAAGGTAACATTTTTTGGTGTAATCGGCATGCCCAGCACCTATTAGGTTTTCGTTGGCCGGAAGATAGCGGGCAACCTATTTTTAATTTATTGCGCTATCCGGACTTTAGTCGGTATTTCACGTTACAAAATTATGAGCAAGCGTTAACGATAGAGTTAAACAGTGGCGCTATTGTCGAATTTCGTATCTTGCCTTATAGCGAAGACCAGCTCCTAATGGTGGCTCGTGATGTCACTGAAAAGCGTCGCTTAGAAAAATCGCGTAGAGATTTCTTTGCGAACGTTAGTCATGAGCTACGGACACCGTTGACAGTCATTCAAGGGTATCTTGAAGTATTGGAAGACCAAGAAAATACTTCTCCGGCAAATAAAAAAGCCTTGATGGTGATGCAAGAGCAAGCACATCGGATGGATAATTTAGTGAAACAATTACTGCAATTATCTCGTATTGAAGTCGCGCCTCATATCAATTTAGATGAACAAGTGAATATTCCGGTCATTTTAAAAATGATAGAGCAGGAGGCGATAAGTTTAAGCCAAGGCCGACAGCAATTGGTATTTTCAGTGGATGAAAAGTTACGTGTTTATGGTAATGAAGAGCAATTACGTAGTGCAGTAGCGAACCTTGTCTATAATGCCATTATGCACACACCGGAAGGGACGACAATTCGTGTAGGTTGGCAAAAAACACATAATGGCGCGCGCTTTAGTGTGACAGATAATGGTCCAGGGATCCCCGCAGAGCATATTCCTCGCTTAACGGAACGTTTTTATCGTGTTGATAAAGCGAGGTCTCGCCAAACTGGTGGGGGGACGGGGTTAGGTCTTGCTATCGTTAAGCATGCTTTGCAGCATCATAACAGCCAGTTAGTGATAACCAGTCAGTTAGGCAAGGGGAGTGAATTCTCATTTACCTTACCGCCGGTGTTAATTGTCTTAGATAAAAAGGCGAATAAAACAGCATAAAGAGGTCATGATTACCCGACTAAAAGCGGCATATAGCCGCTTTGTGTTATCAGCCGAAAATCAATAAATTGATTTCCTCGTTTATTTTCAAAACCTACTCGACTTGTCGCCAAACATCATAGGTTTGTCAGCCGTCTGAAGCGGCATACAGCCGCTTTCACTGTTCTTGTACTCTAGAAAGCCAGTCTTTATATATTAGGCGTTCTTTCGGTATATGAGGCAATGTTTCTATATTCCATTGATTTATATTAAAAACATACTCAATTACTACAGAAATGCCTATTTTTATCTAGCAATCTCGAATTAGATATCATTAAACTCGAAGGAGAGTTGAGTGTTTATTGGTTGTTTTTTATTCAAATCATATAGCGCATATTGTTACTTTACTGACAGTAATCACTAGTTATAAAAAATACTTTAGAGTTTTATTCTTGTTTTTCGCTTTGCTCTTGCCTTTTTTCCCTATAAAAGTTTTACTTGTAGCCAGTTATTGGCGATTTTTTCTGTTTTTTGATTTTTAATCTTGCCTGATGTGATAAAACATACAGATTGTATTGTTTATCATCTTGTTAATTAGAATTCTATACCGCCACTTATAATTCAAAGAGTTACTTATTAGTGACTCTATATTTATTAACATTGTTACATAGATTCAACATAAAATATGGCTCATCGTTTAACATCCAGAGATATTCTTGCTTTAGGTTTTATGACCTTTGCGCTTTTTGTGGGGGCTGGAAATATCATATTTCCGCCTATGGTTGGTTTACAAGCAGGTGAACAAGTTTGGACGGCTGCATTAGGGTTCCTTGTTACAGGTGTCGGTCTCCCCGTTTTAACGGTCGTGGCATTAGCCAAAGTTGGAGGGGGCATTGAGGCACTGAGTACTCCAGTAGGAAAAACAGCAGGCTTATTGCTAGCGGTTGTCGCTTACCTCTCTGTGGGACCTTTATTTGCCACGCCACGTACTGCTACAGTGTCTTATAAAGTGGGTATTGCACCATTATTGGGTGGTGAATCTGACATCTCATTATTGATTTACAGCGCAATTTACTTTGTTTTGGTTATTGGTATTTCACTGTATCCAGGCAAGTTATTAGATAGTGTTGGACATATATTGGCACCGGTCAAAATGCTTGCTTTGGCCATTTTAGGGGTTGCGGCAGTATTGTGGCCAGCGGGTCAACCAATACCATCAACGGATGAATATCGAGAGATGGCATTTTCGAATGGTTTCATTAACGGTTATCTAACGATGGACACATTGGGTGCAATGGTGTTCGGTATCGTTATCGTTAATGCAGCCCGTTCACGCGGCATTGAGAATTCGTCGTTGTTGACGCGCTATACCATGTGGGCAGGTTTGATTGCGGGTCTATTGTTGACACTGGTTTATCTATCCCTATTTAAATTGGGCGAAAATAGCGCTTCTATTATCCCAAACCCACAGGATGGTGCGGATATTTTGCATGCCTATGTTCAGTATACATTTGGTAATTACGGTAGCTTTTTCCTTGCGGTACTGATTTTTGTTGCCTGTATGGTGACTGCTGTTGGGCTGACTTGTGCTTGCGCAGAGTTCTTTAGTCGATATGTCCCCATTTCTTATCGCACATTAGTACTCATACTGGGGGTGTTTTCCATGGTGGTCTCTAACCTTGGTTTGAGTAAATTGATTGCCTTTTCAGTGCCTGTGCTTGTCGCGATTTATCCTCCATGTATTGTTTTGATCTTACTCAGCTTCACATTGAAATGGTGGCGTAATCCAAGTGTGGTCATTGCTCCTACGATGTTAACCAGTTTTATTGTTGGGTTAGTGGGGGCTGCCAAAGCTTCTGAGCATTTGAAAACCTATATTCCTGATTGGATGACGGCTATCCCACTATATCAGCAAGATTTAGCGTGGCTGTTGCCCTCTGTGATTGTGTTAGCTGTCGCGGCAGTGTGTGACCGAATGATTGAGCCAAGTAAGGCGCATAAACCTGTTTAATGGCGAAAGGATTCACAGTAAAAAGGAGCCTAATGGCTCCTTTTTACTGTTAAATATAAGCTATCGGTAAAATTGGCTTACACGTCAGTTATTTCATCATATTCCCCATGAATACCGTATGTTGAGAACTGAAGCTGTGTTGGTTGAGGAATATTCGCTGTTGATTTTGTTGAGGCGCAAGGCGCTAGATGATTGAGCTGTTCTTGGGTGACCTCTGAAGCGTACTGCTTAATTTCATGAAGATTGAACACCTTACCGTTTTCAAATTCTGTCATCACATGGTTGATAATGTTATTGCCAAGGGTTGTGATGATGGTATTGATCTCTTTTGTCATACTTTGTGCGTTTTCACGCTTTTGGCTTTCTGTGAGCCCTTGTGTATTAAAATCAATGGTTTTAATCGCCTTACTATATGAATTCATTGCGACATGATATGCGGTGTAGGGAGAACTATCTTTTAAATTAATATGTTCATCGGTTAATTCAAATTTGGTTATCACCGCATCTAACACTTTACTTTTTATTTGTTCGATTTCTACGGGTGTCAGCGTAATGGTAGTAGATTGGTGATTGGCTCTCCATTCTTCAATCGTAGCGCACACTGCTGTATTGATAGTCCTAGCTATAGCGAGTGATCTTTCCAGCTGAGCATGTTGCTGACGTCCTTCTTCCATCAGGATTTGAACGATTTGGTTGTTTGATTGATATCGCGAATGAATTTTTCCTTCTTGATGACTCTTCGGTTGTTTTAAGTGTGAGAGTATATCCATCATTCTAAGGGTTCTTTGCGGGTGCTTAAGTCTATCTAATTTATTGACACTTTTAAGTTGTGCCTTAAGTTCACGTCTAACACCTTTTATTAATTCGGTATTGCTATGCTGTTGATAATCAGTCAGTAATTTTTCTTTATTAAAATGAATAAAACGGCCATTTAATGGGAATGTATAAGATTCATTTGTATTGCTGATACTGTCAACGTGGTTGGGCTGTAATCTCTGAGGGGATGAGTCTGCTGAACTTTTCGTTGAGCGAGTATTATGATTAGTGAAAACAAGGGCGGAAGGAGCCTCGTTTTTTGGAAATGTGTTGATCATAATAATTCCTTTGTTAATTGTATATTATGGAATTATATGAAACGCTGAATAAGCGTCTTTCAAAAAAAGAGACACGTTCCTCTTGGAAGATGAATCAATAACCGCAAAGGAATATTCTGATCTCTAATATTAAAAAGCGGGATGGCTCCCGCTTGAGGTCGTTGACAAAGTGGGATAAAAGTGTGGTTTTTCCCACTTTGTGTTATCAGCCGAAAATCAATAAATTGATTTTCCTCGTTTATTTTCAATAACCTATTCGACTTGCTGCCAAACATAATAGGTTTGGCAGCAGTCTAAAGCGGGATGGCTCCCGCTTTTTTGGGGAAGATTAATTCACGCCAACAGCACTTCCTGCTGGACGGCGAACATCGTTGGAACCGTAAATATAGCCTTGGCGAACTTTACCTGAGACGGCTGCGTCATTACCTGAGGAGTCTGTTTTAGCGCCTTTCGCATCCGGCACTGGCACCATAATTAGCTCAGCAGCTCCCCATGGCGTTTGTTCAACCATTTTATAGCCCATTTTATCGAGTAAGGCTAAGCTATCTTTAGATACTCCTCGTTCTTCATAGTAAACCTCGTCTGGTAACCATTGATGATGAATACGTGGTGCATTAACGGCTTCTTGAGGAGGCATGCCATGGTCGATAATGTTCAATGCAGTTTGTAATGTGATGGATATGATCCGTGAGCCGCCAGGAGAGCCTAGCACAAGGTATACATTGCCATCTTTCGTCACGATAGTTGGGCTCATTGATGACAATGGTCGTTTACCCGGAGCAATCGAATTTCTTTCCCCTTGGACTAATCCATACAGATTTTTTTCACCGACTTTAGTCGTGAAATCATCCATTTCATCATTTAAGAAGAAGCCCGTACCCGGTGGGATGACTACAGAACCGAAGCGACCATTAATGGTATAAGTCGTGGATACCGCATTGCCTTTATCATCGACCACAGAGTAGTGAGTGGTTTCAGGTTTTTCGTGAGGCCCGACACCCGGCTGCACTTGTGTTGATGGTGTCGCTTGACCTGGTTTGATCTCTTTGCGTAGCTCGTCAGCGTAGGCTTTACTTAACAATTTATCCGTTGGATTCTTAACGAAGGCAGGGTCGCCTAAGAAGGTATTTCTATCCATATAGGCATGGCGCATCGCTTCAGTTAGTGTATGGATATATTCTGCCGAGTTAAAACCCATTTCTTTGAGGTCATAGCCTTCTAAGATGTTGAGCGTTTGGCAAATCGTCACTCCCCCTGAGCTTGGTGGCGGTGCTGAAATGAACTTATAGCCGCGATAGGTACAGCTAACAGGGGTGGTATCGGTGATTGTATAATTAGCGAAATCTTTAGCGGTGAGTATTCCGCCGTTCTTTTTCGATGCTTCCTCAACAATTTTCGGGATCTCTCCTTCATAAAAGGCGCTAGGGCCTTCTTTAGCAATTTTTTCGAGGGTATTTGCTAGGTCAGTTTGAACGAGCAAATCACCGGGTTGGAAAGGGCTACCATCCGGTTTTAAAAAGATACGCGCGACTTCAGGGTCCTGCTTAAATCGTTCAGTGGTTGTATCGAGAACATCGGTATCCGCCCGTGTTAAAACAAAGCCCTCTCGGGCTAATTTAATGGCGGGTGCCATCACTTGCTGGCGGCTCATTGAACCGTATTTTTCGAGCGCGTAATCAAGCCCTTTTACTGTTCCGGGGACGCCAGATGCTAAGTAACCGTAAAGACTTGCGCCTTCTATTAAGTTGCCATTGTTATCTAAGTACATATTGGCACTAGCCGCATCAGGGGCAGTTTCACGGAAGTTGATAAAAATATCTTTACCATCAGCAAGGTGGAGAGTCATAAAACCGCCTCCACCAATATTACCGCAGCATGGGTTTACGACCGCTTGAGCGTAACCTACAGCCACGGCAGCATCGACAGCATTCCCACCTGAATTAAGAATATCAGCGCCAATTTGAGAGGCTAAGTGCTGGGAAGATACCACCATCCCTTTTTTGGCTTCCACTGCTGGCTCTGAGGCTGCAAACAGCTGAGGTGAGATAAGTAGCGAAAGTAATAAGGCAGAAGGGCGCCATGATGTTTTTATCATTCGTATCTCCCGATAATTAAAATAGTATAGGGTTATTATGATGTTGTGTGACACAAATGACTAAATGGGTCAATTTGTTAATCAATTGTGTATTTTATGTATAGCACAAAATAGATGAGCAGGCCGAGAGATCGGTATGAGAATATGATTAAAATGAGAGGAAATAAATTTTATTCTCGAGCCTAGAGAAGGGAAGAGTAGAGCCCTAGGCGAGAGCTCTACCGAAATGAGTTAACTTATTTTGCATTGAATAATGCGATGTGGATCCAACCATTGTTCGTCAGCACTAGTGGTGATTGCTGCGATTTTTCAGCGCGTTCTTGGGCTGATTTGATTTGTGGGTATGCGGCGATGACTTTTTCATTTTTAGCCCATGGCGCAACATCTTCAATTTTTTGTTTGAAGTTAGCGATAGAAATTTTTTGCCCGCCACGTTCAGCTGGCTCAGTAAAGTTGGTCACTTCCGTTACAACGAGTTTACCTGTACAGAAACTCCCTCGTCCTGAAAATTCAGCCTTGGTTTCATCAAAGAATTTTTGACCTTCATTAGTCAGTGTAAATTCAACGCCCTCACCTGATTTTTCTTTGCCCCACATATCCTTGATGACAATTTCTTTTTCTGATTTATTTAATAGCCCAGCATCAACTAAACTGTTTAATTGTTCTATTTTTGTCGCATTTGATTGTGCTAAAAACCCCGCAGGAAAGGCTCCTGTATTAATACAAATAGCCGGTTTAGTATCGAGATAATCTTGAATAGACTTTTTGAAATTACTTTCAGAAGCAGTTTGGTTATTATCGCAGCCAGCGAGGAAAGTCGCTGCAATTGCAAGAGAAGCTAACATTTTAAATTTCATTGTATTCCTATCCTAATCGACTTACGTATATTTATTGCTGTTATAAAGATCATTATAACGACTATGATGACGATATTTTTGTAACTATTTGATATAAAAATAATTTACGTATCGAGATATAGATGATTAACAGACTTACCCCAAAAATATCATTAAATTCAATAAGGCTTATTCAATAGTGAATGTAACTATTTGTTGATAAATGTAACCATATTATAAATATTCACCACATGAAAGTATGAGGCGCTATATATCATTTGATATATGGTTTTTTATCTTCAATTGAGAATTTTCTGGTCTGAGATATTTAAAAAAGGAAGAAAAAACAGAAGGAAATAACAGGGAAAATGAGAATGATACCTAAAAGGCCAGCATAAAATTATGCTGGCCCATAAAAACTGAAAAGATCTAATTACAGACCCGTTGCGTTTTTAGTCAGGTAGTCTGCAACACCTTTAGGAGATGCATTCATACCTTCTTTACCTTTTTCCCACTGAGCTGGGCAAACATCACCGTGCTCTTCGTGGAATTGCAGCGCATCAACCATACGCAGCATTTCATCGATGTTACGGCCTAGTGGCAGGTCGTTAACGACTTGGTGGCGAACAACACCATTTTTATCGACTAAGAAAGAACCACGCAGAGCAACACCTGCTTCTGGGTGTTCAATGCCGTAAGCTTTCATAATTTCGCGTTTGATATCAGCAACCATTGGGTATTTAACTTCACCAATACCACCGTTATCAACCGGTGTTTTACGCCATGCGTTGTGAACGAATTCAGAGTCAAAAGAAACACCAACGATTTCAACGCCGCGTTTTTTGAATTCATCATAACGATGATCGAATGCGATCAACTCAGAAGGGCAAACGAAAGTGAAGTCCATTGGCCAGAAGAAGATCACTGCTGGGCGGCCGTTTAGGTGTTTTTTCAGGTTGAAGTTATCAACAATTTCACCGTTACCTAGAACAGCTGCTGCGGTAAAATCAGGGGCTTGACGTGTTACCAGAACCATAATTTACTCCTATGAGTGTTAATTAAAGGTTTTATACCCATAATAATGTAAACTGCTTAGGTGTGGGGTTCACTAAACTCCCTGCGCACTCAATGGTGCTGTTAGGGGGGGTGATTATTTTCCGCCTACAAGCAGCTCAAAATATTTGGGCTATATCTCAAGAGAGAATATGAAATTCCCTACAAAGAATAAAGGTATAAATACCAATCGTTGTGATAGTTTTTACCTATTGATTGTAACAATTTATCAGATTAATAACAATAAGATAGTTTGATTGTTGTGAAGTGCAAGCTTAAATTTTGCATTGATATTAATAGGTTTTTTAATTTATTGATCTTTATAACTAAATTAATATTGATAGATGATATTTATTGATGTTGTGACTCTTTTCTACTCTTGAATTACGTCATAGCCGCGTTTTATGAAATCATTCAGTTCTTGATTGCTTCTACTATGTCTGATGCTGAATTTATTAGCAGTTTAATTTATTGATAAAAATACATTAGCGAAGCATAGAGGTATACGAATGATTGGTAAAATAGTCTCAGAGTCTGTTATGACGCCCAAAAGCGCCCACATCGGTCAGACAAAAAGCCACCGTCCAACGGCTAAACCTGTGAATCAGGTGAGTCAAAACGCGACCGTTAGGAGCAGCGGATATCACAATACTATGGTGGACAGTAATACCTTATCCGTCGCGCCGAATATCATTAAATTAAAAAATAATAATGAGACGTTTAGTTTACCCTCGAAGAATGCGGTTATTTATAGTCCATTTGGTCATCAAGATATGATTTGCCAAGCATTGAGAATCAATACACCTAGAGTTTTGAAAAATAAAGCTGCATTACCCTTATTGAGCTCGAAATTATTGCGTCCGATGCTACAAGAATCGGTGAGGGAATTTAAAAAAAGTGAGCTACAAGGAAAGTTAAAGAATGGGGCTGTTTATGACCAAAAATTGACTCCTTTAATTGCAGAGCATGGGCTTGCAACGGTACATGATGCGATTTTACAAGGTGGTATAGCGCTCAATAAGAATGCAGTGACTGTATTGGGGGAATATAAGGCATTGAACCAATTGCAGTTAGAGTTAAAGTCATCACAAAAAATAGACACAATTTATGTTATTGGGCATGGTGAAGCAGGGCAGCCTTATCTCTATGAAACGAGCAAAATAGGTTGTCGGCAAAAACATGTTGCAGATGTGATGAAGGAAATCTATGCATCACTAGGCAATAAAATCGCCAGCAATGTAAAAATTAAATTGACTGCTTGTGAAAGCGCCGATGCTGAGAGACTTGACTCATTTAACCAATTAACACAAAAAAAGCGAATTGATAAAAATCATACTCATTCACTAGCTGCTCACGCCAAAATAGAAGCCCAAAAAGTCGTGCCAGAAGCTCGCATCTATGGCTATCACGGTATTGGGATCTCAAGAGGCAGTGATTACCTTTCTAAGGCTCAATGTTTAGATTCTGATTTTGATAGTAAAACGGGGCAGGTAACTCATTGGGTGAATGCAAAATCCGTTCGGGAAACGTTTTAATCGAACATTCATTTATGGCTATTATTTTTGCGAAATCATGTAACGGCTTGTCATGGCATGAGGGTGTCTAAGAAAAGCGTGAGTTTTTCACAAGCGCCATCATTTGCGGGTAAAACTGGAAAAAAATTTTTTCAAGTTGCGCATATTGCAATAAAAAATCGTCATATGAACCACTAAGTGCTTGTAATTTTGGTCGTCTGCGAGCCATACCATTTAATGATTTACCAATGTAGGCTTTATCTGCATAGCGCGTTAGCCAGTGCTGCGGCCAAAGAAACTCATTCAGCTCCTGAAACTTTTCAGGAGTATGGGAGAGGTTTGGCTCTATTTGATGGCGAGCATAATGAATAAAGTCAGTTAGGTTAATATGCGGTTCAACCTTAGACCAATGCAAAGACAGAAAATGATCCCATACGAGATCTAACGTGATTGGTGCGACTCGCCGGTAATCCGTTCTGAATAGCAGACGCGCCTCTTTGACCAAAGGGTGCGAATCCGTTGCCTTATCAACAGCTCGGTGCATCATGATACCCGCGACGACATCTGGCGCATACAGGCCTTCAGGGTTGCCACGTACAAAATCAGCCATGATATTGCCGAGTAATGAGGAGTTAGCGGTATAAGCCAAGTGTAAATGAGCGAGAAAGTTCATGATCCTTATCATATACCTGATGCTTAACAAATTATAGTGATGTTCGTTGTTTAAACATTGTTTGAGCTACCTACGGTTATCTGTTTTGCAGTGTCAATGAGTGGTAAGCCGCTTTGTCATTAGGTATTGACGAACAAAAGAGAACGATAATAGCCCCTTTAGAGAAACAGGGAATAGGGCTACTTTGCTAAATATTTGTTAAATGTGGGGAGTTTTTTCAGCAAAAATACGCTTATTTCTTGCGCCTTTGAGTGCTCAGCACTAGACTAGTCGCCTGTTTTTTTAGATTGAAGTTAAGACAATGCGTGTTTCTGATTTTACTTTTGAGTTACCTGAAGAATTAATTGCCCACTATCCTCAAGCGCAGCGAAGCGCATGCAGGCTGCTTAGCCTTGATGGCCCAACGGGGCAGCTCACGCATGGCATTTTTACTGATATTCTTGAGAAATTGGAGCCAGGTGACTTGCTCGTTTTTAACAATACTCGTGTTATTCCAGCAAGGCTATTTGGCCGTAAGGCGAGTGGTGGTAAAATCGAAATGCTCGTTGAAAGAATGTTAGATGAGCACCGCGTGCTTGCGCATATCAGAGCTTCTAAAGCACCAAAAGAAGGTGCTGAGCTGATTTTAGGTGAAGACGAAAGCGTCAAGGCGACCATGGTCGCTCGTCATGATACCTTGTTTGAAGTGCAATTTGATGATGAGCGTGACGTGCTGAGTATCCTCAATCAAATTGGTCATATGCCGTTACCTCCTTATATCGATCGTCCAGACGAAGAAGCCGATAAAGAATTATATCAAACTGTTTATAGTCAGCGCCCTGGTGCTGTTGCGGCACCAACAGCGGGATTACATTTTGATGAGCCTTTGCTGGAAGCATTGCGTGAAAAAGGTGTGGAAATGGCGTTTGTCACATTGCATGTAGGTGCAGGTACGTTCCAGCCCGTGCGAGTCGATACCATTGAAGACCATGTCATGCATTCAGAATATGCGGAAGTTCCCCAAGATGTTGTCGATGCGGTATTGGCTTGTAAGGCCCGAGGTAATCGCGTTATTGCGGTAGGAACGACATCCGTCCGCTCATTGGAAAGTGCGGCTCAAGCCAGTAAAGACACTTTAATCGCACCTTTTTTTGATGATACGCAAATCTTTATTTATCCAGGTTATGAATATCAAGTGATTGATGCGTTGATTACTAACTTTCATCTACCAGAATCGACATTAATTATGTTGGTTTCTGCCTTTGCAGGATACCAACATACTATGCAAGCTTACAAAGAAGCGGTAGCACAACAATACCGTTTCTTTAGTTATGGTGATGCTATGTTTATCACCCGTAATCCCGGTGCTCGTTTAGAGCAGATTGGAGAGTCGTTTGATTTAGGCGATGGCAACGCCACTAGCCTGTAAAGTTAATATCAGCATCGGACTGTTTTTCTGGTGCTAGGAGAAATAAACGTGAAATATGAATTACACACCACGGATGGCAATGCACGTCGTGGTCGTTTAGTGTTTGAACGCGGAGTCGTAGAAACGCCGGCATTTATGCCTGTGGGTACCTATGGTACGGTCAAGGGAATGACGCCTGAAGAAGTACAAGAAACGGGCGCTCAAATCCTACTTGGGAATACCTTTCATCTCTGGTTACGCCCAGGGCAAGAGATTATGAAATTGCATGGGGATTTACATGATTTCATGCAGTGGCAAGGGCCGATCTTGACAGATTCAGGCGGCTTTCAAGTCTTTAGTCTCGGCGCTATGCGTAAAATTAAAGAGGAAGGTGTGCATTTCCGCAATCCAATCAATGGCGAAAAAGTCTTCTTAAGCCCAGAAAAATCGATGGAAATTCAGTACGATCTTGGCTCGGACATCGTCATGATTTTTGATGAGTGTACGCCATATCCCGCGGATTGGGATTATGCAAAAACATCCATGGAGATGTCTTTACGTTGGGCCGCGCGTAGCCGTCAACGTTTTGACGAATTAAACAACAAGAATGCGTTGTTTGGCATTATCCAAGGGAGTGTTTACGAAGATTTACGTGATATTTCGGTTAAGGGGCTGGTAGAAATTGGTTTTGATGGGTACGCTGTAGGCGGCCTCGCGGTGGGTGAGCCAAAAGAAGATATGCACCGTATTTTAGAGCATGTATGTCCACAGATTCCAGCTGATAAACCCCGTTATCTTATGGGTGTCGGTAAACCTGAAGATTTAGTCGAAGGTGTACGCCGTGGTATCGATATGTTCGATTGTGTGATGCCAACTCGAAATGCACGAAATGGACATTTATTTGTCACTAATGGCGTGGTAAAAATTCGTAATGCGAAGTATAAATCAGATACTTCAACACTCGATCCGGAATGTGATTGTTATACTTGCCGCCATTATAGCCGAGCTTATTTACATCATCTCGACCGTTGTAATGAAATTCTTGGCGCAAGACTAAATACCATTCATAATTTACGTTATTATCAGCGTTTGATGGCTGGCATTCGTCAAGCGATTGAAGAGGGTAACTTTGAACAGTTTGCCCAAGATTTTTACCAGAAGATTGGCAAAAGCCAACCTTCTTTAAATATGGAATGAATTTAAGTGCCAAATAGGCTTAATCTGTGTAGCATATTAAGCCTTGCTGTACTTATGTTTTAAATAGCGTTCAATAACAATGAGGAAAGTTGAATGAGTTTTTTTATTTCTGAAGCAGCGGCATCTGCAGGCGCTCCAGCACAGGGTAGCCCGTACACAATGGTCATTATGCTCGTCGTTTTCGCCCTGATCTTCTATTTTATGATCCTACGTCCACAGCAAAAACGTGCTAAAGAGCACCGTAAGCTGATGGAATCCATTACGAAGGGTGATGAAGTTTTGACAACAGGTGGTTTGATCGGACGTGTAACCAAAGTTTCTGAAACAGGCTATGTTGTTCTTGAACTCAGTGAGAACACTGAAGTAACTATCAAACGTGATTTCGTTGCTGCTGTTTTACCTAAAGGCACAATGAAAGCTATTTAATTTCTGATTTTCCCGAAGGGAACTGCCGTGCTAAACCGTTATCCTTTGTGGAAGTATCTGATGCTGATCGCTGCGATCCTCATCGGTCTGCTTTATGCGCTTCCAAACCTATATGGTGAGGATCCGGCTGTTCAGATCACTGGCGTGCGGGGAACCGCCGCCAATGAACAAACGCTGATCCAAGTCCAAAAAACGTTAGAAAAAGACAATATCCAAAGCAAGTCTATTGCCTTGGAAAATGGGGCTGTATTAGCCCGATTCAACAACTCAGATATTCAGTTGCGCGCTCGTGAAGCTTTAGTTAGCGCCTTGGGTGATCAATACGTTGTTGCATTAAACCTTGCACCTGCAACACCGAAATGGCTTGAAATGATCGGTGGTGAGCCGATGAAACTCGGCCTTGACTTGCGTGGTGGGGTTCACTTCCTAATGGAAGTTGATATGGACACTGCATTAGGTAAATTGCAGGAACAAAACATGGACGGTATACGTAATGACTTGCGCCAAGCAGGCATTCCGTACTCTTCTATCCGTAAAGGCGACAATTACAGCGTTGAAGTCCGTTTCCGTAACGCTGATGACCGTAGCCTAGCAGAGAAAACATTGGCTCGTAAATTCCAAGACTTAGTGTTTTCTGATGGTGGCAATAATACCATGACTGCTGTCATGACGGATGAGCGTCTACGTGAGGCTCGTAACTATGCCGTATCTCAAAACATTACTATCATTCGTAACCGTGTGAACCAATTAGGGGTTGCAGAACCTTTAGTTCAGCGTCAAGGTGCGGAGCGTATTGTTGTTGAGTTACCGGGTATTCAAGATACCGCCCGTGCTAAAGAAATTTTAGGTGCAACAGCAACCCTAGAGTTCCGTTTAGTCAACCAAAGCGTTGATCCATCGGCTGCTGAAAGTGGACGTGTGCCTGGTGATTCCGAAGTTAAGTATGATCGAAATGGCGTGCCTTACGTGTTGTATAAGCGTGTTATTTTGACCGGTGACCATATCACTGACTCAACTTCAGGCGGTGATGAAAACGGTGCACCTCAAGTTAGCATCGGTTTGGATAGTGCTGGTGGCTCTATCATGTCTGATTTTACTCGTGATAATCAGGGTAAACTCATGGCAACCCTGTTTGTTGAATATAAAGACAGTGGTAAACGAGATGCCGAAGGCCGCGCTATCTTGATGAAAGATGAGAAAGTGATTAACGCTGCGAACATTTCAGCGCGTTTCGGTAGTCAATTCCGTATCACCGGTATCAATGATCCAAATGAAGCACGCCAGTTATCATTGCTGTTACGTGCGGGTGCGTTAATTGCACCAATCCAAATCGTTGAAGAGCGTACCATTGGTCCAACGCTTGGTTTGCAGAATATTGAACAAGGTTTGAAAGCGTGTTTGGCAGGCCTATTAGCATCAATTCTATTTATGATTATTTACTATCGTAAGTTTGGTTTGATTGCCAGTACTGCACTATTTGCAAACTTGATCATGATTGTTGGTGTGATGTCGCTGTTACCGGGTGCAACACTGACAATGCCTGGTATTGCGGGGATTGTGTTGACCCTTGCCGTTGCCGTTGATGCGAACGTTTTGATTAACGAACGTATCAAAGAAGAATTGCGTAATGGGCGTTCCGTCCAGCAATCTATTCATGAAGGTTATAAAGGCGCATTCTCAAGTATTATTGACGCAAACCTGACTACGCTTATCACTGCCATTATTCTGTATGCAGTGGGAACTGGGTCAATCAAAGGCTTTGCAATTACGACAGCTATCGGTGTCGCCACCTCTATGTTTACAGCCATTATCGGTACACGTGCTATCGTGAACCTGCTATATGGTGGTAAGCGTATCAACAAGCTGTCAATTTAAGGAGCACGTTGTGGCACAGGATTATACTGTTGAACAATTGAACTATGGCCGTAAAGTCTATGACTTTATGCGCTGGGACAACGTTGCCTTTGGGATTTCTATCGTACTGCTGATCGCATCTTTTGTGGTCATCGGGGTTAAAGGGTTCAACTGGGGACTTGATTTCACAGGAGGGACGGTAATCGAGATCAACCTGAGTCAGCCTGCTGACTTGGATAAGATTCGTGATAGTCTTTCTAATACGGACCACAAAGACCCTCTGATCCAAAACTTTGGTAGTAGCCGTGACATTATGATCCGTCTACCCCCTATCGAAGGTGTGGCGGGTCAAGAAGTTGGTAAAGAGATCATCACTATCATCAATAAAAATGTTGATGAACAGGCGACAGTTAAGCGGATTGAGTTTGTGGGGCCAAGTGTTGGCGCTGAATTGGCTCAAACAGGCGCACTGGCATTGTTAACCGCGCTTATCTGTATTCTGATTTATGTTGGTTTCCGCTTTGAATGGCGTCTCGCTGCGGGTGCGGTATTAGCACTTGCCCATGACGTTATCATTACATTAGGTATCTTATCGTTATTCCATATTGAGATCGATATGACGATTGTTGCGTCATTGATGTCTGTTATTGGTTATTCACTGAACGACAGTATCGTAGTATCTGACCGTATTCGTGAAAATTTCCGTAAGATCCGTCGCGGTACACCTTATGAAATCATGAACGTCTCTCTTACCCAAACATTAAGCCGTACCATTATGACATCTGCAACCACATTACTGGTGGTTTTGATGCTGTATATATTTGGTGGCGCAATGTTAGAAGGCTTCTCATTGGTAATGTTGATTGGTGTCACTATTGGTACTATCTCATCTATCTATGTTGCTTCTGCATTAGCATTGAAGATGGGAATGAGACGTGAGCATTTACTTCCTCCTAAAGTTGAGAAAGAAGGTGCAGACCAAGAGTCTTTACTGCCTTAATCTGATTTAGCAGAAGGCCTGTCATGCTAGTAGGCCAATTAACGCTATCTTTTGGGTTTTGAAAAGCGAGCTAAAAACGTGAAACACCCCGTTAGACTGCAAATGTACAGTCTTGCGGGGTGTTTTTTATTGAGCTCTGGGTTACACTGTTTACCCGAAATAAGAATCAGGAAACACTATGCACTGCCCATTTTGCTCAGCTGTAGATACGAAAGTAATTGACTCGCGTCTAGTTGGTGAAGGCTCTCAAGTGCGCAGGCGCCGTCAATGTCTGCTTTGCCATGAACGCTTCACCACCTTTGAAGTGGCTGAACTTGTTATGCCACGGGTAATTAAAAGTGATGAAATACGTGAACCGTTTGATGAAGAAAAACTTAGCCGAGGCATGCAAAAAGCCTTGGAAAAACGCCCTGTAAGTGCAGATGCGGTTGAACAGGCGATTATTTCTATCAAATCACAACTCCGTGCAACGGGTGAAAGAGAAATCCCTTCTAAATTGATTGGTAATTTAGTGATGGATGAGTTGAAAAAGTTGGATAAAGTCGCTTATATCCGTTTTGCCTCGGTTTACCGCAGTTTTGAAGATGTGCGGGAATTTGGCGAAGAAATCGCTAAATTACAGGATTAATAACATGATTGAACAAGACCGCATCTACATGGCGCGGGCGCTTGAGCTTGCCCAAAAAGGTCGTTTTACTACGTCACCAAACCCAAATGTTGGCTGTGTTATTGTACGTGATGGTGAAATTGTGGGTGAAGGCTACCACCAGAAAGCTGGAGAGCCTCACGCTGAAGTTCATGCTTTGCGTATGGCAGGGGAAAATGCAAAAGGTGCAACCGCCTATGTCACATTAGAGCCGTGTAGCCATCATGGTCGTACACCACCTTGTGCTGAAGCTTTAATTAAAGCCGGTGTTAGCCGTGTTGTGGCCGCTATGCAAGACCCTAACCCACAAGTTGCAGGTCGTGGCCTATATATGCTGTCTCAAGCCGGTATCGAAACGGCCAGTGGGGTTTTGATGGAGCAAGCTGAGCGATTAAATCAAGGCTTTCTCAAGCGCATGCGTACAGCATTCCCTTATGTTCAATTGAAACTGGCAGCCTCTCTTGATGGTAAGACAGCGCTTGCCTCTGGCGAAAGTAAATGGATTACCTCTGCCGCTGCTCGGCAGGATGTTCAAGTATTGCGAGCGCAGGCAAGCGCCATCTTAAGTACCAGCAGTACCGTATTAGCAGATGATCCTTCTTTGACTGTTCGATGGAATGAGTTACCGGAAAATATACAAACTATTTACCCAGAAAAGACGGTACGTCAGCCTATTCGAATTGTGTTGGATCAGCAGAACAAAGTCACGGCAGAGCATAAGGTGACTCAATTATCAGGTGAATGTTGGCTTGTACGCCCACAACCTGACGTCGATGCCGTATGGCAGGGGCAAGTTGAACAATTAGCGATACCCAGTGACGACAATGGCATTGATTTAGTGATTCTGATGATGCAGCTCGCTAAGCGTAATGTGAACAGTATATGGGTAGAAGCAGGACCAACACTGGCCGGATCGTTACTTAAGCTCGGTTTAGTGGATGAGCTTATTGTTTATATTGCACCTAAACTGCTAGGCGATACCGCGCACGGATTAGTCAATTTTCCGGCCCTTGCGCATTTGTCTGATGCGCCAAAATTTGCATTTACGGATGTGCAAAAGGTTGGTGATGATCTACGTGTTAGACTACGTCCCGTGTGGTAATAAAAGTTTTTTATCGTTTTGCTAAAATTCAACCACGCGATTAATGAAAGAATGTGATAAAATCCGCGCCCCACGGGTTGTATACTGTTCATCATTCGAGGTGCAGCTCGGTAATAAGTGAAAGCGTCGCTAGATGTATAGTTCGCTGTATGACTAGGGCGAATGGGGTTCTTACCGTAGGTAAGGTAAAACGCTGCAACCTGAAGCATGACGAGTATAATTAATATTAAAGGAAGGCTATGAACGTAATTAAAGGTGTTGTTGCCGCGCCACAAGCGCGTGTCGCCATTGCAATCGCTCGTTTTAACAACTTTATTAATGATAGTCTGCTGGACGGTGCTGTTGATGCTTTAGAGCGTATCGGCCAAGTTTCTCAAGACAACATTACTGTTGTGTGGGTACCGGGGGCTTATGAGCTACCATTAACAGTGAAAGCGTTAGCTGAAACGAAAAAATATGATGCAGTCATTGCGTTAGGCACGGTTATCCGTGGTGGAACGGCCCATTTCGAGTTTGTTGCAGGAGAGTGTAGCTCAGGCCTATCTCATGTAGCAATGAACAGTGAAATTCCTGTCACTTTTGGTGTTCTGACCACAGAGAATATTGAGCAAGCGATTGAACGCGCTGGCACTAAAGCTGGTAACAAAGGTGCTGAAGCAGCACTGACAGCATTAGAAATGATTAATGTACTTAAAGCTGTAAAAGGCTGATTTAGTTTTTATTTAAGGGGAATCTTGTGAAACCTGCTGCTCGTCGCCGCGCTCGTGAGTGTGCTGTGCAAGCCATCTATTCATGGCAATTATCCGGTAATAACGTTTCCGATGTGGAATATGAATTTATTGCTGAACAGGACATGTCTGACGTTGACGTTATTTATTTTCGTGAACTGTTATCTGGAGTAGCGAATAACGCTGCGAAATTGGATCAACTCATGGCTCCTTTCTTATCTCGCCAACTCGAAGAGCTGGGACAGGTAGAGAAAGCGATTTTACGTGTTGCTATGTATGAACTTAGCTACCGTGAAGATGTCCCTTATAAAGTTGCTATTAATGAAGGCATTGAACTTGCTAAAGTATTCGGTGCAGAAGATAGCCATAAATTTGTTAATGGTGTACTTGATAAGGCTGCGCCAGCTGTTCGTCGTAAAAAATAAACATTGATCAGGGTTCCCTCCTGTAATACTACAGTAGTAATGAGGTAGGCTGGGTTCCAGCCTATCTTTATATTTTATGCGTATGTATCCATGATAAATATGATACTAGGCATAGCGAAAATGGAAAAGCTACCATGTCATATGGCGAATTTGACCTCATCGCACGTTTCTTTAACCGTCAAACTACCAATCGACGGGATGTGAATATCGGTATTGGTGATGACTGTGCGTTGATGACCATACCAGAAAAACAGCAGCTTGCTGTCAGTACTGATACACTGGTTTCTGGTATTCATTTCCTACCTGAAATTTCCCCTGCGGATCTAGCCTACAAATCATTAGCCTCTAATTTAAGTGATCTTGCTGCGATGGGGGCGGATCCTGCTTGGGTTTCACTGGCGATTACATTACCTCATGTTGACCTCCATTGGTTAGAGCAATTCAGTGATAGCTTGTTTGAGCAGATTAATTATTACGGTATGCAGTTAATTGGTGGAGACACCACGCGTGGCCCGATGAGTTTAACTTATACGGTACATGGCTTAGTGCCACATGGAAAAGCATTGTCACGGTCAGGGGCTCGTAATGGAGACTGGATATATGTGACGGGAACACTGGGTGATAGCGCTGCCGGTCTAGCAATATTGCAGGGCAGGTTAGATATCCAAGATGAAAAGCAAAAAGCATGGTTACTGGGACGCCATTTGCGTCCTCAGCCACGTATTTTGCAAGGCCAAGCATTACGTAATCTGGCCTCTTCCGCCATTGATATTTCAGATGGATTAATTTCCGATCTAAACCATATCTTGAAAGCTAGCGGCTGTGGTGCACGTATTAATCTTGATGCATTGCCGCTTTCTGAAGCATTACAGCAAAACTGTTCCGTAGAGCAAGCGCGTATTTGGTCTCTCAGTGGCGGCGAGGATTATGAGCTTTGCTTCACAGTTCCTGAGATAAACCGTGGTGCACTCGAAATGGCACTAGCGCATACCGGTGCCAACTTTACTTGTATTGGGCAGATCAAACCGCAATCTGAGGGGATCAGTTATTATTGTGATAATCAGGTTGTAGATGTGGCATTAAAAGGATTTGATCATTTTGTATTAGAAAATATTGATAATTAATCCTAGATAATAACGCATAAAAAAATCAGCCCGTGTCAGTCATTGTCACGGGCTTTTTTATTATTATTGATCGCAACAGATCGTTATAAAGGGATCTTGAATCCATAAAATATTTTATTTTATATTTTGCTGGCAAAATAATGCTGAGATAATTTCTATAAAAGAATAAACAGGCTTATTAGTATAAATACTTACATATGAAGAGGGGGATTAAGTATTCTTTAAGTGTATGAATAAAAAGTCATTTTTTATTCATAAAAGAAAGCTGCCAAAAGGCAGCTAAAACAAAAATGAGGCGTAGATCTCATATAAATATGAGATATTTATGTCAATATTGACAAAATTCTTATGAGGGTAAATAGATGTTAAATCCATACTGAACTTTATTTGAGATAAAAGCAAGATCCTTTTTAAAAGAAATTTGCTTGAAATTGATCTAACTAATGATCCCGCTAATTTTATACTGAGATATTAAAAAATATGAGTGCAATTCAACATTAAATCACAGAGGGAATAGGATGAAGTACCAAGAAAAAACAGGTATTGCTTGTTACCCTAACAATACCTGTCTATTTTAGACACTACAGTTTTTGTTGATACTGCTCGATAGCGTTCAGAATGCCTTGGCTATCTAAACCGAGATCTGCAATAAGCTCATCTTGACTACCTTGAGGAATAAAGAAGTCAGGTAATCCAAGGTTTAATACGGGGATCATCTTGCGCTCGCGCATCAGAAATTCGTTAATACCACTACCCGCACCACCCATGATGGCATTCTCTTCTAGCGTCACTAACATTTCATGACTATTTGCCATTTCCAAAATTAATTCTTCATCCAATGGTTTCACAAAACGCATATCAACCACGGTTGCATTAAGTTCTTCAGCGGCAACTAATGCATGCTTGAGCAAAGTACCAAAGCAGAGGATCGCCACCTTCTCACCTTGGCGTCGAATGACTCCTTTACCAATCGGCAGGGTTTCGAGAGGTTGAAGCTCAGCACCTGTTCCTGTTCCTCGAGGATAGCGAACAGCAGTTGGGCCTTCTTTATAGTGGTAGCCTGTATGCAGCATTTGACGACATTCATTTTCATCACTTGGCGTCATGATCACCAATGTTGGGATACAACGGAGATAGGAGATATCAAAAGCACCTTGATGAGTCTGACCATCTGCACCAACAATCCCAGCACGATCAATAGCAAATAAAACAGGCACTTTTTGGATCGCGATATCGTGGATCACTTGGTCGTAGCCGCGTTGTAGGAAAGTGGAGTAAATTGCAACAATAGGATTGTAGCCTCCGATAGCTAAGCCAGCAGCAAAGGTCACCGCATGCTGTTCGGCGATAGCAACGTCAAAGTACTGGTCGGGGTACTCTTTTGAAAAACGCACCATACCGGAACCTTCACGCATTGCAGGTGTGATCGCCATGAGTTTGCTATCATTCTGTGCTTCATCACACAGCCAATCGCCAAAAATTTTAGAGAATGTAGGCCCCGTTTCTTTGCTTTTAGGTAAAGTAAAAGTGCTAGGGTCAAATTTAGGCACAGCATGCCAGCTAATTGGATCTTTTTCGGCTGGTTCATAGCCACGACCTTTTTTGGTCATGATATGTAAGAATTGAGGGCCTTTTAGATCGCGCATATTTTTCAGCGTCTGTACGAGCGCAACAACATCATGACCATCAACTGGACCGATGTAGTTAAAACCAAGCTCTTCAAACATGGTGCCTGGAACAACCATACCTTTGATATGCTCTTCGGTTTTCTTTAAGAGCTCTTTAATCGGCGGCATGTTCGAGAACACTTTTTTTCCACCTTCACGTAAGGTGGTATAAAGCTTGCCAGAAAGTAAATGCGCAAGGTGATTATTAAGTGCTCCAACATTCTCAGAAATAGACATTTCATTGTCATTAAGAATGACTAACATATCCGGCGCGACATCACCAGCATGGTTCATCGCTTCAAAAGCCATGCCGGCAGTAATTGCGCCGTCACCAATCACACAGACGGTTTTACGATTCCTATCTTCTTTTTCAGCGGCAATAGCCATACCTAAGCCGGCACTGATTGAAGTTGATGAGTGGCCGACACTGAGTACGTCATATTCACTTTCATCACGCCAAGGAAAGGGATGTAAGCCATTTTTTTGGCGAATGGTATCGATACGATCGCGGCGTCCCGTCAAAATTTTATGTGGGTAGGCTTGATGACCGACATCCCAAACGAGGTTATCGAAAGGGGTTTTATAGACATAATGTAATGCGACGGTGAGTTCAACGGCGCCTAAACCAGAGGCAAAATGACCGCTAGATCGACCAACACTACTAAGTAAAAATTGCCTGAGTTCATCACATAGCTTAGGCAGGCTTTCTTTCGGTAGCAAACGAAGCTCTTCCGGTGTTTCTGCCAGCGCTAGTGTTGGATACTTAGCGATATCAATACTCATTAGGGGCTCACTACTATTATAATTGTTAAAAGGTAATATACTCGTCATATATCCAGTTGCCGCATTGTTGACTAGGCCCAACCCTATGGGGCATCTAGTTTGCGGTGCTGTTAGCGACTTATTGGTTGTTCGCTCAGCGGTACTACGAATTATTTAGAGTATAACGCTGGGTAATCCCAGCGTTCGAATTCAGCTATTATGCCACTTTTATCATCATACGTCTGAATGTAAAGTGGCTTTATATAAGATCAGCTTTTGCGCTCGATAATGAAATTAGCTAATGCGATTAAGGTTTGCGTATTATAGCCTTGTGCTTCAATGACTTTTAAGGCTTCAAGGGCATTAAAATAAAGTTCACGCGCTTTTTCTTGAGCTGCTTCAAGCCCCAGTAATGAGGGATAAGTGCTCTTTTCATGCTCTGCATCTGCACCTTGACGCTTACCTGTGATTTCGCTGTCACCAATGACATCTAGAATGTCGTCTTGTACTTGAAATGCCAGACCGATAGCTTCAGCATAATGATCTAAAGCAGATAATATTTGATAGCCGTTATCTCCAGCGGCATAGGCGCCCATGCGAATGGCCGCTCGTATGAGTGCACCTGTTTTATGTTGATGAATTTGCTCTAGTTCCGCAAGGCCGACACGTTTACCTTCAGCTTCAAGATCAAGGGCTTGTCCACCGCACATGCCTGCTAAGCCACTGGCATAAGCCAGCTCTGACAGCATGGCAATCCGATCTTTATCAGTGACATCTGGCATGGGGGCGGAGGAAAGTAATTGGAATGCTAATGTTTGTAGCGCATCACCGGCTAAAATCGCATTTCCTTCACCAAATTTTATATGGCATGTCGGTTGCCCACGGCGTAAATCATCATCATCCATCGCTGGGAGATCATCATGAATGAGTGAATAGGCATGAATACATTCAACCGCCGCCGCTGGTGCATCAAGATTAATGGCCGCGACACCAAGCATACTTCCTACAGTATAGGTTAAAAATGGGCGTAGGCGCTTACCGCCGAGCAATGCGCCATGCTTCATCGCAGCAGCAAGCGGTAAATGTGAGAAAGGAAGCGCATCCAAAGCATCTAATAGATATTGGTTAACTCGCTCATACGCTTGTTGTTGTTGTACTATGAAGCTATTAAGGTGTTGTTCAGACATAATTTATTCGGTATCTGGTGAAAAATCATCAAGTGCTTTATTTTCATCATCGCTAAGGAGAATTTGAACGCGTTGTTCAGCCTGTTGGAGGACTTTTTGCCCTTGTTTAGCGATTTGAATGCCTCGTTCAAATTCATTGAGAGCATCTTCAAGTGGTAGTGAGCCAGACTCAAGGCGAGAAACAATTTCCTCAAGTTCTTTGAGTGAGTTTTCGAAGCTAACTACTGGTACTTGTTGAGATTTTTCTTTAGCCATCTTTCTTCAACCACAAATATTCAATCATTCAATCAAGGGATTATATTCATTTAGCAGACTAGCGTAGTCTCGCTACGGATACAATTTATTCTTAGTGTTTTTAGATTCAACACACAAGATAGTGCTATAATACGCTTCTTTATTGACAATTGGTAACCTGTACGTGTGTCACTTTTAAAATACGTGCGCTGGCCCCTATAACATTAACATGCTGCTATTATGAAGTTTATCATTAAGTTATTCCCAGAAATTACGATTAAAAGCCAAACCGTTAGGCTACGTTTTATTAAGATCCTCACCAGCAATATCCGTAATGTACTCAAACCATTAGGCGAAGAAATCGCGGTTGTCCGTCATTGGGATAACATCGAAGTGCGTGTTAAAGGGGAAACAAAGCACGACGAAATTTGTGACATGCTGACTCGAATCCCTGGTATTCACCATATTTTAGAAGTTGAAGAAAAACCGTTTACTAGCCTACATCATATTTATGAAATGGCGCATGAGGCATACGGTGCATTACTAGAAAACAAAACCTTTTGTGTTCGCGTAAAACGCAGAGGGAAGCACGAGTTTACATCGATTGAAGCGGAACGCTACATCGGTGGTGGCTTAAATCAACATATTTCATCTGCAAAAGTGAAATTAACCGATCCTGATCTCACCGTGCATTTGGAGATCGAAGACGAAAACTTGATCCTCGTGAAAGCGCGTTATGAAGGTATTGGCGGTTTCCCAATTGGTACTCAAGAAGATGTACTGTCGCTGATTTCAGGTGGTTTTGACTCAGGCGTTTCCAGTTATATGTTGATGCGCCGAGGCTGTCGAGTGCACTACTGTTTCTTTAACTTAGGCGGTGCAGCCCACGAAATTGGCGTTAAACAAATAGCCCACTATTTATGGAACCGCTTTGGCAGTTCACATAAAGTTCGTTTTATTGCGGTTAATTTTGAACCTGTTGTGGCAGAAATCCTTGAAAAAGTTGATGATGGCCAAATGGGAGTGGTACTGAAGCGCATGATGGTACGCGCAGCTTCTAAAGTCGCCGAACGTTATGGTGTACAAGCGATTGTCACTGGCGAGGCATTAGGACAAGTATCAAGCCAAACACTGACCAATTTACGTTTGATTGATAATGCTTCAGATACGTTGGTATTGCGTCCTCTGATTTCTCATGACAAAGAGCATATCATCAAACTAGCTCGCCAAATCGGTACTGAGGATTTTGCTAAAACGATGCCTGAATATTGTGGCGTGATTTCGAAAAGTCCTACCGTTAAAGCGGTTAAAGCGAGAATTGAAGCAGAAGAAGCAAATTTTGATTTCAGTATTTTAGACGATGTGGTTGAACACGCACAAAATATTGATATCCGCCAGATTGCACAAGAAAGTCGCGAACAAGTGACAGAAGTGGAAATGGTGAGTGAGCTTTCACCAGACAATGAAATCATTTTAGATATTCGCTCTGTGGATGAGCATGAAGATAATCCATTGTCGATCGAGGGAATTGAAATTAAACATATTCCATTCTATCGACTGGGAACGCAGTTTGGTGATTTACCAAAAGAAAAGACTTATTTACTGTACTGTGATCGTGGTGTGATGAGTCGCTTGCAAGCGCTGTATCTGCAAGAACAAGGCTTTAGTAATGTGAAAGTCTATCGCCCGTAACTCGCTACGTTCTATAAGATAAAAGCCGATCCCGCTACGCTGTTTCGGCTTTTTGTCATTACTGCTCTAAGTAATCATTAATCCCATTAGGTAAAATTAATTGAGATGCAACCTTGCCAGCGATATCACGGCCAACTAGCAACTCAATCAATTTTAAGGCGAAATCAAAGGTAGTTGCAGGACCTTGACTGGTTAATAGATTCACTCGCTCATCAAAATACACTCGTTTATCAACCCATTTATTGGCTGCAATCTGATCTTGTAGGGTTGGGAAACATGTCATATTCCCCATGGGAAATAATTGATGATATTCCAATACCAGCGCAGGTGCGGCGCAGATTGCGGCAACAATTTTGCCATCAAGATGCATACGTCTTACTTTTTCAATGACGAGAGGGCTATTTTGGAAGGCCTCTGCACCTTTTAATCCACCCGGAAGCACAATTGCATCGAAAGGATCATCGGCAACCCTAATTAAAGGCGTATCAGCGATGATTTTGAGTCCTCTCGACGCTGTTATATTAACAGAGCCATCATCAGTCACGCTGGCTAAAGTTACTTTAATACCTGCTCTAACTAATAGATCGGCTGTAGTGACTGTCTCTATTTCTTCACTACCATTGGCGATGCATATCAGCACGGAAACCGTCATTTTTTTCTTCTCGCTGTTTAACTAAATGGTATAAACGATCGTTCTCAGGAGTATGAAGCCCGTGAGCTCTCGCTTGTTTAATCAGGTAGCCAGTAATGTAATCAATCTCTGTACGGCGTTTATTACGGATATCTTGCAGCATTGAAGAGTAGTTATTGGCTGTATTGTGAATGATGCCATAAATATAATTAACGAGCTGAGTTTTATCGGTATGTAGCCCTTCAATTGCCATCACTTGGCAAATCTCATCGATGAGCGTATTGATTTGTTCTGGATGATTAAGTAAATCACCATTTTTACAATCATAAAGGATGGTTAATGGGTTAATAACACAATTTGCAGCCAGTTTTCGCCAACACGTATTTAAAATTTGGTTATGCCATGCAACATCCGGTAGGGCTTCATGCAAAATATCGGCAATCGGATAGTAATTTTCAGCAAGTGAATTGATGGCACCAATATGGGTTATGCCGTTCGCAACATGAAAAACCTGATTATTTTCTTGCCACGCAGCGTGGGTGGTCACGCCAGATAAAAAAGGATGCCGTAAAGGGCCTAATTCCTCAAGCGTTCCCATGCCGTTATGCAGTAATAAAATTGGACAGGATTCGGGGATATTATGAAGCAAAGGGAGTAAGGCATCGGACACTTGCCATGCTTTTAAACAGACAATAACGAGTTCACTATTATGTAAGTGATTAAGGTTGTTACAAGGGATTAATTCACGAAAAATACGCCCGTCAGGCTCATTAACATCAACAAATATATCGGATTGAGCGATACGTAACCATCCTTGAATATCATGCCCTTGTTCAGCTAATGCGGCAACCCACAGCTTGCCGATGGCACCACAACCTATAAGCGTTATTTTCATATTTCCCCTATGAACCATTTCTTCTAAGCTTGTAAGAATATAACGATATAGACATATGTAAACTCATATTTCCAGTATAGTACTTTTGCTGTCAATAGAAAGCAGCTATCATGCATCGCATTGATTATCAGGAGGTCATAACTATGCCATCATTTGATATTGTATCTGAAGTAGAAATGAATGAAGTCCGCAATGCGGTTGAAAATGCTAATCGTGAATTAACCACTCGCTGGGATTTTAAAAATGTGACGGCGAGCTTCGAACTTAATGAAAAAAGCGAATCAATTAAGGTCACTAGTGAGTCAGACTTTCAAGTTCAGCAGCTATTAGACATTTTACGTGAAAAAATGGCAAAACGTGGTATTGATGGTGCTGTATTGAATGTCCCTGATGACATTGTGCATAGTGGTAAAACATACAGTGTTGAAGTGACCCTAAAGCAGGGAATTGATACTGCCACAGCCAAAAAAATCGTGAAGCTAATTAAAGATAGTAAATTGAAAGTACAGGCACAGATCCAAGGGGAGCAAGTGAGAGTAACCGGTAAATCACGTGATGATTTGCAATCGGTAATGGCGCTCGTCCGTTCTGGTAATTTAGGCCAGCCATTCCAATTTACTAACTTCCGAGACTAACACGTAAAAAAGCCCACAGCATTTATCGTTGTGGGCTATAGCGATTATATTTGGTCTTTGATGATAGACTCGAGTTGTTCTCGGGAGGTCAATTTTCTATCCACTTTCACATAGACGCCCATTTCATCAGGGATAATCGCGGCCTCAAGTACACCGGGTTGAGATAAGAGCAGTGCTTGTAACTTAGCGGTGTTTTTAAATTGAGGTGGTAACACAAGGCGAATACTGCTGACATAAGGTGGTTGCTTCATGGTTAAGCTAACAACAAACCAAATGGCTGTTACTGCTAATCCACCGATAAATACCGCGGCTGCGCCATCTATATCATATAACCAACCGCCGAGTATCCCTCCGATAGCGACACCTAGAAATTGGCTGGTGGAGTAAACCCCCATTGCGGTACCTTTATAACCTGCGGGAGCTTCTTTACTGATTAAAGAAGGAAGGATCGCCTCCATAATATTAAAGGCAACAAAAAACAGTTGTAAGCCAACGAAAATCACCCACAAATGGCTTCCTGACAGCCATAAGGTTATTTCAGCTAAAGCCAGTATCACAATACAGAATAAAAACACTTGCTTCATTTTTCGGTGTTTTTCAGCGTAGATGATAAAGGGAAGCACTGAAACAAAAGCGACCAGCATGGTGATAAGGTAAGCTTTCCAATGGTCTTTGGCTAGGTATCCCGCATCGCTCATCATTAAAGGTAAAGCGACGAAGCTGGACATGAGCAAGGTGTGTAAGCTTAAGATGCCTAAGTTGAGTTTCAATAATTGCGGGTGAGTAATGACCGCCCGTAAATTTCCTTTAACAAAAGCGGATTCTCGGTTAGTAATATGCTGGCGGCTATTCGGTACAACAAACAGGGTAACGATGATAGCGCCTCCTGCTAATAGGGTGATTCCCCAAAATAGCCCGCTTAACCCAATCCAATGAGTGATGATCGGGCCTAATACTAAGGCGATAGCGAAAGTGATACCAAAGCTAATTCCTAAAAAAGCCATTGCTTTGGTTCGATTCTGCTCACGCGTTAAATCGGAAAGTAATGCCATAACGGCGGCAGAAATAGCGCCAGCACCTTGCAAGGCTCGGCCAATAATAATGCCCCATATGGAATCACTGAGAGCGGCAATCACACTACCAATAATAAAGATAACTAGCCCAATAATAATTAAGGGCTTACGACCAATTTTATCCGACATTAAACCAAACGGTATCTGAAAGATAGCTTGGCTTAAACCATAAATACCAATCGCTAGGCCTACCAAAAATTCTGATGAGTCCTTAAGATGAATACCATAGCTGGTCAAAATGGGTAATACCATAAACATCCCTAACATACGTAGGGAGAAAACTGAACCCAACCCCCATGTAGCACGGAGTTCGGAGGTGGTCATTTTGTTATCTTTCATAAATACTCGTCATACTTCAAGCTGTAGCTGTGTTGGCTTCATTCACTAACCCTGGTCAGTTATGAATGTATTTATCTAGGAATTAGTCACATTTTGCCTTATTACAACAAATTAGAATATTGTTAGTTATTATTTTGAGCATAGAAAGGCATTATCTCGCTATGCTAGGCGTGAATAAGCGGGTATTAAAACATAAAAGTTATTCGATAGGGTAGGTCGATTCGTCAAATAAAAACGTTCGAAAACATGGTGACTAAATGAAACGGCAGGACTAGCCTGCCGTTAGAGTAACTGCGTGTTAGAATTTATCTAACTAAAGCTATAACAGTATCGGTTGAAACTGTTGGATCAACTGACATCATGACACTCAACGATGTGATAGCCACAATGGAGAAGATAAACAGTTTGCGAGCCCAAACACGGTCATCATTTTCGGTTTTAAATCCGGAGATTGCCATGCCAAGCCACCAAAGACTAACAGCCGCACCAACAACTAAATATTTATAACCAGCGTATCCGCTGATAGCTAACATCAGTGTGGCGACCATAAATGCCAAGATATATAAGAAGATATGGGTTTTAGCCACAGAGATCCCCTTAATAACAGGCAAAACAGGAATATTGGCTGCTTTATAGTCTTTAAAACGGAAAATCGCGATAGCATACGAATGTGGCATCTGCCACAAACTGAAGATCAATAACAGAATCAATGCACCGGTATCGAACTCATTTGTGACGGCACAGTAACCAATAACAGGAGGTGCTGCACCAGATAAACTGCCAATTAGCGTGCCATAGACTGATTTACGTTTCATATATAGGCTATAGATACCTACATAAACGATGAAACCAATCACCGCAAGGAGCATTGCCAGAGCATTCGCTGCTACAAGAAGTAGCAGCATGCCAGCAATACCTAATGCAGCGGCGTAAATCAGGCTAATCTTCGGGTCAATCAGCCCTTTAACTAAAGGGCGATTCTTCGTTCTTTCCATGATACGGTCGATATCACGGTCGATATAGTTGTTAAAAACACAACCAGAAGCCACGACCAGTGATACACCCAGCAAAGTCGCAATAAACAGCGGATAATCAATCGTGCCTTTTGAGGCAAGTAGAAAACCGCCGATCACAGAAATTAGATTTCCGAAAATAATTCCTGGCTTGGTCACTTGCAGGTATTGCTTAAACATATCGGCAACTCTTTAGTCGAGCATCATATTGATGTTCAGGTTGTACATAATCCACAGAGAGCCAACAACAACGATACCGATGATTAGCATAGTGAACAGAAATGCAATCAGGTTCCAGCGCTCATCTGATGATGTATTCATGTGCAGGAAACAGACTAAGTGTACAAGGATCTGCACAACTGCCATACCGACAACAGTCCAAAGGATAGCGGCTTGTGATGCAGTACCTTCCATCACCATCCAGAATGGGATCACTGTCAGGATGACGGATAGAATAAAGCCAATCAGGTATGTTTTAACGCTACCGTGGCTTGCTCCAGTGTGAGCATCTTTTGCATGACTCATTTAAATAGCCCCCAGAAGATAAACAACGGTAAATACACAAATCCAAACAACGTCTAAGAAGTGCCAGAATAAGCTAAGGCAGTTCAAACGCGTTTTGTTCACGTCAGTTAGGCCACGACGAGTGACTTGAATCATCATAACGATAATCCAGATCAAACCTGCTGTTACGTGCAGACCATGTGTTGCAACTAAAGCAAAGAAACCTGATAGGAAACCGCTACGGTCAGGACCCAGTCCTTCAGCGATCAGTTCATGGAACTCGTACACTTCCATGATAACGAACCCAAGGCCTAGCAGGAAGGTTGCGAATAGCCATAAGTTGACTGCTGGGATTTTCCCTTTATGCATCGCAATCATTGCGAAGCCATAGGTAATACTACTGAATAAAAGTAAGAATGTTTCACCCAGAACGAATTTCAGGCTGAAAATATCTTTACCTTCAGGACCACCAGCGGTGCCATCGGCTAGAACAACATAAGTTGCAAACAAGCAAGCAAATAGAATCAGGTCGCTCATTATGTAGAGCCAGAAACCAAATACCTTTGTCCCACCTGCATCATGGTGCCCATGCTCTGCATGGGCTAAGTTTTGATTAGTCATTGTATTAGTTGACATCGTTCACACCTGCCTTACGTAAGTCTTCAAAGTGCTTATTCTCGATTTCTTCGATTTCAGCCACAGGTACGTAATAATCAACATCTTCGTCGAAGCTTTTTGCAATCCAAGTAACAATCATGCCAGCGAAACCAACGATTGCGAGCCACCAGATGTGCCAGATCATCGCGAAACCTAAAACCAAGCTAAATGCCGCGATAATCACGCCAGCGCCGGTATTTTTCGGCATATGAATTTCTTCATATGAAGCAGGTTTCTTATGAGCGATGCCTTTTTCTTTCATATCCCACCAAGCATCACGCGTTTGAACGTTAGGTTCAATAGCGAAGTTGTAGAATGGTGGTGGAGAAGAAGTTGCCCACTCCAGAGTACGTCCGCCCCATGGGTCTCCGGTTAAGTCACGGTTAGCATGACGATCACGGATACTCACGATGATTTGGATAACTTGGCATGCAATACCAATTGCGATTAGACCTGCACCGCAAGCCGCTGCAACCAGCATACCGTGGTACGTTGGGTCAATGTTTTGGCTTAAACGACGAGTCATACCCATAAAGCCAAGGATATACAACGGCATAAATGCTAAGAAGAAACCAACAATCCAGAACCAGAAGGCACGAACGCCCCATTTCTCATTCAGCGTGAAGCCGTAAGCTTTCGGGAACCAGTAAGTCATACCAGCGAAACATCCGAATACCACACCACCAATGATAACGTTATGGAAGTGAGCAATCAGGAATAAGCTGTTGTGTAGAACGAAGTTTGCACCAGGTACAGCAAGTAGAACCCCAGTCATACCACCAACAGAGAAGGTGATAATGAAGCCGACAGTCCATAGCATCGGTGATTTGAACTCAATACGACCTTGGTACATGGTAAACAGCCAGTTGAAGATCTTAACCCCAGTTGGGATTGCGATAATCATCGTAGCGATACCGAAGAAGGCGTTGACGTTTGCCCCCGAGCCCATCGTAAAGAAGTGGTGCAACCATACAATGAACGACATAACGGTAATAACGATAGTTGCCCATACCAGAGAGGTATAGCCAAACAAACGTTTTTTCGAGAAGGTTGCTGCAATTTCTGAGAATACACCAAATACAGGTAGAACAAGGATATACACCTCAGGGTGACCCCAAGCCCAAATCAGGTTGATGTACATCATCATGTTGCCGCCCATATCGTTAGTGAAGAAATGGGTGCCTAGATAACGGTCTAAAGTCAGTAGTGTGATGGTGACTGTTAAGATAGGGAATGCTGCAACGATCAGTACGTTAGTACAGAGTGCTGCCCAGCTGAATACTGGCATTTTCATCATCGACATACCCGGTGCACGCATACGGATAATTGTCGCGATAAAGTTAACCCCTGTTAATAGTGTACCAATACCGGATATTTGGAGACTCCATATCCAATAATCGACCCCGACACCAGGGTTGTACTCCAAGCCAGATAAAGGCGGATAAGCTAACCAACCTGTCTGTGCGAATTCACCCACCCCTAAAGAGATGTTAATCAGCACAACACCGACAACGAAGAACCAGAAGCTCAGTGAGTTCAGGAATGGGAACGCAACATCACGTGCACCAATTTGCAGAGGAACAACAAGGTTCATCAGACCGACAACAAATGGTGTTGCCATGAAGAAAATCATGATAACGCCGTGTGCGGTAAAAATTTGGTCATAGTGATGAGGATTCAAGAACCCTTCTTGACCAGCAGAAGCAAGTACCTGCTGACCACGCATCATGATGGCATCCGCGAAACCACGGAACAACATGACCATTGCAACAATGATGTACATGACACCAATTTTTTTGTGGTCAACAGAGGTTAACCACTCTTTCCACAACCACTTCCATTTACCGAAGTAGGTGATCGCACCTAGAAGCGCAAGGCCGCCGAGAATGATACAAATCAATGTCACGACGACAATTGGCTCATGGAGCGGAATAGCATCTAGTGTTAATTTTCCGAACATGCCCTTATTCCTCAGCGCCTGTATGAGCATTATGGCTCATATGCATAGATTGACCTGCGGCTTCATCTTTCTTGTCCGCAGGAGCGTGACCTTTATGGTGCTCATGACCAAACTTGAGAATGATGTCTTCATACAGATTTGGTTTCACGCTAGAGAAGTAGGTAACAGGAACATTCATGCTAGGCTTAGCGACTTCGTCGAAAGCTTGCATTGTATCCATAGTTTTAGGTGAAGCTTTTACCTTTTGTACCCACTCATCAAAACCTTGACGATCAGGTGTTGCAATAGCATTAAACTTCATGTCAGAGAATCCATGACCACTATAGCTTGCTGAGAAGCCTTTGTAGGTACCAGGTTCGTTGGCAATTAAGTGAAGTTTAGTTTGCATACCTGCCATCGCATAGATTTGGCCACCTAAAGATGGAATGAAGAACGAGTTCATCACCGAATCAGATGTGATTTTGAAGTTGATTGGCACACCGGTAGGGAATGCTATTTCGTTAACTGTTGCAATACCTTGCTCTGGATAGATGAAAATCCATTTCCAGTCAGCGGAAATAACTTCAATTGTGACAGGTTCCTGATCACTGACTAATGGCTGATATGGATCAAGCTCATGAGTCGTTTTCCAAGTGATTGTACCTAGAATAATGATAATGATGATAGGAACAGTCCAGCAGACTAACTCAATTTTATTTGAGTGAGCCCAGTTAGGACGGTAAGTCGCTGATTTATTGGATTCACGATATTTTCTAGCAAAAATAAACGCCATGAAAATAACGGGAATGACAACAACCAGCATTAAGCCGATTGCAATAAGAATCAGCTCTTTTTGTTTAACGCCAACGGCGCCTTTAGGGTCCATCAACACCATATCGCAACCACCTAATAATAAGGTAGCGACAACAAGTGAGAGTGCCCCAATGCTTTTTTTGTAGTTCATAAGTCTCATCCACGACCCCAAATGACAAAGATTCTAATTGTCGTTTCATCAGTGGGGGCATTCTACGGTAAGGTTATGTGAGTGTAAACAATTGTAAGGTAAAGAAACGGGATTGTTAGCTCTTTATGTTAATATGATCACATGTGAAGAACTTATGATTAAATAGTTAAAAGTCATGCAGATTATAGGTATATTTTGCTAAAACAGGACTAATACTAAAATATCTTTGTCTTTTTTCAAAGAAAAATATATACAAAAATGAGCAAAAATTAAAACAACTGATCTGATTGTTAAATAAAATGGTAGGTGAAAATACGGCTTTTAACGCCGATAAGAGGCTTGAGGCCATCTTATCGGCTAAAACAACTAAGAAAAATTGTTATTTTCTTGAAAAGAAAAGAGAGTTTCTAAATTTTTCTACAGTTAAATATAAACACTTAGAATGTATATTTTAATGTATAAATGATTGCGTCTTGATAAAAATCATCGCCTAGCTTATTGTCAGCATAGCGGTATTGCACACCCGCAGCTAAGTGTGGTGTTGCATTCCACCAAAAGGCGAGAGCACCATTGACGCCGTCACGCCCACCGTTGCCGTAGCGCTTATGACGAGCAAATTCCATTTCATGCCAGTTAGTGATCATGAAATCTTCTTCAAACATCTTGAAGCCATAACCTGCAACCCAACCAACCACATAGCCGTTATTGCCTGAGTAGAAAGTTTGGTCAACATAATGTAATGCAACGAATGGTTTGAACCACAGATCACCGAATGAAGTGTTGTAGCCTAAGCCATATAATGTGTTGACTTCATGGAAATTGCCGCCATATTTAGCACCTGGCATTGACCAAGTACCGTAAACATGACCATAAACGTTAAAGCCACTATCGCCTAGATAGAAACGACCTGTCGTTTTGATGGTGTAACGTTGGTTACGGCCAGGCTCAGTACGACGTTTGTGGAATGGATTTTCGACATCAAAAAATCCATACAATTCACCCCAATTAAAGTTAGCTCCGCCTTCTAACTCAATGTAGGCAAAATCTTTTTTGCGAGTGGTGTTTTCTGATTTAGTTTCGGTGCGGTGAGACCAGTCTAAGTAATTGACATTGATGTCCGCGAAACCATTCTGATAGCCAAGAAAGTCGTCAGCATTTGCCGTCCCAGCTAAAGACGCAAGTGCAGCGACGCAGAGAAGTTGTTTTTTCATGATATATTATTTTCGTTTGAGTATTAACGATATTTATTTGTTATTCAGCCATAAGGCTGATTAGCCCTTAACGTGTGAGATATTAGGCTTTTAATTTGTAATTAAAAAATATATTTCATTAAATAGGTGATATGCATCACGCTATGAAGGTAGGGATATCAATATTTGCTAGTCAGATCTAATTTAAAAGGTCAAGAAAAAACCCGAAATGAATTAATTTCACTTCGGGATGATTGATTGAGTTAATAATTTATTTCTTAACTATCTTGCGTACTGCAAAGAAGTCGAGACAGCCACCAATGATTAAACTGAGTGCGCCAATACTTGCGCCTGTATTGAAAATGAAATTCTTATATTCAGGTAGGGCAAGCCAAAGGGATATTTGATTGGTGAATAAGTAAATTTTGACTGTAGTAAACGAGGTAACTAATAGTGTTAATAGCCATAGTGCTAATATAGCAATTGCGGTTAAGAGGATATAAACGGCAATTTTATAAGCTTGTGGATACAGCTCCCTGCGTTGGAATAACCCAGTGGTTTGCGTATAGCTCAACGAGGTTTTACAGGCAAGTAAGAGCAGAATACTGGGCACCGAAACAACAATAGAAATCAGGTAGAAGGTTGGCCAGCCGTAAGAAAGAACAACAATACTGGCAACAGGGCCTATATACACTCGAGCGATAGCCGAAAGTGCAGAGAGTAAAGCGAATTGTGTTGCAGATAATGACTTATTACATAGAGTCATGAGTAATGCCACGAACGCCGCGGTTCCCATTCCTGAAAAAATATTTTCGATAACAATGATTGAACCCATACTGATAATGTTTGGTGGTGTGACCGCTAGGAACCAATAGCCGATATTTGAGGCGCCTTGCAAAATACCAAACACCAATAAGGCGTTAAATAGGCTCATGTTCTTCATTAGGTAACCGCCAAACAATGCCCCGAAGATGGTTGCTGCCATACCGACAGTTTTATTGACCGCAGCAACTTCGCTTAAGGTAAAGCCAAGACCACTCAATAAGAAGTTAGTACTAAGCGCCATCACAAACGCATCACCCATCTTATAGAATACTAATAATAAGAGGACTAGCCAGGCATTGTTGCGGCTAAAAAACTCGGCAAGCGGTTTATAAATCGCATCTTTCAGTGAGGTTGGCGGGGTACCACTATCTTCTGGTTCTTTGGCGAGCAGAGTCGCAAAAACACCAATGAGCATCAGCCCTGCCATCACCATATAAAGTTGTTGCCATGTGAGAAATTTATCTGCCATCCATAATGCTAGCCCACCAGACACCAGCATACTGATGCGATAACCCATCACTGAGACTGCGGCACCAAAGCCTCGTTCTTCCGCGCTGAGCAGGTCCGTCTTATAGGCATCAAAGACAATATCTTGTGAGGCAGAACAAAAAGCGACCATAACAGCCAGCGCTGCTAGCCACCATAGATGGTCTGATGGATTCATAAAACCCATTGCACCGATACTGAAAATAAGCAGGATTTGTGTGGTCAGTAACCATCCTCTACGCCGGCCAAGAAAGGGCGGGGTATACCGATCCATCATTGGAGACCAAAGAAACTTTAATACATAAGCTTGACCAACCAGTGAAAAAAAACCAATCGTTTTAATATCGATATTTTCAACCGTCAACCAAGCTTGTAGCGTGCCAGCAGTCAGTGCTAACGGAAGGCCGGATACAAAACCTAATAGGATTAAAATGACTGAATTGGGTAAAAAAGCACGGGACATAATCTTCCTATGATTGGTTATGAGCTAAATAAAAGGCTTTCCGTTATTGAATAATGGTGAAGGCGCTATTCACCGTTTCATTGAGTGCCTATTCTATAGAGATAGGCACTCAATGTATGACAAAACATCGTCTCGAATCATTATCGAGCGTTTTGTTTGATAAATTGGGTCAATTCTTGATCATTAGCCATATCGTTGATCAGATCAGTGAGTGCAAGATTGATCGCTTTTTCAATTTTATCGTTGCTAGCACCCAGTAATTCTTGGTTATTGTAATTACGTGTGAATGTCCGTGATTTGGTGGAACCATTCGGTGCCGTTGCGGTAACCGTTACGCTAGAATTCACGGTAATATTATGGCGTAAACTGCCTTCACTGACTTGGGCGTTTAATTGGTTCAGTTGAACGACCAAGTTGACATTGGCAGGAGATGACACCATGAAGCCGCGAGCAGCCATTTGTTTTTCAACCGCTTCTTGCATTAAATAGCGTGGATCACGGGAAGGAGACAGCACCACCAAACTTCCATTACGGTTGATTTCTGTCAGTGCTTTTGAAGGCCGACTATCTACGCTGCTAACACTAATTGCGGTTGCATTCAGCGTCGGATTTCGTGCTGGCAAAGTAATCTTGGGTTCGAGTGATAAAGTATTACTGCTTGTTGCACAACCAGCTAGAAGAAATAGTGCAAAAAGAGGAAAACAAAGTTTTCTTAACATAATTTTTTCCAGTTCATCTTTCCTAATTGGGGTTGTTCCGTTATGGTGCAACCTAACGAACCCTTATACATTTAACTAGGGTTATAGTTTCACCCTGACGGGTTTTCTGAAAGGTTAGACAACCATTTCGAGAAAAATTCGTCAAAGTGGTAGTTATCATATCATTGTAGCGCGATTGTCCTCTATCACTACAAAAAAAGATAACAAAACGTCAATGGTGGTTGAACAAAGGAGTGATTTTTATGGGGATTGATGCACCGCTAAATATGCAATCACATATTCAGCAAAAGCTGCATGCAGCCTTTGAACCCGCTTATCTTGAAGTGATCAATGAAAGCGATCAACATAATGTTCCTGCGGGCTCAGAAAGCCACTTTAAAGTGGTTTTGGTCAGTGAAAAATTTGAAAACAAACGTATGGTTGGCCGTCATCGTGAAATTTATGCTATTTTGGCAGATGAATTAGCGGGAAGTATCCATGCTTTAGCGCTACATACTTATACCCCTTCAGAGTGGCATAATTTAGCGGATACGGCACTGAATTCTCCTGCATGTCGTGGTGGCGGTAAAATAAACAGCTGATTGATTCGCTGTTTGACTGTTATTATGATGAGACGATTTATGTCATTTTATGAATGTTGGCATTAATATCGATGTATGTTTTTTCCCCAATTTGCTTGGGGAGTGCTTTTTTTAGTCGGAAAAGTCACAAATAAAGAGGAATAATCGCTTCTTTTATCAGCTTTTCTCGACTCGGGGCATCTGCATCGGTATAATGTCGCGTCTAATTTTCAGTAAGGTTTCGGGACGCTTCTGATATCAGGGATGACCGTTGTGTAAGCAACGCCCCCGGTTCTGGAAGGGAGAAGGTCATTATGATTTAATGGCTTAACTCTGGAGTAGACCGATCACTAAGATTTTTTTTGAGGTAAGAAGATGCAAGTTTCTGTTGAAACGACTCAAGGCCTTGGGCGTCGTGTAACAATCACCGTTCCTGCTGCCGATATTGAAAAAGCAGTAAACAGCGAGCTGGTTAACGTCGCGAAGAAAGTACGTGTTGATGGCTTCCGTAAAGGAAAAGTGCCAATGAACATCGTTAAACAGCGTTACGGCGCGTCTGTTATGCAAGACGTTCTGGGCGATGTGATGCAACGTAACTTCATCAACGCAATCATTGAACAAAAAATCAATCCAGCCGGTGCACCTAGCTACAAGCCTGAAATGCTGGAAGATGGTAAAGATTTTGTTTACTCAGTTGAATTCGAAGTCTATCCAGAAATCGAACTAAAAGGTCTGGAAACTATCGAAGTAGAAAAACCAGTTGTTACTGTTAAAGATGAAGATCTTGAAAACATGCTGGAAACGCTACGTAAACAACAAGCTCAGTGGAAAGAAACATCTGAAGCCGCAGCGGCTGATTCGCGTATCACAATTAACTTCACGGGTTCAATCGATGGTGAAGAATTTGAAGGCGGCAAAGCAGAAGATTTCGCACTAGTTATGGGCGAAGGTCGTATGATCCCTGGTTTTGAAGATGGCATCGTTGGCCACAAAGCGGGTGAAGAATTCGATATCGAAGTTAATTTCCCAGAAGATTACCACGCTGAAAACCTGAAAGGTAAAGCAGCGAAGTTTGCTATCGTTCTGAAGAAAGTTGAACAGCGTGAACTGCCAGAATTCACTGAAGAATTCATCAAGCGTTTCGGTATTGCTGACGGCACTTTAGACGGTCTGCGCGCGGAAGTGCGTAAAAACATGGAACGCGAACTGAAAAATGCGGTACGTAACCGTATTAAAGCTCAAGTTCTGGATGGTTTGGTTAATGCGAATGACATCGAAGTTCCCGCTGCGGTGGTTGATGGTGAGATCGATGTTCTGCGTCGTCAAGCTGCACAACGTTTCGGTGGTAACGAGAAACAAGCGATGGAACTGCCTCGTGAGCTGTTCGAAGAACAAGCGAAACGTCGCGTTGTTATCGGCCTACTGTTAGGTGAAGTGATCAATTCGAACGAACTGAAAGCTGATGAAGATCGCGTTAAAGTTCTGATTGAAGAAATGGCTTCAGCTTATGAAGATCCAACTGAAGTTATCGAATACTACAGCAAAAACAATGAGCTGATGAATAGCGTTCGTAACTTAGCTCTTGAAGAACAAGCGGTTGAGAAAATTCTGGAAGTGGCTAAAGTGACTGAAAAAGAAACTAACTTCAATGAACTGATGAACCAAGTTCAAGCTGGTTAATTTCGTTTTATCCGCGTTATAAATAAAAAACCCGTGGCGTATGCTGCGGGTTTTTTGTCAATGATATCGGCGTCATCTCTCAGATTAGGTTGATAGCGTGGTACGCTTATGTTCAAGGTATACCGTGATTTTTGTTCCTCGAGCACCTGAGTATCTACCTTAATATCGAGCTAATTTTTAGAGGACAAGCGAAGATAGTCTTGAAAATAACATTTTCGCCCTAATTTTATTATAAATGTTGCTGTATATTCTAATTATATCGGCTGTTAGGCTGGGTGAATCTTACAGAACAAATCCGTGAATCCTTACAGACTTGTGTTAAACTATTTTACAGTGAGTCTTGTTTTCTACAGCATAATTCATCTCATTAATGCACACTTCTTTGAGGGTCTTTAGGCTAAACACAAAGAAATAATCAAATGAGATAGCAGTGAAAATATGTGAGATAGATAATTTTTAAAGACAAACTGTTTGTTTGCTGCTTAGAATGCGTAAAAGTCGAACAAACAGCAAATTTAGGCGCAAGCACCAGAAAGTTTTTAATAGGAGATTTCGATGTCATATTTTGGCGGTCAGGAAAATCTAGCATCCCAAATGGCACTCGTGCCAATGGTCATTGAGCAGACCTCTCGGGGTGAACGTTCATACGATATTTATTCACGTCTGTTAAAAGAACGTATTATCTTCCTGACAGGTCAGGTGGAAGATCATATGGCGAACTTAATTGTCGCACAGATGCTATTTTTGGAAGCAGAAAACCCAGAAAAAGATATCCAGCTTTACATCAACTCCCCAGGTGGCGTGATTACAGCAGGTATGTCCATCTATGACACAATGCAATTTATTAAACCTGATGTTAGTACGATCTGTATGGGACAAGCTTGTTCTATGGGATCATTCTTGCTAGCTGCGGGGACTAAAGGTAAACGCTTCTGCCTACCAAATTCTCGCGTGATGATCCACCAACCACTCGGTGGTTATCAAGGACAAGCGACCGATATCGAAATTCACGCTCAGGAAATTCTGAAAGTGAAAGCGCGCATGAATGAGTTAATGGCATTGCACACAGGTAAGCCTGTCGAAGAAATCAATCGTGACACAGAGCGCGATCGTTTCTTGTCTGCAAATGAAGCTAAAGAGTATGGTTTGGTTGACCATATTTATACTAGCCGTTAATTAACTAAGGTTTATACATACTTAATTAATATCAAAGAAATTTATTCCTCCGTTTTATCGCGCAAGATAGTGAATAAACGGGGGAAAATTGACGATAAGTGAGGTCAACTGATGACAGATAAGCGCAAAGAGGGGTCAGGTAAACTGTTGTACTGCTCTTTCTGCGGAAAAAGTCAGCATGAAGTCCGCAAGCTGATTGCCGGTCCGTCAGTCTATATTTGTGATGAATGTGTCGATTTATGCCTCGATATCATCCGTGAAGAGATCAAAGAACTGGCTCCTCATCGTGAGCGTAGTGCATTACCTACCCCACATGAGATCAGAGAGCATCTTGATGATTATGTGATAGGTCAAGAACAGGCGAAAAAAGTATTGGCTGTCGCCGTCTATAATCACTACAAGCGATTACGGAATGGTGATACAACCAGCGAAGGTGTTGAGCTTGGTAAAAGTAACATTTTGCTGATTGGTCCAACAGGCAGCGGTAAAACATTGCTGGCTGAAACCCTTGCTCGTTACTTGGATGTGCCTTTCACGATGGCAGATGCCACCACCTTAACCGAAGCGGGTTATGTTGGTGAAGATGTTGAAAACATCATCCAAAAATTACTGCAAAAATGTGACTACGATGTAGAAAAAGCGCAACGTGGTATTGTTTATATCGATGAAATTGACAAAATTTCACGTAAATCTGATAACCCTTCAATTACCCGTGATGTTTCAGGTGAAGGGGTACAACAAGCGTTGTTGAAACTGATTGAAGGGACAATTGCAGCCGTTCCACCTCAAGGTGGTCGTAAGCATCCTCAGCAAGAGTTCTTACAGGTTGATACCTCTAAGATCTTATTTATCTGTGGAGGTGCTTTTGCGGGGCTCGATAAAGTGATCGGTCAGCGTTTAAATACGCGTTCAGGTATTGGTTTTGCTGCTGAGGTTAAAGGCGAATCCGAGAAAATTACTGAAGGTGAATTGTTAGCACAAACAGAGCCTGAAGATCTGATCAAATTTGGTTTGATCCCTGAGTTTATCGGTCGTTTGCCAGTGGTGGCAACTTTAACGGAATTGAGTGAAGAGGCGCTTATTCAGATCCTTCAAGAACCCAAAAATGCGCTAACTAAACAGTACCAAGCGCTATTTAGCCTTGAAGGGACAGAATTAGAGTTCCGTGAAGAAGCGTTAAAAGCGATTGCTAAAAAAGCAATGGCTCGTAAAACGGGGGCTCGTGGTTTACGTTCTATTGTTGAAGCGGCATTGCTAAATACAATGTATGACCTGCCTTCTATGGATAATGTAGAAAAAGTCGTTGTTGATGAAAATGTCATTAATGAACAATCAGAACCATTACTGATCTACAGCAAACCTGATGCTCAAGCCTCCGGTGATAATTAACGCCTAGGATTTAGCAACGACAAGTTATGAGTGAAATGAGGGTTCCTCCCTCATTTCATTTTTATCTTCAAGTACCCATTGAATGCTAAAATCTTATCCCCATATAGTTTATATTCTGAGTGTGGTTTCTTTGCTTTTTAAATACACTTTTTTAAGCAATAGTTGGAAACCCTTAAACTAGCGCAAGCTAAACGAAGAGAGAGCTTTATGAATCCTGAGCGTTCCGAACGCATTGAAATACCTGTATTGCCTCTGCGTGATGTAGTGGTGTACCCACATATGGTGATCCCACTGTTTGTTGGACGTGAAAAATCCATTCACAGTCTGGAAGCAGCGATGGATCATGACAAGCAAGTAATGCTGGTAGCCCAAAAAGAGGCCTCAACTGATGAGCCTGGGGTTAATGATTTATTTTCTGTTGGTACCGTAGCTTCAGTTATTCAAATGCTGAAATTGCCCGATGGGACAGTTAAAGTATTAGTTGAAGGCTTAAGAAGAGCGCGTATAAGCAGCTTAACTGACAATGGCGAGTATTTCTTAGCACAAGCAGAATATTTGCAGCCTGAAGCTGTGAAACAAGCTGAAGATGCAGATGATTTTTACAATGAAGATAGCGCTCAAGCTAAAGTCGCAGAACTTCTTGATGAAAAAGAGCAAGAGGTTCTTTATCGCACTATTGTCAATCAGTTCGAAAGCTATATTAAACTGAATAAAAAAATTCCACCTGAAGTTTTGACATCGCTGCATTCGATTGAACAAGATCAACTCGATAAATTAGCGGATACCATAGCGTCTCATATGCCACTTAAATTGGCCGATAAACAACGTGTGTTAGAGATGGCGAATGTTGCTGAGCGTGTTGAATTCCTGATGGCCATGATGGAATCTGAAACTGAGCTGTTGCAAGTTGAGAAACGCATCCGTAACCGTGTCAAAAAGCAGATGGAAAAAAGCCAACGCGAATATTATTTGAATGAGCAAATGAAAGCGATTCAAAAAGAGCTTGGTGAAATGGATGATGCGCCCGATGAATACGAAGCGCTGAAACGCAAAATTGAAGAAGCAAAAATGCCAAAAGAGGCTCATGAAAAAGCTGAAGCAGAATTGCAAAAGCTAAAAATGATGTCTCCAATGTCAGCAGAAGCCACAGTAGTGCGTAGCTACATTGATTGGATGGTTCAGGTACCATGGCATGCTCGTAGCAAAGTGAAAAAAGACCTTGTTAAGGCGCAAGAAGTACTAGATACAGACCATTATGGCCTAGAGCGTGTTAAGGAACGTATCCTAGAGTATCTGGCGGTACAAAGCCGTGTCAGTAAGATTAAAGGCCCAATCCTATGTTTGGTTGGACCACCAGGGGTAGGTAAAACCTCACTTGGTCAATCTATCGCAAAAGCAACAGGCCGTCAGTACACTCGCATGGCATTAGGTGGCGTACGTGATGAAGCGGAAATTCGTGGTCACCGCCGTACCTATATCGGTTCTATGCCGGGTAAACTGATCCAGAAAATGGCAAAAGTTGGAGTGAAAAACCCGCTGTTCCTGTTAGATGAGATTGATAAAATGTCTTCTGACATGCGAGGTGATCCTGCTTCTGCATTACTCGAGGTGTTAGATCCTGAGCAAAACGTCGCATTTAACGATCATTATTTGGAAGTTGATTACGATCTTTCTGATGTGATGTTTGTGGCTACGTCTAACTCGATGAATATTCCTGCGCCGTTGCTCGATCGTATGGAAGTTATTCGTCTGTCTGGCTATACAGAAGATGAGAAACTAAATATCGCTAAGCAGCATTTGCTGCCGAAGCAAATCCAACGCAACGCATTGAAAAAGAATGAGCTAACGATTGATGATAGTGCACTCATTGGCATTATCCGTTACTACACTCGTGAAGCAGGTGTCCGTGGTTTAGAGCGTGAAATTTCGAAACTGTGTCGTAAAGCGGTTAAGTCCTTATTAATGGATAAGAAGCTGAAACATATCGAAATTAATGCTGATAACCTGAAGGATTTCTTAGGTGTTCGTAAGTTTGATTATGGTCAAGCCGATACGGAAAACCGTGTAGGTCAAGTCACCGGATTGGCGTGGACCGAGGTCGGCGGTGACTTGTTAACGATTGAGACAGCTTGTGTACCTGGTAAAGGTAAGCTCACTTATACTGGTTCATTAGGTGAAGTGATGCAAGAATCTATTCAAGCTGCGTTGACTGTTGTTCGAGCTCGAGCAGAAAAACTGGGCATCAATAGCGATTTCTATGAGAAACGCGATATTCATGTTCACGTACCTGAAGGTGCGACACCGAAAGATGGCCCAAGTGCAGGTATTGCTATGTCAACGGCCTTAGTTTCCTGCTTAACAGGTAATCCTGTTAAAGCGGATGTCGCAATGACAGGTGAAATTACGCTAAGAGGTCTTGTATTACCAATTGGTGGACTGAAAGAAAAATTACTTGCAGCACATCGTGGTGGTATTAAAACGGTATTAATTCCATTTGAGAACAAACGTGATTTGGAAGAAATTCCAGAAAATGTGATTGCTGATTTGGAAATTCACCCTGTTAAAACTATTGAGGAAGTCCTCTCTTTGGCATTAGCGAACCCGCCATTTGGTGTGGAAATCGTAAAAAATAAGTCAAAAAGAGTGAGCTGAATCAAGAAGTTTGCATAAAAGTATGGCTGATAACCTATTTAGGGGTTGTCAGCCTTTTTTTTCGTCGCTAATTTAACGATGATTCTGATAATTATTTGGATGTAATCTGTTCTCTTGCCATTGGCATTCAGGATTGATATAACGGCTGCATCATTAATTAGCTTAATAGCCTAATTAAGATCATAGTCAAAACTAATATGGGGATGATAAGAGTGAATAAGTCTCAACTGATTGATCAAATCGCTTCTGAAGCGAATATTTCTAAAGCTGCAGCTGGCCGTGTTGTTGATGCGTTTGTTGCATCAGTCACTAGTTCACTGAGCAAAGGTGATGATGTTGCTTTAGTTGGCTTTGGTACATTCACCGTTCGTGAACGTGCCGCTCGCACAGGACGTAACCCACAAACAGGTAAAGAGATTAAGATCGCTGCGGCGAAAGTACCTGCTTTCCGTCCGGGTAAAGGTTTAAAAGACGCAGTTAATAGCTAATTCAGTTTTATTTTGGGATTGTTTTATTTTTTTTCAAAACACTCACTGACTGAAAATTATTAATCAGCTAATATAGAGGCGCATCATGGAAATGGTGCGCTTTTTTTTCAATCTGAGTTAAGATTAGCGTATTATTAGGAAATTGAATTTAACAAAGCGGAGTTAAGCCTTTTTATGATGGACAATCTACGCACGAAGGTGAACAGTCCTTTTATCAAACTGATACTGGCTATCATTATCCTGTCATTCGTGCTGACAGGGGTTGCTGGTTACATGATTGGCGGTACAAGTAATGATGCTGCTGAAGTAAATGGGCAGCCAATTAGCAGGGAGCAACTACAACAGGCTTTCGCACAAGAGCGTCAATCTTTACAAGAATATTTGGGAGATAAGTTTTCTGAAGTTGCGGGTAATGAAGAAAGCATGAAATTATTACGCCGACAAGCTTTGGATAACTTGATTAATAACGAATTAATCAATCAGTACGCTAATGAGTTAAATCTGTCAGCGAGTGATGCTCAGATAGAAAGAGCCATTTTTGCTATGTCGATTTTCCAAACGAATGGGAAATTTGATAGTGAAAAATACCGTAATATTTTAAGCCAGTACAATGTCAATGCGGATAATTTCGCGGCGCAAATTCGTACTGATTTAGTGCGTGCTCAATTGGCTAAGGCATTTACTGGTAGTGACTTTGCTTTACCTTCAGAAGTGAAAAATTACGCTGAATTATTTTTGCAAGAACGTGAAATTCGTACAGCGACCCTGTCATTAGCTGATATTGAAGCTAAACAGACTGCGCCTGAAGATGAATTAAAAGATTACTACAATGCGAATCAGAACAGTTTTATCTCTCCTGAAAAAGTTCAGGTCAGCTATGTTGAGATTGATGCCGCTTCTCTACCTGAACTGACCGTTTCTGATGCAGAAATAAAAACTTATTATGATCAAAATCTGAAAAATTATACTCAGGCTCAGCAAAACCACTACAGTATGATTCAGGTTGCTTCAGAGAAAGAAGCGAATGAAATCCTTGATCAGCTAAAAGCGGGGGCGCAATTCGACGTGTTAGCCTCTGAGAAATCAACGGATAAGTTTAGTGCCGGCAATAAAGGTGTGATCGGGTGGATGGAAGAAGCCTCAACACCCGCTGAGATTGCGAATGCGAAATTAACTGAGAAAGGGCAACTTTCTGCGCCGATCAAGTCTGGCTCAAACTTTGTTATCTTCCGTTTAGATGATATTAAGCCTGAAAGCACGAAACCTTTCGATGAAGTCAAAGATTCGATTAAGACGACGTTAACGCAAGATAAAAATGTTAAACAGTTTTATGACTTGCAACAAAAAGTCAGTGAAGCAGCGACGAATGACAATGAGTCTTTAGCGTCAGTAGAAGAGGTATCAGGCTTAAAAGTGGTAACCACCGACTGGTTTGATAAAAATAATCCACCGGCCGCTTTAAACTTCCCTAAAGTCATTAACGAAATATTTAGTGAGCGTTTAGTGGATAAAAATGGTTCAACGGGGATTAACTCGGATGTGATTAATGTTGAAGGTGACCGTGCGTTTGTCGTCCGTGTTACCCAATATAAGCCGGAACAAACTGAATCATTCGAAACCGTTAAATCTCAAATCGAAGCATTAGTTAAACGTAAAAAAGCAGATGCTGAGCTAAAAGCAGAAGGCGATAAATTAGTCGCTGCACTGAAAGAAGGTAAAGGCGAGGCTGCATTGAGCGCTGCTAATGTTAAGTTTACTGCTCCTGAAACCGTTTCTCGTATGATGCCTCAAACACCAATTATTGGTGCAGCAATGGCGATGGCGAAACCAAGCGAAGGTAAGGTGACTTATACGACGGCTCGAGATGCACAAGATAACTTAGTCATTATTCAGCTTGATAAAGTGATCCCAGGTAAAGCGTCTGATGAAGAGCTAGCCCAACTGACCAAAGAGTACCAAGGTATGATGGGCAGTGCGGTAAATGAAGCGTTGATGCTTAACTTGCGTGAGAAAGCCAAAGTTGAAGTATTGAACCTCGAGTAATTTGAGACGCTGTTCGCAATTACAATTGTAATTGAATTTATCTTAAGGCCACCTTTGGGTGGCCTTTCTTATTTCTGTTAAGCGAAAACAGCGTTTGTCTTTTGATTTTGGCATTGTGCTATCTCAATTTAAAACAGGAGAAAGCCAATGACATGGATGAAATCTATAAAGCAGTTACTAGGGAGTATCGTCGTCATTTCCTCGATGTTGATGTGTTCACACGCCGTATTAGCTAAAAAAATCGAGCCTGATAAGACGATGACAAACAAACATTTTCAAGAAGAAAAAACATTACCAGCGGGTGTCGATAACATCGCCCAAGTTAATATTAATCAGGCTAGTGCAGAAGAATTAGCAAAAAAGCTTCATGGTATTGGTATACAAAAGGCAAAGGCAATTGTTGAGTATAGAAATACATATGGGGCATTTAATACTATTGAAAATATTTTAGAGGTGCGTGGAATAGGGCCTGCATTTTTAGAAAAAAACCGAAGTAAATTGACCTTATAACAAGTGGGGTGCTCACATTAATATGTGAGCACTTCATACCGTGAAATGGGTGATATGAATCATGTTTATGAACAGGTTCTTTTTGTATTACTCATATTTTGTTAAATAAATAATTTGATGCGTATCACATAAAATAGATTATTTCAGCAAGAGTCATAATTATTTGTTATGTTTTTGTAAACAGAGACAACTGGTCGGAGTAGTTATGGCAACGCAAATTAAAGTTAGAGGTTACCACATTGATGTTTTCCAGCATGTTAATAATGCACGCTATCTTGAGTTCTATGAGTCAGATCGTTGGGCTTGGATGGAGCAACATGATTTCATTGGATGGGCCCTGAAGAAAAAGCTGACAATGGCTGCGGTTAATATCAATGTGAACTATTTTCATGGTGCAGTCATTGGTGATGAATTAGTCGTGACTACACGTATTGAGAAAATTGGTGCTAGAAGTGCGGTATGTTATCAGCAAATAATTCGTGAACGGCAAGGAAAGAAAGAGGTTGTTTCTGATGCAATGGTGACTTTTGTATTTATTGATTTATCGTTAAATAAAGCCATTAGTATTGATGGTGAGTTACTCGAAAAACTTGAATTGTTGTCACAAGCTAACGCTGAAGCGTTTGTTGACGCTTAACGCATTCAAGGGGGCCGGAAAGAGTTCTCTTTTCTAGCCCCCTTATATTCAGGTAACTAGATGAGTTTAGTCATTTTTTTGAGTGAAGATAACACAGTTTCTTTATCGCTCAAGTAGTCGTTTAAGCCCTTACTGCGAAGATGGCATGCAGCGCACTCTCCACAGCCGTCTCCTTGTATGCCGTTATAGCAAGTCAGAGTTTCTTGTCGTATTGTGTCTAAATGACCATAAAAATCAGCTAAAGCCCAAGTTTGCGCTTTATTTAGCCACATCAACGGTGTTTCAAAACGAATATCTTTCGCCAGTCCTAGATTGACGGCATGATTAAGTGCGGTGACAAATTCATCTCGACAGTCAGGGTAGCCCGAGAAGTCCGTTTCACAAACCCCGGTGATAACGGCTTCCGCTTGCACTTGGTAGGCATAGATGGCAGCTAGCGTTAAAAAAAGAATGTTTCGCCCCGGAACAAATGTACTGGGTAACCCGCTAGACTCACTTTCTTGATAGTCAGGCACTGGAATATTATCACGAGTTAGACTGCTCACTGCGAGTTCATTGAGGAGAGTGACATCAAGCACCTTGTGTGCAGTTGCTTCAAGTGAATGGCTGAGCTTTTGGGCCACTTCAATCTCAAAGCGATGACGTTGCCCATAATCAAAAGTGACACAATGGACTTCATCATAAGTTTTTAACGCTTGGATGAGGCAAGTCGTCGAGTCTTGACCACCACTGAAGACAACAACAGCGCGTTTCATAAATATTCCTCTTACTCCAACAAAAATGAATATACAGGTTGCTATAGCGCCATGTTAATGGTGCTAGCCTTTGATGGATAGCGGTATTTTTGTCTTTTAACACAGATTGATAAATTATTTATGCTGTTGTCAGTCTATTTAGGTAAAATAATTCTATTATATAGCCGTAACCGTGACATTTTTTTATAAATATTAAGAGAGCAAATATGTTAGATAAGATAGATAAAAAGTTACTTCGCTTGCTGCAAAATGACAGCAGTCTATCTTTGAATGCACTTGCAGAAGCGGTGAATTTAACATCAACACCTTGTTGGAAAAGGCTAAAACGCTTAGAAGATGAGGGATATATTCGGAGTAAAGTCACGTTACTCGACGGCGAAAAGTTAGGCTTGGGCCTAACCGTTATCGTGATGATTAAAACTCAGCATCACAACAGCGAGTGGTATGAGCAATTTGTTTCTTTTGTTAGTCAGCTTCCAGAGGTACTTATGTTTTATCGCATGGCTGGGGAGTATGACTATCTTATGCAAGTTGAAGTCAAAGATATGAAATCCTATGACTTATTTTATAAAAAGTTAGTTAATGGTGTTCATGGGCTTATTGATGTAACCTCTAGTTTTGCAATGGAAAAAATCAAGTATACTACGGTGTTACCTATCCCTGATTAATGGTATTACGCCTATTTTTCTTAAGCATTTGCACCATTAGGATGCCACACCATGGCAAATATTAAATCTTATTCAAGGCAGTAATTCAGTGCGATTATTTTCACAACTTGGCTGGTATTTTTTGAGTGAATGGCGACGCTATGTTGGTGCGGTTTGCTTTTTAATCATTATAGCTATCTTACAGCTTGTTCCACCGCGACTTGTGGGGATCGTTGTGGATGGGATTAGCAATCAAACCATGGCTACAACTCAGTTAGTGTCGTATGTGGCATTGATGTTATTCATTGCTGTTGTTGTATACGGTCTTCGTTATGTCTGGCGTATTTGGTTATTTGGTGCGTCTTATAAGCTAGCGGTGCAATTACGACAAAAATTTTACCGTCAATTAAGTCTACAAAATCAATCTTTCTATCAAAGATACCGAACAGGAGATTTGATTGCTCGAACCACTAATGATGTTGACCGAGTGGTATTTGCTGCGGGTGAAGGAGTGCTCACATTTGTTGACTCATTAGTTATGGGCTGTGCTGTATTGGTCATGATGAGCGTGGAAATTAGTTGGCAACTAACATTATTAGCATTGATTCCAATGCCTATTATGGCGTTAGTGATTAAACGTTATGGTGATCAATTACATCATCGATTTAAACATGCTCAAGGTGCATTCTCTTCATTAAATAATCATGCACAAGAGAGCTTAACCAGCATTCGCATGATAAAGGCTTTTGGCCTTGAGGATCATCAATCAAATCAGTTCGAACAAGTCGCGACTGAGGCGGGTCGACGCAATATGCATGTCGCTAGAGTTGATGCCCGTTTTGACCCGACGATTTTTATTGCTATCGGTATGGCAAACCTCTTGGCTATCGCTGGGGGGAGTTGGATGGTGCTGCATGACACGCTGACTCTCGGTGAACTCACTAGCTTTGTCATGTATTTGGGATTAATGATTTGGCCTATGCTAGCGTTGGCATGGATGTTTAACATCGTTGAACGTGGTAGCGCAGCCTATAGCCGTATCCGTGCTTTACTGGATGAACCTATAGACATTGAAGATGGTCAGCAATCTCTTCTAGGCGAAAGAGGAGAATTACAGGCGCATATTAAGGCGTTTTGTTATCCAGAAGCGGAACGGGTCGCGCTTCATGATATTCATTTCACACTCCCACCCGGTCAGTTTTTGGGAATTTGCGGACCAACAGGTTCAGGCAAATCAACACTACTTGCATTAATTCAGCGTCAATTCGATGTGACTGAAGGGGAAATCCACTACCAAGGTAAGCCGCTGCCTGAGATTCGCTTAAATGAATGGCGAAGTCGATTAGCTGTTGTGAATCAATCTCCTTTTTTATTTTCTGATACTGTGGCAGGGAATATCGCATTAGGTAGCCCACAAGCAACAATAGAGCAAATTGAGGAAGCGGCACGTATTGCTTGCGTGCATGATGATATCCTGAGGTTACCGGAAGGTTACCAAACACAGGTTGGTGAGCGAGGCGTTATGTTGTCTGGGGGACAAAAACAGCGGCTCTCGATTGCACGAGCTATTTTGCAAAATGCAGAAATTTTAATTTTAGATGATGCTCTCTCGGCTGTTGATGGGCAGACGGAACATGCTATTTTACAAAACTTGAGCCGTTGGCGTGAAGGCAAGACATTGATTATTACTGCACATCGCCTATCTGCATTAGTTGAGGCTGATAATATTTTAGTCTTGTCCCAAGGAAGTATTGTGTCTGAAGGTATTCACTCAACACTCACTGTTCAACCGGGTTGGTATAAAGATATGTATCATTATCAACAAATTGAAGCGGCTTTGGATGGTGATTTATGAGTCAGAAAAAACCACTATGGCCAGCCTTAAAACGTCTACTAAGCTATGGAAAAGCGCATCGTAGTACGATGACATTGGCTATTATCATGCTATGGGTTGCTGCGGCCGCCGAAGTGAGTGGACCTTTGTTGATTAGTTATTTCATTGACAACATGGTTGCCAAGAAACAAATCATTATGCCACTCACAATATATCTAGCAGTTGGCTTTGTGCTATTGCAGGTTATTGCAGCACTTCTTCATTATTATCAAACTATCTTATTCAATAAGTCAGCGGTAGGTGTTGTACAGACTTTACGTACCGATGTTATGAATTCGGCGTTAAGACAACCGTTGAGTGCTTTTGATAAACAGCCTGTAGGGCAAATTATTTCTCGCGTGACTAATGACACAGAGGTCATTAAAGATCTATTTGTGACCGTCGTACCCACTGTGTTTCGTAGCTTAGCGCTAATTTGTGCCATGTTAGTTGCTATGTTTACTCTGGAATGGCGTATGGCTTTGGTCGCCATTATGATCTTTCCTGCGGTAGTGGTCGTGATGCTTATCTATCAAAAATTGAGTACACCCATTGTCCGTCGAGTGCGTTCTTATCTTGCCGATATTAATAATGGATTTAATGAAGTGATTAATGGCATGACGGTTATTCAGCAATTTCGCCAACAAGCTCGATTTGGTGAGAAAATGCTTGAAGCAAGCCAAGATCACTATCTCGCGAGAATGAAAGCATTAAAACTCGATGGGGTGTTATTGCGTCCCCTATTAAGTTTAATTTCCGCGTCAGTGCTTTGCGGATTGCTACTTTTATTCGGTTTTGATGGTACAGCGACCATTGGGGTGGGGGTGCTCTATGCCTTTATCAACTACCTTGGCCGCTTAAATGAGCCATTAATTGAGCTGACTTCCCAGCAATCGATGTTGCAGCAAGCTGTGGTCTCAGGGGAACGCGTATTTGAGTTAATGGATAGCCCGAAACAAGGTTATGGCGAGAATGTACAGCCATTACAGGGAGGGGCTATCGATATTCAAGATTTATCATTTGCTTACCGCGAAGATAAAAAAGTCTTAACAGATATTAATCTTCATGTGCCTGAGAATAGCTTTGTTGCGCTTGTTGGGCATACAGGAAGCGGTAAAAGTACCATCGCAAACCTAATTATGGGGTATTACCCTTGGCAACAAGGTGAAATCCTACTCGATGGTAGACCGTTACACTCTCTATCTCACCAAGTTTTACGTAATGACATCGCAATGGTGCAACAAGATCCGGTCGTACTCGCGGCTTCCTTCTTTGATAATGTTGCGTTAGGGCGTGATGTAACACAAGAAAAAGTTTGGCAAGTATTAGAAACTGTACAGCTAGCTGAGCACGTTCGTTTACTTCCTGATGGCTTGGATTCATTATTGGGTGAACAAGGAAATACACTGTCAGTTGGGCAAAGACAGCTGTTAGCCATGGCGCGAGTATTAGTGGTAACACCGAAAATACTGATCCTTGATGAGGCAACAGCGAATATTGATTCAGGAACGGAGCAGTCGATCCAAAAAGCACTGCGTATTATTCGCCAGACAACTACGCTAGTTGTTATTGCCCATCGATTATCCACGATAGTCGATGCCGATCAAATTGTTGTGCTTCATCGTGGTGCAATTGTTGAAAAAGGAAAGCACACTCAATTACTGCAACAAAAAGGGCGCTATTACCAAATGTATCAACTTCAGCAGGTTGGTGAATCGCTCAATTTACATGATGATGTTGAGGCTGAAACAATATTGAACTGATTATTTTGCACACTTTTAATGCATAAAAAAAAAGCCACTCGAGAGAGTGGCTTTTTTTTTGCCATTACTGTTTGAATTATAAGCCTAATTAATTTTGGCATGTTATTTGCCTTAAGGTTTTTGCAATCAGTGATGTTGCTATCGCGCACCTTTAGCTGAATCGGCAGGGGATCATATTATCCGGAGGGAAAATGAAATATATCATCGCAATCATTAAGCCTTTTAAGTTGGATGAAGTAAGAGAAGCGCTTTCAGATATAGGTATACAAGGTCTGACTATTACTGAAGTCCGTGGTTTTGGTCGTCAAAAGGGGCATTCTGAGCTGTATCGTGGCGCAGAATATACGGTGGATTTCTTACCTAAGGTGCGACTCGAAGTCGCTGTTTCAGATGAATTTTCAGAACAGGTCATTGAATCGATAGAAAAAGCGGCGAATACAGGCCAGGTTGGCGATGGGAAGATATTTGTATTCGACCTTGAGCAAGCCATACGTATCCGCACGAGTGAGAAACAAGACGATGCACTATAGGAGAACAGCGATGAGTAAATTGTTTCAGGTTTTATGTTGGTTATTTATAGCGAGTTTTCCTGTGAATGTGTTTGCTGCTGAGGACGGTGTAGATAAAGCCGACAATGCATTTATGATGGTTTGTACTGCATTGGTCTTATTTATGATCATTCCTGGTATCGCTTTATTTTATGGCGGATTACTGAGAAGCAAAAACGTATTGTCACTTATGGCTCAAACGATGGTTATTTTTGCTCTCGTTTCGGTCATTTGGGTGATATATGGTTATAGCTTGTCCTTTAGTGAAGGAAATGATTTTTTCGGTGGATTAAGCCAATTTATGCTTAAAGGAATTAGCGTCGAAAGCTTAGCAGCAACGATCCCACAATTTGTTCATGTGGCATTCCAAGGGGCTTTTGCCAGTTTAACGGTTGCGCTGGTGGTTGGTGCTTTAGGCGAAAGGATTAAATTTTCAGCCATACTGATATTTGCTTTTATTTGGACAACTTTTGCTTATTTACCTATGGCTCATATGGTATGGGGCGGGGGATTACTTGCCCAAGATGGCGCACTGGATTTTGCGGGGGGAACGGTTGTTCATATTAATGCAGCAGTCGCTGGGCTTGTTGGTGCTTACTTACTTGGAAAAAGAACGGGTTTCGGAAAAGAAGCCATAAAACCCCATAATTTGCCGATGGTATTTATGGGAACCGCGATCTTATTTATTGGTTGGTTCGGTTTCAATGCTGGGTCTGCTGGAAGTGCGAATTCTATTGCAGCTTTGGCCTTTATTAATACCGTTGTAGCGGCATCCGGCGCAATTTTATCTTGGGTACTTGCGGAGTGGGTGTTTAGAGATAAACCGTCATTATTGGGGGCTTGTTCTGGCTGTTTAGCTGGATTAGTCGGCATCACACCGGCAGCCGGTACGGTTGGAATTGCTGGCGCATTGGTAATAGGCCTAATATCTGGGGTTGCTGGATTATGGGGGGTGGTCGTTTTAAAACGTTGGTTAAAAGTCGACGATGTATGTGATGTTTTTGGCGTACACGGTGTTTGTGGCGTAGTTGGTTGCTTATTAACAGGCGTATTTACCTCTGCAACATTAGGAGGGTTAGGTTATGCCGAGGGAGTGACAATGCTTAAACAAGTTGGTGTTCAGGCATTTAGCATACTAATCTGTGTGATTTGGACTGCAATTGTCGCTTATTTGGCATTTTTGATAGCGGATAAACTAACAGGTTTACGTGTTGAGGTTGAACAAGAAAGAGAGGGACTCGATATTACCTATCATGGTGAGAGTGCTTATAATTAACTTGTATTTATATGATGTTAGTTAGTACTCACATTATATATACCCAATAAGAATGGCAGATCAATAGATTCTGCCATTCAAACATGGAAAATACTCTTCTCACAATAATAATGAAGGGCTGTGACGCATGAATGAACAGGGTTTTAATATAAAAGGATAAGATAAGAGGTGAGCCTTCTATCTTACCCTATTTAGTTAGTGAGTACTTGCGTTGGTTTACCTGTCAATTAACGCGGCTTTCTTTTACGGATCACCCCTTCTTGGACCGCTGTTGCTACTAGCTCCCCACTTTGGTTATAAATTTGTCCTTTAACAAACCCACGGCCTCCAGAGGCTGAAGGACTCTCTATAGCATAGAGTAGCCAGTCATCAATTTTAAAGGGGCGGTGGTACCACATAGAATGGTCAATTGTGGCAACCTGTAAGTCTTTCTCCATAAAGCCACGGCCATGTGGTTGGAGCGTTGCAGGGAGAAAATTATAGTCAGACGCATAGCCCAATAAATAATTATGTAATGATGGAATATCAGGCAATTGCCCTTTCGCTTTAAACCAAATATAGCGAAACGGTTCCTGTGGGGGAGTGTCGAAAGGACTATAAAACTCGATTGGACGAAACTCAAAAGGGTTTGGGCGCAAAGCATACTTTTTAACAGATTCGGGTAACTGAGCAGCCAAACGCTGGATGATGTCATCTTGAGAGATTAATGTTTCTGGTGATGGGACTTCAGGCATTAAATTTTGATGGTTAAATCCATCCTCTTGGGATTGGAAAGATGCCGTCATAAAAAAGATAGGCTTACCATGTTGTATTGCACTGACTCGTCGTGTGCTAAAACTGCCGCCATCTCTTAATATCTCTACATCATAAACAATTGGGCGCTGGCTATCACCTGGGCGTAAGAAGTAGCTATGGAATGAATTAATTAAGCGATCTTCAGGAATGGTTTGTTCTGCCGCATACATGGCTTGGCCAACGACTTGCCCACCGAAAACTTGAGGTAGTCCGAGATCTTCACTTTGACCACGAAAAATACCTTCTTCAATCTTTTCCAATTCTAATAGGCTGATTAAATTTTGTAATTCTGGACTCATAGCAACCTTGAATATTGATTAATAAATATCAGATGATTGTATTTTCCCATTAATACATAAAAATAGGTAGACTGTTTTTGTGTTATCGATTTTACGTCGCAAAGTGATGAGGATAGCGGCTTGCGACTTGAAACACCTTATTGCCTAGGCTGAATATGACTTTTTTATGAAATTTATATCTTGATATGCGCAGTTACATTTTGAGATAGTATTTTATTGATGGTTATTTTTGGCTATAATCTGATCTTTGGTAGTTAAAAATTACAACTAAAATGAAATAATGTAAATATCCTCTGATAACAAATTGTTTTTTAGGCAATTATTATGAAATTAAACCTATTTATCATTAGCTTTATCGCGTTGGCTTTTTTAGGGGGGTGTGAAGGTAATAATAATAAAGCGAATGAGACAAAGTTAGGTCATCACAGCCATCCAACGAAAAAGAGTGTGGATGCGAAGGTTATCAAGGGGCAAATGGTTATCCCGCAACAAGCGGTATTGCCTGAAAATGCATTAATTACGGTGACCTTAGCTGATATTTCTATCGCTGAGTTACCTGATTTGATTTTGGCGCAAAAATATTATCAAGTAAAAGAGAAGCAATTTGTCTTTCCTTTTGAACTGAGCTACCAAAAGGATGAAGTACGTCAGAATGCACATCTTGCGCTAAGAGCTACGGTGTCTGTTGATGGTGATTTATGGTTTGTTTCAAAGGCTGAAAGTATAGTGATGAATGATGGCGTCACAAATAATATTCAATTAGTACTTGAGCCTACGAAATAATTGAGTCTATTTTTATCAAGCTTAATAGTGATTTGCTATTGTGTAATAAACCAGCACTTAACAGCGCTTTCCTTGCTATTTTAGTCATCATCAAGCATAATGCCACCTGCTTTTTAGGAAGCAATCAATGGGGGCTCTGTTGGTTCTCCCGCAACGCTAACTTGTTAACTAGGTCAGGTCCGGAAGGAAGCAGCCATGGCAGGGGATGTGTGTGCCGGGATGTCGCTGGCAGGGCTCCCACCCAATCATAAGCCGTTCACTCATCTTTCTTCCATTTATCCCTTATTATTTTTTAGTCTTATATACAACTAAAAATGATATTCATAATACAAGCGTAAGTTATGGATTATTCATTTTGGCGACGAATGGGATAGCTCGACCATTATTTATAGGGCGCTACAAATTTTTATGAATAAACATTGCACTATTGTTTAAGCATTAAAAGCTAAATCTATCTAGTGGGCAACGATTATGTTTAGATAAGTAAAGTCTATGTAGAATGGTGATATTTTTTTGTAATAATTAATAAATTAAAGTCAATACACACATTAAGCCGATAAAATAAATTACCGGCTATAACCAGTTATTATCTGAGCATATTAATAAGTAGTTATCTAACAAATTTCCAAACAGAGGCTGGAATTTTGTCATAAAGTTTATTCATAGTGAGTTCTGCAAGACGGTGATCTGCGGCTGAGTAAAATAGTTCCAGCTCGTCTTCAGAAAGCTCATACTTATTTTTTTCAATAACACGCTCAAGTGTATCGATGGTTGTGCATTTTCTTAAACGCATCAGATAATCAGTTTTGGTCATAATACCCTTTCTTTTATTGATAATTAAAAATCTTTATAACATGCTATGTTATAGTTTATTTAGTGGTGAATAATATCTTTAGGTCTTGCTTGCAGGGCATTTTAAATCATCATCAAGTACAGCGACAAGATTTTGATTCATACTCTGCCAGTCAATAATTTCACTTAACGTTATTACCGGACTACCGAATAAATCGTAAGTCTCGTCAAGATACTCTTCTACTAATGATATAACGAGATTATCTTTTGGATGTTTGATCTTATATTGCCATACAAAGGCGGCTATATGTTCAATAAGCTCATTGAGCCGTACACTTTGTGGTGAGCTTAAATCATTTATCCAATGTGTATTTGTTTTCTGTAAGCTTGAAATTGCTTCTCTATTCAAACTGTTACACAAGTATTTTAACTCTGATATATCATAATTTTTGGGTGAATATTCATCCATAATCACCTCCGCAGGCGAGACTAACCTTTGCTATGTGTATTTCTATATCAAAATAATCGAGTACAAACTAAATAACACACCTTGATAATTAACTTAAGTATTTATTAATCAATATCTTAGGTTATATAAAGTTGTAAAAAATAGGTGTAGTTTTTTAGAATTATCAATAATTATATCTGTAATATTCAAATACGGGCTAGCAGCGCTAACAGTTTTCGCTGTGCTAATAATATAGCACTTTTATTACATAAGTCACCACCTGACTGGTGTTTTTTTTCAAAAATAAAAGTATCCCTAGGCCTTTTTGTGCTATTTATATCGATTAAACACAATTCTGGGGGAGTTTTATATCAGATTAGCAGTACTTTTCGTTTGTTTACAAAAAATCACGATCAATTTAACTTAAAAAGCGATCTGCAAAATAATCTTAAAATATTTTTTTAACAATATAGGTTTGGTATTAACGGCTATTGAATATGATATCAATATTGATAAGTATAATTAATTTTTGGTACTAAATAAGTAATACCTACCGATTAATCGGTAGGTACATAAAGAAAAATTATTTTATAGGTAAAGATTCAATGTAACGCCTGGTTTTAGATCTGCCATTTTGACCCCAGAATTCCAACTCATTAAATCATTGAGCTTAATTCCATGTCTTTTGGCTATACTATAATAAGAATCGCCTTTCTTTACTTTATACGTTTTGGATTTACGCTTATTTGATGCAGGTGCACTGCCTTTTATCTTAAGGGTTTGTCCTGGATAGATATTCGCCGTTTTCATCCCATTAAGTTGTTTAATACTCTTACTAGTGGTATTGAACTTTTTAGCAATACTTGCGATCGATTCTCCTTTAACAACTTTATGAGTAAAGCCATTAGTTTGTGGTGCTGATCGTTTAAGTTGGTTTTGAGCAACAGCAGTACGAATATTATTTAAAACGGCTTGGTCAGAAAGCGATAATTTAAGCTGCTCTGCTTTTGCCGTAGGCAACATAATATAATGAGGGCCATTTGGTGATGTTACACCACGCTTATAACCTGAGTTATATGTTTTTAGTGATTCCTCTGAGATACCTGTTAATTCTGCTGCTTGGGTTAAGGTAATTTGTTGCCCTACATCAACCTGAGTTAATGCGCGACTTCTATTACTGCGTGGTAATTTGACTTGATATCTTTCAGGGTTTCTTAATACTTGGCTGAGCGCTAATATTTTAGGGACATACTGTTTAGTTTCTTTTGGTAAGGACAACGACCAAAAATCCGTCGGTAATCCAGCGGCTTGGTTCTTTTTGATCGCATTCAACACACATCCTTCACCACAGTTATAAGCAGCCAGTGTGAGTTCCCAATCATGGCCAAACATAATATTTAAATTTTCGAGCAAATCAAAAGCAGCCTTAGTCGATGTCACGAGATCACGACGCTCATCGACCCACTGGTCTTGTTTTAATCCGTAAGAGCGGGCAGTGATAGGAACAATTTGCCAAAGACCTGCTGCTTGTGCCGGAGAGGTTGCTTTTGGATTGAAGGAACTTTCTATAATAGGAATTAAGGCCAATTCCATTGGTAAGTTACGTGCATTGACTTCGTCTACGATCCAATACATATAAGGTTCTGCCCTTAATGTGACATCGTAGAGAAAACTTTGTTTTGTATAATAATTGCTGGCTTGTTCCCTGATGATTGAATTATCAGGTATATCCATCTTCAGCTCATCACTGATATAACCCCAAAGATCGCTATCTATTGTTGAGGTTTGTCTACTTGCTGCCTGATTATGTGGAGCAACGCTTTCTATAGTGTGGTTTGCTGAAGACTTGTTCTGCTTGGTTTTTTGTGGTGAAGCTTGGCATCCGGCCAGCAGAACAATGGCGATAATCGTCGCTATTGTCTTCATTGTGTCAATATTCTTTGTTTTATGTGTAAAAGTCGAACAATAATACTTATCCGACACAAAGAAGACAATAATTAAACGTTAATAATGATCTTTTAATTGACGTAAAACGGTAAAAACGGCCCTAAGTGGTGGGTTTGCTTGATTTATATTTAACTTGTTTTGCAGCTCGGCATTATCGCACTGTAGAAAAATATTTATTTTTCGTTCAGTTTTGAGTGTGGTTGGCACAGTAGCTTGCTGTTTACTGCGTTTAGCGGCGACTTCTTCTTGGTATTGGCTAATTTGTTGGTTTTCAGGCCAAATATGATGCGCAAACTTAAGGTTAGATTGGGTATATTCATGTGCACAACAGATGAGTGTTTCATCGGGCAGGGCGGCTATTTTTTGGATTGATTGATACATTTGCTCTGGTGTACCTTCAAATATTCTGCCACAGCCACCTGAGAACAAGGTATCCCCACAAAAGAGATAAGGAGCGTGATAAAAAGCAATATGACCAAGTGTATGTCCCGGTAGACCGATAATTTTAAAATCAAAATTATCGATTTTGACACTATCACCATCACTGACTAATTCTGTCGCTCCTTTTACTTGCGTTTCTTGGGGACCAAAAACAGGAAGGTCACGAAACACTTTCAGAATACCTTTTACACCGCCAGTATGGTCATTATGATGATGGGTGAGTAAGATAGCGATAGGAGTCAACTTTTTTGCTGACAATATTTCGAGGACGGGTTCTGACTCTGAGGGGTCAACAATGATACACTGTTGATTAGCATCCGTAAGAATCCAAATGTAGTTATCGTTTAAAGCAGGAACTCGTATTAACTCCATAATGACCTCTACTCTATATTGTGATTAAGGGGAATTTCGATGAAGCCAGCGCGTATTGAAAAAAAACGCCAGATGCCTGTAAGTTGGTCTGATATCCCATTCGGGAGGCAATACCGCCAAGCCCTACAATATCAGCTTCGTCCTTGGTGGCCAAAAATGTTTGGCTTTCATTTGCTTAAGTTAGGACATCTAAGCACTGAGATCGATACTGAAGAGTGCATGATATCGCATCAGTTTAGTGTAGGGAATGATGACCCTCGTTTCCATGTTCTTGCAGAATCCCAAGCTCTTCCTTTTATTAATAAATCTATTGATGCATGCTTAATGTCACATGTATTGGCCTATAGCCATGACCCTCACTGGATGCTACGTGAAGTGGATCGCCTATTAGTTGATGATGGTTGGTTAATTATTTCAGGCTTTAATCCATTTAGCTTATTAGGCCTTGGGAAAATGGTGCCATTTCTTCGTAAACAACAGCCTTATTGTAGTCGTCTATTTCCAACGTTAAGGGTATTCGATTGGCTTAGTCTATTAAATTATGAAGTGCTTTATCATTGTAATTGTCAGGTATTTCCGTGGCACAGCCCTAACAATTGGTTGAATCAACGTATTGGGGGGATTGGGACATTGAATGTGATTGTGGCACGAAAGCGTACTTATCCATTAACGCCAACATTACTAAAATTTAAACAGCCCAAAGTGAAAATAAGTACCGCATTAGGTGCCACAAAACGTATGTCGGATCGCTCAAAGAACTCATAGCATGCAAAAGAATATAATGTATGCGCTGAGCTGTATTTCGTCCAAATAATATAGGCGAGTTAACATTTAACTTTGAGCTGGTTGGTAACCTGTATCTTCTTGAGTTGGTGACTCTGCTGCTTGTCGAGCGAGCTCATCACATTTTTCATTTTCAGGATGGCCTGCATGGCCTTTTACCCAACGCCAGTCGATCTTATGGCGAGTGATAGCCGCATCCAGGCGTTTCCAAAGGTCTACATTGACGACAGGAGATTTATCTGCTTTACGCCATTGACGCCGTTTCCAATTATGTATCCACTGAGTAATCCCTTGGCGAACATATTGGCTATCGGTGGTTAAAATGATATCGCATGGGCGTTTTAAAGATTCGAGGGCGACAATAGCAGCCAGTAGCTCCATACGGTTATTCGTCGTTAAAAAAAAGCCTTCACTGAGCGTTTTTTCATGTTGTTGGTAACGAAGAAGAACACCATACCCCCCTGGGCCTGGATTACCCAGACAAGAACCATCCGTGAAAATTTCTACCTGCTTTGTCATTTCTGTTAAACTCTACCTTATTCATCAATCTCTAGTTTGACACAAAAACCCATTATGAGCACGGCGATAACAAGACAAATTGTCCTCGATACCGAAACCACCGGTATGAATAAGTTAGGCGTTCATTATGAAGGCCATAATATTATTGAAATTGGTGCGGTTGAGGTCATCAATCGTAGGCTGACTGGCCGTAATTTTCACGTCTACATTAAACCAAATCGGTTAGTGGATCCCGAAGCATTTGAAGTGCATGGTATCAGTGATGAATTTTTGCAGGATAAACCGACTTTTGCTGATATTGCTGATGAATTTCTTGAGTTTATTCGCGGTGCTGAACTCATTATCCATAACGCTCCCTTTGATATTGGTTTTATGGATTATGAATTTGCTAAATTAAATAGAGGCATACCACCTACCGCTGATTTTTGCCAGATAACCGATAGTTTAGTGCTTGCTCGACAAATATTTCCAGGTAAAAGAAATAATTTGGATGCTTTGTGTGATCGTTATTTGATTGATAATACTAAGCGTACACTGCATGGCGCTTTATTGGATGCTGAGATCCTTTCCGACGTGTATTTAGCGATGACGGGGGGACAGACATCTTTAGCTTTTTCTATGGAAGCAGACACATCGAATGAAAGCTATGTTGAAGAGGTACAACGCATCGAGCGTCCAACGAGTGGCTTAAAAGTGCTTTATGCGACCGATGAAGAGCTTATTGAGCATGAAAAACGACTTGATATCGTAGATAAGAAAGGGGGAAAACCTTGTCTTTGGCGACAATCTCCAGATGAGGAAGAGACTATTCATTAGTCTTTATTCGCTTTTGAGGCTAAAAACTGTTCAACTGTACGATTTTTCAAGAAAAAGTATTGACTGGCATGGTAAGTATTCGTAATATGCATCTCGTTCCCTAGAGGGACATTCGGAGCGGTAGTTCAGTTGGTTAGAATACCTGCCTGTCACGCAGGGGGTCGCGGGTTCGAGTCCCGTCCGTTCCGCCAGATATCGAAGCCCTGACTCTTAGAGTCAGGGCTTTTTGTTTTTATGCTTTTTAACCTTTTAAAAAAACACGTCAAAGAAAAATCCGTCATAAAAGTAGTGATAGGAGTGCTCTTGATATCTCAATCTGTGTTCATGACGATTTCTCAGCTAGTCAGTAATAAAGTTTATGAAACAGAGAACGAAGCCTTGAGATAAGACTGTTATTACGCGTAATCAATTTATAAATCTAAATAAACAGATGAAAGCTAATATGACATTAATAATAGCTGTTGAGGTATGACTATAACCAAATTGATTAGATAATTTTAATTCCCGTCCTTTTGTGTGGATCATTTGGCTTTACAATCTATGAGTACTTCCCATCCTGAATAGCTTAAATCGATTTAATTCTCTTTTTGTTGGCGATATAAACTATCTCGTTAAATAATCTATAAATCACTTACTCATCTCCTTATGACTTTAAGATTACTTTTTTGTTATTGATAATAATAATAGTTTGCAATTTAAATTATTTTTAAAATTCAAATTTTACTTTTCGTTTAATTTTGTCTATTTTTGATACTCGCTATGAGTATGTTTAATTTTCAAATAATAAATAAACACAATCAGGTATATTCACTTTTTTTGCATATTTATATTATTTAAATTAATAGTGATTTTTCAATATTTAGAAATTAACTAAAAATTAACACGTTTATTTTTAATTATGGTGATTGTTATTTTAAAAACGACGATGAAATCGTGGTGAGTATTATTAGTATAATCAAAAGATAAAGTTAACTATTGAAGGTGACTTATCTGATATTTGAAGATTTGTTATTATTTTTAAAAACAGATCTTGTTTTGTATCTATATGAAAAATATGTTGTTTTTGCTTTCCAGTTACTTTATTAGAGATATTTAATTAATTAATTAATTAATTTATATTTTTACTAAAAATTATGACTATTTGTTAAATTTAAAACTTTCATCTTTATTTGCATCTTAATTGGTGTTTTTGTGGTTAAAAAAACCATTTTATATGGATGCTCATAAAAAGGAATGCGGTTAAAGCCAGCTATATAGCTAGCTTTTATGATATTTAATTTACTCTCCAGCGGTGTATCTGGTGGTTGTTTGTACTGCTAGCTGGGATGGATTAGGTTTGATTTTGCGTGAATGCTCAAGTAAATTAATGGGCATTGATTCAGTGGTAACACATAATACAATATTATTTATTCATATATCCTTAAAGTTGCATAAAATGTGTAGAGAATAGGTTTTTTATTCGATTTTTAGTCGGTTTTTAAATGAATTGGTTTTCTAAGGGTATCAGTTTTTATTAGTTATCTTCGTTCGTTATATTTATTTTAATACTGTTTGAGTAGTAAGGTTAATTAATTTAATGCATGGAGAAAAATAGTGAGAGTAGGTGCGGTGCAAATGCCGAAAAATAAACTCAATGATTCAAAAACTGTTTTTACCAAAGCGATTGGAGAAGAAATACATAAATTACGTAAAGAACGTTTGATGACCGGAAAGGAGCTAGCTAAGGTAGTTAATGTCTCCCAACAACAAATATCACGCTATGAATGTGGGGTTTGTAATATAACAATAGATACATTGATTGTTATTTTAAACGCATTAAATGTTTCATTAACTGATTTCTTTAATCAGGTCTTTTTACGGGTATTCGAAAAGGAAAAGAAAATCAGTGTACAGTACCACAATGTATTTAGTTCTTCTGAGCAGTCTGAAGAATTAAAAAAACAGCTAGAAACTTTTTCTCGGTATGATCAAACTAACTTATGGGGTTAGTTATTTTCTATTAATTATTTTATATCACCATTCTTTTTTATTTAAAGTTTTTTAAATTATTTATCTTTAAATAATTAGGAATAAACACGTCTGAAGGATTGTGAATACATTCCTATTTTTTAAGTACGATATATTTATATTGCAGAGGCAATCATGAAAAAAATTATTTTAGCAACCTTAATTTCTGGCGCAATGAGTGCATCCGCTTTTGCTGTGGATGCAGGAAAAGGGACAGTAACTTTCACGGGGTCTATCATTGAAGCACCATGCTCAATCGCTCCAGGAGATGAAAGTCAAACTATTGATTTAGGACAGGTTTCTAATGTTACCCTACAGAAAGGTGGTATGTCCGCAGCTCAGCCTTTTGAGATCCATCTCGAAGGTTGCACGTTGAACGCAGAATATAAAGATAAAGATGGCGTTACCCAAAAATATAACAATATGGTTGAAGTGAAATTTGAAGGTACAGAGTGGGTAAACAATGGTAGCAATACTGGATTAATTCAAATTACAGGTGATGCGTCTGGTGCAGGTATTGTATTGATGAATAAATCAGGTGCAAAAATCAATATCAATGATTCAACCGTTGAGCGTGCTTATACCTCAGGTAATAACATTTTGAGTTTTCAAGCTGCGCTACAAGGTATGTCAGATGCGACTGTTGTTCCGGGTAGTTTCCAAGCTGTGACCAATTTTACATTGGCCTATAACTAATCGTTATTGTCAATGAAGTATTCCCCTAAGTCACTTCGTGATTAGGGGAAATATAAAAGAGGGGGGAACTCGGTTATGAAAGCTATTTTAGTCATGTTACTTGTTAGTCAATTTGCCACTTTACCGAGTGTACAAGCACAAGCTTCCACACTATGGGGAAGTGTCAACATGAATGGCAGTATTGTCGATTCTGCATGTGCTATTGATACCGGTTCTTATGAACAGGTTGTCGACATGGGAATATTACCCGTTGGAACAATACGCCAACAAGGACAAGGTCCTGTTCACCCTTTCTCTATTACGCTAATTGGTTGCACTTTAGTGCCATATACCGGTTCTCCTTGGCAAGCTTTTACGGTGACTTTTGACGGTCCTGCTTCTGGTAATTGGTTTACGGTGTCGGGAGATGCGCGTGGCGTTGCTCTGTTATTACAAGATGCAGATGGGAAGCCTATTTATCCAGGGAAGTCCACAGAGAAACAAACTATCGCACCGGGAAATACTGTACTGAATTATGGGTTAAGGCTAGTTGCCGATAAAGAGCCTTTACGTCCGGGGCAATATCAAAGCGCACTGCGTTTTAAGCTGGATTATTACTAATAATAAAAAGTCATTTTTTCTTTTTAGCTTACGTTTTTCCTGAACCTGATTTTTAGGGATGTTATTTATGTCTTCTTCACGACCTGTATTTTTTCGCCTTAGTCGCTTAGGCCTAGCCATTGTTTTTTCATTCTATGGTCTATCAACGCCATTGTGGGCAACTGAGACAATTGAATTCAATACGGATGTGCTAGATCTAGAAGATAAAAATAACATTGATCTAGAGCAGTTCTCTCGTGCGGGTTACATCATGCCGGGGACCTATTCTTTAACATTAAAGGTAAATGGCGAGCAGTTTTCAGAAGTGTCAGTGCCTTTTTATCCCCCTGAAGATGATCCACAAGGTAGTACAGCTTGTATATCGCCAGAGGTAGCGGATCAATTTGGATTGACTTCATCGGCAAAAAAAGAGTTGGCATGGTGGCATGACGGACAGTGTCTGACAGCAAGTAGTTTACCAGGGATGCAAATCCATGGTGATTTAGCTACCTCGTCATTATACGTGAGTATCCCACAAGCTTATCTCGAATTCACTGCGCCTAACTGGGATCCACCATCGCGTTGGGATGAGGGAATTGCTGCGTTGATGCTGGACTATAACATTAATGGTAATGCCAATAATTCATATAACGGTGGTCACGATAGTTATGCGTTAAATGGAAATGGTATTGTAGGGGTGAACTTAGGGGCTTGGCGCTTTCGCGCTGATTGGCAAGGTCGTTTAAATCATGCGACTGGTTCTGGTGATTCGGTTAATAAAGACTTTGACTGGAATCGGTTTTATGCCTATCGCGCATTGCCGTCACTCGCTGCTAAATTGGTATTAGGGGAGGATTACCTCGTTTCTAATATCTTTGATTCATTTCGTTTTATTGGCGCCAGTGTGCGTTCTGAATTGAATATGCTCCCGCCAAATTTGCGTGGTTATGCACCAGAAGTGACAGGTATCGCAAAAACAAATGCGACGGTAATAGTTAGCCAGCAAGGGCGAGTGTTGTACGAAACACAAGTCGCTCCTGGGCCGTTTCGTATTCAGGATTTGAGTGATGCTGTTAGTGGCAAACTCGATATCACAGTTAAAGAACAAGATGGTACAACTCAAGACTTTCAAATAGATACAGCTAGCTTGCCTTATTTAACGCGTCCGGGGCAAATACAATACAAATTAGCATTAGGCCAGCCAACTAATTATCAGCGTCACAGTGAAGGGGATTCTTTTGTCACGGGTGAATTTTCGTGGGGAGTCAACAATGGCTGGTCACTATTTGGCGGTAGCCTGAATAGTAAAAATTACAATGCCGTATCGCTGGGTATTGGGCGTGATTTATTGGCATTTGGAGCTTTATCTTTCGATGTTACTCAATCTTTTGCTCGATTACCAAATATGGGGAATTTAAGCGGAGGTTCTTACCGTATTAATTACTCTAAACGTTTTGAGGCGATTGATAGCACTATTCAATTTGCAGGTTATCGCTTTTCCGAGCGTGACTTTATGTCGATGTCTGATTTCTTAAATGCACTGAAAACCGGTGAGCGTTATGGAGGGAGTAAAGAGTTATATACGATATCGCTGAATAAAAATTTCGGCGAGTTAGGAATGTCGTTATACCTCAACTATAACCACCAAACTTATTGGGATCAGCCGGATAATGATTATTACAGCATTATGCTGTCGAAATATATGGATATTGGTTCACTTAAAAATATCAGTGTTAACTTATCGGCAAACCGCAGTGTTTATAACGGTGTCAAGGATGACAGTATATATCTATCGACCTCATTCCCCTTAAGTAACGGCGCCAACGTAGGGTATTCGCTGAATAGTAGTCGCTACGATACGACAAATCGGGCGACCTATTACGACCGAATCAATGATCGAACGACATACCAGTTGAGTGCCGGGAGTAGCAAAAAAGGAGGAACGGGGAGTGCATTTATCACCCATCAAGCTGATATCGCACGTTTAACGGCTAATGTGAGTTATATGCATAACCAATATAGTGCATTTGGTCTATCAATGAGCGGTGGAATGACTTTTACCCCAGAGGGAAGCGGACTTCATCGTGTTAATACATTAGGAGGAACGCGAATGTTAGTCGATACCGATGGTGTTTCGGATGTACCGATCAAAGGGATAGGTGCACCGATCACCTCGAATATGTTTGGTAAAGCCATTGTTGGTGATGTGAGTAGTTACTACCGTAGTAAGGCTCAAATTGATTTAAATGCATTACCAGACAATGTAGAAGCACAGCAGTCGGTAGTACAAGCTACGCTCACAGAAGGCGCTGTAGGTTATCGTCATTTTGCTGTGGTATCAGGACAAAAAGCGATGACTGTACTGCGATTGCCTGATGGTAGCCACCCGCCATTCGGCGCTCAAATACAAAACAGTAAAGCGCAAAACACAGGAATTGTGGGTGATTCTGGAAGTGCTTATATCAGTGGTATTAACCCTCAGAGTGTGATGACTGTGACATGGGGAGAAGATAAGGCTTGCCAGATCACTTTTCCTATTCAGTTAGGTTCTTTACAGGAAGCATTACTACTGCCGTGTATTCCGACAACGTTACCAGCATCAACAGTGATAGCGAAAAGATAGTTTTATTCAGCACAAGAATAGCCTAATTCACGAAAAGCATGGCTCAAGAGAGAACACAGAAATAAAAGGTAAATAACTATGCAATTAACGATTTCTTATCGTACAACCATGGGGTTAATTGGTTTGGCATTATTTAGCAGCACAGCTTATTCCGCGGTATCGATGGATAGGACTCGGGTTATTTTTGATGGTGGACAAAAGTCAATCTCACTCAATATTTCAAATAACAACAAACAGTTACCATATTTAGCGCAAGGGTGGATTGAAAATGCGGAAGGGCAGAAGATCCAATCGCCATTAGTTGTATTACCGCCCGTACAGCGTATAGAGCCAGGTAAATCAAGCCAAGTAAAAATTGAAGCATTACCTGCTATTAATTCGTTACCTCAAGATCGTGAGTCTTTATTTTATTTTAATTTACGAGAAATACCGCCAAAAAGCGATAAACCAAACACATTACAAATTGCTCTGCAAACACGAGTGAAGCTGTTTTATCGACCTAAAGCGATAATACCTGAAAAAAACGGTGCGCCATGGCAAGACAAATTAACCTTAGATAAACAAGGTGAACGTTATATCGTGAAAAATCCCACACCGTATTACGTCACGATTATTAATGCGACAACTAATGGCAAAGCATCGGATGGTAAAGATTTTACACCAGTCATGGTGCCACCGTTTGGACAGGATGATTTAGGCATCAGCGCTAATCAATTAGGAAATAATCCCGTACTGACTTACATCAATGATTATGGTGGACGCCCTAATTTGACCTTCCGCTGTCAGGTGTCGAGCTGTCAGGTTGTTCCAAATGGTAAAAGCGAATAATTCGAGTAAGCACCCGACTGACGGTGCCCATATTGAAGGAGTGCGCATGACAGACTTACAAAGAAAAAACGTTTTCCGATACGGCTTACTTCTAGCGATGTTTAGCAGCACCGTCAGTTTATCAGGCATGGCGGCGGATAATAATGGCAATCTCTATCGGCCAGTAGATAACTGGAATGTCGATGGACAGCATGGTGTGTTGTACGTGTTTGGTTCATTAACGGAAAGCCCATGTCGGCTAGCGATGACATCTAGTTACCAATCAGTTGAGATGGGGAATTTGGATACCAGTACCTTGCAGCATAATGGTAGAGGAGCACCCGTACCGTTTCAGATTGAGTTAGAGGACTGTTTAGAAACAGAGACTCGTTTAGATAATGTACAAACGGGAATGACAGCATGGAGCTCCAGTCAACCAGCAGTCAAAATTCGTTTTTTAGCAGATAGTGTGCCATCAATGCCGGATATCGCTCGTGTCAATGGGGTAAAAGGATTGGGGCTGGCTATCACGACACCAAATGGTTCACTGCTACCTTTGGGGTTAGAAAGTGAGCCACAGTTATTGCCTTCAGGGCAAAGTCAGTTGACCTATTACGTGACGCCGGTGAGAACGGGGCAGCTTGTGCCGGGGGCGTATTCGGCGCTGATTGCATTTGAAATGTTGTACGAGTAGGAGTGGTCATCATTATGACAATGAGACGATGTCGACTGCCGAAAGTGCTGGCAACCAGTCTGTTGATGAGCAGTTTGATGCTGTGTTCAGCGGCGACCCTTGCAGAAACCTATACCTTAACCGTGAAGGTCACGGTAGTTGAGAAGACCTGTGATATCTACGGGCCTGACGGGATTGGACAGCCCATCAATGTGGCGATGGGCGACCTGATCATAAAAAACATCGATGGGGTTAGCTACGGAAAAACTGACATTCCGTATACTCTAAGTTGCGACGATGCAGCAAGTAATCCAGCCTTAAAACTGAAATTTGATGGCCCCCGCATGAGTGGCCAAGCGGCGAATGTGTTGTCCACCTCGGACCAGAACTTAGGATTACGCCTTATGGCGGGTAACAGTAATCTGAATTTAGGCGTCTGGCGTCATTTTAATTATAGCACTCAGCCAACCCTTAGTGTGATACCGATTGGCAGTGGGACTGGGGGGATTAATGACGGTCAGATGACTGCATCCGCGACGTTGAGTGTGGAGTATCAATAATGATGAACCGACAAGCTAAGATATCTGCAATGGCATTATGGCTAAGCGGCTTGATGCCGCTGACGACGTATGCGGTAGATGTGAACTTTACCGCCAACTTAATCCAAAACCCGCCGTGTGATGTGGCGGGGCCGGACGGGGTTGACCAGCCGATCCGCGTGCCGTTTGGCGAGGTGGGGATCACCAAGATTAATGGCGAAAACTATCGCCAAGACTTTACCTTGACGCTGAGTTGCGGAACAGGGCTTGGGAATGCCGTGGCGTTATATCTTGAGTATCGCGGGATGGTCGCGGAGAGTTTTGATAATAAAGCCTTGCAAGCTAGTCAGACCGGGTTGGGGGTACGATTATACCATCAAGGGGTCGTCATACCACCTAACACAGGGACACCGATAACGATGTCGGATAATGGCGTTGCAACTTTACCCTTGTATGCGGTGCCAGTGAAGGATACTGACCCGTCTGCAATGTTATATGAAGGGAATTTTACCGCGACGGCTAGTGTGGAGATGAATTACCCATGAGGATATTCAATCACAAGAGAACTTTCTGGATGTCGATGAGTGCAATACTGTGGTGTTGCAGTTTTCTACCGTCAGTGGCTCAGGCGGCGAACAGTAATGATATTCAGTACAGTGGAACGTTGATTGCGTTGCCGTGCACGGTTGACCCGAATTATGAGAACTTCGGAGTTGACTTTGGGGGCAATATTAATTCAAAGGATTTGGTGGATGGGCAGCGTCGTTACAGCAAAGAAGATATTCTGTTTCATTTGACGGATTGTGATACTTCTTTGGGAAATAGTATTTCAGTGAAATTTAGCGGTGTTTCGACGACCGACAATGGATTACTGAATGTGGATGCTGGAAGTCAGGCTAGTGGGATTGCGATAGGTCTTGAAACCCCGAGTGGTGTAGCGTTACCCATTAATAACACTCAGGTAGAGCCTTTAATGCCGATAAAAAAAGGGGATATGACGATACGGTTACGGTCATATATACAGGCAGTGGAAGGCGCAACGGTAGAGAGCATTCAGCCAGGTTTTTTTACGGCGACGCTGACGTATATGTTGATATATCAGTGAAGCGATGCCCCATTTTACGGGGTAGAGACGGGTTGTTTTCTATCAGGCTAGTGCAAGACTATATACGCCAATGCTCGCTAAGGTTTAGTAGTGATTTATTTGCCATCTATTGCTTAGTATTTATCTCACAATAACAGTTTAAGCGGTGGCAAATTTCTTGGTATTCAATTTCAAAATAGATTTCGTTGATGAGTATTCATTATCAAGCGACACAAGGAATCCATAAATGCGCATTCAGTTAGCTCTTTTGCTATTCACTTTTCCATTAACTTCTATTGGGGCATCTTACTTCAATCAGGAAAATACTCCGAAAAGAGCAGTAGGAGATGGTCAGGGGTCTTTTTCAATATTCGGAACAGTATATAAAATCCAAGATAATATTGAACGGCGTCCTATAACCGATGGTTTTGGGTATGATAATGGAGTTATGTCCGCTGAAAGATATGGCTACTCCGGTGGAGCAGTGACTATTGATGCTAAATACAATACGCTTTCTGACGTATCAGGAGGATCATCATGTTATTTGTATGGAACTCTATACTTTACTGAGCCTGGCGGCTGGTATGATTTCAGTTACGGGCATCTGCGTTGGGATGTGTATGGTGATGTATTTTATGATCCCAATCTGTATATAAAGGTTGATAAACCATGTAATCAAGCTATTTTATCCGATTTACCGACAGTTAATATTCCATTACCAAGCATCAACGACTTTTATATTTGGCGGGCTATATCTGGTGGATGTGCCATTTCGGGTTGCTCAAATGGAGGTTATAATCATACTCGGGTTTTAGCTCGTAATGAGTCTATGACTGCTTTGGCAAATGTAATCGCTTGCACATCAAATACAGTCAATAGTTCTACTTGCCGGTCTTTATTTCATAATACTGTACGTGGCACCGATATTCCTTCCGGGTTAATTCCTGACATCCCAGCTGTATGTAATGTGAATTTACCTGATCTGAACTTTGGAACTGTAGGCATGAATGACTGGTCTGGAAACATGGCTCAATCTATAGGCTCAGTATCTTGTACAAAGGATGCATCTATTACCTTTACTGTGGTTGGTGGAGATTCAGTTAAACTGGGCCCTTTTAATGCTTCTATTGGTATAAATGGGAAATTAGGCGGGTCATCGATCGTTAATACGGGGATAGGGGAAGTGACATTTACAATTGATGGACAGCTAAAATCGTCTACAGGGAGTGTTACAGCAGGGGAATATCAAACAAGTGTTGTAGTAATAGGTACAATTAATTGAAATGCATCTTACAATAAATAATAAAGCGACATCAATTTCATTGCTATTTACAAATTGAGTGATGCCATTTGCTCTAATTTTGGATATGCAGGTGCTATCAACGGTATTTTTATTTAGAGAAATGAGTGCATATTAGGCTAATCTTATAAGTAATAGCTACAGAAAGTGAATATGTTCCCATTTCTCAGAAATTTACTGGACTTATGAAAATTTGGAGTAGTATAGTTAATTTGGTTACCAAGTCATAGGTGATATATTACCTCATAAAAAAACAGGTGACATTTATTGCAAAACGTATAAAACGATTTTTAAGTGCTGAACTTAAACTTGAAGCGACTCAATTTGTCATTGATTAAAATTGTTCCGCGGCCGAAGCTGCCAATGCCATGGGCGTGGGTAAATCAACCATTGGATAATGGGGGCGGCAACTCAAAAACGAGCGTAAAGGTATTTCGCCAAAAGCATCGGCAATGACACCAGAACAAGTTGAAATTCGTGCACTAAAAAAGAAAATTGCTCATCTCGAAAAGCATGACGAGCTCTTAAAGAAGGCTACTTTTCTGGTGATGTCAGACTCCCTGAACAACTTGCGATAATTAAAAAACTGAGCCAAAGCTACCGTATTCAAATATTATGTAGCGTGTTTAGTATTAAACTCTTTTCATATCACAATCCAGTGAATCGGTAAAAATACCCCCGGCGTAATTATTTTTAGCTTCCATAAAAGCGACAAAATATCATCGTGTACTTTTAATTAAACTAAAGTGATGGAAATATAATTTATATATTGGAAATTAGAATGATTATTTCACTTTGTTAATTATGTGAATTATTTAAAATTGTTTATTTTATGATGTTATTTTTATCGGTAATTTAATGAGCTAATAAATTATTAATGATTAATATAATTAAATATAAGTCAATGTAACTGAAATATGCCATGGTTATTTTAAAGGAAATGATTAATTTACTTTTATCTTGTTTGATAAAAAACGTATTCTTCCCTAAAAATAAACTTGGAGGTTGATGTATGTCATTGAATATAGGATTAAAAAACCAATTGGAATCATCTATACTTGATTTAAATCTGCCTGAAAATCCCTATTTTAAATCTCTGACTTCTGGTGAAATGACCCATGAACAATTTTTAAATAGCCAATTAGAATTTGCACCGATGGTTTATTTTTTCAGTAGGCCAATGGCACAAATTATAGCCAATATATCCGACCCTATTTCACGAATTGCCTTGGTGGGGAATCTTTGGGAAGAACACGGTCAAGGTGTTAAGGAAAATGTGCATGGAAATACAATCATAACTTTAATCGAACGTTTAGGTGGTGATATATCCAGTATTGATTTACAAAACCCCCCACCTAATGCTCGGATCTTTAATGAAGCATTACGTGGAGTTTCTTCTTTTTGTGATTTTCGTTTTGCTGCTTCTATGTATGCGGGTATTGAGAGAACATTTGTTGATGTATCGTGCATGATATTTGAAGCGATAGCTAAAGAGGGCTGGCTTCCAGAAGATAAGATCACCCATTATGGCTTACATCGAGAACTGGATATTGAACACTCGGAAGATTTTTTGAAAGTTGTCAATCAATATTGGGATGAACCAAAATATCAATTTATGATTAAAGAAGGTATCAAATTTGGCTGCCAATTATTTGCTAATGCGTATGTTGGTTTTTATCGGAGCATGAGTAAGTAGCTCCAAGGATATTTATTATTCTTAGTAATATAGGTTAAATGTAGAATCTGGCTATTTATGAGCATGGATATTTATTATCATAAATAGCCGATTTTGGTTTGTATATGGCTAACCACTAATATAGTGAGGTTCTGTGCTCATGATATTTCTCAATGAGAACTATATTGGTGGTATTTTGTTTTAAACTCCCCATATAACAATCCACTGAATCGGTAAAAAGATGGAATAAACACCCCACCGCAATTGCTTTTAATTTCCATGATGGCAGTAAAAATATCATCACATACGCGATAGCTGCCCAACCAGTATGTAACGGATGGAAACCAATACCGCAGCGATTAGGATCAAAAATCGGATCGGCCAGTAAATGATCTAAATCGATCGCCATGGTTGCTATCATCAACAATGCCGCTAATTTCCAATTTTTTCGCCAAAATAGATAGCCAAATAAGATTGGCACTAAAAAATGAAAACCGTAGTGCACGATATTGCGAAAAATTTCAAATGCCACAATTAAACCTCTAATGCATTATTTTATTTATTAGCAGATATCTCTTCTTCATGCTTATCTGCCTTGGATTATTCAGTGCGTTTGAGCTAAATGTACTCATTTTCTGGTGGCTAGTGGGCTGCTATTGTATCGAGATTATAACCAAGTCGTATAACGAAAGGGGATTTTTTGTTTCGATATGTAGAGCACATGTTTATCTCCTATCTAATCAGCCAATTTTTCATAGCAAAATTTGTCAATAATCACTATTGTTATCTCTAAATGCATAAGAAGCATAAATCACCTTGATCCCTGATGGTAAACTCAGGTTTAATAAGGGTAATGAATTGCGCAAAAAACTCATCTTTAAGTGATATTTTGCGCAATGGAAAGGATTCAGCTCTGAAATGGCTTAATTTATTGACGATTCGCGGGCACAAATGTAGCGAATAATTGCTGTATGGAGCAAATTGCGTTAGTTTCATAGTTTGCCTATGAAAAAGTGCAATAATTCCGTATTGCGTTGTGAAAATTGGTTTAAGTACGTTTTTATCCGACCTGGAGTATACTAATGACGACTCGTAAAACCCTTGCTAATGCTATCCGCTTTCTAAGTATGGATGCGGTTCAAAAAGCAAAATCAGGGCACCCTGGCGCGCCTATGGGCATGGCCGATATTGCTGAAGTTCTGTGGCGTGACTATATGAATCATAACCCAGCAGATCCACACTGGGCTAACCGTGACCGTTTTGTTCTCTCTAATGGCCATGGTTCAATGCTGATCTATAGCTTGCTGCATCTGACGGGTTATGACTTATCTATCGATGAGCTAAAAAACTTCCGTCAACTCCACTCTAAGACACCAGGCCACCCTGAATATGGCTATACTCCAGGCGTTGAAACCACCACAGGTCCATTAGGGCAAGGTATTGCAAACGCAGTCGGTTTTGCTATCGCTGAACGCACTTTAGCGGCGCAATTTAACCGCCCAGGCCATGACATCGTCGACCATCACACTTATGTGTTCATGGGGGATGGTTGTATGATGGAAGGTATCTCACACGAAGTGTGCTCTCTAGCAGGGACACTGAAATTAAATAAACTGATTGCGTTTTATGATGACAACGGTATCTCTATCGACGGTCATGTACAAGGTTGGTTTACTGATGATACCGCAGCACGTTTTGAAGCTTATGGCTGGCATGTTATTCGTGATATCGATGGTCACGATGCCGATCAAATTCATGCTGCTGTCACAGAAGCACAGCGCGAAACAGATAAACCAACGCTGATTATGTGTAAAACCGTGATCGGTTTTGGTTCCCCAAATAAAGCAGGTACAGAATCTGTTCACGGTGCACCATTAGGTGATGCCGAAATTGCGGCAACACGTAAAAATCTAGAGTGGCAGTATGGTCCATTCGAAATCCCACAAGATATCTATCAAGCATGGGATGCCCGTCAAGCTGGTAAAGAAAAACAAGCGGCTTGGAATGATAAGTTCGCCGCTTACGCAAAAGCCTTCCCTGAATTAGCTGAAGAATTTACTCGCCGTATGGCGGGTGAATTGCCTGCTAATTTTGATGCAGAAGCGAAGAAATTTATTGAAAATCTGCAAGCAAATCCTGCCAACATCGCTAGCCGTAAAGCGTCACAAAATGCTTTAGAAGCCTTTGGTAAAGTCTTGCCTGAGTTCTTAGGTGGTTCTGCTGACTTAGCACCAAGTAACTTGACTATGTGGTCTGGCTCTAAACCATTGAATGAAGACAAAGCGGGTAACTACATCCATTATGGTGTACGTGAATTCGGTATGTCAGCAATCATGAATGGTATTGCTTTACATGGTGGATTTGTTCCTTATGGTGCAACATTCCTCATGTTCGTTGAATATGCACGCAATGCTGTGCGTATGGCTGCATTGATGAAAGTGCGTAGTATCTTTGTTTATACTCACGACTCTATCGGTCTGGGTGAAGATGGCCCAACTCACCAACCTGTTGAGCAATTAGCTAGCTTACGTGTAACGCCTAATATGAATACATGGCGTCCATGTGACCAAGTTGAATCTGCTGTCGCATGGAAATACGCTATCGAGCGTAAAGATGGCCCAAGTGCGCTGATCTTCTCTCGCCAAAATCTGGAGCAGCAACCACGTACTGCTAAGCAATTAGCGGAGATCGAGAAAGGGGCTTATATCCTGAAAGATAGCGATGGTCAGCCGGAGCTTATCTTTATCGCGACAGGTTCAGAAGTTGAGTTAGCAGTGAAAGCCGCTGACCAACTGACTGGCGAAGGCCGTAAAGTACGTGTTGTTTCAATGCCTTCAACCGAGGTATTTGATAAACAAGACGCGGCATACCGTGAAGCCGTTCTACCATCAAGTGTGACTAAGCGTGTTGCTATTGAAGCAGGCATTGCAGATTACTGGTTCAAATATACAGGTCTCAATGGGGCTATCGTTGGTATGCATACATTTGGTGAATCAGCACCTGCTGAAGAACTATTCAAAGAGTTCGGTATCACTGTTGAAAGCGCAGTGAAAGCTGCTAAGTCATTGCTGAAGTAATTATTTTACGGCCTAATTACGGGTCGTAAGAAAGAGTGAAATACGCCCTTACATCAATTTTGCTGTAGGGGCGTTGTTTTTTTGTGCATTTCATGTGTTTTGACTATTGCGTTCTGTGTCTATATCCCTTAATCTAATTCTTAAATAGCTGAACCGTTTCAGTTGCTGTGGTCAATAAGCTAAAAAATTTCAAAAGTGTCGAGTGAAGCACATTTTTGATGTTTGACCGTTAAAATCAGCAGTAGAGTTTGTGTGAGTCAGTTATCCTTATCAGCCGTGTGATTTTGTTGAAATTCAAGGTGTAGGATGCCAATAAAAGTGGCGATTAACGGCTTCGGTCGGATCGGACGGAGTGTACTAAGGGCTTTATATGAGTCTGGGCGACGTGCTGAAATTACGGTTGTCGCGGTTAATGAGCTGGCAAGCCCTGAAGGGATTGCGCATTTGCTGAAGTATGACTCAAGCCATGGTCGCTTTGCTTGGGATGTCCGCCTTAGCGGTTCGCTGTTGCAGGTCGGCGATGACAATATTCGTCTCTTTCATCAACCTGATATCAGTTCGCTACCTTGGAAAGAACTTGGAGTTGATGTTGTGCTTGACTGTAGTGGGGCATTCGGTTCTCGCGCAGATGGCTTAGCTCACCTCGATGCGGGCGCTAAAAAAGTGCTCTTCTCCCATCCTGGCTCGGATGATCTTGATGCGACAGTTGTCTATGGCGTTAATCATGATAGTCTAACAATTGACGATAAAATTATTTCAAACGCATCTTGTACCACAAACTGTATTATTCCGATCATTAAACTGTTAGATGATGCGTTCGGTATTGAGTCAGGCACGGTAACAACAATCCATGCATCAATGAATGATCAGCCTGTTATCGATGCTTATCATCATGACCTAAGAAGAACGCGAGCTGCCAGCCAATCAATTATTCCGGTTGATACTAAGCTAGCAGCGGGTATTACGCGAATTTTTCCAAAATTTCAAAATCATTTTGAGGCGATATCGGTACGTGTACCGACAACCAATGTGACAGCCATTGATTTGAGTGTTACCGTGCACAGTGATGTTAGCGTAGCAACGGTAAACCAACTCTTGCGAAGCGCCGCGCATGGACATTTTCGTGGTATAGTAGACTATACTGAATTACCGTTAGTCTCGATGGATTTTAATCATGATCCGCACAGTGCGATTGTTGATGGCACACAAACGAGAGTGAGCGGTAAGCATTTAATTAAAACCCTTGTTTGGTGTGATAACGAATGGGGGTTTGCTAACCGGATGCTAGATACAACTTTAGCGATGGCAGCAACAGGTTTCAACTAATTAACGGCTGACAGACGGTAGGGTAGACTATGACCCACACAGCCATTAATGAAAACTTTATAGAGAATCAACAAGAGGATTCACCATGTCTGTAATTAAGATGACCGATTTGGACCTAGCGGGTAAACGCGTTTTCATCCGTTCTGACCTAAACGTTCCTGTAAAAGATGGCAAAGTTACTTCTGATGCACGTATCCGTGCTTCATTACCAACAATTGAAACTGCTCTCAAGCAAGGTGCTAAAGTCATGGTCACATCTCACCTCGGTCGTCCGACTGAAGGCGAGTATAATGAAGAATTTTCACTGCAACCTGTTGTTGACTATCTGGCTGAAAAGATTGATTACCCGGTTCGTTTAGTCAAAGACTATTTAGGTGGCGTGGATATCGCGGAAGGCGAGTTAGTCGTTTTGGAAAACGTTCGCTTCAATAAAGGCGAGAAAAAAGACGATGAAACGCTGTCAAAACAGTATGCTGCACTGTGTGATGTTTATGTCATGGATGCTTTTGGTACCGCTCACCGTGCTCAAGCGTCAACGCATGGCGTTGCTAAATTCTCGCCAGTTGCTTGTGCTGGTCCTCTACTCAGCGCTGAACTTGAAGCATTAGGTAAAGCACTGGATAACCCTGCTCGCCCAATGGTGGCGATTGTCGGTGGTTCAAAAGTATCGACAAAACTGACCGTTTTAGATTCACTCTCTAAAATTGCCGATCAATTAATTGTGGGTGGTGGTATTGCAAACACCTTTATTGCCGCTGAAGGTAATAATGTTGGTCGCTCTTTATATGAAGCGGATCTGATCCCAGAAGCGAAAAAATTATTGGCAAACTGCCATATTCCAGTACCGACTGATGTCCGTGTAGCAACGGAGTTCTCTGAAACTGCGGAAGCGACATTAAAATCAAGTACTAAAATTAAAGATGATGAGCAGATCCTCGACTTAGGTGACGAGTCTGCTGAGCGTCTGGCTGAAATTCTGAAAAATGCTAAAACCATTCTGTGGAATGGCCCAGTTGGTGTTTTTGAATTCCCTAACTTCCGTAAAGGAACCGAAATCGTTGCACGTGCAATCGCTGATAGTGAAGCTTTCTCTATCGCGGGTGGTGGTGACACATTAGCGGCTATCGATTTATTCGGTATTGCGGATAAGATTTCATACATTTCAACAGGCGGCGGTGCATTCCTTGAATTCGTTGAAGGTAAAAAACTGCCGGCGGTTGTGATGCTGGAAGAACGTGCTAAAGCGTAATTAATTTGTCATGAACAACAGGCTGCGTAGGCAGCCTGTTTAACACAGGACCTTTTCAAATGTCTAAAATTTTTGATTTTGTAAAACCGGGTGTTCTCACAGGTGATGATGTACAGAAAGTTTTCGCAGTTGCCAAAGAAAATAACTTCGCATTGCCAGCGGTGAACTGTGTCGGTACAGACTCAATTAATGCCGTACTTGAAGCGGCAGCGAAAGTACGTGCTCCAGTTATTGTTCAGTTTTCTAACGGCGGTGCGGCTTTTATCGCGGGTAAAGGCTTGAAAGCAGAAGGGCAACAAGCCGCTATTCTGGGTTCAATCTCTGGCGCACATCATGTTCATCAAATGGCTGAGCATTATGGTGTTCCTGTGATCCTACATACTGACCACTGCGCACGTAAATTGCTGCCATGGATTGATGGTTTGTTAGATGCAGGTGAAAAACATTACGCGAAAACCGGTAAGCCTCTGTTCTCTTCACATATGATCGACTTGTCTGAAGAAACTCTGGAAGAAAATATCGAGATCTGTGCTAAATATCTGGCTCGTATGGCGAAAATCGATATGACGCTGGAAATCGAACTCGGTTGTACTGGTGGTGAAGAAGACGGTGTTGATAACACCGGTATGGATAGCTCTGCGCTGTACACTCAACCAGAAGACGTTGCTTACGCGTATGAGAAACTGAGCGCAATCAGCCCACGTTTCACTATCGCGGCTTCTTTCGGTAACGTTCACGGTGTTTATAAGCCAGGTAACGTCCAGTTAACGCCAAAAATTCTACGTAACTCACAGGACTATGTTTCTGAGAAATTTAATCTGCCTCACAACAGCCTAGACTTCGTTTTCCACGGTGGTTCTGGCTCAAGCGCTGCTGAAATCAAAGAAGCGGTTAGCTACGGTGTTATCAAAATGAACATCGATACAGATACTCAGTGGGCAACTTGGGAAGGTATCCTGAACTACTACAAAAAGAACGAAGGTTATCTGCAAGGTCAGTTGGGTAACCCAGAAGGTGATGACAAGCCTAACAAAAAATACTATGACCCACGTGTATGGCTGCGTAAAGGTCAAGAATCCATGGTTGTTCGTTTAGAGCAAGCATTCAAAGAACTGAACTGTGTTGACGTTCTATAATTGTGCTTAGGCTTGGTTAACCAAGCTAATCGCTAAATCAATCCCCCAGTAGGGTTATCTTACTGGGGGATTTTTGTATTTTTGAGCACTAAAACTAAATGTATAACAAGCTAAGATGGAAGTTATTATTTTTTATTTGTTATAAAGGAGATATTTGAGTGAGTCGATGGAACCAGAATTTTTTAATCGCTATTGTTGGTGTCTTATCAATAGGTTGTTCAGTGGCAGGTAACAACGATAGGCTCGTCTATAAATTTGAAAATGATGAGTTTATTTTAGAAAAAGAGTGTGTTTCAGTACTTCAATTGGGACATTCAGAGTTAAAAAATGACTATGTTTTGAATATTGAGATCAATAGAACACCTAAATGTTCGGAAAGATTTAACTCTCTTCTGAGTAAAAATATTGGTAAAAAGGTATCCCTTTACTTCGGTGTAAATAAAATTTCTCAAACGTATATCGCAGGGGAAATACAATCTGAAAATGGATATAGACAGGCATTTTCGGATAAAAAAGTAATAAATAATATTTTAGAAAGCTATGGGCGAAATGCTAAAAACTAAAAGAAATCACGTTGTACTTCTTTTAGTTTTATATAGTTAGATAATGAATTATTTAGGGAAGCTTATACTGACCGTGATAGGTACTGAATGTGATTTTATGCGTATACTTGCAGTTCCACCACCAGTAGCGTCAATAAGATAAGCTCCTGGTCCCACTGTATTAACCGTTTTCATTCCACTAGATATTGGATATTTAATCCCCACATCAAATGATGACTCTAAGTTTGATGAATTATTAAAATTAACGGTATACGAATGGGGAGTATAAGTAATTTCATTTGGCATACTTGTGAGGAGATCTTTCCACGCACTCTATATCCCTGGCATTGCAATAATACCTGTTGACCGTATAGGCCCTGAATAACCACATGGACCTTGTCTTTCCCTTGCGACTCTGGCTCTATCTAAACTCGCCATAATCATACTTTTTTTCATATTCCTGAATTGCGCAAATCTTTGACTGTAAATTCTTAAAGCACCCGTCTTATCACCACTATTGATCGCTTTCATTCATTCTTGAAAATTTTTCTCTTTAAGGTACGGACAATTCTTTTCACCACAAACAAGATAAATATTGTTCTTTAATGCATCCTTGACTTCAGGCGGCCAGCTTGCTGGGATGAAGTCATGATTAACTTGTAGATCATTGAACTCCCATGCTTTTGAATGTGGATCCCAGTGTGTATCAGGTATATGAGGTATACCACTATTACAATTATAGGGGTCGTAGCTAGGTCGAATAGGGTGTCTTTTCATTTGAAATTCCTTTTATTTATTCCATTAACTATTTAAATTTATTAGATATTATTTTTAATAAACAAATAAAATAGTAGCCATGAAATTGCATAGAGTAAATAAACGAAATTTGTTTATATGTCATAGGAAAGCTGCATCGTAATGACGTTTACGATGCAGCAAAAAAGCATTTATAACGAACGTGGTGTTCCTTGGTGGAAACGGAGCTGCCATTGGTTGTGCTGATTTTTGCTCCAAATCGATGAGCGTAGTGTTTGTTTAATAGGTATCCCATTATCAAGTTGAAAACTTAAATAGGTGATGAGCACTGTATTCGCATCTATCTGTGCACATTGGAAATTTTCGGAGTGAATTTCCAATAAATTATTAGCTTGAGTGAGGGCTAAAAGTGTCTCTGTTTTATCGGTGCTCACACCAGAGCGGCAAAATTCTAAAAACGCTGGGTGCAGAATATTTTCAAGAAATTCTAAATTATCTCTATTTGAATAATGATGTAGCTTTTTTTCTAGTGTGATTAGGTGATCAAAGAGTTTCTGCATATCATGTTCTTTATCAAAGTTGTTCAAATTGTCGTGCTAGGCGTTCAGCTAGCGTTAAAACCACTTCTGAATTGCCATGGACATGCAGAGCAATTTCCATCTCCTCTGCATCTGGAAAGCCTTCTTGTGCAGTCAGTATACGATGCTGTGGTAGCTTAGCTCGCAGTGGTAATAAACTGATGCCAAGGCCATCGGTAATGGCGCTTTGAATACCAGCAAGGCTTGTGCAAGTATAGGTAATATGCCAAGGGCGCTGTTCAATATCCAGTAAGCGGAACATATCGTTACGATACAAGCCATTTTCAGGGAAAACAATCAAAGGCAAAGAATCGGCATTAACATGTTGATTATTAGTGCTTGTTAGCCAACATAAAGGTTCTGGCCAACGATAATGGCTCTTAAATTCACCTTTTCGTTGCTTCACTATAATTAAATCGAGTTCACCTTGCTGGTATCGTTGATGAAGTTGGCGGCTTAAACCACTGGTAACCTCTAAACGAATGTTCGGGTGGTCACGCATAAACGTCGCAAGGGTTGGTGTAACTTGCCCAGAAGCAAAATCTTCAGGGAAACCAAGACGTAACGTTTGGATCACCGCATTGCCCGTAATTTTCATAAAAAACATATCATTGAGTGCGATAATTTTTTTGGCATAACTGAACAGGATTTCACCTGTTTCAGTTAATGTGAGCATTCGATGGGCGCGTATCAATAAAGGCTGGCCCACTAAGGCTTCTAAGCGCTGGATCTGTTGGCTCAGAGTGGATTGAGTCGAGTTTAAATGTTGTGAAGCGACAGTGAAGCTGCCGGTCTCTGCCACCGCAATAAAAGTTTTAAGTAAGACCAAATTTAATAACGTATTCATTTTATAGATACCTAGAATTTGAATATTTAATTTTTAAATAGCATATATTTTCAGTAGATTAAATAGATTACAGAGGAGGGGTGCAATGAAAACACTATTTTTGCCAGCCAAATGGCTAGGCTATATGTTAGTTATTCTTAGTATATCATTGATATTTATTGTTAAATCATTTGCACAGGCAAATTCATCATCTCTAGTCGCTTTGGCTGAAAAAGGGGATTTGCCGGCGGTTACCCAAGCTATTCAACAAGGAGCAGATATTGAGCAACGCGACTTACGTTTGCGTACTCCCTTAATGGCGGCAACACATGCTAATCAAATCGAGGTGGCTCAATTTTTAATTGAACAAGGTGCCAATGTGAATGCACGCGATGCAATACAAGATTCCCCTTATTTATATGCAGGGGCTAGGGGATTACAGGAAATTTTAGAAATGACCCTAGCCCATGGCGCGGATTTGAAAAGCACTAACCGCTATGGTGGAACAGCATTAATTCCTGCCGCAGAGCGCGGGCATGTAAAAACGGTACAAACTTTAATTGATGCGGGAGTCGACGTTAATCATGTAAACAGATTAGGCTGGACGGCTCTGATAGAGGCAATCATACTGGGTGATGGTAGTGAAAAATATGCGGCTATTGTGACTCAATTGATCAAAGGTGGCGCCGATGTCAATTTAGCGGACGCTTCAGGGAAATCTCCGTTAGCGTTGGCCAAGCAAAAGGGTTATGACAATCTAGTTGAAATTCTTGAAAATTCAGGAGCTAAGTAATGTTAGATAAACAGTTTTTGCGACAAGCAATTTCACTGGCTAAAGAAAATGTTAAAACGGGTGGCCGTCCCTTCGGAGCCGTGATTGTTTGTGATGGTAAAGTCATTGCAACAGGGGTTAATCAGATGCTTGAATTGTGTGATCCCACAGCGCATGCAGAGCTAATGGCTTTAAGACAAGCAGGGGAGATCCTTCAGCGCACTCGATTAGAGGATTGTGTGGTCTATGCGAGCGGACAACCATGCCCAATGTGTTTAGCGGCAATGCGTATGGCAGGGATTTCACGAATTATTTACGCTTATTCAAATCAAGATGCAGAGCCATTTGGCTTATCAACAGAAGCAATTGCACAGGCACTTAGAGTGGAGCCACAACAGCAAAGCGGACTGACTTTTGTACAATTAAAGCCAGAAAATGAAACGCAATCAGCACTTTATACTTTTTGGCGGGAACAACAACATTAATGAGTGAACGTCAAACAGCATCGCTGGGTTTAGTACTGACAATCGTATTGGTCGGGATTAATTTAAGGCCGTTTATGACCGGCCCCGGCCCACTGATTGATGGCATTATGCAAACGACGGGGATGACTTATCAAGGTATTTCATTACTCACCTTATTGCCTATGCTATTAATGGGAATAGGAGCCTTAATTGTTCCTGCGCTTAACCAAAGGTTGGGAGAGCGCTTAGGTATTAGTCTGGCAATGTTATTGTTGTTCATCGGTTCCTTATGCCGCTTATTTGTTGCTGACAGTGCGCAATTGCTCATAACGGCTTTTATTTGTGGTGTCGGAGCTGCTTATATTCAAGCCGTTTTTCCTGGATTAATTAAATTACGTTTTCCACAAAAAATGGCCGCAATGACAGGGCTTTATTCGGCGATGTTGATGGCAGGGGGAGCAATAGGTGCACAATTAACGCCCCTTATTGCTAATTTCTCATGTCATGAAGCGATACCATCTTGCACTCATGAGTCTGGTCATTGGCAAGCCGCTTTAGCGTGGATGGCATTACCCGCTTTATTTGCTTTATTCGCCATTATTGCCAATATACGCTCTTCAGCTTCTCATCAACATGCTGGAAAAGGGGCAGTTTTGCAGTTTTTAACAAAACCAAGAGCATGGTTGCTTATGGTTGGCTTTGGTCTTGTTAATGCGGGATATGGTTCAGTCGTAACATGGTTAGCCCCCTTTTTTATTGAACAAGGTATGAGTAGTGCAAAAAGTGGTTCACTTGTCGCTTTATTGAGTGTATTTCAAGCATTATCGGCTTTGTTAATCCCTGTTTTAGCTTCCCATAATATTGATCGTCGATTTTGGTTGGTGGTAACGCTATGTAGCCAAGCAATTGGTTTTGCTGGTTTAGTGGTATTTCCTCATTCAGTGCCTTTTTTATGGGTTTGTTTAATCGGTATAGGGCTGGGTGGGTGTTTTGCACTAAGTATTATTACGTCTCTTGATCATTTGCCTCATCCTGCAAGCGCTGGCGCGTTAACCTCTCTGATGCAAGCTGGTGGATTTATTATTGCGGCCTTTGGTCCTTTCTTTGCGGCATGGCTACATGAAATCAGCCAAAGTTTCGCTTGGGTATGGGGCGCACATATCTTAATGATATTAATAACATTATTTCTTTTTTTGCGTCTTAATCCAAAACATTACGCTAAGCTATTCAGTATCAAATAGGTTTTAATGCACAAATTGCAAATGATAATGATTGTTATTTTCTTGTTTCTTTGACAAGATAGCAGGCACATAGCCTTTGTTTCGAAAAAGATCATGCAGCAGTGTTCTGAAGACAAACTTAATCAAGCTCATTCCCATCGTGAAGATTACTCGATTGGTGCTTTTATCAGGATCAGTCGTGGTGAGTTTGTGATCCCGCATGATCTTGGGATTGATGAAGAACAACAGGCAGGCCTGAAGTTAGTGGCCATACATCAAGGCGCAATGGGTTGTCGTAGCAGCTCTGGACATAATGTCGAAGTGAATTCACCCTCATTGATACTCTCTGGCAGCCAGAAAAGCTATCAGTTATGCAACCTGTTTCGCGCCTGCCAACCAATGAAATATACAATGATTGATATTTCACCTGAGTGGCTTGAACAGCATCAATTAGTTTTGCCTGATAGCTGCTATCCCTCTCATAAAGCTCAACTACGCCATTTCGCGATCCCTGCGAGTGTATTAGCGATGACGCAGCAGTTATTTACTTGTCCAACCCATCCTTCGTTACACCAACTTTATTTAGGTGCCAAGGTAACTGAAATTACTGCGCTGTGTTTACATCATTTTTTACATGAACCAGTACAAACAGCCCCAAAATTACGCCAACGTGAGATTGATAATCTACACATGGCAAAAGCTATTTTGATGCAAGAGTTAGAATCCCCTCCAAGTTTGGATGTATTAGCTAAGCGTGTTGGCATGAATACGCGTAAGTTGACCCAAGGCTTCCGCCAGTTATTTGGTAATAGTATTTATGGTTGGTTACAGGAGTATCGTTTAGATACCGCGTATCAATTGTTAACGGTGCATGACGCCAACATTTCGACCATCGCCTATCAGGTTGGTTATACCCCAGCCCATTTCTCTGTTGCATTTCGTAAGCGTTTTGGTCTCTCGCCAAATCAACTCAAAAAACGTTAGTTGTTGCCGGATAGCGATAGACAAAATCCGGCATTCGAAAGTAACCAATCCCATAAATTGCTAAATTGATAACAATTATCATTTAACTTTTTTAGGGTAGAAAATGTTGTCTGTTCATCACTCTCAGCGCTTATCAGGGCTCAAATTAGCGCCCTGTGCATTGTTTTTGGCAACTGCACCGTGGGCCTTTTCAGTCGGGGCAGAAGAAAGCTCTCAATCTAAACATGATGTTATGCAAGTCACTACCCTATCGAGTGTTGATGATGACTATGTTGAGCCGGGTGTCACTACATTAGGAAAAATAGCCTTAAAGCCAAGAGAAGTAGCGCAATCGGTCAGTGTGATTGATCGTGAACAAATCGAAAAACAAAACTTACAAACGCTTGATGACGTTATGCAAAGGGCGACAGGGGTGACAAGTGCCCCTTATGTGAAGTTGACTACCGCTTATTATGTGCGCGGCTTTCAGATTGACTCTTTTGAAATTGATGGTGTTCCGGCATTGCTCGGTAATATGGCCAGCTCTCCACAGGATATGGCGGTCTATGAGCGTGTTGAGATTTTACGTGGCTCCAATGGGTTGCTTCACGGTATGGGCAATCCTGCTGCGACAGTCAATATGGTACGTAAGCATGCGCCAAAAGAGGACATGGCAAAACTCAGTTTAACAGCCGGGAGTTGGAATCGTTATCGGGGTGAGGCCGATGTAGGTGGCTTGCTTAATGAGTCGGGGAGTGTTCGCGGACGCTTTGTTATGGCATGGGAAGATAAAGATTTCTTCTATGATGTTTCCGATCAGAAGACGCGTTTAATGTATGCCACTGTTGATGCCGACCTAACGCCGGACACGTTGCTGCGGGTAGGAGCGCAATATCAAACAATCGATTCAGTAACCAATATGGCAGGTGTGCCGATGGGGAAAGATGGTAGCGATTTACATCTACCTCGTAAAACCTATCTTGATGTGGATTGGGATCGTTTTAAATGGGATACCACCCGTACTTTTGCCGCCATTGAACACCAAATCAACGATGATTGGCAGTATAAGCTCAATACCGAATATCAGCACGTTAATGCAAGGCTTATTTATGCGGGGGCATGGGGAAATATCGACCCTGAAACAGGGGATGGAGCCATGCTAATGGGAGGCGCGTATAAATTCCGCAACGAACAAATCAGCCTGGATACAAGCTTAAATGGCAAGGTTGAAGGTTGGGGGCAAAAACATGATGTGATCATGGGCGTGAATTATTCTCATGCGAGTGAAAAACAGTATAGCGCTGAGTTTGACCCTGCACTGAATGTTCCGGTGAATGTTTATCGTTGGGATCCCCATAGTGTGCCTAAGCCTAAAATAGGCCAATACAGTTCACCCGGAGCAACCAAGACGACCCAAAAAGGCGTATATGGGATGGGCAGAATTAAGGTTGTGGAGCCTGTAACGGTGATTATTGGTGCCCGTGATAGTTGGTGGGAACTGAAATCACCAAGCGCTAAATTCACGGAAAATGGCCGTATCACGCCATACGGTGGTGTGATTTGGGATTTTGCAAAAGATTGGTCTTGGTATAGCAGTTATTCAACCGTGTACCAGCCACAAACGGCGAAAACGTGGAGTGGCAAAATGCTTAAGCCTGTGGAAGGGCAAACGTTGGAAACAGGGATTAAGGCAGGGTTGCTTAATGGCAGCGTAAACTTATCTGGTGCGGTGTATCAAATAGATATTAAAAATAACCCTCAAATAGATCCGGATCATCCAACTGGTGGTTTCGATAACTACTTTATCAGCGGTGGAAAGGTTCGTAGTCAGGGTTTTGAATTAGAAGGTGTTGGCTACATTACCCCATTTTGGGATGTCTCTGTTGGTTATACTTACACCGATACCAAGTATCGTGATGATAGCCAAAATAAAGGGAATGCTTATAACACCTTAACCCCACGTCATATGCTACGGGTTTGGACAAATTATGACCTTCCTTGGGATGAGCGTAAATGGAGCGTTGGTGGTGGTATGCAAGCACAAAGTGCCTATAGCACGACCAACGGCAATGTCACCTTACGCCAAGGGGGCTATGCGCTGTTTAATGCACGTTTAGGTTATCAAATTGATGAAACGTGGACAGCAGCCGTTAACCTAAATAACATATTTGATCGTCGCTACTATTCCGGGTTGTTCTCACCGCAATGGAATAACCGTTATGGCGACCCTCGCAATGTGATGTTGACGGTAAAGGCTGATTTTTAATGAAATTAGTCAGTGTCATCGCAGTCATTGGTACTTTGATTGGGGGAGTGGTGCTCTCCCTATCATTAGCCCAGCTATACCCTTCCGTTGATCCATTAAACCGCCTTTATGGCGCTGTTTTCCTTTCGGTTTTTATCACTATAGGCATGTTTGTCTACAGTTTAACGGCCCAAGGGTGGCAGCAAATGTTATTGCGCAGTTATGGATGGTGGCCAATTCCATTGTTAATACTGTTTTGGCAGGGGGGATTATGACGGTACCTCTTATACGCCGGATGTCTAATTTGCATCGTAGTGCGGGGGCATTTTTAGGTGTTTTTTTATTTGTGATCATGTTGAGTGGTACTTGGAGCTTAGGCAGCGACGCCTTGCGTCTTTGGTGGAATAAAGCCCCGCTTTCGGGCGAGCACTTACCATTATCGCAATTATTAGCACGACAGCCTGACTCAACATTAGTGCAGCTACCTCAACCTGCTAATCCGACGATCACGTTTTGCCTTGGAATAGGGCAATGTGATAACAGCTATAGCGCAATATCTGGCCAGCCTTTAGTGCAAAATACACCCGCAATGTGGTTGGTAACTTTGCATAAGAGCCTCTTTATGGATTTTCCCGGACGCATTTTTATCAGCCTATTTGGTTTTGCACTAGCAGTACTCTTAATCAGTGGCTTTATTATTAACCGACGTAAGCTAGCTTCCATGATGCAGATACCTCGTTGGCGAAATTTACGTTTATTGATCCATGATCTCCATAATGGGTTGGGGTTATGGTGTTACCCATGGCTAATTCTGTTTGCTGTCACGGGAGCATTATCAGGGGTAGGCGCTTTAGGTACCGTTGGGCTGGCAAGCAGTGTCAATCCTGATCATCCTCAATTAGTGATGCAACAATTGATGGGGGATTTTCGAGAGATAGCCAGCCAGCCGCCTACACAAGGCCGCTACCAACCCGAGCAAGTTCTCACATTGCTTGAACAATCCTATCCATCATTCACACCTCAAATATTAATGCGCCGCGATAACGTGTTGATTGTGGGGGGCGTGCGGGCAGGGCAACCCAGTAGTGCGAATTTTGAACAATACCGTTTCGATTTGCATAAAGGGCAGCTAACGGGCATTCGAGACTCTTCTGAGCAGGCATTTTGGACTCGTGCTTTTATCAGTATCCAGCCACTGCATTATGGTCAATATCAATGGCTACCGAAACTCGACATGGTGTTGAGCGTTTTACATTTTATTGCTGGCTTTAGCGGCTGTGTATTGGTCGCAAGTGGGTTGGCAATGTGGTGCTGGCGGCACTCAGATTCACCTATTTCAGGGGTAATAGTGGGATGTTGTGGCGGATTGTTGTTGTCAACGAGCGGATTACTTGTCGTGATGTCCTTGTCATTCTCATTGCCAATGCGTGTATTTTTTCTATTTTGGGGCGCCATTTGGGTCATGTGTATGGTGGTTAAGCATAGACGCCAGATGTTGATTCTGATTGCCTCATTATCTGCTTTGCTATTTTTCATCGCGTTAGCTTGTTCCCTATGGCAACAGCCGGCCTACTTGACTCGAATTAATTTTATCTTGCTGTTTTGTGGCGTATTTTTGTTATTAGCACTTGTATGTGTTGCGAAATTGTCCGCACCACAAAAAAGTGATCGGAGTGGATATGAAAGATCTATTACAGAATAAACAGTTAGTCGTGACCTTAGGGTTATTATATCTTGCACAAGGCATTCCAATGGGCGTTGCAATGGATGCGTTGCCGACATTTTTACGCCATGATGGCAGTGAGCTGAGTGTATTAGCTTTTTTACCCTTAGTTGGACTACCTTGGGTGATTAAATTCCTCTGGGCACCTTTTGTTGATAACCATTGGGGAAAGACATTAGGACGTCGTAAAAGTTGGATCATTCCAATGCAAGTGGTGGTCACTGTGAGCATGTTTTCACTCAGTGTGATTGGGTTTTCTGTGGAAAATGCTATCGCGTGTGTAGCATTACTTTGTCTTTCCTCTTTAGCGAGTGCAACCCAAGATATTGCCACAGATGGAATGGCGGCAGAGCAAGTCAATAGCGCAATGCTATCTAAAATTAATGCGATACAGATAGCGGGGGTGATGGCTGGCTTTTTTATTGGCGGCGCAGGCTTGATGATGATGAGCGACTCTTTAGGCCAACATATGTCATTGGCAATTTTGGCGTGCGTACCATTATTGAGCTTATTGTTTATTGCGGTATGCCCACTGAAAAAAACACAGACAAGCGTTGTCGCTGAAAAAGCAAGTCTGTTAAACACCTTTAAACGGCGTGGTGCTACTCGATTATTATTATTAACACTGTTATCCGCTGTCACTGCTGTTTCAGGGTTTGGATTGGCTAAACTATTCCTCAATGATGCAGGCTGGTCTTTAGCGGAGATCGGCAAAATGGGGATGGCTGGTGGAATGGTAACCTTGATATTAGGATGCGGCGGTGGCGCATGGCTGATTGGTAAGATAGGTGTTTGGCGGGCCTTTTCATTCGGTTTACTGTTTGCACTGCTATCCTCTTTACTTTGGATGGTGCAATCAGTGAATGGTGTGATAATGGGGTTAGTGGCGACATGTATCGTTCTTGGTTCCTTGTCAGCAGGTATTACCTCTGTTGCTATCATGACCGCAGGCATGCAGTTTGCATCACGTTACCATCAAGCAGGCACAGATATGACCGCAGTGCAAAGCACTCGTGATATTGGTGAATTAGCGAGTTCAATGATGCTCGTGGGATTGACCGCTGCAATAGGGTATTCAGGCGGCTTTATGTTGGGGGCTGGTATCGCTTTTGTCGCATTGCTGGTTACCTTTTCACATTACCGTTATATGCAACGATTGAAAACAGAAGAAGCCGCTTAAGTCAGGCTTAAAACTCTCCTGCCTATAAAGGCAGGAGAGGGACATTAAAATCGATAAGTAAAATCCACCGTGAAGGTTCGTCCAGGAGCAGGCATTAAACTCAATGCCATTGGATCAACATAATATTCGTTGGTTAAGTTAGTTACCGTTAAATTAATATCTGCATTTGGATTAAACTGATAGTTCGCATAGGCATCGTAGGTGACTGTCGACAAATAAATTAATTGTGTTCCTGTCATACCCACTGTATGCCAATTCTGGTTCAATTTATGCGTTGGTCCACTATTATAAATACGGCGCACGCCAATATCTAAGTTACGCTCCTCTAATAATCTTACGCCAAGTGTAGTGTTAATCGTGTATTTGGGGGGATTAGTCAAATTAACTAATGAAGTACCAAAGCCACCATTGACGCAATTAGGTGTGTTTGGATCACCATAGGCATAACCACGAATACGACTCGCGGTTGTGGCGTCACAAGTCTTTGCTTCTAAGTAGTAGTTTCCAGAGACATCCGCATAGAAGCGTCCCTGATCGTAAGAGAGGTGATATTCGATCCCTGAAGTTTTATACAGGTCGACGTTTTCAATAAGCCATGATGAATTATTTGGATGGTAACCACGCGTGATCATATTGTGCAAATCACTTTTAAACCAAGCAACTTTCGCAGCCATCTTATCATCACTTGTTAGCATTGAATGTTGGACGGTGGAAGCCCCGATCTCCAAAACTTTATTTTTTTCGGGTTTTAAATCAGCCGCAGGAACAGAAGTCCAATTGCCAAGAGTTGATTCAAAAATACTTGGATTTTTAACGGCCTCGCTATATTTCACATATAATTGGCTAGTGTCATCTAAATGAAATGCAATACCGACTTGTGGGCTAAAGTCGCGTCCATGACGTTCCATGGGTTTGGTATAAGCGTATTCGGTTGTGACTTCTTTTTTCAAGATAGCTTGCTCTGGTGGACGAGGATCGCGCTCAAAGTCATCGAAATCATATTTATCGCCTAGGGTACTATTGGCATAAGGTGTATTTTTTAATGAGTCCAAGGTGTAATGACCTTGTTCATCAGGCCACCATTCCATATACCAACTTTCGGGCCATTTTTGGAAAAATTCCCCATTCTTTTTCAGGCGAGCAAACGTATATTCTTGAGTACGTGATTTTGCCGCGTAAGCGGTACTATTTCTATCTCGCACATTATATTCGGTATAGCGACCACCAACTTGAAGTGTTAGCCAGTTTACGGGTTTATATTCCAACGAACTGGAAAGACTGTACTCTTTGCGAACGCCGCTACGTAAGAAACGGTTTTTCTGCAAATTTTCTTTTAAAATAGGGGAGTTAGGTCCTGTATCTTCATGTTGAAAAGAACCGCCAAGGGTTAAATTAAATTCACCAAAACGGCTTTCAAACGTAGAGCGATTGGTTAAGTTAACGCCATAGCGATCAGCTCGAATATCCGATAATAAGCCTTGTTTGTACTCTTCATTTTGTGGATCAGGTAGCTGTTCTGTTGATAAATCAAACACAGGAACATTACCGATGTTGGCATTGTACATACGGCTCACTGAGCGCGTATACCAAAACTCCGATGTGAGGTTGAGCCAGTCATTATCAGGGTTAAAATTGTGTTTTGCCGATAAAGCATCAATGGTTATTTTACTAGGAACAAACTGTGTTGATTCACCTTTGCTGTTCGGGGCCATAATCATTGAAGGCATAATTTCCCCCCAACTTGCGTCATAACGGCGATAAATCAGCTCCAGTTTTTGATTTTCAGTTAGCTCCCCCATCCCTTTGAGCAGCCAAGACTCACTTCGGCTATGTGTATCAAGTACCTCTTTACCAGCAGGAAACGCTTCGATCACTGCGGCTGTCGTCATTCCTGTGCCGCCAGTTGTCGAATAATGTGCTTTTTCGTAGCGATCAGCACCATGCTTACCAGCAAAGTAGTTACCCTGTTTACGATAAGCGTAAGCTGCAAGGAGTTGGTAGCGATCTTGGTCAGTTGCCATCGCTACACTGCCGAATCGACTGTTCATATTCGGCCATTGATTTGCATCGTCGCTATCTTTGATTTTTGTATAAAACCCTGAGCGTTCTGAAACGGTATTATTTGCCATCCCACCTCTTAAACGAACACCAAACGTTTCGCCTTTAGGGATCACGTCAGCGGGTTGTAATGTGGTTACACGCACTGCTCCACCAATAGCGCCAGCCCCATCAGTGGCAAGCGTAGGGCCTTTGTCGATGCTAACTTGACTAATCAAATCGGGGTCTAAATAACTCCGCTGCTGTACACCCGCATAGCCTCGATAAACATCGATTGATTGTTGTGTTCCATCAACAATAATAGGCACGCGGCTTTGACCTTGTAGACCCCGAATATTAACATCAAGGGCGCCACCGTTACGAATATCACCTAGATGCACCCCACTGACGCCACGTAAGAAATCAGCGGAGGAATTCCCTCGAAATCTTTCAACTGTTTTTCCATCGATATAAGAGGAAGAGCCGAGCTGTAAATAAGGGAACTCGGCATCCAACTCTTTTTGTGATTTTGCTGAAACTTTTAGTGGGCCTAATTGCGTTATGTCTTGAGTTGAGACTTGGGTTTCAGCGTAAGCAACCATCATTCCGCTTGCCATAAACGGACTAACACCAATAATTAATTTAAGAAGCCGAGAAACAGGCCTCATGGAATGTTTATTCATGACGATTATTATTTAAAGTTAATTGGTAATACGATTGTAAATAATAATTATTATCATTCAATTAGTTAACTAATCATTAACATTAAAAGGCGAGTTTGTACTAACATATTGATTATAAAAAATTATAAACATAGGTAATTTACATTTAGGCAGGCGATATAATTACATAATTTTTGTTGGGATATTAAAAATATAGCTAGGCACAATGAATAATGGACGAATTGATTGCGAATTAGCGTGTATCCCCGACCGATAGAGGGGTGACAGCATTAATTCAGAGGTAAGGAACTCGCATAGGTATGGTTAAATGCGTAAGGCAGAGGCGAGGGAGGGGGGAATGTGAATCATATAAAAAAGGCACCGTGCTATACGGTGCCTCATTGATTCATTATTGTAATAAAGGTTATGCAGTGACTGCTAGTACTTGGTGCATAACAGGGTGGAATTTACGTTTGAAGTAAATTAACCCATGACCTTCTTCTCTTACAATAATCTGCTTTATCTCAACCAAGTAAACAGAATGCGTACCAATATCTTGCACTTGGGTAATTTCGCCTTCTAGATTCGCTAGAGCATCTTTCAAGAGTGGTTGCTGCAAAATACCTCTATCCCAGACACTCCAAGCAAAACGCTCTTCCATCGTCGAGCCTTTCATTCCAGCGAAGTGGCAAGCCATTTCTTCTTGTTCATGGTTAAGCACGTTGACACACAGGCGGCCATTTTCTTGAAAGACCGCATTCATAGCACTGTTGCGGTTAACGCATACCATCAAAGTGGGTGGCGTGTCCGTGACGGAACAGACTGCTGTTGCCGTAATACCGCAACAACCGGCAGTACCATCCGTGGTGACAATGTTAACGGCTGCACCAAGACTTGCCATCGCATCTCTGAAACGCAGGCGATGTTCATTTTCTAAAGACATATTGACCTCCTGCTGCCGATTACTTCAGCAGCGAATCTAACTGATTAATATCATTGTTGTTATGTAAATGTGGGCGTTTCCAGCCATGCTGATCGTAATCAGACAGACAGCGGTCAACCATATCGGTCATTGCCTTCATGTTACCTGAACCATATGCATGTCGTAGACATTGCAGACGAATTTCGTCTTGGCTACCTGCATAGTTAATTTCGTACAGTTCATGACGTCCACCGAACTCACTACCAATCGCATCCCACATGAGTTTTAAGATCTTGATACGTTCTACATGATCCATGCCGTTAGAGCCACGCACATATTTTGCCAGATACTTATCAATTTCTGGATTGTTCATGTCTTTCACGCTAGAAGGTAGATATATCAAACCACTCGTTACGTTACTTTCGATGATATTCTTAATTTTTGTATAGGCCATTGGTGCCATTACTCGATACGTTTGAATCGCTTGAGTATCTGGTAAATATGCACCGCCTTCCCACGCTTTTGCTTCTGAAGTCATTGCATCGGTCAGTGACCAGAATAAATTACGCCATGCAACCACTTCACCTAAGTCTGCTTGTACGCCTCGGAAATCGATAACGCCTGTACATTCAAGGCTTTTTTGTAATAAACCAGTGATAAAATCTAGTTTGACAGCTAAACGTACACAAGCTTGTAATGGGAATAAACGTGCAAAACCACCTTGTACAGCCCAATTACGTGCACGATCGAAATCACGATAAATTAAGACGTTTTCCCAAGGGATCAGAACATGATCCATCACTAATATCGCATCATTTTCATCAAAACGACTTGATAATGGGTAGTCAAAAGGTGCGCCTGTTGCACCTGCAACTAATTCATAGGATGCGCGTGAAATGAGTTTCACTCCATCGGCATCCATTGGCGCGACAAACATCAATGCAAAATCAGGGTTATCTCCCATAACTTGTGCGGAACCAAAACCGATGAAGTTATAGTGAGTCAAAGCCGAGTTGGTCGCGACCACTTTTGCGCCGCTGACGATGATACCTGCATCAGTTTCTTTTTCCAGTTTGATGTAGACATCTTTTACTTCATCGGCGGGTTTATGGCGGTCGATAGGTGGATTTACGATCGCATGGTTAAAATACAGCCCACTTTCTTGAATACGTTTGTACCAATGACGCGCATTGTCAGCAAATTGGCCGTAATACTCAGGGTTAGCGCCTAAACAACTGGCGAATGCCGCCTTATAGTCTGGAGTGCGTCCCATCCATCCATAGCTTTGGCGTGACCAATCGGCAATTGCATCGCGTTGTTGGCGTAATTCATCGGCACTTTTGGCGAAGCGGAAGAATTTGTGGGTATAGCCGCCGTTTCCGGTGTCGGTTCCCCAGCAAAGCTGGTCATGAGTTGCTTTATCATGGAGTGCATCATATAACTGTCCTATCGAAGCGGCTGAATTACGAAATGCAGGATGAGTGGTGACATCTTTTACACGCTCACCATAAATATAAATCTCGCGGCCATCTTGCAGGCTTTTTAGGTATTCTTGGCCAGTGAATGGACGTTTGGCATCTGAGCGAAAATCTTCTGGTTTCATGTCTACCTCGTTATCTCACAAAGAGCGCCGGCGTATAATTGGGTACATAGGTTCGCTGGCATCTAAGTTATGTTAATTTTATGTTTATTTTGTGTTTCTTAATTGAAGCCTGTTCTTTGAAGATAGGAAAGAGATTTTAGAAAGAATCACTGGTACTTTTCGTTGAAACTGAAGATTTATGATAATAATGTGATCATTGTAGTGTTTTTTATCTTAATGAAATAAGCTTTATTTTTATAATTATCTTTATATTCATGTAGTTAAAATTCATTAATTGTTTAATAAATTTAAAAATTACATTAATTTTTGATAAAATTTTATACTACTTAGATTCCTTTTTATCCCATAAAATAGATATAAAAGTACTTTTCCTATATTTCAAATAGGCTTGTTTGTTGAATAGTGGGTAAGTGAGAATAACGAAATAGGTTAACAAAAAGTTGCTAATGTGTGGTTAAAAATTATTCGAATATTTTCAGTTAAAGCGTACTTAATATCGAAATGTCATGTTCGATATTAAGTACGCTTCTTTTAAATAAAAGGGGTTAGGCGATATGATTCTTTTTCGATAAAGCGTCTATAGATTCATTGATTAAGTTGCCAATGTGTAAGTAATTATCCATATTTTTATCTCCATTTCTAAAACAAATTTTAGATTTGATTTCCGAGTATGAGCCTAGAATGCTTGTTGGCTGTTCATTATTTGCTTTAAGAATTGCCATTTGATGGCTCACGGGAAAATTAATCAATGAAGCTGAGATAAAGTTATCAGGGCATTTTGTTGATGAAACAATCAGTAAATTTAAAGACATAGATTCCAATTGTGAAAAAAGTACTTCAGATTTATCAATAGTTAAGTTTAAGTTGATGCTAGGATCACGACTTAAGACAGCTTCGGTAATATAAGAAATAAAATACTCTGGTAATGAATCAGAAATACCAACATGGAATATTTTTACATTATTGTTTGTTGATTGTTGAGCGATTTTTTTAATTTCCTCTATTTCTTTTAAAATAATTTTACTGTGCTCTAAAATTTGTAGTCCTAATGGTGTGAAATTAACTCGACGTGTTGTTCTTTCTAATAAAAAACACCCTAGATAATGTTCAAGCTTTCCGATTTGAATACTTAGTGTTGGTTGAGCAACATTGCAGTATTGTGCGGCCTTTTTAAAGTTAAGAAACTTTCCTAATGCATCTAAATATTCAAGATCTCTAATGTTCATTTTTTGCCTCTGCTGTCATTTAAAATAAAATATGATTTGTTATTTTATGAATTTTTTAAAATAGTCCATTAATAACATTAAATGAAAAGTTGTTAACTTAACGACACAATGAGATAACCACTTTTATGAATTATTGTTGACTTAACTGATAACTGAACTTATTCATTATGAAATCTCAAGCTAGTCTATTTACTTTATAATAAACAAGATCTTCACTCATTGGCGTGCTTATTTATCTGGTAACAAAACATATCTCTTATAATTAGCAATAGTTTGCACTAATAGAAAAAATAAACTCTATTATTAATAAGTTAGCTATTCTTTTATGATGAAAATCCAATCCTGATTTTATGAAAATATAGTTTTTAAATTAACTATCAAAAAAATAGAAAGTAATATCTATACTCGCACGTTAAATTGAAAATCAGACTGCTGATTGGATTTAGTTGATTCATAAAAGAGTTATCGTATGAATATATTCATATAACTAGATAACTTCCACATGATCTTTTATCCAACGATGAAACTGATAACCAAAAGTTTGATGCTGTCGACTATATTCAAAGAATGCTTTCATATACCCCATTTTGTCACCACAATCATGAGAACGTCCTTTTATATGATAACCTTCAATCGCGTGTGTTTTCAGTAACATTGAAAGTGCATCTGTTAACTGGATCTCACCGCTTACCCCAATAGGTGTTTTTTCTAATAATGGCCAAATATGTTTACTTAAAATATAACGACCAACAATAGCGAGATTTGATGGAGCATTATCTTTTTTCGGTTTTTCTATAATTGCGGAGATATCATGAAAGCGGTCACTCTCGTCACCGTTTCGGTGACAATCGACAATACCATAACTTTCCACATGCTCTATATTGACTCGCTCAATTAATATCTGACTTTTGCCTGTTGAGTAAAAACGGTCAATCATTTCAGGTAAATTATCAGATTCATAATTACAGTCATATTCATTAATAATGACATCGGGCAATACAACGATAAAGTCGTTATCACCAATCAATGGCTTTGCGCATAATATTGCATGCCCTAAGCCACTTGAACAGCCTTGTCTCACATGCATTATCTTTATACTTTTGGGGCAAATGCCCTCGATTTCATTTAATAATTGCTGCTTTCCTTTTTGTTCTAACAATGATTTCAACTCAAAACAAGTATCAAAATGATTCTCAATGGAATGTTTAGATGAATGAGTAACAAAGATAATTTCATTGATACCGGCCATATAACATTCTTTTATTATGTACTGTATAATAGGTTTATCTACAAGGGGTAACATCTCTTTAGGTATTGCTTTTGTTGCAGGCAGCATGCGAGTACCTAAACCCGCAACAGGTATTACTGCTTTTAACATAAATAATCCTTAGTAAATAAAATATTTATTATAATTTGTTCTGGTTGAAATGGTTCTCAACGAGCACAGTTTTTTAGCTTTCTAATAGCGCTAATTAGATAGCGGGTTTAACGATATTTTTTTGTTTGATTGCCTCCTAGTTTTTTGGCTTGATATAAAGCAATATCAGCATTTTTCAATAATACCTTTAAATGGGACCCATGTAGTGGATATTGGGCAACACCGATACTAATACTTATATTGGATATCTTTATGGCTAAGTAACGGTATGAATAGCAACTCATACGATTAACTAGGTTTAAAAAGATGTAATCGGCATTTTGATGACTATTAATCATTAATGCAAATTCATCCCCACCAAGCCGAGCTAAAATGGCGTCGCTAGGCAAAAGTTTTTTAATATTTGTGGCCATTTTCTTTAATAAGTAATCACCGTACTGATGACCTAATGTATCATTTACGCGCTTAAAGCCATCAATATCAATAATTGCTAAGTAAAAACTTTCTATGTTATTTTTTATTGATTTTATCTTTTCATTTGCCTTTTTATAAAATCCATATCTATTGAGTACCTTTGTTAAAGAATCATGATTAACTTGGAAAAGTAATTTATTGTTGTTCGCTATTAATCTAGTCACTTCAACGAATGTTATGCAATATCTAAATTGGCTATCTCCCTTTATATTTGTTTTTATTAATTTCGTGATAAACACTAGCTTTTTATTGTTTTTGTTTATAAAAAACAGTTCCTTTTCAAAGTCGTTATAACGGAAAATATCATGACTATTATTCTTTTCTAATATAAGATGGTCCGTTTTTATTTTTATTTTATATCCCATGATTTCATCATGGGTATAGTGGTTATGCGTTAAAAAAAGTTCACTAGCGTAAACTATTTCTCCATATTTATTAATCAGCAGCATCATGACTGCTTGATTTGTGATTGAATTTAATGGAATAGCTTTGTTTTTAACTAATAGGTTTTTTTTAATGTCAAACATAACGATGAGCGTTTTTCTTTATTTAAATAAAGCATAACGAAATATAAATATATCCTCAGTGGCATTTTCATTCCATAAAACGGGAACTGATTTATTACCACCTTGGGTTATTAACCACTGAGTATAAAGCCCTTCTAAAATGCTAGCACTAGCTCTTCGCCATTTTTTATTTACAGATGTTGGTGCATGAGGCCATGCGCAATGCATAATTAATAACTCGCTATTTGCGGGGGCCATCTTCACAAAGCCCCAATTAAACATCTCTAAAACAGTATTAATGTTTTTCTCAAGCTGACTTAATGTATTTGAGTTTTCAATAGTATGTAACTCACCAAGTTGTTGTCCTATTTTTCTTAATGTTTTACAACCTTCATTGGTTTCGCCAGATGAAAATTCAATAAATAAAAAATTAATTAAATCATGCCAGCCTGTCTTATAACCGCGCTGTAGATAACTATCTTGGTCAAAGATCATTTTTATTTTCCTAGTATATCGTTGTCGAATAAATATTTAAAGTAAATATTTGCTTTTGTTTCGTTGTAATTACCAAAAGTATTGTAGCTTACATTAGCGCCGATAAATGACGATGGTGAAAATTTATAATTAGTGTCAAAGTTAATGGAGTAACTGAACCCTTTTTCACTGGATTTTTCATATACGTAATCTATATATTCATCATTCTGAGAATAATTTTTTAATTCTGCCTGATATCGCTTATCAGTGGGATAATAATCCGCGCTATTAGAAGAATATGATTGATAGCCTAATGTAGAGTTTAATTTTAATGATAATTTATCTATCGTTTGTTCATAAGAAACGGGTAAAGAAATCGCAATATATCTTTGAGGACTAAAGTAACCTGCTTGCCCTAAGGTATAGTGATTTAGGTTTTTATCAAATCCCATATAATGAACGTTCGCGCCAAACTTTAATGATTTATCCTTTTTATTTATACCATAAATGTAAGTGCCCGTATTTAAATCAATGGATTGGTTATTAGGCACTTGTGTACCAATATATTTATTAATGGCCACTTTTGCATATGCACCATATTGGCTGTCATCCCAAGCATATTGCGTTGAAACGGCGTTACGGGTGACTGCTCCCCACTTTCTCCCTGTTGTGCTATCTATGAGTCCACTATAGGAAAGGAGACTGTCTGTAACGGCTCTTCGCTCTGCACCAAAAGTTAACCGACTGTTTGGTGACGTTTTGAGCATCCATTCTGCCCCTCCCACCAAAGAAACAATCACGCCATCGCTATTGGTATGCCCGAAATCGAATTGGAAGTTATCACCTTTGAGCATCATGCTTGATTCTAAGCCTTGTATTGCACGCTCATTAATCTCATCGGCATGTAAATCATTTCGCAAATCACTTTCTACCAAGCTACGTCTATTCGCACGCGTCAAAGCACCACTCCCCACTAGGCTGGCATTTTCTGCGGGGGTTTTACCTGAGCTCATCATCGAGGGCGAAACATTTAGCGCTAATTTCACATCATCAAATAATGGTAGTGAGAGTGTGACTGTTTCTTTGAGCTCAGTTAATTGACTTAGCCCCGACTCCCCTGAATGACGGGTAAACTGTACTTCACTATTTATCGATACAGATGTTTTTTGCCGCAAATCTGCCAACAATGTTTCGATGTGATTGAGTTGCTCTTTTTGCCGATTATTTTGATAGCGATAAGTCTGCATTTCCCCAGATAAGGGATGATTGATAGGCAAATAAGTGAGATTTTTTTGTGGTTGAACTAATCCCCATTGTGCGGTTTTTAATAATTTTATAGCTTGGTTATTATCCCCTGCAAGTTGCGCGAGACGTGCAGATAGAACGATATAATCGGTATGGTCCGTCGGCTTGATATCAGCAAAGTATTTCTTCGCTTCTGTAATGTTTTTATTGCTAATTGCTAAGTTGACTAAACCAATTAATGCTTCTTGGTTTTTGGGGGAAATGGACAAAATATAGCGATAAATATCGGTTGCTTGGTCTGATTGGCCATTGGCTTGATAAATACGCGCTGTACTTAGGAGTAACTTGCTGTTATTAGGGTCATTTTTTATTTCTGGTGCTAATATTTGCCAAGCTTCATTCAAATAGCCATTTTCACGAAATGAGTCCGCTTGTTCACTGAGATAGCTTATTCTGATATTGCTGATTTCTTTTTCACTCATCGCGCTCAGTAAAGCAGGGGTATTCATTAAGCTTTCTGCTTCAGAGTAGTAACCTAAGCGACGTAAAATAAGAATCTGCTGTGTATAATCTTTTAAGTTTCCCTGGGGGGTTGCTGATAAATTTTGACGGATAATATTAACGGCTTGTTGGCTGTCGCCGGCATCCATATATAGCTGAGCAAGACGGCCAATATCACTGGGATTATCTGGTAATGTGTTGATATTATGTCTCAATGTATTTAAAGCGGCATTATAGTTGCCATTATCAATGTAATGTTGAGCAATATCGATTTGCTTATTTAATGTAGCCCGTTTTTTGAGTGTGATGATTTCATCGCTCTGAAATTCAGTCGGAATTTTATTAATTAAAATGAGTACGTTATTCCACTGGTTCTGTTCAGATTCCCAAATGAGAGCGCTATGCCAAGTTGCTGCTGACGGATAGTTAGCAACTAGATTATTCATCATGGCATTGGCTTTTTCGAGCTCACCTTTTTTCATTAACACTCGAGCATAGTCTAAGGTTAGCCAAGCATTTTGAGGTGCTTTCACAAGGGCGTTCTTAAGAATATGTTCCGCCTCACTGATTAAACCGTTATCGAGCGCCTTTGCCGCACTTTGTCGGTGTTGTTCACTGGTATCTATTTTTTGTTGGTAAGCATGACGCTCAGCAGGCGGTAATGACTGTAGTAATTGTTCAAATTCAGCATATTTTTTTTGCTCTGCAAACACCCAAATTAACTGCTCTTTTATTAATTTGTTATTAGGGTATTTTTTATCAAGCTGCTGATACAGTGATTCTGCACTGGAATAATCTTTTTTTGCTCGATAAAGTTGTCCGCGAAATAAATCAAGGGTGATGAGTTGTTGTGTATCACTGGCATGAGTTTCATTGATTAATATCAATGCCTTATCATACTGCTTACTGCGTATTAATTGTTTCACAGTATCGATTGCTGAATAATAGCCCATATTTTGAGCATCTTTTAGCCATTGTGTTTTCTTATGTTCTTTTGTGTTATTTGCCGCTTCAGTCAGTAGTTTTTCTGCTTGTTGGTAATCTTTTTGATGTAATGCCACGTAACCAAGTCCTGCGATAGCATCAACTTTTTTAGGATCCTTCATCAAAACAGCGGTAAACTTCTGTTTAGCTTGAGCAATGTGCCCTTTATTTAGTAGGGAAAATCCTGAAAGGGTCTCGTTATTTCCAACACGGCTGTGATAATACTCCATTACGCTATCATCCTTTGGCGATAAACTAATAAAATTCTGATACAGGGGTAAATCCTGTTCATTAGGTTGCAGCCAAAGTAGAGCCTGCTTAAGTGAATGAATCACAACTTCATTTTTATTTTCAATTTGAAAGAGTTTTTGTATTCCTTCGCGTCGTGTTTTTTCCTGATAGGTTAATACAGTCGCTAGAATACGTTGCGCTTTAAAATCAGAAGGGGAGTGCTGTACTCTTTCGGTTAATGCTAAAATCGCTTTATCTAAATGCGCTTTACTGCCAGCGAGTGTTTCATAGTATTCTAATGCAAGATCACCAGTAGGTGGATGATTGGCAAATAGCTTATCGTAAGCTTGTATAGCTTGCTTGATATGACCATTTTTCGCCCATTCACGAGCCTGTTGTAAGGATTCAGGCGAGATATCTTTATGGGGATCGAGGCGCATGAGCTTGACTATTCTCTGATCATTCGGAGAATATTTTTTTAATTTATTGATCCAGAGGATAGCTTCTTGTTTTTTTCCCTGTTGAATTTTGTAATGGGACATTAAATATAATGCCTCGATGTTATATTGTTCAATGGCAAAAACTTTGTATAAAGCATCGTAAGCAAGAGGATAATTCGATTTGCTATGCCAATAATTTGCTTTTTCTAAAAGCATTTTGATGGCGACTTCATTTTCTAATGAATTAGCCAATATTGATAATGAATATGTTCCACATAACAAAGTGATAAGTGTGTTTATTAATAAATTAACTTTCATATTCCCTTTTCACCTTTGTCAGACGTTTGGATTCATGTTGTTTAAATTTATTATATAAATAGAAGCTAATGAATAATAATGAACTAAACAATATAACCATTAATAAGAATAAATGTTGGCTAAAAAACCATAGAACTAATCTATGCGGAGGAAGTTCTCCAGATAAAAATGAAGGATTAATGCTTACGTTTTTAATACTATCAGCGTCACTGAATAAGAGAATGTCACCCGCATCGAGCGGCTGTCTTTCCGATTTTTTGATATCATTATAAAGCTTATTTAACTGTTCTGTATTTGTTGCAGTCAAAATTGTCACAACTTTATTTGAAGACCATGGGGATTGAAAACTGAGTATGCCTCGCCACTGATGAGTATTTGATAGAAAATCACTCACTATTTCGAATTGATTTTTCCACTCACCTAAAAGCAGTAGTTTTACTTTTTTGAATAACGAAGGTGAAATAATATTTAGATTTCCATTGCTATAGTGATAGGAGGTTCCTTTCATGAGCGATGTTACTGCTGGAATGTCTTTTATTTTAGCAATAACAATGATATTTGAATTTTTTAATTTACTATGTGATTTTTGAGTATCACTCAGTATAGTTAAATGACTAACGGGAAAACCAGTAATACGACCTGATTTCTCCATGAGTTGTAACATTAAAACAATATCTTCTTTTTCCGGTTGTCTGTTCAATAACAGAACGGTATCTGAGAGATCTGCATATTTAGTGTATGGAAATAATCCATTTAAAAACCAATGTGTATTAGGTAACTCGCCAAAATGAGATGCATCGCTAAGATCAATAGTTGAGTTTGTGAGTATTTGATTAACAAAACTCGCATTATTGATAATGTCACAAGCGATATTTTCATCGGTCTTAATATTAAAGTAAAAGCTGAGTTTATTTTCACCAATCAAACCTGAGTTATCAAGGTAGAGCATAGTACTGTTTTTTTGATTATGACCGAAGAAATCAGTAATTGCAGTAATGACACTGTTTTTATGAGCAGAAATATTTTTTAAAAATTGATAGTTTAGGGCAATTGTTAATATCGAATTATTCATATCTACCCAATTTTTTTTATCGAAAGAATAATTGATTTGTACTGGGATTTTATTCCCCGTTAACATGAAAGTATCAGGAGGAACTTGAAAAGTAATATTCTTTTCCTCCAGTAAAAACAGCCGAGATTGTAACGCATCATTCGTTTTCATTATTTGGCTAAAAGGAATAGATTTTTTGAGTGGGAGCCAATTAGGGGCATCATAAGCTAATCGATTTTTAGAACGATAAGCGGGAACGTGTAAATGGTCGCTATCGCCATCGGGTAAATCCTCAGTAAAAAGCTGGTAAGCTGCTTGTCGTAACTCTTCTGCATTACGCCCACTTACGACTAAAATTTTATATTTTTGATTGATAGGATTATCAATAATTTTTAAATGCGGACCATCGGAATGCGCAAAGGATAAACCCGCAATCATTTCATTGGTTGTTGTAAATAAAACAGCATGCTTTTCAGGGATTTGGTCCAAATAAACATGAAAGTGATTCTCTTTTTCTTCGCTTTTGATCCCAAAAATAGAAGCAACGATTGCTGAGGCGGCTAAAATATCTGGATTAGGCGAGGCGGAATAAACAAACGCAAGTTCGTTTTTATTAATTTTTAGCGGATCTAAAAAGGGTCGAGGGAAGTCCATTAGGGATTTTCGTGTATTCATGAGTATCCCTTGCATCGCCATAATGCTTGAAGGTGATATTTTGAGAGTTACATTTTTTAGATCTGGGCGCTGACATGTCCATTCGTTGTTAATAATGTCATCATTACTAATGATTTGAAAATTAAGGTTATTTTTTGAGGATAAAACCGTGTTTGCTATTTTAAAAGTAAAAATAGCCTCATCTTTGCCAATTTGAGATAGCGGTATTGCACCTAACGATTGATCATTTAAAGTGACCTGTAAGTTATCTTTTTCAATATTCTCAGCGCTATCGATGGAAAGGACGAGCTGCATTTCTGCATGAGTTGCAATAAAATCATAAGGGAGTGTGAAACTGATCCCTGATTGCAGAGTATCGCCATTTAAAGTGACACCATGCGTTAATCCCATTTTTTTTAATGAAATTTCTTCTGCTGTAGTCTCAATCGCCTCTGTGTTATTCGCTAAATTATCATCTAATAAAAATGCTAATTGAGAAGGCAATTTATTATTTTCATCACTAAGTTCTACAGCAAAAATAGCCGTAGTATGGGTCAGTAATGTATAGGCGATAAGCAAAAGCTTAAGATAGTTAAACATGTTGCCGCTCTTCATTATTCTGTTTTGAAAGAAGAATCGAGTTATCCAGTATTTTTTTATTTCTGCGGATAATAAATAATTCAAATGCGCATTGCAGGACATCTATAAACGATCTTAATGGCTTATCAGTAGGACTAAGAGGGGAAAACCAAGCATCTGCACGAGTTAAAACAACACGTACAACATCTCGCCGGACCGTATTGGTTAAATGATCAAATTCTAGACGTAGTTTTTGCTCGTCAACCCAAGCTTTTTTAATGGGAATTAATGCACTTTCCTTACCGATTCCAATTGCAATTTGTGTGATAACCCCTCGTTTATGGTGATGCTCAAGGGGTAAATGAAGTCTTGCGCCACTCATGGATAAATCTATTGAGTGAGTTTCGATATGACTGCCATCAGCAAAGCATACAGTAACAGGAATTGATGCTGGAACCCGAGTAGCACGACGTAATTGTTTCGTTTCTTTTGCCACAGAGATGGATGCTAAAACAATCAGCAAACTATAAATAGCCCAGGTAAGATTGATAATGATGACGCCATCGTCAATGTCTTTATAGATACCTACAATCCATTTAAAGGAGGCAATGCTAATTCCAGATAATAGGAGTAAAGCGACAATAATCAGTGGGCGGACAGCACGATGATCAAAGTAATTTTTATCTGTCAGGTCGCCTTTATCTGTGACGTTAAATTTGCCCAGTTTAGGGGATATTAAACTCATTAAGGTTGGTGGTATTAAATGAAATGCCATGACTGTTTCATAAATTTCTCCCCAAAATGAATAACGATAGTGACCAACCAGTTTTGAATTCACGTAGTTTGAAGTGATCAAATGAGGTAAGGCGTAGGAAAATATTAAAGTAGCCGATGATGAAATGATATTTAGGCTAAATAAAATGAAAACGAGTGGCGATAAGAGGAAGATAGCTCTAGGTAATCCATATTGGAAATGTAGCATTGCGTTTAAATAACAAATGCGTTGTACAAATGTTAGTCCTCTGCCAAGCAATGGATTATCAATACGAAATATTTGTGTCATTCCTCTAGCCCAGCGGATACGTTGATTAATATGTAAAGTTAATCTTTCAGTCGCTAAGCCAGCAGAAAGTGGAATATTTAAAAATGCCGTATTCCAGCCTTTACGCTGTAATTTAAGGGCGGTATGAGCATCTTCAGTAACCGTTTCAACTGCAAATCCGTTTGTCTCTTTGAGTGCACTACGGCGAATAACTGCACATGAACCACAAAAGAACGCAGCATTCCAATTATCATTACCCTGTTGTACTGGCCCATAAAAAAGGGCACCTTCATGTGGGACTCTTTTGGCTGCTGTTAAATTACGCTCAAAAGGATCTTTAGAATAAAAATAATGCGGGGTCTGTATTAGAGCGAGTTTTTCATCTGCTAAGAAGGCACCTACAGTTGCTTGTAAAAACACCCGAGTTGCAACATGGTCGCAGTCAAAAATACAGATCAGTTCACCGCTGGTTTTTGTTAATGCGTGGTTTAGGTTTCCTGCTTTTGCATGGCTATTATCAGGACGGATGATATAACCAACATTAATATCCTCTGCGAGTTGGCGGAATTCACTTCGTTTTCCATCATCTAATATATAAATATTTAATTTGTCTTTAGGGTATTCGATGCATTGAGCAGCAAGTGCCGTATCTTTAACAATATCAATGTGTTCATTATAGGTAGGGATAAACAAATCAACAGTTGGCCATAATGAAGTATCCTTTGGCAATGGCTCTATTTTTCTTTGTAATGGCCAATATGTTTGAATATAACCGAATAATAAAATGGTGAGTGAATAAAGCTCCGCGATAAATAGCAATGAACCTAAAAATAATTCTAGATATGAATCAAAATAGAGTGTTGTTGTCGCTCTCCACCAAACATAACGTGAAGTGCAAAGTAATGAAACTAAGATCATCATGAGTTGCGTTTTTTTGTTTTTAATTCTGCCAATACAAAATATAAATGCAACCAAAACTCCACCTAATATAAATTGCTTATCACTATCTAGAGGGATAATGATTAATAGAAAAAATAAAACTATAAAAAATGCAGATATTAAGAGGTTGCGTATTTTTTGCATATAGCTAACTCATAATGAAGTTATATTATATTTAATGTCTTTTATTTCTTGCTAATGCTTGAAAAAAGGTCACTAAGAATAACTATTCGCTCAAGGTGTGGCTCTGATGCTACAGGATTATGATAATAGTTATGCTTATAATCCATAAAATGATCAAGTTCAGGTTGTGCGGACTGATTGCTATCTGTTTTTTCTTGAGTGAGAGATGTGGCTTCCTCTTTTATATTCTCAGATAATACAGGTTCTTTTTTTGTTGTTATATTTGATAATGTTTTCTCATTGTTGGAATGATTTTTCTCCTCTATTTCAAGAAAGGCGAAATTATCCATTTTAAGTTGGCGGCTTAATGAATTTAGATCATCGTACATAGTTAACCTTACCCTAAAAATAACCAAAGCAATTACTCATTTAATGGATGATTTTTACCATGGTCTTTTAGGTAAATCATCTTATTTTGATATAATATTTAGTTATAATATTGGATAAATTGCTTTGATTGATAATATGTAAACAATCTATAGAGATACATTATAGAATTCGGAGACTTGATTTTTAAATATGATGTAATTGTGAAATTTGGATAAATAGTATTTATTGGTTCTTTTAAAATCAATAGCTATTTTGAATAAATAAAATAGCTGAAAATATATATTGAAAAAATCTAAATTATGATTTATATACGACAATAATTGATAATTTAATATTAGATTAATTATTAATCATCTTTGATTGTTTTTATGACGATATATATAAAATGAAAATATCAAGATTTTTTTGTTATAGACAATCTATCTTTCTCGTTTGTTAAGTCATGGATTGGCTAATGAATGTTTTTATCACGCCATTGGCTTGGTGAATCACCCACTAAGCGATTAAAGAAACGCGCAAAGTAGGCGGGATCTTTAAAGCCTAATTGGTAAGCAATTTCTGATACAGGACTGTCACAAAACAATAGCATGCGTTTCGCTTCTCGTAATATGCGGTCAAAAATTAATCGCTTAGGCGGTCGGTTAGCGAATCGCCGACACATATCTTTGAGTCGAGACTCGGTAACACCGAGTTTATTTGCGTATTCAGGAATAGAAAGATGCTCATGGTAGTGTGAGTCAATGAGTTGATTGAAACGTTGAAAGAGATGATGCTCTCCTCTCACTCCACTGATAGGGTGATCGTCAAGTGGGATCGAACGTAAGAGAAAAGTAAATAAAGCTTGTGCTAAAGAGGATAAGACTTGGTCTCGGCCTGCGTAACTATTTGCGGATTCGCGAGCCATCAATGCCCAGTAATGACGAAAAGTTTCTAGATCATCCGGTTTATCAGCAACAGATAAACAAATCGCTGGTATTGCAACGATATCTGGATTTGCGGGGTAGAGGGACTCTAATAATGGCGTTATTAGATCTTGCCTAACTGTGAGCACATGTCCGTCAGTATCTTCTTGAGTAAAAAAAGCGTGGGGTACAGAAGGGGGCGTGAGAATAAATAATGGCGCTTGAACAGAATAACGTTGTTCATCAAGCTGTAATGTAATATGACCTGTTTCCAGATAATGGAGTTGGAAAAAGCCATCATGTCGGTGAGCTTGCATATCGCGGCCAAAAAACGCCGCCATATTACCGAATGTTTGGTAATGAACATCATCATTCCCTTGTGTCTCATCATAATCTTTGCTGATATCGATATTAGTTATTAATGATGACACGACCATGTTCTCCCATTGTTCTGTTCAACTAGAGCCGCACGGTATCATCGCGCGGCTCTAATCTTTTTCATTATCTTAAATATTAAGGTGTTGCTCTAGGGCGTGAATTTTTCATTGGTATCAATACTACCAGTATAGCTCCGATTACCAGTAAACCCGCGACAAAATAGAGTCCGGAGTTGAAGCTACCTGTTTGATCCTTCAACCAACCGATTAAGAGTGGGCTAACCGCGGAACCAATATTACCTGTCGCGTTAATAACGGCAATACCAACAGCACGCGCGCGTAAACTAATAGATTGATCTGGGGTTGTCCAGAATACCGCCATAGCTGTAAATGACCCCGTCGATGCCATGATGATACCAATAAGTTGAATGACGGGATGATGTGTTAAGGCTGCCAATACCCAACCTGCTGCGGCAAATAGGTAAGGAAGTGCCGTGTGCATTTTACGCTCTTGTAACCTATCAGAGCGCCGACTCCAATAAATCATTCCCAATATGGTACAGAACTGAGGAATCGCAGTAAGTAAGCCGATCATGGCATTACTACTACCTTCGTTAAAGCTCTGCATAATTTGTGGTGTCCAGATATTAATTGCGCTGAGTGTATTCGTCAGGCAGAAATAAGCCACAGTGTACATCAGAACGACAGGCGTAAAAATCTCTCTCCATAAGCTTTTATTTTGCAATGCAGTATGGCTTTTTGAACCATGTGGTTGGATAAGCTCTAACTTATCTTGTTCCATCATCTCTTGGAGGCTTTCTTTGTCTTCTTTGGTCAACCATTTGGCTTTTTCTGGTGAATCATCCAGATAGAACCAAACAAGTACACCTAAGATGACAGATGGGAAACCTTCTAGTAGGAACAGCCACTGCCAGCCTTTGAGGTCAAAGATGCCATCCATTTCGAGAATATAGCCAGATGCAAGGGAGCCAAATGCCATTGTGACAGGCATTGCGACCATGAATAAAGCGTTCGCTCGCGCACGGAAGTAAGCAGGGAACCAGTAGGTTAGATAGACCAGAATACCCGGTAAGAAGCCTGCTTCCGCCACCCCTACTAGCATTCGTAGGATATAGAGACTTGTCGGTCCGGTTGCAAACATGGTGGCTGTTGATGCGATCCCCCACAGCACCATAATGGTTGCGATCCAACGACGTGCACCGACAATACCCAACATAATATTACTTGGGATGCCAAATATGACATAGGTTGCATAAAACAGTGTGGCTGCAAGACCAAACATGGTGGATGTTAGGCCAATATCTTTCCCCATGGTTAAGCCAGCAAAACCAATATTAATACGATCGAGGAAAGAGAAAACAAAGAGTACGAATAAAAATACAATCAATCGACGGAATAACTTTTTAATAACGCGTTGTTGTGGCTCAGTCAAATTCTTATGCTGCTCAGCAGGGTTTGGTTCAGCAACGTTGGATAATTTGCTCATTTGTAAATCCCTCATTTATATGCATTTTATGCTGTTATGGGTACAAAAGGCTCTGAGGCAGCCATTAAATATGTCTGCCCTGTCGGCACATTGGTTGTTAATGTTGTTTTTCTTATGCCATTTATTGTGTATTTGTAGGGTAATAAAAATTACATCAATAAAATGACATAAGAAGTCTTTACTACTGTATTAGCACTCATTAATACACGCTTGGTGTATTGGATGTAACCTCAGTAACGGTATTGCCAAAGCGAGCTGCGAGTGCTTCTGCACCACGAGCTAACAATGTTGTATCAACACCCACCGCAACAAATAGTGCACCTAATTTTAAATAATGTTCAGCAACATCAGGTGCTGCCATTAAAATACCGGGTGCAATGCCCGCTGCGCGAATTTGTACGATCGCTTTTTCGATCACAGCTTTAACATCAGGGTGGTTTGGATTACCGGAATAGCCCATATCAGCGCTAAGATCAGCAGGGCCGATAAAGACACCATCAATGCCTTCAACTTGCAAAATTTCTGACAGGTTATTGATCGCTTCACGAGTTTCAACCTGTACAATGACGCACATCTCATCATTGGCACGTTGCAGGTAATCAGGAATACGATTCCAGCGAGATGCCCGTGCTAAAGCACTGCCAACGCCACGGATCCCAGCAGGCGGGTAGCGTGTTGCACGCACAGCTTGCTTGGCTTGCTCCGCATTCTGTACCATTGGCAGTAATAACGTCTGTGCACCAATATCTAATAGCTGTTTAATGATCACCGGATCATTCCAAGGCGGACGAACGACCGGTTGTGATGGATAAGGGGCAATCGCTTGTAACTGAGTTAAGATGGTTTGCACATTATTAGGTGCGTGTTCACCATCAATCAGCAGCCAGTCGAAGCCAGCTCCCGCAACAAGCTCTGCACTGTATGAACTGCATAATCCCAGCCATAAGCCAATTTGTGGTCGACCTTCTTTTAGGGCATGTTTAAATGAATTTTGTAGGATATCCACGGTATCTCCTTAGACAAATCGGCAACTAACAGAACCCATCACACCATAATCCACATGAAATACATCCCCTTTACGAGCAGGCACTGGGCGAGTAAATGAACCACCTAGAATGATTTGTCCTGCTTCAAGTTGCACATTATGCGGAGCCAATTTATTCGCCAGCCAAGCCACACCATTTGCTGGATGGTTCAGTACTGCGGCAGCGACACCGGATTCTTCAATGACACCGTTACGATAGAGTAACGCGCTGATCCAACGTAAATCGAGATCACGTGGTTTGATCGGTCTGCCCCCTAAGATGACCGCGGCATTTGCTGCGTTATCTGAGATCGTATCAAACACTTTGCGTGGGCGTTTTGTTTCAGGGTCAATACCATGGCAGCGAGCATCAATCAGCTCCAGAGCTGGTATGACATAGTCTGTGGCGTTATAAACATCAAACAGCGTACAATTGGGTCCACTTAATGGTTTCGCTAAAACGAAAGCTAATTCAACCTCAATACGTGGAACAATAAAGCGATCGGTTGGAATTTCACAGCCATCGTCAAAAAACATATCATCAAGAAGTGCACCGTAGTCTGGCTCATCAATCTGAGAGCTAGCTTGCATCGCTTTAGATGTTAAGCCGATTTTATGGCCTTTTAGAGAACGTCCTTCAGCGATTTTTAAGCCAACCCACTCACGTTGAATCGCATAAGCATCTTCAATCGTTATTTGTGGGTGATCCAATGATATCTGACGGATCTGTTCACGTGTTTTCTCAGCCTGATTAAGTCGCTGTGCAACTTGCGATATGATATCTTTTTGTAACATGCGAGTATTGCTCCTGTTGAACTCTGCTTACCACGCAAGCAATGTAGGGCGCTTTCTAACCCGCACTGCCCTTATGGCAGTGCGGTAATCTGTCAAAATTCAATTAGTTAGTCGACAGCCCACCAAAGCAGAGATATTTCACTTCCAGATAGTCTTCAATTCCGTAACGTGAACCTTCACGCCCCAGTCCTGACTGCTTAATGCCACCAAATGGGGCAACTTCATTTGAAATAATGCCTTCATTAATACCGACCATGCCGCTTTCCAGAGCTTCTGCAACACGGTAGATACGGCCGATATCTCTAGAATAGAAATAAGAGGCTAGGCCAAATTCGGTATCATTTGCTAAATCAATAGCGTCTTGCTCATCGCGGAACTTAAACAATGGTGCTAAAGGCCCAAAAGTTTCTTCTTTGGCGACGACCATGGCTTCAGTGACATCAGCTAATACAGTGGGTTCAAAGAATAAACCGCCTAGTGATGCCGGTTTTCCGCCTGTGAGTACACGAGCACCTTTCGAGACCGCATCGGCAATGTGTTCAGTCACCTTATCGACAGCCGCTTGATTAATCAGAGGGCCTTGCTGTGAATCGGCTTGAGTGGCTGGGCCTATTTTCAGCTCATTGACAGCTTTTGCGAGGCGTTTGGCAAACTCATCATAAATGCCTTCTTGGACTAAGATACGGTTAGCACAGACACAAGTTTGTCCACTATTACGGAATTTAGCGGCTAACGCGCCTTGTACAGCGGCATCTAGATCAGCGTCATCAAAGACAATGAAAGGCGCATTTCCACCGAGTTCTAATGAAAGTTTTTTGACGGTATCGGCACATTGTGCCATCAACAACTTACCTACGCGGGTTGAACCCGTGAACGTTAATTTGCGAACGATTGGACTGGATGTCAAAACCCCACCAATGGCTTTTGCATCAGTACCAGGAACAATATTAAACACCCCAGCAGGGATACCGGCTTCCTCACCGAGTGCAGCTAGCGCTAATGCAGATAACGGTGTTTCAGCGGCAGGTTTAAGTACCATAGTACAACCCGCTGCCAGTGCTGGGCCGACTTTACGAGTGATCATGGCATTTGGGAAGTTCCATGGCGTTATCGCGGCGACCACACCAACGGGTTGTTTAATCGTGACTAAACGGCGACCGGGTAGTGGTGATGGAATGGTTTCACCATAAACGCGTTTACCTTCCTCAGCGAACCATTCAATAAAGCTTGCACCATAGGCAATTTCACCCATTGATTCAGTGAGGGATTTGCCTTGCTCCCAGCTAAGTAATTCAGCAAGTTCTTTTTGATTATCCATCATCAATTGGAACCATTTATTCAGAATTTGGCTACGTTCTTTGGCGCTTTTAGCTCGCCATGCTGGCAGGGCTTTTTCAGCGGCATCAATGGCTTGTTGGGTTTCCGCTGCGCCTACATTACTGACTTTTGCAATGATTTCACCGTTTGCTGGGTTAGTGACATCGAATTGGCTATTATCGTTGGCATTAACCCATTGACCGTTGATGTAAGCCTGCTGGCGGAATAAGGTAGAATTGACATTAATACTCATTTTTCTTTTTTCTCCGAAGGCACTGATATTAACTGTGAGCGGACATTTTTGGCCGAAAAACGTTGGCTTGTGAAACTTAATCCGGCACAGACAGCCATAACCAGCGCCATAGCAAATGGGGATTCATCCTGTAGAACAGAAACAGCAACACTCGCTAGCGCCGCCAATGCAAATTGTATTGAAATAGCAAGAGCACTGGCGCTGCCAGCAATCTTTCCTCGATGCTGCAATAACAGTGACAAACTGTTTGTACCGATAGCATTCACCATCGATAAGAACAGCACGACCAGAATAACAATAATAGGCAGGCTTTGCTGGTAGAAAATGAGTAGAAATAACCCAAACAGCAATTGAGCTCCACTTTGTAGACAGAGTATGCGAGTTAAACTGTAAACCTTGAGTAATCTTACATTCAGCAGTAATACCGCTATCATGCCGAGAATATTACAGCCAAATAATAAGCCGTAATGCTGTTCCGAGACCCCGAAATAATTAATATAGACAAAAGGGGATCCACTAATAAAAGCGAACATGCCTGCAAAAGAGAAAGCCATAGTGCCAATAATGCTTAGCGCTTCTCTGTCACTCAGCACTTGGGCATAATTATGGAATGCAACGCGGAGTAAGTTTTGAGATGCCTCTTGATGCGGCAGTGTTTCAGGGAGTAAGAAAAAAATACAACAAGTGGAACAAAGTCCTATCAGCGCAAGAAGATAGAAGATCACTTGCCATTGATAGTGAATTAATAAAAAACCACCGAGTAGCGGCGCTAGCAGCGGGGCGATCATGGTGACTAGCGTCATCAGCGACAAGACTTTAGGGAGTTCAGCCGTAGGATAAACATCTCTTGCGATCGCTCGAGCCATGACAATGGCGGCTCCACTTCCAAAGGCTTGTAATGCACGGAATGCAATTAAGGTATTAGCCGATGAAGCTTGCGCACAGAGTAAACTCGCGAGTGTAAAAATAATGAGGCCACTTAACAGCATCTTACGACGACCGAGAAGATCACTGAGTGGCCCATAAAACAGCATACCAATACAGAAGCCTGCAAAAAAAGCGCCGAGCGTATATTGCATCTGTCCTTGAGTCGCATGGAGATCATTCCCCATTTGCGGTAATGCGGGCAGATACATATCTATCGATAATGGTCCAAATGCTACTAATGAACCTAATAATGGAATTAAGTAGCGAGGAATCTGTCTATCGAACGCAGCTGGCATCATGCTTCCTTATTTAAAGAGAGCGTGAACATTGTTTTGTTTGTAATTCAAAACAGGATCAAGCTCTTCCATAGTCAATGACAAAGCAAGATATCTCTCATTCATAAGCTGAGCGAAGTGCTCTTTGATGAGTGAAAATAACATCTGGCCTGTTTTCTCTCGATCTTCAAGTGAACGTCCAGCGCCAATCTTGAGTGTCATATGGACGAAAGCGTAGTCATGCTGACCATCGGCCATCTGCCAAGTATCTAACCAAATAGCACGGCTACGGATCCCGCCTAAAGGGAAAATACCTGTTCCAGCTAATGCACTGTTTACCTTAGCAAATAGCTCAGGTAGATTGGCTTGATCACGAATATTGTCTGTACATTCAGCAATAAAATGCGGCATGATCACTCCTTACGCATTCGCTTCTTGTTTATCAGTGATATAACTTGGCAGAGGGAATATGGCATTGATTTGCCCAGTTCCTGAACTTGCAAACAAATCAGTTAACACTTCCACTTTTTCAGCGTATTTATCCCAGCCCAGCATGCCCAACAGCATTACAGTATCGTGCATATGGCCTTCGCCATAACAGTAGTCGGCATATTCAGGCAACATTTTGCAGAACTCTTCAAAACGGCCTTCACGCCATAATTTGACAACGCGCTTATCCATCTGCTCATCAAATTCACGGGTATAATTATTCATGCCTTCTTCTGCACGATGGTCATCAATAAAACGATGGGATAGTGAACCACTCGCAAATACTGCAACAGTACCATCATATTTTTCGATGGCAGTGAGTACCGCTTCACCTAACTTACGGCTGGATTCAAAACTATGGGAGGTACAAAAGGCAGAAATAGAGATCACTTTAAAATGACGATCGCTATTCATATAACGCATAGGAACTAACGTTGCATATTCCAATGTTAAGCTTGGAATTTCATGTGATTGAGCACGAACACCTAATTTACGCGCCTCTTCACCGATCATACGTCCGAGCTCTGAGTTACCATCGTACTCATATTCCATATCGCGAATGAAATGAGGGAGCTCATTACTGGTGTAAATCCCTTTAAAGTGATCAGCACAGTTAATATGGTAAGCGCTGTTTACTAACCAGTGAGTATCAAAAACAATAATAGTATCAACACCAAGTTCGCGGCAACGACGGCTGATTTCTTTGTGACCATCAATAGCGGATTGACGGCAGCCGTGGTGTTTGCCGGGTAATTCTGACAAGTACATGGATGGAACATGTGTTATTTTTGCCGCAAGTGCTAATTTACCCATAAGTTTTTACCTCCCCCGTCGTATTTCGAGCTGTAGCAAAAAAATGAATTTGCATAACTACAGCTCGAACTATTTAGGGCACAAGTTAAATTAAATATTTATTATTGAATTACCAATAATTTAATTATCTCAATGAATTAAACACCCCAACGAGGAATATTATGATCCCCGAAGGAAATACAAACGTTCTTCATTTCTGCAAAAACTTCAAAGCTATATTCACCGCCTTCACGGCCTACACCTGAGGCTTTAACGCCACCAAATGGTTGACGCAGGTCACGTACGTTTTGGGTATTAACAAACACCATACCGGCTTCAATGCTGCGAGATAAACGTAAGATCTTGCTGACATCTTGTGTCCAAATATAAGAGGCTAAGCCATACTCAACATCATTAGCCATGCGTAAACCGTCTTCTTCTGACTTGAATGGAATTAAGCAAGCGACAGGGCCAAATATTTCTTCTTGAGCAACACGCATACGGTTATCGACATCGGCCAATACAGTAGGTCGTAAGAAATTCCCATTTTTCAGATGAGCAGGTAGATCGGTTGGCTTATCTGGGCCTCCTGCTAATAAGGTTGCACCTTCTTCCACGCCAAGACGGATATAGCCAGAAACCTTGTTCCAATGCTGTTCGCTGATCAGTGCACCCACTTGAGTTTTGGGATCGGTAGGGTCACCAACGATAAGGCGGTTAGCGCGCTCTGCAAAACGTTTAACAAATTCTGGATAGATACTTTCTTGGATAAAGATACGTGAGCCAGCAGTACAGCGTTCACCATTAATTGAGAAAATGGTAAATAGGGCAGCATCGAGTGCACGTTCGATATCAGCATCTTCAAATACGAGAACAGGAGATTTACCACCCAGTTCCATGGAGTATTTTTTCAGACCCGCATTTTGCATAATTAAACGGCCTGTCGCTGTGCCACCAGTGAAGGAAACAGCACGAACATCATGGTGTTTGACCAACGCATCACCGGCAGTGCTGCCATAGCCTTGTACCACGTTAAGTACGCCAGCAGGAATACCCGCTTCTAGTGCTAATTCACCCAAACGGTTTGCAGATAAAGGTGATAGCTCCGACATTTTCAGAACGGCGGTATTCCCTAAAGCTAAGCAAGGTGCGGTTTTCCATGTGGCCGTCATAAATGGCACGTTCCATGGTGAAATTAATGCACATACACCGACAGGTTGAATCAGCGTGTAGTTCATCATTTTATCGTCAACAGGATAGGTGCGACCGTTCATCTGTTGGCAAACTTCAGCAAAAAATTCAAAGTTATGTGAAGCTCGTGGGATCAATACGTTCTTAGTCTGATGAATTGGTAGACCTGTATCCTGTGTTTCCATTTCTGCAATTTCAGGCACGTTTTGATCGATTAATTCACCTAAGCGGCGCATTAAGCGAGCGCGCTCTTTCATCGGCGTATTAGCCCATTTAGGGAATGCTTCTTTGGCGGCAGCAACGGCTTGATTGATTTCATCTTGTCCACCTGAAGCAACTTCTGCTAGTACTTCACCTGTTGCTGGGTTGGTGGTTTCGAAATAGTCTTTGCTGGCAACATTTTTGCCATTAATCCAATGATTAATCTTAGTCATTACAACGTTCCTCATATTCTTTCTCGCTGACAATATAATTAATCAGCCGGCCTACACCCTCAACTTCAACGATCACTTCATCACCAGGCACAACATCGGAAAGTCCTTTTGGCGTTCCTGTTGCTATCATGTCACCCGGTTGCAGTGTCATAAAATCACTTAGGTAGGAAATTAAAAATGGAATATTGAAAATGAGATCAGCCGTCGTCCCTTTTTGACGCAGTTCTCCATTAACATAGGTATAAAGCGCAAGATTGTGCGGATCTTTAATCTGATCTTTGTCGATAACCCATGGTCCAATTGGCGTTAAAGTGTCACGGCTCTTGACGCGAAGATTTGGACGGTAGTAGTTTTCTAAATAGTCACGGATCGCATAGTCGTTACACACGGTATAGCCTGCAACATAATCCATCGCGTCTTCTTGCGATACTTTATGTGCCGCTTTGCCAATCACGACAACGAGTTCTGATTCGTAGTGCATGTATTCGACATTATCAGGGCGAACTGAGACTTGACGGTGACCTGTTAACGTATTGTCTGCTTTGATAAAAATGAGTGGCTCTTCAGGTGGCTTAAAGTCTAATTCAGTCGCATGGTCAGCATAATTCAGGCCAAGGGCGAACAGTGTTCCTCTGACCGGTGGTAGCCATTCAACATGTGCGTCATCACCTGCAATGACTTGGCCATTGGGTAATGTGATCTCTTCATTATCGCCAACAGTGACTGAATACTCAGTACCTTGATAACGGATTTTAGCATGCTTCATTATTGTCCTCCCGCCGCGACAACTTTATTGCGTAAGCTTGGAAAGCCCTCTGCTTGAACAGTAACTTCATCACCTGGTTGGATAGTGATACGTTGATGAGGGGTTCCCATCAGAATCACATCACCTTCTTTTAAAGTTGCAAATTCGCTGAGTGCGGCAACTAATTCACTGGCATCGCGAACGAGATCTTTGGTTGACCAACGATCGGCTTCTTTACCATTGATAAGCGTGATGATGTCTATTGGTGCTGCTAAAGCGGTTTGAATCATTTCCCCAATAGGGCAGAAACTATCACAGCATTTTGCTTTGATAGCTGGACGATAAAATGACTCCTCTGGGAGACTAACTTCGTTCGCTAGCGCAAAGCCTGCAATATAATTTTTGGCTTCAGATTGACTGACTTTACGTGCATTTTTACCAATAATGAGTGCCAGTGTTGCACCACTTTGCACCACTTCACCCGCAGGATGTAAAATATTATCCCCTGAGTTAATTCGAGTATTACGCGGTTTTATAAACCACACCGGTGTTTTTGGTGGGGTTTTATAAGGGGCTTGCCCGAATGCCTCATGCCAGTGTTCCACTTGGCTTTGATGATTGAGGGCAACGGCAAAAACGGTGCCTTTCATTGACAACTCCTTATTAGAAAAACAAAGATTTTGAATGATTGTTAATATATTAATAATGTATTAATTTGGAATTGGCAATAGGTGAACTGAATTGTTAATTTTAATTGTGATCTCTTTAACATATTCGGTTTTTTTTCATGTAACCCTTTAATATTCAGGGTTTTGATATTTTTTTTGATTTTTTATTGTAACTTTTTATTAACTTTTTGTGAGTGAGGTGGATTATTTACTCATTAATATTTTAGGGTTTTTCTTTGTGATTGTTATTTTACCGTGCTAACCTTGGTTCTAAGTAGATAGAATAGGCTATCACTGAAAAAATTTGCGGTGTTAAGGCGCAATATCTAGTCCAATACCAACCTATTGGTATTAAATAAACATTTTAGAGTGGTGAGTTTTAGACTTATGCATGAATCATTGACAATTGCATTATTACAGGCAAGAGAGACCGCGATGGGGTTCTTTCGACCTATTTTAAAGTCATATAATTTGACTGAACAGCAATGGCGTATTATCCGAGTACTTGCTGATAAACGCTCTATCGATTTCCATGAGTTATCAGTTAAAACCTGCATTCTGCGTCCTAGTTTGACGGGTATTTTGACTCGTATGGAGCGAGAAGGCTTAATTTTTCGCTTAAAACCACTCAATGATCAGCGCAAACTCTATGTTTCTCTGACGCCTGGTGGTCAGACGCTATATGACAAAGCACGGCAAGAAGTGGAAGAAGGTTATCAAAAAATTGAGCAGGCATTTTCTCATGAAAAAATGCAGCAATTAACGGCCCTGTTAGATGAATTAATTGCTTTAGAAAGCCCTGATTACAGTAATATGGCTGATAAAAAAGAGAGTGCCTAAAATCGTCGTGTCGCTCTACTTATGGTAGCGTGTAAAAATCACTAGCCCCTTAAATCAAGTTATGCTCGATTAAGGGGCTATTTTTAGTTATCTAACGGACGTAGCGATTATTTACCTAATAAATGCAAGAAGTGAATGTGTTTTTCGTACTGGTCGAGAATATCATGAATAACCTGTTCTTTGGTCCAGCCCATCACATCATAATCCTGCCCACCTTCTTTAAGGTGAACTTCAGCGCGGTAATATTTTTGCTCTTCGCTTTTCTCATCATCACTATCTGTTCCCATGCCAGAAAGCGCAAAAGAAGGTTGGACATAGTAGCGCAAGCGAACTTCATATAGGAAATTCATGTCTTCGCCTAAATCAACTTCAAAGCCAATTCTGTCATCTTTATCATCATAGATATGACAAGTTGTATTCTGTTTCGCAAGCTCTTCAGAAACCATCTCCATTGAAGGATGAACGACCTCACCAAGGAAACGTTTAACCTGATTACGTTTTGGGAAATAAGCGATATTACGCAAACGGCGTTGCCATGGAATAGGGTTACGGCTTGCGGTTGGTGCGATTGTCGCAAGTTGCTGGCTATCACGCTTATAAGCATCAACACGTAATGCTTTGAATAGACCATAGATTGCCACTAAAAGTACCATCGCGAAAGGCAAGGCACTTGCAATGGTTAAGGTTTGTAAGGCTTGTAAACCACCTGCGAGTAATAACGTAATGGCCACGACGCCCATTAACCCAGCCCAGAAGATCCTCTGCCAAACCGGTGTATTTGAATCACCACCTGACGCTAAAGTATCGACAACCATTGCACCTGAGTCTGCGGATGTGACGAAAAACACAATGACCATCAGCATGGCAAAAAATGATAATACGGTAGAGAATGGGAAGTAAGTTAAAAACTCAAATAGTGCGAGGGATACATCCGACTGCACGGTTTCTGCTAATTTAACCGCATCTTGGTTTTTGATTAGATTGATCGCAGAGTTACCAAAGAATGTCATCCACATCAATGTAAAACCAGCAGGAACGAATAAGACGCCGGTGACGAATTCACGGATAGTACGTCCACGTGAAATTCGAGCAATAAACATCCCAACAAATGGAGACCAAGATAACCACCATCCCCAATAAAGTAATGTCCAGCCACCAAGCCAATCGCTCGATTTAGGTTCATAGGCATATAAATTAAAGGTTTTATTCACAATTTCGGATAGATAGCCACCCGTATTTTCTACAAATGATTTAAGTAATAAAACCGTTGGTCCCAGAGAGAGTACCAGTAGCATCAATATAAAGGCTAAACCTAAGTTTAATTCAGAGAGAATACGGATCCCTTTATCAAGACCAGAGACTACTGAAAGTGTTGCAAGACCAGTAAAAAGAACAATTAAAACAACTTGTACTGTCGGATTAACAGGTAAACCAAACAAATGATTCATACCCGCATTAACCTGCAACACACCAAATCCTAGTGATGTTGCGACGCCGAAAACGGTCCCCACGACAGCAAAAATATCAACAAAATGGCCGATCGGTCCATAGATACGCTCACCGATAATTGGATATAACGCAGAGCGTAATGTTAGCGGTAGCCCATGGCGGTAACTAAAAAAGGCTAAGATCAGCGCAACAATGGCATAGATTGCCCATGCATGTAGACCCCAGTGGAAGAAGGTCAAGCGCATGGCTTCTTTTGCGGCTTCGACGGTTTGAGGGTCACCAACAGGCGGATTGAGATAGTGCATTACAGGTTCTGCAACGCCAAAGAACATCAATCCAATCCCCATCCCCGCAGAAAAAAGCATAGCAAACCATGAAACATAGCTAAAATTGGGCTGCGCATGATCAGGTCCCAGTTTTATCTGTCCATAACGAGAGAGTCCCAGATAAGTCACACTCAAAAGAACGATAGCTACGGCTAAAATATAGAACCAGCTAGCATTATTGAAGAGGTTTTGTTGAAGATGACTTAGATGAGATTCTGCTATTTCAGGCATGAGGGCAGCAAAGCCGACAATCACCAAAATAACGAAAGCAGAGGTATAAAACACGGGAGGACTAATTTTTGAGCGAAATTTTTTCGAATCAGTACTATTTTGACTCATAACGACCTTCTTTGATTTTATTTTTGGCATACCAATAAATGAGCTGAGTATGCGGTGAGCTGTCCTTCTTAATGAACCAATGAAATTACGAAAGGGTCCCAATTGGGAAACGATAGAAAGAACAATAATGAAACAGTTTATAGAGATAGCGAAATGACAGATAGTTGACTGAGTTTGCTATCGATATTTTTTGACAGTTAATACCCCATTTGCAAAAAAACAGGCAGATATACTGCCATATGCCAAGATTAATTTCAAATAAACAGAAAATAGTGCTATTTTTCATGACAAATATAGTCTTATAAATCACATTATTAACTGTAATCATTGTTATGTTTTTGACTATTTAACAAAAAGTTAGATAAAACCCTCAGAAACGTTAATTAAGTTAACGTTGTTCATCCGATAATATGCAAAAAACAGCAAGATGAGCGAATATTGCGACCCTTTATAGGGAATAGGGAGCAAACGTTTTTAACGTAACTGGCTATCTTTACTCCCTCGACGATTATATCCGCTAAACGTTGCAGTTTTATTATCGAATATATTTTGGCAGGTTATACACAATTGAACGCCAGGAAGAGCCTGACGACGTGCAATAGGGATAGGTTCCCCGCATTCTAGGCAAAACTTAGCGCTTTCCCCTGTATGAAGTTGATTTCGTGCCTTAGTAATAGCGTCATTCAGTGTTGCGTCGATTTGTTCTTGAACCGCATTTTCATTAGCCCAACCATTAGCCATAATCGCCTCGTACAAAAAAGCATCACTTCAACTAATCATAGAGGCGAAAATAGAAAATTCAAGGGAGTAGAAGCTATGTTAATGATAAAACCATATAGATATGTGCCATTCCGTCCTCATCATAGCTATCTCCCTGAGTGTGGTAGCCTAAGGCCTCATAAAAAGCGATCGCAGTGTGCTGTGCGGATAACTCAATAGATTGGAACTGGTGCTCTTTGGCATATTGCTCAACAAACGTCATGAGCTTACGACCAAGGCCTTTACCTCTATGTTGCTTGAGAACAGCGACTCTACCCACTTTGATGACCTTATGGGGGTGTAAAATACAGCGCAGCACTGCAACGGGAGTATGGTCTATATAGAGTACGACGTGTAGCGCGTTGTCATCACATTCATCAACATCAATGTCAGCTGGGAAACCTTGTTCATGAGTAAACACCTGTTGGCGTAGCTGAAACGCATGATTGACAAGTTCGGGATAGGCATAGCCAACGCTATATTTTACTTGCATATTGTCCTCTATTGCTAAATGAGTCGTTTATATTATCGAGATTTGAAGCGTTATAGCGGTATGGAGATAGAATACATACGATTTTTGTGCTCTCTATATTACAAGACTAGAGCACATAAAAAGCAGGCCGATGGAGGCCTGCTTTGAGGAAATAGAGTCAATGAGTAGATGATTACTTATTTTCTGATTTTAACTCTTCAGTCTTACTTTTAGCATCAGTGGCTAGCTCATCGGCTTTATTAATTGCATCGGTTTTCAGTTGTTGACTTTTTTCGGTGATTTTATCATTTGTTTCTGAAATTTTGTCTTTTGTTGACTCAGTGATTTCATCTGCTTTTTTGTCGGCAGCTTCTTTTAGCTCTTTGGTCTTATCTGACAATTCATTTGCTTTTTCTGTCGCTTGTTTTTCAAGTTCATCGGCTTTCTGTGTAGCGCTATCTTTGAGGTCAGCGGCTTTTTGTTCACCTGACTCTTTTAGTTCTTTCGCTTTGTCGGACAGCTCATTCGCTTTTTCTGACGCTTGTTTTTCAAGTTCATCGGCTTTTTCTGTTGCCTTTTCTTTGATTTCAGCGGCTTTCTGTTCACCTGACTCTTTTATCTGCTCTACTTTTTCTTCAGCTTGCTTCATCGTTTGGTCTTTTTTTGATGAATCATCACAACCCGCTGCCATAGTGATAATACCTGCTAGAATAAGAGAGCCAAGCATTTTCTTTTTCATAAACATTTCCTTTAGCATGTGTGAGTGGATACGGACTGACTATAAGTAGCATGATATAAATATAACTCATATTTTTAAAAATTAAAAATCAGTTGGTTCTGAATGTTTAAATTAAAGAATTAAAAGAAAAAATTATAACGAAAAATAAAATGAAAGCTTTAATGTCTCATATCAATATTTTTCTTAATATTAGAAATGCGATTGGTGATTTAGCTATAATTGAACTCTAGTATTAATCGGCAGTTAGAGAGTTATCTTTTTATTAAACGAAAATTAAGACAACCATAGGAATGCTAAAGGAAGTATTATATGAGTTATTACTATATGCTTGTTATTGTTAAGTTTATGATTGGTTTTGCTATTGTTCTTACTCATATGAATTTGTCGGGGAAAACCCAACTCTCTCAAATGACACCGATCGATTTTATTGGGAACTTTGTTTTAGGTGGGATCATCGGCGGTGTGATTTATAGCGATACGATCCCACTGTATCAGTATATTATTATACTGCTTATCGGCGTTTCATTTATTTCAGGGCTAAATTATTTAACCAAAAAATTTAACTTTATTCGTAATGTGACTATAGGTAATCCGATTCCCATTATTAGCAAGGGAAATTTCATCATGGAAAATATATTAGAAAAGGGAAATAAAATTGATATCTTGAATATATCATCAAAAATTCATGCACAAGGTGTGCACTCATTTCAAGAAATCTATTATGCACAGATTGAACCGGATGGGCAGTTAACCGTCATTTGTGACCCTACCAATATGCCATCTGTTATTGTTATGAAAGACGGTATCGCCAGAATCAATGAATTGAAGTCAGTAGAGAAAGATGAAGATTGGTTAGCCCAGCAAATGGCTAAGCGGGGAATTGATCATCCAGAATCGGTATTTCTTGCTGAATTTTGGCAAGGGGAAGTGAAATTCATCTTACAAGATGGAAAAATAAAGTAATCAGAAGAAACGCAAACATAAACATGAAGAGCCTTATGGCTCTTCATGTTGTGTACGGCTATTTTTTCAAATCATCATACAACATTAAAGATGACTTTTGCTCTGGATCGCCAATGTAGCGTGGCTGTGGTACAAACTCATGACTAAATAGACTTCTTTGCGGTATATAACCCTGATAGTTAAAACCAGCAAGATCAGACCATGAATAAATAAAATCCATAGTACTATAAGGCCTATCGGTTTTATCGTTTAAATTAAATTGATGATTTTGTAACCATTCTGGTGATTGCCATACTAGGAAAGGCACATTATAGATAACACGAGTTGGCTTACCTTCACTGCGTCCTAAAGTTTCATGAGGCGGTGTATCAAATACATCTTCACCATGATCAGAGAAAAAGACTAAAAACCCATTTTCTTTTGATGAGTCGAAATCCTTAATTAAAGATGAAACAATGTAGTCATTATAATGCTGTGCATTATCATAAGCATTGTAATCGGCAACCTCATTCTCTTTTAGATTACTAGGAACTAGATTATCTCTATCTTTAAATACTGCTTTATCTTCAGGGTAACGGAATTCATAACGCATATGAGTGCCGAGCAAGTGAACAACGATAAATTTCTTTTCTGCGGGATCTGCCAGCGCTTCTTTAAATGGCGCTAGCACCACTTCATCATAAATACGTGAGCTTTGAGCCATATCGTTATTCAAATAATATTGCTTATCGGTTTGGCGAGAAAAGGCGGTTAGTAACGTATTTCGCTCAGTCATCGTTTGCTGGTTAGTAATCCAGAATGTTTTAAACCCTGCTTGTTTCATCATATTTATGATTGAAGGGCGTGAATTAAACAGTTCAGGTTCAGTCTGAGAAGCAAAGGTCAAAATTTGTTGTAGAGCTTCAATAGTATAAGGGCGAGAACTCACAACATCTGTAAAGACAGATAAATTATCTGGATAATGTTGTTTTAATTGTTCTAGCTCTGGGGTTGTTTGGCGTGGGTAGCCATATAAACTCATCCTATCACGGCTTGTTGATTCGCCAATAACGAGAACAAACGTTCTTGGGGTATTTCCGTTAGCATCGATGAAGTTTTCCAATGGTGGGATTTTGCTATTATCACGAATCAGCTCTTCCATATTGGCTAATTGGTTTTTATAGAGGAAATAACCACTAACAAACTGCCAAGGTGCAGCATAAGCAAGTTTGCTATTGACATAAGACATCACATTTGCGATTGGCCTATCTTGCTTAATTCCTTTGTTATAATAAGGAATTGCAAATAAGACTGTCAGCACCAATAACGAAACTAATAATCTCGCCGGTACAGGCATTGAGACTGGTTTAAGTCTCGTCCATAAGAAAATAGCCACAAGAGTGTAGAGAAGAATAGCGGCAATAACTTTAAAGCTAATGTACTGTTGTAAAAATTCACCGGCTTCGTTGGTATTTGTTTCAAACATAACGAACATCACGCTTTGTGATATTTGATGTCCATATACAACAAAATACGCCAGTGCGACGACAGATGAAAGCCAAAGAATAATACCGATAAGACCAGCAACTAATTTGATGCGTTGTGGAAAGAACAGGGCGGGCACTAACCAAAGCGTACTGTACAGTAAAGAATCTCTTAATCCGATGGTATTGCTTTGTCCGGTGATAACAACATAAATTTGCAATAAAGAGGAGAAGTACCAAAAATAAATAAGCAGCCAGAACAAGGCTGACCAACTAAATTTTTTCGTGTGCGTAGAATTAACCATATTTAATTGAACTCTTATACTCGTTATGCTGGGCGATTGAGAAGAAATGTCAAAAATCGTTTTTTAGATATTATCTTCGAATTTAAGTTCAATAAAATAATTAGCTAATAATTGATTTAGACTTGGTTGATGTTTGGTTATCAATCATCCAAAAAACACTATCAAAAAAAGAATAGCTTCATCGATTACGCTTATGTTTAACGGGGTGTTGATTGATGATTTCGTTTAAGAGGGGGATAGGTGCGGGTACAAGGAAGAATAAAAATGAATAGATTGAGCTAAAAGTTAAATGAAGCACGCCATTCAAACTAACATCATTGACCAACATGTGATATATAGGAGTTTATGTAATTCTAGGTGATCAGAGGGTGAAGGAAAAATGTCAGATAACGCATTTATTGTTTTTCTGAAATCATCCTTATTTATTCGATTAGTCATATCAATACTCATCATTGTTGATGGGTATATGATCATTAAGCCTGTGTTAGGTGCCTATACATACTATATTGATTGGCGAACCAATGGCTTCACTGAGTGGCTTAAATCTCTCGGCTTTATGAAATTGTTGGATATTCCCCGCTTTCTATTAGGAATATCTTTAGTCTTTTTATCATTTTTTATGATCAACGGTGCGCGAATAGCCTGGGTTTTTTCACTGTTGCTATTAGCCATTATTTCATTTGTTGATTTAAAAATTGCAACGGAAAATGTGCATCAAGGCTACTTCTCATTAGCGCTATTTATCGCTCTTAGTGTATTTTGGAAACGCTATCATCATCACAGCTTAACGAGTGCAGGCTTTGTCGCAATAACCTGTATTATCGCTTTGTTGCTCTATTCTATTTTTGGCACGCTTTATATTGGTGATGAATTTTTGCCTGTGGTTAAAGATGGATCGACCGCATTTTATTTTGCTTTAGTCTGTATGACGACGGTTGGTTTTGGCGATATTGTTCCTGTTTCAACAGATGCTCGGGTATTTACGGTCACTGTTATTATTCTTGGTATTACCATTTTTACAACATCAGTGGTTTATGTGGTTGGGTTACTCGCTAAGGGAACAAAGGAAATTGTTCGTAAGAGGTTTTCTTATATGAAAAATCATTATGTTGTTATCGGTAGTACACCGATGGCGGTAAGTGTTTATCAAGGACTCAAAAGCCGAGAACTGCCTGTTGCGGTTATTTGTCAAGAGAGCCATCGAACACACTATCCTGAGAAGGATAATATTGTGACGGGGGATCCGACAAGCACTGAGCTATTAGCTGAATCCAATGTTAAACAGGCTAAATACGTTTTAATCATGACGGATAGTGATGCTTTGAGTACTTTCGCTTTATTAGGTGTGAAACAGCTAGCGAAGGAAGGGGTAAAAACCATTGTATTGGTTAACCAAGAAAGCAATATGGATAAAATTCGTCTACTTAACCCTGATATGCTGTTTTCATTATCTTCACTCGGGGGAGAAGTTTTGATGAAGGTGCTTTGCGGTGAAACAATATCGAATGAAAGTATTAGTGATATTCTGTTAAATAAAGTGGTGAAAAGCCAATAGCACCGAGCAACTAACAGGAACAATATACTATGCTAACTGCCGAGAAAATCAGTTGTCAGCGGCAAGATAGAGTGCTTTTTCAGCAGCTTAATTTTACTGTGCAACCAGGGCAAATTCTCCAAGTCGAAGGACCGAATGGCGCAGGAAAAACGACGTTATTACGCATGATAGCTGGACTTTTAAAGCCCGATGAAGGTGACATCTTATGGGAAAAGCAATCTATTCATCAGTTAAAAGAAGATTTTACTCGTCAATTACTCTATTTAGGGCATAAACCCGCCGTCAAATCATTACTCACTCCTTATGAAAACCTTCAGTTTTACTATCAAATGCATCATAAACATGCAGCGGGAGAGGGTTTATGGTCTGCTTTAGAAGAAGTGTCTCTGATAGGCTATGAAGATATTCCTGTCGGTCAATTATCTGCTGGGCAACAGCGTCGAGTTAATTTAGCAAGACTATGGCTAAGTGAATCCCCTTTATGGGTATTAGATGAACCTTTTACAGCGATTGATGTGGCGGGAGTAAAACGCTTAACGGAACGCTTTCATCAACATGCAGAGCAGGGGGGAATAATTCTATTCACTTCCCATCAAGCGATGTCGGGACACTTTGGAACGTTAAAACTGACAGGCGGGTATGAATAATGTTTTGGTTAGTCTTCAGAAGAGAGCTAAAAATAGCGTTTAGAAGTTTTTCGGAATTAGTGAACCCTCTATGGTTTTTCCTTATTGTGATTACATTATTTCCTTTAAGTATTGGGCCTGAGCCTCAGTTACTTTCACGTATTGCCGTAGGGATCTTTTGGGTCGCAGCCATCCTTTCCTCATTACTTTCACTTGAGCGTCTATTTAAGGATGACTATTTGGATGGTTCATTAGAGCAACTATTGTTAGCCCCCCATCCACTTTTTATAACGGTACTCGCGAAAGTGATTGCACACTGGTGTGTAACGGGGGTTCCCTTAATTTTATTATCACCTATTGCTGCATTGATGCTCTCTTTTGATGCGAGCACGCTATTAGTACTCGCAGGAACCTTATTACTTGGTACGCCTATTTTGAGTTTTATTGGGGCGATCGGTGCCGCCTTAACGGTATCTCTGAAAAAGGGCGGGGTGCTTGTCAGTTTACTTGTGTTGCCTTTATATATTCCCGTGCTTATTTATGCAACCGGAACAATGGAAGCTTATAGTTTTAATATGCCACTAAATAGCTATTTAGCTATTTTGGCTGCTTTGTTAGCCGCGAGTGTCACCCTTTCTCCCATCGCAATTGCCGCGGCATTAAAGCTTAATGTGAGTAATAGCTAATAGCCCAGTTAATATATCAAGTCGCCAACATATGCTAGGTCATTGGAATGTTTTTATTTACCTAGCATGTGTTGTTATATCTAATTTGTAATAAGTTGTGTCTTTTATATATATTCTTAAGTTAACGTTAACATTTGCAGTGCGTTATTTTTTATCTAATTGAATATTAATATATTTTCATTGTTTTATCTCATTGTGCTCGCTTGTGAAAAAGACTTTAAATATTGCGGGTTAGATGTATAATTTAAAGTGTGTTAAAAATATAAAGGATATATCAATGGATAATAGAGAACTAAATAGTATTGTTTCGTTATATTTTAAAAATTTGAGGAAAAAAAATGGAATGACTGGCTACCAATTAGCGAAAAAGCTTGGTTTGAGCCAGCAGCAACTTTCTCGTTATGAAACGGGTAAAGTGAATTATAATATCACGTTGATTAATCAATTAATGATAGAGTTAAACGGTGATTGGGCTGATTTTATAGCTAAAACTGTTAACGTTAACAATCAGATTGTGACTGAAAAAACGATAGAAGAGAATAATATATATCTGAAGGTTCTTAATAAAACACCGAAATACTATTGGTCATAACGTTATATCATTAACTAATTTTATCTTTGCTTGTCTTCTTAAATGGGTAATACTTTGAATGCAGTTTTCAGTACCGCATTATGGCGATAATTTATCGGATTCTATCGGGCATTAATTTTAATCTAGAGTGCATAATCACATGGATTAAAATACGTTATTTACGTGAGATGTATAAATACTGTTGAATTTCACATTACCCAACAGCTCATTCATTACAACAAAGTAAGAGTGGTTTCTTATTCGTTACATAATGGATGAGCTGAAATTTTTTATAGAACAGTTAATCTAATCTCATTTCTCTTTGATGCACATCAAGCTAAACCTTTCTTATAAAAAGCAAACATAAAGTAATCTTAACTAATCAAAAGAAATGATAAGCACATAGCTCAAATGTAACGGCTATAAACTAATTTTGATTTATGCCGCCATTGTATTATTAAAAGGAAGCGAGTATTTCGCCATTCAAACATTTTTATCTTATCTTTCTTTTGCACACGTCACGCTTTTCAAACCTTATTTATAAAAATTAAGCCAATCAGTCTCTGTTCTTCCTGAGTGCTCATCTGCTCTATTGGACTTTCCGTGCTCTATCTTTTTAGTAAGCAAGTATTAGCCATGAATTATGGCTAATATATTGTTGTAGGGGATCGAGGGAAAACTTAACGCGCTTTCCGTTGTACATAGGTTATGGTCAGAAAAATCCTAAAAAAATGTTTGAATATGAGTAATAACACCTATAAAGAGTACTTTTACTGAGCAAATAGATAATTACTAGGTTTATTTTTGAACAAACTAATCATTATCGGAGTAATTTTTCTGTTTGAATATTGTTGTTTATGTCTAAATGTAAATATAAAACCTTATTTTTAAAAAGGTTATACATATATCTTCTTGTTAATGTTGATTTTTTTGCTTTTTTGTCTTCTGTCTTTGTTAAGAATACTTATTTTAATAGCTTTCCACTTTCTATTTATGGGTTTTGATTATCGAAATCGATTATACAAATTTACATGTTAGTTTTACTATCTCCCCACAATAAATTTTGAGCGTGAATTTGATTTATCCATTAAAGTATTTCAAAAATCATATTTATTCTTATATAGGGTAAGGTTTATGGATTATCTGGCAGATGAAATAAATAAAAAAATCGGGGCGTATATAAGAAGAATAAGGAAAGAAAAAAACTATTCGGGTTACCAGCTAGCTACAATGTTAAATGTTAGTCAACAGCAAGTTTCTCGTTATGAAACCGGCCAGACAAAACTTACTTTTGAAATGGTAGATGGCATACTGCTGGCATTAAATAAAACATGGAAAGATTTGTTTAATGCAGTAATGGATGAGCATGATAACGAAAGAATTAAAGATGCGATAAAAAAAGATAGGGTTTACTATCATATCTTAAATAATGTCTCCAATAAAATTTGGAACTGATTATAACTATTAGGTTTTTCATATCATATATTTTTTAATAATGACCTTAGGGTAGATGCTTATTTTTATATCCTATGTGTTTTGATCCATTAATCGTTTAGTAAATAGAATGATTATCATGGTTTTTTATTGTATTTAATAAAGAATCCTGATGACAGTATTCTTTATGCTATGCAATTAATTTTTTTGTGTAATAGATAAAAATAGAGAGAATAATATGTTTAATAAAAAAGTGACGTCAATCGTGCTTTCATCATTAATTGCAGCTTCTTTTGCCACAGTGGCGAATGCTGAGACTCGTACTGCTCAAGCAACTGCAACTTGGCAAGCAACAGCGATTAAAGATACAACGAGCATGTTAGTTGTAACTCCATTAAAAAGCCTAACCTTTAATTATGCTGAAGGTCAAAAAAGCTTTAACCAACAAAATGGTGCGTTCGACATTGCTATTCAAGGGCAAGCAGGCGCAACAGATTTTAAATTAGCATCAAAGATTGTTGCTAATACATTAGCAAGAACGACGGATGATTCTAAACTCACTGTTGGTGTTAAATGGAATGGTGAAGACCTCAGTAAAACAACAGACACAGTATTGATTGATACTTCAAAAAATCTGACATCTGGATTAGATAACTTAGCTGCTGATGGTATTTTCAATGGCTCTGAGCGTGCAACTGACCGTGGTGAATTTACATTCGTTATCGCGGGTGCTGAATCAGAAGGTGCAGCAGCTGACTTTAATTCACTCACTGATGGTACTTGGGATGGCGATGTAAAAGTTCAATTTACTGCTACGTGGGATGGTGATTTTTCTCCTGTTGAGCCGGCTCCAGAAGCATAATTGTTGATTCGCTTAGTCTATTAATTAACTGACACGATAAAGATAATATAAGGATATAGTATCTTTATCGTCTTTCTTTTTAAATTATTTATTATGATAAAGAAAACAACTGTAGCCGCAATATTATTATCATTATTACCATTGAAAAATAGTTTGGCTGTTAATGTCGGTAATATTACTGAAATTATTGACTCAAGCCAAGATACATTAGCCAAAGAAGTCGAAAATACAGTTAATACAGCAAGATTAGTGAATTTAACTATCGAAAAAATAGATTCGCCTTTAGATAATGGAAAAGTAGTATCAGTAACTGATCCTAATGAAATATTATCAACACCTGCTAATTTAATTTTGCCAGGAAATGCTAAAGATGTATTTAAAATTATTTATCAAGGGCCAAAAGACGATAAAGAACGTTATTATCGCTTAAATTGGAAAGACGATCCTATTGGAGAAAGCACGGCAACAAAAAGCGCGAAATCTGCATCGGCGACGACTTCAGCAACAATTAGTACCATACTTGTCGTATCGCCTAGAATAGAAAAATTCAATTATAAATATGCAAACTCACAGATTTCTAATACAGGAAATAGTACGTTTCGAGTTGTTGCATCTGGTCCTTGTTTAGCATCAAAACAAAAAAGTGGTGTAGATGGGATATGTCGAGAGCGTTATTACTTGATGCCTAATTTAGCGGTGAAATTACAATTTGTCGATCTCACAAATAAGAAATCTAGTGTAGGTATTTGGCACAAAGGAGAGTTCATTGTTGTCAAATAATGAATAATAGGCTTTAATCATGCGTAAGAGTGTTCTTGCTATATCAATAATGAGTATTATTTTTTCCAATTCTATTAATGCTAATGACATAAAAAGCATTAAAATTGGCGGGTATATTATTCCTCCTGCATTTGTTATGGCCTTAGAGGAAGGCATGTCTGTGCCAGTATTCTTACGATTAAACGATGCGGCTAGTAGCAATCAAAGCGAAGATAAAATTGCCGATGCAGTTATTGTTATTGAACATGATAAAATAAAATTAGCAAGTATTCATCTTATTGATTCAACACAAGGACCACAATTAAATAGCTTACTTATCGAAACATTAGAAAAGAAGAATAATGTGTTTTTTGACGAAAACAGTGATATTTCTATTGATAGTAATGCGACTTTGAAATTGAATATATCTTCATTTAACTTATCTCTAGATGTAGATAAAGCAGCATTCTCCCCTAAAGAACGCGTTAGACGATTTTCACTTGGTGATTCGTCAGTAAATAGGTTTTCAGCCGTTGCCAATTATGATTTGGGGGTTTTCCAAAGCCATGTAAAGAACGCAAAAAACTCATCCAGTAGCTATTTCAATTTAGATACGTTATTTGCCGCTGCCGAGCATCATATAAATATTAATGCTTCAGCTTATAGTATTGGCAAATCAAATTCTAACGTTGAGCTTTATCGGGCTATGTATGAGCGTGATTTTAATGGTCTTCGCTTTGCATTAGGTCTGATGAGTACATGGAATTTACAGTCTATTGCCAGTTTAACAACGCTAAGTAGTAGTAAAATTTATGCGGCATCAATTGGTAATCACTCATCAAGTGTTGTGGCAAATAAACAGCAATCGCTAACACCGATATATGCGTTTTTAAATAGTCCTGGTGAGGTTCGAATTTATCGGCAGGGCAAGTTATTAAATATCCAAAATTTCCCGATGGGTAACTATGAGGTTGATACGAGTGTATTACCTTATGGTATTTATGATGTCACCATTGAAACGGTTGTAGATGGCAAAGTGGTAACGACACAGAACCAAACGATTAATAAGTCATTCGGAGCGATAGGACGAAATTTCGATAAAACAAACTGGGAATTATACGGCGGCTATGTTGATTTTGATAAAAAATTGTAATCCCCCCACTTTTCACAGTAACTATTTATAGAGTTTAAGCTACCTGTAATCGCTGTCTCGGGGGTATTCCTCCAATCGCCGTATTCGGCCGCTCATTGTTATAAGTCCAAAGCCACTGTGTGGCAAGTTCTTGAGCGTGCTCAACGCTCTCAAATATATTTAAATCAAGCCATTCATGACGAGCTGTTCGGTTAAAGCGTTCAATGTAAGCATTTTGTGTAGGCTTGCCAGGCTGAATATAAAGTAAGGTAATTTGCTGCCGTGTTGCCCAGTTTATTAGCTCTCCTGAAATATATTCTGGTCCGTTGTCGCATCGTATCGCTTTGGGTTTACCGCGCCACTCGATGACTTGTTCTAACGACCGAATAACTCGTGCGCTAGGCAACGATAAATCAACATCAATCGCTAAGCATTCACGATTAAAATCATCAATGACATTAAAGGTTCGAATGCTGCGGCCACTGGCTAAGCTGTCTGACATAAAATCCATAGACCATACTTGGTTAATGGCTACAGGCACACTGAGGGCATCAGGCTTATCGCGTTTTAAGCGTTTGCGAGGCCTAATTCTAAGATTAAGCTCCAACTCACAATAAATTCGATAAACGCGCTTGTGGTTCCATGCGAAGCCCTTTACGTTGCGTAAATACAAGAAACATAGACCAAACCCCCAACGTTTTTTGTTTTCGGTTAGGCGTATTAGCCAGTCAGCAATCTGATCGTTTTCAGCATTAAGTTTACTTTGATAGTAAAAGCAGCTTTCGCTCACATTCATGCACAAGCAAGCAAAGCGAATGCTTATGTCATACTTAATTGCGGCAGCCTTAGCCATCTCCTTACGATGAGATGGCTTTATAACTTTCCCTCAAGCGCCTCCAAACGAATCTCAGCTTTGAGACGTTCTTCCGCATACATTTTTTTGAGCCGACGGTTTTCGTCTTCGAGTTCTTTCATTCGCTTCATCAACGAAGCATCCATACCGCCGAATTTAGCTCGCCACTTATAAAATGTTGCAGAGCTAACACCATGTTCTCGGCAGAGTTCTGGAACGGGCATACCACTTTCATTTTGTTTAATGATTGCCAATATCTGGCTATCAGTGAATTTTGATTTACGCATAGAAAACTCCTTGAGTTTATTTTAATAGAATTTTCTATAAATAACTGCTGCGATTTTTCGGGGGGATTACAAAATATTATGTCAGAAATGAAAATTCCCATAGCCAATCACCAGAAAAGAGTTATTTATTAGGTATCTCTATTGCTAGAAGTTTTCCGGTACTGTCCGGTTTAAGCTTAACGATGTCTAATTATGGTTTTGACAAATTTTTTGTTAATGAAACCAGTATCAATGTGGCTTTAAATGAGTACATCTCTCTTTCATGGCAAGGCATGATGGAAAATCATGGTAGCCATAGAAATATTGGAACTGTTTCTCTGACGATACCTGAAGGATACGGTTCTCTGTGGGCATCAAGAGAAAAAACAGTTATTAAAGGCGATTTACCCCTTTATGACGCGGATAGCTATTCCTATGGTGGTACTTTCAATTTTGACAAAATTATTGATCGAGCAGGGACTTTTACTATCAGTAATACCAAAGACCGTCGTGTAGGCAGCGATTCAATTAACTATGAATATGGCAATACATTATTTTCTGGTCGTTATGGTACGGTTGGATTAAGAGCTGGCGTTCAACGTTATCATTATGATAACCAAAGCAGTACAAACGAAAAATACATTAATCTCGATTTCTCATTGCCCCTATCGACTTGGTTAAGCACGGGGGTTTCATCGACCAATGGTAATATCAAAGCTAATATTTATGCGAATAAGAACTTTGAAGATTCACCAATTACAAATGCAGGGCTTTCTGTTTCGAAGTTAGTCCGTGACAAGAATAATGGCGAGTCTGATTTTTCTACATTAGCTTATGCTTCTTACGATATGAAATATAACTCAGGAACGATCACAGTTAATCGTCCTGATGGTGATAGGCTAAATGGTAATTTAACGTCTAGAGGTTCTATTGCTTATAGTGATGGCACGATCATGCCTAGTGGTCAACAAGGTAAATCAGGGATCATTATAAATTCAGCGATCACGGGTAATGGCAGCATGGTTGCAAAAGTTAACGGTCAAAATTATCCAATTAGTGGGAAAAATACGTTTATTCCGCTCTCGCCATATTCAGATTATGAGATTCAATTAATGAATGATGGGAAATCTAAAGATAGTTTTGACATTATTTCAGGAAGAAATAAGTCTGTGACATTATATCCGGGTAACGTCGCTTTCTATCAACCCGAAGTTAGGCAACTCGTCACCGTCTTTGGTCGACTCAAATCACCTGACGGTGAATTTATTAAATATGCTTCAATTCGTAATCATATTGGTAGAACAAGAACCGATAAGAACGGTGAATTTTCAATGGATGTCGATGTTCGTTATCCTGTCATTTCTCTCTTACAAGATGATGAAAAAACAATTTGTGAGGCAGATTTAAATTTAGAAGGTGCACGCGGTGCTTTGTGGGTTGGTGATGTCACCTGCGAACCTCAATCATCTCTTGCAAAAAGATAGTGAGAATTTTAAATGAATAAAAATATACTTTTTATATTTTTCATTTGCTCCATATTAAATGGTTTAACAAGTGTGACTGCTATTGGGGCGAATGTGTCTAATAGCTATGTTTTTATAGAAAACAACGTTGACAATGAATTTTTTATTACCCCAAGAACAACAGACCCGCGTTTCTCGGGATCGAATAAATATACTCGATATTCTGGTGATTCACAGCGAAGTTTAGGGTATATGGGATATGTGAATACTGGAATTGTCGCGAATCGTAATATTGATATTTGGTTAGAAAACTCGCAAATAGATAGACCTTTTACGGGAAACCGATGTATGCGGGGTTATTGCAATGATAATAGCGGGTATTGGCCAGCTCAGTATCTTGGTAAAGATGGCGCGTATAAAATCGTACAGAGTAATACGAATGGCCAGTCCAATTATGCTCGAGGCATATTCAGTGATTCTGCATATCAATATTTTCTCACATTACCTGTTGGTTCAGCAGAGACATACAGTTATCGAGCTTGTATGACCACGACAGATTACGATCCAAGTAAGGGGGAGTCTTGTCGAAGTGTTGGGGGGAACATTATTGCTTCTCATGAATTTAATATTACGAAATCAGGTCATATCAAATTAACGTCAACGGGGGCGTTACAAGAAATTTTTATTGATAGTAATGGTAACCCAAGCATTGGTCTTGGTTCTCAATTTTGCCGTATAGGTATTATTGGTAATCAAAATGGGATTATCTGCCAAGTTATAGATCATGAAACAAAAGGCGATATATTTAATAATATTCGTCTGAGTTTAAAAATAAATTCAACACTAATACCGTTTACACCAGCCGCAAACAGTATTCTGATAGGCCCTGATGATGGGACAAATCGATGGTATAATTATAATACAACATATCAAGCAAACTATTATTTTCAAAATAGTAATAAGCATGTATCTATTTTTTTATCGAACACTTTTTTGAAATTACTAATATCTAGAGGTATTGATTTTACTAATAGCCAAGAGTTTTTTACCTTTTCATTTACAAATACTGCGGTACCTGAATCAGGCTATTATGAATTTACACCTTCCAATATGCTAATTATTAAACCTAGAGATTATGGAATTAGCATTATACCAACAGATTTTAACCCGAAGCAGTCTAAAACAGGAAAGGTTGGAAATGATGAACCTCCTATTGAATTTAATTACATTGTGACGACAAGTGGCCCAAGACAGGCGGATTCAATTACAGCAAAAGTCGATGGTCCAACGATAACCTTAAAAGGACGGACATATTGCCTTTTCTCTTCGGATGATGACAAATTCAAAGTGCCTTTTTCTGCTTATTTATCATTTAAAAATGAAAATGGCTCACAGTCTTCTTATCGAGCAAATTGCGATAGTAATGAAATATCACTGAAAAATGCATTTTGGGAAGAAACGCCATGGGATAAACCTAATCAAGATTTAGGCTCTTTTTATAGAACTCACTTAGATCTATCGTTTCCCATGAATGATTCCAACTCATTTTTTACATTAGATGGTATTGATTGGCTCGGAACAGTGTCTGCTAGCGGAACGGTAGTCGTGAAAGCCATTTGGACAGGTCCAGATATTCAATAGTACTGTTCGAGAATCGTGTTATCTCTTATGTTTGAATAAATACACTGACTTTAATTTAGTGTGGTCAATGATATGCTTAAAAACAATGGTCATTCTTTACTGGGCAGCCTATTTTTTATGGCGTTACTCTTATTCTATAAGCAGGCTTATGGGCTATACATTGATGCTGATATTTCCTCTATAGAATCAGGTGAGACGTTTTTGTCGAAGTCATATGTTAATGATACAAAAACAACTAACTTATACAGCTTTAGTGCATATAAGATTGATAAACCAGGGAACGATGAAGTTGGAGAAGAAATCAGTAATGGAGAGATTATTTTTACACCCTTAAAGAAAATTTTACTACCGGGAGAACGGGAGTTTTTTAAAATATTTTATCGTGGAAAAGAAGATGACCAAGAACGTTATTACAAAATTATTATCAGTGAAACGCCATTTGAAGTAAAAAATTCTGGGGCACAAAAAAAGCAGCCATTATTCTATCCAACGATAAGCTTAGAAACCTATCTAGTAGTAAGGCCTAAAAATCCTAATTTCAAATATGACTTTAGGCAAAATGAAGGTGTGTTAAAAAATACGGGTAATACCTATTTTAGAGTCATTTTACATGATAATTGTGAATCTAATGAAGATGATATTCCTTATGTACTCTACTTGTTACCCCAACAGGCGTATCGGGACGCAAGATTAAAAAAGAAAAGCCATAAATACATTGTTGCTTTTGATAAATATTATCCAATAGGCAATTGTGATTAATATTAAACTCACCCAAACATTGCAATTTATGGGAAAGTTAGTTTGGAGATCGCCATATATTAAAACAAATAATACATGGCGTTCATACTCACTCACTTTCATTTGTTCGATAACTAGGCGCCAAAATTGGGAGTAATGATATCAATCGCGTCTGTACAGATAGCATCGACACCCCATGCTAAAAGCTGAGAGGCACGAACAGGAGAGTTAACCGTATATACTAAAATATATAATCCAAAGTCTTTTAGTTGCTTAATGCGTTTTTCATCGAGTAATTCGTGATTTAAATGGATTGATAGACAATCAAGGTGTGTTATTAGCGCTTGCCAATCTTCTCGCCATTCATCTAATAACAATCCTCTTGGTAGTTCAGGTGCTGCTTGCTGAGCGGCTTCTAATGCTTCAATGGAAAAAGAGGAAAGTAAAGGCGCTGTTTGTTTTTGCCATAATTGACGTGCGGCTAGTGCAACAACTCTTCCTGTTTCTGATTCTAAATTTTCGGTTGGTTTTATTTCGATATTTGCCATCATTCCATATTGCTGGCAACGTGCTGCAACCTGAGAGAGTAATGGTAATGGCTCACCTGCAAATATTTGACCAAACCAACTTCCTGCATCAATTTTTGACAGTTGTTCCCAATCTAATTCACCCGCGATACCTTGGCCATTGCTTGTACGTTCAAGCGTATCATCATGGAGTAAAAATATTTGTTTGTCTTGAGATAGTTTTGCATCAAATTCAATCATTGTATGACCGAAACTAGCACCAACATCAATAGCTGCAAGGGTATTCTCTGGTGCTAGCATACCACCACCACGGTGAGCGACAATTTTAGGATAGGGCCAAGATTTCATATATTTTGTCCATCGGCTATTAAAGGTGAAAAAGAGAATTGCTTTTCAGGTAAGTATAATCATAACGTTTAGTTTATTAACTAACGAACAATCTTTTAGACTCGATATATGATATTCATGAAAAGCACAGATGAATAGTGCATCTTTTTGCGAGTGTATTCAAAGGCGAATGAGTATATTTTGGTTAAAAATAGCTAAAAATAAGGTCGTTGCCATCATCCGCGTGTCGCGTTATTTTAAGTGCTCATTTATATTTGTCTAAGTTGGAAAATTAGATGCATTTACTATCAAGTCACTTCAAGTATTCATTATTGCCCTCTGATTTCCTTTTGCCAAATGAGCATGTGTACTGTAGGCAGATAAGTTTCGAGATAACCGACATTGATGAAACAGATTTTACTTTTCATCAAGTCGCATTTCCATTAGCCTTCAATAATATGGTTCCTAAACGCAGGTGTGAGTATTTAGCAGGGCGGATCTGTGCAAAAATGGCATTAAAGCAGTATAAAACGGAAGAGCATTACGAAATTATCAGCAATCCTGATAGAAGTCCTTGTTGGCCAAATGGGATCATTGGTTCAATTACCCATACAGAATCGATAGCAGCTGCCTGTATAGCGAGTGAGTCTACACATACCAATATTGGTATTGATTGTGAGAAAGTTATAAGTTCTGATTTATGTAAAGAAATTGAGCATCAAGTTTTGGTCGCTCATGAATTCGATATCTATAGAAAAATAAAATTTTCAAAGGAATTATTTGTTACATTAATTTTTTCTGCAAAAGAGTCAATATTTAAATCTCTTTATAAAGACGTTAGGGAGGTTTTTGATTTTAATACAGCAATGTTGATTGAATTGACCCATGATAATTTGAAATTTGTTTTAACAAAAAAGCTTGCTAAGAGATGGAATGTGGGAGATAAAATAAATATTCAATATAGAGTTATCGATAATCATGTTTTTACATCGAATAATATCAAAATGGTAGAGTAGCTAGAGTAATAAAAAGATAAATGAAAGAGATAATTCGAGCCTATGATAACCTAATAGCTGTAATTAATAAGGTTTATTATTTTTGTTGATAAACTGTTTCTTTAACGAAAATTTTCCTGCCTAAGAATAGATAAACATTTAAAATTAACGCTTAAGAAATCCCACACAAACATAAAGTATATTTTATGTTCTTATCTACACCACTTTTATTTTATCAGATCTAGATCTGATTTTTTTCACTCTAAGATAATTCCTAAACAAATCCTCGTCAAACCTTCAATCTAAATTAAAATTATAAATCAACAAGTTGTAATGATGATGCTTAAAGATAATACGCACTTATTGCTAATTTGACATAAGTTTACAAGCATGCTAAAAGAAATGTGTTCTGGTCTAATTCAAATAGACACTTCAATTTGAGACACTAGAAGTTGTCTGACTTGGAGTGATTATGAATCAGAAACGTAAATATAATAGCTACACCAAAGAATTCAAACAAGAAGCTGTTGCCTTGGTGACGGAGCAAGGTTACAGCGTGGTTGAAGCGGCTCAGGCCGTAGGTGTTAATCCCAACCAAATTTATGCTTGGAAAAAGCATTTTGAAGACCAAGCCAGCGGTGTTGCTCTATCTGATGATGAGCGTGCTGAGCTACGCAAACTACGCGCTGAAAACAAGCGTTTGCGCATGGAGAAAGAAATATTAAAAAAGGCTTCGGCCTTCTTCGCCAAGGAAATGAAATAAACTTTAAGTTTATTCACCAAGCACGGCAAGAAGGCTACCCAGTAGGCTTAAGTTGTAAGACGCTTGGGCTTAGTCGTTCAGGCTACTATGCATGGGATAAACGCCCAGCACAGCTCATTACTGAGGATACACTGATGTTGTATCGCACAGCTAAGCAACTTTTTAAAGACAGCCGTGAAAGCTTGGGTAGCCGTGAATTAATGAAAAAACTGAATCAGCATGGCTTCGCTATTGGTCGTTATAAAACGCGTTCCATCATGCAAAGGCTTAACCTTGTCGTTAGGCAGCGCGTAGCTTACAAGGTAACAACACAGCGCGATAAACGTCATTTGGCTGCGCCGAATTTAGTCAGTATGGACTTTAACCCAGAACGGCCCAACCAAGTATGGGCGGGTGATATTACCTACTTAAAAACGGCACAGGGCTGGATGTATTTAAGCGTGGTCATGGATCTTTATTCGCGGCGTATTGTTGGCTGGTCGATCAGTAAACGCATGACGACAGACTTAGTTTTAAAGTCATTGCAACAAGCTTATTGGCTAAGAAAGCACCCTAAGGGAGTTATCTTCCATAGCGACCGCGGTTCGCAATACACCAGTAAAAAGCTAAGGAAAGCCTTAGTCAGAATGGGTATAAAGCAATCAATGGGCGACACAGGCGCTTGCTGGGATAATGCAGTAGTTGAACGCTTCTTTGGAAGCTTAAAGCATGACTGGATATTAAAAGTCCATCACGCAACTTACGAAGAAATGGTTGCGGATGTTACGGCTTACATGAAGTATTATAACGTAAAAAGGCTTCATACAGCTAACGGGGATGTGAGCCCTGTTGAGTATGAAAATTATCAATTAAAAGTGTCCACTTGGACTTGACCAGTACAGCTATTGCAGGTGCAATAGTGATGCAAAGTAAAGATCCGATAAATGAATATGAAAGTGCGGTAAAAGTAGATTATGGAAATCAGCATCGTCGACAATATGCTGCCATGGTCTCTGGGCCTGTTGTTGATGAAGAGTTATTATTCCGTCTAAGTGTTGATAGGCAAGAGAGAAAATCATATGAAAAATTGGCTGATTACTATCCTGCTGGTGATTCGAGTAAATTCGAAGCGACAACGACTCGAGCTAAATTGGTATGGTTACCTTCAGCATTACCTGATTTCTACACTTCTTACACTTTTTCCCATATTGACTCTCGGGCACCGCAAGGCGAATTTAAATCTAATACGGTAGCGGATACATACCGTGCTGTATTCCAAATTAGATCGGCTACAAACATTTGGGATATGGGATACCAAATAAACGATAACTGGAAATTTGAAAATAAAGCAATTTATACAAATTATATTCAGGACCGTTATTCACTACCCACAGGGGGACCTGCAAGGGTTGAAGGCCATGAAACACAAATTGAGCCGATATTAAAATTTGATAATGGAAGCTATAGAGGGCTGCTTGGGCTATTTTATTTTAATGCGCCTCAGGATGAGCGAGTATTACTCGTGGTTCCAAATTCATATAAAGATAAGACGACGACAAAGGCAGTTTATGGTGAGCTAACATTTGAGCCAGTACAAAATATTGAAGTAAACATATCTACACGTTATGAGCAAGAAGAACACTCACGAACTGGGGGAAGTCTTTTTGCCGTGAACTACAAAGATAAAGAAAATATCTTCTTACCAAAATTTGATGTTGCATATTTAATCAGTAATGATCAACGTGTCGGGGCTAAGGTTGCAAGGGGATATAATCCTGGGGGAGCCGGCATTTCATTTCAACCTCCATTTGCAACATATGAATATGATGCTGAATATGTATGGAACTACGAGCTCTACCATAGATGGATCTCTGACGATAAGCGCCTTAGTGTCAATACCAATATATTCTATAATGATTATAAAGACTTACAAGTGCCATACTATAATATTTCAGGCAATACGGTCGTTGATAATGCGAATAAAGCGATAACATATGGAGCAGAACTAAATGTTAATTGGTTAGCTACCGATGAACTAAATTTATACGCAGGTCTTGGGTTACTCAAAACTAAGATCAAAGAATATAAAGAAAATGAAAGTTATGAAAATAATAAATTAAGTCGCTCACCAAGTTATACATTAAATGTAGGGGGGAGTTATGAACTACCAAGGGGATTTGAGGTGGGGGCTAACGTAAATTACACAGGCGATTATTATTCCTCTGTATCAAATAGTAAAGAGTCAAAAATTAATGCCTATTCACAAGCTAATGTATATTTAGCTTATAATTTTAAATATGGAAGAGTAGCACTTTACGCTGATAATACTTTTGATTCAGATAAAAAAGTGAAAGTTATTACAGGTGGATATACAACATATCAACAGCCGCGAGTCGTAGGTATTACGGCTGAACTAAAATTCTAACTCATTAAGAAAAATGGTGTGATTTAAAATCACACCATAAAATAAATTCTTATTTTCATAAATCACACACTACTGTCAACTCTATAAGGTTAATATAGATGGATTACCGTTCAGATTCTAGGGATACCTTTCCTATGTCTGATATGCAAACAGCATATTGGATGAGTATAACTGATTATACACAAACGAATAATTCAAGAATCCAATACTATTGTGAGTATAATCTAACAGAATTGAATTTAGAAAAATTTAAGCAGTCATGGGACAAGGTGTTAGAAAGGCATGACATGCTTAGTGCTGTAGCACTAAATAATGGACAGCAAACAATAATAAAATACCCTAAAGAAATTCACTATATTGATATTAGAGATTTAAAAAAGGATGAGAAAATAAATTATTATATATCATTAAGAAATGAAGTTTCACATAAGAAATTTAATTGTTGTGAAGGCCCACAGTATAATATTTATTTAATTGAGGATGATGAGTTCACAAAATTCATACTGCATTTAAATATGTGGGCTATAGATGCTTACAGTGTAAATATTATACTTTCAGATTTGGCTAGGTTTTATTTTTCAGAAGAGAACATGGCTAATATTAGCTATAACTATAAAAGTTATCTACAAGACTTTTATTCTAAAAAAGAAGGTGTTGTTGATAACGAGATTTTAGATTACTGGTATAGCCGCCTAGGTCACACAAGTTCCCCTCCTAACTTACCTATCAAATCCATTCAAAATAATAAAGGTCAAATTAATAACTTTTCACAATTAGAAAAAAAACTTAGTAATAAAGATGTCGATGTTCTAAAAAAAAGAGCACGCGAGCTTAATACCAATATAGACATTTTGTTACTAAGTATTTTTTGTGAAGTCATTAATTATTGGAATGACTCAAATAAATTTTGTATAAATATACCCACATTTTCACGGCCATTTTATAATAAAGAAATAAATGATATAGCTGGAGAGTTCTCATCATATCTAATATTAAATCTAGACCTTCCTACAGGAACAACCTTTAAAGATAGAGTTAATTATATACATAAACAGTATATTGATGACTTAAATTTTTCCCAAGTGTCGAGTAATAAAATATTAAGACATATATCACAAAGAAATAATCAGTCATCTATCAACATATATCCCGTCGTATTTACATTGAGTCATGGGCTAGATAAATTAAGAGATGATATTAAATACAAGTTATTTGGTGATTTAAAATATGATATATCACATACACCAAATGTAAAGTTAGACTGTCGGCATGAGTTTTATCAAGGTGCATTGACCATTAAATGGGATTACGATAAAAATCATTATGCCGATAATTGCATAGAGAGCATGTTCGAAATATTTATTAATCTAGTCACTGCTATTATTAGTGATACTTATGAAGAATATATCCATAAAGAAAATGTTGTCGGTCTCCCGATTAAACAAAAAGAAAAAAGATATGAAATAAATAATAATAGAGTAGGCTATTCAAGTAATTCTATTTTTAGACAATTTTCAGAAATGATGGAAAGCTCATCATGTCAAGATGAGGATGCACTTATTTGTGAAACAAAAAAAATCACCTACCAAGAAATGTACAAACAAGTATGTGTATTAGGTGGACATTTAAGTAAACTGATTAATAAGAACAAAAATAGTAAAAAGATAATTGCAATATTATTACCAAAAAGTTGCGAGCAGATAATTTGTGTTTGGGGAATATTAGCTTCAGGGTGTACATATCTACCATTAGATCTTGAGCAGCCTAAAAGTCGAGTTTTTGATATCTTAGAAGATGCAAAACCAGACCTCATTATTATAAATAATGAAACAGAAAACTTAATAAGTCAGAGTATAAATATAAAAACTTTCAATATCGAAAAAAATAAAATGGTTATTGAAAGTGAGTATATGCCATTGGCAGAAACACTACCGGGCTATTCTGTATCAGAAGAAGATCTTATTTATATCATGTATACATCTGGTACTACAGGTGTGCCCAAAGGGGTAATGGTAAATAATAAAGGCGTTAATAATGCTATTGATTACTCTATAAAAAAACTAATAAATTTTTCTGAAAGGCCGATCGTATTAGGGGTATCAGCATTACATCACGATATGTCAGTATTTGATACATTGGCAACTTTTATACAAAAAGGTGTACTAATACTACCTAAAGAAAATAAAAGAAAAGACCCTGAAGAGTGGTCTAATATTATAAAAAAATATAACGTTAACTATATTGTTTCCGTTCCCGCGATTATTGATATGCTATTTACCTGGTGTGAATTTAAAGGATATACATTAGATAGCATAAAAAATATTATAATGGGAGGGGATTGGATACCGACTAACATTCTAAAAAGAATAGAGAAATATTGCTCAACTAATGTTGTTGCATATAGTGTAGGTGGTCCTACAGAAACAACTATGTGGAATATCACAAACAGAATTAAAGATGAAGAGAGCTGGTTAAGTGTACCATACGGATATCCAATTCAAAACTGCTCATATTATATATTAAATGAGCAATTGATAGAAGTTCCTGATTGGGTTATCGGTGAAATGTATTGTGGAGGAGTGTCATTGGCACAAGGCTACATGAATGATCCCAAACGTACAGCAGAAAAGTTTATTATTCACCCAATAACGAAAGAACGACTATACAATACCGGTGACCTCGGGCTATATCATCCTGATGGCAGAATAGAATTTATAGGAAGAAAGGATGGGCAGGTAAAAATAAAAGGAGTCAGAGTTGAATGTGGTGAAGTACAGAAAAAACTAGAAGAGTTTATCGAAGTTAGCCGAGCTATTGTCTATTTATATAAAGGAAGTTTGACGGCGGCATTAGTATTGCGTCCTAATATCCCGAAAATCAATGATAATGAACTATATCAACGTAGCAAAGAAGTATTGCCAGTAAGTATGTTACCTTCATTATGGATTCAGTTGTATGAGTTGCCGTTAACTAAGAATCAAAAAGTAGATTATCAAAAGTTAACTCTCATCACCGAAGATTATTTAAAGTCAGCGAAGGGGAAGTTAAAAAATAAAGATGAAAGCATGAAAACAAAACAAGAAGTCATGCTCTGTGAGATTTGGGAAGGATTGTTAAATAAAAAAATAGAAAATAAAAATGATAGTTTCTTTTCACTTGGTGGAGATTCGTTATTATTAATAAGTCTTTCAACAGAAATATTTAATCACTTCTCTGTCCAAATACCTTTCGCTAAATTATTAATGAACCTAAAAATAGATGAACAAATTCATTTAATCAAAGAATTGCAAAGCAAAACGAATGATAAAAATAAAATAGCACATATAGATTTAAGTGAATATCCATTACTTCCCAACCAAGAAGACATATGGTTGGCAGAAAAATTGTCATCGGGAAAAATCAAGTTCAGAATTGTTTTTGGGTTAAAATCTAATAAAAAACTAGAAGAAAATAAACTTAAAAATGCGTTAGAATACTTAAGAAGTCATCATATTGCGCTTTCACTACTCTTTTCTCTAACGTCTAAGGGATTGAGCCAATATGTTGATAAAAACAAACCTTTACCAATTTATTATGAGAAGGTTATTGATGAATCATCTTTAATAAGTAAAATTCGAGAAATTGAAAATAGTGAATTCGATTTGTTTAATGAATATGCTTGGCGAGTACACCTGATTCCTTTATCTAATGGAAAACAAATTTATCTTTTTAATTTCCATCATATTATTTTTGATGGATGGTCTGTAAAACTGTTTTTTAATCAACTTGAAAATGTCTACAATAATATTAACAAAGTGATAAAGCTTGATATAAATTATGTTGATTACGTTTATTGGAAGAAAAATAAGCTATTAAAAGAAGAGAATGAAAATATTAAATATTGGGAAGGTGTCATTAAGGATGGTGTGCACTTAATTGAGGTGAACAATCAGGATAAACCTGAGTCAATGATAGAGGAATCAACAATACCCAAAGATATTTCTGAGTTATTAAATAAGTTTTGCCACCAGAAAAATACGACTCCATTTATTGTGTTATTTAGTATCTTTCAATTAACTCTTGCTAGCATATACCAAAAAGAAAATTTCTTTGTAGGCATTTCTGATTCGGGAAGGGACCATCCGGATACAGAGTCTATGTTAGGACTTTTTATACATAATCCTATATTTAAAGTGAGTGGAGTCTCAAGAATATCCCTTAATGATATGGTTAAAAAAGTACAAGAAGACTATTCAGATGTCATTAAGTATCCAATGCCATCACTTTCTAAGATTATAAAAACATTAGGGGGGATAGGAAGAAGAAATGGATTCAATGATTTCTGTCAAGCATGCTTTATCATGCAACCAAATTATAGTGACGAACTGTTTTTTGGTGATGCTAAAATGGAAAAAATAAATATCGTGAGTAATGAAGTAAGATTAATTTATGAAATGTCGTGTTGGCAGGGTAAAAGCAATGAACTTACTGTAATGTTAAATTACGATAAAACAAAATCAACCTCCCATGAAGCAAAAAAATTATTAGCTACCTATGTATTAAATATCCAAAAGCTACTTGTAAATCCTGATAGTACTACTGTGTGGATTAAATAAATATTAACTCATCAAATTGTGTTACTCCATAAAGGGGATAAACGGATGTCATACTTATATACTAAAACAGAAAAAATAATATCAGAATTGTGGGAAGAATTAGAGGTAGCGAATAATGATAGAGAAAACAACTTTTTTGCCAGCGGTGGTGATTCAATTTCACTCATCAGATTAAGCATTCTCATAAAAGAGAGATTTGGTGTTGATGTTGGAATTAGTGAGTTATTACAGTATCCATTATTGCATGAAATGGCTAATTATATAGATTCACAGATAAAAACAATTATACCCGAATGTCATAAGCAAATATTCAATAAAGATTCTGTAATACCATTAAGCTCATCACAAAGAGGTATTTGGTACCAAATGGAATTAGATTCAGAGAAAGAAAATAAACATTTTAATATTCCATTAGTGTTTAGAGTTTTAGGAAGAGTAGACATCACTAGATTGAACTATAGCTTTAAAGAAATAATTAAAAGGCATAGAGTAATAAACTCATCTATTAGCGATACTAATGGCTATCCAGGTATCGTACTGAAAGAGAATGAGATAAAAATAAGCGTTATTGATGTTTCCGAACTTAGTAATAATGAAAAAGAAGAAAAGTTCAGTGAAATAAAAATCAAAGAGCAAAATAAAGTCATAGACATAAAGTCTGCTCCTCTATTTTTTGTGTCAATAATGAAGTATTCTGAAGAACTTTATTATATGTTTATAACAAGCCATCATATGATATTTGATGGTGTTTCATATGATATTTTATTAAAAGAATTAATTGAGGTTTATCAAGGAAATCAATTAGAAGATCTAAAGTTAGATTATTTAGACTATGTTACCTGGGAAAATAGTGATGAATATCAATCTTACTTAGAGGATGGATTAACTTACTGGCAGTTAAGACTAGATAGCTTTAGGCCAATGGAGTTACCATATAAATATATAACATCATCAACTGAAAAAGATAATTCATCACTATTTTTTGACTTAACGGCTGAGCAAGTGAGTGAATTAAACGTGTTAGCTAGAAAGCATAACACAACATTATATACAGTATTTGTAGTCGCATTGCAGATTGTTTTAAATGAATTTAAAACAACAGGTGATATCGCTTTTGGTACCTATGTTTCCAATCGTCATTTAGCTGAATTTAACAGTGTCATTGGTAACTTTGTAAATCCTTTATTATTAAGATTTGATTATAATGAAGAACACACTATCTCTAATGCGTTAATAGCAACTCATGAACAAATAACACAGGACTTTATCAGACAACATATTCCATTTGAATCAATAGTGAAAAAAATGAATCCTGACAGAAAAAAAGGTGAACACTCACTATTTGAGTTTACTTTTATTTATAATAATTCTATTTTTGAAGGTAAATATGAAAATGAATACTTATCAATTGAGTCTTGTAACCATCAACTTGAAGAGCTTGAAACGAATAGAACAGATATCGAGTTTTGGGTAAGGCCCAACTTAAAATCTGGAGGCTTTCAGTGTGAATTAAATATACAGGTTAATAAAGTTAATAAACGATTTGCAAAAATACTCTTAGACAGTATAAATCATATTTTAATTAATTTTATAGAGCAACACAGTGACACTACTTTAAATGAGTTAGCACTTTTTCCTAGCTCATATGAATATTCTGAATTACATAGTGCTGCCTATGAATTTAATAACTATCCATTAACTCAGTTAATTAGAGATAATGCAAGTAAAAGCCCCAACAAGATAGCTATTGTTGATGGTGATATCGAGTATAGTTACGCTTACCTTGAGGAGAAAAGTAATTGTATTGCGAGAGGTTTAAATGAATTGAAATCTACGCCTTCTCCTATCATTGGTGTACTTTTACCTTATGGGATAGATTTAGTCATCAGTTGTTTATCGATATTAAAATGTGGTGGTATTATATTTTTATTAGATATTAATGAATCGTCGGAGAGAATTGAAAGTATATTAGATGAATCTGAGTGTAAATTTATTATTACCAATAGTGAGTTATTAGACGATATTAATAATGATACACCTTACTTATTAATCAATGAGTTGCTTTCAAGTTGTAATAGAAATTCAGAAGAAGCCTTTAATATTAAAGAAACATTGGTTACATATATGATACATACATCAGGCTCTTCAGGTAACGCTAAATTATTATTAAACAAACGCTATGGTTTGCTTAATAGAATATATTGGTTTAATGAACTTAACCCATTTTATGATGATGATAAGTTTTTATTGAAAACATCGGTTAGTTTCGTTGATTTTTATGCTGAACTCTTTTTGCCTTTAGTCTTGGGGAAAATTCTATATATTGCTAATGATGATATAAGAAGACACCCAGAAGATTTAATTGCTTATATCATTAAGAATAACATTAATAATATTACATTAACGCCGTCAGTTATTTTGGAAATGTATAGAGTACTGCAAGAAAACAATATTTATATAATGGCAATAAGGAAACTTATTTCTAGTGGTGAAGTACTTAGCTTAAATGTTGTAAATAAAATTAAAAAATACATTCCTAAAGCTAAGGTTTTTAATATATACGGTTCTTCAGAAATGAGTGCCGATTTAACCTGCTATAATGTTATTGAGAATGAAAAAAATGAAATTATTCCGGCAGGTAAGCTTGTTTTTAATAGTAAAGCTATGATTGTTAATAAAAAAGAAAAGCCTATAGCTAAAGGGTTAGTTGGAGAATTGTGGGTAACAGGCAGTATTTTATGTGACGGATACTTAAAAGCTAATGCTAAACAAAGAGATAATTTTTTTTATAATAATGATGAGTTATGGTATAAAACGGGGGATTACGCATATTTGAATAGTAAAAATGAACTCGTTGTTATAGGCCGCAAAGATGATAGGAAGAAAGTTCGTGGTATTTTGATTGATTTAAAAGAAATTGATAGTGTTCTATTATCATGTGATGGTGTTAGGCAATGTTTATCTTCAATAGTAACAGATTCTAACGATGAAAAAATATTAGCTGTTTTACTGGAATTATCAGATGGACGGGATAAAGAATATGTTTACGCTCAATTAAATAAAAAACTACCAAAAACACATATTCCTAGTTTAATGGTATCAATAAATAAAATTCCCACTTTACTAGGCGGCAAGATAGATAAAATAGCATGCACCACAATATTACAAGATTCACGTTACAAAAATGAGTTAACAGCAAAAGATATTATTCCTGAAACTCTAATAGAACAAGAATTAGAGCAGATATGGAAAGCGCTATTAGGATTTGATGGCAGAATAAGTATAGATCAGAACTTTTTTAGATTAGGCGGTCATTCATTATTAGCAAGTAGATTGTTAAGTATTGTTAGAACAAAATTCAGTATAGATATAAATTTATCAGATATATTTGATTTTCCGACAATAAAAGGGATAGCAAGCTTAATATCTGAAAGCGAAAAGGATAGTGTCAATATCGATAAGATTCACTCTGAAAATAATCTATATGACTTATCATTTAATCAGCAAAGGCTATTCTACTTGCAAAGTATAGAACCTAAATCTATTAGCTATAATATGACTTTTTCATTAACTATGATAGGCCATGTTGATTTATCAAAATTGACTTTCTCATTAAATGAGCTAATTAATAGGCACGATGCGTTGAGAAGTCGTTTTATTGAAGTTATTGATGATAAAGGTATTAGTGAATTTAAAGTTTTCGTTAATGACTCTGGATATATTTTTCCTATTTATAAAGTTGTAGGACAGCGTGATTTTGAGCAGGCAATAAAAGATGAACTGTATGAACAGCATCATATTCCTTTTGATTTATCACAATCACCATTAATGCGAGTCACGTTAATAGACACTAAACAGGAAAAAAGTGCAATTGTCATTTGTATACACCATATTATAGCAGATGGATGGTCTATCGCTATTTTATTTAAGGAGCTAAGTGAGTTATATAATGGAAAAATCTTAAAATCATTACCTTACCGTCATGTTGATTATGCTAATTGGTTAAATAATAGGATTAGCGAGGATAGTCGAAAATCAACTTTAAAAAAATTCTGGAAAAATTACCTTCAGAATGATAAAGGCGGCAAGATTTTTAATAAAGATATAAGTAGTGACCGTAATATCTCTAAAGTAGTTAGAAGACGTTGTTCATTAAATATTAATGAAATAATAGATTCGAATTATAAAAATTTAAATATTGATCCTTATGATATTATACTGACGACTTTTGCTTGTGTACTGGCAGTCTGGAAAAACGTTAATCATTATTTTATTGGTACGGTTTCCGCTGGGCGACACCTACATTCAGAAAGCGAAAATATTCTTGGTTTTTTAGCTAATACTATTCCAGTTAAAATTGATATAGATCCGAATCTAGGATTTAATGAGATATTATTATCTTTAGTCTCTGAAAGAAGAAACTTATTAAAGTATCAAGATCTACCTTTTGATGAAATTGTGAATAGTGCAAGCACAAGAAAAATGGGAGATGGAATATCTTCTTTAATGCAAGTTATGTGTGTTCACCAAAATATAGATTATAGGGATTTAGATATACAAGGTGTTGATACTCATGTTGAAGCTTATTTAGGTGAAAGTGAAGCTAAGTTTGAATTGGTTTTACAAACAGCTCAGATAGATAGTCGCACTTTAGATATTCTTGTCGAATATAATGATTCATTTTTTAAAGAATATGAAGTCGTTAAGCTAATTGATATGTTGTTAATGTTACTGAATAGCATTTCTAAAAATGAAAAATTGATAGATATTAAATTAAATAAAAGAAATGCAGCATATCAAAAGACAGGGGATATTGATATACCTAAATGCTTTCCTAAAACATTACCGGAATTTCTCAAATTAACGGCTAAAAATCACTCAAAAAACGGAATTACTATTATTGATGACTACGGCACGACTTTTATATCGTACAATGAATTATATGAAAAAAGTGTTCAGTTTGCTAAAAAACTAAATAATTCAGGACTTAAAAGTGGTGATGTTATTATTTTAATACCTGAAAAATATAATGAATATTTTTGCTTATTGTGGGGAGCTATATTAGCTAGAGTTATTCCTATCACGGTTGCTAAACCACTTGATTTTGAAAGTGATGATAATTGCTATAAATTAATAGATGCTTGTAGACTATTTGATTACTCGCCGATAGTCACTAATGGTGAATTGGTGAGTGAAATGACAACGCTATGCCAAAGACATAAGAAGATTAAATTTTTAAATATTCAGTTATCTGCTCAGAATAAAGATTTTAAATTAATAGAACCATTACCTGAAGATACAGCATTCTATCAACTGACGTCTGGGAGCACCGGAAAATCTAAAGCGATTAATCAACGTCATGAAGCGTTAGCTTCATACGTATTTTTAAGTAGCCATGCTCGTGACTACAATGAGAAGAATATTTTATTAAACTGGCTACCAATGGATCATATCGGTCCTCTTTGGTTATATCATATGAGAGCCGTTTGCGTTGGTAGCAATCAAATCCATATCTCAACGCCACTAATCCTAGAGAAACCATTGTTATGGTTAGAATTGATATCAAAATATCAAGTGACTCATAGCTGGGCACCGAATTTTGCATATAAGCTCGTTATAAATGAGATGAATAAATCTTTTGATTCTAATTTATCTATTGATCTTTCTAGTTTGAAGGAGCTAGTCACTGGGGGGGAAATGGTTTCTGGGCTAACACTGAAAAGTTTTAGTCAATTGCTTAAGCCATTGGGATTAAATTCAGGTGTGTTAACTCCAAGCTTCGGGATGGCTGAAAGTTGTACATGTATTACGTATGGACATGAAGATGATCCTGAAATATCAATTAACTGTCTCAATTTTAATGAGCAGCATAGTATTCAGGCTGGCTCAAGCTTATTTACATCTTTGGGAAAGGTCATTCCGGGTGTAGAAATAAGAATTGTTGATGATACAAATAGTGTATTAGAGGAATTTCAGGTAGGCCATTACCAAATCAGAGGCCCAAATGTGACGAATGGTTATTATAAGCAGAAAGATTTAAACAACTCTGTATTTACTGAAGATGGTTGGTTTGATAGCGGTGATAATGGCTTTATTGCAAACGGTAATTTGTATCTTGTTGGGCGAACAAAAGAAATGTTAATAGCTAATGGTAAAAATTATTTTTGCCACGAGATTGAAGAACAGTTGGAGCAAATAAAAGGAATTGAAAGTACTTATATTGCAGCATTTAGCATAAAAAAAGATGATCAAGAAGAGATAGTTGTCTGTTATGTTCCTAATGGCCGAGTGGCAGTAGATGTCATTAATACTGAAATCTCACAGTTATTATTTAAGAGTATAGGATTATATATCAACAAAATTATACCTCTTCAGAAGCGTTTCTTTCTGAAAACAACAAGTGGAAAGATTCAAAGAGCCAAAATGGCTCAAAAATATGTCGATGGCGAGCTAACAGCAATTACTCAATCTAATTCTGATAGGCTAAATCTAATTAATTTAGATTGGGTTGTCACTGAGCATACAGAAAATCTACAAAATATGAAATGGTTATCGGTAGGTGATGCTATTGATACACATAAAAATATTAAGAATATACCTTTGAGTGAATTGCAAAAATCATTAGAAACGAATAGTTATAACGGTATTATATTTGGAAGAACTATATGTGAAAATGAAGGTGACTTACTTGAATTTATTGATTTAATTATTAATGAAAATACGCTAAAAGATATCACTCTATGTTGTGTTACTGATAACGAGCAAATGGCAGGGCTAATCTACGGTTTATTAACGAGTATATCGTCTGAGAGTTCACTAAAACATAATATTGTAATACAAAAAAAATCTTCATTAGATTTGATTTTTCCTAAAAAGTTAGATTCTGGTTGGTATAAGCAAAGGCATCAATATCAGTTAGAAAAGTTAACTGATATTAATATTGGGAATATCAAAAATATATCAAATATAAAAAATACTGAACCTGATGATTATGTGGTAATCACAGGCGCAGGTGGCGCTATTGCTCAGTTAATTATAAAAGAGATAATGCCTCTGTATAAGAATATAATCCTTATCGGCAGAAATGATGAACCTGAGTACGTAATTAAGAATAAAGATAAATTAACTTGGATTAAAACAGATTGTAGTGATTTGAAAAGTTTAATAGTAACATTTAAATCTTTTTTACATAAAAAGCCACCTAAATATGTATATCACTTAGCCGGTATTTTTGAACCTTCTTTTTTAAAAGAGATTTCTGTAGAAAAGCTTAATAAAGCAAGAATACCTAAAGTGTTTGCAATAGAAAATCTACGCAAAACAATGTCTATTTTGTATCCCACGTCTTGTAAAAATATACAGTTTAAACTTTTTGGCTCAGTGGCGGTGTTCAAAAGTTCTCCAATGCTAGGACCTTATATTGCTGCTAATAGCGAGTTATTAGGGTATGCCCAAGATAAAAGAAATAATGGTTATTCTATGTCATGGATTGGTTGGAGTGCTTGGGAAGGGATAGGAATGGGGAAAGGACAAGATAGAGACCTTTTACATGAAATAGGTCTACAGTTAGTTGATAAAACAGAGGGAATTAATGTATTAATGTCAATTAAAGATCAAAATAAAGATTTTTTAATTGGCATAAGTAATAGATCTAGTTTAGAAGAGGTAGCCATTAGTCCTTCAGTTAATGAAGAGAGAAGTATCGACAATACTTTGGCTAGTTTAATAAAGTCTATTCTATCTATAGATGATGTTAACTTTAATGATAATTTCTTTGAGTTGGGGCTAACCTCAATCGATCTAACAAGACTTCATCGCTCTATAAATAACACTCTTAATATCAATATTAGCTTAGTTGATATATTACAGTTTTCAACTCTCCGTAAACTTTCAACGCATATTATTCAATTAATAGCTGAAAATGATGAATAAATAAATCTTGTTTAAGTTAATACATGATTAATTTAAATGATAATGCAATGAATCGTTTATGCGTAATAATTATTGAGGAAAAAAGATGAAATATAGCAGCAATGATATTGCGATAGTTTCAATGGCAGGGAGATACCCAAATAATATTAAGGTTCCTGAGCTGTGGGAGCTTCTACTTAATGGTGGCACTACTATATCTGATATCGCTATCGAAGAGTTAGCGAAATCAGAACATGCTGATGTGTGCCACGATATAAGTTACGTCGCAAAATGTGGAATGCTACATGAAAAAGACATGTTTGATGCTGACTTATTCAAAATGAATAGATTAGAAGCAATGTTAACAGATCCACAGCAGCGCTTATTTATGACGTGCTGTTTAGAAGCATTAGATTTAGCTGGGCTGCCATATCCTACAGAGTCAGGATTTAAAACGGGCGTCTTTGCTACAAGCACGATCAATACATATTTAATTCTGAATATCTTTAAGTCTAACGAGTTTCTGAGTCGAGATAAAATGCAAATTTTGTTGGCAAACGAAAAAGATTTTATATCTTCTAGGGTCGCTTACAAATTAAACCTAACTGGTCCTGCTATCACAATTCAGTCTGCATGTTCTAGCTCTTTAGTCGCAATACATGAAGCGTGTGGCTATTTAAGAAGGGGAGAAATCGATTTTGCACTTGCCGGGGGAGCATCGCTCCCCACGGTGAGCAAGACGGGGTATCTATTTACACCCGGTGGAGCTGTATCTTCTGATGGTCAATGCAAAGTCTTTGATGAAAAGGCAGATGGCACAATATTTACCGATGGCGTTGGGGTGATTACCTTATGCCGTTTATCGGATGCTATCGCACATGGATTTAATATTTATGCGGTTATTAAAGGAAGTGCGATAAATAATAATGGCAACGATAGCTTGAATATAGCAGCTCCAAGCATACATGGACAATCCGAGGTGATAAAAGCTGCTTTTAAAGCCGCTAAAGTTAACCCAGATGATATTGATTTTATTGAAGCGCATGGCACAGGAACATATCTTGGTGACCCTATTGAGGTTAAAGCGTTAAGTACGGCTTTTGCTACAAAGAAAAGGCAGTATTGTGCTTTAGGCTCCATAAAATCAAATGTAGGGCATACGGATACAACAAGTGGGGTTACGGGGATAATTAAAGCGGCTTTAGCGATAAAAAATAGAATATTACCGGCGACTATAAATTATACTAAAGCTAATCCTCAACTGGATATAGCCAATACCCCATTCTTTATTTGTGATAATAATTACCAGTTTAAAGCAGAAAAAGAAATTTTATATGGAGGAGTTAGCTCTTTTGGTTTTGGGGGAACGAATGCACATGCTATTTTAGCTTCAGCACCAAAGGATTACCTTCCAAATGAGTTAGTTATATCTAAGACAAAATGCAAACATAAATTGCTGTTATGGTCAGACCGTAGTGAAAGCGCATTAAGGGAATACGTCAACAAAACGATAAACTCTTTTAAGAGGTATAATGATAGTGAGCTCAATGCAATAGCGTATACATTAGGGCTATGCCGACATGAATATGCTTATCGAACATATGCAGTCACAGACTCAATACAAGCGACTCATTATGCCCCTGAAATGACATACCATAGAAAAGCGCTTGAAAAAAATAAGGTTGTATTTTTGTTTCCTGGACAAGGCACTGATTTTGTTGATGTATACACAACATTATATGAGGAGAATGAATTATTTAGGAATAGTGTTGATACGCTTAGCCAGAAGTTTGAACCTTATTTGGGGGAAGATATTCGTAAGATCCTATTTCCAAGCGAGGATATAAGAGATGAAGCTTTGGAGAAAAGTATTCAAACTAAATGGGCTCAGCCAGCACTGTTTATTATTTCAACAAGTTTAAGTCAGGTTCTGCAATCTTATGAGATAACTCCTGATTATCTGATGGGGCACAGTTTAGGTGAGCTATCAGCTGCGTATATTGCGGGAGCCTTTAATGAGGATGATGCGGTCAAATGTATTGCCACTAGGGCGTTATTAATGAATGACACCCCCGAAGGAATGATGCTGGTCATATTTTCTAATCATGAAATCTTTCATATCTTCCCAGAAGAAATCAAAAATAAGTTAGATATTGCAGCTATTAATAGTCCAACACAATTTGTGATCTCAGGTAAAGCTGATGATATTAATATGGCGATAAGCTATTTGAATGAGCTTGAAATAAAAAGTAAACCTTTAGATGTTAAAAAAGGCTTTCATAGCAAATTAATGAATAACATTATCGATAAGTGGAAAGAATATTTATTACAAGTGAACTTCAAGAAAATGACTATTCCTGTAGTATCAAATTTGACAGGTGAAATACTAACAAAGAATACATTAACTAATAGTGAATATTGGATAAAACATTTAAGAGAAACTGTTCATTTTTCAGATGGTATCAATAGCTTAACACAGCATATATTAGAGAGAGAATGTGCTCCTATATTTATTGATTTATCAGCTAAGAACGCTTTAACGGCTATTTCATTGATGAATAACAAAGATATTTATACTGTTTCAGTATCGAATAGGGGCCATGGTGTTGAGCAAAAAAATATTTTAAATGCCCTTGGGGAAATATGGTCATTGGGGGTCAATGTAAATTTTTCGGATTTCATTCCAAAGAGTTATGTCGTAGAGCTACCTGTCGCTAATTTAGATTCTAAAAGTTATTGGATTGTTCCTGATAATACAGAAATAGAACCGCAGCCCGCCAATCCGAGTAATAATAAATCAAAATTAATAAAATCAAGGGATGAGCTCGAAGAACTATCGCTAATGATCTGGAGAAAAGTCATTATAAATAATGACATTACTAAACAAGATGATTTTTTCTTATTAGGAGGCGATTCTCTCCAAGCATTAGAAATAACACGAGAGTATAAAAATCATGGTGTAATAGTAAACTTATCAGACATATTATCTTACTCTAACATAAAAGATTTAGTTGAGCATATTTATTTAAGTAAAGAAAAAAATGAAAAAGAACAGGAGCAGGATAAAGATATAAAAGATGTTATTGATGCTGATGATATGTCAAATATATTTAAGCAGCTAAATTTAGACTGATGCTGTTTTATAGTGTGAATATTCTATTTTATATAAGGTAAATAATGGAAAATATTATCCGCAATTACTTAAAAGAATTATTAGATATCAATGTAGATGAAGTAAAAAATGACTCTAACTTAATAGAGTTTGGCCTCAATTCTTTAGCGTTGATGTTTATACTAGGAAAGTTGACTGAATTAACTAAGAAAAAATTTGAATATGCCGAGTTTGTTAGTAGTCCTACCATTAATGATTGGTTAAAAATAATTGAAAATCATAACTAATATTTAAATAGCTTATTAAGATGAAGGCTAATATATGAATACTATAATAGATGACCTACCATTTGTTTCGTATAGCCAATCAAGGATAGAAAGGTATAGGAAGAGAGGATATTGGTTAGGTGAAACGTTAATCGACTTTTTAAAAAATTGTACTCGGAAATATGCAAATAATATTGCACTTGTTGACAATGATAGAGAGTTAACATATGCGGAGCTATTTAAATACTCATCTATATTTGGTAGCTATTTAATAAGGAAAGGGATACGTAAAGATGATTTTATTTTAGTACAATCACCTAATGTATTAGAGTACTTTATTATCATTTTTGGTATTTTTTATGCAGGAGCCAGACCAATTTTTTGTCTAAATGGGTATGGAGAATATGAAGTTGAAAATATAATTAATACGAGTAATGCTATAGGATATATTAAATATTCAAATGGAAAGTCAAATGAATGCTCCCATATTCATTTCATGAATAAATGTAATAGCCTAAAATATGCAGAAGTCATTGACTCATCTTTAATTTCAAAATTAATGAGAGAAAAAAACAATGGTATATTAGATTATAACGACGTTAGTCCTGAATCAGTAGCATTTCTATTATTATCTGGAGGGACAACCGATATTCCCAAACTTATCCCACGTACACATGATGATTATTTATATTCAGTAAGAGAAAGCGCTAAAATATGTGGGTTAAATGAAAAAACAAAAATATTATTGGTGTTACCTGTTTCTCATAATTTTCCAATGAGTTCACCAGGTTTTCTTGGTGCTTTTTATGCAGGTGCAACGGTTTATTTAAGTGAGTCTTCGGCTCCTGAGATTTGTTTTCCTTTAATAGAAAAACATAAAATAAACCAAGTATCATTAGTGCCATCATTGGTTATTCTTTGGCTTAATTCAAGTTGTTATGATCAGTTTGATTTATCTAGCCTTAATATAGTACAAGTAGGAGGTGCGAAATTTTTACCAGAAATTGCTAGAGATTTTATCAATAAATTTAATGTAACATTACAACAAGTGTATGGAATGGCGGAAGGATTAGTTAACTATACACGATTAGATGATGACCTAGAAACAATACTATACACTCAAGGTAAAAAAATATCACAAGATGATAAAATATTAATTGTTAATGAGAATGGTGAAGAATTAAAATTAGGAGAAATAGGGCAAATTATTACTCAAGGACCTTATACAATAAATAGTTATTATAATTTATCTAGCGTTAATAAGATTGCTTTTACAGATGATGGTTACTATAAAACTGGGGATATAGGATATCTCGATAGTAACTTAAATATTGTCGTCACGGGAAGATTAAAAGAAATCATTAATAAGGGGGGGGAGAAAATCTCACCAAGTGAAATTGAGTCATTACTTATAGACCATCCATCGATTAAAGATGTTTCTGTTGTTGGTATTCCAGATTATTTGCTGGGTGAAAAAATAAAAGCGTATATAATTACTTTTAGCGAAGAGATATTAACACTTCAGCAAATTAGAAAATATTTATTAGATAAAAGTGTTGTATGGCATAAGCTCCCAGATCAAATTGAAGTCGTTTCCTCATTTGAATATACCTTAGTTGGAAAGATAAATAAAAAAGCTATTCGTTAAGCCGTGTTTTTTGGTATGAAACGATAATATTAATAACAATACGGATCTTAATAAGATGGAAAGAAAATTAAATAAATTGCAAGTTGCATATGTATTGGGAAGGCAAAATTATTTGCCATTAGGCGGCGTTGCTATGCACGATTTTAGAGAATATCGAGGAGATGTGGATCTTGATGTTTTTAAAAATTGCTTAAGAGAGGTAGTAGAAAAGCATAATGCATTGAGAATCGTTATTGACCATAAAAAATTTTCACAGAAGGAAAGCACAGATTTAGATCTAAATTTAAAAATAATAGATTATCAAAATGATATAAAGACAGAGACATTATCAAAGATAGAACAACTCAGAGAGCAGGTTTCTCATTATAAACATGAATCGAATAAATCACCTTGGGGGGTGTGGTTTATTCAATTAAATAAAAAGTTAGATGTTGATTATCATACCGTTATTTTATTTAGTTTCGATGGGTTAATTTTAGATGGTTATTCTATATCTTCAATTATAAATGAAATTCTAATTTTATATAGAAAAAATAAAACCGGTATAGAGTCAGTTTTCTCTCAAGTTAGTAGTAATTTATTAGATTGTGATAACCTTTTTAAAGTTAAAGATATCGATAAAGCATATTGGCTAAAAAAGTTAGAAGGAATAAGTAAAATTAGCTTTCCATGGAAGACCAATTTAGAAGAAATTCCTAGTTCAAGATATAAAAGATCTAATATTGTAATTAAAAAAAATAGATGGGATGAGTTATCTGGCTACGCGAAAAAAAATGCTATTTTTCCTAACTCCTTAATAAACACTATAATTTTGAAATCATTATGTACATTAAGTGAATGTGAAGATATTTATGTGGGTCTACCTATCTCCTTTTCTATTTACAATAAGGAGCTATCAAATTTATCAACAATCATTCCGCTATATTACAGAACTAATGATGATTCATTAGTCAATAATGCTAAAAATATACAATCTGACACCATGAATGGATTAAATCATGTCTCATATTCAGGAATAGAGATTGCTAGAGAGTTATGCAGTAAATTTAAAAATAGCATACCATTTCCTATCGTTATTACTAATGCCCTTTCTTGGAAAGTCGAACCATATGACTCAAATTTTTATTACCATTCTGGATTAACGCAAACACCTCAAGTGGCATTAGATATAAGAATACAGCTCACTAATACGCGTAATTTATCGATAGATTTTGATTTTGCAGTTTCCGCTATATCAGAAAGCTTAATTAATGATTTAATGTTCTTAATAAATAAAGAAATAAAACTAATAACTAGTTAATTGATGGTGATTTGTTCTATATAACACAATTTTAAAATCCTAGTGGAGTTATAATTATGCTTAATAAAGAAAAAAAACAAGATAATATACAGGAAATATTTATACCATCTCAAATGCAAAAAGCATTAATAAACTCTGCTATCACCGGTAGTAATCTGGAATTATATGTTGAACAGTCTCATTTAAGAGTTACAGGCAATTTTAAAATAGATTTATTCGAAGAATCATGGCGTTTATTAATAGAAAGACATGATTGTTTAAGATCTGCTTTTTTGTGGGAACAACTGAAAGATATTCATCAAGTTATTTTAAATAAATTCTCTTTTAAAGTTAATGTAAAAGATATAAAGGGATATTCACACTCAGAGCAAATGGATATAATCAATGATTATATAGAATATGATGCTAAAAAAGGTTTTGATTTTAAAGTCCCACCATTGATGCGAATAACTGTTTTTATATTAGGAGAAAACACATTTGATATCATATTAACAATTCATCATGCTATTATAGATGGATGGTCAATCCAAATACTAACTAAAGAATTTACAAAAATTTATCAAGCACTATCAAATGGAAGTTTCCTAGAATTGTCGGAACCTGTCAGTTTTAAAAAGTATATTAATTGGTATAGAAAGTTAGATTTCAATCAAGCCAATTTATTCTGGGATAAAAAAATCGCAATGCTTGAGCAGGTATCAAAATTTCCGCTATCTATGAAGCCTCAAACTATCTCTAATCATGAAAAAATATTCGGGAAAAAGGTATTATATATTGAAGAGGAAGTTACAGAGGGAATATTGGCATTTTGTGCGCGATGTGGAATAACTGAAAATTCTTTTGTTTCAGCGACATGGTCAATACTGCTAAGTTTATTATGTTCCATTGATAAAGTTGTATTTGGAAGTGTGGTATCTCAAAGACCTATTGATTTGGTGAGAGGAAATGAAATCGTTGGTCCTCTAATTAACAGTATCCCAATCATTATTGGTGTAGATGATAGACAAAACATAACTGATTTTTTAAAGTATGTACAAAATGAATTAATGGAAAGCTATAGCTATTCTTATTTACCTATCAATGAGATTTTAGAAAAAGTAGGAAAAATAGAAAGTAATAATAAAATAGATCAAAAATTGTTTGACACAATTGTGAGTGTAGAAAAACACTTTAAAGATACCACTCAAAATAAAGGCAATCTTTTAGGTTTAGATTTTAAATTTATAGATCAGCCAACACGAGTTGATTTTCCTATCGTGTTCAAGTGTAATTTGTATAAACTGGAGCTAGTTTATTTTAGTCATTATTTAGCTGATGACTATGCAGATAATATAGTTTCGATATTTTTGAAATTAATGAGAGCTATAATATTAAGTCCTAACCTAACGATTAGGGAGTTATTGCAGGACTTATCCAATTCATATCCTAAGTTAAAAGGGGAGAATCTTCCTCATCAACTAAGCTTAAATCAAGAAATACATTTAAATGCTAAGTTAAATCCTTATAAAAACGCTATTTCTGATGAGTTTAACACATATACGTATTTGGCGCTTTCAGAGAAGATAAAAAGTATAGCGTATAAACTAGCTATTAAAAAAGGTGAAGTAATAGGCGTTTACCAGGAAAGGGGAATCGATTCATTTCTTAGTATGCTTGCTATTTTTGAGTGCGGAGGTTGCTATTTACCTTTAGATCTATCTTATCCACCTGAAAGATTAAGATATATAGTCAAAGATTCTAAGATAGGAAGAATAATTACTACCAATAGTACTGATAGAATATTTGAAAATATTGAATATGTTTTTATTAATGACCTAAAGTTGGTTGATAGTTCTATCGAAAATAGAGAAATAGTATTGGATTTAGATAATTCTGATGTTGCCTATATTATCTATACATCTGGTTCTACAGGAACCCCTAAAGGGGCAATTAATACCTATCATGGTATGAGATCATTGGTTACAAGCTGTAAGAACATGATGAATAATCAGATGAAGTTTGCTCAAACGATGCAATTTTCATCAATAAACTTTGATGCATCAATCTTAGAGCTTGTTTTATCCGTCGTTAGTTGTAGCTGTTTAAATATTATCCCTGAAGAAAAAAGACAGGACTTAAGTCAACTAGTTAAGTATATAAATGATAAAAGAATACAATTTGCATTTTTACCTCCTATCATTATTACTCATCTCGATAAAAATGAACTCAATGAGTTAGATATGTTATTAACAGGCGGGGATGTTTGCCCTGTTAACTTTGCTAGTGATTGGATAACTGAACCCTTTAAATCATTCTATAACCTATATGGCCCTACTGAAGCCTCTATAATGGCGACATACAATCCAATTCATGAAACTAAAAATTCATTATCCTTAGGTTATCCTTTACCAAATACGGAAATTAAAATTATTGATAATGAGGGTAATCTTTTACCTGCGGGGGTTGTTGGAGAAATTTTAATCATAGGTGAAGGGGTTGGTTTAGGTTATCTACATAACCAAGACTTAACTTCTCGAAATTTTAAATATGGAGGTTATTGTACAGGAGACTTGGCATACTATGATTGTGATAATATGCTGTATTTTATGGGAAGAAATGATGAGCAAGTTCAAATTAGAGGTTTCAGAGTTGAGCTTGGAGAGATAGAAAATATTATTAGAAAAAGCTTTAATTTTCAAGATGCTGTTATTATTTCAGAAAATGTATTAAATAATACAAAACTCTATTTATTTTTACTCTCTTCAGAGGGTAAAAACATAGACTTAAAAGAAATAAAACATGTTCTTAGGCCTATATTACCTAGCTATATGATCCCCAGTGAATTACACCTTATAGAAAATTGGCCTGTTACTATTAATAAAAAGATCGATCGTGCTAAATTAAAGGGAATGTATTGTACATCTAGAGTAAAACGTCAAACTTTATGTGATGGTAAAAAAACAGAATTTGAAGAGGCCGTTATTAATGAAATCGCTGAAACTTTAAGAATTAATACTGATATCATTTCAAGTTTTGATGATTTTTTTGAAATAGGCGGAAATTCTTTAACTCTTACCACATTAATATTAAGGCTAAATAAAAAATTCAAGATGGATCTACCATTCCAACTTGTATATGACAATAGCCGTATAGGTGAACTCGCGAAGCGGATCGAAGAGCTAAACAATAGCGATATTAAAAATAATCAGCAGAACATAACTTCTGATTGTATTCTTGATGATTCGATAGCGACTAATCATTTATTGCCAATGGAAAATGTCAGTTCGCCTAAGAAAATATTATTAACAGGTAGTACGGGATTTGTCGGTGTTTACTTCATTAAGGAGCTTATTGAAAATACGTCAGCTGATATATATTGTTTAGTTAGAGGCGATGATGTTAATAATGCTACACGTAGAGTTCATGATAATCTGATTAACTATAATTTGTTCTCACAGAATGATCTAAAACGAATATTGATAGTCTTAGGGGATTTTTCAATATCAAACTTTGGAATAGAAGACGAATTATATAATAAATTATCTAAGGAAATTGATAGTATTATCCATTGTGGTGCGAATGTTAACTTGGCCAATACCTATTCTAGAATGTCGGGTGCAAATGTAAATGGTTCATTAAATATTATTAAATTTGCTACACATATTAAGTTAAAGCCTATACATCATATATCAACAGTTTCAGTGCTTGCTGGAATTATTGGGAAAGTTGATATTATCCATGAGTCTAAAATGCTATCCGAAGATATGTTACCGGAAAATGGCTATATTAGAAGTAAGTGGGCTTCTGAAAAAATGATGGATAATGCACGAAAAAAAGGTGTTCCTATAAACATTTATAGGCTACCAAGAGTATGGGGAGATTCATCTACAGGTCAATTAAATCCTAATGACTCTTTACTTATGCTTTTGTCTGCATCAATTGAAATTAAAAAATTCCCATTATTACCGGATGCATTTTTATCTTATATTATACCTGTAGACTATTGTGTAACAGCGATTAATATGATCAGTAAGGAAATTAAAGGGGTAGGCAAAAACTATCATGTTTTATATCCACAAAATATATCATTAAATAAGATAGTAAATAAAATAAGAGAAAAGGGAATAGAGTTAAACGCTGTTCTAATGGAAGAGTGGTTGGATACATTAAAAAAGTATGCTAGTGAGATTAATAGTAGTATGGTTATTAAATCTGCGGCATCATTCTCTCTTGGGTTTATACATGACATTTTAAACTCTAAATTTACACAGTTGGATAATGGAAATGTTATTAATGATATTAAGTTAGAAGAAATAGAAATTTCTAATGATGTCTTTGATAAATATATTGATTTTTTAATTTGTTTTTCGAAACGTAATCGTTCTTATAACTAAAAATATTAAGTGAGATATGATGATTAATAGTTCTGTTTTTCCATATCATTTTAAAAGTAAGGCTAATGCTGTTATTGATCTTGTTTGTTTTCCTTCAGCAGGTGGCAATGCTGCTATGTATAATAAATGGAATGATATAACACCTGATTGGTTAAATATTTGCCCTGTAGAATATCCTGGCCATGGTAGTCGGCTGAAAGAAGCACTCGTGAATGACCCTGAAATAATAATTGATGAAATTACAAATGGTATTATCAATAAATGTGATAAAAAGATCGCTGTATTTGGGCACAGTGTCGGTAGTATTATTGCCTTACAAGTCGTTAAGCAATTGCAAAAACAAAATCATGATAATCCATTAGAGTTAATTATTTTAAGTGGCAGACCGGAAACCTCAATGTTATCCCGTAGGCCAAAAGGGTATCACTTATTACCTAAAGAGGAGTTTTTAAAGGTTATTTCGGTTTATGAAGGTATACCTGAAGAGTTAATTAATAATCCTGAGATCCTTGATTTTTTCTTGCCAATATTAAGAAATGATTTTCAGCTAAATGATAAATTATCTGATGTTCCACCCATCTCAATTGACATTCCTGTAATGGCATTTTATGGAGAAAGAGACTCTGAAATTATAAATCATGACGCTATTAATAAGTGGGCAACTTATACAACGGAATGGTTAGGTAGTTATACATTTCCTGGTGGGCACTTTTACTTAAATCAGCCAGTAGTCAGAAAAATGTTATTGGATACGATTGTTACTAGACTCAAGAATATTCTTGAAATTTAATTTCTTTATTCATTGAGTTATAAACTTAATTTCGATTCAATTCTTTACTAGAAATAAGGTAAGCATGATGAATTATAATGATATATTTCTTCCTGTGAAGAAAAAAATATCTGCTTCTATTTTTTGGGCTTCTATCGCTCAAGTGTTAAAATTAAGCATATGGCTAAATTTAATATGGGTATTATATGAGTTAATGTCAGTAGATAAAAACTTTCCTTTTTTATCTATAACCTCCTTACTTGTAATTAGCATTATTTTTTATACATTAAGAATATATGCACATGATAAATCCCATTATGCAGCATTTGAGCTGGAAGAGATATTACGTACCAAACTAGTCAATAAAATTAACCAACTACCTATAGAAACAGTGAGAAATATAGGAGGGGGAAATCTAGTTAAAGTTCTCATCGATGATATTAAAGAGTTACATGCATTTGTTGCTGACGCGCCACCATTAAAAGCGGAAGCTTTTATTACACCGATATTTACATTAATAGTTTTGTTTATTTTTAATTGGTTTTTTGCCTGTATTGTTCTTGTTACGACATTAGTAACTTTTTTCTTATTATCTTTTATTATGAAAAAAGGAAAGCTAATGAAGGAGAACTATAATAATGCAACGGTTCAAATTAATAGCAGGATTATTGAGTATATTCAAGGCATGAGTGCCGTTAGAACTTTTGATGCAGGTGAAGGTTCATTTATTCAATATCAAAAAGCATTGGAAAATTATTGTCGCGTTATTTTTGACTGGTTACAATCCATGCGCTTATCCGCAAAAATAGCTAGAAGTTTATTTTCTGCCATGCCTATCAGCCTTATTCTTGTTATTGGGTTAACAATTGCACAGTATAATGAACAAGTTTCATTTATCACTAGCTTTTGCTTTCTTCTTCTTGCCGTTGGTATCGCGGAAAGTATTCATCCTATCATGGGGCTATTTCAAATTATTCAAAAATCTAAAGCTTCAATAGAGCGTATCTTTGAAGTTGAAAATCTACCTATATTATCTATTCCGTTAGATCCTAAAGTTCCAGAAAATAATGAAATTATACTTAAACAGGTTGGATTTTCTTATGAAGAAACAGATAAAACACTTTCGGATATTAATTTAAGGATCCCTGAGAAATCTTTTACTGTTCTTATTGGTGCTTCTGGCTCAGGTAAAACCACTTTAGTCAATATGATACCTAGATTTTTTGATGCCACTGAAGGTGAGGTTTTATTGGGAGGGGTTAATATAAAAGATATTCATTATCAGGAATTAATGTCTCGAATTTCATTTGTGTTTCAAGATAATTTTTTATTTTCATGCTCGATTGCCGATAATATTCGTTATGGCTTACATGATATATCTGATGAAGACGTGATTGAAGCAGCCAAAAAAGCTGAAATTCATGATTTTATAATGAGGCTACCTGAGAAATATGACACGCTAGTTGGGGAACGAGGCCAGCTATTATCCGGAGGGCAGAAGCAGAGAATTACCATTGCAAGAACCTTCTTACAGGATAGGCCAATCATCATTTTAGATGAGCCAACGGCATTTTCAGACGCAAGAAACGAATTTTTGTTATTGAAGGCGTTTTCAAGGTTAATTGAATTAAATAAAACCGTCATTATGGTGACTCATCGACTATCAACAGTGACCGATGCAGACCAAATTATTTTTTTAGAGAAAGGAACGATAAAAGCTCAAGGTAAACATAATGAGTTAATAGAGCATTGTGCTGATTATCAGGCTTTATGGGATGAATATAAAAAAGCAAAAAATTGGTCAATTCCTACAGATCATGGAGTAAACAATGAAAAACTATATTAATAAAAGTACAAGAGAGACAAAATCATTGTTTAAAACATATGTAGGATTACTCAATGCCGCGGGGAAACAGAAAAAAATATTTATTCAAAGCTTAGTGTATACCACGATATCATCATGTCTTTTTGGCATTTCTTTAGTTTTATTATATCCCTTGTTTGAAGCAATAGATGCAAAGGATAGCGTATCCGTTAGTATTCACTTATCACTGGTCATTATACTATTGGTGGCTAGTTTTACGTTTAAGATGCTGTCAGAACGTTATGACGCGGATGGATACTCAACACTTGCAGTGACTGAGTTAAGAGAAAAGTTAGGTGATAAACTAAGGCATATCTCAATCGAATATCTTAACCAGTTTAGGTCTGGTGAGATTAATTATGTTTTGATGCAAAGCGTAAATGAGGCTGCGGTATATACCTTTATGCTACTGAATATCATAATCACTGGTGTTGTCATTCCTTTATCAGCAGCGATAGCTCTGTTGTTTTATAGTTGGCAGCTATCCTTGATTATGTTTTTAGTGTTTCCTATGGCAATCCCATTATATTTATGGCGTAGAAAAGCGTATCGCAGAGGCTTTAGTATTTTAGCTGAAGCCAATTCTAAATTAAAAGGTGAAGCTGTAGAGTTTATTCAAGGGCTAGAAGTCTTAAAATCGACGGGACAACATGAGGAAAAATTAAATCAATTTATTAAAGTTGCAAAAGATGTCGCAAATATTTTACGTATTGGTACAAAAAAAGGAGAAAAACCTAATTTAATCATTACAATAGCGATTCAAACAGGATTAATATTGATTATATCTGTCGGTGCTTATCTCGTTAATGTTGGTCATATTTCCTATTTACTTCTTGCTTGTGTGTTATTAGTGATTGCTAGGTCTACTGATGTTTTGAATTTCTTTGTACAAATGTCATCAATGCTAGAATCACTTGTTATAGGTTATGAAAAGTTACGAGAGCTACTGAATGCACCTTCATTACCAGAGAAAATATCACCTGTAATGCCAAGTCGTTATGATATCGAATTTGATAAGGTTGATTTTTCATACAAAGGTCTTGATAGAAATGTTCTTGAAAATATTTCTTTTCGTATTCCAGAGAACGGTCTGACCGCGCTTGTTGGCGCAAGTGGGTGCGGAAAAACAACCATTACCAAACTTATTTTACGATTTGCTGATGTAACATCTGGTAGTATTAAAATTGGTGGCATTGATATTCGTGATTTATCTCAAAAACAACTGATGAGTTTAGTTTCAGTTGTGTTTCAAGACGTTTATCTGTTTCAAGATACTATAATGAATAATATTCGAATGGCCAAAATATCAGCCACAGATGAAGAAATCATCGAAGTTTGTAAGCAAGCTAATTGTCATGATTTTATTCAAAAATTTAAACATGGGTATCATACGCAATTAACGGATTTTGGTAAAAGTCTATCGGGTGGTGAAAGGCAACGTATTTCTATTGCTCGTGCTATCTTAAAAAATGCGCCTATCCTTATTTTAGATGAGCCTACAGCTGCTCTTGATACTCAAAATGAAATTGCCGTACAGAACGTTATTAATCGCTTAGTGCAAGGGAAAACCGTATTAGTGATTGCACATCGTATTTCAACTATTGTTGCTGCTAATCAAATTTTGGTAATAGATGATGGTCAGGTTGCTGAGCAAGGAACTCATAGTGAGTTATTACAATTAAAAAGAATTTATTCCGAGTTTTGGAGTTTACAACAAATTTAATCTATTTCTTTCCATTATATTGAATAAATTATTTAGATAACTAAATCGATTATTTAATTCATTTTTAAATGTTAGCTATATCTCTATGAGGTATTTATGCAAAAGAAAATGCTACCTTTGTCATTTGTTTGTTTGTTAATAACTGTTTTTTTAGATCAAATTGGTTTATTTCTAATATATCCTATTATTCCCTCTCTACTAGAATCTGTTACTCATGATTCTGTCATTGACAATGCTATTATCGGTGGGTGGTTATTAGCTACTTTTGGTATTATGCAATTTATTTTTGCCCCGATCATGGGAGCGATATCTGATAAGTTTGGGCGTAAGCCTGTGCTAATTGTATGTTTTGTTGTTTTTACTCTAGATTATTTTTTATATGCCATTAGTCATAATCTTTATTTATTATTTGTAGCGAGGATCATTGCTGGTATTGCAGGCTCTTCTATTATCGTTTCATTAGCCAGTGTTGCTGATATGAGTGATGAAAGAAGTAAAATGCAAAATTATGGTTTTCTTTTTGGTATCATGAGCCTAGGAATAGTTGTAGGGCCAGCAATAGCATCGATCGCCGTTCAATATGGTGTAAGAGTGCCTTTTTTTGTTGCCTGTATACTTAGTTTTATTGGCTTATTATGTGTAATCTTTTTATTTAAAGAAACGTTACCTATAGAAAAACGAAGGGCATTTAAACTCCATAATCCGTTCTCGTCAATTATCTACTTTTTTAAGTATAAAGGATTAGTTTATTTATTTATTGCAAATATTGTTTTTATGTTTGCTGTACAGTTCCCAACAACATTATGGCCATTTTTTACGAAATATCGTTTTGAATGGGATGATGTGAAAATTGCTACGTCCTTTGTGATTATTGGATTAGGCGGATTATTTGCACAAACGGTATTACTCAAAATAGTCAGAGTTTTTCTAAGCGATCAAAAAATTCCGTTATTAGGTTTTTTATTATTTATTATAGGGCTAATCAGTATTGCATTCTCAACGAGTGTAGTCGCTTTGTATATCGCTATCATTCTCTATAGTTTTTCTAGCATAAGTAACTCTTCCATTGTAAGTCTCTTTTCTTCGCAAGTTTCTGATTCGGAGCAAGGACAGCTAATGGGGGCTTTATCGTCTATCAGTAGTTTTTGGGCTGTATTGGGACCGCTTTGTGCAACGAATATGTATTATTATTCAGCGAATCTTTCTTTACCTAGTAGTGATGGTTATCCTTTTGTTTTTTCAGCTATATTGGTTTTGATTTGTATTCTTCCTCTTTCTATAGGGCTAAAAAATGCTTATTCAATGAATCATTCATTACAACAGGATGAGGATGTTCATCAATGAATAATAACAATATAAAAGAGGTTCCTGCAAAATTCTGGGCTTTATTTTTTAGTCTATATTCAACCCAATATATTGGTATTAGCTTTTTATCCATAGTGCTTATTTTGATATTACGTGAGAATGGGGCTTCATTAGATAAATTAAGTCTTATTCCGCTGATGTCATTACCCATTGCATTTAAAGCTTTGTGGGCTCCATTTATAGATAAGCATCTAAAAACAAACACGGGCCATTATCGTAATTGGCTGTTAGTTGCACAATTTTTAATGATTTCTTGCTTATTTATTATTTCTTTTGTTGATCCTTTGCATGAATTTTCATTGATTTTATTGGTTATTTTTATCTTTTCATTTATGACAGCAACGCAAGACCTTGCTTTATCAGGGCTGATTTGTAATATTTTTGATGCAAAGGACCGCTATCTCATTTCAAGCGTCAAAAGTGGCGGATCTATGTTTGGAAATATTATTGGTGGGGGAGTGGTTTTATTATTATATCCTTATATCGACTGGAATGGATGCATGTTATTTCTTTCAGTGATACTCGCTATCACTTGGCTTCAAGTATGGTTTTTTAATGAATATCAATATGAAAGAAAGAAAAATATAAATGAAAGAGTTGATAAAGATTATTGGAAAAGCTTATTTACCATTTGGAAAGGAAAAAAACGATGGTTAGCTTTTTTAATTATCTTACCATTTGGAATTTTACCTTCATATAATTTAATGTCACCTGCTCTCATTGATAGTGGTTGGTCTTTACCTGAAATTGCAATTTTATTGAAGCTTTTTGGTTCTATCATTAGCCTAATCGCCATTTTCTTGAGTTCTAAGATAGTAAAAAAATTAACAAGGCGCAGAAGCTTAGTGTATTCGACGGGGCTTCATTCATGTTGTCTACTTTCGTTTATTCCTATCTCGATGGGATATAACAGTCCTATGTTAGTTTACTCGGCATTTTTTCTCTATTATTTAAGCTTACCCTTTGTTTTTATTTCCATATCCACCATTATTATGGATAACGTTGCTGATGCTTTAGCTCCAGCGACAGCCTATAATGCGCAAGCAGCCATAGGATTTATTTTTGGTTTTATTGTGGTTTCATTAAGTTTTTATCTATCTCAAACATGGGGATATTCTATTGTCACTATTGGTTCTATCTTAATTGCCTTTTTGGCAACCCTATTAGCAACTAAAGCTGTTAAGTGATTATTTTAATAATCTATAACACGTAATAAAACACAACGAATTTGGTGCGTAAAAATGACTGAAAATTTTTCGATTAAATCTTTATTTGAACCTAGTGATTATAATATTAATCAGGCATTAGATTATTGTATTAGTGATTTTCTAGCTCAAAGTGACGAAGTGGGTTGTTTTAATAAACAAGAGATTGATAATTTTTTTTCGACTTTAAAAATTCCAGAAAACACAGCAAATATGGATGATTATATCAAAGATATTAAAGAAATTATCATTCCTATGTGCTCCCATTTAGCTAATCCAAGTTATTTAGGGCATATGACAAGCCCATTACCTTGGTTTATTCCCCAGATAGGTAGGCTTATTCAATCATTAAATCAAAATATGGTTAAGATGGAAACGAGTCGGGGGCTAACACTATTAGAGCGTCAATTACTTAGGTTGCTTCACCAAGAAATTTTTCATTTTAATGATGATTTTTATTTTGATGTAAACAAGGATTTTAGTAAAACGACAGGTATTTTTACTAGTGGTGGCACTATGGCGAATTTAACCGCTATGTGGGGAGCTGTCAGCCAAGTAAAACAGAGTGGGGTCAATAAAATTGCAGTAATAGGCTCAGAATTAATGCATTATTCTTTCGATAAAGCCTCATCACTTTTAGGTGTTGAGCTCTATCGCATACCCGTAGATCACCAAAATCAAATTGTGGTTACTGAATTAGAGCAACAAATTAAAAAATGCCGCGCTGAGGGAATGACTATCGCTGCATTAGTTGCAATCGCCGGTACGACGGATTTTGGCTCGATAGACCCATTACATCAAATTGCTGAATTGGGGAGAAAATATCATATTCATGTTCATGTAGATGCTGCATGGGCTGGCGCATTTATTTTAAGTAAACAACATGTGTCTTTATTATCCGGTATTGAGAGAGCGGATTCAGTCACTATTGATGGACATAAGCAGATGTTTATGCCGATTGGAACAGGAATGCTATTTTTTAAGGATCCTCAATTTTCTCAAAATATCGTACATACCGCGCCCTATGCTGTTCGTCGCACGTCTCTTGATCAAGGAAGGTTTACTTTAGAAGGCACACGTCCTGCAAATATGCTTTATCTTCATGCTTGCCTGCATTTAATTGGTAAAAATGGATATGATGAAATTTTTAGTGTGGCTTTAAATAATATTAAAATTTTAGCTAAGCATATACAGGAAAATCCATGCTTTGAATTATTGAATGATCCTAAAATTAATATATTGAGTTATAGATATATACCGAGGATTTTCAGAAATAAAGTGATGACACCAGAAGATAACATAATAATAAATCATTTTAATTATCAGTTACAAAAAGAGCAGCGGAATAAAGGAACAAGTTTTGTTTCTAGAAGTATTAGGAAATTTTCACAGCATGATAATCAAGAGCTTGTTTTCTTAAGTGTCGTTATTCTTAATCCTAATGTTAATGAAGAACATATGGTTTATATGCTTGAAGATCAAATTGAGATAGCAAAACAATTAGAGTCTTATCTTATGGCAGCAAGCTAATTACTATGAGTGTTATCTTGAAAAGATATGATAAGTCAACGTTAATTTTATGTCTAATGGAGCATGCTTTCTTGTTATGAAAGGAAATACGGTAACAATAAACTCAATCAGAATATTCATTGATAATAATAAAATGAGTGTGTTTCAGTGGAAGGTGATTATTATCTGTTTTTTTATCGTGATGTTAGATGGATTTGATATTTCTATAGTCGCTTATTTAGCCCCAGTGCTAAAAAAAGAAATGGGCCTTTCCTCTAATGATCTTTCTTATTTATTTGTTTCTGGTGTTTTGGGACTGATGCTGGGAAGTATGATTTTCGGGCCTATAGCGGACAAATGTGGAAGAAAAAAAATACTGATTATTTCAACTTTTTTATATGGATTTGGGGCTATTCTATGTGGATTATCAAGTGATTTTTATTGGCTTGTCTTTTTTCGATTAATGACAGGAATTGGTCTTGGCGCAGCAATGCCGATATGTATTACGCTATGTTCCGAATACTCGCCAAAGCGATACCGTATGCTACTCTGCACGTTAAGTTGGAGTGGTTTTACTGTTGGTATCGCCAGTGGAGGGGTCATGACTAACTGGATACTACAGTACTTTAGTTGGCATTGGTTGTTCTATTTAGGAGGAATATTACCATTACTCTCTATTCCTATTATTGCTTTAGTGTTACCTGAATCATTTGAGTATCTGGTAAAGAAAAAATCACAAAAAGCAAATGCACAACTTAAAAGTATTATATCTAATATAAATAAGAATATTAGTTTATTGAAATTATATAATACTGACTCAGATACTGAACTTTTTAGTAATCCTCAAACAATATCGATCATTTTGGGACGGAAATTAGCCGTTTTAACTGTCTTTTTATGGATTGCATTTTTCTTCTCTCTCTTGGTTTTTTATTTATTAACCTATTGGTTACCTGTTATTTTTAATGAAGTCTATGATTATAACCAAGTTAATTACATGACTTCTATGCTACCTCTTGGCGGTACTTTAGGCGCTTTGTTGCTTGCTGTTTGGATTGACTATAAAAAGGAGGCTTTTCTTATCCTTGGATTATCTTATTTTACCGCAATGATTTTATTATTAGTCATTGCTGATTTTACCCTTCAATATTATGGATTACTGCTAATTATTTTCTTTATTGGCTTTACAATAGCAGGCGCACAAAACGGGTTAAATTTAATTTCCGCAACAGTATATCCTGCATATGCTAGAGCAACAGGGGTGAGTTGGGCAATGGCAAGTGGTCGCTTAGGCTCAATTGTTGGGTCTTACTCTGGTGCTTGGTTAATGACCGATGCCAAGATCCCAATATTATTTTATTATCTTTCAATTGGCGCTTTTTTATGTTCATTAGCGCTTATTATGATCTTTTTAATAAGAAAAAGACGTTATTTATTGGCTACATAATAGGGGGTATTTATTTGTATGGTTCATCGATGAATGACTATGTTGAATTTATTACGGGGCAACATTTAATTATTGTGAACAGGCAGAATCGCTTAAGTAATGTGGCGCTGTTTCTGTAAAGCTGGCCATTAATTCTCTAAGTGTATAATGGGCTTTTAGCTACTATGCACAGAAATAGCGCGTTAAACTCACCTTTTTTCATGATGTTTAAGCGCCTAATGTTGCCCCGCCATCAATGACAATATCTTGTAATGTTATATGATTAGCTTGCTCCGATGCTAAAAATAAAATAGCGCTGGCAATATCATTAGGCTGAGCAATTTTCCCTAATGGAATACCAAGCTTAAATTGTTCCGGTAGGCCGTGTATTAATCGTTGATACCCTTCAGTATCGTTTAGCATGCTTTCTAGCATAGGGGTTTTTGTGGAGCCAGGGGAAACAAGGTTTGAACGTACATTAAACGGCGCTAATTCTAGTCCTACACTGAGACACAGGCTACGCATTGCCGCTTTAGATGCACAATAAATAGACATGTTCACTCGAGGTACATGGGCAGCATTTGAAACAACGGAAACAATATTACCACGACACTGGCGTTTAAAATGGGGAATAAGAAGATGAAACAAATTAAATGCCGCCCCCACATTGACATTAAACGTATGTTCCCAGTCATGGCGCGTGAAGGTTTCAGTCGGGCCAAATCGTAACGTTCCGGCACAATTGACCAATATGTCTAACCCTACCTTTTCTAATAATGCGGAGCAGGTGAGCTGGACTGCGTCTGCATTGCTGATATCTAGCGTAATAGTTTCGAATGGCATTATTGCTGGAAATGATATATCAAAACCGATAACTTTTGCTCCTGATTCATGAAACTGCCGAGCGGTTTCGGCACCAATACCACTACCTGCACCTGTGACCCAAACGGTCTTGCCATTAAAAAGAATCATTTTGTTTTCCTTTAATATTCAGAGAGATTCATGACTATTTTCAGCATGAAAGTGTTTAACTCATCAGCCGATTTTGTTGTTTTTGTGAGTTATTGTCGCTAATCGTTCATGCTTTACTGCTGGTCTACTGGATGACCGCAAAGCTCAGATAAGGCTTGCTTTGTATTGAGTACTCGGCCAGAGCGACCGGCGGTATAACGTAAAGCCATCATATGTTCTTCACGGCTAAAGTCCGCTAGTGCATCCCCAATCATAAAAGCCTGAATATCACGCATAAAAGCGTCAGTCGCTGTAATAAGGCAGCCAATATGGGCATATACACCACAAATGATTAGCTGATCTCGCTGTTTATTTTGTAATCGTTCTTCTAAATCAGAGCGTTGGAAGGCACTATAGCGCCATTTGGTGAGCAGGGTATCTTCCTGTGTAGGTGATAATTCAGTGACGATCTTTTGCTGTTCTGGATGGCGAGTCAATCCAGGACCCCACATATCATTTAGTAGAGCACGGTCAATATCACTTTGTTGATTAGGCTGAGCCGTGTAAAAAACGGGGATCTCTAATTGATGGCAACGTTCACGCAATAACCGAATATGCTCAATTAAGGTATGAATAGTCGGACTATCTTTTGCCCAAAAGTTGAGAAAGTACATCTGCATATCATGGATCAGTAAAGCTGCACGTTGTGGTTCAAGTTGCCATGCTACTTTATTGATGGGTAATTCATGTGGTTCAGGCAGTAGATAGTTGTCTATTTTAGGAATACTCATGGTTGTTGGCTCTCATGTTAAGTGGGGCTAGCTTGGAATGGACAAGGACTCGGCAGAAGTTTCTAAGCAGTATTTTCTGTGAGGGAGTACGTTTACATGTAATCATGATAAGTATGTCTGACGCATAGGATTCAACATGGCTGATAGTTCAGAGCACTGAGCATAGTGCCGAGTTTATTGCTGGTTTCACACCATTCATTTTCTGGCTGTGAATCGGGCACAATTCCTGCACCTGCAAATAATTCAATTCGGTATGTGCTAACTTTTCCACAGCGAATAACGACGACCCATTCACCATTACCTTCAGCATCACTCCAACCTATAATCCCTCCAAACCATTGACGATCAAAAGGCTCCAATTGAGTTATCAAATCACGAGCAATCATCGAGGGAGTGCCACATAATGCAGGAGTTGGATGTAGTAAGCATGCTAGAGAAATGGCACTTTCATTTTTATCTTTAACCAGTCCCTCGATTTCTGTGGCGAGATGCCACAGCTTTGGTGTGCTGATTAAAGAGGGGACAGGGATCGTAAGGTCTTGGCAATGTGCGGATAATTGGTGATGAATCGCTTTGGTCACTAACTCATGTTCGTAGCGATCTTTGGATGAAGTAAGTAACGTTTCTTTAGCTAAATTATCGCTAGCGCTGTTTTCACCTCGTTTAGCTGTACCAGCTAATGGGCATGACCAAAGTTTATCCCCTTGTTTACGTAGTAGTAATTCGGGACTGGCCCCCACCAGAGTACAGTCTGAAAGTGGCAGATAAAAATTGTAGCTGGATGGGTTTTGCTTATGGAGCTGGCACCAGATGCTGAGTGCATTGAGTGGCTTGATACTTTCAATATTGAGTAAACGTGAGAGTACGACTTTATCTAGTGTATCACCATGAAGTGCGCAAAGAGCCTTTTTCACCATTGAACAAAAGTCATTATGATCTAAATATTGGTGAAGTTGGCCCATAACGTTAACCGGAGTATTGGGCAGCGCTAGCGTATGTCTATCGAACCATTGGTATGATTGAGGAATATATAATGCACTGGCGTGCCGTTTATCGAATGGAATGACGCCAGCGATAATAGGGTTTTTTATACCCGCCCGAGTTGCCTGTATAAGCAATTGATCTATTTGCCGTTGGAATTCGCTATTGTGACGATGCCCTTGTTCCGCAGGTAGCGTGAGATTGGCAAATATTCCTTTTGCGAGCAAACTCTTATGAGGAGAAGTAAAAATGAAATCCTCTTTTTTTATGGTAAGCGGTATATGAGAATACGACCGGCACATCACACTAGACACATTTAGCCTCCTGCTACTCCATGTTTTTATTGAAAATATTGGTTTATTGTTTTGTTGATAAAACAATTAGCGTAAAAGTATTTATCTCTTCAGCTATCTAGTTTTGTCGACATACCATTAGAGTTCTATTGATTAGCTCACTAGGCTATTGCTATAGAAATAAACATATTTTCCATTAAAGGATGGAATTTGTGTTGTCTGTAATTCAGTAAAGCTATGTTAAATTTCTATCATATTATTGCAAATGGTAATAATTATCAATATTATTCGCATTCTATATTTAATGAGGAGGGATGATAACATTAGGGCAATAAATGTTAATTTTTACAGTTAGTTATGTGGATTAGGTGTCGCCTGCATTTGCACAAGCTAGAGAAGCTAAGTAAAAAATATGACTCAGGCCTGAGTGCCAATATTGAGCTATTAAAGTTAGTGATATTTGAAATTTTTGTTTTTATCTAGGTTTGATAACGTATTCTTAATGAGTATTAAAGTGGGGGAAGGGGAAGAGTTATTTTAAATGAGCGGAGAGTTTGCTTTTTTGGAGGGCTTCTTAAGCGTTACAGTGAGCGCTACGGCTGGATTCCTGTGTTCAGCAGGATCGTTACCTTCAGCTAATCGCTTTCTGGCATCATCACGTTTAACGCGAATGTCAGCAAGAGAAATATCAGGAGAGTTATTTTTTCTTCAACTGTGAAACGGTATTTTATATGTCAGTAATGAGCCGCATTAGGTTTGATGAGAAGATAAAGCTCATACGCATCAAAGAACTTGTACTCTTTGCCTTTTGCTTGGTAGTCAGTATCTACTGGGTGTCATTATGGGGAAGTCTAAATGATTTTGAACAAGATAAACTAAAAAATTCATCAACAGGCACTGACTTTAGTGTTGAATTTGCTGAAGTACAATAGGTGATAGTATAAAGTAACTGAGTGAATATAAAGGAGTTTACTTGACTTGAGGAGACCACTGTAGAAGAGAAAGTGGTGCCCGGACTCGGAATCGAACCAAGGACACGGGGATTTTCAATCCCCTAGTTAAAAAGCTTGATGTAATTCACTAATGTAATTATTTTTTTTGACTTCTCACCCAGAGTATGCTGAGTGAGAAAATGACCAGAATTGTTCCAATTATATCAACAAAAGGCGGAGCCGGAAAGTCAACCAAAGCCAGCAATATTGCGGGTTTTTGTGCTGATGCAGGGTTAAAAACCCTGTTGATCGACGGCGATCATTCCCAGCCGACAGCCAGCAGTCTGTTTAAACTTGAATATGAAGCACCAAACGGCTTGTTTGAGTTGTTAATGCAACTGACCGATCTTTCCCGGCCGGATACCATCATATCACGCTCCGTTATCCCTAATCTGGATATCATCATTTCTAACGATCCGCATGATCGTCTCCCTGCGGCTATATTGCATGCACCTGACGGCAGAATGCGTCTGCGTAATATTCTGCAACATCCGTTATTCGCTTCTTACGATGTTATTATCATTGATTCAAAAGGCGCGGCTTCGGTGATGCTGGAAACCATTTTGTTAGCTGCCACCGATTATGCTGTCGGGATAATCAAACCTATTTTGCCGGATACGCGTGAATTTTTACGGGGAACACTGGGATTAATCGGCGGGCTGGTGCCGCTGACGGCTTACGGAATTCCCCTGCCGGCAATACGTATTCTTGCTAATTGTGTTGAAGATACGGTGTTAGATCGTGCAACACTGACTGAATTAACTCAGATTATTGACCAAAAAGCGTACCCCTTTGCGGAGTCGATTTCTCTTTCGTTACTGAAAACCGCTGTTCCCAAACTGGAAATATTTAAAAATGGTCATGCACAGGGACAACCGGTGCATCGTCTGGAATACCGGACTCAGCGTAAAACACCGGCAGCCGCAGTCATTATGCATCATCTTGTTTCAGAGCTGTTTCCGGAATGGAAAACCCGTTTTGATGATGTGCTGAAACGGGAGGTGCGTCCATGAATATCAAGGTATTCTCCTGTTTTTTCCCGTTCAGTCTAACCGTGGACTGGCAGCAGATACTGCCAGCCCGATCAGAATTAATGTATTTCCCGGAAAGGATCGTCAAGAGAGTCCGGGCGTTTTTCGACTCTGCGCAAAAAGTCTTTTGCCCCTCTACGAGCTTTGAATGTGCCCCACTCTTCAGTCAGCGCCAGATGTATCTGTTCTGTTGTCATGCCTGCCACCTGAGCTGCCGGCAGGTTATCGCGAAGAATAAGATAGCTGTGAATAGCATTCAGGGGAGTGATATCGGGATTCAGCATTTTCCAGCCATACATTTCAGCCAGCCAGTCACCCAGCCATTGCAGGCGGAACAGACTCTGGCGGGAATTGCTTTCTTCAGTCATTTTCATGGTCATACTCCGGAAGGTTTTGACATACAAGTCAAAACGGGCTTCGCCCGTATCGGTGTTGTTGTCAAAAATGCCAATGTAATCAATGTCGGACGGCAGTTGATAGTTTGTATTCATAAATGTTCCTTTAGGTGTGTTATGGATAAAAATAGGCTGCCTGTACGTTCAGACCGGGGTCGCCAAACTTACCGGTCCGAAAATAGTCGGGCAGTCACAGGGAGCTTATCTCTGACGACTGTTCGTCCGACACCAACAATTCATATTCCAAAAAAAATAATTTATTTACACGGTGGGAACAGGGCATTTCGGATTAACGGAGGGCTTTTCAATGCATAAAAAGTCTTCTTCTGCTGTATTACCTGAAACTCTGTACTCACCGGAGGCGGAGCAGAGCGTGCTGGGCGGGCTGATGCTGGATAATGACCGCTGGGATGAAGTGGCGCCGTTATTACAGGCGGAGGATTTTTGTTCCAGAGCGCATCAGGAAATCTGGAAGAAAATGGCCGCCCTGTGTCAGATAAACAGCCCGATAGATTTAATCACCCTCAGTGATGTACTGGAAAAAGACGGCGTGCTTGAGCGGGTGGGGGGCTTTGCTTATCTGGCGGAATTATCCAAAAACACCCCCAGTGCGGCCAATATTGTCCGCTATGCGGAGATTGTCGTGGATCGCAGCCGTGCCCGTGGTCTGATGATGCTCGGGAATCTGCTGGCCACCCAGAGTGTGGCGGCTCAGGCAAATATACCGGCGTTATGTGAGCAGGCTGAACAGCGGCTGTTTCAGCTGTCAGAAAAAGGGCTGCCCGCTTATTCCCCGTCGTTGCTCGATATTTTAAATAATGTTGTTCAGCATCTGGAGGAGGCATTAAGTGCAAAAGGGATAACCGGTACGCCAACGGGGTTCAGTGAGCTGGATGAAAAAACCTGTGGTTTGCAGGCAGGCGATTTGGTGTTACTGGGCGCACGGCCATCGATGGGGAAAACGGCACTGGCGCTGACCGTTGCACAGAATGCCCTGCGTCTGGCAGAAAAACCGGTCTTTTTTTTCAGTCTGGAAATGCCGGCGGAACAAATCATGCAGCGCTTACTCAGTGATTTGGGCAATGTCTCACTGACGGCTATCCGCAGTGCGTCTCTGGAAGAAAATGACTGGGAGTGTCTTGGTGGTGCCATGTCACAGATTGCCGAATGGGGGGAGCGTCTGGTGATTGATGATACCAGTAATATGACACCTTCCCTGTTACGTGCCCGGGCACGGCGTTACCGCCGTAAAGTGGGTACGCCGGGACTGATTATTGTGGATTACCTTCAACTGATGCGCAGTCCTGAACAGGAAAACCGGACGCAGGAAATCAGTGAAATTTCCCGTAGTCTGAAAGCACTGGCGAAAGAACTCGGGTGTCCGGTGGTGGCCCTTTCCCAGCTAAACCGGCAACTGGAGCAACGTGCAGATAAGCGCCCGACAAACGGGGATTTACGGGATTCCGGCTCGCTGGAACAGGATGCGGATTTGATTTTATTTTTGTACCGCGATGAGGTGTATCACGAACACTCACCGGACAAAGGTGTGGCAGAAATTATCATCGGTAAGCAACGACAGGGACCGCTGGGGACGGTGAAAGTGCAGTTTAACGGGATGTATACCCGGTTCAGTGATTTTCCTCAGGGATATTATTTTTAAGGGAGAGGCGAAGAATGAAAACAGATTTACAGCATAAACTCAGTCAGGCGCTTCTCAGAGGAAATCCTGTCAGTTCCCCGTTATCCGATAATGCCCACGTCAATCCGGTGTCTGAAATGCCGATGATATTAACACTTGAGCAACTTCAGCCAAATCCGGATAACCCACGTCAGGGCAGAAACCCGCGTTATGAGGAAATCAAGAGTTCCATTCGGGCACGCGGACTGGACAGTGTCCCTAAAGTCACCAAAGCACCGGGGAGTGAGTTTTATATCTTCAGTGACGGCGGAAATACGCGCTATCAGATCCTCTCTGAGTTGTGGCAGGAGACACAGGATGAGCGTTTCTTCCGCCTTCATGTGTTATTTAAACCCTGGCCGGGGCGTTTGCAGTGTTTGATTGGCCATCTGGCGGAGAATGAAGTCAGAGGGGAGTTAACGTTTCTGGAAAAAGCACAAGGGATTTGTGTGGCGCGTTCTCTGTATGAGGAAACGCTGGGGAAAAAATTATCACTCCGGGCATTCGCTCAGCGCATGACGGCGGACGGATTACCTGTCAGCATTTCACACATCAGTAAGATGGAAGATACTGTTTCTGTTTTATTACCTTATATGCCCCGTTTACTGGAAAACGGGCTGGGAAGACCCCAAATTGAGCAATTATTGTCCGTGCGTTCGACATTAAAACGGGTAGCGGATTCGTTTCTTTTTCAGTATGACGGGCCGGATCCAGCCTGTGATTTTCTGGGATGTTTTGAAAGGACATGCACAGAAATAGATAACCATGATGTTTTTGATTATGACGTGTTTCTGGATGAACTGATTGGCCGGCTACTGAGGGAGTGTTCTGTTGCCGGTGTGGATTATGAACGTTGGGTATTTGAATTGAAGGTCAATAAAGGCAGACGCAGCACAAAGCCGGAATTGCCTGCGCCGGTGGAGAGTGAGGGTGATACAACAACCGCGCATTCAGAAACCGTACCTACCGGTATGACCTCCGGTTTTTCGGCAGAGGATTTGTTAACGGAGCCCCTATCTTCTGGTTCAGGTCAGGAGGCTTCAGTATCTCCTGTCGTTGAAAAGAAAAAATCCCGTCCGGTTGTGGAGATCCAGACGGATTTATACGGCGGGGCACCTGTGCTGAGCGGGGATACCGACGAGGCGGATATTGAGCCTGTCGATGGCGGAAGTCTGTTTGTCACGAATAACCCGGAGCATGTCACACCGGTGGAGGCGCCCGTCTCCGGTCATGCGGTGACGGCACTGACGTGTCAGGATCTCTGGCCGGTGGCATCACATCTGGATGATATTGAACATCTTCAGACGCAAATTTACCGTACTTTGTTTGAATTAGGGAATGAGCTGGATTTATCTTCCGCCTTTATGGCGGCTTCCGGGGTGCATTCTCCGGGATTTATTACGTTGTCAGCACATTCGGTGCTGGGGCGTGTGATGACGGTTTTCTCAGAACCTGATGAGTCCCATGATGATATTCCGGATGCCCTCAGAGCCCTGCTGACGGGGGGATATCAGCCCGGTATGTCGCCGGTATTGAATGATACCCAGTTTATGACATGGATGAAACTGATGTACTTGTTGCGTTGTTTGTATGCCAAACAAAGAGATGTTGATCCGGATGTGAATGATGAAGAGGAATGGGAATAAAAGCACCGCCTTATCGCCGGAGGCGCTGGCGTGTTATCTGCCCCTGAACCGGGGGCGGGCAAAGACCGGTTATGAGCAGGAAGTGATACAGCGCCTGATGGATATCTGCCGGTTATTCCGGGCCGGGAGCCGGAAATATGAGCATGATAAGGTTTTCCGGTTTTCTGTCCGTCCACCGGAAAATCAGGATGCGGACTGGTGGCGGTTGGTGTTGTTCAGTGCGGAAATTTGCCGTTGCCGTTATGCACTGCGGAAAACCGGGACCGCCGGAGAACCTTATATTGAGGTGTGTTTTACCGGTAAAGGCCGGCAGGCTGAATTGTCTGCGGAATTACTGGGATTTATATGGTCCCGGTATTATCAGAGCCGGCGCCGGGCGTGGCGAAAATATATGCGCACCATGAGACAAAAAGCAGGGGCAGAAGTATTGCTTTCAAATAAAGCCCGTGAGTTATGGCACCGGAATTACGTGTTACAGTGGATACTTACACTCTGGCAGGCTTTCAATAATACAGGAGGCTGTAATGGCGACTCAATTAGCACAGGCAGGGAATCATCTGCTGACAGAACTGGTGATGGAAATAAAAAGCGGAAATCTGCGGCGTTGTGAGGCGCTGGGACTGACGGACAATGAGATCCGGTTACTGAACAGTTTAACCATTGAAGATCTGCATTATCTTTCTCAAAGTCCGGTCTCCATTATTACCTGCCAGATCCACCGGGAGAATTTACGGTTATTACTGACCCGGGCAAAAGAAGTTCACCGTCAAAATCAGATGATTGAACGCTGTCTGAGACTGGGGGCATCCATCGATTTGCTGAATCAGTATTTTGGCATGACGTCACTGGAGGTGTCAGCCCGTCGGCGTTTGTCCGGGATCCGGGGAAATGCTGGCCGTTCACAGCGGCTGTCAGATGTGCAGCAAACGGAATTATGGTATCGCTGGAAAGAGGAGGGCATGCCGGAGCCGGATGATCCGGATTGTCTTCAGATCATGGTGTCCTGTGCCGAAAAAATGAATGTCTCTCTGACCACGGTATGGAATTCGGTTCAGGAATGGCACCGGGACGGCATACTGAATTCAGCTGACAGGGGGAAATATCATGCCGGATAACAGGAATATCAGTCATCATCAATCCGCCCGGATATTTCCGGAATGTGTCACGCCTGTTCCGGAGCATATTCAGCGGAAGGCAAACGGGTTATTGCTACGTTATTTTTCGGGAGAACGACTTTGTAAAAAAGTGAAATGCGGTGGAAAAAAGGGCGGTGTTTACCCGGTATTGAAAATTGATATTGGTGCATTCTGGCGTCTGCTCAGTATGGACCAGGGGCAAAGCTGGAAGCTGATGAGCCATGAACGTTATAACAAGATGATTAGCCGGTAAGGGCAGAATATTCAACATCATGATCCTCAGTATATTGAGACTGCCTCTTTACGGTGCGGTATTTTCACCGGAGGAGGCAGCTATAAGTGTATTCAGGCATGAAATTATTTTTGTGTGGGGCATAAGATGCAATTTCCTCCGGACAGTATTATTCAGTTTTCATTAGAAAAAATGCGGCAGCAACTGCATCACCGGCAACACAGCCAGCCCGGCACGGCACTGCGCAGTGGATTGATTTACGCCGGCAATGTTCATGATGCAATCCCCCGGCAATTATTGCTGGAATCCCGACTTTCCCCGGTTGATAAACTGACCTGGATGATGATCCGCCTTCATGCTCAGCAAAATGAGGGGGCCGTATTTCCGACCTATGATGACTTACAACTCCAGTTAGCCACACCCCACAGCGATAAAGCCTCGCGGGAAACGGTCAGCAGGGCACTGTTAATGCTGAGGCTGACGGGCTGGCTCAGTTTATGCCATCGGGTCAGGGATAAACGGGGGCGTATCAGAGGAAATATCTATATGTTACATGATGAGCCGGTGAATGCATTTGATGCAGAGACATTAGATCCACGCTGGATGGATGTACTGGAAAAAAGTTGTTATCACAAAAATAAGAGTGTGCGGTGCGTGGCCCGCGCTGCGCTGACTGCCCTGAAAACCGAGCCGTCAATGCGACATCAGCATACCAGAATGCAACTCATTGAGCAGCGGCTTGAAAGTCTTCAGACACCGGAAGCGCTGGCAGACAGGCAACGCCGGATACTCAATGGGCAGACGGCACAACTTCATCCGGGTAAACATAAAAAAAATCGAGCCCAGTGTAAAACACCGGATTTGAAAATCGAACTCAGGGAAAAAAATGATGAAAAAAAACCGGGTACGAAAATCGAACTGAGTACACAAACCCAGTCTGATTCAGGGGTACGAAAATCGAACTGTTACGTACGTAATACTTTTACACAGAGTGTAAAAAATACGTACGTAGATCAGGGAGAGCAATATTTATCGGGTACTCAGGTGCAGGGGCTGCATCAGTGGATTGATGAGAATGATCGGCAGATGCTGGAAAAACAGTTACAGGCGTTGCCGGAAGAAGCCGCAATATCGATTGTGCAGCAACTGACACAGGGGGTGAGGACAGGAAGTGTACGTAATCCGGTGGGGTATGCCTTGCAGCTATTAAAGGCAGCCCGTGAAGGGCGATATCACTCCGTTTCCCCAGCAGAAACGGGGATGAAAAGTGCGTCTTTACAGAAAATGTCAGGTACTCCGGATGTATCACAGCACACGCAAACCAAACCGGAGAGAACGGAGAGAAGTAAGGCGTCTCAGGGGGGGATGGGTGCCCCTGATATTGCACGTCAGTACCTTCAGCGTTTTCGCCGTACGCTCATAGGGATATCCAATGAGCAATGAAGGCGTATTCAATAAATCACCCGTGTTTCCACTGGAAACAGTGCTCAAAACTTAACCGGTGTTTCCACTGGAAACAGTGCTCAAAACTTAACCGGTGTTTCCACTGGAAACAGTGTTTAAAAATTGGGTTTTTCTTATCCGGGTAGGAAGGTCCGGAACGCGATATTTCGCTTTCCGTAACGAAATCTGCATCATCGAGAGTAAAGAATTTAACAAGCTATGGAGCAGTCTGGTTAACGATATGGGCATAGAGATATTTTCGTACATATAATTTCACTCTGATATTTACTTTAAACTGATCTTATTGTTTTTTGCCCACTTTCTTAATCTTCCATTAGCGTTGGCGTAAGGCGAAGATGTGTTAAATGAGATCATTCTCCCCATCGTCCATTTTGTGTACCATAGTCTTCCATACAAAATATCATCGGTACGCTCATCAATAAGTTTCACAACTTCATTTTTTACAGCCTGAAGTTCAGCTACTAACAATTCATCATACGTATGACCTTAACGACCTAACCCAATGATTTATTTGTGTTATTAAGCAGCTTATATACGCCACTTATTTGGTCTCGTTTAACATTTTGCCGTTGGCAATGTTGCGCTAAAAATGCCAGCGCGTTATTCATGGCTTTTGCTAAATCCGTACCACGACTCATGGCTATATCAAAGCAAAATGGTATCCACCACATATGGGCAGTTTTTGCTCCGGTAAAAAGCGACAACACCCGGTTATACTTCTTTTGTGCCGCGTTGATTAGCCAGCGTTTTAAGGTTGCTGCCAGCAAGCTACCCCAAATTAATGTCTCAACGATTGTGGCATGACCTGTATCGAATTTATTTAAATTATTCATCGACTTCCACTCTTTGAATAATAATTCTATTTGCCAGCGAACACGATAAAAATCACCCACAACAGCTGGAGGAAACTGCTCACGGTCAAGGTTAGTGCAGACCAATACATGACGTTTTTTGTGATCTAATGCTGCAAATGCAACGCAACGATAAACCGGGCCATTCGGCCACTGCACATCTAAATCCAATACACCTGCATTGGGTAATTCTTTTAACCATGTTTTCAGCGGCTTCATCTGCTGAGTCTTAGTACAAACCGCCATTGGATTAACACGGTTACACATCCGCATAATAAAATACGCGCAGGCTTCTTGAAGCTGTTGTATATAAGCTTTTGAAAAATAACCTGCATCTGCCATAAATAAGCAGCCTGATAAAGAGGCGGGTGAAGGCAAATAGTCCCGCTCGGGTGCCGTGTCCTCAGTCAGACTAACACCGTCAGGTTGCCCCTTAAACACGTCATAAGTGACATGTAACTCAACCGCTGCCGGACTATTTTCATTAAAACGTCCTGGAAAATAGAACATTAAGTCGTCATGTACAGCGAAACTGGTGCCATCTTGTAAAATAATGCGCTTGAACATGTCCTGATATTTATTCCTGATAGCAAACATATCAGGGAGATGCAGAGCCAGCGCCTTTTCAAACACTTCACGCATAAATTCAGGAGCAGCCATTTTAACCAACTGTTTATGAAAGGGTTTAAGCTTTATGTCCGTTGAGTGCATATGGTTAAATTGCCGGTGCACATCGGCAATCGAATTCGTTGTTCCTGCACCCAGCGCACTGACCAGCGCCATGCAAAACTTCTGTGGCGTCACCTGCCGCCGCCGCTTCATAAAGCCTGATTGCTTGCCAAGCGCATCAAGCTCTGCTGCTGAAAAAAATCGTTCAAAAGCGCTCGAAAATCGGGTATCTTGTTGTTGCTTCATTCGTTTTTCCTGCAAAGGTGATCTTTTTTTTCTGGTAAATCAATTAGATCACGAATGAAGCACCTCTTCAACTCCTAAAGATCATACCTATGAACAATTCATAACTTAACTCACTGTAATCTGAGTAAAATTTTTGAGCAAGAAGACTAAGTTGATTCCATTTATAGCCAGTTTCCGGAAAATCGACAGGCAGACCTTTAGCATCAAAAGTGATCCACTTTACAACAAGAGCATTCCATCCAAGCAGATATGAAACAAGGTCATGAACACTTATCTTCGTTCCTTTGGCGTGTCCATCCATTGAGTTATCTGAAGTCATTTCTGGCGGGATTGCGTTGAGGTAACTAATTAATTTACTAAAACTTTTATCAATAGCTAAAAGCAGCTCAGCTTTTGTTTGTGGCACACTCATGAAGAATTTCCTCTTATTTAAAATAAGACACCATAAATGCATTGTATGGTGTTTATAAATCAATTAGGTACTGTACTACTCCCCTTACAACAGAGGAAGACCCTTAACTATTTACTGATGTTTCCGGTGGAAACAATGCTCAAAGGTTAACCTGCATTTCAGTAGGATGACGAGTAACGCTACGTTTTTATAATAAATTATTTTTTTCAATTTGAATTTATCGTTGGCATAGGGGGTTGACATTTGTACGGTATGTCAATTTCTCAAAGCAAGGGTATTGTTATGGAACAAAATAAACATTCTCAACAGTTACTTCAGGCTGGCCCTTTAAAGTCAACATTAACACTGAAACTCCATACCAGTTATGCAATCCGGCTATGGGAAGGGCGGGTTGTACCCAACTCTCAGAATGACGGTGACGAAAAAAAGCGTAAATGGATGATCCCCAGTCTTCCGATGTTTATTTCCCGGGCGGGTCATATTACTGATGATGCAAAGAAGGGATACTTATATGCAGAAATGTGGCTGTATCAGCTTGAGCAGGCACTGGAGCAAGGGACTCGGACTATTCAGAAATTACTTTCAGAGGTTGAACAACAATTAGTTCAGTTACCTGCGGTTGCGGTTATTTCGGATATCTCATCAACATCTCCTGTTGACCTGGCGATATTCAGTAAATCTCCTGTTGGTTATAAATGTGTCTGGTTACTCGTCGGGGTTGATCAACTTGCTTTGCGTGTATTGCAGGGAGAGCATTATGGTTTTATTTCCCGTCAGCAACGTGACAAGGTCCTTAAATTAGCGGGCTATCAGGTTCGTCATGTGACAGGGATGGCCGTAAACTACCGGAAATATGAGCTCACCCGTCATAACCTTGATTTAAACAGTGAAACTTATCAACAGGCTTCCCGTTATTTAGGTGAAATTGATCCGGATATCATTTCAGGAAGAAAACGTGCGTCATTTTTACCGTCTTTAAAAAAATAACGAATGTTATTTATATTGGGTTAATTATTTAATAATAAGGAGCTGCAATGAAAAAAAGCGGATTGCTTACCTTATGCTTTTCTTTATGGCTTTTGACCGGATGCTCTGCACAGGAAATCGCAGAATGGAATCAGAAAATCAGTGACCTGGGGCATCAGGTCAGTCATACCATGAATGGTGGTATGCAGAAACGGGAACAACGGGAGTATGACGTGGTTATCCCTGTTGATATTGATACAGCCGCAGCCCGTCTGCGCCGTTATTATGGTTTTGAGGATGTGAATGCCAAAATCCGTGCTCTGTGTCAGTCAGGTAAAGAAAGTGATCAATGGGCCGCCACGGCTATTGCAGAAGAAAGCCGGGGCTGGGAATGGGAAGTGACGCCGGGAAGTTATTATAAAATGGGGGCGGATATGGGAAAACGTAACCCGCCGGCACATATCGTCATCGAACTGGAAAAAAATGGTTCGGGAACACACATGTATATCACTTACAGCGCTTCGTACAGTGATACCCTGACTCCGGAGTTTGTTCAGGAAATATTTAAAACCGCGAATGACGTTGCAGCCGGAAAAAGGAGGTAGAACAGGGTAATGAAATTATTTCTGTGCGAAAAGCCGTCTCAGGCCAAAGATATTGCCCGGGTGATCGGCGCTCATCAGCGGCGGGATAATTTTTTTCAGGGAAATGGCGTTCAGGTCGCCTGGGCAAGAGGTCATCTGCTGGAGCAGGCTGAACCGGAGGCTTATGGCGCACAGTTTGCGGCCCCCTGGCGGCAGAGTGCCTTACCCGTTATTCCTGAACAGTGGAAAATGGTGGTTAAAAAAGACGCGGTTTCGTTGTTTCAGACCATAAAACAGTTGCTCAGTCAGGCGACGGAAGTGGTGATTGCCACGGATGCGGACAGGGAAGGGGAAGTGATTGCCCGTGAATTACTGGAGGCCTGTCATTACCGGAAAAAGGTACAACGTTTATGGTTGTCTGCACTGGATGAGGCGAGTATCAGGCAGGCATTAAATAACCTGTTACCCGGCGAGAAAACGGCCTCTTTATATTCAGCGGGATTAGGGCGGGCCAGAGCAGACTGGCTTATCGGTATGAACATGACGCGTCTGTTTACCCTCAAAGCCCGGGAACTGGGGTTTGGTGGGATATTGTCGGTCGGACGTGTCCAGACGCCGACACTGGCCCTGATTGTCCGGCGGGAAAGAGAAATTACGCACTTTGTTTCCAAACCCTTCTGGCGGGTGACCGCCTCGTTGCAGCATCAGGGGATCATTTTTCAGGCTCACTGGCGACCTGCCTCGCAGTATTGTGATGATGAACATCGTTGTATTCACGTTCAGGCCGCTCAGGCCGTAGAGCAACTGTGCCGGCAGGCAGGGAAAGCGACGGTGTGTACAGTGAATGAAACGAAAGGAAAAGCCTTGCCGCCGTTGCCGTTTGATCTCGGGACACTTCAGCAGGCGGCCTCAAGGCGTTGGGGGTATTCTGCGGATAAAGTGCTTGAAATCGCACAAAGTCTGTATGAAAAACATAAGGCCACCACGTATCCCCGGACGGACTGCGGGTATCTGCCGGTGTCCATGCGTGCCGACATACCGGTTGTTTTAGATGCATTATCACAAAGCGATCCGGCCTTACAGAATGTGCTGGCACAATTGCAGCCGGCGCGAATTTCCCGGGTCTGGAATGATGCAAAAATTACGGCTCACCATGCGATTATACCGACCCGGCAGACACCTGATTTGAACGCCATGAATGAGGCTGAACTGAATGTCTATAAACTTATCCGTGCCCATTATCTGGCGCAGTTTTTGCCGGATCAGGAATGGGATGCAACAGAGGTGTTTTTAGATATAGGCGGACAACAATTTGTTGCCAAAGGGAAAGTCGAAAGAGTGAAGGGCTGGTCTGTATTATTTGTGAAACATGAAGACGATCCGCCAGTAAAAGAAGAGGCAGAAACCGGGCTGGAAGCCGGAACAGAAACATTGCCGTCCCTTCACGAAGGTGAATTCTGTGTGGTACAGGAGGCAAAGGTTGTACAACTGGCGACCTCACCACCGAAACCGTATACGGATGGTACATTGATTGCGGCCATGAAGAATGCGTCCTCCTTTATTACCGATCCGACATTAAAAAAAGTCCTGAAAGAGAATGCGGGGCTGGGGACAGAGGCAACCCGGGCAGGGATCATCACCACGCTGGAAAACAGGAAATTGATTGTCAGGCAGAAAAAAACACTCCGGGCGACAGACACCGGTTGTCAGCTGATTGATGCCCTGCCGGCAGCCTGTACAGATCCGGGAATGACGGCGTTATGGGAACAATCACTCGAGCAGGTTGCACAGGGAAATCTGTCTCTGGATGTGTTTATGCAAAAGCAAATCAGCTGGTTGGCACATCTCATTAAAAAAGGCGGGGAAATGCCGCTGGCGCTGGATCTGCCACCGATGCCATCCTGCCCGTCGTGTCATGGAAAGATGGTCTTACGGGAGAGCAGTAAAGGCCGTTTCTGGAGTTGTCAGCGTTATCCGGATTGTAAAGGGAGTGTACCATTACCGGAAAAAATGCAGGGGGTTACCCGGGGGATGAATAAAAGAAAGAAGGCCGTGAAGAAGAGCATAACAGGACTCTTTACCTGAGTGATAATTACCGTTAGCATAGCTGACGCTAGGGAAAAGCCCCCCGTCATTGCGGCAAAGCCGTAGCGGAACAACTGCGGTGGCGACAATGAGAAAGTCTGTCTGTCAGCAGGACAGACTTTAAGGCGCATCAACCTCATGAAAACCGCGCCGGAGCTGGTTGAACTCCTGAGGTTCTTTTTAACATCACAGAGTGGGCGGCACTGTCAGGCGTTATTAACCGTAACGCCTTTTTTATTTGACAAAAAAGTTATTCATCCATGTGACTGAGTACCTGAATCACCCAGTCCGGGCAGGGCCGGGCGCTGTTTTTTTCCGGTGGGCATAACCAGGATTTTACCGCCCTGACAGAACAGGGCCTGCCTGTTGTCTGCTGAATGAGTTGAGCCAGGTCTTTTTGTGTCAGATGATGTTGCTGTAACCAGACTTTCAGTTTGTTTCTGTTATCCATTTTATTCTTCTGTGTTTATCCTTTTCTCTCTGAACTGCTTTTTTACTTGACAAATAAAAAAAGCAGATTAATCCTTATTCTGCTTATACCGTTGCTTAATGCAACATTGCCAATGCTTCAGTTGTCTGAGAGAAGCGCCTACGGGTGACAACGATGCCAATGTTCCGGCAATCTGAGAGGAACGCCTACGGGTGATTGCCACTGCCAATCCTCGGGTCATCTGAGACGGGAGCCTACGGGCGATGACAGAACTCCGTTCGTCCTTGAAATTGACGGAGGGTGATAACAGAATAGCGTTATCATCAGGATCATCTTATACAACGCAAGTCGTCAGTTCGGGAGCGTTCCTGTTACTGACCCCGGTGGGAAACACGTTCCTGCCGAGACGATGTTTCTCATTTTTTTACCTTTTTTATCCGATGGAGAAACATCATGACCAGCAAAAATAATACAACATCTGAAAATAAATACTTTAATCTGCATGTGAACGGGATTGGGTATTTATCGAATATCCGTCAGGTTAACGGCCCTAAAGGGCAGTTTTTAACCGCAGTGATTAATGCACTCAGTGGACCGGCTGATAACCCTGTGTATGTTCGTTTTGATACGACCGTTGTCGGGGAGAATACGGTCTCACTGGTCAGACGGTGTATCAAAGCGGTGGATGAGGACAAAAAAGTCCTAACCGGGTTTACATTAAGTAACCTGGCTTCCGATATTTTCACCCTGACAAAAGGTGAGCATGCCGGAGAACAGCGGGTCAGCCTGAAAGCCAGGCTGCTGAATATTGACTGGATTAAAATCGGTAAAGAAGTGGTATATAAAGCCGAGAAACACCAGTCAACACCACCAGAGACTGAACAGCCGGTATCCAGAGAGTATGTGGCTGATTCTTTTTAGTCATTAATAAGGAGTTTGCTGTGACTAAAAATACACAACAACCGGTACATGATGCGTTATTCAAGCAGTTTTTAACGCATCCTGAGAATGCCCGGGATTTTTTCTCGGTGCATTTGCCGGCCAACATCCTGCCTTTGTGCGATTTAAGTACACTGCGCCTGGAGCCGGCCAGTTTTGTGGAGCGCCGTTTACGTCAGCTGCATTCGGATGTGCTGTATTCCGTGCAGATGACGGAAGGGGAAGGGTATATCTACTGCCTGATCGAGCACCAGTCAAAACCGGATCGGTTAATGGGTTTTCGTCTGATGCATTATGCGATGTCAGCGATAGCGCATCATCTGAAAAAATCGCCGGCGGATAAGACCCTGCCGTTGGTGGTGCCGTTTCTGTTTTATCAGGGCAGTGTTTGTCCTTATCCGTACAGCATGAACTGGCTGGACGGGTTCGCCGATCCGGCGCTGGCTCAGCAGCTGTATACCCGGTCGTTTCCGTTAGTGGATTTGAGTGTGCTCAGTGATGAGGAAATCCTGACACACAAGGGTATTGCCCTGCTGGAGCTGGTTCAGAAACATATTCGGACCCGCGACGGTTTAATGGCGGTATTGCCGATAATCGCGCAGATAATTAACTCGCAACACAATACGGTTGACCAGGTGAGGAGTGTGATAGAATATATTGCCTATCAGGGGTATATTCTGGATGAATCCCGCTTTTTCAGCCAATTGATTGCACTGTCACCGGAGTATAAAACGATGCTGACAACGATTGCAGAACAACTTGAGCAAAAAGGTATCGAAAAAGGTATCGAAAAAGGTATCGAAAAAGGTATCGAAAAAGGTATCGAAAAAGGTATTGGCCTGGGTGTTGAAAAAGTCGCCCGCTCATTATTACAACAGGGGGTTGATCTGAACATTATTATGCAATGTACCGGACTGACCCGGGAAAAGATTGAGTCATTAAAACATTAATCTTTTCTGTTTTTACTCTCAAATGCCGGCATGACTGCCGGCATTTTTTATGCCCGCCGTTTTCTTTTTTTTTTCGGAAAACTAATTTCTCATTGAGAGCACTTGCTTTTCTGCGCACAGTGTGCCTGTGACTTTATTTTATTAACACAGGACAGAAAATGCGTATGAAAATTCTCCCGATATGTCTTGCCCTGACCTCACTGCTGTTGGGGGGCTGTGCAGATAAACCCTCCCGGCCTGCTGAACCGGTGGCTGATAGATACCGCGATTCTGGTCAACACCGGTCATGCCCAGCCGGTACTTCCGGACCTTTATCCATCAGCTGGGGCTGGTACAGTTACTGCCGGTGGGCGGACGTTATCAGGGGCGTACGGTGACGTTGCGCCTACCATAAAAGAGATGCCGTGATGAAAAACATAAGATTTGTGGTTTTACTGAGCGGGTGTCTGATGACAGCGCCGCTGACAGCCACACAGTCTGTTTCCGGGGGGCAGATTGGCAGATTGAGGCGGGGAAATCGGCTAAGAGTCAGACTCAGTCATTGCAGTATGAGGCGCAGGAATGGGGACTGAGTGCGGAGGAGTATGCCCGTTTTGAAGCGCTGATGAAAGGGTGGCGCGGTATTCAGTCTCTCGGCCTGGATCCTCTGACGACACTGGGCATTGAGGCCCGGTCAGATGAGGAGCGCTGTCGGCTGGCTGAAAAGTGGGTACAGCAGGAATTTGCCTGGGCAGAAAAAGAGCTGGCGTTTCAGCGGGAAGTGGATGCAGCCTAGAAACGGCTTTATGGTCAGATATTATCGGTCAGTCTGGGAACAGCCGGCTGAATCCGGTCTGTATTCTTTTTATTTAAATCAATTACACCTGTTAATCGATTAATAATATTAGTCGGAATAACTTTATCTTTATTAATAATAGCGAATACAGGCTGTCCAAAGCTATTTTGTTCAATAAAATCGAGCCTTCCATCTTGAATATTATCAAGTGAAATAATAATTGCGGCAATATAAGAGAAGTCAGTATGTAGAATATTAACATATTTACGATGAGTTGAAATAGAGTCAGACATATCATAGCTGACTGCGACTTTATAATTTTTCATTTTTAATTCCTTTTTGGTAAAAAATCTTGCTGAAATATTAAGTGAAAATATTTCATTTATTTATATTTATGTCATCACGGATATAAAATAATGTTATAGGTTGGTGGCTTTTATAATTTTAGTAATCTTTTTTTTAGCAAAATGACTAGGAATAAAAGCTGTTTAGCTGCACATTACTGTGCATAAAAACCAAGGATATGAATGTTCAATAAGAGCTCGTTATAACCACATTAAATGTGATATATAATGATAAAGAGATTGACTATCCATTTGATGAAAATATGCAAACCACGTGATAGAAGCCAATAGAGAGATTATCTTTGAGCGCTGAAAAGATTAAAACTAAAACATGAGAAATGTGAAAGCATCATTATATGTGTAATAAGTTTTATATGTGGTCAAAATCGGTTATTATTTTCTATTTTTGCATTCATTAATTGTTAAGGTATATATAACAACTATAAGTTATATGTAATTAAATATCCGAATTATACTGTGATGCAGATCAAGGTATATCATTTAAAGAATGATTTTTCTTTAATTCATATATTTATTTTTTGTTATTTGTTGTTTTCTTTTTAACAAAAGAATAGGTGATTAATATAGTCGCCAAGTCTATGTTATAAATATTAATACAATGTATTTATGGTGCCTTTCCTATAATTAAAGATTATAAATTATTATCATTAATGGTTGCATTAATATATATTTATTTTCTAAATAATTATTTTAAAGTTTTTTAAATTTGCTTATATAGTCATTAAGATTAATAAAATATACTTTGAAATATATTCTGTATTACCTATTCCCTTCTATATCAATATAAATGAGTTTTACAATCAGTATAAATTGTTAAAAATGATCGTTAAAAACGATTGTTATGTTTATATTGATGGTTTTAATCTATCAAAAAAATACATTATCGATCAATAATAACATATTAACATAATTTATTTTTAGAAAGAAAATTATATCCATTAATTATATTTTAATTACATGAGGTTACATTTTAATAAATAATAAGTTTGTAATTTCAAATAAAGCTTCCGTATTTTTCATGTTGGTGAATGTTATTAATTTTTTATTAAATAATGGCGTTTATATTTAATAATTTTAATAGAGTAGCACCTGTTTTTTATAGTTTTAATATATAAATTAAGGATATAAATACCCTCAATGAAGTTTATAGATTGATTTTTATGTTAGTAACCAAATAATGAAATTTAAAAATAATATTGCTTTAAGTACGGTACTGTCTGTTGCTATTTTTAACTCAGCAATGGCATATGACGGTACAATTAGTCTTACTGGATGCACTACTGGACAAAATGGATCTAGTAATGTGAAAGCTTTTTTTGAACCCGGAGCTAATACTGACTTTAATACGAACAAACTAAAAAATGCAAGCTCTGACGGAGCACAAAATGTTCAAATTCAGTTATTAAATAACGATGGTACTACTGCTATTCAATTAGGGAAAGACTTTGTCGGACAGGATGTCCATTCAGAAGCTATTAATAGTGACGATGAAGCGACACTACGCTATATGGCCCAATATTATGCTACAGGAAAAGCAATTGTAGGGGATGTCATTTCTAGTGTTAATTACACTATTGCCTATGAGTAATAAATAATAATCGTGCGTTTTTATTATCATTATTTACAAGGCAGCTCATCTGCACTGCTTTGTTCGGAGTTTCCATGAAAAAACTTTTCTTTTTCATGATGGCCGGCTTATTTTCTGTGTCAAGTTATGCTAATGTTGGGTACCTGAGTTATTTATCCTGAAAACTAGGAAGGTATTAATATTAAAATTAATAATGATGAATCTACTCCATCTTTAATTCAGTCCTGGATTGATACTGGTGATGCCAGTGTTGCTCCAGACTCAGTCAATGTTCCCTTTATTATTACTCCGCTTATATTTCGTATAGAACCTCACACAGGGCAAACATTACGAATTATGTATACGGGTGAAGCACTGCCTAATGATCGTGAATCAATTTTTTGGCTAAATATACTGGATATTTCAGCTAAACCTAAATTTGAAAATAAAAATAATTTAAATGTAAACTCAAATTATCTTCAACTCCCGATCCATAGTCGCATAAAGCTATTCTATCGTCCAGAAAAACTCACACGTTCTCTCAGTGAGGCCTATAATTCTGTTATATGGCATATTGAAAAACAAGGAGCAAAGGCCTTTCTTTGTGCAGATAATCAAAGTCCTTATTTTATTACTTATAATCATATTACTTTGATTCAGAGCAACTACTCACAATCAATTAATCCAGTAGATATGGTTGCTCCTTATTCTTCAATACGCCTTCCTATACATGGAAATATGTCGGGATATGGAAAAGTGAAGTGGACAGTTGTTAACGATTATGGTGGGCATGAATTAAGTGAGTCAGCTCTGAAATAAGGATAATATTTATGAAATATTGCACTTAAACTGAACATCATTCATTCCTGCCTGCCATATTTATTTCACTGGGAGTTTTTTCCATGGACACAGTGGCTATGGAATATGCTGAATTTGATCCCAGTTTTTTACAGCATACTCAAGGGAAGACGACGTTAGATATTCATCGTTTCAATCAAGGAAATCCAACTCCAGCAGGAAAGTACTATGCTGATGTTTATCTTAATAATAAATGGAAAGGGCTCTGCCTTAGTGTTTCTTACGCCATTTGTCACATTAACATTTTTGGTGTTTACACCTGAAACCTGGGTACATGGAGCAGATGCTCATACTGAGTTTCCTTATCTTTCCGGTGCGGGAAGGTTAGTTCTGAAAGATACTATGATGATAGCAGCAGGATTTGTTGCAATGGTACATTCTGCAAGGTGTATCACTAAAAAGTAGTGAACACTATCATTTATCTGATTTTTATTTTCTAGTATTATATGAGGTTATCGCGTCGTGGAGGGGAACTTTCCCCCTCCACTCCCACGGAGCCGGACGTGGCAGTATCCCGTCATCTGGCTCTTGTAGTTGACTGGTAACATCGCGTACAAATAGTCCAGTGTGCAAACAAACTGAGTTTAACATTCCGGATCCTGTCTAATCATTCATACGCTTGAACCAGACTACCGTGTCCCCTCTTGTATTTACGGGTAACCCATTTAGCAAGGTACAGATCGATATGTCTGGCTATATAATCCATTACTGATTGACAAAAGCGTCCATAGTACAATACCCACGTAGCCTGAGATTGAGCCAACGTACCATTGTATCCAGTGATAACGGTGCTCTGTGGCTTCAATCCTAACCCCGCACTGTCTGACGGATTGCCTCGCAAAAATGGACAATGCCGCTGAGGAACTGGCGTATAGTAATAGAGTCGCTTTATTGTCGAGTTCGGTGACCGCGACCGCTAGGATGGTCACTTTTGAAAAAGGCGTTTACACAGCATGGTAAACGGACTCGAAATTCTCTTACATATACTGAAAATTAATTACAGTAACCTATTCGTTATAACCTGTTTAAACCCACTCCAATTCGTTATTTATCTCACGTCTGATCATGAATATATAAAAATCGCGTATGTACGGTATGTCCGGTTAAAGTATTCAATGAAAGTGTCCTGCGTCGGCTTACCTGGCTGGATAAGATCCCGTTTTACTGCATGTTTTTCTGCCCATTCAGCCAGTATCAGTGAGATAAATTCTGGACCATTATTCATGTGCAGCATGATCGGGTAGCCGCAGTTTGCCGCGATCCTGTCGAGTACACGGATCATTCGCAGATCTGGCAGATTCAGAATGATTTTAATCGACAATGTCTCACGGTTAAAGTCATCAACTTTAACAGTCCGCCCGGTTTCAACCGACTTAATTACGGCGATGATCTGATGCTCAGTAAAACAGGCTTTACGCATAGCGATCTCCTTCGTTGGCAAATTAATTATGCGGGATACTTACACCGTCAACCCCAGTATGCAGAGGATGAAGCATCAGATCGGAGCATTGTCTGATGGTGCCATACACCAGATTTAACAATAACCCGTTTAATACGCCAAGCTGCAAAGAAGCAATTAAGTATTCTAAAACAGATAGTTAAAACTTAAACCTTATCTAGGACAGCCCAAATTTTTATTATTTTTTAAATAATCACTTGCTAATGATAATTATATATACATACAATGTGATATGTTATAACATAACAAAAAATGGCGGATAGTATGAAAAAATCTATTTTTAATTATACAACATTTTTTATTTCAATGAGTTATTCCTTATTTGCAAATGCAAGCCCTGCAATAAAATCAACTGAAAATCGGAACAATGAGGTATTAGAGGTCTATTCAACACCTTTGCATACTCCGCAAGAGAAAATGGCGATCCCCGTTTCTGTTCTGACACAAGAAGATCTACGCGCTAATCGTAGTGCCTCGATTGCTGAAACCTTAACATCCTTACCAGGTTTTCATGCCAGCTTTTTTGGTGGAGGCTCAGTTCATCCAGTTATTCGAGGAATGTCAGGCAATCGAGTCAAGGTATTACACAGTGGTAGTGATCTTATGGACGTATCCTCTATTGGTGCAGATCATACAATCACCAGTGAACCCTTTTTAAGTCAACGCATTGAAGTATTAAAAGGCCCTTCAACATTACTTTATGGAGGAGGCACAATAGGCGGTGCAATTAATGTTATTGATAGCAAGATTCCTATGTCAGTGCCTGAAAAAGGCTATGAGGGTGAATTGCATTATCAATACGATTCTGTTTCTAAAGGAAATACAGGATCAGTAGGATTAACGTTAGGAGAAAATAATTTGGCGCTTCGCCTTGAGGGTACTAAACGTTATCAAAGTGATTACAAACAACCAGAACCTTTACATCAAGGAGAAACTAGCCGTTTAGCAGGATCTTATCAAGATAACCAATCGGCAAATATTGGTGTATCCTGGCTTTTTGATGACGGTTATATAGGGATTGGTTATGGTGAACAACATCGTCGATATGGGCTGCCTGGTCATACGCATTTTCATGATCATGAAGATGATCACCATCATCACGCCCCAATTCGCCCTCCTTTAATCGGCCATCATCATCATAATCACAATCATGAATACCCTGATGAACAACATCAACATGGTATTCCTTATATTGTTATGGATAGCAAACGATGGGATCTTCGTGGTGAAAAAAACAATCCATTTACTGGTATTGAATCAATACGTTTCAGTGCGGTCAGAACCGATTATCATCATGATGAAAAAGAAGGAAATGAAGTCAGTACCTCATTTAAAAACAAAGGCGATGAATTAAGACTGACATTTACACATCAACCTATTTGGGGTTGGCATGGTGTTATTGGCGGGCAATTTAACCAGCGTGATTTTAGTGCTCAAGGAGAAGAAGCTTATGTACCGTCAACAAAAACAAAAAATCACTCACTCTTTTTATTAGAAGAATACCAATTAGGTGATTTTCGCTATGAATTAGGATTTCGCCAAGAGTGGCAATCACTGTTAAATAGAGAAACTCAAAAAAATAATAAGCAGAGTGCATCTTCTATTTCTGCTGGATTAGCATGGAATTTTACACAAGACTATTTTTTAAATTTATCACTTTCACACACGAAAAGATTACCTGTTGCAGAAGAGCTTTACGCGAATGGTGTTCATGCTGCAAGTCGAACTATTGAAAAAGGCGATCCTAATTTAACCGCAGAGGCTGCAAATAATATTGATATTGGAATAACTAAAGTAACAGGTGATATTCAATTCAATATGAGTGCCTATTATAACCGTATTAATAATTATATTTACGGTCAATTTACGGGGACTGAATTAAATAATGGCTATCGTTCATTACAATATGTTCAAAATGATGCACAGTTTAAAGGTATAGAAGGAAATATTGATTATTACTATAACCAAGATAGCTTAATTGGTATTTCTGGTGATTATGTTAGAGCAAATTTACTACACAATAAGGGAAATATACCAAGAATACCGGCTTATCGTTTAAGTACTTATATTAAACATAGTTTTACAGAAAACGTAATTGGACAAATTCGCATTGATCATTTTGGAAAACAGAATAAAACAGCAGACTATGAAACATCCACAGAGGCTTATAACACAGTTAGTTTAGGTAGTGAATATATTGGTTATTTAGATAACACAGATTATACCTTATACGCCAAGATTAATAATATCTTTGATGTAAAAGGGAAAGACAGCACCTCTTATATTAAAGATGAAATGTATTTACCTGGTCGTAATATTATCTTAGGCGCTACTCTTACATTCTAATATGAATATCATGAAAAAAAGTAAACTCTCTATTATTTTACTTATACTTTTGTCGTCTCCTTTATATGGAAAAGAGAATAATCAAGATAAAAGCCAAGAAAAAGAAACATCAAACGATGTTATTACTGTTAAAGCAACATCAATAAAAAACAAAGAGACATTCTCCTCTTTATTACTCAATAATCGAGAAGAGATAAAAGGAAAACAACTTGAACAAATAAAAACAAATACGATTGGTAATACCGTTTCAAAAGTTGCTGGTGTACAAGCGGAAGGTTTTGGCCCAAATGCGGCAAGGCCTGTTATTCGAAGTCTCTCTGGCAATAGAGTCGGGATTTTAGTTAATAATCTTCCGATTAATGATGTTTCATTTATTAGTGGGAATATGCCTATTCCTGTTGATATGAATAGAATTAACGAAATATCAATTAGTAAAAGCTCCGAAGCACTACTTTATGGTGGTAGCAGCAGTGGTGGTGCAATTCATTTGTGGGATGATCGAATAATGACACAGTTTCCTGAAAAAGCAATTTCAGGTGCCGTGACATTTAATGGTAGCACTAATAATGGTAACGGTGGATCAGTAAATATTAAATTCAGTAATAAAGAAAACTGGATTTTTAATCTTTCCGGTGCTACTAAACGAGTCTCAAAATATAAAATTCCAACACGCTCTAAAGTTGGTGCTTGCTATAGCTATCAACAGCTAAAAGACCACTCTGCATTACGTGATCAATGCCAAGTGGATATGAAAGTGTTTACTAGCCGTAACCCTGAAGCGTATCCTTACATTAGTGAGTTTTGGAAAAAATATCAGGTTGAATATGAGTTAAGCGAGGATGATAAATATACCTTTAAAGATAAGGACTATTTTTCAGGTATTGGTTATGTAGATAATGAACCTAACTTACGATATAAACCTGGTAGCCCCACATCTATTGAACATGTCACACCTCCAAAGCATTATGTTGAAAATAATAATAACGAAATTCCCAATAGCTTTTTAAAAAGCCAAAGTGGTAACGCATCACTCTCTTATATCGGAGATGACGGTTACTTAGGTTTTTCTGTCACTGATTTTCAAACATCGTATGGAGTGCCAGGCTATGCTTATCTCACAACTAAAACAACTCGAGAAAGGTATAAACCTGTTTCGGTTTCAAATAGTAATCGAAGAATAGATATACAAGGAAAACATGATCATTTAGCACCATTTTTAAGAGACAGTGCTTTTTATTATTCTTATTCTGAATCTAAAGATGAAGAGTTAGTCGGCCAAATTGCTTCATCGGTATTTAATACAAAAAGCCATCAGTTAGCTTTAGAAACTGCACATACTCCGCTATTTAATCGACTTAATGGTGCGTTTGGGATCAACGGTAATTATCGTGATCTGAAAACGTCTGGTTATGATGCTTATTTACCCAGTGTATTAACCAAAGAGTACGGAATATATTGGGTTGAATCGCTAAATTTATCTCCTTTTGAGCTCACTGCTGGATATCGTAAAGGTTACACTCAACATAATCTCAATATTCCAGCGAATTATAATCGTGGTAGAGGGCAAGGTTCTAATTTACAAAACCGTCATTTTGATACAAGTGCAAATACACTCGCTCTATCTTTTACACCAATTGATGAATGGACATTAAAACTACAACAAAATATTTCTTATCGAGCACCAGAAATTAATGAACTTTATACACATGGCCCTCATTATGCTTATTTAATTGAAGAACAAGGAAACAGTGAATTTAATACCGAAAAAAGCAAAAGTATTGAATTATCATCTGTTATTGAGATTGGCAATTTCTCTAATAAACTTAATTTGTATAAAACAGACTACAGTGGTTTTAAATTTAGACGATTAACGGGTATCAGTCGTGGTGCTGGTCCTGTTATGGAATGGGATGACACCGATCTTGAAACAAAAGGATTAGAATATGAATTTAAATATTTATATGAAATGCCTCATGATCACAATCTAACATTTACACTATTTGGTGATTTTGTCGAAAATAAAAGCAAAAGAAAACTGTTTATTGCAGGTCACTATTTGCCAAATTTACCTAATGAAAAGCATGGTATCAGTATTTATTACCAACATGATGAATTAACTGCATTTAGTAGTGCAACTTACTATAAAAAACAAAAAGAAAGCGGTGGGTTAATGTATGGTGGAGATATGGCCTTTCCTTCCTATACGTTAGTTGATGCGGGGATTGGCAAAAAATACCACCTTGATAAGGTAGATGTTTCGGTTGATTTTATTATTAATAATCTCACCGATACTGAAGCAAGACCTGCATCTTCTCAATTGAAATATTTAGTCCCATTACCGGGTCGAAATTATGGGATAAATGTCAAAATTGATTTTTAATATATTCTGATTTAATAAGATATAAAGTAAGTGAGGTACTCTATGGGTGCCTCTTTTTTTTATAATCATGCACAATTAACTTGAAGATGCATGTTTTAGGGCTCTATCACATTAAGGTAAGCACACCTGTTTTAATTCTAGACATTTTTTGAGATCTCGGTGCCAACAAGATGTTTCTATCAGTACCAATCCCCAATTCATTACCACAAATCTACTTTTCACCAATACGGAGTAAAGGGCGCTAAGTTCGGCTATGCAGGGACCGATTTTTCCTCCTGTGTGCTTTTTGTTCCCGTATCAGCTTCCGGTTAATCATTTCACGGCACAACCGGTCCCGTAAGGGTGAAGTGCACGCATGCTGCACCCTTGTGGGCCAGAACGATGCCGAGAAAGCGAACTGTCAGGCGATACGAAGATGAAAATCACATTACTGATGGAGAAAAAACTATGATCACTTCCTTGCATACTCAGACAAGTGCCTCTAACACCGCAACGGCGACCAGCGTATCCCCGCTGGACCCGTCAGGCTCCTCAAAAACGAAATTTTCCAAAACCAGAACCGATATTTATCAGATCGTTACCGACCTCATCATTACCACACTGGAAGTAGGCGTTAAACCCTGAGTGTGTCCGTGGCAGCGCGTACCGGGTATGTCCGGCATGCCTTCCAACTACGCTACTGGCACAGCCTACAGCGGGTGCAGTGAATCAGAATGAGGATTCAGTGATTCCTGCTGGATGACATACAAACAGGCTAGGGCAGAAGGTGCGCAAGTTCGTAAGGACTAGCACGGCATGACCGCCATTTTTTATACCATCCTGGAGAAGGAAAACGACACCGGAGAAATTGACCATATCCCGATGCTGAAAACCTTTGTCGTGTTTAATGTCGAACAAATTGATGGCCTCTCACTGACGGCAGATACCGTTGCCCCACAAGCGACGTTTGACGCGTTGCCACAGGCTGAAAATCTGTTCTGTAACAGCGGTGCTAACATCATTGAGAAAGGACAAAACGCCTTTTTCATGCCATCAACAGATGAGGTTTTGTTACCTGAACGTCGTTTTTTTCCGATGCCGCTAGCTTTTATGCCACGGATCTGCATGAGATTGTTCACTGGAGCGATGGCAAAAGTCGCCTGAACCGCGAAATGAAAGGAAGATTTAGCAGTGAAAATTATGCATTTGAAGAGTTGATCGCCGAGCTGGGAAGCGTGTTCCTGATGGCGGATCTGGGGATTGTCGGATAGGTTCAGCACGAAAGTTATATTGCTTCTTGGCTGAAAGCACTGAAAAACGATAAGCGCTATATTTTTAAAGCCGCCAGGCAGCATCGAAAGCGCATCGTTATATGATGGATAAGGTCTGAACAGAGGAATAAGACGCCGCAAAGGAATGCGGCCTTAACCTTATTTTTGGATCTGGCAGAGTGACATAGATTTCAATTTCCCTGCGAATGCGGACGGTAAAGAGCCCGCTCATCCTGCAAACTACATTTTTATACTGTTGATAATAGGGTATTCCTTAGTCATGGTAATAAGGCTCAGAAAGCCATATTTAGCTTTCCATAATGGAATATTATCGCCACCTTGAAGAATTCTTTGTTCCGGTTACAGAATCTGCATTTTTATTGAGAGCAAGGGATTTAACCTGCCACGGCGTGGTCAGATTAAGGATGTGGGCATAGAGCGATTTTTCGGCCATTAATTTGACGCTGATGCTTACTTTAAATTGTTATTATTTTTTGCCCACTTTTTTAATCTTCCATTCGCGTTGGTATAAGGCGAAGATGTATTAAATGAGATCATTCGGCCCATCGTCCATTTTTTGTATCATGGTTCACCATACAAAACATCATCAGTTCGTTCATCAATAAGCTTTTGTAGTGGTCAACTAAAACTGGCCACGGTTTTAGAGTTTTTTCGGTATCGGTTTTCCGATTCATTTGGTGGTAATCCACCGTTATATTCGTGCGGCCTGAGTTCGCTGTAATACCCGACGATATAACCCGTTATCGCTTGAGCAGCTTCACTGAAGCTGGTGTAGCCTGTCACCGGCATCCACTCATTTTTCAGACTCCTGAAAAAGCGCTCCATCGGACTGTTGACGCTCCTATGTCAAGAGCGGCGATTGGCATATGCGAGGTCCGATAAAATCAATGGATAGAGCTCACGGACGATGTAGCGTTTTAGGCATCTCAGGATCTCTTTAGTCGATAGCCCTTCACCAGTTCGTCTGTCGACATAGATTCTCGTGCGCGGATCGCTACGCATACGTACAAGGGCTATTGTCCACAGGGCATTGTTTGCTTCACGTGAGCCACCACGGTTTAATCTGTGCCTTACTGTTTTCCCTGATGATGCTGGCAGTGGATTTACGCCACAGAGCGATGCCAGGGCCGCTTCATTTTTTAAACGTTCGGGGTTATCACCCGCAACTGCCAGCAGTGTTGCAGCCGTCTGTGGCCCAACGCCAAACTGGCTACGAAGGTTACTGGCATACTTGCGGGTCAGTTTATCTAGTGATTCGTCTAGTTCATTCAACTCTTCAGTCAGGGCCATCCATCGTTTCGCAAGGCTTCGAAGCGTACTGCACAAGGCTATACGTAACGGTGAGTGCTCTGACACTTCGCTGTTAATGCAGGCAGTTACGCATTCGTGTGGTTTCGATTTCCAGAGTTTGTCGCGAACATCTTGCGGGGCACTAACCAGCAGTGCACGAAGCTGATTAATCGCCTGCGTACAGGCTTTTACTGCACTACGTCGGGCAACACTAATAATCCGGAGAGCCTCACATGCACCTGACTGCATTTTTGGTATGGCCTTGCTGCTCCCTGAAAGCACTGTCCGGGCTGCATTTTCTGCATCTAGTGGATCTGACTTCCCTTCAAGGCGGCGTTTTGAGCGATCTGGCCGGTTAACTTCAACAACATAAATGCTATTCTTGATGAGATAGCGTGTTAATGCGGCACCATATGTTCCTGTTCCTTCGATGCCTGCTCGTTCGAGGCTACCGAAAGAACGTGCCCAATCAAGTAGTTCCAGATAGCCCGCTTGATTTGTTTGAATAATGTGAGTTCCAAGCAGTTTACCTGCCTGACTGATAACAGCGCCGACATGAATATCAAGATGGGTATCGACACCCAGAATCACGGTTTCAGAAGATTGGCGGTCGTTTTGCATGGTTTGCCTCCAGATATTGGTAGCACAATCATCCCCATCGCAGGACAGGACACTCGGGATGCAGCACAAAGCTCCTATCAGGTCACAAACTCTGGGCCCGGTTATGCCCGGGAAATACCAGAATCGGACGACAGGTCAACACAAAGGCATTTGAGCCAATCCCAGCACGGGTCAGTCCGATCCGGTATTTGAAAGTATATTAGAATGAGTATCCCAGCAGTTTCCGCGCCTGCTCATACTTTGCCTGATCCGGTATCGCCACAGTAACTGCCTGAACTACCTGCTTGTATAGTGACTACCCTAATCACTGTGGAACATAACCCCGGATGGCTTACCGCGTCTTTCCCATGCCATTTTCAGTGCTTTGGTGGTCAGCCTGCTGTCCGGAGAGAACGACATTGCCCACCCCACGGGTTTCCGTGCAAATAGATCGAGTACCACAGCAAGGTAAGTCCGGCGTTTACCTGTCCAGATATACGTCACATCGCCGCACCATACCTGGTCAGGCACTGTCACTGCAAACTGACGTCCGAGGTGATTCGGGATAGCAATATGTTCGTGTCCCCCACGTCTATATCGGTGAACAGGCTGCTGACAACTCACCAGCCCCAGCTTCCTCATAAGATGGCCGGCAAGCCATCGTTCCATCCGGAAGCCCCTGTGTGTGGCCATTGTGGCGATACTTCTTGCATCCTCGGAGCCATGACTGAGGCCGTGTAGTTCCTGAACCTGACTGCGTAATACAGCTAGCCTGCTATCCGGCTTGTCAGGACGGTTTTTCCGGTATTTATAGCTGCTGCGGTGAACCCCAAACACGTGGCAAAGCGTGGCCACAGGATAATGCGCTCTGAGTTTCCCGATTATCGAGAGTTGTTCAGGGAATCTGACATCAAGAGCGCAGTAGCCTTTTTTAATATTTCATTTTCCATTTCAATACGTTGAAGTTTTTTCTTCAGCTCACGTATCTCAATTTGCTCCGGCGTGATAGGGGAGGCTTTAGGTGTTTTGCCGGCACGTTCATCTCGTAGCTGCTTTACCCACCGGGTCATAGTGGAAAGTCCGACATCCATGGCATTTGCGGCATCTGCAACCGTATAGTGTTGATCCACCACTAACTGAGCGGATTCACGTCTGAATTCTGCACTGAAATTTCGTTTTTTCATTAAAGCACCAGTGTTGTCCTGAGGGTATTCATTTCGTCGAAGGTGAGTCCCAGAGATTCACGATGGTGAATATTGTCTTCTTTCAGCGCACGCAGGGCATCTGTTAATACGGCGTAATTCAGAGACGGAATCATGATTTCGGACCTTCCTTAAACACTTCAGCGGTTGGCTAATTTGAGGTTGATCCATTCATCAATTTCAGATTCGAGCCAGGCTACGCTGGCAGGGCCAACCTTTATTATTGAACGAGGAAAAGAGCCCCCTTTCATATACAGATAGATTTGCGAGCGTTTCAGACCGGTTTTTTCTTCGACCTGTTTCAGGCGTAATAACTGATGTGATGTCATGATTTTCTCCAGTGTAGAGTGGGGTTGGAGAAGATAAAAAAGCATAAGCGAAGGTGAAGAAGAAAGCACGTAAGCCCGTATTAAGAGTTTTTGAGTTCTTAATACGTATTTCAGTATAATGGTGAGTTAAATCAATAAGGCACTGAAGTGGGAGAACCGCGTTCAAGTGCTGTTTTCAGTGTATCGCCGCTGAATTTGTCAGTAATACCTTCGGTAGATGCCCATTGTTCGAAAATGGATAAAAGCTTGTAAGGTTTTCCTAGTAATGGACTGATGACTTCATTATGTTTACATGAAAGCCAGAAAAGACGAGATAAAGGGCTGGATATGCGTGTCGATGTTGGAGTGTGTTTAATATTTACATAGGCATTCATCAGCTTTTGTAGTTCAGTCAGGCGAATTACAAAACAGGAATCTTGTGGTAATTTATAAATAGGGAAATATTCTTTGTCACTGGATTTATGAGTTTCATTCGATTAATGTTGTTATAAATCTCAGATTTTAGTTCTTCAGGTAATTACATTAGTTGTTGGCTAATTCGTTCTTTTCATGTTATTTTCTCAAACGCTTGAAATAGAGTTCTTGATAATAAAACTGAAATGCCATAATTAATACATTGATTGCCTGTGATTGGTGGTGATATATTGATTGAGTGCGCCAGTAAGTGTTGAATTGTTACGAATTCATACCCGATCAGAGTGGTATCAATGACCCATTTTTTTAGAATGAATATATTTATCTTGAGTGAGTGTGGTATAATTTATATGTTTAATGAAACAATGTGTATCAAGATAGCATAAACGATCTGTGAGAGAGTTTCCTATTTTTTTCAATTTAATTTTATTCTTAATTTTTGTGACTTTCCTTAATATAATTGTAGATTGAAAGTATATAGATAAATAAATGTTTCAAGATAGCGCATGGCGATAAACGTCGCTGTCGGTTAATTGTTTCTCTGTTTTTTTCTGGTTGGCTAGGTATACAGCTTCAGGTATGGTTAACCAATCGGATTTATTTTTAATAATAGTATTTTTTGTTTTATTGTTAAACATAATTTTTCCTTATTTATATGAGTGCTAATATATTGATGGTTTTTTATAATTTATTCGTGTTTTGGTGTGAATATATGAATTGAATTGTCATATCTTTTATATGACCTATAGTCAGTCAAATAATACTTAAAACTAACTGTTAATATATAATTTCATTGTGGTCGTATAACTATAATAAATGATGTGGCAGGTTGCTTTTTATATCACCCCATGTTAAGAATTTATAGTTAAATGGATGGTGATATGTGATTATGGATATTTTATAGCTATCTAATATTGATTTGGTAATATATGAAAGATGAGCAGAGTAATGCTGTTCTATAAAATATAATTTATCAAATTGATCTCTCTTTATATAAAAATCTAAATTCTTAATGATTTCTTCTGATAATCCAATGCCTCTTGATTTAATATAGGCTTCTTTTAATGTCCACATCTTATAGAAATTATGTTTTTTTTGAGTCTCGTCAAAATAAGATAGGTATTTTTTTTCTTTTTTTGAGAAATAATAATCTATAATGCTATTTATTTCTATATCACGGTTGAAATATTCAATATCAATACCAACGGATGATGTATTTGAAATAGCGAGAGCAACACAATTATTTGAATGTGATAAATTGAAGTAAATGCTTTCCTTTGATTCGTTTAAAATAAATGGTTTCCCGTACTCATTTTTTGAAAATCTTACATCTTCTGGTGAAATTTTTAAATAAAATGATAAAATATCGCGTAACATGACTCTTGATAGCAAAAAAATATTTCGTTGTTTTATAAAAGGGTAGTCGAATAACGATGAAATTTCATCGTTATTTAAGATGTGCATTCTGGATTTAGCTTTACTTAAACATGGTATCGTTTGTAGATTACCAATCCAGATATGCACCTCATTATCTATAAACAAGTTGCTATTACTCATTGCATTTGGCTATTAGCATAACGCTTTCTGTTGTAACCATAAATGTGCATATAAGCCATTTTTTGCAAGTAACTCAGCATGTTTTCCTTGTTCTGCTATTTTTCCATTTTCCATTACGATAATGTTATCGGCATTTTTAATGCTATTTAATCGATGGGCAATCATAATGATTGTCTTATCTTTTGATAACAATGATAAAGCTTGTTGAATTAATACTTCTGATGAACAATCGATACTCGATGTTGCTTCGTCGATCAGTAAAATTGGTGCATTTTTTAATAAAGTTCTAGCAAGAGAAAGACGTTGACGTTCTCCACCTGAGAGTAACATACCACCGTAACCAATAGGAGTATCATAATTTTGTGGTTTTTGTATAATAAACTCATGTGCATTAGCTAATTTAGCTGCAGTTATTATTTCATCATCGTGAGCATCTGTTTTTCCCATTAAAATATTATCTTTAATTGTTCCTGAAAATAAAACGACATCTTGATAAACAGAAGATACATATGAACAGAGTTTATCGGAATTTATTTGGTTAATATTAATATCATCTAGCAATATTTCACCTTGGTTAACATCCCATAGACGAGAAATAAGCTGTAGTAAAGTGCTTTTCCCTGAGCCACTAGGGCCAACAATAGCAGTAAAGCTTTTTTCAGGAAAACAGCAAGATATATTATCTAATGTTAATTGACTATTATAAGGATAAATAAAGCTTACATTGTTAAAATAGATATCTGTTCTTATTGGTAATTGAGTATATTTAGGCTCAGAAAGTGGAACCACTTTCATTACTTCTTCTATGCGTTGTAATGATTTTTGTGCATAATTTAACAACATACTGGATAATCCTAAATCAAAGAATTGTCGATAAATGGGGAGTGCTAATACAAGGAAAAAAACGAATTGAGAAGGAGAAAGTGAGCCACTAATTAAACGGCTTGTTCCTATTATCATTAATAAAATAAAACCTGATTCAAGAATAAAACCATAAAGTGCAATCCAAGGGGCAGGCTTGGAATCTAGAACTATTTGGGTTTTATTTTGTGTTTCTAAGGCTGCTTTTAGTTTTTTCCATGCAGGACCAAGTCGCCCAAAACTACGAATAACCATAATTCCTTGGATATAATCGAGTAATTCGGATTGTACATTGGCATTAGCATCAGCTGCCTGTTGTGCAGCTTTTAACATTATTTTATGGCTTATGGATAATGCGAACAGAGCGATTGGAATAGAAAATAATATAATTAAAGTGAGTTGCCAATCTACCCATACTAAGAATAGTGAGAGAAAAACAGGCATCGCTAAAGTACTGATAAACATTCCTAAGAAATGTGACCAGATATTTTCAATGATCTCTAAATCAGCAGTAAGCCGTGATGCAAGATCACCACTGCGTTGAGAAGAAAACCAGCCAATCGGGATTTTTCGTAAATGATCGGCTATTCTTAGACGGGCTTGTCCCATCATTTTATAAGCACCAATAAAAATCATTGGCATACTATAAGTACCAATGACAATACGCAGAACAATAGATAAGAGTATTGATAAAAAGTAATAAAATAACTGAGCTAGTGTGATTTTATTGGCAAAAAGATCAATTAATAAAAAATAGAGTAGAATATACGGAATAGTAGCAAAAAGACCTTCAACTACGGCAAGGCATAGACCCACCATTAAATCTTTATCTTTTTTATTAGAAAGCAAATAACCTGATTTAATTAATTCTTTAATCATTATTATTCTCCTGGATTAATTGCCAATGAATAGTGTGACTATAATCATTCCATAATTTTTGATAGGTTGGGCATTGGTTTAATAAATGGGTGTGTGTACCTGTATCAATAATCTTTCCATTATCAAGCACAATAATTTTATCTGCGTTAATAATAGTATGTAGGTTATGAGTGATCATAATAACAGTCCGATTCTGGCATAGACTCTTTAATGCGCGATAGATCAAAATTTCATTTTCAGCATCAACATTGGCAGTAATTTCATCGAGAAGTAGGATTGGAGAGTTTTTTAATAGTGCTCTTGCAATTGATAATCGCTGTTTCTCTCCACCTGAAAGTTTATTTCCTTGTTCACCAATTAATGTATTATATCCTGCTGGGAGTTTTTCAATAACATGATGAATATTGGCTGCTTTAGTTGCTTTGATAATATCCTCAAATAAGGCATTAGGATTTGCTATGAGTAAATTTTCTAAAATAGTTCCATGAAATAGATATACATCTTGAAAAACAACACTTATTTGAGAAAGTAAATCAATTTCTGGCCAGTAGTTGATATCATATTGACCTATTTTTATTTGGCCAGAAGTACAATCATAAAAACGGGGAATTAGTTTTAATAATGAGGATTTTCCTGCACCACTGTGGCCTACAATTGCAGTTGTTGTACCCGCTTGGGCATTAAAACTAATTTTCTCTAATATCGGTTTATCACCATGATCCAAACAGACATCTTTAAAAGTAATATCGCTATTTTTAGGGAGAGTAAAATGTTTATCATGTTGTTTATGCTCTGAAAGTTCAAGGATCATACTGATATGTTTTAAGGTTTGTTTTCGTTGAGCTTGTTCTCCTAGCACAAATGTTAGTCGTAATAACGGCGCAAGTACGAGGGGGGATGTCATTAAAAATAAAATATAAGTAGATAAATCAATATTTTGATTTAAATACATCCACCCACCTACTGGTGCTATAATAACGAGATTCGCTGTTAATATCCCACTAAATACCATCCAAGAGCCTGTACTAGCTTTGACATTATTTTTTATCCATTTAACAGAGGAATTGATAGATTGAGATAATTTACCAAAAGTATGGGAGGTTAAGTTAAACGCTTTTATTTCTCGTATTCCTTTAATATATTCTCCTATTTCATTAGCAATTTTTTTCTGAATATTCATCCACTCATTGGTTTGTTTATTGGCTCGACGCAACATGAGAAGTTGAGCCATAAAAGCAATGGGTAATGGGGTTAGAGATAATAAGGCAAGAGGCCAATTTACATAAAAAAGTAATATAATAGCGATAAAGGGAGTCACTATGGCTGAGACGAGATCAGGTAGCATATGTGCGAAAAAACCTTCTAAGCTTTTTATATCATCATTGATAATACGTCGCAGATTTCCACTGCCATATTGAGCAAAAAATGATAATGGTACTTTACTGATTTTTTTAGCTATTGCGAGTTGTAATTGATGCTGAATATAAAAAGCACCCCGATGTGCGGCAATATGACTTATTGCCATTAATCCCCAACGTAAAATTAAAATAATCACAGTGATATAAACTAGATTATTTATTTGTTGAATATTAGGTGATGTTGAAAAACAAATCTGGCTGATTTTATAGATGATCCATAATGGTGCTAAACTTAGCATTGTTGAGATTATTGCCATAATAATGCCACTAATCAGAGGGAGTGGGGCTAATTTTATTAAAATACGAAAGTTAAGTGGCAAAGTATCTATTGTTTTATTCATATATATTACCTAATCAATTTAATCATTGATAAATTGGTGATAAAAATCAATAATAAAACGACAAAAAGTATTTGGGCGTGTAATTGGATAAAAGTGATCTCCAGCGATGCAATTAATAGTGCAATGCTTATCTATCCAATCTTGCCATGCTTCAACTTCGTTTTTATCAGCTTCACTATCATGACTACCATACATTAATAAAACAGGGGTATGAAAAAGCCGTTTAGTGCTTTTTTGAAAAAAATAACGCTCGGTAGCAAGGAAATCAGCACGTAATAATGGCATAAACTGTTTTAACAACTGTGGCTGCTTGATTAATTCAGCATCACATCCACCAATGGCAATTAATTGTTGAATAAAGTCATCATCATTTAAATCACTCAGTAATCTCCTTGCTTGAATATGAGGAGCTTGGCAGCCTGATAATATTAGTCCAGATAATTCCCAGCCATTTTTTTCTAATTGAATAGCAGTTTCAAAGGCAACTTGGGCCCCCATACTGTGACCGCAAAGTAATAATGAATTATGCCGTGGTGGATAAAATTTCTTTATTATTGTTATTAATTCATTGGCTAATAACCCAATATCATTAAAGGCTGGTTCTTTAAATCTGCAACCATGGCCAGAGTAATTAACTAATTGACAATTTAACCCTGAAATATCGGTAGATCTCCACGAGTTAAATGCACTATTACTGGCACCAGCAAATGGGCAAACCAATAGGTTAGCATTGTCTTTATTTACATTTTGCTCATTTAAAGGAGTAATATATTTGGGAGATTGTTTTATCATTATTTTCTCCGTCCACTACTTTTGGTGAAGTTCATTCGCTTAAATGGCGCAATTGTGCCATCAATGGCTTTACCTGCTGTTTGCAATGTTTTTATCCATAATTGAGATAAAGCTAATTGGTAATGGGGTTGTAAAATCATTGGTTTTTTATCATTAGGTAATTGCCAGCATTTATCTATCTCTGCCAGTAAGTAATTAATAGCTTCTGGTGCTTCACATTCCATCACATCCTGCCAACTATTTGGTGGAGTATGAAATGAATGAAACAGTGGTTCATCAAGCTCCATCGTGGCAGGAGATTGATACATGGCTTTTTTACTATCTTGGTGATGATGAATATAAAGCGCATTATTCCATTCTACTGGCCCATAACTTCCAGCGAGAGTTAAATAACCAGCTGGCCAGCCTAATATCATATGATGCATCACGAGGCTATGCTGATCAGGATCGTTAGATGACAAATGTTTTTGTAGGCATAAAAGCAAATCACCAGTAGGGTTGGATAGTCGTAGAAATTGTAGCGGGGTATTATCTTTTTCTAATGTGACTGTAATATCATTAGGGTGTAATTTCATTGCTTGGCAATATATATCTAAGGCGGAATAAATTAATTGCCTGCTTGTGATAATTTGTCCCCACACTGGTCGTTGTTGTATTTGCTGATATATCTTCTGTGTGTTTTCTATCCATAAACGTCCTGCTTTATTATGTGGATAGAGGCTGTTAACGATATAGTGGCAATGCATTTTTTCTGCTAATGATTGTAGTCTGGTAATTTCATCAGGATGTACAGGATGTTCCTGTACAACCGAGATCCCCCGTTGTAAAAATGCTTGCGCAAGTTGGCTACCTTCGCCACCAACAATGGCTGATCGCACAACAATACAAGCTAGATCTATTTTTTCAGGTAGTTGATCAAATCGAGTAAAAAGTGGAATACCGAATGCTTTAGATAATTCTCGAGAACGAGTGCTACCTTTGGAAAAAAGGCCAATAAGATGCCATTTGTCTTGAGGTTGTATAAATGCATTGAGATAAACCTCTCCAAATTTACTGCCTACAATCACCACTTTTTTTGCCGGTTTCATTAATTACCTCCTTCGGATGGATATCCGTTATTAGAAAGTTTTTGTTGCACCCACTGATCAATGATTTCGGCCAGATGTGTGCTGGTAGCGCGATCTTGCAGTATTGACCAGTGCTCCCCTGAAAAATAGTGATGTTGGGTATGTGGCGGTAATCGTTGGTACCACTCTTTTTCAGGTGATGTCCATTCTGTTGGGTGGTTGGTGGCTTCCAGCCATAAACAGGCGATATCATCAGATAATGGTAGGTCACTTTCAGGTAGGAATGACATAAGTCTTTTAGTGCATGCAAGCTGCTTATTTTCATCTGATGAACTATCTGAGTCATCATGACAAAATTTAATAAAATCATGTCGATAGACGGGATCTATTAATACTAATAATACGGAATGATTTTGTTGCGAGAGTTGTTCTGCAAGGTAACTGGCAATAAAAGCACCATATGACCAACCAATAAGAATATAAGGGCCAGTCTGTTGTGCTGTTTTTATGCTAGATAAATGTAATGATAACAATGTATCCAAATCAGTTAGTTTTGAAGCATCTGTAACTGTTAATCCCCACACTGTATTATTTAACGACTCAGCAAGAGGTAGGTAAACACCGGGATCACCATCAGAAGCATGTACCATAAAGTAGTGGTAAGGTTTTGGAGCAGATACAGCGCTTAGAGGTATCAAAGAGGAGTACTCTCGTTGAGATTGCTTTTCCTGCTCTAAATGAGCACAAAAATCGGCTAAGCATGGATAGGTAAAAATCTGTTGTAATGTTGCTGGATATCCCCGTTGATGTAATTGGCTGATCATTTTGGTTGCAATCAAACTATCTCCTCCAGAACGGAAGAAATCATTTGTACTATTGACCTCACGACCTAATAACTCAGACCATAATGCAATGATTTCATTAATCATATTGGTTGGTACATCAGGTATTGCAACAGGTTGTATCTGTTCATTTAGCTCTTGAGCGGATGATGTTGCTATGCCATTAAGGGTTGCTTCAATATTTTCACATTGGAACAACTCAAAAGAGTCGATATTCTGATCAAGAGAATGAGATAAATAATCACGTAATTTACCTAAATAAGGTTTTCCTCCACGAGTGGGAGAGGCTAAAAAGAGTGTTTGTCGCAAAGATGAGGAATCTGTTTGGGGCCATTGACCAATAGTTTCAAAACCAGTATTGATTAAAATATCATGCCAACTTTCACTATCAAGCATCGCTTTATTCGTCAATATACGCTTATCTTGATATGCACTTAATCCCTCAATAAAGCCAACAGTCGCCATTTGCATAGCACTTTGACACTCGGTTGCTTCGATAAATAATAAATAGCCTTGAGGTTTTAACAGGCTTCTAATCCGTTTTAGTGCGTGGCCGATATGTGATGCATCATGTAATACATTAGATGCAATGATCAGATCATAGCCATTATCTGGATGATGAGAAAATTGTATTGGTGCATTAATATCAAAGAGTTGATAGCGCATTTCTCCTACAGCAGTGAATTTTTTTCGCGCTTTATCAAGGAAGTAATGTGATATATCAGTAAAGGTGTATGAGTAATGCGTATTCTTAAGTACTGCGACTATACCTTGAGTGGTAGCTCCTGTACCTGCCCCTATTTCTAAAATATTGAGTGAAGATGTTGCACCAACCATTGCACTAACAATATCTTTTGCACATTGATTTAAATAATTTAGTGCAGGGTGTTTGGCGTATAGTGCTGTGGTAATTTCATCTGAATTAAAAAGTAGTGAAAGAGGAGAAACCTTACCACTAAAGAGTAATTCATGTTGGGTTAGTGATTGTTCAAGGTAATCCCAAAGTACATATTCCCAATCATTAACAGGTTGTTGAAATACTGGGGCAGATAAACATAAGTTAATAAACTGTGTTGTGGCATAAAACTGATCACCCTCTTTGGTTAATAAGTGATGCAGGCATAATAAATCTAGCCACTGACTAAGTAGCCTCTCATACTGAGGCTTTGCTTTTAAACGAGCCACTATTTCAGCTAGGGTGATTGGTGTGTTTAGCTCGGTAAAAAGAGCATTTCGATACAGTGTGTGACATATGCCATACCGTGCTCGTTCCTCAAATCGTTGCCAACTCTTTTCAATAATGTCACTGAGTGAAGCTGATGGCGAAAGTAAATTAGGTAACCAATTGGGCTGTTTAATAACGGATAGTGGAATATCAGAAGAGGCTTCAAACAGTAATTGTAGAGGAGGCTCTACTTTCGTATCGTCTTTTACCATTACCATAGCATGAGCACGTTTGATTTGCGGATGATTTTCCAATGTTTGCTCGAGTTGTTGATAGCGTGATTGGAGGTGATTATCTATTGCTAAATGTTGATATGAAGGAAGTTGCGCAATAATCTTATCAACTGATTGATTATTATCTTCATCTTGGCATAATTGAGTGATCAAGCTTTGATAATCAGAGAACATCATTGTTAATAAACCGTCAGCAAAGATGTCATCCATGCAGAACCAATTTAATGTTAGCCCCTCTTTTCCTTCCATTACTTGGTGATCTAACCAAACTTGAGGTGTTTGCGCGAAGCTATATACGGGTTGGCCGAAAAGCTGATTTAATGCTTCATCAATATTGTCACCATCTAGTGTCATACCTAACATGCTAGTAAATACAATAGGTAACAGAGATTGGCTACTATCCCCTTTATAGCGTCCCCATTCACGTAAAATCTCTACACCATTTACTTGGGACTTACTTAAATGTTGCCAAAGTCTGCGCTGTATTTTTGCCATTGACTCATTTAATGTACAGTCGTTATCTAGATAAATATCTATAGGGAGTACAGAGGTAAAATCACCAATAAGTTGTGTAACATCTGGGTGCCATGGTTGACGATTAAAGAAAGTTAAGTTTAGTGTAAAGGCTGGGTATTTTGTCCAGCGACCTAAAACTAAAGCAAAAAGTGTTAAAAGCCCTGCTGATGGTGTAATACCATGCTTTTTCCACCTCTGTTTTAATTTGTCCCATTGCGCTATAGAAACATGATGTTGGAAAGTCGTAAAACGAGGTTGTTCAGTAATGGATGAATTCTTTATCGGTAAATATGGGGCAGAAGGTAAATCAGATAATAGATCCTGCCAGTAACACCATGCCATTTTCCACTCATCACTGTTACGATTTGTTTGATTTTTTAAGCAGTAGTCGCGGAAGGTAAATGTTTGTGGTATTAATTCTTGTCCTGAATAGGCGTTAAATAGATCATCAAACAGAATTTTAAAGCTCATGGTATCAAACTGCAGTAAATCTAGATTGATATGTAATCTGTAACAATCGTTATTTAGCCAAGAAATTTCAACTTCAAATAATGGCCATGACTCAGTCGGTAATACCCGATAAGAAAGGGCTTCCCTTATCTGTGTTAGGCTCTCTTGTTGCTCTTGTTGGGTTAAATTTGTTAGGTCATGTTGAATAAAATGAAAATAAGGAACTTCTTTTAAGATACGTTGTTGTCCATCATCATCTATGATCATTCTCAACATATCATGACGCTGAATAACTTTATTCCAAGCTTTTTCAAGTGAGGCCGGCTCCCATATATGGCGTTGACAATCCCATTCAAAAATTGCATGGCAAGCAACGCCTCCGTAGTTAAAGAGGTTTTTACGTCCGATCCAATAGGCGTGTTGAATTGGTGTTAATGGAAATGGGGCATATCGTTCTGACTCCATTGTGTGGGAAATGTTGTCTTGATTATGGAGTGCTTCTGTCACAGTAAATTTCTCAGGTGCTGCGGTTCGAATAACTGAGGCTAAACCAGCAATAGTCATATCATCATAAGATTGTTCAGCGTCAATATTGACCGCAAACTGTTTCTTAATTTCCGCACTGAGATCGAGGAAAGAGAGAGAATCTAGTCCTAATTGGAATAGTTCAATGTGAGTATCAATATGTTCATCACCAAGACGCAACAGTTGTTTGATGCATGCTGTTAGCCACTGTTCTAAGTTATCACCAACGCGATAATCAACCCTGTTAGGGCTTACCGGCTCTGTTTGATCCGTTTGAGTTGGGGTTTCACAAAGCTGGCGAGTGTGATTAATTTCATGGTTATCATAATGATCATTATGATTAGTCTGATGAAATAAAGGCGTTTTTTGTGTCATTAAAGGTGGAGTCGCTAAGCGCATTGCAAGGCGACAAGAGGTATTATCTAGCAGACAAGCATCTAAATGTGCCAGTCCTTCCTCAGTAGTAAGCGTACTCATACCTTTGTGTTGTAATTTATCATGGAGTTGTTTTTCTGCCACAAAGCCAACACTTTGCCATGCCCCCCAAGCGATAGAAATGACGGTTAATCCCTTGATATTGCGACGTGCATATTCAGCTAATCCATCTAAATATCCACAAGCGAGGGAATGAGCTGCTTGTCCTTCAGAGCCTATAGTTGCAGCGGCAGAGGAGTATAAAATAAGGTAACTGGCATCTGTTTTTTCTAAAGCATCACAAAATTGCTTGGCAGATATCGCTTTAACAGAAAATACGTCAGACATACGCTTAGGGGTGAGTTGTGTCATAAGTGCATCATCCAAAATACCTGCACTGTGTATAAGCCCCTCAATGCCACCTTCATTTTCAAGCTGAGTGAGTGCTGCATGACATTGAGCGTTATCACGACAATCACATGTTAGCCATTTTATTTCTAGCTGGTTAGATTTCTGTAAGTTATTCATCCAATCTAATGCGCTGCTATCAGCTCGTGGTGCCAAAATAGCGATACGTTTAGCACCTTGCCTTACTAACCAACTTGCTGTAATTCGACCTAAGCCTCCAAAACCACCAGTAATAATATGCCAGCGCGGGGATACCATGATGTTCTGCGCTATGATCGTAGAAGATGAGGGCAGTGGGGTTAATTGTGGTAAGTAGCAGCAATGGTTACGAACAATAATTTCATTATTACCTTGTTCTATTTGTATAAAAGCAGGAACTAATTCAGACCATGAGGCATTTATACCTAAATCAACAATGGCAATTAACCTTGAGCTATATTCTTTTTGAATAGTTTTTAATAAACTTCGAATACTACGTTGTGCTGGATTAACCGTTTCTATGGCAGTTAATGCCCAGGCTTGTTGCGTGATAACAACAAACCCATCAGACGATGACAGTAATATTTGGCGGATCTGCTCGGCGATAATTAAAGGATCTGCAAGGTTGGCAACGATTAATTGATTTTCGCCCTGTTCAGAAAGACATCCAATAGCGGATAAAATAGCTGTGATTTCAGAAGGCAATGTTTGTTGATGGTTAAATATTAATGTTGGCTTGATAAGATCTTGTTCCACACAAGGTGTTAATTGCCATTGGTAGTGTGAACTTTGTTGTATCTTGGTGTCACTAGGTAACTCTTGATCAAAGTGATCGTTTTCTGTCGAAACACTGGCGAGAATAATATGTTCACACATATCTTTGGTTTCTGGTAATGCATCAGGTAACCAGCGAATATGTTGAAATCCTGCTAAGCGACACTGTTGATGCCATAATTCTGGTGATAAAAATAGTTTTCCTTTACGGATCTTTTCATCATGGAGGGGTAACACCAGTGGGCCAAAAACAAAATCAAATAAGCGAGCTTGTTTGGTTATTTCGCGCATAAGCAAATGACCATTGGAACGCAGTAAAGTACGAAGAGCAGTTAATGTATCTCCAATATGTTGAGTGGCATGAATAACATTAGCAGCAATAATAATGTCATAATAATCAGATTGAAAACCTTGTATTTCAGGGGATTGTTGTAAATTGAACTCTCGATAGTTAACAAATGAATATTGACTAAATTTTTGTGCGGCACGTCGGGTGAAGATAGGTGAAATATCGGTAAATTCGTATTCAACATGTTGTATGGTTGATAAAATAGGTAGCAGCCAAGAGGTGGTTCCTCCCGTGCCACCACCGACTTCAATAATTCGCAAAGGCTTAGCCACAGTGGGCTGGTAGTGAGAAAGTAATCCTTTAAGTACCGCGGCAGCAATTTGGTTAAAATAACGACCAAAACTAAAATCTTGATAGAGAACTTCAACACCTTGAGATGCACCTTCAGGAAAGATCACTGAAACAGGTTCAATCACGCCTGTCATCATATCGTAGAGTTGCTCTCCTGCTCGCTTGACGGTGTCAGGAATAGATTGAAGACCTTCGCTATCTAATTGTAATTGATGGAATAATAATGGTAATTTATCACTAGAAATAGATTTTATTTTTTTATAGTAGTTGTGCTGATTTATCTGTTGGTAAATATAATATCCATCCTCAACACAGGCCTCTAATAAACGTACTAATAATTGATAATAGCGGGGTAAAATGCGTCCTGCTCGCATAATATCGATTACAGACATGGGGGTATTCAACTCATGGCCTAAACACGAGCATATCATTTTATCGACGTAATAATTATGTAAAGTGGTAAGTGTTGAATTAAATGAGTTTAAACGAGGAAGATCGAGTGTTGTAAGCGCTTTTAATGCCGTTTCACGACCTTGGCTAATAGGTAAATCAAATGCGCTTTTTTGTGGTTGATATTTTTCACTATCCTTTTTTTCATACCAATAATATTGTTTTTCAAAGGGATAGAGAGGTAATGGTATATAACTTCCTTGAGTTTTAAACAGTGACTGCCATGGTAAATCATAGCCTGCAATAAATAGGGTTGTTGCAGCCTGTTGTTTCATCTGAATTTCATCAACTCCCATTCTGGCAGTTGGTATCCAACTAATCTCAGTAATGCCTTCACGTTCACCAAGATCACTTAATACAGAAGTTGGTCCTAATTCTATAGCATGGGTGACACCATGATTGACTAACGTTTGTATTGCATCTTGATACATAACTGTATTGCGTAGTTGCTGAGCCCAATATGATGGATGTTGAAGTTCTTTTTGAGAAATTAATTGCCCTGTATAGCCTGAGACTAAGGCTATTTTTCCTTGTGAGGCTGATAATGACTCAGTAAATTCCATCAATTGATCAAGAATATTATCAATATAAGAGGTATGAGCAGCACACACGTTATTCATTTCTCTAAATCGAATATTCTTTGCTTTCAATATTTGAGTAAACTTTTGCATATCATCGGGTTGCCCCGCGAATGATAAGTTGTTATGGCCATTAATTGCAGCTAATTCAACATGACATTGTTTAGCAATGATTTGAATATCTTGATATTCTGCAAATACAGCAATCATTTCACCATTAACATGACTTTCCATTAATTGTCCACTATATACAGCAAGTGGCATCATTTGTTCGATTGTATAGAAACCAGCGATAACGGCTGCGGCATATTCTCCGCAAGAATGACCTACAATTATTTCAGGTAAAATACCGATTGCTCGCCAATGTGCTGCCATTGCGATTTCATAGGCGACAATAGCCGCTTGAATATAACTGGCATTAACAAGTTTATCGCTATGTAGGCCAAACATGACTTCTTTTAACGGAAATGTTAAGTGTTGCAGGCATGCTTGCTCACAACGATCGATTGTTTCGGCAAATGTTGTTGAATGTTGGTACATCACTTTACCCATAGCAGGATATTGTGATCCCATACCAGAAAATAGCCACGCTATTTTCTTATTTGTTGATGTATGACCATATTGTATTAAAGAATCAGCACTTCCTTGAGAGAAAGCTAACAGTGAAATATCACTCTCACTTGTTAAGGGGATAGATAAGCGCCATGGTAAGTTGAGTTGTCTTTGCTGTAATGCATTATGAGCCAGAATGTTTGCTGGGGTAATTTTTATTAATGGTGCATAATCACCAGCAAGTTTTTTTAGACTCTCTTTTGTGGCGGCACTAAGCAATAATGAGTATTCAAAATTATTGTCTACCTCTTGTTCAGGTTTGATTGATACTAATGAGTCAGGCAATGATTGCACAATGATATGACAGTTTGTTCCACCAATACCAAATGAAGAAACACCAGCAGTTCGTATTCTGCTAGACCAAGCTTTAGGGTTTTTAGGAATGTAGAACGGGCTTTTTTCTATTTGTAATTGAGGATTTGGGTGATTAAAATGCATAGATGGAGGAATAAGTGCTTTATTTACCGCTAATATCGTTTTAATTAGGCCAGTGATACCTGCTGCTGTATCCAGATGTCCGATATTGCCTTTAACTGAGCCAATAGCGCATTTAGAAGCAGTAAGAGAGCGATCAGCGAAAACCTGACATAATGCACTAAACTCAATTGGATCACCTAATGGTGTAGCTGTTGCGTGTGCTTCAATAAGTTCAATATCTTCATTTTTAATATCGGCCAGTTGTATTGCTTCTCTAATAACTGAAACTTGGCCTGCTACGGAGGGAGCTGTGAATCCCGCTTTTTGATGACCATCATTATTAATGGCACTACCACGTAATACAGCAATAATTGTGTTTCCATCCACTAAGGCATCTTCAAGACGACGTAACACTACAATACCAAATCCATTACCAGCAAAAGTACCGTTTGCCTCTGCATCAAAAGGACGACAAATACCATCTGGTGAGAAGATCATGCCTTTCTGATATAGATAACCACCGGTTTGTGGAAATGTGATACCAATTCCACCAGCAATAGCCATACTGCATTCACCAGAGCGTAAACTTTCACAAGCCATATGTACGGCAACTAAGGAGCTAGAACAAGCGGTTTGTATAGTTAATGCTGGACCAGTTAAATTTAATTTATATGCAATACGTGTTGCGAGATAGTCTTTATCATTCCCTAATAATTTTTGCATGCCACGGACATGGCCAATATTGTGCAATGCTAAATCTTGCTGGGCAGGATAGCTGCTCATTCTTGCTGAAGCAAAAACGCCTGTTTTGATGGTTATATTGCAAGGGGCATATCCAGCATGCTCTAAAGCATGCCAAGCACCTTGTAAAAAAATTCTTTGCTGGGGATCGATAAGTTCAGCTTCTGAGCGTGAATAATTAAATAGAGTAGCGTCAAAATATTCCGCTTCATCTAACGGCGCGCCACGATTAACAAAATCAGGTGAATGATAAGTTTGTTCAGCGACACCTGCGGCTTTTAGTTCTTCTTCAGAAAAAAGACGAGAGCTATCGTGTTTATTAATTATGTTATGCCAAAATTGATCAATATTTTGTGCATCAGGGAAGCGACCAGAAAGACCAATAACAGCTATAGGTTCACTATTACCATAGAAAGTTTCAAAATTCAGCATGATTAATATCCTTTATCTACTATGAGTTCGTAGTTGTAACCGTTTCTTTCTCTTGTTTTTGTGTTTGTCTCGGTCGGAATATTGCTCACATGTTGGTGAAGTGTTTTGCCAAAGCAATTGCGCTAATGTACTTAGATTTGGACTAGCGAACAGATCAGTAATTGTAATATGGCTATAGCCATTTTTTTGTAGTGCTGCATGAAGTTGAACCAATTGTAAAGAGCTGGCACCTGCTTCGAAAAAATTTGTTTCAGGTGCTAACGTTATTCCAATAACTTGCTTAACAAGTTGTTGTAGTTTTTGTATTGTCTGACCTGTTTTTTGTGTATCAGTAGATTGTTTATAATGTGTGTTTTGATTATTTTTGGCATTGAAAACTGGGGTGATGACGAGATTATTGCATCTTGGTATAAGTTTATTTAGTGGCAATTGCCAAGATTGTGGTTCAGTAGCCAGTTTAGTGAGTATATGTTCATATTGCTGGAACATGGAAAAAATGGTTGTGTAGTCAAATAATTGTTCGACAAAATCCCAGTTTAAATATAATTCACCGTCTGACTCATATACTTGATGATCTAGCCATGTTTGTGGTGTTTGTGATATTCCCCAAACAGGTTTTAGCCATGAATGATGAGAAAGAAAACCTTCATCATGTTTATAGCCCAATGCACAGGTAAAAACGACAGGTATCTCTATATGAGACATCTGTCGTTGAATTGCCATTTCACGCATTACTTTGATGGCTGAAACACTACGATGTTGCATATCTTTATGTAAACGTTTTTGCATCATTGAGATACTGTTTGACCAAAGATCACAGGTATACCAATCGAGTAATTGTAATGAGGTAAAATCACCAAGTACTTCATTTATTTGAGGATGTACAGGATGCCGATTAAATAATGTCAAATTAATTGTTAACTCAGGGCTTTTACTCCATGCGGATAATGTGGCGCAATAAGCAGCAATCAAAAGTGCTGCTGGCGTAACATTATTTTGCTGAGCAACTTGTTGTAGTGCTTGCCAAACAGAAGTAGATAATGATGTTTGTAAACGCGAGAAGCGAGGTTGCACAATCTGTGCTGGATCTTTTATTAGTGGCAATTGTGGGGCTGGTGGTAATTGTGGTAAACGCGTTAACCAATATTCCCAATCATTTTGTGTGTTAATCGGATAGGCATCACAATCAATATAATCTCGAAAAGTAATATCTAGAGGGATAAATTGGTGATTTGGCTCCATATACAGTGTTTTTAGCTCACTGAAAAATATCTGCATACTCATTCCATCAAGGAATAAGTTATCAAGGCTAATAAAAATATGATCTGGTTGTTCTTTGGTCTTGATAACTTGAATAGTAAATAAAGGCCAAATTTCTGGATCATAAACAATGTTAGCAAGTTGAGCTCGTAATACTAGAAAAGCGTCACTTTTTTCTGTAGGGATATAATGCGTTTTAACGGAATAATAAGGAACTTTTTTAAGTACTTGTTGTTGTCCATTAATAATGACACCACGTAACATATCATGACGAGAAATCAACTGATTAATTGTACGTTCTAATTTAGGTACATCTAAATTTTCCGCTATAAAATGGACAAAAAAATGTGTACCAACACCCCCAAGTGTAAAATTATTTTGCCGTCCAACTAAGTAAGCTTGCTGAATATCAGTGAGTGGAAATGGATTGTATCTATACGCCTCGTTATGTGAAATTGCTGGCTGTTTTTCGAAAACTTCGCTCTGCTTTATATTTTGTGCAAAATCAGAAAGGATCGGATAAGCAAAGATATGCTCCAGTTCAACTTGGTAGCCAATATGGTTTAAATCAGAGATCAATCGAATAGCAACTAGGCTATCTCCCCCTTCACGAAAGAAATGACTGTGACGGTGTATCTTGTTGGTGCCAAGGAGCTTTTGCCATATTGTTATGATGATCTGTTCTTTACCATTGATAGGTTGTTGATTTAGGTATTCTTCTTGGTATTCCTGACAATACAATTTTAATGATTGGTTATCTATTTTGCCATTTGCGGTTAAGGGGAACTCAGTTAGAAAATAAATATGTTTTGGGATCATATAGTCTGGTAAAAATTGGCGCAAATCATGCTCTAGCTTATTTTTATCTGGTAAATAAATTTTTTCTGGTGCTTGGTATAACTGTGTCAATATTTCGCCGTTAACTCCTTCACTTTTATAAGTCGCAGTAGAAGCGCTAAAGATATCTTTGCATTTTTTTGCTGTTAATAATTCATCAGCAGGATCACTACCATTTTGTTGTAATAAAGAGATGCTTATCAGTGATTGTGCAGGGGCATGTAACACTTCTTGTATAAAAATCATTCCACTCGGAGCACAGAGTGAAACGAATTTTTGTATCTCTTTTTGTGGGCTGTCTAATCGATGAAGATAATTGTTCATCCAAATGATATCTGCACTATATCGATTTTTATGAAGAAATACTTCTGTAAGAGGCTCAGCATAACTATTTTGATAATCTGATAAATTTTGGTTAGCTTGCGTTACCATTGAAAGAGACTCATCAGTTAGCAGTAGGGTAACCATATTAGTGGGTAATCGTTGCAGAATATAATTTGCTGAAATACCGCTTCTAGCACCTAATTGAATGATTTTTATTGGCCTTTTTAGTGAATGATGAAGTTCTCTTATTTGTTGTAGTAAATTTTCTAAGGAGTAGTGCATTCCATCAATACGCATAGTGACTTGTTCTGGTGACCAATAGGGATCATCAAATAGTGTTAGAGCTGATTTTTTACCTTTGAGTATGTCTGTTAAATTGTTTTTGTGGCGCTGCAAATTTTCTATTAGCGTTCGCTGGGTACTATTAGTTGGGGGGGAATTGAGTGTAGTTTGTGGATATTGTGCTATTAAATTTAGCCAATTAGCCATTAATGACTGATAGCTAGCGATAATGCTATGGTCATCTGCTGATTTTTTTTCTGACAAGAGGTTGTCGAAATCAATATTTTGTTCAGTAAGATAATCATATAAAAATCCAGCTATGATTGCCGTTTCTTGGGATTGTTGTTGTACATTTATTGGGGTTGAGCGCAGATAGTAGAGGGGAGAAAAGGTGCTATTTGAACTGATAATATCCTGGTAATTACCCGAATTTAGTATCACAAAAGAGTGTAATGCTTTTTCTTTATTACCATTACCAAGGCATAGTGTAATCGCATTTTGCACACCCTGAAGCTTATTGAATGCAGCATCAATTTCCCCTGGTTCTATACGGTATCCGCCAATCTTAACTTGGCGGTCACGTCTTCCTAAAAATTCAAGTATACCGCCAGGGAGATATCTTCCCATATCACCTGTTTTATACCAATTTTCACCATTTTGTTTTACAAACTGTTGTGCTGTTTTTTCGGGATCGTTTAGGTAGCCTAACGCAACGCCTGCACCACCAATCCAAAGTTCTCCTGATACCCAATCAGGGCAATCTTCTCCTCTAGCATTAACAATACGATAACGTTGGTTGGATAAAGGATATCCATAAGGTATCGAGCTCCAGGATGGGTCTAATGTTGTGACATTAAAATAGTTAGACCAAATAGCGGCTTCTGTGGCACCTCCCATGGCGACTATTTGTCCATCAGGGCAGAAATTATAGTAACGTGTCGGGAGATCAAGCCCAATCCAATCTCCAGAGAGATAGATTAATAGCAGCGATTGTGGAATGGATGACCCTATTCCTTCTGCATAGGTTAGTAACATATCAAACAGTGCAGGTACGCTGTTCCAAAGTGTTATTTTATGTTGGTTAATAAGTCGTAACCATGCATCAGGATTACGGCGCTCATCTTCTTTAACTAATACAAGAGTCCCTCCGGCATTTAAAACACCGAAAATATCATAAACAGACAGATCAAAATGTAGTGCTGATATGGCAAGTACCCGATCTTTGTCTGAAATGTTATATCGCCGATTGAGATCAAGGCAGGTATTCATTGCGCTGGCATGGGATACAACAACACCTTTAGGCTCTCCAGTAGAACCTGAAGTATAAATAACATAAGCTGCTTGATGAGGAGATATATCTATATTGTGTAGTGGTTTATTCTCGGAGGGTTGAACTTTTTGCCAAACAATCCTGTTACAAAATGTAGCATAGATTGAATAGGATGGATCGCTATCAGATACGATGAGTAATGAAAGCTGAGCATTTTTAGCAATGCGGTTTATACGTTCTTCTGGTTGTAGTACATCAATCGGAACATAAGTTCCCCCCATTAATAAAATAGCCAGAACGCTAATGATTTGCCCTACTCCTTTTGGCATACATACACCAATTCTGTCTTCTGGTTTATAACCTTGTTGTATTATTTGATCACTGAGTATTGTTGCTTTAGATAATAATTTTTTGTAGCTCCATTCCTGAGAGTCGATATCAATGACAGCAATTTTTGATGAATTTGAATAATTATGGAAAATAGACTTATGCAGTGTATGTGGTAATAGTGAATTATCTTTTTTGATAACTGATATTCTATTTTTTAATTGTTTTTTAGGAATTAAATCAGGTTGGGTTTCAATCCAGGCATTAGGATCGTTGGCAAGTTGGCGTATACGAGAAATATAAACATCAAATATTGTTGTTATAACATCATTCCGGAACAAGTCATTGTTATAATCCCACTGTAAAACAATATTTCCACTTTTGTTAATTGCCATGTGATCAAGCCAAACTTGTGGGGTTTGTGATATTCCCCATCCTATAGAACCTAATACAGATTCTATATTTTTATCAATAAGTGGTTGATTAATATGGCTAGTAAAGACAACAGGACACCCATAAGGATGGGTGCCATTTTTACGAAGGTCTCTAATGATATCAATACCAGAATAATCAGAATGTTGCCAAGCTTCAATAAATGTATTTTGATTGTCTTTAGATAATGAAATTAATGGTCGATTGTCTGTTTTCATTTCTAAAAGAATGACATTAGTAAAATCAGCTATAATATTATTAACTGCAGGGGCTAATGGCTTTCTATCAAATAATGTAAAGTTGAGTAATAAGCTATTTTGGCCAGTCCATCTTGCAAGTACAGATGAGAAACAGGTTGCTAATGCAATGGAAGGTGTAATATTATTTTCTTTAGCCAAATTACTAAAGTTTTTCCATTCTTTTGAGCTAAATGTCCAGCTAAGGCGTTTAATTTTTATTTTATTTATTTTTTCTGGATCCATATATAATGGCAGAAGAGGAGAGTCTGGTAGGTTTGGGATTTTATTTTTCCAATATTGATATGCTGATTCTTTGTTTTCATACTGTTTTTTATCTTGTAAATAATGGTAAAAGTCATAGTGCTCATCTAACTGAGGCAGTATTTCTCCGCTCAATAATAAACAAAGTTCAGTAAAGAGTAATGAATAACTTGTACCATCTGCAATCAACATATCAATATTAGTACATAAACGATATCTGTTGTTAGGTAGCGATATCATGTGAAAATCAATTAACTGACCGCTTTCAACATTTAGTACCTGATGGCTTAATTTTTCCCGTAATTGTAAAAGTTTTTTCTCATACTCATCTTTTGGTAATTTACTAAAATCATGATATGTAACATATTTTCTATTTGGGTTAGGAGACCAAAATTGTGTACCCTGTTGGTGAAATACTATATTCAACATGGGATGACGTTTTGATAATAATACTAATGCTTTCTCTAAACTTTCCGGAGTAAATTTAGGGGTGCCATCAAATTCTTGATAAATTTGGCAAGCAACACCACCAAGAGTTTGTTTATTCAAACGGCCGACAAAATAGGCATGTTGTATAGGTGTAAGTGAAAACTCACCAGCATTTTTTATTGTTTTATGTGTATATATATTATCTTTTCTTTCTTTTTTATTTATATCTGATTTTTTTAATATTTTATACCATCCTTTTATTGTTGGATTTAAATACAAATCTTTTAATGTTATAGCATAACCATTTTTTTGGAAAATATATAAACATTGCATAAATCCAATTGAATCAAGACCTAATTTTATCAGATTGTCCTTATCTGAAAATTTATTTTTGTCAATGTTTATTTGCTTGGAACATAATTCTTTTATGTTATTAATATCACTTAATATTTTCATTTCTATACCTTAATTATGAGTTATTTATGGCGGAGGATTGCCATTGGTACAGTACTTGAGCTAATGTTTTCATGGACCAATCCTTCTCTTGATGCCTCCTTAATTACTTGTTCAATTCCAAAAGTATACCAATCTCTTTCTATATTAAAATTTCGTATGACTTTATCGTCTTCTATGATTTTAAAATTCATATTCCAACGAATAGCCTCTTGATCTATAGGTTTGCCACTTAAATAAATTTCATAGATATGGTTCCCTATTTTTTTACTATTTAATAGTATCTTAGAAATGTTACAAGGCGTATTAAACGGCATTGTATCTACCAAAATAGCACCTTTTTTTTCTAGCCCATTTGCAAGCTTATTCCATAATATTTTTCTATCATTCTGATTAAAATATCCTATACAGCCACATATAATAGCGGCAGAAAATGATTTTGGTAGAATGGTATTTTGAAATGTATCAGCAATCACAGTTACTTGGTGTTGTATTTCAGGTAACATCATAATTCTTGTCATTAGGCCAATACGCATAGATGCAGACGGTTCAATTGCAAAAATATGTATGTCTGGAAACATTTGCGCAATTATACTTAATTCTTGGCCAGTGCCGGAACCTATATTTAACCAGTTGCCTGTTTTTACTCCCATAAACTTCAAGGATTTTATAAATGTATCTTTACGAGTTTCCCAATGAGGTTCGCTTAAAATATCATACATTTCAGCAGACTGAGTATAATAATCTTCATAGTTATCCATTCTGTAATTACCTTATTCAATTTCCTACTAATTATACATATTGCTCAAAATTGTTTGATGAAATATTTAGTTTAAGGCGTTTTTTTATTAATTTAATGGAAATTAGTACTGCGATAAAAGTATAAATAGATGATATTGCAAAAACAAAATGATAAGACCAGTTCTCCGCTGTCCAAGTGCCTAATAGAGTAGCAATGATTGCTGTAAAAGCATTTGTACATTGGAAAATAGTGAAATCAATACCAGCTTGTTTCAATGAAGATAAGCTCATTAAACCAGTGTAAAAAGAAACTAGTCCTGCAGAAAAAAGAATATATTTGAACCCTATAAGTAAAAAAAGTATTTCATGTGGGATATATTTTATTCCTATAGCCATGGATATGAAAGTAAAAATTAAACCTTGTAAACCATAGGTAATGAAAATTGATTTCCATATGCCAAATACTTTTATTAATATACCACCTAAAAGTGTTCCAAATAGGCTTGCACAAAAATTGAAGCTTCCTATTAATAGTGCAATATTATTTAATGTAATATTTATATCTATTAATAGAGGTCCGGTAATCATATCTGTGATTCTGTTACCTCCTTCTAATAAAACTACTAATAAAATACCAATTCTTACCTCTTTTCGATTAAATGCATATGATAATTTGGGTATATGGTAAGTTTCAGATGTGGTTAGTCTATCTGATTCTTTAAAGTAGAGTGTTGGAATTGTAAGTAATATGATGGTTAGAGCTGATATAGCAAATGCAGTATTTAAGCTAAAATAACTGGAAATTAATAAAAAACCACTAGTGCCTAATAATGCTCCTATTTCTCCTCCGCCAACTTGGGCAATATTTCCCCACCCTCTATTACTTGCCTTAATCTGTTCTACCGCCATGCCATCACATGCAATGTCAATAGTCGATGTTAAGAATGCACATAGGATAAATATTCCAAAAATCCAAAGATTATTCAGTTTGCTTATATTATCGTTAGGGTTTATTAGAATAAGTAAAAAAACTAAAAGAGCAACCAATGATTGACCAATAAGAATCAAGTTACGTGAACGGCGAAATTTTTTTCCAAAAGGTAATCTCAGGCGTTCAATAAATGGAGACCATAAAAATTTAAGTGTCCAAGGAAGCATAAAAAGTGAAGTCAATCCAATTAAAGAGAGAGAAAATCCTTCACTTCTTAGTAAGGTTGGTACAGATTGCATGATAATCATTGATATAAGGGTTTGGGTGATATAAACCCCACCTATAGCCATAATGATCCTTCTGTTGGCTGATAACTCATAACAGATTGATTTATAGCAGCAATGATCCTTTTGTTTTTTGTCATTGGTTTGCACTCTATTAACCCACCTTAATATTCATGTTTTCTGTTACTCAGCACACTTTCATAAGTATATATAATTTTCATGCTCAAAATGTGATCAACCTCAAATAATAATAACAATGCAAATGATATTAATTCGCATTAACATTTCGGCGTAAAGTGCCATTGCACATTTTGGGGTTTATATGGAAAATAAAGGAACTTTATTTAAATCTATATCTTTTGTAGCGGCTACAATGGTAACAGTAAGCTCTGTAGCTGCCACAGAACAGCATGATAATACAATAACTGTTACTGCAACTAAGCGCATTCAAAGTAGTTTTGATGTAATTGGTAATGTGAATGTTCAAACTGATGAACAGTTAAAAAAATCTTTAGTTAATCAAACTGATGATTTGAGCGCAGTTTTTCCTGAGTTGTTATCTGCAAACCGAAGTTCGCGTATTTATAACAATATGACTCTTCGGGGCCAATCTTCGGCCGATTTCTTTTCTCCAAGTTTGGGACTGTTTGTTGATGGTGCTCCCCAGCTTTCTCAATCGTATGCTCAATCTCTTCAAGGGGTTGAGCAAGTTGAGCTACTTAAAGGCCCACAAGGAGTTATTTATGGGCGTGGCACATTGGGAGGGATTATCAGTGTTATTACCAAAAAACCCAGTAGTCACGCTGAAGCATGGTTAGGGGGGCAATATTTTGGTCAAGGGGAAAGAATCAATACAGGAGGAAGCACTGGCTACATGGAAAACGGCTGGGCTTTTCAGGGGAATGTTAGTCTCGATAGAAATAATGGTTCTTTGAACAATCCAGCATGGGATAAAAAAAATGTTGATAGCAGAGATATAAAAGCTGGATGGTTGTCTGCTAATTATATTTCCCCTGATACATTATTTGAGTCTAATTTAAAAGTAGGTGGAGAAAATTACCATTCTCATGAGGAATATTTTGTTCCTTTTTCACCTCTTTCACGTTCAAAAATTGATACTGAATGGTTATATGAAACACCTAATCTTAAACGTAAATTAAAAAATATTTCCTGGAATACAGGTTATGATTTTAATGATGAATGGAAGTTTAAAACGATACTTTCTTATCAAAATATGGATATAGATAGATTGTTTATGGACGGAACGTTACAAGATGATTCTCAGGATATTTTGTATTCAGAAGCAAGAGCTAATTATGAGGGGGGGGATCTAAGTGGAATTATAGGGGTATCATTTCAAAAGATGGGTTATAGACATGATAATTTATCTGTAGGGAAAGTCGGAATGGGAGGAAAAAAATCTGATAATGATATTTATAATTACTCTGGATATTTTGATGGTGCATACAGGATAAATGACAATTGGGAGTTAGGTGCAGGGGCTCGTTTTTCTCACGAAAAAGCAAAAACTCGAATGATTATTTTAGAAAAAGGAAAAGGTGAGTCTAATTATAATAATAATGCAGTTTTTAATGCCTTTATTCCACGAGCAAGTATCGCCTGGCTTCCAAATGAGCAGAATCGTATATGGTTTGGAGTTGGCCGCGGTTTTAAACCTGGTGGTTTTAACAAAGAAGGGGTTGATAAACTAGCTCTGACTTCTTATAAATCGGAAATTGCCACGGAAATGGAATTAGGTTGGAAATGGCACAGTGTTAATGATAACCATATGGCCGAAATTACTTTATATCAAATAGATAGTAAAGATGTTCAAGGATATGTAGGTGTTATTGGTTATCAGGCATTATCTAATATGGGAGATTCAAGAAGTCGAGGGATAGAATATCTTTGGAAATCAAAGCTTACCCCTAATCATAGTATTTCACTGGGTGGCATGTTCAATCAATCAGAGTTTACCAGTGGAGAACATAAAAATAAAAGACCTGCTTATACTCCTAGTTATAGTTCATTAATTTCATGGGAGGGCTTATATGGCAAGGAGCAAAAGTGGTCTTCTCGGATTGCAGTCAGATTTAATGGACCATTTTACTTTAATGAGCAAAATAATTTAGAACAAGGGCATTATACTGTTGTTGATGCATCAATATCATGGCACCCTACAAAGCAATATGAACTTAGTATCTATGCGAAAAATATTGGTGATGCTTTATATCGAACGTATGCATTTGGTAATAAAGCACAGCTAGGTAATCCGAGAGAGATCGGGGTTCAGGGAAGTATTAACTTTTAGGGTATAGTAAAATCCGCCTGCGCCAAAAAGCGGGTTTTTATTGTCAGCCTTAAACCACCACCTAAGCAGGTGATGATTGACCCTGTGAGGCTATAGCCTGAAGGAAACCCATGTTAAAAAACTACCTCTTACTCACCACAAGTAAAGAGGAAATAACATGGGTTTATACAGAAGTTCATCACATGTGTATTGACGTTGCAAATATCATCTAGTTTGGACTCCTAAATATCGTTATAATATATTGAAAGATAAAGTAGGAAAAGAGCTTTATAGAATAATTTATATTCTCTGCATTATGAAAGACTGTGAAGTATTGGTGCTAAATGTTCAGCCAGACCATGCTTATTTAGTTGTAATGATCCCACCTAAACTATCAATATCAACACTAATGGGAGTCCTGAAAGGACGTAGTACGATAAGGTTATATAATCGATTTCCACATATACGTAAGAAACTTTGGGGTAATCATTTTTGGGCTAGGGGATATTTTGCTGATACGGTGGGGGTTAATGAAGTCATCATTAGGCGTTATGTAAGGCATCAGGATAAAGTTGATCAAGAGCTCGACCAACAAATGGAATTGTTGGGGGATTAATAAAGAATATAGCCCCCTTATAGGGGGCCCAATTTAAAACCACCTCTTTTAGAGGCGGTATTTTACACCCGCCGTTTTCTTTTTTTTCGGAAAACTAATTTCCTATTGAGAGCGCTTGCTTTTCTGCGCACAGTGTGCCTGTGACTTTATTTTGTTAACTCAGGACAGAAAATGCGTATGAAAACTCTCCCGATATGTCTTGCCCTGACCTCACTGTTGTTGGGGGGCTGTGCAGACAAGCCAGCCCAGCCTACGGAAGCGGCGGCAGACATCGCGATTCCGCTCAACGTCGGTTATGCTCAGCCGCTGCTCCCAGATATTTATCCGTCAGCCCCGGAAGTGGTGCGTTATGACCGTTACCGGCTGGTTGATATTTCGCCTTCACAGGCACAGCGTTACCCGCTGGAACAAATTGTTCATCTGCGTATTCCTGCTTCCGTCTCCCCGACAGTCGGGGATGCGCTACATTATGCCCTGCGTGATTCCGGATATCGTCTGTGCACGTCCGATGGACAGGCGAACCACCTTTATCGTTTGCCGTTACCCGCTGTTCATTATCAGATGGGATCGATCCGCCTGAATGTGGCGTTACAGATCCTTGTCGGTCCGGCCTGGCAGTTGTGGGTGGATGATGTGCAACGGGAAGTGTGTTACCGACTTCGTCCGGAATACACGCCATCTGCGCCGGATGCAGGAATGAGCGGCGCTTCATCCGTCTCTGTGGTCACCCCACTTTCTGCGGGCAGTACGCCATTACCGGTGCCACCGGTGCTTAACACTTCCACTGGTCATACCGATGTGAATAAGGTTCATCGCGGAGGGTGGCTGAAATGACTCATTCTGAAGAATTGTCCGTAACCCCATTACATAAAAAAATTTACCGGGGGGTGATTGTGACGGGCGTGGTCGCCTGTGCTCTGGTGGCCGGTATCCCGCTGTTTATCCACAGTAATGTTATCAGTTCACACTCAGAGGCTCTGTCACAACTCGGACAACGATTACAGGCGATTGAGATGAAGATGGCTGACTCTGTCACGGATGACCGGATGAATGCGCAACTGGACGTGCTCCGTCAGGGGCTGACGACGCTAAAACAGGATGTGGCATCACAGCGCGACACCCTCAGAACGGTGACAGCACAGCTGGCGGTGGCCGGCAAACCGGATGAACAGATCGCCGTACTGTCTGACGGGCTGGAAAAACGGCTGGCACAACTGGAAACCCGCCAGGCACAGTGGGCACTGGCGTTACATCAGTTGCAGGAACAGCGTCAGCCGGAACAAAAAACGGTCAATCCCCCGGTTGTCAGGGCAAAACCCGCCACGCCGGAAACTTCCCGTCTCGGGGCTTCTGTCCGTCCATCCCGGACCGTGCCGTTTCAGTTAACCGCGATTGAACAGCGGGGCGGTCGTCTTCTTGCCGCACTGGCTCCTGCGGATATTCGTCAGCTGGGGCAGGTACAGTTACTGCCGGTAGGCGGACGTTATCAGGGCTGGGAAATGACCGACATTCAGACTGATCGTGTGACATTACGTTATCAGGGGCGCACAGTGACGTTGCGCCTGCCATAAAAGGAATGCCGTGATGAAAAACATAAGATGCGTGGTTTTACTGGGTGGGTGTCTGATGTCCGCACCGCTGACAGCTGCACAGTCTGTTTCCGGGGCAACCCGACCGGTTCAGATTGAGGCGGGGAAATCGGCTGAGAGTCAGACACAGTCATTGCAGTATGAGGCGCAGGAATGGGGACTGAGTGCGGAGGAGTATGCCCGTTTTGAGGCGCTGATGAAAGGGCGGCGCGGTATTCAGTCTCCCGGACTGGATCCCCTGACGACATTGGGTATTGAGGCCCGGTCAGACGAAGAGCGCCGCCGGCTGGCTGAAAAGTGGGTACAGCAGGAATTTGCCAGGGCAGAAAAAGAGCTGGCGTTTCAGCGGGAAGTAGATGCTGCCTGGAAGCGGCTCTATGGTCAGGTATTACCGGTCAGTCTGGGAACATTCGGCAGGATGGAACAGGGAACAGCGCAGCGCCGGCAGGCACTGTTTGTGCAGGCGGAAAATTGTAGCGCGTGTGATGCCCGTCTGGCTACTCTGCTGGCCGGCAAACAGCCGTTTGATATTTATGTGCTGGGGACAAAGGGGGATGATAACCGCCTGAGGGCTTGGGCCAGACAAAAAAATATCCCGGCAGAGCGCGTCAGAAAGCGGGAAATTACGTTAAATCATGATGGCGGTCTCTCGCTTCAGTACGGACTGACCACCACACCGGTGGTGATGCAACAGTTACCGGATGGGCGGTGGCGTCCGCTCACACCTTAATCCGGAGGCGTGATGCGTAAAAATTCCCTGCTCACTCTTGTCCTGCTGCTGTTTTCCGTGCCGTTACCGGCTCGGGAGGTGCCGCCGGGCTACCGTGAGGTGGCCCGGCAGGAGAATGTACCAGCAGAAGCCCTGTATTCCCTGGCACTGACGGAGTCATCCTGGACATTACCGGCACATCACCCGCAGGCCGGTGAAATCCATCCCTGGCCGTGGACGCTGAATGTGGCTGGTAAAGGATACCGTTATCCGACACGGCAGGCCGCCTGGCAGGCTTTACAGTCGTTTTTACAGACGACATCCCCCAGACGTATTGATGTGGGGATTGCACAGGTGAACTGGGGCTGGAACGGGCATCACTTCCGTTCCGCCTGGGAGGCCTTTGATCCTTATACCAATTTGCATGTGGCCGCCCGCATCCTGCGCCGCTGTTATGAGGCGTCACCGGGTAGTTGGATCCGTGCCGCCGGCTGTTATCACCATCCGGCGGGCGGTCAGCCCGCAGTACGCTATAAAAATAGTGTCCGGCGTCAGCTGGCGACACTGACGGGCGGTACACAACCCGTTCCCGCTCATTTACCGGCAGTCAGTACAGATCGGGCTGTATCGTTTGTGTGGATAGAACCGGAGAACAAAACCGATGCGAAATAATCCTGAAGAAAAGACAACGCGAGCCTTTTATCCCCTGCCCGTCTTGGGGATGCTGCTGTTTTGCGCAGCCGGCGGCAGTCAGGCGGCATTAACGGTGGTGGCGGATTATGGCGGGCAACCGGCAGCACCTTTTTATGACGCGATAAATAATGCCCCGAATGAATGGACAGCAAAGCCGGCGTCCCGCCCTCTGCCGTCCGTGATGGCCCCGTCAATGGTGTTGCCGGTTGAGACACCGGAAATGACGCCGGGGGAGGTGGATGACCGCGTCCTGCATTTACCGGGGATTGGGGCACTGTATCTGGTGGGGGATGATCCGTTATCCCGGGCATGGCTCACACAGCACGCAGCCCAGCTGAATGCAATGAATGCGGCCGGGATGGTGGTGAATGTGAAATCGGAAACCGGGTTACAGGCGCTTCAGGCGCTGGCTCAGGGAGGACTGCTCTCCCCAGCTTCTGGCACCGATTTAGCTCACCGTCTTCAGTTATCACATTACCCAGTTCTGATCACGGAAACCGGGTTGACCCAGCAGGTGAAGTAATGTTACCGCCGATATGGCCTTCAGATGGGGTTGACTCCCCGGCATTCTGGTTGGCCGTGCTGATGTGGTGCGTGTTCTTTGTTGTGATGAGACTCCTGGGGAAAAAAAACCGTCCTGCCCGCCGTCATCGTCACTGTCACGGGAAAGAATCGCGTGTACCGGAAAAAGAAAATCCGTCAGATCCTCCCTGGGGTTGAGTGCAGTGAGCACATTGTTTTCCGGACGTGTCGGTGAATTTTCAAACAGTGTTTCCAGTGGAAACGCTGGATGATTTTTGAACACTGTTTCCACTGGAAACACCGGTGAATTTTTAAACACTGTTTTCCGGGGTAACACCAAAAAAGAGTTTGAGAGAATGAGTGATCGTTATGTGATAGAGGCCTGGCTGCGACCGGCCGTGGAATTGAACAGTGCTCTGGTGTCCGGCGGGGCGGCGTTTGTGTGTGCGGTAGCGCCCTGGGCAGTGGCATTGTCTCCGTCCGTGAGTTATGTCACCGCCGGTGCGTTTGCCGGTTTTTCCGCATTGCGGGCACATCAGGGATTCCGGGTATTACGTTACCGCCGGAATCTCCGGCGTCTGCCCCGCTATCAGGTGACGTCGGCACAGGTGCCGGTCAGCCGGCAGCGTCTGTTTCTGGGAAAAGGGTTTCAGTGGCAGCAAAAACACACGCAACGCCTGCTGGAAACCCAGCGTCCGGAAGTGGAGCGGTATGTTCAGCCGCCGGCACATTACCGGCTGGCCCGGCAGTTTGAACTCCGTTTTGAATCCCGTTTTCCGGCGGTTTGCCGGCTTTTGCAAAAAGACAGTTGGCTGAATCCGGTCCGCCCGCTGACGCCGGTGGGGGGGAATCCGGTGTTACACGGTGTGGAGCCGGATGAGGTGAATGTGACCATGGATTTGCGTGAACGGGTTGGTCATATGCTGGTACTGGGGACCACCCGTGTCGGCAAAACCCGTCTGGCGGAAGTGCTGATCACTCAGGATATCCGCCGGGGGAATATCACGATTGTTTTTGATCCGAAAGGGGATGCGGATTTATTGCGCCGGATGTGGGCGGAAGCGCATCGTGCGGGGCGCAGTGAGGAGTTTTATGTTTTTCACTTGGGCTGGCCTGATATCAGTGCCCGTTATAACGCCATCGGGCGTTTTGGCCGAGTATCGGAAGTCGCGGGGCGGGTTGCCGGCCAGTTATCCGGGGAAGGGAACAGCGCGGCGTTCCGGGAGTTTGCCTGGCGGTTTGTTAATATCATTGCCCGGGCACTGGTTGCTCTGGGGGAGCGTCCGGATTATGCCAAAATTTTACGTTATGTCACCAATATCGGGGAACTCTATCAGACATATTCGATGCAGGTGATTAAAGCACAACTACCTGATTTGTTTGCCCAAATCGAGAATGCGCAGAACGCGCTGACGGTCGAGGATGTGCCCCGTCATCTGCAAAGTGATCCGAAAGCTGTGGCTATCTGGGCAACGGAGCTGGCGTTAAGTAGTGAGAAAGGGAAAAAAATCTATGATCCGATTTTGGACGGGCTGCGCAGTGCGATCCGTTATGACCGGACCTATTTTGATAAAATAGTGGCTTCTCTGCTGCCGTTACTGGAAAAACTGACTACCGGAAAAACTGCCGCCCTGTTGTCGCCGGATTACACCAATATGCAGGATCCCCGTCCGATTTTTGACTGGCAGCAGGTGATTCGGAAAAAAGGGATTGTATATGTCGGGCTGGATGCGTTATCGGATGCGGAAGTGGCGGCAGCGGTGGGGAATTCCATGTTTGCGGATTTGGTCTCGGTAGCCGGGCATATTTATAAATTCGGGACTCAGGATGGACTGCCGGAGGATGAGCACGCCGGAAAATTACCGATCAGCCTGCATTGCGATGAATTTAATGAACTGATGGGGGATGAATTTATTCCGTTACTGAACAAGAGCGGCGGCGCGGGGATTGAAGTGACGGCCTACACACAGACCTGGTCTGATATTGAAGCCCGGCTGGGGAATGCGGCGAAATCGGCGCAGGTCACCGGTAACTTTAATACGCTGGTGATGTTGCGTGTCCGTGAACTGATGACCGCGAAATTACTGACGGAACAGTTACCGGAAGTGGATATTTACACCAAAACCCTGGTATCCGGGATCACCGATATTTCCAATCCGAGGCAGGGGAGTGATTTTACCTCCAATACCCAGGACAGGGTCAGTATGGTGGCTAAACCGCTGCTGTTACCGGCAGATATTATTCAGTTACCGAAAGGACAGGCGTTTGCGCTGCTGGAAGGCGGGAAGTTATGGAAAATCAGGATGCCCCTGCCGGCGGCAGAGGCTGATGCCCTGATGCCACCGGATTTACAAAAAATCGCACAGTATATGGAGAAAAATTACCGTACCGGCGAAACTTGGTGGACTGCGTCATCATTTTCGGATGCGCGGCATGACAGCGGCGGTATGAATGTGGCTGAGATGGCACCGGATACCGAAGGGGGCAACGATGGCAACTGCTGAGGTACGTCAGGAAACCCCGCGTCACCCGGCAAAAGACCCCGGTTTGCCGGCTAAATTGTTGTGGCACTGGCCGTGGGCCATCATCGGGGTATTACTGGCCTCCTGGGTATGCAGTCTGTTGATTGAGTGGGTCGGGATTGCGTTTTTCTGGGCGGACGAAGGGGCGGAGCACAGCCGGCAGGTGATGTTAACCGAGAGCGGGTATCTGTCAGAAGGGTTTACCCGTAGTCTGCTGATGTCCAGTCCGGCGCAGTGGCTGGCTCATACCGTTGAACAGGCATACCGGTGGCTGTTTGTGGAGTCCGGGCTGATGGAGAGCTGGCAGAACGTGTATCCTGTCAGCGGGAATGCAGTTGCCCGTGAACTGGATGACTGGCGGATTTGGTTTGTGTCCGAGCTGAGAGACTATCTGCTGGCGACGGTTTATGTGACGCTGACCTTTTTTATCCGGGTGACTATTCTGGTGCTGTCGATGCCCCTGTTTGTTATGGTGCTGTTGGTGGGCATGGTGGAAGGCTTTAACCGGCGTGATTTGCGGCGTTATGGTGCCGGGTATGAATCCAGTTTTGTGTATCACCACGCCAAGCGTTTTGTTAAGCCGGCCTTTTTTGTTCCGTGCATGATTTATCTGTCCTGGCCGTCTGCCATTTACCCTAATCTGGTGTTGTTACCGGCGGCTCTGTTGTTCGGGCTTGCGGTGGCAGTGGCTACCGCGTCATTTAAAAAATATTTATAGGCGCTGGGCAGAGACACACAACACTTGTTTTTGTGTGTCTCTGTCAGCAGACAAGCGGCTAGGCCGCGCGTCAGTGGTGTGATGGGGTTATCCTGCGCTGATTGATGGATTGATGAGTGTGAGCAGTAAATAAAGTGGCGGGTTGTCTGTCGTGATGAGTTGCCAGCCACATTGTGTCAGCAGTTCAGCTAGTGCGGCGATATCACCTCCGATTTTTACAGGTAGGTGTGCGGTCTGATGACCGTCAGTATCAAAAGCCTGCTCCAGTGCATTTTTGGATAAACAGATGGTGTTGCTGAGCGTATCCGGGCTCACCGCATGTCGTCTGTGCCACGATTTATCACTCAATAACTGATAGGCAAAGCCTGCCTCCTTGGCCGATTCAAGCGCATAAGTGAGCCGGAACAGATCGCTCTGCTCGTGTAATGCGCCTGTACAGGAGCGGTACAGATAATCCAGTTTTTGTGGCAGTTTGGCCCGGCTCCCCAGTGTACGTCCCTGTTGAAGCAGCCAGTCAATATCCGGCGTAACGTCACGGTCAAAACGGCGTTGCTTTTTGGCGGTTGCCAGCCAGCGTATTAAAAACAGGTTTTTCTGCATGTCGGACTGCACCAGCCCCTCCCTGCGGGCCAGATGCAGGGCAACCAGTGCACACCAGGCAAAATGCCCAGTTTTTCGGGTGATGGTCTGACTCATAGGCTCACTTTTATTTATTCATTTCAGCTATTTTCGCAAAAAGCAAGCAATATAAAATTAAAAAATTTGGAAAACTAATTGTTTGCTGTTTTTTCTGTCCGCCTTTTTTACCCTGACTCCACGTTAACCGTCTTTAAGGAGTCGTTATGCGATTATTTTCTCCGCTTATTTCCCTGTTTGCGTTGGTTGTCAGTGCATTTGGGGTATTGCCTGCTCAGGCCGCTGAAAAAGATGAACTGGCGCTGACGTTAAAGCAGCTCGATCACATCCAGGCCAGCCTGGAGCGCGCCCGTATTCAGGCAAATCAGGACAATCACGCCCGTTTTTATTTTGATTATTCCCGCGCCTCCAGAGAGGTGGAGATTATCCGGCAGGGGATTGTCCGCTATCTGGAGCCTTCCCGGGCCCAGCCCACGATGCCGGTTAATGTGGCGGAGCCGCTGCGCGGGGATTACCGCCGGGAGCAGCGATGAATCCGTCACAGCAGGCGGCATTTGAGGCTGCTGCCGGCTCGGGGATGTCTCCGGCTGTTCTGAATCTGTTGTGTATCGGGGCATTACTGGCGGTGCTGTTTTTATGGGCAGCCTGGGGACTGGTTGATGTTTACCGGGGCTGGGCAAATGAAAATGTTCGTACTGCAAGGGTGGGGCAGTTTGCTGTCCGGGCAGTGATATTACTGGTGGTCTGCATCTGGATGTTTGCCAGTTGAGTGTGCTGTTTAATTTATTTTACAGAATGAAAGGTCATTTTATGGATATGAAATCATTTTGGGGACGTGGTGTCCGTCGTATTGGTGCGTCAGTGGTGACGTTATTCACTTTATTCAGTCTGATGCCGGCGTATGCCGCACTGCCTTCGGTGGAACCCCCTTCTTCCGGTGGCGGCGGCGGACTGATGGACACCATTAAAGGCTATCTTAATGACGGCATTGTGATTGGCGGGCTGGTTGTGGCTGCGACGGCTTTTATCGTGGTGGCCATTGCCGCGGTCACCACGTTCAATGAAGTGCGCGACCAAAAGGCTGGCTGGGGTAAATTCGGTACAATTATTGTAGTCGGTGTCGTCCTGATTGTGGCGGTCGTCTGGCTGGCCGGAAAATCCGCCACTATTATTTTTTAAGCGGAGGCAACGATGCAGACCATCGATTTTATGCCGGATCGCTTAAATGCAGAGCCCACCGTCTTTCGCGGATTTACCACCCATGAAATGTTTGCCGCCGCCGGTGTCGGTTGTGTGGGCGGGAGCGTTATCAGTATCCCGCTGTTACCGCTGGCCGGGTGGGTGATCCTGCCGACCGGCGCGTTGATAATGCCGCTGTTGGTGGTGTTTTTTGGCGGCACTTTTCTGACCCGTATCAAACGCGGAAAACCGGAAAATTATCTCTACCGCCGATTGTCCTGGAAACTGCAAACCGGGTTTGCCCGCACATTGCCGCTGACCGGACGGCTGACTGAAAAATCCCTCATCACCGTATCTCAGGGCTGGTTTTTACGCCGGACGCAGGCGCTGTCACTGTGCCGGTATATCGCCGGAGGCCGCCATGAGTAAATTTCGTCATGCCCTGCAAAACCGGGACCAGCACATTCTGACACTGCGGATGATCTGCGGGGTGCTGGTGCTCTGCCTGTTTGTGGCCTTTGCCGGCTGGATGCGGGCGCCGGCTAAACTGACGATCCATAATCCGCCGGATTTGCGCTCCGGCAGTACCCGGGCATGGTGGGAAGTGCCGCTGCCGACGGTGTACGCTTTCAGCTTTTATATTTTTCAGCAACTGAATGCCTGGCCGAAAGACGGCGAGGTGGATTATCCGCGAAAGATTGCACAGCTCAGTGCCTATCTGACGCCGTCCTGCCGGGCGTATTTTGAGAAAGAGGCCGCTTACCGTACTACGCTCGGGGAGCTGAAAGGGCGTTCCCGGGTGGTGTATGAGATCCCGGGACGCGGGTTCAGTGAGGATAAAGTCCGGGTGATTGACCGGGATAACTGGATCGTGCGCCTGGATTTGGTAGCGGATGAATATTTTAGCGCGGAGCCGGTCAAGCGAGCGACGGTACGTTATCCGGTGAAAGTGGTGCGCTGGGAGGGCGATCCGGAAAGTAATCCGTTTGGTCTGGCCCTGGACTGCTATGACGGGCTGCCTCAGCGTCTGGAAGCGGCGGAGCAGAATAAGGAGGTCAGTCAATGAGCATAAAACGTCATCTGACGGCCTGTGCTCTGGGGATTTCGGCGGTGTTTTCTGTGGCCGCTCTGCCGCTGCCGGTGCAGGCGGTAGAGCTGGTCCGCTGGGAGCGTATTCCGTTACCGGTTTCTCTGCATGTGGGGGAAGAGCGCATTGTGTTTGTGGAAAAAAATGTGCGTGTCGGTTTTCCACCGTCTCTGAATGAGAAACTGCGGATCCAGAGTACCGGAGGGGCGGTGTACCTGCGGGCGGAAAGCGCCTTCCCGCAGACCCGCCTTCAGTTACAGGATGTGGAAAGCGGGGAAATCCTGTTGCTGGATGTGACGGCCACTGCCGGTAAAGGGAAGCTGGAGCCGGTGCGGGTGGTGTACAGCGGTGAAGTCAGTACGCAGCGTGACAGTCAGAGCGTCAGACGCAGCGGGCAGGCTGCGGGGGCAGCAGCCGATGCCGTACCGGAAAGCGTGGACCGCAAAGCGAAAACCCGTTATCCGGCGCCGTTACCGGTCTTACTGACCCGTTATGCCGCCCAGAGTCTGTATGCACCGTTAAGAACAGTGGAGCCGGTGTCCGGCGTACAACCTTTGCCACTGACCTTACCAAAAACACTGACAGCACTCTACCCGTCTGAACCACTGATCGCGCGGCCGCTGGCCGGCTGGCAGGCGGCGGAGTACCGGGTGGTGGCGGTGAAACTGACCAATCAGTCCGCTCAGAAAGTCGTGCTGGATCCCCGTCAGTTGCAGGGGCAGTTTGTCAGCGCCACGTTCCAGCATCAGTGGCTGGACGCGAAGGGCACACCGGAGGATACCACCACAGTGTATCTGGTGATGAAAGGCAAACCGGATAAGGCGTTTCCTGCGGAGCCGCCTGTCCGGAGGACGGGAGGGAAAGCCCGATGAAAGTGAAATCCAATACGCTGGTCAAAATTCTGGTGCCGTCCGCACTGGCGTTGGCGGTGCTGATTGGTATCAAAAGCTGCCAGCCCGACACGCCGGTCACCGGCAGCGGACAGGACAACCTGTCTCAGTCAATCAATGACCTTGACCCAGGGGAGCTGAAGTCACTCGGGATTGAGGGGGATACCCCGGCCGATACACTGAGGACGCTGATTGGCACTATGAAAACGGTACGTGACCGTCAGGCGGAATTGATCGCCCAGAATGAGAAATTGCTGGAAGAGAATGCGCAGCTGCGTAACCGGCAGCAGAATGTGTCGGGGCAGATCCAGTCTGCGGTGGCTTCCGTCCGTCAGGAAGCGGAGAGTCAGCAGCGTGCCCTGCAACAGGAGCAGCAGACACTGATGCGGCGTCTGGATAGCCTGGGGGAAACGCTGACAGCATCAGGTGGTCAGCCGGCTCAGGGCAGCGGACAAGGCGATATTCCGCTGGGACTGGGGCTGGATACCGGGGGCAGCGGACTGACGGTGAAAGACGGGTTGCTGTGGGCTGAGCCGCAGGATGCACAACCGGCTGAACCGGGGCGGATGGTGAACGGACAACCGGCTAAACCGGCGTTTCCGACCTCTTTTCTGGAGGATAACGCCATTACCCGTCAGAAAGCGGAACTGGACCGGGTGGCCAAAAATCAGCGCACGCTCTCCGGTACAGTGGACGGTGAGGCCCATACCGAACCGGCGTACACGATACCGGAGAATGCCACCCTGGTGGGCAGCCAGGCGATGACGGCGTTGCTGGGGCGGGTGCCCATTGACGGTAAAGTGACCGATCCGTATCCGTTCAAGGTGGTGGTGGGAAAAGACAACCTCACGGCGAACGGCATTGAGTTACCGGATGTGGAAGGGGCGGTGATCAGCGGCTCGGCCACCGGTGACTGGACATTGTCCTGTGTGCGCGGGGATATCACCTCGATCACCTTTGTTTTTACGGACGGCACGATCCGCACGGTGCCGAAGCCGGCTGACCGGACGGACGGCGGCAGTCAGGCCAACAGCGGACAGAATGCCCGTAATAACGGCGGGTCGCTCGGCTGGATTTCAGATGAGAGCGGGATCCCGTGTATCAGCGGTGAACGTAAAACCAATGCCGGCACCTATCTGCCGACCCTGTTTGCCCTGACGGCAGCGGCCTCGGCCGGGGATGCGATGTCGCAGAGTCAGTATACCGCGCAGAACAACGGGTACGGTATCACCTCCTCGCTCTCTGGGGATGCGGGGAAAGCGGCGCTGGGCAGTGCCATCGGCGGCGGGTTTAAGGATGTGGCGGACTGGGTGAAATCCCGCTACGGGCAGACCTTTGATGCGGTGTATGTGCCGCCGGGGCAGAAAGTCGCGGTGCATATCAGCCGTCAGATCCCGGTGGATTATGAATCGCAGGGACGCCGGGTGAATTACGGTTTTTCACTGACAGAGGGTGAGGAAGGAGGTCTGGAGTGACGTATTTTGCGAAGCCGGGGGTGCTGGCTGTGACGCCGGTGACGTTTCCGCTGGTGTTTGTGTTCAGTGCCGGACAGGCCGGTTGTACTGGAAGTCATTTTTGCCTGACGGTGGCCGGTCATCAGGTGTTTGATGAGGAGCAACAGCAGCTGATTGCCGGCATGTCACCGGCGACGATACAGCTGGCGTGGCAGAGTACCGCCGGTGAGACGCCCGGGGCGGTTCTGTCTGTGGGCCGTCACCGGGTGGGGCTGAGTGACAACGACATTACCGTTTACCGGTTTGCCCCGCGGGATGAGGCGTGGCCGCAGGACAGTGACTGGGATCGCCTGCTGTACACCGTTTTTAAAGGGGAGGCGCCGGATAAAGCCGGCTGGCAATGTGTGCCTTTTTCACTATCTGAACTGAGCTGTCACGGTGAGTTTGCCCGGCTGACCTGCCGGGGGGCGATCCTGAAGGGCGCGGGAGGCGTCATATCATGAGAATGATGAAATGTGTGATGAAAAGCAGAGTGCTGTGCGCACTGGTGTTGTTGCTGGCCGGCTGTGCCACCTCCAAAGAGGAGCTGCTGCCGGCGGGAAACAGCGACATGATGGCCATCTGGTCCGGCAGACAGGCTGATCCGAACGGTGCGGCGGACAGCCGGACGGTGACGGAGACCGCCCGCAGCGCCCTGCGACGCGCCCTGACGAATGATGAAGCCGCGCGCCTTCAGCAGGCGGACACCGCGTATACCCGGACACAAAGCAGTGAGATCCATCAGCAGTTTCCGCGTCTGCCGAACCCGGACATGGTGATGTATGTGTTCCCGCATCTCTCGGCCGGCAATCTGCCGGTGCCGGGATACAGTACGGTGTTTCCGTTTTACCATCAAGTGCAGTATGCCCTGCCGGGTGAGCGTGTGGAGGGCTTGTGATGGGATTTTCATTATTCCGCTCACGCCGGAAAGCGCAGGCGGTTTCTGCTGAAAAAACGGATGAAAACAAGGCTGACAAAACCGTACACCGCAGTACACCGGCAGAGAATGCCGGTTTAGGCCGTCAGCCGCTTTCCCGGCCGGGAAAAATGACCCGGGCGGATGAGCAGAAGATTTACCATGCGAATCCGTCCTTTATTGATTACCTGCCCTGGGTGGAATTTCTGGATGAGGAGCAATGCCTGCTGCTTGATGACGGGGTGTCGGTCGGGGCGGTGTATGCCGTTGAGCCGGCGCCGACGGAAGGGCGCTCTGCCGGCCGTCTGCTCGAAATCCGGGATGCGGTGGAGGATGCGCTTCAGGACAGTCTGGATGAGCATGATGATAACCCGTGGGTGGTGCAGTTTTTTTGTCAGGATGAGGACGACGTGAGCGTCACACTGGCCACATTGCGGGACTATATCCTGCCGGCGGCCCGGGGCACCGCGTTTACCGAAGCCTGGCTGACCGAAATGGCGCGTCATTTACGGGGGATTGCCCGTCCGGAAGGGCTGTTTAAGGACACGGAGGTGACCGGACAACCCTGGCGCGGACAGCAGCGCCGGACCCGGATGGTGGTTTACCGCCGGCTGGGGAACAGCTATACCGATCCGATGCCGCCGGTGGCGATGCTCAATCAGATGTGTGACCGGCTGGTCAGCAGTCTGGGCAGTGCCGGCGTGCAGTGTGTCCGCCAGGACGGGAGGCAGGTGCATCAGTGGCTGCTGCGTCATTTCAATCCGGCCCCTGACTGGGTGGACCGGGAGACGCTGTACCGGGAAGGGGCGTACTGGCCGGCGGCGGAGGAAGCCCCGGGCACCCTGCCGGTGCTGAAGGATTTTGCGGAAACGCTGTGGTTTACCCCGCCCCGGTCGGATGTGGAAAACGGCGTGTGGTGGTTTGATAACCTGGCGCACGGTGTGGTGAATATCGAAAAACTGCGTAAAGCCCCGGGGCCGGGGCACCTGACCGGGGAGCAGAAGCGCGGTGACAAAAATATCAATGCGCTGATGGACCTGTTTCCGGAAGGGACGATGCTGTCGATGACCATCGTCACACAGCCTCAGGATACGCTGGAGCAGGAATTTACCCGGCTGGGGAAAAACTCGGTGGGGGAAAACACCGACTCGCAACGTACCCGCCGGGACGTGGAAACCGCCAGAGGTTTACTGGGGCACCGCCATAAGCTTTACCGGGCCTCCCTGTCATTGCTGCTGCGTGCCGGCTCGGTGGAGGAACTGAACAAAAAGCGCGTGGATCTGACGGCCACGCTGCTGAATGCCGGTCTGGAGCCGGTGAAGCCGGAATATGATGTGGCGCCGCTGAACGGGTATCTGCGTGCCCTGCCGATGTGTTTTGACCCGCAGACGGATAAAAAACACTGGTATACCCGGCTGACCTGGGTACAGCACCTGGCCGGATTACTGCCGGTGACCGGGCGCACCAGCGGCACCGGGCATCCCGGCTGGAGTTTCTTTAACCGGGGCGGCGGGGTGCTGACCTTTGATCCGCAGAATAAACAGGATCGTACCCAGAATGCGCATCTGCTGTTATTCGGTCCCACCGGGGCCGGTAAATCCGCCACCTTATGCGCACAGTTATCGCAGCTGATGGCGGTCCGCCGTCCGCGTCTGTTTATTGCGGAGGCCGGTAACTCCTTTGGTTTACTGGCGGACTATTACGCCAGTCTGGGGCTGAGTGTCAATAAGGTCAGTGTCAAGCCCGGCAGCGGGGTGCGTCTGCCGCTGTTTGCGGATGCGCATCAGCTGCTGATGATGGATGAACAGCGTCTGGCACTGAATGCGGATGAACTGCCAGAGACGGACAGTGAATCTGAGGATGATGACGGGCAGCGTGACATTCTGGGGGAAATGGAAATCTCCGCCCGCATGATGATCACCGGCGGGGATGTGCGGGAAGAAGCGGAGCTGAAGCGGGCTGACCGGGCGATGATCCGCCGGGCGCTGATGGCGGGGGCCCGGGCGTCTTATGCCGCCGACCGGCAGATGCTGCCGGCGGATTTGCAGGAGGCGCTGTATGCCCTCTCCCGGGGGGAAGGTGAAGAGGAAGGGCGGGCATTAAATCCGCAGCGCCGGGCGAAAGCGGCCGAAATGGCGGAATCCCTGGGGATGTTTACCGAACCGGGCAGTTTTGAGCATGAGCTGTTTAATCTGCCGGGGGAGCTGTGGCCGGAGGCGGATGTGACCCTGATTGATTTGGGGCACCTGGCGCGGGAAGGGTATGAGGCCCAGATGGCGCTGACGATGGTGAGTCTTATCAACTCCATCAACAATATTGCCGAGCGGGATCAGTACCGGGCCCGGGACATTAATTTTGTGGTGGATGAGGCGCATATCGTGACGGTCAACCCGCTGTTATCCCCCTATGTGACCAAAGTGGTGAAAATGTGGCGGAAACTGGGGGCCTGGCTGTGGCTGGCGACCCAGAACCTCGATGACTATCCGGACTGTGCCGAGAAAATGCTCAATATGGCGGAGTGGTGGGTGTGTCTGACGATGCCGCAGAAAGAGGTGGAGGCAATCGCCCGCTTTAAGACGCTCAGTGAGGAGCAGAAACAGGTGCTGCTGTCCGCAGCCAAACTCTCCGGCTGTTACACGGAAGGGGTGGTGCTGGCGCGGAAAGTGGAGGCGCTGTTCCGGGTGGTACAGCCGAGCTTATATCTGGCGCTGGGGATGACGGAAAAAGAGGAGAAGCAGCAACGGCGGGTGCTGATGGAGCAATACGGATGCAGTGAGCTGGAAGCGGCGTTCAGGGTGGCAGATGAACTTGACCGGAAACGGGGGTTACCGCCCCGGGTGCCGGGATGATGAAACGGGTGGAGCAGGGAGTGGGTAAACCGTGTTGCAGCACGGCTTACCCGGCCGCTTCATTGGGTATGTTAAAAAGAGGAAACATGACGTCATGAAAACGACGGGAGTTAAAGTAACGCTTTTGTCGCTGGTTGTCAGTTATTCCTGCGCTTTACAGGCCAAAAACGTGTCACTGGGGGACACGGCCGTGGCCACGGGGCAGCACAGTACGGCTGTCGGTGAGGGCAGTATGGCGCTGGGGAACAATATGACGGCGGAACAGGCGCAGGCGGCGATGAAAGCCCAGAATGCCCTGTTGCAGAACAGGGCGCAGGCGCATGAGCAGTACATGCAGACGCAGGCCCTGTTTGACAGTAAATCGCTGGCGAACAGCAATATTCTGGAGCGTCAGGAAGCGATGAAACCGTTGTTGCAGCAACAGGAGACCCTGGCGGGTCAGCGTACCGCGCAACAGCAGCAGGTGACACAGGCACAGCAGGTCGCTGACCGGATGGCACAGATTTATGAACGCAATCTGGGGGCGGTTTCACAGATTGTGGATGAGAATTTTGTGGCGTTGTGGCAGCAGGGGCAGGCTGACCGTCTGGCTCAGGAAGTGAAAAAACGGGTTGAGCAGGATACGTCGGTCAGTAATGACACGCAGTTTTATGTCAGTTATGTTAATGCCTATATTGAAGCGAAAACCAGAAGTGCTCTGGTTAATGAAACCATCAAAGAGAAAACCGGTTCTCAGATTACGACCAACTATCAGGGTGTGGCCCTGTCCCCGGTACTGAGTGCCGGCCACAGTGATAAAGCGATGCTGTGGTCGGATGCGGTCACGGACAGCGAGCAGAAGAAACAATTATCCCGTTTACACCTGAATACCGCGGCCCTGAAGGGCGTTGCCGGTTATCAGGAAGAGCTGGCCAAAATCGCCCTGATCACCTCTGCGGACGGGAAAAAGAATCTGTATCAGGCTTATCAGAAAAATGCCCGGCAGCAAATTGAGCAGGGGCTCACCGGGGTGACAGAGGCCGGGAAGCAGATCCTGTCAGAGCTGTATCTGGATAACATCGATGAAGGCACCTTTAATCAGATGGTCAGCGGTATTTTCACCCGCTATGAGAATCAGCTGAACTACCTGATCCAGCTGGATAAGGTCAACAGTTTATCGCCGGACAGCCCGGATTATGCCAAAGAGTTACAGCAACTGCTGGTACTGGAAAGCCGTCCCCGGGATAACACCGTCGGGCTGAATACCAACCCGGAGGCGCTGAAACAAAAAGTGGATCAGTACCTTCAGGACAATGCGCTCAGTCACACACAGGCCATGTCGTCACAGGCCACACAGCTGAAACAGCAGTTATCGGCGGAAAAAGCCGTCACCGATCAGGCACTGAAGCAGGCAGAAACGCAACTCTCCCGGCTGGAAAAGGATCTCTCCGCGCTGGATACAAAGTTGTCTGATTTGCGTCCGACGCAATCCGAGCTGGAAAACATCCGGGATCTGGAGAAGGTGAAAGCCGAACTGGCGCAGAAACAGGCGGAATATCAGGCGGCGGATAAAGCCCTGAATGAGGCGCAGAGTACGCTGAGTCAGGGTAAACAGGCTGTTGCGGTCGGGGATAAGAGTCTGGCGCTGGGCGAAAAATCCGTGGCACTGAGTGTGGATGCCCGGGCGCTGGCGAAAAACAGTGTGGCACTGGGGGACGGCAGCCTGGCTGACCGGGATAACAGCGTGTCCGTCGGCCGTGAAGGTCAGGAACGTTTTCTGACGCATGTGGCGGCCGGCATTGCAAAAACGGATGCGGTCAACAAAGGGCAACTGGATGAGGAGCGGGATGCGCGTATTGCCGGCGATAAGCAGACGCTGAAACAGGCCATGGACTACACCGATGTGAGCATTCAGTACAGTGAGGCGAAGATAAACAAGCGGATTACGGAAGAGCAGCAGGCCCGTATTGAGGGGGAGGAACAGACCCTGGCGGCCGCAAACCGCTATACCGATGAGACGTTCGGGCAGGTGACCCACACGGTGCTGGACAATGCCCGGCAGTATACCGACCAGCGTTTCAGTCAGCTGGACAATAAAATCAGTCAGGTGGAGAAACGGGCCAATGCGGGGATTGCCGGGGTGACCGCAATATCTTCCATTCCGTATGTGAACAGTGAGCGTTTTTCGTTCGGGATGGCGATGGGGCATTACCGTGATGCACAGGCGATAGCCACCGGGGTGCAGTATAAGCCGACGGCCAATACCAATGTGCGCCTGAATGCGTCATGGAATAACGGCGGCGATACCAGTATCGGCGCCGGGTTTGCGGTGGGCTGGTAACCGGTGAAAACCCGCCGGTCACCGGCGGGTTTTGATGCGCTTTTCTTCTCTCACCGTTCGTTTGTGAGGACTGACCGAATGAAAAAACGATTTTTATCTCTTTCCGGATTGCTGATGCTGTCGCTGTCATGCCTGCCGTTGACCGCCGGGGCGGCAGTGGTGCTGTATACCACGCAGGATGACGCTCTGCCGCAGACGGACATCCCGTTTGAGGTGGTGTATCTGGATGCGCCTGAACGCCTGCTGGATGAGGCCCTGCTTCAGCCGGGGACGGAACTGAGTGAAGCGGATGCCCCGCACATCACCGCCCTGTTACAAAGTCCGGCCTGGCAGGCCAGAGAAACGGCATTACGGCAGGCTTATCAGGGCGTGGTTCAGGCCTGGCAGCTGGGGGTGTCATCTCTGCCGGCGGTCGTCGTTGATGCGCAGTGGGTGGTTTACGGCACCACCGATATTGCACAGGCGGTGACGCAGATACAGCAGTACCGGGAACAACAGGAAGGAGGAGGTCAACCATGACCCGACAATCACATCGCCGGCGTCTGGCGGGGGCTTTGTTACTCGGTTGTTCACTGGTGCCGGTGGCGGAAGCCAGTCTGAGTACCGCCACTCTGGTCGCTTCTGCGGCCTCACCGTCGTGTATCAGCTGGCGTATCAGCGGGATTTGCTACTGGCTGAAGTGTGGCTGGGGCGGCTGCCGTATCCGGACATCTGTCCGGGTGTCACATTTTATTCCGCAGGCGGTGGTCTCGGCCTACCATGCCCCGGGTGAAAACCCGTGGCGGGAAATGTCACTGGTCAGCGGGGCGGCCGGCGGGATTGAAAATGCCGTGACCGGCGTGCTGAGCGGGGTATCTGCCGGGGGCGGAAACAGTGAACAGAAGTTTGAGGCAAAACGTAAAACCGCCCTGCACTTTTTTTATGCGGATGCTATCGGTCATCCGGCAACCACCCTTATCGGCGGCAGTATTCCGGGGTATTCCTGTGACAGCGCAGCCACACCGCTGTTTCCTTATTACCTGAGCACGCTCGACAGTGTGCCGTGGCGGCTCGGTGTGCCGGAAATGGCGTATCCGGAAGCGATAATTCCCGGGAAACGGGAAATCGGGGGGCAGAGCCGGGGCAACATGTGGGGAAATCTCTATCCGCGCAGCGGTTTTGTCAACCAGCAGGACGGGGATAAAGCGGCGGCTGTGGTGGCGCAGCGCGTGGCAGATATTATGACCCGCACCGGGCAGGCGCATACCTATGTGCCCCTGAAAGGCAACCGCCGGGATGGCTATTGGCCGCCGGACGCGGTGACGGAGAATACCGGGACAAAAAACCATAAATGGCAGCGCCTGTCGCCGGGGCTGAAAAACAGCTGTGCGGTGTTTCCGGATGAGGGCGGAGCACAGGCACAGGACGGTAATTATGCCTGGGCATTGTGGCAGCCGTACAGCTGCTGCAAGCGCATGGGGCAAAAATTTCTGTACAGCACAACGTTTTAAGCAGGGATTTTAAGATGATGAAAGCAAAACGACACACGTTTTTTCCGCCGGCGCTGACACTGATGGTGTTATGCAGTGTACCGGCATTTTCTGTCCGGGCCGGGCTGGATTTTTCTGCCGGTGCGAATGATATCGGCTACGGCGCAAATGTTTCCGGCGCGGTCTCCGACAAACTGTACTACAACCTGGGCGGCGGCACGGTGTTATCCCAGCCGCCGGGGCGCAGTAATCTGCAACGTCTGGGGATGAGCATGGGCTGGAACAGTGATCTGATGTGCGGCAATTTTGATATCAAAACCACGGTGGGCAACCAGCTGAACGGGGTGACGGCCGGCTTTAAGAATCTGATGAGTGAGGTGATCCAGAATGCCACCGGGGCGGTGGCCAGTCTGCCGGCGATGGCTATCCAGCGGGCGAATCCCGGCCTGTATGAAATGCTGACCAACGGGGTGTTGCAGGCTAATGTGGCGTTTGATAAGGCGCAGCTGAACTGTCAGAACATGGCTAAACGGATGATGGACTTTTCAGAAAATAATCAGTGGACGCAGGCGGCGATCCTCGAAGAAGCAAAGAATATCATCAATAACAGTGACGGGGATGCGGTAAAAACTGACCAGCAAATTCAGCAAAGCAGTGGCGATAAAGGGGTTGTATGGATAGGCGGGAAACAGCGCGGTGGGGTTGGTCAGCCTGCGATTCAGCCGGCGCAGGATTTTGCACAGGCCGGCTTTAATATCATGAACGGTCTGCCGGCAACCAGTACGGCCCCGGTGCCGGCCGGCCAGTGTAACGGAGCCGCTTGCAGGCGCTTTGCCAACAGTGAGGAAGCCGCTCAGGTGGTCACACAGGTGCTGGGCAGCAAATCGGTCCGCACCTGCACCAATCCGGCGGATTGTCAGAGCGGCGGTGAGGCGGAGCAACCGGGCAGTTCCCAGCCAGGAACCGGGCTGGCACCGGTGCTGGAGACCACCACCCGGGAAAATTTGGAACAGCTGCATAAACTGGTGAACAGCCGGGGCGCGGTCGGGGCGGCAGAGTTGGCGAAACTGAAAACCGGCAGCCTGACGGTCTCCCGGGGGGTGATTGAAGCGCTGCGCCGGGATCCGGATAAAACGGCATTAACACAGCGTCTGGCCGGTGAGCTGGCGATGGCGGACACGATGGAGCTGGCGCTGACGATGCGCCGGATGCTGATCACCGGCCAGGGGGAGCCGAATGCCGGTAATTTTCCGAAAGCCCAGGAGATCGGTAACCAGTCGGTTGACCAGCTGGATCGCGAAATCGGGATGCTGCAAACGGAAATGGAAGTGCGTAAATCCATTGCCAATAACGCGATGCTGACGGTGATTGAGCGTGATCAGCAACGGACACAGGTGAACCCTGCCACCCAGACCCCAGATAATACGGATGTGCGTGTACAGGGACTGGAGCAAAACAGTGACACCGGAGGACGTTAAATGACGAAAGGAAAAACCGGGCGCCGGTTATGGCCGGTGCTGAAAGTAACCGGGCTGACCCTGCTCAGTATGGTGGTGTTGCTGGCGGTGGCTCAGCTGGGGCTGAGTTATTACGGTGAGGCGGACAGTCTGCGCCGGGCGTTTTACCGTGCCCGCTGGTTCTGGCTGGTCTGGCGGTGTGTGTTGTACGGAGCCGTGGCGGTTGGATTATGGAAACTGTATCACCACCCGAAAGTCAGTGAGACGGCCCGGCGCAGTCTGAAGCGCAGCGGGCTGGCGATGGCCGCCTTTGTGGCGGTGAGTGAATGGTCAGTCTGGGCGGGAGGTGACGGCTTATGATGACAAACAGTTATCTCGAGTATTTTCTCACGCTGCTGGCCTGGGTGGTGAATAACGGATTGTGGTCGGTACTGACCAGCACCGGGCTGTTTGCGCTGCCGCTGGTCTTTAAAGTGCTGGGGATCTGGCTGAAAGTGCGGGAAGAGGGGGAGGATGAGGGTAACAAAGGTTCACTGGCAATTGTGCGTATCGAGAACGCGCTTTACGGCGCCTTTGTGGTGATCCTGTTTTGTTGTGTGCCGTTGATGGAGGTGAGTGTCAGTACCCTGCAATTTGATACCAGCCGGACCAAAACCTGCGGCACCTGGACCCCGGTGAAGCCGGCGGAATCCGGTTACAGCGGCGTGGTGTCGTCACTGGATAATCAGACAGCCAAAATCCCGCTGTGGTGGATGCTGGTACATAAGCTGTCGAAAGGGGTGACTCAGGCGGCGGTGGCCAGCATTCCGTGCCGGCCGGATTTGCGTCAGGTGCGTTTTGAGGTGCAGCACAGCAACATTAAAAATCCGGCGCTGGCTGCCGCACTTCAGGATTTTACGGATGACTGTTACTCACGTGCCCTGTATGACTGGAAAGCGAAAGATCAGGGAAAAACACAGGATGAAAAAACGTTACAGGATATCACCTGGATAGGCTCGGCCACCTTTATGAAAGGGGAATATCATCAGATCCAGTCACGGACACCGCGGGCGGGCTTTCCCTGGGATGCCGACCGGGATGACGGGTATGCGAATGTCAACGGCAACGGTTACCCGACCTGTTATCAGTGGTGGAATGATGCGAATGCAGGGTTACTGAAACTTGTCAAAGAGCAGACCGATGAAGGGATGTGGCTGCGTGCCCGGGCGGCGATGAAGCTGATTAATAAAAACTCGAAAGAGTTTGAGGAGGCCATCGTCCGCCGGCTGGTGAGTCCGGCGAATCTGGATGTCTCCGGCGGCCGGGTATACCGGGGATACGGGGGTAATGCGGATATGACGGTGATGAATGAGCTGGCCAGAATGGGAGGGGTAGCCGGGACTTCGCTGGCGTCACTGGGGGCATTCCCTGCCTTTGATACGATGCGACAGTCCTTACCGATGGTGCAGGGGCTGATGTTAATGGCGGTGTATATCATGATCCCGATGGTGCTGATGTTTTCGGCGTATGAATTTAAGACGGCGATAACGGTGACGTTTGTGATATTTGCGCTGAACTTTCTGACATTCTGGTGGGAGCTGGCACGCTGGATAGACAGCTGGATGATGGAGGCACTGTATAATTCCGATACGCACAGTCAGTGGAATATGAACGGGCTTCAGAACACGTCTGATGATGTCATTATGAACCTGGTAATGGGAACGATGTTTTTGGTGTTGCCGGCGTTGTGGTTGACAGCATTTGGTTGGGCTGGAGCTAAAGTTGGGTCCGAGCTAGGTAATATGACATCTAACGCGACTTCACCTGCGCATAGTGCGGGGGGGAAAGGAGGACAGTTAGCAGAACAAGCTATTTCTAAAAAAGTTAACTAATAATATTTTGAAGCCAGCTGCAAAATTTAGTTTTGTGGCTGGCTAATCTTCGTCAATATTTATTCCGTTCATATAATATCCAAAACCTTGGTTGCCATTTCTAAAGTCGTCACTATTGCCAACGAGATTGGATTGCCATTCATTATTGTTATCAGTGGATTGAATGTTATTTCCTGAAGAAATATCAATGTGTTCTATTACAGAAAATAAAATCACCAACGCTCCAAAGGTAAATAGGATGTACAAACTGAAATAAGCCAGTAACGCGATGACTGCGAGAGTTATAGATACCAGTGGAATATGCCCCAGCCAACCCGGCATATTTTTGCTTTTGGCGCTTGCCACACAGTTCTTATCGAAAGCCTTCAATTTTTTGATTAGCCATTTTGCTTTATAAGCTGCTTTTATGCCCCAGCGTTCTCCTCTGGAAGCGGCTGTTTTATCACTCATTTCCCCCTCCGGTAATCAGTGAGTCTGATTTATCTCATGCTTGTCGTCTATCGTTAATACAATTTTAGGTCGATTTTTAATCATTGTCTACATCTTGTGAGTTATGCACATATCCACGGTCACCAAGCCAGTGCAACCCGATGCCAACAAGCAATCGGGTAAACGGGAGCGTACAGGGCATCGGCCCTGATGGTGGCGGTGGGTATGTGTATAACTTTTTTGTTGCCTTCATATAAAAATCTTATTCTTTCATCTGGATGGATTTATTGAATTTGATTTTTTATGTCAGTTTAAGTAAGTTTTTAATATGTATCCGAGTCCTTGTATATAGGAGATGATAATATGAATTTTATTTTTTGGTTTGTGGTCTTAATAGGGGCGGGATATTTGTGGAGGAGGAGGGGTTGGTTCAGTAAAATAAGGAAGCAATACTCAAGGAGAAAAACAACATTAAATGGTAACAAAGGATGTTTATATAATAAAAAAAATGACAATGATGCTTTGGAAGGTAATGGGGATTGTAATAATTTTTATTCTGAGAATAAAGAAAGTTTCTTTTGGTTAATGATCGAGAGAGGTATTAAATTTTACAGAAAAGAATATTTGACTACGATTACTGAAAAAAATATCATGATAAGTTAGTGAGCTGGTTTGGTGAGAAATGTTATATACATTGTCAGGTTAGTTTAGGGAGTTTATTTATATTCCCAAAACAAAAAAATTTTACTGATGAAGAACAAAAACGTTTTTTTTCTGTTTGTAATAGAATGTCCTTGGATTTTATTTTAACATTTAAAACTAATATGCCCTTCTTACGTGTTTCTGTTGACTCTATGAAAAATAAACCGCCTGTTTGGGATGTTTATGATAAATCCAAATAAAAACATATCTGATTGTTGAGTTTTCGTGATTAAAGATGGCATTGATTATTAATACGATGAAGAACCAACAAGGGGATATTTAATAAAGAGAAAAAGGAGGATGTAAAATATTCTCCTTTTTCTTTATCGGGTATTGACGAAAAAAGAAAGTTTGATTAAATTTACCACGTTACACCGTTGCTTAATGCAACATTGCCAATGCTTCGGTTGTCTGAGAGAAGCGCCTACGGGTGACAACAATGCCAATCCGGCAATCTGAGAGGAACGCCTACGGGTGATTGCCACTGCCAATCCTCGGGTCATCTGAGACGAGGGCCTACGGGCGATGACAGAACTCCGTTCGTCCTTGAAATCGACGGAGGGTGATAACAGAATAGCGTTATCATCAGGATTAACTGCACTTCAGTGACCATGTCACAGCTATCCGGTCACCCGGATATCCACAAAAAAGCAGAGTATGCGATAACGTGTATCTGCCTCTTCTGATGTGTTCTGACGAATACGTCCTGCTTTCTGCAACCTTTGTATGCCCGGTATGACGCGTTTCCATTGCGCAGCTTTGGAAAGCGGCATCTTCGGAGCAATACATTGAGCAGCAGAATGATGGGCGTGCGTCACTTTCGTCAAGTGAAACGAAGACAAAGTGACGCACGCAAGTGCATACGCTCAGAACGCTTCAATACTGGTCTTACAGCAAAACTGACAATCTGACAGACATGTAATGCATTGCTCAGAACGGCTGAAAGTCTTTCAACGCTCAACGTTTATATGATGATAAAAACGTATAACATTATGAAAAAAGGAGAAAAAACGACACGATACCAAGGCGACGTCAGGAAACTGACGGACGGAGGTGCCCTGATAACGGGGGCCGGTCTGATGACCGCAAACAGTTCAGAGAACTGATTTGATACCTCTCAACAACTCAACCTTTTATCGCCCCGGTGCTCAGGTATCTGTCAGGTCGCAGGATGCGCAATATAAAACCGTCGCGCCGGGAAAAGGTAACCAGTTGAGAGCGAAAGAGGCGGAGAATCAGAGAATGTCCAGAAGAGCAAAAGCCCTGTCCCGTGAAATGCATATCCTTGCACGTCAGGCCGGAGGGAGCTTTAAAACCATTGCAGACCGGGTCAAAATTGCAGAACGGGTTGCGGCAGAGCTGGCCGGGTTGAATATTCAGATACGATCTGTTGAGCAACTGAAATCCCGCTATATTGAAATGTATATCCATGCCCGCAGAGAACAGAATATCAGTTTACGCAGCTGTCAAAACGAAATGTCGGCTATCCGGGCGATATTTCGTGTTGCCGGACGTCATAAACTGGCTGACCCTAAACATGAGCGCCTCAGTAATGAGGCGCTGGGGCTTTCAGGTGCCAGCAGGGCTGGCACCCGTACCGCGATATCGGACGAGCGCTTTCACGAAGCGCTCGCTCGGATTGAGCCTTATGATCAGGGGGTGGCATTAACTATGCAGTTATCCCGTAGTCTGGGATTGAGAAATGAAGAAGCCGTGCAGTCAGTAAAATCATTACGGACCTGGCAACAGGCGCTTAAAAACGGTAAAGATCGCGTTCATGTGGTTTTTGGGACAAAAGGAGGCAGACCCCGTGAAGCATTAGTGCCGGATAAAGCCCGTGTATTAACATTAATTAATAAAGCCATTGAATATGCGGATAAACATAACGGTTATTTAATTAATCGTCCGTCATTACATTCTGCCAAAGATCGTTATATTAATGTGATGCGACGGATAGGCGGATTTATTCACGAAGAATCAAATCATGGTTTACGGTATGCCTATGCTCAGGATGTTGAAAAATATTATCTCAGTCAGGGATTCAGTCAAAAGGAAGCCTATGCATTAACCTCCATGGATTTAGGGCATGGTGACGGTCGTGGCGATTATATTAAACGGGTTTATAGTCAGAAAGGAGATATTGAGGAATAAGATAAAAATGAAAGTCTGTTTAATTATTTTGTTTATTAATTTTGCTTTTTGTTTTCCGTTAATGGCGAAGACGTTATTTTTAGGTGATTCATTAACGGCTGTTTATGAAATGTCAGCAAAATATGTTTTGGATGAAAAAATAAAAACAGAATATGTTTCCGGTTCGGGGTTAATAAATAAAAGTAAAAAAGATTGGATCGCTTTCGTGAATAATTTCGATTTGCGGGAGTTTGATAATGTGATTATTAGTCTCGGAACAAATGATTTTGTTCAATATGGTTCGGATGAATGGCTGAAATATTACAGTCTGGTATTTCAATTCATTGCTGAAATTCAAAGTGAAAATCCGTTAGCGACAATTGTCTGGATATCTCCACCACATTTAAAAAATCCGGAACATGAACGTTATTTAATACATACCCGGCATATAATTAAACACAGTGCGATGTTATTAAATATTCATTATCTGGATATTAATCAGCCTCATATATTAGGAACGCAATGGCAATCTGTTATTCATAATGAAACTGTACGAACTGATGATGGAATACATATTACCCGTAAAGGGGGAGTACGGGTGATCAGAGAAGTGGTAAAAATCCTGAATGGGCAGGATTGACAAAGATAAAAAAACGGCTAAAAATGAATCTGCTTATCTCGTTGCGTAATGCAACTTGCCAATGCTTCGGTTGTCTGAGAGAAGCGCCTACGGGTGACAACAATGCCAATGTTCCGGCAATCTGAGAGGAACGCCTACGGGTGATTGCCACTGCCAATCCTCGGGTCATCTGAGACGGGAGCCTACGGGCGATGACAGAACTCCGTTCGTCCTTGAAATCGACGGAGGGTGATAACAGAATAGCGTTATCATCAGGATTATTTTTACGCAACGCTTCATATAACCTGCCCGCTGACGGGGAAATCACCCGTCATCAGGGAATTTCTCCGTTTTTTCAGGAGAAATTCAATGAAGGTATCTACATTTCCGGAATCGTCTTTTTTTGACGATCTGCACTCTCTCACGCAACTGCATCACCTCTCAGGTGAGCTCGACATGGTTCTTGCTTTTGTCCGTCTGGATATTGGCGAGCACCCGGACGAAGATAATTTTCCGCCAAACTTCTGGATAATCAGTGCCGTTGCAGAGCAACTGGGCGCGTTATCTGTGGAGGCTGATTTTACCCGTCCACATCTTGAGAAAATGGTCCGCGCTGTCTGGAAAGCGGCTGAGCAAACGCCTTATGCGTCTGACTTTCGCCGTATCTACAACGATGCGATCAAAAATGCACAGTTTGAAGATCCGGTTGAAGCGCTGATGTTTGGTGCTTAACGGCGGACATTCACTGATTTTATGACCCATACGGGAAAACATCCCGTGAGGGCTGTATTCCCTTATCTGAGGATAGCCCTTATGACTCTTTTTACATTGAATTATGGTGTTGCCCACGTAATGTCTGGTATTGCCAGTTATTTATTTCCGCATTCCCGTGTTTCTCAGCAACTGAAGGCCGTTGCTAATGATGCCCGGATGCTGAAAATCACCGCAGAAGAACTGGAGGTGATACGTTTGGACGAAAAACGGATGTATCAGAGCGGAGATTACAGAGAACTGCCGTTTATTGAGCTTGATTTGTATACAACGGCATTTCGTTTTGGCGCCCTGATTTACTATGGACTCGCAAACCGGTGCCCCCGCATTTTTGCTTCACCGGCTGACAGTCATCGCTGAGCGGCTCGATCCGGAAATCTGGAATGAAGCCTGGCGCTGGGGTTACCGCTGCTGCCTGCAACACGAAAATGAAAAGCATGTAACCGACTGATTTAACGGACTCACAGGTGTCAGTCAGCTACCCTGAAATGGGGCTGCTTCCATTTACTGATCAGGTTTGATAACCATGATTTATGGCATTACCCGCGGACTGTTCTTTGTGGCCGATCACGTCTGTCGCTATTCCCGGAGTTGGGAATGGCTGATGTGGCTGGTTGAGGAAGCCCGGACACTGCGAAATGTTGAGGCTGATTTGAAACTGGCTGAAAGGTATGCCGGTGAGCAAAACCGCCCTCATTCCATTTCGCTGATGAAGTGTACGCTTTATGATGCCGGATTTGCTTACGGCAGATTATTACTGTGGCGTGCGGATGGTCTGATGAGACCCTGGCCGGCATGTCTGCTTCGCCGTTTACCGGATATCGGTCAGCGGATTGATGCAGTGATCTGGCAGAAAGGCTGTGAAGCCGGCTTGGATGAGACCGTCAGTGAATGGATGGCAATGGAGATGGCTGATGAATACCTTGTCGGTATCGAACTGAGCGACTGATTTGCCGGCATTCATTCTTTTTTTACTTACCTACCCGACGGGGAAACTCCCCGTCAGGTGGACGTTTCTCCGTCTTTTTTTACCGGAGAAACACACATGTCTGTTTTACTGCCAGAAAACAAACCGTTTTCATTTCTGAGTCTGATCATGCAACGGCTGTACCGTTTTTATGACCGTATACCGTTTGTTTCGTCAGGGATACCCGGTGAATTACCGTGGATAAGTAACCGAACCGGCCGGCGCGCTTACCGTGCGACGGTGGTGAAAGTGAATCCCCGGCAGTTCAGGATCCGCATTACTGTACGTCTGGGCGCGCATTCGAAAGAATACCGCTTTCATTCGTTGATAACCTCGCTGGACAGCAGGACATTTTGTTCCATAAAAGCGGCCTCCCGTGCCGGATTTGCACTGACATACCAGCTGGCACAGGTGCGTTATGCCTGGTGTCGCTGATTTGTTGTACTGATAGCACCATTGACTTTTTGTTATGACCCCGCCCGGCGGATTGATTTCCGTCAGGAGATGAATCCGCCATTTTTTTAATCAGAATGAGGATTTATCACATGGGATATACACATTATTTTACACAAAAACAAAGCGTTGACCCCCTGATGTGGCAGAACTTCCGTGAACATCTGGACAAGCTCTATCACCACTATCTGGCCAATCCCATATCCGCAGAGCAGATTTGCGGCGGATACCCAGATAAACCTATTGTGTTGTGTGATGGCCTGGAGGAAAAACGGCTGAATGATGGCTCATTATTCACCGACGACGGTGAGGCGCTTTGTTTTAACGGTAATGCGGCTGATGACATGAATCATGAGACGTTTATTGTTCAGCGCGAAATCCCCGTAGAGGACTACTGGGATTTCTGCAAGACAGCATACAAACCCTATGACGTGTTTGTAGTCGCGGCATTACTGTTGTTGTACAACCTGTGCCCGGGATATTTTTCGGTCTCTTCTGACGGGGATATCCGGGACTGGCAGCCGGTGCTGGACTATGTCAGTCAGGTATTTCCTTATCTTATCCTGACGTTACCGGAAGGGATAGGTTTACCGGAGGCAGGATAATGGCCAGAGCCTGTACGATACGGGAACTGATAGCGGATTTATCCCGCTGCAATCCGGAGGCATTCGTCTTGTGTGAGATGTGGTTCCCCGATGATGTTACCTATGTTGATGAAACGGCTTGTCCGGCAGAGACACGGGCAACATTAACGCATGTTGCACATCATTTTGATGCGGAGCTGGGGATCAACTGGGACACGCTGGCGTGTGCGTTATCGTGTGTCAGAGATGCTGAGCAGAAGGGACTCGATATTTACTTTTATGCCAGTGAAAAGCGTGGTACAGACAAAAGCCGGATACCCGCCTCACGTTACGCAGAAGCGGACAGCGACGGCGATATTGAAGTCGGGTATTTCCGTAAGGTTAATGCGCTGTTTAAGTGGGTGCATGACCATATCGGGGCTTTTGAGAACTGTGAAAAGGTGCTGGTGACAGAGGCCCATCTGCGGGCTTTACAGCAGGACTTGCAGGCACTGACACCGGAAAACTGTCAGACACGGTTCCCGACCACTGAGGGCTTTTTCTTTGGTTCAACGGCTTATGATGAGGCGTACTGGGCTGATGTGGAAGGCGTCAGACGCTGGCTGTCAGAGATAACGGAGACGTTTGACTTTGACGCAGAGTCACTGTTTTTTGTGGCCTGGTGGTAATCAGGTAAGGTGTTTCCCCGGGAAGCACTGAACACATTTTAATCAGTGTTTCCACTGGAAACGCCGGTTGAAAATTAACCATATTGTTTTTTCACCTGATGGTGTATCTCACCGTCAGGACGGGATACACCTTTTTTATTGAGGGTATTCCGATGAAAAAATCTGACCGTAAACGCCGTCCGGCAGCGGATAAGCCGGTTCGCGATATTTATCAGGAAGTGACTGACCGTATTGTGGCCGCGCTGGAAAAAGGCACCCGTCCGTGGAAACGACCATGGCGGCCGTCGGAAGGGACAGGCACCGGTTTTCCGGTGAACGCCCTGACCGGTCATTCCTACCAGGGGATAAATGTGCTGCTGTTATGGTTGTCGGCGGCGGAGCAGGGCTTTGGTTACGATATCTGGCTGACTTACCGTCAGGCACAGCAACTGGGTGGCCATGTCCGTAAAGGCGAAATGGCGACGAATACTGTGATATTCAAACCGGTGAAGGTGCCGGCAAAAGACCGTCACGGTGAGCTGCTGCGGGATGAACACGGTGAGGTGGTGATGACGGAGGTGCCGATGATAAAGGCGAATCCGTTATTTAACATAGCCCAGTGTGATGACCTGCCGGCGCATTTTTACGAAAACCGGCGACTACCCGGAGAGGAGACAGCAGGGATAACCCTGCCGGCCACGCACCGGGTGCTGGATATCCTGAATGCCAGCGGCGTGAAGGTGACCAGTGCGGCGCAGAACCGGGCGTATTACAGTCCGTCACAGGACCGGATTGTGATGCCGCTGTCGTCACAGTTTGACCGGAATGCCGATTACCAGGCCACCTTACTGCATGAGTTGGTGCACAGTACCGGTCATCCGTCCAGGCTGGCCCGTGAAGGCATCACCTCATCGTCCCTGAAGTTTGGTGACCCGCTGTACAGTTTTGAGGAGCTGGTTGCGGAAATGGGCAGCGCTTTTCTTTGTGCGCAGTTAAGCGTCGAGGGAGAAGTGAACCATGAAAGCTATCTTGACAGCTGGCTGCGGGTACTGAAATCGGACAAAAAAGCGTTGTTCCGGGCCGCCGGGCAGGCCCGCCAGGCCTGTGAGTTTTTACTGAATGTGGCCGCATCCCGACAGGCCGCGTAGGAGACTGCGATGAACAAAATGACCATTATCCGCTTTCAGTTACTGGTACATCAGTTACTGCAAGTGCATTACGGCATTACGCTGAGTGATACCGGATTGTCCGATGATGCTGAGGTGTCCCGGATGATTGAACTCGGGATATCGCCGGTATCGGTGGTCAACCGTCTGGTGGATAAGTACCACCTGGATAAACTGAATGCATCCTGTTATCTGCCGGCATCCCCGTATGTCAGTGACAGCGATGCCTTACTTGCACAGGCTCAGCTGAGCGGTGCCATTAACCCGGATGTCATGCCGGATAATCCTTAACGATTAACGACTGACATCTTTCCCGTGAGGGCTTGTTCCTCACGGGATAAGCCCTCTTTTTTATTCTGAAAAGAGGACATCATCATGCCAAACTGGTGCTCGAACCGACTTGACATCACCTTACACAACGCGGCGGATATGCCGGCTCTTAAACACTGGATATATGCGGATGATGGGATACCCGCCTGGCAGACGGCGATAGCACAAAGTCTGCATTTGTTGCTGGCCGGCTGCGCGGGGATACTGAAACCGGTCAGACCGCTGTCTTTTCCGCCGTTACCGGAACTGACTTCATACGGTGCAACCGGGCCTGTTTCCCCGGGAAACACGGCTTTCACGCACTGGGTTGACCTGCTGATGACTGCACCGGATTTGACACCGTCATGTTGTCAGCAAATCCATCAGTGGTATCAGATGTGGTTATCTGAAGGCGGGGCGTACCATTCCTGGGACTCGCTGACGGCGACGCAGAAAGCGAGACTGTCCCCGTTGTTATCGGGAAGCAGTTTTGACTGGCTTAACCGGTTTACCGGAGAGGATGAGAGCCGGGTGGCGACAGCCTGGGAGGATATTCAGTACCTTCGCAGTACCGGAGAAGCCATACCGATGGATATGCGGACTCTGTTACCGACCAGCCTTGCGGCTGAATTACACGGTTTTAACGGCTGTTTATGGAAAACACCGGAGGTCATCTGGCGGCAGGCGCGCTGGCAGGCGTTTGCCCCCGGTAACAGTACATATCACCTTTATCAGTGCCGTTATGGTGTGAAATGGCCGAACGGCAGTGGTTTTCACTGTATTGATGGCGGGTATGCGACGGAGTTATCCGCAGAGTTTGATACTCCGTGGGGGCCGCCGTCAGCAGCGGTTTTGTGTGCTCTGTCTGCGCGTTTCCGCTGTCAGGTCCGTCATGTCTATGCCGAAGAAGGCTGTGGTTTCTGCGGATACAGCGAGTATGACCATGGCCGGTTAACCGACCATGAATCTGATGAGATTGAGTTCAGTGATGAAGAGAATGAGGACGGTTTCCAGGATGTGACGGGACCGGACTATATTCTTGATTCATTGCCACATTACGGAGGGTGAGGTTTCCGTACTGATTTAACTGACTGAAAACCCGGTAGTGATACCGGGTTTTTTTATTTTTTTCGGAAAACTAATTTCGGCTTTTGTTTTATTCCCGCATTGTTATCGTGATGCCGTCATTGAATGAGATGGGGGAGAGTGTGATGAGATGTGAATTTGGGCAGGGTGTGAGGGAGTGGGCTCAGGATTTTTGGAATGAAATTCTGTTTCCTTTTTTTGTCACAGCCGGACTTTTGTTGCCACTGATTCTGGTTGTGGGCGTTTTCCTGGTCTGGGATGAACAGCGCCAGGCTGAGTGGGGGCGTTATTACCTGACGGAATGTCAGTTGGTGGAAAGAAACAGAAATGCGGGCTTCTGGTCAGGTCGGGAAAATATTCTGCAATGCGGAATGACCCGGGAGCATGTGAATGCGGACGCGTATGAAAAGGCCATCCGTGCCTGGCAGCAGAAACAGACAGAGACAGAATAATAAAACATTATTCATGTAATCTTCTGTTTTGTTGCCGGAATTATTTTTGTGGATGAGTTAACGTAATGAAAATAAGGTGCATTTATTATTTATTCTTATCCTGATATTAAAATAATTTATGTTTTATTTAATGTTGCGTTGTTGTTTTTACCGAATTAAAGAGGCAGTAACACCGATGTTACCGTGGTTTCGTAAATCGCTTTCCCGGAAAGCGGAAGAGAAAACATTGCGTGTTTCCCCGGGAAACACGCAGGAAAGGCCATTATTTATCCGTGACAGTGACGGCTTTTATTTACCGCAGGCAGCTGACGTATTGCTGACCACACCGCAGCGGCAAAACTGGTTACAGCAAATCAGCCGGGTGGTAGCGTTACCGGATAACCAGTACCGGGCACTTTGCCTGTCTCCTTTGCAGACGCTGGCAGAACGACTTCAGTGTGTGCCGGCATCAAAAACCGGGAAATATGCCGGCGAAGGGGGATTGCTGGATTTAACGCTGAATACGACAGCCTGGTGTATGCGGATGTCCCAGAAAGAGATGCTGCCCCGCGGGCTTCCGTCGGAAGAGCAGAGCCGTCAGTTCAGCGCCTGGAATGTGTGTGTTTTTTATACCGGACTGTTTTACTGGTTACCGTTAACGGCACAGTTTGAGGGACAACTGAACAGCCTGTCGGCGTGGCAGCCGGGGATGAGTGCGCCCACCGTACCGTATCGTTTTCGCTTTCATGAGCCGGTGCCGGATATGACGCATTTTCGCCGGACGACGGGGGCCATGATGGCTTTCCGGCTATTACCGGAGAAGGTAATCCACTGGTTGTCGGGTACACCAAAGGCGCTTCAGGCGTTGTCTGACGTGGTGACCGAGCCGGTAAACGGTGATAATGATTTACAGCGTGTGCTGAATGAGGCTCTGGCTGCGTTCCCCGCCGGTGCATTGCCGGCATTTTCTTCCGTTGTTTCTATGTCAGCGCCTGATGCTTCGTCTTCAGTGCTATCAGGGCAGCCGGAGAATGATATCGCGTCATTGGCGCCTGCTGAATTGGCGCAAAAGCCACAACCTGAAACTCCGTCTGTAACATCTGTATTGCCTCCGGAGTCTGTTACTTCAGAAAAAACAGAGAACGGAATTCACTGCGATATACCGCTAATGGTAGTTGCAGAAGCAGAAGGTGCGGTTGTCCATGGGGCACTTGATTCTGCTGATGAAAAAACTGTCTCAGATATGTCTCCTCCGTTATCTGAGGATATGAAATATGCACTTGAATTATCAGGTTTAATGCCGGAAATCTTATCTGATACTCAGACGGGCAATCGTGATGAGAAGGATGAACAGCGCGAAAACTGTCTGAGTATAAAAAATGAAGGAGAGGCTTTCTGGGCGTGGTTTAAGTCCGGATTATTGGGCGGAAAACTGGCAATAAATACGCCGGATGCGAAGGTTCACTGTGTCATGGAGTATTTGTTTTGCCAGAGTCCGGCTGTTTTTTATCAGTACATACAGGAGGCGGGTAAAAATCCGGATGATATCGGCCATATTATTTCTTCTTTTGAATCCCTTAAATTGCACCGGATTATTCGTCATGATACCCGACAAACAGGGCATTTCAGGGCTCGAATTTATGGTGAAAAACTGAATCCGCTGAGTGATAACAAAACATTAATTACGTTATCCCATAAAAAAATCAATGGTTACATGATTAAAGGACGTCAGATTTTTGGCATGAATATGCCGGAGGAATCATTGTTTATTCGTATTGTCGGAAGTTAAAAGCAGGAGGTGTTTATGAAAGATAATCACAGTTCTGATGAACATCAGCAGAAAGTGGATGTATGGGAGCAAATGCTGAGTAATTACTTTTACAATAAAGTATTACGGCCGGATACGGAGAAAACATACCGTAAGATGGTACGTCTTTTTCTGCGTTATTGCGGAGTTTGTGAAAATGCGTTACCGCTACCGGATGAAGTGACACATGAGCATGTGCTGAGATGGCGAAGAAATGAGCTGAATATTCAGAAAGTCCGGGAACGGACATGGAACACAAAAACCAGGCATATGCAGTCTCTGTATAATTATTGGATCAAAAAAGGGATTGTTTCACTTAAAGAAAACCCGTTCTCAGAAACACAAATTGAACCGGGTGAAAAACAGAAAAAAGTCTATACACAATCACAACTGAGAACGATTTATCGTATTCTGGAACAATTTCAGCAACAGGAAAATATGCTGCCACCTGATCAGGCTCACTTTCAGGCATGTGCGGTTTATCCCACTCGATTCTGGTTTGCTGTGCTGGAAACGCTGAGGCTGACGGCTATTCGTTTTAACCAGCTGATTAACCTGCATATTGGCGATCTGGATTTTGAGGAGTGTACGATCACATTGCGCAGTGAAAGCAGTAAAAATCACCGGGAATATCAGATTGCTTTTGTTCAGCCACTACGTTGTTTACTGGCGCCCTTGGTTGAGGAAATGCGTTGTCACGGGGCGGATAAAAACGATATTTTGTTTGATGTTCATCGTCTTTATCATAAACGACTATCCCGCTCTGAAACTCCACTCAGTCAGACGATACGTTCTTTTTTCCGTCGTTTATCAAAGGAATGTGGATTTCATGTCAGTCCCCATCGTTTCAGACATACACTGGCGACGACATTAATGAAACATCCTGAACGTAATATGCAATTGACGAAACAGATGTTAGGACACCGTAGTCTCTCTTCAACTATGGAATATATTGCTCTGGATGCATACAGTACAGTCAGGATCTTGGAGAATGAGTTAGGTGAGTTTTTAACAATGGGATTAGGTGGTGAACTTACAAGGCTAGCATCAAAAAGACAGAGGATGTGATATAAATAAAAAACATTTACACAAAGTTGACTATTTTATCAACTTTGTGTATAAGCTGGATTTGATTGAGAAGGGTGTTCTAGGAAAACACCCTTACTTGATAAATCATTGTCAACCACGTGAGAAGTCATGAACGTGATTACAACTGAAATTCAAGTTTTAACCGAGCGTTGGAGATCTCACTTCCAGCGACCGTGCTAGGGAAACGGTTACACCATTTCCGAAAGGAAAGATGGTGCCCGGACTCGGAATCGAACCAAGGACACGGGGATTTTCAATCCCCTGCTCTACCGACTGAGCTATCCGGGCAACGAGGCGTATTAAACCTGATTTCACTGTGGGAGTCAAGGTGAATTCAAAAAACTTTCTATCAGATGCGCTTTTTTTCAACATGTTAGCCAACGATTGAACAATTAGCATAATAAAAAGACAATGAAATAAAAAACACTCGAAAGCGCTAGGCTTAAACGAGTGTTTTCTGTTCATACAATGACAAGGTTAGCGACGATAATTTTTTTGCGCTTTATTAACTTTGATTAAATAGTTACGCGATTCGGCTGCTGGGTGTTTTGTTGACAACGTTTCATAGACTTCACCAGGTTCCAATTGATTAATTTTTTGTGCAGCGGCCTTTTTATCGCTATGGAAGACTCTTAGTACGCTACCTGCACCGCCATTATAGGCCGTGATGACAGCATAACGGCGTGAGGTTGCATTTTGAATGTCGCCTAAATAACTGTTTTGTAAAATTGCCAAGTAAGCTGTACCGGTATCGATATTTTTTTCTGGATCGAAGAGGTAACTACGGCTTGGTACACCTGATTTACCTTGGGAACGGAAAACATCTTTTCCTGCCGTGTTTGGCATAATCTGCATTAGACCTAAGGCATCAGAACGGCTGACTGCATAGGGGTTAAAGCTCGATTCGATTTGCATAATGGCTAAAATAAGCGATTCATCGACACCATATTTAGCCGAAGCCTTTTTGATAAATGGCAGGTATTTATGGGCACGTTTATCAAGGTGGTTAGGGACGAGTTGCATCGTGACAGACCAGACAATATTCATTCCTGACTGCCGGCGCTGCATTTTATTATTAATTAGATAATCAGCGTATTTAGTTGCACGCCATTCCCAGCGAATGGGTTCGCCAGTATTATCTAATACCTGGCCAAATAAGAACGGCTCTTTACTGTGAGGAATATCGTTAATATCTGAGTATAGGTCAATGGAGTTTGGATCATCACCCATTAATAAGGTTGTGATGATGGCTTTTTTCAGATGTTCTGAAGGCTCTACGGCGGAAATGGTTTCAACTGTGATAGTCCCTTCATCAAAGTTTATGTGGCTCCGAGTACGATACTCATCTGTATATTTCACATAGTCTTTAGGACCGGCAATAAGAACTTCTTTGATCCCCCAAATATTTTCGATATTGTGGGCAAATTGCCCCATAAGAATATCGAACCCATTGGTGTCTTTCACATAGTTAGGATTAAAATCAGATTCTTTCTTGCTGGAGCAGGAGATGAGTAGAGGCACCAGCAGTGTTAGGGCTAACAGTTTTTTCATACATTCCACAGTATTCAAGCTAATGGTCTACCGAATAACAGGTAGACCGATTGATTATTTTTCAGGTGTATAGCCGTCGATATGGATATCGTGTCCTTCAAATAGGAACTTTATCATCTCTTGTTCCAGCATTTTACGATCATCAGGGTTCATCGTATTCAATTTTTTTTCGTTGATCAGCATGGTTTGTTTGGCCATCCATTGACCCCAAGCTTCTTTGGAAATTTCATTAAAAATACGTTTTCCTAGCTCACCCGGATATAGCTGAAAATCTTGTCCTTCAGCATCACGTTGTAAAAAAGTACAAAAAATTGTTCTACTCATTATTGTTTCCTCAGAATATCAGGCGGCACGGCAAGCTGTTGAAGTAAGCTTTCAACCGGCGCAGCTAGGCCGATTGTTGCACCGAGATTTAAGTTATACCAAAGTCCTTTGCCTTCATCCATGGCTGAAGTAAATGCCTGAATATTAACTTTAACAGGAATAATATCCAGATGAAAATGGCTGAAAGTGTGGCGAAACGCAATTAATTGTTCTGGAGTGTCATGTTTGATCCCCGTTTGCGCCAGCCATTCATGCATTTGTTGCTGTGTTTCGAATTGCGGGAAAGCAAATAAGCCTCCCCAGATACCTGACGGTGGACGTTGTTCCAACCAAACCTGTTCTCCGTGTTGCAGAATGAGGAACCAAGCCGTTTTTTCAGGAATTTTTTGTTTCGGTTTTTTACCCGGATAGTTTTGCCATGAATGGTTGGCGTATGCGACGCAGCCTAACTGTAGTGGGCATAATTCACATTTAGGCTTACTACGGGTACATACCATGGCGCCTAAATCCATCATGGCTTGGTTAAAGAATTGCACGCCTTCGTTGGGGGTGACTTTAGCGCTGATTTCCCATAGGCGATTTTCCACTTCTTTTTTTCCCGGCCATCCTGCAATAGCATAGCAACGAGCAAGCACTCGTTTAACATTACCATCAAGAATTGGGTAGTGCTGTTGTTGTGATAGCGACAAGATAGCGCCTGCTGTTGAACGGCCAACTCCGGGAAGAGCGACAACGTCATCAAATGAAGTTGGGAATTGACCATGAAAACGTTCAGCAATCACTTTTGCGGCTTTATGTAAATTTCGTGCACGAGCATAGTAACCAAGACCCGTCCAAAGGTGTAATACCTCATCGAGGGGGGCATTTGCGAGCGCGATGACATCAGGAAAACGGCTGATAAACTTTTCAAAATAGGGGATAACCGTACTTACTTGGGTTTGTTGCAGCATGACTTCGGAAAGCCAGACATGATAGGACGTCTTTTCTTTTTGCCATGGCAAAGTTTTACGTCCATATTTGTGATACCAGTTAAGCACGGCGAGCGAAAATTGTTGAGCTTCCATTGAGTATATTGTTTTTATCGGTAGTTCTATTAAAAGTCAGTGATGCTCAGGATTGCAACATAGACCGAACACACTGTAAACCGCTTATTGTGTGCTAGAGTGTAAAGTTATCCAATTTTCACCTGTAACTTTGGTGGAGTTTTGATAAACTCCCTGCTCTTTAATATATACTCGCTATGCTGCACGGATGTTGGACTTTGTTTGGCTACCTTGTTGAGCTAGCTTAGTGGTGTCGCTATCTGCGCACTTTGAGATATCGGTGTTAGCCTCTCAGTGGACTGAGGGAATTAGAGTATGCAATCTATTTTATTCGTTGTGCTACTGATACATGGAAGAGAGTAGACAGATACAGTCATGTTTCGCTTATTTACTTGATTAGGCAATTAATTCGTAGAATTTTTATATTATGATCAATAACGTCATCTCCCCAGAATATAATGAAGAAGGGCGGGTTATGCGCCGCGTTCGCAGCTTTGTTCGTCGCCAAGGGCGTTTGACGCAACGCCAAGAAGATGCGCTACAAAGTGAATGGGCGGCAATGGGTATCGATTTTGTCGCACAGCCTTTAGATCTTGCAGCGGTTTTTAATAATCAAAACCCTGTTGTGCTAGAGATAGGTTTTGGGATGGGAGCCTCTTTGGTCACTATGGCTTCACAAAACCCTGAAAAAAACTTTCTTGGAATTGAAGTTCATGCGCCGGGGGTTGGAGCATGTCTTGCTTCAGCAAAAGAAGAGAATGTGACTAATTTGCGTGTGATGTGCCATGACGCAATTGAAGTTTTGGACCGTATGATCCCAGATGAGAGTTTATCGATGGTTCAGTTATTTTTCCCAGATCCATGGCACAAGGCGAAACATAATAAACGTCGTATCGTTCAGGGGCCTTTTGCTGATAAGATCCGCACAAAACTTGCTGTAGGTGGGGTTTTTCATATGGCAACGGATTGGGAGCCTTATGCAGAGCATATGTTGGAAGTGATGACTCATGCGCAAGGGTATAAAAACTTATCAGCATCTGGTGATTATGTTCCTCGTCCAGCAACACGACCAGAAACAAAATTTGAAAAGCGTGGCCAGCGATTAGGGCACGGTGTATGGGATTTAATGTTTGAGAGGACAAAATAATGGCTAAGCAACAACGTAGTCGTCGTTTACGCAAAAAATTACGTATTGATGAATTCCAAGAGTTAGGGTTTATCGTAAAATGGAGTTTTGAAGAAGGCACTCCAATTGAAGAAGTAGATCGTGCTGTTGATGCACTGATTGCGGAAGCGATTGAACCGAATGGCTTAGCATTCGAAGCGAGTGGCTATATGAGCTGGGAAGGTATTGTTTGCTTGCAAAAAATTGGTAAGTGTACCGAAGAACACCGTGCAATCGTGGAAAATTGGCTGAAATCAAAAGGCATGAAAGACATCGTTGTGTCTGAATTATTTGATGTTTGGTGGGAATAAGTTCTTAACTAGGTAATCAATTTATTTGGTTTCCTCGTTTTACGAACTCTAACGGTTGTTACGACCAAAGGCATCCTTAATGGATGCCTTTGTTTTCTGGAGTAAAGCGCAGTGAGTCGTCTGTTTTCTAATCAACTATTGAATGATATTTTAGATCAAGTGCGACCATTGATTGGTCAAGGTGCAGTTGCCGATTACATTCCTGCATTAGCGAAAGTCTCTCCTCATCAATTGGGGATTGCGGTGCACACCGCAGAAGGTGAGACTTTTATGGCAGGAGATGCTCAAACTCGTTTTTCGATCCAATCGATTTCCAAAGTGCTTAGTTTGACTTTGGCGATGACGCGCTATGAAGAAGATGAAATTTGGAGTCGAGTTGGGAAAGAGCCCTCGGGTTTACCTTTCAATTCCTTGATCCAAATCGAAATGGAAAAAGGTATTCCGCGTAACCCGTTTATTAATGCAGGGGCCATCGTGATTACGGATATGTTGCAATCACGGCTAAGTGCACCGAAACAACGTATGCTGGAGTTTGTCAGAAAACTGGCTTGCGAACCAGATATTAGCTATGACCTTGAGGTTGCGCGTTCAGAACTTGAGCATGCAAGCCGAAATGCCGCAATTGCTTTTTTAATGAAATCCTTTGGTAATTTTGAGAATAATGTCCTTACAGTTCTCGAAACTTACTTTCATTATTGTTCTCTCAGTATGAACTGTGTAGAGCTAGCGCGCTGTTTCTCTTATTTGACTGCGCAAGGGGTTTCAGCTTGCTCGGTTGACCCGATTATTACGCCATTACAATCACGGCAAATTAATGCGTTAATGATGACTTGTGGTATGTATGATGGCTCTGGTGAGTTTGCTTTTCGCATTGGCATGCCAGGAAAATCCGGTGTTGGCGGTGGGATCGTCTGCATTGTACCGAATCAGTTCTCTGTAGCGGTATGGGCGCCCGAGCTAGATTCCGCAGGGAACTCGCTGGTGGGGTGTGCAGCGTTAGAATTATTATCAAAACGAATTGGTCGTTCAGTGTTCTAGTTATCACCAAAGATAAAACGATCGAATAGGAGTTACTATGTTACGCCGTACTTTAATTGCATTCTCATTATTGGCTTGTGCAACCAGTCAGGCCGCTGACTACAAATGTTCAGTGACACCTAAGGATGATATCTTTATGACTCCTGAAAATGTGCAAGTTATCGGACGCAGTGGTGATTTGAAAATCACTCCAAATGGTGATGTGACCCTTAATGGTCAAAGCATTACGTTGACTGAACAGCAAAGGCAGCAGGCTATTCGTTACCAAACGGCTGTTCGCAATGATCTTCCATGGATTAAACAGGAAACCCAACAGAAACTGTCCGTATCAAAAAATACGCTCGATAAAGTGGTCATACGCGTTATCGGAGAAGATAGTAATGTACGTAAGCGCCTCTCAAAATTAGAAAATGACCTTAATGGGCAGATCAACCAAGTGATCGAAACTCGCCCAAATGGCTATGCTTTTCACCATGACGCAATAAATAAAGTTGAAACTCAAGGGCGTCAATTAGTGAATGATAGCTTAGGGGGAATATTACAAGACAGTATTAATGAAATGGGGCGTAAACAGCTACTCTCAGGTGGAGATAGCAGCAAGGCCTTACAAGGACTGCTTGGAAATCTAGGTGGCTTGCAGCAAGACTTAGAAGCAGAATGGAAAAAGCAAGAGAATAGTTTCCAACAATTTGGCCAGCAAGTTTGCGGCAAAGTGACATCGTTGGAACAACAACGAATTGCCTTGATGAATGCGCTTAAGTAAAAACGGAATAGGCGTTTTTTAAGTCATATTAAATTGTTAGGTAGCCGTGTTTTTTATCGCATTGCTGCCTTCTATTATCTTTATTGCAAAAATGTGATGTTTTTATCAATAATAATAATCAAAATGAAATTGATTCTTATTTAATTGACTTATTAACAACTCACTCTAGAATGCGAGTTTGGTTTAGCGACTTAACTGGTATTGTTTATATGAAAAAATTCATTCCTGCTGTACTTGTTTCCTTACTTTCTTTTTCCGCGCCGTATGCACTGAGTGCAGAATCGACAGTCTTTACGCCAAATGCCGTCATTGCACAAGGCACTGAAAAAGTGAATATCAAACATGTGTCTGGAGAAACTGAAGTGAATAAAGCGCCACAGAAAGTGGTTTTATTCGATTTCGGTATCTATGATTCCATGCAAAAGCTAGGATTAGGCGATAAAGTGGTGGCTTTGCCGACAGGGAATGCACCTGAATATGTGAAAGGCAGTATTCCAACTACGATGCAAAATGCAGGTGGAATGAAGCAGCCAGACTTGGATAAAATTGCTGAATTGAAGCCTGATCTTATCGTGATTACAGGCCGTCAAGGCAAATCTTATGAAGCGTTATCGAAGATTGCACCAACAGTTAATTTAGGGACAGATAGCAAGCATTATATTGATTCAGTTAAAGCAAATATCAATCTAATTGGTGAGCTTTATGGCAATCAAAAAGCGGTAGAAGAACAGTTGGCACAACTGGATAAGTCGATTGCTGCTGCACAAGAAAAAGCGAAACAATCGAAATCTAACGTGTTAGTACTGCTACACAATGATGGCAAGCTAATCCCGAATAATCAAAGTGTTGTTTATGATGTTGTGAAAGCACAACGTGTTGAGCTTCCTGCTCCTGCTGAGGCTGATAAAGCTAAGCGCCGCGTTGTTGATACCAAAACGATAGCACAAGCAAATCCTGATGTGATTTTAATTGTGGATCGTAGCGAAGCAATTGGGGCGGGTAAGCTGGATAAAACGGTTTTTGAAGATCAAAACATTCAAGAAACGAAAGCATATAAAAATGGTAAGATCACCTACCTTAAATCGGATCTGTGGTATTTATCCGGTGGGGGCTTAGTGAGTTTGACCGAACAAGTCAACGAAGTTGCTAAGGCATTATAAGGATAGAAACCCACGACATGCGTGGGTTTTTTTATATTGGCTGAAGGGGCTATTCTTCACTAAGAAAAAGTTCTAATAATGAATTTAGAAATAATTTACCGTGTTCGGTCATCTGCCACTCATGCTCAGTTTCGGTGATATAACCTTTAGCAATCGCTTCATCAATTGAGCTTCTTACTACAGATTCAGCTAATCCAGTATACTCACTAAATTCACATCTAGGCATCGCTTCTAATAACCGAAAGCGGTTCATAAAGTATTCAAACGGTCTCTCTTGGTTAGCAACGTCATAGGATTTTTGTAAATAACGTCCTTCCATATAGCCGCGAGGGTGCTTGGTTTTGATCGTGCGCAAGATACGCCCATCTGAGAATGAAACCTTACCATGAGCACCACAGCCGATACCAAGGTAATCACCAAACCGCCAATAATTAAGGTTATGTTCACATTGAAAACCAGGCTTAGCATAAGCTGAAGTTTCATATTGTTCATAGCCGGCGGCGATTAATAATTTATGACCTTCTGAGTAAATATCCCACAAGGTATCATCATCCGGTAGCGTTGGGGGACGAGAACCAAACTGTGTATTAGGTTCGATAGTCAATTGATACCAAGATAGATGAGGTGGCGCTAATTCAATCGCTTGGCGTAAATCCGATAACCCTTCATCTCGGGTTTGTGAAGGTAACCCATGCATTAAATCTAAGTTAAAACTACGTAGATTGAGTTGGGTTGCGAGCTTAGCTGCCCGCTTAGCTTCTTCGGCACCATGGATCCGTCCTAGTGTGATTAGTTTATCGTTACCAAAGCTTTGTACGCCTATTGAGATTCGGTTGATACCGGCTTTTTGATAACCTGAAAAACGATCCGCCTCTACGGTTCCGGGATTGGCCTCCATCGTGACTTCAGCATCTGGAGAAAGGTTAACGCGTTGTCGTACACCGTCCATGAGTGATTGCATTGACTCGGCACTTAAGAGACTCGGGGTGCCACCACCAATAAAAATAGTTTTGATGGTGCGATCACCGATTAATTTGGCGTCATTTTCTAAATCATGTAATAGGTGCTCAACATACTCTTGTTGGGGGATCTCCCCCTTCAGAGTATGTGAGTTAAAATCACAATATGGGCACTTTTGTACACACCAAGGAATATGGATATACAGACTAAGAGGGGGGAGCTTAAGCATTTTTGAGTGCATCCAATAGCATTGCTAACGCTTTACCTCGGTGTGAAACAGCTTGTTTTTCAGCTTTAGTGAGTTCGGCTGAAGTACAATTCAGTTCGGGAACATAAAAAATAGGGTCATAGCCAAAACCCCCTTGTCCACAAGGCTTATGGGTAATCACTCCTTGCCAGCGACCATGAAACACCAGTGGCGTTGGGTCTTCTGCATGGCGTAGATACACTAACACACAATTAAATTGTGCCTGACGTTGGCCATCAGGCACTGATTTCATGGCATCCAGTAATTTATGCAGGTTTTGTTCATCACTGGCATCTTCTCCAGCATAGCGTGCGGAGTAGATGCCAGGTGCACCACCGAGGGCATCTACTGAGATACCTGAATCATCAGCAATCGCAGGAAGCCCTGTGTGTTTAGATGCATGACGAGCTTTTAAGAGCGCATTTTCAATGAATGTTAGCCCTGTTTCCTCAACAGACTCCACACCGAGTGAAGTTTGGGCAACAATATCCATACCAAAATCACGTAGTAGGTCTGCAAGTTCATTCACTTTTCCCGGATTGCCGGTTGCTAAAACAACTTTTTGCATTATTAATGACTCTTTATTACATCACACCGATAGAGTAGAGAATACCCGTCAATGTTGGGTCAATCATAAGTGACACATCTAAACGCAGATAATTTAGAGCAATCAAGATAAACATCACAATCATTGCAGAGAAATCTAACCCACCCATTGCAGGGATGATACGACGGATTGGCGCCATTAAAGGCTCTGTTAATTGGTACAGTAGGTAATCAACAGAGTTGCGGCCTTGGCTCACCCAGCTCATGATGGCTCTGATTAAAATCATCCAAAAGATCAGTTTACCTGCATAGGTTAATAACAAAATAATACCAATAGGAATGACGGTGATCCCGAGAATTGGCAATGTGTTTGTGAGTGATAAACTGACAACAATGCTCACTAGCGCTAAGATAAATGCAACCACAACAGATGCGGTATCGATAGGGCCAATAGCAGGAATAAGACGACGCAATGGTATAACAATAGGCTTAGTTATCTTTGCCACAAACTGTGAGAACGGGTTGTAATAATCGGCTCGTACCCACTGCATCCATACACGTAGCAGCAGAACAAAAATATAAAGTTGAATAAGAGTTGTTACGACAAAAAGTAAGGTCTGCATGTCTCGTCCCACTGTTAATTAAAAAAGTTTTTCCATTTCTTCTGCTCGTGAGATAGCACTCTGCATCGCTTTTGCTACCGTTTGCGGAAGACCTTGATCATAAAATTGAGCCAATGCCATTGCGGTTGTTCCCCCTTTCGAGGTGACTTGCTCACGCAAAGTGGCAAAGGCGGTATCATTCTGTGATTTGGCGAGTGCAATTGCACCTTCAGCGGCATCTAAGACTAATTGGCGTGCTTGTTCTGCACTATAACCGAGCTTTTCAGCCTCTTGCTGCATAGATTCCATAAACAGGAAAAAGTAGGCTGGTGAGCTACCTGTGATTGCAATAATACGGTTAATTTCTTGCTCTTGTTCACACCAAATCGTTGAGCCAACACTCTGCATCAACTGTTCTGCGAATTGCTTGTCTTCTGCGTTAATATGACTTTCAGTAAACAAACCACTCACACCTTTACCAACCAGTGACGGTGTATTTGGCATAATGCGCACCAATTGTAATGGCTGAGCTAAATAATCAGAGTAACGATGGGCAGGGATCCCCGCGGCAATGGTCAGTACCAGCTTCTGGCTAAAATCAACCTCTTTTTGTAACGGTTGGCAGACCTCTTCCATCATTTGTGGTTTGACTGCGAGTACCACCACATCGGCTTGTTGTACTGCTGACAAATTATCACTATGACTAATAACACCATATTGTTCGGCAATCTTATCGCGGCGAGTCGGTGTTGGTGAGCAGACGGTGATCATCGAGGCTGGATAGCCATGGTTAACCAGTCCCGCAATAATAGCGTGGGCCATGTTTCCGGCCCCAATAAAGGCAATTTTGCGATGTTGCATGCTGTTCTCCTTATACATTGTGATAGTCACGGGCACCAAAAATCGCTGTTCCGATTCGAACAAGGGTTGAACCACAATGGATAGCGGCGGTCATATCATCAGTCATTCCCATCGACAAAGTATCAACGCTAGGGTAGTGAATTTGTAATTGTTTATAGGCTTGCTCCATTTTGCGAAAGGCTTCGCATTGGCGTTGATAGTCGGTTTCGGGAGCTGGAATTGTCATCAAACCACGAAAAACTAAATTTGGCATTTGGCTAACTTGCTTCGCCAGATCAGCCAATTGTTCTAGTTTTATGCCTGATTTGCTATTTTCATCACTGATATTAATTTGGATTAATACATTTAATGGTGCTTTAGTGCTTGGTCGTTGATCATTAAGACGCTGGGCGATTTTCTGCCGATCTAAGGTATGGAACCAGTCAAAATGTTCAGCAACGAGGCGGCTCTTATTGGATTGTAATGGGCCGATAAAGTGCCACACAAGATCTTGCCTATCCGCAAAAAATTGTATTTTCTCAACACCTTCTTGAACATAATTTTCACCGAACTGACGCTGTCCAGCCTCAATTGCCGCCAAAATGGCGTCACAAGGCTTGGTTTTACTGACAGCAAGCAGTGTTATGTCTTGTGAAGAGCGATGGCATTCAGCAGCCGCTCGTTCAATGCGAGCTTTTACATCAGAGATATTACTTTGAATGGTCATTATTCTGTTCAATTACATTAGGTGGATAATCATAATCCCCATAGTGTAAAGCATATTGCTCGATAACGGCACCTTTGCGTGTATAGATTGAAAAAAATTACATTTCGAAAGAAAACGGTCATCTTAAAGGTGCTGTTCAAACCAACTTTCTAAGATAACAACTGCGGAAGCGGAATCCACTTTACCTTTACTCAGTGCTCGGTAACCACCGCGCTCAAAGAGTTCCGCTTTTGCCGCAACGGTAGAAAGGCGTTCGTCATGCAATTCGACTTTGACGCCAAAGCGGCCATGAATACGATTGGCAAAGTTACGTGCTTGGCTGGTGACCAGTTGCTCGGTACCATCCATATTTAAAGGCAGGCCAACAATCACCAATTGGGGTTGCCATTCTTGCAATAGTTTTTCTATTTGTTGCCAATCAGGGCGTCCATCATTGGCTTTTAGTGAGGCGAGCGAACGAGCTGTTCCTGTAATTTCTTGCCCTACGGCGACACCGATACTTTTAGTGCCAAAATCAAAGGCGATAAGTGTTCTGCTCGACATTATGCGTGTCCTGCTTGCATAGAAATAGTATGAATGTTAATCCCTAGCAGATTTGCCGCTGCCTGCCAGCGATCTTTGATAGGGGTATCAAACACTAATTCAGGGATAGCCTCAACCGTTAGCCAACTATTTTCCATGATTTCACTTTCCAGTTGGCCTGGCTCCCAACTGGCATAACCCAGCGCGACGAGTGATTGCATTGGATGCTGATCATTACCTAGCGTTTCTAAAATATCTTTGGACGTTGTCACCATCATATTGTCATTGAGGTGCAAACTTGAAGCAAAGCCTTTAATTGGTGTATGAAGAATAAAACCATGTTCTTCCGCGACAGGGCCACCAGCAATCACCGGTTTTGCTAGGTTGCTCGCATTAGTACTCGTTGAAATGGTGATTTCTAATTTTTCGAGCATAGCGCTGACGGAAAAATCATCAATTGGTTTATTAATGACAATTCCCATCGCACCCTTTTCGTTGTGCTCGCACACATAAACAACGGATTGCTCAAAATAAGGGTCGGTGAGTGTTGGCATTGCTATCAAAAAATGGTTCTGTAAGTTCATAACTATTTGGCTTATAACCTCTTTTAGTCGATATTTTGAAGAAAAGACCTATTGTAGGTCTTTTCTTATAAGTAGAGTGCTACTTTTTGATATCACGCTCAATTGCGTCCATCAACATACCTGTAATCGATATATTGTAAGCGGCTTCAATTTCGCGCGCACAGGTTGGGCTGGTGACGTTAATTTCAGTCAGTCTGTCACCAATAATATCCAAACCAACAAAGTATAAGCCTTTTGCTTTCAATGTTGGTGCAACAGCACGGGCGATTGCCCAATCACTTTCACTTAATGGGCGTGCTTCACCTCGGCCACCAGCCGCTAAGTTTCCTCGTGTTTCCCCTTGTGCGGGAATACGGGCGAGACAGTAAGGTACTGGTTCTCCATCAACGACGAGTACGCGTTTATCGCCATCTTTAATCGCGGGGAGATAGTTCTGAGCCATGCAATAACGTGTCGCATGTTCGGTGAGCGTTTCAATAATCACGCCAACGTTAGGATCATCTTGTTTCAAGCGGAAAATAGAAGCTCCACCCATACCATCAAGAGGCTTGAAGATGACATCGCCGTGTTTTTGATGGAATTCGCGTAATTGTTTAGCATTACGAGTCACAAGCGTGTCAGGCGTTAACTCTGGGAACCACGCAGTAAACAGCTTTTCATTACAGTCACGTAAGCTTTGTGGCTTATTGACGATCAGTGCACCAGCCTGTTCTGCTCTTTCAAGAATATAGGTGGCGTAGATGAACTCTGTGTCGAAAGGTGGATCCTTACGCATGAGAATGGCGTCTAGATCGCCAAGCGCAATATCTTGCTCAGATGTAAATTGATACCAATTATTTGGGTTCTCTTCGACCGTGACCGTTTTTGTTGTTGCGCGCGCTTCACCTTGATACAGATAGAGGTCGTTCATCTCCATATAATGGATTTCATAACCACGACGTTGAGCTTCCAGCATCATAGCAAAACTAGTATCTTTTTTGATTTTAATGGATGAAATTGGATCCATTACTATACCGAGCTTGATCATTTTTTCTCCTTAACCTAGATCACCTAGGCGCACTTGCAGTGCAGTGATTGCAGTGAGCGCAGTCGTTTCAGTTCTTAATACCCTTGGCCCAAGTAAAATATCAGTAAATTGATAATTTGCTGTCATGGCGATTTCGTCTTCACTCAGCCCACCTTCAGGGCCGATTAACAGTCGAACTTTATTTAATTCGGCCGGTAATGTATTGATGCTTTGTGTTGCTCTTGGGTGCAAATTCACTTTAAACGCCCCATCATTTTCAGCGCACCATGTCTCAAGTGACTGAATAGGCCGAATTTCTGGTATACGGTTGCGGCCACATTGCTCACAGGCGGCAATAGCAATTTTTTGCCATTGTTGTAATTTTTTTTCAAATCTTTCCGCATCAAGTCGAACACCGCAACGTTCAGATAATAAAGGCGTGATTGTATTAACACCCAGTTCTACTGATTTTTGAATCGTAAATTCCATTTTTTCTCCGCGAGAGATCACTTGCCCAAGGTGTAAATCCAATGGAGACTCTCTGTCATCAAGATGACCGCTGATGACATCGACGGAGACTTTCTTTTTTGTGGCTTCTACTATTTCAGCGCAAAATACCTGATTACTGCCATCAAACAGTTCCAGTTTTTGGCCAGCGGTCATACGAAGTACGCGCCCGACATGATTGGCTGCATCATCGCCAAGAGCGATTGTTGTGTTAATGTGTAGTGGCTCTGGGTGATAAATGCGTGGGATGCGCATAAGGTTTCCTTAAAAATACAAGGTTAAAATACCGATAACAAAGTGAAAATATGGGGGGGAAATCCCCAAAAACAAGGTTAGTGTCTTAGTTTATCGTGATCTCATAAATTTTTGTAGTCTGGTTTGAGTTGTATTTGTTGAGTGAATAGCCGTCAACTATGCAAAGCTATGTAGAATTATAATGGATAAAGCGAGCATTTTTGTCGGAATAATAGTGTAGGGGGAACCATAAAGTTACGGTATATTCATCTATGACTCCATAAGGGAATAAGGAGAACATGTGATATTACTTGTTGAAAGGCTCTACCAAAAAATTATCCATAATTTATCTATATTATCGTTTGGTTATATTGATAGTGTTATGGCACCTATTTTTTCATTTTTTACCGTATGTCGAAATTATTTTTGTCCCATAAGAACAGGTGTCGGTGTTGAAGGTTATTTTTTATTAAATACATGTGGTTATAAACTTTTGTTCTTGCTTTTTATCCTTGTTTTATCAGTAAAAATCACACGATGGATTCTAAAGAATATACCTGTTAAGTATTTTAATGAGAATGAAATTAATATTAGTAGTAAATGGTTGTATTTAGTCTATTTACATTTGGTTGTGAGTGTTTTTTTATTTAATCATGAAGTGATTTTAATTATTTTATTGAGTGTTTTTTATAATTTAATTGTTAGTTTGTTTATTATTGATATTAAAATAGGTTATTTACCGGATGTGTTAACTTATCCCTTACTATGGATAGGCTTGCTGTATCAAACATGTGCTTCTCAAGGCAATGTCGTTTCAGCAATTTATGCCGTGGTGGTCAGTTACCTCTCTATTATGTTGATAACCACTATGGTGGAAAAAATTCGGCAATCCCCACAAATGGGGAGAGGCGATTTTAAGCTTATAGCCGCTTGCGATGCATGGTTGGGCCTTATGGATTTACCTAAGTTTTTTGCTTTGGCAGCGGGCCTTGGTTGTGCTTATTATGGGGGTGTTTATCTCTTTTATCGGCATAAAACAATCACCCATATTCCATTTGGCCCTGCAATTATTATCAGCGCAAATTATTGGTTATTTTTTCTGTTGATAAACTCATGACTCATCGATGCTACAAATGAGTGACTTATCATTGATTTTCAGCCACTAAAGAATCTAAAAAATGCTGCCATTTTTTCGGCTCACCTAAGTAGTTCTGTAGTGGAATGCGTAGCCATTTATCCGATTGTTTTATGAGTAAAGTAGGGAACCCTGACGAGTTTGATTGTGTCAGTAATTGGCGGCTATGCTGAATGTGACAATGCAGCTTTTCACCTGTGAATTGTGCATAGTCTGAAAGATATTGTGTGGTATCTAACCCAATTTCCCGTGCGATTTCTGATAATATTTTAGGGTCGCTGATATGGCGCCCAGAAATATAATGCGCTTGCTGTATGGCTTGCAACATAGCAAGTGCTTGATGCTGTTTTTCGGCCGCCAGTATTGCTAACAACGGAGGGGCTGAGTCAAGTATGAGGTCAGGCTCATGCAACATGGCTAAATAACCCTCACCAAAAGTTTGCCCTGTCATGGCTGCAATACGTTTATCGGACTGGATGATATGTTCACGAAATTGGCTATCCATCTGTAGGCGTGAAGTGCCAGCGAGCATACCTCCACCATGTAGTGCTAAAGCAATATCAGGATGGGTATTGGCAATTTGGATAAGTGGTGAAGCACCATAGCACCAGCCACACAGGGGGTCATAAATATAATGTAGAGTGATTTTATTCATCGGTCATCCTTAGGTTTTGTTTGGTTTGATTGGTCTATTTTTATGGGAATAGACCAATCAAAATGAGCTTATTGTGGCCACTGCATCTCGCCTTTAATAACTTTAGCGCTTAGTTCTAAACTCGATTTGTCATCAAGATTTGGGTAAGCCTGTTCCATTTTACTCGTTAACATTTTGGCATCCTGACTTTGTTCAGCCATTGTTTCAAAAGTCTTTAAATAATTTTGGGTGAAGGTGACTGACGTTAGATCCCTTTTTGAATTTCCTGTAAAGTGCCCCGGTACAACAATCTTAGGGTTCAAAGCCTGAATATTTTCTAACGTTTGTTGCCAATGTTGGCGTGACTCTTTGGTTTGCGTATCTGCAACCCAAACGTGAATGTTGTCCGAGACAACGACACCACCGACAACAGCCTTCAGTGATGGGATCCAAACATAAGTACGTTCAGGGGCTGGGCCATCACTTCCTTTAATCAATAATGTTTTACCTTCGATAGTAAAACGGTCTCCTTGTATTACATCGGGAACAATGAGAGCTGTTGGCGCTTCATCTTTCAGTATTGTCCGCCAGTACGCGAGTTTACTCTCTTTTGACGCTTTGATAGCTTCGACAGTTTCTTGGGTTGCGACCACTTTTGCATCGGGAAACGCTTTAATAATGGTGTCTAACCCAAAGTAATAATCTGGGTCAGAATGGCTGATATAAATGGTTGTTAGCGTTTTATTGAGCGCTTTGATTTGGTTAACAAGCGCTTGAGCATCGTTTTTTTGGAATTGCGCGTCTATTAGTATCACTTCTTTATCGCCGCTGATGATTTCAGAAGAGACAGGGAAGATGCTGTTATTTCCGGGATTATACACATCCAGTTTTAGTGTTGCGGCTTGGGTAAATGCGGTCGTTAGTGTAACGAATGCCGTTAGAGCGACGGTGCGGAGTTTCATTCTTTATTCCTCATTATTATCTTTGTTTCGTGTTTGGTTCGATGAGATGTATATTAAATTGCAATAATGATGAGAAAAACGTCATAATTAGCAAATGTTTGTTGCATAAATCGGTCAAATAGATGGATAGACTCACAGCGGTTCAAGTGTTTATTAGTATTGTTGAGCAGGGCAGTATGAGTGGTGCTGCTGATAAATTGGATATGTCGAGGGCAATGGTAACTCGCTATTTGGCTGAAATGGAGCAGTGGGCGGGAGTACGCTTGTTAAATCGCACGACAAGAAGATTAAGTTTAACATCGGCTGGTGAGGGCGTTTATCAGCAAGCGTTAAAATTGAATGCACTTTCTCAGACGTTACCTGTTCAACAACAGCATGATGCGAATCAGCTATCAGGGTTAGTGCGTATTAGTTGCGCCCAATCTATTGCCAGTCAGGCCCTCTCGGTTGCGATAACGGAGTTTTTACACTCTTATCCGAATATGGCAATTGACCTCAGTGTGACGAATAAATCGGTGAACCTGATTGAAGAGCGCATTGATGTTGCGATACGAATTACTAACCAATTAGAACCCAGTCTGATCGCCAAGCCACTTTCAACTTGCCATTCTGTGGTGTGTGCTGCGCCATCTTACTTAAAAGATAAAAAACTCCCTACTAAACCAGAGGATCTAGCGCCCTTAGAGTGTCTAACTTACCATTTTTTTGGTCGTAGCCTTTGGCATTTTGAAAAAGCGAATGAGCCTTTTTCTGTATTGGTCGGGGGGCGTCTCAGTGCCGATGAATCTGTCTTTTTAGCGCAAGCGGCGCTAAATGGGGCGGGAATTACACTGCAACCTTATTTGTCCGTCAAAAAATATCTGGAGTCAGGCGAGTTAATTCAACTATTACCTGATTACCAACCTCAGCCGTTAGGTATTTATGCAGTATATGCTAGCCGTCAAAACATGCCGACAACATTAAGAGCCGTATTGGATTTTCTGGGTCATTGGTTTGCCACCTCTGAATATTGGTTGTCATTGATGCAGCAACGCGGCGCTTAAATCACGCTCAGTTTGAGCAAATGACGCTTTTAAATATTGAGTGAAGATATCAGAGAGTTGTGATGACGGGCGATGAACAGGCTTAATGAAACTCACAGTAAAAGGAATTGAAAAACTTAATGGGCGAATAATTAATTTACCTGCGGACTGCTGGTGGAAATCCAATGCTGTTATTGGATTCACGATAGAAATACCAATGCCTTTGAGAACCATTGCACAGATAGAGGATGCAGAATGAGTTTCCATCACCATTTTTCTTTCGATTTGATGTTGGGTAAAAATGGTATCGATCAGTTGCCGATAGCTATCTGTCAGCGAAAGACTAATAAAAGGTTGATGCAGAAAATCAGTAGGCGTTAGCATTCCTTTCTTTTCAAGAGGGTGTCCTGCTGGCAATACACACACTTCATTAAGTGACCCTAATGTGAGTTGTTCGGTACCTGGAGGGGGTTGTAAATGCTCAGTTAAACCAAAATCATAACGCTGTGCAGAGAGCCATTCTTCCAGAATCGGAGATTCTTGTGGGATCACGGTAAGACTGACGTCTGGGTAATCAGCCATGAAGGTTTGACATACATTTGGCAGTAAAGATTGAGCAAAAGCCGGTAAGCAAATAACCGAGAGCTGTGTATTATCAAAGCGCCGGATCGTTTGTGCTGAATTTTTTATTCGCTCTAAGCCATAATATGAACGTTCAACTTCTTCAAAAAAACGTAGCCCTTGTGCTGTAGGGCGTAATCGGCCTTTGATACGATCAAATAATTTAAATTGTAGTAGGTGTTCTAGGCGAGCCAACTCTCGACTAATCGTCGGCTGTGAAGTGTTCAGCAATAACGCGGCTTCCGTCAGATTTGGGGTGGTCATAACTGCACGAAAAATTTCAAGGTGTCGCCAAGAGAGAGTTTGCATAGTGTATTGACCATCCTATATCAGAAATGAATAGATTTTAGCAAAATAGATATTTTTTTTCCCTGCCTTTCTCTGAATAATGGAACGATAGAATAAAAATTTATCGGCGAGAAAAACATGACCTCATTTGCAAGCACCACAAGCTCATATTTAACACCTGAAAATTTAATCTCCTTACCTGAGCAGTTCGGTACACCTGTATGGGTATACGATAGTTCAGTGATTATTGAACGTATCAATCAATTGAAAATCTTTGATACCGTGCGTTTCGCTCAAAAGGCATGTTCAAACATCCATATTCTACGACTAATGCGTGAGCAGGGCGTTAAAGTTGATTCTGTTTCACTGGGTGAAATAGAGCGTGCGCTTGTGGCGGGTTTTCAAGCGGGTCGTGAAAATGCAGAAATTGTGTTTACGGCTGATGTGCTCGATAGAGCGACGTTGGCTCGAGTGATTGAGCTGGATATTCCGGTCAATGCTGGCTCTATTGATATGTTAAGCCAAATTGGTGAGAAAAAAGCGGGTCATCCAGTTTGGTTACGCATTAATCCAGGTTTCGGTCATGGTCACTCACAAAAAACCAATACAGGTGGTGAAAATAGTAAACATGGTATTTGGCATCAAGATCTGCCTGAAGCTCTTGCCCAAATTCGTCGTTATAACCTGTCATTAGTTGGTTTGCATATGCATATTGGCTCAGGGGTTGACTATCAACATTTAGCGAATGTCTGTGATGCAATGGTTGAGCAAGTCGTGTCATCGGGTGTGGATATTCAGGCTATTTCAGCGGGTGGTGGATTATCAACGCCATATCGGGAAGAAGATGAGTTGATCGATGTCCAGCATTATTTCAGCTTATGGAATCGTGCTCGCCAACGTATTGAGCAGCATTTAGGCCATACCGTTGAGTTGGAAATAGAACCGGGGCGTTATTTAGTGGCAGAGTCTGGTGTGTTACTCGCAGAGGTTAGGGCAGTTAAACACATGGGGAGCCGCTATTATGTGTTAGTGGATAGTGGTTTTAATGATTTAATGCGTCCAGCCATGTATGGAAGCTATCATCATATTTCAGTCCTGCCTGCGGATGGGCGTTCGCTGGATAATACACCACAAAAAGAAGCGATTATCGCTGGGCCTTTGTGTGAGTCAGGCGATGTATTTACTCAACAAGAAGGCGGCATGGTGGAAACGCGTTTATTACCAGAAGTGCAAGTTGGTGATTATTTAGTGTTTCATGACACCGGTGCATACGGTGCTTCAATGTCTTCTAACTACAACAGTCGCCCATTATTACCCGAAGTGCTACTCGTTAATGGTAAACCAAAACTTATTCGTCGCCGTCAAACCATCGAAGAGTTATTGGCGTTAGAGCTTTAATTCTTTTTGATTTGGATACTACCTTGATTGGTAGTATCCGCTGTACTTATTATGTATTCAGTGAGCATTTTATTGTGCTTAAGAAATCTGTTGAGCTGAATGGAAAATATAAAAATTAGGCAATTAAATTGTTGGTTAATGTTTCTTGACCGAGAAAAAACTCGTTGATAATAAAATAAAGGAAACTAAATTCTAGGTTGATATGGGTGTAAACGCGGGGATATATCCAGTATTTACGGGTATCAACAAGATTGGTTGGATATTGTTAATAGAATAGACTTTGACATAAACAAAAATAGTATGTCGCTAGCCATAGTGATTTTAAGTGATTTAGAATGATTAAAACCACTATGACAATGTAATACTAGTTTTAGCTATTAGTGTTGGCTTTGTGATGCAATGCTTGCTAACGTCGCCATCATTGTCGAGAAGAAGAATAAGAAAAATATCACAGAAAATACAACTGTAATAATAAAATAGATTAATCCAGCTCTATTCCAGGTTTCTTGTACTTTCATGAAGGTTTCTGCTGAATCATAATCACCATTTTTCCAAGCCCATTCATTACCTTTGAATCCACAAACAAACATCCATATTAGATTAAAGAATGGAATTAGCATTAATAACGGCAAGTACGATTTATTTCCAAACCCCCATATGATATTGAACATAAATGCACCCCAGTTCCAACGCTTAATTCCCTCTGGTACTTCTTTATTCGAATAAGACATTTTATATCTCCAGTTCTAAAAATGATAATAATTGATTTCACTAACCATAGTAAAAATAGTCTCGTATTCTAATATAAGAAATTCTTAAGTTAAATTTATTTGTGTAATAATAATGTTACTAAAGATGTAATTACGCTTTAGTGGAGATATTTATCGTTGGATAGTGACAGTGGCGAGGCGGTTTGATGAAAAATAATAAAAAACTAGCCCAATATTAAGGGCTAGTTTTTGTCTAATTTAAAATAACCTAATTAAGCAGCTTGTTTCTTTTTAGCTTGCTTGTCATTTTCACCTTCAGTATGAGGATTTTTTGTACTAGCTGTTCCCAATGCTTCAAAATCAAATTCATCAACATTGATGGTACGTAGACGGCTAGCCTCAGCCTTGCGCAGAATATCTGCTTCTTCTTGGGTGATAATATTTTCAGGCAACATTTGCTCAGCTAATTTATCTAAGCGAGTGAAGCTGAATTTACGTTCTTTCAAGCGACAAATTCGTTCAAAAATAGGTTCTGCCGCGATAATGTCATACAGTGCCTGATTCACTAAACCATGAGGGTTATGCTCTGTTGGTGTCAGATACTGCCCACGGCCAATTCGGTCACGGGTTTCAGACGGTTCCATTAGCAGTTGTGCTAATTTATGGTCAAGGCGATCCGATGGCGCTGACATAGCACGACCTGTAGGGAATAACGTAATACGCATCAAACCTGCAACCATTCTATTTGGGAAGTTTTTCAATAAATCGTCCATCGCTTTTTCAGACTGATACAGACAATCTTCCACGGCCCATTTGACTAATGGTAAATCCGCTTTTTGACGTCCTTCATCTTCATAGCGCTTCAGTGTCGCTGTCGCCAAATAGAGATGGCTCAGAATATCACCTAAACGGGCTGAGATTCGTTCACGACGTTTCAAGCTTCCTCCTAGCACCGCCATAGAAATGTCAGCGAGTAGAGCAAGGTTTGCACTTTGGCGATTTAACATCTGATAGTAGCGACGTGTCTCATCTTTTGTTGGGGCACTACTTCCACGACCATTGGTTAAACCTAACCAGAAGCTGCGGAATTGGTTACTAATAACGTGACCAATATGACCAAACACGGCTTTATCAAATTTATGTAGATTATTATCTTGAGCTGCGGCCATCTCTTCCAGTACATAAGGATGACAACGAATTGCGCCTTGGCCAAAGATGATCATGCTACGGGTTAAAATATTCGCACCCTCAACGGTAATGGCAATAGGAGCACCTTGATAAGCTCTACCGACAAAGTTAGATGGACCAAGACAGATACCTTTACCACCGGTAATATCCATTGCATCAATCACTGAGTGTTGTCCACGGTGAGTACAGTGATATTTAACGATAGCAGAGAGAACCGCAGGTTTTTCGCCTAACATAATACCAGAGGTAATTAATGTCGCCGCTGCATCCATTAGGTAGGAGTTACCCGCGATACGTGCGAGAGGTTCTTCAATACCTTCCATTTTACCGATAGGTAATTTAAATTGACGACGGATATAGGCATAAGCTCCCGTTGCCATTGCAATGCTTTTTAAGCTACCCGTTGAGTTGGATGGCAGAGTAATACCACGGCCAACAGATAGACATTCAACCAGCATGCGCCAGCCTTGCCCTGCCATTTTTGGACCACCAATGATGTAATCGATAGGAACAAAAATATCTTTTCCACGAGTAGGTCCATTCATAAACGGAATATTCAGTGGGAAGTGGCGATGACCAATTTCAACACCTGGGGTATTGGTTGGAATCAAGGCACAAGTGATCCCTAATTGTTTTTCACCCCCCAGTAAGCGATCAGGGTCTGACAATTTAAATGCAAGTCCAAGTACTGTTGCGATAGGCGCAAGCGTGATATAGCGCTTGTTCCAGCTTAGGCGCATACCTAAAACTTGTTCACCTTGCCATTCTCCCATACAAACCACGCCTGTATCAGGAATGGCGCCTGCATCGGAGCCAGCTTCAGGGCTTGTTAGTGCGAAACAAGGGATCTCTTCACCGGTCGCCAGACCCGGTAAGTAGCGCTGTTTCTGCTCTTCGGTACCGTAATGCTGTAGTAACTCACCGGGACCAAGGGAGTTAGGTACACCGACAGTAATAGCAAGAATACCTGAAACACCAGCCAGTTTTTGTAGGACTTGAGATTGCGCATAGGCGGAAAACTCAAGGCCACCGTATTCTTTTTTGATGATCATGGCAAAGAAGCGGTGATCACGTAAATATTGCCAAACTTCAGGAGGAAGATCAGACAATTCATGACTGACAGCAAAATCATTAACCATGCCACAAACGGTTTCAACGGGGCCGTCTATGAAGGCTTGCTCTTCAGCCGTTAGCTGAGGTTTAGGGTAATTATGTAATTTATTCCAATCAGGCGCACCGCGGAAAAGGTCGCCTTCCCACCAAGTGGTTCCAGCATCGATAGCTTCCTTTTCGGTACGAGACATCGGAGGCATCACTTTTTGGAACATTTTCAGGGCGCGAGCTGAAAATAGTGATTGGCGCACTGGCGTAAAGACAAATGGAAATAAGACTAGCGCAACTGGTAGCAGCATCCAGTAACTCCAGATATCGAGTACGCCCATCACTGCGGTATAGGCAAGTAACAGTACAGTGCTAAGCGCCAATGATGTTTTGTGGTAGCAGAGAATACCAATTAATACGAGAAATAGAATGATACTGAGTAGGGTCATAGGAAAACTCCTGTATACTTGTAAGAGGTCTGACCTGTTGTTTATCTAATCTATAACCTTTAATAAAGAATTAGCAACACATTTACATCTCAATTACAACTTGGCTCACAAAATCACCAAGTAACGCCCTGTAACAGTTTCAGAAAAGAAGAAATAACGTCGTAAAAAAGCGTCAAAGCGATAAAAAGGGATAAAAAGCACGGATTAGTGCTAAATGCTTAAATCAAACATAATCAGATGTAGAAAGAAAATGTACCCTGTGTAACAATCTGAGGAGTAAAGATTAATTACCTATCTTCAGGCCGTTTATCACGGCTCAGAAACCGTTAAATTTAAGGGGAAATCTCATGTATCAAGATCTGATCCGTGGTGAGCTATCAGAAGCAGCCGATACGTTGGCAAAATTCCTTAGTGATGATGCAAATATTCAGGCTATTCAACAGGCTGCTGTATTATTAGCAGACTCCTTTAAAGCGGGGGGGAAAGTCCTGTCATGCGGTAATGGCGGATCTCACTGTGATGCTATGCACTTTGCTGAGGAGCTAACAGGACGCTATCGTGAAAATCGTCCGGGCTATCCAGCTATCGCGATTTCTGACGTGAGCCATTTATCTTGTGTCAGTAATGATTTTGGTTATGAATATGTATTCTCTCGCTTTATTGAAGCTGTCGGTAAAGAAGGAGATGTTCTTCTTGGGATCTCAACCTCAGGCAATTCAGGCAACATCATTAAAGCAATTAGTGCTGCTCGTGAAAAAGGCATGAAAGTGATTACGTTAACTGGGAAAGATGGCGGCAAGATGGCGGGGAGCGCCGATATTGAGATTCGCGTGCCACATTTTGGTTATGCAGATCGTATTCAGGAAATTCATATTAAAGTGATTCATATCCTGATCCAATTGATTGAAAAAGAGATGGTTAAATAATTCTCTGGCAAGAGAGGGTCTTAAAATGTGCGAGTTACTTGGCATGAGCGCAAATGTGCCAACAGATATTAACTTTAGTCTCAGTGGACTGATATCCCGAGGGGGGCAAACAGGCCCACACAAAGATGGTTGGGGGATCACGTTTTATGAGGGGCTAGGGTGTCGTACGTTTAAAGATCCTCAGCCGAGTTTTATGTCTCCAGTCGCACGTTTTGTACAGGAATACCCGATTAAATCGGAAACGGTAGTCGCACATATTCGCCAAGCAAATCGTGGAGACGTTACATTAGCCAACACGCATCCTTTTACACGAGAGTTGTGGGGACGTAATTGGACTTACGCTCATAATGGGCAATTAAAAGGTTATCGCTCGCTGAATACAGGGAATTACCGGCCTATTGGTGAAACTGATAGTGAAAAAGCATTTTGTTGGCTGTTAAACCAACTCGCCATGAAATACCCGCGAACCCCCGCTAATTGGCCTGCTGTTTTTCGTTTTATTGCGATTTTAGCTGAACAATTACGCCGTAAAGGCGTATTTAACATGCTATTGTCTGATGGGCGTTATTTAATGGCTTTTTGCTCCACTAACCTTTACTGGATCACGCGTAAGGCACCGTTTGGTAAAGCGAAATTACTCGATCAGGATGTTGAGATTGATTTTGAAAGTTGCACAACACCCACGGATATTGTTTCGGTGATAGCTACCCAGCCACTTACTGGAAATGAAAGTTGGCATAAAATTGAGCCGGGTAGTTTTGTGCTATTTCACCTCGGCCAGCGTATATTGTGATCGAAGTCTCAATAACTTATCTTGTGTTTCTGGCAAGCTATTAACGGCATATTTTCCTGATGTAACAGAGATTTGTGCGGGCTTGCCTACATCATGAAAGTAATCATAAGCAGGTTTTAATTGCTGCCAGAAAGCGTAATGGCTTGAGTTTCGATGAAGTAACATATTTTCTTTTGTCATGCGAAAAGGATAGATGCTGACATCAATAGTGTTTTGACCATTTTTAAAAGCGGTCTCAACAGCTTGATAAATTTCACTCATATATTTATCGGTCATTGCATAGCATCCAACAGACACGCAGTCACCATGTATCATAAGGTAGTTACCTTCATAGCCTTGCGCTCGATCGAACTCGTTAGGGAATCCTAAATTGATAGATCGGTAATACCGACTGTTTGGATTAAGTTGAGAAGCGGTTATTTGATAGAATCCCTCGGGACTTTTTAAATCACCTTCTAGCTTTTTCGGACCTAGCCCGCCAGAAAACTTACAAATTGGGTAAGTTTTAGACAGATTATACTTCCCATTTGGCGCTTTTTTATAGAGTTCTAATATGCCTTCTTGCTTAAATATTTGAATAAAGAGGGTCGAATCTTGTTGGTTAATCGTTTTACTATTAAGTAAAAATGAATGATTATTCGCTTCAGCAACGAGAGCTTGTAGAGAAAATAGGATAAAACTAAAGCTAATAAAGGTATTTTTTTTCATGCTTAAGCCAAATAAGGTTGAGTTTTTTTGTTTAAAAAAAAATCATTTTAGCGATATTTTAAACGAGCAGATAGTGATTTGATATAGTCCATTAATAATTTAGTGATGAATCGATATTGTGTGAAAAACGGACAGCGTTCGATAAATGTGAGCTAAAACCTCGTTTATTACGAATGATTGCAAGAAAAATTGAAAATTTATTGTTATTTGCTTGAGCTAAGTCACTTGAATATCCGGACAGAAGTCGGGGGAACTGGTAAAATTACGAACGGCAGAATAAGAGAATAGTGTCAAAATATCGAGAGAATTATTTGCTTGAGTTATGGGAGTAACTTGAGCTGTTTTTATTTACTGAGTCGCTATGGTCCTTCACCGGATCATTAGCTTAGGGTTAACTTAGAAACTTGTGCAGATCTTATGATTAAAATTAAAAAAGGCCTCAACCTTCCTATTGCAGGTGAGCCAGCCCAAGTAATAGAAGACGGCCCGAAAATTCAACACGTAGCATTGCTAGGTGAAGAATATGTCGGAATGCGTCCTTCTATGCTGGTGAAAGAAGGTGAGCACGTAAAAAAAGGGCAGGTTCTTTTTGAAGATAAAAAGAATCCAGGAGTGTTATTCACTAGCCCAGCCTGCGGTAAAATTATTGCGATTCATCGTGGTGAGCGTCGTGTCCTCCAATCCGTTGTTATTGAAATTGATGGTGACGAACAAGAGACCTTTGCTTCTTACAATAGGGATGAATTGGCAAGTTTGACTCGTGAACAAGTCGAAGAAAACTTGGTTAAATCAGGCTTATGGACAGCATTAAGAACCCGTCCATTTAGCCGTTCACCTGAACTAGGCACCTCGCCTGCCGCTATTTTTGTGACAGCAATGGATACCAATCCACTGGCGGCTGATCCGCTGGTTGTCATCCGTGCTCAGCAAGAAGCCTTTAATGACGGGTTAACCGTTCTGTGTCATTTGACTGAAGGTAAAGTGCATGTATGTCATGGTGCAGGGGATTTACCTAAGTCTAGTAATCATCCGCAAGTCGCTTATAGCGAATTTGTGGGTCCTCACCCAGCAGGGTTAGTTGGTACTCACATTCATTTTCTGGAGCCTGTCAGCATTCAGAAAAAGGTATGGCATCTTAATTATCAGGACGTGATTGCATTTGGGAAGTTATTCACTACAGGTTATCTATATACTGATCGCGTAGTATCACTTGCCGGCCCTCAGGTTGAAAAACCCCGTTTGATTAAAACACGTCTTGGCGCTGATCTGTATGAATTAACCAAAGGTCAACTCAAAGCAGGCGAAAACCGCATTATCTCTGGCTCTGTGCTATGGGGCGTAACCTGTGATGAAGCGCATCATTATTTAGGGCGTTTTCATAATCAGATCACCGTGTTACGTGAAGGTCGTGAGAAAGAGTTGTTTGGTTGGATTTGGCCTGGTTTCAATAAATTCACTATCACCCGTACAACCGTTGGGCATTTCTTGAAAAATAAACGCTTTAATTTCACCACAACGATGAATGGTGGAGAGCGTTCAATGGTGCCAATTGGTAACTATGAGCGGGTAATGCCTCTCGATATTATGATAACCCACCTCCTACGTGACCTCCTTTCTGGAGATACGGATTCTTCTCAGGAATTGGGATGTCTAGAGTTGGATGAAGAAGATCTGGGGCTGTGTACTTATGTATGTCCGGCCAAGTATGAATATGGCCCAGTGCTTCGTGATGTACTCACCAAGATTGAGTTAGAAGGGTAATTCCATGGGGTTGAAAAATTTATTTGAAAAGAATGAGCATCATTTTGAGCCTGGTGGAAAGTTAGAAAAACTCTATCCATTATTTGAAGCTGTTTCGACAGTTTTCTATACACCAGGTACCGTCACCAAAGGTCGCTCTCACGTTCGTGACACGATAGACCTTAAACGTATGATGATCCTTGTTTGGTTAGCGGTGTTCCCTGCAATGTTTTGGGGAATGTATAATGTAGGAAACCAAGCTATTCCTGCTCTTTATCACTTATATAGTGGTGCTGAGTTACAGCAGGTATTGGCTGGAGACTGGCATTATCGTGTTGCTCAGTTTTTAGGTGCATCCATTACGCCTGATGCAGGTTGGGGAAGTAAAATGCTGCTTGGTGCAGTGTATTTCCTGCCTATCTATGCGGTTGTTTTTGCGGTTGGTGGTTTTTGGGAAATTCTGTTTTCTCTTATCCGTGGCCATGAAATCAACGAAGGTTTCTTTATATCCTCCATTCTGTTCGCATTAATTGTTCCGCCTACCATTCCATTATGGCAGGCAGCATTAGGGATTACATTTGGTGTGGTGATAGCGAAAGAAATTTTCGGTGGTACAGGGCGTAACTTCCTTAACCCTGCACTTGCTGGACGTGCTTTCTTATTCTTTGCTTACCCCGCTCAAATTTCTGGGGACTTAGTTTGGACGGCTGCTGATGGTTTCTCTGGTGCAACGCCACTTTCTCAGTGGGCGACTGGCGGTGAACATGCTCTAATGAATACAGTATCAGGTGAACCTATCACTTGGATGCAAGCATTCTTAGGCAATATGCCTGGTTCTATTGGTGAAGTTTCCACATTGATGATTTTTATCGGTGGTGCATTCATCATTTTCTTCCGTATTGCTTCATGGCGTATCGTTGCTGGTGTTATGGCTGGTATGATCGCGATGTCTTATCTCTTTAACTTTATCGGTTCGGATACAAACCCTCTCTTTGCAATGCCATGGTACTGGCATATGGTCTTAGGTGGTTTTGCGTTCGGGATGATCTTTATGGCGACAGACCCTGTTTCTGCCTCTTTCACAGATAAAGGTAAGTGGGCTTACGGTATTTTGATCGGTGTTATGTGTGTGCTTATCCGTGTTGCAAACCCTGCATATCCGGAAGGTATGATGCTAGCAATCCTGTTCGCCAACTTGTTTGCTCCTCTGTTTGACTATCTGGTCGTTCAAGCAAATATTAAACGGAGAAAAGCCCGTGGCTAATGAAAAAACAACCAATAAAGATAGCGTCGGCAGAACGTTCATAGTCGTTTTTATTCTATGTCTAGTGTGTTCTATCGTCGTAGCGGGTTCTGCTGTAGGTTTAAAGTCTAAACAGCAAGAACAAATTTTATTAGATACGCAACGGAATATTTTAAGTGTTGCTGGTCTCTTACAACCGAAGATGACAGCGGAAGAAGTGCAAAAAATTTATGGCGAACGTATTGAGCCTAAATTATTGAACTTCAAAACTAATGAACTTTCCGACAGCACCAGTCGCTATGATCTTAATAGCGAATTGCGCAGTGAAGAAACGAGCATTGCACTTTCTCCTGCTGAAGACATTGCGAAAATTCGTCGTCGTGCAAACAGTGCTGAGATTTATCTTGTCAAAGATGATCAAGGTAAAGTTTCACAAATTATTCTACCTGTTTATGGCTCAGGGCTGTGGTCTGTCATGTATGCCTTCGTTGCAGTCGACATTGATGGCGTAACTTCACGTGGTATTACTTATTACTCTCACGGTGAAACACCGGGTCTAGGGGGGGAAGTTGATAACCCACAATGGAAAGCTCAGTGGCCGGGTAAAAAACTCTTTAATGAGCAGGGTGTTCCTGCGATAAAAATTGTTCGTAGTGGCTCAACAGATAGCCCTTATGGTATCGATGGCCTTTCAGGTGCAACGCTAACTTCAAACGGTATCCAACACATGTTTGATTTTTGGTTAGGCGACAACGGCTTTGGTCCGTTCCTGAAAAAAGTTCGTGAAGGAGCGCTGAATAATGGCTGATTCTAAAGAAGTAAAACGCGTACTGCTTGGGCCTTTGTTTGATAACAACCCAATCGCACTACAGATTCTTGGTGTATGTTCTGCATTAGCAGTCACAACCAAGCTGGAAACGGCTGTAGTGATGACGATTGCGGTAACTTTGGTCACTGCATTTTCTAACTTTTTTATCTCATTAATTCGTAACTATATTCCAAATAGTGTGCGGATTATCGTTCAGATGGCAATTATTGCTTCTTTGGTTATTGTTGTTGACCAAATTTTGCGAGCCTATGCGTATGAGATCTCCAAACAGCTCTCTGTATTCGTTGGTCTTATCATTACAAACTGTATTGTTATGGGGCGTGCTGAAGCTTACGCAATGAAAGCGCCACCTGTAGAAAGCTTTATGGATGGTATTGGTAATGGCCTCGGTTATGGTGTTATTCTGATCCTCGTTGGTTTTTTACGTGAACTATTTGGTTCAGGCAAACTGTTTGGTATTACCGTTATGGAATCATTGCAAAATGGTGGTTGGTACATGCCTAACGGTCTGTTCCTATTAGCACCTAGTGCATTCTTTATCATTGGTATGCTGATTTGGGGACTACGTACCTTGAAACCGGCTCAGGTAGAGAAGGATTAAGTCTATGGAACATTATATTAGCCTGTTCGTAAAAGCGATATTTATTGAAAATATGGCGTTGGCATTCTTCCTCGGTATGTGTACGTTTTTGGCGGTATCGAAGAATGTTAAAACTGCATTCGGTTTAGGTATTGCAGTGACGGTTGTCTTGGGTATTTCAGTACCAGCAAACAACCTAGTGTATAACCTAGTTCTACGTGATGGGGCACTGGTTGAGGGAGTTGATTTATCTTTCCTTAACTTCATTACCTTTATCGGGGTTATTGCTGCACTCGTACAAATTCTGGAAATGATTCTAGATCGTTATTTCCCGTCACTTTATAACGCATTAGGTATCTTCCTGCCGTTGATTACCGTTAACTGTGCAATCTTTGGTGGCGTCTCTTTCATGGCTCAGCGTGATTATAACTTTAGCGAATCTATCGTATATGGATTTGGCTCAGGTATCGGCTGGATGTTAGCGATCGTGTTGTTAGCATCAATTCGTGAAAAGATGAAATATTCAGATGTTCCGGCGGGTCTGAAAGGCTTAGGTATTACCTTTGTCACCACCGGTTTGATGGCACTGGGCTTTATGTCCTTCTCCGGTGTGCAGCTATAAAGGCGAGAAGAATTCATGGATATTATTATTCTAGGCGTAGTGATGTTTACCCTGATTGTCTTGGCGCTAACAGGTTTAATCCTGTTTGCTAAGTCCAAGTTAGTCAATACAGGGAACATCAAAGTTGAAGTTAACGGCGATCCTGATAAGAGCTTTGAAGCTCCAGCGGGTGATAAGCTGTTAGGTATGTTATCTAACCAAGGGATCTTTGTTTCATCTGCTTGTGGTGGTGGTGGTTCATGTGGACAATGCCGCGTGCACATTAAAGAAGGTGGCGGTGATATTCTGCCGACCGAGCTTTCCCACATTAACAAACGTGAAGCAAAAGAAGGTTGCCGTTTAGCCTGTCAGGTGAACGTCAAACAAGATCTAAAAATTGAATTACCTGAAGAAATTTTTGGTGTTAAGAAATGGGAATGTGAAGTTATCTCTAATGATAATAAAGCAACTTTCATTAAAGAACTGAAATTGAAAATTCCTGATGGTGAAGTTGTACCATTCCGTGCAGGTGGATACATTCAGATTGAATGCCCGCCACACGTGGTGAAATATGAAGATTTTGATGTACCAGAGGAATACCGTGAAGATTGGGATAAATTCAATCTATTCCGTTATGTTTCTGAGGTAAAAGAGCCTACGGTTCGAGCTTATTCAATGGCGAACTACCCAGAAGAGCACGGTATTATTATGTTAAACGTGCGTATTGCAACACCTCCACCACGTAATCCAGATGTTCCACCAGGGATCATGTCTTCTTATATTTGGTCGTTGAAACCAGGTGATAAAGTGACTATTTCGGGTCCATTTGGTGAATTCTTCGCGAAAGAGACGGATGCAGAAATGGTCTTCATCGGTGGTGGTGCTGGTATGGCACCAATGCGTTCACATATCTTCGATCAATTAAAACGTTTAGATTCTAAGCGTAAGATCAGTTTCTGGTACGGTGCACGTTCTAAACGTGAAATGTTCTATACAGAAGATTTCGATCAATTAGCCGCTGAACACGAAAATTTCACTTGGAATGTTGCACTTTCCGATGCAATGCCGGAAGATAATTGGGATGGTTATACAGGATTTATTCATAATGTTCTGTATGAAAACTACTTGAAAGATCACCCCGCACCAGAAGATTGTGAATTCTATATGTGTGGACCTCCAATGATGAACGCAGCAGTTATCAAGATGCTCAAAGATCTTGGTGTGGAGGATGAAAACATCTTACTGGATGATTTCGGTGGTTAAGTAACCTTAGTTGTTTGTATATACTTACATAGTTGAGGTGCAGTTAGGTGACAAGAGAATGAGTGTCTAAGAACAGGGTAATTCCTGTGACTAGTGCGAATGAACGTAGTCAGCAACACGGCAATCAACAATATGATGAGTATAGCGCCCGCTTATGTGGGCGCTTATTATTGAAGCAGAGAAAATTATGCTGAACAGAAAAGTGATTACTCCAGTGCTGCTGTTTGCAGCAACACTATTATTGGCGGCTTGCGGCGGACCTGAACAAGCTAACCTTCAGGGGCAGACGATGGGAACTTACTATTCCATCAAATATGTGGCTGATTCTTCCTCTCCAAGTAGTGAATCAATCCAAGCAGAGATAGATAAACGTTTGGAAGAAGTGAATGACCAAATGTCAACTTATCGTCCTGACTCGGAATTAAGCCGTTTCAACCAGTTCAAAGAAGTTAATGTTCCTTTTCCTGTTTCAGCTGCAACAGCAAAAGTGGTGAAAGAAGCCATTCGTATTAATGAGTTAACTAATGGGGCGCTGGATGTCACGGTTGGTCCTTTAGTTAATTTGTGGGGATTTGGTCCTGAGGGGCGAGTCACCAAAGCACCAACAGACAGTGAATTAGAAAAACGTCGTGCATGGGTTGGCATAGAGAAATTATCTGTACAAGGTAATAATCTGATTAAAACGATCCCTGAGCTTTATGTCGATTTATCTTCTATCGCGAAAGGTTATGGTGTCGATGTCGTTTCTGAGTATTTAGAGTCAGTCAATATTAATAACTATATGGTTGATATTGGTGGTGAAGTCCGTACGAAAGGGAAAAATGGTAAAGATGCTCCTTGGCGTATTGCGATTGAAAAGCCGACGACTGATGGGGTGAATCAAACCGCTCAGGAAGTGATCGAACCGGGTGATATGTCTATAGCGACATCGGGCGATTACCGTAACTATTTTGAACAAGATGGTGTCCGTTTTTCCCATACTATCGATCCAAAAACAGGGATGCCAATTAAACATAATTTGGTATCAATAACGGTACTTGCTCCAACTTGCATGAGTGCGGACGGTTTATCGACAGGACTTAATGTGCTCGGACCCGTTGAGGGGTTTGCCTTAGCTGAAAAGCTGGATATTCCTGTGTTTATGATCATCAAGACAGAAAAAGGTTTCGAAGAGCGTTACACTAAGGCATTCGAGCCATTTTTACAGAAAAAGCAGTAATTAGGAGGGTGTAAGAATGCTAAATGTTTTTATTGCAGCTTTCGTCCTGTTCCTACTGGCATTTCTCGGTATGTCACTTGGGTACATTATTAAGCGCAAGAGCATTCAAGGTAGCTGTGGTGGATTAAGCAGCATTGGTGTTGAAAAAGTGTGTGATTGCCCAGAGCCTTGTGATGCACGTAAGAAGCGTATGGCGCGGGAAGAGGCTCGCCAAAAGGCACTTGAAAAACACCGTATTATTTAAAATCTGATAAGTATAATGATGGCCTTAGCTGTGAACTGTCACAGTTAAGGCTTATTTTTTATTTAGAGGCTATGCATTAGAGTTGATGCTCATAGCGTTAGGCTACTTTGATAAAGCAAGTTAAGAACTACTTGCTGATTGCGTCTTTAAAGCTTTTAGGGGAATCAACCATCACCGCATCTGCGCCAATGTCTTTGGCTAATTGATAATCTTCCATACTATTGACACCAAATAGAACAATATGGGCTTGGCCATTTTTTCTAAAACAATCAATAGCTTCTTTATCCCATGATAATGTGGCAGGTGAGCGAGCCTCGCCTAATGTGTATTTCTCCACGACCTCGACTTTACGGTGTAATTCAAAGCCATACCAACGTGATTTAGATTGTCTATCGGTAGGGGCTGAACAATGATGATTCATAGCGCTATTAGCTAAGATGGTGCGTGTTTCATCACGGCCTTCAAAGGTATTAATTTTATCGGAGCGTTTGGTTAAGGCTTTGATGAATGCATCATTAGTTGAATAAAAGCGCGTATTTTTAAAGGCATTATTTTTTTCAAGTAATGCATAAATAATATCGGCTTGCGTGGTTGGGTCTGCATCAGGGGATTTTAAATCAACATAAAATTGCGTGTTAGGGTATTTTTTTAATACGGATTCGAGTGTTGGGATCGTTGTTTGCAGTATGGGTAATTGACGATGATGTTTTTTGTTAAATTGCTCAGCGGCATTGAATGTGGCGAGTTGTTGTGCGGTGTACTGAGATATTAGCCCCTTTTGCGTGGTTAAGGCTTCTAAGTTACTCGGCCTATATAAAACAACGTGTTTATCTTTGGTTAGTTGGGCGGTTATCCAAATGATGTCAGCATTATTTTGTTTGGCGAGCTCAATTGCGTAAAGCGTATTCTCAGGCGCATCCGCAGTACCTGCCCGATGAGCAACAATTTGTAGTGAGTGGGCGAAACAACTTTGGCTGGAAAGAATTAACAAACCAGCGAATATCCCTTTTTTAATATATGGTGTTGTTATTTTTATCATATGTATTACCTGTAATAATTATCTCAATAAGTTAAATTGAATTCAGCGAACCCTTTTTGTAATACTTTTCTGGCTTCTTGTAAGTAGTACTTGATTGAATTAGGACTAACTTTTAATTGCGCCGCAATCTGTTGGTAGGTCATTCCTTCAAATTGGGCTAGCCGATAGGCTTGCTCAATGATTGTCGGTAGCTTAGCAAGTTGTTCAAACATGCGTTGCAACTGCTCCTCTAGTACCAATTGTGTTTCCAAGTGCCACTCAGGCTCAGGCTCCACCAGCAGATTGAGATATTTAGCTTCTATGTGTTGTCGACGATAAAAATTGGCAATATTGCGTTGTGCCAGCGTGTACATAAATGCTTTTGGAAAGTGTAGAGTTTGGCAGCGATTTGTTTCAATCGTATGAACAAAGACATCTTGTAAAATTTCACTTGCGATATCGTCGTTAGGGGTGCGAGCAATAATATACCTAAGGAGATCAGGGGCATATTGCTGAAAGAGACGCTGTTCTTCTATTCGTGAGGTACTATTAGTAGAGAAAATTGGTGTAGTCATAAATAAAAATAATAATTATTATCATTTTTATTTTAAAGTCAATTATGGACCCTCAAAAAAGAGAGTCCATCCGCGATATTAAAAATATTTGGTGATACTTAAACGTACATCTCGACCCACACCGGATACGGATTCGCCAAGATATGGATAATAATCTTGATCGAAAAGGTTAGTTGCAGTAACTCTGATCTCTGTATCAGGAATAAATTCAGGATTCCATTGCGCAAATGCGCCATACAGCGCATAGCCTTTGGATTTTGGGTATCCCCATGAGTCGGCTTTAGGGTCTCTATCTGCGGGTGAACGGACTTGATGTCCGACAAAGTCACCTGTTACACCAAAATGAGTATGCCATTGCGGTAATTTGTAACCTAACATGACATGTAAGGTATCGGGTGGAATTTCACCTATCCATGTTTTTTGTCCAAACCAGGGGTCACGAGGAGAGGCATCACGTTCACCTTTGATTGTGGAATAGGCCATTTTACCGAAAAGATTGGGACTATCATAAAATAGCTCAATCTCTAAGCCTTCAATGGTGTAGCCGGGTAAATTACGATAGTTCGAAAGGGGTCTCTCGCAATCGCCTATACCGTATTTTTTTGCCTCACAATATTCACCACGGCGACGAAATATCTCATCTTTTCCTCTATTACGAAATAGCGTGGTACGTATTTGTAACTGGTCATCCGCTTGTATGACTTGGTCGAAGTCGACGATTGCACCCAAACGAATTCCATGCATACGTTCTTTACCTAGATTGCGGCTGCTGCCGGTTAAACTGCTATTAGCGAATTGCACTTCATACTGTTCATCAATAACAGGTGCACGCCATGTACGGCTAATATCACCAAATAGCGTGAGGTTAGGTGTTGTTTTCCAAAGGAGCCCCAAATGAGGCGAGATACCACTATAAGTGACGGAACGATAATCATGGCCGATGAGAGGGTCTTGCTCCATATAGGTTGCAGCTAAATTACCTTTACCCTTGTTGGTAACATAATCGTAGCGTACGCCCGGAGTGATTGTTAGCCTATTCCAAGTTATTGCATCTTGGATATATGCGCTGGTGGTTTCCTGGACTCCAGCAGGCATAAATTGCGGTTGAAAATAACCATAATTATATTCAGGCTTATTGGCTTTTCCTGCATCGAACATCAAAATGCCACGATCATTTTTATGCCATCTTGCACCAATGATAACTTGGTGTTCTAACCTCCCCGTATCGAAGACACTTTCATTATGAATATCAAAGAGTTGATCTGTATAGTTAACCCAGCTTTTATTACCTAGGCTGGACGTTAAGAATTTAGACGCATTTTCTGGTCTAGTGTCATGCTGCTTGGTTTTTGACCATGCGTATGTGGCTGTTAGATTGATCAAATCACTATTTTCAGGGATAAAATTCCACTTCACGCTGTAGTTTTGATCTTGCTGATCTCGCTGTACCAATTTACGTTTGATCGCACCATCAAAGCCATATTGGTCGATCTCTCTTTGTGTTGGTGTGCTCAGTTCATCTCGTTTTGCAGCCCAAGGCACTAAGTTATCCGATTCTGAGCGCATTGCAGATAAACTGAGAGTGTGCTGGTCATTGAGGTAAATATTGCTTTTAATTAAATAAGATAATTGATCTGATTGAGAAAAACCGAATCGGCTCCCATCAGGACGACGTAAATCATCCCCTTTTCTTTTGCTGACATACAATAAGCCATCGGCAATCCCATTAAGCGTTTTGCCATATAAGGCTGAACTATAAATATTTTGACGGTCGTTGGTGTGATAGCTGTATTTAAACATCGCTCCGAAATGCTGTCCTGTCCGTAACAGGTCTTCAGGATCTTTGGTGGTGATTTTGACGGTTCCACCAAAGCCGCCATTGCCGTCCATAATGTTATGTGGACCTTTATCAACATCGATACGTTTGATGAGTTCAGGTTCGATAAACACTGAACCTTGGCGGTATTTTTCAAAGCCCTTGGGCGCATCATCAAGAGTGACTTTAACGTCTTCCATATCTCCCATCCCCCAAATATTGAGTGTTTGCCCTCCAGGGCGAGGGGAACCGGATGATGAGACTCCCGGTAACTGATCGACTAGCTCGGCCAGATTATTGGCTTGGGTACGTTCGATATCTTTTAATTTAAGCACTGAGCTGCCTGCGCCAACACTTGAATTTAAATGACCAACAACAGATAGGGCTGGAAATTGAATGGGTTGATCTTGTTCTTGTTTGTGCGATGCCTCAAGAACGGTTTCTGCTCCGTCGGCAGAGGCTGCTGTGGTAGCGATCAGTAAACTCGCAAAGGAGAGACGATTGAGCCTAGACAAAAAGGCACGTGTTGGTTTATCTATTTTTACTTGCTGAGTGGAATTTTTATTCATTATATTCTCGATAATTCACCATTCTTATCAATATCTACTATGAGTCGTTTGAGAACGTTTTTCCGGTAATGAAAATGATAATTATTTTTATATTGACGGTTTTTTTGAGGAATAATTGCACACCTAATAAATAAACTGTATATTTAAACAGTATCTATTCGGTGAGATTGTAATGCGTAAAATAATTCATATTGATATGGACTGCTTTTATGCCGCAATAGAAATGCGTGACGACCCTAGTCTACGTAATGTTCCTATTGCCGTGGGGGGGAGTGCTGAGCGTCGTGGTGTAATTAGTACAGCCAACTATGAGGCAAGGCGCTACGGTGTACATAGTGCCATGTCAACAGCGGTTGCATTAAGGTTATGTCCCCATCTAAAAGTTCTACCGGGTAGGATGGCTCTCTATAAAGAAACGTCTTTGCATATCCATAAAATTTTTTCTCGTTATACCGATTTAATTGAACCCCTGTCATGGGATGAAGCCTATCTAGATGTGACAGATAGCCAATACTGTCATGGCTCAGCAACACTGATTGCTCAAGCTATTCGTCAGCAAATTTTTGATGAGCTACAGCTGACTGCTTCAGCAGGGATCGCACCAATAAAATTTTTAGCCAAAATTGCTTCGGATTTAAATAAACCCAATGGGCAGTTTGTCATCACACCTCAACGTTTACCGGAGTTTGTGTTGTCATTACCGTTGAAAAAAATTCCGGGGGTTGGCAAAGTCACGGCGCAAAAGTTATCAGATATGGGATTGGAAACGTGTGCGGATGTGCAACATTATGATGCTGTCACTTTAATTAAAGCGATGGGGAAGTTTGGGCAGGTCTTATGGGAACGCTGCCATGGTATTGATGAACGGCCCGTTAATCCTGATAGATTGCGTAAATCTGTCGGGGTTGAACGGACTCTGGTGAAGGATATTTATCACTGGGAGGAGTGTTTGCCATTATTGGATAAGTTATATGAAGAGTTGGAAGTCAGGCTGACAAAAGTAAAACCTGACCGGCGTATTGCACGCCAAGGCGTAAAAATAAAATTTAATGATTTCCAGCAAACAACTCAGGAACATATTTATCCAATACTCGATAAGCAAGACCTTGTACTTTTGGCTAAACAGGTTTGGGAAAATCGTCGCGAAAATCGAGGGGTTAGGCTGGTTGGTTTGCATGTGACTTTGCAAAGCCCACAATTAGAAAGGCAATTATTGTTAGAACTTTAAAGTACCCGCCCCAGTAGAGCGGATACTTTGATTAGCCGTCGTTCATTAGCCTTTAACTGGGATTGCTTTTAGAACCGCAGTCAATAGTTTCCAGTATTCACCAACACTTGCGATATGGACACGCTCATCGGGTGAGTGCGCACCACGAATGGTTGGTCCAATAGAAACCATATCCATATCAGGGTAAGGTTTTTTGAATAGACCACATTCAAGGCCTGCATGGATCACCATAACATTCGGCACCTTACCAAACAGTTTTTGATAAGTTTCACTCACGAGATGCATAACGGGGGAATTTGCATCGGGTTGCCAACCTGGGTAGCTGCCTTCTGCACGGTATTTAGCTTGCGCCAGTTGACTCACAGAGGTGAGCATATTCACAACATAGTTTTTGCCACTATCGATTAAGGAGCGAACTAAGAAGATCACTTCTGCTTTCTCTTCTGTCATGGTAACAACGCCTTCATTGAGCGATGTCTCCACTACGCCTTTCGCCACATCACTCATGCGGATCACCCCATTTGGTGCGGCGTTTAAGAAGAATACAAAGCGTTTTTGACACTCTTCAGTGAGTGCCGTTAATGTTGTTTGAGTTTCTTCTAATAGCAGAACTAAGTTGGGTTCAACAACTGCGAGTTCATTTTGCAAGATAGCTTCATAACGCGCTCTGAGTGCGGTTAATTCAGCAACTTTATCTGCGGCTATCGCAATAACGACATGTCCTTCACGTGGAATGGCATTACGAACTGTGCCTCCTGTAAATTCTAGCAGTTTCAAGCCTAGCTCTTCTTGGTGCCCAGCAAGGAAACGCGCTAACAATTTATTGGCATTACCTAAACCTAAATGGACATCACCACCAGAGTGTCCGCCTTTTAGGCCTTTTAATGTCATGGTAAAGGTTTTGTAACCTTGTGGTATCGCTTCGCGAGTCAGATCAAAGGTAGCTGTAAAATCCACACCGCCAGCGCAACCCATATAGATTTCGCCCTCTTCTTCTGAGTCAGTATTGATCAAAATATCAGCTTGTAGCCATCCTGCTTGTAGACCAAAAGCGCCATCCATACCGGTTTCTTCAGTCATGGTTAATAGCACTTCAAGTGGCCCATGCTCAACGCTGTCATCAGCTAAGACGGCGAGGGCAGATGCCATGCCAATACCATTGTCGGCACCTAAGGTTGTCCCTTCAGCAGTAACCCATTCACCATTCACGTAAGGACGGATAGGGTCTTTGGTAAAGTCATGGACAGTGTCATTATTTTTCTGTGGAACCATATCAAGATGGGCTTGCAGAACAACAGGCTTACGATTTTCATAACCAGAGGTCGCGGGTTTGCGGATCAAAATATTACCCACTTGATCACGTTCTACATGAAACCCTTTTTGTTTTGACCATTCGATAATGTGTGTTGCTAGCGCTTCTTCATGGTGAGAAGGATGGGGAATTGAACAAATTTTGGCAAAAATATCCCATAATGGCTGTGGTGACAATTTGGCTAGTTCAGACACGTTGGATCTCCTTAAGCGACTTTGGTCTTATCTATTTTTAGCAACTTATTCTGCTTAAAAGGCGTAGCACAGATATTCAGGCCACACGATTAATTTTCTCAGCATACACCTAATTGTTATAAATAGTCAGTGCAAATAATATTAATTCATCACAATTATCCGTTTTTGCTGGTTTTTGCTGCGTCAAATCACTATAATCTCGCGCAACCTTTTTTCCGCAAGACACATTTCAGTATTACTCAGTAGTCGGGACCCGAATTTTATGAGCGAAAAATATGTCGTAACGTGGGATATGTTGCAAATACATGCCCGTAAACTCGCACAACGTTTATTACCTGTAGACCAATGGACCGGTATTATCGCGGTTAGCCGCGGTGGTCTTGTTCCAGGCGCACTTCTTGCACGCGAACTTGGTATCCGTCATGTTGATACTGTGTGCATCTCAAGCTATGACCATGATAACCAGCGTGAATTGAATGTGATTAAACGCGCTGAAGGTGATGGTGAAGGTTTCATTGTCATCGATGATCTTGTTGATACTGGTGGTACCGCAAAAGCTATTCGTGAGATGTACCCGAAAGCACACTTTGTCACGATTTTCGCTAAACCTGCGGGTCGTCCATTAGTGGATGATTACGTCGTCGATATCCCACAAAACACATGGATTGAACAGCCATGGGATATGGGGGTTGTATTTGTTAAGCCTCTGTGTGAACAAGAAAAATAAACTTTTATTGTTTTGAGTTAGATCTAAATGATAGGTAAAAATAACGCTAATATAGGGTGAGAATCCCTTTATACATTATGCTTAAAACATTATTACCTAATAAAATTCAATACAAAACGATAAGATAAGGGGATGCGATGGCATTCCCTTTTTATTTAGATCAACCAACAGGTTATTAGGATGACTCAACAAAATCTCTCCGAAAAACTGTTCAAACCAAAAGTTAGGCAGGTTGAAACATCGACACTCGTTTCTTATTCAGCCTATAGTGCGCCTATCATCAATAACCATTCTGTATTGAGTGGCTCGCAGCATGCCGGCTGGTATCGCATGATTAATCGTTTATTGTGGATTTGGCGAGGCATAGATGCGTTAGAAATTGAAGAGGTGTTGAGCCGTATTGCGGTAACTGACGCTGAACGAAGTGATGATAATTTGCTTGATACAGTCATTGGTAACCGCCGAGGAAACTGGTGTTTTGAATGGTCTCATCAAGCGATGCAATGGCAACAAAAAGCGTTGCAGTTTGAAGGTGGAGAAGCGGCAAGTAAAGCATGGTTACGCGCCGCGAATTTATACAGTATTGCCGCCTATCCTTTCATAAAAGGCGATGAATTAGCCGATCAAGCGGTCTTATTAGCCTGTAAAGCGTATGACAGCGCAGCACAATTTTCTCGTTATAAGTTGAAAAAAATCGCATTTAAGGTTGATGGTAATAAAGAAGTTTGTGGTTTTTTACACATACCTTCAACTGGGCAAGGTCCTTATCCAACGGTGATGGTATGTGGAACTCTCGATAGTTTACAAATCGACTATTGCCGTTTTTTCCGTGATTATCTTGAGCCGCTCGGCATTGCGATGCTGACATTGGATATGCCATCAATAGGTTATTCCATTAAATATAAGCTATCTCAAGAGACCAGTGCCTTGCATGAGCAAGTCGTGCGTCAATTAGATACCATTCCATGGATCGACCATACACGTTTTGGGCTGGTTGGATTACGCTTTGGGGCAAATATAGCCTTAAGGCTAGCTTATATGTGTCCTGAAAAAATTAAAGCGGTTGGGGTATTAGGTCCTATCGTGCATAGTTTATTGCATGAAGATAAATATCAGCGGGATATTCCGCGTATGGAATTGGACGTTTTTGCTAGCCGTTTAGGTATCTATCACGTTGACGGTGCAGCGTTACGTCATGAGCTAAGTTGCTATTCACTGAAAAACCAAGGATTGTTAGGGCGGCGCTGCCGAGTACCTATGATGTCAGTATATTGGAAAGGTGACATTTATAGCCCTAAAGCGGAATCGGATTTGATTATGCGCTCATCAATGGACGGTCATATGCTAACTTTACCCACAACACCGATTTTTGTGAATTATCAAAAAGCACTCAGCGAAACGGTTGATTGGTTAAAAAGTAAAATAGTTTAATTTTATTTAATGACTTGATTATTTTTTAACTTTTGCTAAAAAGGGATCTTCTCAAAAAGGAGATCCTTACATGGCGTTACCTAATGATTACTCTAATGGAAAGTATTTAAAAAAGTTTGCGGCTTTAGGACCTTATCTACGAGAAAAGCAATGTGTCGACGGTTGCTATTTTTTCGATAGTCTCACTGTTTGTGTTAATGTCAATATTGCGCCGGAAAAGCGTGAATTTTGGGGATGGTGGATGCTGCTATCGCCAAATGATAATGGATTTGAATATTCATACCATTTTGGTCTGTATAATAGCCAAGGTAATTGGCAAGCAAAGACCTTAAAAGACAATACAACCATTGATACTATTGAACAGAATCTCATCGCCTTTCACCAATCTCTTTCAAAACAGCTTGCGGAATTAGAGCTCTCTTTGTTTCCTTCTGCAAAAATGGCAGAATTTAAGCTGGAATTAAGCGTATAAAATTGTTTTAAACTAACTTTTGTTTAATTTAGCGTTATGCCTGTTGGCATAACGCGCTCCAGCTGATAAAAATAATAGCTAGTTTGTGTTTCTTTAATCTTAATGGCAGAAAAATGATGAAAAATAGCCAGACACTTGTTGTTAAATTAGGCACCAGTGTGTTGACAGGGGGTTCACGTCGATTGAATCAAGCGCATATCGTCGAGCTAGTCAGGCAATGCGCACAGCAATATGAAAAAGGGCACCGTATTATTATCGTGACATCGGGGGCAATAGCAGCGGGTCGCGAACATCTTAATTATCCCGAACTTCCCGCAACGATTGCATCGAAGCAGCTTCTGGCCGCAGTAGGGCAGAGCCGTCTTATTCAATTATGGGAAAGGTTATTCTCCATTTATGGCATCCATATTGGGCAAATGTTATTAACGCGTGCCGACCTCGAAGATAGAGAACGCTTTTTGAATGCGCGAGATACATTGCAAGCGCTGCTGGATAATGGCATTGTGCCCGTTATCAATGAAAATGATGCAGTCGCAACAGCAGAAATTAAAGTTGGGGATAATGATAATTTATCCGCCCTTGCTGCAATTCTTGGAGATGCAGATAAGTTACTACTATTAACGGATATTGAAGGATTATTTGATTCAGATCCTCGCAGTAATCCAAATGCTAAATTGATCCCCGAAGTGTATGGAATCAATGATGAGCTACGAGAAATGGCAGGCGGAAGTGTTACTGGCCTCGGTACAGGCGGTATGGCCACTAAGCTACAAGCCGCGGATGTGGCAGGAAGGGCCGGAATCGATGTCATCATTGCAGCGGGTAATAAACCTGATGTGATTAGTGCCGTTATTGAAAATATACCGGTAGGAACGCGCTTTTATGGGCAGAAAAACCCAATGGAAAACCGCAAACGCTGGATTTTCGGCGCACCTGCTGCTGGCGATATATATATCGATGACGGTGCACAACTAGCCATTTTAGAAAAAGGCAGTTCCCTGCTTCCAAAAGGGATCAAGAAAATCGAAGGTGACTTTTCTCGCGGTGCCGTCGTGCGAATACGCAACATGGCCGGCAAAGACCTTGCTCATGGAGTAAGTCATTATAATAGTGATGCATTAAGAATGATTGCGGGTCATCATTCACAAGAGATAGGCCGCATACTTGGGTATGAACACGGCTCTGTTGCTGTCCACCGCGATGATATGATAGTGGGTTAATTATGTTAGAACAAATGGGAAAAGCGGCTCGTGAAGCCTCATGGCAACTCGCTCAATTAAATACCACACAGAAAAATGCGGTGTTAGAGCAGATAGCTGATCTGCTGGAACAAGAAAGTCGTGTCATTCTTGAGGCGAATAAAAAAGATATTGAACAAGCACAGGCAACGGGTATGTCGCCTGCATTACAAGATCGCTTATTACTGACATCTGAACGTTTAAAAAATATAGCTTCTGATGTGAGAAAAGTTTGCCAATTAGCAGATCCTGTAGGGCAAATTATTGATGGAAACCAACTTGATAATGGCCTAAATCTTCAGCGTCGTCGTGTGCCATTAGGGGTGATTGGTGTTATCTATGAAGCGCGTCCAAATGTCACTGTTGATGTTGCGGCATTATGTTTAAAAACAGGTAATGCAGCGATCTTACGAGGTGGTAAAGAAACTCACAATACCAATTTGGCTATCACGGAAGTGATCCAAAAAGCACTGAAAAATTGTGGGATATCCGCAAATGCGATCCAAGCGATTAATAATCCTGATCGTGAACTAGTGACTCAATTACTTAAATTAGATCGTTATGTGGACATGTTAATACCTCGTGGTGGAGCAGGTCTGCATAAATTATGTCGTGAACAATCAACGATCCCTGTTATTACAGGGGGCATTGGTGTTTGCCATACTTTTGTTGATGAGTCAGTGAATTTTGATAAAGCCATTGATGTGCTGATTAACGCTAAAGTTCAGCGCCCAAGTGCTTGTAACTCACTGGAAACAGTACTTGTTCACGAAAAAATTGCGGGTGATTTTTTACCACTACTGAGCCAAAAAATGGCGGAGCAACAGGTGACTCTGCATGCCAGCCAACAAGCGATGCCGTATTTACAAAATGGCCCAGCGAAAGTGGTTGCTGTCACGCCTGAAAATTTAGTGGACGAGTGGTTATCTCTTGACCTTAACGTTGAGGTGGTTGCTGGAATTGATGCTGCAATTAATCATATTCGCACTTATGGTACCGCGCATTCAGATGCCATTTTAACAGAGTCGATTAATCAAGCAGATTACTTTGTACAGCGTGTTGATTCAGCCGCAGTATATGTGAATGCGAGCACAAGATTTACCGATGGTGGGCAGTTTGGGTTAGGGGCTGAGGTAGCGGTAAGTACACAAAAACTTCATTCTCGAGGGCCGATGGGATTGGATGCGTTGACCACCTATAAATGGATTGGTTACGGCGACTTCCTGAACCGAGCTTAATAATTCAATAACAATAATTAGGCCACACTTAGCGTGTGGCTTTGTTTTTATGATGATTTGCCATTTTTAGACTGAGCCATTAAATCTATAACAAGTGGCACATGTACCATAATAATGATGACGATGGGATGAATGCAGATGTTTTACCTTATAGGTCCAAGAGGTTCAGGAAAAACTACAATCGGAAAAAAATTGGCTGAACAGAAATCGTGCCAATTCGTTGATACTGATAAATTAATCGTTGAGCGAGCAGGAAGCAGTATTGCACAGATTGTAGAACAATATGGCTGGGAACACTTTCGTCATTTAGAAAGTGAAGTATTAAAATCAATCTCGCACTCAGATACCGTCGTTTCAACGGGAGGCGGTATTATTTTATTAAAAGAAAATCAACGTGTCATGCGTACGAATGGAACGGTTATCTATCTAAGTGCTACACCTGAGATTTTAGCCGCGAGACTTGCCGCAGAACCTCAAGCAGAGCAACGACCAAGTCTGACAGGGAAATCGATACTAGAAGAGATAGAAGAGGTCATGTCACAAAGAGAGTTTCTTTATCGGGAGACGGCACACTATGTGATTGATGCAGGGTTGCCGATTGAATCAATTATTCATCAATTAACTCAGTTTGATAAATAATATTGTTCTGAATGGTATTTTAGGAATAAAACACTTAGTTTTATACGGGTTTTTACGACATAATCATCCGCTTAAGTGATAAATGAAATCAAATAATAGGGATTTATTATGCTGGCAAACATGCTGAGGACAGTACTTCGGTTTTTATTTCGAGTCCGCTTAGTTGGGGATGAAAAAGCGCTCTACCAAGACAAATGCTTAATTACACCAAATCATGTTTCATTTCTTGATGGTGTGTTGGTCGCGCTATTTTTACCGATTAAGCCAGTATTTGCAGTTTATTCTACGTTCGCAACACCAAGAATGATCAAACTGCTAAAACCTTATGTTGATATTGTTCCTCTTGACCCTGCAAACCCTTTAGGCATACGTCAGTTAGTTAAAGAAGTTGAAAAAGGCCGTCCGATAGTGATATTTCCGGAAGGGCGTATTTCGGTGCATGGCTCTTTGATGAAAATATATGATGGTGCTGCGTTTGTCGCTGCCAAATCCGGTGCAAAAGTTGTGCCTATTCGTATTGAAGGGGCGGAACGTAGTCACTTTAGCCGTTTAAAAGGCATCATTCCCCTTAAATGGTTTCCTAAAATTACCCTGCATATTTTACCTGCTGAAATGATTCCGATGCCAGAAGCGCCTAAAGCGGTTGAGCGTCGTCATTTAGCGGGTGTTCACTTATATCACATCATGAAATCAGCACGTATGGCTTGTCGCCCTCAAGTCACACTGGTTGAAGAATTTATTGATAGCGTAAAACGTTTTGGACGCCGTGCACCTTGTATTGAAGACATTAATTTTAAAGAAGATAATTACCAAGGATTGTTAAAGAAATCATTAGGTGTAGGGAGAATCATTGAGCGCTATACCCATGAAAATGAGCGTATCGGTTTATTATTGCCAAATACAACAGTAACGGCAGCCGCTATTTTTGGGGCATTAATGCGTGGGCGAGTGCCTGCGATGCTCAATTACACGGCGGGTAGTCATGGTATCAGTAATGCACTCAAAGCTTCTCAAGCTAAAGTTGTCTTTACATCACGGCAGTTCCTTGAAAAAGGGAATTTGACCCATATTCCTGAGCAGGTCACCGAGGCGAATTGGATTTATCTTGAAGATTTAAAAGATACGGTCACGCTGCGGGATAAACTCTGGATCGTTAAACACTTATTGATGCCAGCGAAAGCGGTGATACCGCGTAAAGCCGATGATGAAGCTATCGTCCTGTTTACTTCAGGTTCAGAAGGAACACCTAAAGGGGTGGTACATAGCCATGCAAGTTTGATGGCGAATGTGGAACAAATCAAAACGATCGCTGACTTTACACCACGTGATCGTTTTATGTCATCATTACCCCTATTTCATGCTTTCGGCTTAACGGTTGGGCTGTTTATTCCACTGTTTTCTGGTAGCCGAGTCTTTCTTTACCCCAGCCCATTGCATTATCGAATCATTCCTGAATTGGTTTACGACAAAAATTGCACCGTTTTATTTGGGACATCAACGTTTTTAGCTAATTACGCACGTTTTGCTCATCAATATGATTTTGCAAGATTACGTTATGTCGTTGCTGGGGCTGAAAAATTGTCGGATAGCACTAAGAAAATTTGGTTCGACAAGTTTGGTATCCGTATTCTTGAAGGTTATGGTGTTACAGAATGCGCTCCGATTGTCTCTATCAATGTGCCAATGGCCTCTAAAGAAGGAACAGTAGGGCAAATATTGCCGCAAATGGAATCTCGCATTATCCCTATTTCAGGCATTGAAAATGGGGGGAAATTACAATTAAAAGGCCCTAATATCATGAAAGGGTATTTGCGTGTTGAGGCACCGGGCATTCTTGAAGCGCCATCAGCGGAAAACCAACATGGGGAACAAGAAAAAGGTTGGTATGACACGGGGGATATCGTTGTACTTGATGAGCTTAATTATTGCACTATTAAAGGCCGCGTAAAAAGATTTGCAAAACTCGCGGGAGAAATGGTATCCCTCGAAAGCATTGAACAGATGGTCCTGAGTTTGTCGCCTAATGCACATCATGCTGTTGTCACTAAACCTGATAGCAGTAAAGGTGAAGCTTTAGTTCTGTTTACGACGGATAAAGACCTCGATAGAAGCGCACTTTCTTCTGCCGCTAAAAGTAAAGGCTTAACGGAATTGGCCGTTCCCCGTGATATTCGTTTGGTGAAAGAGCTACCTGTACTCGGTTCCGGTAAAACAGACTTTGTGACACTGAAACAAATGGCGTTAGAGGATTGATGATATGCAAGAAATGAATGCGCCATTGATGAGTCGAGGAATGAAGGCTGTGCTAACGTCACAGTTTTTATCCGCTTTTGCCGATAACGCGTTGTTATTTGCCATTTTAGCGCAGTTAAAAGCTGAGTTTTACCCTGAATGGAGCCATCCAATACTACAAATGGTATTTGTATTTACTTATATCATTTTGGCCCCGTTTGTTGGTCAAGTTGCCGATCGCTTTTCTAAAGGGCGTGTCATGTTGTTCTCAAACCTATTTAAATTTTTAGGGGCTTTGGGGATCTGTTTAGGGCTTAACCCATTTCTTTGTTATGGGTTGGTTGGGATTGGTGCGGCTTCTTACTCACCAGCAAAATACGGTATTTTAGGTGAATTGACCGGTGGTGATAATTTAGTGAAGGCCAATGGCGTGATGGAAGCATCAACTATCGCGGCCATTTTGATTGGTTCTGTCGTCGGTGGTATTTTATCGGATATTAGCCTTATTTTAGCGTTGGGTACCTGTACGGTATTGTACGCATTAGCGGTGATTGCCAACTTCTATATTCCGCATTTAGTTGCTGCTCGCCCAGGTAAAGGCTGGCATTTTAAGAAGCTTTTCACCGATTTTGTCTCTGCTTGCCGTACACTTTGGGCAAACCAAGAAAGCCGTTTCTCACTGGTGGGAACCAGTATGTTTTGGGGCGCGGGCGTCACATTACGTTTTTTACTGGTGGCTTGGGTACCGTTTGCATTAGGTCTACAAGATAACGCAACGCCAACCTATCTTAATGCCGCTGTTGCCGTTGGGATTGTGGTTGGTGCTGGGGTGGCTGCTAAATTCATTACATTAAAAACGGTGTCACGCTGTATTCCTGCTGGGGTAGTCATTGGTATCATGGTGGTATTACTTGCGTTACAAACCAATCTCTTACCATCCTATGCTATCTTAGCGGTACTCGGTATTTTTGGCGGGCTATTTGTCGTTCCTCTTAATGCGTTATTGCAGGAAAAAGGCAAGGAAACCGTTGGGGCTGGTAACGCGATTGCAGTGCAAAACCTTGGTGAAAATAGTGCAATGCTAATTATGTTAGGATTATATTCCCTAGCCATGAAAGCAGGATTATCCGTTATTAGTGTTGGTGTCGGTTTTGGTAGCGTATTTGCTATAGCGATTGCGGGTTTATGGGTTTGGGATCGCGCACGCAAAAAGTAATTATCCGAAGGTAAAAATCACATGATAAATGAAAGTTATCTCGAAACATTGAGTATTCAGCTTGCTGAAATCCTCAAAAAACAAGGTAAAACGATTACTTGTGCAGAATCATGTACTGGCGGATGGATTGCTAAGGTATTGACGGATATTGCGGGTAGTTCGGATTACTTTCATAGAGGATTTGTGACTTACAGTAATGAAGCAAAGCATCAAATGATTGGTGTGACAAATGAGTCACTGCAAAAATTTGGGGCAGTGAGTGAGCAAGTGGTTTCTGAAATGGCACTCGGTGCTTTAACTGAAGCTGCTGCTGATTTGGCGATTTCAGTGAGTGGCATAGCAGGTCCAGGTGGCGGAAGTGACGCTAAACCGGTGGGAACGGTTTGGTTCGGTTTCGCCCAAAAAAACGCTACAGGCAGAGCTCATGTGACGGTTAAGCACTGTATATTCCAAGGTGATAGAAATTCTGTACGTTTACAATCAACAGCTTATGCACTTGAAACACTTTTACAAATCATAAGTGAAAAATCTTCTTGATACTGTATGATTATACAGTATACTTAGCATTAACAAACCGAATTCAATCGTTCTATTTGCAGTGGGTAACTTCACTGCATCAAAGGGAGTGAACATGGCTATCGATGAAAACAAACAAAAAGCATTAGCAGCAGCGCTAGGTCAAATTGAAAAGCAATTTGGTAAAGGCTCTATCATGCGTCTTGGCGAAGATCGCTCAATGGATGTTGAAACTATCTCAACGGGTTCTTTATCTCTTGATGTCGCTTTAGGTGCTGGTGGTCTGCCGCTGGGGCGTATTGTTGAAATCTATGGGCCTGAATCTTCTGGTAAAACAACACTGACACTGCAAGTTATTGCAGCCGCACAACGCAGTGGTAAAACATGTGCATTTATCGATGCTGAACATGCTCTCGACCCTATTTATGCAAAAAAATTAGGCGTTGATATTGATAACCTGCTGTGTTCTCAGCCTGATACCGGTGAGCAAGCACTGGAAATCTGTGATGCGTTGACGCGCTCAGGAGCTGTTGATGTCATCATTGTTGACTCCGTTGCAGCATTAACACCAAAAGCTGAAATTGAAGGTGAAATTGGTGACTCTCATATGGGCTTAGCTGCTCGTATGATGAGCCAAGCAATGCGTAAATTAGCGGGTAACTTGAAAAACTCAAATACGCTGTTGATCTTCATTAACCAAATTCGTATGAAGATTGGTGTTATGTTTGGTAACCCTGAAACGACAACGGGCGGTAATGCTCTCAAATTCTATGCTTCCGTACGTTTAGATATTCGCCGTATTGGTGCTGTGAAAAATGGTGAAGAGATTGTTGGTAGCGAAACGCGTGTTAAAGTCGTTAAAAACAAAGTCGCTGCACCATTTAAACAAGCTGAATTCCAAATCCTGTACGGTGAAGGGATTAACACCTACGGTGAATTAATTGATTTAGGTGTTAAGCATAAATTGATTGAAAAAGCCGGTGCTTGGTATAGCTATAACGGTGATAAAATTGGTCAAGGGAAAGCGAATGCAACCATATATCTGAAAGAGCACCCTGAAGCGGCCGAAGAAATTGATAAAAAACTGCGTGAAATGCTACTAACTCACACTGGTGAATTTAGCAGTGCAGCCACTGATTACATCAGTGAAGCCGAAGAAAATGAATCGCCTGAAGAATTTTAATATTGATTCATTGGTTTGATAAATAAGCAGATTATTAACGCCACTCCAAAAAAGAGTGGCGTTTTTTATTTTTCATTTGCACTATATTGGGAGTAAACAATAGTTTTCCAGTGGAAAAATAGCCAACTGAAAGGTATAAACATACTTTCAGAAAATACTCAGACGCTTTACAATGAAAGCCACGAATGGATGTATCTATACTTTAAAACGCTCAAGTTGCAGTTAAGTGACCAAATAGGCAATAGGAACATTCATCAATGTGTGACTAATGCGAATGAATGTCATCAACTGTACTGAAACTTACAGTATGAAGAGTATAAATTTTACTTCTACGCAAAGAGACTTTATCTTATCAGTCACTTTTTAATCGGAGAGTTGATTAGAGGTGATGTTACATTCCATCTCAACAATTCGTAATTCAGTTTCCAGCTTGAAATCGGGATAAATATGAGTAAAAGCACCGCTGAGATCCGTCAAGCGTTTCTCGACTTTTTTCATACAAAAGGTCATCAGGTGGTAAGTAGCAGTTCGCTAGTACCAAATAATGACCCAACATTATTGTTCACTAACGCAGGGATGAACCAGTTCAAAGATGTATTTCTTGGTCTGGATAAAAGAGCATATTCCCGAGCGACTACGGCACAAAGATGTGTGCGAGCAGGTGGTAAACATAACGATTTAGAAAACGTTGGCTACACAGCCCGTCACCATACTTTTTTTGAAATGCTCGGTAACTTTAGCTTTGGCGATTACTTCAAACATGATGCGATCAAATTTGCTTGGGAGCTATTAACTGGAAAAGAGTGGTTTAACCTACCAAAAGAGAAATTGTGGGTTACCGTGTATGAAACCGATGATGAAGCCTATGAAATTTGGAACAAAGAAGTCGGAATTCCAGTTGAACGCATTATTCGTATAGGCGACAACAAAGGTGCACCATACGCCTCTGATAACTTCTGGCAGATGGGGGATACTGGTCCTTGTGGCCCATGCACCGAAATTTTCTATGACCATGGTGAGCATATCTGGGGTGGGCCTCCAGGAAGTCCTGAAGAAGACGGCGATCGCTATATTGAAATCTGGAACATCGTCTTCATGCAGTTTAACCGTCAATCAGATGGCACGATGGAACCATTACCTAAGCCATCTGTGGATACTGGTATGGGGCTTGAACGTATTGCGGCTGTATTGCAGCATGTTAACTCTAACTATGATATCGATATTTTCCGCGACCTTATCGCTGCGGCTGCAAAGGCTACAGGTGCTAGCGACCTATCAAATAAATCACTTCGTGTTATTGCTGACCATATTCGCTCTTGTGCATTCCTCGTGAGTGATGGCGTCATCCCATCGAATGAAGGCCGTGGTTATGTATTGCGCCGGATTATTCGCCGTGCTGTACGTCATGGCTATATGCTAGGGGCAAAAGAGACCTTTTTCTACAAGCTGGTTGCTCCACTGATTAAAGTGATGGGATCAGCAGCAGATGAACTTGCTCGTCAACAAGCTATGGTTGAAAAAGTGCTTAAAACGGAAGAGGAACAATTTGCACGTACATTAGAGCGTGGTCTTCAATTATTAGATGAAGAACTTGCGGCTCTTAAAGGTGACACCTTAGATGGCGAAACTGCGTTCCGTTTATATGATACTTATGGTTTCCCTATCGATCTTACCGCGGATGTTTGCCGTGAGCGTAACATCAAAGTTGATGAAGAAGGCTTTGAGCGCGCAATGGAAGATCAGCGCCGCCGTGCAAGAGAGTCGAGTGGTTTTGGTACCGACTATAATTCGTTAATTAAGGTTGAAAAACACAGCGAATTTTCTGGTTATGCCTATAATGAACAATTAGCCACTATCACTGCTATCTATAAAGATGGCCAGTCAGTAGATTCCCTGAATGCTGGTGAAGAAGGTCTTGTGATCCTTGATAAGACTGCATTCTATGCTGAATCGGGTGGTCAAGTTGGCGATACGGGTGTACTGCGTAATGAGAGTGGTCATTTTACTGTCACTGATACACAAAAATATGGTCAGGCAATTGGTCATATTGGTCAGGTAGAGTCTGGCTCACTAGTCATTAACCACCGTATAGATGCTAAAATTGATGTGAAAAGACGTGATGCAATACGCCTTAATCACTCAGCAACTCACCTGTTGCATGCGGCATTACGCCAAGTACTTGGTGAGCATGTATCACAGAAAGGCTCTTTAGTTAACGATAAATATCTCCGCTTTGATTTTTCACACTTTGAAGCAATGACACCTGCACAATTACGCGCAGTGGAAGACATTGTTAACGCACAAATTCGTAAGAACACACCAATTGAAACGGAACTTATGGATTTAGAAAGTGCAAAAGAAAAAGGTGCGATGGCATTATTCGGTGAAAAATACGAAGAACGTGTACGTGTTCTGAGTATGGGCGATTTTTCTATCGAACTTTGTGGTGGGACACATGCAAGCCGTACTGGTGATATCGGTTTATTCCGCATCACCAGTGAATCAGGTACGGCTGCGGGGGTTCGTCGTATTGAAGCTGTCACAGGGGAAGGCGCGATTGAAAGCGTACATAACCAATCTGATCAGTTGAATGCGATAGCTCACCTCTTAAAAGGTGATATGAATAGCTTAGTTGAAAAAGTTAAGTCTGCATTGGAAAAATCTCGCCAATTAGAAAAAGAGATTTTGCAACTAAAAGATCAACAAGCATCCCAAGAAAGTGCTTCACTTAGTAGTAAAGCAAAAGATATTAAAGGGATTAAATTACTTGTTAGCCAATTAAGTAACACTGAACCTAAACTTTTGAGAACGATGGTTGATGATCTCAAAAATCAGTTGAAATCGGCGATTATCGTGCTTTCAACAACGAGTGGTGATAAAGTCAGTGTAATTGTTGGTGTAACTAATGATTTGACTGCTAAAATAAAAGCGGGTGATTTGATATCATATGTTGCACAGCAAGTCGGTGGTAAAGGTGGTGGGCGCCCAGACATGGCTCAAGCGGGTGGTACGGATGTGAGTGCGTTACCAGCGGCGATGGCCAGTGTAGAAGAGTGGGTTAACTCACGACTATAAGCGCTGATTAGGTTGCCTCATGCACCGTGAGGCAACTTTATCTGTTGCAACGTTGTTAATATGTTGTGGGTAGTGTTATATTTTGTACGTATATAATTAAAATGATTGCCTTGATGGCATCGATGCTTTAGGTGTATATCATTGCTTTACGTTTTCACGGTGTGTGATGGACAATAGCGGGGGAAACCTAGAGACCCGACTCTTTTAATATTTCAAGGAGCAAAGAATGCTTATTCTGACTCGTCGAGTTGGTGAAACACTCATGATAGGCGATGAGGTAACAGTTACTGTACTGGGAGTAAAAGGCAATCAAGTTCGTATTGGTGTCAATGCCCCAAAAGAAGTTTCTGTTCACCGTGAAGAAATTTATCAACGGATCCAGGCTGAAAAGACTCAACCAGATAATCAATAATAATGAATAAGCGTCCATATCTTGAACCACACAGCAAAGATGGACGCTTGTCTTTCATTTGACCTCATTCTTAACCCTGCTATATTTTAATTTATTCGGCCTTCAAGCGAGTGGTTTAACTTACCACGATACCAATTTGATACTTATCGTTGACAACTTCCTCTCTAGCTTCTCAATTTGAACGCAGCGCTGACTATTTTTCGAGAATTCATTTTTCAATTCATCATTTTTTATCGGGTAAAATTTTGTGAAATTACCCCGTGATGAATCCGATTTTCGGTGCTAAACTAATCATCTTGCTTGTGAAATGTGCAAACAGTCATTATAAACCAAAAAGTTTGGAAAAATTGTTTGACTTCTAAAGCTAGGAAAGTAATATGTGCGCCACACAGAGACGAGATGTTCAAAACAAATCGTCTGTGACTAAAAACGGTGAGGTGGCCGAGAGGCTGAAGGCGCTCCCCTGCTAAGGGAGTATGCGGTCAAAAGCTGCATCGAGGGTTCGAATCCCTCCCTCACCGCCATTTTAGATAGCTGCATCCGTAGCTCAGCTGGATAGAGTACTCGGCTACGAACCGAGCGGTCGGAGGTTCGAATCCTCCCGGATGCACCATATTTAACCCTATGAGTAAAACTGGTGGGGTTTGTTTTTAGTTTTTAGCAACTAAAAACAAGCAGTAGTTATGAAGTGTAGAGTTTGATATTGTAATGCATCCGTAGCTCAGCTGGATAGAGTACTCGGCTACGAACCGAGCGGTCGGAGGTTCGAATCCTCCCGGATGCACCATCTTCAGCTAGTCCTTGTCTAGTGTATCAAAATTTCCTTTATCAAAACGATGGCTAATTATTGAATCAACGATTCAATGAACGAATTAAGCATCCGTAGCTCAGCTGGATAGAGTACTCGGCTACGAACCGAGCGGTCGGAGGTTCGAATCCTCCCGGATGCACCAGAACAAGAAGCTCCTCATAGAGGGGCTTTTTTTTCGTCTATCAATCAGATTTATCATAATTCGATGTTATTCCAAATGCGTATCTTATATAAACCACACATCTAAGCAGCGACAATTTCCTTCATTTACGCTAAAGTAAGCTTCTTACTAAAATAAAATTACATCACAGGCGGGAGGTCGATTTGATCCCGGACGTATCTAAAGCGCTCTCATGGTTAGAGGCGCACCCAGAAGCACTGAATGGTATTCAACGTGGTATCGAACGTGAAACATTACGTGTTACTCCGAAAGGTTCTATTGCTGAAACTTTGCATCCGGAAGAATTGGGGAAAGCATTAACACATAAATGGATCACGACAGATTTTGCTGAGTCTTTACTTGAGTTCATTACACCTGTGGATAAAAGTACTAGGCACAGTTTGGCTTTTCTTAGGGATTTACACCGTTATACGGCTCGTCATCTGCACAATGAAAGGATGTGGCCATTAAGCATGCCTTGTTTTATCGAAAACGAAGATAAAATAACGCTTGCTCAATACGGTACATCGAATGTAGGCCGCTTCAAAAACTTATATCGTGAAGGGCTAAAAAACCGTTATGGCGCATTAATGCAGACCATTGCTGGTGTTCATTATAATTTTTCATTGCCAATTGAATTTTGGCAGGCGTGGGCAGGTGTTAAAGATGCACAGAGCGGTAAAGCGCAAATTTCTGATGGTTATTTACGCCTGATTAGAAACTATTATCGCTTTGGCTGGGTGATCCCTTATTTATTTGGGGCATCTCCTGCTATTTGTGGCTCATTCCTTAAAGATAGAGAGACTAAATTAACCTTTGAAAAGACAGCGACGGGAACGTATTACTTACCTTATGCGACGTCGTTAAGAATGAGTGATTTAGGCTATACGAATAAGTCTCAGAGCGATTTAAACATTACCTTTAATGATTTAGATAGCTATGTGGCTGGTTTGAAAAAAGCGATTTATAAGCCGTCTGAGGAATTTGCCGCGCTAGGTGTGAAAAAAGCAGGTAAGTATATTCAATTGAACACCAATGTGTTGCAGATTGAAAACGAGCTATATGCACCCATTCGACCTAAGCGTGTGCCAAAAGGTGATGAGTCACCATCTGATGCATTGTTGCGTGGTGGTATTGAGTACATTGAAGTTCGTGCGTTGGATATTAACCCGTTTAGCGCGATTGGGGTTGATGAGACGCAAACGCGCTTCCTAGACCTGTTTTTGATTTGGTGCGTGTTAGCTGATGCACCAGCAATGAATGCTCAAGAATTAGATTGCAGTCGCCAGAACTGGAACCGCGTGATCCTTGAAGGGCGTAAACCGGGTCAAGTTATCGGTATTGGTTGTGGTAGTGAAATGAAACCATTGGTGGAAGTAGGGCAGCAGTTATTTGATGACTTAATCCGTGTTGCTGAAGTCCTCGATACCTGTTGTGATGCCAAATATCAGGAAGTTTGTCACCAATTTATTTCAATGTTTGAAGATCCAACTCGGACGTATTCTGCATTAGTGATGGATAAAATGGTTGAACAAGGTATTGGTGGCTACGGATTAGAATTAGCTGAAAAATACTATGCGCAATTGGTTAGTGAACCTTACGAAGTGATTACCGAAGCTCAGTTTGAAGCTGCTCGATTAGCTTCCATAGAAAAACAGGCTATGATAGAGAAAGATGAAACTGAAAGCTTTGAGGATTATTTGCGGAGGCATGCAGGGCGCTAAAAGAAAATGGCCACAACGAAGTGGCCAAATATAAAATCTCTTAGAGAATTAGGGATGATAACAAATTTGCGCGTCTTTCATAGATTAAGACTCAGCGATTGCCAAATAGTTTCATTTATTTTGCAAATAAAATAATTTTTTTTCAGGAGGTCAATAAATGCCGTTATTAGACAGTTTTACTGTAGATCATACGCGTATGGCTGCGCCTGCGGTTCGTGTAGCAAAAACGATGAAAACACCTAGCGGAGACACGATTACCGTTTTCGATCTGCGCTTCACCGTGCCTAACAAGGAAGCCATGTCTGAAAAAGGCACTCATACCCTTGAACATCTATTTGCAGGGTTTATGCGAGACCATCTCAATGGCAATGGTGTTGAGATTATTGATATCTCTCCAATGGGGTGCCGTACTGGGTTTTACATGAGCTTAATTGGTGCACCTGATGAGCAACGTGTTGCCGATGCTTGGAAAAGTGCAATGCAAGATGTATTAAAAGTGCAAGATCAGAATAAGATCCCTGAGCTGAATATTTTTCAGTGTGGCACGTATAAGATGCATTCACTAGACGAAGCTAAACAAATTGCACGCAATGTCCTAGCGTCAGAAATTCGAATTAACAAAAATGATGAACTTGCATTACCGGCTGAAAAGCTGACTGAACTGCATGTTTAAATAACGTTAATGCAACAAACTGCACCTAACTTGTTAGCGAATAACACATTAAGGTGCAGTTTTTTTATTGATATTTAATGAACTTCAGATGTAGAAGCATTCGTTGCGATAGGGGTAATTTTGACTTGCTTAATAATATTATCGCTAATGAGCAGGACCTCGACTAAATAGTGTGAAATGACGATTTTTTCTTGCAGCTCAGGGATATCGCCAATCGCTTCTAACACCATACCATTCACTGTTCTCGGCCCATCGACAGGAAGGTGCCAATCAAAGGCTTTGTTCAAGTCACGAATATTTGCCGTACCATCAACGAGTACACTACCATCGCTTTGCGGTAAAACTTCTTCAGACAATGAAGGGGACATCGACGTGGTAAAATCGCCGACGATTTCCTCAAGGATATCTTCAACCGTAATCAGCCCTTGAATCTCACCATACTCATCAACAATGATGCCTATTTTTTCTTTATTATGTTGGAAGTTTATTAGCTGAGTACTTAGTGGCGTACTATTTGGAATAAAGTAGATACTGTCGGCTGCTTTGATCAAATTCTGCTTGGTAAACTCCCGTTTCTCCATCATCAAACGATAGGCTTCACGGACACGCAAAATTCCAATCGCATCATCAAGGGAGTCACGATACAGCAGGATGCGGCCATGAGGTGAGTGGGTCAGTTGCCGAATGATAGATTTCCAATCATCATTAACATCAATACCGACGATCTCATTCCTTGGTAGCATAATGTCGCCAACAGTCACTTTTTCAAGATCTAAAATCGACAACAGCATGTCTTGATTTCGCCTGCTGAGTTTAGCTTTTGACTCATGAACGATGGTTCTCAGTTCATCTTTACTGACCGCATCACTGCGTATTACAGGGGGTTTTATGCCACAAAGAAACATGAATAATAATGTTATTTTGTTGAAGGCCCAAACCACTGGCAGCATAATTTTTTGTAGAGGTTTTAAAATATAGCTGCTTGGGAAAGCAATTTTTTCTGGGTATAAAGCCGCGATAGTCTTAGGCATCACTTCAGCAAAGACTAATATCACAAAGGTTAAAATACCCGTGGCAATTGCGACACCCGCATTGCCATATAGGCGCATACCAACAATAGTCGCTAGGGATGAGGCAACAATATTGATTAGGTTATTGCCGATAAGAATCAAACTAATGAGTTTATCGGGGTGACGAAGTAATTTTTCGACACGTTTTGCTGACCGGTTACCTTGTTTGGCAAGGTGCTTTAAGCGGTAGCGATTCAGCGTCATCATACCTGTCTCTGACGCAGAAAAATATGCGGACATGATAATTAAAATGATTAATATAATGATGAGCGTACCGGTAGATACGTGATCCAAAACTAGGTTCCTTATACTGTGTAGATAAGATGATTTTATTCGTCTTAGCGTTAAGATACCAGAATTTGTTGCATCAACCGGTTGCCAAAGAATGCCATTGTTAGAATAAAGGCTCCAGCGACGTGGAAAAATAGAACTCGCTTCCCTCTCCAACCACCGTGGAAATGGCCCCACAGTAAAATAATATAGACGAACCAAGCGATAACCGATAAGACAGATTTATGGATATTCTCTTTATCAAAGATATTATCCATATAAATAAAGCCAGTGCATAAGGTTAAGGTGAGTAGGATCACACCAACTTGGGTGATATGAAACATTTTGCGCTCAATGACCATCATAGGCGGCATATCTGAACTGAATTTCAGGGTTTTATTCTTTAGTTGAAAGTCTATGAGTGCAACTTGGAATGCATATAGTGCAGCGATTAAGAGTGTCGCATAACTCAGTAACGCTAAACCAATATGAATGAAGAGTGGGACACTGCCTTCTAGGTGGGTGATAAACTCACCGGGCATAATGGTGGATAACATTAAATTGATGACAGCAAAACTATAGACAATCGGCGTCAAATACCAAGCTTTGCCCTTATAAGCCACGACGGTCATAATAATACACATGAGTAAACTCACGGCGGAACCTAAGTTTAATAATGTGAGGTTTTGTCCTTCATCACCACGAAAAATCAGTAACTTTAGCGTTATTGCATGAGTTATCAGTGCAATAACGGCCAATAAAAGGGCTAGTCGGCGATAGACAGGTTGTTTTCGAACCTGGCCGGGTACGATCAGCGATAGGCTGAATAGGTATGTACAAACTGCTATGACTGCAAATACTGGCATAGTATAGTGTCGTTATTCATTTTAAGTGGATTATATTGTGTAGTATAACTCGTGGAGCTGCCGGCTCCAACCATTGGTACAGTTAATAAGCCTCTTCTTAATCGTTAATCGCATGATAAGAGCGCCTCTCACGGAGTATGACTGTTCATTTTATGATTGAAATCTGATTTTACTATTCAGTCAGTCAAATCAATACTAACAGAGTGAAGCGAATAAACGTCAGGTGTGATACACTGTGGCGAAAAATTTCGGCGTTGGTTTCAGTTGTGGCTGTCATCGGTTATGCACCTTTGAAAAATAATGAGTGAGTGTTGTCTAAATTAGCCATTGCGTACTTGTATTTTTAAGTATCAATAACCAGATAGAGTGTTGACAGTAGGCCCATAAACAGAATTGAGTTAAGACATATGTTTGATAATTTAACTGACAGACTATCGCGCACTTTGCGCAACATCAGCGGGCGTGGGCGTCTGACTGATGAGAATATTAAAGATACATTGCGTGAAGTTCGTATGGCTTTGCTGGAGGCAGACGTAGCGCTTCCCGTTGTCCGTGAATTTATTCAAAAAGTAAAAGAAAGCGCTGTTGGCCAAGATGTCAATAAAAGCTTAACTCCAGGTCAAGAGTTCATCAAAATTGTTCAGAATGAACTGACCAAAGCCATGGGTGATGAAAACCATCAACTTAACCTCTCGGCGCAGCCACCAGCGGTTGTCTTGATGGCTGGTTTGCAAGGTGCGGGTAAAACCACAAGCGTTGCAAAACTGGGTAAGCTTTTAAAAGAGAAACAAAAGAAAAAAGTTTTAGTGGTCTCTGCTGACGTTTATCGCCCAGCAGCGATTAAACAGCTAGAGACATTGGCAGAAACGGTTGGTATTGATTTTTTCCCTTCAGATGCCAAAGAAAAACCCGCAGCAATCGTACAGAAAGCTTTAAAACACGCTCAGCTACAGTTCTATGATGTGTTGTTGGTGGATACCGCAGGTCGTTTACACGTTGATGAAGCGATGATGGACGAAATTAAAGAGGTCCATCGCATTATCAATCCTGTAGAAACCCTGTTTGTTGTTGATGCGATGACAGGTCAAGATGCCGCGAATACGGCTAAAGCTTTTAATGAAGCGCTACCGCTTACTGGGGTGGTGTTGACGAAAGTTGATGGTGATGCGCGTGGTGGTGCGGCTTTATCCATTCGCTCAATTACAGGTAAGCCAATCAAATTCTTAGGGGTTGGTGAAAAAACGGATGCTTTAGAACCTTTCCACCCAGAACGTGTAGCGTCCCGTATTTTAGGTATGGGAGATGTGTTATCTCTTATTGAAGAGATCGAGCACAAAGTTGACCGCGATCAGGCAGAAAAACTTGCTAAAAAGCTGAAAACAGGTGACGGTTTTGATTTAAATGACTTTTTAAGTCAGTTAAAACAGATGCGCAATATGGGCGGCATGGCGAGTATGATGAGCAAGATACCTGGAATGTCTCAAGTTCCAGATGCTGTTAAGTCGCAAATGGATGATAAAATCACTATCCGAATGGAAGCGATAATCAATTCAATGACGCGTAAAGAACGTGAAAAACCTGAAATTATCAAGGGGTCACGTAAACGTCGTATTGCCGCTGGTTCAGGTACGAGTGTTCAAGAAGTCAACCGCCTTTTGAAGCAATTTGATGATATGCAACGCATGATGAAAAAGATGAAAAAAGGCGGTCTTGCCAAGATGATGCGTGGCATGAAAGGAATGATGCCTCCGGGTTTTCCGGGGCGTTAAGCAACAAAGCTAGAAAGAATATGCACTTTTGATTGATTTTTACGTCGAAGCGAGTAAAATTTTCGGGCTTTTTATATGACAGCCGGACTCTATCCCTCGATGGAGTCTGGTTGTTTTATTAACTAATGAGGATGTTATGGTAACAATTCGTTTATCTCGTGGCGGCGCAAAAAAGCGTCCGTTCTACCAAATCGTTGTAACCGATAGCCGCAATGCGCGTGACGGTCGTTTCATCGAGCGTGTTGGTTTCTTCAACCCAATCGCTTCAGGTCAAGCAGAAGAACTGCGTTTAGACTTGGATCGTGTTGAGCACTGGGTTGGTAAAGGCGCAACTATTTCTGACCGTGTTGCACAACTGGTCAAACAAGCTAAAAAAGCAGCTTAATCTGTCACGGTGGTAACTATGGGCAAGCAAGTAAATCTAGCGACTCCTACTCACCCAATCGTCTTGGGGAAATTAGGCGCTGCATATGGAATTCGTGGTTGGCTCAAAGTTTTTTCCTCCACCGAACATGCTGAAAGTATTTTTGATTATCAGCCTTGGTTTATTCAACGTTCAGGTCAGTGGCAACATGTGGAACTGGAAGATTGGAAACACCATAACAAAGATATCATTATTAAACTTAAAGGGGTCGATGACCGCGATGCAGCAACGTTGTTAACTAATTTTGAAATAGTCGTTGATTCAACGCAACTTCCTGAATTAGATAATGATGAATATTACTGGAAAGACCTTATGGGCTGCCAAGTAGTGACACTGCAAGGTTATGATCTCGGGACCATCACCGATATGATGGAAACCGGTTCTAATGATGTCATTGTGATTAAGGCAAATCTAAAAGATGCATTTGGCATCAAGGAGCGGCTGGTTCCGTTTCTTGATGGGCAGGTTATCAAGAAAGTCGATCTTAAATCTAAACTCATTGAAGTTGATTGGGATCCTGGTTTTTAAATCTCCGGTTGAACGGTTTTAATGAGTGGGACTAAATAATGTGGATTGGTGTAATTAGCCTGTTTCCCGAAATGTTCCGCGCAATAACCGAGTACGGGGTAACTGGTCGGGCAGTGAAAAATGGCCTACTGTCTGTCGAGTGTTGGAATCCACGCGATTTCACTCACGATAAACATAAGACAGTTGATGATCGCCCCTATGGTGGTGGTCCAGGCATGCTGATGATGGTGCAACCTTTAAAGGATGCTATCAACACAGCAAGAACTGAGGCAGGTGAGGGTGCGAAAGTTATTTATCTGTCACCTCAGGGACGCAAACTCAGCCAAGAGGGGGTTTGCGAATTGGCAACGAATGAGAAGCTAATTCTTGTTTGTGGTCGATATGAAGGCATTGATGAGCGAATCATTCAAACCGAAATTGATGAAGAATGGTCAATCGGTGATTATGTTCTCAGTGGTGGGGAACTCCCCGCGATGGTGTTGATTGACTCGGTGTCTCGGTTTATTCCGGGAGTACTTGGTCATCAAGCTTCTGCACAAGAAGACTCTTTTGCAGAGGGACTACTTGATTGTCCACACTATACCCGTCCTGAAGTGTTAGACGGCATGCAAGTACCTGATGTTTTATTATCCGGTAACCATGCAAAGATAGATAGCTGGCGTATGAAACAATCACTTGGCCGTACCTGGCTTAGAAGACCTGAGCTTCTGGAAAGCCTAGCTCTGACTGACGAGCAGAGGATGTTGCTGACTGAATTTCAAAATGAATATTGGTCTGAGCAACAAGTGAATCCAGACAATTAAAATAATTGTCTAACATATATCAGTTTACCTAGGGTAAGAGAATTATTATGAGCAACATTATTAAACAACTTGAACAAGAGCAGATGAAGCAGGACGTACCTTCATTCCGTCAGGGTGATACTGTGGAAGTTAAGGTATGGGTCGTAGAAGGCTCTAAAAAACGTCTGCAGGCATTTGAGGGCGTGGTTATTGCTATTCGTAATCGCGGTCTGCACTCTGCATTCACTGTTCGTAAAATTTCTAACGGCGAAGGTGTTGAGCGTGTATTCCAAACTCACTCTCCAGTCGTAGATAGCATCACTGTTAAACGTCGTGGTGCCGTTCGCAGAGCTAAACTGTACTACCTGCGTGAGCGTTCTGGTAAGGCAGCTCGTATTAAAGAGCGTCTGAACGCCAAGTAATACGCTTTCGCTACATCCGAAAGAATATAAGGCCCGCCCCAGTGCGGGCCTTTATATCTCTGTCATCTTTCGGCCCGTACATTGCTGGTTGCACTCCTTCAGCTATATCAATCCCTCAATATCTCACTTATACACTGCTTACCGGCAACATGGACAGATAAGAATGATCCTTTTCAACACTCATTAAGGATTCCGATTCTTATTTATTAAGATATTATTAATTTGATCTGTCTCATTTCATACTATTACCAAATTGTAAACTTATGATTACACCCTCTTTCTGTTTGTATGTTTTTTGAGCGTTAATAAAAGAGGTGGATATTTTATTATTTGCTTTTTCAATTGGTTATCTGTGTGTTCATTTTTATTTACATCGCTGTAATTATTTTACATTTTTGGATTGTAATCTTTACGTTCCATGGTATGTTATTAACCAGCACACAAACACAATATATAAACAGTTAAGCAGGTAATAAAAATGATCATGCAAAAAGATGTACTCAATAATGTGAATATTCGTGATGAACAGGTATTAATTACACCTGAGGCTCTAAAACAAAAATTTCCACTGAGTCACAGCAACCTGCATGCCATCGCGGCTTCGCGTAAAGTCATTGCTGATATTATTCATCAACGCGACCCACGCTTACTCGTGGTATGCGGCCCTTGTTCTATTCATGATGTCGATGCGGCTATTGAATACGGCCAACGTTTACAGAAACTTGCTGCTGAATTGAATGACAGTTTATATATTGTGATGCGTGTTTATTTTGAAAAACCTCGTACAACTGTTGGCTGGAAAGGTTTAATTAGCGACCCATTAATGGATGGTTCGTTTGATATGGAAAAAGGCTTACATATTGCTCGCGACTTGCTGACAAACCTTGTTAATATGGGGCTACCTTTGGCGACAGAGGCTTTGGATCCTAATAATCCTCAGTACTTAGGTGATCTTTTCAGTTGGTCTGCCATTGGTGCAAGAACAACAGAATCGCAAACACACCGTGAAATGGCATCGGGTCTATCAATGCCTGTAGGATTTAAAAATGGTACCGACGGTAGCTTATCGACAGCGATTAATGCGATGAAAGCGGCGTCTATGCCTCACCGTTTTATGGGAATTAATCAATCAGGTCAAGTGAGTTTGTTGCATACAAAAGGCAATGAAAATGGACATGTTATTTTGCGTGGCGGTAAGACACCAAACTATAGCCCAGAAGATATTGCTGCCTGTGAAGCTGAAATGCGTAAAGCTGGACTTGAACCGTCATTGATGGTTGATTGTAGCCACGGTAACTCGAATAAAGATTTCAGGCGTCAACCGTTGGTTGTTGACTCTATCATCGAGCAAATTACTCATGGAAATAAGTCAATAACCGGTATTATGTTAGAAAGCCATTTACATGAAGGCAATCAAAGTTCTGAACAGCCACGTAGCGAAATGAAATATGGCGTGTCAGTGACCGATGCTTGCATTGATTGGGAAACAACCGAAACAGTATTGCGTAAGCTCCATCATGCATTGCAGCCAGTGCTTGACGAACGTGCTGAAAAATTTGAAATTGCAAGTTGATACAAGGTATAGGTATGTCTGCTGAATTATCTCATCTGAGAGAACAAATTGATGAGGTTGATAAATCGTTATTAGATTTGTTGGCTAAACGCTTACAACTGGTTGCTGAAGTCGGTGAAGTCAAAAGCCAACATGGTTTGCCTATTTATGTCCCTGAGCGAGAGTCAAGCATGTTGGCTGCTCGCCGCCAAGAAGCAGAACGGATGGGGATACCGCCTGATTTAATAGAAGATGTTCTTCGCCGCGTGATGAGAGAATCTTACGCTCGCGAAAATGATAAAGGATTTAAAACCCTGAAACCTGATGCTGGCCCAATTGTGATTGTGGGTGGTGATGGCAAAATGGGGCGCTTGTTTAATCGTTTACTGACACTCTCAGGTTATCAAGTTAAAACGCTGGGTGAACAGGATTGGGCGCAAGCAGAGTCAATTCTTTCTGGTGCTAGCGTTGTTATTATCAGTGTACCGATCCATTTGACAGTACAGGTAATTGAACGACTGCCAAAATTGGATAAAGAAACAGTCCTCATAGATATTGCATCGGTTAAAGATAAGCCTTTAAAAGCGATGTTAGCAGCGCATGCAGGACCTGTTTTAGGCTTACACCCCATGTTTGGTCCTGATGTAGGAAGTGTTGCTAAACAAGTATTTGCCTTTTGTGATGGCCGAGATAGCGAATCTTACCAGTGGTTCCTAGAGCAATTACAGGTTTGGGGAGCCCGCTTGAAAAAGATTACAGCCAGTGATCATGACCGTAATATGAGTTTTATTCAGGCGTTGCGCCATTTTACAACTTTTACGTATGGTCAAAATTTAGCGCAGGAACATGTGGATCTACAGCAGTTGTTAGAGTTGTCATCGCCTATATATCGCTTGGAACTGGCAATGGTTGGGCGTCTATTTGCTCAAGACCCTCAATTGTACGCTGATATTATTATGTCATCCGATGAAAATATTGAATTAATTCGCCGTTACTATCAGTTACTCGGCCAATCTATAGAGATGCTCGAACGTAAAGATAAGGCCGAATTTATTCGACAATTTAATGAAGTAAGCGATTGGTTCGGGGAAGATGCTCACCATTTTATGAAAGAAAGCCAATCGCTGTTGCAAAGAGCCAACGACAACCGCAAGTAGCTTTTAAAAATGGCTCCTATATAAGGAGTCATTTTTATGTATCGTCAAAAAATTCGCCGCAATTTACCTACCTGATCTTTACCATCTACACGTAATTTCACTTATTTTGATTTTTTGTAATTAAAAATACTGTACTCATTTACTTGTATAGTTATTTATATTGCTATTTTTTAATAATATCTATTTATAGAGTGAATATTTATAAATTAAACGATTTAACTGATAAAGTTAGTGAATAATTTACCGATATTAATTCTCATAAAGTGACAGTTTTATCGGTGAGGAATCTATGTCTTTGAAGGATATGAAAATTAGCGCAAAATTATCCATTGCGTTCGCTTTCTTTATTTTACTTATATTAGTGAGTTCGGCGTTTTCTTTCGTCAGCTTGAACAAAGCCAACAACGGTATTCAAACAATCATCTATAAAGATTATCCAATGACTGTTAGAGCTAATCAGCTAATGGATAATTTTTATTCTTATATTGGCATACAGGAGTTGATACTTCTGGATGATCGAGATAGCGATAGGCGTCGAAATGAACTAAAAAAAATTAGTTCAAACGTCGCCCAGCTTTTGAAGGAATTAGATGAAAACGCAATGGATGAGCCCTCTAAAGAGGGGCTAATTCAGATCCGTGATGTTCGTCAGCGCTTTCTACAATCTCAGGCCCGCTTAAATGAATTCTTAAATAATAACAATCGCAGTGCTGCTATTGATGAGATGATGAATAATACGTCAGCTATTCAACGTGAGTACCGTGAAAGAGTTCAAAACTTCATCGAAGTTCAGAATAGACGCATGCAAGCAGCTGCTGGGGTTGTAGAGAGTAATTATAATTTTAATAAATGGTTATTAGCGACTCTTGTGATTATTAGCATTGCAACAGGCTGTGGTATGGGCTGGTTTATTGCACAATCGATCACACGCCCATTGAGCCAAGCCGTTGGTTTTGCTCAAGCGATAGCATCGGGAGACCTAACACAACATGTTGCAGCCAGATATCGCGATGAAACAGGTATACTATTACAAGCGTTAGTTGAAATGAAAACACGCTTACTTGAGATAGTTAGAGAAGTTCAACATGGCTCCGAGAGTATTTCAGCTGCCGCAGGCCAAATTGTGGCAGGAAACCAAAACCTAGCGGCAAGAACAGAAGAGCAGGCGACATCCGTAGAAGAAACAGCGAGTTCTATGGAGCAAATTACATCCACGGTACAAAATACCGCTGATCATACCCATCAAGCGACGCAGCTTGCGGCAGATACTGCTGTTGCTGTAACCAAAAATGGGCGAATGATGAATCAAGTGACAGAAAAAATGCGGGTTATTCATTCTTCATCAAGCCAGATGACAGATATCATTAATCTCATTGATTCGATTGCATTCCAAACCAATATTCTTGCTTTAAACGCTTCTGTTGAAGCCGCAAGGGCTGGTGAGCATGGGCGTGGTTTTGCCGTTGTTGCAGGTGAAGTGAGATTATTAGCGCAAAAAAGTGCGAATTCAGCGAATGATATTCGAGGCCTTATTGAAAATTCTCTCGCTCAGACGAAGGAAGGCATGGAATTAGTTGAACATGTTGAATCTCAAATTAATGACATGGTTAAAAATGTCGATGAAATCGATCAACGTTTGCAAGAAATAGGCCAAGCAAGCCATGAGCAAAGTTCGGGGATCTTGCAAATCAATAGTGCAGTTGGGCAGCTTGATGCGACAACGCAGCAAAATGCGAGTTTAGTGGAAGAATCCGTTGCCGCAGCGGCGTCACTTAATGAACAAGCATTGCACCTTAAACAATTGGTGAACTATTTCCGTATCGACTTTGCAAATAGATAACATTATTAAATCAAAATAATGGTGTTATTGATGATGTCATTGAAATAGGTTGGTGATGATATAAAGCCAGTGTGTATTGACTGGCTTTATATTTTGCAATGTCACTCGATTATGGCGCGATTTTCTCGGGTTCAACAGGAACGATATTTTCAGAAGGGTAGCAACCAAGAACTTTAATAGAACGTGTAATGGCTGATAACTCTTTTAATGCCTGTTGCATATTCCCAGAACGTAGGTTGGCATGCACATCTATATAAAACATCTCTTCCCAAGGTTTGCCATTGATAGGACGAGACTCGAGCTTACTCATGATAATCTTATTATTTTTTAAGATGATAAGTGCATCAACAAGGGCACCTGCTTGTTGGCCTGTTGTGATAAGTAATGTGGTTTTTGCAGGTACTTGCTCTGTAACTTCAATGGATTGTTGAGCAACGACAATAAAACGCGTCATGTTAATTTGCTGATTAGCTAAATTATGCTCGAGAACCTGTAAACCATACAAGGCACCACCCGCTTCGCTGCCGAGTGCTGCAACATGCGGTGAGTTTTGTTGGGCGACATTTTGCATCGCGGTTGAAGTGCTATCACAGTATTCAATTTTCCAATGTGGGAACTGAGCTAAATATTGACTGCATTGTTGGAATGGCTGCGGATGACTATAAACCGTTTCTATTTTACTGAGATCAGTGCCCCCAACGGTAAGCAGGCAGTGATTGATGGGGAGACGAATTTCACCCACAATCGATAATGTGGTGTTTTGCAATAGATCATACACATCATTGATTGCACCTGAGCTAGTATTCTCTATTGGTAAAATACCATAATCGGCTTGGCCACTTTCAACGAGAGAGAAAATATCTTGGAATTTATGGCAACTACACTCAACCAATTGGTCAAAATGACGAGCTGAATATTGGCGTGCAGCAATATGAGAATATGAACCTTTAGGGCCTAAAAATGCGAAACGCGCAGAGTCATTGGGTGTTAAGTTTAAATATTGCTGCAAGATGGCTTGCTGCGTAAGTACGGAATCTTCAATGATCATTTGAAAGAGACGTGTCACATAAAAACCATCTAACCCTAGTGGTTTAGCTTTATTAATCAACACATCTAATAATTGACGTTCACGTTCTTTATCCCGTATTGGGCGGTTATCTTCTAATTTTGTCTGTGCAACTTCAACGGCATATCCACGCCTTTTGGCTAGGAGTTCGAGAAGTTCGCTGTCCAATTGGCTAATTTTTTTTCGTATCTTCAGTAAATTAGTGCTGTTATCCATCCTACCCGCCCTATAAAACATCGCTGAAACAAAAAAGCCCCCTAATTTAGGGGGCTTGCAAATCTTGTCATCTTTTCTTTCTCAAACGACAAAAGCCCCTAATAGGAGTGGCTAAAGCTAAAGAAAGAAAAGAAAACAAAATTCATATGCATAATAATATCACCATTGTTTGTCTAGTCTTTAAATAGACCTGATACAAGAGCAGATGTCAACAAAAAAGAAGCTGTTCAACTAAAAACGCGCCTATGGTAGGCGCGTTGGCAAGGTTTCAAGATAAGTTTGTAGATAATATAAAATTATAACGTAACGAGGTTCGCTTCTTTTACACTATTGCTGGCTCTTCTTGATTCTCCTTTATGTTGCACTTTATTAAGTTGTCTTTCGAGTTTGTTAATCAATTCATTTATGGCAACGTACATATCTTCATGTTTTGCACTAGCAACGAGTTTTCCTGTGGCTGTTTTAATATTGGCATCTACCATAAAACCTTGTGGTTCTTTTGATAAGACAACATGAGGACTAATTAAATTGACTTGCCATTTTTCAAGTTTAGTCAGACGGCTTTCAATGTGATCTCGGATAGCTGGGGTAATATCCATTTGTTTGCTAGTTATGTTCACTATCATATAGTTACCTCTCATTGTTTCCGCCTTTGATGTATTCAGAATACTGACTATTTATCTAAAAAACTTGACATAGATCACACTTGAAGAATGCAGTTACACTTCGTGATCTGAACTGTGATTCAGGATAAAAAAGAAAGGGAAAGGGATTGCCAAGTTAAGGTTCTTGGGCGAAACTGAAATAGTTGACTATCAATACGGTTAATAGTCGGTACTCTTTTTGGGTTAAAATTCGCAATTGGCGTAAAATGCGAAAAATACTCTGGAAAATCAACAGAACCGAATTTATTTCGGGATGAACCTATCTTTATCACGCCATACTGGAATAAAAAAAACAGCAGCCGAGGCTGCCGTTTTCAATCGTTACTGACTAGCGTTAGTTTGCATTGGCGGCGAGTAAGCTATTAACTTTATTAGCTTCGACATCTAACCCCATCTGCTTATAAGCTATTTCCATATATTTTAGTGCTTTATAGGTAGCTTCAGTATCTGGGTAATCCCTTAACATTTGTTGCGCACGATTGACAACCGCGACATAAGCCCCGCGTTTGTTGTAGTATTCAATGACAGAAAGGTCAAACCTTGCTAAGCGATCTTTTAAATAAACAAGACGTTTACTAGCATCGTTAGCATAGAGGCTGTTAGGATAATAGCGAACTAACTGACTAAAATCTTTGAAGGCAACACGTGCATGTTGAGGATCTCTGTCTGAACGGTCGATACCAAAGAAACCTTGCAGTGCACTGTCATCAAGTGCCATTGCCGTTAACCCGCGCATATAAAGAACATAGTCAATATTTGGGTGAGTTGGGTTTAAACGCATAAAACGGTCAATTGCTGCTATCGCCATTGGTAGCTCAGCTGATTTATAATAAGCATAAATCAGATCTAATTGCACCTGTTGTGCGTAAGGGCCAAATGGATAACGGTTATCCAATGCTTCCAGTTGTTTGATGGCTGCTTTGTAGTTACCATCCTGCAACTTTTGCTGACCAATACTGTACATTTCAGCCGGAGTGCTATCAGGGCTGACTTCATTATTGCTGGAGCATCCGGTGAGTACCAGGCTCAACGTGGCAGCAGCCACCAGATATTTTATACGTATCATCACGTGTTGGTTATCCTCTGAGTGTTTCGAGGGAGACTATCCGTAAGGCTCCCGGCAAAATTCGAGTTACAATAGCATACATTTTAAATAAAACGGCACTGCCGTCAAAACACAAACACTAAAAAAGTAGATTAATTTATGGCTCAACAAGTACAACTTAATGCAACTGTTGCTGAATCACAGCTCGGTCAACGTTTAGATCAGGCTTTAGCGGAATTGTTCCCTGATTATTCGCGTTCACGTATAAAAGAGTGGATTTTAGATGATAGAGTGCAGGTTAATGGGAAAGTTATCAATAAGCCAAAGGAAAAAGTTTTAGGCGGAGAAGAAATTTTAGTTGATGCATTAATTGAAGAGGACAATCGTTGGGAGCCACAAGATATTCCTCTTGATATCGTTTATGAAGACGATGATATTCTCGTGATTAATAAGCCTCGTGGATTAGTTGTACACCCTGGCGCAGGAAATCCAGATGGCACGATATTAAATGCCTTATTGTATCGTTACCCTGAGATTGCCGATGTGCCACGAGCAGGTATTGTGCATCGCCTAGATAAAGACACAACAGGGCTGATGGTTGTGGCAAAAACAGTTCCTGCACAAACTCGTTTAGTTGAGTCGTTACAATTACGTGAAATTACACGTGAATATGAAGCGGTTGCGGTTGGCAGAATGACGGCTGGCGGCATGGTGGAAGAGCCTATCTCACGGCATCCGACTAAACGCACACATATGGCTGTTCATCCAATGGGAAAACCCGCATTGACACACTATAGGGTTATGGAGCACTTTAGGGCTCATACACGTTTGCGTCTACGCTTAGAAACCGGTAGAACACACCAAATTCGTGTCCATATGGCACATATCAATCATCCTCTTATTGGTGATCCTCTGTATGGTGGGCGTCCACGTCCGTTAAAAGGGGCGAGTGAAGCATTTTTTGAGGTGATGCGTAAATTTGACCGTCAAGCGCTGCATGCCACGATGCTTCGGTTGTATCACCCAATTTCTGGTATTCAAATGGAGTGGCATGCGCCTCTGCCAGATGATATGGTTGAGCTTATTGAAGCCTTAAAAGCAGACTATCAACTGCACAAAGACGATATGGATTGGTAATGAACTCATTGATTTTTCCTGACTGGCCACAACCTAAAAAGGTCTCATGCTGTAGCACCACACGTATTGGTGGGGTCAGCTCATCTCCATTTGATAGCCTAAATTTGGGTGATCATGTTGGTGATGAGCCAATGGCCGTCAGTGAAAATCGTTACCGCCTTCAGGCATTAGCAGGGTTGCCACAACAGCCGTTATGGCTCGAACAAGTCCATGGTACAAAAGTATTATGCTTAGATGGCAGCGACATTGAAAATAAACAAGCTGATGCCGTTTACACTCATCAAACGGGCGTTGTTTGTGCCATCATGACGGCAGATTGTCTGCCGGTTCTCTTTTGTAGTCAGGATGGACAAGAAGTTGCCGCTGCTCATGCCGGATGGCGTGGGTTATGCGATGGTGTTCTTGAAAATACAGTTGCTCAGTTTTCGTGCCCCAAAAATCAAATTATGGCTTGGCTGGGCCCTGCAATTGGCCCCAGCAAATTTGAAGTCGGGCCAGAGGTCAGAGACGCTTTTATCAAGCAGTCAACTGAGCTGGCCGCAGGTTTTGCTATTCATGGCGACAAATTTTTAGCGGATATCTATTTATTGGCACGTAAAAAGTTGCAAGCCGTTGGCGTAACTTCAATTTATGGTGGGGAGTTTTGTACCGTGAGTGACAAAAACAGATTTTACTCCTACCGTCGTGAGGGAAAAACGGGGCGCATGGCCTCATTAATATGGGTAAATAACTAGTGTTTAGTGAGTTATTCTGAATTAACCCATATGGATGAAATAATTCATTTATAAACTTGAATAAATAAAAATAGACCTCATCTATTCTCCAGAAGCAATTTTAATCTCATTTTTAGTGGAGGTGTTATGCGTCTGGATCGTTTAACTAATAAATTCCAGCAAGCTCTCGCTGACGCCCAGTCATTAGCCCTTGGGCGCGAAAACCAGTTTATTGAACCTATTCATTTATTAAGTGCACTGTTTAATCAAGAAGGTGGCTCTGTACGACCTCTTTTGACAACGGTGGGTGTCAATGTCGGGCAGTTGCAACAAAAAATTGAAGAAGCGCTTTCGCGTTTACCGCAAGTGCAAGGGGTTGCCGGTGATGTGCAGCCTTCAAGTGATTTGATCCGTCATTTAAATTTATGTGATCAATTAGCACAAAAAAATGGCGATGAATTTATCTCCTCTGAATTATTTCTTCTTGCAGCTTTAGAAGCGAATACATCACTTGCGGATATGCTTAAAGCAGCCGGTGTCAATAAAGCGAATTTAAATAAGGCAATAGAACAAATGCGTGGTGGCGAAAAAGTGAATGACCAAGGTGCTGAAGACCAGCGCCAAGCGTTAAAGAAATTTACTGTTGACCTGACAGAGCGTGCGGAACAAGGCAAGTTAGACCCAGTGATTGGTCGTGATGAAGAAATTCGCCGTACTATTCAGGTATTACAGCGTCGTACAAAGAACAACCCTGTGCTGATTGGTGAGCCTGGCGTTGGTAAAACCGCGATCGTTGAAGGATTAGCGCAACGTATTGTGAATGGTGAAGTGCCTGAAGGTCTGAAAAACAAGCGTGTTTTATCCTTAGATATGGGAGCCTTAATCGCAGGTGCTAAATACCGTGGTGAGTTTGAAGAGCGTTTAAAAGGCGTACTGAGTGACCTTGCTAAGCAAGAAGGTAATGTCATTCTGTTTATTGATGAATTGCATACCATGGTTGGTGCGGGTAAAGCGGACGGTGCCATGGATGCGGGGAACATGTTGAAACCTGCATTAGCACGCGGTGAATTGCACTGTGTGGGGGCAACAACACTTGATGAGTATCGTCAATATATAGAAAAAGATCCGGCTTTAGAACGTCGATTCCAAAAAGTGTATGTTGCAGAGCCAAGCGTTGAAGACACAATCGCGATTTTACGTGGTCTGAAAGAGCGCTATGAGTTGCATCACCATGTGCAGATTACGGACCCTGCAATCGTCGCAGCGGCAACGTTATCTCATCGCTATATTACGGATCGTATGTTACCGGATAAAGCGATTGACTTAATTGATGAAGCTGGTGCGAGTTTGCGTATGCAAATGGACTCGAAACCTGAATCGCTTGACCGTTTAGAGCGCCGTATCATTCAGCTCAAATTGGAACAGCAAGCCCTGAAAAAAGAGTCCGATGACGCGAGTAAGAAACGTCTTGATATGCTCGAAGAAGAGTTAGCGGAAAAAGAGCGTGAATATTCTTCATTAGAAGAAGAATGGAAAGCAGAGAAAGCGTCATTAACAGGTACACAGCATATAAAAGCCGAGTTAGAGAACGCACGCTACGAAATGGAGAAAGCACGTCGTAGTGGTGACCTCGGAAAAATGTCTGAACTGCAATATGGCCGTATTCCTGAGTTGGAAAAACAGTTAGATGCAGCGACTAAAGCAGAAAATAAGAGTATGAAACTTCTGCGAAATAAAGTGACTGATGTCGAAATCGCTGAAATTCTAGCTCGTTGGACTGGTATACCTGTTTCTCGTATGTTGGAAAGCGAAAGAGAAAAACTATTACGTATGGAACAGCAATTACACCAGCGCGTAATAGGCCAGGATGAAGCGGTAGTTGCGGTATCGAACGCTATTCGTCGTAGCCGTGCAGGTTTGTCAGACCCTAATCGCCCAATAGGTTCATTTATGTTCTTGGGGCCAACTGGGGTTGGTAAAACGGAATTATGTAAAGCACTGGCAAACTTTATGTTTGATAGTGATGATGCGATGGTTCGTATCGATATGTCCGAGTTTATGGAAAAACATGCCGTTTCACGTTTAGTGGGGGCTCCTCCAGGATATGTGGGGTATGAAGAAGGTGGTTATCTAACTGAAGCCGTTAGACGTCGCCCTTATTCTGTTATTCTCTTGGATGAAGTCGAAAAAGCACACCCAGATGTCTTTAATATTTTATTACAGGTATTGGATGATGGGCGCTTAACGGATGGCCAAGGTCGTACGGTCGACTTCCGTAATACCGTTATTATTATGACATCAAACCTCGGTTCTGATTTAATTCAAGAACGTTTTGGTACTATCGGTTATTCAGAAATGAAAGATATGGTTATGGAGGTTGTAGCACATAGCTTTAGACCTGAATTTATTAACCGTATCGATGAAGTGGTCGTGTTCCATCCATTAGGTAAAGAACATATTACAAACATTGCGAATATCCAGCTTGGTCGTTTATATAAACGTCTTGAAGAACACGGCTATGAAGTTACCGCATCATCTGCGGCATTGGAAAAAATTGGTGAAGCAGGGTTTGACCCAATCTTTGGTGCTCGTCCATTGAAAAGAGCAATCCAACAAGAGATTGAAAACCCTCTAGCGCAAGAAATATTGTCAGGTAAATTGATCCCAGGTAAACCAATAGTCTTAGATGTGGAGAATGATGAGATAGTCGCTAAACAGTAACTATTCGCTTTTCAATTAGGTAATAGAATCCAAGGCGGCCTTAGGGTCGCCTTTTTATCACCTTTTTTCATGAAAAGAGGCCCTTTTTGCTATAAAAATGCACCAAAAGTGTAAAAAACAATCAGTCGTCAAATTTTTTTAAAAAAAGACTTGCTAGAATTTTCTGACTCCCTATAATGCGCCTCCACTGACCGACGATGAGCCAACACAGAATGTGATGGCAAGCCCAAAAGGCTAACGACGGCAGACGAGAGAATCTGAAAAGATAAGCGAAAAAAAGCTTGACTCTCGATGAGGAAAGCGTAATATACGCCACCTCGCGACAACGACCTAAACGGTTAATATCGAAAGATAAAGTCGCAACGCTCTTTAACAATTTATCAGACAATCTGTGTGGGCACTCACAGGACACTATCAAAAAAATATTTGATTTTAAGTCTTGAAGAGTGACTAACACGTTAATTCATATATGAACTAACAATGTGCAATTCGATTGTGGAAGGATAACGCGAAGGCGAGTGAGCATTTCCGAGACAGTACTGAGGTACGGCGAGGAAAGCGGAGCGAAGCCGACAAGGTTAGCCGAACAGAAGCGAATTGATAAACAGTTTAATTCTTTGAGCATCAGACTACTTTTAATTGAAGAGTTTGATCATGGCTCAGATTGAACGCTGGCGGCAGGCCTAACACATGCAAGTCGAGCGGTAACAGGGGAAGCTTGCTTCTCGCTGACGAGCGGCGGACGGGTGAGTAATGTATGGGGATCTGCCCGATAGAGGGGGATAACTACTGGAAACGGTGGCTAATACCGCATAATCTCTAAGGAGCAAAGCAGGGGACCTTCGGGCCTTGCGCTATCGGATGAACCCATATGGGATTAGCTAGTAGGTGGGGTAATGGCTCACCTAGGCGACGATCCCTAGCTGGTCTGAGAGGATGATCAGCCACACTGGGACTGAGACACGGCCCAGACTCCTACGGGAGGCAGCAGTGGGGAATATTGCACAATGGGCGCAAGCCTGATGCAGCCATGCCGCGTGTATGAAGAAGGCCCTAGGGTTGTAAAGTACTTTCAGTCGGGAGGAAGGCGTTGATGCTAATATCATCAACGATTGACGTTACCGACAGAAGAAGCACCGGCTAACTCCGTGCCAGCAGCCGCGGTAATACGGAGGGTGCAAGCGTTAATCGGAATTACTGGGCGTAAAGCGCACGCAGGCGGTTGATTAAGTTAGATGTGAAATCCCCGGGCTTAACCTGGGAATGGCATCTAAGACTGGTCAGCTAGAGTCTTGTAGAGGGGGGTAGAATTCCATGTGTAGCGGTGAAATGCGTAGAGATGTGGAGGAATACCGGTGGCGAAGGCGGCCCCCTGGACAAAGACTGACGCTCAGGTGCGAAAGCGTGGGGAGCAAACAGGATTAGATACCCTGGTAGTCCACGCTGTAAACGATGTCGATTTGGAGGTTGTGCCCTTGAGGCGTGGCTTCCGGAGCTAACGCGTTAAATCGACCGCCTGGGGAGTACGGCCGCAAGGTTAAAACTCAAATGAATTGACGGGGGCCCGCACAAGCGGTGGAGCATGTGGTTTAATTCGATGCAACGCGAAGAACCTTACCTACTCTTGACATCCAGAGAATTTAGCAGAGATGCTTTAGTGCCTTCGGGAACTCTGAGACAGGTGCTGCATGGCTGTCGTCAGCTCGTGTTGTGAAATGTTGGGTTAAGTCCCGCAACGAGCGCAACCCTTATCCTTTGTTGCCAGCGATTCGGTCGGGAACTCAAAGGAGACTGCCGGTGATAAACCGGAGGAAGGTGGGGATGACGTCAAGTCATCATGGCCCTTACGAGTAGGGCTACACACGTGCTACAATGGCGTATACAAAGAGAAGCGACCTCGCGAGAGCAAGCGGAACTCATAAAGTACGTCGTAGTCCGGATTGGAGTCTGCAACTCGACTCCATGAAGTCGGAATCGCTAGTAATCGTAGATCAGAATGCTACGGTGAATACGTTCCCGGGCCTTGTACACACCGCCCGTCACACCATGGGAGTGGGTTGCAAAAGAAGTAGGTAGCTTAACCTTCGGGAGGGCGCTTACCACTTTGTGATCCATGACTGGGGTGAAGTCGTAACAAGGTAACCGTAGGGGAACCTGCGGTTGGATCACCTCCTTACCATTGAAGTGTTCTTGTGAAGTGTTCACACAGATTGTCTGATGAAATAGAGTCAACGGTATCAATAGGCTTGTAGCTCAGGTGGTTAGAGCGCACCCCTGATAAGGGTGAGGTCGGTGGTTCAAGTCCACTCAGGCCTACCACTTTTTGCTTATGCTGCGTTGTAGCTTAGCTCGTTTACCCGCGTAAACGTCGCCAAGACTACGCCTTGCCTAAGAAAAAAGACCTTCCGAAGACGCGAACCGCGTAAAGAAGAAGATAATTGGTACTGTCAAACCTGTTATGGGGCTATAGCTCAGCTGGGAGAGCGCCTGCCTTGCACGCAGGAGGTCAGCGGTTCGATCCCGCTTAGCTCCACCATAATACTTTTGAATTATTCAGAATAGATTAGTTATAGTCTATTGCGAATAATTATGCTCTTTAACAATCTGGAACAAGCTGAAAATTGAAACAACGCACATTGTTTATCGCTTAAACAATGTGAGAGTCTCTCAAAAATCTCAACGCGAATGCTGTTTTGTCATGATGGCAACTGTAATGAGCGAGCAGTGTGAAATTCAAGGCGGACAGCGCACAGCAAGCGCAGCGTACATTGGTACGTGAGCATTGCGAGCACTGCCCAACGCAGAAGTTCACCACGCGCAGCCATTACCGGTCAGAACGACACGAAAAGACACCTTCGGGTTGTGAGGTTAAGCGACTAAGCGTACACGGTGGATGCCTAGGCAATCAGAGGCGATGAAGGACGTGCTAATCTGCGAAAAGCGTCGGTAAGGTGATATGAACCGCTATAGCCGACGATGTCCGAATGGGGAAACCCAGTGCAATTCGTTGCACTATCGTTTGATGAATCCATAGTCAAACGAGGCGAACCGAGGGAACTGAAACATCTCAGTACCTCGAGGAAAAGAAATCAACCGAGATTCCCCTAGTAGCGGCGAGCGAACGGGGAGCAGCCCAGAGTCTTAATCAGCATCAGCATCAGGAGAACGGTCTGGAAAGTCCGGCAGTAAAGGGTGATAGCCCCGTATCCGAAGGTGTTGGTGTTGTGAACTCGACGAGTAGGGCGGGACACGTGTTATCCTGTCTGAATATGGGGGGACCATCCTCCAAGGCTAAATACTCCTGATTGACCGATAGTGAACCAGTACCGTGAGGGAAAGGCGAAAAGAACCCCGGCGAGGGGAGTGAAATAGAACCTGAAACCGTGTACGTACAAGCAGTGGGAGCCCCATCACTCAAGTGCCTCGGCAATTGAGTGAGGGTTTAAACAACCACCACAAGAACAGCGCAGGATTTGCAAACAAGATTGGCTGATTTTTTCAAGCCGCAGCGCAGTGTACATAGAAGTACACGAGCAGCGGAAGTTAAAAAATCGGGCAAGATTGGCCGCAAAGACAAGCGGGACATTTGAGGATGGGGTGACTGCGTACCTTTTGTATAATGGGTCAGCGACTTATATTCTGTAGCAAGGTTAACCGTATAGGGGAGCCGTAGGGAAACCGAGTCTTAACTGGGCGATTAAGTTGCAGGGTATAGACCCGAAACCCGGTGATCTAGCCATGGGCAGGTTGAAGGTTGGGTAACACTAACTGGAGGACCGAACCGACTAATGTTGAAAAATTAGCGGATGACTTGTGGCTGGGGGTGAAAGGCCAATCAAACCGGGAGATAGCTGGTTCTCCCCGAAAGCTATTTAGGTAGCGCCTCGTGAACTCATCTTCGGGGGTAGAGCACTGTTTCGGCTAGGGGGTCATCCCGACTTACCAACCCGATGCAAACTACGAATACCGAAGAATGTTATCACGGGAGACACACGGCGGGTGCTAACGTTCGTCGTGAAGAGGGAAACAACCCAGACCGCCAGCTAAGGTCCCAAAGTCATGGTTAAGTGGGAAACGAAGTGGGAAGGCTCAGACAGCCAGGATGTTGGCTTAGAAGCAGCCATCATTTAAAGAAAGCGTAATAGCTCACTGGTCGAGTCGGCCTGCGCGGAAGATGTAACGGGGCTAAACCATGCACCGAAGCTGCGGCAGCGACATTTAGATGTTGTTGGGTAGGGGAGCGTTCTGTAAGCCTGTGAAGGTGTGCTGTGAGGCATGCTGGAGGTATCAGAAGTGCGAATGCTGACATAAGTAACGATAATGCGGGTGAAAAACCCGCACGCCGGAAGACCAAGGGTTCCTGTCCAACGTTAATCGGGGCAGGGTGAGTCGACCCCTAAGGCGAGGCAGAAATGCGTAGTCGATGGGAAACAGGTTAATATTCCTGTACTGGTGATAATTGCGATGGGGGGACGGAGAAGGCTAGGCTGGCCGGGCGACGGTTGTCCCGGTTTAAGGATGTAGGCAGGTGAATTAGGCAAATCCGGTTCACTATATGCTGAGGTCTGATGACGAGTCACTACGGTGGCGAAGTAGCTCATGCCCCGCTTCCAGGAAAAGCCTCTAAGCTCTAGATTATCATTAATCGTACCCCAAACCGACACAGGTGGTCAGGTAGAGAATACTCAGGCGCTTGAGAGAACTCGGGTGAAGGAACTAGGCAAAATGGTGCCGTAACTTCGGGAGAAGGCACGCTGGCGCTAGGTGAAGTCCCTCGCGGATGGAGCTGAAGCCAGTCGCAGATACCAGCTGGCTGCAACTGTTTATTAAAAACACAGCACTGTGCAAACACGAAAGTGGACGTATACGGTGTGACGCCTGCCCGGTGCTGGAAGGTTAATTGATGGGGTTATCCGTAAGGAGAAGCTCTTGATCGAAGCCCCAGTAAACGGCGGCCGTAACTATAACGGTCCTAAGGTAGCGAAATTCCTTGTCGGGTAAGTTCCGACCTGCACGAATGGCGTAATGATGGCCAGGCTGTCTCCACCCGAGACTCAGTGAAATTGAACTCGCTGTGAAGATGCAGTGTACCCGCGGCAAGACGGAAAGACCCCGTGAACCTTTACTATAGCTTGACACTGAACATTGAGCCTTGATGTGTAGGATAGGTGGGAGGCTTTGAAGTGTGGACGCCAGTCTGCATGGAGCCAACCTTGAAATACCACCCTTTAATGTTTGATGTTCTAACGTGGCCCCATCATCTGGGGTGCGGACAGTGTCTGGTGGGTAGTTTGACTGGGGCGGTCTCCTCCCAAAGAGTAACGGAGGAGCACGAAGGTTGGCTAAGCATGGTCGGACATCATGCGGTTAGTGCAAAGGCATAAGCCAGCTTGACTGCGAGAGTGACGGCTCGAGCAGGTACGAAAGTAGGTCTTAGTGATCCGGTGGTTCTGAATGGAAGGGCCATCGCTCAACGGATAAAAGGTACTCCGGGGATAACAGGCTGATACCGCCCAAGAGTTCATATCGACGGCGGTGTTTGGCACCTCGATGTCGGCTCATCACATCCTGGGGCTGAAGTAGGTCCCAAGGGTATGGCTGTTCGCCATTTAAAGTGGTACGCGAGCTGGGTTTAGAACGTCGTGAGACAGTTCGGTCCCTATCTGCCGTGGGCGTTGGAAGATTGAAAGGGGCTGCTCCTAGTACGAGAGGACCGGAGTGGACGCACCACTGGTGTTCGGGTTGTCATGCCAATGGCACTGCCCGGTAGCTAAGTGCGGAAGAGATAACCGCTGAAAGCATCTAAGCGGGAAACTTGCCTTGAGATGAGTCTTCCCTGACTCTTTAAGGGTCCTAAAGGAACGTTTAAGACTAAGACGTTGATAGGCTGGGTGTGTAAGCGTAGCGATACGTTGAGCTAACCAGTACTAATGAACCGTGAGGCTTAACCTGACAACACCGAAGGTGTTTTAGAGAGAACGTTGTGAAGCGCACACAGAGTGCGAGAAATTAGCTTGTTCAAGATTGCTGTTCTGGTTGGTGCAAGCCGACGGGAACGAAAACCGAATTTGTCTGGCGGCAATAGCGCGGTGGTCCCACCTGACCCCATGCCGAACTCAGCAGTGAAACGCCGTAGCGCCGATGGTAGTGTGGGGTCTCCCCATGTGAGAGTAGGGAACTGCCAGACATTAAATTAAAGACTTATTGCGAAGCGATAAGCAGCCGTTAGGCGAAAGAATAGTGGAGCGGTAGTTCAGTTGGTTAGAATACCTGCCTGTCACGCAGGGGGTCGCGGGTTCGAGTCCCGTCCGTTCCGCCACTTATTAAGCCCCGTGAGATTTCTCACGGGGCTTTTTACTATTTGTAAAATCAGTTTTGCTCTGCAATTTCTTTGCTCATGGTTTCCTTATTTAGCCGTTATAGTGAATGATAAGAAGGCATCTTGTAATATTCTATAAAGCACTCAAAAATGGTTAGTATACAGTCATTATAAGGGGGGTTAGTCTTAACTTCATAAGATATAACATGATAGCTTTGATATACTACAAGCCATGTCGTTTCTAAACTTGTTAGAATACGGTTAACTTCTCATTTTTGTAGGGATTTAAAACGTGGCGAAAAGAACCTATTCTGTTAGATATATTGCAGGTCAACCCGCTAAACGTATCCAACCCATGCCTGTACATATGTTAGGAGAATCACTACCCGTCGGATTACCTTTATTTGCAGCAGGTGAAACCTTAGATGTTCTGACATGGAATATTTATAAGCAGCAACGTCCAAATTGGAAGATTGTGCTAGATGAGCTTGTTAAAGGTAAAAAGCTGATCCTACTGCAAGAAGCACAAATGTCCCCAGAGCTTGTTTCATTTGCGGCATCGCATCAATTAATTGCAGACCAAGTGCCTGCTTTGCCTTTCTCTCCGCATCCTGCTGGCGTAATGACACTTGCGACTTCTCATCCTATATATTGTTGTCCACTACGAGAAAAAGAGCCTTTATTGCGTTTAGCAAAATCTGCATTAATAACGGTGTATCCGCTGCCGAATGGAAAGCATCTGATGGTGGCGAATGTACATGCGATTAACTTTAGTTTTGGGGTCGATGTTTACACACGACAATTAAGTAAATTAGGTGACCACATTGCTAAACATGTTGGTCCTGTACTGCTAGCTGGTGACTTTAATGCTTGGAGTCGGCAAAGAGTGAATGCATTAAAACGCTTTGTGAGGAGTGTTGGGTTAAAAGAAGTTGGCTATGATCATGACCAACGAACTAAAGCCTTTGGAAGACCTTTAGATTATTTATTTTATAGAGGGCTGAAGGTAAAGGATAGCTACGTTACAAATACCGATGCTTCGGACCATAACCCGATTATAACTCAATTTGAACTCGTTTAGTTTTATTGGCGTTAACCGTCTCTTTTTCTAATTGTTATTTTCACCTTATACTTTAGTGGTATTCTTATTATGCAGAAGTGAGTTTAATATCTTCAACTCTTCTTTATAGCACTTTTCTCGATAGACTCGTTACCCCGATTAAGAAACCGGTTAGTAATAGCCAAGTTAATATTGATAAGAGCAAAAAATAGCTCCCCCATCCCGTTCATTGCTGCATCTCGAATCTTTTATCGTAAAGGTATCATTAAACCAATTACTGCCAATACAGAGACGATTTGGCTATTGATATTTGAGATAGGGATTAACGGCATATTGCGATTATAAAGAGATATATAGAGTAATAGATAAGCAACACTATCTTATTATCCATAATATTGGAGATGAAAAAATTTTATAAGATGTATTATTTCATTGTTAAATTGTTGGTCGTTACAGAGGGCACAATAAACAAATCTAAAAAAGAATATTATTATTTCATTAAGTGATAAATTATATGATTAATTATAATTAAATTGATTCTCCATCGGTTGATATATTTATCATCGTGATTAATATATATTTTTTAAATTAACATTAATTGCCAAATATATGAGTGGCGAATTATTGAATATCAGCTATATTTACTTAGTCATACGCTGTCTATTTAAAAACTATTTAAATATAGGTGGTTAATAATATGAAAAATATCATAATAGTTGGTGGTGGGACAGGTGGTACAATGTTAGCCAACATTTTAGCTAGGAAATTAAATAACGATATTTTTGCTAAGAAAATAAAAATAACATTAGTTACTGATAATCCTATTCATTATTACAAACCTGCCTTTATGTATATAGCATTTAATTTGTTTTTTAAAGATGAGCTAAGTCGTCATGAGCGTTCATTATTAAGGCCAGAAATAGATTTGGTTATCGATAAAATCGATGCATTTGATTTTAAAAATAAAGAGTTAAAATCACGTAGTGGTAAAGTTTTAAATTATGATTATCTTGTTATTGCAACAGGATGTGTTCCTAGACCGGATAGAATTGAAGGATTAAAAGAAATAGGTCATCATTTTTATGCTTATGATCCCGCGAGAAAATTAGCCGATCAATTATCTAAAATTGAAAAAGGTCGGATTTTTATAACGGTATCTTTTCCTGAAACACCGAATGTCCCTCATCAATGCGGTATTGCGCCCATGGAAACAACGCTTATGCTAGATGAATTTTTACGTAAGCGGCGTGTGAGAGATAATATTGAGATTGTCTATACTTACCCTACAGTATCTCAATTATTACGTAATTGTCTTTTCCTTCAACAACCTGTTTGTGAAGCGATTCCTGAAATTTTTAATATAAAGAATATTAAATCTCAACGTGGCTTTACTTTAAGTAAAGTTGACCCAGATAAAAAGGTCGCTTATTCAAAAGAAGGTGATGAACAGCCTTTTGATATTTTAATTAGTACGCCGCCAATTACTGCGGTAGAAGCCGTCGTGAATACAGGTTTAAGTGAACATAATAATGGTGAAGGTTGGTTGCCAACTGATCATGAAACGCTACAAGTTTACGGTACGGAAGGTGTCTATGTTATTGGTGACACTGTTGATTTACCCATAAGTAAGGCGGGTGGTAGCTGCCATAATCAGGCTGCAATTATCGCTGATAATATCGTTGGCGAATTGACTTACGGTTACCCAGCGGCAATTTATGACGGCCGAGTTCAAGCTGTTGCACAAATGGGGCTAAATGCAGGGATGCCTTTACAGTACGACTATAAACATGATGTGTTGCCGATACCTGCGACTAAAGTGGGGGGATTGCTCCGAAATGGTTTCAATAGGGGAATTTATTGGGCTGCTATTCGTGGATTAGTGTAGGAGGGTCATGATGATGTCAAATGAAAATACACAAGCGAAACTTATTGAATTACTTAATTCAGAGTCTGCGGATCATTTAGCTGAAAAAATTTCCCCACTTCTACATTTAAAACGTTTGGACAATATTGTTGACCTGTTGTCTTTACTGTCTGACCTTGTGGATATTCTCGATTTAGGCACAGTTGAAAAATTAGCTAATTCATTTGAAGACACGTTAACGCCGGTTTGGGAGTTAGGAACAGCGTATAACATGGCTAAGATGGAAGCTATTTATGATAATAAAGATCAAAGTTTTCGTTCGGTTTATAGCTTATTAAAAGATCCAAATACATTACGGGGAGTGAGCATCCTATTAAGGACCTTGCAGATTATGGGGTCTAGGATACCTCAATCTAGTGACAAGTAATTTTAGGAGAGTGGTATGAGCTTAGATACAAAAAATGCATTTGATACTCGTATAATACACAGCTTTTATAACCAGAGGGAAAATAAAGGTTCATTAATACCACCTATATACCAAACTGCAACCTATTCGTTTAAAGATGCAGAAGAGGGAGCAGCTTGTTTTAGTGGTGAGAAAGAAGGTTTTATCTACACAAGAATTAATAACCCAACCTTAGATTTATTAGAAAAGAGAATTGCTGATTTAGAAGAGGGAGAAGCCGCGATTGTGTTTTCTTCAGGTATGGGGGCCATTACGTCAACTTTTTGGTCTTTAATGAATCCTGGGGATGAATTGTTGGTCGATATGACTGTTTATGGTTGCACTTATTCTTTCTTTCATCACGGATTGGAACGATTTGGTGTTCGTGTGCGTCATATTGATATGAGCAACCTTGAAACTGTAGCGCAATCAATCAGCGAAAATACGCGCATGATATTCTTTGAATCACCCGCTAACCCTGATATGCGTTTAGTGGATATAAAAGCCGTCAGTGAGCTAGCTAAAAAAAATAATATCATGGTCGTCGTGGATAATACGTATTGTACCCCTTACTTACAAAAGCCAATAACATTAGGTGTTGATATTGTTATTCACTCGCTGACTAAGTACATGAGTGGCCATGGTGATGTCGTCGCTGGCGCAGTGATTACGACAAAAGAGATAGCCAAACAAATTAGGTTAGTTGGCTTAAAAGATATGACAGGGGCATGTTTATCGCCACATGATGCGAGTTTGATTATACGCGGGATGAAAACGTTACCTATTCGCATGGAGCGTATAGTGAAAAATGCTCAGCGAATCGCACAATATTTAGAATCCCATCCGCAGATTGAGTTTGTGGTCTACCCTGGTTTAAATAGCTTTAAACAGTATGAATTGGCCTGCCGGCAGATGAAGCTGCCAGGTGGGATGATAGCATGCGAAATAAAAGGTGGGATTGAATCTGGTAAGCGTTTTTTAAACCGCTTAAATCTGTTTTCTCGGGCTGTAAGTTTAGGGGATTGTGAATCTCTAGCACAGCATCCCGCCAGTATGACTCATTCGACGTATACACCTGAAGAACGGTTATTTTATGGCATTAGTGATGGCTTAATTAGATTATCGATTGGGTTGGAAGACGTTAATGATTTGATAGCAGACCTTGATCAAGCTCTGCAATTAGAAAGTTAAAAGAAAACGCCCCTGAAGTTTAGCAGGGGCGTTATTTGATGTTGTGTTCTATTTAATGCGCTATGGTTAATTGTTATTTGTTTGGTTATGTTGGAATGAACGCATAATAAAATAGGCGACAGTGAGTATTACAACCCAAATACAGCCAACCAGTAAAGCCACTTGTGTTTCTTTAAAGAAGCCAAGTAATGCGATAACAAATACCATAAATGCAATTGTTATTGCAGGACCTATTGGCCAGAATGGCACTGGGAATTTAAGTTTCTTAACGTCTTCTTTGCTCATTTGTCGGCGCATCGCAACTTGTGAAAGCAAGATCATTAACCATACCCAGACAGTTGCAAAAGTCGCAATTGACGCAATAATCACGAAAATTCGCTCAGGTAGAAGGTAATTTAGATAGACACCGAGGAGCATGACAACGGACATCACAAGCACGGTCACCCAAGGTACACCATTGCGGGTGAGTTTAGTGAAAACTCTTGGGGCTTGTTTATCTTGAGCCATACCATACATCATTCGACCCGCACCAAAAATATCACTGTTAATGGCGGAAATCGCCGCGGTAATCACCACGATATTAAGTATGTTGGCAGCAGAAGTAATATTTAAGCTAGAAAAAATTTGTACGAATGGACTGCCATTTTGCCCGATTTGGTTCCATGGGTAGATGCACATTAAAATAAAGAGTGTTAATCCATAGAATAACAAGATACGAATCGGCACGGCATTGATTGCTTTCGGGATGGTTTTTTCTGGGTTTTGTGCTTCACTAGCTGTGATACCAATGACTTCAATACCACCAAATGCAAACATGACAATAGCTAAAGAAGCGATGACACCCGCGATGCCATTCGGCATGAAACCCCCGTGTTCCCAGAGGTTTTGAATACCAACAGCATGGTCAGTTTCTTTGCCAAAACCATAAAACATTAAGAACGCACCACCGACAATCATTGCAATGATCGCCGTGACTTTCACGATGGATAACCAGAATTCTAGCTCGCCGAATATTTTAACGTGGCATAGGTTTAGTGCACCAATAAATAACACAATGCTTAGCACCCATATCCATTGGTCTACATGCGGGAACCAAAAGCCCATATACATACCGAAAGCGGTGATATCCGCTAGGCAGACAACAAGCATTTCGAAAACATAGTTCCAACCAGTTAAAAAGCCAGCTAGTGGGCCCATATAATGGCTTGCATAGTGGGAGAATGAGCCTGGAACAGGGTTATGAACAGCCATTTCACCGAGCGCGCGCATGACCATAAAAACGGCGGCCCCACCAATCATATAAGCAATTAAAACGGCTGGGCCTGCTGCTTGTATCGCTGACGCAGAACCATAAAACAGGCCGGTACCAATCGCTGACCCTAAAGCCATAAAGCGAATGTGTCTGACACTCAATCCCTTTCTGAGTTGATTTGTTTTACTACTTTGCATTTTGTTTCCTGTCTTAAAATTACCGAATATTGTTCCGGTTTTTTCTCTATTAGATGCACTTTGTTGAAACCAAGCTGATTACATTACCATAAAGCGTATGGTTCGCGGGATAGATATCTTGCAATATACGCGCCATACACCAAATTATATGAAGTTCACGAGGCGAAAAGATTTTGAACGAATAACGCGTGCAGTTGAATGGGACATTCTCGTTGTCGTTCGCATGCAACTTGCATGCGTTAGAGTATATAATACGCATGAAGCTGACAATGCTAGAGAGAATTATGAAATACCCAATTAATGAAATTTTTCAAACGTTACAAGGGGAAGGTGTGTTTACTGGCGTTCCCGCCGTATTTATTCGCTTACAAGGCTGTCCTGTGGGATGTAGCTGGTGTGATACAAAACATACTTGGGATAAAGACGCTGACAAAGAAACAACACTTGGCGATATCGTCGTGAAAACGATGGATACAGATTCATGGTCGTTGGCCAATAGCCATGAATTGATTGCTCTTATGCATAAGCAAGGGTATACGGCAAAACATATTGTCATTACGGGTGGCGAGCCATGTATTTATGACCTCGTACCTCTGACGACGGAATTAGAAAACCAAGGTTATCAATGTCAAATTGAAACCAGTGGTACGTATCCTATTCAATGTTCCAGTCAAACCTGGGTGACGGTGTCGCCAAAAGTGGCTATGAAAGGTGGGTTACAGGTACTGACGGAGTCAATCAATCGAGCGAATGAAATCAAGCATCCAGTTGCGCGTGAAAAAGATATTGAAGAGTTGGATAATTTATTATCAAAACGCACAGAAAAAAGTGCTGCGGTTGTTGCGTTACAGCCGATTAGCCAAAAAAGCGCAGCCACTAAGCTATGTATTGATACCTGTATTGCGCGAAATTGGCGACTTTCCATTCAAACACACAAATATCTCAATATCGCCTGATGTGCCGCGATGTTCACGGCATATCAGTGAATGACTATTCGCCGCGATAAATACATCCAGCATTACAGGTTTCTTTCACCGTTACGGCGCTTAATAAAGGTAATAGGGGTTTGGTTTTATGCCAAATCCAACTTGCCAAGACTTCACTGGTTGGGTTTTCGAGGCCTTCAATATCATTTAAATAATAGTGATCGAGCTGATCTAAAATTGGCTTAAACGCTTCTTTAACATCACTAAAATCAATTAGCCAGCCTGTTTTCTCATCGATTTCACCTGTGAGCTCTAGTCTCACCATGAAAGAATGTCCATGGAGGCGCCCGCATTTGTGACCTTCAGGAACATAAGGAAGCCTATGGGCTGCTTCAAAATGAAAATCTTTATAGATACTTGTTCTCATAACCAACTCCGTATAAATCAAAACGCAGTGTATTCTACTGAAATTTGTGCTCGGAGCATCTTATTTTATCGAATTATTGCTAACCATTTTTATGAGTATGATTCACTAGCTATTTTCATTAGGCTTTTTAGCTATTAGTTATGGCGATCGTTTCTTATCCCGTTTAGCAAGGGTGTTATAACCTGACAAACTATCGGGGTAGTAATTTTAGATAAGCAACTCTGGGGTTATAGAATAATGACAAAAAAACAGTCTCCCATATCGGCATTGCCAATATCGGTGGAACAACTTTCACGTTTGCAGACGGCTGTCGATGACTTTTCATCTCACCAACTCGCTTGGTTGTCTGGTTATTTGTGGGGAATGGTTAATCAAAATACAGTCACTAACGTGCCTATGAGTGCTGAAGTACCACAAGATGAAACTATTACGATTATTTCAGCTTCACAAACAGGGAATGCTCGACGTTTGTCTGAGCAACTGAGAGAACGACTCATAAGTGAAAAACTGAATGTCAACTTAGTTAACGCGGGAGATTATAAATTTAAACAAATCTCACAAGAAAAAGTGTTAGTCATCGTAGCATCAACTCAAGGAGAGGGAGAGCCTGCCGAAGAAGCGGTTGCTTTATATAAGTACTTGCATTCTAAAAAGGCACCCAATTTGAGTGGTACGGTATATGCTGTTTTTGCTTTAGGTGATTCTTCTTATGAAAAGTTTTGCCAAGCAGGGAAAGATTTTGATACTCAATTATCGCAATTAGGCGCGACATCATTACTTGAGAGGATTGATGCCGATGTCGAGTATCAATCCATCGCTGAAGCATGGATTGAGGATTTGACGCAGCGCCTTAAAGAGCGAGTGCCTACGCAAAGTGATCAGCAATTGGTGGTAACCCAAGCGGGCAGTGTTGATGAAATACATTCATCGCCTTATACAAAGACAGCGCCTCTGACCGCGTCATTACTCGTCAATCAAAAAATTACTGGGCGTGGATCGCTAAAAGATGTTCGTCATATTGAAATCGACCTTGGCGATTCAGGGTTACGTTATCAACCGGGAGATGCTCTCGGTGTGTGGTTCGATAATGATTCAGCCCTTGTCGATGAATTGATAGGCTTATTATGGCTGACAGGTGATGAACCAGTTCAGGTGGCTGAACAATCATATCCATTACGTGATGCATTGATACACCATTTAGAATTGACTCAAAACACCCATCTAATTGTTGAAAAATATGCCAATTTAGCAAAGGACGATGCATTACTTGGTTTGATCAGCGATAAACAAGCACTGTTACATTACGCTCAGACAACCCCTATTGTTGATATGGTTAGGCAGGCTGCTTCTCAGCCGACAGCCCAAGAGTTTGTTGATATTCTTCGGCCGATTACTCCAAGACTGTATTCAATTGCCTCTTCACAAGCGGAAACAGAGGATGAAGTACATGTCACTGTAGGGGTTGTACGTTATGACATTGATGGACGAGCTCGTACGGGTGGCGCTTCTGGTTTTTTAGCTGATCGCCTTAAAGAAGGTGACGAGGTACGTATATTCATTGAACATAATGATAACTTTCGCCTTCCAGCTGACACCTCGAAACCCGTCATTATGATAGGCCCAGGAACCGGTATCGCTCCATTTAGAGCCTTTATGCAGCAACGTGATAATGAACAAGCGACAGGTAAAAACTGGTTGTTTTTTGGTAATCCTCACTTTGTTGAAGATTTTCTCTATCAAGTGGAATGGCAGCGCTATGTCAAAGATGGCTTATTGACCAACATTTCATTAGCTTGGTCTCGAGATCAAGCCCAAAAAGTTTATGTGCAGGATAAGTTACGCGAACAAGGGGAAGAGGTATGGCGCTGGATTGAAGATGGCGCACATATTTACGTCTGCGGCGATGCGAATCACATGGCACGTGATGTGGAACATGCGTTGTTGGATATTATTAGCCAATACGGCAACATGGATAGTGAATCGGCAGATGAGTTTTTGAGTGAGCTGCGCGTAGAGCGCCGGTATCAGAGGGATGTCTACTAATGAGCGATAAAAAATACGGGCCTTTGGTCGTAGAAGGCAAACTGGCTGATAGTGAGCGTATGAAAAATAATAGTCATTATCTGCGTGGAACTATCAAAGAAGACCTTAAAAATGGGCTGAGTGGGGGTTTTGAGGGGGATAACTTTCTGCTCATTCGCTTCCACGGTATGTATCAGCAAGATGATCGCGATATTCGCGCGGAACGGGCGGAGCAAAAATTAGAACCTCGCCATGCGATGATGCTACGCTGCCGATTACCTGGTGGAATTATTACGCCGAAGCAATGGTTGGACATCGATAGATTCGCCTCTGAGCATACGTTGTACGGTAGTGTGCGTATTACTAATCGGCAGACCTTTCAATTTCATGGCATTTTAAAAGGGGATGTCAAGCCAGCGCATCAGATGTTACATCACGTCGGGTTGGATGCCTTAGCAACGGCCAATGATGTCAACCGTAATGTGTTATGTACATCTAACCCTGTGCAGTCTGAGTTGCATCAGCAGGCGTATGAATGGGCAAAAAAAATATCGGAGCATCTATTGCCTAAAACCAATGCTTATGCGGAGATTTGGCTTGATAAAGAGAAAGTCGCAACCACAGATGAAGAGCCTATATTAGGGAAAACCTATTTACCGAGAAAATTCAAAACATCGGTAGTGATCCCACCCTTAAATGATGTAGATCTACATGCTAACGACATGAATTTCATAGCGATCGCTGAAAATGGTGAGCTTATCGGTTTTAACGTACTGGTTGGTGGTGGTTTAGCCATGACTCATGGTGATACAGCAACTTTTCCACGGTTAGCCAGTGAGTTCGGGTTTATTTATTTGAAGGATACGTTAGCTGTTGCGGAAGCGATTGTGACGACTCAGCGCGACTGGGGAAATCGTACTGAACGTAAAAACGCCAAAACAAAATACACTCTTGAACGGGTTGGTGTAGAAACATTTAAGCAAGAAGTAGAACGGCGTTCGGGAGTGACATTTGAAGCCATTAGGCCTTATCAATTTACTCAACGTGGTGATCAAATTGGTTGGCTAAAAGGGATAGATAATCATTGGCATTTAACGTTATTTATTGAAAATGGCCGCCTGATTGATTTACCTAATAAGCCCCTAAAGACAGGTGTAGCAGAAATTGCAAAAATTCATCAAGGGGATTTTCGTTTAACGGCAAACCAAAATTTAATTGTTGCTGGTGTACCTGAAACGGAAAAAGCCCGTATTGAGGCGATTGCCCGTGAACATGGTTTGATGAGTGCAGAAGTGACTGCGCAGCATGAAAACTCAATGGCTTGTGTTTCTTTCCCAACGTGTCCACTGGCGATGGCAGAGGCCGAGCGTTTTTTACCTGAATTTGTCACTGAGGTTGAAAAAATCATGCAATCACACGGCATTGGTGATGAGCATATTGTTTTACGCGTTACGGGGTGCCCAAATGGATGTGGTCGAGCAATGCTGGCGGAAGTTGGGCTCGTGGGTAAAGCACTCGACAGATACAATTTACATTTAGGGGGAAACCGGATTGGTACTCGCATTCCTCGTATGTATCGTGAAAACATTAGTTCAACCGAAATTTTATCTCTTTTAGATACCTTGATTGGTGATTGGGCTAGAGGGCGTCAAGCACAAGAAGGATTTGGTGATTTCTTAATACGCACGGATGTGGTGAAACCAGTACTGAACTCTGCGGTTGATTTCTATGAGGTTAAGGAGGCCGTATGAGCCAGCTTGAACTCGCTGAGGTATTAAAATTAGACAAAGCAGAACAAGACGAGTATTTATCTGCATTTAATGCCCAGTTAGAAAAATATGATGCTATCAAACGAATCGAATGGACAATGAACCATTTACCTACAGCGTTTGTATTGTCATCGAGTTTTGGAATACAAGCCGCTTTAACGCTACATATGGTCACTCAAGTCATTCCTGATATTCCAGTGATCCTCACCGATACAGGGTATCTTTTCCCTGAAACCTATCGTTTTATTGAGGAATTGACGGAAAGGCTGAGGTTAAATTTGCATGTTTACCGTTCGCCATTGTCTCCTGCTTGGCAAGAGGCTGTTTATGGGCGCTTATGGGAACAAGGACTATCAGGAATCGAGCAATATAATCAAATCAATAAAGTTGAGCCGATGAACCGTGCTTTGCAGGAATTGAAAGCACAAAGCTGGTTTTCTGGATTACGTAGAGAGCAGTCGGCGAGTCGTGCTATGTTGCCGGTATTGAATATAGGTAAAGGGATATTTAAAGTCTTACCTGTTATTGATTGGAATAATCGGCAAGTACATGAGTATCTGACACAGCATAACCTACCTTATCATCCATTGTGGGAACAAGGATATTTGTCCGTGGGGGATACCCACACCACTCGAAAATGGGAACCGGGTATGAGTGAAGAAGAAACCCGCTTCTTTGGTTTAAAGAGAGAATGTGGGCTTCATGAAGGTTAAGCGATATCAATATATTGAGTGGCTGACTACTAAATTAGCCACTCAATATCATCATTAATTTATTCTAGAATAAGTATTTAAATCTCACTCTTGTGCCGTAACGATCTTTGTCGCTATTTTTCACTTCAATATCTTTTCCATCAATGACTGAATAGTATGCCCCGATATAAATTTTAAAATTATTCATATCAAGTATATCCGGTAACTCATAAGAGGTATAAAGGGTATGAATATCATATTTGCCAGGACCAAAGATGACTTCATTATCAATATTGTTATCATAATTTAATGCATAGGATTTGATGTCATTATGAGCGTAGATATACCCTAACTGTAAACGACGCCATAGAATATTTGCACCTGTCGTAAAATCAGTTTCATGACTGGCATCTAAATAGGCGGTATTCCAATTTATCGTCAAGCCATTGGTTGGATCATTTTTTAAATTATTCCAGCCCAATGTTAAGCCATAGCCATTGCGTTTAGACTGATCTTTAAATTGGCCTGTGTTTTTATCTTCATAACCATAGGCATTATTCACGATATTGCTTTCTAGCGCAGCAGCAATTTTAAAGCTATCTTTTTCCCAAGCGATAACAGGACGGACATAGACAACATTCTTTTTATTAATCAGTTTTCGTCCGTGGTACTCACTATTGCTAAAGATACTGGTACCATCTTCAATAAGCAGGTTTGTTTCGAAATACCAATTGTCATATTTCGTATTAAACATCATGCTGCCGCCGCTATTGGTTCTTCCTCGACCTTCTTTCATCATATAAATGTAGCCAAACCCATCGCTATAGGTGTCATTGGCGGTATTGCCTGAATACTCAACAAAGGTATCTTGATTTAATGGGAACATATCATAGGCTTCATAGCGACCGAGCTTTATTTGCCAACTCTCTTTTTTACCAAAATGAAATTCAGCATCATCTAAGCTCACATCTCCATCAATTTTAGCGAGAGGTTGGACAGAAAAACCCGCATAGTTTTTATTATCTAATACTCGTTCACCATCTAAACCGATTAGAATTCGTCCATTGATTCCCCATTTATCATAGTCACCAAAATCTTTGTCTTTTCCTGCCTGGGTATTAATTGAAGTAAGTTGTCCTTTTTTACTAGCAATATCTGTATTAAATTCGACATCACCATACAACTTAAGGGTTCCATATTGACTATTGGTTTCAATTAAATTAGGCGCTTCAGGTGTTTTTTTAGTCACTATTTGTTGGTCATTAGCAGGTTGACTAATCGTAGCATTATTCTTTAATACATTTTCTAAATGGGCAGCTTTTTGTTCAGCAAGTTCGGCTCTTTTTTCAGCTGCAAGGGTTCGTTGTTCTAATAGGGCTAAACGTTGTTCTATTGATAGAGAGTTTGTATTAGCTAAGGTTATTGTTGGTACAGTTAATCCCAAGCTAATAGCAATAGCGAGTAGTTTCATATTCATTCTTTATTCCTTTTATACCTAAGTGGGAAATATATTTCCCACTTGATATTTTATTATTGGAGTAGTGTCTGTATATTTATTTCAGTCAATGAGTTTACTTCCAGATCTGCTTCGGGTAATAACCCTTCAGCGATAATACCAATAGCATAAATCCCTGCTTTCTTTAGAGATTGTATTCCTGCTATTGAATCTTCAAAGCCAACACAAAATTCTACGGGGACATGAATAAGTTGTGCTGCCTTTAAAAATATTTCTGGGTCAGGCTTTCCTTTTGCTAAGGATTTAGGGTCAACAATAGCTTGAAAATAACTATCAATATTTAATTTCTTTAATATCGTTGGTGCATTCTGAGATGCTGAAGCGATAACACAAGGAATATTGTATTGATAGGCCTGTTCAATTAATTCTAACACGCCAGGTAAAATATCTTTTGGCGTAATGTTATCCAATAACTTCACATAGTAGTTATTTTTTCTTTCTGATAATTCACTTTTCTCTTGAGCAGAAAAAAGGTTTTGCTTATTACCATAATTTAATATTTTATCTAATGATTCTGTTCGGCTAATACCTTTTAAGGTTTGATTGAACTCTTCATTAATGTCAATACCAATTTCATTCGCTAATTTCTTCCATGCTAAATAGTGATAGCCAGCGGTATCCACAATAACGCCATCTAAATCGAATATCAGACCTTTAACCATTAGTTTTATCCTCATTGAAGTTTAAACAAAAAGCCGTGTTATCAATAAGGTGATATTGATGATGATTAATGGATATTATGCAGGCTTTATCGCTCGTAACAGTAATGTCATTATGAGTTAGGTTAATGTGATACAAAACATTTTGATGGTTTAAATGGAAACTCAGTCTCTGCCATTGGTTTGGCAATGATGGTGTAATATTGAGAGTATCTTGACGAATATCCACACCCGCATAAGCCATAATCGTGGTATTTAACGTTGCGGCCATGACACCGGTATGAATTCCTTCAGCAGTTGTTCCACCTTGAATATCATTGTAGTCTGAATATAAGGCATCCTGATAAAGTTTCCATGACAGGTCATGTCTTTGTATTTGTTCGGCTAAATAGGCATGAACAATACGAGATAACGTTGAACCATGAGACGTTCGTTCAAGATAATACTGAAGGTTTTTTTCAGCGAAATCGTCAGACAATGAGTAGCCTAGAGACTCAATTAAGAATTTGACGGTCGCTTTATCTAGATTATTAAATAACATCAGCGTATCGGCTTGTTTAGCGACTTTAAAATCATCGGCTGACTTATTTTCTTTACGCAATATCCGATCCATACGATAAATATTGCCATATTTTTGGCGATAGCTTTCCCAATCCAATTCATTCAACGAAAAGTAACCTGAAAATTGTTCAATCACTTCATCTTGATTAAGCGTAACGGCCAGTTGGGTTCTAATATGGTTAAGTTGCTGGATGAGATCTGCATCAAAGCCCAATTCAGTGAATTTATGGGTAAAGTGGCTATTGCTATACAGTGTCACTATTTCATTAAATAGCCATGCGACCATTAAATTGGTATAGGCATTATCTTTTAAACCACCTTCTTGTGAGTCAGAATATTTTTCATGGAATTCATCAGGTCCCATAACGCCACTAATATGAAAACGCTGATCTCGTTCATCAAATTGGCATAGGCTTACCCAAAATAAGGTAATTTCATTGAGTAATTCTAAACCGTAATCCGCCATAAATTGATGATCAAGAGTATTGCGCCAATATAGCCAGACGTTGTAAGCAATCGCTAATGAAACATGGCGTTGACGGCAACTATGATCCGGATCCCATTGTCCAGAGAGTGGATTGAGATGTAGCACTTGTGTTTGTTCACTACCATCATGCCCTGATTGCCATGGGAACATGGCTCCTTGAAAACCTGCCGCTTTGGCTGCTGAACGCGCCGTTTCTAAACGATGATAGCGATAGAGTAAAAGTTGGCGAGCGGTGTTAGGAAAATGCATGATATAAAAAGGCAGTATGAAAATTTCATCCCAGAAAATATGCCCTCTATAGGCTTCGCCGTGTAAGCCTCTTGCTGTTACAGATACATCTAATTGATGTTTTTCATTACTAAATGGTGAAGCCGATGCAAGCAGATGGTAGGTATGTAAACGCAACAATTTTTGTGTCATTAAATCGCCTGAAACAACAATATCAGCGCTATTCCATAAGCTTGCCCATGCTTGTTTAGTCTCTAATAATTGCGCTTTTAAGGTAGGAAGTTGCCAGTTTACAATTTCATGCCAATGATGTGGGTAGGCGGTAGAGGTTGTCATAGCAACACATTTTTCTAATGTATAGCTGATATTTTGTTTGGCATTAAAAGTAATTGTTTGATCAACCACGGATTCAGAAATATGGCAAACAATGTCTTTGTCTGTAAAAAAATCACCATAAATATTTGAGGTCAAACCTATCCCTATTTTTGACTGATTTGTTTCTGCTAATAGGTAAGCTGTTTGTTGTTTTGCACCTGTTTTTAACACATGGTAATGATGTTGATTAAGACTACGATAACGTTCCACTCCGGCGTTAACCGTATTTCCTTCTAATCTGGTGACTACGGTTATTTCCGCGGAGAAATTTAATGGCGTAAATTGGTAGTGAAGACAATAGTGGGACATATCCGCCATATTGGTAAACTTGAAGCAGCGAATACTCAATTGTTTTCCATCCGCGGTTTTAATCAGCCAATCAGATGACATCACTCCGGTTTTCATGTCTAAATGACGGGTGAGGCGGTGAGTCGTTACGTTATTAGGATGAATATAATCAGAGTCACCGATTCTAAGGGAGATAAATTGTCCATTCGGCGCATTAACGAAATCTTCATTAATAACTTGATGATCACCTATTTGGGATGTTGCTTGATTATATAATCCTGCCACATAGGTTGCTGGGTAGTAATTTTTGCTGGCGGTCATTTCAGGTAATGTGCCGCGTAGTCCGATATAACCATTTGCAACAGTCAATAGTGACTCTTGGCAATATTCATCTTTACCTGACGTTAGCCCTGAATATTCGATAGACCATGTAAATTCATTTTCTTTATCAGCTAATTTTTCCGCTATATTCGTTAACTGATTTAATGAGTTCGTTTTTTCTATAATAAAAGGAGAGTTAAACGTCTCAGAGAAAAAGTTTGCTAAGTTAATTGTTTTATTATCTTTTGTTTTAATAATAGCATTTTTTTCAGCATCCGGATCAAAAGGAGGAGCTATAATACCTCCATGCATCAGAGGAAAGTCATTTTTTATTTTCTCAACAACGTTTAACCAGTCATGATAAGTATTATTTAAAAAATCAAATGAGTAATGTTGTTTTTTATTTTTGTCTTCAACAGACACGCTGATATCTGAAAAAATAATAAGTAAGTAATTCATAATAAACCTTAAATTTAATGATACATTAATTAGCTTGTAGCGTGCCTTTTCTTTCTTTATAGCGATAGGCAATAATCGTTAACCCAATCGGAACGATAATAGAAACAATCATGGCAAATAGATAAACTAACCAATAAGTAGGCTGTATCGATAAAATGCCAGGTAAACCACCAACGCCAATACCATTTGATAACACATGATTTAAACCGCAAATCAACCCCGCAAGCGCGGATCCAATCATTGCGCATAGCATTGGAAATCCATATTTTAAGTTAACCCCATACATGGCGGGTTCGGTGACACCTAAATAAGCCGAGATAGCCGCAGGAATAGTAATTTCATGTTCATTGACTTTACGACTGACAATGATAATACCAACAACCGCAGATGCTTGAGCAATATTAGAGAGCGCAATAATTGGCCAAATAGGTGTACCGCCATAGCTCTGAGTCATTTGTAGATCAATGGCTAAGGTTGTGTGATGTAATCCGGTAATCACCATTGGCGAATAGAAGAAACCAAAGATAGCAGAGCCAATAGGGGCGAAGTCACCTAACATTAATAATTTGATTATTTCAGCGATACCATTACCGATCCCTCTGCCTATTGGGCCTAAAATAACATGGGCAACAAAAACAGAAACAATTAGGGTAACGATTGGAACAATAACCAATTTTAAATAATCGGGGATATAACGGCGTAAGCGGGTTTCAAACCAACCTAAAAATAATCCAGCCAAAATAGAAGGAATGACTTGAGCTTGATAGCCTACTTTCGCAATGGTAAATAATCCAAAGTTCCAAATATCAGGCACTTGGGAACCTAAATTATAGGCATTCATCAGCTGAGGTGACACTAATGTAATACCAAGTACTAAACCGAGAGCTGGGGTACCCCCCATTTTTTTAGTACTAGACCAACAAATACTCACGGGTAAAAAATGGAATATCGCTTCACAAGGTAACCATAGAAATTCATAGATAGGTTGTAGCCAAGGATAAAAATAGGTTAATGGTTTATTTTCTGATATCGGCATTTCACCGATGACATTGCGTAAACCTAAAAGTAAGCCCCCACAAATTAAAATTGGTAATAAAGGAACAAATATTTCAGCCAAATTAGCTATTAGTCTTTGCCAAAAGCTCATGTTTTTTTTGGCGTCAGATTTGACCTCATCTTTGCTTTTTGTTTTTAACTCTAAACAATTAGAAAGTGTTTTATAGTAGCTTTCAACTTCTATACCAATAATAACTTGAAATTGACCTGCATTATTAAAACAGCCTTTAACAAAAGGAATTTGTTTTATTTTATCTATATCAGCAAGATTGGGATCATTAAGGACAAAGCGTAACCTTGTTAAGCAGTGAGAAACACTAATGATATTATTTTTACCGCCAATCAGCACAATAAGCTCTTCAATGGCTTTTAAATCTTTGGCACTAGACATATTCATTTTCTCGTGATGGTTTCGTTTTTTTTAATATATATCGTTATTTGACTTATTCAAACGGGAACGTTCCCATAACTAGACGATGATCACATGTCATTATCATTAATTATTGAAAATTATTAATTTAAGCTGTCGCTAGAAATAATGATTTTTTGAGGGGGAATTGTTTCTTTTTGCATTTTGATCAATATATTAGCTGCTTCTTTCCCACTTTCTCTAAAACCTAAACGGTAAAACTTAGTTTGAGGAAATAAAAATGTCAGTAAGTCGTTGCGACCAATACAGGCAACATCAATATGTGTCATTTTTTGTTCAGACAAATATTTTTGAACGCCAAATGCTAAAGAATCTGTTGCGCATAAGATAGCTTGTGGGGATGTCGTGACTATTTCTTTAGCGAGCAGGTAACCACTTTGATAATTTAGCTCACCTAGACGTGCATGAGGGGTTAAATGATGCTGTTCGCAATATTGTAAGTAGGATTGATAACGAAGTAAGCCCGTTGTTTCATCATGAATATTGATCCCAACATAACTGATTTTGTCATGTTTCTTTTGTCCATGAAAATAATGCATTAAGTTTTTAACTGCATTGTCATCGTCGTGACAGATTGAAACAAACCCTTCTAATGGTCGTGCAATGACCACCATTTTTTGCTTCCATTCGACCAATTTATTGGTATCTATACCTGAAAAAGCGAAGAGCACAATACCGTCAACTTTTTGACGAGCAAGCATTTTTAAATGTTCTTCTATTTTCTCTTGCTTAAACTGGGTTTCTAAAATAATTGGGTCGATATTATTTTCATAGAAAATAGGTAGCATGGAGCTGACAGCTTGGTTTTCTGCATAAGAATCTAGACGAGTCATGATGATGCCAAAAGAACGATTTGAGTATCCTCGCATCGCACGAGCCGATTTTGATGGCGTAAATTGATATTTTTTGATTATTTGATTAACTTTTTGTCGAGTTTCTTCATTAACCATTGGATCTTGATTAATGACACGTGAAACCGTTGATTTACCTACACCGCACAATTTTGCTATATCATTGATGGTTAATTTTTTTTTATCAGTATTTATCATGATGTTTCGTCTTAATTGGCTGAATACTTATAAAGGCTAAATAATTTATATTTTTGTTCTATTGATGATCTTAGTCTAACTCATTTTTTTCAAGATATTTGTATAAAAGAAGCGATCAACATCCGTTATCACCCTTCTCCGTATTCACTGACCTATTTGGTCTCTGCCATTGACTCAGTAATGACTTATTCCTTTGCGTTACATCTAATGAATTTTTGGCATTTCATAACCCAACTTGCACGCCATATAGTCAATTTAAATCGTTGTCATAAAAAAGTGATATAACACCGGAAGAGTAAGATGGAATATTTACCGTTATTTGTGGATCTGCGATCCCGTAAAGTTGTGCTAGTTGGCGGTGGTGATGTTGCGGCACGTAAAGCAGAGCTGTTACTGAAAGTCGATGCAGCGCTTATGGTCATATCTCCTACATTAAGTCCGGTTTTACAACGTCTTTATGAGCAAAAAAAATTTATCTGGGTTAAGGAAGAGTATCATTTTTCTCATATCGAAAAGGCTTATCTCGTGATCGCTGCAACAGACCAACCTGCATTGAATGAGAAAGTTTTTCATGATGCGGAGTCACAACAAATTTTAGTTAATGTTGTGGATGAGAAACCATTATGTTCTTTCATTGTTCCGTCAATTATTGACAGAGACCCCGTCGTTATCGCCATCTCATCTGGGGGAACAGCGCCGGTTCTTGCTCGCTTATTGCGTGAAAAACTTGAAGCCATGTTGCCGAATTCGTTAGGGCATATGGCAAAAATAGCAGGGCGGTGGCGAGAAAAAGTCAAATCATCGATAACGAGCATGCGTGAACGAAAACGCTTTTGGGAAAAAAGCTTTAATGGTCGTTTTGCATCGTTAGTTGAAAAAGGTCAACTCCTTGAAGCCGAACAGCAATTAGAGAAGCAATTATCTGAAAGGGATAATAGCGGCGAACTTATCCTAGTAGGCGCTGGGCCTGGTGATGCGGGCTTGTTGACGTTAAAAGGCTTGCAAGTTGTGCAAAACGCGGACGTTGTTTTATATGACAACTTAGTCAGTGAGGAAGTACTTGATTTAGTGCGACGAGATGCAGACAAAATCTGTGTCGGAAAGCGAGCTCATCATCACTCGGTTTCACAAGAAGAAACGAATGCATTAATCGTCAAATTGGCTAAACAAGGAAAAAAAGTTGTTCGATTAAAGGGGGGGGATCCGTTTATTTTCGGGCGAGGTGGTGAAGAGCTTCAGGTTGCGGCAGAAGCTCAAATTCCTTTCCAAGTGGTTCCTGGTATTACAGCCGCGATTGGTGCAACCGCCTATGCGGGGATCCCGCTTACACATAGAGAACATGCTCAAAGCGTCACGTTTATCACGGGTCATTGCAAAAATAATGGTAACGACCTTGACTGGCCAGCACTGGCTAGCGGACATCAAACATTAGCTATCTATATGGGAACGGTAAAAGCTGAATATATCAGTAAACAACTGATTGAGTTTGGACGTTCTCCAAACACACCTGTTGCGGTCATTGGTTGCGGAACACGCAATAATCAGCAGGTGCTTAGCGGGCAGTTACATGAATTAGAGACACTTGCTCAGCAAGCACCTTCCCCTGCTTTATTGGTGATTGGCGAGGTTGTTGCATTGCATCAACAATTAGCTTGGTTTGGTCATCATGGCGTGGAAAACAGATGGCGTTCCGCCGTGCTGGAATTGGCTTAAAAGGAGGCCATCATGAATGAAAAACGATTGACTCATTTGCAGCAACTGGAAGCCGAAAGCATTCATATTTTACGTGAAGTCGCGGCTGAGTTTGCAAACCCGGTAATGCTTTATTCAATAGGCAAAGATTCATCCGTCATGCTTCATCTAGCGCGAACAGCGTTTTATCCGAGTAAATTGCCATTTCCGCTGTTACATGTTGATACTGGGTGGAAGTTCCGTGAAATGTATGAGTTTCGCGATAAAACAGCGAAAAATTATGGGTTTGAGCTTTTAGTTTATCGTAATCCAGAAGGGGCTAAACTGGGAATCAATCCATTCATACATGGTAGTGCAAAGCATACTGATATCATGAAAACAGAAGGATTGAAGCAAGCGCTCGATAAATATGGTTTTGATGCGGCATTTGGCGGTGCAAGACGTGATGAAGAAAAGTCACGAGCAAAAGAAAGAATCTATTCTTTTAGAGACCGCTCTCATCGCTGGGATCCCAAAAACCAACGCCCTGAGTTATGGCATAACTACAATGGGCAAATAAATAAAGGTGAAAGTATACGTGTCTTTCCTTTATCAAACTGGACTGAACTGGATATTTGGCAATATATCTATTTGGAAAATATCGACATCGTTCCCCTTTATTTTGCGAAAGAACGCCCTGTGTTGGAGCGTGATGGCACATTATTAATGGTCGATGACGACCGTATTGACTTACAAGCGGGCGAAGTCATTGCTAAACGTAAAGTCCGTTTTCGTACTTTAGGATGTTGGCCATTAACTGGAGCCGTTGAATCACAGGCAGAAACATTACCTGAGATTATCGAGGAAATGCTGATATCGACAACCAGTGAGCGTCAAGGCCGATTAATTGATAGCGATCAGTCAGCATCAATGGAGCAAAAAAAGCGCCAAGGGTATTTTTAAGGGGGGAAACGTTATGGCAGATGTCACATACAATGAAACAATTGCGGAGCAAATCAAGCAACAAGGTGGTGTGGAAGCTTATTTGTTAGCGCAACAGGAGAAAGGGCTATTACGTTTCCTGACTTGCGGGAATGTGGATGATGGAAAAAGTACGCTCATTGGTCGCTTACTTCATGACACACGGCAAATTTATGAAGATCAACTTTCTGTTCTGCAAAATGACAGTAAACGTATAGGAACACAGGGGGAAAAGTTAGATCTTGCGTTGCTGGTGGATGGTCTTGCAGCTGAACGTGAGCAAGGCATCACTATTGATGTCGCATATCGCTATTTCTCCACGCAAAAGCGTAAATTTATTATTGCAGATACGCCTGGGCATGAGCAATATACCCGAAATATGGCAACGGGCGCATCGACATGCTCACTTTCTATTTTGTTGATCGATGCTCGAAAAGGTGTTCAAGAGCAAACGCGACGTCATAGCTTTATCAGCACGTTGCTGGGGATCCGCCATTTAGTGGTTGCCGTCAATAAAATGGATTTGATGGACTATAGCGAAAGCGTATTCGAAAAAATTAAACAAGATTATCAGTCTTTTGCGACTGAGTTGCCTATCGACCTTAATGTATGGTTTGTGCCTATTTCGGCACTTGATGGCGATAATATTGTTAATAAAAGTCACAATCTACCTTGGTATCAAGGTGAGACGTTACTGCAAATTTTAGAGAATGTTCAAGTTCAGCAAAAAGCCTCAGAGCAAGCATTACGTTTTCCCGTTCAATATGTGAATAGGCCTAACCTTGATTTTAGAGGTTATAGCGGCACCTTATCTTCAGGAATAATTCATATTGGGCAGTCTGTTAAAGTGCTTCCTTCTGGGCAGTTATCGCGAATCAAAGATATTGTCACTTTCGAGGGTTCACAACATGTTGCAATACCCGGTGAAGCCATCACGTTGGTCTTGGAAGATGATATTGATATTAGTCGCGGAGATTTAATTGTTGCCGAGGATGATACGCTAACAAGAACGCGTCAAGCGCTTATCGATGTTGTTTGGATGTCAGAACAACCATTGGTACAGGGGCAGCAGTTAGATATCAAAATTGCAGGCAAAAGAAGTCGAGCGAAGGTAGAAAATATTCAATATCAAGTTGATGTGAATAATTTGACGCAAAAGGTCGCGACTGAGTTACCGCTAAATAGTATTGGCCTTGTTGAATTCTCGTTTGATGAACCCCTGTTATTGGATAATTATCAACATAATGCGGATACCGGCGGCATGATCTTAATCGATAGGTTAACGAATGTTACAGCAGGCGCGGGACTCGTTCGTGAAATTAAAGCAGATTTCATTGAGCAAGATGATCACTTTAGTGAATTTGAAATCGAGCTGAACAAGTTAATTAGGCGCCACTTCCCTCACTGGGGAGCTCGTGATTTGCTGGGTGGAAAATAACTATCATGGATTTGATTAATGAACATATTGTGTGGCATCCACATGCCATTACGCGTCAATTTAGAGAGCGAGCGAATGGCCATAAGGGGGCAGTGCTATGGTTTACGGGGCTGTCTGGCTCAGGTAAGTCAACATTGGCTGGTGCAATTGAACAAACATTAGCCGAGATGGAGATTAAGACTTACTTGCTTGATGGTGATAACGTACGCCATGGATTATGCCGAGACCTTGGTTTTAGCGAGGAAGATCGGCAAGAGAACATTCGACGCATTGGCGAAGTGGCTAAGCTGATGGTTGATGCTGGACTGATAGTTGCGACAGCGTTTATATCTCCTTATCGAGAGGACAGACAACGGGTTCGTGAATTGTTTGAAGCAAATCAATTTTTTGAATTGCACGTAGCAACACCAGTAGACATCTGTGAACAACGCGATCCAAAAGGGCTGTATAAGCAAGCGAGAGAGGGGAAGATAACGCATTTTACAGGGATTGACTCTCCGTATCAGGAGCCATTACAGCCGGAGTTACGCATTGATGGACGGCAGCCCATCGCTGATTCAATAACGCAAATTCTCCACTTGCTGAAAACTCAACAAGTTATTAAAACCTAATCTGTTATTCTCAAAAAGATGTTGCTGAATGGCCTTGAGTAGCATCTTTTCATCAACGACGCCGTTAAATCACATTTAATGGTATCTTCTTTTTACTTTCACGCTGATAAAATAACCTTTTTCTATTAAGATGTTGCACGAAAGTACAATCAATATTGTCTTGGCGCTCGTATTTTTGTTGGCAAATTTCACTTGGATTGGTAATAGTGATTTTTATGATTCAAGGTACCCTATAATTTGCTAGTGAGAAACGGAACAAAAACAGCGTGATCAACACTAAGTTGAGTGAATTTTAATCATATAATATGTGATTTACTCTGACTTTTATGACATTACTTTCTTCTTAGTAGCGTCATGAGCTGAGTTATGGGATGATTAGCAAATCATTTCAGGGGGCAGAATGGGCAAATTAACGCTTCTATTAATCGCAGTATTAGCTTGGACGCAATATTCTCTATGGTTAGGAAAAAATGGTATCCATGATTATGTGCGAGTAAAAGACGATGTTGCAGCGCAAGAAATTATCAATTCTCGCTTAAAAGTGCGTAATGAGCAGTTATTTGCTGAAATTAATGACCTAAACGATGGTCAAGATGCGATTGAAGAACGAGCTCGCACAGAACTCGGAATGATCAAACCTGGCGAATCATTTTATAGAATGGTCAAAGAAAGTAATAATCAGAAAGCATCTAATAATCAATAAATAACGTATTTGCTCATGAATTATTATCGCGATTGGCCATTAATTTCGATGTAAGATCCAACATAATGAATAACTCAATCATTGGGGAAAACCCGCAAATTGTTGCAATAATTCCCGCGGCAGGTATTGGCAGCCGTATGAATGCTGATTGCCCAAAACAGTATTTACAAGTCGCAGGGAAAACAATCATTGAACACACGATTAGTGCATTGTTACTCAACCCTAGCGTCACCCATATCGTTGTCGCACTCAGCCCGGATGATGATTATTTTGCTAAGCTTGATATTGCACAAGATCCGCGAGTGACCACAGTAAACGGTGGAAAAGAGCGCGCGGACTCAGTGATGGCGGGGTTAAACCTTTTAGCCAAAAACGAAAGCATGCAAAATAAGTGGGTGTTGGTGCATGACGCAGCACGTCCTTGTTTGCATCAAGATGATTTAAATAAAATTATTCAGCTATCAACAAAAGAGTGTTGTGGCGGAATTCTTGCTGCGCCTGTTAGAGACACAATGAAGCGGAGTTTTAAAACGTCTGCTCTTATTGATCATACAGTTGAACGTGAAGCATTATGGCATGCATTAACCCCACAGTTTTTTCCATTATTGTTATTGCGGGATTGTTTAAGTAAAGCTTTGAAAGAAAATGCGGTTATCACAGATGAAGCCTCTGCCCTTGAATATTGTGGTTATCAACCTGTATTGGTTTCAGGGCGTTCAGATAACTTAAAAGTGACCAGACCAGAAGATCTTGCTCTGGCAGAATTTTATCTTTCTAAAATGAAATAAAAGGAATAAATCATGAGAGTTGGGCACGGGTTCGATGTACATAAGTTCGGTGGTGATGGTCCCATCATTATTGGTGGGGTTCGTATTCCATATGAACAAGGTTTATTAGCTCACTCTGACGGTGATGTTGTATTACATGCAGTAACGGATGCAATTTTAGGGGCTGCTGCACTCGGGGATATTGGTAAATTATTCCCAGATACCGATCCGGCCTATAAAGGTGCTGATAGCCGTGTGCTACTAAAAGAAGCTTATCGTCATGTACGTGCAAAAGGTTACAGTATCGGTAATATTGATGTCACTATCATGGCACAAGCCCCTAAAATGCTGCCACATATTCCACAAATGCGTGTCAATATTGCAGAAGACCTAGAATGCCATATGGATGACATTAATGTTAAAGCGACGACAACTGAACAATTAGGTTTTGTTGGTCGTAAAGAAGGTATTGCATGTGCTGCGGTAGTATTACTTGTTAAAGATAATGGTAGTGAAAATCATGAATGTACAGTACCTGCATGGTAAGCCGCTATCATTCGGTAAACTAAAAAGTCAGCCTGAAGACTTCATCGTTAAGGAAAACTTAGGTTTTGAGCTTGATGGAGAAGGCGAGCATGTTATGGTTCGTGTTGAAAAGATTGGCTATAACACGCTATTTGTTGCCGAGCAGCTCGCTAAGTTCGCAAAAATTTCAGCAAGAGCAGTGAGCTATGCTGGCTTAAAAGATCGCAATGCGATGACGGAACAATGGTTCTGTTTGCAGATGCCAGGTAAAGAAACACCTGATTTTTCTTTGTGGCAACTTGATGGCTGTCGAGTGATTGCGACAACGAGACAAAAAAGAAAATTGCGCATTGGCACCTTGAAAGGAAACCAATTTGAATTGACCATTCGGGAGATTTCGGATCCTGACGATGTCGAATTGCGTTTACAGAAAATAGCAGAGCAAGGCGTTCCTAACTATTTTGGTGAACAACGCTTTGGTCGAGATGGACAGAATTTAACTCAAGCGTTACGCTGGGCAAATCAAGAAATTACTGTTCGTGAGCGCAACAAACGTAGCTTTTACCTGTCAGCAGCACGCAGTGCGATGTTTAACCACGTGACGAGTGAGCGTATTGCGAACCAGACCGTCAATCAAGTGTTATTAGGTGATGCTCTTCAATTGACAGGGCGTGGCAGTTGGTTTGTGGCAACGACAGAAGAATTTTCTTCATTACAACCCCGAGTTGATACATTTGAACTTAGCATCACGGCACCTTTGCCCGGTGATGGTGAATTAGGTACGCAAGAAGATGCGCTAGCCTTTGAGACGGGTTGCTTAGAGAATTATCGCGCCTTGATAACATTGATGAAAACGGAACGGGTATCCTCAACACGTAGGGCGATGATGATGAAACCTCAAAACCTTCAATGGCAATGGGTTGATCAAACGACATTAAAAATGTGTTTTTTCCTTAATTCGGGAAGTTTTGCAACGAGCGTGGTGCGAGAACTTATTAATCAGGATAGTGCCGATGCTGAAAATTTTATTGAGTAACGACGATGGTGTGACAGCCCCTGGTATCCAAACACTGGCAGCTGCTTTACGCCAATATTATCAGGTGCAAGTGATTGCACCTGATCGTAATCGTAGTGGTGCATCAAACGCATTAACTTTAGATAAACCTTTAAGGATCCAAACACTGGCTAATGGTGACCTTTCAGTACAAGAAGGTACGCCGACAGATTGTGTTTATATTGGTGTTAACAAAGTGGTGAGACCAAGGCCTGATATTGTTGTATCTGGCATTAACTGTGGTCCTAACCTTGGGGATGATGTCATTTACTCAGGTACCGTTGCGGCAGCGACGGAAGGTCGACACTTAGGTTTACCTTCCATAGCAGTTTCTCTTGATGGTGACACGCATTTTGAAACCGCCGCAAAAGTGACTTGTGACATATTGGCATTGTTACAAAAAAATCCATTGCGAGCAGGCAATATATTGAATATCAATGTACCTGATATTCCTTACAATGAAGTGAAAGGGATTAAAGTCACTCGTTGTGGCAGTCGTCATGCCGCCTCTGAGGTTTACAATCTCGAAGATCCTAAAGGTAATATGCTGTATTGGCTTGGGCCAGTGGGGGAAATCCGCGATGCAGGGCCTGGTACCGATTTTGAGGCGGTATCGCAAGGTTATGTCTCCATTACGCCTTTACAAGTGGATTTAACAGCTTATAAAGCACATTCATTGATTGAAGAGTGGCTAGAGAAATCAGGAGTGAAAGTAGAATGAAAACAGGGCTCATGAAAGAACTATTGGCACAGTTACGCCAACAGGGAATTCACGATGAGCGCCTATTAGACGCTTTATCACGAGTTCCGCGTGAACGTTTTGTGGATGAAGCGCTTTCACATAAGGCCTATGATAACATCCCATTACCTATAGGTTATGGGCAAACTATTTCTCAGCCTTATATTGTTGCTAAAATGACCGCATTGCTTGCGGTTACACCGCAAGATCATGTTTTAGAAATAGGCACAGGTTCTGGCTATCAAACGGCTGTTTTAGCGCATTTAGCGGATCATGTTTTTTCAGTCGAAAGGGTGAAGAGTTTACAATGGACGGCGAAACGCCGTTTTAAACAACTTGATTTGCATAATATCTCTACTCGTCACGGTGATGGTTGGGAAGGATGGCAATCAAAAGGGCCTTTTGATGCGATTATCGTCACCGCAGCACCCAGTGAAATTCCTCCTCGGCTATTACAGCAATTAAAAGAAGGTGGACGTTTAGTTTTACCTGTTGGGGATAAAGACCAAGCCCTCAAGTTGATTATTCGTCGAGGAAATGATTATCACGCAAATGTCATAGAGAAAGTGCGCTTTGTTCCTTTAGTTTCAGGTGACTTAGCTTAGCGATTTAGTGGCGATGATCTTCGACAAAATATGACCTTGACTGCTCTAAAACTGAGTAAGTCGCATTTTCTATTAAGTCATAATCTCAAATTGTTATATTTTTGATATATTTGGCTTGTTCAATAATTTATATTTCTGTTTTAATAAGCCAAATACTTTTCGTTTAAGAGTTTTAATGTTCTAAATAATTCAAGCTGTAGCTAGGTGATGCAGGGCCTATAAAAGAGGTGACCTATGCGCATAAACCTAGTTAACAATGCTGCAACTTGAAGTATGATGAGAATAATAGGCTCGAATGTTTTACTGACGCAAATTTAGTTGTGATGTCAGATTTTTCTTCACGGGAGAAGATGCATGAAAATTGTTAGCCCAATAAACAGAATTCGATGGGCGGTGATCTTTTCATTTGGCGGGGCATTACTGGCTGGATGTTCAACTCCGTACCATACAGCAGCGCCGATTACTAGCGTAAATGAAGGTCAAGGAAATCAATCAAGTCAACAAACAGTTCAAAGAACACCATCAAGCAATAGTGGTGGGACGAGTATTGCGATGCCTTCTTCACGGCCTAATTTGTCTGCAAATTCTTCATCATCTGTTCGCACGTCGGCCCCAGTGAATATGGATGGACAAGGCCGTATTATCTATAACCGTGACTATGGCAGTATTTCAAAAGGCAGTTATAGCGGTAGTACTTACACGGTACAGCGTGGCGATACGTTATTCTACATAGCGTATATAACGGGCAATGATTTCCGTGAGTTAGCATCGAAAAACAATATTCCAGAGCCTTATAGCCTAAATGTTGGGCAGGTGATCAATATTGGTAATGGAAATGTGAACTCAAACGGACAATTAGCATCAAATTCATCAAATAGTAACCAGCAACCGGTTGATCTTCGAACAACTAATGCGTATCCTGCAAATGGAAGCGGTCAAAATACGGGTAAAATGTTGCCTAATAATAAGAAGCCTGCAACGCAAGTTTCTACAGCAACAACCTCGACTGCTTCTACAACTTCTACGACGACAGCAAGCAGTACAAATAGCTCATCGATAAAATGGCGCTGGCCAGCAGAAGGGAAAATGATAGAAGGTTTCTCTGATGCGCAAGGTGGAAATAAAGGCATTGATATTGCCGGTTCACGAGGCCAACCTGTACTCGCTGCTGCTCCCGGTAAAGTGGTATACGCAGGAAATGCACTACGTGGATATGGAAATCTTATAATAATAAAACATAACGATGACTACCTAAGTGCTTACGCGCATAACGATACGTTACTTGTGCGTGATCAGCAGGATGTCGCTGCTGGGCAAAAAATTGCAACTATGGGTAGCACCGGTACAAGCTCGGTTAGGCTACATTTTGAAATTCGTTACAAGGGAAAATCAGTAAACCCGCTGCGCTACTTACCGCAGCGATAAACTGGGCAGAATGCAATGACATTCTGTCCTCATTATCAAGGGTAGGAGTCACTGATGAGCCAAAGTTCGCTGAAAGCTAACGAGTTATACAATGACCTCGACGACAGCATGATGGATGATGCTTTTGATGAGAGTCAATTCAAAGAAGAGGATCTGGTTGCAGAACTAGACGATGAAATGGACTTATTCCAGAGCACGAATTTGCGTGTTCTGGATGCAACCCAAATTTATCTCAGTGAAATTGGATTCTCTCCGCTCCTGACAGCTGAAGAAGAAGTTTTCTATGCTAGGAGAGCCTTGCGTGGTGACATTGCTTCACGTCAACGCATGATAGAAAGTAATCTTCGCTTAGTTGTTAAGATCTCTCGACGTTATAATAATCGGGGCCTAGCATTACTTGATCTCATTGAGGAAGGTAATCTAGGGTTAATTCGCGCAGTTGAAAAATTTGATCCTGAAAAAGGTTTCCGTTTTTCAACATATGCGACGTGGTGGATACGCCAGACGATTGAACGTGCCATCATGAATCAAACCAGAACCATCCGCCTCCCTATTCATATCGTCAAAGAGCTCAATATTTACCTTCGAACCGCCCGAGAATTAGCGCAAAAACTTGATCATGAGCCTAGCGCTGAAGAAATCGCCGAACAGTTAGATAAGCCAGTAGAAGATGTTAGCCGTATGCTACGTTTAAATGAACGTATTACCTCGGTTGATACGCCTATTGCCGGTGATTCTGAAAAATCTTTACTTGAGGTTCTATCTGATGAGAATGAATCAGGCCCAGAACATACAATTCAAGATAACAACTTAAAAGAAAACATTGTGAAGTGGTTATTTGAATTGAATCCTAAACAGCGTGAAGTATTAGCACGACGTTTTGGTTTATTGGGTTATGAGGCAGAAACGCTCGAAGAGGTTGGTCGAGAAATTGGATTAACACGGGAAAGAGTACGTCAGATTCAAGTGGAAGGGTTAAGAAGGTTAAAAGATATTTTACAAGGTGAGGATCTTTCTTTGGAAGCCTTATTTAATATGTAAAAATCGTTAACAGTAGATTATCAAAGCCCTCAGCGACAAACTGAGGGCTTTCTTTTTATGGATAATATGTCAAAAGAGGTTTGTCGCCTTAGGCTTTATATTGGCGCACCACTATGAAATTTGAAATCATTATCGGGAGACAGAATAAGCTGTGCTTCGATAATACCGAACATTTTAACGCGGTCACTGATATCTGTTTTACTGATAGATTGTGCTAGTTGCAGATAATCTTGATAGTGTCTCGCTTCCGAACGCAATAATGAGACGTAGAAATTAGCTAAATCATCATCTAAAAAAGGGGCTAGCTTAGCAAAGCGTTCACATGATCGGGCTTCAATATAAGCACCAATGATCAGTTTATCGACCAATGTTTGCGGCTCATGCCCACTCATATGGCTAAACAGACCTTTAGCATAACGGCTTGCTGTTATGCCATCATAAGGAATATTTCGTTGGTGCATAATTTCTAACACTTGATAAAAATGATGAAGTTCCTCTTTAATCAAGAGTACCATTTTATCAATTAAATCTTGGCTATAAGGAGACTGTTTTCTTGCTAGGATCTGTTTTGATACTTGGTTTTTATGCTTTAAAGTATCAACATTTCCTATACGATCGTAGGCAAAGTCCTCATAAGGTTTAAACCAAGCAAGCAGTGTCGCGGCACTCTCTTTATCAACGGCATATTTACGGATCAAAAACATTGCGCTTTGCGCCGCTTTTAATTCACATAAAAGGTGGTCTTTTAAGAGTATAGGTAAACTTTCAGGCTCACTTGCTTTTTTAACCCAACTATCAGGCGTTTCACAATGTAAAAACGCGCTGATAGGCGCCAGTAGCTCAGCGTGATCTTGCATACTACTTATCCATTTCCTTTAAACGATATAACCAATCTAATGCTTGTTTCGGTGTTAATCTATCAGGGTCGATAGTCTCTAATGCACTGAGAACTGGTGACGGTTCTTCAGGCGCTAAAAAGCTTAATTGTGCGCTATCAACATGGCTAGCATTGGTATTATTGGAAATGAACTCTAGCTCTTTAAGTTTTTGTTTCGCGCGTTTAATGACCTCTTTAGGCACGCCCGCAAGAGAAGCAACAGCGAGACCATAACTTTTGCTTGCCGCACCTTCTTGAACATTATGCATAAAGGCAATGGTGTCACCATGTTCCATCGCATCTAGATGGATATTAACAGCACCTTCTAATTTCTCAGGTAGTGTTGTTAATTCAAAATAATGGGTTGCAAATAAGGTCATCGATTTTATACGATTGACTAAATTTTCTGCACAAGCCCAAGCTAGAGATAGACCATCGTAAGTTGATGTTCCACGGCCAATCTCATCCATAAGGACCAAGCTGTGTTCAGTCGCATTATGTAAAATATTAGCGGTTTCGGTCATTTCAACCATAAAAGTAGAACGCCCAGAGGCTAAATCATCTGAAGCACCAACGCGCGTAAAAATACGGTCTACAGGGCCAATAACGGCTTTAGTCGCGGGAACAAAGCTACCAATATAAGCAAGCAAAGTAATCAACGCAGTTTGGCGCATATAGGTACTTTTACCCCCCATATTGGGCCCTGTGATGATGAGGAGCCGGCGTTGCGGAGACAGCGAAAGCGGATTAGAGATAAATGGCTCGCTGAGTACTTGCTCTACGACAGGGTGACGACCTTCAGTAATATGAATGCCCGGTTTATCTGTCAGTTGTGGGCAAGTGTAGCCAAGCGTTTCAGCTCGTTCTGCTAAGTTGTTCAATACATCTAGTTCAGCTAGTGCTTCCGCACTGATTTGCAAATTGGCTAAATGGGGCAAAAGCATATCGAATAGCTCATCGTAAAGCGCTTTTTCAATCGCTAATGCTTTGCTTTTCGATGTTAGTACTTTGTCTTCGTACTCTTTTAATTCGGGAATAATATACCGTTCAGCGTTTTTCAGCGTTTGGCGGCGTACATAATGAATAGGGACTAAATGGCTCTGACCTCGACTAACTTGAATAAAATATCCATGCACCGCATTGTAGCCAACTTTTAGCGTATCAATGCCGAGCTTTTCTTTCTCTCGAATTTCCAGTCTATCAAGGTAATCTGTTGCTCCATCAGCAAGCGCTCTCCACTCATCCAGCTCACTGTTATAGCCGGGGGCAATAACACCGCCGTCACGTACGAGCACTGGGGGGGCATCAATAATAGCGCGTTGTAACAGATCTTGTAATTCATCAAACTGATTAATACGTTTTTGTAAGCTTTGTAAATATTCGCTGTTGGATTGGCTGAGAATTTGATGAATTTCGTGGTATTGCTCAAAAGCGTGGCGCATACGCGCTAAATCACGGGGACGAGCTGAACGTAATGCTAATCGTGCGAGTACACGCTCTAAATCACCAATTTGGCGAAGTAGGGGCTGTAATAACTCAAAGCCACACTGTTGTAGCGCCGTGATAGCCTGTTGACGATTATTAAGGGTTTGAATATGACGTAACGGTGTATGTAGCCAGCGTTTTAGCATACGACTCCCCATTGGGGTTACACATAGGTCTAAAATGGCTGCTAATGTATTTTCTGTTCCACCCGATAAATTTTGGGTGATTTCGAGATTACGGCGCGTTGCCGCGTCAAGAATAACACTATCGGATTGCCTTTCCATGATAATGCTACGGATATGGGGCAGTGCAGTGCGTTGTGTATCTTTAACATATTGAAGAAGACAGCCTGCTGCTCGTAGCGCTCTGGAAGCATTTTCAACACCAAAACCAATAAGGTCTTTTGTGCCGAATTGTAGACCTAACTGCTGCTTCGCTGTCTCTAATTCAAATTCCCATAAAGGACGACGACGCAGCCCTTTACAGTTCTCAATCAGAGTCATACTGGTAAAGTCTTCAGGATAGAGTAACTCAGCAGGACGAGTGCGTTGTAATTCAGCTTGTAAGGCTTCTTCATCATCGATCTCACTGATCATAAACCGGCCTGAAGTAATATCTAAGGTGGCAAAGCCATAACCCTGTGGCTCTTGCCAAATTGCAGCCAGTAAATTGTCCTGACGCTCATTCAGTAATGCTTCATCAGTAATTGTTCCTGGGGTCACAATACGTACAACTTTTCGTTCAACAGGCCCTTTACTGGTTGCTGGGTCGCCTATTTGTTCACAGATTGCAACAGATTCACCCATTTGCACTAATTTTGCCAAATAGTTTTCCGCGGCGTGGTGCGGAACTCCCGCCATAGGTATAGGCTGACCCGCAGTTTGCCCACGCTTAGTCAGTGAAATATCTAATAATTGAGACGCCTTTTTGGCATCATCAAAGAAAAGCTCGTAAAAATCTCCCATACGATAGAACAGCAGTATATCGGGATGTTGTGCTTTTAGTTTTAAATACTGCTGCATCATTGGTGTATGGGATTCGAAATTTTGGTTGTCAGTCATAGCATTGTCTGTTGTTACTTAATGAGTTTATGGAGTTTTACGAGTATTAGTACCTGATTGCATTTTACTTATCACTGTTACAGTATCACAGAGTTAGCCCAATTAGTGATTCAGCGTTGGCCTATTGTATAACGTCTTGTTAGAAATTCATCCGCAAACATGGATATGAGTAAAAATTTAGGAAAAGATTCGCAGAAATTAGGCTAAGAGAAAAAGAGTCTGTGCCAATTTGGCATGACTCTACCTCAAATTGTACGTTGTCTCTCTCGTGAATGTTCGGAGAAAATGGCTGTTTTTAACCAGTAATAGCCTTAAATTTTATGTTTAAGTGTATTTAAAAATTAGCCACTTTCCCCGTGAGCTTATCTTCCGTGACCAGTGGTTGAAATTTATTCATCTGAATATAACGAGTCTAATGAAGAGCGCAATTTATGCGCAAGCTCTGGGGCGACATATTTCCCCGTAATGATTTCAATATATGAGGCACTATCATGTGATTCAGCTTGAGTAATAGCTAAGTCAAGTTCATCACAGCAAGTGACTTTTTGACAATACCAATCATGGCAGCCGAGTGCCGCAGGTAATTGAGCATAATTCCACTGAGCAATATCATTGAAATAAGCATTGGGATTTTTACATATGAGTCGCTCGAAGAGGTATCCATCGTTATTAATGATGAAGATGATGGGTTTTAATCCAAAACGGGCAAACTGACAGATCTCTTGTGCGGTTAATTGGTGTGCACCTTCTCCTGTGATTAATACGACCCGACGATGCGGTGCAGCTAAAGCAGCTCCAAATGCAGCAGCAGTAGACCATCCGATAGACCCCCATAATGCTTGGTTATAGAATTGAGCGTTTTTCGGAAGTTGTGCAGAGAGTAATCCCATTAATGACGTCCCTGTATCAGTAATAATAATATCGTTCTCTTGAAACATTTTTTCCAATCGAGAGTAGAGGTATTCAGCTGATATTAATTCATTATCGGTGACGGGGGGCTCACCTAAAGGTTGAACACTAGGGGGCATTTGATGGAAAACAGGGATTTGTTCTTGCAAAGCGTTAAGCACATCTTTCATATAAACGTGAGGGTAGTGATTAGGACCAATATTGACATGATCTGGCATAATGCTGATATGGTTTTCGACGGGAATATCCGCGGTAAAACAGCCTGTATTCATATCCGTCATCATGACGCCAATACTCATAATGCAATCACTACTTTCAACATATTCATAAACATGTTGATTCATTAATTTACCATAGTAGGCTCCCATATAATTGGGGGTTGTTTCACTTAATACTCCTTTATCCATAATCATAGAAGCATAAGGCAGATTGGATTTATTGATTAGGGATAACACGGCATTTTCGAGCCCTAAACGCGCAATTAAAATCCCTGGGAGTACACTTATTTTTTTACTGTTTGTCAGCTTATTTAAGATAGCGGTAATTACGACAGCCAAATTTTCCTGATGACTGTTGGGGGGACTTATCGCTGGTGGGTATGGCATATCTGTATGGATTGCCATTTGTGCATAATCGGCTGGAATGCCAATATAAACAGGCCTACGCTCAGATAAAGCGCATGTAATTAATCGTTTTACTTCCTCGACACAATTTTCAGGGGTAAGAATTGCCTGTGCACAGCTCAATGGCTGATACATTTTATAGAATAGAGTATGGTCACTATGGCCGAGTGAATGATGAATTAATTTTTGGCTTTGTAACATTCGACTTGAAGGCATGCCCACGAGATGAAAAATAGGCAAATATTCGGCATAAGAACCTGCAATGGCATTAATCGCACTTAATTCACCAACACCAAATGTTGTTGAGAGTGCAGCGATACCTTTTACTCGGGCATAACCATCTGCGGCATAGGCAGCATTTAATTCATTACAACAACCAACCCAGCGTAGTTCGTTATGCTCACAGACAGCATCATTAATTGGAAATGAATAATCTCCAGCAATACCAAAAATGTCACTAATACCTAAATCATAGAGTTGCGACAATAAATACTGTATAACTGTTTTTTTCACTTTTCTCTCCATTAATTATTTAATAATGGTTAATAAGCAGTCTTTTGTGGACGGTTTCAATATGAGTTATTCGATGTGATCCGCGTTGTATAAATGAAATAATATAATAAAGCGTAAAATATAAATTAGGAGGTAATCTTTTGTTTGTTAAGCACTAATAATATTTCTATTCTTGAAAGGAGCGTACAGATATGATGGTGTGTGTCATTGACAAAAAACACGTAACTTATTAGTGTCCTAGAAAATATAAATCAATTAATTTTTAGGATGGCTTGACGATGAATAGATTGAAGGTTTTATTTTTATCTTTAGCCTTATTAAGTCCAATCGCTTTTGGTGCAACGGAGATTAATTATACTAAATCTCTTTATTTAAAATTTGCTGGCACAGTAAATGTTGTCATGAACGATGGTGTATCGGCAGATTATGTAAAAGCTATTTCTCAAAAGGCAGATGAGAAAGGGGCCGAGTATTTTGTTATCACTTCCATTGAATCTGAAGGAAGCGGTAATGATGTCTCTGTTACAGCAAGCCTATACAAAAAACAGTAATGATAAGTAGTCGCATCTAATAATATATATTTTTACTATATAGTATGGTGTTGTTCTATATAGAATAGAAACTCTTTTGTATATCGTATTTTTCAGAGAATAAAAAACGCCTTTAGAATAAAAAGGCGTTTTCATTAATAATGGTGAGTAAAATTGGACAGTTGCTGTTAATAAAAATTAATTTTGCGCAGCGATAACCATAATTTCCACAAGCACTTGTTCTCTCGCCATATTTGCTTCCACTGCCGCACGTGCAGGACTATACTCAGCTGGCATCCAAGATTCCCAAACCGTATTAAATGCAGCAAAGTCACGCTTCATATCCTTAATCCATACTTGAGCAGAAAGGATTCGAGTTTTATGACTATGACTCGCAGCTAGCAAAGCATCTATTTTTGCGAGAACTTCTTGGGTTTGAGAGGTAATATCACCAGATAAATCAGTTGGAACTTGCCCTGATAAATAAACTAAACCTGCATATTCAACGCTATCTGCTAAACGTGGTTTGGGATTATTACGCTTTATCATATTTGTATTACCTTGTTAATCCAGTTAAAGAGATTGGTGAAGTTTTTCCTGAAATTAATTGATTAAGGATCTCTGCACTTCCCGCTGCCAATGTAAAGCCTAGACTACCATGGCCAATATTTAGCCAAAGATTATCGTATTCAGTTTTACCTAACATAGGGGGGCCTTTGGGGGTCGATGGGCGCAATCCGCACCATGTTTCGGCATCATCGAGATGCGTCAATTCAGGAAAGGTTTTGCTTATAATATTTTTTAGCGCAAGAATACGGTTATCACGTAACCCTAATTTATCATAGCCAATATCTACCATTGCTGCGATACGAAGCTGTTGATTTAATTTTGCGTAAACAATCTTATTACCGTAATCAGTAACATTAATCTTTGGTACGATGTGTTCTTTTTCTGGGTAGGGAATTGAAAGACTATATCCCTTTAGACCAAGCATAGGTACATGAATACCTAGTGGACGTAATAGTTCTCTACTTCCATTACCTGCACAAACAATGACATCATCACCAAGAATAGTGCCTTGATTAGTTATAACACCTGTGATTCTTTGTTTATTTTTAATAAATGAAAGCACAGCATGTTGTAAACAGAGTTTAAAATCAGCTTGAGTTGATAAGAATTGCAGTAAATTTTTACAGAATAAGTAGCAATCTGCACTTTCATCATCAGGCGCATAAATTGCTCCCTTGAGTTGTGATTGAATATTCTTTAGTGAAGGCTCTAATTCAGTAATTTCAGCAGGAGTTAATACTTTTTGAAATTGGCTATCAATAGTTTCACAAGCTTTATTAAAGCTTTTTTGTTCGCGGTGAATAATTAACTTTCCTGATTTTTCCCAAGCAAAATCACCAATATCACCATTGGTTCGCCAACTATTCATTATTTCTTGGCTGAGTAATGATAAGCGAAGCTGGTGAGCACCATTAATTTTATTAGTCTTTCGGTTACAAGCGAGGGTAAATTGGGTTAGCCACGCCCATTGTTGAAGGGAAAATTGAATTTTTAAATTTAAAGGGGAGTCATCCTTTCCCATCCAACTTAAACCTTGTAATGGCACTCCTGCATCCGCTAAAGGTGCAACATAACGATAGCTAAGTTGCCCACCATTGGCAAAACTGGTTTGCATGCCGACATCAGATTCTGATTCTAATAACGTGACGGCATGACCCGCTTTTATTAAAGCATATGCGGTACTGAGACCAATAACACCTGCACCAATCACCACCACATGTTTTTTCATAATTATCCGCAACCAATAATAACAGGAGAGTTATTATTTAACGGCGAATAAGTTAACTAAACAATTGAGTTTTCATTGCAGGAGTATAACTTTTGGTTAACTACTTTATTTCTTTTTTCTAGGGTCAGTGACAACGTGTTTACATAATTTTGGGCGGCTTTGGTCAAGGGCCTATCTGCACGATGAAATACTGAAACGGCTAAATGTAGATCCTCTTTCAATGGATGGATCATCGATTTTGGTAATGTGTGTTCAGCAGAGAAAATATCCGTAATACTGCAACCTAATCCAGCACGAACAAACTCAGCGGCCATGTGATAAGTATGTACGCTAATATTAGAAACAGAAAATTCATGGTATTGCTGTAATAATTGAGCAAGAGAGTCTGAACCTGGATGGATCCAGCGATTTTGGTCAATATCAGCTAATGAAATCGGCCCTTGGTGCTGTTGGTGATCAACATAAACGAGTGGTATTTCGGCGATAGGTAATACCGTAATACCGCCTTCAATGGATAAATTGAAACCAATACCAATATCTAAGTCTTGCTGAGTTAATAACTGCATAATATCGACAGTATGGTGGGTACCAATTGTCAATTTAATGTTCGGATGTTTTTTTATGAACAGCGCTGTCACTTCAGGAACTAAATTCAGACCAAGGCTTGGTAAACAACCTATCGCCAATTTCCCTTGAGGGTTTTTGGATAAATTTTGTGCTAATATTCTTAGGCGATCTAAATTTCGATAAACTTCTTTTGCTTCATCAAAGAGCAGTAAAGCTTCATCCGTGGGTAATAATTTACCTCTAATTCGTTGAAATAATACTAACCCTAATTGTTGCTCTGCATGTTTTAGCGCTTTACTGGCAGCTGGCTGTGAAATGTGCAAAACTTCCGCTGCACGAGTTAAAGAACCACAAGTCATTACAGCATAAAAGATATCAAGATGTCTTAATTTCATTCTATGTAGCCTACCTACTATTCATTTTGTAGGCATTCTAACGGATAAATAAAAAATAATCAGATAACTGAGTCAATGAATTATTGAATTGTCGGTAATAAGTGCAATTTATAGCGAGGAAAAAGCGAAGTGGTGAACTTCCTCATCTATTTTTTACTATGGGAAGCTCACCAAAGAGAAGCGAATTATTAAGTGAAGTAAGTACCGATCTCAATAAATATTTTGATCAAAATACTGTTTGAAATATCCACAATAAATGCACCTACCATAGGGACAACGAGGAAGGCTTTATGTGAAGGACCAAATGCTTTTGTCACCGTTTGCATATTTGCAATGGCGGTTGGCGTAGCACCCATTCCAAAACCACAATGACCAGCACTAATAACGGCGGCATCATAATCTTTACCCATCATTTTGAAGGTAACAAAGCAGGCAAATAATACCATGACAACAGTTTGCACAGCGATGATGATTAATACAGGTCCAGCCATACTTGCTAACTGTCCAAATTTTAATGACATTAATGCCATTGCTAAGAACAGTGATAAGGAAACGCTACCTAATACATCGACAGTAGGTTCAAATACTTCATGTTTAAATACATGAGCCAGGATATTACGGATAATAATACCTACGAATAAGCACCATACAAAGGTTGGTAATTGTAGGATAGTATCTTTAAATAACGCACTAATATAACCACCAACGACGATACAGATAATCAGCATTGAAATTGTTTCAATGACATTATTGGCGTTAATTTTTCTCTGGACACTGGGTTGCTCAAAAGCCTCAATGATAGTGTCACGTTCTTGCTCTGTTGTCTTAGGGATTGTCACTTTTTTCAATAAGTGGCGTGCAACTGGCCCCCCAACAAGTCCACCGAGAACTAATCCAAGTGTTGCGCATGCCATAGCGAGTTCTACCGCGCCCGTAACACCATACTTATCCGCTAGAATTGGTCCCCAAGCACCTGCGTTACCATGACCCCCAGTCAAAGTAATTGAACCCGCAATTAATCCAATAAATGGACTTTCATTCATCATAACAGCCATACCCATACCAACGGTATTTTGTATAGCAATGAGGATTGTTACAGCAATAGTGAGTAGTACCAAGGGTTTTCCGCCTTTAATCAGCCGAGAAAAGTCGGAGCTTAAGCCGATAGACGAGAAAAAGGCGATCATCAATAAACTCTGTAATGATGAGTCAAAAGTGAAAGTGTATCCTGACGTTTTATCAACGATTAACAAAATAATAGCAACAATAAAACCTCCCACAACCGCTTCGGGAATATGGTTTTTTTGTAGGAATGGGGTAAATTTGACAACAAACATCCCAATCAATAGCGCGATACATGCGACTAATAATGTATAACTGGTATCTAGGATCATTATTTTTACCTCTATTAGTTTACCAGATTTTTCACTATAACAATTTAACATTAGTGAAAAATTAAATTACTTTGGTTAACTAATATTTAACAATGAGTTTTGTTTGGGTATCCATAACTTTTAGTTAATAGAGAGATAATTTAGAGGTTATTTCACACAGTAAATATGAAAAAATTAAGGCAAATGGAATGGGGTATATTTCGTGATAGGCCTAATCGCATGCGGTTTTGACATAATACTGTATAAATTGAAAAATAAAAAAAGTATAAATAATCATCAATTTTATACGGTGGGTTGGCTGTAATAAGAAGATATTGAGTAATTTAAAGAAGTGTGATGTGTGACATAAAACAGTCTTGTTGTTTTCCTTTATTTCGTTGCTTATCGAAGCGTTTATTTTTGGCTGAACTACTCTGTTCGTAGATAAACAACGGAGAAAAATATGATAGCTGTAATATTTGAAGTACAAATACAACCCAACCAACAAACCCGCTATTTAGCTTTGGCTGAGGAGTTAAAAACCCTATTAACTAACGTATCCGGCTTTATTGCTATTGAGCGCTTTCAAAGTTTATCAACAGCAGGAAAAATGTTATCGCTATCTTGGTGGAAAGATGAAGATGCGGTTCTACAATGGAAAAATCACGTTTTACATGCGAAAGCTCAACAAGAAGGTCGAGAATCGATATTTAGTTATTATAAAATCAGCATTACTCATCTAGTCCGTGAATATTCATTTAAAAAGGATAATGATAATGTTTGATATTCATGTTGTTTTAGATAATCAAGCAGGTCAATTAGCCTTACTAGGAGAAACATTAGGTCATCATGGTATTGGATTAGAAGGAGGGGGAATATTTACGATTGGCGATGAGTGTCATGCTCATTTTCTCGTTGAACAGGGCGAGCAGGCTAAGGTTGTATTAGAGCAGATTGGATTATCAGTACGAGCGATCCATACCCCGTTAATTCGTCAGTTAAAGCAAGAAAGGCCGGGGGAACTCGGAGAAATAGCACGCGTGTTAGCAGAAAATGGTATTAATATTTTAGTGCAGTACAGTGACCATGCAAATAAACTGATCCTAATAACCGACAATGATAATATGGCCGCATCTGTCACGCTTGCTTGGGCAATAAAGTGAACGACTATGGTTAAATCTCTCATTCAACAAGATATGACTTTTGAATCTGCAATAGCTGCTATAGGTGCGGCGATGTCTGATATTTCAAGAGTAAAAATACTTTGTGCTTTAATGGATGGTCGAGCCTGGACCGCCACGGAGCTAAGTTCTGTTGCAGACATATCCGCTTCAACGGCTAGCAGCCATTTATCTAAATTAGTAGATAGTCGGTTAATTATAGTAATCGCTCAAGGGAGGCATCGCTATTTTCAATTAGCGGGGAAAGAGATTGCCGAATTAATTGAGAGCATGATGGGAATATCATTGAATTATAGTGTGCATGCTAAAATTTCAACGCCTGTGCATTTACGCAAAGCTCGTATTTGCTATGATCATTTAGCTGGAGAGATTGCCGTTAAAATTTATGATTTTCTTTGTCATCAGCAATGGATCACTGAAAATGGTGAAATGATCACACTAAAGGGAATCCAATATTTTCATGATATGGGTATAGATCTACCAACCAAATATTCCCGTAAAGTCTGTTGTGCCTGTTTAGATTGGAGCGAACGCCGTTTCCATTTAGGTGGCTATATCGGCGCTGCGTTATTTACACTTTACCAATCTAAAGGTTGGTTAACTCGGCATATAGGTTATCGTGAAGTGACGATTAACGAAAAAGGCTATGCTGCTTTTAAGACCCATTTTGGCATTTAAGTTGTTTCTCTAATCCATTAATAATAAGTTCAAGGCCAAATAAAAAGGCGGGTTCTGCTCCTTGATTATCTAATAGCTCGATAGCTTGTCGTAGTAATGGGGGCATAGTATCTGTGGTAGGGTGTTCTCGTTCTTCTTTAGCTGCTTGATGCTCTTGATCTTCTAATACACAGCCTAAAGTAAAATGGCCAACGGCACTAAGTGCGTACAATGCGTCCTCTAAAGAAAAACCTTGCTGACATAAAAATGCGAGTTGTTTTTCGATAGTGTCATACTGTTTTGTTGTTGGTCTTGTCCCTAAATGTACTTTTGCCCCATCACGATGGCTTAATAAAGCACATCGAAAACTTTTAGCATTATTACGTAGGAATTCTTGCCAGCTTTCTCCTTCTAAAGGACAAAAATGAGTATGGTGCCTATCTAACATTTCAATGGCTAATGCATCGAGTAAAGCCCGTTTATTTTTTACGTGCCAATATAATGTAGGCTGTTCTACACCCAATTTTTGAGCCAGTTTACGCGTTGTTAGCCCCTCTATTCCAACCTCATTAAGTAGCTCTAGTGCACTATCAATGACTTTGCTTTTATCTAATCTTGCCATTATTAACTCCTAATTTATGATTGACACTCTATCACTGATAGAGTTATTTTACCACTCCCTATCAGTGATAGAGTTGAGTGAAATGAACAAATCAGCAAAGATTGCATTGGTAATTACGTTACTCGATGCCATGGGGATTGGCCTTATTATGCCAGTCTTACCCACCTTATTACGTGAATTTATTGCGCCAGAAAATATTGCCAATCATTTTGGTGTGTTGTTGGCTTTATATGCATTAATGCAAGTTATTTTTGCACCTTGGCTTGGAAAGATGTCTGACCGATTTGGTCGTCGTCCCATTTTATTATTATCACTCCTTGGTGCGTCTTTGGATTATTTATTATTGGCTTTTTCAAGCGCGCTTTGGATGTTGTATTTAGGGCGTCTATTATCAGGAATTACGGGAGCGACTGGAGCCGTCGCCGCATCAGTAATAGCAGATACCACGTCATCTTCTGAACGAGTGAAATGGTTTGGTAGGTTAGGGGCAAGTTTTGGTATTGGACTCATAGCTGGCCCCATTATTGGTGGATTAGCGGGAGATATTTCACCCCATAGCCCATTTTTTATTGCCGCATTTTTAAATATAACGACTTTCTTCTTTGTCATGATTCACTTCAATGAAACTGGAAAAACTGCGGAAGATGCCAATCTTAATAAAGATAAAGAGGCCGTGATTAAATCCGGTTCCGTGTCTATGACGCTCTTTAAAACGATGCCAATTTTACTGGTCATCTATTTTTCAGCCCAATTGATTGGACAAATTCCAGCAACAGTATGGGTGCTGTTTACTGAGAATCGCTTTGGTTGGAACAGTATGATGGTTGGTTTTTCATTGGCTGGACTTGGTTGTTTACATGCTCTATTTCAAGCGTTTATAACTGGAAAAATTGCCAAAAAGTGGGGGGAGAAAACAACGGTACTTGTAGGATTTATTGCAGATAGTAGCGCTTTTATTTTTTTAGCATTTATTTCAGAAGGATGGCTAATTTTTCCTGTTTTAATTCTGCTTGCTGGCGGGGGGATTTCATTACCAGCATTACAGGGGGCGATGTCGGTTCAAGCAAATCATCACCAGCAAGGTGCATTACAAGGGTTATTAGTCAGTTTGACGAATGCAAGTGGTGTTATCGGTCCTTTAATGTTTGCGTTTATTTATAATCAAACTCTCGCTATTTGGGATGGTTGGGTTTGGCTAATAGGATTGATGCTCTATTTGATTATCATTTTATTGTCGATAAGCTATATGCCAAAGCGTGCAAATGCACTTTAAGCATTAATATGCAGAAAATCTACGCCTAATCATTCAAAGAATGGCACGATTTGAGATTTATTATGGTGTGCTTTTTTGTGAAATCAGTAAGGGAAATGCATGTTCTTCTCCCCAGCTTTTGAGTAACAACAGAATAGGTTTTAGAGATTGACCTTTTTCTGTCAGGCTATACTCAACTTTTGGGGGGACGACAGGAAATACTTCTCGGTGAATTAATCCCGCTGATTCCAACTCGTGTAATTGTTTGGTGAGTATACGATGAGTCATAAATTTGAGGCGACGTTGTTATTCCTTAAACCTCAACGTTTGGTCAGTAAGCTAGTAAAGGATCATGCCTTTCCCTTTACCATCAATCAGCTTTAATGAAGCTTCGACGGGCAGCCATCATATTCATAAGTATCATAGCGAGGTTTTTTACAGTATCCATTATGTGACTATATATCAAAAATGTACGTACTTGTTAAAGAGGTAGTATTGGTTATGATATCAACTTTCCCATTGTTATTGCTGTTATTGATAGGATAAAAGTTATGTCAATCATTGATGTCGCTATGAAACGTTATTCAACAAAATCATTTGATCCAACTAAAACCATTTCTGATGATGTGGTTGAAAAACTTAAACAGTTGTTAAGATACAGCCCTTCTAGTGTTAATATCCAACCTTGGTATTTTATTATTGCGCAAAGCAGTGACGCTAAACAACGCATGGCAAAATCAACAGCAGCTAATTATGCGTTTAATACTCCAAAAATACTTGATGCGTCTCATGTCATCTTATTCTGTAGCAAAACTAACGTTGATACAGCTTATATGAATAAGATACTTGAACAAGAAGCATTCGATGGCCGTTATGCATTAGATGAACATAAAACGATGATGGCAGGAGCAAGGGATTTCTTTGTGAATTATCATCGAAATACGCAAAAAGACTTGTCTCAATGGCTGAAAAATCAAACTTTTATTAACTTAGGAAGCTTTTTAATGGGGGCTGCTGCGTTAGGTGTGGATGCAGTACCAATGGAAGGTATGGATTTTGCTATTCTTGATCGCGAATTTACGCTGACTGAACAAGGGTTAGAGCCTATTGCGATGGTTGCTTTAGGATACCGTGCTGTCGATGATTTTAATGCTGAGTTAACCAAGTCGCGTTTACCTGAAAAAGAGGTCATGACCGTTATTTAAATAAACATAACTCTTCTTTAATGTAAAAGGTAACTCATTAATATGAATTACCTTTTTGTTTTTTTAGTGAATGGCACGATAAGTCATGTAGCGTGTAAAAGCTATCTGTTTTTAGATGCATTATTATTTATTGTTCTTTTTTATCGTGTATTTTTATTATTTATATTCCTGTTATCATCTATTAAAGATGATTTAGATTTAACTTATTCTGTTTTCATCAATATAAAATGTTTTAACAGTCTGTTATTTTAAGATGGCTAAATTTTATTATTTTAATTTAATAGTTTTAAATTTTAAAAAATAGATTAAAATTTTAAACGTATTAAAGATAAAAAACGAAACCTGTTCTCTTTTAGATAAAAGCGTTTTATTCAAAAAATGACCAGCAATGTTATTATTTTAATACTTATTCTAATAAAAATATCTTCTCAGCTGTGATTAGATTATGCCTGTGTTCATTGGCAGTGAAGGATACCGTTGTTGATGATGTTATTATGATAATTACGTTCATCGTCAGCAACAATAGCAACGTCTTTTATGTATTTATCTCATAGAGCCATAGTTATTATTGGAGTTGTAAGATGAAAAAAACGATCCGCCAAGTGACATTCGATTTATTACGTGAATTGGATATCACGACTATTTTTGGAAATCCTGGCTCGACAGAAGAAACATTCCTTAAAGATTTTCCGAGCGATTTTCGTTATATCCAAACTTTACAGGAAGCCTCAGCCGTTGCGGCAGCTGATGGTTATGCGCAAGCGACACGTAAAGTTGCTTTAGTCAACGTGCATACCTCCGCTGGACTGAGTAATGCAATGAGTAACATCTTAACGGCTTATATGAATAGAACGCCACTCATTGTCACTGCGGGTAACCAAACTCGTGAAATGTTACTTATGGAACCATGGCTGACAAATATTGAACCGGAAACCTTACCTAAACCATGGGTTAAATGGAGCTATCAACCTGCACGGGCGGAAGATGTTCCCGCGGCATTTATGCGTGCATACGCAATGGCGCTTCAACCACCGGCAGGCCCTGTTTTTTTATCGATTCCTCTGGATGATTGGGATAAAGCGGCTTTAGAAGAGCACGCCGTTGTGCGTTCTATACCACAGCGTATCGGTTATGATCCTGTACGTTTGGAAGAGTTTGCTGATGCTATCATGGCTGCCAAAAATCCGGTTTTGATTTATGGTTCAGCGATTGCTCGTGGGCAAGGATGGGATGCAGGTATCAAACTTGCTGAAAAATTAAATATCCCTGTTTGGGCCGCCCCAGCTTCAGAACGTCCTGCTTTTCCTGAGACTCATCCTCTTTATGCGGGAGGGTTACCATTTGCAATTAAACCTTTATCAGAAAAATTGCAAGGGCATGACTTAGCGGTGGTCATTGGTGCGCCTGTTTTTCGTTATTATCCTTATGTATCAGGTCATTATATTCCTGAAGGGTTACGTTTATTGCATATAACGGATGATCCTATTGAAATAGGCAGAGCGCCAGTCGGAGACAGTCTTTTAAGTGATGCAGTCTTAGCGATTGAAGGTTTAACTGAGCTTGTTAGCCCAAGAACGGCCCCATCACAAACAATTATTAAACAAACCCATAATATGGCTCCACATCCAGCAGCCGTTGAGCCAGAAACGCAGCAATCTGTATTGAGCGCGGCAGCGTTATTTCGAACCTTGAGAGCTGTTTCTCCAAAAGAAACAATCTTGGTGGAAGAATCGCCATCTAATTTAGGCGAATTACATCGTGAATGGCCGATAGAGACTCCTGATTCTTTTTATACTTTTGCGAGTGGATCTTTGGGATGGAATTTACCTGCGAGTGTCGGTATTGCTCTTGGAGAGAAGGATAGTGGTCGTAATAGGCCTGTAATGGCAATTATTGGCGATGGTTCAATGCAATATTCCATTCAAGGGCTTTGGAGTGCAGCGCAACAGCAATTACCCATTATATTTGTGATCCCTAAAAATGATGAATACGCCATTTTGAAATCATTTTCGGTATTAGAGCAAACGCCGGGAGTGCCGGGTCTTGATATCCCAGGGCTGGATATTGTTTCATTAGCGAAAGGTTATGGTTGTTCTGCCGTTAGGGCTGAAACAATAGAACAGGTTAAAGCCGCATGTGAGGACGCATTTAAGCGGCAGGGGCCTACGGTGATTGAAGTTCCTATTTTGCCTTCAATTCCCCCATTGATTTAACCAATAACAGCGTGTTTTTATGCATTAAATCTCTTAAGCTCCCTCTTAAAGTTGTTGTTTAACTTTAAGAGGGAGCTTTATTTTTGAAAAGGATGACTGAGTAAATAAATTAAATTTAAGTATAATGGCGTTATGTTATTTTTTTAAACTTAACAAAAAGTCACGATAAATAGCGATAAACTGATTTTTTTGCTCTGCAATTTGTTTAATATTTTTTGCATGTATTGCAATATGCATGAACCAGCCATTTAGTAAGTTTTTTAGCACGTCATCACTGTAATCTTTCAGCTGATGTTGTTGAATTAATTCACCGATAATTGCATTGACCCGACCTGAAGTATATTCCAGATTTATTTTTTCGAGCTCATTCCAACCAATGACAGGCATGACTTCTTGAATAGGAATAAGTGTATGATTATTAGCAATAATATAATCAAGGTAGCACTCAAAAACACGTTCTAAAGCTGACCAACTATCCATTAAATCTACGTTTGTTGTGATGTAATTATCAATAATAGTGAGTTGTTGTTTATAGCAAGCACAGAGCAGCTGCTTTTTATTTTTAAAGTGGTGATAAAAAGCACCTTTGGTTACCAAGGCTTTTGCTGAAATCTCATCGATTGAAACCGTTTGATAGCCTTTTTCTACAAATAAGATTCGTGCTGAATCTACCAGTAATTGGTGAGTGCTTTTAAAATTTTTTTGTTGCTGATTTCTATTTTCCATGATAGATATAAAAATAACATACCGACAGTATGTTAATAATATCACGATGGTATAGCCGTGACAATCTTGAAAGCATTTAGGTTATTTTATGTATATTGAACAGCACTCTCGCTATCAAAATAAAGCCAATAGCATCCAATTACGATGGGACGATGAACAGTTTCATATAACTGTTATTAAAGATGTTTTATTATGGATAGAGCATAATCTAGATCAATCTTTATTGCTTGATGATGTTGCAAATAAAGCCGGTTATACTAAGTGGTATTTTCAGCGCTTATTCAAAAAAGTGACGGGAATCACTTTAGCGGCTTATATTAGAGCTCGTCGTTTGACTAAAGCGGCTGTGGAGCTAAGGTTAACTAAAAAGACGATTTTAGAAATAGCGCTAAAATACCAATTTGATTCACAACAATCTTTTACTCGCCGATTTAAATACATTTTTAAGGTTACTCCAAGTTGTTATCGACGAAATAAATTGTGGAATTTGGATGCTATGCAGCCTCCTATTAACTTTGATATTAACTACTTAGCTATTCCGCAAATTGTTGATTGTCTACCATACACTTTATATGTTAAAGACTATCAATATTTGTCTTCACTCGATGAAGTTGGATTGTTGCATGAAAGTATCAGAGAAACATTTTGGGCTGATTTCTTTAAATCCACTAATTTAAAAATAAAAGAATGCTATGTGCTGATCGACTACCAAAAAACGGAAAAGAGGTCACACATGGTGCAGGTTTTTTATCAAATAGGATTAAAGGCAACAGATTCTATCGTTGATAAGAAAGAATTTAGGGAAATTAATTTACCAAGTGGTAAGTACGCTAAATTCTCATTTAAAGGTTCTTTAGCTGAGTATCGTGATTTTAACTTAAATCTTTACCTTTACTCGCTTCCTTCTTTAGGGTTATTTCGCCGTGAGGGGGAGGATATTGAAAAGTATATTAATCAAAAAGAAAATGTTGAATTTCCCTTAAATGACATTGAAATCGAATATTTTGTTCCTATCTATTAAGTCATCAAATCATTTTATTCTTTGTTTTTTATACACATGAGCAATCTGAGCTGTTATCAACAATCACTGTTAAAAATGAGATTATATGTCAAAAAAATTGATTAACCCTGATGCTGTTTTTAATTCATTACAGTATGGATTTAGCCAAGCGATTGAAACTCAAGGTTCACGTCAAATTTTTCTTTCAGGGCAAGTTGGCGTTGATGCAAACCAGCGTACTGTTGCAGGAGGAATGTATGAGCAAACCATCCAATCGATTGAAAATATTAAGCATGTTTTAAAAGCGGCGAACGGAACGTTAGATGATGTTGTTATGTTACGAATTTATATTAAGCAAGGTGCTGATAGCGAAGAAGAACAACAAGCGATATCTCAGGCGCTAAAAGAGAAATTCACGTCGACACCTCCTGCTTCATCATGGATTATTGTCACAGGATTATCACTACCTGAGTGGTTGATTGAAATTGAAGCACATGCAGTGCTCAATTAAAAAGGATAACCGGTAATATTTGATTATCGGTTTTTACTAATCTAAACCATAGCTAGTGATATCTCCGCCGATCATCCAATAATGATGAGTGGTGATAAATATATCGACCGGTATCTCAAAAATGGAATTTCACACTAAAGTTAAATTGCCCACCAAAACTGAATCTAACGTTTAAGATTACCCTCAAAAATAGTGTTAAATAATGAGCATTAAACAAATGGAAATGGATAAGACTATTTAGTTAATAATTTCCACTCATAAATGGAAATAATGTGTCTGCACAGTTTCTAATGATTTTCTTATTCTGAAAATGCTGTCGTTAGATTTAATGCTCATATTTTTTTGTACCAAGATATGAGGTTTGCACTGTCATTAACTTGGAAATTTATTATGTCAAATAAGTTATCTATTTGGGCGGCATCATTGATGTTTGCTAGTACTGCTGTGATAGCGTCGCCTCAATTTGCTTGGGTTGGTACATATAGCCCTAATGGGGAAGGGGTATACCGCTTTAATGTGGATAATCAAACAGGTCAATTAAGTCATAAAATATTAGCGGCTCCACTTACCAATGCAGCACAGTTGGTATTATCAAATAATGGCACAGTGCTTTATGCCGGAAGTGAAGTTGAAAAAGGTACGATTCATGCATGGAAAATCCATCAGGATGGTTCTCTGCAAGCAATAAATCAGGTTTCATCGGGGGGAGATGGCCCCGTTTATTTATCCATAACACCGGATGGCAGTCATTTATTAGTGGCTAACTATCATAGTGGTGCAATATCTGTTCTTCCTATCCGTGAAGATGGTGGCTTATTACCCGCAAGTGATGTTATTCAACATCATGGGCCAGCGGGGGCCGCATATCCTGAAGCTGCGGTTGAAGGCAGTTTTGCAATGAGTGACCATAATGGCCCTCATGCACATATGATATCAGCCGATCCCTCGGGACAATATGTCTTGACGACAGATTTAGGGTTAGATCGTATTTACCAATATAAGTTTGATGCTAAAAATGGCAAATTAATCCCTAATGACCCCCCGTATATTATGGCGTCATCTAAAGGTGCAGGTCCTCGCCACTTTATTTTTTCAAAAATAGGCGAGCGAGTTTGGTTAGTGAATGAAGAAGCCTCGACATTAACACAATATCAATTTGATAAACAAAAAGGGACATTAAAAGAAGGTTTAACTGTATCGACATTACCTGAAAATTATAAGGGAACAAATTTTATTTCAGGGATAGTTGAAAGCCGAGATGGTGAACATTTATATATTGGAAATCGTTTACATAACAGTATTGCGCATTTTAATGTCAATGCAGATGGTTCGTTAAGTCAAGCAAAACAAACGTGGACACGAGGTGATTATCCTAGAACCTTAACGTTATCTCCTGATGGCAAATATTTATATGTAATGAACCAACGTAGCGATAATATCACCCGATTTAAGGTGATGCCTAATACAGGGGAGCTTGTCTTTGTCGATGATTACCTACCTATTGGCGCGCCTTCACAAATGGTTATGAATGAGACAAAATAGCACGAGTGAGATTAATGGGTAATGCTTATGAACGTTACCCATATTATTTTTTCTGAGGAATAGCAATGTCTGGCGTAAAATTTGGTGATGAACGTTTTCGAAGTGCTACGGGAAATAATAAGCGCTTATCAAGATTTGAAATTAATGAAATTAAGCATGCTATTGAAATTGAAAACTCAAAGAGTAAACGCAAAGGTAAAAAACCAAAATTACCTCAAGTGGTGCGTTTTCACTGCGGTTGTAACTGTTTTGTGGTTAAAGTTGATTGATTGAACAGCACCCAGCTATTGCCGAGTGCTGAAAGTGATTAATGTTTAACTAATGTGGAGAAGTAATACACGAGTGGTACAGCTAAAACCCATAGGCTAATTGGGATTTCTCGCCATTTTCCAGCAACCGCTTTAATCAGAATATAAAAGAGTAACCCACCGGCAATACCGGTACCAAAGCTATTCGCGATTAACGTGATCATTACCATTAGCAAAACCGGTAAACCGTCAGTAAAGTTGGCAAGGTCGACTTTACGTAAACCACTGAACATGTTTAAACCAATCAAAATCAGTGCGGGTGCAGTGGCTTGAGCAGGGATCATTAGAGCAATGGGGGTAAATAACAGCATTAAGAAGAACATAAAGGCTGCTGCCAGTGCTGTTAAACCTGTTTTACCTCCCGCTTCCGCGGCTGCTGATGATTCGATCAAAGCCGTTGCTGCGGGAATACCAACCCAAGGCCCTAAAGCTGCGGCAATAGAATCGACAATAAAGGGACGGTTTATATTAGGCATATTGCCTTCTTTATCGAGTAAGCCTGCTTCACCGCCAACGGCAAGAGTGGTTCCCATGGTTGAAAAGAATTCGGCGGCAAAGAATACAAATAAAAAAGGAAGAAACGCAATATTCAAAGCACCAATTAAATCAACTTCACCAAATACTGGAGCAACCGAATGAGGAATACCAAAAAAGCTATCAGGTAATTTTGTCACGCCAAAAGGAATGCCAACAATGGTAGCGAAAAGTATTGCCCATAAGATAGCTCCCGGTATACGTCTAGCTTGTAATGCAATCGCTAAAAAGAAACCTGCTAATGCTACAAGTGCACCGGGTGATAAAAAGTCTCCCAACATCAACGCATTTGTTTTGGGATTAGCCAGAACTAAACCTGCATTACGAAATCCTAGAACGGCAACAAATAGGCCGATAGAGGCGGTTAATCCCAGTTTGATTGATTGAGGAACCGACCGTGTCACGACTTCACGTAAACCGAACTTTGTGAGCAAGAAAAATAAAATTCCTGACCAACAAGCAATACCTAAACCAATTTGCCAATTGATCCCTTCGCTACCTGCGAGAGTAATGCCAACCAGTACAGAGCCACCGATCCCTGGACCGACAATAAAAGGCAGATTGGCATAAAACGCCATGAGTAAGCTGGCAAGTACAAATACGATAATGGTTCCTGTTGTGGCAGCTCCTTTATCCATCCCTCCTGCGGCAAGTAGCCCAGGGATCACAACTAACAAATAGGCTGCCGCGAGGAAGCCTGTGATGCCTGCCAAAAATTCGCTTCTGATACTGCTACCACGCGAGTGCAACGCAAAACGTTTTTCTAACCAACTCCCTGATGTTGGCTTTTGAAGCATGTTGTCAGCCATTAGTTGGCTCTCCTATCATTTATTATTGTGTTTGTATTCGTGTTCATTCGATTCAATGACCGCATTAACAATTTCACGAGTCGTGCCATCGGTAAGTCCGAGATCCGTTAAATGAGGGCCTGCATTACAGGCAAGGCAAGTGCCTTCGATTGCTTTGAAAACGCGATAAGGAGGTTCCCAGTCTGCAATCTTACTACTAAGCTCACGTAACTGGCGAAACTGTTCTGCGAGTTGATGAGCAGGTAAATCTGACAACATACCCGCGATCGGCATCGCAACGTGGGCTAATACTTTCCCATCCTGAACTAATGCCATTCCACCACCGCTTTCAATCAGCAAGTTAGCAGCTTGAGCCATATCATTAGCATCACGACCGAGTACAACTAAATTATGAGAATCATGGGAGTAGCTAGTGGCAATTGCTCCTCGTAGTTCTCCCCATCCTTCTAATAATGCTATTTGTGGTTTGGCATCATGGCGACCATGGCGATGTTGAACGCGAATTAAACTAAAGCCACTCGGTAGTTGCACTTTGCCATCATTGATTTGCACATCGATTTCACCCCATTGTGTGAAACGAGCGCCTCGAATATGGCGTAAGCGAGCACTGCCATTGACGATATTTTTAATGTGTAATTGGCAGTCCTCGGCCGAGATTGGTGATAAATGCATGGTATCTCTTGGCGGGAGCACATCTTGGCTCGTGGCGAGAGGCGTTAATAATTGACCATCCTCAGAGATTTGTTGGCCTGCGACATAAACGCGTTGTGCTTTGAGTTGTTTGAGGGAGTCAAAGATGACCAGATCCGCACGGCGTCCAGCTGCAATTAAGCCTAGGTCATTACGTTGTAAACGAATGGCGGCATTTAAGGTAGCAAAACGTAAGACGTCAGTTGCTTGCATACCCTGTTCAATTAATAGGTTGAGTAAGGCAATAATGCCACCTTTTTCAATTAAAATATCTGGTGGAACATCATCAGTACATACAGTGATTTGTGATGAAAGATGCGGTAATTGCTGGAGTGCGGCAACAATTTCAGGTAATAAATACGGATGTGAGCCGCGGATCTCAAGCGTTAGCCCAGCACGCAGTTTTTCTAAGGCATCTTCTGCTGAAGTGAGCTCATGATCGGAGGTGACCCCAGCCGCTAGATATGCTTGTAAGTCGGCACCTTTTAGCCCTCTTGCATGTCCTTCAATCAACTTACCGCAATTTAAGCCAGCGTGTAAGATCTCCTCCATGCGCTCGCTGCCATGAAGTACACCAAACATATCCATTACCTCAGCGACGCCATGGATTTCAGGCCAACTCAACATCGTTGACATTTCTTTGCCCGCGAAATCAGCGCCAGACATTTCTAAGCCAGGTGTTGAAGGAACGGAAGAGGGGGCGGCAACCATAACATGTAATGGTAAATGACGGCTTGCCTCGATTGCGTAGCGAACCCCCTCTAAACCAAGTACATTCGCCAGTTCATGTGGATCCCAAAATACGGCGGTGGTTCCTTGAGTGAGAACAATTTCAGCGTAGCGTACAGGCGGAAGATGGGAGCTCTCTAGATGAACGTGAGTATCAATCAGTCCGGGAGAGATAAAATATCCGTTGAGATTATGCACTTCATTTGCATCGAGGCGACTACCTGTAGGATGAACACTGGCAATCAAAGAATCGATAATACCAATATCAGCAGGGCGAATTTCACCCGTCACCATATCAACGATATTGGCTTGTGTTAGGAGGAGATCAAAGGGAATTTCACCTTTGGCTGCTTGTATTGCGCGGCGTCTGCTGTAGTCAGTTACACTCATAAATCACCATCAATAAAAGATTATTGGTTTGTACTTTATGAGCAACGCAAACGTTTGCCAAGATGATAAAACTTATCAGATCATAAGAAAGGGTTATAATGATAATTATCCTATTGAATTCAGTTAGGCATTATATTTGTTAAATAAATATATTTAACAATACGTTACCTAAAAATAGAGTGTGTACTGATAACATGGCAGAACCTTGGCAGCGTCTACCCGCATTAACGTTAAAGCAAATACAATATTTTGTGACATTGGCTCATTTACGTCATTTTACTGATACAGCCAGTCGATTAGCGATTAGTCAGCCAGCGTTGAGTAGTGCACTGCGTCAAATTGAAAATGTTATTGGCGGTAAATTGATTAACCGTACAGCATCTTCGGTCACACTCACTGAATTGGGGGCGGCGATTTTACCGCATGCTGAACGTATTTTGAGTGTGTCGCATCGTGCTTTTAGCGATATCCAACAAATCATTGAGGAAGGGGGAGACGGTACGTTGCGTATTGGGTTAGTTCCTTCCGTTAGCTCATTATTATTTCCTAATGTTCCTACTCAGCTAAATTTACATTTTCCTCGGCTTAATGTTGAATTCTACGATAAGACAAATGATTCACTCGTTTCTCAGTTAATGAATAATGAAATCGATTTTGGCGTAGGGGTCCTTGACAGTTCAGTGCCTCGTGAACTGCAACTCTTTACATTGCAAGATGATCCTTTCGTTGCCGTTGTTCACCGCGAAGATATATTAGCAAATGGTTTTCATCTCCCTTGGAAAATGCTAAATAATCGTGATATCGCGGTATTCTCTAAGGGGAATATTCAACGTTTGGTCTTAGCGACCATCGAAAGCCATCGTTTGAAGCTAAATGTGCGTTATCAAGTCGATTATATTGAAACTCTTTATGGGCTAGTTCGTTCTAAATTAGCGGTAGCTATCCTCCCTCAGCTCTATACGGCTCACTTACGTGAGCCTGATTTGGTTGTGCTACAGTTACAACAGCCCGCACTGACACGCACTGTATCGTTGATGAGAACCAGTCAAGTATTAACGCCAATGGTCGAGTCGGCATTTATGGTATTACTCAAGACATTAAAAGATAACCCTATAAATAGTTAGTAGGTAACTGAGGAAGTGGATTCTTTGTCACTGTCTTGTGAAGCGACATAAATTAATACTAAAAGCACCGTGACAAAAAAACGAAATGCATTAGGTACACTATTCCATTGTTTAGACATCCACATTGCAAACCATTCACCACCGATAGACATAAAAAGTGTCTGCCATAATACAAAGGCGAGTGTTAGGCCAATAATAGCCATATTTTTACTCCGATTAAAAATGGCAGCACTTTTGTTTCTGTTTTGAAAAAGTCTAATTCCACCCCACCAACAAATTAAAGATGAAATAATTTCAAGCATAATAATAGTAATGTAAGCAAAATGATGAAGTATTGGGGAATCGATGGCACGATATTTAATAGTCGCATCATAAAATATTGAATCCATCGTTAAAACATGTTGTATAAAAGTAAAATTAATATTGTAATCTGTTAAGTTATTGAATGCAGATAATGAAATAAAAAAGGCTATGGCGCAAACACATAATGATTTAGAAACTCGAATTATCATATTTCCCCTTGAAAATAATTATTCTTATAATGTTTATGTCTATTTTTAAAATAGCATTTTGATATTTTATTTACGATTGTTTGTTGTCAATATCAGATGAAATGTATATTTGTATCAATGGGTTAAATAAATTATGGGAAGGTATGGAAATGAGGAATGTTTATCTGTAGATAGTTAATTGTGTGAGTAATTAAAAGTAAAAGTATCAAACATAAAAATGTACTTAAATTGAGTGCAGAGGTTTGTGTTTTATGCTGCAAAAAGAATGAATGGTGTATTTTTATTTGTTGATGGCGTATGTTATTTAGATGTTTGTAAAATCCATTTCGTTGTTAGAATAAATCATTTTAAGAGTATACTTAAAAGGTAACCAGAGTATTCTTATGTGAAATAAGCGTAGTAAACTAATAATGGTTATTAGTCCAAGATGTATTTTCTTATAGGAATAACAAAATGAATTCAAAGTTAAAGTCGTTTCTTGGCATGATCGTTATGTCTATTTTGCTGATGTTTTCTTCTATTGTCAGCGGCCAGAGTGTGATTGAGAAGAAATCACAAGCAGAAGTATTAGATTTAGTTTTTATACTCGATAAAAGTGGTTCAATGTCAGGCTTTGAATCGGATACGATTGGCGGCTTTAATAGTGTATTAACAGAAAATCGTAATAAAAAAGGGGATGTTTTTATTACGACGGTTTTGTTTAATGATAAAACCACATTACTACACAATAGAGAACCTATTAATAAGGTTTCAAATTTAACACTAGAAGACTATAAAGTAGGCAGTAACACTGCTTTGCTAGATGCGGTTGGCGATACGATTATCAAAATGCAAGAAAACCGTAAATTAACGAAGAATAATAATGTCCTGTTTGTCATTATTACTGATGGTGAAGAAAATAGTAGCCGTAAATACAGTCAAGATAAGATTAAATCGATGATTAAGTCGGCGGAGATCGAGGATAAATGGGACTTCATCTTTCTCGGTGCCAATATGGATGCCATTGTAGCCGCTGATAATATTGGTATTAGCAGGTCAAAAGCAACATCTTACGTACAAGATGATGTGGGTTACGATAAAGCTTATAAAGCGGTAAATAATGCCGTTGAGTCAAAGAAAAAAGCTGCACCAATATCAGAGGAGTGGAAAAAGGATGTTGAAGCCGATGCGATGGATCGCGCTAAAAAATAGAGTAGCAAGAGGTTAAGGCTACCAATAAGCGGTATATATACCCCCAATGAAGTTTATTGGGGGTATTTTTTGCACTAATCTTTCGTTGGGATATGGCGAAGCAATGCCTCGAGTGGCTCAACAATCGCAACCACTAATTCATCCTGTAACTCAGCACTCTTTTCTAACTGCTGAGCCATGGCTGCTTTACGGCTGGCAGTTAGGGGGGTATTGGCCGTGTAATGCTCAATTAACTCGATGCCTATTGTGGACAATTGCTCCACATTTTCAGCAACAGGCGCTAAACGTGCTAAATTGACGTTTTGCTTTATCAGCTGTTGCACCTGTGGAATGTTATTGTGCCAACGTTTTAATTTATGTGTTAACCACTGGGCAGTCACTTGATCATCGGGTTTAGCGATCAATGTATCAATATGTTGTTTAAAAGCTCTTGCTTGCGTACTTTCGGCGGGCAAAGCATCAACAAACCGGTTCAGTGGTTCGTATTGATGATATTGATTTTCACGGAATTTCAAATGGTGACGCGTATAATAATGCGCAGGCTCTACAGATTCAGATAAGATGATTAAAGGTTCAATATCAACACCATTTGCTAATCGTGTAAATTCACGCGCTGTTTGTGCGTGTTGTTGTAAACCGACAGAGAGGGTCGACCAAGCATCTGCTGCATGCAGACGACGGTACATATCATTTTCATTATTGACATCTTTTGCTGACCATAAACGCTCTGAAACCGCAAAGGCTCGTGGCCACAACTTAGTATCAATGATCGGTGCGCGAATATTTTCCGCCCATAAAGCAATTTCTCCCCCGAGAATATTCGGCATTTTATTGCTGTCAGGGGTTGTTGGTGCAATACCTTTGGGGATTGCGGTTAATTGAGAGCCTATTGTTGGATAGCGTGCATTGCCAATAATCGTGTAGCCACTCAGCTTTCCATTGGTTAATGTAACGACTGGACGAGTTTCTCCCATCCAAGTATCTACAGAAAAGCTGACTTGTTGTGGTGAGCGCCATTCAATTTTATTGATAGCTCGTCGTGATTTACCTGCAAAATCAATAAATCCACGCCAGCCATCCACTCCTTTTATTAACGTGAAGCTACCTTTTACTGGGCTGCCTTTAAGCCTTTCAATTTCAAATTGCCAACTTTGGAATTGTTCACCTTGTTTAACATTGATATCTACAGTAAATGGCTGAGGTAATATTTCATTGCGATAATGATAAGCTGCACTTTGCGATTGATCGAGATAGAAGCCCGTCGACAAGAGTCCTTTAAACCCCTCTTGAGCACTATGCCCGAGTGAGTCTTGCCCTTGCCATGATTGAATGACGATATTTTTTGATAACGTAGGATGCTGTATTTCATCCCAGCCAACCATTTTACGGTTATGATGGGTTAATATCTGTTCAAGGCTTTGATTGAAATAAGCTTGTAGCGCATGGGTATCTTTTAAATTATTTTTTCGCATGAACTCTTGAATGGATGGATTATTTTGCCATTGTGTTGGGTCGACTTCATCACCACCAATGTGGATATATTCGTCAGGGAAAATGGTGGCTAACTCACCAATGAGTGCATCGGTAAATTGATAGACGCTCTCTTGGGTTGGGTTGAGCAGGGGAGGGTGAACCCCCCAATGGCGTTGCATTTGGTATGGACCCGCGGCACTGATTAGCTCTGGATATGCAACCGCAATAGCGGAGGCATGACCTGGAAAATCAATTTCTGGTACGACACGAATACCTCGTTCTTTAGCATACTCAACAACTTGGCGCATTTGATCTTGTGTGTAATATTGACCGTCACTGGCGAGCTGTTGCAGTTTTGGATAACGAAGCGATTCAAAACGCCATCCTTGATCATCGGTTAAATGCCAATGAAATACGTTGAATTTTGCGGCTGCCATACCATCGATTTGCCGCAAGATATCGTTGATCGGAAGAAAGTGTCTCGAAGAATCCAGCATCACACCACGCCAACTAAATCTCGGATTATCATTAATGCTCAACAGTGGCACAAACGTATTTTCACCATCCGTTTGAATCAATTGCAATAAGGTTTCCATTCCTCTCATAGCACCAAAACGAGTCGCAGCTTTGATGGTGGCACCGTTATCATCGGTAATGATTTGATAGCTTTCGTCCATCTCAATAGCGGGTAATTCGGCTACTTTTTTCTCGATGAAAATTTTGATAGGTGCATGGCTATTTTTTGCTTGATGTGGCGTTAATTGCCAGCCTGTTTGGATCTCTATTCTATCGCGCCAACGACGTATCGCGTCATCTAAATCATCACCTTCAATATAAATATCGAGTTCATTATTCAGTAGCCATTTTCCATTCGCATTTTTTATTTCAATCTGCTGAGGCCAAGGCATTAAGGGCAATTCAGAGATTGATTGAGCACCACTCGGTAACGCATAAATCAGTGAAGAGATGACGATAGCAGACGTAAATTTGTTAATCATAGAGATCCCTTATTATTCGTAATAGTGAATGCTATTTTGAACACAAATAAAGCTATGAAGTCCAACTTAGTTGATGAGGAGATGACATGGCTCACACTATTTTTTTGATGCGAATTAAGTGCGGAAGGTAATATTAAATCTAGATAATTGATTTTTATTGTTTATTTTTTGTATGGAATGTAGGAAGGAAAGTGATGTATTTTCATCGACAATGAGTTTATCGCGGAAGTATTAATTCTCCCGCGATGGATTAAGGCTTAACGGGGTTGTTTGAGTGCCTCAAACATGCCTTGAGCGAGATACTCTGACGTATTTTGAATACCGGGCACAACAAAATAGTAACCGCCACCAAAAGGTTTAATATAGCGCTCAAGTGGCTCGCCATTAAGGCGTTTTTGGGTATCAATAAAACCGGTTTTAAGATTTTTTTGATATGAAACAAAGATTAGCCCCATATCGAGTAGCCCATTAGTTGTTAAACCAAGAGAATAGCTATAGCTACGGCGCCTTAATTTAGCCGTATAACGCTCAGGGTTGCGAGGCTCAGCACGGCGCATATGAGAATCAAACAATATGCGATCGCCATGAGGATCTTTAGCAAATTCAGGATCGTCATGTTCCTGCTTCATACCAATAGGCGCGCCGCTATCTTTATGACGACCAAAGTCGTTTTCTTGGTCTTCGAGGGGCGTTCTATCCCAAAATTCAAGATTAAACCGGATAAGGCGCACTGCTTGATAAGTACCACCAACACACCATTTAGGTTCTTTGTTATCCTCTGTGACCCAAATCAATTCATTCATCAGTTGGCTATCGCTGGTTGGGGCATTGCCAGTGCCATCTTTGAAACCAAATAAATTGATTGGCGTTGAGTGGTTATCAATATCTCGTGAAGGTAAAAAACCATCTATTTTCCAGATAGGGAACATCAACGGAGCGGTATGGCGCAAGAGATCGCGTAATGCATAGATGACACTTTCTTGGCTATTGGCGCAAATTTGTAAACTAATATCCCCGCCACACCATTGCTGTTCCAGTCTATCATTGGGGAAGCTTGTCATTTCAACAAGGTAACGAGGCTTGATTTTATCCAAACCAAATCGAGCATCGAATAGGCTATGACCTAATGAAACGGTAACAGTCAAGGAATCAGGTTGGAGGTTGCTCCCAAGAATACCGGATTCGGCTGGTGGCATACGATCATTGTGAGTGTTAGGTGCTTTTTGTACTTGTGTGAGATAGGCAATCCTATTTGTCAAAATTTCAAACAGTTTTTGTAATTTATCAAGTGAGTCGGCAGTGACATTAAAGGCAATAAATGAAGCATTTTTTTGTTCTGGCGTTAATACCCCTGCTTGATGTAAACCTTCAAAAGGGATGGTTTTCTCATAGGAAGATTGGCATTGGTTTTGACGAGTATTTGCCGCCAGGGTTGGGGCTGCTGCCATAAAGCTGCCAACAGCTAAGGTTTTTAGTGCATTACGTCGAGAAAAGCTAATTGACGTAGCATGGTTATGTGATTTCGCCTTCATGGCTTGTTACCTCAATACTTGTAATACACATCAACACCGAGCTGATATCGAAGTTGTGCAAGATCTTCAGCCTGTTGTGTTAATACAGAATAAAGCGCCATCATGTCTTTTTTATCAAACTGCTTATAACTCTGATAATGATTAGGTGTTAATTGATATGGTTTGATAATACGATAGGCTTCTAGGTAATTATCTTGGATGCGCTGAAATTGTTTTGGCTCGATAAAAGGAGCCAGTACGTTGATCACTTCTTGTGAGCCACGTAGATTTGCAGCAATATCCGTTAAATCAGATTGGCTATAGATATTTTCTTTGCCAGCCATTTTGGTTTCTAGAATCATCTCAATAAAATCTGCCGATGCTTGAACCAATTTGGGGATTTCAATATTTTCAGTGGCAACCCGCTTTTGCAAATCTTGTGCTTTCATGAGTAATTCATCGGTTGCACGCATCGCAGCGGTATTATCTTTGCGATCAAATAATTGATATTCAACGAGATGAAAACCAGTAAAACGATAATCTTTTTCTTTATCAAGAAAATAGTCAGCCCTTGCATTGATTATGCGGTCAGTATTACCAAATAGAATGATGATAGGACGAACGGATTCATAATATTGATGAGCTTGGATGTAAGCTCGCTCGGCTGCGGTTAAATCACCGACTTTAAGGCTGCTCTTTAAGATTTCTAATTGAGAAACCATGTCCTTTAATTGAGTACGCGTATAGTCTAAATAGGCTCTGATAGCAGGATGATATTTTTCAGGGGTTGGGATATCCCCCTTAGCGATAATGATATCATCACCCGTTTGTACTGGGGACCTCAATGCTTTGGCCAGCGCAGAGGTAGGCATCGCCATCATTAAAACTAAGCTTATACCCAATAGTATTGGTGTAGATATTCTTGTATTACGCATGTTTTTTACCTCGAGAAAACAGCGTGATAACGATAATCCAATAAAGCACAAATGTAATAACACTTAACCATATAGGCTGTGACCGATAAGCAAAGAAAGAAGAAATAAAGTTACCGGCAATATTTGAGTCATCAAGCAAAGCCGTGGTATCCCATGCAGGATAAATTAAAAATTCAGGGATAGGATAATCGTATTCAATGAATAAGTTAGCGCTTTCTTCAACCCCTTTGAGTAAGAGAGAAAGGGCAAGAAATAATAGAATGACGCCTGTCGCTTTAAAAAATATCTTCCATGAAACAAAACGATTAGTGAGTAAGAAGGCATAGAGTGTCAAACCTGCAATTAAAATACCGGCAGCAACTTCTATCGTAAATTCGGAGGCATTTTCAGCATTTAATGACATGATAAAACTAGACAGGAAGACAACAATTTCACTTCCTTCGCGAGCAATGGCAATGGCAATAATCAGCGTAGCTCCCCACCAATTGTGGTGTGCTGCATTACGGCTAATACCCGATTCAATTTCAGATTTTAAGGACCGACCATGTTTATTCATCCAATATACCATTTGGACGATCAAAACACAGGCAAGCAATTCCATAAAGATCATAAATAGAGATTGGCCCGTATCATCGAGAACGTTAAAAACACCATAAATCAATAGTGCTAATAGAACAGAAACGATAAGGCCGAGGGCAACTCCCCCCCATAAAAATTTCATGCCATTGCGAGAGTCAGGATGGTGTTTTATCCAAGCATAAATAATGCCAATGACTAGCAATGCTTCAAAGCTTTCTCGCCAGACAACAAATAGAACTTGCCCCATAATTTATCCTTCTATTTCGCGATGATCTCACCTTTTGGGTGAGACAGGTGGAAATCATCAAAAAAGGTATAACTTCCCGGTTTTAGGGGAGCAATAACCACAACAGAGCTAGCTCCCGGCGCGAGAACTTTTTCTTTACGCAATTGTGTGCTTTCAAACTCAGCGGGTTCAGTTCCTGTGTTAGTTATTTTGATACGAATAATCGTTTTTGCAGGAACTTCAAGCACACGTGGGATTAAATCACCGTTCTTCATTTCTAATTCAACGGTAAATTTTTCTGCTGCGAAAGCCGCATTGGGTATGAGTGCTGAAAATAGCAAAAGGGCTAAACTTAGTAATGTTTTCATTTTATTGGCTCTAAACATAACGACAAATAAAAGGGCTATACGCAGCAATTAAGCAGCGGCTAGCCCTGAAATGATATACCCGTTATATTGCAAGTCGCAGCGTTGTTGACTCCTTTCTGTACACGGGGGGATCGTTTCTAGCTATTTCCCGTGTTTCATATGCTTGTCGTTTTGCCGCGTCGAGAATAACGCTGAGTATCGATCTGTGGGTTAGTAGCTACCTTTTCGGCCTACACCCGCATAGTCAAACTCCCATGAAACTTCAAAAGGTTTGAACCATGGAGCTACCCCTGTTTCTTTATCAATATGGCGACCAAATGCGACTTGTTTATTATGGGATGGCGGATAGATCTTATAGGTGACTTGGTATTTACCGTTGCCATCCAATTTGATGTTTTGACCATAATGAGGGCCATCACTAGCGACCATCGGCATGAATGTGCCTGTTTGAGTTTGTGGCTTATCGCCGAGTTTTTTGACTGTGTATTCGATAGTGAGGTATGGGATCCAATCACCTTCAGCAAATCCATTTGGATTATCCTCAACCGCATGGATATCTGCTTCTAAATGGATATCTGCTTTATCGGCAGCAAGGTGGGACATCCCTTGATGGCCTTCTTCTGTATCCATTGTTATTGGTTGAAGATAAACCCCTTGAATCTCCATTCCATCTTTAATGATAGGTTGTCCTAAAGGATATTCTTGAGCAAAAGCAGTGATTGAGAATAAAGCTAAACCCGAAACAGCTGCTTGATAAGCGAGTTTCATCGTCTTGTCCTTACCATTATTTATTATTGGAACGCAATGATAATCATTATTATTCATGCTGTTCAAGTTAAAGTTTGAGGCCAAAAATTTAATTTATAGCCAAATATATGAAAAGTTTTAGAAAAATAGTTACAGTAGGAAAGTTATTATTTTTTGAAAAATATCTTTTGAGCCAAAATGTATTCAGCTTATTGATTATATGTCACGATAAATTGAACAGAGTTTATTTATTATTAGCCTACGAATAAATAAAGGTGTAAAGCATGCAAAAACGTTATCTTGATTGTACCGCTTCTGAAATATCGCGCATGAATAAAAAGGCGTTATTAGAAGCCATTAAGGGGAGTGAAGGGCGCCTTTTGGTTTCTGAAACCATTGGTACGATACAGCCTGTTTTAATGAATGTGACAAATGCGGAGCTCGCCGCAAGTCAAGGGGCGGATATTTTATTATTGAATATTTTTGATGTTGATAATCCGGTTGTGCAAGGTCTCCCTTCAAATATAGAACCACAAGAGATTATCCGGACTTTAAAACACCTTACAGGTCGAGCCATTGGTGTAAATCTGGAACCTGTTCCTGCGGGGTTTAATAATCCCAATCAGGATGTGCAGTGGAAGATTTCTGAAGGCCGTTTAGCCACGGTAAAAAACGCAATAAAATTAAAGGAGATGGGCGTTGACATTATTGTGCTAACGGGCAATCCGGGTAATGGAGTCACCAATCAAGAAATCAATTTAAGTCTAAAAGAATTAAAAGCGGTTGTTGGTGAAGAGGTCATTTTAATTACCGGAAAAATGCACGCTGCTGGTGTTCTCAATGAGTCAGCAGAGCAGTTGATTACAGAAGTTGATATTCGAAGTTTTATTGATAGCGGTGCCGATGTGATCCTTTTGCCCGCACCGGGAACGGTACCCGGTATTTCAGCTGAATTTGTGCAAAGGATGGTGGCTTACTGTCATTCTCAAGGTGTATTAACAATGACAGCGATTGGAACATCACAAGAAGGCGCTGATTTACAAACCATCCGTCAAATTGCGTTGATGTGCAAAATGGCAGGAACAGATCTACATCATATTGGTGATTCAGGCTATAACGGTATTGCATTACCTGAAAACATTCTTAATTATGGCATTGTTATCCGTGGTGTGAGGCACACTTACTCGCGTATTGCTCGTTCGATTAATCGTTAATCAATCATATTTTGCAATCCGAATCACATCATCTGACGGTGTGATTCGGATTATTTCTATTAGCTATCTATTTGTTATTTAAACATTTTAAAATGGTGTTTGATTAATCAAATTGGAATAATATGGATTTTAAAAATCGACTTTTATTAACGTTCCTTGTCGACGTAAAACCAAAGATAGCTGTCCTTTGGGTAATGTATTGATCAAATGTTGCACTTTGACTAAAGCCTTTGTTGGGTATGAAACCCCATTAAGACTCATTAAAACATCCCCATTTTGAATAGGGTATTTAGCGAGGGTATCCTCATTATTATAAAAGAATTCAATATTGTTATTAAACATCCGGATATTTATTTTTCTAATATCCTCCAATTCTTTCTCTGGGGATTTATGACTATTATAGCAGATGAGCATTCTATCTGGTGATAATAGATATTTATCAAATGAAGCTAATGCAGACATGCCAATAGCATAAGCATTATTATTATTTTCAGCAAATTTTTGGTCGATGAGTGTAGTATCATTTAATTGAACTTGCTGAATTCGATACAGATCTTCTTTTTTGTTATTCACACCAGAAAAATCGATGGTAATTGCATTGTCAAATTGTTCTATTTTTTCCATCTTATTGATTTTATTTTCTTTTAGATAATCTAAAAATTCAGAAGACAAATAGCTCACTTTGGATCCAGTATCTAATTTAACATTCACATAGGTCTTATCATCAAAGTAAGCATTGAAAGAGGGAGCTCCAAGCGTGTAATCATCATATGTAATACACTGCTCATAGTTATTGATATTAGGAGGATTATCATAGAGCGTTAATACTTTATTTTTGTTATCGATTTCCCAATTTAATCGTCTAAAAATATCAATACCGAGTATCCCTGAAATATTTTCGCCTACCATTTGTGATAGCAGGCTAAGATCATTTGCAGCCCAGAAGTCTCCGCCATTAAAGTACTTTTCCCCAATATAAAAGGAAATGGGATTAACAAAATTAACGTCCGCCATTTTTTTATTATCACTGACAGTTTTTACGACATTAAAGTATTTTTGATAAAAGGCGGGTGGTGCATCAAGGTTGCTTGTTAATTTGTTGACCAAGGATTGATCAATAACAGATGTTGATGAGCCAGTGTCTAATAAAAATGTGTATTTCTTACCATTTATCGTGACGGGAACTAAAATATAATCAACATACTGGTCTTGAAAATCGTTAACAAGTATAGGGTCATGGTTTTTTATCGTGTTAGAGCAACCCGTTATCATTAATAACGCTAGGTAACTTATTATTTTATTGGATTTTTTTACCAAGACAGGCTCCTTGTTTTGCATTGTTTACCCTATAATCTTATGATCTATCACACAATGAAATAATAGCTTTTTATACGAATAAATTTATAAACGAGAACTCAATAATCAATACTTTTTAGCATTAGTTACACGATTAAATTTCCGCTAAATATAAATTTTAGTTCGAGTTTTTTATACTTTACTCTATCTCACTTTATTAACATTCATCATTTTTCGTATAAATAAGCTTATTTTTTAACTCGTTATCGTGCTGATTAAGGATGTTTTATTCTCGTTATAGACAGAGTTACGATCAATTAAGGGGAGGTTATCTCGCGGAAAGATTTTCAGAATAGAACAATCATCTATCGGACGGCTAATGTGATCACTACAGATGAACTGCGAATTGAGCCGCTATAAGAGTCTATGGTTCTGCTGAAAAAGCGATTTATAGCGCTAAAATATACGTCAGGTAAAACTCGGCTCATTTTTAACCCAATAACAGACGTGAGTTAAGTCGCAAAATACCAATCCGGCGCCAAAAATTGGCTTCATGTCACTTGGTTGCCCAAATGAAAAAAATGCTACAGTTAAGATGATTATTTATTAATATCATTGATATAGCGGATATTGCCTTCGAATTCGGGATAAAGCCAAGTAAAGAATAGAATTACCCCAATAGCGATAAGCACAGTTGAAGCTAAGCACAAAACTAAAGCCCATGAAAGCGGTAAAATTGTGACCCAAAATAGCCATAACATCAATGAAATTCCTAAAACGATGATGGTCAAAATCATGCAATATATATTTTCTGACCTTCTCTTTGATGGTGCAAATTTAAATGTTTGTGGGTCTATATCGAGTTTAGTGAATACACGTTGGTTGATTTTGATATCAGGAATTCTCGCAAGCCCTTTAAGTAGCGCTTTGAGCATCAATTTTCTTTTTTCTACTGGAGAGAAGGGGGAATAGTTAATCCAATTTTCGATGGGTAATTTATATTCTTTACTCTCATTTGAGGCGTTTTTATACTGAAAAACAAGATAGTTAGGACTATATCTACCGCCTGTTTCGATATGAACAACATATTCAGAGCAAATATTTTCCCAGAGTATTTCAACGTTCATGTTTGGATATGGATCACAAATAAAGCGAAATCCGTTATTATCGATAGAAAAATAACTAACAGTTTTATTAAATCGTTTTAGTAGAGTATAAAATGAAACTAATAGGACGATCTCAATAGTGACAAAAAGGAACCTTCCTGAGATAACATTCCATAGAATAAGAGAAGTCAATGCACATATTAAAGTACAAAATAGCCATATAAAATAAGTAAATGTTTGATTACCATGTCCAATGATCGATGCTATAGGAAGTTTTAATTCATTAGGTAATGGGTAAGCCATTGTTTCTAAATGGGTGTAATGACGATGCTCGTTGCGAGTACTATTATCACGATTCCGACTATCAGTGCTAACAATATGACGGTTGTCGCTATCGTGGTTTCTATTTCGACTTTTGTTTTTACGTTTTTTGTTATTGTATTTTTTCATTTTCTAAAGGCGAGTCGTTGTAATCAATTATTTTCAGGAATTCAAATGGTAACATAAGCTAAATTTTGTAGCTATCAACAAGAAAGGCGCTCATGGTTTTTGGCTTTATATCGACAAAATCCGCCAAGCATAAATCGTTTAATAAAAATAGTTTTATAGATAAAAATTTATACAATTCCTACTATACTTCAGGTAAAATCCAGCCCATTTTTTAAAACAATAAAAGAAGTGAGTTATGTCGCAAAATACTAATCCGGTGCCAAAAATTGGCTTCGTTTCACTTGGCTGCCCGAAAAATCTTGTTGATTCTGAGCGCATCCTGACTGAACTACGTACGGATGGCTATCAAGTCGTACCAAGTTATGATGATGCTGATTTGGTTATTGTTAATACTTGCGGTTTTATTGATAGTGCGGTTCAAGAATCGCTTGAAGCGATTGGTGAAGCATTAAATGAAAACGGCAAAGTAATTGTGACTGGATGTCTTGGCGCTAAAGAAAATCAAATTCGCGAAGTTCATCCTAAAGTGCTGGAAATCACAGGTCCTCATAGCTATGAACAAGTTCTCAATCATGTTCATCACTATGTACCAAAGCCAGAACATGATCCTTTCCTAAGTTTAGTTCCTGAGCAAGGTGTTAAATTAACACCAAAACATTATGCCTACCTTAAAATTTCAGAAGGTTGTAATCACCGTTGTACATTCTGCATTATTCCATCAATGCGTGGTGACTTAGATAGTCGTGCTATCGGGGATGTATTAAATGAAGCAAAGCGCTTGGTTGAATCAGGGGTTAAAGAATTATTAGTGATCTCTCAAGATACTTCTGCTTATGGTGTTGATGTTAAGCATCGCATGGGGTTTTGGGATGGTAAACCGGTAAAAACCAGTATGGTTGGATTATGTGAACAGCTCGCATCACTTGGCGTGTGGGTACGTTTGCATTATGTCTACCCATACCCACATGTTGATGATGTCATTCCTTTAATGGCGGAAGGTAAAGTACTTCCTTATTTGGATATTCCATTACAGCACGCGAGTCCAAAGATTTTAAAGTTAATGAAGCGTCCTGGGGCAGTAGAAAGAACTCTCGAACGCATCAAGCGTTGGCGGGAAATCTGCCCTGAATTAACGTTACGTTCGACCTTTATTGTGGGCTTCCCCGGCGAAACGGAAGACGATTTCCAAATGTTGCTCGATTTCTTGCAAGAGGCTCGTCTTGATCGCGTAGGTTGCTTTAAATATAGTCCAGTTGAAGGGGCGAAAGCGAACGAACTTGCTGATCAAGTTCCTGAGGATGTTAAAGAAGAGCGTTATCATCGTTTTATGCAATTGCAGCAACAGATTTCAACCGAAAGATTACAAGAAAAAATAGGCCGCCGTTTACCAGTAATGATTGATGAAGTCGATGATGAAGGCGCGATTGGTCGTAGTATGGCTGATGCTCCTGAGATTGATGGTATGGTTTATTTGAATGGTGAATTCGGAGTGAAACCCGGTGATGTTGTTAACGTGTTGATTGAACACGCTGATGAGTATGACCTCTGGGGGTCGATCGTTAACGAATAACCCGCACATCAACAGTAAAGTGCCCTAATCGTTGGAATGTCAATCACTGGGGCATTTTACTCTTATCGGATAAGTAAGAAATCGTTTTATCTCAGCGACAGTAATAATCTCTGATTTGGATATATCCTGACTTTTTGTTCTAGATCAATAGATAAAAATCTATCAATAGATTATTTGATTTGAGATATTAAAATTTAATAAAAAATAGACATAATCAAAGTATAACTTATCGGTGTATAAGGATGGCTATGTCTGTTGATTTTTCATCTCCAGTGATTTTTCCTGAACAGGAAGAGATAGCAAGAACTATTTCATCCGACGTGTTAATTGATATTGCGAGTCTTGCTATCGAAAAGGGTTTGTCACCTATCAACGATTTGGTAATAGATACTGCATTAATCGAACCTTATGGTGAGATGCTGTGGTCCAATCGTATTTGGAAGAACTCCTTTTTCATTCACAATATTTTAGCAACCTGTGATATGCAGGAAACCCCACTTAGCTTGTTTAAGCATCCAATCAAATGGCAGGGAACCTTTTATTATCTCGCGCCTATTCTTAGTGAAAATGAAACTCTCGTTGCCATCATTATTTTGGCATCTCAGACGGTAAATAACACCCTTCTTCTTGCGTTAACCCAATCGATCGCCCGTGAAATCAGTGAAAAAATTAAGTGTCACCTTCAGATGCAGGATATGACTTTTGATAATTGTGCCGCTACCTGCGTTAGAGAACTGAATATTCATGAAATTGAAAAATCAGCAATTATTGAGGCTGCTAAGGTATGTAACGGAAAAATTCAGCAAATGTACCAAGTGCTGAATATGGGAAGAACGACTCTCTGGCGTAAGTTGAAGCAGTATGATATCGACATCAAGGAATATAAGTAGCAATTCGATGCAGCGGTTTCACGCCATTAGAAGAGGGGGAAATAGGTTTGATAACATCAGTCTTCTTAACAAGCTTAAAAGGATCATTTTGGGTTAATGCTAGCAGGTATTGTTGCGCATCATTGGGCTGACTTGTGTTGAGGCTTGCGATGGTTGAACATTATGCTGATTTTAAAACATCGCAAGCCGTATCGTTTATTTATGCAGAAATAGGCGCCTCAATAGTTAATGTTTCTGTTGCAACGGATAGCGTTAATTTTGCATTTTCGGGAATTTCATCAATTTTCTCACCAAGATTGACTAAAATGGGGATCCCCATTTTGGTTGCAATAATACAGGTGTGTGAATAAGGGGACCCCTGAGCGAGAGCAATTCCGACCACGTTAGCGTTGTTATAGTGCAGTAATTCTGAAGGACCTAAGTGATGAGTCAGAAGGATTGTCGGCTCAGAAAGCACCAAAGGGGAGGAGGATGCCGACGATATTGACATAAGTAGCTGGTTTTTTAAGTCATCAATATCAATAAATCGCGCTTGCAAATAGTCATCATCGAGTTGTTGGTACTGTTCTGATATTTCACTAAATACTTGGGATATGGCATCATAGGCCGTTATCGATTCATGTTCTATTTTTTGCTTAATGGAATCGATAAGATCATCGTCATCTAATAATACACTGTGGCCATGAAAAATATTGGCAATCTCTTTTCCATAAGTCTCAGCGAGTGAATCAGCTAGGGTATTTAACTGTCTTTGTAGTCTTTTAATGGCTTGAGTTGCCGTCTCTAGCTCATGTTTACTGCCTTGATAAGAGAAAGTGCAAAGTTTGCTATTTTCAGGGATATGATAGGCAAATCCGGTTACGGAAGGAACATAAGCGGCTTTTCCTATCAGTGAATTCGCATTTGATGTGCTGATATTATCACCAAAGTGTTGTTGTGCCAGTTGATTAAATGCGTCGATAGCTTCTTGGCTATCTACTCCTTCTGCAATAAGCCTAATTTTATCCCCTTGATGAACCTGTAATAGCGCGATTTGGTTCATGCTTTTAGCATCTGCACGCTTTTCGTTGTTTTGTAATTCCAGTTTTGCTTTAAAACCTGAAAGTAATGTTGCCAATTTAGCCGCAGGGCGAATATGAAGTCCTGAAGGATTCTGTACCAACCATTCCGTCATCATGGCTTTTTCAGAGAAGCTGCTAGGCGCTGGTGTTTCTTTCTCTGTTATGTCGTTAGCCTCATTCAATTGCTGTTGTTTTGGATAAAGCGCTTGGCGTGCTTCATTTAAAATTGTATCAATTGACGCACCAGTAGATGCAGAGGCAGTGATAGCAATGGCTCCTTCGACTAAAGGTGCACTGCACAAATGCACTTTTTTTGCCAATTCAGCGTCAATGAGGTCGAGAGCAGTTTCTGCACTGAGTAATGCGCTACCTAAGTCCATTAATAAAATAATCGCTGTAGCATCTGCTAGGGTTTCGATCGCCTCCATGACTTTCACTGCATCTGTACCAATAGGGTGGGTGTCATCATCAACACCCGCCGCAGTGATTATCTGACAATGCTGTTTATTCTGTATCTGCTCTACGAGTTGGAGCACTCCATCAGCAAGCAATTTGCTATGAGAAACAATAATGAGACCAATCATATTCTTCTCCTCTGGTGAGTCTTAGCGGCGATAGATATCGATTTATAATAAGTAATGTTACGAAAAAAAGAGAGAGCTTCTGCTGATATTTAGCAATAAAGATTAAGACACTTACAAATCACAAATAATTTAACGAATATTCTTAATAATGACGATGGCATAGCCATTTGGAGACAAAATGTTTTATTTCACTTTAGATGTAATATTAAAGTTTCCAACTAATGAATATCGTCATTTAAAAATGAAGGGAGGGTAAAATTATTGACTAACGATTGATGTTAAGATATCGATTTTGAACTGTTTTTTTTTATACTAAGTGAATTTTCAGATAATAACATTTCACAAAGCGGTAACTTAGTTTTAAAATTAATGGCTGTAACTTGTACGGTCATGATTAATATTACTTAGTGATATAGAAATAATATGCGAAATAATTTCATCACGTAAGTAATAATTTTTCTAAGTAAGATTACGATATAAGCGAAGAAGGCTGTACGTTGTAAGTAAACAGACGACAGCCTATGCCATTAATCTAGCCATATAAATGAACTATAGTGATTAAAGCTGTAAAATCTTAATATTTGAAATAAAACTATATTAAATAGTTAAATTTTCTGATTAATTAATAGCTAAATTAATTTTATCTACAGTAATCATTGATGAACAATGAGTTCATAAATTCCTAGAGTATGTATTTATATACTCATATTCTTGTATTAATTGCGGTAACGATTTTATACCGAGTTTTGTATAAATATTTGATCGGTGTACTTCAACGGTTCTAGGGGAAAGGGCTAATTTTTCAGCGGTTTCCTTGCTTGTATTGCCTTCAAGGATCATGTCCATGATCTCTTTTTCTCGATTGGAAAGCCGATCAAATTTATCGGTTAATTTGTTGTATTTATTGAGTTCTGCATGTTCACTAACAAAGTGTTCCATCGCATTGTTTATCGCATGGACGATATCAGAATCTTTAAATGGGAATGAAAAGAAATCAAAGGCACCAGATTTAAAACTTTCACGGCAAAGTTCTACTGATGGTTTTTCGGAGAGGACGATAAATGGGATAATACCGAGTGAGCCGTCGATATTATTCAATCTGCCAATATGGTTATTTTCATTGTTTAAGAATATTAATACACACTCTTTAGCTCCTTCTTCTTGAGGGTACGTATAATTACTTGTAAATAACGTTTCGTCATTATAGAACTTAAAATTAAAACCAAAAGATTCCATCATTAGTTTCAGTTTATTCTTAATGACATTATCATTTTCTATGATTACGTGAATGGTGTTATTCATCACCATACTCCTGTTACACTGATTTGATATTCATATAATTTTGAAAAAATAGGTAGAACCAGATGGCTAAGTAAGCCAATGGTAATATTTTCTTGCTAATTTTTTAGTTTTATTATTAATGTATTTACAGACCTTAATTTATATTATATTTCACAGCTAGGTAAATTTAATATAAAAGTAGAAATAATGGTTAACGTTTGTGTCAGTGAGTAAGAATTAATAAATGACTGACAAAATAATAAGTATTTACACTTACTTTTTATTAACTACATCAAATATTACTGACATGTTATAAAAATTTTTTATGTAATGGAACGATAATATCGTAAAATAGTAGTCATAAAAAGCCTTATTGCTAGATTTTAGTATAGTTTCATTCGTGATAATAACAAGGTTATTTAATCACTCCTGTAGGTGATTTTTATCTTTATCATGTTAGAATTTTTATTTATTAATATCTGGCTGAGTGAAAATACTTAATGGCTTCTTTAAAAGATGTAGCTCGACTTGCTAATGTTTCACTAATGACCGTGTCAAGAGCTATCAATAATCCCGAGCTGCTGAAACCTGAGACGCTTAAGCAGGTGCAGCAAGCCATTCAAACATTAAATTATGTTCCTGATTTTTCGGCTAGAAAAATTCGAGGGAAAGGCTCGAAAATATCTACCGTGGGTGTTTTAGCGCTTGATACAGCGACGACACCATACTCAGTCGAGGTCATTCTTTCAATAGAACAGACAGCAAGGCAATTTGGCTGGAGTAGTTTTGTGGTTAACATCACATCAAATGAAGACAATGAACGAGCCGTAAGGCAATTATTGTCTCAGCGGCCGGATGGTATTATTTATACAACGATGGGATTACGTGAAGTCACTATTCCAGAAGGACTGCATAAAAGTCATTTAGTGCTGGCAAATTGCATCGACCCTCAAAATCGTTTTCCTGCCTATATTCCTGATGACTACAATGGTCAATATCAGGCGATATGTCGGCTGATTGAAAAAGGTTATAGAAAACCCCTTTGTTTATATATTCCGCAAGAAACAGTGGCAGGAAAAACGCGTAGAGAGGCTGTGGAGTCTGCATGGCGTTGTGCTGGTCTACGGGAGGAGTCCTTAAAGCAGTATCATTTAGCATTAGGGGATGAACACTATCGTGATGTGATTGATCTTATCAATCGACATTGCAAGCAAGCGAAACCTGATTTTGATGTGGTGGTTTGTGGTAATGACCGTATTGCTTTTTTAACTTATCAAGTATTACTGAGTAAGGGGTTACGTATCCCAGAGGATGTTGCGGTATTAGGCTATGACAATATGATCGGTGTAGGAGAGCTATTTTATCCGCCATTAAGCACCGTTGTATTGCCTCATTATCAATTAGGGCAACAAGCCGCATTACATATTATTGAGCAAAGGAAAAATAATGGGACACAATATGTCTCTTGTGATTTACTCGATAGGGAATCTCTTTAACGAGATAGGATCGCTCTGATATCAGCGATCCTCGCAGGTCATATTATTCAGCGACACTTTTTAGTGGCCACAATGTTCCTTTGATCAACTTTGCACTTTGGTTAATTGTAAACAGTGTCAAAGCCCGCTCGCCTTCTTGTGGATAAATTCGACTGGTAAAACACATTTCACCTTCATTAATAAATACTTCAAGGCTCGATCTATCAATAAAAGCACGTATGGTGAGATAGCGAGTTTGTGGGAGTGGGGCGCTACGGTAATCGCTGATGATATGTTCAGGATAGTGGCGGGATAAGGTTAATTGCTGTGTCTGTCCATCAATAAAAAACTGTGTACCGTTACCAAGCCAAAAACCAAATTTTTCAGCGGGACTGTTTTGTAAATCCCAAATTAATTCAATTTCACACGCGATAGCATCATGGTAAATCGGTAGCGTGCTATTTTTTTCCAGTGTACAAGCGGAGAGGTTAACCGCTTGTTGTCTTAATGATTGTAACTCTTTGATCGGATTGACCAGTACCTTTCCTTGGGCGTTTAACGTTAATTCTCTAGGTACAGTAAAGCTGCCTGCCCAGCCGTGCGCTTTTGTTGGCATATGGCTCTCCCACATATCCATCCACGCGATAGCAATACGGCGGCCATCTTCAGCTAAAAAAGTTTGTGGCGCATAAAAATCATGACCAAAATCGATTTCAGCAAAATGATTGGTTATTTCATAAGATTGATCGGGTGCCCAATTCCCGACGAGATAACCATTTTGAAAGCGATTTCGATATTGATGCCCAGATGGTTTTTTTCCTTGAGGAGAAAATAGTGTGATGAATTGCTCGCCTAACGGGAAAAAGTCAGGACATTCCCACATATAAACATTTTTATCGTCTGTTTTAGCCAGTATTTGGTACTCTTCAGGCCAATTCAGTAAGTCATCGGTGCTAAAGAGCAAAATTTGTCCTTGATCGAGACTATCTCTTGCGCCAACAACCATCCACCAGCGTGAATCCTGAAACCAAACTTTAGGGTCTCGAAAATGCATGTAACCTTCAGGCGAAGGGATCACGACGCCGTGTTTTTCAAAATGAATACCATCATGACTTATGGCCAAACATTGCGCTTGATAGATTTGGCTGTCATCTCCTGCATTGGATAACCAAATATGGCCAGTATAAAATAAGTATAACTTGCCTTGATCACTGACGGCTGATCCTGAAAAGCATCCATCACGATCATATTCATCACTAGGAGCAAGCGCGATAGGTTGATGTGACCAGTGGATCATATCTTTACTTGTCGCATGTCCCCAATGCATAGGTCCCCAGTCAGCGCTGTAAGGATGGTGCTGGTAGAATGCATGATATAACCCATCATGATAAATGAGCCCATTAGGATCATTCAGCCAGCCGGCGTAGGTTGCAAGATGATATTCAGGATAAAACTGCCTGTTGAGAGATTGTCTCGCTATTTCAAGTGCTATCGATGCTTGGTGAATACGCTGTTTCATCATGGTTCCTTTCGTTACTAATGATTTCTATCTATACAATCGTTGTGGAATAGTGGGTTATTTAATGGAGTGTGATTCGTATCATGTGATGGTGTGACCTAACGCACGCGTTACGAACTGTTTTTTATTTATACTCAATACAAATCATGTTAACGTTAACAAAAAGCAGTTTCTAGCATTAATTTGTTTTAATTGTGATGATTGCTAGTTGAGTCACTCATTGTCGAGATGGAGAGCCTATGAAAGTTTGGTCTTTAGGAGATGCAGTCGTTGATTTAATTCCTTTGCACAGTATGCAATATGAAGCTTGTGCTGGTGGCGCTCCTGTCAATGTTGCAGCGGGAGTTGCTAAGCTAGGACAGCCTAGCGGTTTTATTGGACGTGTTGGTGAAGATGCTTTTGGCCATTTTATGCAAAAGACGTTATTTGATATGGGGGTCGATACCCGTGCGATGGAATTTGATGAAAAATATCATACCAGCACCGTTTTAGTGTCTTTACAAGAAAATGGGGAACGTGAATTTTCTTTTTTAGTCTCGCCGTCGGCGGATCAGTTCTTAAGTCATAAAAATCTACCTGCATTTGAAAAAGCGATATTGCATTTTTGCTCATTGGCACTGGTGCATCCTGTGTGTCGCACTTCATTAACTGCGGCTATTGAGCAACTTAAACAAGCGGGGGGATTACTCAGTTTTGATATTAATATTCGTCCTCAAATGTGGTCAGATCCTATTGAAATGCAGACAAGGGTCGACCAATTTGCTTATCAGGCGGATATACTGAAACTTTCAGAAGAAGAACTGTTGTGGTTGGTTGATGACCTTAGCTTAGATAATGCCATCGAGAAGCTTAAACGGTATCCTGCTCGTTTGAAAGTTATCACTCAAGGAGCCAAAGGCTGCATCGTTTTGACGCATAACCAACAAATAGGTATGAGTGCATTTCGGGTTGAAAGTGTTGATACCACAGGGGCGGGAGATGCATTTATGGCAGGACTGCTTGCAGCGATTGCTCAGGCTGGGTTAAGTGATAATGAGGAATATTTGATGAATATTATCACTCAAGCTACTGCTTGTGGGGCGCTAGCAACGACGCGTAAGGGGGCAATAAGTGCGGCGCCAACGCAGAAAGAGTTAACTCTGTTTATTAATCAGCAACCACCATTACATATTCGAGAGCTTTAAAACTAAGACTATATTAATGTGAATAGTGATGTTAATTAATTCAAATTAATAGATAAAAGCGTATGATACTGGCAGTAAAATTTTATCTGTAAAACATCTATTTTGGATTAATTATGCTACTAAGATCAGGGGTAGTATTAGCTATCTTTTCTTATATTCTTTGGGGGATCACGCCACTTTTTTACCGTTTATTACCCGGAGCAGAACCTTTAGAGTTATTGGCTCAACGTGTGATTTGGTCGATCCCTTTTTTATTACTGATCCGTCTGCTGATTAAAAATAAAACGGCTTGGCAACAAGTATGGGCGGATAAACGTTCGATAATTTTGTGCCTATTTAGTTCGGCGATTATGGCGATATCATGGGGCGCATTCACCTATGCTTTAACCCATGGGCAAGTGCTAGCCGCGAGTCTTGGTTATTTTATTAATCCTTTATTTTCCATTTTACTCGGCGTTGTTTTTTTACACGAAAGGCTTGTTGTCGCGGAAAAGATGGCGGTATTACTCATTTTTTCGGGCGTTTGCTTTCAAATTTTGCAGTATGGTGAATTACCTTTACTTGCATTGGTGATGGGCAGTGCTTTTGCGGTTTATGGTTTGATCCGTAAATTCATTCGTTTCGATGTTATTACTTCACTATTTATTGAAGCCATTTGGTTACTGCCTGTCGCTGGTGGGATCACGTGGTGGCTCTCTGTTAATGAGAATAGTGCTGTAGCCGCAGGGGATTGGCAAATTAAACTACTCTATATGCTCGCTGCTCCTGTCACGATTATTCCATTACTGTTTTTTACCGCCGCAATTAAGCGCACGACATTGACGGTAATCGGACTGGCACAATATATTGAACCGACAATTCAATTTTTACTGGCGGTATTCTTATTTAATGAGCTATTTGATTGGGTAAAAGGAGTCAGTTTCTCATTAATTTGGTTGGGGTTACTCTGCTGCATTATTGCTTTATTGCATAAGCGTTACAACGAATACCATAAACGGGTTCCTTACGTTACTGGGCGCGATAAAACACCAAGACTGTAATGTATTATTTGAGATGGGAGAGATTGCTCAGATCTTTAGTGGTTAAAGCAAACGATTGCGTATATAATCTTCGCCATTAAATTGGCATATTTGCATACAAGGTTATCTATCATGAATCAATTAGGTACAGCACTTTGTCCTTCTGCAACAAAAGTTATGTTACTCGGTTCAGGTGAGCTAGGAAAAGAAGTGGCTATTGAATGTCAGCGTTTGGGCATTGAGGTTATTGCGGTCGATCGTTATGACAATGCGCCTGCAATGCACGTTGCTCATCGTTGCTATACCATTAACATGTTAGATAGCGATGCGATTCGCCAGCTGGTAGCGCAAGAAAAACCCGATTTTATTGTTCCAGAAATTGAAGCTATCGCGACAAAAACCCTTGTGGAATTAGAACAGCAAGGACAAAAAGTGGTGCCTTCTGCACATGCTGTTTATTTAACAATGAACCGTGAAGGCATACGTAAACTTGCAGCAGAAGAACTGGGTTTGCCCACTTCAGATTATCGGTTTGTTGAAACGCAAACTGATTTTATCAATGCTGCCAATGAGATAGGTTTTCCATGTATTGTGAAGCCAGTCATGAGCTCTTCAGGTAAAGGACAAAGTGTCATTCGTTGTGAACAAGAGCTCGAATCTGCATGGCACTACTCACAAGAGGGTGGGCGCACCGGTCAAGGACGCGTGATTGTTGAGAAAATGGTGCATTTTGATTTTGAAATCACCATGTTAACGGTCAGCGCAAGTGACGGTATTCATTTTTGTGCACCTGTTGGGCATCGCCAAGAAAAAGGTGATTATCGTGAATCATGGCAACCACAGCATATGAGCGAAAAAGCGTTGCAAAATGCGCAGGAGGTCGCTGCAAAGATTGTTACGGCATTAGGTGGATATGGTTTGTTTGGAGTCGAGTTATTTGTATGTGGTGACGATATCATTTTTAATGAAGTTTCTCCCCGACCACATGATACTGGAATGGTCACACTCATCTCACAAAATTTATCCGAGTTTGCTTTACATGTGCGTGCATTTTTAGGCTTACCTATTGGCATGATCCGCCAATATGGACCCAGTGCATCAGCGGTTATTTTGCCTGAATTACATAGTCAAAATATTGTTTTTTCAGGGCTTAAACAAGCGCTGGGTTCTGATATTCAATTGCGTCTATTTGGAAAACCTGAAATAGCAGGAACTCGCCGTTTAGGGGTTGCACTCGCAATAGCTGATTCGATTGATAATGCGCTCGATATGGCGAAAAAAGCGGCTCAAACGGTTAATGTGAGTGGTTAACGAAAAGCCACAATGTATGAGCGAATAAATTGTGGCTTAGTATTCGCTCATTAGTGATTATCTTGTATGAGCATGGCAGCACCGCGTTCAGCGATCATGATTGTTGGTGCGTTGGTGTTGCCACTTGGAATTTCAGGCATAACAGAGCAATCAATAACACGGAGTTTGTTGATACCATGAACTCGTAAGCGTAAATCAGTAACAGAGGTTGCTGCGTCTTTTCCCATACGGCAACTACCAACGGGGTGATAGACCGTTTTACAGAAATTACGTACAAACTCTTCTAATGCCGCATCATCATCGCGGACTTGTGCTGGTGGCATCAGTGTTTCTTTACTGACCGCTTGCAAAGCTTCTGATTCAAGAACTTGCAAACCGAATTTGACGGCACGCTTACAACCTTCCATATCTTCTGGAGAAGCTAAGTAGTTGGCATGAATTTTCAGAGGGGCTTGAGGATCTTGACTACGCAGCAGTAATTCCCCGCGTGATTTCGGCTGTAAATAGCCCACTTTTAAGGTAAATCCATGTGTAGCGGGAAGCGGCTCGCCAGGAACATCATCCCAACTATCGAGAATAGGTAAAAAATGGATTTGCACATCTGGGCGGCCTTGACCACAGCTATCGATAAATGCAGCGCCTTCGAGTACGTTCGAGGCTAATAAACCACTGCGAAAAGCGAGCCATTGAAATCCATGCTTCAAGGCATTAATCCCTTGATCTGCCCCGAAAAGGCTAATGGGATCTTTGGTTGTGACATTAATAGACATATGTAGATGGTCATGGAAATTCTTGCCAACAGGAAGATCCACGATAGTTTCAATACCGAGCGTACTAAGATGATCTTGTGGACCAATCCCTGATAACATTAATAACTTAGCGGAGCCCATTGCGCCGGCACAGATAATAACTTCTTTCTGTGCGAATGCTTCTATTTCATGACCATCGTTTCCTTGATAAGCCACTCCTACCGCTTCCCCATCACGAATAATGATACGGTTAACTTGTTTATTGAGTTTTACAGTGAGCTTATCGCTTTGAGCTACACTTTTGAGGTATGTTTTTGAGGTGCTGGCTCTCTCTCCATTTTTAGTCGTTGTTTGATAGAAACTGACCCCTTGTTGGCTTTCACCATTAAGGTCGCTGACATAGGGTAGGCCCTGTTCTTGGGCTGCCCGAATAAATGCCATGGAAAGAGGGTGACGATAGCGATTTTCACTGACAGGCAGAGGGCCTGAGGTGCCGTGATAGCTATCAGATAAACTTTCATTTTGTTCTGCTTTTTTAAACCAAGGTAGAACGTCTTGATAGCTCCAGCCATCACAGCCATAGACTTGGGCCCAGTTATCATAGTCTTGTTTTTGGCCTCGAATATAAATCATGCCATTGACCGAGCTGCTACCGCCAAGGACTTTGCCTTGTGCTATCTGCATTTTTCGATTGTTTGCATGAGGTTCAGGCTCGGTTTCATAAGGCCAGCTCTTTTGAGCAATAATTTTGGCAACGCCCGCAGGCATACGGATATACAGATGATTGTCATTGCCGCCGGCTTCAAGGAGCAAAACCCGTGATTGTGTTTCTTTGATAAGGCGTGCGGCAATAACACATCCCGCAGAACCTGCTCCAACAATGATGTAATCATAATTGTTATTATTCATAGATTCCCCTGACGAAGTGACATTTTTGTCATCATTGAATTTCGTTTTATTAACAATAACTCTTTATTTTATTAACGTGTGAATAATATGATGTTTATGTGAGGTGGTTCAAATTGGCTACTCGGAAATGGCTTATTGAAGCTATTATGCTGTTGTTTTTTCTCATTAATGTAATTCTTAAAATTGTATTTCTCTTATTATCATTAATAAGTAAATGAATTTATTGGGGGAATTTTTCCATGATCTGATTGGCTCATTTTCATTCTATTCTTAGTTTAACGATCAGTAATACCCAGTATATTGAGGTCAACTTATTTAGCTCTAAAAAGAAATAAAAATGATTAAACGTTTAATAGTTATGTTAATCGTGATACCCGCGATATCATTTGCCAATTCATTGTCGGAACAATTTGCTCAGTTTCTGGAGCAACCTGATAAACCATTAAACTGTTTTGAAGCCGATTCTGCCTATCGTTATTGTTTAAAAAACCAGCCTAAACAGGGCGTAATTGTGATTGACCGGCAGGGGAATGAGGTTTACCGACCTTATTATTTTGATAATTGGCCTGATGAAGCTCAGGAGGGGGTTTATCGTATTCGACAGGGCGACAAAATTGGTTTTGCTGACGCAAAGACAGGGGATATTGTCATCGCCGCAGAATATGATTGTGCTTATCCATTTGAAAATGGTATCGCGAATGTGGGGATAGGCTGCAAAACCGAAACGGCTGGTGAACATAGCTGGTGGACTGGCGGTCAATGGAAATGGATTGATTTGAACGGTCGCACGGTAAAGCCCAATCACTAAATGATGATAGTGATGTTTATATTGCTTCTACGTAACAAATTGTTTTATTTTTGTCATTTCAATTAATATGATTAACTTATTGATAATAAATGTTTATTGTTAAGTAAATCACACTTCTGCGGTCTTTTTTCTTCTAATAAAACCATTCACAGTGAAAATTTGACCGCTTAATTTTGTATGTAACCGCTCACGCTTACTTTAGCCATTCTTAAATAGATATTTTCTACCATATAAACCATGGCAGAGCTCAAACTTTTTCTTAACACATGGTGATAACGGCTGCCAAAAACAGACTTAACTGCGACAACATTACGCTCTTTCAAATTAGTTTGTCCTTGATAAGTCAATAAAACACGAAAAAAGTACGTTTTACCTTAGAAGGGTGTTCTATGAACAAAAATGGTATTTTAAAGCACATTCCTTGGATGATACTGGGGATAATTGGTGCGATCTGTTTAGGGGTAGTCGCACTCAGACGTGGGGAGCACATTAGCGCATTATGGATAGTTGTGGCTTCCGTCGCTGTTTACCTTATAGCCTATCGTTATTACAGCTTATATATCGCCAAAAAAGTGATGAAGCTGGATGAAACGCGCGCGACACCCGCCGTGATTAATAATGATGGTTTGAACTATGTACCGACTAATAAAAACGTGTTATTTGGTCACCACTTTGCCGCTATTGCGGGGGCGGGGCCATTAGTAGGACCTGTATTAGCAGCCCAAGTCGGTTATTTACCCGGAACATTGTGGTTACTCGCTGGGGTGGTACTGGCGGGAGCGGTGCAAGATTTTATGGTGTTGTTCATCTCTTCACGCCGTAATGGTGCATCATTAGGGGAAATCGTCAAAGAAGAGCTTGGCCCAATTCCAGGGACGATTGCCCTTTTTGGCTGTTTCTTGATCATGATTATTATTCTTGCAGTATTAGCGCTGATTGTGGTTAAAGCATTGGCTGAAAGTCCATGGGGTGTATTTACTGTCTGTTCGACGGTTCCAATTGCACTGTTTATGGGGATATACATGCGCTATATCCGCCCCGGACGTGTCGGGGAAGTCTCAGTCATTGGTATTGCTTTGCTGATCTTATCTATCTGGTTTGGTGGAGTGATCGCGCATGACCCATATTGGGGACCTGCTCTCACCTTTAAAGATACGACCATTACTTATGTTTTAGTTGGTTATGCTTTTATTTCGGCTTTATTACCTGTTTGGTTGATCCTAGCTCCTCGTGATTATCTGGCTACTTTCCTGAAAATTGGGGTTATTGTTGGCTTGGCTATTGGGATCGTGATTTTAAATCCTGAATTGAAAATGCCAGCAGTGACACAATTCGTCGATGGTACAGGTCCTGTTTGGAAGGGTACGCTGTTCCCATTCCTGTTTATCACCATCGCATGTGGCGCAGTATCCGGCTTCCATGCTTTGATAGCATCTGGTACAACACCAAAACTACTGGCTAACGAAAAAGATGCGCGTTACATCGGTTATGGTGCGATGTTGATGGAATCATTTGTTGCGATTATGGCATTGGTTGCTGCTTCCATTATCGAACCAGGCCTTTATTTCGCCATGAATACACCGCCAGCTGCTTTAGGTATCACAATGCCTAATTTACATGAGCTTGGTGGTCCAGATGGTGCTGCAATTATGGCACAGCTAAAAGATGTGTCTGTGCATGCAGCTGCAACCGTCAGTTCATGGGGATTCGTCATTTCACCTGAGCAGATCATGCAAACGGCGAAAGATATCGGTGAGCCTTCTGTCCTGAACCGTGCTGGTGGTGCACCAACACTAGCGGTTGGTATCGCTTATGTATTCCATGAAATTATGCCTGCTGCCAATATGGGCTTCTGGTATCACTTTGGTATTCTCTTTGAAGCTTTATTTATCCTAACAGCGTTGGATGCGGGAACACGTTCAGGCCGCTTTATGCTACAAGATTTATTGGGTAACTTCGTTCCATTCCTGAAAAAAACCGACTCCTTAATTGCAGGTATTATTGGAACGGCGGGATGTGTTGGCCTATGGGGTTACCTATTATATCAAGGTGTTGTCGATCCATTAGGTGGCGTTAAGAGCCTATGGCCACTGTTCGGTATTTCGAACCAAATGTTGGCAGCGGTTGCTTTAGTCCTGAGTACTGTCGTTTTAATCAAGATGAAACGGAGTAAATATATCTATGTCACCGTATTGCCGGCGGTATGGTTATTGATTTGTACTACATGGGCACTAGGATTGAAACTATTCAGTGACAACCCTCAACTTGAAGGTTTCCTCTATCTTGCGAAATCGTATAAAGAGAAAATTGCTGCGGGTGGTGCTGATTTAACTGCACAGCAAATCACCGACATGAATCACATTATTATTAATAACTATACTAATGCGGGTCTAAGTATCCTGTTCTTAGTTGTCGTCTACGGTATTATTTTCTATGGTATCAGAACGGCAATGAAGGCATATAAAAACCCAGAACGTACCGATGCAGAAACACCTTATGTGCCAGTACCTAAAGAAGGTGTGAAAACATCATCACACTAATCTTTAGTCGATAAACGGTGCCCTGCATGGTGATAAACACGATGTAGGGCATTTGTATTGGAGTGATACTATGTTTGGAAATTTAGGCAAAACAGGTAAATACCTTGGGCAAGCTGCGCGTATGTTAGTGGGTATCCCTGATTATGATACTTATGTACAGCACATGGCAGACAATCATCCTGATAAGCCTGTCATGACGTACAAAGAGTTCTTTCGCGAACGCCAAGATGCGCGTTATGGTGGTAGCGGTAAAGGTGGATTTCGCTGCTGTTAATTGATGACATAATGAGGATAACAATGAAACCTATCTCTGTAACGATTTTAACGGGTTTTCTCGGCGCTGGAAAAACCACCTTATTACGTCATATTCTACAAGCTGATCATGGCCATAAAATCGCGGTCATTGAAAATGAGTTTGGTGAAGTACCGATTGATAATGCCATTATTGGTGATCGCGCAACACAAATCACCACATTGAGTAATGGTTGTATCTGTTGTAGCCGTTCCAATGAATTAGAAAATGCCTTATTAGATTTGTTAGATGCGTTAGATAATGGCAAGTTAGATTTTGATAGGTTAGTGATTGAATGCACAGGAATGGCGGATCCTGGTCCTATTACGCAAACTTTTTTTTCGCATGAAGCCTTATGCGAACGTTATCTGTTAGATGGTATTATTACTTTGGTCGATGCTCTTCATGCAGACAAGCAACTGAATGATTTTGCGATAGCACAAGCGCAAATCGGCTATGCAGATAGAATTCTACTCACCAAAACCGATATACAACCTCATCATGAAGCACTCATTGAACGCTTACAGCGTATTAACGCTCGTGCGCCAATTTACCCAGTGATCCATGGTGCTATCGACCTTGATTTATTATTTAATATTCAAGGTTTTTTATTAGACTCACAACTTCAAGTCAATCAGCCAACATTCCGATTTACGCCAAAACAGCAAAATGAAGTTGAGTCGATAGTGGTTGAATTTGATTATCCTGTAGAGTTAATGGCGGTATCACAGGTCATGGAAGAACTGTTACTCGGTTTTGCTGATAACTTATTGCGTTATAAAGGTATCTTATCGATTAAAGATGAACCTAAACGTTTACTATTCCAAGGGGTACAACGCCTTTATAGTGCAGATTGGGATAGAGAATGGGAAGTCGGAGAAGCGCGCAACAGCATACTGGTCTTTATTGGTATCCATTTGCCAGAAAAGGAAATTCGCGAAAAGTTTTCTCAACTTAACAAGGCTGAGAGTCAATAACGAAACCGTATTTAACATCCCTTCCCATTTAGGGAAGGGAAAATATCAGTCATAAGAAAAGAGTATTGCCGTTGATGAGGTGAAGTGACCTGCATTATAGAAAACGCCATCAATATTAGCTCGAAAATCAAGAGTGACATTTTGACCTCGCCCAACAATCGCTCCCGTTGACCCTCCAGTGTTGGTTTGATTGATGATTGGAGTGTTGTTGATAAAAAGTTGAATTGTTTTGCCATCGAGCTTTGGCATGTTGCCGAGGACGGAAACACGGACATTGGCAGTCGTGTCGCATTTTACAGAGCCAGTACCAATCGCTGTACTTGAAATAGGCTCTCCTGCTTTTACAATACCAAAATCAAGTGAATTAGGAACGGTCGCGCTACATGACAGATTGGCGGGGGTAACGACGCCACAAGTTGCATTTTGTGCAAGGACTGACACAGAGACTTTATTCTGCGGAACTGAGGCAAATCCAATACAAAGTGAGCCCCACTTTGTTGCAGGTGAGGACCAGATGAATCGATTTCCTTCGCTAATTTGGTAGGTGCCACGACTTCCTTTAGCGTTGACATAGCGCTGATAGGCTTCTTGATAAGTGATGTTGTTAGGAACCAATATCATGGATTGGTTTATCAACGCTGCCCTACCATTACAGAATCCACCTTGGTCACAGTCGGTACCCATATTTGAGGGACCTAACCCAGTTCTCGGGATTGGGCCAAAAAAACATTGAAGACTACCGCAAGAAATTGTGCCATTAGCCTCTCCAGATAAATCGATCCCCCAATCAAATCGAAGCTGAACTTGATTGCCAACCCTAACGATTTGATAAGGGCTCGCCCATGAAGATGCGGCGATAGCCGAAAAATTTATAAATAATAGGCTGATAAATAGTATAAATATTAAATATTGTTTTCTCTTTGTCATAACTAATATCTCATTAATATTTAATGAAATGACTCTATGAGGAAGATGTCATCTTATACTGAATTAATTGTAATCAAGTTCAAAAGTTGCCGTTGCAATAAAATCGCCTAATATCAGTGATTTATTTGATAGTGCTTCAGGGTCTATTTGAATAAAAGCCTGTAGTGCTAACGAATTATTTTTAGTTAATATCCTATTCGTGTGGCTTCCTTTGTTTATAGGAATTAAATCACCACTTTGTGATTCTATACCAAGTGCAATTCCTCTCGCCGAACTTGATGGTATAAGGGCAATTAGCCCCAGGGATATTGAACTTTCTGTACCACTGAATTTAATCGTGACACTTTTACTTAATTCTAAGTCGCAATTAATTAAGCGTATTTTAAAAGGGATACCTTTTGTTCTTGTGTATGTGTACAGATATTGATTAACGACAGTACCAAAATCAATTTCAATATTTTCATCACCAGGGAAAATATCGCAAGCATCTTCAATAAGCTGACCATCAAAATTAATATTAGTGGCAAAGCTGGGCGCTGCCATTGCGAAAAATAGGAGGCCTAAAATAGTATTAAACGGGATCATGATTTTTCCTATTGAAAATCGATAGTTAAATAACCCGAAGCCGTAAACTCATCAGCAATCAGATGGGTATTAGCGAGCTTTACAGGGACAGCCGAAATAATAGGTGGTGCATTAATATTAATAGAGAAAGGCTTATTTAAAGGTTGTGGTACACCATCAACCTGTATTTGGATCCCTATCTTTCCATTATTTTTAAGGGTCTGAGTATAAAGTGTTGAGTCATCAAATCCTCGGCCAGCTAAATTACCACTGAAGGTTAATTTAACATCCCATAATGGATGCGTATTTTTATTACAATTAAGTGTAAATGGAATTTGTCTACGAAAAGCATCGCCATCAATTTTTTGGATCCCAATTTTACCAAATGACACTTGCAATGGATTTTCTTCAGCAAGTTGACATATTGGCGGAATAATCAAATTACCGGTAAATTCCCAATTGGCGAGTACAATCAGTGGGAATGATGCCGTTATCATTATCAAGGTTAATAAGGTTGTTTTTTTCATAATAACCTCATTGATATTCAATTTGAAGCATAGCTGTAGCCGAAAATTGGCCACCATCGGTATCACTAAAGTTCGCACTCATATCCTTTATTGGAGCAACTTCAATGTTAGGAAGGTGATTATAGTTAAAATCGAGTAATGTATTGATTGGCTGCTGAATGCTATCAATATAAAATACAATCCCAATCTTACTATTAGAGGTGCTCAACCCACCATAACTATTGAAGCGGGTTGGATTACCAATCACTTTTAATTTTAAATTGTTTTTTAATATATTATGGCATGTTAATTCAAAAGGAATCGTTTGTTTATAATTGGCACCATTTAACCTTATTAATAAAACATCACCGAAGCTAACGGATTTTGGGGAATTAGTATTTAATAGACACACGGGGGATTCTATTTTTAAATTTCCTTTAATAGTAAGGTTGTAAGATGCCGCATAACTATTCGAAATTAATAACCCCAAAAATAACAGGTAAATAATGCGTTTTGGGTAAAGTATCATTGTGTTTTCCTTATTGATAATCGATGGACATAACAACTGTTCCATTGAAAGTTCCATTACGCTGTAGTGAGACTCCACTAGGTTTGATTGGAACAGCGAATAACACAGGAGGTTGATTTCCATAGGTGAAATTAATAGTAGCGTTATTGTTTAGCGGTTTATTTTCGTTATAAATAGCTAAACCCAAATTGGGGATACTCGTTAAGACGACTGATTTTCCATCCATGATTGCACTTGATGGCCAAAATAATGTCATTTTAAATGAGTTAATGAGAACCTGTTTACAGGTTAAATTAAAATTAATTCGCGTTTTTTTATAATCAGTACCATCAATTAATGTTTCATATATATCACCGATATCTGTGATGCTATTAATGACACTGCATTCTGGCTCTTGACTCACGACAATTGAAAAATGAAGCGTTTGTTGCTCAGCAGACGTTATCGCTGAAAATACAGGGAATAATAAAAAAAAAAGTGACTAATGCAATAATAATTCTTTGATGAAAATATCGCATGTTTCCTCCTAATCACTATCGAACGCTCATTGAGCGAAAATACAAACCTTCAATATTGTGAGAACTATAGCCAGTGCAGGAAATATGAACGGCTTACCGCGTTCATAAAAAACGCCTTGCAACTGAGTATGGTATTAATTCCCTTCACTATTCTTATCGGGAATAACGTTGCATTGCGTGTTTTGGCAATTAAATATCAAGGTGGGGCGGCCACCGTAATCATTGATATAGGTTAAAACAGGTGTATCCCCTAATGTTTTAATTGTTAAATTGAGAGGAGCCGAACTTTTAGGCTCAATCATAATGGGTTCAAAATTTGCTATTGATTGACCCTTTTTACGGGAGCTCGCATCGACAATGGTAATAAAAAAAGACGTCGGATTATTGACAATATATTGGCCATCTTGACGTGTTAAGGTTAGTTTTTCTTGCCATGGTTCGCTCATTGCTCCATTTGTTGGGATAATACTTGTTGGGCGATAAAACAGTTTTATACGCGTTTGTAATGCAAGTTGAAGCGTGTTGGGTTTATCACTTTTTGGTGGGATCTCACGCAAATTAAAATAAAATACAGACTCGCGGTCTAACGGTAAATTTTTGATACTAGGTGGAAGCGCAAGTATTTTTATCTGGCTTATTGTGCCTGCTTCAAGCCGTTGCACTGGGGGAATCACTGTAAAGGGAAGGTTGGTTTTATTTCCACTGCCATCTTCTAGCCAAGCTTGAGCTAAATAAGGTAATTGTTTATTTTCATTGCTAATATTTAATGAAATAGACTTGTCGTCACTCGTGATAATAGCACGAGTACGATCCAGTGCGATTGCAGCTTGTGCAGTTGAAAAATTGACGGATATTATCGTCGTTAAAAGCGTGCTAATTAAGTGGTGTCGATGTAAATATTGATTTTTTACTGTTTTAATAAGTAACTTTTTCATATCAAATCTCTTTATTAATAAATTTCTAATCATTGTTATTTGCTTAAAATAGGTATTCTTTTTAACGCGCTACTTTGTTAGCCAGCGTGTTGGTTTAATTGATTTGGGGCTAATTGGCATTGGCGAGACTTCCAAATACTTTTCTAATGGTGGCGGTGGCTGATTTTCGCTCACACAAGGTAATAACCAGTTGGTCATCAAAACGCTTTCATCGGGAAAGGTTTCTGGTAAATGTATTTGGCATTGAACGCTGCCATTCCATGTGACGTCTAATGTGTCACTAGCTTTTAAGCCAGTTAAGTAGATGCTCCCGTCATCGGAAATGATCCCAACTTGTTTTTTTCGTGTATTAGTTACGGTGGAACCGAATGGAGGAAAGCTATTATCTGCTAAGCGAATTATTGCCATTGCATTCGTGCCAGAGACCACTTCAAATTGGCGATATCCAATCGCTCCTTCCGTCAGTGTCGCTTGTTTGATGGATTGGCTAATCGCCGCGGTATCCGGCAATTTATTGACATCAATACGTACTTGATTGCGGTAGTAGCTATTGATGTCATTAATAACTGCATAACCAAAGGAATTGGTGTTAACGACTGCACCAAATCCTTGTATCGGTATATTTTCTACACCATCGGTTGAAACTAGGATGCGAGCACCACCCATTTGATTAATACGATGTAATGCAACACCTTCTTTAGTGGCAGTGAGACCACCATTAATACTCAGTGCAGCGGAACGATAGCGGTTATATTGATAGCTAGTATTGGTGCTGATTGCTGCATAGCTGCCATCATAATTATATGAACCGCCAATCGATGTGCCATCGCGGTTTATGCCTGAATTAAGGCTGTAATGACTGCTTTGATCTAATCGGCTGTAATAATTGGCTTGATTCGAAGTATCATTTTTATTCCAATTGCTACTTAATGAAATGGTTTTTGATTCACCCCAAGGAATTGATAAAGAAAAGTACGTACCATAATCATTTTGCTGATCAGCGCGATTATAAAATTCAGTCATATTTAAACTTAAGTTTTTAAAAGACCCTAAATCAAAATATTTTGCCAATGATAAACTATAGCGATCACTGTTTGGCTTATTCCAATAGGATTGGTGATAGAAATTTAAATAAGCGCTTAAACCCAGCGTAGTTAGCTGTTGGTTATACGAAATGGTGTACATCTCTTTACTATTAAATTGACGAATACCACTGGTTTGAGCATCAAGGTATTCCGACATGCTCATAAAACCTTCTTCCGAAAATCGATAACCAGCAAACGTCACTTGGCTATTTGCCTCATCAAAGCGCTTTGAATAACTTAATCGATAAGAACTACCTTGATATATTCTGTCTCCAATATCATACATATTGGTTAGACTGGCTCTAGAATGAGTGACATCAAAGGAGAGGGCGCCAAATATCGTTAGGTCACGGCCAACGCCTAAGGCGGCTGAGAGGTAGTTATTAGCGGTAACACTGCCGCCGTACAATGACCAGTTATTGTTTATTCCCCACGAAAATTCACCACTCGCAAAGATATCGCTATTGATCCGATGCTGATAATCAGAGGTTTTGCCCGCAGCAAGTTTATAACGAATTTGCCCCGGACGAGTTAAATAAGGCACAGTAGCAGTTGAAAGGGTAAAAGTTTGCGTACTGCCATCCTGTTCTTGAACCGTTACTCGTATCTCTCCTGAGAGCGCATCATTTAAATCTTGAATTCGAAAAGGCCCTGCGGGAACTTGGGTTTGATAAATAATATGACCTTGTTGGCTAACAATGACAGTTGCATTGGTTTTCGCGACACCAGTGATTTCGGGCGCATAACCTCGAAGATTTGGCGGTAACATATTATCGTCGGTAATAAGGCTAAATCCGCTAAAGCGGAAACTATCAAAAATGTCAGAAGTAAAGTAGTTTTCACCTAGTGTTAACTTTGCGCCAAGTGATTTAATTGCTCGGTAACTGTAATAACGGCTCAAATCAAAATCATTTTGCTGCTGTTGTCCTTGCGTTTTATTAATACGGCTTTGCCAATCAACACGAAAACGCCAAGCGCCAGTATTAAATCCCGTGATGCCGGTAGTATTAATACTGTAGGTCGTATTATTGGTTTTATGTGTTTGTTGATTAATTTGGGAAGTTAGATTGTAATCAAATAAGTAACCTGAAATTCCCTCTTCCCAGCGTGAAGGTGGATCCCAATTATCTGCCGTATATTCAAGATAGGCCTGTGGTACACTGATATAAAAGGCGGATTTAGGCAGATCGGCTCGGGCTTCCATACCCGGCAGGCTCTTTAAATTTAAACACTGATTATCGTGCCACCATGTTAATGCATCATTATATTCAGCCTTTAAACCCAGTTGCTTAACGATTTCCGGCGATACGCAAGCGGTAGACTCATCATTATTGTTCGGATCAAGATAAAAAAAGACTGTCTCATCATTAAAGGAGCTATTATTGATATAAATAGTGAAGCTGTATTCTCCTGGCATTAAATAACCAGGTTTTGAAAACTGTGCTAAGTTAATGTTAGCTCGATCATTAATATCAAGTATATTACTGTTGAATTCAATTTCATTTAACTGCGTGCTCATTGAGAATGAAGATAATAACAGTAAGGGTATAATTATTGTCTTTATGTTAAGCCAGGTCGTAATGTACGGTTGAATAGCGACCATAATATGTTTCCCCTAATGTCAATGTGTTGCTAATAAATTAAAATTAAAGATACTGTTATTTTTCTTTTTTATTTATATTTTAGTCATAGTCGACTTTAAATCGAATTTGAGTGTAATATAGCTCTGACGGTAAATTCTCTTCACGATTAATCAATGTTAATTGGTAGTTTAAGTTTATAATGCCTTGAGTGATATCTTGTGTTGGTATAGGAACATCAGGAATAATAATACGGTTAAATTGGTCATTAAGTCTTAGTGCAATTCCGCCTGAACCGCCATAATCTTTAACCAATGTTTTATCTTGGGTGCTCTCAAACGTAATGTGAAAATATTTCCAACCTAGCTTATTAATATCATTCGAGGTAGTGCGCTCAATTGAACAATTGATTAGACGAATGGTAAATTTATGAGGGGAACTCTCTCCATTACGTCTAATTTGAGTCAATGGAAGAGTTCCTATATCAATAGTTTGATCTCGGCTGCTCATATCAATTGAACATGCTGTTTCTACAATACTTCCACCAATTTTAATGGGAGTAACGGCTGTACTCATATTTGCAGTACCTATGAGCAGAAAGCTACCGAAAAAAACATTCATTGATTTCAACATTCGCCCTCTGTCTAAATTAATTCCCACTTATTTTTCTTAATTATTCACTGTCAGTGGAAAGAGTGTGTTATTCGTAGTTGAGTGTGAAATCTGCAACCGATGAGAATTCACCTACAGTTATCGTGTCGATATCACCGCCATTCCCCACCAGATAGGCCGAAAATTGTAGGGTATTATTACTATTTTGGATCTTTTGGAATGGAGTGGGTTGCCCTAACGTGATCACGCCAGCACTGCCATTAGCAATTTGAATACCAGCTCCTGACCCTGTACCAACAATTCCTAATGTTTTATTGGTTGTATCAAAACTGGCTGCTGCCCCACTAAAGGTTAATTGCACCCCCTTAGTTAATTTTGATACATCACAGTTTTCTAATAATATTTCAAACGGTCGCGGAGTTGATTTACCGCCAATGACTAATGCCATATTTGAAATTTGACCCAGTTCGATAATCTCTTTAGTCTCTGGAGAAATAGAGCAAGGTGCATCAATAATGGAGCCTTTAAATTTAATTTGGCCATGCCCCTGATCGCGTAGCGCATAAACATTTCCAACCGCAGAGACAGACAATAATAAAATCGGTAAAATAAATTTTAATTTCATAAGAATCTCCTTTAAAAAAGTAGGTTATTATTAGAAAGTCGCAGAATTTAACCCCACAGTATTGATATTACTGTAAAGGAAGCGTCATGAGACTGATTGTTATTTTTGTTTGAATAAAGTTCTATCCGAATAAAACCGGTGAACTGGAGGTTGGACTGCTATCATTATTGACCTTATTGAAAACGGATGTACTTAGCACCTTATTTAAATCAATGTATTTTTCAATAGATGCTATATTTATTTCTTCAATAAGTAATAAGTTAAACTCATCGATAGTAATATCGATTTTATCTAATAATAGCAGTAGTAAGCATACATTTATGCGGTTACTTCCACATTCATAACGCGACATTTGTTGTTGGCTTAAATTAACTAATTTTCCAAATTGCCCCGCCGTGAGTCCTTGGCTTTTTCTTATCCTTTTTAATGTTCTTCCAATAGCTAATGAGATAAATGAAAAAAAATCATTTATATTAATATCTTCACTCTTTTTCATTGATTCTTCCCCTTGTTGGATAAAGTAAAAATATTCAACATAATGAATATTTATTTAAGAGTTTATTTCTATACGATTTATTCTTTGTAAGTTTTATTTAAATGTGCTGATTTTAAGCAAATATAAAACGTATTTTTTTTAAGATCAAACCTTCTATAAATAGCAATTATTTTATTTTTATAAAAAACTCTCAACTGGAGTAACTAAGGAATTTATTAAAGGATAATAAAATCAATGTATTCATCCTTTGTGGCATACTTTTGTTGGTAAATATCTAGCATAAAATGCTAAAAATACAGACTCAATGAAGCAATTAAAGATAAAATATTAAAATAATTAAAAACTCATACTTTCTATTTTTTCCGTTACCATTCGCAACACTCTCATGTTAATTTGTATCTATTATTGTCTATTTGTAATGAATTATTGGTTGCTCACAATAAAATGGATTGTTTATCAGCGAGATAAAAAAATCAGTCTATTAACCATACAATTTATATGGCTTAGAAAATGTAATAAATATTAGAAATCAACCATTTGATTATAAGTTGAATCTGTTTTAATTACCTACTTTTTATAGGTGAATAGATATTTAAAAAGGAATGGCATTATCATTAATCATTGTGGGTTAGCAGCAAAGCAAATTAAAAAACAATTATTTTTTATAACCTGCATTGTTTATTTTTTGCTATTTTTTTCAGGTGACATAAAAAAACAGACAACATCTACTGTTGTCTGTTTTTTTGACTTACTTAGGATTAACGGGCTTTGGCTGCCATGATTTCAATAATTTGCACATCGGTATGGCGCATTGAGCCTGTCGCTAGCGAACATAAATTTGCTATCGATTGATCGACATCATCGGAAACAATGCCATCAGAGCCTCTTACACAGCTGTTGTCGAGCGCCATTAAAACGGCTTTGTAGGCCGCACTTGCACTTGTTGAAACTTTCATGGCACAACTATTCGATGCACCATCACAAATCATACCGCTGACATCACCGATCATGCTGCATATTGCCATTGCGACGACTTCATAGCGTGATTCTAGCAACCATGCGATACCTGCGGCGGCACCCATCGCGGCAGTTGTCGCAGCACATAATGCGGAAAGGGCAGGTAATTGATTATGAATATAGATAGCCATTAAATGGGATAGCATTAATGCTCTAGCTAATTGTTCTTCTGTTGAATGCAAATAATCTGCCGTGACAACAACGGGCATGGTGGCAGCAATCCCTTGGTTGCCTGAACCTGAGTTACTCATCGCGGGCAATATCGCCCCTCCCATGCGAGCATCAGATGCTGCGGATGTCCGTATCATAATTTCAGATAAAAGATCTTTTGATAGTAATCCACGATCACGTTGAGCTTGGAGTGTTTTTCCTATGTGCAAGCCATAGACATGACGTAACCCTTCTTGCGAGAGTGCATCATTTAACTGTGCAGCTTCTAAAATAAAGCGAATATCTTCAAATGGGGCTTGGGTTGCGAATTGATAAACGGCTTTTGCGGTCACCTCAGGGAGTGCGACATCGGCAGCACAATCAACAGGGGAAGTGTTTAATGGTGCTTTTTGGCTGATATCAAAAATGACATCATTATTAACCATCATCTTTACGAGGTTGGTGTGTGACCCTGCAATAATCGCTGTTGCAGAACCTTTGTCAGTAAACACTGTCGCTTCTGAATAGATGACATCATCACAAGGTTGTTTAATATTCACAGTCACTAGGCCTTGTTCGAGCATGTTTTTACTCGACTCAATAGCCGAAGTTGACGCTGACTTTAATACCTCAAGTCCGGCATCCGCATCGCCACCAAGAGCGCCTAATGCCGCAGCAATAGGCAGACCCACCATACCTGTTCCTGGCACAGTTACACCCATCCCATTTTTCATTAGGTTCGGTGAGACTAATGCGGTGACTCGAAGAATATCACCTTCAATACAAGAGGCTGCTTTTGCTGCCGCGAGTGCTAATGAAATGGGTTCGGTGCAACCTAAAGCAGGTTTAACTTCTTGTTTGACTGCATTGATAAAGTACTGCCAAAGAAGTGGCTGGGCTTGAGTTTGCATCGTAAATTCCCCTTCAAGAACATCGTATTAATAAGGGTATTTTAAATAATTATGAGGAGAAAATTTTCATTATGTTAGGGGGGAAGTTTAAATTTTATAGAAATATTTTCTATGAATTTAGTTAAAAATAGAAACTATTTTTAAGTTTGACCTTTATCACAAAGTCTCCTGCCTAAATATTTAGGCAGGAGTAAGGTGACGTTAATCTCAACTTTCGAGGTCGAGTCGTTTATTTTGCCATCGCCGAGAACGCCAACGCCATGCATTGGTTAAACCACGTAACCACTCATCAGCAAAGAAGCCGATCCAAATACCCAGTAAGCCCATTTCCATTTTAATACCAAGAAAATAGCCTAGTGGAATCGCAACGCCCCACATAAAAATAATGGCGGTACACAGTGGGAAACGCGCATCACCTGACGCTCTTAATGCGTTAACCATAACAATATTGATGGTACGACCCGGTTCTAAAAAGACTGAGAGTAAGAACAGAGGCAGTAACACATGGATAATACTTTGATCTTCAGTTAAATTATCAAGAATAGGGTCTCGGAATAACCAGAAGAAAAAGACTACGCCAATCGTGACATAAAAGCCCATTTTGAGGCTTTTCAGCCCGCGTTTGTAAGCATCATCGAAACGTTTAGCACCAACAAGGTGCCCCACCATAATTTCATTACCTATACTGATTGAAATACCAAATAGCATAATAAAAAGTGAGAGTTGGAAATAAAGTGTTTGTGCCGCTAACGATGTTTCGCCCATTAAACCGATAAACGCAGATGCGGTCATAAAATGTAGGATCCACACTAAGTTCTCGCCGGCAGATGGCAAGCCAATATGCAGGATTTTTCCTAACATATTACGTGACCAGCGTATCAGTAATTGTGGGGAGAACTTAATTCTTAGCCCATAAAATAATAAGCAAAATAGCAGTATAACAGCCACAACCCGCCCTACGACGGTTGACCAGGCGACGCCTTCAAGGCCATATTGAGGCAGGCCAAAAAAGCCATAAAGAACAATCATGTTACCAAATACAGTGATGACGTTAGCTATCAGTGTTACCCACATTGCAGGTTGAGCTTTGCCATAGACGCGCAAACAAGCCGCAAGAATAATGGATATCGCTTCAGGGATTAAACAGATTCCTAGAATATGTAAGTATGCATAACCATCTTGCATAAGATGAGATGGTGTATTCATGATGCTAAGAATTTTATAACCAAAAAAGAGTGCAATCAGGGCACTGGAAAAACCTAATAAAAAGTTGAAAGCGATAGAGATGTGGATAGCTTGGCTGGCTTTTTCACGTCGCCCAGCCCCTAAATATTGCGCGATAACAACACTACACCCCACACTGATAAAGTTAAAAATGGTGATAAACAGATCAAATACCTGATTTCCCACCCCCATTGCCGCTAGGTAGGCTGTTGAAACATGGCTCACCATATAGGTGTTGATGAGTAATGTGGCCAAATGAAGAAAAATATCAATAAATATTGGCCAACTGAGAGAAAAGAGTGATCTCTCAGTGACATCAGATTGATGCATTAAGAACCTTCAAAATAATTTAAAAAGTGATATACCAGAAAAGTAGGCTGATTCTACCCGCATTTATGTTGAGTTAATAGAGTTTAAATACGCTTATTTAAAAGGAAGTTAATCTTTTGTTTAATAATGATGATTCTGCTAATTTATTCTAGATTGATATTCATTTTATCAATGCAAAAAACAACATCAGCATAGTAAAGGAGTCACAATGACAAAAATTAAAGCCGCAATAGTGGGATACGGCAATATTGGCCGCTATGCACTCGAAGCGGTATTGGCAGCTGAAGATTTTGAACTTGTTGGCGTAGTTCGTCGAAATGGACAAGATATCCCAGCAGAGTTAGTCGGGCATACTGTTGTCGATGATATTGAAAAATTAGGCAAAGTAGACGTTGCGCTGCTGTGCTCTCCGACTCGTGTAATTGGTGATTTAGCGGAGAAAATCTTAAATCTGGGGATTAATACGGTTGATAGCTTTGATGTCCATTCAGAGATCGTGGCATTAAAAAAACGTTTAGATAAGGCTGCTAAACAACGCGATAGCGTTGCCATTGTTTCTGCTGGTTGGGATCCTGGTTCTGACTCCATTATGCGTGCCTTAATGTTAGCGATGGCACCAAAAGGCGTTACTTATACTAACTTTGGCCCAGGAATGAGCATGGGGCACAGTGTTGCAGCAAAAGCGATTGATGGGGTGAAGGATGCCTTATCGGTCACCATTCCACTGGGTACGGGAGTGCATCGCCGCATGGTTTATGTGGAACTCGCTGCAAATGCAAATTTTGATGAAGTGGCTAAAGCCATTAAAGCGGATAGCTATTTTGCTTCCGATGAAACACATATTCGCCAAGTGGATAGTGTGGATGCACTAAAAGACGTTGGTCATGGTGTACATATGACGCATAAAGGTGTTTCTGGCGCGACACACAATCAACTATTTGAATACTCAATGCGTATTAATAATCCAGCATTAACTTCTCAGTTTATGGTTTCCGCAGCACGAGCAACGATGAAGCAATCACCAGGGGCATATACTGTGATTGAAATTCCACCAGTGAATTTCTTACAAGGTGATCTTGATAATTTGATTGCTAAGTTAGTGTAATCACTGGATGGCATGATTGTAATGAATGCACTCATGCCAGTTCCGTTGATACGCGTTATACTTCAAATGTCGCATCGTATTAAGAAAGCTCGTTATATTCTTCTTTATCCGCAACGATGTTGTCATTTACCTTATTAGTGGATAGTTTATGGGATGATTGACGTTGTCTCAATGAGGTCAGCTAGATAGTTTGAGATAAAAAAGGACTTTATCATGGCTAAAAATTCAAAAAGAAAAAATAATATCACCACAGAGACAAAAACATTCTTTTCAGCAAAAAGCACCCCACAAACAGTTGTAGAAAATAAACATGCATTTAGTGTATTGCGTTTTTTGTCAAAAATAATAAGTGTGTGTTTTTCTCTTTTTTATGTTGGTTTTATTTTTTCTGTTTGGTTTTTTCCTGAATATTATGATGTTGCTTTAATTTATAACTTAACGCTGATCCTTATCTTCGAGTTTATTTTAGTACACTCGGGTGTTTTTATGTCAATAACCAATAATATCAAGGTGTTGATAGGTTTTGCATTATTATACGGATTGTTTGCTTTTGCGTTTAATTACTCCGTGCTTGGTGATTCACCGCTGATCCTTTATTTATATAGTTTCACCATATTAAATCGCATATTATACGGTTTTAGTAGCCGAACTGATGAAGAGCGTAAAGAGAATTTGGGGAATTCCGCTATGATGGCGGTAAATTTTATGTTTTGCATCGTTCTGGTAGTCATCGTGTCTTCGCTAGTCCCTTATGGTGGACTGACGCCCAATTATTTATCGTCAATCGACTACTATAATACAATCCCACACGGTGGAGAATTTCCTGAAAAACCACACGTTGCCTTTGCTTTTGGTGTTTTATATTTTGGTTTACCTGTCGTGTTACCACTATTTTTTAAACTATTAAGTAAAAAATAGGCTAATGTCTAATTAGGTAACAATCTTCATATGCCACAAGGCCAACAAGGTAAAATAAATAAAAAAGCACCTACCGAAGTAGGTGCCCTGGTGTTGACAAAGTCTCATTGTGATTAAAGCGGCTTAATAATTATGATTGATGAACGTTATTTGCTTGCAGCCTATGCTTATATTGTTTTGCGTATTAACGCTTAATGGTTTTGAATTTTTGGGTTGTTGCAGTGAGTGCGACTTCAGTTGGCAAACGTTCCATCGAGCTAGCGCCATAAAAACCATGGCATTCAGGGCAGTTTGCTAATATATATTCCGCATCTTCAGGTGTTGCAATTGGACCACCATGGCACAGAACAATGACATCATCGCGTACTGCTTTTGCCGCTTTGGCCCAGTCATTGATTAAAGGTACGCAATCTTTAAGTGTTAGTGCCGTTTCTGCGCCAATATTCCCCCCAGTGGTTAAGCCCATATGAGGAACAATAATATCAGCACCGGCTTCGGTCATTGCTATCGCATCTTCACGGCTGAAAACATAAGGGGTGGTTAATAACCCTTTTTCATGGGCTAAACGGATCATATCGACTTCTAAGCCATATCCCATGCCGGTTTCTTCTAGGTTAGCCCTAAAGTTACCATCTATTAGGCCAACGGTTGGGAAATTTTGTACCCCAGCAAACCCTTTTGCTTTGATCTCGTCAAGAAAGTGGTCAAACTGGCAAAAAGGATCCGTACCGTTAACTCCAGCAAGTACAGGTGTGTGTTTTACAACAGGCAAAACTTCTTTTGCCATGTCCATCACGATTTCGTTAGCATTACCATAAGCCAGTAAGCCCGCGAGTGAACCGCGTCCAGCCATACGGTAGCGACCTGAGTTATAAATAACGATTAAGTCTATACCGCCAGCCTCTTCACATTTTGCGGATAGGCCGGTACCGGCACCACCACCAATAATTGGTTCGCCTCGAGCGATCATCTCTCTGAATTTTTTCAGTAAGCTTTCGCGATTATGTTTCATTGATGAACCTCTACTTGTTGTTCAAAATTTCCTGGTGTAATTGAATAACTTGTTCGCAGAACTCAATTGAGTTGATATGGTACGGACTCAAAATAAGTTTGCGTTTTTCTGTTGTTATAAGATTTTCGGTTAATGCATTGATAAAGGCTTGGTCTGCTTCTGGATCCCAGAATGGGGCACCTTCAATATCCAGTGCAGAGAAGCCGGCTGTTGGAATAATAAAGCGAATTTCCCCTTCACAGCGGTTAAGCTTATCGGCAATCCAACGACCCATTTGTTGATTTTCTTCTTTTGTTGTACGCATTAACGTAACTTGTGAATTATGGTTATAGAATAACCGGTCACGATAATGCTCTGGTACTGTCGATGGGCGACCAAAATTGACCATATCTAGCGCCCCGCATGACAGTACACAAGGTGTTTGTGTTCTTGCGATTGCGCCAAAACGATCTTCATCGCATGCTAAAACGCCACCAAACAGATAGTCACACACTTCCGTTGTCGTGATGTCCAATACGGAATCTAATAAGTGGCTATCAATTAATTTTTCCATGGCTTTACCGCCACTTCCCGTCGCATGGAAAACTAAGCAGTCATATTGTGATTCAAGTTGCTCGGTTAGCTGTTGAACACACGGGGTAGTGACGCCAAACATAGTTAGTGCAATAGCAGGTTTTGATGCCTCTTCATATTTATCTTCACGATTAAAATAAACGGCACCTGCAATTTGATTTGCAGCGTTTTTTAATACCTTACGAGAAATAACATTTAAACCTGAGACATCGGTGACCGAATACATCATTGAAATATCACTTGCACCGATATAACCGGATATATCCCCTGACGCCATCGTTGAAACCATCAGTTTAGGTATGCCAACAGGGAGCGCTTGCATTGCTGGAGTAATTAGCGCTGTACCACCGGAACCTCCTAAACCTAAAATAGCGGCAACATCATCTTGGGCACTGAGGTACAGACTAAAAGCCTGTGACATAGCTTCAATGGCTTTTCCTCTATCACCACAAAACACGGCTTCAGCTCCGGAAGGATGGTAAGCCGCAACAGTGAGAGCCTTAATATCTGCATTTCTGTTTAGTTGAGTTGGTTGCGTCGTCAAATCTACTGAACGTACAGATAAACCTGCTTCTTTGATCAAATCGCAGACATAGAACAATTCATCGCTTTTAGTATCTAGCGTGGTTGCTATATAGATGTATCCCTGATGCTGTTTCATCGGAAAATCCTTACAGGTTAGGAAGATGTTTAATTTCTCATCTGAATGAGACTATAGTATCATTTTGGATAAAAGTAAAATGAGATTGCAGTCTCATTTTTGGGGTTTATTTAAATATCATGATGTTATATTTTTATCTCAATGATAAATAAGCATTTTAAAATTTTAATGGCATATTAAAAACCGCATTTTTTATAACAGACGAACGATAACATTCTCATCGTTATTAATAAGCAGTAGCTGTAGCCATTGTAAAGTGTCATGATGAGTCACCCATTCACTATAGTAGCGAACATGTTTTAAAGGGAGGGAAACGATGTCATTCACATATTCTAATCATGAATATAAAGGAACAAGGAAGCGAACTTATAACTTATTGGTGAATACGGCACTGGCTCTTTTTGAAAAAGGGGATATGCCCTCTATTTCGGAGCTTGCTATTGAGGCGGGCGTATCAAGAGCGACAGCTTATCGCTATTTTCCAACGCAAAGTGATTTGATTGCGGCAACTGTTAATGCCAGTTTAGGGCCCATTTTGACATGGCGACCGCAAAGTGAAAAAACGGAAGAGCGTATTGAGGAGTTGCTGACATATGCACTCCCTAGAATGTTTGAGCATGAAGGCGTCTTGAGAGCCGCATTACAAGTATCGTTACAGCAGTGGGCACAAAGTCGCGCTCTGACGCAAGATCCTAAAGAAAAACCACTGGAAAGAGGAAACCGTAAAAATATCCTCGCGATGGTTACTGCACCAATGAAAGATGATTATCCGCAAGATGTTATTGATAAAGTTATCAAAGCATTTTCAGTCATTTATGGCTCTGAAATCTTTCTAGTACTCAAAGATATTTGGAAGCAAGATGACGCTGAGGTGATTGAAATTGCACAGTGGATGGCGAAAGCGATTATTAACCAAGCCACAGCAGATAAACATGCCCGAGAATGCTGAGGTATCGCATTAAAAGAACGGTAGGGGAAAACCTATCGTTCCTTATAGGTGGAGTTACAAAGATTTCATAAAATAATATCTTTCATGTTTAATTGGGTAATCAATGAGTGTTGAGATCACCTGATAGCCCTGTTTCTCATAAAAAGGTTTTGCTTGGAAACTGAACGTATCGACTTGAGCATATTTGGCACCTAACTCTCTCGCTTTATTTTCCATCGCTTGTAGCAATTGTGAACCGATGCCTTGCTTCCTCAATGATTCTTCAAGCCAAAAGTAGTCAATTCGTAGCCAATTTCCGAGTATTGAACCTGTTATTCCGCCTAATATTGCCTCTTCTTGCTCATAAAATACGGCTAATGGAGAATGAATATCTTCACTGAAAAATTGTAAGTTATAGTTAATCAATGATTGATGAATATGCGCAATTTCAGATTTAGCAGGGGATGTTGCGACGCGTATTGCCATAATTTTTCTTATCTTTCAATGTAATGATAATTTATGAGTTTATATACTATTTAATAATTTAATGAATTTAAAGTATTAAGAAGATACTATTAAGACTATTACAGATGATATCGATGCGCTAAGTGCTCTTAGAGTAATAGGATTTCGCGATGATAAGATTATTGAAGATGGGCTTAGGCATTGCTATTTGTGCCTTAATTGGTGGAACCCTCACTTATCTTGGCGTACCTCTCGCTCTTATGTTTGGCCCAATCATTGCGGTGATTGTTTTTAATCGCTTCAACATTCAATTTGCTATTCCCAAATATACCCTCACATTTGTTCAGATATCATTAGGAACGTCCGTGGGATTGATGTTTAATCAAGTCTCATTAGGGCAAGCAGAGAATCTATTTCTACTTCTTCTGCTGTTGGTCGTCTGCTTGGCTGTCCAATTTTCATTCAGTTATTTTTGGTTTCACCGCAAAGTCGGATGGACAAAACAAGAAGCGATGCTGGGCTCTGTTCCGGGAGCCATGGCTGCCATATTAGCCTTAACAGATCATACGCATACGCCTCCACAAAAAATCGTGATTTCTCATACGATCCGTCTCATTATTTTAATTCTATTGGCAGGAATTGTGGTAGGTAGTCATGGGGATCCTCAGCCTCTGATTGTACTACCATCCTTAACATTGGAAGCGACCTTCTGGTTAACGGTGATTGTATTAACAGGACTCGGATTAGGCTTGGTATTGCAGCGAATGCATGTTCCTGCCCCCTTTATGCTGACATCATTAGGTGCCGCGACGTTGATCCAAGGCTGGCTTGATGTACAAATTCATTTTCCGGTGATGATCACTGAGCTCAGTATGGTTTTGATCGGGATGAATATTGGTAACCACTTTATTGTTTTTCCACTGTCGTCATTGATCAAAAATATCTATTCATCTGCCCAAGTGGTGGTGATTAATATCTTTTTAACCTTATTGATCACACTGTTTGCTGCATGGGTCACTGGCTATCCTCTATCGGTATTGCTGCTGGCTTGGGCGCCAGGAAGCATGGAAGCGATGACATTTGCGGCGATCACCATGAACCTTGATGCTGGATTTGTCATGTCAAATCACATCATTAGGATGGTAATTATTCAAAGTATCCCTTCGATAGTGATGTTTTGGCAAGAAAGACGCGTGAAGAAAAAGGAAGGTTGAAGTGAAATAATGATAACTCCCCTAGTGAAGGGGAGGGAATTATTTCACATAAGCAAACAAGCCTAATGAATCCCGGGCAAGAGATTGGCACTTAAATTCTTGTGATAGCGGGATACCTTTTAGGTCGTTGTAGCTTTCTTTGTTGAGCATGGTCATCTTGTGAGAATCGTAATCACCAAGATCCCATTTATTACTACGGGCAAAATAGACAATTGCGCGCTCAATTTCCCTATCAGGGATTTGTGAATAGCCACAATCATATTTTAGGTAGATAAAAACCGCCGTCAGATCGGCAAGATCTTCAGCTTCATTGGGGGTCAGTGCTCTGGCAGAATGTGTTATCCCTAACAGAGTAATGATGTAAAAAATCACAGTAAATTTGCGCATTCAATATTCTATCTGTTTTTTATGTCAAGTAACGTTAACATAATAATAGAATTGTTAGTCAAGTATATTTTTCTTAAATAAGTGTAATATACCCCTAACAACCCTATGGTTTCCTTGACCTTCCTGTAAGGGGAAGCTTTATCATTTTTAGATATTAAACCATATTTTGGCTCTAAACGGTAATAGCCTACAGTGCCATAGAATTTTTACTCGGTTTTTAATTTGATAAATAAAAGGAAGGTTATCAATGTTACGTCGCGATTTCATTAAGCTAAGTGCTATCGCTTATGCTGCAAGTGCACTGCCTGTGTGGAGCCGTATCGCTGTGGCTGCCGACAATTACCCGACACTGGCTATCCCACCTCTGATAGAACCTGATGCGCAAGGTAATCTTCAACTTGCGATTAAACAAGGGGTTTCTCAATTTGTTCCGGGTAAGAAAACAACAACGTGGGGGTATAACGGGGATCTACTCGGGCCAGCACTTAGCTTGAAAAATGGTCAAAACGTCAATATTCATATCGCTAATCAATTACCGGAAGAGACGACCGTTCACTGGCATGGCCTTGAAATATCAGGAGAACAGGATGGTGGACCGCAGGCAATTATTAAGCCAGGAGCTAGCCGCAAAGTTAATTTCACTGTAGAGCAACCAGAAGCCACTTGTTGGTTCCACCCTCATACACACGGAAAAACAGGCCATCAAGTCGCTATGGGGCTTGCGGGTCTGGTTATCATTAAAGATGAGCAAAGCAATAAGCATGGATTGCCGAGTACCTGGGGCGTTGATGATATCCCAGTGATTTTACAGGACAAGCGTCTTAAGGATGATGGACAAATTGATTATCAATTAGATGTGATGAGCGCAGCGGTAGGTTGGTTTGGTGATCTCATGTTAACCAATGGCGCGGTATTCCCTAAGCACGTCGCGCCGAAAGGTTGGTTACGTTTCAGACTACTTAATGGCTGTAACGCACGTAGCTTGAATATCTCAACGAGTGATGGCCGCAAAATGTATGTGGTGGCGAGTGATGGTGGATTACTTGCGGAACCTATCGCAGTCACAGAGTTGCCGATTCTTATGGGGGAGAGGTTTGAAATCTTAATTGATGCAACGGATGGCCGCTCTTTCGATTTAGTGACATTACCGGTTAATCAAATGGGAATGACGCTTGCACCATTTGATCAACCTTTACCTGTACTGCATGTCGAAACCACGATGAGTGCGAGTGAGGGGCAGCTACCGACTCAGTTGGCAAGTTTACCAGCACTGCCTTCATTAGCTGGATTAACTCGTCGTCGTTTCCATTTAATGATGGATATGCGTTTGGATATGCAGGGTATGATGATGCTACGTGAGCGCTATGGTGACCAAGCTATGGGCAATATGGGGGGCCATGGTGGCATGATGCAAGGTCATATGATGCAGAACAGTGGTATGGATCATGGCAATATGGGCCATGGTAATATGGGGGGAATGCGTAATAGTGGCGGCCATTGTGGAACAAATTCAGGTGAGCTAGATATATACAACGCCAATACGATTAATGGACAAGCCTTTTCTATGACAGAAGCAGCCTTTAATGCTGCCATGAATCGACAAGAGCTATGGGTGATTTCGGGTCGTGGGGATATGATGTTGCATCCATTCCATGTTCATGGGACACGTTTCCGTATATTGAAAGAGAATGGTAGAGCCGTGGAACCACACAGACAAGGTTGGAAGGATATCGTTAAGGTTGAAGGCCAAGTCAGTGAGGTATTAGTTGAATTCAAACATCCCGCCACTAAACAGCATCCTTATATGGCTCATTGCCATTTATTAGAGCATGAAGATACAGGCATGATGATGGGATTCACTGTTAGCTAACAGGCTAACGGTTCATTAATTGTTGAGTATGTTAGGGGCTGACTATTGTGGATACTGTTAGCCCCTAACAATTAGAAAGTGAACAATAAAGCCATTTGGTTGTTGTTATTATTTATAGCTTATACGGCCTGGTCTGTGGCACTACGATGAGAGTGAAAATAGGCATGTCACTCATTAGGTCAATAATGGTTATTTGGGTAAAGGGTAGCGTAACGCAATTTCTGGTGTATTAGCGAGGATCCTACCGGAATGAAGACAAAGGTAACAAGCAATCTCTTCAGCACTGAATTCATCGTCTATCTCTTCATTGTTAAACCATTCATCTGGCCAATAAATCAAATCTGAAGCATTTGCATTGGGAAAATTGATATCTAGCAATTCCAATGCATGGCCTTGCTCTGCTTCGCTTCCTTCCGCACTGCAAATAAAATCGACAATCATGACAAGCTCATCGAACTTAAGGTCATCAATATAGGTGGATTGAAGGAGTGCGGAGCAGATAAAGTCTTGTTCGCTGATCCATGAAGGGTAATCTCTAAACTCATGAAATTCGAAAGTCCTGACTGCAATTTCATTCCATTGTGAAATGTGTTTTTGTACAGTTATATCGCATTCATTACGCTGATGGTGTTGGATTTCATGTGTGATTAGTTCTAATAGCGTTTTCAGGCGAGCAATCTTCTGTTTCTGGGGTTTTTGAGGGGCTAATCTTTGTGGTAAAGGCATCAACAATTTCCTTTTTGAGTTTGTGAGCTTTTATTTTATTCATTAAATAACGTTATCAATAGTCTTAAATTTCTCTTTTCTTGACGTTAATCGAAATTTATATCCAATTGTTTTGTAATTATTTATTTTGTTTTTGATGATTTTTATATCAATGTGTTTTGAATATCATTCTACGTATTTGATAAAATTTATAACAAGTCACAGGATCCTCTTTTACGACAAATGGTGAGTTCTGTTATACTTGCTGAAAATTTTGTTCTCATATTTTGTATGTTATTACTTTTTCGTTCTTAAATGTGCGAATTCTTTGATATGAAATATGATTTTTAGTATTGAAAACAAATAGGTATTGGTAAATTGAAACATACTCTTGAAGTTATGATCTCTGAAGAAGAGCTCAGCCAGCGAGTCAGTGAACTTGCTGAAAAAATTAGTGAGCATTATAAAAATATTGAAGGCGAGCTGGTATTAGTCGGCTTGTTAAAAGGCTCCTTTATTTTTATGGCTGACTTATGTCGTAAAATTGACGCGCCTCATGAAGTCGACTTCATGACTGTTTCAAGTTATGGCAATGCGATGAATTCAAGTCGTGATGTTAAGATAGTCAAAGATTTAGATGAAGATATTCGTGGAAAGCATGTTTTGATTGTCGAAGATATCATTGATTCAGGTAATACCTTAAATAAGGTGCGCGAAATTTTTGAGTTGCGTGGTCCAAAATCAGTGGCTATCTGTACGCTACTCGATAAACCATCACGCCGTGAAGTGGATGTGCCAGTTGAATGGATTGGCTATTCGATTGAAGATAAATTTGTGGTGGGTTATGGCATCGATTACGCGCAGCAATATCGTCATTTACCCTATATTGGTCACGTTACACTGATCGAAGAGTAATCACTCACGCTACTCGTCATACGGCGCACAACAATCTTGGTGTTAGTACTCACTTGTACGAGTTACCTCATAAAAAGGGCTGTTCTGATAAACAGCCCTTTTCGTTAGCTAAAGCATAAAACTTATTTTTTGTTTGTCAGTTTGGCGATAGCTTCACGATAGCACAATTCAAGTCTTTCTCGACTATCCGCTGTTGTGTGTAGGTCATGCAAGCGACCATTGTTGATACCGTAAACCCAACCATGGATCATCACTTTTTGCCCGCGTTTCCAAGCTGACTGCATAATGGTTGAATGACCAAGGTTATAAACTTGCTCAACAACGTTTAGTTCACATAACCGATTTAAACGTTCACAAGGTTTTAGTTCACCGAGCATCGAGCTATGTCGGTACCAAATATCACGGATATGCAGTAGCCAGTTATTGATTAAGCCAAGCTCTGTATTGTCAACAGCAGCCTCAATACCACCACATCCATAGTGGCCGCAGATGATAATATGCTCAACCTGAAGAACATCAACAGCGTATTGGATGACCGATAAGCAGTTTAGGTCAGTGTGAATAACTAAGTTAGCAACATTACGGTGAACGAAAAGATCACCTGGCGCCGCATTAATTAATTTTTCAGCAGGTACTCGGCTGTCTGAACACCCTATCCATAAGAATCTTGGCTTTTGAGCTTTAGATAACTCTTTAAAGAATTCAGGATTTTTTTCATTTACAGAAGCTGACCATGCTTCGTTGTTAGCAAACAGCTCTTCAATTTTTCTCATCATGACGTATAGCCTAGTTGTGTTACTTTACGGTAAAATCTTATACAACATTTATTTATTAATTAATATTCAGTTATATTAATTTTTACATTCCTATGATGCATATTTCATTCTGATTAGACAATATTGATATAGCTAACCAATTGAATTAGCTAGCATATACCTATTTTCTCTTTTCTGCATAACAGTGATCAGGAAAAAATGGCATCATAGTATTATATTGCTCCTAAACCTACCCAAGAATAAAGGTGTTTTTTAAATATGACTTACGCACTTGAGTTATCGCAGCTAACCAAAACCTATTCCGGTGGGGTGAAAGCCTTACGAGGGATTGACCTAAGCGTAGAAGATGGTGACTTTTATGCGTTACTTGGCCCTAATGGCGCGGGTAAGTCCACCACAATAGGAATCATTAGCTCATTGGTCAATAAAACGAGTGGGTCTGTTAAGGTTTTTGGTTATGATTTAGACAAACAAGTCGTGCAAGCCAAACAACAACTAGGATTGGTTCCTCAAGAATTTAATTTTAACCCTTTCGAATCGGTGTTACAGATAGTATTGAATCAAGCTGGCTATTACGGTGTTCCTCGTGCAGTCGCGCATCAACGTGCCCAAACATACCTAACTCAGCTGGATTTATGGGAAAAACGTAATGAGCGTGCTCGTAATTTATCAGGGGGGATGAAACGCCGCTTAATGATTGCACGAGCTTTGATGCATGAACCTAAGTTATTAATTTTAGATGAACCTACAGCAGGGGTCGATATTGAATTACGTCGCTCTATGTGGAGTTTTTTGAAAAAGCTTAATGCTCAAGGTACGACGATTATTTTGACGACACATTATCTTGAAGAAGCTGAAATGCTTTGCCGCAATATCGGCATTATTCAACACGGCGAACTGGTTGAGAACACCAGTATGAAGCAGTTATTAAGTCAGTTGGAATCAGAAACGTTTATTTTTGATTTGGGAACGAGAAGCCCAATACCTGATCTGAAGGGATATGAGACGCGTTTACTGGATACATCCACTTTAGAAGTGGATGTCAAAAGAGAGCAAGGGCTTAACGGCGTATTTAGCCAGCTTAATGAACAAGGTGTGGAAATTTTGAGCATGCGCAATAAAGCCAATCGATTGGAAGAACTTTTTGTGAATTTAGTCAAAAAAGACAGTGATGCTACGCATATGGAGGAAGCACAATGATTTCTCTGTATTGGGTTGCATTAAAAACTATTTGGATAAAAGAGGTGACCCGTTTTGGTCGCATATGGGTACAAACGTTATTACCGCCAGTCATTACCATGTCTCTCTATTTTGTTATTTTTGGGAACCTGATCGGTTCGCGAATTGGTGATATGGGCGGGGTGGACTATATGCAGTTTATTGTCCCCGGTTTGATTATGATGGCCGTAATCACCAATTCCTACTCCAATGTTTGTTCCTCGTTTTTTGGTTCTAAGTTCCAGAAAAATATTGAAGAATTGCTTGTTGCACCTGTACCAACGCATGTCATTATTGCGGGATTTGTCGGGGGAGGCGTCGCTCGTGGTATTTTAGTTGGATTATTGGTGACTATCGTTTCGCTATTTTTTATCCCTCTACAAGTGCATTCTTGGGGAATGGTCGTCATCACGTTGCTATTAACGGCAATAGTTTTCTCACTTGCAGGCTTATTGAATGCTATTTTTGCGAAAACATTTGATGATATTAGTATCGTTCCTACGTTTGTGTTGACGCCGTTAACCTATTTAGGGGGGGTCTTCTATTCGCTTTCATTATTGCCGCCGTTTTGGCAGGCCGTATCAAAATTAAACCCAATTGTTTATATGATTAGTGGCTTTAGGTACGGTTTTTTAGGCATTGCGGATGTATCAATTGCTGTGACATTAGGCGTGTTGCTGGTCTTTTTGATTGTTTTTTATGCGCTGACTTGGTATTTAATTGAACAGGGTCGCGGCTTAAGAAGCTAATAACATCGTTTTATTCTATAAAAATTCAATAATACAGCCTCCTAATAGTTGAGAATCAATTGTTTGGAGGCTTGTTTTTTGTACACTACTCGATATTTAAAGCCCTATTTATCGCTGTGTGAATGTTGATATTTAACCAAAACCAATGACTGTTAAATATACACAGAAAATTTTAAGTGTTTTTACTTATTTAATCTCTCTCAAAAATAGTGCCCTACAGAAATAATAACATCCATTAATAAGAAAAATAAAAATAATGATGCATTGGCTATGTGTGTTCAAATGTAACGAACAAAAAAATTAGAAGAATTTAAATATTAAATTTAAGTTTATTTTCGAGCTAACAAAAATTATTTCCCATAAAAAACTTTTGATTATATTGGCTTTTATTTTTTTTTGTGAATTATTGCATCTAAAATATCTCTTTTGTTGGTGTAATATAGGGTAATATTGCGTTACATTTATGTATTTTTAGATAATATAGATTACGATGGTTGTGATGGATTATTTGTTTGTGTATTTGTCATTTTCAGGGGGTTAATTTTTATTGTTGTGTTTTGATTTTTGTTTTGCTGGTGTTTTATGGTGACTTATTGCAAATGTTTATTTTTATCGGATAAGCTGGATTTTCAATATAAATTGAATATACTCCATTTAGGTGTTTAGGTATGAAAATAACTTCATTAAACTATGTAATTTCATAGTTATATGGCAATAAAAACTAAGATAATAAATTATATATTTTAGGAGTCATCAAGATGAAACTAAATAAAGTCTTATTAGTTACTTCAGCTATTACTATGTCCTTATTTGTCGGTGCTGTAAATGCCGATGTTACCGATGGTAAAGAAACCGGAACTATTCATTTTAAGGGGCAATTTGTTGATTCTACTTGCTCGATCGAAACAAATAATGAAAATTCTAATGAAGGAACTGTACAATTAGGTACGTGGCTTGTTAGCAATCTGCAAAATGCAAATGAGACAACAACACCAACAAAATTTGTGATCGCATTGAATGGCTGCCCTGATGTCATTAAAAAAGCCAAAATCACTTTCTCTGGTACAGCTAACGCAACAAACCCTAGCTTATATAAAACGACAACAGATGTAGGCGCTGGAATTGGTATTACCCATAATGAGAGTGATACAGCGTATATTACTCCTGGTGAGCCAGCGGGTGAAATTGAACTTACTGGTGCAAGTAATAGTGGAGAAAAAGCGTACTACGCGCGTTATGTCACAACAGAGGCCGCTAAAGCGGGCGCAGCTAACGCAGATGTTACTGTCACTATTTCCTATAACCAATAATGCAAGATGAATAGCCATTATTAATGTGGGAGATTGTTCCCACATTAATTTAACCATGTCGAATAAGCATTAACGGAGTTAGGTTGGTTTTCCGCTAACCATTGAGTAAATTTACTCCGTATTTATAGGATATGTTATGTTTAAAATAGTAATATCAGCGGTTGTTGCATTTTTTTTGATGATGACGCAAGCATATGCAAGTGTTGTTCTTGGTGGTACCCGCGTTATTTATGATGCAAACAGCAAAGAAGCTTCAATTTCTGTACGTAATAATGACAAACGCCCTTACTTGATCCAATCATGGATTGATAACTTTGAGGGACAAAATCAAGCCAAATTACCTTTTGTAATAACACCACCATTATTTCGTATCGAACCAGAATCAACTAACTCTTTGCGGATTGTCTATACAGGCAAAGATCTTCCCGAAGATAGAGAGTCTATTTTTTGGCTAAATGTAAAATCCATTCCCCCAACGGATCCAAAAGCAAAAAATAACTTAACTATTTCAATTAACAATAGAATTAAATTAATTTATCGCCCTAAATCTTTATTTAACTCAGACGCCGAAAACGCCTATAAAAAAGTCACATTTGAAAGAAATGGCAATATGTTAGTGGGCAAAAATCCAACACCTTATTATGTGTCTTTCAGTGATTTGCAGGTAGGAAATAAGTCTATCAATGAACCCGCGATGCTTCCTCCTATGGGTGAACAATCATGGAATATTTCCGGTGCACAAGGTAATAAAGTTATGTGGAAGGCAGTGTCTGATGCGGGCGCTATTACCGACAGCCAAGAGCAAACACTAAAATAATAAAAACCATATCAGGTATGGAATTTTGCCACTATGCTAATTTTTAGAGAAAAAGCGTTAATACAACAAAATTTAGTATCCATATTTGAATTTAGAAAGATGAATCCTCATTTGTTTGGCAAATTTATCGCGAGCTTAACAATACCGGTGAGTGTGGTATTTGTCTCGGGAGCTTTTGCTGATGACTACTTCAGCCCGCATTCATTAACCCCTGTTAATGGACAAGATGTTGCTGAATTACAAAGCTTAGAGCAATTCTCGACACCGGGTGGGCAGAAGGCAGGGGAATATCATGTCGATATCATACTAAATGGGCTGAAAGTCGGCTCTGAATCCCTTATGTTTATTAATAATGGGGAAAATCACAAACTCGTCCCTGTTTTAACTAAAAGTGAACTAGAAAATTGGGGGGTGGATGTAAAACATATCGCTAGTTTTGATAAATTATCAGATGATCAGCCCATTGATGATATTTCTCATTATATACCAGATGCTTATACACGGCTTCAATTAACCCAGCAGAAGCTGATGATATCTGTTCCGCAAATAGCGATGAGCAAAAAAGCGTCAGGTACGGTTGATCCTAGCTTATGGAATGATGGTATTCCTGCACTGGTACTGAGCTATTTCTATCGAGGCTCTAATACATGGTATAAATCCTCCAGTGCGGACAGCGCTTCCCATTATGTTAATTTACGTAGTGGGCTAAATATTGGTCCTTGGCGTTTAAAAAATTATTCGACCTATTCTTATCAGGATAATCGAAGCCAATGGCAAAATATCGAAACCTATCTTGAACGTGGTATTAATTCAATAAAATCCCAATTAACGATTGGGGATACCTCAACACCGAGTGATATATTTGATGGTTTTCAATTTCGCGGGATAAAACTGGCCTCTGATGAATCAATGATCCCCAGCTCATTGCGTGGTTTTGCGCCGATAATTAGGGGAATAGCACAAAGCAATGCTGAAGTGACCATCAAACAAAATGACTACATTATTTACCAATCCTATGTATCACCAGGCCCATTTGAAATTAATGACCTTTACTCAACGGGAACCAGTGGCGACTTAACCGTGACAGTCAAAGAAGCGGATGGCAGTGAACGCTCGTTTGTTGTTCCCTTTTCCTCTCTCGCGATTATGCAACGTGAAGGGCAATTTAAATATTCGGTAACTGGGGGGAAATTTAAACAAAATAGTAGTAGCAAAGAACCTAATTTTGCGCAAATGACGGCTATTTATGGTTTACCAAAAGGGGTCACAGCTTACGGTGGTGGACTGTTTTCAGACGATTATCAATCATACGCAGCGGGTTTGGGGTTAAATTTAGGCTATGTAGGCGCGTTATCAGCAGATGTTACTCAAGCAAAAACAAAATTTTCACAATTTAATCATCAACGAAAAACGGGGCAGTCATACCGTTTTCAATATACTAAAAATATGTTGTCGACAGGTACAACATTAACTTTTGCGGGTTACCGTTATTCAACTGAGGGTTTTTATACTTTCTCAGAGGCCAATTCAAACAATTATAATGACCGCCTGTATAACAAAAAAAATCGTTATCAAGCCATGATTAACCAAAGTTTAGGGGACTATGGTAATATTTATGCCTCTGCTTACCAGCAGGATTTTTGGAATCAACGAGGGCAAGAGCGTACGGTAAATACAGGCTATAGCAATAGCCACAAAGGTTATTTATACACATTTAACTATAGTTACTCGGATTTTGCAGGCAATAACAAAGCTGATCATCAATTTGTCTTTTCCTTAAGTATACCTCTTAGTGGATCTGCTTTTGGTGATAGCATGCTAAATATGTCTATGAGTAGTAATAACCATGGCGATAGCAATTATATGGCCGGTTTAAGCGGCTCATTGTTAGAAGATAAGAACCTAAACTATTCCGTTCAGCAGTCGTATGGTAATCGTAACCAGCGAGCCCAAGGTAATGCATCATTGTCCTATAAAAGTGGTTATGGGATAGCGAATGCCGGTTATAGTTATGACCGATTTTCACAGCGCGCTAATTACGGTTTAAATGGCGCCATTGTTGTACATTCTGACGGCGTGACATTATCACAACCTATTTATGACTCGTTCGCTATTGTTAAAGCGCCAGGAGCAGAAGGCGTTAAAATTCAAAATAAAACAGGGATTCGTACCGATAGTCGTGGCTATGCGATCGTCCCTTATTTAAATGCCTACGCACAGAATGAAATTTCATTAGATACAACCTCATTACCGGATAATGTTGACCTACAAAAAAATTCAGCCACGCTAATACCGACAAAAGGTGCGGCTATGCTAGCAGAGTTTAAAACTTACACAGGATATCGGATTTTATTCAATGTTTCCTATCATGCTAGAGCGATTCCTTTTGGTTCAGTTGGGCAATTAGTTTCGGATCACCCTGAAATCAGTAGTAGTGGCATTGTTGGCGATAATGGCGATATTTATCTAAGTGGCATGCCAGAAAAAGGGAAAATCCATATTAAATGGGGGAATCATTCTAACGAGCAATGTACAGCACATTACCAATTGAATGACAAAGAAAAGCAAATGCCAGTCGCATCATTACAGATAATATGTGAATAAAGGGAAACTAATGCATAGATTAATTTCAAAAACACCATTTATCCTGTTTGTGCTGGGATTGCTATTTAGCTGCATGAATATGGCTAGGGCCTCAGATATAAGTCCAGACATCGACATACCAGATTCTAAATTATCTTTTGGTACTGCGGAAGCTGAAATGGCATCAGGAGAAATAATCGGTGAAGGGTGGCAAATCTACTCAGGAATAGCCTGTGACAGTAATCTAAATAATCCTAATGAGAGAGAAAACTTCGAATATTTTATGATACGTGATGGCTCTTCACGAGAGACTGGGCTAACGATAAATTATGATGGCGTGTCATTTCCTGTTTATGCGAGTACTGTTAAAGGAATTGGTTATGCATGGGGGTTTAGGGAAGAAGGCCAACGGAAATGGCAACCCCTCTTACATGGTACTAATGGCCTTAAATATGAAATACATAAGCCGAGCCCTAGATTAAATCTTGAAATTGCTTATGCGCGGGTGAGAGTTGACGGTATTCCCCCTCTTGGAAAGACAAACATTACTCGAGATGCTCGAGCATTTATCCAATGTTATAAAATGGATAACAAAAATATCATTTACTATGGTTATGTCAGTAATGGTTATACTGATTTGACATCAACAGCCTCTACTTGCGAGATTGATACGAGACGATTAAATGTTGACTTGGGTGAACATGACCTTAACGAAGTTAATAAATTATCTACGGGATCACATTTTGGATCAGCGGAAGAAAATGTTGATATGAGATGTAATGCGGGTATTCGGGTGTATGTTTCTATTGGCGAATATGGACGAACCCCGAGTATAGGCCGAGATGTCATTGAGTTAACTGATAATTCTAATTCTCCCGGTTATGGCGTGCAGGTTTTTCATAGGGATGATCCTACGCCATTAAAAATTGGTGGGGACAGCAATGTGATTGGCAAATACCATCGATTTTTATTTCGCTCCGAACAAGGAAATAAGCTTTATAGCGTTCCCTTTATTTTTAAATATATAAAAACAGCTAATACCGTCAAACCTAGTTCTGGAAATGCGGCATTAACAATGACGTTTGTCTATGATTAAGGACCTGATGTCATGAAACAGCGCGATAAATTGATACGTTATTTTCTGACCATGTCGCTGCTTTCCTGCATGGTCAATCATGCCACGGCAATGGTGAATATTCATTATAAAGGGAGTATTAAATACTCCACTTGTGGCATTAAAACACAGAATATCAATGTTGATTTGGGCACATGGTTAACGAAAAGCCAAAATGGTTTTGGCAGTGCACAAAATACCCAATCAGATTGGGTTGAATTTACACTTGATTTTGAGTGCCCTGACTCAATGAGTCTATTGAATGGCCAATTTCAAGGTGCTTCAGAGTCCAGTGGAAAATATTTATCTCTCGATAAAGGTAATGGTTATTCGACAGGAGCAGCGATTGAAATACAAAGTTATGAAAATGCGTCTCATCGCTGGGTCAATCGAAATATCAATACGCTTTATAACTTCATGAAAAATGAAGCGGTTAATAAAGGTAATACGTCGTTAAAGGTTAGGGCGCGTTATGTTCAAACCCATACTAAGCTTACACAAGGTAAGGCTAATGCGTCGGTTACCTTTGTCGTACAGGCAAATTAATATGGCGATAAAAAAAATACTCGGTATTGCGTTGGTCGGCTTGTTGGGACTGACACTCAATCAAGCGTATGGATATCACACACTAGTGAATATTACAGGTTCAGTCAAAGCAGCCACCTGTGATCTTACCTCAAAGGAAAGTGAAGATATTAAATTAGGGGATATTTATCTCAGTTCAACAGGATTTGGTGGCAATATTGGTTCTACCAGTGAAAAAAAAGATTGGTCGATTACGTTGAAATGCCCAAGTGATATTCCGGTGATTTTTATACCTGAAGGGAATAGCTATTTAGGGCATTCAAGTGTACTTGCTCTCAACGCAGAAAGCGGCAGTGCGACGGGAGTCGGTATAGAGACTGAATATTTTACAGAAAGTGGTAACTGGAAAGTATTAGAGCTAAACAAACGAAATGAAATCATCAAAACGGTTAAGAAGGATGGTGATATTGCGATTTTAATGCGTGGCTATTATAAGCAAATGGAAGAGAAAGTGACCTCAGGTAGCGCGAATGCATCGATGACAATCGACATTGTTTATCAATAACCATGTATTTGATGATGACGATTCAAGCCAAGATAAAGTTTGTGACGCTTATCTTGGTTTTTGTTTTTGGGGTTCACTACAATCATTTGCTGTCGTAATGCGACTGTCAATAATCGTTATTATTAAGGTTACTTAAAGTAAGTGTAAAAAAATAATACAAAAAAGAGTAAAGGTCAGAATATTTATAAGTACAATCCCATACGACTAACACATTGATATTATTCTATTTTTTCAACCCTACCACTTTATGTTTATTTTTTGATGTTGATCAAAAAATAAAAGTCATTTATAACAATGAATTATAGAGTTCTAAAGTATTTTTTAGAGCATCGTAAATTTACATTTAGAAAAATTTACATAAACTCATCATCATTTCTATCCTATATACTCACTTCACTTGTTACTCATAATGTGGGTTACAAGATTTAATAATATTGATTCTTTTTTTTACTCAAAATGCTTTTGAAATTTATCAATTAAGCTTTAGGAGAGTATTGTCTGATGCGCCCTATTAATTCATTGATAAATGACTAATAGAGTTACATTTACTGATAAGAGTATAAAGGTATATTCATGAAAACATTATCAACGAAAAAAATGATTATGGCTGTTATTGCTTCTGCATTTGCATTTTCAGCTACTGCTACAGCAGCAGAACAAAATGGCACAATTTCATTTAAAGGGCTTATTTATAATGCGACTTGTACCATTAACTTAAACGATAGTTATTCACCGAATGCTGAAGTCAAAATGGGACGTTTTGCAACGAGTGAATTTAGTGATGAAGGTGATGAAGTTGGTGGTACTGGTGGTGATGGTAAATTAAAAGTTGAATTAGTTGATTGCCCAGACCAAGGAACCGTTTCTATTAATTTGACGGGTAATGCAAATCGCTATGATGACACTATTTTAGAATTAGATAATAAAGGTAGTACTAATGTAGCAAAAAATATTGGTATCCGTATTTATCGTGAAGATCAGCCATCTAGAGCTTTAAAAGTCAATGGTAGTAAAAGTGAAGATATCAAAGTGAATGGTTCTAGTTCTGAATGGCGTGGAACTTTCATCGCAAAATATGTTAGTACGGATGATACAGTAGAAGCAGGCCAAGCTAACGCAACATTAAATTATAAAATTACTTATAAATAATTTGCTAACGCAGATTATTAATTATGAATTATTAATCTGCGTTAACTTTTCTATCATGGGGCCTATGTTTATGAAGAAAATAATTTCTGCATTATCGCTATTCTGTGTTTCTATTTCATCAAGTTATGCTGGGTTTGGTTTAGAAACTACTCGTGTGATTTATCATGAAAAAGATAAAAGTGAAGGCGTTGTTGCATTTAATACGGATAAAAATCGGAATTACTTACTTCAATCTTGGGTAGAAGATAAAAAGGGTAATGTAACACAAGATTTCGCGGTAACACCACCATTAGTAAAATTAAGAGCTGAACAAAAAAATACGATTCAGCTAATGAAAGTGTCGACATTACCAAGCGATAAGGAATCATTATATTGGCTTAATGTTAAATTTGTCGCGCCTAGCAGTGAAGATCTAGAACACGTTTTACGTTATTCAATGACAAATAAAATAAAATTAATTTATCGTCCCACAGCATTATCAGATAAAAAAGTAGAAGAGTCAGTAAATGAACTGGCTTGGTATAAAGCGGCATCAGGTATAAAAGTCAACAACCCGACACCTTTTTATATCAATATAGCGAAACTTAAGGTGAATGGTAAAGAAGTTGAAGCACCAAGTTATTTAGAACCTCGTTCTGAAACAACTATAAATATTCCTAAATTAGGTGCAGGTATTCATACAATTTCTCTGAACTATATCAATGATTATGGTAAAGGGTTAGATAGCAGTTATACGATAAAATAATAATCTCAAAAAGCTGAGTAAAGGCCTATGAATCGTTTTTTTTATAAAAAATATCCATGCTCGCCTATTGTTATGGCTGTTTTATTTGCATCATATTCATTAGATATGCGTGCTGCTGATTACTATCCACCTAGCTTATTAAATATAGCAGGAATGGGAACACAGCTCACGAATGAAGACTTGGATGTTTTCAGAGAAAATGATATTTCACCAGGGAAATATCATGTGAAGTTTTTTATTAATAATAATTTAGTTTTTACTAAAGATATCAATTTTGTCATGATGTCTACTGCGAATGGCGGTGAACAGCTAACGCCTTGCTTTAGTTTTTCTGAGTGGGAAAGTTTTGGTATTGATTTCCAGTCACAGATAAAAGATGAGCAGCAATGTTTTAATATTAATGATATTGAATATGTTAGCCATTATCTTGATTTAAATACCAAAGTTTTTTCATTAACTGTTCCTCAGTTAATGATTAATAAACAGCGTATCAAACAAATAGAAGAAGAACAGTGGGATAATGGTATTCCAGCGATATTCGTTAATTATTCATTTTCAGCATTTAACACTTATGAAAATGGCAAAGTTGATGATAATTATTACGGTAATATCCAAAGTAAAGTCAATATAGGTGCGTGGCGTTATCGTAATTATTCAACTTGGTCAAACAATGAGAGAGAAAAAAATAAGTGGAATAGCATCAGTAACACGCTATCAAGAAATATTAATACAATTAAAAGTGAGCTAACACTAGGGAATTTATATACAAACTCACAGCTCTTTGACTCCTTTAAATTTAAAGGGGTTAAGTTAGCGACTGACAGACAAATGGAGTCATACGATTTAACGAACTATGCTCCGAGTGTGAATGGTATTGCCAACTCTGAATCAGTGGTAACCATTGTTCAAAATGGACAGGTTATCTATAAGAAAAGTGTACCAGCAGGACCTTTTGAAATTACTGATTATTACCCAATGAGTAATGGTGGTAATTTGTATGTTACAGTGCAAGAGGCGAGTGGTAACGAAGTGAATTTTATTGTTCCTTTTTCTTCCATTGCGTTTTTAGAAAGAAAAGGAAAGTTAAAATACAGTTTCTCTAGTGGTCAGTATGACGGTAATAACAAAGGTGATGGTCGTTATATTAATGAAGCTGAAGTTTATTATGGGCTGACAGATTTTGTCACAGTTTTTAGTGGTGTATTGTATTCTAAACATTATCAATCTTACGCAATTGGTACGGGTTTTAACTTAGGAAATGTCGGTGCAATTACGACTGATATGGTGCATTCTCGCGCTAATGTTGAAAATAAAACGACATTAAGTGGAAATGCGTTTAGAGTTAATTACTCAAAACGTATTGAAATGACCAATACCAGTTTATCACTGGCCGGTTTTCGTCACTTTGATAACAATTTCTTAAATATTGATGATGCATTCTCTTATGAGAATAAAGACCATGGTAGTTATGATAAATTGAAAAATGAATATACTGCATCATTGTCTCAGCCAATTTTGGGAAGTGCTAGCTCTATCAACTTAAACGCTGTTGTTTATGAATATGCAAGCGGTAATAAACAACAGTCTTATAATGCGGGTTTTAACAGTAATATAGATAAGGTGCATTATAGTGTCTATTACACTTACTCAAAAGGCAGGCAGTTCCAAAATGATAATAAAAGCTCATATAACCTGAGTTTAAATATCAGTGTGCCATTTGATGTATTTGATAATACTGTGTATGTCAATTATGGGGTCTCAACAGATGATCAGCATAGGACATCACAAACGGCACGATTAAATGGAAGCTACGGTGAATCATATCGTGGTACTTGGGATATTTATCAAAGTTACAGTAATAAAGGTGTTGGATATTCAGGTGGATTAAGCAGTTCTTATCGCTCTCCTTATGCGGTGGTGAATGCTGGATATGCTTACAACGATAATAACAAAAACTTTAACTATGGTATTAGCGGATCATTAGTTGGTACGCAATATGGCATGGTGCTAGCCCCGTCAATGCAAGATACGAGTGCGTTGATCTTGACGAAAGATGCCGCTGGGGTTGGTGTCATTAATGGACATTCTGTAGAAACTAACTCATCTGGTTTGGCGGTTGTGCCAGGTATTGCTCCGTATCGTAAAAATACATTAGCGATTGATACGAAAACAATTCCTGAGGATACCGAAATTGAGAATAATATTATTAATAATGTTATTCCGACAAAAGGCGCATTAATACTCGCGGATTTTGAAGCGAAGAAAGGCTACAAGTTATTATTTAAGCTACAGCTTCCAATGAATAAAGAATTACCTGTTGGAGCGAAAGCGGTGACAGAAGACGACGCGACTCATTTAGTTTCTAATTTTAATACGCTGTATTTAGTCGCGGATAAACCAAAAGGCCAAATTAAGGTTAATTGGACAAATGATGGTGTTAATGAATCCTGTACTGTGAATTATAACATCGAAAAGGCTATACCAACGAATGGGCTTTATATGCTTAATTCAGAGTGCCGTTAAAAGGAGCACTAGCAATGAAAAAACAAATACATTTAGGTCGTGTTTTGGTACTGAGCTTAATTTTAATGCTCGTTGGTATAAATAAAAGTTTTTCTGCTCAGGACTGTCTCCCCGGCGGGGATGGACAAGATCATTCAGCAATGCGTGCCACGATTGATATTAAATTGAGTGGCGTGATCAAAAAACATGATGAACTTGGGCGCTACACCTTCGAACGTGAGAGTGGGCGTGGTGGTATTGCTCAGTGCGGGCCTGATTCACAAGTTTATGGTTACGCAACGTATGGTGAAGGTAGCGGTATTTATGCTCGATACTATGGGGATATTGACGGTCGACCTGCTTATCATGTTCACGCGGGTGGACCTGCAAATATTGTTTATGTGTTGATTGATAATAGAACCGGACTCCCTTTTCGTAATCGTCCGGGGCAAGAGTTACCCGTACCTGAAGGGTCATTAATGCCACTTGATGCGACAGTTATTTTCTATGCCGCAAAAGATAATCCAACACCGACTACCTTTACTAACTCAGTGATTGGTTCAGTGTTAATTAAACGTTTTGAGTCAGGTGGTGGGTCAACGAAAGTCGGTTTCACTTATCGATTAAAAGGTAAGGTCGAAAGTGCACCCACATCTTGTTCTGCTCAAAATACCGATTTGACGTTTACATTGCCTCGTTTACCCATAACCGCATTTTCGTCAATAGGCTTTCCTTCTCAGTCATCCGCTGTTGAAGAGAATATCAAAATCGTTTGTACGGGAAATGTTTCAGCGAAGATCAAATTGATAGCTAATAAAACCGAAAGTTATGATGGCAAAGATGCGGTTATTAAGATTGATAATGAAGGGCAGGGGAGTAATGCAAGTGGGATTGGTTACGTGGTGAAATCACCATTAAGTAATGATAATGTTTTGGTTAATCAAACGTTCGTTAAATTAGCGGATTTAGAGAAAGGGGAAACGATGGTTCCTCTGAAGGCGGAATATTATCGTTATAGCCATTCGATAAAAGCGGGGAAAGCGGAAGCAACGGCACAATTTGTTTTGCAGTTTGACTAAGCTAATTTGACCACGATGAAAAAGTATAACCCCCAGTGAGTTTCTCATCGCTGGAGGTTAAAGAGATTAAGCGACTTGTACCGGAACGGCTTTAGCTATGCGGCTCATGACGTTATCGCCGTCAAAATAAGCAACCTTTGGTTTATGTTGGCGCGCATCTTCATCGCTAATACTCACATAAGAGCAGATGATCAGCCTATCACCAACCGCGGCGCGGCGAGCAGCTGCGCCATTGACCGAGATAATTTTAGAGCCTCTTTCCCCAGCGATCGCGTAAGTCGAGAAGCGCTCGCCGTTATCAACATTATAGATATCGATAGCTTCGTATTCGAGGATCCCTGCTGCATCCATAAAGTCTTGATCAATCGCACATGATCCTTCGTAGTGAAGGTCGGCTTGTGTTACTTTGACTCGGTGTAACTTACCTTGTAGCATTTTTCTAAACATAATTGTTATCTGCCATCTTAATATTTATGCTGTGTTTGCTTATTTTTTTAAGCTGAAACAGCGGGTAGGTCAACCTGTAAATTATCAATGAGCCGAGTTTGACCTAACCATGCCGCCATTAAAATCACCGCTTTTTTGCTTCTCGCATTGAGTGCGGCGAGTGTCTCTGCATCACGGATAAACAGTTCATCTGGCGTGAAGCCTGCTTGCCGTAGTAAATCTTCAGTCTCTTGAAGCAATGTATCAACGGTTTCTGGAGCTGCACTGAGCTTATCTGCCGTTTGTCTCATGATATTGTACAATTGAGGGGCTATTTTTAGCTCTTCAGCGGAAAGGTTATTATTGCGCGAACTGAGTGCCAGGCCATTTTTGGCCCTAACGGTAGGGACAGAGACAATTTGTATATCAAATGAAAGGTCATGTACCATTTTGCGAATCAGTTGTAGTTGTTGATAATCTTTTTCGCCAAAAAACGCTAAATCAGGTTGGACTAAGTTGAAGAGCTTGGTCACGACGGTGGAAACACCACGGAAATGCCCCGGACGGCTAGCACCTTCCAATATTGATGATAATTCAGGTACTTCAACAAAGGTCTGTTGATCCATTCCTTCTGGGTAAAAATCTTTCACTGACGGTGCGAAAACAAGATTGATGTCACGACGTTTCAGTTTCTCACAATCCTCTTGCAGAGTGCGAGGATAGTTGGCTAAATCAGACTGACGATCAAACTGCATGGGATTAACAAAAATACTAACAATAACAATATCGGCTTGTTGTTTTGCCTCATCAATTAAAGTCAGATGCCCATCATGCAGGTTTCCCATGGTTGGTACAAGAGCAATACGTTTACCATCTAGCTTCCAGCGGCGGATTTCACGGCGGAGGATTGGCGACGTTTCGACGATCAGCATGTGTGCATTCCTTATTATTGAGCCATAATGACATTATTCAAACGAGTGAGCTTCACTTGGGTAGATCCCCGCTTCAACTTCTTGAATATATAACCTGATAGCATCTTGCATATTGCCTGCTTGGGCAAGAAAGTTTTTGGCAAATTTAGGTGGGCGAGCTGTGATGCCTAATGCATCATGCATGACGAGAATTTGCCCATCAGTACCACTTCCTGCACCAATGCCAATCACGGGAAGCAGAAGCTCTTCAGTGATGCTGCTCGCAAGTGATGTAGGAACACATTCAAGGACCAAAAGCTGAATGCCTGCATTTTCTAAGGCGATGGCATCTTTCATTAATTGGTTAGCGGTGACCTCATCTCTCCCTTGGACTTTATAACCACCAAGTACATTAACGGCTTGTGGTGTGAGTCCTAAGTGTCCACAAACAGGTACAGAACGTTCACATAGCATCTTGACGGTATCACAAAGCCAACTGCCACCTTCAATTTTTACCATGTTAGCCCCTGCTTGCATTAAAACAGCCGCATTTGCACAGGCTTGCTCTGGTGTTGCATAGCTCATGAATGGCATATCTGCGATGATAAATGCGTCAGGAGCACCTTTGCGTACACAGCGAGTATGGTAAGCAATTTGTTCAACAGTAACGGGAAGCGTGCTTGTTTCGCCTTGAACGGTCATGCCCAGAGAGTCACCGACAAGCATGACTTGGATCCCTTGCTCTGCAAATAACTGCGCAAAGCTGGCATCATAGGCCGTGATGGTTGCGAATTTGTGTTTGTCTTTTTTGAACTGACCCAGAGTAGCCAGAGAAATGGGTTTCATTATAATAACCTCCGGAAAAGATCCCACGAATGACCCCTTCTATTAGGAAGGTCACTGTTTAGACGGTGATATCCCAATAAGTGAGGCCGTTACGTGGAACATGTGTGAGCCTTTCTGATAGTTGTTCACCATCAGGAAAAATAAGGTTAGGGGCGATCTCATAGAGCGGATATAACATGAATTCACGCTCTTTTAACCCATAATGAGGTACGGTTAGTCTTGGTGTATTAATAACTTGATGACCGAAAAGCATAATATCGAGATCAAGTGTTCTCGGACCCCAGCGTTCAGCTTTGCGTACTCGACCAAGCTCGAGTTCGATACGTTGTGTATGGTCAAGCAACGTCTCAGGCTCAAGCTCAGTTTCAAGTAGCACCGCGATGTTGAGAAAATCATTTTGATCTTGTGGCCCGAGTGGTTTGGTGCGATAGATAGACGATGTTTTGGCTACACGGCTCTTTGGAATAGCATTTAAAGCTTCAATAGCCTGTTGAGCTTGCTTTAACGGCTCACCAAGGTTACTGCCAATTGCAATATAGACCAATTCCATTCTATGACTCCTGAGTTTTATTAGGCTTACGAGCGCCAGATGAAGATTTACGTGGGCGATGGCGCTTACGCACTGGCGCACTACCTAATTCTGCAATCATTTCACGTTGTTTGGTGTTGTTTGAACGCTGATAATCATCCCACCATATAGCAAGCTCTTGTAGCTCATTTCGACGCTCAACGTTAGCTCTTAATTCTAATAAATCAAATGCAGCACGGAACTTAGGGTGCTCCATTAATTTATTGGCGCGACGCCCTTGACGACGAGGTAGACGTAATTGTAGTTGCCAAATATCACGCATGGTTGTGGTGATCCGTTTTGGTATGGCAATCGAACGGCATTGATCGTCAAGAATATCATTCATCGCGAGTGCAAAGGCATCGTAGTAAGCTAGGCCACCTTCTTGAGATAACTTTTCAGCATGTTCAGTAACCGGATACCATAACATGGCTGAAAATAAAAATGCAGGGTTAACGCGCTTATCATTTTTTAGTCTAAAATCAGTATTTTTGAGCACTTGCTCAATGATTTTTTCCATTGGAGAATCATTGTTGCTACTAAAGCGGCTACTAATAACCGGAAAGAGTTGCTCAAATAGATGATACTCTTTTAGCATCTGGTAGGTTGCGTAGCCTTGTCCGGCTTGTAATAGCTTTAATGATTCTTCAAAAAGCCTTGCGGAAGGGATATCGCGTAATAGCGGAGCAAGACGTTCGATAGGTTGAGCCGTTTTTGGCTCAATTCGCATATTGAGTTTACAGGCAAAGCGTACCGCACGTAACATCCTAACAGGATCTTCACGATAGCGCGTTTCAGGATCACCAATTAGGCGGATAATACCCGCTTTAAGATCGTTTAATCCCCCGACATAATCACGAACAGAAAAATCATCGATATTGTAGTAGAGGCTGTTAACAGTAAAATCTCGACGGATAGCATCTTCTTCGATTGAACCGAAAATATTATCGCGTAGCAACATACCATTTTTGGCTTGCTGAGAGAGATTTTTGTCTTCGGATTCATTTTGGTCATGATGGCCGCGGAAAGTCGCCACTTCAATCACTTCAGGCCCAAACATAATATGAGCGAGGCGGAATCGACGACCCACCAACCGACAATTACGGAATAATTTACGAATCTGTTCTGGGGTTGCGTTAGTGGTAATATCGAAATCTTTGGGTTTTTTACCAAGGAGTAAGTCACGCACGCCGCCGCCAACAAGATAGGCTTCAAAACCACTTTTATTTAGGCGATAAAGTACCTTCAAAGCATTATCACTAATATCACTGCGTGAAATAGTATGCTCTGAACGCGGAATTATGGTGATGTTTTCATCCGTATCAGTCGTCATTGTCTCTGGTTTCTCTGCCTGAATGCCGGCACGCTTGGAATGACGAACCGTGGTTTTTGTTTGTTTAGTGTTCTGCTCTACGGACTTTGCTATCGCAGTATCAGAATAAGTGACTGGCCTTTCACCGGCTGCCTGTGCGTCACGCGTGTCCTTGTCATTTCGCGATAAAATATTGCGGCAGAAATTTGCTACTCGGTTAAAAATAGTACACCTCGATATCGTTACTAATATTCATTAAACAAAATAAGCGGCTAATCATAGCCTACTGGCCTTTCTTTGAGAATGCTTAAACGCATAAAAGTCATTTTCAGTTATAAGCATCATCAATAATATCATGAGATGGGATCGCTTTGAGTTGCCATTTATCGGTTGCGATTTTTAAAATCTCACTCGTGCTTAAGTCCCGCCAATGCTCGATTGAAGGCTGATTTAACAACTTTAACGCATGGCATATTACTGGGCGAGGATCTGTCATAGGTAGTGCTGTAGCATGATTTTGCTTTGAGAGCTTATTATTATCATGATTTAGGATTAATGGTAAATGGGCATAATCAGGAATGGGTAATGAAAGATGGTGATATAACGAAATTTGCTGTGAGGTGGCGGGGATGAGATCGGCTCCTCTGATCACTTCCGTGACATTTTGATAGTGGTCATCAACAACCACGACTAAATGATAAGCAAACAAGCCATCTTTTCGATGAATAATAATATCTTCCTCAGCAATATTGGCTTCAGTATAAATTTCTCCTCTCAATCGATCCGTAAACTGGTAAACAGGGTGGGTTTGTTTTAAGCGAATGGCAGCGTCGTGATTAGGCAGGTACAAATTACGGCAGTGCCCATCATAATGCCCTTGCAGCTCTTTTATGCGTTGACGTGAACAGGTGCAGTAATAACTTTTTCCTTGCTGACGCAGGCTATCTAATGCGGCTCGATAAGCATCATGACGTTTTGATTGATACAGTACAGGCTCATCCCAATACAGTTGGTAATGTTCCAATGTTTTTAAAATGTTTGCAGCAGCTCCAGGCACCTCTCTGGGCGGGTCAATATCGTCAATACGCACTAGCCATTTACCTTGCTGGGCACGAGCTTGCAAATAGCTACCTAAGGCAGTAACAAGAGAGCCAAAGTGAAGATTACCAGAGGGAGAGGGTGCAAAGCGACCAACATAGGATGACGAGGGGATCTTCATTATTAGACTTCCTTATAACGGCGCAATGTGAGGTGCGCCGTTAAGGACTCCATAATTAGCGATTAGCCAGCCATTTGCTTTTCGCGAATTTCTGCTAATGTTTTACAGTCGATACACAAATCTGCGGTAGGGCGGGCTTCCAAACGACGGATACCGATTTCCACTCCACAAGATTCGCAGAAGCCAAAATCATCTTCTTCGACTTTCTTCAACGTTTTCTCGATTTTCTTAATCAACTTACGTTCACGGTCCCGGTTGCGTAATTCAAGGCTGAATTCCTCTTCCTGGGCTGCCCGATCAACAGGATCTGGAAAGTTAGCCGCCTCATCTTGCATATGAGTAACTGTCCGGTCTACTTCATCCCTGAGTTGATTGCGCCATGCTTCGAGAATGAGCTTAAAATGCGCCAACTGGGCTTCGTTCATGTACTCTTCGCCAGCCTTTTCATGATAGGGCTCAACCCCGGCAATGGCGAGAATGCTTAAGGACGATGTCTTACGTTTTTGCCCTTCTTGCATAATGCTTCTCCTACACACGCAAATTTCACAAAACCCCAAAGGGGGAAAAATTAAGGTCGCTATAAATAGCAGAAGAGTGCCCTCTTGGCAATCGTTCATGCAATGAGTTTTGTAATGCTGTGAAGGCGCGCGTGTTTATTCCTTTTTAAGCCCCCAGAACCCATTCGTCCTCGCTTTGTTAAGCGATATAACGACCATTATTTAACAGCTATAAACTTAATGTTTTTACCCAATAGCATTTTTTGTGTATTGATATCTACGTGATAACAAAGAACTTCGACACCATTTTCGATAGCTTCACCCAAAAGTTTTGCGTATTGCTTATCAATATGAGCCGCAGCCGAAACTTCGTAGATTCCCGTATGCAAAACTGCAAACAACAGTATGGCTCTTTTTTTTTCTTTAGCAATTACTGTTAATTCACGTAAATGTTTTTGTCCTCGCTCAGTGACGGTATCAGGGAAAAAACCGCAATTATTTTCCAGTAAAGTAACAGATTTAACCTCTATAAAACAATCAGGTAACCCATCACCAGATAAAAAGAAATCAATACGACTATTTTCAGAGCCATATTTCATCTCAGGCTTTATTACACTATATTCGGATAATTCTGGAATGTTATTTTGCGACAACGCTTCCGCGACTACCTGATTTGCGCGTAACGTGTTAATACAGATGAGATGATCTTGCGAGGTTTGTGTGAGTTCCCAGCTATGGGGATACTTTCGTTTTGTATTATTTGATGTTGAATACCAAATAGTATCCCCAGGTGTCGCGCAACCCGTCATCGCACCCGTATTTGCACAGTGAATGGTCATCACACGACCTTCAGGCGTGATGACGTCTGCTAAAAACCGCTTGTAGCGTTTAATCAGTGTGGCTGGCTGTAACGAGGGAATAAACTCCATATCGTCTCCGCAATAAGTCTTCAGAAAATAATCGGCAATGCTACAATCTTTATCAGCAAATGTTAAACCTCATTGGAGCTATCATCCGCGTGTTACCTATTCATGACGTTAGTAATTCCTTACTCACCGCTTTAGAAAAGTCACCTCAAGTTCTACTGCATGCCCCAACTGGTGCGGGTAAATCCACTGTTTTACCACTAATTATATTGAACAGTGGTGTGATTGAGGGGCGTATTATCATGCTAGAACCACGCCGTATTGCCGCACGTAGTGTTGCTATGCGTTTAGCTGAGCAATTAGGTGAAGAAATCGGTCACACAGTAGGGCTACGTATGCGTTCGGAAAGCCGAGTGAGCTCAAATACGCGTATTGAAGTCGTGACTGAAGGTGTTTTGACCAGAATGTTGCAAAGTGACCCAATGTTAGAAGGGATTGGTTTAGTCATTCTTGATGAATTTCATGAACGCAGTTTGCAGGCGGATCTAGGGCTAGCACTATTGTTGGATACACAACAGGCATTACGCGATGATTTAAAGATTTTATTAATGTCAGCCACTTTGGATGACCAAGGGTTGAACCGGTTGTTCCCAAATGCACCTATTGTGATATCAGAAGGGCGTACTTACCCCGTTGAACGGTATTTTTACCCTATAAATAGCAATAAACTATTTCATAAAGAGGTCGCTAATGCGGTCTGGCAACTGTGTCAAAGAGAGAAAGGGTCGTTGTTACTGTTTTTACCTGGGGTAGGTGAAATTGAGCGAACACTGACAGAACTCTCCTCAATAGTGAGTGAGGACATACTTTTATGTCCGATGTATGGTGCACTGTCTATAAAAGAGCAGCAACTGGCTATTCAAGCCGCGCCAGCAGGGAAGCGTAAAATTGTTTTAGCAACGAATATTGCAGAAACCAGCCTTACCATTGAAGGCATTCGGTTGGTCGTTGATAGTGGTTTTGAACGAATAGGGGTTTTTAACCCTCGAACGGGGCTGACTAAACTGGTTAAACAAAGGATTAGCCAAGCTTCTATGGTGCAGCGAGCAGGGCGAGCAGGACGTTTAGAGGCGGGGGTTTGTTGGCACTTATTTAGCCAAGAACAGGCTGAACGCGCTGCGAAATACAGTGAGGCAGAGATATTACACAGTGATTTAAGCTCCCTATGGTTATCGCTGTTGCAATGGGGTTGCCAAGAGACGGAGCAGCTACAATGGCTGAATGCACCACCTCGCCCCGCGATTGCCGCCGCTAAAGATTTACTGTACCGATTAGAGGCTGTCGATATACATGGGCAATTAACGTCGGTAGGTCGTGGAATGGCCGAGTCAGGTAGCTCGGTGCGGACAGCGGCGATATTATATCAGGCTCAACAAAGTCAGAACGATGAGGTCGTTAAGCTAGCCGCTTTACTCGTGGCTATTTTAGAAGAGCCACCTCGTCAGGGAAGATGTGATATTCACGACTATTTAGAAAGACCAACTGAAAATTGGTGTCGACGTGCTTCCTTGTTGAGTGGCCATAAAGTGACGGCTGCTGTAGGAAAAGCACATGCTTTAATTAGTGAGTGGTTACCTACTTTGCTAGCCGTTGGTTTCCCTGATCGGATAGCCAAAAATAGAGATAATCAAGGTCGTTATCAATTAGCGAGTGGGTTAGGTGCATCGTTAGATGAGAAGGAGACATTATCAGGTCGAGAATGGCTGATTGCACCTATGCTATGGCTGCCAGAAAGCTCAGCAGATGCAAAAATAGCCTTAGCGGTTGCGATTGAAATAGACAATTTGCGAGAGGCATGCCCCCATTTATTTTTTCAACAAGAAACGGTGGAGTGGGATGAACAAAAAGGCACATTGATAGCTTGGCGGCGGCTGCAATGTGGCCAATTAGTGGTACATTCAGAAAGATTGACTAATCCTGATAGTAAACAGATTGAACAGGCATTGTTGCATTGGTTACGCCAGAATGGTTTGAGTAGTTTGGATTGGCATTCTTCTGCTCACCAGCTACGTATTCGTTGCCAATTGGCGAAACAATGGTTTCCTGATGTCGTTTTGCCGGATGTTGATGATGCGACCTTGTTGGATTCGTTAGAGTCTTGGCTAGCACCTTATCTCAGAGGTATTACTCATCGTAAACAACTGCAAGCGATTGATGTCGGAGCACTCTTAGCGCATCGTTTAGATTGGCAGCAGAAAAAATGGTTAGATGATGCATTACCGACACATTATTTATCAGGCTCAGGGAGCTCTGTGAATATTCATTACTCTTTAGATAAAGCGCCGATGATGGAAATTCGTATGCAAGAAATGTATGGACAAGCCTCTAACCCAACCGTTGCTCATGGTAAGGTGATTGTAGCGGTGTCTTTATTGTCACCTGCAATGAGGCCATTACAAATTACCCAAGATTTGGGCGCATTCTGGCAAGGCAGTTATCGTGAGATACAAAAAGAGATGAAAGGTCGCTACCCAAAACATTTATGGCCAGATGACCCTGTTAATACGCGACCAACGAATAAAACTAAAAAAGCGCTAAATAACATTGAAAAGCATTAAATGAATGCGAATAGAAAAATACAGCGCTAAATATACTCGAAACGCGCTGTAAAAAAGCGTAACCGCTTGGGTTCATAGGTAAATCTAAGCCCTTTCATTTTTTCTTTTTGTTGGTATAAGTGAATAATACCGTTAGCAACCCAATCTAAATGTGCATAGGTATAGACTCTACGAGGGATGGCCAAACGAACGGTTTCCAGTGCTGGTCGAAGGTTTTCCCCTGTTTTTTTATCTCGTCCGTCCAAGATAATACCGCGTTCCACGTTACGTACAGCGGTTTCAAGGTAGATACTTGCAGATAAGCTTTGTGCTGGAAATTGATCTTGTGTTAAGTGTGGACAAAAACGCCGAGCATCTAAAAAGACGCCATGTCCACCAATAGGTTCAATAATAGGAACATTCGCGGCTTGCTTTTCAGCTCCGCATCCTTGATGTGTCGGAATGACTATTTAAATCCAAAGAGCTGCTGTACGGCGTGTTCAAGTTGATAAAAGTTTTGACTGCCAGCATAGGATTCATCTCCAGTCATCAAACTTGCCCACGGTTTGTCAGACATTGTATTCGTCCCACTGTCAGTCAATAAGTCGATGTAAATATCTTACGAACGTAACAGAAAAGGATTATAGCCAGCTTCATGAATTTTTATTTTGCCTGCTTGTCGCGACAATATTGATAGTGTTTCAACACTCTTTATTCGGTAAGGTTCTACTGGATACAGCATAATAACACTCCACAGGTTAATAAATTATTTAAAAAACACTTCATTGGTTATTTTTGATTAGAAAATAATTTATGAAAGTTGAAAATATTCTTTTTTTATTAGTAAGCTATAAGGAATTTTGTTTTTTTTGGCGTGTTGGTATGTCGCTGGCGATTTTTGGGATAAAATTCAGTGGTGCCTATGCAGCGAATGATAAAGATAAGTGCGAAATGAGGTTGTTTTGTGCTCTAATAGATATCTGCGACGGATGAATAATGTCTCGCAAGGTAACGTAATGAAATGTAATTAAGAGCTTTCTTCTGTGAACACTTGAGTATATTGAGTCAAAATCACGGGAAGTCAGTGCAGAATTTGGGTGATATGGAGCGACCATGTCCGGTAAAGATTTAGAACCTATCGGTAGACGTAAAAAACCGTCAACCAAAAAGAAACAGCTAAATTCACGTCGCCGCCGTGACGACTATGATTATGATGAAAAGTTATTTGATGACGATGATATTGATGAGCAAGACCTCGATGATGAAGAGGGCGAGCTAATGGCTAAGAAAAAAAATAACGGTAATAAAAACCGCCGACCAAAGAGTAAATGGCGTTGGTTTTGGTTGCTCGTTAAAATTTTTATTGTCCTTGCCGTGTTACTTGGCGCTTATGCATTTTATCTAAACCAGCAAATCAAGGAACGCCTTGATGGCAAAGTTTGGGATTTACCTGCTGCTGTATATGGCCGAATGGTTAACCTTGAACCAGGCATGGATTATAGCCAAGCTGAAATGGTGCGTTTACTTGAAGGTATGCAATACCGTAAGGTCACCAAAATCACCAATTCAGGTGAATTTTCAGTAAAAGGCAATACGATTGAAATTCTGCGTCGTCCATTTAATTTCCCTGATCAAAAAGAAGGTCAGATATTGGCACGTATGGTATTTGATCAAGGGATGCTGAAGAAGATCGAAAATATGGAAAATGGCCGTTCATTTGGTTTTTTCCGTTTAGATCCGAAGCTCATCACGATGATGCAATCGGCTAATAATGAGCAGCGCTTAGTTTTACCTTTGTCTGATTTTCCTGAGTCTTTGGTGAAAATTCTACTTGAGACTGAAGATCGTTACTTCTATGAACACGATGGGGTAAGCCTTTACTCAATCGGTCGAGCAGTAGTCGCGAACTTAGTGGCAGGTAAATCTGTGCAAGGGGGCAGTACTTTGACGCAACAGTTGGTAAAAAATCTATTTTTAACCAATGAGCGAACCTTTAAGCGCAAAGCTAACGAAGCCATTATGGCTGTGTTGTTGGATTACAACTATAGCAAAGACCGTATTCTCGAATTGTACCTGAATGAAGTTTTCTTAGGGCAAAACGGTAATGATGAAATTCGTGGTTTCCCATTAGCAAGTCTGTATTATTTTGGACGCCCAATTAATGAGTTAAGTTTAGACCAGCAAGCTCTACTTGTTGGCATGGTGCAGGGCGCGTCAACTTATAACCCTTGGACGAAACCGGAAAACGCGACAAAACGCCGTAACATTGTGTTGAAAATATTGGAAACTCGCCATGTTATCGACAATGAAATGTATCAGGTTCTTAGCGCACGTCCTTTAGGTGTGAAACCAAGGGAAGGTTTGGTCGCTTCTCAGCCTGCTTTTATGCAAATGGTTCGTCAGGAACTGAATGAAAAATTAGGTGATAAAGTTAAAGAGCTGTCAGGCGCTAAAATCTTTACCACGCTAGATCCTGTCGCGCAAACAGCAGCAGAAAATGCAGTTGAAGCCGGGGTGGCTCAGTTACGTAAAGATCGTAAGCTAAATGATATTGAAGGTGCGATGGTTGTGGTTGACCGCATTAACGGTGAAGTTCGAGCGATGGTAGGCGGTTCACAGCCGCAATACTCTGGTTTTAACCGTGCACTGAATGCTCGCCGTAACATCGGGTCATTAGCGAAACCGCCCGTTTATTTAGCCGCATTGAATGAGCCTGACCGTTTTCGTTTAAATACTTGGCTGAAAGATGAACCTTTATCGGTGAAAGTCGGTAACCAGACGTGGAAACCGAGAAACTATAGCCGTAATTTCACTGGTGGAATGATGTTGGTTGATGCACTCGCAAAATCACAAAATATTCCAACCGTCAATTTAGGGTTAGAAGTCGGCCTTGATCAGATCGTGAATATTTTTGTTCGTTTAGGTGCTCCAGCCGCGGCGATAGAAAAAGTCCCCGCGATGCTACTTGGTGCTGTAAACCTAACGCCAGCTGAAGTGGCTCAAATATATCAAACGATCGGTGGTAATGGTAACCGCGCTAAATTGTCTGCGCTGCGCTCTGTTATTGATGGTGATGGAACTGAAATTTATCAAAGTTACCCATCTGCGGAACGTGCAATACCTTCACAAGCGGCTTATCTCACCCTATACGGTATGCAACAAGTGGTTCAACAAGGCACAGGGCGCGTCTTACTCTCCAAGTTTGGCAAATACAACCTAGCTGGGAAAACAGGTACCACAAACGATTTACGTGATAGCTGGTACGCTGGAATTGACGGTAAAGAAGTCGCGATAGTTTGGATTGGTCGAGATAACAATGAACCAACACAATTAACGGGTTCAACTGGTGCTTTGAGGGTCTATCAACGTTATTTAGATAACCAAGCCCCACTGGCTCTGTTTAATCGTCCTCCTGAAGGGATCGTTGATATGAAAGTCATGCCAGATGGCCAATTTAACTGTTCAGAGTTTGGTGGTGGCCGTGTTCTACCGATCTGGACAGATAATCCTGATGCTTTATGTCAGTCGTCTTCGCATCAAGAACCTGTGTGGGATTTGAATAATCATGCCGAGCCAGCACAAGATGATGCGCCTGACTGGGTAAAAGAGATGTTTGGAAATAATTGATTGAATCTCTTGCGCTATCAAGAATCAAAAATGCCCCTGTTAAGGGGCATTTGAGGTTGTTGACAAAGCGGGATAAAAGCGTGGTTTTTCCCGCTTTGTGTTATCAGCCGAAAATCAATAAATTGATTTTCCTCGTTTATTTTCAAAACCTATTCGACTTGCCGCCAAATATAATAGGTTTGTCCGCAGTCTGAAATGCCCCTGTTAAGGGGCATTTTTATTTGCTGCAAGAAAATTAAGCAGCAGCCATTTTAGCAAAGGCAGCTTCTGCGGCTTCGATTGTTTTTTCAATGTCTTCATCGCTATGCGCAATTGACATAAATCCGGCTTCGAATGCAGAAGGGGCTAAATAAATTCCCTGTTCTAACATGAGGTGGAAGAAGGTTTTAAAGCGTTCAACATCACACTTCATGACGTCTTGGTAGCAAGTGACGGTTTTAGCGTCAGTGAAGAAAATACCAAACATACCACCTACATGGTTGATGACCAGTGGGATACCTTGCTCTTTCGATACGCGCTCTAAACCACGAGCTAATTTTTCGGTAAGCTCGGTGAGTCGAGCGTGAACCCCAGGCTGAGAGACTTCATTGAGGCAAGCTAATCCAGCCGCCATCGCTACAGGGTTACCCGACAGTGTACCTGCTTGATATACAGGGCCAATAGGGGCTAGCTTCTCCATAACTTCATAGCGGCCACCAAATGCGCCTACAGGCATACCACCGCCAATAATTTTACCTAAGCACGTCAGGTCTGGCTGTACATTGTAGTAGTCTTGTGCGCCGCCCAAAGCAACACGGAAGCCAGTCATCACTTCATCAATAATCAGTAATGCATTAAATTCATCGCACAATGCACGTAGACCAGGTAAAAACTCAGCCGTTGGCGGCACACAGTTCATGTTGCCAGCAACGGGTTCCACGATCACACAAGCAATTTCTTCTGGGTAATTTTCAAAAGCTTGGCGGACAGATGCAAGGTCATTATAGGTACATGTTAGTGTATGTTTAACGAAATCCTCGGGCACTCCCGGAGAATTGGGTTCACCCATGGTTAATGCACCTGATCCGGCTTTGACGAGCAGACAGTCAGCGTGGCCATGATAACAGCCTTCAAATTTAATAATTTTATCTCGGCCGGTGTAGCCACGCGCAAGTCGAATAGCGCTCATTGTCGCTTCAGTTCCTGAGTTCACCATACGGATCATATCGATAGAAGGCACTAACTCACAAACTAATTTAGCCATTTCAACTTCAGCAGCCGTTGGGGCGCCAAAGCTTAAGCCTTTGTTGACCGCTTTGATTACGGCATCGCGGACAGAAGGATGATTATGGCCGAGCACCATTGGGCCCCATGAGCCGACATAGTCGACATAAGCTTTACCATCAACATCAAAAATATAAGCGCCGTCAGCACGTTCAATGAACAGAGGTGTACCGCCAACGCCGTTAAAAGCACGGACAGGTGAGTTGACGCCGCCAGGGATAAGCTGTTGCGCTTCATTATATAGGTTTAAAGATTGGCTCATGCAGGGCTCCTGAATAGGGACTGATAAATAAGCTGAATAAAATAGTGGCTCTATTCTAAAGCACTGAACCAATTAAACCAAATCCATTGATTGCTATGCACAATGTGTTGAATTATGTCACAGGGCTTGAATCAATGACTAAGCTGGCGGATAATTAGCTCATTGATCTGAGTAGGCTATCTGCTTACACTGAATTACCGCTTGATCGGTCTGGAGTACAAAATGAGTGATGATGCAGCTCTGCCATTGCAGTTTACTGATGCGGCAGCAATTAAAGTAAAAGACTTAGTTTCTGATGAAGACAACCCAAACCTGCGTCTACGTGTTTACATTACCGGTGGTGGTTGTAGTGGTTTCCAGTATGGCTTTACTTTTGACGACCAAATAAATGATGGCGATATGACGATCGAAAAACAAGGTGTTGCCTTAGTTGTTGATCCAATGAGCCTACAGTATTTAGTTGGTGGAAGCGTTGATTATACTGAAGGCCTAGAAGGTTCTCGTTTTATTGTCACCAACCCAAATGCCAAATCGACATGTGGTTGTGGTTCTTCATTCAGCGTTTAAAACCTACCTGTTGAGAGGGGAATCCCCCTCTCACTCATTTATTGTCTGGATAGAGTTGTTCACACAAAGATTGCGCCGCGAATAATGCACGTGGCCCAGCGCGATGAAACCAATCTTCATTTAAACGGATAATAGGGATAGGCAGTTGTGTCTGCCAAAATTGCTGTACTGCGTTTTCTTGTGTTGGATCCCCACTCATCACGATCACTTCAGGTTTTCTAGCAAGAACTTGCTCTCGACTCACTTGAGGCCATGGTACTGCACTATTTTTAAAGATATTGTCACCGCCACACAGGGAAACGATATCGTTTTGAATCGTGTTATTACCTGTGCTAAATAGAGGTTGGGTACCGAGTTGAATAAATACCGACTTTTTAGGCTGTGCTTGTTGTGCATAGCGTTGTTGTAATTGGTGGAGTTGTTCACGCATGCCAGCAACAGATTGTTCTGCAATCTGAGGTTTTGGACTGTAATTCGCTAGTTGTTCTACGGCAGAAATGACGGACTCAATATTATTTGGGTCAAAATAGATAATTGGAATCCCTAAAGCGGCGAGCTGGTCTAGTGGACGCTGAGGGTTACCTCCTCGCCACGCCAAGATCAAATCAGGTTTTAATGCAATGATTCGTTCGACATTGATGCCCTGCCAATCAGACACTTGTTCTAATTGTTTAGCCTCAGCCGGATAGTCAGAATAGGCACTGACAGCAATTAAACTTTCTCCTAAGCCAGCCGCATAAGCTAACTCAGTATTCGCCGGTGAAAGACTGATCACACGATGTTTTGTCTCTGCAATGACTGATGAGTTAAAAAATAAGAGTAGCAATAAGGCCAGTATCGCTCTGAATGCATTGAAGGGCCATTTCATGGGATGATTGCCTTTAAAAGTAACAAAAAAGCATAAATATTAAGCATTTATGCTTTTTTATATTGAAAAAGATTAAGCTAATTCAGCTAAAATAGCCGCTATCATCAATGATGATTGACGTGCTGCAACAGGTAAAAACTCCTCAAAGCTGGTGTGCGATTCTTTATCTGCTACATCTGAAATGGCTCGTACAACGACAAACGGCACCCCAAATTGGTGGCAAACTTGGCCGATAGCGGTTGCTTCCATCTCAACTGCGGCAACATGTGGGAAATGCTGTTTAATGCGCGCTAAAGGCTCTGAGCCATTAATAAAGGCATCACCACTGCACACAAGGCCGCGTACCGCGTTCATATTTAGCTGCTGAATACATTTTTCGGCAAGGCTAATCAAGTTTGCATCTGCAATAAAGGCGGGTGGGCATTGTGCCATTTGACCATATTCATAGCCAAAAGCAGTGACATCAGCATCATGATAGCGAACTTCGGTTGAAACCACGATATCACCGACATTAAGTTTGGCATCTAAACCGCCAGCAGAACCCGTGTTAATCACAATATCCGGTTGGCAATGTTCGAGGAGTAAAGTTGTACCGATTGCTGCTGCAACTTTACCTATACCTGATTTTAGTAGTGCAACATCAACGCCATTAATTTTTCCTGTATAAATTTCGCAGCTAGCGCGGCTAATTGTTTGGCAGTTTTCAATTTGTTCACGCAGGATGGCAACTTCCTGCTCCATTGCACCTATGATACCGACTTTCATTATGTCATACTCGCTGTTGATTAATTAGACACTTAAGGTTGAGATGGCTAAAGTGTAGCATTGAACGGCCTATTTTCTCTGCCTTTTATTTTAGTCTGTACAGAAAGGATGAGGAGTTGGCGTGAGCGCAATTAATTTTCTGACTAAACTGAATTATCAACGGAACTATAATAGTTCGAAAAGCCCTAAAATCTCAGCTCACAATGAAGATGCGGTCAATCGTCAATTTGAGAGCGATAGAGGGCGTATCATCAATTCAGCAGCAATTCGTCGTTTACAGCAAAAAACGCAAGTTTTTCCATTAGAACAAAATGCCGCTGTACGTAGCCGTTTGACTCATTCATTAGAAGTACAGCAAGTTGGGCGTTATATCAGCAAAACCGTTTTACATGAACTAAAAAAGAAAAATTTGTTAGAGAAATATGGTTTAGAGGAACGTTGTGATGCTTTTGAAAGCCTCGTGGAAATGTCATGTTTGATGCATGATATTGGTAATCCGCCTTTTGGGCACTTTGGTGAAGCGGCAATCCAAAGTTGGTTTAGCCAGCTTCTTGCTCCTCAATATCAATTCACTCCTGAATCTCCAGATCCTTGCAGGATTGCGGCAATGCGTTTGACAGGGGATGAGCGACTCGACCTATTCCGTCGGCAATTAAAACAGGATTTGTGCTCTTTCGAAGGGAATGCACAAGGAATACGCATGGTTCATCGCTTGCTGAAATTGAACCTGACTTATGCTCAGGTTGGGGCAATTCTGAAGTATACCCGTGGTGCTTATGATCTCGAGCCTATTCCTGAACAGTTTGATTATTTAATGAAAAAGCCCGGTTATTACTGGTCTGAGTTACATTTTATTAATGAACTAAGCCAAAAGCTTGATATGGAGAAATATTGCCGTTTTCCTCTTTCTTATATCATGGAAGCCGCTGATGATATCTCTTACTGTATTGCTGATTTAGATGATGCGGCGGAAAAAGGTATTTTTACCGTTGAGCAATTAATTGATTATTTACAAGCAGAGTGGGGAACGGTCAAAAAAGGTGACTTATTTGATGAAACAATCATGAGTGCTTTTAATAATATCAGTGATAATCATACGAGACGTATTCAGCAAGACCAATTCTTTATGTATTTACGCGTCAATATTACTAGCAAACTGGCTCGTTACAGTGCTCAGCGTTTTATTCAAAACCTCCCTGAAATCTATGCAGGGCGTTTTAATAGTGCGTTACTCGAAGATAAAAGCCCAGAACATCGGCTACTAAAGGTTTTGAAAACGGTGGCATTCAAGCATGTTTTCAGCCACCACGAGGTGGAAGAGCTTGAGCTGCAAGGTTATCGTATTATCGGCGGGCTGCTAGATTTTTACCGTCCATTATTGATGCTAGATAGAAACGATTTCGCCTCATTAGTTGAAAATAACTACCATAAACAATTTTTTATCGAGACGCGTTTATTTCATAAGCTCTCTAATAAACATCGATTGTCATACAGCGAAGCGATTGAAGGCATCTGCGCAACCAATGAAGTAGAAAGATCGATCCTTGAATTTTACTACCGAGCGCGGTTAATTCAGGATTATATCAGTGGAATGACTGATCATTATGCCTATGAAGAGTACCGTAAAAGTACGGTGTCTAATTGAATGTTTATTTATGCGCCATAAGCGGATTTTCGGCGGAAAATGCAGCGATTTATTTAGAAATAAGTTGATAAAAAAGAACAAAATAATAAAAAAATATACGTTAAGTGAAAAAGTGATAACTCATCTTGGCAAAAAAACTGCTATTATAGGCGTAATGCCGATCAGTTAAGAACTAAATAATGAGTTGAACGATCCTACAGTTCTGCAAAAATCCGTAATCATTCCAAAAATTACGGATTTTTTTATGTTACTTAGCCAAGCACTCGAGACTGTTCAGGCTTTCTCTCCAACAGAATTTACAGCCCTTTCGGACCTCCTTTCCGCTGAACTTATTGATGAATGTCTCGTGGATGCTGGGGTTGTTACGATAAGAAAACGCCGTCTTCCGATGGAAATGATGGTATGGGCTGTAACAGGAATGTCCCTTTTTCGTTCTCTTTCCATGGCGCAACTCGTTTCTCATTTAGACATTGTTTTACCAGGTAACCGGCCTTTCGTTGCACCAAGTGCCGTTGTTCAGGCACGTCAACGGCTAGGGGAAGATGCAGTCCGTAAAGTATTTGAGAAAACAAGTCAGCTCTGGCTTGATAAACTGCCATTATCACACTGGAACGGATTAACCCTAATGGCTGTCGATGGCACATTATGGCGTACACCAGATACCCCTGAAAATGATGCCGTATTTGGGCGAACAGCCAATGAACACTCACGTTCTGATTGGCCGCAACTTCGCATGGTTTGCCAGATGGAGATCACAAGCCATCTGATTTCGGGCGCACATTTTGGTAGCGTTTCCGAGGTGAGCGAAATTGGCCTTGCTGCCAAATTGACAGAGCAAACCCCGGATAGTTCTCTGACCATTTTTGATAAAGGATTTTATGCTCTGGGGTTACTTCACCATTGGCAGTCCTCTGGCGTAGAGAAACACTGGATGCTCCCATTACGTAAAGGCTCACAGTACCTAGTCGTAGAGAAACTCGGCTCCGGAGATGAGTTAGTTGAATTACGTCTATCCCCTCAAGCACGCAAAAAATGGACTAACGCTCCAATGATATTGAGAGCTCGATTGATAACAAAAGACGTGAATGGGAAGAGGGTTCAGATATTAACATCAATGAGTGATCCACTTCGATACCCCAACGCCGATATTGTCGACCTGTATGGGCATCGTTGGGAAATAGAACATGGCTTCAGAGAAATGAAGCAGCATATGTTGAATAATGAACTCACATTGAGGAGCAAAAAGCCCGTCTTAGTAAATCAAGAGTTATGGGGAATGGTACTCGCGTATAACTTACTGCGGTTTATGATGGCTCAGATGGCATACAGCTTGAAAGATACAGAGCCCTATCAGATGGGATTTAAACAAACTGCGATATACCTGAGTGCCCAACTGAGCCTGCTTCCCGCGGTTGCTCCGGGAAACATACCAAAATTCATTAATGGGATATTGGCAATGGCTAGAAGTTTTGTTCTACCGAGTCGACGACAAAGGCATTACCCTAGGGCGGTAAAGAAAAAGCCGCAACGATACCCGTTACGGCGATATTAATGACTTAACTGACAAGCATTACTATTATAGGCGCGCTTTTTACTTCACATCTAACATGCGAGTAAATAGCGCTTTTTTGAAACAGAGAAAGCAAACAAAATTATCTTCTAAAACTTAACGCCTCGTAGTGACGAATTATGGCCCAATTTTACTCGCCAAACCGCCGTACCACCCAACGCCGTCAAGTAACGGTTACAATTGATAGTTTAGATGCTTCAGGCCAAGGCGTTGCGCGCTCTGATGGCAAAGCTATTTTTGTTGCGGGGGTGCTACCTGGGGAACAGGCTCAGGTCGAACTGGTTGAGGAAAAAAGTCGCTTTGCAAAGGGCAAAGTCATTAAACGATTCAATACCAGTCCACAACGCGTTAAGCCGCAATGCCGTTATTTCAATCAATGTGGTGGCTGCCAGCAGCAACATGTTGATATTTCATTACAAAGAGAAAGCAAAGCACAAGCATTGCAACACTTGATCGCGCGTGAAACAGGCGTAATAAAAGAAGCGAAGCCGATTATTTTTGGTGAGCCTTATGGTTATCGTCGTCGGGCGCGTCTAGGGCTGCAATACCATAACAAAAGTCAGCATCTTTTGATGGGATTCCGTCAAACTCAATCGAATACACTGGTAGACATCAAACAGTGTCCAGTGTTACATCATGATCTTGATCAGCTGCTCCAACCGTTATCTGACTGTTTAAATCAGTTAAAAGTAGCTCCAAAACTTGGCCATGTTGAACTGATCCGTGCGGATAATAGCCTGATCGTGTTACTTCGCCATCTTGCCCCCTTAGTATCTTCAGATAAACAACAGCTTAAGCATTTTGAAAGCGTGTATGGGGTCTCTGTTTGGTTAGCAGGGGAGGATCATCACTTACAGCCACTGAGTGAAACCGCCGTTTTACCTGAATATCAAGTGGCTGGAGAAACCTTGCAGTTTAGCCCATTAAACTTTATACAAGTTAATGGTGAAATTAACCAAAAAATGGTTACCCAAGCTCTTGAATGGCTTGAGCTGAGCCCTCATGATCGTGTTTTAGACTTATTTTGCGGTATGGGAAATTTTACCTTACCAATAGCGAGGCAGGTAAAATCAGTTGTTGGGGTTGAAGGTGTCGAAAATTTAGTCAAACAAGCTCAGAATAATGCTGAGCGCAATTTAATTGCTAATGCGACCTTCTATAATGAAAACTTAGAGGCGCAAATCCATACACAACCATGGGCAACTGAAGGGTTTAATAAAGTGCTTTTAGACCCTGCTCGAGCAGGGGCCGCTGGTGTAATGGAACATTTAGTTAAACTGATGCCCGAAAAAATTGTCTATGTTTCTTGTAACCCCACCACTTTGGCGCGGGATAGCAAAGTTTTGCTTGAGGCTGGATATCAGTTAATACAATTGCGGATGTTGGATATGTTTCCACATACCAGCCATCTGGAATCAATGGCGCTATTTATCAATAGCCCAGAGGGTTAACAGGTAGGGAGAATATATGGTTGCTGTAAGAAGTGCACATCTTACCCCAGCAGGTGAGTTTGCCCCTGAAAAATGGGTAAGCGGACTGGGGCTAAATAATCCACAATCAGAACAAAAGCTCATCCATACCTGGCAGTATTGTCATGATAAATTAGCAGGGCAAGAAATAGCCGCTTTATTGCTATGGCGTGGGATTGAAATGACGGAAATTCTGTCAACGCTGAGCATGGATATTGGCAGTCTACAAGCGGCATTACTATTCCCATTAGTTGAAGAGAATCAGCTAGATGAACAAGCTGTCATCGATGATTTCGGTAAATCGATTTATGAGCTTGTTAAAGGCGTCTTGGAAATGGATGCGATCCGTCAATTAAAAGCAACTCAATCAGCGGAAACGAGCTCTGTTCAAGTCGATAACGTTCGTCGTATGCTTTTATCGATGGTGGAAGATTTTCGCTGCGTTGTCATCAAACTTGCAGAAAGGATTGCACATTTACGAGAAGTTAAAGATGCAACCGAAGATGAGCGCGTACTGGCAGCAAAAGAGTGTTCAAATATTTATGCGCCATTAGCCAATCGCTTAGGAATTGGTCAGTTAAAATGGGAATTAGAAGACTTCTGCTTTCGTTATCTGCACCCAGAAGAATACAAAAAAATTGCGAATCTATTGCATGAACGCCGTATCGACCGCGAAGACTACATTGATAATTTTGTGAGTGTTTTGCGTAAAAAAATGCTGAAAGAAAATATTCAAGCAGAAATTTATGGGCGTCCTAAGCATATTTACAGCATTTGGCGCAAAATGAAGAAAAAATCGCTGGCATTTGATGAATTGTTCGATGTCAGAGCTGTACGTATTGTGGTGGAACGTCTTCAGGATTGCTATGCGGCATTAGGAATTGTTCATACCCATTTCCGTCATCTACCTGATGAATTTGATGATTATGTTGCCAACCCCAAACCAAATGGTTACCAATCCATTCATACAGTGGTGTTAGGGCCGAATGGAAAAACGCTGGAAATACAAATCCGGACTCGACAAATGCATGAAGATGCAGAGTTGGGGGTAGCCGCACACTGGAAATATAAAGAGGGTGCGACTGGTATAGGCAAAGGTAGCAGTTATGAAAACCGTATTGCGTGGTTACGTAAACTGATCGCATGGCAAGAAGAAATGGCTGATTCAGGTGAAATGCTTGATGAAGTGCGTAGCCAAGTCTTTGATGACCGTGTCTATGTGTTTACGCCTAAAGGTGATGTGGTTGATTTGCCTGCCGGCTCAACACCGCTTGATTTTGCCTACCATATTCATAGTGATGTTGGACACCGCTGTATTGGCGCTAAAATTGGTGGCCGTATTGTGCCGTTTAGCTATCAATTACAGATGGGCGATCAAATTGAAATTATTACCCAAAAACATCCAAACCCAAGTCGTGATTGGCTGAATCCTAACTTAGGTTATGTCACAACGAGTCGTGGTCGCGCCAAAATTCATAATTGGTTCCGTAAGCAAGATCGTGACAAAAATATCCTAGCGGGACGTCAAATTCTTGATAACGAATTGGCGCATCTTGATATCAGTATCAAAGAAGCCGAAAAATTGCTGATTACGCGCTATAACGTTCATTCCCTTGATGAAGTCCTTGCCGGTATTGGTGGCGGTGATATTCGTATCAACCAGTTAGTCAACTTCTTACAAAGTAAATTTAAGAAGACCACAGCCGAAGAAGCTGATCGTGAAGCACTAAAAACACTGGAAAGTAAAACGGCAGCACCACGTCCAACATCTCAAACTAACAGTAGTGGACGAGTTGTGGTCGAAGGGGTTGGTAACCTTATGCACCATATTGCGCGTTGCTGCCAGCCAATTCCCGGTGATGATATTGTCGGCTTTATCACTAAGGGAAGAGGGATCTCAATCCATAGTGTTGATTGTGAACAGCTTGCTGAGTTACAGAGTCATGCACCAGAACGTTTAGTTGACGCGGTCTGGGGAGAAAACTACTCCAGTGGCTATTCGCTAGTCGTACGTGTTGTCGCTAACGATAGAAGTGGATTATTGCGTGATATCACTACCATTTTAGCGAATGAAAAAGTGAATGTACTCGGCGTGAGCAGCCGTAGTGATGTTAAGCAGCAGTTAGCCACGATTGATATGACGATTGAGATATACAATCTGCAAGTCTTAGCGAGAGTGTTAGCGAAACTCAATCAACTACCAGATGTGATTGAAGCCAAACGCCATTCACAATAATAGGTTTTAGTGAATAACCCAAGATCCCATGTTATCCTTTGATTCATGGGATTTTTTATATTTAAAGGTCAAAAAATATGAGTTCAAGCACACCACAAATTGAACGTTTACTGGATATCATGGCAAAACTGCGTGATCCGCAAACAGGTTGTCCATGGGACACTCAGCAAACGTTTAAAACCATCGCACCGTATACGCTAGAAGAGACATATGAGGTGATTGATGCCATTGAACGCGAAGATTTTAACGACTTAAAAGGGGAATTAGGCGATCTGCTCTTTCAAGTGGTGTTTTATGCACAGATGGCTAAAGAGCAATCACGATTTGATTTTGATGATATTTGCCAAGCAGTTAGTGATAAGCTAGAACGGCGCCATCCACATATTTTTGACGCCGAAAACCACCCTGATAGTGATGCTGCACTGGCTGGATGGGAAAAACGTAAGTCTGCTGAACGCGCACAAAAGGCGCAATTTTCGGTGCTTGATGATATTCCAAGCGCATTACCTGCATTAATGAAAGCGTATAAAATACAAAAACGTTGCGCGTCGGTCGGTTTTGATTGGGATACACTCGGTCCTGTGGTCGATAAAGTGCGTGAAGAGTTGGATGAAGTGATGGAAGAGGCCACTCAAGTGGTTGTTGATGAACAGCGCCTAGAAGAAGAAATTGGCGATTTACTGTTTGCTACTGTGAATTTATCTCGCCACCTAGGCCATAAGCCCGAAATGGCGCTAAACAAGGCCTGCCAGAAATTTGAAAAGCGTTTTCGCCAAATTGAGTCACGCCTTGCACTAGAAGGTAAAACCACAGAAACCGCAACGCTTGAGGAGATGGAACAGCATTGGCAGCAAATTAAGCTCGCGGAATAACTGTTGTTTGTAATTTCATACCAACAAAATATTCAGTGTGCATATCTTCGTTGTGATGCAAAGCGATAAGTGATTATCAGGGTTTCCGTAAAAGTATAACGAGTTTGACTGACTTAGCTGTCGTAGAAAATGAACGTAAAATAACGGAGGCGATTGCCTCACTGCAAATTACTCATGTTTTTGTCGCTCATCGCCCAGAAAGGATAAAATCGGCAGATAAGGTTTTTAATCTGCGATTAAATCGCTGGGTGTCACCGTATGATTGATTATCTTGTTGGGAAAATCATCACTGCGGTAAAGCACACCGCTGTTAACCTATAATGTGTGCTTAATACATGTCAGATTGCCGCTCTTTTATCCGCATCATACAAAAAATTTCACCTAATTTAATAAAACCATCTTAGTTCTCGCTAGTTTTGCTGAAAGGATTTAGCTTTTGCGAAAAATATGCTAGCCTTAGAAGGTGTTTCTATGGGGAGACATGGAATTGAAGAGAGATGAAGTGTTAAGAGTGGCATGATAACGCAAATTTGCTAACCTAAAATAGGTATATGATGAGTGAACTCACATTGCTATTTTACTTTAAGGAAAACTGTTTTTAAGCGGCCGTATCTTGAAGACTAGGGTAAGCAAAGTCACTTAATAGGTTAAACAGCTTGAGTCTCGCACTGTTGCTGTTTGCATGTTAATCAACCTTGTTTGGGGCTAGAAAATATTTTTTATTTTAACTAGCTGATATTAATGGAATATAGAGGAAAGTTAACCTTATTATGCTTAGAACATTTGTAGCGAAATTAAGGTTCGGGTATACTGTTTTCCCGTCCTGTTATATCCATCATCTTTTAAACCTAAACTTTCAGGTTCAGCATGAAAACTAATTATATTTTTGTGACCGGCGGGGTCGTATCCTCTCTGGGTAAAGGCATTGCCGCAGCCTCTTTGGCGGCTATACTCGAAGCCCGTGGACTCAATGTCACCATTATGAAACTGGATCCGTACATCAACGTTGATCCTGGTACAATGAGCCCAACCCAACACGGGGAAGTTTTCGTAACAGAAGACGGCGCTGAAACTGACTTGGATTTAGGTCATTATGAGCGTTTTATCCGTACCAAAATGACACGCCGTAATAACTTTACGACTGGCCGTGTTTATTCAGAAGTACTACGCAAAGAGCGTCGTGGCGACTATCTAGGCGCAACTATCCAAGTCATCCCTCATATCACTAATGAAATCAAAGACCGCATTATCCGTGGTGGTGAAGGTCATGATGTTGTTCTCGTTGAAGTCGGCGGAACGGTTGGTGATATCGAATCTCTACCATTCTTAGAAGCGATTCGCCAAATGGCGGCTGAAGTTGGTCGTGAGCGCACTTTATATCTACATTTGACGCTAGTGCCCTATCTGGCAGCAGCAGGCGAAGTTAAAACGAAACCGACTCAGCACTCAGTAAAAGAGCTGCTCTCTATCGGTATTCAGCCTGACGTATTGATTTGTCGTTCAGACCGCGTTATTCCTGCGAATGAGCGTGCGAAAATTGCTTTGTTCTGTAATGTTCCTGAAAAAGCCGTTATTTCACTGAAAGATGTTGATTCTATCTATAAAATCCCTGGTATGTTGAAATCACAAGGCTTGGATGAGTACATCTGCCGACGTTTCAACTTGGATTGCCGCGAAGCGAATCTTTCTGAATGGGAACAAGTCATTTATGAAGAAGCTAATCCTACTGGTGAAGTTACCATCGGTATGGTTGGTAAATATGTAGAATTACCCGACGCTTATAAATCCGTGATTGAAGCGTTGAAACACGGTGGTTTAAAAAATCGCCTCACCGTCAATATTAAACTGATTGATTCTCAAGATGTAGAAACACGTGGCGTTGAACTGTTAAAAGGCTTAGATGCAATTCTCGTTCCTGGTGGATTTGGTGAACGTGGCATTGAAGGTAAAATTATGACAGCGCGCTATGCACGTGAAAACAAAGTGCCTTATTTAGGTATTTGTTTGGGAATGCAGGTTGCTTTAATTGAGTTTGCACGTAATGTTGCCAACATGGAAGGGGCGAACTCAACTGAGTTTGATGCGGAGTGTAAATATCCGGTTGTTGCGTTAATTACTGAATGGCGTGACGAAAATGGTAATCTAGAGGTGCGTTCTGAAGAGAGCGATCTTGGTGGCACGATGCGTGTAGGTGGTCAACCATGCCACTTAGTGAAAGACAGCTTAGTTCGTGACATGTATGGCGAAGATACAATTATTGAACGTCATCGTCATCGTTATGAAGTGAATAATATGCTGCTAAAACGCATTGAAGATGCTGGTTTAAAAGTTGCAGGTCGTTCAGTGGATAATAAACTGGTTGAAATTATTGAAAATCCAAACCACCCATGGTTTGTAGCATGCCAGTTCCACCCTGAATTCACTTCAACACCAAGAGATGGTCACCCATTGTTTGAAGGTTTTGTTAAAGCCGCTGGTAGCTACCAGAAAGGTGAGTTGAAATAAGATATGGCGGGATAGGTCAATGGCCTATCTCCCACAATTTAACTTGTACTGAGGAAAACCTAATGTCCAAAATCGTTAAAGTGATCGGTCGTGAAATCATTGATTCTCGTGGTAACCCAACTGTAGAAGCTGAAGTTCATTTAGAAGGTGGCTTTGTTGGTTTAGCTGCTGCGCCATCAGGTGCATCTACAGGTTCTCGTGAAGCACTGGAGCTGCGTGATGGTGATAAATCACGTTTTCTGGGTAAAGGTGTTTTGAAAGCAGTTGCGGCAGTGAATGGTCCAATTGCAGAAGCGCTGATCGGTCAAAATGCGAAAGACCAAGCAGCTATCGATAAGATCATGATTGATCTGGATGGCACTGATAACAAATCTAAATTTGGTGCAAACGCGATTCTGGCTGTGTCTTTAGCTAACGCAAAAGCAGCCGCTGCGGCAAAAGGTATGCCTCTTTACGAGCATATTTCTGACCTGAACGGTACTCACGGTCAATATTCAATGCCTCTGCCAATGATGAACATCATCAATGGTGGTGAGCACGCTGATAATAACGTTGATATTCAAGAATTCATGATCCAGCCTGTTGGCGCTCCTACGCTGAAAGAAGCTGTTCGTATGGGTTCTGAAATTTTCCATCACTTAGCTAAAGTACTGAAGTCTAAAGGTATGAATACAGCTGTGGGTGATGAAGGTGGCTATGCACCAAACTTAGAATCTAACGCTGCTGCTTTGGCTGCGATTAAAGAAGCAGTTGAACAAGCTGGTTATGTTTTAGGTAAAGATGTTACTCTGGCTATGGACTGTGCGGCTTCTGAGTTCTACAACAAAGAAACAGGTAACTACGAATTGAAAGGTGAAGGTAAAACCTTTACTTCACAAGAATTCACTCATTACCTAGAAGGTCTGACCAAAGAATACCCAATCGTTTCTATCGAAGATGGGTTGAACGAATCCGACTGGGATGGTTTTGCATACCAAACTAAGGTACTTGGTGACAAAATCCAATTGGTTGGTGACGATTTGTTCGTTACAAATACCAAGATCCTGAAAGAAGGTATTGAGAAAGGCATTGCTAACTCTATCTTGATTAAATTCAACCAGATCGGTTCTTTGACTGAAACTCTGGCTGCAATTAAAATGGCGAAAGATGCGGGTTACACTGCTGTTATCTCTCACCGCTCAGGTGAAACTGAAGATGCAACCATTGCTGACCTAGCAGTTGGTACCGCAGCGGGTCAAATTAAAACAGGTTCTATGAGCCGTTCTGACCGTGTTGCTAAATACAACCAACTGATCCGTATTGAAGAAGCTCTGGGTGAGCGTGCGCCATTCAATGGTTTAAAAGAAGTTAAAGGCCAAGCGTAATTAGATATTAGGCTCAGTCATTAAAGAAAACGGGAGGCTCAGGCTTCCCGTTTTTTTATTCAATATATTGAATCGTTGTAGGGATTCCGCTTATCTGTCGATAAAAGCGATAATTTTTTATGTATCAAATGAAAAAATAGCTAAATTGCGCGTTTCAGATCTCAATTTTTGATTATCCACATTTTCATTCCATTCAATTAACTCTATATTTCCTCCACTGTAAATAAATATTAACAAGAGCTTGATGTGTTACCGCACTGATGAGCCAATGGAGTTAACATGGATGCTTCTGAATCCCTAAAACCTTCTGTGGGGCCAACCCCGTCCAATGTTAGGGGCTGGGTGATTTTAGCTATTGATATCGTATTGCTAATTTTACTTTTAAAGTATTTGCCTTTTGATGATAAAGCAAATGCAGGCCTAGCAATGATGGTATTTATTGGTGTGCTTTGGTTAACTGAAGCTATACACGTGACTATCACTGCATTATGTATTCCAATTCTAGCGGTAGGGCTAGGGTTAATGAACACTGGGGATGCGTTGAAATCCTTCGCTAACCCAATCATTTTTCTATTCTTCGGTGGCTTTGCTTTGGCAACGGCTTTGCATATTCAAGGTCTAGATAGACTGATTGCTAACCGTTTGTTGATGATTGCCCGTGGGCGCTTATCTGTTGCGGTGGTGCTATTGTTCGGTGTTACTGCATTACTTTCGATGTGGATTAGTAACACTGCGACTGCGGCGATGATGTTACCACTTGTATTAGGTATTCTCTCTAATTTAGATGTTCGCCATGAACGTAATACATTCGTGTTTGTGTTACTCGGCGTTGCTTATAGTGCCAGTATTGGTGGGTTAGGGACTATTGTTGGTAGTCCTCCAAACGCAATCGCTGCATCTGCACTTGGTTTAGACTTTTTATCATGGATGAAATATGGTATTCCGATCATGGTTGTATTACTGCCTATGATGTTTGTGCTGATGTTTATGATGTTACGACCAAATCTGAAGCACCGCTTTGAATTAGAACTTGAGCATGTAAAGTGGAATGGTAAACGTATCACTGCCATGATCATTTTCTTAATTGCGGTTGTTTGCTGGATTACGAGTACGTTTATTAGTGATGCGTTAGGTGGTGTTAAAGACTTGGACACCATTATTGCTGTAAGTGCAGCAATTCTAATTGGGATTACTGGTGTTGCTAGCTGGGCTCAAATTCAGAAAAATACTGAGTGGGGTGTACTGATGCTGTTCGGTGGTGGTTTAACACTGAGCGCGATTTTAAGTTCATCTGGAGCAAGTAAGATAATGGCTGACTGGATGCAAATGACATTTGGTCAAAGCCACTGGTTTGTTATTATTTTAGCGGTGACTACATTCATCATTATTTTAACAGAATTTACCAGTAATACGGCGAGTGCGGCGCTATTAGTTCCGATTTTTGCCACAGTCGCTGAAGCATTAGGCATGCCTCCAATGGTATTAACGATGATCATTGGTATTGGTGCATCTTGTGCCTTTATGTTACCTGTTGCAACACCTCCGAACGCTATTGTCTTTGGTTCTGGTTATATTAGACAGATAGAAATGGTCCGTGTTGGCGCGGTATTGAACGTAGCTTGTATCATTGTGATCTCACTGTTTGCTTGGTTCTTCTGGTTATAATGACCCAATAGTGAGTTCAAGATTAAATTTTTATCCCCTAGCGGCCTCAAATGAGGCCGCTAGTGTTTAATAAGGCGTGTATTTTATTCTTTTAATAGTGACTTTAAAAATTGGCACTTTGTCCGACTAAGGTTTGTTGGTTACTACCTAAACGTAATTGCCCCGTGATAGCCAACTGATTCTCACCTTGTAATGAAAAATTCATCGCTTCAATTAACCCATTAATATCAATTTTATTTTGTGGACACATAAAACTGTCTTTACATTGATACCGATGACTTTCGAGCAAAATTGAACGCCCCATAAGTTTGGCATTTTCACTTAATTCAAAGTGACTTCCCTCACTATGCAAAGTTGTTGAACGGTATTTAGCACCTGAATGGAGTAAACCTTCACTAATAGACAAGGATGCATTGCCTGAACTACTGAGATAGTTTTGAACTGCTGAGGTAATATTGACTGCATTTTGTAGTTTGATACGATCAGCAAACACATTAATTTTAGATAACTGTATAGGCACAGCCTGCTGCTGGCTGATGATGACTTGGCTACCTGGAGATACAGAGAATTTTAATTGCTTATAATCCTCAAGGGGTTTAGGGATAAGTTTATCTTGGTCTGTTTTATCTTTAATAAATTGCCTTTCGAAGTTACCTGCTATCAATGAAAGACTAGAAATGTTACTTGCGGAGCCATTATGCCAAGTGATGCCATTAGGATTAGCAATCACAAGGTTGGCCGTTTTACCTTTAATCGCAATAACGCCTTGGATATTGGTCGCTTCACTTCCTGTCACTTCCGCAAGGATCATTTTAGCGGCCTTACCATCAAGAGTGCGATTATCTTGAATATCATTATTAAAAACTAAACCATGTTCATTAGAAGAGAGTGTTTCGAAACTATTGAATGAAATATGGTTTTTAAGCGGGGCGGCAATATTGATCGTTTTAGCTTGGTTGATATCAAGAGTAGAAGCCGATAAGTGAGTATGGACAAACAATAATACAAATGATGATATTTGGACGGTTAATAATTTCATTGAGTGAAGCTCCTTGCAGTGAAAGATCCCTTTTACTGTTTGGTAGTATAGCTCCGTTTAACTCTTTCAGTTTGGCTAAAAAATAGAATGATCTGTTAAAAAATAAAATATCACTTCGCTTAAATAAGCATCATATTAAACTCAGCTTTTCTATGTTTTTCTATATCATTTTTTGACGCTACAGACGTAACTCATGTGGTTTATACATAATAAAAAGGGCCACATATACAGTGGCCCTTTACGATTTATTCTAACTGAAATGGTTATTCAGTTTTTGCTGGTGAATGACTATGTTCGATGTCTTCAGACTTATTCGAAAAGCGGCGACGGATCACCACGAAGAAGACTGGAACAAAGAAGATAGCTAATGAGGTTGCAGCGAACATACCACCCAGTACACCAGTACCTACCGAGTTCTGTGCCGCAGAACCTGCACCATTACTAAATACCAGAGGGATAACACCAAGCATAAAGGCTAATGATGTCATCAGGATTGGACGTAAACGCATCTTAACCGCGTTAAGTGTCGCTTCGACTAACCCTTTACCTTCTTTTTCCATCAAGTCTTTGGCGAATTCAACAATCAAGATTGCGTTTTTCGCCGATAACCCAATGGTTGTTAACAGACCGACCTTGAAGTAAACATCGTTAGACAGTCCACGAACAGAAGTAAACAGTAATGCACCAATAATACCCAATGGTACGACTAACATGACTGAGAATGGTACAGACCAACTCTCATACAATGCCGCGAGACACAGGAAGACGACAATCAGTGAGATTGCGTACAAAGCAGGTGCTTGGTTACCTGATAAACGTTCCTGATATGACATACCCGTCCACTCATAGCCAATACCTTTTGGTAGGTTTTCAGTGGTGAGTTTCTCCATCATCAGCATTGCGTCACCGGTACTTTGACCAGGTGCTGCTTGCCCTTGAATATTCATCGAAGGTACACCGTTATAACGCTCTAAACGTGGCGAACCATATTTCCAAGGATCTTGGGATTCATCCAAGAAGGCCGAGAAAGGTACCATGTTTCCTTGGGCGTTACGAACATACAGCGCGCTAATGTCAGATGGCAACATACGGCTTTCTGCATCACCTTGTACATAAACTTTCTTAACACGACCGCGGTCGATAAAGTCGTTTACATAAGTACCACCAAATACGGAACTTAGCGTTGCGTTGATATCCGCGATAGCAACACCTTGAGCCTGTGCTTTTTGCTGGTCAATGTAGATTCGATACTGTGACGTATCATCCTGACCGTTAGGACGAACACCTTGCAAAATCTCAGGGTGCTGAGCTGCTAAGCCAAGTAATTGGTTACGTGCGGCCATTAAGGCATCATGCCCTAAGTTACCTTGGTCAACGAGCTCGAAGTCAAAACCGTTTGCAGTACCTAACTCAACAATAGCAGGTAGGTTAAAGGCATAGATCATGGCTTCTTGTTTCTGAGATAACGCTATGTTCGCACGCTGAACAATGGCTTCAACATGGTTTTCATCGCCTTTACGTTCACTCCAATTTTTCAGAACGACGAACGCTAGACCCATGTTTTGGCCTTGACCTGCGAAGCTGAAGCCACCAACGGTAAATACAGATTCAACGTTACGCTCTTCTTTGGTGTGGAAGTAAGTATTAACTTCATCCAACACGGCTTGTGTTTGTTCTTGCGTTGATCCCGGTGGTAATTGAACCATCGCTAAGAATACCCCCTGGTCTTCTTCTGGTAAGAATGAAGATGGGAGACGAACAAACATTAATGCCATACCTGCCACTAAAATGAGATAGATGATCAGGTAACGGCCCGTACCATTGAGCATGCGGCTAACACTATCGGTATAGTGATGCGCTTGCTTTTCAAATGTACGGTTGAACCAACCAAAGAACCCTTTTTGGCTACCATGACTGCCTTTCTCAATTGGCTTCAACATAGTGGCACAAAGTGCAGGGGTCAGGATCATTGCAACGAATACGGACAGGATCATTGCCGAAACGATGGTTACTGAGAACTGACGGTAAATTGCCCCTGTTGACCCTCCAAAGAAAGCCATTGGGATAAATACCGCTGATAGCACCATCGCAATACCGACCAACGCGCCTTGAATTTGTCCCATGGACTTTTTAGTCGCTTCTTTTGGCGGTAGACCTTCTTCTTGCATAACACGCTCAACGTTTTCGACAACAACGATGGCGTCATCCACAAGAAGACCGATGGCAAGCACCATCGCAAACATGGTCAAGGTGTTTATCGAATAACCGAAAGCTGCCAAAACAGCAAACGTTCCAAGTAAAACCACGGGTACAGCAATTGTTGGGATTAATGTGGCTCGAATATTCTGCAAGAACAGATACATAACCACGATAACCAACATGATCGCTTCGACTAGCGTTTTAACTACTTCGTTAATCGAAATTTTAACGAAAGGCGTTGTATCATATGGATAAACAATTTCTAGTCCTTCAGGGAAGAACGGTTCCATATTCGCCAGTGCAGCACGAACGTTGTTAGCAGTATCTAGTGCGTTAGCGCCTGTTGCGAGTTTAATACCGATCCCCGCAGCAGGTTTACCATTAAAACGGGCAATAGTACTGTAGTTTTCAGCACCTAACTCAACCGTTGCAAGATCTTTTAAACGCACCTGAGAACCATCCTGATTAACACGTAACAGGATATTGGCAAACTCTTCAGGGCTGTTTAAACGTGTTTGCGCGATGATTGAAACGTTCAAGCGTTGGCCATCAACTGGAGGTGTTCCCCCTAACTGACCTGCCGCAACTTGGTTGTTTTGCACTTTAATGGCATTGATAACATCATTTGTTGTCATGTTGTACTTCACGAGCTGTTCTGGTTTTAACCAGATACGCATCGCGTATTGCGTACCAAACAACTGGGTTTCCCCAACACCATTGACTCGGCTAAGTGGATCCTTAATGTTTGAACCTACATAGTCGGCAATATCATATTGCCCCATAGAGCCATCGGCAGAAACGAAACCAGCTACCATCAAGAATGAACTGGTAGATTTATCAACGCTGATACCTTGCTGCTGTACTTCTTGTGGTAGTAATGGCATTGCAAGTTGCAGTTTGTTTTGAACCTGAACCTGAGCAATATCACCATCAGTACCTGCTTCGAACGTCAGCATGATACTTGCAGAACCGGATGAATCACTGGTTGATGACATATACACCAAGTTATCGATACCATTCATGTTCTGTTCGATAACCTGAGTCACTGTGTTCTGTACCGTCGATGCATCTGCGCCCGGATAGTTTGCCGAAATAGAAACGGACGGCGGTGCAATAGTCGGGTACTGTGCCACAGGTAACTTGATAATTGCCAACAGACCAGCAAGCATAGTAATAATCGCGATTACCCATGCAAAAATTGGTCTATCTATAAAAAACTTAGGCATTAATCAACCGCTCCCTTACTTAGACTTTTGTTCAGGTTGAGCCTGATTGTCTATGGTTTGCGCTTCTAAATTAGCTTCCTTAGGAACGACAACAATACCGGGTTTGATTTTTTGTAGGCCAATCACAATCACGCGATCGCCATCCTTCAAGCCATCAGTCACCAGCCATTTGTTGCCTACAGCTTGTGCTGCTTTAACTTTTCTGACTTCAACTTTATTCTCGGCACCAACAACCATGACTTGAGCGTCACCTTGTGGCGTACGAGCTAAACCTTGCTGAGGAACCAGAATCGCTTTTTCCATAACACCATCTTCTAAGATAGCGCGCACAAACATTCCTGGCATAAGCTCTTTATTTGGGTTCGGGAATACTGCTCTCATCGTGATTGAACCTGTTGTCTCATCCACGGTGACATCAGAAAATTCCAGAGCTCCTTTTTGGGCATACTCTTGGCCATTATTAATGACTAAGCTAACAGGGGCTTTGCCCGGCTCTTTTTGGAGAGCACCTTTTTCTATCTCATTACGTAGGCGTAAGAAATCCTCACTGGATTGCGTAACGTCAACATAGATAGGGTCTAGCTGTTGAACTCGCATCAACTCAGTCGCTTGTCCTGAAGCAACTAATGCACCTTCTGTGACATTAGATTTCCCAGTACGACCGCTGATAGGCGCAGTAACTTTGGTATAGTTTAGGTTAATACGCGCAGTCTCAACGGCTGCTTCTGCTGCCTTAACGGCTGCTAAAGCTTGAGCATAAGTTGAGGTGGCCTGATCGTATTCTTGCTTACTAATATAATTAGTGCCTAGAAGTGGTTTGTAGCGTTTTACAGTCAAACCCGCTAAGTTTGCGTTAGCTTGCGCTTTAGCAAGTTCCGCTTTAGCACTATCAAAAGTGGCTTGGAAAGGCGCTGGATCTATCTGATATAAAGACGTTCCGGCCTCAACATCGCTACCTTCTTTGTAGTTACGTTTGAGTATAATGCCACTTACCTGTGGGCGAACTTCTGCAATACGATATGCAGACGTACGACCTGGTAATTCAGTCTTGATAGTCAGAGGTTCGGCTTTAAGCGTAACAATTCCTACTTCAGGCGCCGGGCGTTCACCGCCACCTTTCTGTTCATCGTTACAACCTGATAAAGCTAAGCCACCTGAAAGAACCAACAGAGCCAGAGGTAACACCCCTCTGTTTTTTCGCATAAGTTAACCTCAATTAATCAACATGAGTAAAAAACAATACAAGAAAATGGTAAACAATAAGATTTATCACTATGCTATAGTACAAACATACACGAATGTATGTAAATCAGCTTTGTATATAAACGAGTTACAATGGCACGAAAAACTAAACAACAGGCCGAAGAAACCCGTCAGGAAATTTTAGATGCTGCCATCAAAACCTTCTCTGAACGAGGCGTTTCGGCGACATCGTTAGCCGATATTGCAAAGGCCGCTGGTGTAACCCGCGGTGCGATATACTGGCACTTCAAAAATAAGGTCGATTTATTCCACCAAGCTTGTGAATTTAGTGATAGCCAGATATTACAGGCCGAAAACTATTATCGTCAGAAGTATAGTAATGATCCACTAGCAATTCTAAAAGAAATTTTAGTTTATATTTTGACAGATTTTATAGAAAGCCCTAAAAATCGCGCTTTAATGGATATTCTTTTTCATAAGTGTGAATTGGTAGGTGAAATGGCTGTTATTGTGGATTTAAAAAGAGAAAACTATATGGCGAGCCATTATCGTATCATTGAACATTTGCGTAGTTGTGTTGAACTAGGACAATTACCTGCGAACCTTGATTTAGAATGTGGTGCTATTATGGTACGAGCGATGATGGCGGGGCTATTGGAGAACTGGTTATTACAGCCTGATAGTTTTAATATACAAAAACGTACTGAAATGCTGGTAGAAACCATGTTAGACGCATTGAAATACAGTCCATCTTTACGGCTAAAGACAGAACAGCCAGAATAATTGGAGAGAGGTTATGTCATCAATTTTAATAATTGCTAATGGTGCTCCTTACGGTAACGAAACGTTATTTAACTCATTACGGTTAGCAATCACACTAAAAGAACAACATCCGCAAACCGAACTGAAGTTATTTTTAATGTCGGATGCCGTTACGGCGGGAATTAAAGCGCAAAAGCCAAAAGAAGGTTATAATATTCAGCAAATGTTAGAAATTTTGACTGCACAGCAGGTGCCAGTGAAATTATGCAAAACCTGTACCGATGCACGTGGTGTTAGTGAATTAGCCCTAGCAGATGGTGTCGAGATTGGTACATTAGTTGAGCTTGCTGCTTGGACATTAGAAGCAGAAAAAGTTCTAACATTTTAATTAGGACTCAATGTGCTGTTAGTCTTTACTAGCAGCGCGCTTTATTTTATCTAAACAGAATCAAAAAACCTCTTATGGGTTCATCCATGCGGACACTGAAAAATCTAAGAGACTGGCAATTCAGGGTTATCTTTGTACTCTTTGCTTTCTTCTTTTCTTGCTATGCTAATGCTGCAATAAGTAATTCTCTTCCAAGCAAAAATGACATTCAAAATAAACTGAATGTATTGAGTAAAAAAAGTAACCAAAGTGCTGAAGATAAGCTGTCTATTGCTGATATTGAAAAGTCGCTTATTTTTTATGATGAGCTAAGTAAACTGGATAGTAAGTCGGATGAACTGCAAAAAAGTCTCGATAGGGCGAGTGATGATGCTAAACATGCGGTGAATGCATTACAACAACTTAAAAATAACAGTGAAGAAGAAACACGGAATTTTACCAATAGCATCAAGAATGCGTCACAAAAACAGTTAGAAACTATGCTCAGTCATGCATTAGAACAATTACAAGCTGAGCAGAATGACCTTGCCAATTACAATAGCTATTTAATTACTTTGCAAACTCAGCCAGAAAGAGCGCAAGCGGTGATGCTGGAGAATGCTCGGCGATTACAAGAAATACGTAATGAGCTTAATAGTGTTTTTAATGAATCGACAAAACTACGAGATACACAAATTGAATTACTGCAAATAGAACAGAACTATTTACAGCAACAAAATGATTATCAAAAACGTGTGTTACAGGGCAACACCCAGTTGCAAGATGTATTACAAAAACAACGTGACTACACGATTTATTATATTGAACAGCTTGAAAACCGTATTCAATTACTACAATCCTATATAAGCAGTAAACGGCTTAATGATTCTGAAGCTACAGCGCGTGAGGCACAAACCTCCACGGATAATGAACTACAGTTAAAGCAAAATCCTATCATTCAAAAAGAATTAGCGATTAATAATGCGCTTAGCGAACGTTTGATCGAAGTGACTCAGAGTAATAATCTCATGGTACAAAATAGTATCCGTGTGAAAACTTGGCTTGAACGAGCAACGCAGTCTGAACGTAATTTGAAAGAACAAATTAATGTATTACGGGGTAGCTTATTGTTATCACGTATTCTGTTTCAACAACAAATTGATTTACCAGATGATATTTTAACTAAAAATTTGCCTAATACCATTGCGGATCTACGCCTTGAACAGTTTGATGTTAATCAGCAGCGTGATGCGTTATATCAAATGAATAATTACATCTTGAATCTGGAGAAACAATTAGCGGAAAAGTCAGGTGGGGAACAAGACAGTCGTTATTTGTTGTCAGATGAAGATAAACAAGCGTTAACTAAATTATTGGATGTAAGGCGTGAGCTATTAGATGAGCTTAATCTACAATTAGGTAATCAAATTTCTCAAGCGATTAATTTACAACTCGATCAAAATCAATTATTGAGTGTGATTAGTTCGCTAGAACACACTCTCGCACAACAAATCTTTTGGGTAAACAGTAATAAGCCGATCGACCTCACTTGGGTTAAAACGTTTCCAGAGGCAGCAACACAACAAATCAATAGTTTTGATTTTAGCTTATCAAAGGGCAATATTAAAAAGGGGATCACCAATTCATTATTCGTGGTAATCCCATTATTGGTATTGGCATTAGTGTTTATTTGGTTATACCGAAAAATCGCTGAACGTTTACAGCAAATCACTCAAAGCCTTTCCAGTTTAAGACAAGATAGTTTATTAAATACGCCATTTGCGCTATTACTTACGCTGCTGCAAACATTACCGACGGCTTTGGTATTACTGGCTATTGGTTATTGGTTTTTAAAAACAGGCAATGCTCAAGGTGAATTTGTGTGGGCGCTTTGCCAGCAATTAGCCATTTTTTGGGTGCTTTTTGAATTAACGTTAAGGGTATTAAAGCCAAGAGGGATAGCAGAAAAGCATTTTAGTATTGAGCCAAAACTTGCCGCACAGACTCGTCGCCGAGTCGCGCGTTTATCACTGCCATTGTTACCATTAATTTATTTTTCAACTTATGGCGTGATTAATCCTCTAAAAGTTTCTGAAGATGTGATTGGGCAGTTAATTGTTTTACTGTCACTACTGATGTTATTTATATTTACATTGCCATTTTGCAAACATATCTGGCAAGAAAAAGGCAGCCATTTAACTCGTTCTGTCGTGGTAACATTGCTCACGTTTTCTCCTCTAATCTTAATTGGTTTAATGATGGCGGGGTATTACTACACCACATTACGTCTGGCTAATCGTTGGTTAGATAGCCTGTATTTATTACTGCTTTGGTATATTACCTATAATGCGTGTTTGCGCAGCCTGACTCTAGTGGCTCGTAAACTGGCTTATCAACGTGCTATCGAACGTCGTAAAGCCCAGCATCAAGAAGAGAGTGAAAACGAACCCATCAAAGAACCGCCAATGACGATTGAATTAATTAGTCAACAGTCATTGCGTTTAACCACGATGGTATTATTTATCATTTTTGCTTTAGCTTTTTATGCAATCTGGTCTGATTTTATTACGATATTTTCATTTTTAGACAGTGTTGATTTATGGCATTACACCGCAACAACCGCTGAAGGTAGCAATACTTTACAATCAGTCACGCTAGCCAATTTAATCTTGGCGATGGTGATTATCGTTGTCGCATGGATTATGACACGTAACTTACCGGGCTTATTAGAGGTTTTAGTTCTGTCACGCTTAAAATTACGACAAGGTTCGACTTATGCCATCACCACGATTTTAACTTACATTATTGTCGGTATTGGTGCGATAACGTCATTGGGGATGCTCGGTATTACATGGAGTAAGCTTCAGTGGTTAGCCGCGGCATTAACGGTTGGTTTGGGGTTTGGCTTACAAGAAATTTTTGCGAACTTTGTTTCGGGGATTATCTTGTTATTCGAAAGGCCGATTCGTATCGGTGATACCGTAACGATTGGCAGTTATTCGGGAACGGTAAGTAAAATTCGTATTCGTGCAACCACTATCATTGATTTTGATCGCAAAGAAGTGATCATCCCGAATAAAGCGTTTGTGACTGAACGTCTCATTAACTGGTCACTTTCGGATACAGTGACGAGGATTACGGTAGCATTAGGTGTGGCTTACGGTTCTGATCTCGATAAAGTGAAGCAAGTGCTGTTAAGTGCTGCGACCTCAAATAGTAAGGTGATGACAGACCCTGCACCTGCGGTGTATTTCACTGGGTTTGGTGCGAGCACCCTTGACCATGAATTGCGTTTTTATGTTCGCCAAATAGGCGATAGAGGAACGACGAGTGATGAGGTGCATCGTGCAATAGATAAATTGTGTCGTGAAAATGACATTAATATTGCATTTAACCAGTTAGAGGTTCACCTTCATAACGAGCGAGGTGACGAAATTCAAGAAATAAAACGTGACCCTAACGTAAAAAAAGATGATGGTAATTAATATGACTTAATTGCTCGATGAGCAGGTTGCTTCGGCAGCCTGTTTAGTGAGATAGTCATTTTTTACAATTTCAAGCGCTTTAAGTACCACGTCAGTTTCAACGTCTGAAGTTTCAAGTAAATAGATAAGATCAACGGCAAGCTGAGTTTCTTTGGGGGCATTTTTTAGAGAATCCATTCTGGCTCCTTAGTATCGACTTAGCGAGTTATCGTACGCATTTTTTTAGTAGCGACATTGATAGATATTAGTTTTTAATCGAAATAGGAGCAAGTTGATATTACACAATGATAAAAAAATAATAAGAATAGCGACGAGAAATTAACGTGCCTTTGACATTTTATCGTGAAGGGGAGAGTTAAAATCTACAATAGTTTTTATAATTCTAATATGTATAGTAAATAATAAAATAACCCGTCATTAATCGATTTGTGAAAATAGAGTAGCTGAGTAATATCATTTATATCAATGATATTGAAGTAGTTTATTGATTGTTATGGTATTACGTGCATGTTAGTATTATTACCTATTGGTAATAGTATAACTGGGTGATTTTGTGACGAAATTATCGGAAAGCCTCTATTTAACATTTTGTATCGTGCTAAGCTTTATTATCACTTATTATATTGCAGGTATTGATGCAACTTTATGGAGTTCACTGTCAGCGCTTCATGGTTATACGATATTTAATAAAGCGAATCGCTATAAAAATATTATTTATTCATTATTATGTTCATTATTTGTGTTTGTAGGGACGGCTCTTGGTTATTCTTTAGGCTTTAGTTATTTGTTCTTTATCGTATTATTTCTATCACCTTTTTTCTATTATCAACTTTATAATGTTGATTCCTCTTTAGAGATGTCGTTTAAGTACTTTATGATTTTCTTTATCATAGGGGCAACCTTAAATAAGTCGAGCTTCAACGGCTTGGTGATAGGTTTACTGATAGGAACGGTGGTGACACTTGCGTTCTGTTACGCTGTGAGCAAACGGAAAACAATTACGATTCACCAGATAAAGAAGTATATCTTTTTAAAAAGAGATAGAGTCACTGTTCCCTTAGTGGGACAATCATTGATCTACTCGACAGGCTTAATTTTTTGTGTTTTATCATCAAGAGCCATCAATATAGACCATTTTTTTTGGGCACCATTAACCTTTATCTTTGTCTTAAATCCTAAATTAACAAATATCGTTAAATTAACGCGTGATAGGGTCATTGGAACGCTGATTGTTGTTTTGATACTTTATTTGGCATTTAACTCATCTATCTTAATGCCATACATAGGTTTTACATTAATTCTCTTGTTTTCATTTTTAATCCCTATCAGTAATACAAAGAAAAATAATGTATTCGGGACAATTTGTTTGACTGGGTTAGTCTTGTCATTAATTGAAATGTCAATTTATCTGAATAATGTTGATTATCATTTATTGTCAGAAAGGATCATGGAAACATTCATTGGTGGCTTATTTGCGGTAGTATGCAGTTACTGCATAAAATTAATCATGAAGAATAAATCAATTTATTGAGGTCGCCTTACAATGGGAGCTGAGGCTACACCCATTAATAATTTAGTCCAAAAATTGGTTTTCTTGATGTTCTATGGCTTTTTCGATACGTATCAATGCTTGCCGGCAACGGTATAGCCTTCCCGCTAATGCTGCAATATCTTTTTGGCATTGGTGACGTTTTACGTGATCGGTCAGGCCATTGAGTTGCAATTCACGTTCACTGACCATGGCGAGTAATCGGCGTTCATAATCTTGATGCTGTGCCAACCGTTCATACAGATCGACGTGTTCTTTCTTTTCTTGAAAAGAGGTCTCTTTTTGGCGTAATGCTTGAGTAGACAGTTCTCGGGAAAGCGCTTGGATTTGATGCGTTATTTTCTCTGTCAGAAAGTTAACTTGTTCAATATGACCAAGTGACACACTGTGGGAAAGTTGTTGGTACAGTTTATTTAACTCTTTTTGGCAATCCCCTAGATGCGTTGATTTAGTGCTAAACAGTTGCGAATCAAAGCGGGAATGTGAAAATTCCTGATCAGCGATAGGTGCTATGCGGGTTTGCAATGCGTCAATTTGCGTTTTTAGCGCATCTAAAAGAGCCTGTATTTTCATTTTTCTTCTCGTTACTAGTGAAAAATCATGGAAAATTGATATGTAGCAATAAAACTTGTCGCAAATAAGCGGCTCCTTATTGCATTTTTATGGTACTTTAAATAGATTCTACCTTTTCGTGTTTACTATTGATTGGCACTTTATTATGACTGCTAGAGAGCAACAACTGCAATTGATTAAAGAAAGTATTGCAACTATCCCTGATTACCCAAAAGAAGGGGTATTATTCCGCGATATTACCACACTGTTAAATAACCCAGCAGCTTATCAAGCTACCATCGATTTGTTGGTTGAGCATTATAAAGATAAAGATGTCACCAAAATTGTAGGTACTGAAGCGCGCGGTTTTCTGTTTGGTGCACCAGTCGCGTTGCGCTTAGGCGTTGGTTTTGTTCCTGTACGTAAAAAAGGCAAACTACCTCGCGAAGTATTAAGTATGACCTATGATTTAGAATATGGCACTGACACGCTGGAGATCCATCGTGACAGTATTCAGCCTGAAGATAATGTATTAGTCATCGATGATCTACTTGCAACAGGCGGTACTGTTGAAGCAACAGTAAGAATGATCAAGCAACTAGGCGCGAACATTGTCGATGCCGCTTTTATTATCAGCCTACCGGATTTAGGCGGCGTAGAGCGCCTTGCTGCTGAGGGCGTTAACTCATTTAGTTTAGTTGAGTTCCCAGGCCACTAATCCTATTTTCCTCACTATTTTTATCACAGTCTCGCCGTAAGGGGCGAGGCTGTGGTAGCATGGTGCTATCACCGTGTTAAGAAACTGCATAATTCATGAGCTATCAGGTACTTGCCCGTAAGTGGCGCCCCCAAAAATTTTCAGATGTTGTCGGTCAACAGCATGTATTGACCGCATTAGCAAATGGTCTGGAACACCAGAGGCTTCATCACGCCTATCTTTTTTCTGGCACTCGTGGTGTCGGTAAAACGACAATTGCCCGTTTGTTTGCCAAAGGTCTTAATTGTGAAACGGGGATCACAGCAACACCTTGTGGAAAATGTACCAATTGCCAAGAGATCGAGCAGGGGCGTTTCGTCGATTTGATCGAAATCGATGCGGCATCGAGAACAAAAGTTGAAGATACGCGAGAATTATTAGACAACGTGCAGTATGCGCCGGCTCGCGGGCGTTTTAAAGTCTATCTTATTGATGAAGTGCATATGCTATCGCGCCATAGCTTTAATGCGTTATTAAAAACGCTAGAAGAGCCGCCTGAGCACGTTAAATTTTTACTGGCAACAACCGATCCACAAAAATTACCGGTGACGATTTTGTCGCGTTGTTTGCAGTTTCATTTAAAAGCGTTAGATGTCACTCAAATTAATGAGCAGCTTGAACATATTTTAAATGCAGAAGGCATTGAACATGATTCGCGCGCGCGCCAGCTCATTTCTCGCGCAGCTGATGGTAGTTTACGTGATGCGTTGAGTTTGACAGATCAAGCGATAGCGATGGGGCAAGGTCAGGTTACAGCAGATATTGTCAGTCAGATGTTAGGTACGCTGGATGATGAGCAGCCGCTTGCGATCATTGAAGCTTTGGTGCGTGCTGATGGTATTGCTGTCATGGAAGAAGTCGAGCATGCAGCAACCCGTGGCGCAGATTGGGAAAATCTTCTGGTAGAAATATTGTCATTGTTGCATCGCGTTGCCATGATCCAGCTATTACCCGCAGGAAAAGAAACGGATCCTTCATCGACGGAAGGGCGTCTCAGACAAATAGCGCGAATAATTTCTCCAGCAGATTTGCAATTATTTTATCAAACATTACTGATTGGTCGTCGAGACCTCCCTTACGCACCAGAACGCCGTATGGGCATTGAAATGGCTTTGTTACGTGCTTTGGCGTTTCACCCCAAAAGCATTATTGAAGAACCCGTAGCACAAACGGTGGCCGTACAGCCTGCTTCTGTGATGCCGACTCGCTCAGTTGCATCGAAACCAACACCGGCTTCATCACCGTTATCGGCAAATGCGCCGATAGCAGAAAATAGTCCTACTTTTCAATTATTAAAGGCTAAGGAAGCGCTACAGTCCTCACAAGATGAGGTATCTGACGGAAAAAAGAATAAACCGGCCGCGCCTGAAAAGGCTAAGCCGGCGATGTCAGCACTTGAGAGGCTGGCCGCGGTCACTAGCCAGCATCAAAAAAAGGGTGTTAACCAAACTGTTGACGCTAAAAAATCGACAAAACCAAAGCATTATCAGTGGCGGCCTCAGTTTGAAGAACCTCAAGCTAAAGAAACGATTACCACACCGACTGAAATAAAAGAGGCGTTAGAGTATGAAAAAACGCCTGAATTAGCGGCTAAGATTATTGAAGAAGGTCGAGAGCGGGATAGCTGGTCAGCAGAAATAGCGCAATTAAATATCCCTAAGCTAGTTGAACAATTAGCTTTGAATTCATATATAGAAAGAATCAGTGAGTCACAAATCGTTCTTCATTTGCGACCCGCGCAGCGTCATCTTAATAAGCCGTCGGCACATGACGCATTACAAAGTGCCTTGAGTGAACACTACGGTCATCCTGTTGAACTAAACATCGTTCAAGATGATAATACCGAAGTGAAAACGCCGCTTGAATGGCGACAGGCGATTTATGAAGAAAAGCTGGCGCAAGCGCGTCAGTCAATTATTGCGGATAAAACGATTCAAAAACTACGCTCGATGTTTGATGCGCAGTTAGATGAAGAAAGTATTCGCCCCGTTTAACGCTACAGTCTCTATGAGCAAGCTGTGGCCTCAGTAGTGAGAGATAACTATGTTTGGTAAAGGTGGTTTGGGCAATCTAATGAAGCAAGCCCAACAAATGCAAGAAAAAATGCAAAAAGTTCAGGAAGAAATCGCCAATCTAGAAGCAACAGGCGAATCTGGCGCTGGTCTAGTCAAAGTTACCATCAACGGCTCACATAACTGCCGCCGTGTTGAGATAGATCCAAGTCTTCTTGAAGATGATAAAGATATGCTGGAAGATTTGATTGCCGCAGCATTTAATGATGCAGCTCGCCGTATTGAAGAAACGCAGAAAGAAAAAATGGCAAGTGTTTCAAGTGGCATGCAACTGCCACCAGGCTTTAAGATGCCATTCTAATGCAAACGAGTCCGCTTCTAGAGTCATTGATGGAAGCTTTGCGCTGTCTCCCTGGTGTTGGGCCAAAGTCAGCGCAACGTATGGCTTTTCATCTGCTTCAGCGTGATCGTAGTGGTGGCATGCGCCTTGCGCAGTCACTGACTCGAGCAATGTCAGAAATCGGTCACTGCCGTGATTGTCGTACTTTTACCGAACAGGATGTGTGTAATATCTGTGAAAATCCGCGTCGTCAACAGAACGGTTTGATTTGTGTGGTTGAAAGCCCTGCGGATATTTATGCTGTGGAACAAACTGGTCAATTTTCAGGGCGTTATTTTGTGCTGATGGGGCATTTATCACCGATTGATGGTATTGGCCCGATGGATATCGGACTGGATAGATTAGAAGAGCGGTTATCTTCTGAAACCATTACTGAAGTGATACTTGCGACTAACCCAACGGTAGAAGGTGAGGCAACAGCAAACTATATTGCGCAGATGTGTGCTCAATATGGCATTACTGCAAGCCGAATCGCACATGGCGTACCTGTTGGTGGTGAGCTGGAAATGGTCGATGGTACCACGTTATCTCACTCATTAGCGGGTAGGCAGCGCCTCTAGTAACAGGTAACATCTTAAGCTACGGGCGGTTGACTGGCTGTAGCTTTAATCACCGCAATGTCTTACCATAAGCATCGCTTATTGTTTTTGTCGCAGTCCTTTCACATAATTCGAATCTCTTCGCTTTTTTATTCTTTAGTATCACTCAGTTATCCCTTTGAATGACTTATTGTCGTTGAGTCTTCGCGGAGACATTTTTTCTTTCATGCGCTTGAATTTCTGTTTTTTGCCCCCAATTCAATCTCATCGATAAGTCAAAACTATCCCATTAGATTGATGATATAGAGGCATTAATGAGTATGAAAGGACAAGAAACTCGCGGGTTCCAATCTGAAGTCAAACAACTGCTCCAGTTGATGATCCACTCTCTTTACTCAAACAAAGAAATCTTTTTGCGTGAACTTATTTCAAACGCATCCGATGCGGCAGATAAACTGCGTTTTCGTGCACTTTCAAAACCTGAATTGTATGAAAATGATGGGGAACTGCGTGTTCGCATTAGCGCAAATAAAGAAGATGGGACACTCACAATTAGCGATAACGGTATTGGTATGAGCCGTGATGAAGTTATTGATAACTTAGGAACGATCGCTAAATCAGGCACTAAAGCCTTTTTAGAATCTCTGGGTGGTGACCAAGCAAAAGATAGTCAAATGATTGGTCAGTTTGGTGTTGGTTTCTATTCTGCTTTTATCGTTGCTGATAAAGTGACTGTTCGTAGCCGTGCTGCTGGTGCATCGGCAGACCAAGGCGTATTTTGGGAATCTGCTGGTGAAGGTGAATACACTATTGCCGACATTGAAAAAGCGGATCGTGGCACTGAAATCACGTTACATTTGCGTGAAGATGAAAAAGAGTTTTTAGATAACTGGCGTTTGCGTTCAGTTATCAGCAAATATTCAGACCATATTGCACTACCTGTAGAAATTGAAGTTAAAAATGAAGAAGATGGCACAATAACTTGGGAGAAAATCAACCAAGCTAAAGCGCTATGGACGCGTAATAAGTCTGAAATTTCTGATGAAGAGTATATCGAGTTTTACAAACACATCTCCCATGATTATGCGGATCCATTAACTTGGTCTCATAATCGTGTTGAAGGTAAGCAGGAGTACACTAGCTTATTGTATATACCTTCACAGGCGCCGTTTGATCTCTGGAATCGTGAGCAGCGCCATGGATTAAAACTGTATGTTCAGCGTGTGTTTATTATGGATGACGCTGAGCAGTTTATGCCAAATTATTTGCGCTTTGTGCGTGGGGTATTGGATTCAAACGATTTACCCCTCAACGTATCTCGCGAAATACTGCAAGATAGCGCATTAACTCGTAGCTTGCGTGGTGCATTAACCAAGCGTGTCCTGCAAATGCTAGATAAACTGGCGAAGAATGATGCGGAAAAATATCAGTCTTTCTGGCAGCAATTTGGTCTAGTGATGAAAGAAGGACCTGCGGAAGATATGAGCAATAGTGAAGCTATTGCGAAACTGCTGCGTTTTGCATCAACACATAATGATAGCAACGTGCAGAATGTCTCTTTAGAAGACTATATTAGCCGTATGGTTGAAGGGCAGGAGAAAATCTATTACATCACGGCGGATAGCTATGCTGCGGCTAAGAGCAGCCCTCATTTAGAGCTGTTCCGTAAGAAAGGTATTGAGGTACTACTGCTTTCTGATCGCATTGATGAATGGATGATGAACTATTTATCCGAGTTTGATGGTAAGCCTTTCCAATCGGTTAGCAAAGCCGATGAGTCGCTGGATAAACTCGCAGATGAAGATAAAGCAGAGCAAGAAGAAGCCGATAAGCAATTAGAACCTTTTGTTGAGCGTGTGAAAACATTGTTGGCAGATCGCGTTAAAGAGGTCAAATTGACCCACCGCTTGACGGATACACCTGCGATTGTCACCACCGATGCCGATGAGATGAGCACACAAATGGCGAAGTTATTCGCTGCGGCAGGTCAAGCGGCTCCTGAAGTGAAATATAACTTTGAGCTTAATCCATCACATCCACTGGTTAAGAAAGCGTCAGAAGTGACGGATGATGCACTGTTTGCTGATTGGGTTAATGTTTTGTTAGACCAAGCTTTATTAGCAGAGCGCGGTACATTAGAAGATCCAAATTTATTCATTCGTAAAATCAACGAATTATTAATGAAATAATTCGCTAATTGATTTTCGTTTTTGAGCAAAAACCACGTTTTAGCCAGCGCTTTAGCGTGGTTTTTTTCTTTTACGAAAGAAGTAAAATGCGAAAACGTTTACGTGTCTTCTTGAGTAAAGCGCCATCCTAATGGTATGGTATCTTGTTTTCTTTTCAAATTATAAAAAACTAAATAGCAAGGGGTTTACGCAATGCGTATCATTCTGCTCGGTGCTCCAGGCGCCGGTAAGGGCACTCAAGCTCAATTTATTATGGAGAAATTTGGTATTCCACAAATTTCAACTGGCGACATGTTACGTGCAGCAGTTAAAGCAGGTAGTGAGCTAGGTTTAAAAGCAAAAGAGCTAATGGATAATGGTAAGTTAGTGACTGATGAATTAGTGATTGCATTAGTTAAAGAGCGCATCAAACAAGATGACTGCCGCAATGGCTTCTTGTTGGATGGGTTCCCGCGCACCATTCCTCAAGCTGATGCAATGAAGGAAGCCGGTATTGATGTTGATTTCGTATTAGAATTCGATGTACCTGATGAAATCATTGTTGAGCGTATTATTGGTCGCCGTGTGCATGCACCTTCAGGTCGTGTTTATCATGTGACATTCAACCCACCTAAAGTTGAAAATAAAGATGATGTCACAGGTGAAGAGCTCACTATTCGTAAAGATGACCAAGAAGATACCGTTCGTAAGCGTTTGGTTGAATATCATGATTTAACCGCACCTTTGGTCGCTTATTATCAAAAAGAAGCGGCTGCGGGTAACACTCAGTATTTCAAAATTGATGGAACTCGCAAAGTTTCTGAAGTGAGTGAAGAATTAGCAAAAATCCTCGGCTAATAAAGATGATAGCTATCAACAAAGGCAGCGATAATCGCTGCCTTTGCTTTTGTCGCATAAGAAGATAAATAAAGACCGCATTTTATGATATAAAGTTGGGAATAATTATCATTTAAGGAGTATCATTGTGTCAGAGAATAAATTCGGTATTTTATTGGTTAATCTAGGGACGCCTGATGCCCCAACGACTCCGGCAGTTAAACGTTATCTTGCGGAATTTTTGAGTGATGTCCGTGTTATTGATGTCTCTCGTGCGATTTGGAAACCTATTTTATATGGCATTGTATTGCCATTTCGTTCGCCTAAGGTTGCGAAACTCTATCAATCAATTTGGACCGAAGATGGTTCACCTTTACTCGCTTATACGTTAAAGCAGAAAGCTAAGTTAGCTAAATGTTTTTCTAATATACCAATAGAAGTTGGGATGAGTTATGGCTCACCGTCACTGAAAAGTGCAATTGACTCCTTGATGTGCCAAGGTGTGACCGAATTAATCGTACTTCCTTTATATCCTCAGTACTCCTGTTCGACGACAGCGGCTGTCTATGATGGTATTTCCGCGATTCTCAAGCAAATGCGTACAATTCCGTCGTTACATTTTATCCGTAGTTATGCGACGCATCCTGCCTATATTCAGGGCTTAGTCAACTCAATTGAGCAAAGCTTTGCTCAGCATGGTGAACCTGACCGACTGATTTTGTCGTTCCATGGCATTCCTAAACGTTATGCGGATACTGGCGATATTTATCCACAAGAGTGTGAAGCAACAACTCGTTTAGTTAAAGAGGCGTTGAATTTTCCAGCGGAACGTGTATTGATGACTTATCAATCTCGTTTTGGTCGTGAGCCTTGGTTAACGCCCTATACCGATGAGACAATGAATCAATTACCCTCACAAGGCGTAAAATCAGTTCAAGTGATTTGTCCCGGATTTTCTGCGGACTGTTTAGAAACACTAGAAGAAATTAGTGAACAAAATCAACACTTTTTCAAAAGCCAAGGGGGAGAATCCTATCATTATATACCCGCATTAAATGACAGTGAGGATAGTATTAACTTATTCAAAATCCTGATTAATGGTTTAATAAAAACAATTTAAAGTTTAAATTAATATTAAATATGGTGTTTATCGATATATCATAAATCGAGAAAACTATTATACTCACTGATATAAAGGGTTGATGCATTATTAATTTGGTACTTAACTGGAATTTATTATGAGCACTGATAGAGAATCACGGAATGATAAAACAGCAAGTGAGATGCAAATCTCGCAATTTAACTTACAGCAAAGCGATGAAGTTGATTTGATGGCTTTGTTTGCTGTTTTAATAAGAAATAAATTTATTATTATCGCTATCACTGTTGCTATTACGCTTATTAGTACTCTTGTGGTATCCCTGCTCCCCCAAAAATGGAGCAGTACAGCGGTTGTTGTTCCCCCATCTTCTGAAGAAATTAAAGATATTAATACACTCAGTGCGCAACTCAGTGTTCTTGATGTGAAAATTGATTTATCTGCACAACAAATTTTTAATGCATTTATTGAGCAGTATCGGTCAAAAGTTAATCAAGAAGCCTATGTTCGTAGCACGAACTACTTTCAAGAACTCGCCAAAAAAATTGATCCAGCGGATAAAGAAAATGGTGAGCAACGACTGGTAAATAACATTATTACCAACAGTATTCATATTACAGACCAGTCAAAAGAAAAAAATAGTACATCGAATGACATTATACTCACTTTCATTGCACCGACGCCTTCAGAAGCTCAAGATCTGTTGGCTGGCTATGTTCGCTATACAGCAACAAAAGTCAGGGAGCAATTTAAGCAAGATATTCAAAATGCGATAGCCCAACAGTTAGTCCGTGCAAATGAAACCTTTAAACAAGAGGTGACAAAAATTCGGACAGAATACGATGTTAAGGTGGAAAGATTAAAACGTGCCATTGATATCGCAAAAGCGGCGGGCGTTCGTAAGCCGATAGTGACGGATTCTGCCATCATTAGTGATGATCCTGATTATCCCATTGCGTTAGGAACTGAAGCGCTAGAGAAAAAATTAGCGATAGAGTTGCAGAACCGTGATATTGCAATGTTGAGTGAAGATTTACAAATTCGTCAACACTACATCAATAGCTTGTCAGAATTAAAGATTGATACTATCGACTTTTTACCCGCTAAATTCATTCTTGCACCTGATTTACCCGCTAAGAAAGATTCGCCAAAATCGACACTCATCATCGCATTGAGTGCTATCCTCGGCCTGATCTTGAGCAGCGCATACGTATTAACTCGCGAGCTATACCGCGATTATACAATGAAGACGGCGTCACATTCATAATCGATCACGATAAACATAAATTGTCACCTTGATCGCAGGTGCTGGTTTATGTTTATCATGCTAGAATAGCGGCATGTCTACTCGCTAATTTGTTCATTATGAAATTCCCCGGTCAACGTAAATCAAAGCATTATTTTCCTGTTAGTTTAAGAGATCCACTGTTACAACCTATCAAAGAGCGGATGGATGAGGGTGAAAACTGTCGATCCTATATCGTGGGTATCGATCAGACACTTGTCGATATTGAAGCCAAGGTCGATGATGCATTTATTGAACGCTATCAATTAAGCAAAGGGCATTCTTTAGTTATAGAAGATGATGTTGCAGAAGCGTTATATGCAGAGCTAACAAGTAATGCATTGATAACTCATGAGTTTGCAGGTGGAACCATCGGCAATACTTTGCATAATTACTCTGTGTTGGCGGATGATCGCTCTGTATTGTTAGGTACCATGTGTAATAACATTCAAATAGGTAGCTATTCTTATCGCTATTTATGCCACACATCGAGCCGAATGGATCTTAACTATTTACAAGGGGTTGATGGGCCTATAGGACGTTGCTTTACACTGATTGCAGAAAATGGTGAACGAACTTTTGCGATTAGCCCTGGGCATATGAATCGACTTCGTCCTGACAGTATTCCAGAAGAGATTATTGCTGGTGCATCGGCCTTGGTACTTACTGCGTATTTAGTGCGTTGTAAACCGGGTGAAACCATGCCCGAGGCTACGATGCAAGCTATCAGCTATGCTAAGAAGCATAATGTTCCTGTGGTATTAACGCTTGGAACTAAGTTTGTTATAGCCCAAGACCCTCAATTTTGGCGTGATTTCCTCGCTGAACATGTTTCTGTCGTGGCGATGAATGAAGATGAAGCATTGGAGCTGACGGGCTTTAATGATCCACTGTTAGCATCGGATATGGCCCTTAATTGGGTTGATCTTGTGTTGTGCACGGCGGGGCCTTCAGGCCTTTATATGGCTGGCTATACGGAAGAAGCATTTAAACGCACTACACAGCATCCTCTGTTGCCGGGGGCGATCCCTGAATTTAACCTCTATGAATTTAGCCGAGCTATGCGCCGGCAAGATTGTGAAGTTCCTATGCGTATCTATTCCCATATAGAACCTTATATGGGGGGCCCAGAAAAAATTATGAATACCAATGGGGCCGGTGACGGCGCTTTATCGGCGTTGTTACATGATATCACTGCGAATTCATACCATCGTATGAACGTTCCGAATTCCAGTAAACATGCGCGTCAGTATCTGACTTACTCTTCATTAGCCCAAGTATGCAAATATGCGAATCGGGTGAGTTATCAAGTGCTAACTCAGCATTCACCGCGTTTAACCCGTGGTTTACCTGAAAAAGAAGACAGTCTAGAAGAGTCATATTGGGAACGCTAGTTGTTGGTTTTTTCTTAAATAGCGTCAGATAGCACCTCATTGTTGCTAATAAAACAGTGGGGTGTTTTTTTAGATAGTGAAGAAAAAACCCCCCACACAGTGGGGGAAGTAGGACACAAAAAATATCATCAATAATGGTTTAGGCGAAATGGAGTATAGCGCCTTATAGGGGCTGAAAAGTGGAGGAAATATGAATCCATTTATTGTTAATTGTTCTATTTTAGACTAATAAACAGATAAAAATGTTATTACGATATTATTGCAAGGAACGGGTAAGCCATATCAAATTGAATTTAAGGTTTTTTGAGTGTCGTGGGCATAGATTGGTTAATCACGATGAATAACCGATATGATGTTTTACATCTTGCTTAGAGAAAGGGATATTTGATTCGCAGACGATGGAAGCGCTTAATGTTGTTTTGGTATGAAATTAGCGCCTAAAAGAAAGGGAAGTTTGCACTTCCCTTGAGGTTGTTGACAAAGCGGGATAAAAGCGTGGTTTTTCCCACTTTGTGTTATCAGCCGAAAATCAATAAATTGATTTCCCTCTCTTATTTTCAAAACCTATTCGACTTTCCGCCAAACATCATATGTTTGGCGGCAGTCTGAAGGGAAGTTTGCACTTCCCTTTAACATTATTTTAGTGAGATGGTTTTAGATACTCATCGAGGTTTTTGCCTTCAGTATCTTTTGATAATGGTTCATCATCAATTGAACAGCCATACTCGGTCACGTCGTTACACATAAAAGTCGCCATGGCTTTAGCAATTTCATGTTCACCAATGATGATATGGTCGGCCCCACGTTCTTTAATAAAGCTAACTTCATCATCATAGTGAGCACGGACGATCACGGTAATATTCGGGTTCAACTCTTTTGCATGAGTCACGATTTCACCAGCCTCGTAGCCATTTGGAATCGTGAGTAGCAAAGTTTTCGCACACTCAATGCGCGCAAGGCTAATAATGTCTTTATTCGCACCATTACCTAGGATAGCGCTAAACCCGTTTTCAGCCAGCTCTTCAAACTTAGCTCGAGTGTCTTCCACGACGACTAATGGAATATCACGACGGCGCAGTTTATCAGCTAACATACCACCAACACGCCCGTAGCCGACAATGATGGCATGACCACAAATATCGACAGGAATTTGGGTTTCTTCTTCCAATGTCTCTTCGAGTAGTTGTTCCTCGATAGTCTCGGTTTTTTCTAAGTACTTATCGAGTAAACTAAAGAGTACAGGATTAAGCATAATTGAAACTATCGCACCTGCTAACACTAAGTTTTGTGCTTCTTTGTCCATGACACCAAGTGCCATTCCCATGCCTGCTAAAATAAAGGCAAACTCACCAATTTGCGCCAAGCTAACAGAGATGGTTAATGCCGTTCGCCTTGAATGGCCAAATAGGCGAACAAGGATTAATGCGGCCGCAGATTTACCGACGATAATAATCGCGAGAACACCAATCACACCTAATGGATGGTCAATCAGTACGACAGGGTCGAACAGCATCCCAACGGAAACAAAGAAGAGTACAGCAAACGCGTCTCTTAGCGGGAGCGTATCCTGTGCTGCACGGTGGCTAAGTTCTGATTCATTTAACACCATACCCGCAAAGAAAGCACCGAGTGCAAATGATGCATCAAATAATGCAACAGCAGCATAGGCGATACCCAGTGCAAGAGCGAGCACAGCAAGTGTAAATAATTCACGAGAACCTGTGGATGCGGTACGTGATAAAATCCAAGGGATCACACGACGACCAATAACTATCATAATGATAATAAAGGCGACCACTTTCCCCACAGTCCATGCAAGTCCGATAAGTAACTCACTAAAGCTCGCTTGCTCAGAATTCATAATTGCAGCAGCAGCGGGTAATAGAACTAGCGTCAGAACCATCGCGAGGTCTTCAACAATTAACCAACCGATAGCAATCTGGCCTCGTTGGCTTTCAATCAGTTGCCGTTCTTCTAAGGCACGAAGTAATACAACCGTACTTGCTGTTGATAAACAGAGGCCAAAAACGATACCTGAAAAGGTTCCCCAGCCAAATAGCATGGAAAGGCCTAAACCTAAAAGAGTGGCGACTGCAATTTGTGCAATCGCTCCGGGAATGGCGATGGCTTTAACGGCTAAGAGATCTTTCAGTGAAAAATGTAGCCCGACACCAAACATTAAAAGGATAACACCAATTTCAGCTAGTTCTGGCGCAAGCGTTGTATCGGCAACAAAACCCGGAGTAAAAGGACCGGCTAAAACACCCGCCGCAAGATAGCCCACCAAAGGGGAAATTTTTAATCGCTGAGCGATCATACCTAACAAATATGCAAGGGCGAGACCACCAACAATGGTTGTGATTAAGGGCGTAGAATGCTCCATTTAGTCTCCTTTGATTGATTTGAATTTTTAGGAATCAAGTTCCCATATTTTGGAATGCACTTTGCATATAATTCTATTTTATCGTTATTTGAGAAAAATTTCCTTAAAAAATTTAAATGTTTTTCAAATAAAAGTGGTTTATTAGTGCTAAATCGTTACAAAGATGTCATTTGTGTGATTTTTTGTTGAATTTTAAGTGAGATATAGAGGTAAGTTCCCATACTTATTTTTCAATAAGTATGGGTTAAATAAAGGGAAATGACTATTTTTGTTCTAGATTTGGTAGTAATACGGTAAAAATACCCAATAAAGGCAGAAATGCACAATATTGATAAACTTGTTCGATGCTGGTTTTATCTGCGATTTGCCCCAATACTGCGGCGCCAACACCTCCCATGCCGAATGCTAACCCAAAAAACAGGCCAGATATCATTCCGGTTTTACCGGGGATCAACTCTTGTGCATAGACTAAAATGGCCGAAAACGCTGAGGCTAATATCAACCCAATGATAACGGTTAAAATGCTCGTCCAATACAGAGAGGCATGTGGTAGCAGCAATGTAAACGGCGCGACCCCTAAGATAGAGAACCAAATTACATATTTACGCCCAATCTTGTCACCAACAGGCCCGCCTATCATGGTTCCAGCGGCGACCGCAAAAAGGAAGATAAATAGGTGGATCTGCGCGTTCTGTACGGTGACACCAAATTTTTCAATAAGGTAAAAAGTGTAATAGCTACTAATACTTGCGAGATAAAAATATTTAGAAAAAATTAATATCAGCAATATAGCTAATGAACCAATGACAGCCTTACGAGGCAATACGTTGATTTCGACGTGAGATACTGGCTTTTTACTGACAGCTCGATGTTGTTGCTTATACCAACGGCTTACTTGCAATAACACGACAATCGCTAATAAGGCGGCCAAAGAGAACCAACCGACATTACCTTTACCGTAAGGCTCAATAACCAGTGCGGCAAGTAATGGCCCCAAAGATGCCCCTAAATTTCCACCAACCTGGAAAAAAGATTGTGCAAGGCCGTGACGACCGCCTGATGCCATGCGTGCGACACGAGATGATTCAGGGTGGAAGACTGAAGAACCCGTTCCTACTAATGCGGCAGCTAACAATATAACGGGGAATGTTTCAGCCATAGCAAGCAATAGCAATCCTGTTAGTGTAAAGCCCATCCCGATAGGTAATGAATAAGGCTGTGGATGTTTATCGGTATAATAGCCAATGACAGGTTGCAGTAATGATGCTGTAATTTGGTAGGTCAATGTAATCAAACCGACTTGTGCAAAACTGAGTGAAAAATCAGACTGCAAGAGTGGATAGATAGCTAATATCAATGACTGAATCATATCGTTCAGCAAGTGAGAGAAGCTAATGGCAGTAAGAATGCTAAAAACAGTTTTACCTGTTTTACTAATAGGTTTTGCGGCAGGGGTATGACTTTGGTTGGTTGTTTGCTCACTCATAATTAGTAACTTTCATAGTTGTGTTGCTAAATTGTTATCAATATAGCGTATTTGTCATTTAATTGAACTAATAAATATCACGATAAAAAAAGTCACCATCGTTATTAATGTTGATTAATGTCTCAGTTTAATGAAACAAGCACCATTTAACGCATAGGTTATCCAATTATGATCGCAGTTTTATGCTATAAATTAGCATTTACTATTAGGGCTAGAACCTAAACATACCATAAAAATTTGAGATATAGGCAGGGAGAAAAAGATGAATTTAACCTTTAAAGCATCGGTATGCGCATTGACGGTATCTTTGGCACTGTTGCCTATCGCACAGGCAAATGCTTGGGAAAAAGATAAAACATACAATATCACGATTTTACATACGAATGACCATCATGGTCATTTTTGGCATAACGATCACGGTGAATATGGTTTAGCAGCACAGAAAACCGTTGTGGATGAAATTCGTGATGAAGTGGCTAAGCAAGGTGGCAGCTTATTATTACTTTCCGGTGGTGATATTAATACCGGTGTCCCCGAATCTGATCTGCAAGACGCTGAGCCAGATTTTAAAGGGATGAACTTAGTCGGTTATGATGCAATGGCGCTGGGTAACCATGAGTTTGATAACCCACTAGACGTACTACGCACACAAGAAAAATGGGCTAATTTTCCGTTCTTATCAGCCAATATCTATCAAACCAGCACAGGTGAGCGTCTATTTAAACCTTACCAAATATTCGATAAACAAGGTGTCAAAATTGCAGTTCTAGGATTAACCACTGACGATACGGCGAAACTAGGAAATCCTGCAAACTTCCCAGATGTTGAGTTTAGAACACCGGCGGTTGAAGCGAAAAAAGTGGTTGAAGAACTCCGCGCGACAGAAAAACCAGATATTATCATCGCGGCTACCCATATGGGGCATTACGACAACGGTCAGCATGGCTCAAATGCTCCCGGTGACGTAGAAATGGCTCGTAGCTTACCTAAAGGCTATTTGGATATGATTGTGGGCGGTCACTCACAAGATCCCGTCTGTATGTCCAGCGAGAACAAAAACTATAAACAAGTCGATTATGTTCCTGGTACCCCTTGTGCGCCTGATAACCAAAATGGTACATGGATCGTTCAGGCTCATGAATGGGGCAAATATGTGGGGCGTGCTGATTTTGAATTTAAGAATGGTAAATTCACGCTAAAACATTACCAACTGATTCCGATCAATTTGAAAAAGAAAATCACGAAAGAGGACGGAACCAGCGAGCGTGTCTATTACACTCAAGAAATAGCCCACAATGAGGACATGATGAAGTTATTGACCCCTTATCAACAAAAAGGGGGTGAGCAACTGAATGTAAAAGTCGGTTCTGTTGAAGGGAAGCTTGAAGGCGATCGCAGTAAAGTCCGTTTTGTCCAGACTAACATGGGGCATTTGTTGTTAGCGGCACAAAAAGAGCGTGCAGATGCTGATTTTGCTGTTATGAGTGGTGGCGGTGTACGTGACTCGATTGAAAGTGGTGATATTACGTACAAAGATGTTTTAAAAGTACAACCCTTTACGAATGAATTGGTCTATATCGATTTTAAAGGGAATGAAGTCCTCGAGTATTTACAGGCCGCTGCGAATATGAAGCCTGATTCAGGGGCTTATGCACAATTTTATCATGTTAGCCTGACGTTAAACACAGACGGTAGCATTAGCGATGTCAAAATTGATGGCAAACCGTTTGATCCTGAAAAAACCTATCGCATGGCGACATTAAATTTCAATGCGATTGGAGGAGATGGTTATCCAAAAATCGACAATCATCCTAATTATGTTAATACAGGATTTGTCGATGCGGAGGTATTGAAAGCTTATATTGAAAAACACTCACCTTTAAAAGCGGCAGACTATGAGCCAAAAGGTGAAATTATTTATAAAAAATAATTGGTTAATTAATTTTACCAAGCCGATATAGTCTATAAAACCTGATCTTAGCCAGTGGCTGGGATCAGGTTTTTTCATATGGCATTATGCTTTTGTCTTCTTGTAATAAACAGGTTAAGGCGGCTTGTAAATGTGCAATGAAGTCGTGTTTAGAGTGAATGCCTAACTGAATTTGTTCAATAAAAAAGGGTAATTGCTGTTCTAACTTAGGGTATTTACCACTCAATCGACTGACATGTTCACTGAGCGTATCAGGCCAATCATTATCATGAAATGTTCGTAAGATATTGGTCGAGCGTATTAGTTTTTTGGCGGCCTGTTTTGATAATGTTAAGTATGTCGAGTGATCGTCTGTGTTGGCTATTTTTTGGCGATATTCTAAAAGAACAGAATGATAGTCACTATTAACGGCTAATGCGATATCCCTTGATGGACGGAATCGCGGAAAGAAGAGAGAAAGGTCTTCGCCATAAATGATTCGGCAATGATGTTTTAACCAGTATCCCCAACTATTGATATTACTGGGGGCGAGAACCTCCTGTTTGGTGGCAATATCAAAATCAATTTTAGGTATGATAGGGAAATGTTGAATACTGTTTTGCGCAATGTATTCAAGAGCTAGCGTCTCGTTTTCACTGATGTTGTTATTGAAAATAACACACAAGTCGAGATCTGAAATAGAGGGGATAGCATGACCACGCGCCACACTACCATAAATAAAAATACTGCAAATAGCCTCCCCATACTCAGCCAAAAGCTCCGCCTGAACAAAGGATACTATGCCTTGGTATGTGGTTTGGGTGGTGTTATTGTTTAGTGTGCTGATGTAACCATTTTCATCAACTGCCATGATCAATCCCTTTTAGTCTTTTTAGTCATGGAGCGTTGACATAATGAGCGATGAGTGGATGTCATCGGTACACACCTAAAGCAGCTTACCGCGATATTATTCTACATAAAATAATTATGTAGAATAAAGATAATGCCAACAAGAGATTATTTACACGCATCAAATCGTGTTGATATATAAAAGTAAATCACAAGGTTAGCTCGTGATCAACCACGAAAGCGGGCGCTGGCGGCTCGCCAAGGCTAACATCGGACCAACGTAGTACAGCGGCAGACGCTTCAGAGTGCCCCCCATAGGCGTATAAGACAACGAGTGAGCCGGGTTTGATCAGTTTTTGTGTGGCAGCCATGTATAAATGGATAGGAACCATTGCGGGGCCACTATACGCGTTCTGAGGAAAAGTATTCACCACTCGCTCTTTTGCTATGCCTAACGCATTGGCAGAAAACTCTGCATGCCAAGCTGTAGGTGTATTTAGTGCAACACAATCAATTTGTTCAATCGTCACGTTGGCTTTTAACAACGCGCTGTCAACGGTGCGTTTCAGGTAATATTCTGACGTGGCGCGTAGTACTTGAGACACCGTATCATCGATACGTAAACGAAGACGTTGAGATATGGGAGTCTGTTGACCTTCAATGACATCTAAGTGCCACGTTCCGCATGTTTCCCCCAGATGAATAGACTCAGTGCTAAGCAGGCCAAATGATTTTTCGACTGAACCAACAATGAAAGCGGCAGATGCATCGCCATAAAAGCGCAAAGCGGGATCATCTGCATCAAATAGGCGAGAAAATTGGGCCGTCGCAATCACTAATACTCTCTTTTTTTGTCCGCTTTGGACTAACCCACAGGCTGTGAGGAAGGCCGACATTGAGCCATTACAGGTGGCTGAAATATTGAATGCGCCGCCACCAATCCCTAATTCATGAGCAATATACCCCGCATCTCCGAAACCGATGTTATCGTCAAAGAGAGAGGTCACGATGAGACAATCGATATCACTTGCGGGTATTTTGGCCGCTGTTAACACTTTCGTGGCGGCTTTGATACCAAGCGATGAGGCACTCTCATGATTGATGACAACTCGACGTTCCACGCTACCGAGAAAAGTGTCAGATAGATAAGGTTTCATTGCGTCATCATAAAAATGAGGGGGGGAGGATTGAGATCGAGAAAGGGAAGGTTTACGACGAACGATAGCGTCTTTATCCCACCATCCATTGGTACGTACTCCTTCAGGTAAATGAATTGCAATCGATTGAATTCCAACGGATAACATATGTTCTCCTTTAGTGATGTTGATAATTAAGCTAATTGCGAGTCGTTACATTTACACCAATAAAATAAAACGATATTTCCCCAAGTTAGATAATATATAAATTATAATGACTGAATATTATCACCATGAATAATCGTGTTTTTTATATAAAAATAAAGATTAAATAAATATTAGATGGTAAATTTTATAGTTCAAGAACATTAATAAAAATAAAACTTTTATATATTAACTATTAAAGAACTTATAATTAATTTGGTATTTATATTATGTATAATCTGAATGAAATAATAGGCTTTTCTATTGATGAATAATCAATGCCTCTATGTAAATCAATGGGTTAATGTATTATCTCGAAGAGGGGGGCCCATCAAATATTAATGGGCAATATATAGAAGGTAAAAACGATGGTGCGAAGTCACATAATCAAGCTGTTAAAGTTTTTTTATTTCTGCAAAGCTAGCATTAAGCACATTAGCTAAATCTTGTGGCGCTAACTCAATATCTAATCCTCTTTTTCCCCCAGAAATAAATATCGTCGGATATTGTTGAGCTTGGCTATCGATGACAGTCAGTAAACGTTTTTTTTGGCCGAGTGGGCTAATGCCACCGATTAAATAGCCCGTTGTTTTTTGCGCGACTTGTGGATCAGCCATTTCAACTTTTTTCACGTTGAAGACTTTGGCGACCAATTTTAAATCTAATTGTCCCGACACAGGGGTAACCGCAACGGCTAATTTTTTTTGATCACCATTAAGAGCGACCAATAAGGTTTTGAAGACTTGCTTTGCATCTAAACCGAGCTTATTCACGGCTTCATCCCCAAAATTATGGACATTCGGGTCATGTTCATAAGGGTGAAGCTTAAAATTTATCTTTTGTTTTTCCAGTAGATTGACAGCAGGAGTCATATATTTACCTGTATTTTTCAATTGCGTAAATGGTCAACTAAGCTGCCATCACCAAACAAATGTAGCGCTCCAACCGCGACAACATAATAACCATCAGGTAATGATCTAAGCTTAGTGCTCCAAGCTTGGTTACGTTGTTCCATCAGTATGTGGTACACCTCATCACTGAAGGTTTTAGGTAATGTCACGTCATTATTTGGTTGGAAATCTAACCACCAACTGATCATAGTTTGTAGCGAGCGGGCATTAGTACGCCAATGTACCAGCGTATCTCTTAGTAAGGCTAGGCCTTCCTCAGGCAATGTTAATAGCAACTCGATTTGAGTATCGATACCCTCAAGTTCAATGATCTTTTTTTGTTGGGATTGTGCATTACATAATAATTGATAATCAATCCCATAGCGCCCATGTAAACCGAGGCCTTGAGCTTGGGTTGCTTGTAGGATTAAAGCAACTTGCCATGAGGGAAGGGAATCAAACTGTGTTGGCTCTTGGTGTATTTCTTGGCAATGGCTTAGTAACAAAGCGTACTCAGTAGCCGTTAAGCGTTCTTGTAACGGTACGTGAGCGTTTTCACCCGCAGTGAAAGGTGAACGCATATCAGTGATATCCGATTCAACAATCAAAGCATCGGCTTGGTTAAGCTTCTCAAGCAGTATTTCAGACAAGGGGAACATATTTTCAGTGCCCATATGAATACTGCCCACAATATGCAGTTTGAGTTTCTTTGATAAACGAATATCAACGGCAGGATAAGGATAGACGGGGGCTGCTTCCGTATGTAACCAATTCTTTAAACTTTCGAGCAGCTTGGCCATGTCATTTCCTCATCTCATATTTAGATATCAATCCGTTAGATTAAACAATCTGACTCCGTTTGGCGACTCACTTTGCGCTATTTTTTCTTCGAAATATTACGAGACTGATTCATGGCAGTAAAATGGATATGCGCTAGGAAGCTTCAACATGAAGCGCCCCAATAGCGGAATAACTCACTCTTGGGGCGGTTTAGCTTGTCGACTAGTCTTGTTTCGGTTTAAAGCGTAATAATCGGTTGGCATTAGTCACGACCGTAATCGATGATAGCGCCATGGCAGCCCCCGCAACGACAGGGTTTAATAGGGTGCCTGTTAATGGATAAAGAATACCCGCGGCGATTGGAATGCCTAATGAGTTATACACAAAAGCACCGAACAAGTTTTGTTTCATATTGCGCAAGGTACCTTTAGAAATAGCAACCGCATCGGCCACACCGTGTAAACTTTGGCGCATTAAGGTAATGGAAGCTGTTTCGATAGCAATATCACTACCTCCGCCCATAGCAATACCAACATCTGCACGGGCTAATGCCGGAGCATCGTTGATCCCATCACCAACCATGGCAACTTTATGGCCTTTAGCTTGCAATGATTCAATTGCGGCTGATTTACCGTCTGGCATGACACCCGCAATGACTTCATCAATACCGGCTTCTTTCGCAATGGCTTTCGCGGTGACGGGGTTATCTCCCGTTAACATGACTAAACGGAAACCTTGCTTATGCAGTCGAGCTAGCGCACTGACACTGTCTTCACGTAATGGGTCACGAATGGACAGCAAAGCAGCCACTTGACCATCGATAGCCAATAATACAGGCGTTACCCCTTGTGAAGCCTGTTGATGTAAGACCGTATCGATCTCGCTCGTATTAACACCGCTTTGTGCAAGGAGTTTTTGATTTCCGAGCAAAACGGTTTGACCATTAACGACTGCACTGATACCGAGACCCGCTAATGTTCTAAATTGCTCATTGGCTGGGAGTGAAAGTTCTTTAGCCCGTTGAGTAATGGCACGCGCAAGCGGGTGGTTAGAGCCACTTTCAAGTGAGGCGGCAATTTGCAACACTTCATGTTCAGAAAAATGATTAAAGGTATGAATATCCGTAACTTGTGGCATTCCTTCCGTTAACGTCCCAGTCTTGTCGAAAACAATGGTATCTAATTCACTGGCTTGCTGGAGGGCATCGGCATCACGTACTAATACGCCAAACTCGGCAGCCCGCCCGACACCAGAAATAATCGACATCGGTGTCGCTAACCCTAATGCGCATGGGCAAGCAATGATCAGAACCGTGGTTGTAATCACTAAGGCATAAGTAATTTGTGGTGCAGGACCGACAAAATACCAAATGAGGCCGGAGATGACGGCAATTGCAACGACCACAGGCACGAATACAGCGGAAATGCGGTCGGCTAATTGGCCAATTTGTGGTTTACTACTTTGTGCTTGGCGAACTAAGTGAATAATACGTGCAAGCGTGGTTTGGCTACCGACGGCTGCCGCACGGAAAAGAACTGTTCCATCTTGCACAACAGTACCTGCATGAACTTGATCTCCTTTGGTTTTTTGTTGAGGGATCGGTTCTCCTGTCAGCATAGCTTCATCTAACCAAACTTCGCCTTCTATGATTTCACCATCAACAGGAACACGATCCCCTGTTGCTAGGCGTAATATCATGCCTTTTTTAACGTGTTCGAGAGGCAAATCGACTTCCCCTTGCTCGGTTACCACACGCGCTGTGGGTGGCGTTAAGTCGAGTAGCCTTTCCAGCGCTTTTGAAGAGCGTTGACGGGCGCGCTGTTCAAGAGCATGGCCTAAGTTAATCAAACCGATGATCATCGCACTGGCTTCATAATAAAGATGGCGAGCTTGTTCTGGAAACAGCTCAGGCCATAGGTTAACCACTATCGAGTATAACCAAGCCGCCCCAGTTCCTAATGCGACTAAGGTATCCATAGTCGCACTGCCATTTTTGAGGCTTTGCCATGCATTTTTATAGAAGTGACCACCTGCAAATACCATTACAGCTAAAGTTAAGATACCAATTGTCAGCCAAATGAAATGGTTTTGAGGGCTTAACATCATATTATCGCCCATCATACCCCAGATCATGACTGGGATACCGAGCGCTAATGCCAGTGCTGATTGCCAACGAAAGCGACGCATATTGGCATCTGCAACTTGTTGCTGGCGTTCACGTCGTTTCGCTTCATCCTGAATAATTTCTGCACCATAACCGGCTTTTTCAACGGCGGCGACGAGATCTGCGGGTTGTGCTGTACCAGTGACTAACGCACTGCGTTCAGCAAGATTAACCCGTGCATTCTCGACCCCCGCTACGCTGGTTAGCGCTTTTTGTACTTTATTAACGCAACTCGCACAGGTCATGCCATCTAATAGCAATTGAATACTGTCATCAGCTGGCGATATTTCAGGTTGTTGATCGACGTCAGACTGCTGTGCCGGAATATCACAGATTGCCGCTGAGCTTGTTTCCGGTTGCTCAGTAGGTATGGTCAGCGGCGCAGTTTTTGGGGCAGTCGTGTCATCTTCATCGCTCTGCGTTGCTTGATAGCCTATTCCCGTCACTGCTGCAATTAACTGTTCTACCGGAGCATTACCGTAGACAACAGCCGACTCGGTATTCACATCCGCTTTCTCTACCCCCTCAACGGCTTCAAGGGCGAGGCGAGTTTTTTCTGCACATTTCATGCAGCTCAGTCCTGATAAGGCTAAATTCACACGGTTTGGCACAGCGACTTGCGCTTTATAGCCAGCTTGTTCAACGGCTTGAATTAAGGCTTCTGCGGTTGTATTGCCATAAACGCTAGCTTGTTGGGTATCGACAATAGCAGCGGCAACACCGTCAACGGCTTCAAGAGCTTGCTGAGTTTTACCTGCACAGTTCATGCAACTTAGGCCGGAAAGCTGTAGCGTTACATCCGGTTTTTCAGCCACTTTGGCTTCATATCCTGCTGCTTCAATGGTTTCAATCAACGACTGCGCACTGGCATTAGTTTCAATAACGGCATACTCGATCGTGACTTTGACATTTTCAATATCTGAACGAGCTTCGAGCGCTTTGGTCACTGTATTCACACAGTGCATGCAACTTAGTCCTTGCAGGGAGAGAATGATTTTGCTACTCATAAGTTAAATCTCCTAAACTCATGACTGATTCCGTCTTTTTTATTATCATGACAGAATTCAATGAGTTTTTTAAATCATATAAATTTTGATATATAGAAAAGGTTAAACCTTCCCTCAAGGTTAAGGTCAAGAGATATGATGAATATTAGCGAAATTGCCAAAAAAACAGGCCTTACCGCAAAGGCCATTCGTTTTTATGAAGAAAAAGGTTTAATTACGCCACCTGAGCGGGGCGAAAATAGTTATCGCTATTATCAGGATAGACATCTCGATGAATTGGGCTTATTGAAGCAAGCAAAAGATGTTGGGTTTACCTTAGAGGAGTGTGGCGAATTACTAGGCTTGTTTCGTAATCCAGCGAGACACAGTGCTGACGTAAAAAGTACGACGATTGCTAAAATCGCTGAATTAGAGCAGACAATTGCAAAATTGTCTGCCATAAAGGATACCTTACAAGAATTAGTGGATGCCTGTCCTGGTGACGAGGGCGCTGATTGCCCGATTATTGATCACCTTGCACGGAGCTGTTGTCATCATGACAAGGCTTAACATGCAGTGTGATACCATCAACTGAGGTGATAATCACCTCAGTTCCGGCTTTTAATGGTAATTCACTATAGACTCGCCAGCTGCCATCCGCTAGACGTGCACGGCTAAAACCCTCTTCAGTATCAGAGAGTAAACGAACTTTGACGCCAATAAGTTGATGGCTTTTTTGGTTTATCTCATCAGCGGGCACATTTTTGCGTGAACTTAACCATTTCCGCCATAATATCGCGGAAGCGATGGTGAAGACGGCAAATAAGATGCCTTGCCATTCCCACCCAAGGAAAGGCAGGATCAATGCCGTGATCGCCACGACTACCGCGGCGATACCTGACCATAATAGATAACCTCCGGTGCCGAGTAATTCAGCAATCAGCAATAAACCACCAAGGCATAGCCAAAACCAAGCAGGTTGAGCGCTGATAAGTTCTATCATGAGTTTTCCTGCTTTTTAGCGTTGTTATTGCTGTTTTTACTCTGGTTGATAAGTTCAGAGATACCGCCAATCGCTCCCATTAAATTACTGGCTTCAAGAGGCATCATGATGACTTTACTATTATCTGCCGCACCAATGCTGGCAAGTGCATCGGTGTATTTTTGAGCAACGAAATAATTAATGGCTTGCATGTCACCGGCAGAGATAGCCTCAGACACCATTTGGGTGGCTTTAGCCTCGGCCTCAGCGGCTCTCTCGCGAGCCTCTGCTTGCAGGAATGCAGACTGACGATCCCCTTCAGCTTTGAGAATTTGTGATTGTTTTTCACCTTCGGCTTTTAGGATCGCGGCTTGACGGATACCCTCTGCCTCAAGAATATCAGCACGCTTAGTACGTTCCGCTTTCATCTGTGCGTTCATCGCGTTAATAAGCTCTTTAGGCGGTTTTACATCACGAATTTCAATACGGGTAATTTTCACGCCCCAAGGGTTGGTTGCATCATCCACGATATGAAGCAGGCGAGAGTTAATCGCATCACGTTGTGATAGCATTTCATCCAATTCCATTGAGCCTAAAACGGTACGGATATTGGTCATGGTGAGATTCAGCACAGACAGCTCAAGGTTGCTGACTTCATAGGCTGCACGGACTGGGTCAACGACTTGAATAAAGCAAACAGCATCAATCGTTACGTTAGCGTTATCGCGTGAGATAACTTCTTGTGATGGAATATCAAGAACTTGTTCCATCATATTGATACGACGACCTATTTTATCCATAAAAGGCACAATGATATGAAGACCCGGTTGTAATGTGCGGGTATAGCGCCCAAAACGTTCAACAGTCCATTGGTATCCTTGCGGTACTGTTTTTACGCAGGTAAAAACAATAACGATGGCGATAAAAATGATTATGGGTATAGCACCAAACGCGAACAAGTCCATTATTAATCCTTACTTAATAAAGTAATGAATACACTTGGCGACGATATTTACTGGCGACAGCATCACCCGTTCCCATCGCTGACATAATATCCATCATGGTTTTTTTCACAGCGCCTTCTCCAGCACTGAGGTCTTTTTTCAAGAAGTTTAGTAATATTTCTAATGCTTCTTCATTACGATTGACTTCATGCAATTTTAGGGCTAATTGCACTGCTAAAGCCGCATTGCTCGGGTCTGCTTCAAATTGCTGTTGTAGCTGTTGAATTTCTGGTGTATCAGCAGCTTGTCTTAACAGTTCAATTTGGGCAAGCAAGCCTTGATAACGGCTGTCTTGATCTTGCATTGGCACGGATGACAATGTCGTTTCAGCCTCATCAACTTGATTCAGGTGGATTTGCGTTTCAGCCAGCAGTAATGTGATTTCACTGTTTTTAGCATTGAGCTGGTGGGCTTCTTTCAGTAATGGTAAGGCTTCTTGGTGCTTACCTTCAGCGATCAATTCTGCTGCTTGTGCTGCTTTTAATTCTTCAGGGCTTGGTAAAACGCGTGAAAGAATCTCTAACACGACTTCCTCGGGTTGAGGGCCTTGAAAACCATCAACAGGACGACCTTCTTGCAATACATAGACAGTAGGGATTGCTCGAAGACCAAACTGAGCGGCAATGTTTTGTTCTACATCACAATTAACTCGAGCCAATATAAATAGGCCGGCATAGTCATTGGCAATTTTGTCGAGCGTTGCGCCAAGCTCTTGGCAATGTGGACTTTGTGCTGACCAGAAATAGAACATAACAGGTATCTGCATTGATTGTTCTACGACTTGGTGCAGGTTTTGTTCATTAACATCGATGATTTGGGCAAAAGCTTGCATAAGATATCTCTTTCAAATAAGTTTCTAATATTGTATACGTGGGGCTAATTTGTTTTTTTTCAAGCTTTTTTTCCCTGACCCGCCAGTATTTTATCCATTAAACAGTCCGGCAAGAGTCGTTTTAGAATACGTACCGCAACAGTCAGTAACGTAACAGAATAACGAATACGCGGACGAGTGCTTTCAAGGGCATGCACTAATTTTTCCACCACATGTTCTGGGGTTAAGGTAAAACGTTGTGCGATACTTGGGTTTTTAACCGGTTTATCCTGCTGAGTCTGTTCTACGTTATGGGTGAAATTGGTATGAATAGGTCCCGGTTCAATTAAACTCACATGGATGTTGGTTCCTTTTAATTCGAGACGTAGTGCATCTGACCAAGCCTCTAATGCATATTTACTGGCTGCATAAGCGCCACGGCCGGGCGTAGAGATAATTCCCATCACTGAGCTAGTTTGGACGATCCGCCCTTCATTATGTGCTAGCATCGCTGGGAGTAGACGTAAGGTCAATTGGTGTATTCCGAAAAAGTTAGTCGAAAACTGAGCTTCTAACTGCTGGCGGCTAATACTAGTGAGTTCACCGTAGACGCCAAATCCCGCGTTATTGAATAATCCGAAAAGCCGACCATGACAGAGGCTGAGTACCTCATCCGCAGCGCGATCTATGCTATGGTTATCATCAAGATTGAGCTCTACAGCATCAAATCCCAATCCTTTGAGACGTAAAATATCGGCTTCTTTACGGCAAGCGACAATCACATGATAGCCGCGTTGGCGAAGGGTTTGAGCTGCACACAACCCAATACCGCTAGATGCACCAGTGATAAATACCGATTTTTGCATAACTTTACCTACCTGTAGGCTCAAATTGAGATAAAAATTGCTTTATTATTACTCACTTATTTAAACCTTTATTCTGATGGTGAAAATAAATAAGGTTGCAATTGTTTTTCCATAAAATCAGCAATAGAAGGTTGAGCTTCTTCTGTTGGATGAATACCATCCTGTTGGATCCATTCAGGCTTGGTAATAATGGTTTCCATATAAAAAGGCAGCAGTGGAACCGCGTTTTTTTGCGCAAGCGTCGGATAGACTTTTTCAAAACTAGAAGTATAGCGTTTACCGTAGTTTGGCGGTATACGAATTTGCATTAAAAGCGGTTTAGCGCCCGATTGCGTTATTTGTTCGATAATTTGTTGTAGTGTGTTTTCCATCTGTTGAACAGATAACCCCTGCAAACCATCGTTTGCACCTAACTCGATCAACACCCAGTCGGGTTTATTTTGTTCCAGTAAGGCAGGAAGACGCTCCAGTCCTTGTGCGGAGGTGTTTCCACTGATACTGCCGTTAACAACAATAACGGGCGGTGACAATTTCTGCCAACGTTCGGCGAGTAAGGATGCCCAAGCTTGCTCTGCCGGTAGTCGATAGCCTGCACTTAGGCTGTCACCCAGGATCAATAGTTTTGTGGTGGCGAGTGCTGGTCCACTCGCGCCAAATAACAGGAGAAATACCAGTAAATGTCGGCGGAAAATATTCTTGAAGTTCATCATCTCATTAAACGTGTTGGTCAAGGTGAACATGAATTGACTATATTGCAAGGTGTTGAGCTAATTGTCGAGTCCGGTCAAACAATTGCTTTAATTGGCGAGTCAGGTTCTGGTAAATCGACACTGCTCGGTATCATTGCTGGACTGGATGATGGCAGCAGCGGTAGCGTTAGCCTGTTAGGCCAAGATCTTACTCAACTGGATGAAGAACAACGGGCATTTCTCCGTGCTCAGAGTGTTGGATTTGTTTTTCAATCGTTTATGTTGATCCCTTCACTCAATGCGCTAGAGAATGTGCAGTTACCCGCCTTATTGCGCGGAGAGCCCGAGTCTGCAAGTTATCAACAAGCCGCGAGTTTATTGACTGAATTGGGGTTAGGTAATCGATTAAAACATATGCCAGCTCAATTATCAGGAGGTGAACAACAGCGTGTCGCCTTAGCGAGAGCATTTAATGGTCGCCCTAAAATTCTGTTTGCAGATGAACCGACTGGCAACCTTGATCGTCATACCGGCGATAAAATTGCAGACTTATTATTCTCAATGAACAAAGAATATGGCACGACGTTGATTTTAGTGACCCATGACAATGAATTGGCAGCTCGTTGCCAACGTCGTTTACGATTAGTGGATGGTGTATTGAGGGAAGAGGCATGATCTGGCGTTGGTTTTGGCGAGAATGGAAAACGCCATCACTTTTGATTGTCTGGCTTGCGCTAACATTGGCAGTGGCATGTGTTTTAGCGTTAGGACGCATTAGCGATCGTATTGAAAACAGCATGAGCTATCAAAGCCGTGAACTGTTGGCAGGCGATTTAGTGCTACGTTCATCTCATCCTAGTGATCCCTCTTGGTTACAACAAGCCAAAGATAACGGCTTAACGCTAAGCCAGCAAATGTCGTTTTCTACCATGGCATACTCAACGGTAGATGAAGCGTTACGTCCTCAACTAGTCCTAGTGAAAGCGGCGGATCAGGCATATCCACTGTATGGTGAGCTCATCACTGAGCCAGCAGGGCTGCGCCCAACGAAAGGGGAAATTTTAGTCACCCCTCGTTTATTGGAGTTACTGAATTTAAAGATTGGCGATGATATTGATATTGGCGATGCCACGTTAAAAATTTCAGGTAAATTAATTCAAGAGCCTGATAGTGGTTTTAACCCATTTCAAATTGCCCCTAGAGTGTTAATTGCATTGGACGATGCAGAATCGACAGGAGCAGTTCAGGTAGGGAGCCGCTTAACCTATCGTGATATGTTTGCGGGCGATAGTGCCGCTATTGATGCATTTGAGGCTCAGTTTGATAAGCAACTCAGAACTGACCAACGTTGGTATACCTTAAAAGAAAATAGCGGGGCAGTAGGGAAAACGTTCCAACGTGCTCAGCAATTTTTACTGCTGTCGGTATTGTTGACCTTGTTGTTAGCAATCGCGGCAGTGGTTGTCTCGATGACCCATTATTGTCGTAGTCGTCACCAACTAATCGCGGTATTGAAAACGTTGGGGGCGGGGCGTTCAGCATTACAAAAATGGGTTATTGGTCAGTGGTTAGTGATATTAATGGCGGCGGCGCTATTAGGGTCGCTGTTAGGATTAGCGTTCGAAGGTATTTTGATGCAAATACTGGGCGCAATGTTACCTAAAGCACTTCCTTCAGCGAGTTTATGGCCATGGGTTTGGGCTATTGGTACGCTATTTTTAATCGCCATAATTGTCGGGATCCGTCCTTATCGCCAATTGATGGCTACGCAACCATCACGAGTTTTACGGGAAGATGCTCCTTCACCTGTTTGGCCGCTGTATTATTATTTGCCAATCGTCAGCTTGATCGTTGTTGGGGGACTCTTTCTGTTTGCCGGAGTTAACCCTCTTTTATGGTCAATTTTGATTGGTATTGTGATCGTCGCGGTTTTATTGGCATTAATTGGGTGGCTTGGTTTGTGGCTATTGCGGCAATTGAAGTTTAAGCAATTGAGTTTACGTCTTTCAGTTAGCCGTTTATTGCGTCAACCGCTACAAACAATTACGCAAATGAGCGCATTTTCGCTCTCATTCATGTTACTGGCACTATTGATCTTAGTGAGGGGGGATTTATTGGATAGATGGCAGCAGCAACTGCCAGCAGACAGTCCCAATTATTTTCTAATTAATATGAATGAGTCACAGATAAAACCGGTGACAGAGCTGTTAGCGAAGCACCAAGTGAAGCCGACAGAGTTTTATCCGGTAGTATTAGCTCGTTTGTCTGAAATAAATAATACCTCTGCAATAGAGTGGGCTGATGAGAGAGACCCTAACAATAATACGGTGCGACGTGAATTAAGTCTCACATGGCAATCCTCTCTACCTGACGCCAATGTGGTGAATGAAGGAACGTGGCCGCCTAAAGAGGGAGAAGTTTCCATTGAACAAACTGTGGTGAAACAGCTAGGAATCAAAATAGGGGATAAACTGACGTTTAATGCGGGAGCTCAAGTCTTTAGTGCAACAGTCAGTAGCATTCGTACTGTTGACTGGGAAAGTTTGCGACCGAACTTTTTCTTTATCTTCTCAGAGGAGACTTTAAACGATATCCCCGCGACATGGATGAGCAGTTTTTACTATGATGGCAATGGCAAATTGTTAACGGATTTGAGCCGTAACTATCCTACTATCAATGTATTAGATACTGGTGCCTTGATCGCACAAATCCAGCAAATTTTACAACAAGTAAGTCAAGCGCTTGAAGTCATGGTAGTACTCGTGATTTTCTGTGGTTTACTACTTTTATTAGCGCAAATTCAAGTCGGAATGAGCCAAAGAGAACGCGAGTTAGTGGTCTATCGCACGTTAGGGGCAAGTAAAAAATTGATGCGTCGTACCTTATGGAGTGAATTTGCCTTACTTGGCTTAATGGCGGGACTTGCGGCGGCATTTGGTGCAGAGGTTGCTTTATGGTTATTACAAACCAAAGTGTTTGATTTTCCTTGGCAGCCAGAGTGGTCAATGTGGTTATTATTGCCATTATGTGCAGCGCTACTGCTATCGATTTGTGGTAGCTGGCTTGGCATTCGTTTGTTAGGCACTGGCAATCAACATCGTCGCATGCCAAATAGCTAATTTATTTTATGAATACGGCTTCTTATTTTTGACTAGTGCAGGAGTAAGAAGCTGTTCAAATAACTGTCTTAATTCCATCACTAAATTGTCATTTATCCTGCTTATGATTCTCGAGTCAATAAATGATTAACTATTTGATGGGAACATAATAATGCAGCCTCGCCGCACCATAAAATTACGTACATTATCGTTACTTGCAACATTGATTGCATTTTCCAACACAGGGTATGCTCAACAAGAAGTCTCTGCAACACTAGCAGGACACGCTATTTTATCGGTCAATTCTACAGTACCAGCGCCCACTGATGCACCACTAGATTTACAGGTTAGCGGAAAATATACGACAGGAAATCGTATTGACGAACTCGGTAAGGTTGAAGGGAAGTCTGCTGATCGTCCAACTGGGATGCATGTACCGATTAAAGGTCAACCTCGACAGGGACATTCCGGTATTAAACGTATGGCCGATGGCACCTATTGGGTATTGACCGACAATGGTTATGGCAATAAGGTTAATTCACCAGACTCGATGCTGTATTTAACTCAATACGACATTGATTTTAAAACCGGCCAAGCCAATCCACTCAATACTGTTTTCTTCCACGATCCGGATAAAATCATTCCATTTCATATCATGAATGAAAGTACAGATAAGCGTTATCTAACAGGGAGTGATTTTGATCCTGAAAGCTTTCAATTTGCGGATGGCGCATTATGGGTAGGGGATGAGTTTGGTCCTTATTTAATTAAGATGGACCTCAATGGCAAAGTTCTCGCATTATTTGAAACTCACGTTGATGGCAAAAAAGTGATTTCACCTGATCACTATCAAGTTACCACGCCTGCTAAACCTACGGATAAAATTCATTTTCAAGTCAACCGTTCAAAAGGTTTTGAAGGCATGGCCTCATCACCAGATGGCACTAAGCTATACCCCATGCTTGAAGGGGCTATTTGGGATGAAGAGAAACAAGATTATGAAAATGTCGATGGCAAGCGTGCCGCTCGTATCCTTGAATTTGATGTGAAAAAACAGCAATGGAGTGGACGTAGTTGGTTATATGTCTTTGAAGATAATCAAAATGCCATCGGCGATTTTAATATGATTGATGATACACACGGTTTGATTATTGAGCGTGATAATGGAGAAGGCACAGCCGATAAAGCCTGTCCTGAAAGTGCCACAGAGACGCAAAATTGTTTTAGTCAACTAGCGAAGTTTAAGCGTGTTTATCGTATTGAGTTTTCGGATACCAATCAAGGCAAACCGGTTGATAAACAAGCCTATATCGATTTAATGAATATAAAAGACCCGCAAGGAATGGCAAAGAAACCGTTGAATAATGGCGTATTCACTTTCCCATTCTTTACGATTGAAAATGTTGATGTTGTCGATAGTGAACATATTATTGTCGGTAATGATAATAACTATCCATTTTCATCGAGCCGTGACCCTAATCAAGCGGATGATAATGAATTTATCTTATTAAAGGTACCTGCGTTGTTAAATCCTTAATTTTCCTTGTCTATTTTGATTTTTTTGCTCGGGGTGTAGCCCGAGCTTTTTTATTTTATCACTCACGACATACAGTGATAAACGGCATCATTTTTTAGCGGATAAAACAGGCGGTTTCATCATTAACGTTAGCATGAGGATCACGACAACAGGGGCGGCGATAATAAGAAATGCAGGTGTAAAACTACTTGTATAATCCTTAATCGCACCCGCAATAAATGGCGCTAAACACGCCACAGTAGAAATTAAATTCACCACGGAAAATAACTCTAAATAGGGGCCACGACCAAAATAATTGGATAATAAAACGCTGGAGGCTAAGAAAGTCATGCCATAGCCGATACCGACACAGAGCACAAATAATATCAACCATAACCATGAGGTTGCGATACTTAATGAAATAACCCCAAATACCATAATGATCAGGCTAACAATTAACAGTTTTTTGGGCTCCAACCATTCTCCAACGGCACCACCAATAAATCTTGAAAATGCGTTAACAAAAGCCATTGTACTGAGTAATGAAACGGCAATAGTGATACCAAAGCCGCGCTCTTCAATATGGGCAACCGCGAAACTGTTAACCGTAATACCGCACCATAAAAATGAAGTATAGGTTGCTGCTATTAAATAAAACTGCCAAGTGCGCAAAGCACGACGTACTGTCCATACCTCTGTAGTGCGATAAATCGGTTTACTGCCGTCGCTAACCTGTTTTTGCATCACATGTTTAGCATGTTCTCGTTCTCGATTACCTTCACGCAATGCTAACAGGGTAATGAATGTCACAATACCAAGGTAAACAGCGCAGAGTACCCAATGCATACGCCACGAACCTAACTGATTTGATGCATAAAAATAGATCCAAGGCCCAGCGACACCACCCAATCCACCAATCGTAAAATATAAACCAAAGGCTAATGACTGCTTTTCAAATAGGCGAGAAAGCACATAGGTTCCAGGAACGGTCGCCAGTAAAGTGAAACCCACACCAATGAGTGCTGTGCCAAGAAAATAGCGGTTAATGGTTTCTGTTGAATATAAACTATAAAAACCGGCAATAAAGATCAGCGTACCGAGAAGGAGTGTCAGGCGAACGCCGATTTTTCGGATGAGCAAGGAGGGCAGGAAACTTGCAAGACCACAGGTTAACCCTAATAAGGTGAAACCAAACCCTGCTTCTGTCCAGCTCCATTTCAGCTCTTCGATCATACTGGGGAGGACAACACCCAATGACGTAAAGGTGGTTGCAGTGGCTAAAAAATAAACCATCCCTAAAAGAATGAGGATACTCCACTGATAGAGTGGGCTAAATAAGGATGGGGAATCTGTCGCGGCCATGTCAACTCCAGTAACTCTGCCTTTTCGTAAAAAAAAGCAGCCATATAAATGCAAAATGCCCGAAAATATCGGGCATCGTATGGCGCTATTTTCCCTATTTATTGGCTGTAGTACCAGTTTAATTTTTCTTTCGCCCAGTCAATGCCACTTTTGTACTCATTTGGTAACAGCTCTACTAGCGAATTTAGGCTGTCAGCAAGCTCAGTTGGGCAGCTGTGAGTCAGGTTTAAATGACCAACTTTACGAACAGGACGAACGTCTTTTTCATACCAGTGCAGATGAACTAACGGTAAACTTAACCATTGTTGATTGAGCTCAGTGCCAATTAAATTCACCATAACAGAAGGATTAAATACTGTCGGCGATGGCATTGGTAAATCTAAAATAGCGCGTAAATGCAATTCAAATTGGCTGATAGAGGCACCGTTCTGGGTCCAGTGACCACTGTTATGCACACGTGGAGCTAATTCATTGATAAGTAATTTATCACCAACGACAAAACACTCCATTGCCATAACACCAACATAATCTAGCTCATTCATGACAGCACTTAACATAGCCTGAGCTTGTTGCTGCTGTGAATGGTTCGCGTTGGGGAAAGCGACACTGGTGCGTAAGATACCTTCTTGATGTAGGTTATGGGTGATAGGATAAAATACACACTCCCCCGCACGATTACGCGCGCCAATAACGGATACTTCTGCATCAAAAGGGATACCTTGCTCGACAATACAGTTCCCATAGATTTCATCGGGTAGATTCGCTTCGTTGCCGGGTGAAACACGCCATTGACCACGGCCATCATAGCCACCCGTTCTACGTTTGACGATCAAGAAATCACCGAGGGTTGCAAAGAGCTCAGGCCATTGCGCTTTAGCGTCAAGAGAAGCCCAAGGTGCGGTGGCTAAACCCAGCGAATCAAAGAGGCTTTTTTGTGGAAATCTATCTGCTAAACGAGGAAAAATATCTCGGTTAATAAAGGCATTATGAAGTGCTAGCTCTTTAGTCAGTGGTGTTTCAGGCCAGCGCTCAATTTCTGCGGTGATAACACTTTGTTGATAGGGAACGGCTTCAGGTTCCGCATCTAACCCAACAGGAAATACAGCAATACCAAGCGGTTCACCTGCTTGACGCAACATGCGGCCTAATTGACCATTACCAAGGACACAGACGGGTTTCATTGTGCCTCCCGAGGATCAGGGTTGTTAAGCACATCATTCGTTTGCGCCTCACGCCAAGCGGCTAAGCGAGCAAATAGCGCCTTATCAGTATTCGCAAGAATTTGTGCGGCCAGTAGTGCCGCATTTGCAGCACCGGCCTTACCGATTGCCAGTGTACCCACAGGGATACCTTTAGGCATTTGTACAATAGAGTAGAGACTATCGACACCACTCAACGCAGCGCTTTGTACTGGAACACCTAACACAGGAACTAAGGTTTTTGCTGCAAGCATACCCGGTAAATGAGCGGCTCCGCCGGCTCCTGCAATAATCACCTCAAAGCCATTTTCTTTTGCTTGTTCCGCAAAGGAGAAGAGTTTGTCGGGGGTACGATGTGCTGAGACAATTTCAACGTGGAAAGGCAGTTGCAGCTCGGTTAAGACATCGGCAGCGTGTTGCATGGTTGTCCAATCACTTTTAGAACCCATAACAATAGCGATTTTTGCCGCAGATTGAGCAGTCATTTTGTGTAATCCCTGTGGTTAATAAATTTTCACCGTGAGGTGGGAAAAATGAATTGCCCCGATCATATCATGGTAACTCGCTAAGGAAAACGTTTGCGTGGTTAAAATATCAGCAAACGAATGCGGGCTGAGCAATTTACTGAGTCACCGTATCAGAGATTAAAAAGGGAAAAAAACGAGCTCAATACCTTGTTCATTTATCACAAATGCTGAGCCTTCATGATGCCATGCACCTAAAACGCCGCGATAATAACGTTTATCAGCGACATCAATTTCATGAATAGCGGGGCGATGGGTATGACCATGTATCATCCAGTCCGCTTGATAGTGTTCTAACGCTGCAATAACGGCCTGCTGATTGACATCCATAATTGATTCGGCTTTCATACTGCTAGCATATTGACTATTTTTACGCATTTTTTCAGCAATACGTCGGCGGATAAATAGAGGTAAGGTTAAAAATACACGTTGGATCCATGGTGTGTGGACCTTTTGACGATAACGTTGATAAGCTTGGTCATCGGTACACAGTGTATCGCCATGCAAAATCAACACGCGTTGACCATAAAGTTCAAGCAATGTTTCTTGGTTAAGTATCGTCATGCCACATTGCTTGGCATAACGTTTGCCTAGTAAGAAGTCACGGTTTCCATGAATAAAGTAACAAGGGATACCACGGTCAGTAAGGCTTTTTAAGGCTTCAGCCACTTGTTGATGGAGCTGAGTCTTATCGTCATCACCAATCCAATAATTAAAAAAGTCGCCGAGGATATACAGGCTGTCGGCATTAATAGCTTGTTGGTGAATAAAATTCATAAAACCGGCGGTAATCGCCGGTTCATCTTCACTCAAATGCAGGTCTGCAATGATATAAGTGGACATATTATGCGTCGAATTATTCGCTAACAGTCACTTTTTCAATCACAACATCTTCGCGTGGAACGTCTTGGTGGAAACCACTACGACCTGTTGAAACCCCTTTGATTTTGTCAACAACGTCCATACCTTCAACAACTTCTGCAAATACACAGTAGCCCCAACCATCAGGGTGTTCTGAACGGAAATTAAGGAAGTCGTTATCAACAACGTTAATGAAAAACTGTGCTGTAGCTGAGTGTGGATCGTTAGTACGAGCCATGGCTAAAGTACCACGATTATTTTTTAAGCCGTTATTAGCTTCGTTTTTGATCTGTGCTTTTGTTGCTTTTTGTTTCATGCCAGGTTCAAAACCGCCGCCTTGGATCATGAAACCGTTAATGACACGATGGAAAATGGTATTATTGTAGAAACCTTCACGGCAGTAATTCAAAAAGTTTTCGACGGTTACTGGAGCTTTATCGTCAAAAGTGTTAATAACAATGTCACCGTGATTGGTATGAAAAGTCACCATAATAGCTATCCTGAATAATTGTATTTATTGCGCCTTCTGTTGAAGGCGTGGTTGTCAGGAAGTTTATATCACAGATAAAACCCGACTTGAAGTCACTGTCTAGGTTATCAATGCGTTGAACGATAGCGATAGTATGACAAAGATCATGTGTATTTCTTGCATTCTGATAGTGTTCAGGGTTCAATATCATTCTATTTTGTAGGTAGATACCTTATATTTATTGAAATATCCCTTAATAGCTTGAACCAGCGATACTCCAAAGAGTTTGAGATGCGAATTCACGATAGGTCTATCGCGAGCAGCTTCCGAAATACTAGCATAGGATGAGCGAATGCTATCCGTCGCGCGGTAACTGGGAGTGAGTCGAGTATATGGGTGATAAACACGTACACATTTAACGGAATAGTCCAGATGCTACAGATTTTTAATACACTGAGTCGCCAAAAAGAAGAGTTTAAACCCATTCACCCAGGGAAAATAGGGATGTACGTGTGTGGTATCACCATTTACGATTTGTGTCATATTGGTCATGGTCGTACATTTGTGGCTTTTGATGCCATTAGCCGTTATTTACGCTATCTGGGTTATGACCTCACTTATGTACGTAACGTGACGGATATTGACGATAAAATTATCAAACGTGCTGCTGAAAATAATGAAACAGTTGATGCGTTAACGACTCGCATGCTAGCTGAAATGCACAAGGATTTTGATGCTCTCAATATCCTAAGACCTGATAGTGAACCTCGCGCAACACAGCATATTAAAGAAATTATCGAACTCACTGACTTACTGATCAAACGTGGCCATGCATATGTGGCAGAAAACGGTGATGTGATGTTTGAGGTGAAAACAGATAAAGATTATGGGCAATTATCTCGTCAAGATCTAGAACAACTACAAGCAGGGGCGCGTGTTGAGGTTGCTGATGTTAAACGTAACCCAATGGATTTTGTACTATGGAAAATGTCAAAAGAAGGTGAGCCTAGCTGGGAATCACCATGGGGCTTAGGTCGCCCAGGCTGGCATATTGAGTGTTCCGCGATGAACAGCAAAGCATTGGGTAATCACTTTGATATCCATGGTGGGGGTTCTGATTTGATGTTCCCACATCATGAAAATGAAATCGCGCAATCTACCTGTGCTCATGATGGTCCTTATGTGAATTACTGGATGCATTCAGGGATGGTGATGGTTGATCGTGAAAAAATGTCTAAATCACTGAATAATTTCTTTACTATTCGTGATGTACTAGGATATTACGATCCTGAAACCGTGCGTTATTTCTTATTATCTGGCCATTATCGTAGCCAATTAAATTATACTGAAGAGAATCTAAAGCAAGCTCGTACGGCTTTAGAGCGTTTATACACCGCGCTTCGTGGTACAGATAAATCAGTGGCTCCTGCGGGTGGTGAAGTATTTAAGCACCGTTTTGAAGAAGCGATGAACGATGATTTTAATACACCAGAGGCTTATTCCGTCCTGTTTGACATGGCTCGCGAAATTAACCGCTTAAAAGCAGAAAACATGGTTGCTGCGAATGAATTGGCAGCGGAATTGCGTCAATTAGCCAGTGTATTAGGATTACTTGAACAAGAGCCGGAAGCCTTTTTGCAAGGTAATGCACAAAGTGAAGGCGATGAAGAAGTTGCTAAAATTGAAGCACTGATTAAACAGCGTAATGACGCCCGTAAAAATAAGGAATGGGCTTTAGCCGATGCAGCCCGTGATGAATTAACGGCAATGGGAATTGTGCTAGAAGATGGTGCACAAGGAACAACTTGGCGCCGTAAATAACCTCTCATACGATTAGATTAACCCGTTAAAATATTTTTAACGGGTTTTTTTATTCCCTTTTTCTGCATTTAACATCCCACTTTATTTATGGATTAATAAATAAAGCTGGTATCGATTCAGCTAAAAAATTCCAATTAAGTCACTTAAAAGATATCGGCTTTTAAAATATTAATAGTATAAAAATTCAAATGTTATTAATAGTAACGCAACGGGCTTAATTAATTTTTTGAGCTATTTTGATAAATAATATTTCAAAAGTAGCAACATTATTTAATTATCTAGAGTGACTATAAACTCACAAAATTAAGTGTTAATACTTAATTAACACAAAAAACTACCAAATTAATGAAATATAATTTTATATTTCAACTTTATAGTCTAAAACTGACTATTATGGATTTAGATTTCTTTATTTTTGCTTTGGTTGGCTCACTGATAGTATTTTAAATGAAAATTTAGATTTAAATAAATGTTAAAATAATATAATTAGGTTTAGTTTTATCATTATTAAAAAAGCAGGTGTTTACATAAATGTATTTTTATTTATTATTTTAATAGGTAGGGGTAAATATTATTTCTACTTACACTGATCTTTTATTTCTTATTTATTTTGAATTTATTATGAGGCTACTTAAGCTCTATTAATCACTACTTGTTCATGAGGAATATCATGGCTTTTAAAACTAAGTTAATTACAGCGATGTTATTTACTGGCGTCAGCTTTGGTGCTGCTGCTGGTGATAATAGCGATAATATTACACTGAATGGTGTAATTACCGCGGTAACTTGTAATGTCACTGCAAATGGTGGCAACTCAGTATTTAATGTTGGTACTTTTGCTCAAAATAGCTTTACACCCAATGTACAAAATGGTGATACGGCGCTTGTTGTATCATTAGAAAATTGTAGTGCGGATTCAGATAAAGGTGCCTTATATGTACAAGGCACAACCACGACGGCTAACACAGCAAAAAATATCTTTATCGGTAGCGACCCTACAGTTGGCTTTATGTTGCAAGAAGATGGCAAAACAGACCAAGTCGTTGCTAATAAAGCCATTCCTGTAACGGTATCTGCAACACAACCAACTAATTATTCTTTCAAGGTTGGTATGGGTTCAACTGATGCTGTGCCTGCTGTTGGTTCATATTCAGCGCCAATTATTATTGCTTATGCATCTGAGTAACTCGTAATACTTGAAGCGCAGATTTCTGCGCTTCATTTTAATGTGAAATAAATTATTAGGTGTAGGGATATGATAGTAAAAGTATTTGGCATGATTGGAACAATGTTATTATTACTGAGTTCAACCTCAGCAATAGCGGGGATCATATTGCATGGAACTCGCATTATTTATAATGAGAGTAGAGACAATGTAGGTGCGAACATTACTATCAAAAGCGAAGACAATTCGAATACGCCATATTTAATTCGTACACAAATTTATCGTGATGTACAAGGACAAGTCGCTCAAGATAAGTTTGTGACAACACCGTCTATGTTTCGCTTGGAACCTAATAATTTAAATCAGGTTAAAATTCTCAGAATTAAAAATGATTTACCAAAAGATCGTGAATCTATTTTTTATTTTAGAGCAATAGCATTACCAGCAACAGATAAGCTTGATGATAAAGCAAACCCTAACTTGGCAGGGACATTGCAAATTGCAACGGGAAATACGATCAAACTATTTTATCGACCTGTTAAGTTTTCTATTAGCCAAAAAGAGGCGATGGGATTATTGAAATTCTCTCTGCACTCTAATGGATTAAAAGTGGCCAACCCGACACCTTATTACATCACGCTCAGTGAAATTAAAGTGGCTAATAAATTGGTTAAGCTTAATCCCAAATTAGGCAATACCATGATCGCCCCTTTTAGTGATGTGGTGTATCAAGATATTCACCAAAAAGGCAAGGTGCAGTGGAGCGCAATCAATGACTTTGGCGGAAGGGATCAATTCAATGGCTCGGTTCAATAAACTGTCATCGATATTTCTGGCATTGATGTTGGTAAATATCAGTCATGCTCATGCAGAGAGTACTGCAAAAGTCGATTTATCAGCGTCTTTAGTTGATGGTAGCTGCGCTATTGAGTTATCAGAAAAGTCACTGGATTTTAAGCCTTACAGTGTTACCGATTTTCCAACGGCAAAAACAACGGTTGAAATACAACCGATTACAGCAAAAGTTTCATGTGAAGGTGGGAATACAACACCGTTATTAAGTTTAAAAGGCATAACGCCGTATAGCGGTAATAATAAAGTTTTTTTAGACGGCGCTCCTAATGGAACAGGATTTATGATCCAGCGGAAGATAAAAACACGTGGATTAAATGATTTTTATAATGATGACGCATTAGAAAATCAAGGTAAGCAGGTTGCCTTAACACCATTAAATTCATCGAATCAATTCTCAAGTACGGAGTATTTTGAAATTGGGCTTGTCAGCGTAGAGAACACGGTTACTCCTGATTTTTTAAAAGCCAATATTACATTTACCGTTCTTTTTCAGTGAGAAGTAAGGGGCAACTGTGCAGAATTTTTTCATCTTGCATAAACAATTACAGCGGATTATGAAATTTGCTTTGTTGGTCATTACATTAAACTATCTGGGGCATATAGCCTTAGTAAAAGCAGAGCCAATTCGCATTCATTTTTCAGCGGAGTATCTTCAAGGCACATGCGAAATTAGTGTCAGCCAGCCGATTATTGAATTTAATAACGGCGCAAGTATTTTGACCTCGAATGTGAAGAATGGAACAGCGGTACAAGAAAAATTTACCTTAGATTTTATTAATTGTGATAGTAAAAGCTTAACTCACTATACACCTAAAATTAAAGTATCAGGTGAAAGCTTAACACTTGGTGGTAGCCCTTTATATGTAAATTCAGCCAGCTCAACAGCGAAAGGATATGGTTTTTTACTCACTACAGAGGGAAACAGCTATTTCAAAGCAAATAATAATTTAGCTGAAACAGGGTGGATTAATGCGACTTGGACGGCTAATAGCCCATTATCGATATTAAATAAAACGAAAATACCGTTTACGACAACAATTTCATGTGGGAATTGTAGCGGTGAATTACAAGGTGGAAAACTCCATAGCACAGTAACATTTCAATTTTTTTATGACTGAAAATAATGATGAAACTTTTTTTAGTGTTATTAACTTTATTATTTAGTTGCATATTTAATATCGCTATTGCGGATGGCGGCGTATTGCTGAACCAAACACGTGTTATTTTTTTAGGGACGGCGAAGAGCACAAAGGCAACAATAGAAAATCGTAGCAATAATACCTATTTAGTTAAGGTTAATGCATTGATTTCACCTGACAGTCAAGAAAAAGCACCTTTTTTAGTGAATCCACCTTTATTTAGAATGGAATCACAAAGCCAAAATACAGTAGTGATTATGCCTAATCAAATAAAGCATCTACCTACTGATAGAGAATCTGTTTTTTATTTAAGTTTTTTAGCGATACCAAGCGTACCAAAGAATGAATTAACAGAAAGTAGCGAAAGTTATTCGCAAGTCTCTTTTGGCTTACAAATGGTTATTAAGTTATTTTACCGACCCGAAAATATTATTAGTGGCGTAAATCAGGCACCATCACAGCTGACTTATCAGCAAAAAGGAAATGTCTTGATTGTGAATAATCCAACGGCTTATTTTCAGACATTCTCTTCACTAAAGGTAAATGGAAAGCAAATAGATAATCAAAGCGCAGGAATGATGGTTGCTCCTTTTTCAGACATAAAATACCAAATTCACCAAGAGGCTAAAGATATAACTTGGAGAGTGATGAATGATTTTGGTGGAGAAAGTCGAGAATACCATCAAGCCTTGAAAGGTGGAGAGAAAAAATAATGAAATTTTCATCATGGCGTGCTTTGTTATTTTTTCATTTTATATGGCTATTGCCAATCACATCAAACAGCCAAAACGCGCTTAAATATGATGGAATTGCAATGCAATCCACGAGAGTCATTTATCCTGAGTCTGCTCAAAAGGGCGTCGCGTTTAAAGTGACTAATTACAGCAATATGGCTTATTTATTGCAGTCTCAGGTAACAGAACCAAATGCCAGCGGGCAAAAGAAACCTGATTTTATTGTACTGCCACCATTAGAAAAAGTTAATGAAAAAGACTCAGTAGTCTTAATGATTAAAGCGATTAACCATAAAATGCCCAAAGATCGTGAGTCATTATTTACTCTTAATATAAGAGCAATACCGAATCAGAAAAAAGAAGAGGGTAATGCAGCAAGATCGCAAATTATTATTGCAACGCAAAACCATCTAAAACTGTTTTATCGACCAGATGGATTACCAAAATATAGTGATGATGAAATATCAAAGAAACTCATTTTTTATCGAGATAAAGGTCGTTTAGTCGTAAAAAACCCAACACCTTATTATGTGACTTTCGATTCAATTAAGGTGGGAAATAACATTATAGACCCCTCATCTTTATTTGAAATGGTTCCACCAATGGGGCAACAACAATATCCATTACCTGAAAATACCACAGGTGAACTGATATGGACGTTAATTGATCGGGACGGTGGGGTAACACAGCAATATACGAGCGAATTGTCATTATTCAGTTCTCTTTATTGAAATGAAAACAAGTAAAAAAGAGCACTTACTGCTTTAGGCCTCATTTTGCTATTGATAAGTCAATGGATATAAATATGAATAGAAATAAGCACATATCACCTGTTTGCGTAAGTCCTACTAAATTTGTATGGCATCCTATTGCGTTGTGCTTGATGTTAAGCATTCACTCTGCGGTAGCAGAGGATTATTTTGATCCGGCATTTTTACAAGCGATGGGCGAAACGGATCAAGTTGACTTATCTGCCTATGCTAAAAAAGGCAGTATTGCACCGGGTGAATATCTCGTTTCTGTTTATATAAACCAAGTTGGGATTGGGCAACTGCCCGTTACATTCAAGGAAAATAATCAGGGAGTTGTATCACCTGTATTAACCCCCGCATTTTTAGAGAAATATGGGGTGAACATTAAACAATTACCAAAAACAAAAGACTTACCAGAAAATTATTCTATTGATAACTTATCGGCATTAATTCCAGATGCATCGACGCATTTTAATATCGCTATTTTGGAATTAGAAATTAGCATCCCTCAAGTCGCCATGAAAGCAAGTCATAACGAATCATTAGATCCTGATTTGCTGGATTATGGCGTACCTGCACTGATGGCTAATTATAATTTCAGCTATGGACATACTGAAAATAAATCAAAACTGAGTTCAAATAGAAAAAGCGATAATTTTTTTGCAACGGTGAGAGCCGGTCTTAATGCCGGGGCATGGCGTTTACGTAGCACCATTACTCATAGCCAACAGAATACGGATGGTCAAGCGCAAAAGAAGGAACATCAACGTTATACGCGTTTTACCAATACTTATCTGTATCGTGAATTATTTGCATTACGTTCAGTTTTATTAGTGGGTGAAAATAACACTGGGGGGGATGTTTTTGATAGCGTTCCTTTTCGCGGTTTAAAATTAAGCTCCAGTGAAGAGATGCTACCCAGTCAATTACGTGGCTATGCACCTCCTATTGAAGGTGTTGCGAACAGTAATGCAAGGGTTACTGTACGTCAAAATGGTAATGTTATTTATGAAACCTATGTCGCGCCTGGCGCCTTTTATATTAATGATATTCAAGAAGCTGGGCTTTCAGGGGACTATGATGTCACCATCACTGAAGCGAATGGCACAGAGAGAAAATTTATTGTGCCTTATTCATCATTACCAGTGATGCTAAGGCCTGGTGGTTGGAAATATGAAATTACTGCTGGCCGCTACGATGGAAACGTGACTAATAGTTCTCGTGAGGCAGAGTTTTTATTAGGCACGGCGGTTTACGGATTACCGAAGGATACAACGGTTTATGGTGGTGTATTAGCGGCTGAAGACTATCAAGCGGCCAACATAGGGGCGGGAATTTCATTAGGCAGTATAGGTGCTGTTTCACTTGATGTTACATCATCTATTGCAAAACTAAACGGTGATTCACGAAAAACGGGGCAATCTTATCGTCTTCGTTACTCGAAAAGTATGATGAGCACTGGGACTTCCATTGACCTTACTGCACTACGTTATTCAACACGCAATTATTATAATTTCAGTGAATTTAACTCTGAAGGCTATCAGCTTGAAGAGGGCGTTTACCCATGGGCAATGCAAAGACGGCGTAGTAGTTTTCAAACTCAAGTCAGTCAACGCATGGGAGATTGGGGAACCCTTTATGTGCGAGCAACTCGCGATGATTATTGGGGGAGTTCTAGAACGCAAACGGGTGGCTCGATTGGCTACAGTAATAATTATAAGGGGATAAGTTACGGTGCTAACTATAGTATCGATAGAATTAAAGATGATAATGGCAGTTGGCCTGAAAACAGGCAAATTTCCTTTAATATAAGTATCCCATTTAGCATATTTGGCCACTCGGAGTCTTTACAGTCTATTTATTCAACTAGCTACTACACTCGCGATAATAATGGACGATCGCAAATCCAAACAGGGATTAATGGCAGTTTAATGAGTGGTGATTTAACCTATAGCGCTTCCCAAAGTTGGGAAAACAAAGACGGTGTTAATAACAGCAATATTAACGTTGGTTACCAAGGAAGTAAGGGCAGCGTTACTGCTGGCTATAGTCATAGCAGTGAGACTCAAACATTTAATATGAACGCAAATGGCGGCTTATTACTCCATTCTGGTGGGCTGACATTAGCAAAAAATATGGGGGAATCGGTAGCTCTGGTCTACTTACCTGATGCACCGGATGTCAGCATTAATAATGGGTCTGCTCGTTCTGACTGGAGAGGTTATGGTATAGCGCCTTACCTTTCCGATTATAGAAGAAATAGCATTAGTATCGATCCAACGACATTGCCTGATGATGTCGATGTGGCGCAAACGAATATCAATATTTATCCAAGTAAAGGGGCTGTTGTTCCCGTTAATTTCACGACCAAAAAAGGCTACCAAGTATTAATGACGATTATTAAAAATAATAGTCCAGTTCCGTTTGGTGCCATAGCCAGTCTCCAACATACAACGGATAACTACAGCAGCATTGTGGGTGATGCAGGATTAGTTTATTTAACTGGATTACCGGAAAAAGGGAAACTTCTCGTTAAATGGGGGGAATCCGCAGAAAAACAATGCACGGTTAGCTTTGATTTAACGAATGTGACGTTAGACGTCGATCAACCAATACGCCAAGTAACTTACACATGTGCTCCGGTAAAATAACAAAACGCATTAAGGTATTTGACTGATTATGAAATATCATTATTTAAAATATAAAGCCGTTATGAGCTTAGTACTTCATAAATATGTTACTAGCGCAGTGATAGCATTTAGTTTTATGCCTTCTTCTGCATTGGCAGTCAATATTAACGCGACACCGGGTGAAAGTGTTATATCGCTTGGTAATGTAAATGCAGAAGTTACATTAACATCAATTAGTAGTGCATTCTCAGCTGCGGCAAACAGGGCCGATGGTTTTGCGGTGCATACATCCTCAACAGCATACAACTGTTTATCAAATTCGAATGAAGCTGTTGTCGGTAATATGAAAGGTTATAAAGTCGCGGAAGATATCATTATTGGTCTCCAAAGTACCAATGCAACAGGGGTAGCGTCAGTTGGCGCTGGAGCGCAACCCGCATCTGCAAATTATAAAGATATTACTGTAAAAGGCACATGGAGTAGTAACGGTAGTTATACTGTCACTCCAACACAAGTGCCATCTGCAATGTGGTGTGGCTCTGCTTGGCCAGAACCAACGGATCACGTATGGAATCCACAGAAAAAAAATAATAAGGCTTCAATACAAGGTAAACTCTTTTTATATGTAGGGCCTAATGCAAAGCCTGGGTCTTATACATTACCGAATCTTTATCTCATAAAAGCGGCTACAAGTAACGGTGATTTAGTCAACCAACAAATTTTTGAAGGTGGAACACTAACCGTTAGTTATCCCCCTTGCTCTATATCTACGCCGACAGAAGTGACATTCGATACGACAAAAGGGCTGCCTGTTATTAATCCGACATCTTCAATCACGGTTAACTGTGGCATTAATAATGGCCGAGCTTTTCAAATTGGTATTTCTGGAACACCTGTCGCGCCATCAATGTTAGTGGGAACTCATGCAATTAGTTTGCATTATGGTGATGGCACAATAGGAGGATTAGTCCGCGGTTATATAGGTAGTAATGCAGCAACTGACGCTGTTGGTTGTTTGGATAGAGCGTCAAGCATTCCTTTTTCAGAAAAGAACCAAGGTTTAAATTTTATGCTATTGGGGGCGAATACGTCCGGAGCTTCACAGACGCAACCTCTCGTTTGGTCGTTATGCCCTAATGGCACTGAAAAACCAGGTAAAGCAACGGGAACCGCGGAGCTTGATGTTGTCTATAAATAAGTGTTTTAAAGCAATACGATAATCAGAGAAGTGCATAAAACTATTTTTACAAATATGATTTAAGTAAAGGGAAGGGGTGATCAAAACATACTCATTTTATGTAGGGGTTGGTTCTTCAGTGATTTGATTCATTATATGATAAATCGCTATTTTTATAATTGTATTACTTGGTTGTATCATTATGTATGATCGTGCTTAAAAATAGCACGTGAAATATAAAAGTAAGCCGAAATGGAAGATCAGCTTACTTTATTATTTTTTAACTAGTCTTGAATTTTGATTTTTTGATCGTCCATAGAGACGATTTTCCCAGCGGTGATTTTGCAACGTTTACGCGTTTCTACCACGCCATCAACTTGAACTAAACCTTCTGCGATCATCGCTTTAGCCATTGCGCCACTTTCCGCCCAGCCTTCTATTTTCAGCAAATCACACAATTCAATGTGTGGGTGACCTTCAAGTTTAAAAATATCCATGACAGCTCCCTGATTAAATTAAATATCGTGATACTCTTCGCACGCTTGTAACGTATTTTGGATTAATGTTGCGACTGTCATCGGCCCTACGCCGCCAGGAACGGGGGTGATCCAAGATGCATGTTTTGAAGCTTCATAAAAGTCAACATCTCCTGTCACTTTACCGCTTTCAAGGCGGTTAATACCGACATCAATCACGATGGCGCCAGGTTTGACCCATTCACCGGGAATAAAGTTAGGTTTACCGACAGCAACAACTAATAAATCCGCATTGCGGACGTGTTGTTCGAGATCTTTCGTAAAACGATGGGTTACTGTGGTTGTACAGCCAGCAAGCAGAAGTTCTAAGCTCATTGGGCGACCAACAATATTTGAAGCACCAATAATAACGGCATTTAGACCATAGGTATTAATACCACAACGATCTAATAGGGTAACAATCCCCCTTGGTGTGCAAGGACGCAGACGAGGTGCGCGCTGGCATAGACGACCAACATTATACGGATGGAACCCATCAACATCTTTATCTGGATGAATGCGCTCAATGACTTTTACGTTATCAATACCTGCTGGAAGCGGTAATTGAACTAAAATACCATCAATTTCAGGGTCTTGGTTTAAATCATCTATCAGTTTCAGGAGTTCTGCTTCTGTGGTTGTATCTGGTAAATCATAAGAACGAGATAGGAAACCAACTTCTTCACAGGCGCGACGTTTGCTACCAACATAAATTTGTGAAGCAGGGTTTGCACCGACTAAGATAACTGCAAGACCAGGGGCGCGTTTTCCTTGTTCTATGCGTTGTTGTACTTTTTGGGCAACTTCCTGCCGAATTGTCTGCGCAATCGTTTTCCCATCAATAATTTTTGCTAACATCTGTGACTTAATCCATAAATGAGACTTGGGGATGCCTCTATTTTGTCAGAAGTTCGCGTTAATGTCAGTTCTATCTGTAACATAAAATGAGCAGATAGTTATTTTAGTAGAGAAAACTCATTGACTCAGCGCGTAGCAACCGTATAATCCCACGCTATCAGCCAGATAGGTTGAAGCATTTTTCGATGCGCCCTTAGCTCAGCTGGATAGAGCAACGGCCTTCTAAGCCGTAGGTCACAGGTTCGAACCCTGTAGGGCGTACCATTTCGATGTTCCCCGATTTTACTAACTCCCTTAAAAACTTAAAATAAATCAATAAATTAGTTTTATTACCCTATATTTAGGGTGACTTAGCCTATTGAAATCTACGTATGTGTGGGCATAATTAGAAAGAATGATTGATTAGGCACTGCGGTTTTTGCTCAAAAGAGTCTAATCGCTAAGACAGATAAAGTGTTCAAATTAAAGGGCAGCTGGCAATCTTTTCCTTCACAAGGGGAATTTTACCAATAAATAACCGCTTTTCTATTGAATTCTAAGCTTTTTATATACCGCAAGAATAACCTTCAAAGCGCTTATCGTTAATGATCTTTTTACAATAATTTGTTAAATTTATGAGTATAATAGCGTAATAAAAATACGTACTTTTAAATATATACATTGAAATCTTTTGCTCTAAGTAAATTTACCTATGTTATTTTCAGCCTATAAAAATCGACAATATTAACAATAAATCAACATGATTATAATTAAGAATGACTCACAGCATATTAGTAGATTAAAGGTGTAAAATTAAATGAATAATAAATATATAGCGTTAGTTGTACCGTTAACTTTTTTTATATCTTTTGAATCCTCAGCATTTGACAAACAAGAGTACAATCCTGTTGTGTTCAACATGGCAGAGTTATATGACTTCAATCCAGTCAAAGGTAATGTTAAAGAAATAAAATCAACGGTTTATAATGAAGATAAGACTATCAACTATGAATCAAAATTAAAAATTGGCCGTGATGGTTGTGTAGAGAGTTTTAGCTTAAATCAGAAAAAAGATGAGTACCTGAGTGGTCTTCATAATTACCTTTTTGTAGAAAGAGTAAAAAATAAGTTAATAGGTATGGATGCTAATGGGCCAGTAGAAATGACCATAGGTAATAACTGTGAGATAATATCAAGGAAGGACACTAATGGTGAATTGATATATCAATACAATAAAGATGGTTTTATTACCGGTTCAATACTGGCTGACACCAAAGAAAAATTTGGTGAAAATATTTACAATGAGTTTAAATTACCTATCGCAATAAAATATTACAAAGGTGATGATGTCATTTCTGAAACTAGAATCACCTATGGTAAAGATATGAGCAAAGCTTTTGACCATTTAATGGAAATTCGGGCTTTAGGTCAGACTATATTGCAAGTCGATTCTAAGTGTCATTATGATCATCAAAATATTCCATCTCAATGTAATTTTGTTCTAACGCTCGACTCGAATGGTAAGAAGATCCATCTGAAAAAAAACAGTACCACAAAGGTGACGTTCTATTGAGCTGCGGGTGATGACAAAGCCTATAAAATCTGGCGATATAATTAGCGGAGTGTTGATTAGATAGGCTTGTCAGCGGTGTTAAAATATTAACCGCCTTTAAATGCGTGATGCGTGTTTGATGCTCACAGCTCGTTTAGGCCGCTTTCTTGAATAATCGCTATTTTTCGTCAAAGACGTAGTCTAGTACTCTCGGAGATAGGGCTAGGTTTTCATATCGGTACGCACAGTATGTTGCTGCAATTAGCTATTGGCATTCCCCGCTTAGATCAATACCAAAAATCAAATTAATTCGATGAATTGGCGTAATGGAAGTATGCGTGGTGGCGAAAATGTAGGGCAAACACTGGTAGTTTAAATTTTTCAGATCCCAGTTTGTTATTCGATGCTGTTATTCAGTGGCTTGGTGTGGGCCTTATGAGTTAATTACTCGCCTACAAGGCATGTGCAATAGGACCGTTATTCCCTTTAACTGAACAGCGTATTATGGGAGCTAACTGGGCATGGTTAATTCATCAAGAAAGTGAAAATCATCTCCTAACAAAAGTATTTTGCCAGTGGATAACAACTCAATTGGCACTATGCGATAATGAATCTAATACTTGATGTCATCACTTGGAATAAGCAATAAGAGAATATGCAGCAATGGAATAGCTGTTTATGAGCCGATTGCTCGAATCAATTTTATCAATAATAGTGTTAACTCAAATTCAGTTTGAGGGGGATTACTACTTGCTGTAAAAATAAAATATACCTCACTATTATCAATGGCTTACCGAAAAAAGATAAAGTTATTTACCTTTTAGACATCTTTCTCTTTCTTAGCAAAAAAACAAAATGATGATTAAGAACGATGACAAGAATTATTGAAGTAGTACGTTATGTTAAAAATGATAGATAGTGACGGTTAGATTAAATCTAAGTTAATTAAGATATATCCGATAAATTTGTTTTCCTATGGTAATTAATAGATATAAATAAAGCCATCATTGTATGTTTTATTCATCTTGCTCCTATTTGCTCCTATGTCAAATTTTTATCAAATTTTTGTTAGGGTTTAATCTGTGAAATAAGAGCTAAGTCACTATAATGCTAGCTTTCTGTGAGAATCAATATCTAAATTAAAATTGATGACACTCGTTTTTTTTATACTGCGAATTAAATTGGAATTATTGGTTTTTATTCTAAATTTATTTCGATATATAGCGCTTTGTTTTAGTTTAATCATTGGACAATGATAATCAGTATGTTTGCAGATTATATATTTACTATATACAATAAAAAATCTTTAAAGATATCATTAAGTACAATTTATTTGTGCAGTATTAATTATAACTTTTAGGATCAAAATGAAAAAACATATTCTACCAATTACTCTACTTAGCGCTGCTACACTGCTAGTTACAGGCTGTAGTTCAAATAAAGATATGTGGGGCGAATTCGCCAATATCTTGACTGATTCTAGCTCTATTGTTAAAGAATCAGAAGACTGGGAAGCGTATAGCATAAAAACAACCCAGCAAGGTGTTGTTTACAGTAAGGCGAATTCAGCGGATCAGCAATTTGTCAGTCATAAAATGGATGCTGAATATGCGGATGCGGTGAATCGTTTATCTTCGCCTTTTGCCAGAAGTGATAAAGCCAAAGATAAATTGGCTAAAGAAAACCAAGGCTATCGTTTTAAATATAATGAAATCATGGTGGTTAAGGATAAGAAATCATCAAACACACTTGGTTATTGTGTGAATTATGATTCTGATCGTATGGAGAATGGCCAAGTAAAAGCGGTCAAAGAAGAAGATAAGATCAGAAAGCAATTTATCTATGTTGCTAAAGATAAGCCTCTATCTGTCACGACAGTGAGTGGTGACTTTATTAAAGTCATGTGCGGTGAAAATTTTTATAAAAAATACCAGTCATAATTTTGCTGACAGGTTAAGGGTATTTAGAAAAATAGTCTAAATATCCTTGTTCGTATCTAAAATGCGTTAGGCGGAAAAATTTCCCCTAACTCATAGAAATCGTTTTAAGTGATAAAAACCATATGCCGTATATGGTTTTTGTGATGTAGAGAACAATCAACGTAGGAGTAATAAGCGGCTTGTCGAGAATAATCCGGTGGGCGTTCTGACAGGAATGTTATAGTGAAACAATATCGGTATTGAAATTACTATTGATATACGCCACTTGTGCTGGAAATCGAGCAATATCTCTTTAATAACTACGGTTATTTTAGTATCAATATTATTCTTAATATAAGGCATGGTACAAAGGATTTATTTTAAATAAGCAAATAGTTGATGATGGCCTGCCTTTATCTAAAGAGTGATATTCCCTCTCTGTTTCAAAATAATACCTTAAAACAATACCTTAAAACAATGCCTCAAAACAAACGCAAAGAGCTCAATAAATAAACGGTAGGCAAAAAGAGAATTGCTACCGTTTATTCGTGTATTTACTTAATGATGACTCTTATTCAACTTCCTCATGAACAATTTCATGAGAATATCCATGGTTATTCATTAAACAATCAGCATAAAATTAAAGCGTCCCAATAAAGGATTTAAGTATTTACCCCTATAGAAGGGAGGCGGATTTTATTTATGTGTTCAGTGATAGATATCGTCAATTTAATGAGCAAGAATGAGTGAATGCTTATTTCAAATCTACATAGCAGTGATTGTTTTATAAACATTATGCTATTAAAAATAATACCTATGTTATTTTTAAGGTTTATTTTGTTTGCTTATTTTTACACGTTTATGTGAATAAATATTTAATCATAGTGATTTATAATTTATTTGTTGTATCTCATTAAGGTTATATTCCTCATAAACTCTTAATGCCTAATTTATCAGGCTTTAGTTTGGATAATTGCTCGGATTTTATTCGGAAATATCCTGTCGTTATATCAATTTCATTATTTGAATAAACATTCAATAAAATATTTTTTAACAAATAAATTTAATTTTATTTAAATTTGGAATACAATTGCATTACAAATATTATTAAGTGATGACTATATTTCGATATATAGTTTGTCTGTGGAAAGGATATTTAAATGGCAATAACGAGAAGAAAGTTTCTTATCGGCGGGGCTGTTGTCGCTGTAGCGGGCGGTGCAGGAATTTTAACGCCAATGTTAACGCGTGAAGGTCGATTTGTTCCAGGTACACCGAGACATGGTTTTGTTGAAGGAACTCCCGGAGCACTACCTAAGCAGGCAGATGTTGTCGTTATTGGTGCCGGTATTTTAGGTATTATGACGGCAATTAACCTTGTTGAAAGGGGATTGTCTGTTGTGATCGTAGAAAAAGGAAATATCGCGGGAGAACAATCTTCTAGGTTCTATGGCCAAGTTATCACTTATAAAATGCCTGACGAAACATTCCTTCTTCACCATATTGGTAAACAGCGCTGGAGAGAAATGAATGCAAAAGTCGGCGTTGATACCAGTTATCGTACACAAGGAAGAGTGGAAGTACCTCTTGATGAAGAGGATTTAGAAAATGTTAAAAAATGGATTGATGCAAGAAGCAAAAATGTTGGTTCCGATATTCCTTTTAAAACCAGAATGATTGAAGGTGCTGAACTAAATCAACGTCTTCGCGGAGCTACATCGAATTGGACTATTGCTGGTTTTGAAGAGGATTCCGGTAGTTTAGACGCTGAAATTGCAACCTTTGTGATGGCTGATTACGCTAAAAAGATAGGCGTTAAAATCTACACAAATTGTGCGGCGAGAGGTTTAGAGACCCAAGCAGGCGTTATCTCTGATGTTGTGACAGAGAAAGGGGCAATAAAAACCTCACGAGTCGTTGTAGCAGGGGGGGTATGGTCTAGACTCTTTATGCAAAATCTTAATGTTGATGTTCCAACATTACCTGCTTACCAGTCTCAACAATTAATTAGTGGTTCACCTACTGCGCCAGGTGGAAATGTCGCTTTACCGGGCAATATTTTCTTCCGCGAGCAAGCAGATGGCACTTATGCCACTTCTCCGCGTGTTATTGTGGCTCCGGTTGTCAAAGAATCCTTTATTTATGGATATAAATATTTGCCATTACTGTCAATGCCTGACTTCCCTGTGCATATTTCACTAAACGAACAGTTAATTAACTCGTTTATGCAGTCAACACATTGGAATTTAGACGAGGTTTCGCCATTCGAACAGTATCGAAATATGACTGCACTGCCAGATATCCCTGAGCTAAATGCTTCACTCGAGAAGCTGAAAACTGAATTCCCTGCATTTAAAGATTCTAAGCTTATTGATCAGTGGAGTGGTGCTATGGCGATAGCGCCGGATGAAAACCCAATCATTTCACAAGTTAATGAGTATCCAGGCCTCGTTATCAATACGGCGACAGGTTGGGGAATGACAGAAAGTCCAGTCTCTTCAGAAATTACCGCAGATCTTCTGCTTGGTAAAGAACCTGCATTAGATGTGAAACCATTCAGTCTTTATCGATTTTAGATAAAACTTATTTGATGATGGCCCTCTTTATGAGGGCTTTTCTACTCATACTCAATGATAATTTTATCTCTAGATGTTACTTTGGGCACCAATGCGTTTATTGATGTTTGATTGTGACAAGATGGATTTGCTATTTTAAGAATCGGATCAGTTAAATCGGGCGCTATTTCAACCGATCCGTGAAATGTAATAGTGACTATGTCGTTAATGACTCGCTTTTTACCGTCTCGACCTGCTCAAGTTTTTCTTTTTTTCGCAATTCAATTTCGGCAACAATTTCTGCATGCTTTTTATCCGTCAGCGGATAAAAGCAGATGATCACAAATGCGAGTAACATGAAAATACATGGTACAAGAGCAATTGACATACGTATGCCAAAAATAACATCTGGTGTTTGTATTTGATTGGCAATATAACCGCTGTATTCGAGAATAAAGGCAGGAATTGACCCTCCAATGGCTTGGCCACATTTGCGAGTGAAAGAGAATAAAGAATATGTTAGGCCCTCAATGCGAATACCTGTTTTATATTCTCCGTATTCGACAGTATCAGCCTCTATTGCCCATAATACGGTAACGACGATCCCCATCCCAATGGATGCTATTATTTTTGATGTAAGGGCAATCATTGGTGGATATATCGAGAGATAATAGAAGATCAAATAACCGAGGATGGCTATCATTCCACCGATTAGAAATGTATTTTTTTTGCCAAAACGAGCGACGAGTATAGGCATGATCAAGGCTGAAGTGATTGCACCAAATATCCCTTGAGCTAATGAAATAATAGGGAATAAGGTTACGTCGTTGAGGACATACCGAACATAGAATAGTGATGAAGCACTGATCGTAAAACTTGCAATGAGCACACATATTGTGGCTGAACATAAGATCATTAATGCTTTATTTTGTTTTATCGTATTTAAGCTATTTTTTAGTGATGGTTGAACGTCAGTTCTAACAATAATTTCTTTGGTAGATTTAAAACAGACAAAATAGAGCCCTACACCAAAGAAAGCTAAGCCTAATGTCACGTAAAAATAGACCTTTTCCATCTCAATTGACGCTATATTAGCGCCAGCACTTGATACAAAAGGAGTAATTAAAAGTGTCAGGAAGATACCCGTAACGGCTCCCCCAATACTTCGGGCTGCACCTAATCTGGCACGGGATAATGGTTGTAGTGTCATCGCCGTAGCAAGGGAACCATAGGGAATATTGATTAGACTATAGCAAACACCTAAGGCCATATAAGTGACATAGGCATAAATGACCTTATCGCTATGAGCCCATTCGGTTGGAACACTAAAAACCAGCACGCTGAAGAACATTAATGGGGCAGAACCAAATAAGATGAAAGGCCTAAATTTCCCCCATCGTGTATGCGTTTTATCAATAATACGACCAGCGGCAACGTCAGCAAAAGCATCAAAAACTCGAACAACCAGTAACATGGTACCTGCTGTTGCGGCACCAATACCGGCGACATCGGTATAATAACTGAGTAAAAACATTGCCCCCATAGCAAAGGCAAAGTTATTGGCAACATCTCCTAGGCCATAACCAATAATTGAACGCCAAGAGAGTTGTTGATTCATTGTTTTTCTCCTTGAAAAGGTTTTTGCCCATAATTCATTTCACTCCACCGTTTTTTTAATAAATAAGCTGCGCCTTTAGGTTTTCTGTCTCGAGTAAAAATCCCTTTTCGATTACCTCCGGCACGCCAAACACCTTGTGCGGTATGAAAGTCAGCAAAGTTCCATACCTGTTCGCCAGTAACCGCTTTAACGCGATCAAAAACGCGGTGGTACATTGCCAACCAAGCAGATTGGAACTCTTCGCTCCACATATCGGTATACATGGAATGCAGTCCGGGCAGGGTATCGACCCCATACTCCGTGATAATGATGGGGCGATGAAACTTCTCTTGCCATTGTAATAATTCAGTTTCTAGTGCTTTTTCGGCGCGTTCTAAATCGCCACTTTTTAGGTACCACCCGTAGTAACGGTTTAGGCAAATAACATCAAAAAGATCCATAATCATGTCGTTTTCAATGTCTCCAGACATGGCATTGACATAAGTTATGGGTCTAGTGGGATCAAGTTTGCGTGCGGCTTGCACTAATGGTTCAAAGTATGCTCTAGCGCCTTTGGCTTGGCAGTCTGGTTCGTTTGCTATACTCCACATGACGACGCTAGGATGGTTTTTATCGCGGTTGATGAGCTCTTGTATCGCTTGTAAATGGGCTTGCTGGGTTTCGCTATTGACGGTTTCATCACTGAATAATACGGGGGGTTTCTGACAAACATCGGAGCTAACACCAAGAGTTAAATTAAGCCCGACTGCTGCCACTTCATTGATGATGATAATGCCGTGTTCATCTGCCCAATCAAGCATTTCTTCGGCATAGGGGTAGTGGGAGGTACGATAAGAATTGGCGCCAATCCAATTCATCAATGCATGGTCATGTACCATAAACGTATAATCAAAGCCTTTTCCGCGAATATCCGCATCTTCATGTCGCCCAAACCCAGTAAAATAAAAAGGTTGATGATTAATTAAAAACTGCTCATCTTTTATGTTTAATGCGCGAATACCGATTTTTAGAGGGTATTCATCATAGTGATTTGCATCATTAACGAATATTTTCAAGGTATAGAGGTAGCCATGACCCGGCTGCCACAGATGAGGTGAGCTGAGTTGCAATACACCGTGTTTGCCATTCCCAAAAGCAACGCATTTTTTATCTTGATCGTATAACTCAATGGCGACTTCACCATTAGCGATGATTTCCCAATGAATTGAGGCTTGGCTTTTATCATCGGATAGCTCAGTGATGATAATGGCATCATCGACAAATACTCTTGGCGTGCTATAGAGCATGACGCTACGATGGATTCCGGCATAGTTAAAAAAATCATGGAAATAAACTTGTGTTTTTTTGCCATTTTCGTCACGAGTCACTATGCCAGGAGGAATGGTTTGCCATGTAAGTTCATTACTGACACAAACGGTAATTCGTACTTTTTCATTTGTTGAAACTAAGTGGCTAATATCAGTTTCAAAGGGGGTATAACCTCCTTGATGTTGGATTAGGAAATGGTCATTTAGCCATACCATGGCATTATGTGTTACGGCATCAAATCGTAAGATGATTCTTTGATGTTCCCAACCTTTTGGAATGTAGACTTCGCGCTGATACCAGACATTTCCGACATAATTACGAATAGTGTTATCCGCAAATTGGTCGTTAAAACTTCCCGGTACGGCAATGGTTCGGTGGTCAGGCAGAGGAAATTTCCACCACTGTGCGGTAATACCGAGATCTGCTGTATCTAAACAAAATGACCAAAGGCCATCCAGTTTTTTGATCTCTCGGGTTGATGTTTCAATAGGGCGTAGCATTTTATTATTTCCTTTCGAATAGGATGGAATAAATTTGGTTTATCAATTTTGTTATTTGGTTTACCAATTTTTAGGTGTGCGCTATGAGGAATACAACTATGAAAAATGAAAAGAGGTAAAATTTGATGAGTGGATCATGTATTAAAAAAAAATCATTAATATTATGTGGAATAAATCACAAATAATTAAACTTTTATTTAAAGATGAAGTTTATTAATAAGTGGTTTTATTATTTAATCTCTCTATAAATTATCGTGATTTTAATAAATTTGATTGAATTCATTAAAGAGGTTTTTTCCTATATCTATATGATATTTAAGTGTATTATTTTTTTTGTTTTTGAAGCTGAAGATCATAAAAGTATGATGTTATGAGTTCTTTTTTAGTATTATGGTTTATTTGAGTGTTCACTTATAAAATATGACTAATAGCTATGATTAAATTTAAATAGGCTGCTATTCTGATAGGGTTTATCGCTAAGTGTTTAATGTATAATTGGTTAACCAATTATATTCAGGGACTAGGTCAGGCATGATTCGTTGAGTGGGACAGTGCGCCCATGTCAATTTTTTAAGAAAACTTAAAGTAGGCGTGGTTTTAGTCTGTTACCGAGACTAGAGTGAACATCTATCCTTCTTATTCCTGTTAGTGCTATTAGTGACGGCTTATATTGGCTATTTTTACTGATTACGTATTGTATTTTGTATTAGGATAAAGTGAATTAGGTGTTAATACGTAATAAGTTGCTAACTAATAACAAAAAATAAGTGCATGTGTGTTATCTGGCTAATCTTTAGTTTATCTTGTTCATTATAAACTTATATATTTCAGGTAGATATAAGGAAAAGCTAATGAATAAGAATGCAGCAATAAAATAGATATTAATGGCCTCCACTGTAACTGTAGTAAAGAGTGTTGCAACCGCGAGAATGGTGACAATAATACGCCGGCTATTTGCCGTCATTGCATTAGACAATTCACTAAAAAATGATTCAATAACTTTAAACATAACAATTCCTTTTTATAGTTCCGCGATGAGTGTATATGATTTAAATAAAATATTGAAGCTTTTATTAGCTATTCGTGCTATTTAATATTAAAATCACTTATCAGAATTGTTGTTTTTTAGCACATTTAACTCAAATGATGGGTAAAATGATTTATAATATTGATAATTACATTAAGGTATGGAACTTTAATTACACATTTTGTTTTATTACCTGATGTATAATTTATTTTAATCGATTGATTTGAAAAGAAATTGTTATTTTATGTAATTTTTTAGTGTGTTGCTGTGGCCTATTTTCATGAAAAAATACAAATCAAACAATTAAGTGTTACTACCTAGTGTGTTTTAACTATTTAGAAAGTGATTAATATCACAATTATTTTATTATGTTTAAATACTTTGTCTATTTAATATAAGTATTCTATTAATGACTGTTTAGAGAGGGGATTTTAAAACAGCATCGTTAATACATAGCTGCTTTATTTAAGATAAGTTATAATTTTATGCGGTTATTGGTGAGTCCACATTGAAAAGAAAAGATAATAGCTAAAAGTAAGCGTAAACGAAAAGGGTATTCACTTCGTTATAGCGAGTGATTTTTATGTGGTTTTAAAAGTACAGCACGGCATTTTAACACTATTCTGATTGATTATTACAATCAATGTCACTATTGTAATGTTTTCGATAACAAGGAACAGATTATGCCATCTATTGATATGACAGAACTATTAGGCTACTCCATTGCTTCTAGCATAAAAATGGTTTGTACGCCATTTGAGTTCTTTTATCAGACCAATATTATTGGTGATGTCAGTGCGTTGTTAACACTATTCTTCGTCTATTAATTTTGATGTTAACTTAAGTGTTATCATTGATGGTGAAATTTATTTATAAATTTTACCCAATCAATGACTATGTTATGGTTTTTTGTGGTTTGTTTCTAATAAAATCAATTATTTGTGTTTTTTCTTTCCTCTTTTCTCTTTTCTCTGCCTTGTCAGCGTTGTAAGACTGTCATTTATTTTTAATATAAATTGATCTCTTGGCTATCTTATTAAATAAAGCATTTTGATATGGATTATTTTTGTGTGGAAAATCACAAAAAATAATTATTTCTCATTGTTGAGTTGTTTTCAATGACGATATATTGTTAGTTTTCTTGTAAGTGATTGTGGGCTTATAAATATATTTATATAAAATATTAATTATATTATCTTGGTTTATATTTTGATAATAATTTACTTTTGTGCTCCTATTAAAATTATTATTCCACAATTAGATGGAATAAATAGAATCTGCTATTTTTGAAAAAGATAGTTAACTTATTTAAATATGAGGGTAACCATGTCTGAAACGATATTTCCTCAAGGTTTTTTGTGGGGAGGAGCAATGGCAGCGAATCAAGCTGAAGGTGCTTATAGTGAAGGAGGGAAAGGCTTAAGTACCGCAGATGTTATTCCTTATGGAGAAAAAAGGTATCCCATAAAAATCGGTAGAGAAAAACGGTTTCAGTTACAAAGAGATGAATATTATCCTAGTCATGATGCCATTGATTTTTATCATCAATATAAAAGTGATATTGCTTTAATGGCAGAAATGGGGTTCTCGGTTTTTAGAACTTCAATTGCATGGAGTCGGTTATTTCCACGAGGTGATGAAACTACGCCAAACCCAGAAGGTATTGCTTATTATCAAGCCGTATTTAATGAATGCAAAAAATATCATATCGAGCCACTGGTTACCTTGTGTCATTTTGATGTGCCGATGCACTTGGTGATTGAATATGGCTCATGGCGTGAACGTAAGATGATTGATTTTTTCACAACTTATGCCAAGGCCTGCTTTGAAGCTTTTGATGGTTTAGTTAAATATTGGCTCACTTTTAATGAAATTAATTTATTACTTCATACCCCCTTTTCGTCTTCTGGATTATGGTTTGAAGCAGATGAAAATATTGAGCAAGTGAAATATCAGGCTGCTCATCATCAATTAATTGCAAGTGCATTAGCGACTAAGATTGCTCATGAAGTTAACGCCAAAAATCAAGTTGGCTGCATGTTAGCGGGCGGAGGTTATTATCCTTGGTCTCCTAAACCGGCTGATGTGTGGGCGGCAATGGAAAAGGATCGTGAAAACTTGTTTTTTATTGATGTACAGGTACGTGGTATTTATCCTGCTTATGCCCAACGTATTTTTCGTGAAAAGGGGGTTTCGCTGGAAATAGTGGAAGGAGATGAGCAGCTTCTTAAAAATACAGTGGACTTTGTGTCTTTCAGCTATTATGCCTCTCGTTGCGCTGCATCGGATATGGAAAGAGATGAAAATCAGTCAGTTAACGCTGAAAAATCATTGACCTCTCCCTATATTCAACATAGTGATTGGGGGTGGGGGATAGACCCTTTGGGATTACGGCTAACAGCGAATATGCTTTACGATCGCTATCAAAAACCGTTGTTTTTAGTTGAAAATGGTTTAGGGGCTTACGATAAGCTTGATGAAAACGGTGAAATTATTGATGACTACCGAATTGACTATCATCGAGCACATATCCAAGCATTAGCGGAAGCGATTGCGGATGGTATACCGGTTATGGGCTATATTTCATGGGGGTGTATTGATCTGGTTTCTGCCTCTACGGGGGAGATGAGTAAACGATATGGATTTGTGTATGTTGATAAAGATGATCACGGAAATGGCTCATTAGCCCGAATACGTAAAAAATCCTTTTGGTGGTACCAGAAAGTAATACAGACGCATGGTCGAGAGTTAGAGTAAATTACACTTTCTTATATTTTGTAGATAAAAAAAAGAGTCCCTTTAGGGACTCTAACTAAATGAAATCACTACTACATGATTTAATTTACAGCGGTATTATGGTCATTTTCTTCACTACTATATCATACATAATGTCAGATTTACTTATACTTGTAGCAACTTTAAAGTGCCAAGTGAGTGAATTCGATGTCTAGAGCGCTCTTTTATCATGCGTTATCTTTTTCACTCTTTAATATACGCTTCTTGGTGAGAGGCTCGTGATTAACTTCATTGAATTATTGTTTGGCAATAATTTCGCTATTTTTTTACTTAGGCATTATTTTGCATAGCGTGTTTGTAAATTGGTTGTATCTTTATCTGCTATGATATAAGCATGCCATGTTATCAATATCATAATATTTCTGTGATTGAATGATCAGCTGTCATCACTCATCCCTTATCTGGATACTAATGTACAATATAATTTGGATGATAAAAATGTGATCTATGTATCAAAATACATTTCAAGTGTTAATATTATTAAGTTAACTTACACTGACTTATGCCAAATTTTCTTTTGAATTCAATTTGTTGATTTTTTATCTCTGTAATAAATCGACATGAATTGAAAGAAATCAACAATAACCAAGAGAATTCGAAGATAAGGGTAATGGTGTATAAACACAGAAAAAATTAAATATTGTTAATAATTTTATCTGCTATTGCTCTCTTCTTTATTAGGTCTTTCGTGACAGAATTGATTCCAGATAAAATTGAAATTTTCACTAGGAAAAATTTTATCTGAGCGATCAATTAAAGGGATAGAAACGACGTTTCTTCCATCTTTATGCATATACGTTTTGACAAGAAACCTTTTATAACTAAAAGAATTTTCACTTTTAAAGATAAGAACTTCACCACATACATACCCAAGGATACCATGATCAAGAGTTTCACGAATTTCATAGTAATTCACATTTTTATACTCAGCCGTTTCTGGAAAAGGGAGGAAGTCCTCTACAGCCTTTTGCGATTTTTTAACGATATCAAGATCTGGGGTATAATTAGCCATCATACCTCCAACAAATGATCCTCCAGCAATAAGAGCAATAATTAAATATGAAAATATATTCTTTTTCATGGCGTTACTCTTTCTATATTATTATAAATAATAGTTACTTATGAATTAGGCTATTTTAAGATAGCATAAGTAGAAGGGTATTTATATGAAGATGTAATAACAATGCTCAAATAAAGACAAAGAGTTACAATTTATAATAAATTGTTATGGTTAATTTAATTAAAATAATTAATTTTATTTACTGGTTTCTTATTTTAAAGTTAATGGGAATGCGAATAATAAATTAAAAGTAGGAAAATTAGCGATTGTTTTTCATTGTGTTAGCCATATTAATAGCTTCTATTAATTGTGAGCGATTAACTCTATCATTATTACTATCTAGTAATTGTTGCCATAAGCTAATTGCTTTTTCATAATTCGCATTCATAAATGCATCTGAAGCTAATAACATTAAGGCGGTAACTTCATTTTTATCAATTGATAATGACTTATCTATCATTTTTACGGTCATCTCCGTCATTTGTTGCCCTGATTGATAATAAAGGACTGTCGCAATAGCTGAATAAAGTTGTGCATTTTCTCCTGTATATTTCAGTGCTTGCCCATAGGCTATTAATGCATCTTCATAATTATTTTGATAGAGGTAGTATTCACCGAGAATGGCCCAAAGCTCCCCATTTTTAGGTGACTTACGGATATTATCTTGTAGACGTGCAAGATCACTTTGCTGTTGTTGTATTGGTGTCAATAAATACAATGGGTCAGCAGTGCGTTGATATTCTTTATAATTTTCACTAAAACGCGGCAATAAAAAATAACCCGAAACGGTGAAAAATAAGAGTAATAAGAGGGTGAAATTCAGCGAAATAGGCGATAACAACCATGAACCGCTATTTTGCGATACTTTGAATGGAAGTTCAGATGTCAGCTGTTTTGATAACTGACATTGCGGTGAGGCGGGTTGAGTAATGACGTCTTGATAATGTCTTTTAATCTTAGGGAGGCTGCTTTTATATCGATAATAAATTAGGATTATTATCAATATAAAAGCGATAAATGGCGATAGCCACAATACTAGCGTCCCTATGCGCAGGGGCGGATTGTAGAGAACGAAATCACCGTAGCGCTCAGTCATAAAAGCGAGAATTTCTGCTTCTGTTTTGCCTTCAGCAACCATTTTGTAAACTTGATGGCGCATGCTAACAGCGGTAGGGGCATTGGATTCGAGCAGATTTTGGTTTTGGCATTGTGGGCAACGTAATTGTGACGCTATTTGTAATGAAACAGATTGTTGCTCTTGGTGAGTAAATTGCCAAGTATCTACGATATCAGCTTTTGCAATATAGGTGACCATGAGCAGTAGAATGAATAAAGGGGTGTAGTGTAATTTAAACATGCTTAGCTCTTCCTTTTATCCAACCCCAAAAAAGTCCAATGCACATGATCAAAGGGCCACCCCAAATCCATTGAACACCATCTTGCACATAAAAGCGTAGTGCATAACGGTTATTTCCTGTTTTTTCGCCTAAAACGGCATACCAGTTTCGTATCCATCCCCAATGCATACTTGGCTCAATCATGAGTTGTTTTCGGGCGGTATAAAATCGACGTTCAGGTACAAGCGTACTGATTAATTTATCTTTTTGAACAACAGTAATTAAGGCCTTTTCTGTTGTGTAATGAGATTGCGCCTCAAGTTGTAGCTGTTGAAACGTAAACTGATACCCTGATAGTGAAATAGAGTGCCCTAATGTCATATTTGCACTAACTTCTTGTTTACTCACTGTTGAGAAAGCAATACCTATAGCGAAGATAATGACACCTGAGTGTGAAATTAAGGAGGATAATTGGCGCTGTATATCTCGAAATGGTCGCAACCACAAAAGAAGCAGTAATGCAGCCATGATAGCCATCATACTGGAGAACAGCTTTCCTTCACGCCAAAAATACAGCGTAATGCCAATCGTACAGATAATAAGGAGAGATAAACGCCAGTAAAAAAATCGAGGAGATATTTTTGGGTAATGTAGCGCCCAAGCGCCAATAACTGCGAGCATTAATAGCCCAAAAGGAAATAAAGCGTGATTAAAGTAAGGTGAGCCAACAGATATTTTCCCCCAGCCAAACATGCTGTAGAGCATTGGATATAGGGTACCAAGGAGTACGATACATAAGACCACCACAAATAAAATCAAAGATAATTGTAAATAGATTTCTCTTGTCGTAAGTGTAGTTTTGGCCCGTGATGGTAAGGTTTGAGCTTTGCTACTGTAAATAAATAAGGCCACCATACTCATGATTATAAATAGCAAAAATAGCGGTAACGCACGAACATTATCAAGGGCAAAGGCATGTACTGAAACGAGTATGCCTGAACGGACGATCAGTGTACCAAGTAGTGATAAAATAAACGCCATAATTGCCAGCATCATTGACCAGTGGCGGAAATTTCCTTGTTTTCGTGATGCAGATAAGCTGTGTAGTAGGGCGGTTGCTGCTAGCCATGGCAATAATGAGGCATTCTCGACAGGATCCCAAAACCACCAGCCACCCCATCCCAATTCACTGTAAGCCCACCATGAACCGAGTGTGATACCTAAAGTTAATATGCACCAGCTTGGTACGGCCCAGCGCCAGCAAAGCCATGCAATGGTTTGACTAAAATTACCCGCAACAAGAGCCGCTAAGACTAATGAGGTAACGACCATGAGACCACTATAACCAAGATAAAGTAGAGGTGGATGTAAGATCAGCCCCCAATGCTGCAACATGGGGTTGAGATCACGCCCCTCAATCGCAGGTGGAAAAATCCGCACAAAAGGATCGGAGTAAAAGACGATAAACCACAGCAATGCCGCGGTCATGGCTGACAGGAATATTAAGGCTAGCGCAAAAAATGGATGTTTTTGTTTACGATATCGCCAGGCAACAAGTAAGTTCCAAGCAGATAAGAATAACGCCCATAATAACAATGAACCCTCATGTCCGCCCCAAACCGCGGCTATTTTGATAGCCATTGGCGATAGACGATGGCTATGTTGAGCGACATAGACCACAGAAAAATGGCTTTCAATAAAGCTGATGGTAAGACAAAGAAAGGCGATAGCTAAAAAAATAAATTGTAAAGTGGACCAAAAGACGCCTAATTTTACGGAATTAGGCGTCTTTTTATCGTAACCAACCAACCCAAACAAGGTATGGAAACTGGCTATACACAGTGTTAGCAGTAAGCTAATAAAGCCAATTTCAGGGAGTATCAGTTCCAATGAAGCACCTTGTTTATGTTGATTGTAGTGATTAAGCGACCGTCAATTGTCCTGCATACAGTACGAAGAATCGCAGTAAAAAGACACCAATGAGACTAGCACTGCTGACTAAAATAACCCGAGATGCTGTTTGGCTTTTATTCACCCATTTTTTCAAACTCAAAGGGATAATAAAACCTATTCCTACGACACCAATCCAAAACCACCATGTCCAAAAACCACCACCCAATGCGGCAATTAGGGCGCGCATTTTGCCATCATCCCCAAGTGCTAAACCGATAAAAAATGCTGCCAGCAAAAAGATTTCTAACCAAACGACAAAGCTTTCAACGCGATGTAGAAAATGAGCTTCTTGGTTGTGGATATTTTTACGGTAGCGTAACGCTAAGGCTATCAGTGCAACAGCAATGCCGGATGAAATCCCTGAAAAGAGAAATAATGCAGGCAAAATAGGATTGTTTAAGAAAGGGTATGATTTTAAAGCTGAAAGTAAGAATCCCGTGTAGGCGCCTAACAATACTGCTAAGACGAGCATGGTGACTTCAATCACGCGCATGGCGGCTGTAAATAGGGGGAATAGCCGTTGGATAAAACCCAAACGGGGTAGCCATTTTTGTTGCAATTCAACTAGCTCAGATTGAAAAACGTTGGCTAACCACACGATGAGCACAACCATATACACTTGGAATAACATAACCCCCATCGACATCACAGAGGTTGGGCTATAGTGGAACATCAATTTCCAGAAAGTCCAAGGTCGGGTTAAGTGGAAAATCAAAATCAGTAAACCAAGAATGATGGTCGTTGGTGCAAGTAATAAAGTGGCTCGCATTAGCGTGCTGTTACTCGTCGCTTCGGAAGGGTAAAAGTGACGTAATAAAATGGCGAGTACCACTAACCCCGCTGAAACTCCAATTAAAAAGAGATAAACAGCGATTGGCCAATCCCAGACCAGCGATTCAAAATGGAAAGCAGAAGCGGTTGTCATTGGCTCACCTCCCCATACTTAAATGGAACTCGATAGACTTTGGGTCGAGTACCAAGTGCAATTTTATAGCGATAGGTTGTTTTTTGGCGGAGCATGATTGCAATATCACTGTTTGGGTCATCCAAATTACCAAAAATGAGCGCTTTTGTTGGACATGCTTCAACACAAGCCGGTTGTTGACCTTTTTTCAAATTGGTTTTACGGCAAAAGTCACATTTATCGGCGGTTTTATTAACAGGATGAATAAAACGTACTCGATAAGGGCATGCCGCAATGCAGTATTGGCAACCGACACACAAGTCTGGATTAACATCGACAATACCGGTTGTCTTATCGATAAATGAGGCCCCTGTCGGGCAGACATCGACGCAAGGGGCATGCTCACAATGTTGGCATGAATGCCTAAAGAAACGATATTTGATATCAGGAAAGTGGCCAATTGGTTCACTACGGATAATCGTTAATCTTGAAACACCTTCAGGCACGTGATTGACTTCTCGGCAAGCGTCCATACAAGCTGTACAGCCAATACATAAGGCTTCATCATGAATCATGCCATAGCGTAGCCCATTAATTTTCATTGTATTTGCTAGAGTATGGACCGTCGTCCCTCCAGACGCAGCTAACACTCCTGCATAGATAATAAATTGACGACGCGAACAACTCATGGCTGCTCCTTACGCAATTTTACCGCCGCTGGATTGAAATCAGGGTTGTTGCGTTGCTCTGAATGGCAATCAACACAAATTGTTATGCGTCCTTTGTCATTGAGAACCTTCATCGTATCTTGTTTTGGATGAAGATCATGGCAACTTGCGCAGGCGACTTTGGTCACATGCACATCATGTGGCCAGAACGCTTTTTGTAGCTGTTCGGGTAAATGACATGACAGGCAAACACTATTTTGTTGCTCCACGCTATACATAGGGTGGTTGAAACGCATGACATCTTTCGCCCCTTCACGATGGTGAGGACCTGGATTGCCATGGCAGTTAGTACAGGTCACTGGAAGGTTATTGTTAGGATTGATGACGGATGCGTGAGTTCCATGCATACCCTCTTTGTCGGGTTTATGGCAATCCAAACAAGCAGCATCGGGATTACGTTGCTGAGTGACAACCCAGCGTTCACCATTCTCTGGTGTGGATGGTGTCGCTGCGGATGCGGCAATGCTCCATAACAAGCCTGACGCCAGCACCCCAGCAGTTAATAACGAACGTAGTACGCTCATATTGACTCCATTGTTATGCCGCCACTTTGCAGAGGCGGATTGCGGTTATTGGCTTAGCAGATTGTTTTTACGAGCTTGATCATCCCACTCCGGTACAATGGTTTTCAAAAACTCTTGTTTTTCAGCATTGATTTTTTGCATATCCAAACCAATTGCCTGTTGGGCTTTTTCTTTGGTTGAAATATCAGGAATAGCAATTTCATGGGTAACGCCTTTCGCACCTAACAAGCGCACCAATTTAGTCCGTGCATCGGCAGCTTTATTCATCGCTCCACCTAGCATACGTAGGCCTTCATCAGGCGCATGCATATGAATACCATGAGACGCAATCGCGAGGTCCCAACGCCATTGAGCATGGCGAATATCAGCTAAAATAGGTGCCATTTCTTTTTCTGTCGCACCGGCATCCCAAGCTGCTTTGGCTTCAAAGTGGGCATGCACGAGTTGATCTTCCACTTTGATTTTCATCTCTTGGATCGCTTGTTTACGCTCAGCGACAACAGCTTGTAGCGCTTGTTTGCTTTGGGTATGGCAATTACGGCAGGTTTGTTCAAAGTTATCGGAAGGGTTTCCTATTTTGTGGCTGGTATAGAGTTCACCTTTTTCATTTTGCAATTTAGGCATATGGCAGTCGATACAGGTGACGTTATTTTTTCCGTGAATACCTGCACTCCATGTTTCGAACTCAGGATGCTGTGCTTTTAGCATGGGGGCTTTTGACAGTGAGTTTGTCCAATCAGAAAAACCGATATTGTCATAATACACTTCCATGTCTTCTACTTTGGTACCGTTATCCCAAGGGAATTTGACGGATTTATTGTCTCCTGCAAAGTAATATTCGACATGGCATTGACCACACACCATAGATTGTTGTTCGAAACGGCTCGCGTGCTCAAAAGGCTTTCCAATGGTTTCCATAGCTCTTGCGGCATAGGGACGTGTGAGTGTAAGCGCAGGTTTACCTTGAGCAAATTCAGGTGAGTCAGTTTTGTGGCAGTCAGCACATCCTAATACATTAACGATTTCGGGACCGCCTTTTGCCCATTTACCATGGAAATAGTTATCTTCGCCTTGTTCTTGAATCAGTCTGGCAACATCAGGACTTTTGCAGCTCCAACATGCCATAGGAAGTGGGCCATCTTGTGCGTTTTTAGGTGCCCCAGTTCTTAGTGTCTCACGCACATCAATGAGTGCGTAAGCATGACCGCGAGGCTTGTTGTAATCACGAGAAAAAGGATAACCAGCCCAAAGGATCACTAAGCGTGGATCCTCAGCAAGAGCGTCTTCACGTTGTGCTTGCTCAGAGGTTGCACGCCATGAATGATATTGATCAGGATGTGACTGAGCAAAGGACTCATTTTTGGTATTAATGGTTGATGATGCTTCCTTTGATTCTGTTTGTGCGTGGATAGAGTTACTAAATAGAAATATTCCTGCAAGCAAACTCAGTAAGCACAGAATACTATTTCTTATCTTTGCCATAAGGGCCTCGAGTGATGTAAGCCAGCCATCCCATTGGCTGTAATATTATTATTTATAAGTGATGGCAAATAGATGATTGCCATCATGACATGCCTAGTTAATAGCTCTAGCAAATAACCACACTCAAAATATTGTTTTTGATCAAAGCTAAATTTATTAAAAGAAGTGTGATTAAGATAATGTGAGTAATATCTGATCATGGATGTAAATTAGGAAAGAAAACATGAAACAGTCTAAAATAAAAAGAGGTATTAAGCCGTTAAGATTCATTCTCATTATCAGCGATAATAATGAGGGCGATAATGCGTTGTAAATGACAGTGTTCAATGAGTCGCAAGGCTTTCGATTTATAGAATGAAAAATAAAATGTGCATTAGTTCTAATATTTTCGATATGAAAAGAATAAAGAGAACTGCTCTTGTACCTCTTTGGTGGTATTTCTATCTGTTATAGATATGAATATTTCATGAAGGTTTAGGTTTAATTTGGTTTACCCTATTTAAAAAATGTTAATAACTTTTTACTACTCTAAATAATATAAGGGTTAGTCAGCAAGTTACCTAATAAAATTCAAAATACTTTCCAAGTAAACTATTTTTTTTCAATTAATATAATAATTAATGTTACCTACTTAGTAGTATGTATTTTTATACCCTCAGTCGTTAATATTTGTCATTAATACACATATAAAATTTGCGGTTAATTTTCAATTTTTGCATTAATTTTGTTTGGGCAATGTTAAGGAAATCAACATGGTTGATATCACCCGTCGGGGAGTATTAACAGGTGCGTGGCGCAGTGCGACGCCTGTTGTTCGACCGCCATGGAGTGGTAGTGAAGATCGCTTTATTGAAAGTTGCATTCGTTGCAACGAATGCCTTACACATTGTGAAACTGCAATTCTCGTTTCCGGCCCTGGCGGTTATCCTGTCGTTGATTTTTTACAAGGGGAATGCACATTCTGCTATGCCTGTGCTACCGCGTGTCCTGAACCAATATTTCTGCCGCAAACGTCTCAGCCTTGGGATATTTCCATTTCTATTGCTCAAACCTGTCTGGCCTACCGTTCTATTGAATGTCGACGTTGCGAAGACAATTGTGAGCCGCAAGTGATCTCTTTTCGTCCATCACTGACTGGAATCTATCAGCCCAAGATTGATAAGCAGGGTTGTACAGGTTGTGGCGCCTGTGTTGCCAGTTGCCCTGTATCAGCCATTACTTTGGAGCATGAAAATGCACAATAGCTGGCAAGTATGTAGTTTGATTGTACAAGTAAAATGTGAACAGGCTTGCACTGTGACGACGGCTTTGAATCAATTGCCTGGTTGCGAGGTGGCGATTAGCTCACCTGAAACAGGCAAATTGATTGTTGTTGTTGAGTCAGAACACAGTCGCACTCTGATTGATACTATTGATTCAGTACGCAATGTTGAAGGCGTGCTGTCTGTTTCGCTGGTTTACCACCAGCAGGATGAGCAATGTGAGGAAAATGATGAAACTCAGTCGTCGTAGCTTCATGAAAGCCAATGCTGTTGCGGCCGCTGCTGCGGCGGCAGGTATTGGTGCACCGAGTCTCGCTAAGGCAGTCGTCGGGCAACAAGAGGACATCAAATGGGATAAGGCGCCTTGCCGCTTTTGTGGTACAGGGTGCGGTGTACTTGTAGGAACCCAAAATGGCCGTATAGTGGCGAGCCAAGGCGATCCAGAAGCGCCGGTTAATCGGGGTTTAAACTGCATTAAAGGGTATTTCTTACCTAAAATTATGTACGGAAAAGACCGTTTGACTCAGCCATTGCTGCGTATGAAAGACGGTGAATATGACAAAAATGGTGAGTTTACCCCTGTAACTTGGGAAAAAGCCTTTGATGTCATGGAAGAAAAACTCAAAACGACATTAAAAGCGCGCGGCCCTGAAGGCGTGGGTATGTTTGGCTCCGGTCAGTGGACCGTGTGGGAAGGTTATGCAGCCTCTAAATTGTTCAAAGGGGGTTTCCGTTCTAATAATTTAGACCCGAATGCACGTCACTGCATGGCTTCTGCGGTTGTTGGCTTTATGCGTACTTTCGGTATGGATGAGCCTATGGGTTGCTATGATGATATCGAGCAAGCCGATGCATTTGTGCTTTGGGGCTCAAATATGGCAGAGATGCACCCTATTTTGTGGTCTCGGATCACCAATCGCCGCTTATCTGACCCAAATGTGCGTGTTGCGGTTCTTTCTACCTTTAAACACCGTAGTTTTGAATTGGCGGATAACGGCATTGTGTTTACGCCGCAATCTGACTTAGTGATCCTGAATTATATTGCTAACTATATTATTGAAAATAATGCGGTTAATCAGGAATTCTTTGATAAACACGTTAATTTACGCCGTGGTGCAACGGATATCGGTTATGGCTTACGACCCACTCATCCTTTAGAACAAAGTGCCAAAAACCCAGGTTCAGATGCTTCAGAACCAATGACATGGGATGAGTATAAGGCATTCGTTGCTGACTATACGCTAGACAAAACCGCCGAAATGACGGGAGTTCCTAAAGATCAGTTAGAAGCATTAGCTAAACTGTATGCTGATCCAAACATAAAAGTAGTCTCTTACTGGACGATGGGCTTTAATCAGCACACTCGTGGTGTTTGGGCAAATAACCTTTGTTATAACTTGCACTTATTGACCGGAAAAATCTCACAACCAGGTTGTGGTCCTTTCTCATTGACAGGACAGCCATCAGCATGTGGTACGGCTCGTGAGGTAGGCACTTTTGCACATCGCTTACCCGCAGACATGGTCGTAACCAATGAAAAACATCGTGAGAAAGTCGAACAAGTTTGGCAATTACCCGCTGGCACGATCCCAGAAAAAGTGGGGCTACATGCGGTAGCGCAAGATCGTGCATTAAAAGACGGTACACTCAACTTCTATTGGGTAATGTGCAACAACAACATGCAAGCTGGCCCAAATATTAACGAAGAACGTATGCCGGGTTGGCGTGACCCGCGCAATTTTATCGTCGTTTCAGACCCTTATCCGACCGTGAGTGCTATCTCTGCTGACTTGATCTTACCGACTGCAATGTGGGTTGAAAAAGAAGGTGCTTATGGTAACGCAGAGCGTCGGACACAATTTTGGCGTCAACAAGTTAAAGCGCCAGGCGAAGCAAAATCTGACCTGTGGCAGATGGTGCAATTTTCTCGTCGCTTTAAAACAGAAGAAGTGTGGCCTGAAGAGTTACTGGCTAAGAAACCTGAATACCGTGGTAAGACGCTTTATGATGTTCTGTTTGCAACCCAAGCCGTTACTCAGTTTCCGATTTCAGAGTTGGCAGAAGGCCAATTAAATGATGAGTCGCGGGAACTCGGTTTCTACCTGCAAAAAGGCTTATTTGAAGAGTACGCAAGTTTTGGCCGAGGCCACGGTCACGACCTTGCACCATTCGATGACTACCACAAAGCACGTGGTATCCGTTGGCCTGTGGTTGATGGTAAAGAGACACAATGGCGTTATAGCGAAGGGCATGACCCGTATGTCAAAGCTGGCAGTGGCTACCAATTCTATGGCAAGCCCGATGGCAAGGCGGTCATTTTTGCTCTGCCATTTGAGCCAGCCGCAGAAATACCAGACAAAGAATATGACTTGTGGCTATCGACGGGTCGAGTATTAGAGCATTGGCATACAGGCAGTATGACGCGTCGTGTACCAGAGTTACATCGTGCATTTCCTGAGTCACAAGTATTTATGCATCCATTAGATGCGAAAGACAGAGGGTTGCGTCGTGGTGACAAAGTGAAAGTCGTTTCGCGTCGTGGTGAGGTGACGACTATCGTTGAAACACGCGGGCGCAATCGGCCACCGAAAGGACTGGTGTATATGGCCTTCTTTGATGCATCTCAGTTAGTGAATAACTTAACGCTAGATGCTACCGATCCGCTTTCAAAAGAGACGGATTACAAAAAATGTGCCGTTAAGCTAGAGAAGGTGTAATTGCTCATGTCCCAGAAGCCGAAACTTCAAAATAGTCGCCGCCGTTTTTTGCGTGATACCGTTCGCGCGGCAGGTGGATTGGCCGCTATTGGTGTGGTACTGGGGTTACAACAGCAAACCTCCCGAGCGAGCGGAATTCGTCTTCGTCCGCCGGGAGCCATTAATGAAAATGCATTTGCAAGTGCTTGTGTTCGTTGTGGTCAATGCGTGCAAGCCTGTCCTTATGACATGTTAAAACTGGCCACACTAGCCTCGGGATTAGCGGCGGGAACGCCTTATTTCATTGCACGGGAAAACCCTTGTGAAATGTGTGAGGACATTCCTTGTGCCAAAGTGTGTCCAAGTGGTGCATTGGATAAAGAGATCGACTCCATCAACGACGCTCGAATGGGGCTGGCAGTGTTACTTGATCAGGAAAACTGCCTCAATTTTCAAGGACTACGCTGTGATGTCTGTTATCGCGTTTGTCCGTTAATTGATGAAGCAATTACCCTAGAAATAGAGCAAAACCACCGTACCGGCAAACATGCTCGCTTTTTACCTACAGTGCATAGCAGTGCTTGTACTGGATGTGGTAAATGCGAGCAAGCTTGTGTTTTAGAAGAGGCGGCAATCAAAGTGCTTCCATTAACGCTGGCTAAAGGGGAGTTAGGACATCACTACCGCTTTGGTTGGTTGGAGGGAAATGATGGCAAATCGTAAACGCGATGCTGGGCGTGAGGCACTGGCGAAAAAAGGGTGGTGGCAAAGTCACAAATGGTTGTGGATGCGTCGGGTCAGCCAATTTTTGGTGTTAGCGATGTTTTTGAGTGGGCCTTGGTTTGGGGTATGGATCTTACACGGTAACTATAGCAGTAGTTTATTGTTAGATACCGTGCCATTAACCGACCCACTGATTACATTAGAAAGCCTTGCAAGTGGCTATTTGCCAGCCATTTCAGCATTAATTGGCGCTGCCATTGTATTACTGGTTTATGCATTTTTAGGAAAACGCATTTTTTGCAGTTGGGTATGTCCGATTAATCCAGTGACAGATGCCGCGGCGTGGCTACGTCGTAAATTCGATTTTAATCAATCCGCGACGATACCGCGCTATATCCGTTATGTGTTGCTTATCGTGATTTTGATAGGCTCCGCGGTCACGGGAACTTTAGTGTGGGAATGGATTAACCCCGTTTCATTAATGGGCCGAAGTCTAATATTCGGTTTTGGCAGCGGAGCGTTGCTACTGCTCGCCTTATTTTTATTTGATTTACTCGTTGTGGAGCATGGCTGGTGCGGTCATCTATGTCCGCTCGGTGCGTTATATGGCATCGCGGGCTGTAAAGGGGCTATCACCGTTGCAGCGATGAACAAACAAAACTGTACCCGCTGTATGGATTGCTTCCACATTTGTCCGGAGCCGCAAGTACTGCGAGCGCCGGTTTTAGATAAACAAGCCCCAGTCATGATATCTGATAAGGATTGCATTACATGCGGTCGTTGTATTGATGTGTGTTCTGAGGATGTTTTTAAAATAACACTACGATGGAGTTCGGGAGCGAAATCATGAAAATCCATGCCCTGATTAAGACAGCGAGCCGTTGGATGGTTGGAATGGCCCTCATTGCGACGAGCCTGACTTGGGCTGCAAATGGCGTCGATCTTTCTAAGTCACCAGAAGTGTCTGGTACTCAAGAGGGGAGCATTCATATCCCTAAAGAGCAGGAAAGAATGGCATTAAACTATGTGAATCAACCTCCTATGATCCCACATAGTGTTGAAGGATATCAAATTACCACCAACACAAACCGTTGCTTGCAATGCCATGGTGTTGAAAACTATCGCACCACAGGGGCACCTCGCGTGAGTCCAACTCACTTTATGGATGCGACGGGTAAGGTGCTGGGCGGGGTAGCACCAAACCGTTATTTCTGTTTGCAGTGTCATGTACCACAGTCAGATACTTCACCCATTGTGGATAACACATTCACCCCATCCAAAGGCTTTGGTCAATAAGGGGCACTCATGGCTAAGAATAATGAAAAACCGGGTTTGATCCGTCGAGTATGGCAGTGGTGGCGACGTCCAAGCCGCTTGGCATTGGGAACGTTGTTACTGATTGGTTTTGTGAGTGGCGTCATTTTCTGGGGCGGATTCAACACGGGCATGGAAATGGCGAATACAGAAGAGTTTTGTATTAGTTGTCATGAAATGCGTGAGAATGTTTATGAAGAGTACATGGACACTATTCACTACACTAACCGTAGTGGTGTGAGAGCAACTTGCCCTGATTGCCATGTACCCCATGAATTTGTGCCTAAAATGGTCAGAAAGATCAAAGCGAGTAAAGAACTTTATGGTAAGGCATTTGGCATCATTGATACCCCACAAAAATTTGAAGAGCATCGTTTAGCGATGGCGCAAAATGAGTGGCGAAGGATGAAAGATAACGATTCACAGGAATGTCGTAATTGCCATAACTTTGAATATATGGATTTTACAGCCCAAAAAGGGGTCGCTGCTAAAATGCATGACCAAGCCATTATTGATGGAAAAACCTGTATTGATTGCCATAAAGGGATAGCGCATAAGTTACCTGATATGCGTGACGTTGAGCCAGGTTTTTAAATGAAAAAAACGGGTTCATGACGAGTGCTTGAATCCGCTTATGTCTGACAAGCACCGAGGCTAGTGAACAGTTAATTGTTTGACTAGCCTCAAGTTATATTTGTGTTATATCAATAAACCCATCGTTAATACGTGTATGGTATATTGCAGCAGCATAACGTTTGCCAGCGATATGATCCGGAGCCCTTAAATATGTGGAAAAAGCTTCACCAACTTGCCATCCCAGTCAACCTCTATCAATTATGTGGACGATTGACACCTTGGTTTATTATTCTCAGTGTCATTTTTTTAGCACTAGGATGGGGGTGGGGATTCGGGTTTGCACCAACTGATTATCAGCAAAGTGATAGCTATCGCATCATGTACATCCATGTTCCTGCTGCAATGTGGTCCATGGGAATTTATGCCACGATGGCGATCATCGCATTTACTGGCTTAGTTTGGCAGATGAAAGTCGCTGAACTGGCGATTGCAGCCATGGCGCCAATTGGCGCTGTTTTTACCTTTATCGCTTTAGTCACTGGGGCGACATGGGGAAAACCGATGTGGGGTGCATGGTGGGTGTGGGATGCACGTTTAACTTCTGAGCTTATCCTCTTTTTCCTTTATGTCGGTATTATTGCTCTTTGGCATGCATTCGATGATCGTCGAACAGCCGGAAAAGCGGCTGCAATATTAGTGTTAATTGGTGTCATTAATTTACCGATTATTCACTATTCTGTTGAATGGTGGAATACACTGCATCAGCCGTCAACACGCATGCAGCAAAGTATTAATCCTGCGATGCGCACGCCATTGCGCTTAGCGATTCTAGGTTACCTATTTTTATTTATTTCTCTGACGCTGGTGCGTTTACGTAATCAACTCTTACTACTGGAACGTAATCGCCCGTGGGTTCTTGATATTGTGAACAAGAAGGGGCGCAAATCATGAGTAGTGCATTTGCATCTTGGAGCGATTTTTTTGCGATGGGAGGCTATGCATTTTATGTATGGCTAGCCGTCGCCTTGACGATTACCCCATTGTTGTTGCTGTGTATTCACACGGTGTTACAACGAAAAATGATAATTAACTCAATTATTGCACAGCAAGCAAGAGAAGCGAGACAAAAAGCGGCACGAGCGCGTCGGGAGGTTGAGTGAATATTCGTCGTAAAAATAGATTATGGCTAGTCTGTGCAATCCTGATTGGTGTGGGGTTAACGGTAGCATTATTACTTTATGCACTTCGCTCCAGTATTGATCTGTTTTATACGCCCGGAGAGATTATTTACGGAAAACGGGAAACACAACAGATACCCGAAGTCGGACAACGCTTACGTGTTGGTGGAATGGTGATGCCGGGCACTGTGCAGCGTGATCCTGATTCACTCAAAGTCACTTTTACCGTGTATGACGCTGAAGGGGAAGTTGACGTCAGCTATGACGGTATCTTGCCTGATTTATTCCGTGAAGGTCAGGGCGTTGTTGTGCAGGGCGAGTTGGCTGAAAATCACCATGTTATTGCGAAAGAAGTACTCGCTAAACATGATGAAAATTATACGCCACCAGAAGTTGAGCAAGCGATGCAAGAAAATCACCGCAGACCCGCGGCTGCTTATAAGGATAACGCGTCATGATCCCTGAGGTTGGAAACCTATTATTATGTCTAGCATTGGGGATTGCAGTATTACTGTCTGTCTATCCATTATGGGGCGTATCGCGGCATGATGAACGACTGATGCGTTCATCTAGGCCTTTGGCTTGGCTACTATTTTTGTGTGTCACGGGCGCTTTTTTGGTCTTGGTCAATGCATTCGTTGTGAATGATTTTTCTGTTACTTACGTCGCTAATAATTCCAATACGCAATTGCCGATCTGGTACCGTGTGGCGGCAACATGGGGAGCTCACGAAGGTTCCTTGCTGTTATGGGTACTGTTGATGAGTGGTTGGACATTTGCGGTCGCCTTGTGTAGCTATCGTATGCCACTGGATATTGTGGCACGCGTTTTAGCCGTGATGGGAATGGTCAGTGTAGGTTTTCTATTATTCATTATTTTTACCTCTAACCCATTTTCACGCACATTACCGTCTTTCCCAATTGAAGGTCGTGACCTCAACCCACTTTTGCAAGACCCCGGTTTGATTTTTCATCCACCATTATTGTACATGGGCTATGTCGGATTTTCGGTGGCTTTTGCGTTCGCGATTGCAGCGCTATTAAGTGGTCGCTTAGATAGTTCGTTTACGCGCTTTGCTCGGCCATGGACGATGGCAGCTTGGTTTTTCTTAACATTAGGGATCATGCTAGGTTCAGCTTGGGCTTATTATGAGCTAGGCTGGGGAGGCTGGTGGTTCTGGGATCCTGTTGAAAATGCCTCATTTATGCCTTGGTTAGTCGGAACCGCGTTAATACATTCATTGGCAGTCACTGAGCAGAGAGCCACTTTTAAGGCTTGGTCACTATTGTTGTCTATTTTTGCATTCTCACTCTGCTTACTTGGTACCTTCCTCGTTCGTTCTGGCGTATTGGTTTCTGTGCATGCTTTCGCTTCAGATCCTTCCAGAGGGTTATTTATTTTAGCCTTTATGGTGTTAGTGATTGGCGGTTCATTGCTGCTGTTCGCAGTGAGAGGGCACAAAGTGCGTTCACGCGTTAATAATGCGCTTTGGTCGAGAGAGTCGATGTTATTGGCTAATAACGTGATCTTAACAGCCGCCATGCTAGTGGTGTTATTAGGCACATTATTACCGCTGGTTCATAAACAAATCGGCCTTGGAAGTATTTCGATAGGCGAACCCTTCTTTAACACCATGTTTATTGCCTTGATGGTGCCATTCGCACTGTTATTAGGTATCGGGCCGCTGGTACGTTGGGGACGAGATCGCCCCGCATCAATTCGCAAATTATTACTGATTGCATTGTTAGTGACGTTGATTTTGTCATTTCTGTTACCGTGGCTCATGCAAGATAGATTTGAGGCGCTCACCATACTTGGCTTGATGATGGCTTGTTGGATAGCGATATTAGCCGTCGCTGAAATGCGAGTGCGTATTAGCAAAAAAATTAAGCTGACGCCGAGCTATTGGGGAATGGTATTTGCACATCTAGGTTTGGCGGTGACGATTGTTGGAATTGCCTTTAGCCAAAATTACAGCATTGAACGTGATGTTAAAATGAAACCGAACGAAAGTGTGGTTATCCGTGATTATACTTTTGTATTTAATGGGGTACATGAAGCAGATGGCCCTAACTATCAAGGTGTTATTGGTAATATTGATGTTAAAGAAAACGGCAAACTGCTGACAAAACTTCAGCCTGAAAAGCGTTTTTATAATACCAGTCGTGCAGTCATGACTGAAGCGGCTATTGATGGCGGTTTTACCCGAGACCTGTATGCGGCATTAGGTGAAGAAATCGGTCCAAATGTTTGGACGATGCGTCTTTACTATAAACCATTTGTACGTTGGATATGGTCTGGCGGCATCTTAATGGCTGTTGGTGCACTGTTCTGCCTGTTCGATCCACGTTATCGTCGCCGTAAACCTGTGCCGGAGGCTGTATGAGCCGCAAAGTATTTTTGATCCCATTGGTTATTTTTGCTGCAATTGCTGCGGTTTTATTATGGCAATTAATGCGGAATGCGGAAGGTGATGACCCACGCTTATTGGAGTCTGCTTTAGTCGGAAAACCTGTGCCTGTATTTCGTTTAGAGTCTTTGGAAAACCCTGGACAACATTACGAATCTAATGTCTTGATACAGGGTAAACCTATTTTATTAAATGTGTGGGCAACATGGTGCCCTACGTGTCGTGCAGAGCATAAGTACCTCAATGAACTTGCAGCTCAGGGGGTACGAGTGGTAGGCCTCAATTACAAAGATGATAGGCAAAAAGCCATTGTTTGGTTACGCGAGTTAGGTAATCCCTATGATTTAAGCCTATTTGACGGTGAAGGCATGTTAGGCCTTGATTTAGGCGTTTACGGAGCCCCAGAAACTTTTTTGATTGATGGCAATGGTATTATTCGCTATCGCCATGCAGGAGCGATGGATGAGCAAGTCTGGAATAAGGAAATGAAGCCGCTGTGGGATAGATATAGCAAGGAGGCCAATCAATGAAATACCTTATTGGCTTTTTGATGTTTCTGCTGACTGCTACGCATACTTTTGCAGCGACAGAGGTTTTTACCTTCGATAATGAGCAACAGGAGCAGCAGTTTCGTAAATTAACCGAGGAGCTACGCTGCCCTAAATGTCAAAATAATAGTATCGCTGATTCAAATTCTATGATCGCGTTAGACTTACGCCAAAAAGTGTATGAGCTAATGAAAGAAGGCAAAAGCCGTGACGAAATTGTTGATTATATGGTGGCGCGGTACGGTTATTTTGTCACTTATAATCCGCCGTTGACGCCATTAACACTGTTGTTATGGGGCTTACCTTTTGCCGCTATTATTGTGGGGGGATGGATTATCTATGCACGTTCTAAAAAGCGAATACGTATAAAGAGTGTTGCTGAGCATGAGCCGCAACTGGTTGATGCACTAGAATCAACACGCGCAAGTGGTTGGGTATATGTTCCTGGAGTGATTATTGCTGTTGGTATTGGGATTGCAGCTTATTATCAGGTAGGAAATTATAGCAAAGTTACCGATTGGAATTTGGCTTACCAGCAAGCTCCAGCTTTACTCGATAGGGCATTAGATCCGTCAGAGCCGCCATTAAATAATGAAGAAATGGAACGCCTTGCATTAGGACTACGTTCTCGGTTACAGGATGAACCTTTGAATGTGGATGCATGGGTGATGTTAGGTCGCATAGGCATGGCGTTAAATAACGCAACAATGGCGACAGATGCATATGGGCGTGCTTACCGTCTTAAACCCACAGATGATAACATTGCATTAGGCTATGCCGAGGTTTTAACCCGTTCTTCTGATCCGGAAGATAATCGGTTGGGGGGCGAGTTATTACGCAAATTGATCGCTGAAAATCGAATGAATGTGAAGGCACTCAGTATGTTTGCCTTTAATGCATTTGAACAAGAACGTTACGCTGAAGCAATCTCGGCTTGGCAGATGATGCTGAAGCTATTGCCTGAAAACGATCAGCGTAGACATGTTATTGAACGTAGTATTGAGCAAGCATTAATGATGATACATGAGAAAAAAGCGGCTCAGCAGTAGCGGGTTAAATTTTTCAACGAAATAAAAAAGGGGAGCTAAAGCTTAATGCTTGTCAGTTAAGTCATTAATATCGCCGTAACGGGTATCGTTGCGGCTTTTTCTTTACCGCCCTAGGGTAATGCCTTTGTCGTCGACTCGGTAGAACAAAACTTCTAGCCATTGCCAATATCCCATTAATGAATTTTGGTATGTTTCCCGGAGCAACCGCGGGAAGCAGGCTCAGTTGGGCACTCAGGTATATCGCAGTTTGTTTAAATCCCATCTGATAGGGCTCTGTATCTTTCAAGCTGTATGCCATCTGAGCCATCATAAACCGCAGTAAGTTATACGCGAGTACCATTCCCCATAACTCTTGATTTACTAAGACGGGCTTTTTGCTCCTCAATGTGAGTTCATTATTCAACATATGCTGCTTCATTTCTCTGAAGCCATGTTCTATTTCCCAACGATGCCCATACAGGTCGACAATATCGGCGTTGGGGTATCGAAGTGGATCACTCATTGATGTTAATATCTGAACCCTCTTCCCATTCACGTCTTTTGTTATCAATCGAGCTCTCAATATCATTGGAGCGTTAGTCCATTTTTTGCGTGCTTGAGGGGATAGACGTAATTCAACTAACTCATCTCCGGAGCCGAGTTTCTCTACGACTAGGTACTGTGAGCCTTTACGTAATGGGAGCATCCAGTGTTTCTCTACGCCAGAGGACTGCCAATGGTGAAGTAACCCCAGAGCATAAAATCCTTTATCAAAAATGGTCAGAGAACTATCCGGGGTTTGCTCTGTCAATTTGGCAGCAAGGCCAATTTCGCTCACCTCGGAAACGCTACCAAAATGTGCGCCCGAAATCAGATGGCTTGTGATCTCCATCTGGCAAACCATGCGAAGTTGCGGCCAATCAGAACGTGAGTGTTCATTGGCTGTTCGCCCAAATACGGCATCATTTTCAGGGGTATCTGGTGTACGCCATAATGTGCCATCGACAGCCATTAGGGTTAATCCGTTCCAGTGTGATAATGGCAGTTTATCAAGCCAGAGCTGACTTGTTTTCTCAAATACTTTACGGACTGCATCTTCCCCTAGCCGTTGACGTGCCTGAACAACGGCACTTGGTGCAACGAAAGGCCGGTTACCTGGTAAAACAATGTCTAAATGAGAAACGAGTTGCGCCATGGAAAGAGAACGAAAAAGGGACATTCCTGTTACAGCCCATACCATCATTTCCATCGGAAGACGGCGTTTTCTTATCGTAACAACCCCAGCATCCACGAGACATTCATCAATAAGTTCAGCGGAAAGGAGGTCCGAAAGGGCTGTAAATTCTGTTGGAGAGAAAGCCTGAACAGTCTCGAGTGCTTGGCTAAGTAACATAAAAAAATCCGTAATTTTTGGAATGATTACGGATTTTTGCAGAACTGTAGGATCGTTCAACTCATTATTTAGTTCTTAACTGATCGGCATTAGAGCTAAAGCTCCCTTTTTTTATTTTTCACGATAGATTTAATTTTAATGTCAATAGGTTACCTTTTACTGTGAGTTGTATTAGCCATCATTTTTCTGGTCAGGCAACGTGTGACAGGGTGCTGATTGGAGTGGAACCGAATTTTTTAGTCTACTGATGACATTTATAGGAAAAAATAAAATCAATGAAAATGCAAAAATTTGAATCGATTCAATTTTGAATTTAGCGGGTTAAAATTGAAAATTAAGTAATTTATTTATTTAAAACTCTTTATAATTAACTATTAGTGATAAGTTTATTTTTCTTTTTATAATTGATTGAAATAAATGTCTAATTTCATTTAATTTTGTTTTTTTATAATAAATCATATAGATGTTATTTTAATCTTAAATCAAATGATAATTAAATTAGCTAATGTTTTCTTATTTTATTTTGTATTTAAAATTAAATTTACCTTAACGTAATATGCTTTTGCTTTTTTTTGTTTTTATTTTTGTGTTTTTTGCTTTTTTTTGCTTTGTCTTGGGAACATATGATTATTATCACATTAAAATAACATTATCTGAATTAGAGTAAATGCCATGAGGTAAAATGGCATGAAAGCAGAACGACATAAAAAAATAATTAATTTTTTAAAAAATGCAGGCTCAGCAAAAGTTTCTGTTTTGTCGAAAGAACTGAATGTCACAAAAGAAACCATTAGAGCAGATTTAAATTCTTTGGCAAAAAAAGGAATTGTTAGCCGTTGCCATGGTGGCGCATTCATTGAATTTGAATCCCTAGATAAAGTTGCAAAAAAAGAAATTATACAATTTCTTGAATGTAACGATAGCCTTAATGAAATTACCAATAAGGATGATTCAGTGAACGGCAAAGTTTGTGTATTAGGTTCATTTAATGTTGATATGATAAGTTATTTGCCTCGATTACCAGAGGCTGGCGAGTCATTATTATCAAATAAATTTATATTTTCACCGGGTGGCAAAGGATGTAATCAGGCCTTAGCTGCAAGTTATTCAGACTCACAGGTACACTTTATTACTAAAATTGGTACTGACCAATTTAGTGATTATGCGGTGAATTTTATTTCATCATCAAAAATTAAGACATCAACTATTTATCAGACCGAAAAATTCCAAACAGGTACAGCATCAATTTTTGTTTCGGAAAATAGTGGCGAAAATATCATCTCAATTTATCCTGGCTCGAATATGGATATTAGTTCAGATGAAGTGAAAATCCAAAAAGATAAGATTATTAATTCTAATATTATCCTGTTGCAGCTTGAAACCAATATTGAGGCATTAAGGGAAATTATTTCAATAGGTAATGAATATAATATCCCAATTATTTTAAATCCAGCACCTTATAGTGACATTGCGATAGAGCTATTGGAAAAGGTCGATATTTTAACGCCAAATGAAACTGAAGCGAGTTTGCTCTCAGGTGTCAATGTTGTTGATATGGAATCTGCAAAAAAAGCGGCAGAAATTATTCATACCAAAGGTGTTAAGAAGGTTGTCATAACGCTGGGAAGTAAAGGTTCTATTGCTTATGATGGCAATAAATTCATTTACTCCCCCGCTTATACGGCAGTCGTTAAAAATACCGCAGGTGCAGGAGACGCGTTTAATGGTGCGTTGGCCGCATCATTAGCGAAAGGCAAACAGTTTTCTTATGCGTTGCGTTATGCCTCTGCATTTTCATCGCTTGCCGTAGAAACCAGTAATGCTTCAGAAATGCCTGAAGATATTAATGTGATGTATCGTATTAACCAAACAACCTACTCGCAGGTTGTTACTCAGTCCCCTGAATAATTCATATTCTGAAAGAGGAATAAAAATGAAAATTTTATTTATTGGTGAGTCATGGCACATTCATATGATTCATACTAAAGGCTACGACAGTTTTACTTCGAGTAAATATGAAGAGGGTGCGACATTTTTATTAAGCTGCCTAAGAAATAAAAATGTCGAAATTGATTATATGCCTGCTCATACCGTTCAAATGGCATTTCCTAAAACGGTAGAGGAATTGGAAAAATATGATGTTGTTGTCATCAGCGATATTGGTGCAAATACATTCCTATTACAGAATGATACTTTCTATAATATGAAAGTATTACCAAATGCACTGCAATTAATTAAGCAATACGTAATTAATGGTGGTGGGTTATTAATGATTGGTGGCTATTTGTCCTTTATGGGCATTGAAGCTAAAGCGAATTATAAAAATACGCTATTGGCGGATGTATTGCCAGTTGAAATGTTAGACGGTGATGACCGTGTTGAAACACCAGAAGGTATTTTTGCAACGCCAGTTAATTCTGCACACGATTCAGTTAAAGGTTTTGGCAATTGGCCAATGTTCTTAGGCTATAACAAAGTTAAAGCTAAAGATAATACTGAAACGGTTCTAAATATTGGCGAAGATCCATTATTAGTTTTCGGCGAATATGAAAAAGGTAAAACAGCCTGTTTTATGAGTGATTGCTCACCACATTGGGGAAGTAAAGAATTTATGGCTTGGGAACATTACTCTGATATGTGGGTAAATATTCTAAAAAAGATCGCTCGCTAATTAAAATATCATCAAAAGTAAAATAGCAAAAAAATAAGAAATTAAGTGTGGGGAGTTCCCCCGCACTTTGTACTCCGATTACAAAAATAATGACTCATAGTCAAAAATCCAAAAGGAATATTTTATGAGTGCAAAAAGTTATTCTACACCTTTACTGATGATAGCAACGGTTTTAGCCGGTATGTTATCGCCAATGCAATCTGCTGTTAATGGGCAACTAGGGGATGTATTAAAAGACGGTAATGCCAGCGCTGTGATTTCTTTCGCCAGCGGTTTAGTTGTGATGTTTTTTATTATCATAGCTAAAAAACAGACCAGACAACAATTTGCTGCCATTCCCAGTTTAATTAAACAACGTAAAATTCCATTATGGAACTGGTTTGCAGGTTTATGTGGCGCAATGGTCGTCTTCTCTGAAGGGGCTTCTGCGAGTGCTCTGGGGATCGCAACATTCCAAACCGCATTGATTTCAGCACTATTATTATCAGGCTTACTGTGTGACCGTTTTGGGATCGGTATTGACGAGAAAAAACCGTTTACCACTTTCCGTGTATTAGGGGCTGTTTTTGCTGTTGTTGCCACCTTATTTGTTGTTTCACCGCAATGGCATTCGACGTCAGCGATTTACTTAGCCATTCTTCCATTCTTAGCCGGTCTCTTAGCTGGATGGCAGCCTGCGGGTAACTCGAAAGTTGCAGAAGCGACAGGGTCAATGATGGTCTCTATCACTTGGAACTTTATTGTTGGCTTCACCGTTTTAACCGTCGCGCTGGTGATTCGTATGGCGCTGGGTCACATCACCCTTGAATTACCAGGTGTGTGGTGGATGTATCTCGGTGGACCATTAGGACTTATGTCTATCGCATTAATGGCTATATTGGTTCGTGGATTAGGATTGTTAATGTTAGGGGTGGCATCAACAGCAGGGCAATTACTCGGTTCTGTGCTGATTGATTTATTGCTGCCATCACTGGGAAATACTGTTTATCTAGTGACGATCATTGGAACTCTATTTGCACTCGTCGGTGCGATTATTACGACTATTCCTGAATTTAAAGAAGCAAAGGCTGCAAAAACAGCAGGAGTATAAAATGAAAGGTTATATTCAGACAGTAACTGGACCAGTTAAAAAAGAAGATATGGGTTTGACTCTTCCCCATGAACATCTGTTTAACGATTTATCAACGGTAGTCGATGAACCTTTTTATGATTTCTCACATGTCTTAGTCGATAAAAAAGTCAGTGCGGATATTCAGTGGGGGCTTAAACATGATCCATATTGCTGCTGTGACAATATGGATAAAAAACCCATCGATGATGTGATTTATGAAGTGAATAACTTCAAAGAGCTTGGAGGGAAAACCTTAGTTGATGCAACAGGCTCTGAAGCGATTGGTCGTGATGTCCGTCAATTACGTGAAGTGGCGATAAAAACAGGTATTCATGTTGTTGCTTCCTCGGGGCTATATATCGAGAAATTTGAAGGCGAGCGTCTGGTTAAAAGCATCGATGAGATGGCCAAAATGATCGATGATGAATTAAATATTGGTATTGATGGCACGGATATTCGAGCAGGTATGATTGGTGAGATTGGGGTGTCACCATTTTTTACTGAGGGCGAAAAAAATAGCCTTAGAGCAGCATCTGTAGCACAGCTAGCCAACGACCATGTTTCTATGAATATTCATATGCCAGGCTGGCAACGTCGTGGTGATGAGGTATTGGATATCTTAATTAAAGAAATGGGTGTTAACCCCGCTAAAATCTCATTGGCACATTCAGATCCCTCCGGAAAGGATATCGATTATCAACGTCGTATGTTGGACAGAGGCGTATGGCTTGAATTCGATATGATAGGTCTTGATATTTCCTTTCCAAAAGAAGGGGTTGCGCCAACCGTTACTGAAACGGTTGATGCAGTCTATAAACTGATCGAGTTGGGATACAGTAACCAGATTGTTTTAAGTCACGATGTTTTCTTAAAACAGATGTGGGCTAAAAATGGTGGAAATGGTTGGGGATTTGTTCCCAATGTTTTCTTATCGTTATTGGCGAAAAAAGGTGTTGATAAAGCAACGCTAGATCGTTTATGTATCGATAACCCAGCTAATTTACTCACTTAATCAGTCACCCTTTGTTATTCGTTTTTTATTTTGCGGCGATAGCGTAATAGCGATTGCCGCTTTTTATTGGATCTTTTGAAACGAAGCGTGAAGCACATTTTCTATCTTATGGGTAACATTATTGACAAAAAACGATAACAACCAGAAGGTAAATAGGATACACTTTTGCCCGTTAAAAAATAAAAACAGATATGACGGAAAAACGTTGCACCTGCAAGCTAAATATAGACAACTCGCCGCTTATCTTGCGCTTCTTGCTGTCGCAATGCTGTTTATTGCCCCATTGATATCAAAATCAATGATGCAGATGGCAGACTGCTCTCTTGTGGATAGTCAGGCACAACATGCGATGCACCATGCGCATCAAGGGATGCCATTGCCAGAAGAATGCCATGCAAGTGGTATGATGAATCACCTGCTTATGTCAGGCGTTGGGTTATCTCCAATGGAAGACATTGCTTGTGGCTATTGTCAGCTATTGATTCATTTCCCATTTATCATTTTGTTTATTGCAGTGGTTATTCGCCAACTGCTCACTTTAACGATTGACTTACCCTTAGAACCTTGTGTTCGCCTTTATCTATTTCGACCTTGGTCTCTACGCTTTGCACGAGCGCCGCCTACACACTTTTCTTCTTAATTATTGAAAAATATTAAATTTAATCTGTCACATTTGCCGTATTAAGTGCAAAGGGTGCGCTTTATCTTGAATTTGGCTTGGCCAATTCAGGCGGCATTGTTACGTCATAAAGAAAAGAACTAGGCAAAATAATGAAAAAAGAAAATTTGGTCATCGCACCTGTCGCAATATGGGTTGCTACTGCGCTTATTGCAAATACAGCATTCGCTCATGAAGAAAATCAAAGTAAATTCTCAGACAGCGCGGTGATGATAGTGACAGCACCTGTTGATTCACCACTGCTGATAAGTACATCACCAAAAACACCTCGGCAGCCAGTGCCTGCAAGTGATGGTTCTGATTATTTAAAAACCATCCCCGGTTTTTCGCAGATTCGTAATGGTGGAACCAATGGCGACCCAGTATTTCGAGGTATGTTTGGCTCTCGATTACGTATTTTAACCAACAACAGTGAAATGTTGGGGGCTTGTCCATCACGTATGGACGCTCCTACGTCTTATATATCACCAGAAAACTTTGACTTACTGACAATGATTAAAGGGCCACAGTCTGTTTTGTGGGGACCTGGAAACTCAGCGGGAACTATCCGTTTTGAGCGTGAAAAGCCAGTATTTGATAAAGCGGGCATTCAAGGAAATGCGAGTGCGTTAGTCGCATCAAATCAGCGTTGGGATACGAATGCGGATGTCAGTATGGGCAATGAAAAGGGTTACTTACGTTTGATTGGTAACAAATCGCGTTCGAATGACTATAAAGATGGGGATGGTAATAAGGTGCCATCAAAATGGGATAAATGGAATGCCGATGTAGCCCTTGGTTGGACCCCTGACGAGTATACGTTATTAGAACTTACCGCGGGGAAAGGGGATGGAGAAGCGCGTTATGCCGGCCGTGGAATGGATGGTTCGCAATTTAAGCGTGAAAGCTTAGGTATGCGTTTTGAAAAAACGAACATTAGTACTCATTTTGATAAATTAGAAGCCAACCTGTATTACAACTACGCGGACCATATCATGGATAATTACTCATTGCGTGATACCAGTGGCTCTGCGGGAAGTGGCTCAGGTCATATGGGACATATGATGGGCGGTGGTCATGGCATGATGAACATGCCAATGAAGATGCGTGTTGATCGTAAAACCGTCGGTGGTAGGGTCATGGGAACTTGGCTGTGGAGTGATTATGAACTGCGCGCTGGTGCTGATATGCAAAGTAACACACATCGTAAAGAGAGCAATGATCACTGGAATAAAGATGCACAATTTCAAGATTACGGTATTTTTGGTGAGCTGACATGGGATGCCAACGAACATGGAAAAGTTGTTACAGGTGCCCGAGCAGATAGGGTCTTAGTGGATAATGATACTACGATTGGCTCATCTGGCCGTAATACCGTGATGCCGGCTGGTTTTGTGCGTTATGAACATTCGTTGTCGGATATGCCAGTCATGTTGTACGCGGGGGTGGGTTATACCGAGCGATTCCCTGATTATTGGGAGCTGTTTTCACCAACCTATGGCCCTGATGGTACAACGAATGTATTTGATCATTTAAAAACTGAAAAAACGACTCAGTTAGATATCGGTGCAAAATATCATCACGAAAAAACCAGTGCATGGGTTTCTGCTTATATTGGCCGTGTGGATGACTTCATTTTATTCCGTTATAACCCACATAATTCACGAGAAAGCCAAGTTGAAAACGTTAATGCCATGATTATGGGGGGAGAACTGGGTGTTGCTCATAAATTAACGGATGAATGGAAAGCGGATGTGAGTCTTGCCTATGCTTGGGGAGAGAATCGTAGTGATCGACAACCATTACCACAGATGCCTCCATTAGAGACGCGTTTCGGGTTATCTTGGGAGAAAAATGATTGGACTGCGACAGGGTTAATGCGTGTTGTTAGCAGCCAACATCGTGTTGCAATCAATGATGGTAATGTCGTGGGTAAAGATTTTGGTCGTAGTGCTGGTTTTACTATTTTCTCTCTTAATACCGCTTATCGTGTTAACGATCATATGAAGTTAAGTGCTGGTGTGGATAATCTGTTTGATAAAAACTATAGCGAACACCTCAATTTAGCAGGTAATAGTGGATTTGGTTATTCATCTAATGAACCTGTAAATGAGCCTGGTAGAACGTTTTGGGCTAAATTAAACTTAACTTTTTAATTAGATATTACGGATTGAAAGTAAAATAGCCGATAGTGATATCGGGTATTTCAAACGACTGACAAAGCCCTCGTTTTTTGAGGGCTTTGATCTTATAAGGTCAGTATAAATAATGTGCTAACCGATTGGTTAAAAGAAGCATTCCCCCAACAATATCAGTTCGCAGCCCTTGCGGTGAATGAACTGATTTCTGAAGAGCGCCTTGTTAGAAAAATCGATATCGCGATGAGGCTTGAATTTATTTTTGATGTCTTCGCAATACAGGGTGGCTTCCTCTCTTTCATTGCGGTCAGTGCTTTTTTACTGACAGTGTCAGTGATTGTCCCGCCGAAAATAAAAACGCAGGCCTGATTGTCACACAATAAACCATGACTTTTGGGCAAAATAAAAAGCAATAACCAGAGTTTTTACACTTTCAAAGCACAGTACATTGAGCTCATCATCGTCAATGAGGTATCTAACATGCTACTTAAAGGTAAAACGGCAATTATTACTGGCGCATCTTCAGGCATTGGTCGCTCTATTGCCATCATGTTCGCACAGAACGGGGCTTCTGTTTGTTTGACTGGCCGGCGTGAAGAAGAGCTTCAGCGAGTGGTAAGTGAGATCCGTTCTGCGGGGGGAACGGCGATTTATTATGTTGGAGATGTGTGTTTAGAAAAAACGCATAAGGGAATATCAGACCTAATATCTCAAGAGTTTGGTCAGTTGGATATTGCGATTAACAATGCCGGTATGGTCGGGCCAATAAAACCCGTTGCCGAGTTCGATCTCAATGAATGGAATCAAGTTCAGAATACAAATTCTACCGCTGCGTTCTTAGGGGTTAAACACCAGATACCCTTGATGGTTAAATCGGGTGGTGGCTCGATCATATTCACATCCAGTTTTGTTGGCAGTCGTGTTGGGCTTCCCGGAATGAGCAGTTATGGTACGGCAAAAGCGTCCTTGCTGGCATTAGCTAAAGGTATCGCTGCGGATTATTCCGATAAGAAAATACGGGCAAACGTTATTTTACCGGGTGGGGTTAACACGGACATGGCAGGAGATCAGCAACAGCGTGAATGGGCTGCCAATTTACATGCAATGAAGCGGTTAGCTGAACCGGAAGAAATTGCATCTTCAGCGTTGTTTCTGGCGAGCTCTATGTCGAGCTTTATGACTGGGGCTTCACTGTATGTTGATGGTGGCGTTTCAGTGTGCAAATAAGTTTTCTTTCAGAGTAAAAAGCCCCTACAGTAGGGACAAAATACCATCGGGGTCGCATATCGGAGTCATGGTAGTTTTTCCCTTGGAACGAAATGACGTCAGTCGTTAAACGGCGAATAAACCCCATGCAAAAAGCATGAGGCTCGTCAGTGGTCTAAAATACCCGATAGTGATATCGGGTATTTTATAAAAGAACGATGGATAGCGCTAAATATGGTTAGCGGCCAATATCTCTCAGGGCATGACCTTTCATTAAATTTTCTTCAATATGCTCTAATGAAACATTCTTTGTTTCAGGCACAAAGTAGAGTGTGACAATAATAAATAGGGCGTTCAGTGCCGCGTAAACCCAAAATGTATTGGTGTCTCCTAATGTTGATAGCAATGTTAGGAAGGTTGCACTGACAATCATATTGGCTATCCAGTTTGATGTAGTGGAACAAGTGATACCAAAATCACGTCCTCTCAAAGGTTGAATTTCAGAACAGAGCACCCACATAACGGGTCCTGCACTCACAGCAAAGCCAATAATAAAGATTAATAAAAAGGCGATGCTAGTGTACTGTGATAATTGAGAGTGAGCATCGAATGATAATAAGTAGGCAAGAAAACCGATACTGATTGCCATGACACTAAAGCCAAAGGTTAATAATTTTTTCCGTCCGAAACGGTCAACAATCGAAATCGCAAAAATAGTGGCGATGACGTTGACGAGACCAATGAGAACGGTGCCATACATTTGCTGCACGGTACTTTCAAAACCAGCGAGCGAAAAAATTTTGGGCGCATAATACATAATGACATTAATACCGGTCAGTTGTTGCATAAATTGTAATGCAATCCCCAAAAAGACAGTGCGGCGGAAATTACTGTTGCTTTTGAATAATCCAAATCCAGTTTGTTTTACTTTTAAGCTGTTAAATATATCCTCTAATTCTTGTATTGCTTCAGTTTCTGATTTCCTTAATTTTAATAAAATAGCTTTGGCATCATTAGACCTATTTTTGCTGGCTAACCAACGAGGGCTTTCGGGTAAAAAAGTGACGCCAATAAATAACAGAACAGCAGGAATAGCGGTTATTCCCAGCATCCAACGCCATGCATGATCATAACTAAAAGCAGTATCAGAAATAAAAGCCAGTAAAATACCAATAGTAATCATTAACTGATACATAGAGATCATCCCACCCCGGATCTTTTTAGGTGCAATTTCTGATAAATAAGCGGGGGTCGTGAATGATGAAATACCAATAGCGAGTCCTAATATGACTCTTGAAAAAATAAGTATATTGGCATTGGGTGAAAAAGCAGAACCTAACGCACCGATAATAAATAATATTGAGCTAATTAATAAACTTTTCTTTCTTCCCCCCAAAGAAGATAACCAGCCACTAATAATTGCACCGGCGGCTGCACCGAACATCATTGAGCTAACGACGAGTTCTTGTTGGGTTGAAGATATATCAAACTGCTGACTTATAAAGGGAAGGGCGCCAGAAATAACACCGGTATCTAAACCAAAAAAAAGGCCTGCTAGCGCGGCGAGTAAGCCGACAAAGATAACCATAAGACCCGTTGGTGTATTATTTTTAACCATGATCATTAGTCCCTTATCGTAAAGTTAGATTATTATTTATCTGTCCTTTCAAAAGATAAGACTCAGATTTATCCTAACGCGATATTTATCTATTTTCAATGGGAGATAGTTATATTAAATATTAACCTTATTTAAACAACATTCAAATAAATATGTGGAATGATACAATATAGTCGTTATTGGAACATCATTTATTGATGTTTGTTTTGATAATGAAATTGATATTTATTAATGTTAATGATCATAAAAGTATTCAACGTTATTTATGTCAAAATAGCTGTATACAGAAGATGGGGAATTAACGATTAACTCACATGAACATTTTATTCTAAATCTAAAATGTCTTTTTTGTATCATCAATATATTGAATTAAATAATAGACTACATTTGAATGACGATTTTATCGGTAATTGATAGAGCTTATGATGATGGTTGATAATGAGTCATCATTCTATTTGAGGAGCTTTTGAATTTATGATTGATGTATTTTTATTGCTTCAGTCCATATAAACGAATATGTATTATCGGCAATATTACTGCGGTTGTTTTGTTTTTTTATTAACGTTCAGGATGGGAGTCATAACCCCTCGCGTTGCGAAGGGCAATGATAGTGTCAGATAATGACGGGAATATAATAGTTTAGCTCTTTAAGGTAGGTACGAGGACTATTAAGAAATGATTGGTAATTAGGCTTAGTTTTTAAGACATAGTTTTCAATGTCACAGCCTTCGCCTCTCGCTATATCCATACTCGCGAGGACTTTCCCATAAACAGTGTAGATGATATCGTTGTAATCGATGCCATGAAGCTCATCGCAGGTAAACTTAATTTGTAAATAGTCACCATCAGGGAGAGTCATCGTTTTGGGATTAAAGGCGACAGTATCAAGGTCATCCTCATCCAATGCAGTGGTATAACAAAATTGTCCTTCCTGCGAGTCGATCGTATCAACGCCATGAATTGCATATAAATTAGTGGTAACGCATTGGGTTTCACTGAGGAATTCTCGCCAGTAATAGCGTCTGAGTTCTTCGGTTTTAAAATTCCACTCATTAATCCCTTTTGTATACCGGTGCTGTTTGCCGATAAGTGTAATGGGCTCTAACTTGGTTAGGCTAACCTCAACACTAAATTCTTTGCTTTCCCTTAATGGCAAACAAAAGCCTTCAATTTTCCAGCCTGTTCTTTTGCGATATTCAGAAGGTGTGACATTGAACTGTTTTTTAAAGGCTCGACAAAATGTTTGTTGCGAGTCAAATCGATAACGCAAAGAGATATCCATAATGCTATCGTTTGTGAGCCGAAGAGCCACTGCTGAACAAGATAAACGTCTAGCACGGATATAGGAACCTAAGGCAAGCCCTGTTTGGTTTTTAAATAGGCGTTGGAAATGCCATTTAGTATATCCTGATTTTTCAGCAACAGTATCTAAAGATAGGCGAGACTCTAAATTTTTCTCGATCCAAAGAATAATTTCTCTGATAACACTTTCTTGAAGCATGATGACCCTTTTAAATCGGCTTTGTCCAAGATCTAAAATAAAGATAGAGTGAACATGATTTGGACTTTTTAGGCTATACCAAAATACATTCCAGTCGGCATCAGGATAGCATGCCGACTGAGAATTTTTTTAAATAGTTGTGAAGTTAAGTAAGTTTATGACTAAAATCACACCTAACTTAAATTATTAGTCCAATCTAAATCATATACTCACAAAATGATAGGGTTAATTTGCCAAATTTGAGAAGCATAGTCTTTTATCGTTCTATCTGACGAAAAAAATCCCATATTGCAAATATTTTGTGCAACTTTGGCTTGCCAAGCTAATGGGTCTTGATATAGATGATCGACCTGTTCTTGCGTATTAATGTAGCTACGATAATCTGCAAAGAGTAAATATTGATCGCCGCCATCTAATAAGCTATGCGTTAAATCTTGATAAAAATTAGGGGAATCAGGTTTAAAATAGCCGTTCGCAATTTGGTCTATGACCTGTTTTAGTTCCGTATCATTTTCATAATACCAGCGTGGGTAATAGTAGTTTTGCTTGATTTGTTTCACTTTATCAATGGTATTCCCGAATATGAAAATATTATCAGGACCGACATGCTCACGAATTTCAACATTGGCGCCATCTAATGTGCCTATTGTTAACGCCCCATTTAGCGCAAATTTCATATTACCCGTTCCCGACGCTTCAGTACCCGCGAGAGATATTTGTTCAGAAAGATCGGTCGCAGGGATAATTTTTTGTGCCAAACTGACACTGTAATCAGGGATAAAAACGACTTTTAGGCGTGAATCAATGCGTTGGTCATTATTAATAACGGTAGCAACATCGTTGATAAGATGAATAATTTTTTTAGCCGCGCTATAGGATGAGGCCGCTTTACCTGAAAAAATCACCACACGAGGTACCCAATTTTTTTCAGGGTTAGCTAATATTCGATTATAGCGAGTAATGACATGCAGCAAATTTAATAGCTGGCGCTTATATTCATGGATGCGTTTGATTTGTACATCAAATAAGGCTTCGGGATTGATAACAATTTGCTGAGTTTGTGCAATAAAGTGCGCCAATTTCATTTTGTTACTTTTTTTCACTTGGCTCAATTTGTCTAAGAACTGTGGGTAATCTATCCAGTGTTTCAGTTCGCAGAGCTGCGGTAAGTCAACTAACCATTGTTGGCCAATATAACTTTCTATCATCGACGTGAGTTCAGGGTTCGCAATGGCTAACCAACGTCTAGGTGTAATGCCATTGGTGATATTGCAAAATTTATTGGGAAAAATTTTAGCAAAGTCAGCAAAGAGAGAATCCGTCATTAACTGGCTATGTAGCTTAGAGACACCATTCACTTTATGGCTGACGATAGCTGCTAGCCAAGCCATTCGAACGAGCTGTCCATGCTCTTCATTAATGATGGAAACACGTCGAGGAAGTTCATAATCATGTGGAAACTCTTGGCTAACATGCTGTAAAAATTCATCATTAATTTGATAAATGATTTGCAAATGGCGCGGTAGAATTTTACGGATCATTTCAACTGGCCAAGTTTCCAGCGCTTCACTCATTAAAGTATGGTTTGTATAAGAAAATACTCTTTTTGCCAGAGTCATTGCTTCTTGCCAACTCACTTGGTGTTTATCGACCAGTAGTCGAATAAGCTCCGGAATAGCAAGAACAGGATGCGTATCATTTAAATGAATGGCTACTTTGTCCGCTAAGTTATCCCAACGTTTATACACTAGCCAGTGTCGATAAAGTATGTCTTGAACTGAAGCAGAAACAAGAAAAAATTCTTGCTTTAAGCGTAGTTCTTTTCCTGAATAGGTAGAGTCGTTAGGGTAAAGAACGCGGGAAACATTCTCAGAGTCATTTTTTTTCTTTACCGCTGAATAATATTCGCCATCATTAAAAATTTGTAGGTCGAACTCATCGCTTGCTTTAGCGCTCCATAGACGGAGCGTATTGGTTGCTTCAGTATTATAGCCGGGAATGATTTGATCATAAGCAATGGCGATAATATCGTTAGTTTTTACCCATTGATAACGACCTTCTTCTTCGACTACATGGCCTTCAAATTGTATTTGATAGCGACTTTCTGTTCGAGGAAACTCCCAAGGATTTCCATGAGCAAGCCAGTCGTCTGGACATTCAATTTGCTGGCCATTACGAATGGTTTGTTTAAACATGCCGTATTCATAACGAATGCCATAGCCGCCACCGGGTAGGTTCAGTGTGGCTAGAGAGTCTAAAAAGCAAGCTGCTAGCCTCCCTAAACCCCCATTACCTAGACCTGGGTCTGTTTCTTGCTCTAACAACTGTTCGAAATCGAATCCGAGTTCAGTCACTACTTGAGTCAGGTCATCATACATATTCATTGAAATCAATGCATTGGATAATGAGCGCCCAAGTAAAAACTCCATCGATAAGTAGTAAACTTGCTTAACCTGCTGCGAATAGGTTGCTCGATTAGTTGTCATCCAACGGTTTACAACCCGATCGCGTATCGCCAATAAAATAGCCTCTAACCATTCCCTTTGCGTTGCAATATAAGGTTCTTTGCCAATCACAAATTTCAATTTATAGATAATCGAGCTTTTTAGTGCCTCTTGTGTCACTTGGGGAGAATGACATTCATAAACAAAATGGGTGCTCACAATTTCATTCCTTATTCATGATTCAAATTATCTAACATTTCTTTTGTGACAAGAACGATACCCTGTTCAGTTCGGTAGAAACGTTGACTATCTTCTTCAGGATTTTCACCAATGACTGTATTTTCAGGAATAATACAGCCTCGATCGATAATACAACGCCGCAGACGTGATGAACGTCCAACATTGACGCCGGGGAGTAAAATAGAAGATTCAATATTGCAAAATGAGTTAACTCTTACACGAGGGAATAATACGGAATGGATAACAATAGAGCCTGAAATAATACAGCCGCCTGCAACCAGTGAGTTCATCGTCATTCCATGGCTTCCAGAACGATCTTGCACAAATTTTGCTGGCGGTAATGGTTCCATATAAGTTCGAATCGGCCAGTTTCGGTCATACATATCTAACTCAGGTGTCACAGATGCTAGATCAAGTGTCGCGGACCAATAAGCTTCTAAGGTGCCGACATCGCGCCAATAAGGGGGAACATTGCTATTACTTGTGACGCATGAATATTCAAAGGGATGTGCGAGAGCTTCTCGGCGAGCAACAATTTTGGGAATGATATCTTTTCCGAAATCATTACTCGAATTGGGGCAAATACTATCGTCCTCAAGCATTTTGTAGAGATAATCACTATTAAAAATGTAGATCCCCATGCTGGCTAAACATGAATCGGGAGACGCTTTTAATACAGGAGGATGCTGAGGTTTTTCATGGAATTGAGTGATCCAGCGGTTATCATCAATTTCCATTATACCGAATTGATGGGCTTCTTCTTTTTTTACTTTAATACAAGCAACGGTAAATTTTGCGTCGTTATTTACATGATCGAGCAACATGCGAGAGTAATCCATCTTATAGATGTGATCACCGGCAAGGATCACGACATACTCAGCATCATAATTACGAATAATATCCATGTTCTGATAGACGGCATCAGCGGTGCCTTTATACCAGTGATCTGTTATTTCTCGCTGTTGTGCCGGAAGTAAATCGACAAACTCATTCATCTCTTCATTGAAAAAAGACCATCCTCTTTGTATATGTTGGACTAATGAATGAGATTGATATTGGGTGATGACACCAATACGTCTAATTCCAGAATTTAGACAATTGGATAATGCGAAATCGATAATACGAAATTTTCCCCCAAAGTGAACGGCGGGTTTAGCGCGTTTGAGGGTTAAACCTTTAAGACGTGTACCTCTACCACCAGCAAGGATTAGGGCAACTGATTTTTGAGGTAAATGACGTGCTAACATCATCATATTATTCATATCATTATGAGACATACCTTAGAACTCTCCAAAATGAACAAATTGTTATTTAAAGATTCCCCAGTTGCTGCATATATTTTATATTTGTTCTTTTTAATTCAGTGACCTAACTATTGTGTTATTCACTGTTTACAATTGGTTATCACTTTCCAGATATAATATAAATCTTTGAAATCATTTTATGACGGTTATTTATCTAATAATGATGACTATTTTTGATTTTTATGCTTTTTATCATCAATAATATACTAGACTTTGAGAATTAAAATATGACTTTAAATGTTTTTTTATTAAAAAAAATTAATAGTCTGAAATCAATAGACATAAAATGTCACAAAATTTAAAGGTAAACTTACTTAATTCGATTATAATATAGAACTAATCTTATAGTTACTTTTCGAAATGGAAATAAAATATTAATAATAAACATATTAAAAATATGTGTTATAGTCTTTTAAAGACATTCCCAAATTGAATAATACGAAATTAGGATACGTTTTTTTTGTGATTAGTGTCACAATACGTTTTCGGTAATAACATAGCTTGCTTTTAATTTTTTCTAATGTAATTCAAGTTGTTATTATTTTATCTCTAGTATTATTCTTTTGTGGATAATCGTAATTGGAAGGTTTTTTTAGCGTAATTGTTTAATTTAAATCAATTAAATTATAGGGATTGAATGTTAATTTACGCACCATAAAACTAACTGCACTTCGATTATATTTTAGGGGGTTATTATGCAAAAAGATAATATTGCAAAAATGCTAGGTATCAAAATTCGTAAACAAAGAGAAAGTCATAAAATGACGTTAAAGCAAACAGCGCGATTGATTGGTGTTTCAGAGGATCAAATGTGCCGTTTTGAAAGTGGCGAAAGTTGTATTGACGTCGATTCATTATTTCAGTTTGCCTGCTTATTTAATTTAGAGCCAACCACGTTTCTATATGGGGTTGTTAACGTTAACGTAGGTACTCGGTGCACTCTCCATTAAAGGGATAACATATCGCAAGGAAGGTATAAATATCTTGTGAGCACTATCAGTAAAACCACTAGGATTAAACATAGCGAGATACTATGAGAAAGTTAATCGGACCGGAAGAAATTACAGAGCGTCTGCGGTTACTCTGTTTCTTCCGGGCTTGATTGTTCAATATAGTAATATTACTTAATTAATCTAGATTTAATCAAAAAAAACAATCAATAAAGTTATAATTATTAATGTTATTAATTCGTATTGATTATGTTTTTAATCATTAAATAAATTTACTTAATTTAAGTTGTGTTAAAATAGATTCAGTCATTTGATTAACCAGTAATAACTGAGTAGTTACCCGTATTTTGTTTATTTTATGTAAACTTAATATGAAATAATCAAGTTGCTTTATCATCAATGAGTTTTCGTCAATAATTGAATTTTGATTATTGAACATTAGAAAATTCTCGAATTGAAGATCATGATGGTGTTGTTTTAATGACAATTTATCTGAAACATTACCTGTATTAAAAAACAGTTCAAATGAAACGAGAAAGCCATCATTATTTTTAAGGTTAATAATTAATACATCGCCGGCTTCAATATTAGATAGCGGACGAGAGTATTGAACAGATGAGGTATCGAATTTAAAGTCAGGAAGTGAATTGAGTAATAACGTCACTTTTTCTGCAATTAATGAGCGTAATTTAGCTTTAGAAAGCGGGTCATTTTGATCAATTTGCCTATGGGCTGATAAACGTAATAAGCCACTATCGGGTATACTTTTGTTCGATAATATTGCTTTAACTTTGTCGTATTGGTTAGAAAAGAGTAATACGTTACTTTGACAAATATTAGCATCGTTTTGTTTGGCTAATTTTAATAAATCGTTAAATTCATTAGTTCCATAATTTGGAACATTATTAAGTAATATATTTTTACCTGAATGAATAGTGGCCTGAATAATAAATTTTAATAATTCATCACTACAGACGGAGGTGACAATAACGGTATCAACAGCATCATTTTCTATCAGCTGTTCAATTTTTCTTTTTTGACAAATGAAGTAAGAAGCGGAAGGAAGGGGAGACTCAAGCACACAGACGGATTTAAGTTCACAATGGTGTTGGCTATGTAATATTGCCTGCGTATACCATTGGTTATGCCTAGGCGAGCCGATAAGGCCAATACCCGTCTTGTTTAACGAAACAAGCGCATGTTGCTGTTCAAGCAAGCGAAGGTGGCCAAAGAGATAGAGAAAGTGTGTATTCATGTGATCATTCCTCACCGAAAGATTAGTTTCAGGTGTTTACATTATTTCAACATAACAGTGTGGAATAATAATTCCATTATTATTTTTATTGAAATTGATGTTTTCTGATGGGTGTCACAATTTTATTATCGCTGATAATAAATCCATATTGGATTAAATAAACTCTCTATATTCAATTGGTTATGAGATTTTTAATCTATAAATCTATTGTGTGTTTCGATATTTATCGGTCTTTCTGCTGTTAATAAGGATTAATAATCGTATTTTTTATTATATCTTATTGATATTTAAAAAAATTAATTAATTTTATTGTGTGGGGAGTAGAGAAAGGCGTTTAATATAACGTGAGTCTGTTGGGCTTAGTCACAACGGAGGTATTTGTGAGTAAAGCCCATTTTCGATTAAACCAGTTTACTGCCTTGTCGATAAGCCAGCGCAACCGTGAGCGATTGTACTAGGCAAAGTGTTGCGGATTGGGAACGGAATGCATCAACCTGCGCTTCTTTGATAACAAAGCAAACATCACTAAAACTTGCGAGTGGGCTAATTTGGCTATCCGTGATCACGATTTGTTTGGCACCAGTCTGTGCTGCTTTTTCGCTGACCATAATGGTTTCTTCAGCATAAGGTGTAAAACTAATTGAAATGACAACGTCATTTTCACCAATTCGACTTATTTGCTCTTTGAACATACCACCAAGACCGTCAATTAATTGAGGGCGGCACTCTAAATGGCTAAGAGCATAACTTAAATAAGTGGCAACACTGAAGGAACGGCGTAAGCCAATGATATAAACATTATTTGCTTCAGATAAAAGCGTTACTGCCTTTTCTAAATCTTCAGCTGGCGTTCTGGCCGCCATTTGTTGTAATGCTTGCGCATTGGAGTGTGCAAATTCTTTTAAGATCTGAGCGGGATCATCGCTGAGTTCTTGGTCACTATCCATTTCACGAAATAAGCGAGCGCGATCAGTATAGCTTGCTGTCTCTTCAACTAAATTCATACGAAACAATTGTTTCATTTCATTAAATCCACTGAAATTAAATGCATTGGCAAAGCGGATTAAAGTTGAAGGTGGAACATTGGCTTCTTTAGCGATGACCGCCACAGTATCAAATGCCACGCTATTCGTGTTATCCAGCACATAGCGTGCTACTTGTTGCAGCCGTTTACTTAGTTCATCGTAACGGGAGCGAACTTGCTCCTGAAATTCATTCAAATTCGATGCAGTTGACATAAAACCTCCGTGACTAGGCTATTGATTGTAGTTATTTTCAGCCGTTAGTCGAATGTTTTTGAAAAACTAATCCGACCAAATGGAATAATCAATTCATATTGCCTTTCATACTGAGGGCTGATTAAAACGATTTTTAAAACATCTGTCTTTATCTTCAATCGACAATTTCATAAAAACTCAGTCTGGATCACATAAATTGAATGTTATTTCAGTTTTAGTTGAAAATGAAATGAATATTTCATATATCTTTAGCAACAAGGTAACTCTATCAGCTAAAGAGAGGCAACATGCAACAGATTCAGAATTTCATTGGCGGTGAACTTGTATCCAGCCAAAGTGGGCGTTTTGCACCCGTATTTAACCCTGCAACAGGTGAACAAATAGCTCAAGTTGTGTTGAGCGGTGCCGCTGAAACTAAACAGGCAATAGAGGTCGCCCATAAAGCTTTCCCTAAGTGGTCAAAACTGTCACCACTCAAACGTGCTCGTATCCTATTTAAATTTAAGGCACTACTTGAAGCCAATATGGATGATTTAGCGCGTTTAATTTCTCAAGAGCATGGTAAGGTTTTTTCCGATGCGGTTGGCGAGTTAACTCGTGGTCTAGAAGTTGTTGAATTTGCTTGTGGTATCCCACATTTACAAAAAGGTGAGCACTCAGCGAATGTTGCAACAGGTGTTGATAGCCACTCGTTAATGCAACCATTAGGTGTGTGTGCAGGTATTACACCTTTTAATTTCCCTGCCATGGTCCCCATGTGGATGTTCCCCGTTGCGTTGGCTACGGGAAATACGTTTGTACTTAAACCTTCTGAAAAAGATCCTTCTCTCGCGATTGCGCTAGCAAAATTGTTAAAAGAAGCAGGTTTACCAGATGGTGTCTTTAACGTTGTACAAGGTGATAAAGAATCGGTTGATGTACTCTTAAGAGCACCTGAAGTTCAAGCGGTTAGCTTTGTTGGTTCAACGCCAATTGCTGAGTATATCTATACAACGGCTTCAGAACATGGCAAACGTTGCCAAGCTCTCGGCGGTGCGAAAAACCATTGTATCTTGATGCCTGATGCGGATATGAATCTGGCGACAAATGCAATTATGGGCGCTGCATTTGGTGCGGCGGGTGAACGCTGTATGGCTCTATCTGTTGTGCTGGCTGTTGGCGATGAAACTGCGGACACATTGATTACTCATTTAGAAGCGCAAATCGCTAAAATGACTGTCGGCCCTGGCATTGTTGAAGGTAAAGAAAATGATATGGGGCCTGTGATTTCTGCACAGCATAAAGCGAAAATTTGTGATTACATTACCAGCGGTGAGAAACAAGGCGCTAAATTGTTGGTTGATGGCCGTGATTTTAAAGTCGCCGGCTTCGAAAACGGTTATTTTGTTGGACCGACCCTGTTTGATAATGTCACCCCTGAAATGGATATCTATAAAGATGAAATTTTTGGACCCGTACTTGCGATTGTTCGTGTTCCTGATTTCGAAACAGGGTTGAAATTAATTAACCAACATGAGTATGGCAACGGTACCGCTATTTTCACGCGCGATGGTGAAACTGCCCGTGAATTCCAAGAAAATGTCATGGCAGGCATGGTCGGTATCAATATCCCAATTCCAGTCCCAATGGCATTCCATAGCTTTGGTGGTTGGAAACGCTCTATCTTTGGACCTTTGAACGTTCATGGTAATGATGGTGTTCGCTTCTATACACGTATGAAAACGGTTACCAGCCGTTGGCCTGCAAGTGTACGTCTGGAGCATCATGAAAGTAGTTTCACAATGCCAACTATGGAATAAATGGAGCCCCATATGAATAAGCAGACAATGACCACAGCTCAAGCATTAGTTAAGTTTCTGAACCAACAATATGTTGAAGTTGATGGTGAGCAGTATCCGTTTATTCAGGGAATATTTACCATCTTCGGCCATGGTAACGTGGTAGGTTTAGGACAGGCGCTGGAAGAGGCGCCTGGACACCTACAAGTTTATCAAGGATGCAACGAACAAGGGATGGCACACATCGCAACGGGTTTTGCAAAACAGAAAAAACGTAAGCAAATTTGTGCCGTCACATCTTCTGTTGGGCCGGGAGCGGCAAATATGGTGACAGCGGCCGCGACAGCGACCGCTAACCGTATCCCTCTGTTACTGCTGCCAGGTGATACTTTCGCAACCCGTCAGCCGGATCCTGTTTTACAGCAAGTGGAACAGTATGGTGATGGTACGATCAGCACGAATGATTGCTTTCGACCTGTTTCCCGCTATTGGGATCGCGTGTCTCGCCCTGAGCAATTAATGGCAGCGATGATCAATGCGATGCGCGTATTAACCGATCCCGCTGATACTGGCGCAGTGACAATTTGTTTACCGCAAGATGTTCAAGGTGAAGCGTGGGACTATCCTGATTATTTCTTTGCCAAGCGTGTTCATCGTATTGAACGCCGTCCTGCAACGATGGTGAGTTTAGCCGATGCTGTAAATTTAATTCGTAGTAAGAAAAAACCATTACTTATCTGTGGTGGTGGTGTTCGCTATTCCGAGGCGCATGAGGCATTTCGTACTTTTGCTGAACATTATGCGATCCCATTTGGAGAGACTCAGGCGGGTAAAAGTGCCATTGTGGCCGATCATCCGCTGAATGTCGGTGGTATTGGTACAACAGGCGGCTTGGCAGCTAACCTATTAGCGAAAGAAGCAGACTTAATCATTGGTGTCGGTACGCGTTTCACGGATTTTACGACGGCATCCAAATCCTTATTTAGTCACCCTGATGTCCAGTTTTTAAATATTAACGTTGCTGAGTTTGATGCTTGTAAATTAGATGCCTTAAAAATCATTGCTGACGCAAAAGAAGGCTTAACAGCGCTTGATGCCTTGCTACAAGATTGTGGCTATCAGGCTCAGTGGGGTGAGCGTATTCAGCAGGCCAAAAAACAATGGCAATCTGAGTTAGAAAGACTGTTTTCAATTCAGTATAATCCATTGAATTTTATTCCTGAAATTGCGGGACATCTGGATGATAAGTTAGAAGAGTACCGTGAGGTTTTAGGCTCTGAACTGACCCAAACTCGTGTGCTGGGGCTAATGCAACAGTATATGGAGGATGACGCTATTGTTGTTGGTGCAGCAGGCTCGTTACCCGGTGATTTACAACGCATTTGGTTACCTAAACATCCTGATACTTATCATCTGGAATATGGGTATTCCTGTATGGGCTACGAAGTCGCCGCTGCGGTAGGGGCGAAAATTGCCGCACCAGATCAGCCTGTTTATGCGATGGTAGGAGATGGCTCATACCTGATGTTACACAGCGAGTTACAAACCGCCATCCAAGAAAACATAAAAATTACCATTCTGTTATTTGATAATGCAGGATTTGGCTGCATTAATAACCTGCAAATGAGTCAAGGAATGGGCAGTTTTGGCACAGAGAATCGTCACCGTAATCCTAAAACGGGGCAAATGGACGGTCCTTTAGTTAAAGTGGACTTTGCTAAAAATGCCGAGAGTTATGGATGTAAAAGCTATCGTGTTCATGATGAAGCACAATTAATTGCGGCTATCGAAGAGGCAAAATCACAGTCTGGTTGTGTCTTAATTGATATCAAAGTGCTACCTAAGACCATGACTAATGGTTATGAAGCTTGGTGGCGTACAGGAACCGCTCAGGTAGCGAAAAAACCAGAAGTTGTTGCAGCAGCAGATAAAATTAAGGATATGGTCGCAAATCGAGTACGGCAGTACTAGCGCATGGCTCTGTAGGGAGAGTCATGGGCTAAGGGCGGCTTGCCGCCCGATAGTCGCGCCTTAAATCATTCTTTGATGCATCAATAACTGATTAAGGATGGGGGAATTGATACCCTTGTTAAGGGGATGTCGTCATCATCGCCTTAAGCAGAGTCCTGTTTGCAATAACATGGGATTAGCTTGAATTGAGTTAAACAACGTAAGGTTATTTATCGGGAAGTTTGCATGGATGCATTGGCTGCAATTTGACGATTAAAGTGGTTGACGTCATTAAGTTATTTTTTGTTACCCAGCGAAAGCTGGGTTTTTTGTTTTTTGGCGGTTAGTTAACTTTTTATCTGTTGATAAGGGCAAAAAACAGAAAAATAAAAGAGAGTAACTGTAATAAAATCATCGTTAATGAAATATACATTTCAAAATAGCCGTTAAGTCTCATATTGATGGCTTTAAGGCTTACTCTCATTGTGACTAATTACACTGCTGTTAGCCTAATTGCTTGAGTTTACATTGTTATTTTGTGATCGAAATAACACTAAAAATCCACTTAATTATAGCAATTGTTACCTAGCGCTCAAAAACATAATTTTCAATTAATTATAAATTGAAATGAATGTTTTATTTGTTATATTTCATCATATCCTAATAGTGGATTTATAGCCTCAAGGAGCATTTCAATGTTCAATATAGCACTATTTGGCGCAGGACGTATCGGACAGGTTCATGCTGTCAATATTGCCGGCCACAAAGAAACCTCACTTTATTCTGTGATTGATCCTTATCAGCCTAACGCCCTCGCATTGGCTGAAAAGTATCAAGCAAAAGTGCAATCAACAGAAGAAGCGATGCAAGATCCAAATGTTCATGGTGTTCTGATTGCTTCTGCAACGGATACTCATGCGGATTTAATCGAATTGGCAGCAAAAAACAACAAGGTTATTTTCTGTGAAAAACCCGTTCACTTAGATCTTGAACGAGTGAGACAGTGCCTCAAAAGCGTTAAAGAACACAATGTGCCTTTATTTATTGGTTTCAACCGCCGTTATGACCCACAGTTCCGCCACCTGAAAAATTTATTCGAACAAGGCGCGATTGGTAAAGCTGAATCTTTAATTATTACATCACGGGACCCATCACCTCCACCAGCGGAATACGTAAAAGTTTCCGGTGGTATGTTCAGAGATATGACGATTCATGACTTTGACATGGCGCGTTTTATGATCGGAGAAAACCCATGCTCTGTCTATGCGCAAGGCAGCAATGTTGTTGATCCAGCGATTGGACAAGCAGGGGATATCGATACCGCATTTATTATTTTGAAATTCCCTTCTGGTGCCATGGCAACAATTTCTAACAGTCGTCGTTCAGGTTATGGCTATGACCAGCGTATTGAATTACATGGCGAGAAAGGTCTCTTAACCGCAGGTAATATCAAAGAGAATAGCGTTGAGTTTTTAAGCGATGTCGGTTGCTTATCAGCGAAACCGGAGTTTTTCTTCTTACAGCGCTATCACGAAGCTTATAAAGCGGAGTGGAATCACTTTGTTGATATTCTTGCCGGTCGTGCTGAGTCAGAAACAACGGGTACCGATGGTGAGTTGGCACTGTATCTAGCAGATAAAGCGCTTGAGTCATTAAAAACAGGCAAAGAAGTTCAACTTTAACTTTTAATTACCTCTTATTTACCGATTACTAACTATAAAAAGCGGGAAATCATACTCCCGCTTCATCAGTCACCTTACATATATTTATGCGCTAATTATAAATAGAAAGGCTTGGGGGTACTAATGCTGGCTCTACTTTCATTTATCGGCTTTACCTTATTAGTTGCAGGGATTGCCTATTACAAAACACGAAATGCTCATTTAACCTCTTCTGCGGAAGGATATTTCTTAGGCGGTCGTTCTATGACAGGCCTATATATTGGTGGCTCAATGCTGCTAATGAACTTATCGACAGAGCATCTTGTTGGGCTTAACGGTTTATCTTTCCGAACCGGCTTTATTGTTATGGCTTGGGAAGTCATGGCGGCATTAACTATTGTGTTATTCGCCATTTATTTTTTACCGAAATATCTTAAATTAGGTATTTCTACGATTCCTGAATATTTAGAACGCCGCTTTGACAAAAACACCTTGTTAATTACATCCATTCTATTTTTAGCAATGTATGTTATTTCTTTGCTACCAATTGTTCTCTATACAGGTGCGATTGCCCTTGAAAGTTTATTCCAAGTTTCACATGTTTTTAATGTCGATAAAACGACAGCATTGTGGATTATGGTATGGGGTGTCGGTGGTTTAGGTGCTATTTATGCTATTTTTGGTGGTATTAAAGCAATCGCGATTGCAGATACCGTTAATGGTGCAGGGCTTATTATCGGGGGGCTATTAGTCACGATATTTGCATTATTATATGTTGGTGATGGTAATGCGTGGGCGGGTCTAAGTGAAGTTTATCAAGCTCACCCTGATAAGTTTAACTCCATTGGTGACGAAGATTCACTGGTACCCTTTTCGACGCTATTTACTGGTTTGATCGTTTCCAATATGTTTTTCTGGTGTACCAACCAATCAATTGTACAAAAGTCGTTAGGAGCGAAGAACTTAGCTGAAGGGCAGAAAGGGGTGATGCTGTGCGCATTCTTTAAGTTAATTATCCCATCTATTATTATTCTGCCTGGTATCATTGCATTCCATATTCTTAGTGGTGAAATTGATAATCCTGATAATGCATACCCTGTATTAGTACACATGGTGCTGCCTGAGTTTTTAGTTGGCTTTTTCGCCGCGGTGGTTGTTGGTGCTGTATTCTCAACCTTCAGTGGTGGCTTGAACTCATCCGTCACTTTATTCACCGTGAATATCTATAAAGATCGCATCAATAAGAATGCTACTGAAGCTCAAACCGTGAAAGTCGGTAAATATTTAGGTATTGCTTTAGCGCTGGCGACAATGATTATTGCACCTTTAGTGGCTAATGCACCGGATGGGTTGTTTTATTTAATTCAGCAATTACAAGGTATCTTTAACGCACCTATTTTAAGTGTCGTGTTAGTTGGTTTAATGACTAAACGCGTGCCTGCTATTGCGGCAAAATTAGGGCTATTATTTGGAATGTCGGCCTATTTAATTTGCAACTTTGTCTTAGACCTGAATATTCACTTCTTCCATTTAGTCGGTATTCTGTTCGTTGCTAATATTATCTTTATGTTGACGATTGGCTATTTCTTCCCCGGTAAACCTTATGAAGAAGTGTATACAGAGCAAGTGGACATTTCACCATGGCGCTTTGCAACGCCTGTAGCTTGTCTAATCGTGCTGGGTGCAATTTCAATGTACGTCTATTTAGCTCAAGGTGCACCAAGCTACGTCATGGTTGGTTACTATATTTTCGCAGCCATCTTGTTAACGTTTATTATTTATAAATTTTCAAAAGCATGGCTAGCAGGCAAAACACAATCAGTGAATGCATAAAGGAGAGTAACAGATTATGGAGCCATCACTTATCCCGATGGTTAAGCAATTCATCTCGCAGCGTGACCCATTTGATCGCTTAGATGAAATGCAATTAAACCAGTTAGTCAATAGTGTTGAAATTAGCTATTTGACACAACGGGAGGTGTTAAAACCGCAACAAATTGCTGGCCAAGGTTTGTATCTGGTGAGAACTGGGGCGGTGGAACAGCGTTACGCTGATGGCTCTTTAAGAGCAAGGCTGGGGGCCGGTGATGTTTTTGGTTTCAGTGTGTTAAATAAAACAGCGGATTCCCCAGGCGAGTATCAAGTGATCGCGATAGAGAATACATTACTCTACTGTATTCCGAGGGTTTCTTTATTGTTAGCAATGGAGCAAAACCAAGCTGTTCGTCATCATTTTGCTTGTGAAGAAGGTGAACGGTTAGCATCACGCCCTAAGGTCGATAAACTGACAGAAGATAGTCTGTTGTATTTAAACCCAGTATCCTCGATAGAAAATGGCAATATCGTCGTCATTACTCCGGGAACGAGTGTTCAAGATGCCGCTCAAGAAATGGTACGTAAGCACCGTTCATCGGCATTAGTGATGGATGGGGAAATATTATTAGGCATTATTACTGACCGAGATCTCACAAAGCGTGTTGTTGCTTTGGGATTAGATATTAAAACGCCGGTCAGTAAGATTATGACAGAAAATCCAATTACAATTGCGGCGAACGCCCCCATCATAAATGCCATTGAGCTGATGATGCAACATAACATCCGTAGCCTACCGGTGATGACGAACCACCGTATTACGGGGGTTTTAACCGCAACAAGCTTAGTGCAAAAAAACAGCATGCAAGCGGTGTACTTAATTAGCCGAATTTATCGTCAAGATAGCTTAGATGATTTGAAGGCATTAGGCGTGCAACGGCAAGCGGTATTTGAATCTCTGATAGAGGCTGGGGTTCAATCGCACACGATTCAATTGATGATGACATTAATTGCTGATGCCTTTAATAAACAGCTTTTGAAACTGGCTGAGCGAGAACTCGGGGAGCCTCCTTGTGACTATTGCTGGTTTGCTGCTGGATCACAAGCGCGACAAGAGATGCATTACCTTTCCGATCAAGATAATGGCATCATTTTAGCTCGTGAAGTGACTAAAGAAGAAGAGGGCTGGTTTAGGCAACTAGCAGAGTATGTTTGCTATGGCTTGGATGAGTGTGGGTATTCTCTCTGCCCCGGTCATATTATGGCAACCAACCCGAAATGGTGTAAGCCTTTGACTCAGTGGCAAGCTTATTATCAGCAGTGGTTAAAAGAGCCTGAGCAGCTTGCTTTATTAAATATTTCTGTTTTTTTAGATATTCGTTTTCTTTATGGTAGCCAAGTACTTTTCAACTCATTGCTTCGTTCCGCGGAATCTCATTTAAAAGGTAATAAGCGATTACTGTCGATGCTAGTTGCCAACTCCACGCGAATCAATCCACCGTTGGGCATGTTTAGGCAGTTTGTGTTGGTCAAAAATGGCGAAAACCACAGTGTATTTAATATTAAAAAACAAGCGGTAAACCTATTAGTCGAATTGGCACGCGTATATTCATTAGAGGCGGGAGTGTTGACACCATCAACAATGACTCGCTTTGAAGTTGCCCGAGATTCAGGCATTATTAGCGCTGCTTCCTGCCAAGAATTAACTGAAGCATATTTATTTATCAATCAGGTTAGATTTGGCTGCCAGCGTAGGGCATTATTAGCTGGGGATGTACTCTCCAATTTAATCGTTCCTCAACGGCTCACCCAATTTGAGCGAAACCACTTAAAAGATGCGTTTCGTATCATCGCGAGGACTCAAGAAGCTGCGGAACAACGTTATCATGCTAAAGGGATAATGAAATGATAGGTTCATTGTTGTGCTATCATCAACCTTTGACCCGTTTAGCGCGTCGGCGAGCAAAATTATTACGTACTCGTCAGCTACCCACATTATTGCAGGAAGTGCTGGAAGCACCTTTACCTACTGATGATAGCCCATTAAAAACACAAAAAATTCTTTCCATTGATTTAGAAACAACAGGGTTGGATCCCGCAAAAGATCGAATTTTGAGTATTGGGATGGTTACTATTGCAGAGAATAAAATTCTCCTCAAAAGTGCTCAACATTATTATGTGAATGATGTGGAACCTGTTAAAGCGGAAACTGCGGTAATTAACCATATAACGCCAGAGCAATTAAGTGGTGGCATCTCTTTATCTCATGCTGTCGCTTTTTTCTTACATGAAGCAAAAGATAAATGCATTTTGGCGCACGGTGGTGCCATAGAGCAAGCCTTTCTTTCTAACGCACTAAATATAAAAGAATTACCATTAATTTGGTTTGATACACTGAATATCGAAAAAAGCGTGTTAAGCCATAAAAATATTAATCGAAATGATTTCAGTTTATCGGCATTAAGAAACCATTATCAGTTGCCTGATTATGACGCACACAATGCGCTTTCAGATGCGATTGCCACCGCAGAATTATTTCTCGCCCAATCTAAAGTCATTTATCCCTCTCAACATCCTGTTATTAAACAACTTTATAAGCGTTCACTGTAGCGCTTATCTGTTTTTTTGAAATTTTCATTTCATTTTCAACGCTGTTTTATTTCATTTATATCATTCTGAACGAAGAGTTTTATTTTTATTTCTTTATAAATTAGATGATTACATAAAAAACTCAGGCTAGATCACATAATGAAATTAATATTTCTCGTTATGTTGAAAATGAAATAAATATTCCGTATAACATCAGTATTAAATAAAAACATCAGACACAGACATCAAACTAGCTTGCACTATAAATGATGAGCTGCATGAAGGGAGAATACAGAATGAAAGAAATCCGCATTGGTCTGATTGGTACTGGCTACATTGGCCGTGCCCATGCAATAGCTTATGCGCAAGCACCAACCGTATTTCCATTAAAAGGAAAACTCGTTCGCGAGATGGTGGCAGAGGTGACCCCTGAATTAGCTGAAGCGCGCGCAAAAGAGTTAGGTTTTAATCGTTCAACCGATGACTGGCGTAAACTGGTTGCCGACCCAAATATTGATGTTGTTGATATTTGCTCTCCTAACTTTTTACACAAAGAAATGGCAATGGAAGCGATTAAACATGGCAAACATGTTTATTGTGAAAAGCCTCTCGCATTAAATTCTCAAGATGCCAAAGAAATGGTTGCCGCGGCTGAAAAAGCAGGGGTGAAAACGTTAGTGGGTTTTAACTATATGAAGAACCCAGCTGCACAGTTAGCTAAAGAAATTATTGCTAATGGTGAAATTGGGGAAGTGATTCATTTTTATGGCACACATAATGAAGATTACATGGCTGATCCAACCGCACCGATCCATTGGCACTGTTTTAAAGAAAAAGCCGGTTTGGGTGCTTTAGGGGATTTGTCTGCTCATATTGTCAATATGGCTCAATTCTTAGTGGGCGATATTGAAACAGTCTGTGGCGATATGGAAATAGTGATTAAAAAACGCCCAGAAAAAATAGGTTCTTCAGTGATGGTTGATGTTGAAAATGAAGACCAAGCACATGCCATGGTGCGTTTCGCTGGTGGTGCAATGGGCGTGATTGAAACATCGAGGATTGCGGCTGGGCGTAAGATGGGGCTGACTTATGTGGTAACAGGCACAAAAGGCACCTTATCCTTTACCCAAGAGCGTATGGCTGAACTGAAACTCTATCGTCACGATGAGCCTGCAAACCGTCAAGGGTTCAAAACGATTTTAGTTGGGCCAGAACATCCGGATTATGCGCCGTTTTGTAATGGTGCAGGGCACGGTATTGGATTTAATGACCAAAAAACAGTTGAAGTACGCGATTTAATTGATGGTGTTGCGACCGGTGAAAATATGTGGCCTGACTTTGAGGAAGGCTGGAAAGTGTCGCGTATTCTTGATGCTATCGCACGTTCTTATGAAGAACAACGCTGGGTTAAAGTCACTGAAATCAATTAATTCTGTTCAAGGGGTAATTAATGGATAAGCAGAAGAAGTTAGATGTTATCTGCATGGGGCGTATCGCCGTTGACCTTTACGGACAGCAAATTGGTGCGCGCTTAGAGGATATGAGTAGCTTTGCTAAGTATCTCGGAGGATCTTCTGGGAACGTTGCGTATGGTACGGCAATACAAGGTTTGAAATCATCGATGCTAGCCCGTGTTGGGGATGAGCACATGGGACGCTTCATTCGCGAAGAGTTACAACGTGTAGGCTGTGATACCAGCCACCTGATCACCGATAAAGATAGGCTAACAGGATTAGTGATCTTAGGGATTAAAGATGAAGATACTTTCCCTCTGATTTTTTACCGCGAAAACTGTGCCGACATGGCGATTACGCCAGATGACTTTAGTGAAGAGTATATTGCTTCAGCACGTTGCCTTGCTATCACAGGGACTCACTTATCCCATCCTAAAACCCGTGCAGCGGTCCTTAAAGCATTAGACTATGCAAAACGCAATGGCGTGAAAACCGCAATCGATATTGATTATCGCCCTGTACTTTGGGGATTGACTTCACTGGGTGACGGAGAGACACGTTTTATTGAGTCAGACAAAGTGACCGAGCAGCTGCAAGAAGTATTGTCGCTATTTGACTTGATTGTTGGCACCGAGGAAGAGTTTCACATTGCAGGCGGCTCGACCGATACCATCCAAGCATTAAAAAATATCCGAAAACTAACCAAGGCGGAATTAGTCTGTAAGCGTGGCGCATTGGGATGCTCAGTATTTACCGATGTGATCCCAGAAACCTTGGATGAAGGAATTACTGTAAAAGGTGTACGCGTTGAAGTCCTGAATGTATTAGGGGCTGGTGATGCCTTTATGTCGGGGTTATTGCGTGGTTATCTCAATGGTGAAGGTTGGGAAAAAGCCTGTACTTATGCGAATGCGTGTGGGGCGTTAGTCGTTTCTCGTCATGGTTGTGCACCAGCGATGCCAAGCAAAATTGAATTAGATAACTATCTTGAACGAGCCGCTGCTGTACCTCGACCAGACTTGGATCCGATGCTTAATCATTTACATCGTGTGACAACGCGAGCCACACACTGGGAAGAATTGTGCGTAATGGCTTTTGATCATCGCATTCAATTTGTCGATATGGCGCGTGCTGCTGGTGCTGATATTTCATGTATTCCATACCTGAAAAAATTGATTTTCCGTGCAAGCTGTGAAGTGGCGGAAGAGGCTAACTTGCAAGGCAAAGCAGGACTACTGTGTGACAGTACTTTTGGCCAAGATGTGCTGAATGATGTGACTGGTCGCGGTTGGTGGATAGGGCGTCCTATTGAACTACCCGCGTCAAGACCACTATGTTTAGAGCACGGTAATATTGGCTCACAGCTAGTTAGTTGGCCAAAAGAGCATATCGTGAAATGTTTAGTTTTCTTCCACCCGGAAGATAATCATCCATTACGCCTTGAGCAGGAAAAAACCGTTCAAGAGGTCTATAGCGCTTGCTGTCAATCAGGTCATGAATTACTACTTGAAGTCATTCTACCAGCCGATATGGAACGTAATGACGAACTTTATCTCAGAGCAATCAAACGCTTCTATAACTTAGGTATTAAACCTGACTGGTGGAAATTACCGCCATTGAAAGCTGAAAATTGGGATGAAGTGGATGCATTGATCGAAGAACGTGATCCGTATTGCCGTGGTGTTGTGCTATTGGGGCTAGATGCACCACAAGCTGAATTAGAAGCCGGCTTCAATGCTGCTGCGGGCAAATCGGTTGTAAAAGGGTTCGCAGTGGGTCGCACATTATTTGCTAAACCTTCTCTCGAATGGATGAAAGGTGAAATGGACGATGATGCGCTAGTACAGACGATTAAATCAAATTACCACAACCTGATCGCCCTATGGCGTCAGCGTAAATAATTTTACTTTTACCTATACACAGGAGCTTCATCATGGCAATCCAACTCGGAATTAACCCTTTGACATGGACCAATGATGATTTACCAACATTGGGCGCAGAAACGCCACTGGAAACATGTTTAACTGAAGGCCGTCAGGCAGGGTTTGCAGGTTTTGAATTGGGTAATAAATTTCCGCGTAAGGCTGAAATTCTGGGCCCAATTTTAGAAAAACATGACCTTAAATTGGTTTCAGGCTGGTATTCAGGTGAATTACTGACTCGCAGCGTGGAAGAAGAAATTGAAGCAGTACAAGGGCACTTAGCACTACTCCGTGATTTGGGGGCTAAAGTGATGGTCTTCGCAGAAGTGACTCATTGCATACACGGCGACCAAGACAAACCGGTACATATGCGCCCTTTATTCCCTGCGGACAAGTGGGAAGAATACGGTAAAAAATTGACTGAATTTGCAAAATATACCCTATCACAAGGGGTACAAATTGCTTACCACCATCACATGGGGACAGTGATTGAGTCAGCAGAAGATGTTGATAATCTAATGAAACACACTGGTGATGAAGTGGGATTACTGCTTGATACTGGACACTTAACTTTCGCTGGCGCTGATCCCGTTGAAGTTGCTAAGCGTTGGGCTAAGCGTATCAATCACGTTCACTGCAAAGACGTTCGTCCAGATGTACTTAAAGATGTGAAAAATCGTAAAACCAGTTTCTTGAATGCGGTATTAGCGGGTGTCTTTACTGTACCAGGAGATGGTTGCGTTGATTATCCAGCAGTATTTAAAGTATTGAAAAATAGTCAATATGAAAATGGTTGGTTAGTGGTTGAAGCGGAACAAGACCCAGCTATTGCTCATCCACTAACATATGCAACAATGGGTTATAACAACCTGCATAAATTTGCTAAAGATGCAGGACTGATCTAACGAATCATCATAGTGAAGCTCAATGGCTTGAGTTACAGGTTATTGAAGAGTGAAGTTATCCCGATGAATCGATAATTTTCGAGGATTCGGGTAACTGAGCTTCCACAGCTTAAAGTTTGTTTTAGAGGCCGAGGTAAGCGATATGTCAAAATTATTATCAAAGTATCATTCTCCAGATGAAAACAAGCGTACTCAGCATATTACGCCTGAATCCGCTAACTGGGGATATGTGCACTTTGATGTGTATGAACTCAAACAAGGTGAATCTATTTCCTTGCCGGCATCTGAGAATGAAGTTTGTCTAGTGTTGGTTGCGGGTAAAGCAACGGTGAAAACACCAAAGCAGACATTCGAAAATATTGGCGACCGTATGGATCCTTTTGAGCGCAAAAAGCCGTATGCGGTTTATGTGACAGCACAAGAGTCGGTTGAAGTAACCGCAGAAACGGCGCTAGAGCTAGCAGTATGCCAAGCAAAAGGGAAAGGAACTTATCCTACACGTTTGATTGGGCCTGATGACATTGGTGCAGAGCAACGTGGCCATGGCAATAACAAACGTTATGTTCATAACATCCTACCTGATAATAAATCTGCTGATAGCTTACTGGTGGTTGAAGTCTTTACCGATGAGGGATGTACAAGTTCGTATCCAAGTCATAAACATGATACCGATAATGAGCCAGCAGAAACGTATCTAGAAGAAACCTATTACCATCGTTTGAATCCGCCACAAGGGTTCTGTATGCAGCGAGTTTACACTGATGATCGTGAGTTAGATGAGTGTATGGCTGTTTACAACAAAGATGTCGTCATGGTGCCGAAAGGATATCACCCAATGGCCACAATGGCAGGTTACGACAACTATTATCTTAATGTTATGGCTGGTCCGACACGTAAATGGTTATTTACATGGGAAAAAGACCATAGCTGGGTTAATAGTGAAGAGTATGCTGCTAAACATCGTGATAAAAAGTCGTCGTGAATACTCAGAGAGTTTAGCTTGTTTTGTTAATAGCCTTTCACAGGCACGGTATACCGTATATGTGGTCTACGAATTAGCGCGCTTTGATCGGTTATTTAGAGACAATGTGAATTTTTAGAGTATGTACCAAAACCAAAATCTGTTATCTACTATTTGCCGGTAATTTATTACCGGCTTTTTTATTTATTACCATATTAATAAATGATTTTTTCTTATTGAATCAGTTATAAAGCATGTCAATGGTTGAATCTGAATTGTAATGTCAATCACATTATTAATATATTAATCTGTTCGAATGTTTCCGTTGTGTTAATTTTGTGTAAACAAAAACACAATGAGTGAGGTGTGAATGAAGCGCAAAACAGGTTTTTTCTTTGATGAGCATTGTTTTTGGCATAGTACTGGTTTGCATGCAACCACATTGCCTGTTGGTGGTTGGGTTCAGCCTCCGTCAGGCGCTTCTCATGCTGAATCACCGGAAACCAAAAGGCGTCTAAAAAGCTTGATGGATGTCTCAGGGCTAAGCCGCTCTCTTATTTTGTCTTCTGCGGAGCCAGCGAGCGAAGAGACCCTACTCAAAATCCATCCTCAAGAATATTTAACGCGTTTCAAACAGGTGAGTGATAACGGCGGTGGCTTATTGGGTAAAGAGGCTCCATTAGGTCCAGGAAGCTATGAAATCGCTAAACTGTCAGTGGGGTTAGCCTGTGCAGCCGTTGAAGCTGTACTGAAAGGTGAGTTGGATAATGCTTATAGCCTTTCTCGTCCACCGGGGCATCATTGTCTACCTGATGAATCAATGGGCTTCTGTTTTCTTGCCAATATTCCCTTGGCAATTGAATATGCAAAAGAGCGTTTTAACATAGAACGCGTTGCTGTGATTGATTGGGATGTTCACCACGGTAATGGGACCCAGCATATTTTTTGGGATCGCGCCGATGTATTAGCGATTTCGCTACATCAAGATGGATGTTTCCCTCCGGGATATAGCGGTGAAGATGATATTGGGGTTGGTGAAGGCGAAGGATTCAATTTGAATATCCCATTGTTAGCGGGGGCAGGCCACAATAGCTATATTTATGCAATGAAGCAAATCGTTATACCTGCTTTAGAACGCTTTAAGCCTGAACTGATCATTGTTGCCAGTGGTTATGATGCCAATGCAATGGACCCGTTAGCAAGAATGCAACTTCATAGTGAAAGCTTTCGAGAAATGACACAGCTTGTGATGGATGCCGCGGATAGGCTGTGTGATGGAAAATTGGTTATTGTTCATGAAGGCGGTTATTCAGAAGCTTACGTACCATTTTGTGGCTTAGCTGTCATAGAAGAGATGAGTGGCGTCCGTACTGAGGTGATTGACCCGCTATTAGATTTTATTGGTCTTCAGCAGCCAAGGGATGAATTTGAACGCTTTCAACAGCAACAATTAGATAAACTAAAAGAAAAATTTGGTTTGTAATCTTATTCGATAGGGGCTGTTTGCTAATGTGATGCAAAGCCCCTATTTATTAATAAGCGACGGTAAATTGTTTATGAATAAACTGTGGCTTTTCTGCTTCATCAAGAATAGCCACAGCCAGATCTTCAACGGAAATTTTGGCTGGAACATGACCATTCATGAGCAACTGGTTACCTGCAAGCCTAAATGTTTGAGTACGCTCTCCTGATTCTAATATGGCCGCGGGAGACACAAAGGTCCAATCCAGTTCCGGCGTATTCTGTAGTACCTGCTTAAATTCTCTTACAGCCTGCGCACCAGGTTTAATTTCCTCAGGAAAATCGGGAGAATCAATCAATTCTATACCGGGGGCTATCTCTAAACTGCCGGCACCGCCAACAACAATTAATCGCTTGACACCGGATAGCTTGACCGCTTGTAAAATAGCTTGATTACCTATCACGGTATCTTGGTATAGATTAGGATTTTGCCAGCCACCATTAAAAGCACTGATCACAATATCTTGTCCTTTCAGTCGGGCTGTTAGCCATGAAATATCAGTAATGTCACCTGAAGAGGTTATCAAATGGGCATGTTGTGGAAGTCTATTACTGTGACGTGAAATGGCAGTCACTTGGTGTTGGCGTAGCAGTGCTTCTTCAACCAATGGCTTACCAACAAAACCTGTTGCTCCAATAATTGATATTTTCATCTTTTGCCCCGCAATTGATTGACAATATGAGTTATAGTCATTTTATAACCATAATTGATACAGATTTTCTACGTAGCTTTCTTTGAGTATATCTCATTCTGTATGGCTATAGTGGTATTCCCTTATCAATTTACTGAACATTACGAGCCGCTTTGCATCTCATTGCGTTGCAATCGGACCGCCTTGCAACGCATTATTTGGCATCTCGAAATAGTTTTAAGACGATACTCGTGATAATGGCGATGGCACCACCTAGCGCGGTTTCTAATACTCTATCAAAGAGCAGCACGTATGCAGGATGCCGCCAATAGATGACTTGTTCGAGAACCGAAAGAATTAAACTGGTTACAATAAAAGTCATAAAAGTATAGCCGTGATGGAAGCTCATCGGCATTAGAAATGCAAAAACAACGATGGAAATTAGGCCGATATAGGGCATTAGCGGTGTATTGAATAAAAAATAAAGTAAAATAACTGAAAGTAAACTTCCCGCTACACGCTGAAGTGTTATATGAATAATACTTTGTGATTTTGGATGTAAAACAAATACAAAGGTGAGTAACGTCCAATAGAAATGGCCCAGATCTAACATTCGTGGTATGGCTAACGAAAGCAATAAACCTATCGCGTAAGTCATTGATCTAGGGATGATATACTTACGTAGTGTGAATAGGTTTTGTTCAACAAGGCTGCCCGTTAGGATAGTGTGACGATGCATCTTTTGGCTTAAGAGATAACAAGTCATTAGAGTGACGCTACTACCGATTAAAAAACCAAGCGCAAGGCTTTTTGAAATATCAGGTAAAATAGTGCCGATGGTTGACATGATAATCATAAATTTCATGGTCAAATCCATCACAGGATCCGTGCCATACAACTGGTAATAAATAAATGAAAAAATGGCGAGATAAATATAAAAACCTGTGCCTAACCGTAATGTATCCCCGATAAAAATCGCAGCCATGATCATGGCAAGCCAAAAAGCGGTATAGAAATAGTTCTTGTACTCTTTCGCGGCATTAAAAAGGTTAAATGCATATAAGGTTGAGAAAGCGGCCCACATAGAAGCTTGCACATCCATAATAGCAAAAGCGACTGCTGCACTTAATAGCATACAGCCACTAAACATGAGACCGTCATGAATCGCTGGTATTTTTCTCATAAAAAGATGCTCACAATTTGCAGTGTAAGTTATTATTTATTAAGGTAATTTATACTAACACAGATCTTAGTTAAACGCTGTCTATCAATCAATCCATTTGAATTCACAGACAAAAGGCAAACTTCAGCCAAAATAAAGCTAACGGTATTTTTTGCATGCTAAAAAATGCATAATAATGGCAGAGCATGTCGTTATAATGAAAATAAGGAATAAGTGATGCAAGTGAATCCCCATGATTTTGTCTGGATCAGTAGCCTTGATGATTTGCCGAAGGAATCACTGCCTGAATGGGTTATTTCTCAATGGAATAAGCAACTACCATTGGTTGTGCGTAGAGAGGCAACGGCTCAAGAAAAACTTTCAGTGGGAATTCGAGGAATAAAGCCGGGTCAGCGCTTTATCACGCAAATTGATAAGTCAGCTATTACTCACATTATGAATGTAGAATCATTAGTTGCGAATTCCCGTGAATTGCAACGTTCTATGTTTATCGCATTACCGCCTGTACAAGTACTGTTATTACTTTCACAGCATAATTGGCCGTGGGCGTGGGCTGTGACCGGAAGCTGTGCTTATACATTAGTGACTGACATCCAAAGCATGCTTGCCGATTGTGATCTTGACGTATTAATCCGTTGTCCTACACGCCATAAAAAAGAAGATTTTGCTGAGTTCGCGATTAAAGCGAATACACCTTTATGTCGGATTGATATTCATATTGAAACGCCAAAAGGTGGCTTCTCATTAGCGGAATGGTTTAAAAATGAACAGGTGACACTCCATACACCGCGAGGAGCAGTCATAACGGCGGACCCATGGGATGAAAATTTGTAATTGATGGCATAACAGACTGATTATGCTTGTTATTTGTTCGTGTTGCGCAAAAATTAATTTTGATGTTCGTACAGATGATTTTTTTCTAATCGATAGAAAGTCGTGAGTTGGGCTGTTTTCAGCCCAAACGCACGTATCATAGATGTTCTACAAAAGGTTCAGCTAATCCCGCTTGAAGCCACTCTTGCATCGCCGATAATGCGACCATACGGTCAACCCATTGCTGAGCAGCATTGCTGATCGGTAATTGATAACTGCGAATTCTAAACGCAACGGGGGCATAAAAGGCATCTACGGCAGTAAATTGATCTCCGGCTAGCCACGGCCCACCAAAGGTTGTGAGGCCTTCTTGCCATAATTGTTGGAGACGCTTGAGATCTGTTTGTAGTTCTCGGGAAATTTTTTCTAGTGGGGCATGATGAGAAAGATTCATTGCGCATTCTTTACGAAGGGTGGTAAATCCAGAATGCATTTCCGCACTCGCACTGCGCGCCCATGCCCGCGCGTGTTTATCTTTAGGCCATACTTGTGGATACGCTTCATACACATATTCGCAAATCGCTAGGGAATCCCAAACTGTTTGTTTTCCATCAATAAGGCAGGGGACGAGGCCTGAGGGAGAGAATGCTTTAAATTTGTCATAGCTATTGTGACCGCTTCCAATGTCAAAATAGCAAAGGTTTTCTTCGAAAGGGATACCTAAAGTTTTGAGTAATACCCAGGGTCGGAGTGACCACGAAGAATAATTTTTATTAGCAATCCAAAGTTTATACATAATATACCTACCGGATGATCAGCGAAGAGTCATAGAAATTAAGAAGGCTCCTAAAATTAGCATGTTAAAAAATTTAAAGAAAGATAAATACAGTAGTCTTATATATTAAAAGTATATGCTATGAATTAAAATTATAATAAAAAAAGTCACCTTAGATACGAGTAATTAAATAAATGGTTTCTATTATTTACATAAACTGAAGTTAATTTTATTTACATTAATTATTTAGGCTAGACAAAAAATGTTTTTTTAGAAAACAATGATTATGTTGATAGTATTTGAATATCTTCAACAAAATATTTGTTTAAGTTAGGGATAGGAATAATTTTTAAATCCCCTTATGATTACAGTAGGTTATTAAAAAGTGATCGCCTTTTAATTTGTAGGGTTATTAATTATGCAATGGAAAAATAGTACCACTCGCTATGGGCATTTATCGCTGCTCATACATTGGTTAGTTGCAATTGTTGTATATGGAATGTTTGCATTGGGTTTATGGATGGTGACTCTCGGTTATTATGATAGCTGGTATCATCAAGCACCTGAAATTCATAAAAGTATAGGTATTTTATTATTTATTGTTATGGCATTTCGTGTGGTTTGGCGTTTTATTTCTCCCCCACCTAAACCTCTTGAGAGTTATAGCCGTTTAACCAAAATAAGTTCTGCAACTGCTCAAATTTTGATTTATATCATCTTGTTTAGCATTTTGATAAGTGGATATTTAATTTCTACTGCGGATGGTCAACCAATAAGTGTGTTTGGTTGGTTTGATGTGCCGGCTTTATTTACTGGGGCGGCAACGCAAGCCGATACCGCGGGTGAAATTCATCTATATTTAGCTTGGGCAGTTGTTTTGTTATCAGTTTTACATGCTTTTGCGGCATTTAAGCATCACTTTTTTGACCGTGATATTACTTTAAAAAGAATGTTGGGTTTTAATCCCGATAAATAAACGTGGAGATAATTATGTTGAAGAAAACGGTTCTTGGTCTGGCAACAGGTGCATTATTTTTAACAGCGGGTTCTGCATTAGCGGAAACCTATAAATTTGATAAGCAAGGTCAGCACGCATTTATCGAATTCCGTATCCAACATTTAGGCTATAGCTGGGTATATGGTAGCTTTAAGGATTTTGATGGTAGTTTTACTTATGATGCGAAAGACCCATCAAAAGATAAAGTCGAAGTAACAATTAAAACAGGCAGTATCGATACCAACCATGCAGAACGTGATAAACACTTACGTAGTGGTGATTTCTTGAATGCCTCTAAATACCCAGAAGCAAAATTTGTTTCTACTGAAGTGAAGAAAGAAGGTGATGTTTACAAGATCACAGGCGACTTCACATTAAATGGTGTTACGAAGCCCATTACATTAGATGCAAAATTGATGGGTGAAGGTAAAGACCCATGGGGTGGATATCGTGCAGGTTTTGAAGCACAAGGCAATATTAAGCTGAAAGACTTTAACATTAAATCTGATTTAGGACCTAAGTCCCAAGAAGCTGAACTACTGATTTCAGTAGAGGGCGTACAAGACAAGTAATTAATTTTTCAGCTAAAAAGCGCTCAGTGTCCTTTTGTCACTGGGCGCTTTTTTTTAGCTAGGTAATTTCCTTTTTTCCTATAGCTAATTCACTTTATAAAGGGGTAGAATGTATTAATAATTAATTGACTTAAAAAATAATATTTTAGATAAGTCAATTAAGGTTATTTATTTATAGGCACTGTTATAAAGGTAGGGGCCCTTGAAGACAAATAGTTCACGCAAAACAGCATTGATTGTTGTTATTATTTTTATTGCATTTGCGCTCGGTTTTTATTGGTTAGGTAAAGATAATAATACATTATCGACGCAAACGGATGCTGAAGCTCAGACAACTTCTTTAGAGGCACCATTAAGCGCTGTTCAAGTAGAGGCATTAGCTAAGCTTGAAAAACAAATGCCTGTCATTGGCACAATTAAAAAATTAAGCCCAGAAGCGTATTCAAGTTTTGAACAAATTGTTCGTGACTATGAGCCATCGAATGAATTACTGACTCGCCATATATTTGACCAGATCGTTGGCAGTGTCATGCAGTTAGTTATTGAGCGTATACCTTATGCTTCAGATAAATCAGTTATCAACTTTACGAGTAAAGTAAATGATTATTTGAATGTGTTGTTAGAAACTGACCCTTCAGGGAAAACATGTTTCTACTCTCTATTTCCATATTTACGGGATTCGGCAGCGATAATTCCCCCAGCAAAAAGTCATGCGGTATTGTTTAAACAGTTGGAAGCAACTAATGATTTATTACTTTCAACTGAATCAGGCATCAAACAGCCAATGGTCTCACGTGAAGAACAAGCTGCAATTTTGGACGGCATTCAGAAAAAGCTTGTTGCAAAATATGGCGATCAAACATTATTGCTTGAAAATTTAGATAAAGCGAAACAGCAGCCAGCAGTGACTTGTCGTATAACGATGAGTTTTTACGACCAAATTCTCGCTATACCTGACAATCAGAAAAAAGCTGCTTTTTTACGAGCGCTATTTTCAGCCGCTAATTAGTTGATTATGGATTGCAATATCCCATGAAAAAATGATGGGATATTGCGTTTTCAACCAAATTATCTTCTCTAGCATGCTTTTTTCTATCCGAAAATATTTCTCACTCATCATAATTAACTTCCGCGACTAAATAGCATGTAATTGTTATTGTGTGTTTCAAATGATGAATCAACCGTGTGATTACGCGGTAATTCTTCTATACTTTTAACGTCAGAGTGTCATTTTATATTCATTAAGTTTGTGAATATTGTTATTGAGTTCAGTTGATATATTTTATTTATTTGATCCATCAATTTTTTGGCTATGATATGTTTAAAATCTATCGGCGGTAAGTCTTTGTATCTAGGAGGAAAGATGTCATTTGTTAAGAAAAGCATGGTCGCCTTACTCACTGCGGCTGCGGTTTATGTTCCCTCAGTCGTGACTCAAGCTTGTACTCGAGTGGTTTATTTGGGTGAGGATCAGCAGACCATGACCGCTAGAACGATGGATTGGAAATATGATATTGGAACCAATTTATGGATCCTCCCACGAGGTATGGATAGGGATGGTATTGCCGGACCTAACTCCCTCAAATGGAAATCAAAGTATGGCAGCGTGATCGCGTCAGGTTATGATATTTCAACGACAGACGGGGTTAATGAAAAAGGTTTAGTGGCTAACTTATTATGGTTAGCTGAATCAAAATATCCGCAAGCAAATGATAAACAACCGGCATTATCGATCTCATTATGGGCTCAATATATGCTAGATAACTATGCTACGGTTGCTGAAGCAGTCGCTGCATTGGAAAAAACGCCATTATTAGTCATGACAGATAATGTACCAGGGCAGGATCGCTTGGCGACATTACATTTATCCTTGTCTGATGCAAGTGGTGATAGCGCGATTATTGAGTACATTGATGGTAAACAAGTTATTCATCATAGCCGTAATTACCAAGTTATGACCAACTCTCCTACCTATGAAAAACAGTTAGCTATGCAGGAATATTGGCAGGGCATTGGTGGTACGGTGATGCTACCCGGCACAAACCGTTCAGCAGATAGGTTTGCACGCGCACAGTTTTATGTGAATGCTATCCCACAACAAACCACGCCTAATAAGGCTGTAGCAAGCGTGTTTGGGGTGATCCGTAATGTGTCAGTTCCATATGGATTAACGACTGAAAACTCCCCTGAAATTTCATCGACACGCTGGAGAACGCTGGTTGACCATAAGCGTCAATTATATTTCTTTGAGTCAGCATTAACCCCAAATATATTCTGGACCGACCTTAAAAAAATTGATTTCTCAGCAGAAACAGGCAAGGTGAAAAAATTAAGTCTTGGCGTTGAGCAGAGCAATATTTTTTCAGGTGATGCGACCAATGAATATGTGGATAGCAAGCCTTTTGAATTTTTAGGGTTATCAGCGAAACAACTCGGTTATTAAATTTATCGTCATCAACCTTCTGGGAGTCCTGAAGGTTGATTTTGATCAAGCTATCTATTATCACCTTATGAAACCTTTGCAGGTAATCGAATAACATTATAAGATGTATTTAATATGCAACTTAAAGGTGATGATATGAGCGAGTTAGTTTGTTATAAAACCATGCCGGTATGGGATAAAGCTTCTCTGCCTCTCATGTTCCAAGAGCGCCACAACACAAAAGAAGAGACTTACGCGCAACTGAAAGTGCTAAAAGGTTCTCTTGATTTTGTTATTTTTGCTGATGATGGGAGTGAGCAAAAATTCACATTTGATGTTGATAATCAACCTCCGGTAATTGAACCACAAGTTTGGCATCGAATTTCATCCTGTAGTGATGATATGCAATGCCAACTCTCTTTCTTGTGCCATCCTGACATTAAATTCTATAAAGAACACGGATTAACTATCCCACATTCTGAAGTCAGATTTTTATGTGAAAATAAACTATCTCAACCATGCAAAACATTAGACTTAGGTTCAGGAAGAGGTCGTAATAGTTTTTATCTTGCGCTGCAAGGTTATGATGTCACTGCGGTAGATATTAATCCACAGCATATTCAAGCTATTGATTTGGTGAAAAAACAAGCGGGTATAGAAAACATTAAAACCGCAATTTATGATATCAATAGCCACCAAATCAAAGGTGATTATGATTTAATTGTTTCAACCGTCGTTTTAATGTTTTTACAGCGTGAAAACATAGCCGATATCATTGCCGATATGCAAGCTCACACATTACCTGGCGGTATTAATGTCATTGTCTGTGCAGTAGAAACACCGAACGCACCTTTAGACTTAGTTCCATTTAAATGTTTTCTTAAAGCAGGGGAATTAAGCGGATATTATAAAGATTGGGAAATTCTAAAATATAATGAGGATCCAGGTCATCTTCATAGAACTGATGCACAAGGTCAGCGTATTAAACTCAATTTCGCTACCTTAATCGCGAAAAAGAAATAAGTGCTTATTGGTTAATGATGGCGGGATGTATACCATCCCGCCAATGAGTTAGGCTTGATTTACCGTTTTTGTTTGCTCTTCTGATTTTTCTGCTGCACTTCGTTGTAATGTTCTTTCTAATAAAACAGAATAAAGCGGTCTACCGCCGAGTAGTTGTGCGACCATAGTTGCACCTAAACAAGTAATAATCATCGGTAAAATCAGTTGATAATTACTGGTCATTTCAAGGACAAGAACTAGCCCTGTTAATGGTGCCCTAACGGTTGCTGCAAATAATGCTCCCATACCCGCAATAGCAAAAGTCCCTATTTCAATTTGATAATCAGGAAAAATTTCTAAAACACAGTAACCATAGATCCCACCAAAAAGTGTGCCTAATGCGAGTAAGGGTGAAAAAATGCCTCCTGGGGCTCCAGAACTAAAACTGATCGTTGATGTTAGAAAGCGTAAAGCAAAAAATAGAATTAAAAGGGAGATTGTAAAGCTTCCCGCCATCATCTGATGGATCATTGAAAAGCCTCCCCCCACAATTTCAGGCGCGTAAACGCCAATAGCACCACAGCTACCACCAATTAACCCCCCCATTAATACAAAGCGGGATACTTTATTTTGATAGAAGGCGAGAAACTTAGTTTGCAGGTAGAGTAAAAAATTATTAAAACAAATACCCACGACACCAAACAACAGCCCTAAGACTAAATAAAGCCATAGCGTGTTTAGCGGGGCAGATGAAAATTGTCCGATGTTTAGAATCGCTGCTTGGCCACTGATTAACTGGTAGACAATCGTAGACGTGATTGAGCCAATAAAGACAGCTTTGATGGAGATCAGGCTGTATTTAAATTGTGGGCGCATTTCTTCAATGACAAATAAAATACCAGCAAGCGGTGCATTAAAGGCTGTTGATAAACCAGCTGCTGCGCCTGCGGCTAATAGGGTGTGACGTGACTCATTATTTTTAACGCGAAAAATATCATAAAACATTTGGCTTATATTAGCCCCCAGTTGTACGGTAGGGCCTTCACGGCCCAGTACCATTCCGGAACCTAAAGCTCCTAGTCCACCAAAAAATTTAACGGGGATCACTCTCCACCAACGGACTGGGCGTAAATCTTGCAAAGCCCCTTCGATTTCTGGGATACCTGAGCCTCCAGACTCCGGAGATATTTTTTTCACTAAATAGTATCCCACCATCGCTAATATGGCAGATACAGCAAACATGGCTGGAATTATTAGCCATTTATCAGTGACCAGTTCACCAACAGTGCTACTTCTGTAGTTGCTTACCCAAGTTGTCCCTAATTCAAACAAAGAACCAATAAGGCCCACAAATGCGCCAATGACTGCGGCTAAAAGTAAAATCGTCACTGGTGTCTTATTAGACTCTTTCAATCGTCTGAGTATTCCAAAACGATATTTCATTGCAGATTGGCTAATGGGACTTTGTTCGGACATCTTTTTATGACTCTCTATATTGGTAATGAGTAACAAATAGTGATTATTTTAGCACAACAGTAAGTTCGCTAAACCATACCATAAATTTATTGTTAGGTATTTTATTTAAAAGATAACGTAAACCAAACGAAATTTTTCTAATTTAAACTATTGGATAATGATGAGTTATGAATGATTAAGAAAAAGATTATGAAGATTAATAGCTAATTATTTATAGAGGGTGCTTTAAGCTATTTAAGCGTAATAATAATAAGTAATGCTCTAATTTTTATTGAGATTGTGACTTAAATAATCAGTAAGCTAATATTTAGCTCCGTTAGTGACGAATAATTAGGTTTAACGATGCTTAAATTTTTAGATATTTATCCTTCAATCGATATTGTATCTGGCTATGCAATGGTTTCTCAGACTGCAATTAAAATAACGCAGGGTAAACACTATAATAAAGCACAAGTTGATAACAAGATCCTTGGAACCCCAGTTGAAGTCGTTAATCGCTGGCAAAATGCTGGCGCCAAATACGTTCATATGGTTGATTTGGATGCGGCTGCTGGTAAAGGTGACAATTATCAATCCATTAAGGAAGCCGTTGTTAAAGCGAATGCGCAAGTGCAAATTTGTGGGGGGATACGTGACGATGAAACATTATCTCGAGCACTTAATTTAGGTTGCCAAAGAGTGAATATCGGTACGGCAGCGCTGGAAAATGTAGCTTGGTGCGAAAAGGTGCTTATGGAATATGGCGACAAGATCGCAATAGCATTGGATGTTAAACAAATAGAAGGACAATATTATCTTACAAGCCGAGGGTGGAATATCATCAATAAAATGCTATGGCCCGTTTTAGAAAGGCTGAACAAAATAGGCTGTCAACGTTATGTTGTAACCGACGTTGACAGAGGTGGGATGCTTTCCTCTCCTAATTTTGATTTATTACAGCAAGTTTGTAATAAAACGGCTTCTCCGATTATCGCTGGTGGTGGTGTGGCTTCACTTGATGATATTAAAAAATTATCGACTATGCGTAGGCAAGGTATTGAAGGGGTCATCCTTGGTCAAGCGCTTCATATAGGCTTAATAAATTTACCTAATGCATTATTGGCTACCAAGAGTCACGATATTGAATAGAGAGCTTATTTATGAGTCAGTTATTTTCTGTTAGTGCGGAAAATATTAGCTTATTAGGCAGTTTGATTTCTCCTGTAACTAATGCTCGCTTTTATAAAGCATATCGATATTTACCAAAGTTATTTTATTATGAAAATGGTGTCATTAATAGCCGAGGAGAAGTTTATTATCAAAAATTGAATTGTAATCAAATTATTTATCAATTAATGGAATTGAAAAATCAATATTTAATGGTCCCAGATATTGAATCTGAGAAGGTCATAAAGTATGTCATTGCTGACCATATGTTTTCTAAATTGCTAAGAATGTTAGACTTTATTATTGGTAATAATGATGAGGATAGGGATGTTATTAACGGATATATAAAAGCAATTGATTGGTGTGCGACAGTGATTATAAATTTCATCATGGGAACTGATTTACCTAAATATCTAGGTGAAATGGAGAGTCTCAGTATAAATTCAAATTTAGGGTTAAAGTATCCAAGAGAACAAATAGAGGGAGATAATCATTTTATTTCATTAACATCTGCATTATGGTTAACTGAACAATATGATTATATCGTTGGTATTGCATTAGGGGGAGTAGGGTGCTCTGCGCTCATATCTTGCTATTTAAAAAAGCCTTTAGGAATAATTAAGCTATCTCATTATGATGAGGTTAATATAAACAAGAAAATACCCTTTTATCGTAGTTGGGAAGGAGCAGGTAAGATACTCTTAGTGGATGATAATTGTGGAAGTGGGCGAACCCTGAGTCATGCTAAAAAATATCTCAAACAAGTCACGATGAATGATATTTCAACTTTTGCAACAGAGTTACATTGGGAAAAATTTTTTAGAAAAAAAGTCTATCAGCATCCAGAGAATATCTTTAATCCTAAAATGCTAACTGAGCTTTCGCCTTGGTGTTTTCGACATTTTGAATTAATAAATTTGTTAAGGAAAAAAGAAAAATATCATACGGAAACGGCACGTATCACAACAGCCGACTGGATAGATTATTCGCTGACGATTATTTCGCTATTAGAAAAAATACTTCCAGAAGAAAAGTATTTATTAAACCTGAAAAGCAAGTTTGAACTTTTCATGAACAATAACCAATAAAGGACAATTATGGGGAAGTCACATATAATATGGGATTGGAATGGTACGCTTTTAGACGATGTTCATATCTCTCTTCTTGCAGCAAATAAAGTATTTAATCAGTTAGGCTTTAAAGAGTTAAGCTTACATGAATATCGAGAGAACTACTCTGTTCCGGTGAACATTTTTTATCATAATGTGATGGGGAGAGAACCGACTAAATCGGAATGGCAAACAATAGGTGATGTATTTAACCAATATTATAAACCCAATGTTAGAACGGCCTATTTATCTAGAGGGGCTATTGAAGCATTACAATATAGAAATAAAAATAAGTTCACTCAATCAGTTTGTTCTTTAATGGAACAAGACGAACTTAACCAAAGTATTTTTGATACACAGGTATCTTCATATTTTAATTTAGTGGAAGGGCGGACATTACCTTTATTAAAAAAGGGAAAATCCGAACAACTTTCATTGCATATAAAAAAATTAAATATTTTACCATCACGGTGTGTTGTGGTTGGTGATGCCGCAGATGATGCATTATCTGCTTTTGAAGTAGGGGCTAAAGCGATTCTTTATACTGGTGGGACTCATTGCGCTGAGAATTTAGCTAAGACAGGAGCCTATCTTGTTGATTCGCTTTTAGGAGCTGCAATGTTAGCAGAAGATATTGTTTAAATAGATAGGAGGATAAATGTTGTATTCAGTGGTTGGGTTACAGTTTGGGGATGAAGGCAAAGGCAAGTTTGTTGATTATCTTGCGGGAAAAATAAAACATATCGCAAGGTTTAATGGCGGCGCCAATGCTGGTCATTGTGTACAAGTAAAAAATCAACGACAGTCATTTTCACAGCTACCCGCTACCTTATATCAAGGAAATATGTATATTTGCCAAGGGGCATTAATCAGTCTTGAAATTTTAATTAGCGAAATAGAGCGTCTTAAGCAAATTAGACAAGATATCTCCATTTATATTGATTATCGATGTCATATTGTCTTACCGATTCATGCTTCATTGAATCAAGCATCCGAAAAATTCAAAGGAAGTCGCAAGATTGGTTCTGTAGGGCTTGGGATCGGTGCATGCTTTGAAGATAAAGCCAATCGGCATGGCATTCGTCTCTATGATGCGCTTGATAAAATAAAACTTCGTGAAAAATTAGCTTTCCTGTGGGATTTAAGGGAAAAACAGATCACATATGTATTTAATGACACATTAACGCTAGAGTTTGAAGATGTTGTAGAACGCTTATATGAACAATGTCAGTATATTAAACCTTACCTTGCTTTTACGGATAAAAAAATACGTCAATTGCTTGGGGATAATAAGGATGTTTTGCTTGAAACATCTCAAGCGACCTTTTTGGATAATGCATTTGGTTCCTATCCTTATACCGTTGCTTATCAAACATTGGTGCAAAGTTGCTTTTCTATTATCGGTATACCTGCTTCACCGATTCATGTTTTAGGAGTAATGAAAGCTTATATGATCAGAGTTGGTAATGGCCCATTCCCAACCGAATTACATGATGATGCAGCAATTAATATTCGTGAACGTGGAAATGAGTATGGTACGGTTTCAGGGAGGCCAAGGCGTTGCGGATGGTTAGATCTGAATTTAATCAAACAGGCTATTGAGCTTAATGGTGTAACAGAATTAGCGATAACAAATGTGGATGTATTAGCAAATGTAGATGAAATTAAAATTGCTATAAATTATATGAAAAAAGATAAGCCTATTACTTGTGAAGCGGCTTTATTAAATTTATCAGAGGTGACACCAATATATTATACATTTCGAGGTTGGCCTCAATTAAAGGGGAACTATCATAGCCGATTAGAATTACCTGTAGAATTACGTTTATTTTTATCATTTATTGAAGAGCATACAAATAAAAAAATTCGTTACATTTCGTATGGGGCCGATAGAGATAAAACAATTATTTGTCATTAAGTTAAGAAGAAAATTATGATAAATTATGTAACTGGTTTTATGTATTCACCAGATGCAACTCAGGTTGTGCTGATAAAAAAACGTCAACCAGAATGGCAAAAAGGAAAGTTTAATGGTGTAGGCGGAAAAATACATCAAGGAGAACCCCCTGAGGAGGCTATGAGGCGCGAATTTTTGGAAGAAACAGGGGTAATGACTGCCGTATCCGATTGGCGATGTTTTTTAATTCTTACAAATCCTGATAAATATCGTATATATATGTTTTCTACTTATAGTGAACAATTTACTCAGGTTAAGACAGTTGAGAAGGAAGAAGTCAGTGTTCATCACACAGCGTCATTACCAAAAAATAAAATTGCTAATTTAGCTTGGTTAATTCCATTATCTCAGGACCAAAAAATTATTTTGGATACACCATTAACAATAGATTGTCGTTAATAAAAATCCGAAGTCTTGTAAATTCACCCCATAATGATTATCAAAATGGGGGTGAATTATTTAATTTAAAACTGGTAGATGAGACCTAAGCCAAGTACATTATCAGTATTGATCTCATAATCACGAGTAAATTCTTTATCTTTTAATAAATTGATTTTGTAATCAATAACAGCGGTCATATTTTTGTTGAAATCATAAGCAGCACCAACTGCAATATATTTCACCAAATCTTGACTACCGTAGGTGCCGAGATTTTTACCTTTAGATTGGTTGTAACCAAGAGAAGGGGTTAAACCGAAATCGAATGAATACAATGCAACAACTTCTAAGTTCTCTGTTTTATTTGCGATAGATTCAGAATCATCACCACCAAAGCGAGTTGTATTTAGGGTTTGACCATACATTGCAGCTAAATAGAGTTCATCAAGCTCTAATTTACTACCAATATTCCATGCTTCAGCACGTTTACCCGTTGCCCCGACAGAACCATTTTTTTGACTTGGCGTACGTGATGAGTTCGAATAACCCCCACCGATAGATATACCCCAACCTAGTTCATAGGCTGTAGAAAAACCGTAACCATCACCATTATTATCTAATGAGCTGTCGCCAGTTGATTTGTTTTGGTCACCATTTTTACCTTGATATTGCAGAGCAAAACTCAGACCATCAATATAACCAAATGCATTATTATTGCGATAAGTTAATAAATTACGGTTACGACTCATCATATATGTGTCTTCTTGGTCCATAGTATCTGCTCCCCACAGAGGTAATACATCGGTCCAAGCATTCGTATCATAGATCACACCATAATTGCGGCCATAGTCCACAGAACCAAAGTCGGCAAATTTCAATCCTGCATAGGCCAATCGATTCTGGTTTTCGTTATCCGATTCCGCTTTATGAGTTGTTGTTTCCCATTCGAAACGGCCAAAACCAATGAGTTGGTCAGTAATTTGAGTATCACCTTTAAAGCCTAAACGAACGCGTGAATCATCCCCATCTTCACCACTTTTAGCATCTGCAAAATAGTGTCGAACGTCAATTTGACCATACACATCAAGCTTATTGCCATCTTTATTATAGACTTCAGCGGCATTAGCAACACCAGCAGCGAATAACGCTGGGATCGCTATCGTAATAATATTATTTTTTTTCATGACTAATCCTTTAACCCAATAACTATATAAGTGAAATTTTGCCTATCTAACAAGTTAAGCGAGGGTATTATCAAGTGAATAAATCAAATCTTGCAAGCACTAATTAGACTAAAAATGACACTATATACATTAAGTACACTGCAATAAGGCTAATTTTCCCTATTTTATTAGGTAGATAGATGTAAATAGTTCTCATTCAATGAAAACATTAATATAGATCAATAAACCTTCAGATAAGCTTCAAATCCCTCTTCCTTATTATCGAAAAAGGTTTAATCTTAATGTTGTATATAAAATGCAACTTATGAGGCAATGAACATGTACTGTGTGCAATGTGAACAAACAATTAGAACTCCAGCTGGAAATGGCTGTGCATACGCACAGGGTATGTGCGGTAAAACAGCAGAAACGTCAGATCTACAAGACTTATTAGTTGCGGTGTTACAAAGTCTCTCTGCTAGCGCTGTAACAGCACGTGAATTAGGTATTATTGATCACGACGTAGATAGTTTCGCCCCTAGAGCGTTTTTCTCAACATTGACAAATGTTAATTTCGATTCAGAACGTATTATTGGTTATGCTCGAGAAGCTATTTATTTAAGAGATAAATTAATCAAGCAATGCCAAGCAAAAAATAGTGCTATTGTATTTAACCATCCTTTAATTAATATTCAGCTTAAAGGTAATGATATTATTGCATTGCAAAAACAGGCTGAAGATTTTGCACTTGATATTGATAAAGCACAAGTTGGTGATGATATTCATGGTTTACGCATGCTTTGTTTATATGGTTTAAAAGGTGCAGCGGCTTATATGGAGCATGCGCATGTATTAGGCCAATATGATAATGATATCTATCGCCAATATCATGAAATTATGGCGTGGTTAGGTACGTTACCCGCAAATATGAATGAGTTGCTTGATAATGCGATGGCTATTGGCATGATGAATTTTAAGGTAATGGAAATTCTCGATGCTGGAGAAACTGGAGAATTTGGTCATCCAGTGCCAACAGAAGTGAATGTTCGCCCAGTTGCGGGGAAATGTATTCTTATTTCAGGGCATGATCTAAAAGATTTGAAAATGCTATTAGAGCAAACCGAAGGTACAGGTATTAATATCTATACCCATGGTGAAATGTTACCTGCACATGGCTATCCGGAACTGAAGAAATATTCACACCTTGTCGGTAATTATGGTAGTGGCTGGCAAAATCAGCAAACCGAGTTTGCTAAATTTCCAGGTCCTGTTCTGATGACCTCAAACTGCATTATTGACCCAGATGTTGGGCAATATAAAGACCGTATTTGGACTCGTAGTATTGTGGGTTGGCCTGGAGCCAAACATTTAACCGGTGATGATTTCTCTGAAATGATCAACCAAGCTTTAGCCATGAATGGTTTTCCATACACAGAAATTGAGCACAAAATTACGGTTGGATTTGGGCGTCAAACATTATTGAGTGCAGCTGATACAGTGATTGATCTTGTCTCTCAGAAAAAACTACGTCACGTATTTTTGGTTGGGGGATGTGATGGTAGCCGTGGTGAGCGTAGCTACTACACTGATTTTGCGCGTAGTGTACCTGAAGACTGCTTAATTCTCACATTGGCGTGCGGTAAATATCGTTTTAATAAATTAGATTTTGGCACTTTAGAAGGCTTACCTCGTTTATTAGATGTTGGACAATGTAATGATGCATATTCCGCAATCATGCTTGCTGTAAACTTAGCAGAAAAATTAGGTTGTGGCGTTAATGACTTACCGTTGAGTTTAATCCTATCTTGGTTTGAGCAAAAAGCGATTGTTATTTTATTAACGCTATTATCGCTCGGTGTTAAAAATATCTATACCGGCCCAACAGCACCAGGATTCTTAACTGAAAACCTATTAAACATACTGAATGAAAAATTTGGAATGCGTAGTATTACGACTGTTGAACAAGATCTAGCTGAAATTCTGCCTGCATAATATTAAGTGTGATAGGGGAAATTTATTTCCCCTAATTGGAGTGATACCATGACAATGCCGAGTAGTTTATGTCCAAATAGAATGCAGATACATTCTATCCATCAAGAAACTTCCGATGTATGGACGATTAATTTAATTAATCACGACTTTTATACCTATTCTCCGGGACAATACGCTCTTGTTAGTATTAAAAATAGCGATGAAATCATGCGTGCTTATACGATTTCATCGACCCCTGGACAAAGTCGTTTTATTACTATTACGGTCAGACGATTAGAGCAAGGAACGGGGTCATGTTGGTTAACGAGCTCGGTAAAGCCAGGTGATTATCTATGGCTTTCAGATGCGCAGGGTGAGTTTACTTGTGCTGAATTAAATAGTGATCAATATTTGATGTTAGCTGCTGGCTGTGGTGTAACGCCAATTATGTCGATGGTACGTTGGTTAATGGCATACCGCTCTCAAGCTAACGTAAAAGTTTTATTTAATGTGCGAGATGAGCAGCAAATTATTTTTGCGGATGAGTGGCAACAATTAATTGCACAATATCCATCACGATTACAGTTATGTATTATGCCGGAATCTCCTGATCATGGAGGGGTTGCGGAAGGGCGTTTAACCCTTGAAAAATTATCTGCATTAGTGCCAGATATTTGTTCTCGCATCGTCATGACGTGTGGGCCCACACCTTATATGAAAAATGCCCAGCAATTTGCAAAAACGTTAGGTGTGCCACCTGAACACTTCTTCATGGAACGCTTCTCGCTAGAACCGGAACCGATTGCCAGTGAAGAGACCATTACCTTAAAAATTCGTCAACGTTTGGTTGATTTTAAGGTTCCGGTGGGAACGTCTTTGTTATCGGCTTTAGAACAAAATAAACAACCAGTGATTGCTGCTTGTCGCGCTGGTGTTTGTGGGAGTTGTAAAACAAAAGTATTATCAGGAAATTATACAACGACCAGTACGATGACATTAACAGAGGAAGAGATTGCCGCAGGGTATGTTTTGGCTTGTAGTTGTCAATTACAAGGCGATACAGAGATTGCGTAAATAAAACAATTAAATGAACTGTCTCATTATATATCCCACTAATAATGAGACAGTGACTTATAGACAAGTTATTAAATAACTATACATACGTAGTTATAAGTTATTATATAAAAATCACTATGTAATTTTTATTAGCGTTAAATTTGTTTACTTTAAAACGGGTCCTTCAGGCATAAAATAAACCGATAATTTACTTAATGCATTTATAGCTGAGACGGCTATCTCTTTATTTGGGTCTTGGCAAAGATTGATAATACGAACAATCGCTTCTTGGTATTCAATCGTTGCTTTATAATCTCCCAAAGCTGCTATTGCAGCGATTTTGATCTCATCATTAACGCGAAATGTTAGATTCGTCAGCATACCGACAATAGTTCTGTCCATAATTAAAACTTCACTCTTTAATTAACTTGAAGATATTTTAAATTAAAATTATATATATTAACTTCCAAATTGATCGTTTATTTAATGTTTTTATTTTGAAAACATCAAAAATGAGACTTTTTTTCGAGTTAAATAATGCATTAAGTGCATTCTCTTATTTTTTTATTTTCTTTGATTGAGTTAGTTAATTAAAGTAAGTAAATTTATCGTTGAATAAATTTACCTGTATTATGGATTTTATTGTTATTTATTTTCGTTCAATAAATTCTAATGAGCTAAATTAATATGTTCAGTTTTATTCGTTTGGCGAACATCTCATAATAATATAAAACAGCGAAGAAAACTTTTTTTGCCTTTATTCTTATGGGGTTATGAAGATAACTATTCAAGTGCTACTTTCTATTGGTTATTATGAACAATAGCAGTAAATAGCGTATTATTTACTAGGAGAAAAAATAAAAAAAACATCAATGGTTACATTTTGTAACACCAAGAATTGTTGTTATACATAAACCTAAACAAAACTTAAACAAGGCTATGGTCATCGGAAATTAACCGTATTTTCGGGGTGGTAATTAATCATCTTATGGTTATAATTCGCGTCGCATCAAAAGTGCAGTATCTCGTTAGGCGAGGCTCCTATACAAACACAGGTTACTGATCTGACGACGTCGAGAGACGCCCAAGATCAGGACAGGATATATCGACCGAAGGTATATCCCCATGTAACTTCCAATATATGTGTTGGATACGTTGTATAGTGCTAAAACCGAGACGTAGAGATAGCCATCGCATTCTCTCATCTGGTTTCGCCCCTATGTGAGTACTGTTTGAGTAAACAACAGTAACTAGGGACTAATAAAATGACATTCACTACCCAGAACAAAGCGGGATCTGTAGCAATCGCTCAGTCCGCAATGAAAGGCGCACGCCTGAATACCAACAACACTCAGCAACCAAAAATTGACGACGCAACTGTCAGTGCATATATGAGCCAATCTTATTTGCCTGTTTCTATTGCAGATTCAGTTGATTGCGTGAAAAAAAATCTGATCGAACATTTAGAGGGTGAGCAAATTCCTACGTATTTGTTCGTTGTGGATCAGGAAAATTATTTAAATGGTATCCTTTCCGTTAAATCATTATTAGCAGCTGAAGAAAATTTGCTTGTGTCTGATATTATGCGTCACAACTACTTTTCAGTTTCTCCTGAGCAATCACGTCATGATGTTTATGATTTGATTAATCATAGTGGTTTAGACATGATACCGGTTGTACAATTTGGCAAATTGATGGGGGTTTTAAGACCTCAAGATATCGCTGAATTGATAGAAGATGAGAATACGTTAGATGCACAACTTCAAGGTGCGACAACACCACTTGAAGAGCCTTATTTAGCAACAAGCCCAGTGACATTATGGCGTAAACGTGTTGTATGGCTATTGATGCTATTTGTTGCAGAGGCTTATACAGGCACAGTGTTAAAAGCTTTTGAAGAGCAATTAGAAGCCGCAATCTCTCTTGCTTTCTTTATTCCATTACTGATTGGAACAGGGGGAAATAGCGGAACACAAATCACTTCTACGCTTGTCAGAGCGATGGCATTAGGTGAGGTTAGCTTACGTAATCTAGGTGCAGTCCTGAAAAAAGAAGTATCAACATCGTTTTTAGTGGCAATAACTATCGGTGCCGCTGCTTTAATTAGGGCCTGGATTTTAGGCGTTGGGGCTGAAGTCACTATTGTTGTGAGTTTAACGATTGTTGCAATTACTATGTGGAGTGCGATTGTTTCTTCTATTATCCCAATGGTATTGAAGAAATTAAAAGTGGATCCGGCTGTTGTATCAGCGCCATTTATTGCGACTTTTATTGATGGAACAGGTTTAATTATTTACTTTGAAATTGCCAAATTGGTGATGACGGAGTTCGCCTAAAGACACACCATCGATATGATGCGGCAGTGTTATTTAACATCTGCCGCAACCAACGAAATAGTCTGTTTTAAGACTTCACCGCATTTTCGACACAAATACTGATTCTCCCCTCTAACAACTTTATTATGCCTTCTGATCGTTAATTCATGTGATGTCGTACAAGCACAATAATAAGTAAAAGTTCGGCTTTTCACTGAAGAAACTGCAAAATGATGAGTTCGATTCGCTGGAACTTCCAAAATCTGTTCCATCATCCATTTCCATTCATGGCCATGGGGTGCAATACCTTGTCGGCCAAACATACGATAGACTAATAAGTGCGCTAATTCATGGGGAATAACTTGCTCAATAAAGAGATCACCATTTTCAATCAGTAGGATTGAGTTTAAGCGGATTTCCCATTCTTTTAAGTATGCGCTGCCAGCCGTTGTGCCTCGTTGTTTATAGTTAACTGTTGGTTCTGGAAATGTTTTTTCCAGTTTTTGTTGTGCTAAGTGAAGCTTTTCACGCAGTGTATGCATGACTTTCTGTTGAAGATAGATAGGGACGCGTACTGTTTTCATGATGGCAAGAATAATATAACCCGACCTAGAGAAACAAGTCTTATTGACTATCATTATATTAAATAATATATTGTTTAATTATATAATATATAGAGGTATATCATGAGCGATAATTCTTCAGAACTCGTGCTCTCTGCAATGAAGCAGGCCGCAATACACACATCGTCGTTATTGAAAACATTAGGTAACCCTGATCGGCTGTTGCTGCTGTGTCAGTTAACGCAGGGAGAGGCCTGTGTGAGCGAGTTAGAAGCCTCATTAGGTATACAACAACCCACGCTTTCTCAACAATTGACGGTGTTACGTCATGAAGGCCTTGTGGTAACACGCCGTGAGGGGAAGCGTATTTATTACGCTATTGCGGATGAAAAGCTTTTTACACTGCTAAATACACTCTATCAACTTTATTGTCCTGTACAGGAGAAATAACAATGTCTATTGATTGGGCTAATTTCACTCCGTGGTCAGCCGCCGCAGGAGGAGTATTGATCGGCGCCGCGGTCTCACTATTACTTCTTTTAAATGGCAGGATTGCCGGTATCAGTGGCATTTTAAGTGGAGTATTGAAACCTATCGCCGGTGATACGGCTTGGAAAGTTGCATTTATATTAGGCATTATGATTGCTCCATCTTTATTTATTCTCTTCTTTTTTTCACCTGAAGTCACTATTACCACAAGCACACCCATTATTATTCTTGCAGGATTACTGGTCGGGTTTGGTACAAGAATGGGCAGTGGATGTACAAGTGGTCATGGTATTTGTGGCATGGCAAGGTTTTCTCGTCGCTCTATTGTTGCGGTGGTGACTTTTATGGTGGTGGCATTTGCGACAGTGGCACTGATAAATTTCTTTGATTTAAGAGGATAAAGGTATGCCTATCGTTATCGCCTTAATCTCAGGTTTATTATTTGGCTTGGGATTATTATTAGCGGGTATGGGAAATCCAGCAAAAATTCTGGGATTTTTAGATATTACAGGAAATTGGGATCCATCGTTGTTAGTGACAATGGCTGTTGCAATGGGAATGAGTGCGATTGCCTTCGCTGTCGCGAAAAAACGCCAAGTCAGTTTATTAGCGTGTCCAATGCAGATCCCAACAAATCAAAAAATTGATAAGCCACTCATTATAGGTAGTGTGTTATTTGGATTGGGGTGGGGGCTAGCGGGTATTTGTCCTGGACCAGCACTATTATTAACGGGAATGGGGATAACTCAAGGCATCGTTTTCACGTTAGCAATGATAGCGGGAATGTCTATTTTTCAAATAACCAAAAAATAAATATAAGCCCCATGACAAGCGGGGCTTATACCTTTATTCGTAAATTAAAAATATCGATTAACTTTTGCTCCCCTTCTTTTTTATCATATGAAAATAAATATAAGCTTATTTAAAAATATACTTATCATGATAAATATTTCACTTTTCCTATTGAACTTTTCATAAAACACCCTTGTTAAACACACAATAATATAAATGAACAGCGCTTTCATAAATGAATGAACTGTTCAAAAAAATCTATTTAAGTGAATATCAGAGGTGGGTTATGAAAAAGCAATTTCAGCAAGTCCTTTCCTTAAACTGTTTATGTTCATTATTACTGATAGCTTCTCAATCTGTTTTCGCTCATGGTTATCCCACTGTTTTACCATGCCGAGTCTATTGACTTCAGCTCATCACACAACGGAGCTAAAAAGTACAAATTGTGGCACGTAAGTATCCGATGACTGCACTGAGTATTGCGTCATTCTTGCCGTATGGAATGTTTATGATTCTGTAAATGCTTTTTGTGAATCAGTCAGTGATGTCATATCTGCCATTAATGTAGGAATAAACGCGATACCAACAGGCATTAATAGTTGGTATTTCCGGCTAAATTGAGGAGTTAGATATGCTTAAACTATATAAAGTACTTCTTACCATGCTTGTAAGTCATTTTGCTAGCCAATTTTCGTATGCTGCCCTTCCGGGTAAACCCTCTATTCAGTGGGGAGAGAGCGTTTACAGTCTAGTCACTGTTTCTAGTGATGCGACCGCTTATGAAAAGTTGGTGACAAGAAAAACTGCCGTTGATGTTGAAGTGAGCTGGGCTCTATGGAATGGTGATTATGGAACGACAGCTAAGGTTTATTTAGATAGTAAAGAAGTATGGAGTGGCGCATCCACAGGTGCATCAGGTAAAGCTACAATCTCAATTTCTAAGGGGGGTAAATATCAATTACAAGTTGCGTTATGTAATGGAGATGAATGCAATCTAAGTGATGCAAAAGAAATTATCGTTAAAGACACCGATGGAAGCCATCTTGATCCGCTTAAGCCGCAGTTATTAGAAAATAATAAAGCTTATACACAAAATTCAGGCAAAGTTATTGCCGCCTATTTTGTTGAGTGGGGCGTTTACGGGCGGAAATTTCCAGTTGATAAGATACCCGTACAAAATCTAACCCATATTTTATATGCTTTTATTCCTATGTGTGGTGGTAATGGGATTAATGATAGCTTAAAAGAAATTGAAGGTAGCTTTGAGTCGTTACAAAGATCATGTTCTGGTCGAGAGGATTACAAGGTTAGTATTCATGACCCATGGGCAGCCCTTCAATTAGGGCAAACTGGTACTGTTGATCCATATAAAGGGAATTTTGGTCAACTCATGGCAATCAAACGTGCTTATCCAGATTTAAAAATATTACCTTCGGTGGGTGGATGGACATTGTCAGATCCATTTTATGCGCTAAAAGATAAAACGAAACGGGATACTTTTGTCAGTTCAGTAAAAGAGTTTCTACAAACATGGAAGTTTTTTGATGGCGTTGATATTGACTGGGAATATCCCGGTGCAAATGGAGCCAGTGTGACATTAGCGTCAGATAAGGATGGTGAAACCTATTTATTACTGATGCAAGAACTCCGTGCTATGTTGGATGAATTAGAAAAAGAAACCGGACGCCAATATCAATTAACTTCCGCAATCAGTGCGGCCAAAGTGAAAATTGATAAAGTTAATTTTGGGTTGGTACAAAAATCAGTCGATCATTTCTTTATGATGAGCTATGACTTTTATGGTGCTTTTGATTTAAATACACTGGGTTATCAAACCGCTCTTAATGCATCAAGCTGGCGGCCTGATACTGAATATACAACAGTCAATGGTGTGAATGCATTATTAGCACAAGGTGTTGATCCAGGGAAAATTGTGGTAGGTGCAGCGATGTATGGCCGAGGTTGGACTGGCGTAAATGGCTATACTGCGGGTAACCCTTTCACGGGCAAAGCGACAGGCCCAATAGCGGGAACGTGGGAAAATGGGGTTGTTGATTATCGCCAAATAAAAAATCAGTATATGAGTGGAGAATGGGTATATAGCTATGATGCTGTAGCGGAGGCTCCATATGTATTTAAAGCATCAACAGGCGATTTAATTACGTTTGATGATGAACGCTCAGTACAAGCGAAAGGAAAATATGTTTTAGATAAAAAACTCGGCGGATTATTTGCATGGGAAATTGATGCAGATAATGGTGATATTTTGAACAATATGAATTCTAGCTTAGGTAATAGTCTCTCTAAATAAGTGATTGTATGATTTAATATAGAGGGAGAATATTTCCCTCTATATTGGTGATTGTTTGAATGTTAGTTTTTTCATTGATAATAAATATATATTTTGGGATTTTTTAATTGTTTTATCTAATCAATATTTTTTGTTGTGTTTTTATTTATTAATTATATATCAAGTAAAAAGGTTGGTTGTTATTAAATAAATAGATTAGGATATTTCTTGATTGTTTATTATCGACATTATGATAGTTCTATATCTGAATTAATTTAATATTCATGCGCTGAAATCATTGTATTAGCTATTTTAAATTAATAGGAGCTTATATGAGTAGATTATCCGTGGATGCAATTAATATAATAAGTACTATCAAAAAAACAGGATCTTTTTCAACGGCCGCAGATGTATTACATAAAACACCTTCAGCAATTTCATATCAAGTATTGAATATAGAAAGCCGTTTGAATGTGAAGCTTTTTCACCGTAATGGGCCTATAGTGCGTTTGACTAAAGAAGGGGAGTTTTTATTGCAAGAAGGCGCATGGATCTTAAATGCAATGCAAGATCTTGAAAATAGAGTAAGGAATATCCCCACGCTTGATAATCAAATCCGTATTGTGGTGGAAAAATTTTTACCACTCGATATCTTTGTGCAAGATATTCGAGATTATATTAATACGAATGGAGATGTTCATATTTCTATTCAAAGGGAGGCAATGACGGGGGCATGGGATGCATTAAAAGAGAATAGAGCCGATTTTATCATTGCTCTAGGCTATATCCCTGAAAATATAAAAGCCAGTACTCAACTCCTTGGCAAAATTAGTTTTTCACTCTGTGTCTCTCCTTCACATCCTTTCGCATCACAAAGGAAAATAATTACTAGAAAACAATTACTCAATGATATTTATGTGGAAATTGCGGATAGTAGCCATGAGTTATCAATTAATAAAGAAAAAGAAATGACATTGGAGCGACAAATACTGGTTTGTGATTTAGAAAGTAAATTAATATTACTGAAACGCGGGATTGGTTATGGTTTCATTTGTCCCTTACATATAAAGAACGAGTTAAAAAATCAAGAACTCGTTATTGTGCCTGTAGAAATACCTAAAGATGATCAATTTATTTGGTTAGCTTGGCATCCCTCAAGTAAGGGGGGCAATTTCTCTTGGTGGAAAGAGCGATTAATCAAAAAAATAGATACATCAAGTTTTGTCGAAAATTTGTCTAAATCATAATAGAAGATATGTTAAATATTTTTCGGTTTGTGAGGCTGAGTTATGCTGAGCTACCCTAGTTATTATGATACAACCTATCTCTAGGGTTGGCTTATTTTATTATTTAGATATTGAACTATTGAGTTTTCTACTAAATTAGTTCAATTCATTTATTGAATTGAGCTGGTATTCTATGATTAATAGGGAGTGACAGTGACTAGATTGAAGGAGAGCGGATATTTTTAGGGCTATTCAGCGTGTGTAAATATTAAATCTATATTTCAATGAGTAGCAAAATAATCGAACATATTGAGTGTTAAAAAATAAACCCCAGCATTGTGGGGCCTATTTTTATTATCAGAGCCTTTTGTTTTATTTCAAACCGGCAGCTTCACGTAAAATAGCCGCTTTGTCAGTTTTTTCCCAAGGGAATTGAGAACGACCAAAGTGACCATATGATGCAGTTTGCTGATAAATAGGGTGTAGCAAGTCCAGCATTTGAATGAGTCCGTATGGGCGTAAATCGAAAAATTCACGTACTAACAGAACCAGTTGTGCCTCTGGAACTTTACCTGTGCCAAATGTTTCAACCATGATAGAGGTTGGCTCAGCCACACCAATTGCATAGGATACTTGGATTTCACAACGATCCGCTAAACCAGCTGCAACAATGTTTTTTGCAACATAGCGTGCCGCATAAGCAGCAGAACGGTCGACTTTAGAGGGATCTTTACCAGAGAATGCTCCACCACCATGACGAGCCATACCGCCGTATGTATCAACGATAATTTTTCGGCCAGTTAAACCGCAGTCACCCATTGGTCCACCAATAACAAAACGACCTGTTGGGTTGATAAAGTATTTTGTTGTTGGAGCTAACCATTCAGTTGGAAGAACGGGTTTGATAATTTCTTCCATCACCGCTTCATGTAAATCTTGCTGTTTGATGTCTTCAGAATGCTGAGTTGATAATACAACAGCATCAATACCAACAATTTTGTTGTCGTCATATTGGAATGTTACTTGGCTTTTCGCATCTGGGCGCAACCATGGTAATGTGCCATTTTTGCGGACTTCAGCTTGGCGCTGTACCAAACGGTGAGCATAAGTCACTGGTGCAGGCATAAGAACGTCAGTTTCATTTGTCGCATAACCAAACATAATACCTTGGTCACCAGCACCTTGTTCTAATGGGTCTGCACGGTCAACACCTTGGTTGATATCTGGTGATTGTTTACCAATCGCACTTAAAACCGCACACGAGTTCGCATCAAAACCCATGTCTGAGCTGGTATAACCAATTTCGCGAACGGTTTTACGTGTGATCTCTTCAATATCAACCCAAGCGCTGGTGGTGATTTCTCCCCCAACCATCACCATACCTGTCTTGACGTAGGTCTCGCAAGCAACGCGAGCTTTTGGATCTTGCTCAAGAATCGCATCAAGAACCGCATCAGAGATTTGATCGGCAATTTTATCAGGATGCCCTTCCGATACAGATTCAGAAGTAAAGAGATGTGTAGCCATGAGATTAATACCTTAGAATTCGCTGATTGTAATTGGATGTTTTAACATCTAGACGTCTATTTTAATATTTTAACAAAAAAAGTGCCACCTGTTTTTGTTCTTGATAGAAAAACAGTGAGTGAAAAGACGTTACTGACAAATTTTATTTCTATTAGGGCAATAACGTTTTGCAATTTCTGCCTAATCAATGTATAAACAGCGACCGTGACGGTTAGTTAAAAATTTTCCGTTATACACCAGTAGGCAGACAATGTGCCTGCTATCGATCAGGAGTGTTTATCTTTTTCGTTATTGATAAAGATTAAACAGTTATATTGGGGGTTAATGGGTAATGATCCATAATCTACTGAATAACAGTAATCAACAGCTGAACGCGGATCGCCGCGTGTCTTTGGCGTTTACTTTCCTGCCTTTGTTTACTTCTTCTCGAAGTTACCATCATCTTCTTAGTACACCTTTGGCTACCAGTCGATAACTGTCTGCCAAATGGTCGTATTTGTCACCGTTTAGATGTTCTAAGCACTTTAATTAATCCGAGTAATAGCTGTTTCCCCGACATAACTGCCCAGCAGTGCCACGTCTAATGACGGGCGACTTTCTGGCCGGAGAAAGCGTCACTCACCCCTCCATAAAGGAGTTTGTTATGAATGATAATATCGCTCGCAAAATGCGCCAGACGTACAACATCGCGTATTGGGGCGGTGGTTACTATCAGGTGAATGAGCGCGGAAATGTCTGTGTTTGCCCTAATCCTGATAACCCAGACACGTCTATTGATTTAGCTGAACTTGTTTATCAAGTTCAAGAGGAACAAGAGCATTTGCGTTTACCCGCATTGTTCTGCTTTCCTCAAATTCTACAGCACCGTTTACGTTCAATTAATGCGGCGTTTAAACGTGCTCGTGAATCTTATGGTTATACAGGCGATTACTTTTTGGTATATCCGATTAAGGTTAACCAACAGCGTCGCGTTATCGAGTCATTAGTGAATTCTGGAGAGCCTCTTGGACTGGAAGCAGGTTCGAAAGCCGAATTAATGGCGGTATTAGCGAATGCCGGCCGTACCCGTACTGTGATTGTGTGTAACGGTTACAAAGACCGTGAATATATTCGTTTAGCGCTTATCGGGGAAAAACTCGGTCACAAGGTGTATCTTGTTATCGAGAAAATGTCTGAAATTGAGATGGTGCTTAAAGAAGCGGAAAGCTTGAATGTGACTCCTCGATTAGGGGTACGTGCTCGTTTAGCGTCACAAGGGTCAGGTAAATGGCAAGCCAGTGGGGGTGAAAAATCTAAATTTGGCTTGGCAGCGACACAAGTGTTGCAGCTTGTTGAAATCCTGCGTAATGCCGACCGCCTAGAAAGCTTACAACTGCTGCATTTCCATCTTGGTTCGCAAATGGCCAATATTCGTGATATTGCGACAGGGGTCCGTGAGTCAGCACGTTTTTATGTTGAATTACACCGCTTAGGGGTCAAAATTCAATGTTTCGATGTTGGTGGTGGATTAGGGGTAGACTATGAGGGCACTCGCTCACAGTCAGATTGCTCAGTGAATTATGGTCTAAATGAATATGCCAATAATGTGATTTGGGCAATTGGTGATGCATGTGAAGAATATGACCTACCTCATCCAACGGTGATCACAGAATCAGGACGCGCACTGACTGCTCATCATACTGTCTTGGTTTCTAATGTGATTGGGGTTGAACGTAACGAGTTTACGAAAACATCTCCCCCAGATGAAGATGCGCCACGCTCATTGATTTCGTTGTGGGAAACGTGGGAATCGATGCAGCATCAAGGAAACAGTCGTTCATTGCGCGAATGGCTTCATGATAGTCAATTCGATTTGCAAGAAGCACATACACAATATGCGCATGGCGTTTTGGATTTAACTCAACGTGCTTGGGCTGAAGAACTTTATTTAAATATTTGTCGTCGCATTCAGCAAGATCTGGATCCGAGTAATCGCGCTCATCGCCCTATTATTGATGAACTACAGGAGCGTATGGCCGATAAGTTCTATGTGAATTTTTCGCTATTCCAATCATTACCTGATGCATGGGGGATTGACCAAGTTTTCCCCGTTTTACCCATTGAAGGTTTAGATAAGCCACTTGACCGTCGAGCGGTGTTATTGGATATCACCTGTGATTCAGATGGTATTATTGATCACTATGTTGACGGAGATGGCGTTGAAACAACTATGCCAATGCCTGCATATGATCCAGAAAATCCACCAATGATTGGCTTCTTTATGATAGGTGCGTATCAGGAAATTTTGGGAAATATGCACAACTTATTTGGGGATACGGCGGCAATTGACGTTTGGGTTGATAGCCAAGGTAATGTGCGTTATCTGCAAAGTGAAGAGGGGGATTCCGTTGCGGATATGCTGCAATACGTCAAGCTAGTACCAGAAGTCTTATTGGAAAGCTTTATCGAGCAAGTTAAAGGTACTGGGCTAAGCGAACAACTACAAAAAGATTTTGTGGATGAGTTTGAGAATGGTCTCTATGGCTATACTTACTTAGAAGACGAATAATTAGCGTTAAATGAACGGTGGCTAATCACGGGTGGCGTAAAGCTACCCGTGAGCCTAAATAATAAAAGTATTTGCTGATTACAAATGCTGATAGAGGAAGAGTGATGATTAATAGCACATTAGGTAACCAGATTGATAACTCTCTGGTTTCTAACGCATTTGGCTTTTTACGATTTCCACTGAATTTTCAACCATATAGTTCTGATGCTGAATGGGTGATCACCGGTGTTCCTTTTGATATGGCAACTTCAGGCCGTGCGGGAAGCCGTCATGGGCCAGCAGCGATTCGCCAAGTATCAACAAACCTAGCGTGGGAAAGCCATCGCTGGCCATGGAACTTTAAGCTAACCGAGCGTTTAAACGTTGTTGATTGTGGTGACGTTGTCTTTGCTTTTGGTGATGCACAGGATATGTGCGATAAATTACAAGCGCATACTGAAAAACTCCTCGCGGCTGGAAAGCGTTGTTTAACGTTTGGTGGCGATCACTTTGTGACGCTTCCTCTGCTGCGTGCTCATGCAAAGCACTTTGGCAAAATGGCCTTAGTTCACTTTGATGCACATACTGATACTTATGGTAATGGGAGTCAGTATGACCATGGAACGATGTTCTATCATGCTCCGAAAGAGGGGTTGATCGACCCGACTCGTTCAGTGCAAATTGGGATTCGTACGGAACATGACAGCGACAATGGGTTTACGGTACTTGATGCGGCTCAGGTTAATGACCGTGGTGTTGATGAGATGATTGAACAAATCAAATCAATTGTTGGTGATATGCCTGTTTATTTGACGTTCGATATTGATTGTCTTGATCCTGCATTTGCACCGGGAACAGGGACACCGGTTGTTGGGGGATTAACATCTGACCGCGCGTTGAAACTACTGCGTGGTTTACAACCCTTAAATATTGTTGGTATGGATCTGGTCGAAGTGGCTCCTGCTTATGACCAATCAGAAATCACAGCATTAGCCGCGGCTTCTATTGCATTGGATATGCTGTACTTGCAAGCATCCAAAAAATAAGCCGTCATTGCTTTATTATTAGGCTGCCATATGGGCAGCCTAAGGTTGTTGACAAAGTGGGATAAAGCGTGGTTTTTCCCACTTTGTGTTGTCAGTCGAAAATCAATAAATTGATTATCCTCGTTTATTTTCAAAACCTATCCGACTTGCCGCCAAACATAATAGGTTTGTCAGCCTATTTTTTTCTTAAAAAAGCGTTTGTTATTTGAACAGGTTTTTATAAATAGCATTTTTTGCTATACCTCTTAATGGGTATTTCTACCTCAATTTAATTATTATTTGGTTTTTTGTAGTCATTTCTATTGCAAATGCGAGTGATAATCAATCAAATAGAGTTGTATCTGTTACAATATTCACCTAAAACAGTTTAAGATCATAACTTTGTAACTTATTCGCAATCTTGCTAACGTATTGTTTAGTTAGAGTCATTTATTTTAACTATCCTAATGGGAGATAGCTCATGGCACTGAATAATAAAGTCATTTTGGTTACTGGCGCAGCACAAGGTATTGGTCGTGGTATCGCATTACGTTTAGCGAAAGAGGGAGCCGACATCGCACTTGTGGATCTTAAAAAAGATAAGCTAGCGGATGTGGCGAAGGAAATTGAAGCATTAGGCCGTAAAGCGACAACATTTGCAGCAGATGTCAGTAAACGTGAGGAAGTGTTTGCAGCAGTGGCGCATGCTGAAGCTGAATTAGGTGGTTTCGATGTCATGATTAATAATGCGGGGATTGCGCAAGTTAAACCTCTCGCCGATGTACGCCAAGAAGACATGGATTTAATTTTCAAAATTAACGTTGATGGTGTTATGTGGGGGATCCAAGCAGCCAGTGAGAAATTCCAACAACGTAAACAGAAGGGGAAAATTATTAATGCCTCTTCTATTGCAGGGCATGATGGTTTTGCAATGCTAGGTGTTTACTCTGCAACTAAATTTGCAGTGCGCGCATTAACTCAAGCGGCAGCGAAAGAGTATGCAAGCTCAGGCATTACTGTTAACTCATATTGCCCAGGTATTGTGGGTACCGATATGTGGGTAGAAATTGATGAGCGTTTTGCTGAAATTACAGGTGCACCAAAAGGTGAAACCTATAAAAAATATGTTGAAGGTATTGCATTAGGTCGAGCACAAACTCCAGAAGATGTGGCGGGCTTGGTCGCATTTTTAGCAAGTGATGACTCAGACTACATTACTGGACAATCAATCCTAACTGATGGCGGTATTGTTTATCGCTAATCCGTGGTGCGATTAGTTTTTACATAAACTCATGCCTAAATTGCGCCTGAAGCTATAAATATAGCGGAGGGCGCAATGGCTATATTGTACAACAAGAAAATATGGGTAATGAACGCTTGTCATCAATATTATCCTCTCGCTATCATCTCTTTTATATATCTTAAATATTATTCTAATTATTTAATTAGCTCCGATTACTGATAAAATCCTTTTGGTTATACAATAAGAAATAATCTATTCGCTATTGTTGATATGGTTTAGCATAGCTCTTGTCGTCATTGTCAAACACAATGTGTTTACTGAAATAGCCTTTATTTTAAAATGATAATGTAATTTATATATTATTAATCAATGACATGATAGGAAAAACTATGCCAAATAAAATTAAAGTGATGACATTTAATACTTATTTATTGCATGTTCCTCTTTTTAGTATTGGTGCATCAACAAGAAATACAAGAATTAATGCGATGATTAGAGATAATATTTTTTCTGATATTGACATTGTTATTTTTCAAGAGGTTTTTAGCCAAGATTCTGAAAAGAAATTATTTTCAGGAATGAGAGAGTTGGGGTTTATTTATCACACACCGGTTGCGGCTCAATATAATGAATCTATCCTAGCTTATTGTGACTCGAATAATTGTTGGAATAATAAAAAAGGAACATGGGATATTATTCAGCAAGTTAACTCAGGTATCGCTATTGCTTCTCGTTATCCCATTATTTATCGTGAATATCATCTTTTTGATGATTCGGGCTGTGGTGCTGACCGTTTTAGTGCTAAAGGAGGAGTGAGGGCCGTTATTGACTTTAAGGGCAGTAAGGTCAATGTTATTGGTACACATATGCAGTCGGATGATCATTATTGTATAATGACAACCCCTTCAGATCATCGTAAAACTCAGCTTAATCAGTTAATCAACTGGGCTAATAGCATCGCTTCAGAAGAGAATTTAGCCGTCGTCTTAGGGGGTGACCTTAATATCAATTATACGCAAAGGGAATATATACAAGCTTTGGATATTATTGGCTGGGGAGAACCTGAATATGTTTCATCGACTCCTTCGTGGGATGTCACAAGCAATGATATCATTAAAGCTGCGCATCCAGATGAAAAAGAGAGTTGGCATTTAGATTATATTTTTGCAAAAAATGTTGCTTCGATCAAAGAACAAACCAGACAGGTGAAAATGAAAACAGCTTATTATTATAATAATAATGCTTATTATGATTATTCAGACCATTATCCAGTCGTGGCTGAAATTGAATTATGATAATATTCAACATTCAGCCAGTTATTAATTTATATTTACTTATTCAGCTTTTAAATTTTTTAAGATCGCTTCTGATTGGGTCCATAATAGAGAACCCCCTTCATTTTTAAACAGGAAATGTTGGCAATGAGGAAAGCGAGTGGCAAGGATATGGCCAAAATCGGGTGAGTGCACAGAACTTTCATCTTTTTGGCCATACCATAATGATACAGGGCATTGGATTTGTTCAGGTTGGAAAGGCCATGCTTGTAGCGTAATCAGCAAATCTTGAACATAGCCTAAATTACCTTGTACAAAAGCACGGTTCATACATTCGGTGTAAGCTTCTAAAAAGGTGGCTTCATGATAAAGCTGTTGGTCGATTTCAGCACTACAATTGAGAATAAATGCCAATAGCCATGGTGCGCTGACATTTTTTTTCAACCAGTCAGCGAGCGCTTCAGGGCTATTTATGGCTTGCTCTTGCATATTGATCACATCAGAGCGTAGTCGTTCTCTCGTTGCTGGATGTTCAAATTGGTCTTGGCCTGAGACGATGGATAATGCATTCGGAGTGCCATAAAAAGCCAGTGCCATGGCAAATACAGCGCCTTGAGAAAAACCAATCACTGAGTAATGTTTAATTTGCTGAGAATGCAACAACACAGCGACATCTGCGGCAAAACGAGAAAGTGATTTTTGTGGATCTTGGGAAGAGTCCCCTAAACCCGCTCGCTCAGGCACAATCAATCGCAGCCCAAAACGGTTGAGGAATTCAATGCCAAAACCGAGTGTCCCACTCATACCTGCACCAGTACAAAAAATAACTGGAAAACCGGTTTTCGGCCCAGACTCATACCAACTCAAATGACGGCCATCAGGCAGTTGGAGTGAATTATGGTGTGTCGTGGTGAGCTGACGAGTATACATTGCTAATTCCTAACTTATGCTAAATCGAGGGTGTACTACCATAAATGTGATGAGTGACACAAAGGATATAGGAGATTTTATTGAAATAATAATAGCCATAAAAGAATAGTAAAATAATAATGAGGTATATTGCAAAGCTATTCATTAAAAAAAAGATAAGCTACTCATTTAATTAGGAACGAATATGGGGTTTTCAGAAGCGGACAAACAGTGTTTACTCGCGGTAAAAGGGGTAGGGCCGACGGTGATGAGTCGATTAGAACAAATGGGATTCTCGACGTTATCTCAGCTAAGTGAAGCATCCTATGAGGAAATTTTGCGGTTAGGCGCTGAACTCACAGGGTCTAGCTGTTGGAAAAACAGCCCACAGGCTAAGAAAGCAGTGGAAGGAGCCATTAACGCCGCTAAGATGGCCACTAAATAGCGAGTGGTTTCAAGGCTCCTGATTGATGAATAAGCGAATGTGATCCCAGCCGTATTCGCGAACGATAAAATGTGTTGATAACAAATAGAGACTTTAGTTATCTTGGCTTGAGCTGTTACCGGCGTATCTTGAGTAAGCGCGGATAGCGGTGTCATCATATATACATTTTCTTTTTAACCGAGTTGAAAATGCCTAGCGAGAAGAGGGGCTGTAAAATCTTTCTTAAGATAAAAGCCTCTCGGTAATGTCATGATAGTTTGCCCAAACTCACCAATTCCTTCTGTTAATGCTTTACTGTTAGCGGCTTTAGGGCGTATTTGTAGCACTTGTCCATGCCGTGCAGTGATGGTTTCAACCTTCCCAAGAACAATCAGATCCATCAATTCTTCCCAATCTTGACGTAGTAATTGCTCTTCCAGTGGTGAGGGACTCCATAGTAAAGGCGTCGCCACACGACGCTGTGCAAGAGGAATTTGGCGCTCTCCTTCAATAGGAAACCACAGTACCCGAGACAGTTTTCGACAAACATGGCTGTTTTCCCAAGTCAACCCACTATTACCCGTTAGAGGCGCAACGGAAACAAATGTTGTTTCCAGTGGCACACCATGACGATCGATAGGAATCGTTTTTAATTCGACGCCAATTTCAGCAAAATCTTGTTCAGGCTTACTTCCTGCGCTAGCCCCTAGAAAATACTCTAGCAACATGCCGACCCAGCCTTTGTCGCGCTTTAAATCAGGGGGGATTGGTAATCCTGCATATTCAGCCAATTGGCCCAGCGTATAACCAGCAAGGGCTTGCGCTCTCGCCATTAAAACAGACTCATTTTCAGGTGGTGGTGGCGGTAAAAATGGCATAATGCGATTAAATAATAATCAAAAAAAGTTCACAGGGTAGAGAAAGTATATCACTTTTTACACCAAATAATTAATGCATTGATATATAAGATAATAATAGAAGACTTATCCACATTATCTTTAATGAAAAATAGGTTATTCACGTTCATCCCATAATAATCACAGGATCATTCACTAGGTTATCCACAGATTTATTGGATAACTGTGAAAAACTTTAATTACTGTGTGCATTTACAGGCTTGACTTACCTGTTTTTTTGAACCTAATCACACAACTTGCCTAAGTTAAGCGCATTACTTGTGGATAAATCATACATTGATTGATCTTTGTTCATTTGAACTCCTAATGAATAAAGTCGAAAACATAAACAGGAGATAACAGGATGGAATGTAAATATCTTATTGTTTTAAAATGAGTTAGTAATGCGTGAGGATTTTCTTAAAGAAGTGACCTGTAGGATATACCCTGATTACTATCGGGTTGTTCACATGGATATCCACAGAAAAAGTGAATAACATCCTTATTATTCACCTATGGTGTTCATAACTTTTATGATTTCTGTGCATTATCCTCAGAAGGTTGAAACCATGCCGATTTAAAATCAAACCAACCGAACGTATTCATCCTTGCTCCACGCATGGTTTTTTGTCCTTGAAGCTCTAGCCAATGATGGAAGATTGGATGAAAAATCTGTGAATCAACTAAGCTTTCACACCATGCTTCGACATTAAGTGATTGTTGTCGCCAATTTGACAGCTCCTCTTTGAGGGGGGAGCCTAAACATTCACGAAATAATGGCATTTCATATAAAGTGGCAAAAATTGAAAATTCGAGAGGTTTAAAGAAGTTGGCTGTCGCAAGCCAAATATCACTTTCTGCTGTGCCATTGAACCATTCAGGGTAATTAACAATGTTTATTTTTAATTCGATACCTTGCGTTTTCAATACACGCTTCATTATTTGGCTGATAGCATAAAACTCGTGGTGTTGATGATAGAAAGTGACCGTCAATTCGGTTAAATCAGCTGGCTTAGGTAATAGCGTCAACATGCGACTATGATGCCAATGCAGTAATAGCCCATAAGCGGGAGCCCAGTGCCGCTGATAGAATGATTCACAATGCGCGAGCAGATTGATTGGTGTTAAAAAACTGCATAGCCATTGACGTATATCACAACGCTGCGCTAGGGCAGAGCGTTGATCCATCAATAAAAAGTAGCATCCTTCTTCCATACGACTTTCTAACGAATCATTTGGTTTGCTGTCACTGTCCATCTTTAATGTGGTACACACCATTTGCTCAGATAATTCAGGCACGACCCAAATAGTGACCTCATCAAGTAGTGCACGGTAGCCAAAATAGCGGTCAAATGCAGTGATTGTCAGTTTTTGCGGTAAGTTTTTTTCAACCAAAAAAGGGCCTGTACCAATAGGTATTTGCTCAAAATTGTCAAAAGACTCCCACTCTTTGGGGAGAATGGCAGCATGAGGACTCCCTAATAGTAAAGGTAGCTGCTTGTCGACTTCACTTAATTGAATATCAATGACATTGGGAAGAGGGGAGGTGACAGATTTAATATGTGAAAATAATGGCCAGCACTGCTGTAAACGCATCAATGAACTAATAATATCATCGACTAGCATCTCTCTACCGTGGTGAAAGTAAATACTGGGTCTTAAATAAAAACGCCATTCGGTGTCATTTATCATTTGCCAATAATGAGCGATACCATTTTCGACTTCCCCTTTTTCCTCATTTATATGCGTTAATCCATTAAATATCTGACTCATTAAGTGAATTTCAGAACGCCTCATGGGGGTTCCTGGTAGCAAATTAGGGAAATCACGGTAGTAGATGATGCGTAAAAGATTCTTACCTTGCCGATAACTGCGTTCTAATTCAGAGAGAACCATTTGGCGGATTGTTTCTTTATCTCCCACTAAAGCAACAAGTTTTTCAATGCTTTCTTCTTTTAGCAAACGCTCCGCTTGGGCTTGCTGTAACTCTAACCCATTAACATGAAAGAGTAAGGTTGAACGTTTCCCTCTGCCTGCTTCGGCTTGCCAACTGAGCCACCCATGAGATTGCATACTATTTAATAAAGTGCGGACGTGGCGTCGAGAGCAAAACAGTGTATCGGCAATATGTTGCAATGTGGTTTCACTATCTTGACCCTGAAAGTGTTGCCAAAGACGGACGAATTGTGTTTGTAAGCGAGAACTGGACATAAAAGAGGAACTCCGGCAATGATTACATCAATTTTTATTTCCTAATATCCATTTGATAATAGACACCAGTAAGTAGCTCGTTAGGCCTGTTAACTGGCAGGCTGACTCCCAGAATTATTGAGTAATGGTAATTTACCAGCCGATAGCAGCATTATCGGCTTTTTTTGTTGCCTTTATTTTGAATACTGTTATTGGATTTAGTCTACATAATAATGAGGATGATTTTAGAGTAAATCATGATGTAGGGGTAGGCTTATTCACTATTTATAAGATAAAACGCCCACAGAAGGTGGGCGTTGAGAAAGTGGTTGTTAATGCTTAGCGCATAAATGAAGGAATTTTCTGCTCATATTGCTTAATTTGATCAGCATGCTGCAAGGTCAAACCAATGCTATCAAGGCCATTCATCATGCAGTGACGACGGAAACTATCAATCTCAAAATGATAAGTTTTATCGCCTGCTTGAACCGTTTGCTGCTCTAAGTCAACTGTGAATTGGCAACCTTCATTGTTTTGCACATAGTTAAACATTTCGTCAACTTCTGCATCGCTCAGTTTTATTGGTAACAATTGGTTATTGAAAGAGTTACCGTAAAAAATATCAGCAAAACTAGGTGCAATAACCACTTGGATACCAAAGTCAGTTAAGGCCCATGGCGCGTGCTCTCTAGAGGAGCCACAGCCAAAGTTTTCGCGGGCGAGTAGAATACTCGCACCTTTAAACACTGGCTTGTTTAATACAAAATCTGGGTTTGGTTGTTGTCCGGCGTCATCAAGAAAACGCCAATCATTAAACAGGTGTTGTCCAAATCCTGTACGGGTGACTTTTTGCAAAAACTGTTTTGGAATAATCGCATCTGTATCCACATTCGCCGCATCTAAAGGGGCCACAATGCCTGTATGGGTAATAAATTTTTCCATGATAAATGCTCCTTTAGGCGTGAATATCGCGGACATCCGCAAAATGACCATTAATCGCCGCTGCCGCAGCCATTGCAGGGCTAACTAAGTGAGTACGTCCAGCTCGACCTTGGCGACCTTCAAAATTTCGGTTACTGGTTGATGCACATCGTTCACCAGGGTTCAAACGGTCATTATTCATTGCAAGGCACATGGAGCAACCAGGTAAACGCCATTCAAAACCCGCTTCGATAAAGATTTTATCTAACCCTTCTTGCTCCGCTTGAGCTTTAACTGGGCCTGAACCGGGAACAACGATCGCTTGAACACCAGAGGCCACTTTTTTACCTTTAGCAATAGCTGCCGCAGCACGTAAATCTTCGATACGTGAATTAGTACAAGAACCAATAAACACTTTATCAATTTTTACGTCAGACAGCTTGATACCAGACTTTAACCCCATATAAGCTAAAGCTTTCTCAGCAGATGCCCGTTCCACAGGATCACTGAAAGATTCTGGGGAAGGTATTGGTTCATTAATGGCAATAACTTGACCCGGATTCGTTCCCCAAGTGACTTGTGGCGCGATTTCACTGGCTTGCAATGTGACGATTTTATCGAATTGCGCATCTTCATCGGTTTTTAAGGTTTTCCAGTACGCAACAGCCTCATCCCACTCTTTTCCTTTAGGGGCAAATTGACGACCTTCCATATAGCTAAACGTTGTTTCATCTGGAGCGATAATACCTGCCTTCGCCCCCAACTCAATGGCCATATTACAAACGGTCATACGACCTTCCATACTGAGGTTTTCAATTGCTTCACCACAAAACTCGACAATATAGCCTGTACCGCCAGCACTGCCTGTTTTACCAATTATGGCTAAGACGATGTCTTTTGCTGTAATGCCGACCGGTGCTTTACCGATAACTTCAATTTTCATGGTTTTGGCGCGAGCTTGCTTCAAGGTTTGGGTCGCCATGACATGCTCAACTTCAGAAGTACCGATACCGAAAGCCAATGCACCAAATGCACCATGAGTTGCAGTATGCGAGTCCCCACACACGATGGTCATACCCGGTAAAGTAATGCCTTGTTCTGGCCCCATCACGTGAACAATACCTTGATAAGGATGGTTAAGGTCATATAAGGTCACACCGAACTCTTTGCAGTTTTTCATCAACTCTTGCATTTGGATACGTGCCATATCACCACAAGCGTTAATATCTTTTGTTTGTGTTGATACGTTATGATCCATGGTTGCAAAGGTTTTGCTTGGTTGATGCAATGGACGATTTTTGGTTCTCAAGCCATCAAAGGCTTGAGGTGATGTCACTTCATGAACCAAATGACGATCAATGTAGATCAGGGGTATCTCATTATCGACTTCACGTACAACGTGCGCATCATATAATTTCTGATATAAAGTTTTGGCCATGTTACACCCCTTCGGTGATATAACGGGCGATAATGTCACCCATTTCACTAGTACTGACGGACTTGCCACCACCGGCTAAATCTGCGGTACGATGGCCTTCTTCTAACGCTTTATTCACAGCTCTTTCGATGGCATCAGCGGCGTCATTCTGATTTAAACTGAATCTTAACAGCATGGCTGCCGATAAAATTTGAGCGATTGGGTTCGCGATATTTTTACCTGCGATATCTGGCGCGGAACCTCCTGCTGGCTCATAGAGTCCAAAGCCATCTTCATTTAGGCTTGCCGATGGTAACATCCCCATTGAACCAGTGATCATGGCACACTCATCTGAAATAATGTCACCAAACAAGTTTGAACACAAAACAACATCAAATTGAGATGGTGCTTTAATCATTTGCATTGTTGCATTATCGATATACATATGGCTAACAGCGACATCGGGGTATTCTTTAGCGATTTGATTAACAACTTCTCGCCATAAAACAGAACTTTGTAATACGTTAGCTTTATCAATTGAGGTCACTTTATGATGACGTTTCCGTGCTGACTCAAAAGCAATGCGTGCGATACGTTCTATTTCATAACGGTGATAAACTTCGGTATCGAAAGCGTATTCATCTTGCCCTTCACCTTTACGGCCTTTTGGCTGACCAAAATAGATACCGCCTGTTAATTCACGTACACAGAGAATATCAAAACCTTGGGCTGCGATATCGGCACGCAGAGGACAAAATGCCTCTAACGCTTGATACAAGCGGGCAGGGCGCAAGTTACTGAATAATTTAAAGTGTTTGCGTAATGGTAGTAGTGCTCCTCGTTCGGGTTGGCTATCTGGCGGCAAGTTTTCCCATTTAGGGCCACCAACGGAACCAAACAAAACGGCGTCTGCATTTTCACAACCTACGACAGTTTCTTCAGGTAGCGGTTTGCCGTGGCGGTCAATTGCGATACCGCCAACGTCATACTCTTTGGTTGTGATAGATAATGCAAAACGCTGGCGGATTGCATCCAACACTTTATTGGCTTGAGCCATGACTTCTGGTCCAATACCATCTCCAGGTAATACGGCAATATGATAGCTCTTAGACATTGTTATACAGCTTCCTTTGTATTTGATTGTGATTCTTTTTGAGATATTTTTTGTTTTTCTTTTTCAACTTGTTCAGAGCGCCAAATGCTGTTTAACACATGCACCATCGCTTTGGCGGACGATTCGACAATATCGGTTGCTAAGCCCATGCCGTGAAAACGACGATTAAAGCATTCGACAACGATATCGACTTGACCCAATGCATTTTCCCCTTGTCCTTTTGCAGACAACTTATAAGAGACTAAGTTAATTGGATAATTGGTAATTTTATTGATGGCTTGATAAATCGCATCAACAGGGCCATTTCCTGTTGCGGCTTCCGATTTTTCACTTTCCCCACAGCGCATTTTCACGGTGGCAGTAGCAACAACACTTGAGCCTGATTGGGTACTGAAATAATCCATGACAAAGTGATCCGTTTCATCTTGTTGGTTAGCAAAGAATGCCAACGCTTCTAAATCATAATCGAACACTTGTCCTTTCTTATCGGCTAAGTTCAGGAAAGCGGTGTACAATTCATCTAAATTAAAATCTTTCCCTTCCTGGTAGCCCATTTCTTCCATTCTATGCTTAACGGCTGCACGGCCTGAACGAGATGTTAAGTTTAATTGGATTGCTTTCAAGCCAATTGATTCAGGCGTCATGATTTCATAGGTTTCACGATTTTTCAGCACGCCATCTTGGTGAATTCCCGATGAATGCGCAAATGCATTACTACCGACCACGGCTTTATTAGCAGGAATTGGGGTATTGCATAATTGGCTGACCAATTGGCTGGTACGGTAGATTTCTTTGTGATTGATATTGGTATGTACATTCATCATTTGCTCGCGCAATTTGATGGCCATGATGACTTCTTCTAAGGCGGTGTTACCTGCACGTTCACCTAATCCATTAATTGTTCCCTCGACTTGACGAGCACCTGCTTGTATGGCCGTAATCGAGTTGGCAACAGACATACCTAAATCGTCATGGCAGTGCACAGAAATGACCGCTTTATCAATATTTGGGACGCGTTCATATAAAGAGGTGATAATGCCACCGAATTGATAAGGCGTTGTGTAACCAACGGTATCTGGAATATTGATGGTGGTGGCGCCAGCTTTGATGGCTGATTCAACGATACGGCATAAATTATCAATATCGGTACGTCCGGCATCCTCACATGAAAATTCAACATCATCGGTGTAGCGTCTCGCGCGTTTAATCGAATCGATAGCCATATCCATGACACCATCAAATGTTTTATTTAATTTCTTTTGAACATGCAAATTCGAGGTCGCTAAAAAGATGTGAATTCGAAATGCCTCAGCCACTTTCAGTGATTCTGCCGCAACATCAATATCATTTTGAACACAACGCGCTAACGCGCAAATGCGACTATTTTTAATTTCACGCGCGATGGTTTGTACCGATTCGAAATCACCTGGGGAGGAAACAGGAAAACCAGCTTCAATAATATCAACACCGAGGCGTTCTAATGCGAATGCGATTTGCAATTTTTCTTTTACAGATAAACTTGCCTGTAATGCCTGCTCACCATCACGTAAGGTGGTGTCGAAGATAATGACTTGATCGCTCATGTTGTGTTCCTCTTATACAGATTTTATCGTTATGCTTTGCGATGCCGGCAGGCATAAAAAAACCCGCGGCTGGCGCGGGTTTTTTATGTTTCTGGACTGTGAGTTTTTATCTTCCGTCCATAAGCATACCGCGCACATTGGATGCGAGTAGTAGTAGGCTTAGTAGGCGGATAGAAGTTGTCATTTTCACAGTCTCTAAATAGGTTTTTAACTAATCTGTATTTATTGATACGTGATCTTTTCTTTGCTGTCAACTTTAGATTTTTCCGGCAATTTTGGAGAATTATGCATCATTAGCCAGAGTTAGTGATTGTGACTAATTTCACTATATTTAGTGATGTTTTTCTCTATATTTTATCGATAAGTCAGGGGTAAAATTCTTTTCATGAAATAACTAGATGGAAATATAGCATAAACTGATGGTTTGGATTAAATTTTGTACAGCTTGTCATAGGGGAAACTATAACGTTAGATATAAAAATAAGCTCTAATTATAGTTTTTATTAAACAAATTATTTAATAAATGAATAATTTAAATTTAATCTGATAATAAGACCATTTTATGGTTGTTTATGATATTTATTATGATTTATTTTTAAATTTGTTTTATTATTTTTAAGTTAATAATAACGATTTTAAATGCGTAATTTAAAATCATTATGTCGATGAATACCTTCGTTTTGTTATAACATCTTTAGTGTGTTGTTACATTGATAGATAATATAATATAAGCGTCGTTTTAATAAATGCAGGGAACGCGAAATAGCTTATCATTGATAAGTTGTTCGAAGAATAATATTTAATGAATTTATAAAATCCTTATTTATTTAGGAGAGGATTATTTTCATTAATAAAAATGATAGATATCTTTATTGGAGTAAATAATGACTGATTTTGATGCGGTTTCACCAGCTAAAAAAGAGAATTGTGATATTAATTTGCGAAATGTTGATCTTAACTTATTGACGGTTTTTGATGTGGTCATGCAGATGCAAAATGTCACACGGGCAGCGCAGGTATTAGGTATGTCTCAACCTGCCGTGAGTAACGCTGTATCTCGTTTAAAATCAATGTTTAATGATGAGCTTTTTGTTCGGTATGGTCGTGGAATACAACCGACCTCCCGCGCGAAACAGCTCTTTGGGCCTGTTAGACAAGCACTACAACTAGTGCATAATGAGTTACCGGGGGCAGGTTTTGACCCGAAACTGAGTGATCGAGTATTCAATTTATCTATTTGTTCTCCATTAGATATTCGTTTAGCCGCAGTTATCGTCGAAAAATTTAAAGATATATCGCCTAATATTAATATCCATATTCATTGTTTCTTAGATAATAACATTGAACATAAATTAAAATATCAAGAAACTGATTTTTCGGTGAGTTATAATCAATTCGAAAAAAGCGAGTATCAACAACAAGTTTTATTTAATGATGAATTGGTTCTCGTTGTCGCGAAAAATCACCCTCGTATTGTGAATAATGTGACGCAAAGTCTGTTGAATAGTGAAAAACATGCGGTAATGTCAATGGATAATATAGGTTCTTTCAGCCAACTTTATTATAGTAATACGGATTTATCCCACACGATTAGTTACCAAGGAACCGATTTGAACAGTGTTTTAAATATCGTTTCTCAAACTGAATTGGTGGCTATTGTTCCGAAGTGGCTGGTTGAAAACTCAAGTTACAAGCATCAATTACAGATGGTTGCATTGCCATGGCAAGAGAATACTCGTCCTTGCTATTTGACTTGGCATGAATCGACGGCTCGAGATAAAGGACATCAATGGATGAAATCACAATTTTGTCAGCTGATCACTGATTTGTTGACTTAAGGCTTTTGAATCACTCGCTTAAATTGTGATTATCGCTTTATTTACCGCTAACTCATCATGGTGAAATTCTGTGATGAGTTATGCTACCTATATAACATTTGCAGAATATTTACATTCTACCCCTTTTCACAATCCTCTTTCGTCTATACACTCAAGTGGTTCAGCTAACAGATGTAAGCTGAAATAATTAACTGGCGAAGCACGTCGTGTGTTTACCGAGTGTCTTCCGTTAACACATGTATTATAGGAAACATACTTTGATTACTGAAAATCTATATCCATACCATTTGGTCAATCGCTTACACAGTCGGTTTAGTGCCGCTGATTCAGCGAATCGGATAGCTTTCAGTCAATGGCATAATGGACAGCAAAGTGAGCTCACATGGCAACAAGTTGAAACGCATTCGACTGCGATTGCTCACCGTCTGTTAGCCCTTAATGTTGAGGTACAAGAAAATATTGGATTATTCGCGCATAACAGTATGAATTGGTCTTTGGTTGATCTTGCTGTGCTACAACTAAAAGCCGTTACTGTCCCTTTATATGCGACAAGTAGCCTAGAACAGGCTGCTTATATTATTAATGATGCAAATATTCGAATTCTATTTGTTGGTGAGCAAGAACAGTATCATGTTGCTTGTCAATTGAAGGCTTTTTGTCCTCAACTTACCACGATTGTCGTGCTTAATAACGATGTCGAGTTGGTAGAGTGTGGGGTAGATTCAGTGCATTTGGCTCATTTTATGGCCCAAGCTGAACCTAAATACCAAGAGGAATTAAACCAACGTATTGCCGCCCATCATCTTAGTGATCTGTTCACAATTATCTATACTTCTGGCACAACAGGCGAACCCAAAGGGGTGATGTTAGATTATTACAACATGGCCGCCCAACTTTACCTTCATGACCAGCGTTTAAAGCTGACCGATGAGGATGTTTCTTTAAGCTTTCTTCCTCTATCGCATGTGTTTGAGCGCGCTTGGAGCTTCTATGTGATGCACACAGGTGCACGTAATGTTTATTTAACGGATACCAATGCGGTTAGGGCAGCGCTTGCTGATGTTAAACCGACAGTGATGTGTGCAGTCCCTCGTTTTTACGAGAAAGTGTATAGTGCAGTACAGGGTAAAGTTGCCAAAGCCCCTCTTATGCGCCGCTTATTATTTAAATGGGCGATCGCACAGGGCAATAAAAGAACTCAATCACTGGCTAGAGGTGAGCAACTTTCCGCATTCAATCAATCTCTATTTAATTTAGCCGACAAGCTCGTGTTAACTAAGCTGCGTCAGTTATTAGGCGGACGTATTCGATTCATGCCAGCGGCGGGGGCTCGTTTGGATGATGACGTCATTGCCTTTTTCCTTGCTGTAGGAATCAATATTAAATACGGTTATGGGATGACCGAAACCTGTGCCACAGTCTCTTGTTGGGAAGAAGGGCATTATCCATTAGGTTCTATTGGTACACCACTTTCTTCTGTAGAAGTGCGTATCGGCGATAACAATGAAATTCAGGTCAAAGGACCTGTCGTAATGAAAGGGTATTACAATCGCCCTCAAGATACTGATGAAGCATTCACGGTTGATGGCTGGTTAAAAACGGGGGATGCAGGTGAAATTGATGCTAAAGGTAACCTGTATATTACTGACCGTTTGAAAGACCTGATGAAAACATCAAATGGTAAATATATAGCACCACAAATGATTGAAGGTGTATTAGGGCAAGACCAGTTTATTGAACATATTGCTGTTATTGCGGATGCGCGTAAATTCGTTTCTGCGCTTATTGTCCCTTGTTATGATTCATTAGAAGAGTACGCCCATTCTATTAATTTAAAATATCGTGATCGCCTAGAGCTATTAAGAGACTCCAACATTGTGGCTTTATTTGAAAGTCGCTTGAAAGAGTTACAGAAGAATATTGAAACTTTTCATCAAGTTAAACGTTTCACCTTACTCCCAGCGAATTTTTCTATGGAAAAAGGTGAGCTAACGCCTACGCTAAAACTACGTCGAAAAATTATTTCTGAACGCTATCATTCAGAAATAGAATCAATGTATCGCGAATAGTTAAATTATCACCATCTCATATAGCCGGATAGAATATTGATGATATCCGGCTTCTCTTTGTACTCTTTTTCATCTGTTTATAGTGAAAATTTCCACTTTTTTTATTTTCTTGGTTAATTTAACTAATTATCGTAAAAGATAAAGACGATATTGAATGTTGTCATTTTTGCTTAAGAAATGGTGTTTGCGTCGTCTCCAGCACAACGATATGTTAATAGTTGTCATCACTATGACAGGAATGACAATACACAATAAGAGGACAGTCATACCTCTGTTAACGGATAAAAATAGTCTGGGGGCAAACTCATGGAGATGTTGTCGGGAGCAGAAATGGTCGTCAAGTCTTTGATTGACCAAGGTGTAAAGCACGTATTTGGTTATCCAGGTGGTGCTGTTTTAGATATCTATGATGCACTGCATACAGTCGGAGGCATTGATCATATATTAGTTCGCCATGAACAAGCGGCAGTTCATATGGCTGATGGTTACGCACGCTCAACTGGCGATGTTGGAGTGGTGTTGGTAACGTCAGGACCCGGAGCGACAAATGCGATTACTGGTATTGCGACGGCATACATGGATTCAATCCCCTTGGTTGTTCTATCAGGACAAGTTGCAAGCTCCCTTATTGGCAATGATGCTTTTCAAGAATGTGACATGGTGGGGATATCCAGACCTATTGTAAAACATAGTTTTTTGGTTAAAAAAGCAGAAGATATTCCTGAAACTATCAAGAAAGCATTCTATATTGCGTCAAGTGGCCGGCCAGGCCCTGTGGTGATTGATTTACCCAAAGATACCGTTAGTCCAGCGCATAAATACCCTTATCGTTATCCGGAATCCGTATCTCTACGTTCTTATAATCCGACTCTCCAAGGACATAAAGGGCAAATTAAAAAAGCGTTATCCAAACTGATTGCGGCGGAGAAGCCGGTTTTCTATGTTGGTGGTGGTGCTATTAATGCAAGTTGCTCGCCGGAAATTATTGCATTAGCAGAAAAATTACAGCTTCCTGTTGTATCAACACTGATGGGGCTTGGTGCATTTCCTGAAACGCATCATCTTTCTGTAGGGATGCTTGGTATGCATGGAACCTATGAAGCGAATAAGGTTATGCATAATTCTGACGTGATCTTTGCTGTGGGTGTCCGTTTTGATGATAGAACGACCAACAATTTGGAAAAATATTGCCCAAATGCCACGGTTATTCAAATTGATGTAGATCCCACCTCGATCTCTAAAACGGTGAATACGGATATCCCGATTGTTGGGGATGCGAAACTGACGCTTCAGCAAATATTAAATCAATTAGAGCAAGTCTCAGCGACACAAAATAGCCAAGCATTAGCGGCATGGTGGAAAGAAATTGAAACTTGGCGTGAGAAAAAATGCCTCAGTTACGAAAAAAATAGCCAGAAAGTGAAGCCTCAACAGGCGATTGAAGCGATTTATCGTTTAACTCATGGTGAGGCTTATGTGACTTCTGACGTTGGGCAGCATCAAATGTTTGCGGCACTCTATTACCCATTTGATAAGCCGCGTCGTTGGATTAATTCAGGCGGATTAGGCACGATGGGATTTGGTTTACCTGCGGCTTTAGGGGTTAAGCTCGCACACCCACAGTCAACGGTTGTTTGCGTGACAGGCGATGGCAGTATTCAAATGAATATTCAAGAGCTATCTACGGCGCTACAGTATGGCTTGCCTGTTATCGTACTGAATTTAAACAATGGCTTTTTGGGAATGGTAAAACAGTGGCAAGATATGATTTATCAAGGTCGCCACTCTCAATCTTATATGGAATCGCTCCCTGACTTCGTTAAACTGGCTGAAGCGTATGGTCATGTTGGCATCGCGATCCATTCTCCTGATGAGTTAGAAGAAAAATTGCAACAAGCCTTGGTTGAAGTGAACCAAAATCAACGCCTAGTGTTTGTTGATATCAATGTTGATGAAACTGAACATGTTTACCCAATGCAGATCCGCGGTGGTGCAATGGATGAAATGTGGCTGAGCAAAACAGAGAGGACCTGAGCATGCGTCGTATTTTATCAGTTTTACTCGAAAACGAATCTGGTGCATTGTCCCGTGTGATTGGGCTGTTTTCTCAACGAGGTTACAACATTGAAAGTTTGACCGTAGCCCCCACGGATGACCCCACCTTGTCACGTATGACCATTCAAACGAAAGGGGATGCGAAGGTTCTTGAGCAGATAGAAAAACAGCTGCATAAATTAGTGGATGTGCTTCGCGTTAGCGAGCTTACCGCTTCAGCACATATAGAGCGTGAAATCATGTTAGTAAAATTACAGGCTTCAGGCTATGGCCGCGATGAAATCAAACGCTGCTCTGATATTTTTCGTGGACAAATCGTTGATGTGACACCAACGCTTTATACCGTTCAGCTAGCAGGAACAAGCGATAAACTGGATGCATTTATTGAAGCGGTGCGTGGTGTTGCTGAAATTGTTGAAGTTGTACGTTCAGGTATTGTAGGAGTTTCACGCGGCGATAAAATTATGCGATGAAAAATTTGTCTTCTAAAGGTAGAATGTAGTCATATAGAGCCCCGATTGATTCGGGGCTCTGACCGTTGGCAGCTATTTTTGCCTTGCAGCGGTAATCAGGGATTGTAAAAAATAAATAGTAAAATCAATGAGTTGGTTTTATATGATAACACAAAGAGGTTAACGTGAAACTGGATGAAATAGCACGTTTAGCAGGGGTTTCCCGCACAACGGCTAGTTATGTGATCAATGGCAAGGCCAAGCAGTATCGAGTCAGCGATAAAACTGTAGAAAAAGTGATGGCTGTTGTCAGAGAGCACAATTACCATCCAAATGCTGTAGCAGCAGGGCTACGAGCAGGGAGAACACGTTCGATAGGGCTAGTGATCCCCGATCTCGAAAACACAAGTTATACTCGCATTGCTAATTATCTTGAACGTCAAGCACGGCAACGTGGTTATCAATTATTGATCGCGTGTTCCGAGGATCAGCCAGATAACGAAATTCGTTGTGTCGAGCACCTTTTACAGCGTCAGGTTGATGCCATTATAGTTTCAACCGCGCTTCCTCCTGAGCATCCTTTCTATCAGCGTTGGGCGAACCGTTCTTTGCCTATCATTGCCCTTGATAGAGCATTGGAAAAAGATCACTTTATTAGTGTGGTCGGTGATGACCAAGAAGATGCATTTATGATCTCTGCTGAATTACGAAAATTCTCGGCAGAATCCGTGTTGTATCTGGGGGCTTTACCTGAGTTATCAGTAAGCTATCTTCGTGAGCAAGGTTTTAGGAAAGGTTGGCAAGGCGACTCCCGTGAAGTGAATTATCTGTATGCAAATAGTTATGAGAGGGCTTCTGCCGCTGAGGTTTTTGCTGATTGGCTAGATAAAGGTAACTCCATGCCTGATGCGTTATTCACGACGTCATTTTCGTTGCTACAGGGAGTACTGGATGTGGCGCTAAAACGTGATGGTCGTCTACCGGAGGACATGGTGATTGCCACATTTGGCGATAGCGAGTTATTAGATTTCTTAGGATGCCCCGTTTTATCATTGGCACAGCGCCACAGAGATATCGCTGAGCGAATCTTGGAATTGGTGTTGGCGAGCCTTGATGAAAAACAAAAACCAGACGCAGGAATTACTCGTATCCGTCGTGATCTCTGCCGTCGTGGTAGTCTTGGCCGCAAACAGCAATAAATATAAGAAATAATTAAAACCAGACAAAATGTCTGGTTGAATATAGAGTGATATTGATCACGTTTATCGCTATTATCTTAGCCCCTATGCAAAAGGGGCTTTTTATTTGATGCTAAAAATACGTAAATATTTAACTTTAGGACTATTCTTAACTGGATGTATTTAATTTTCTCTCGCAAGGAAAACAAAATAAAAAATTTAATTTAAGAAATGGCAGTTAAATAAATAAAAGTCATATGAACGCATATTTGAGTTATAACACTGTCTATTAAAACAGTATTTTAACGTGTTGAAATTTATTGTTTTTATTTTTCTACGGGGCCGTTATTGATAATATTTGTAGTTAATTAGCATTTACCGTTATTTAAAAAGTAAAGAATCGGTTATAGGTAGGCTGATTAAAAATGAGACGGGTATAGGAAATATCATCATTTGAGTGTTTTTTCATCAATAAAATAGAATTAACCTTGTATTTATTGTTTTGTTGAAAATAAATGAATTATATCAATCCGTTATTCCTCATTTTATCTCTGCGCTCGATTTTACCCTCTCTTATCTTTTCTGAATTGTTCTGTAAATAAAGCAAAAGCTACAGGTGTCTGGCTTGACAACGTTTTCCTACCATTCGTAAACTTTATAAGTGGAGAATTGTGGGGTAAAGTGGGTTAATAGGAAATAAAGAGGTTTTACTGGGTATGTTTCGTGGGGCAACACTGGTAAATCTCGACAGCAAAGGGCGTCTAACCGTGCCTACCCGATATAGGGGAATGTTGAGCGAGGAATCTAAGGGGCAGATGGTATGTACTATCGACCTCCACCAGCCATGCCTATTACTTTACACGTTACCTGAATGGGAAATTATTGAAGAGAAGCTCTCACGGCTTTCAACCATGAACCCAGTAGAAAGAAGAGTACAACGGCTTTTATTAGGGCATGCCAGCGAATGCCAAATGGACAGTGCCGGACGTCTTTTGTTAGCTAACACACTACGTCAACACGCAGGGCTAACAAAAGAGGTCATGCTAGTGGGCCAAATAAATAAATTTGAACTTTGGGATGAACAGACTTGGTATCAGCAAGTGGAAGAAGACATTAATGCTGAACGACAAACCCAAGAACCCCTGTCAGCCCGCTTACAGGATTTGTCACTATAAACATGACACAACAGCAATTTAAACATGTAACAGTACTGCTTGATGAAGCAGTAAATGGCCTAAATATCAAACCAAACGGCATATATATTGATGGAACATTTGGGCGAGGGGGACACTCAAGGCTGATATTGAGTCAGTTAAATGACCAAGGACGCTTGATTGCGATTGACCGCGACCCTGAAGCCATTAAAGCAGCGCAACTCATTAATGACCCGCGCTTTATGATTAAACATGGGCTATTTTCTGCAATCGCTGAATATGTTGAGGAAGAAGGGTTAGTTGGCAAGATTGATGGCGTATTGCTGGATTTAGGCGTTTCATCACCGCAATTAGATGATCCTGAACGCGGTTTTTCATTTATGCGTGATGGGCCATTGGATATGCGAATGGATCCAACTAAAGGACAATCAGCACATCAATGGCTCATGTCTGCGCAAGCTGATGATATCGCGTGGGTGTTGAAAACATTTGGAGAAGAACGTTTCGCAAAACGCATTGCTAGGGCGATTGTTGAACGTAACCACAACCCAGAAGAGACGCCGTTGACCCGTACACGTGAGCTAGCTGAATTGATCGCTCAAGTAAGCCCAATCAAAGAGCGCCATAAGCATCCAGCAACTCGCAGCTTCCAAGCCATACGTATTTATATTAACAGTGAGCTAGAAGAAATTGAGCAGGCATTGGAAGGGGCTGTATCCGTGCTAGCACCCGAAGGGCGTCTCTCAGTGATTAGTTTTCACTCCTTGGAAGATAGATTAGTAAAACGGTTTATTCGTCAAAATAGCAAAGGGCCCAGTGTTCCCGCAGGGATCCCATTAACGGAAGCTCAAATAAAAGCGCTGGGTACGGCTAAGTTGCGTGAAGTGGGCAAGATGAAACCTTCAGCCGCGGAAGTTGACGAAAACCCTAGAGCACGTAGTTCAGTACTACGTTTTGCACAAAGGATGGCATAAAAATGGTTCCTGAAAGGCATAGTCTTGGAAAAGTGATTGGTCGTGACCTTTTCCGTTATGGGATTATTCCATTGATTTTGCTAGCCGCCATTATTATCAGCGCTGTCTTTGTGGTCACGACAGCGCATGAAACACGTCTCCTGACGGCGGAAAAAGACAAGCTATACGAAGAAAAGGACGCACTTGATATCGAATGGCGTAATTTAATCCTAGAAGAAAACGCGTTAGCCAGCCATAGCCGAGTTGAACGTTTATCTGTGGAAAAATTACAAATGGTTCACGTTGAGCCTTCTCAAGAAAATATTATTGTTTCTAAGTAGTAGATAAGGTTACGAATGAAAGCACCTAAGTCAGCTAAAAACAAGAAACAGGAAGAAAATACCAGCTTTGTGAGCTGGCGTTTTGCTTTGCTGTGCGGCGGTATCCTGCTAGCTTTAGCTGGGCTGTTAGTGCGTGTTGCTTATCTGCAAATCATCGCACCTGAAAAACTGGTTAAAGAGGGCGATATGCGCTCTTTACGTGTACAGGAAGTCTCTACAGCACGCGGAATGATCAGTGATAGAGAAGGACGCCAACTTGCTGTCAGTGTGCCTGTGAATGCCATTTGGGCTGACCCCAAAGTGGTGTTTGAAAAAGGTGGGATCAATAACGATGAACATTGGAAAGCGTTAGCGGATGCGCTTGAAATCCCACTAGAACAAATCAAAACAAAAATTTCGGCGAACCCAAAAGGTCGTTTTGTCTATCTTGCTCGTCAGGTAAACCCTTCTATTGGTGAATACATCACAAAATTAAAATTACCGGGTATTTATCTACGTAAAGAATCTCGCCGTTATTACCCTTCAGGTCCGGTGACCGCACACTTAATTGGCGTAACCAATATTGATGGCGAAGGCATTGAAGGCGTTGAAAAAAGCTTTGAGCGCTGGTTAAAAGGCTCTCCGGGTGAACGAACAGTTCGTAAAGATCGTAATGGACGTGTTATTGAAACGGTTTCCTCCGTTGATAGTCAAGCGGCGCATAACCTCGTGCTCAGTATTGATGAGCGTATTCAATCCATTGTTTATCGTGAACTGACTAAGGGCGTACAGGAGAATAAAGCTGAATCTGGTGTCGCTATTTTAGTTGATGTGCATACCGGTGAGATTTTAGCTATGGCTAATAGTCCATCCTATAACCCAAATAATTTAGCGGGTACTCCGATGGATGCCATGCGTAACCGCGCGATAACCGATATTTTCGAGCCTGGTTCGACGGTGAAACCACTTGTTGTCATGAGTGCGTTAAACAACAAAATTATCAAAGAAAATACCGTGCTGAATACCTATCCATATCGTGTCAATGGCCATGAAATTAAGGACGTTGCGCGTTATGCGGAGTTATCAATAACGGGTATTTTACAGAAGTCGAGTAACGTGGGTGTTTCAAAACTGGCGTTAGCGATGCCTGCCACAGAGCTGGTGGATGTGTATAGCCGCTTTGGGTTTGGCAAGCCGACTAATCTGGGGTTAGTCGGGGAAAGTAGTGGCATCTTTCCAAGTAAAAAAACACGGTGGTCTGATTTAGATAGGGCCACCTTTTCTTTTGGGTATGGACAAATGGTCACTCCGTTACAATTAGTCCGTGCCTATGCAACAATTGGTAGCTTTGGAATATATCGCCCATTATCCATTACCAAAGTGGACCCACCTGTCCCAGGAACCCGAGTGTTCCCAGAACAAACCATGCGTACAGTGGTTCATATGATGGAAAGTGTTGCTCTACCGGGAGGCGGGGGAACACGTGCTGCGATAAAAGGTTATCGAATAGCGATTAAAACAGGTACTGCGAAGAAAGTCGGGCCTGAAGGGCGGTACATCAATCAATATATTGCCTATACAGCAGGTGTTGCACCTGCAAGTAACCCACGTTATGCCCTTGTCGTTCTTATCAATGAGCCTAAAGCGGGTAAATATTATGGTGGTGCAGTATCCGCACCGGTATTTGGTTCCATCATGGGCGGTGTTTTGCGAATGATGAATGTTGAGCCAGATGCATTACAAGCAGATGATAAAAGCGACATAGTGATCAATAAAAAAGAGGTTAAAAGTGGCAGATCGTAATCTTTGTGATCTTCTTTCGCCATTTGGCGTTAGCACAGCAAATATCTCACTACATGAGATGACGTTAGACAGCCGTAAAGCAGCGGCTGGTGATCTGTTTATCGCAATTAAAGGCCATCAATCGGATGGTAGGCACTATATCTCCCAAGCGATCGCTCAAGGTGTTGCAGCTGTCATCGCAGAAGCGAATGGCGAAGCGGATGAAGGTGAAATTCGTTACGTTCATGGGGTTCCTGTTATTTATTTGAATGACCTGAATAATCGTTTGTCTGCATTGGCCGCGGAGTTTTATCAGCACCCAGGTGCAAAAATGAAGTTGGTTGGTGTGACAGGAACCAATGGTAAAACGACGACAACACAATTAATTGCTCAGTGGGCAAAAGGGTTGGGTGAAACCAGCGCGGTGATGGGAACTGTAGGGAATGGTCTACTTGGACAGGTCGCGCCGAGTGAAAATACCACGGGTTCAGCAGTGGATATCCAAGTTGAATTAACCCAATTATTAAAATGTCAGGCGACATTAACCGCAATGGAAGTTTCTTCACACGGCTTAGTTCAAGGTCGTGTTGCTGCCTTACCGTTTGCTGCCGCTGTATTTACTAATTTAAGCCGTGACCATTTAGATTACCACGGTGATATGGAAAATTACGAAGCCGCGAAGTGGCTATTATTTTCCACGCATCAAACAAAAGCGCAAATTATTAATGCTGACGATGATGTCGGTTTGAAATGGCTGCAACGCTTACCAAAAGCCTGTGCTGTTTCAATGGAACAGCGTATTCCTGAACAGTGGCAAGGGCCATGGTTACAAGCCACAACGGTTGAGTATCACGACCGTGGAGCCACCATTCAATTTACCTCATCATGGGGTAACGGCACCTTAGAAAGTCCATTAATGGGGGCATTTAATGTCAGTAATTTGTTGTTAGCAATGAGTACATTGCTGATGATGGATTATCCATTAACGCAACTCTTGGAATCATCATCATCTTTATCGCCGGTGTGTGGTCGTATGGAAGTCTTTAGTGCGCCGAACAAACCAACGGTGGTGGTTGATTATGCGCATACCCCTGATGCGCTTGAGAAAGCATTAGCAGCGGCACGTTTACACTGTAAAGGAAAATTATGGTGTGTATTTGGTTGCGGGGGGGATCGCGATAAAGGTAAACGTCCATTAATGGGGGCGGCGGCTGAAGAGTGGGCAGACAATGTTGTCATTACTGATGATAACCCGCGTAGCGAAGAGCCATTAGATATCATCAATGACATTATGGCTGGCATTCTTGACTCTAGCCGAGTTCTGGCTATTCCGGGACGTGCTGAAGCCGTGACCAGTTCTATCATGCAAGCTAACGTGGATGACGTTATTGTTATTGCGGGGAAAGGCCATGAAGATTATCAAATTATCGGTCATCGCCGCTTAGATTATTCAGATAGATTGACGGTCGCTAGATTATTGGGGGTGGTAGCATGATCCCGCTAACGTTGTCTCAACTCGCCGCTATCACGGGTGGATATCTGTATCATGCCGATGGCGTTGATGCAGGAACACGAGTATTAAGCGATGTGAGCACGGATAGCCGCCAAATTGGCGAGAACAGCTTATTTATTGCGTTGAAAGGTGAGCGTTTCGATGCCCATGATTTTGTGCCTTCAGTGGCTGAAGATGGTGCAGCGGCTGTGCTGGTTGAGCGTCAACTTGATATTGATTGCCCTCAAGTCGTTGTCGCAGATACGCGTCTGGCCATGGGACAGCTTGCTGCTTGGGTACGCCAACAAAGCCAAGCCAAAGTAGTTGGCTTAACGGGGTCGTCGGGGAAAACATCGGTAAAAGAAATGACGGCCTCTATTTTGTCGCAACGCGGTAAAACACTGTATACCGCGGGTAATTTAAACAATGATATCGGTGTACCTTTAACGTTGTTTAGGCTAACTCACGAATATGAATATGCAGTGATTGAAATGGGGGCGAATCACCCTAATGAGATCGCGTACACCACGAATATCGTTAAGCCGCAAACTGCTCTTGTGAATAACTTGTTCGCGGCTCATTTAGCTGGATTTGGCTCACCTGAAGGCGTTGCTAGGGCAAAAGGTGAAATATACCAAGGTCTACCGGATGAAGGCACCGCAATTGTTAATCTTGATAGTTGTTCTGCCAAATGGCAGTTTCAGCCACGCCAAACGGTGTGGTGTTATTCATTAACAGCGCAAGATAAAGCGGATTTTTATCCTTCTGACATTGAGGTCAAGCAGCTTTCAACCGATTTTACTTTGCATACACCCGTTGGACAGGTTGCTATCACTTTACCTCTGCCAGGCATGCATAACATTGCTAACGTTTTGGCGGCTAGTGCTTTGGCTATCTCAGTGGGCGCAACGCTGGAAGATATTCGTCAGGGGCTAGCCACAACTCAAGCTGTGCCGGGGCGTTTATATCCAGTGCAGTTGAGTGAGACAAAAGTTGTCTTGGATGACACTTATAATGCCAATGACGGCTCAATGATTGCAGCCATTCATGTTTTAGCTAAAATGCCCGGTTATCGCATTTTAGTGGCCGGAGATATGGGTGAACTCGGCGATTATGCAAAAGAGTGTCATCAACGAGTTGGTATAGCCGCAAAAGATGCAGGTCTGGATAAAGTACTGAGTGTCGGTACGCTGAGCGAAATGATCAGTCAATTCAGTGAATGTGGAGAGCACTTTGCATTCAAAAAAGACTTATTAACCCGACTGATTCCGCTAGTACAGCAGAATGAAGTTGTTTCTATTTTAGTTAAAGGTTCACGCAGCTCCGCGATGGAAGATGTAGTGAATGCATTGAAGGAGTGCTTTGCATGTTAGTCTGGCTTGCCGAAATATTGGTGCATCAATTTTCTGTCTTTAACGTCTTCTCATATTTGACGTTTAGAGCCATCGTCGGTTTGCTGACAGCACTTGCCATTGCGTTATGGATGGGGCCACGTTTAATTACTTACTTACAAAAAATGCAGATTGGTCAGGTTGTACGTGATGTTGGACCTGAATCGCATTTTAGTAAGCGTGGTACGCCAACAATGGGAGGAATACTGATCCTGTTTTCGATCAGCATCTCAGTATTGCTCTGGGCGCGTTTAGATAACCCATACGTTTGGTGTGTATTACTCGTGTTAGTCGGGTATGGCCTTGTCGGATTTGCGGATGATTACTTGAAAGTGGTCAGAAAAAATAGCCGAGGGTTGATTGCTCGTTGGAAATATTTTTGGCAGTCACTGATTGCACTTGTGGTTGCATTTTCAATGTACGCAGTAGGGAAAGATACCCCTGCAACGCAATTAGTGGTGCCGTTCTTTAAAGACATCATGCCACAACTTGGGCTGCTGTATATTTTGTTGGCGTATTTTGTGATTGTTGGTACCAGTAACGCGGTTAACTTAACGGATGGCCTTGATGGATTAGCGATTATGCCAACGGTTTTCGTGGCAGCCGGTTTTGCATTAGTGGCGTGGGCAACGGGTAACGTCAACTTTGCTAGTTACTTAAATATTCCATTTTTACCACATGCGGGTGAATTAGTTATTGTTTGTACGGCGATAGTGGGGGCGGGGCTCGGGTTCCTATGGTTTAACACTTATCCTGCGCAAGTTTTTATGGGCGATGTTGGCTCCCTTGCTCTTGGTGGTGCACTCGGTACGATTGCCGTTTTATTACGCCAAGAGTTCCTGTTGGTCATTATGGGAGGCGTCTTTGTTGTTGAGACATTATCCGTCATCCTACAGGTGGGTTCTTTCAAATTACGTGGTCAACGTATATTCCGTATGGCGCCAATTCACCATCATTATGAGCTGAAAGGTTGGCCGGAACCACGCGTAATTGTACGTTTTTGGATTATTTCCTTAATGCTGGTACTGATTGGACTGGCAACACTGAAGGTACGTTAAAATGGCAGGTATGCAGGGTAAACAGTCTCAGGGTAAAAAAGTGGTCATCATTGGGCTGGGGTTAACTGGCCTATCTTGTGTGCACTTTTTCTTATCACACGGCGTTATTCCGCGAGTGATGGATACCCGAGCTGTTCCTCCGGGCGTTGAACAATTACCGAAAGAGGTGGAATGCCATCGCGGTAGTTTAAACAACCAATGGTTGCAAGAGGCGGACTTAATTGTTGCCAGCCCCGGTATTGCATTAGCGACACCTGAATTACAGCAAGCGGCGAATAACGGTATTGAAATTGTCGGTGATATCGAATTGTTCTGCCGCGAAGTTGATGCGCCTGTTATTGCGATCACAGGCTCTAATGGAAAAAGCACCGTGACCTCTTTGGTGGGGGAAATGGCTCAAGCTGCGGGTATCTCCGTTGGTGTTGGCGGAAATATCGGTATTCCAGCATTGTCTTTGTTAAATCAAGGTCACCAACTGTATGTGTTAGAGCTATCTAGTTTTCAATTAGAGACGACATCCAGCTTAAAAGCCCTTGCAGCAACAGTTTTGAATGTCACTGAAGACCATATGGATCGCTATCCGCTAGGTCTAGCGCAGTACCGCGAAGCGAAGTTACGTATCTATCATCATGCGTTGAATTGTATTGTTAATGCTCAAGATCCATTGACGTTACCACAGCATACCGATGAGGAAGCATGCATTAGCTTTGGTGTTGATAGTGGCGATTATTATTTTGATACACAGCAGCGGACATTGGTCGCAAAAAATGAAGTGCTGATCAAGGTTGATGACATGCACTTAACGGGACAACACAATTATACCAATGCATTAGCGGCTCTTGCTCTTGCTGATATCGCGGGTATAGCTCGCCATGCAAGTTTAAGTGTGCTGAAAAATTATGCAGGATTAACGCACCGTTTCCAACTGGTGTTACTGAATAACGGGGTGCGTTGGATTAACGATTCCAAAGCAACCAATGTGGGTAGCACTGAAGCGGCACTGAATGGCTTAAAAGTAGAAGGTACACTGCATCTTCTACTTGGGGGTGATGGTAAATCGGCAGATTTTACACCATTGAAGCCCTATCTTGCTCAGGACAATGTGCGCCTGTACTGCTTTGGTCGAGATGGTAAAGCACTAGCTCAGCTGGAACCTGAAAAATCCGTGTTGACTGAGACAATGGAACAGAGCATGCGTTATTTAGCTCCGAATCTAAAATCAGGGGATATGGTTTTACTCTCACCGGCATGTGCAAGCCTCGATCAATTTAAGAATTTTGAGCAACGAGGTGCCATTTTTGCTCAGTTAGCGAAGGAGCTAGGCTGATGACGATACCGGGTGCTTTACGTTTGAAGAATTGGGTGATTGGAGAGAAAGGGGGTGTCATCGCTGGCTCTACACTCTACGATCGCACCTTGGTATGGCTGGCTTTGGGATTAGCCGCTATCGGTTTTGTTATGGTGACATCGGCATCGATGCCTGTTGGGCAGAGACTGACTGACGACCCATTTTATTTTGCTAAACGTGATGTCATGTATTTAGCTGTCGCCTTTATCTTAGTTTTAGGCGTGATGCGAGTTTCCATGGCTGTTTGGGAAAAATACAGCTTTGTGTTGTTGATGGTTTCTCTTTTACTGTTAGCGGTTGTACTGGTAGCGGGTAGTTCCGTTAACGGTGCATCACGTTGGATTGATGTTGGGATTGTAAAAATTCAGCCAGCAGAAATTTCTAAATTCGCGCTATTTTGCTATGTATCCAGCTACTTAGTGAGAAAATCAGACGAAGTAAGAACTCGCTTCCTAGGCTTTGTCAAACCCATGTGTATTTTAATTATCATGGCGTTATTACTGCTGTTACAACCGGATTTAGGAACGGTTATCGTCCTCGTCGTGACGACATTAGGGTTGCTATTCTTAGCTGGAGCACGATTAGCCCCCTTTATTATTGGGATTGCCGCTTGTGTTGTTGGTGTACTCGCCTTGATTTGGTTGGAACCTTATCGTTTGCGCCGTGTGACATCATTTCTCAATCCATGGGAAGACCCATTTGGAAGTGGTTATCAGCTAACCCAATCGTTGATGGCATTCGGTAGGGGTGAGTTATTGGGTCAGGGACTGGGTAATTCGGTGCAAAAACTTGAATATTTACCAGAGGCTCACACTGACTTTATTTTTTCCGTTTTAGCGGAAGAGCTGGGGTATGTTGGTGTTGTTTTGGTTTTACTGATGGTTTTCATGTTGGCATTTAGGGCGATGATGATTGGTCGTCGTGCATTGCTAGCTAACCAATTATTTGCTGGGTATTTAGCTTGCTCAATCGGTATTTGGTTTACTTTTCAGGCATTAGTAAACGTAGGGGCAGCAGCAGGTATGTTGCCAACTAAAGGGTTAACCTTACCATTGATTAGCTACGGTGGGTCGAGCTTGCTCGTGATGTCCGCGGCTATCGCAGTATTATTACGTGTAGATTTTGAAACGCGTCTGGAAAAAGCCCAGGCGTTTGTAAGGAGTGCTAAATGAGTCAAGCAAAAAGGTTACTGGTCATGGCGGGTGGGACTGGGGGACATGTTTTCCCAGGTTTAGCTGTGGCGCATTATTTGCAGGCTCAAGGCTGGGAGATCCTCTGGCTAGGTACTGCCGACCGTATGGAAGCGACACTAGTGCCGCAACATGGCATCGACATTGAGTTTATCCGAATATCAGGGCTCCGAGGTAAAGGCATTATGGCATTAGCCGCCGCGCCTTGGCGGATAGGCAAGGCAGTTTGCCAAGCAAAAGCGATTATTAAGCAGTATCGACCCGATGCTGTGCTGGGAATGGGGGGCTATGTTTCTGGTCCCGGTGGAATTGCGGCATGGTTATCGGGAGTGCCCGTCATTCTGCACGAGCAAAACGGTATAGCCGGTTTAACCAATAAATGGCTTTCAAAAATAGCTAAACGTGTTTTACAGGCATTTCCGGGCGCTTTTCCGCATGCCCCTATTGTTGGAAATCCAGTTCGTAAGGATGTATTGGCACTGCCATTGCCAGAAGAGAGATTATCGAATCGCGATGAGAGAATACGCGTACTGGTAGTAGGGGGGAGTCAAGGCGCGCGTATTTTGAATCAAATTATGCCTGAAGTTGCTGAAAAAGTCGGCAAACAGTTAAATATCTGGCACCAAGCTGGAAAAGGAAGTAAAGAATCTACCGAAGCGTTGTATAATGAAAGGCTAAAAAATTCAGTTAATTCCGAGTATAAAGTTACTGAGTTTATTGATGATATGGCTCAAGCTTACGCATGGGCGGATATTGTGATCTGTCGTTCAGGTGCTTTAACAGTGAGTGAAATCGCTGCGGCAGGGTTACCTGCTATTTTCGTACCTTTTCAACATAAAGATCGTCAGCAATATTGGAATGCTTTACCGTTAGAAAAAGCGGGGGCGGCCAAAATACTTGAGCAACCTCAGTTTACTGCGGATAACGTCGCTAGCCTGCTGGAGCAGTGGGATCGACAAGAATTATTATCGATGGCTATCAAAGCACGTTCTTGTGCGATTACCGATGCGACCGAACGAGTCGCGGCGGTGATTAGTGAAGTGGCTAAATAGCCGCGATCATCGATAAAACGACATTGATATAGAATTAACAAAAGCGAAGACATAGAGTGAATACACAACAGTTGGCGAAATTAAGAACAGCAGTGCCTGAAATGAGAAGAGTTCGGCACATCCATTTTGTCGGTATCGGCGGTGCTGGCATGGGTGGTATTGCCGAAGTACTGGCTAATGAAGGTTATCAAATCAGTGGTTCTGATTTAGCGCCAAATGCAGTGACTCAGCAACTGACCGCTTTAGGAGCAACGATTTATTTTAATCATCGCCCTGAAAATGTTGAAGATGCGAGTGTTGTTGTCGTTTCAACGGCCATTTCTGCGGATAATCCAGAAATTCAGGCAGCACACGAGTTGCGTATTCCTGTTATTCGTCGTGCTGAAATGCTGGCTGAATTAATGCGTTATCGACATGGTATCGCTGTCGCAGGTACGCATGGTAAAACGACAACGACGGCTATGATTTCAGGAATTTATGCTCAAGCAGGTTTAGACCCAACATTTGTTAATGGGGGGTTAGTGAAATCTGCGGGGACTCATGCTCGTTTAGGAAGTAGCCGTTATCTGATTGCTGAAGCGGATGAGAGTGACGCATCATTTTTACATTTGCAGCCTTTGGTTGCGGTAGTGACCAATATTGAAGCTGACCATATGGACACTTATCAAGGTAATTTTGAAACCTTGAAAGATACGTTCATCAACTTTTTGCACAACTTACCATTTTATGGTCGTGCAGTGATGTGTATTGATGATCCGGTGATCCGCTCATTATTACCGCGTGTAAGCCGTTATGTGACGACTTATGGTTTTAGTGACGATGCGGATGTGCGTATTGTTAAGTATGAACAAAAAGGTAATCAAGGCTTCTTTACTATCGCCCGTGAAAATATGCCTGAGTTGACGGTGGTTCTTAATGCACCAGGTCGACACAATGCCCTTAATGCGGCAGCCGCTGTGGCGGTAGCAACGGAAGAAGGGATTGATGATCAGCATATTCTCTCTGCACTTATAGAGTTTCAGGGGACAGGGCGTCGTTTTGATTTCTTAGGCAATTATTCATTACGCCATGTTAATGGTAAAGAAGGGGAAGTGATGTTGGTTGATGATTATGGTCATCACCCAACTGAAGTGGATGCGACGATTAAAGCGGCAAGGGCGGGTTGGCCTGACAAGCGAATTGTGATGGTTTTTCAGCCACACCGCTATTCACGTACTCGCGATTTATATGACGACTTTGCACATGTTCTCAACCAAGTTGATGTGTTACTGATGTTGGAAGTGTATCCAGCGGGGGAGAAACCTGTACCCGGTGCAGATAGCCGTTCATTATGCCGAACAATTCGTGGTCGTGGTCAACTTGACCCGATTTATGTGGCAGAGCCTGAACAAGTCGCGCAACTGCTCGCTCAAGCACTGGAGCCTAATGACTTAATTTTGGTTCAAGGTGCTGGAAATATTGGTAAAATAGCCCGTAATCTTGCCGAGACAAAATTACAGCCACCAATGGCAGAGGAGTAAACTCATGGCCGAAAAAATTGCGGTGTTATTTGGCGGTACATCTGCTGAACGTGAAGTCTCTCTGCAATCTGGGCAGGCAGTACTTGCGGGTTTACGTCAGGCCGGTGTTGACGCTCATCCAATTGATACGAAAGACTTTCCTGTTATCACGCTTAAGGAAAAAGGATTCGATAAAGTATTTATCGCCCTTCATGGTCGTGGTGGTGAAGATGGTACTATACAAGGGATGTTGGAGTTCTTAGGGTTACCTTATACGGGGAGTGGCGTAATGGCTTCCGCTCTCAGTATGGACAAATTAAGAACCAAACAACTTTGGGAAGGCGCAGGCTTACCGGTCGCACCTTACGTTTCATTGAGTCAATTTAGCTTTAGTCAGTTGACGGAAGCAAAAATTTCAACATTAGTGTCACATCTAGGACTCCCCCTTATTGTCAAACCGAGCTTAGAAGGGTCAAGTGTAGGGATGAGCAAAGTTGATAACATGGATGATTTATCAACCGCGTTGGAATTAGCATTTCGTTTCGATGAAACAGTATTAATTGAAAAGTGGTTAAGTGGGCCGGAATTTACGGTGGCGATGATTGGTGAGCAAGCGCTCCCTTCCATTCGTATTCAACCTGCTGGGGTATTTTACGATTATGATGCGAAATATCTTTCAGATGAAACACAGTATTTTTGCCCAAGCGGCTTAGATGAAAAATCAGAAGCTGCGTTGTCACAATTGGCGGTACGTGCTTATCAAGCTGTTGGTTGTCGTGGTTGGGGACGCGTTGATGTGATGCAAGACAGTGATGGTCAGTTCTATTTATTAGAGGTGAATACCTCACCAGGCATGACGAGCCACAGTTTAGTTCCGATGGCCGCACGTCAAGCAGGTATGGATTTTTCGCAGTTGGTGGTACGTATTTTGGAATTGGCTAACTGATATGTCACAGGCAGCATTAAATGTTCGACATCATAAGCATAATGATGGCAGCAATGACCCAAACTCAGGCCCAAGTAATGGGGCATTTCTTGGTGGGTTGATTTTTTTCTTAATGGTTGTTGGAACAATCATTTGGAGTGGCTGGACCGTCATGAATTGGATGAAAGATGCGGACAGGCTGCCAATGTCAAAGTTAGTACTGACGGGGGAGCGTCATTACACAACAAATGATGATGTCAGAAAAGCGATATTAGCACTTGGTCAACCGGGCACGTTTATGACCGTGGATGTCAATGCCATTCAAAATCAGATCAGTGCTATGCCATGGATACGTCAAGTCACAGTTCGTAAACAGTGGCCTGATGAGTTAAAGATTCATCTGGTAGAATATGTTCCTTACGCTCGTTGGAATGATCAGAACATGGTTGATAGTGAAGGGCGAGTTTTTAGCCTCCCCGCGAGTGAGAGTAACAAAGGCGATTATGCGTTACTTTATGGCCCTCAAGGTAGCCAAAAAGAAGTTATCAAAGAGTATGTTGAATTTAAAAGAATACTGGCAGAACAAAATTTAAAATTGAAATCAGTCTCTATGACTGCACGCCATGCTTGGCAACTTATTTTAGATAATGATGTTCGAATAGAACTCGGAAAAAAAGATGTACTTGAGCGGTTAAATCGTTTCCTTGAACTTTATCCGCTGTTGCAGCAAACCACAGATAAACGTGTTGATTATGTCGACCTTCGTTATACCAGTGGCGCTGCGGTGGGGTGGGCTCCTTTATTAGTGGATGCACCACTGGAGTTACAATAATGAATATTGCTAATAACTCAGACTAGGCAGAAGCAAATGATCAAAACGACGGACAGAAAATTAGTTGTAGGCCTTGAAATTGGGACTTCCAAGGTGTCGGCCCTTGTAGGCGAAATTCTGCCCGATGGTATGGTGAATATTATCGGGGTGGGAAGTTGTCCATCTCGTGGAATGGACAAAGGTGGCGTTAACGATCTGGAGTCAGTCGTTAAATGTGTACAAAGGGCGATTGATCAGGCTGAGCTGATGGCAGATTGCCAAATTTCTTCAGTTTATCTTGCGTTATCGGGTAAGCATGTTAGCTGTCAAAATGAAATTGGTATGGTACCTGTGTCGGAAGAAGAAGTGACACAAGAAGATGTTGACAGTGTTGTTCATACCGCTAAATCAGTCCGAGTTCGCGATGAACATCGCATTCTTCATGTTATACCGCAAGAATTCGCGATTGATTATCAAGAAGGTATTAAGAACCCTGTTGGTTTGTCTGGTGTACGTATGCAAGCCAAAGTTCATTTGATCACTTGCCACAACGATATGGCAAAAAATATCGTGAAAGCCGTTGAACGTTGTGGGCTGAAAGTTGATCAGTTAATTTTTGCTGGACTTGCTGCTAGCTATTCTGTTTTGACGGAAGATGAGCGGGAGTTGGGGGTTTGTGTCGTTGATATTGGCGGCGGCACGATGGATATGGCGGTGTACACCGGTGGTGCATTACGTCATACCAAAGTAATTCCTTATGCAGGCAATGTTGTGACCAGCGATATTGCTTATGCTTTTGGAACTCCACCAAGTGATGCAGAAGCGATCAAAGTTCGTCATGGCTGTGCTGTCGGTTCGATAGTCAGCAAAGATGAAACGGTGGAAGTACCTAGCGTGGGAGGACGCCCACCAAGAAGTCTGCAACGTCAGACTTTAGCGGAGGTCATTGAACCACGCTATACAGAGCTGTTAAACCTCGTAAACGAAGAAATTTTAAATTTACAGGAACAGTTACGTCAACAAGGTGTCAAACACCATTTGGCAGCGGGGATCGTGCTTACTGGAGGCGCTGCGCAAATAGACGGTCTCGTCGAATGTGCACAAAAAGTCTTCCATACACAAGTCAGGATTGGTACCCCGCTCAATATAACAGGCTTAACGGATTATGCTCAGGAGCCATACTATTCAACTGCGGTTGGGCTTCTGCATTACGGTAAAGAAAGCCATCTTGGCGATGATACCGAAACGGAAAAACGTGCTTCAGTTAAAGGGTGGTTTAGTAAAATCACTGGTTGGCTGAGAAAAGAATTTTAATTTTTATTCAGAAGCATATTATTAGCTTCGAAGTAAGCACAAAACGGAGAGACATTATGTTTGAACCAATGGAGCTAACCAACGATGCGGTGATTAAAGTCATCGGCGTTGGTGGCGGCGGCGGTAACGCCGTTGAACACATGGTGCGTGAGCGTATTGAAGGCGTTGAGTTTTTTGCCGTCAATACTGACGCACAGGCACTGCGCAAAACCGCAGTCGGACAAACAATCCAGATTGGTACTGGTATTACTAAAGGCCTAGGTGCAGGAGCAAACCCTGAAGTAGGTCGTAATGCCGCTGAAGAAGATCGTGAAGCTTTACGCAATGCACTTGATGGTGCAGACATGGTCTTCATTGCAGCCGGTATGGGTGGTGGTACAGGTACAGGTGCTGCTCCAGTCGTGGCTGAAGTTGCTAAAGAGCTGGGTATACTAACGGTTGCCGTCGTGACTAAGCCTTTCAATTTTGAAGGCAAAAAGCGTATGGCATTTGCGGAATCGGGAATTACTGAGTTATCAAAACATGTTGACTCATTGATTACGATCCCGAACGATAAACTATTAAAAGTCTTAGGTCGTGGTATCTCTTTATTGGATGCTTTTGGTGCTGCAAACGATGTCCTTAAAGGTGCCGTTCAAGGGATTGCAGAACTGATCACACGCCCTGGCTTGATGAACGTGGACTTTGCTGACGTACGTACTGTTATGTCAGAAATGGGCTACGCAATGATGGGTTCAGGTGTTGCTCGTGGTGAAGATCGTGCTGAAGAAGCGGCTGAAATGGCTATTTCAAGTCCACTTCTAGAAGATATCGACCTTTCTGGTGCACGCGGCGTTCTTGTCAACATTACCGCTGGTTTCGATCTGCGTTTGGATGAGTTTGAAACGGTCGGTAATACCATTCGTGCATTCGCATCTGATAATGCGACCGTTGTTATTGGTACATCACTCGACCCTGAGATGAATGATGAACTACGTGTTACTGTTGTTGCAACAGGTATTGGGATGGACAAACGTCCAGAAATTACACTGGTCAATAACAAAATGTCACAGCAGGTTTCTATGGAACAGCGCTACCAGCAAATGCAAAGTAGCATGTCTTCTATGTCTTCATTGACAGAAGAAAAACCAGCTGCGGCGAAAGCGGTGAATGACCAAAATACGCAAACAAATAAAGAACCCGATTATTTGGATATTCCTGCATTTTTGCGTAAACAGGCCGATTAATTTTAATTATATTGGTTTCTCCGCTTTTTGTGCTAAACTTTCCTGCTGGTTATCTAGTATGATAATCAGCAGGACGGATAACATTGCGAGAAAAAAACGATGATCAAACAAAGGACACTTAAACGTATAGTTGAAGCGACTGGTGTTGGTTTACATACTGGCAAGAAAGTCACGCTTACTCTGCGTCCAGCGGCGGCAAACACCGGGGTCATCTACCGTCGTACTGACCTAAATCCTCCGGTTGATTTTCCGGCTGATGCTAAGTCTGTCCGTGATACCATGTTATGTACTTGTTTAGTTAATGAAGATAACGTGCGTATTTCGACCGTAGAGCATCTGAATGCTGCTTTGGCAGGATTAGGTATCGATAACATTGTTATTGAAGTCAATGCGCCTGAAATCCCGATTATGGATGGCAGTGCAGCACCGTTCGTCTTCTTATTGCTAGATGCAGGTATTGAAGAACTGAATTGTGCGAAAAAATTCGTACGTATTAAAGAAAAAGTGCGTGTAGAAGATGGTGATAAATGGGCTGAATTCACACCATATAATGGTTTTAGCCTTGATTTTACTATCGATTTTAATCACCCTGCTATTGATAGCAGTACGCAGCGTTATAAAATCGATTTTTCTGCTGAAGCCTTTGTTAGCCAAATTAGCCGTGCGCGTACATTTGGTTTTATGCGTGATATTGAATATCTGCAATCTCAAGGCCTATGCTTAGGCGGTAGTTTCGATTGTGCTATCGTTGTTGATGACTATCGTGTCCTCAACGAAGATGGTTTGCGTTTTGAAGATGAATTTGTTCGTCACAAAACACTTGATGCTATCGGTGACCTATTCATGTGTGGACATAATATTATTGGTGCATTTACTGCCTATAAATCTGGTCATGCATTGAATAACAAACTTCTACAAGCGGTACTGGCTAAAGAATCTGCTTGGGATTTGGTGACATTTGAAGATGAAGCTGAATTACCCGTGGCATTCAAAGCACCTTCAACGGTTTACGCTTAATCAAGTTAAGTTGGTAACCAGTTGAATCAGTTGTTGTTATAAAACGCGAATGTCAGCGTTAATCTTTTCTGTTGGTTGTGCTGGTACTCTCTCCGGCCAGCGCAGCCAGCCGCTCTAGTCTCTGTTTTAAATCTTTTGAACTATTCTCTGCTAAACGTAAAAGATGCTTAGCCGTTTCCGCACTTATTCTCCGTTCATTCCTAGTTTGCATATTTTTAACTGTTTGATTATTCAGTGAGCTATTTTCAGTCTTTTTTCGCATAAGAGTAGGATTGATTCTGATGTCTATGGAAGATAAAGATGGTAGAATAGAGCCTCGTAATGCAGAAAGTAGATTAAGTTTTTCGTAATTTAATCGGGTCATCCAGCTTGCATTAGCAACCTCGATAATCAAAATGCTGTTACGATAGTTTGCAACGCGGCACATTGGCTTAAGTTCGCTAGGGAGCAATCCTTTAACAGCTTTGTTAAGCCGATTAATCGCGTTAGCAGTACGCTGAATAGTTAATAGGGGGCTGCTCGTTTTAGCGAGTGACTCCTCAAGGACATCGAATAATGCTTGTGGGTGACTATCTCTCATTTTTCGGCTCCGCCTAATGTGTTAGGTTTATTCTTAAGTATAGCTTGAGTAGTATAACGCGAACTTGAATAAAAATAGTGTAACAGCAACATAATATAAGACTTTGATGGGCATTTTAAATCTTTGGCGACAATTTGGTAGAAGATACTTGTGGTCTCATTTCCTATTAGGACTTGTCGCTACAGGGATTGGCATGCCTGCGATTTTAAATGCCTTATCAGATGCTCAGCAAACCCAGTTTAATTCGTCTGTTAATCGCCAAAATCAAGCGGTTAGTGCTTTTGATAACTTATTTGCACAACAACAACCCCAACGTTCTTCACCGTCATCGTCCTATTCTGTGAATTATTGGCAGCAACATGCGGTTAGGAATGTCATTCGACAACTGACTTTCGCTTTTTCAAACACTGAAGATGGCGATACGAATTTACAAGATGAAGCTAAAGGTTCACTACTAGCTCCACAAGTCATGCTTGATACGTTGTATGCCATGCTGGCACAACGTTCACTTCAATGGGGTGACAATGTTACCCAACCGGAACGCTACGCTTTTCCACATTTTGTAGCATATCAACCTGCAATTTGGGTTGCTCAGGTTCATGGGATCCGTGCCGGTCCTCTTATGAGTTAATTAGCAATAACATTGTCGATCTTGAGATATGCACTATGTTCTAAGCAAATTACATGATTTAATTGTTTAGTAATTAACTGAATTACCTGAGAATATATAAATATGTTAACAAAATTATTAACCAAAGTTTTTGGTAGTCGTAATGACCGTACCCTCCGTCGTCTACGTAAAGAAGTCGAAAAGATTAATCGTCTTGAGCCGGAGTTTGAAAAGTTAAGTGATGATGAACTCAAAGCTAAAACCCAAGAATTCCGTGAGCGTCTGAGTAAAAACGAAAGCCTTGAAAGCATCATTCCTGAAGCGTTTGCAACTGTTCGAGAAGCCAGTAAACGTGTTTTTGGTATGCGTCACTTTGATGTACAGCTGATTGGTGGGATGGTTTTGAACGAGCGCTGTATCGCTGAGATGCGTACTGGTGAAGGTAAAACACTGACAGCGACTCTCCCTGCTTACTTGAACGCATTAACGGGTAAAGGGGTTCACGTTGTTACAGTTAACGACTATTTGGCGAAACGTGATGCTGAAAACAACCGTCCATTATTCGAATTTTTAGGCCTGAGTGTTGGTATAAACCTTCCAGGTATGCCAGCAGGACTTAAGCGTGAAGCTTATGCGGCTGATATTACTTATGGTACTAACAACGAATTCGGCTTTGACTACTTACGTGACAACATGGCATTTAGCCCAGAAGAGCGCGTGCAGCGTAAATTACACTACGCATTGGTGGATGAGGTTGACTCAATTCTTATCGATGAAGCGCGTACACCACTTATTATTTCTGGTCCGGCTGAAGATAGCTCAGAACTGTACAAAAAAGTTGATAAATTAATTCCTAAACTTGTGCGTCAAGAGAAGGAAGACTCTGACACTTTCCAAGGTGAAGGGCATTTCTCAGTAGATGAGAAATCACGTCAGGTCACGCTGACTGAGCGTGGTTTAGTACTGATTGAGCAACTGTTAACAGAAGAAGGCTTAATGGAAGAAGGTGAATCACTGTATTCTCCATCAAACATTATGCTGATGCATCACGTGATGGCAGGCTTACGCGCTCATGCGTTATTTACACTGGATGTGGATTATATTGTTAAAGACGGTCAAGTTATCATCGTTGATGAACATACAGGCCGTACAATGGAAGGCCGCCGTTGGTCTGATGGCTTGCACCAAGCGGTGGAAGCAAAAGAAGGTGTTGAGATCCAAAATGAAAACCAAACACTGGCATCAATTACCTTCCAAAACTATTTCCGCTTATACGAAAAACTGGCGGGTATGACGGGAACCGCGGATACCGAGGCATTTGAGTTTAGCTCTATCTATAAATTAGATACCATTGTTATCCCAACTAACCGTCCTATGATCCGTAAGGATTTACCTGACTTAGTCTATATGACTGAAGAGGATAAATTCGCAGCGATTATTGAAGATATCCGTGAAAGAACACAAAACGGTCAACCCGTGCTCGTGGGGACTATCTCAATTGAGAAATCAGAGCTGATTTCTAATGCATTGAGAAAAGCAAAAATTGAACATAATGTATTGAACGCGAAATTCCATGCTTTAGAAGCGGATATTGTTGCGAACGCAGGTCAAGCTGGAGCGGTTACTATCGCGACTAACATGGCTGGTCGTGGTACGGATATTATGTTGGGTGGTAGTTGGCAATCTGAGGTTGCAGCTTTGGAAGCGCCAACTCAAGAGCAAATTGATGAAATCAAGGCGCGTTGGAAAGAGCGTCATGACGCGGTACTTGCTGCTGGTGGTTTACATATCATCGGTACAGAACGTCATGAATCTCGTCGTATTGATAACCAGTTACGAGGTCGTGCGGGTCGTCAAGGTGATGCCGGTTCTTCACGTTTCTACCTCTCCATGGAAGATGCATTGATGCGTATTTTTGCCTCTGATCGTGTCACAGGCATGATGCGTAAATTAGGCATGAAACCGGGTGAAGCGATTGAACACCCATGGGTCACGAAAGCTATTGCAAATGCGCAACGTAAAGTTGAAAACCGTAACTTTGATATTCGTAAGCAGCTGCTTGAATATGATGATGTAGCGAGTGACCAACGTCGTGCTATTTATACTCAGCGTAATGAGCTGCTTGACGGTGGTGATATTAAAGAAACGGTAGATAGCATTCGTCAAGATGTATTCACGACCACTATTGATGCCTATATTCCACCACAATCTTTGGAAGAAATGTGGGACATTGAAGGGCTACAAAAACGCTTAGTCAGTGATTTCGATTTAGATTTACCAATCAAAGAATGGTTGGATAAAGAGCCTGAATTACATGAAGAAACTCTTCGTGAGCGTATTATGGAAAAAGCCATTGAAATCTATCAGAAAAAAGAAGAGATCGTTGGCGCGGAAATGATGCGTAATTTCGAAAAAGGTGTCATGCTACAGACGTTAGATACATTGTGGAAAGAGCATTTGGCTTCGATGGATTATTTACGTCAAGGTATCCATTTGCGTGGTTACGCGCAGAAAGATCCAAAACAAGAATATAAGCGTGAATCTTTCAACATGTTTGCGAATATGCTTGAATCGTTGAAATACGAGGTTATCAGTACACTATCTAAAGTTCAGGTTCGTTTACCTGAAGAAGTTGAAGCTTTAGAACAACAGCGTAAAGAAGAAGCAGAACGCTTAGCGAAAAAACAGCAGTTGAGTCATGATGCCGGCGCTGAATCATTGATGTCTGAAGCTGAAGCACAGATAGCCACACAGGGTCATAAAATCGGTCGTAATGATCCTTGTCCTTGTGGTTCAGGCAAAAAATATAAGCAATGTCATGGTCGCTTAAAGTAATTTAATATCACATCACACAAGGCGGGGTAACCCGCCTTTTTAACGAAGAAATTATGGAAAAAAAACATCTGTATATTGCCGCTGGCATCATCCGTAATGATGACCACAAAATATTTATTACTGAGCGCCCAAGTGGCACTCATATGGCGGGTTTTTGGGAATTCCCTGGCGGAAAATTAGAACACGGGGAACAGCCTGAAGATGCGTTAATTCGCGAGTTAGAAGAGGAAGTAGGGATAATTGTCACTGAATGTGAGCTCTTTCACTGTGTTGAACATGAATTTGATGAACGCCGTGTGACTCTCTACTTTTATATGGTTTCTCGTTGGGAAAATGAGCCTTATGGGAAAGAGGGACAAAAAAGCCGTTGGGTCGATCAGAAAGATTTAGTGGCTAGTGAGTTCCCACCTGCGAATCGTATTATTATTGATATGCTAAAATAATTTTCCCTGAACTCACCGTCTGTTAAGAGGGGATTAATCATCATTTCTGTGCTGATAGAAGAGGGTGATTAAAATCAGGCTGTGAGTAAAAGTAAGGTAAGCTTTCGTTTATTAAGCGGTTTACGATAAAGTGAAATGGCGCGAGTTATTCGCATAATGCCTTATATTCCCGTTAATTTATTAACAACAGGATATAAGGCATGTCATTAACAGCAATAGCTATCTTGCTTGTTGCTATTAATGTTCAGGTTGTTCACTCCAATTATCACTGTCAGAAATATCACCCTGGCTGGCAATTCGTTTTTCTTCAGCCGCCCACTCACCAAGATCGATAAGTTGGCATCGCTTACTGCAAAATGGCCTAAATGGGCTTTCTTCTCCCCAAATAACAATTTTCTGGCATGTTGGACAATTAACTTCAATTTTTTCCGTCATTTACTACTTCCCCCTTATTAACAGCAGGATAATTCAAAAGTCATCATTGCGGGTACAATACCATTTTCGCTGTCAATGTGAAGAAAACGAATTGCAAATCGTGTTTTATGGCCTGAAATTTGAGGGAAAATCAGCTTATCGCTTGATAGCCTCACCCTTAATAACTCTTTATCTTCGACACTATCTTGATAAAAGCCATTGTGACACTCTTTAATTTCAAAAGAGCCCGCTTGACGAATGAGGTTCAAGATTGTATCTAACGTCTCTTTCAAAGGGGCTAGGCTTTTAAGCCAACCGCTAATAGCTTGCTCTTTCTGTTCTTGCGGCATATGTAACCACAATTGGAGTGTGGGGAGATCAAAACTACAGCATCCGCCGGGAATACTTAATCGTTGGCGAACCATACTAATGATTTTATCGTTCCTTAGCTGTTGACCAAATCTAGGTGCCGTTGTGATATTTGCGGCTTTAGTTGCAAGGTCATTAAGTAGAGATGAAATAAGCTGATTGTCTGCATTCGGTGCATCGGACCAAGCAGATAAACGTCTACGTTGCTTTTCAAGCTCTTTGATCATATCAGATCGCACTTCGCCCCTATCAAGAATTTCTATTAATTCTGATACGGAACGGAAAAAAGCAATACCGGATGTATAGGAGGTAATGTGGCTAAGTTCATAAACTTGATTTAGCAGTGTTTCGAGCCTTAGCCATGAGCGAATTTTTTCATTCAATGGATACTCGTAAGTGACGAAGTTTACAGTGTTTGATTCACTCATATTGATTTCCTATTTGTTCTGTTGTGCTAGCGTCATATACTTTTCGTGGAGTGCAGCGACCTTTTCAGCAATATCAGATTCACCATCATGATTTGTAATAATGTCATCACTTTGTAACAAGCGGTTTTCTCTGCTAGTTTGCGATTGCATAATATTAGCTACATGTTCTTGATTAACATTATCTCTTTGCATTGTGCGCTGAATTTGTTCTTCAGGGGTAACATCAATGACAAGAACCCGATCCGCTAGGTGTGATAGCTTGTTTTCAAATAATAAAGGAACAACCCAAATGACATAAGGGTTGGTAATTTGTTGTAATTGTCTTTGTGTCTCTTGCTGAATGAGGGGATGAAGTAGGGCATTTAGCCATTGTTTTTCAGATTCATTAGAAAAAATAATTTTCCTAAGATGCTGGCGATTGAGAGAACCATCCGATTGAATAATGTTTTCATCATAACGGTTTTTAATCGCTGCAAGAGCAGGCGAATTAGGTTCTACCACCTTTCTAGCAATAATATCGGCATCGACCAGTGGTACCCCTAGCTTAGCAAATTGATTAGCAACGGTTGTTTTTCCGCTACCAATTCCTCCTGTTAGTGCAACAATATAGGCCATAATCGTATTCATTGTTTTGAAAAATAATAGGTTACACGGATTTCTCCTGTTTGTCTTCACTCAGGAGATAATACGCACTGTAAGCTTACCGGACTTACCGTCAGTAGGTAGTTTTATAGCATAAATAGATAAAATGCTATCCTATAATTAACTATATCAAATGGTTGTTATAACATTTCCTAAATTAAATATAGGGAGGTACATTGCGACCATTATGCTCCCAACAAGTAAGGCCATTAATAGGAGCAATATGGGTTCTAAGTTTTTGAGTGATTTTTCCATTAGGGCGGTATGTTGAGTTGAAAAATGAGTAAATAAGTATTGTGAAAAGTGAGGTAGTTGGCCTGACTCCTCTGCCACCGCAATCAATTGATAGACTATTGCGGGGAAAAAAGAGTTATGTTTAACGGCATTAGACAATGATTCTCCTTTTAACACAGATTGATATACCAATAAGCTAGTTTTTTTATAGATTGGTGTATGGATCGTCTCTGCTGTGCATTTCAGACATTCTGTTAATGGCAGTCCCGCGCCTAGTGTAGAGGATAAGGTTAGAAAGAATATATTGAGATTATTTATTTCAATGAGTCTTTTTATCGGGGGAATATAAAACAGTAAACTCGCCATGAATATTGAAAAATAAGCATTAAACCGCCAAATAAGTGATAAGGAAATTAGGGTAATCGGCAGTAAATAAACTAAATACTGAGTGATTAAATTAGAAATGCTTATCATTAATTTAGTGATCGCTGGTAACTCATGTTGAAAACTATGATAAATAGTTTCAAATTGAGGTAGTACATAAATTAACATAATAAAAACTAACACAATTGACAATAACACGAGTATTAACGGATATCTCAGTGACTTTATAACCTTTTTTTGGGCTTCAGCATCGTGTTTTAGCATGGTAGCGATAATTTTAAAGGTTTTTTCATAATCTCCTGTTTTTTCGGCTACTTTTACTAAACTGATAATTGTTGGAGTGAATATGTTCGGGTGCTTCTCAAGATTATTGGAAAAATTATTCCCACGTTTTAAATCATAAATTGCTGATGCGATGATTTTTCTCCACAATGGATCTTTTATATTTTTTTGTAAAATATATAGGCTTTGCAATAAATTAATTCCAGAGGAGAGGAGCGTATTTAATTGATAAAAAAAATGGACGCGATAATGAATGTTGCTCTTATTCAGAATGAATAACGATCTAAAACGGATTTGAATAGGCGTGTGTTCAGACTCGAGTAACTCAATAAATGCAGATTTTTTATTTCTAGAGATAATGGTATCTTTAATAAGATTATTTTCATGAGATAACGCGATATAGGAATAAATAAACATTATAATTCCTCTCCATATCCGATGACTGAATATAGCTCTTGTAGCGTTGTTTCTCCGCTATCGATTAAATGTAAACCATCTTGAAAAAGCGTTTGAAAATGATTGGTATGATTTTTTTCACAATGAAAAATTTGGCTAAGCGCATTTTGTTCCAGATATTCATAGATTGCTGTTCTTCCCATAAAACCCGCAAAACAGAGATCACATCCAGCCGATGACCATTCTTTAATTGAGATATTTTCACTTATTTGCACGACCTTTGGCTGTTTTACTTTACAGTTAGGGCATAATCGACGTACGAGTCTTTGTGCAATGACCATTTTTAAACACGAACTGAGTTGTGATTTACTCACCCCGAGTTGAGTCATTCTATCAATGGCACTTAACGTACAATTGGTATGCAAAGTCGATAATACTAGGTGCCCTGTTTGTGCAGCTCTGGTTGCAATCTGGGCTGTTTCCTCATCCCTAATTTCTCCGATCATAATAATATCTGGGTCTTGTCGAAGTAACGCGCGTAATATATGTGCAAAACTTAGCCCATATTTATCATTAACGTGTATTTGATTAATGCCTGACAATGGGATTTCAATCGGGTCTTCAATAGTCGATATATTACGTGAAGATTGATTGAGATATTCTAATGAACTGTAGAGTGTGACTGTTTTTCCACTACCGGTAGGCCCAGTCACGAGAATTAACCCCTGTGGTTGCAATAATTTTTTCTTTAAACTGACCAGTAACTGATTATTCATACCAATTTGTTCAATAGAATATTTTAGCTGAGTATTCTGTATTCGTAGAACCAACTTTTCTCCATATAGCGTTGGAATCGTTGATAAACGGATACTGTAGTTGTGTCCATCAAAATACCAATTCATTTGCCCATCTTGCGGTAATCGTTTTTCCGCAATATTTAATTTTGCTAGTATTTTTATGCGTGCAATAATTTCATTATTGATTTCTAATGGTGGGGATGGAATAAAATAGAGTTTACCATCAACGCGTAGGCGGATTTTCAGCCCCTGTTTTGTCGGTTCAATATGAATATCAGAAGCGCGTTTTCTTACTGCGGCTTTCAACATATTTTCAGCAAAATCAACGGCTGGAGAAGTGATAGCTAATTGTTCTTTTTCCTGGCTATGGTATACGGTTTCTGGTTCTTGAATCTCTGCATATTTTTTATTGAAGTAGTGGTCAATTTTTTCTTTTGGCCAAATATCATAACATACAGGCACACCAGCAATAAAACGTAAAGTCGCAAGAACATTATCATGAGGTTTTTTAGGTACACCGATAGACAGTCGTTTATTATTATAATCTACAATAATAATATAATGTTTGTCACAGACACTTTTAAGCTCTTTGAATATAAAATCCTGTTCCCTGGTGGTCATCATAATTTATCCTATTTTTCAGAATACAAATGTATTTTCACATAACGTTTTTAATTTATTATCATTGCCGCTTTCACATATGACTTGCCATTGAAAGGGGGAGCTATCAGTCGGGACTGTTGGTGTTAATGTGACGGATAAACTGTCGAGATTTTTGTCTGCGGTGAAATTTATCACTCCGGATGCTACATCTATATTTTTTATATATTTTCCTTTTATATTGTTGGGGATATTTTCACTCCCTGCATTACAGGCTGCGAGTGTTCCTCTATTAAAGGCACAGATCTCTATATTATTCTTATAAGGTAAAATAGTTTGCAATACATCGGTTATGGCGGCCTTTTGCATATAACCTTGATAACCGGGGATAGCAATAGCACTTAATATGGAAATTATTGCAATAACGACCATGATTTCAATTAAAGAAAATCCTTTTTGATTCATATAGCCTCCTTGTTGGGTGAGGGGATACTTTAAAATGGAAGGGATGATTATTTAATTCAATAAAATTCATTTTGCGAAAGGCTATGTAAATGAAAAATTGAAAATGATACAGATTACATTTTCTTGGGAGGAGCCTCGCAAATACAGATTGAATGGAAAATAACATGTTTTATTTATTAGCGAGTATGATAGCTATAATATGTATAAAGAATAAATAGGATAAGTTGATTATAAAAATAATAGGAACCTTATTATATATTTCTATTATTTATTGCGATTAAACGAGGTTAGCAAGATATGTGATAGATCCAATTTGAAAAACGCTATGGTGCGATTAAAACAGTGGATAAATAAAAGCGGCAAAAGATGCCGCGAGATGTTAATTCATAATAGTGTTTATCAACAGTGTGTGGCTAACTGTGTTTTAAATCGTTGCCAATCAAAATAAGGTCCAGGATCTGTCTTTCGATTGGGGGCGATATCGCTATGCCCCGTGATGTGGTTCTTGATTTCAGGGTATAGCGTGATAAGAGAACACGTGAGTTTGGTTAATGAATCGTACTGTGCAGTAGTAAAAGGTTCAAAATCAGTACCTTCTAGTTCAATACCAATAGAAAAATCATTACACTTTTCTTTACCTTGATAACTCGATTGTCCTGCGTGCCACGCTCGTAGATGAAAAGGAACATATTGAATAATTTCGCCATCTCGGCGAATTAAACAATGAGCAGAAACACGAAGGTGTTTAATTTCGTCGAAAAAGGCATGCTCTGTTGGATTAAGTGTTCCAGTAAAAAGTTGGTTTGTAATCCCCCCGAAAAATCGCAGCAGTTATTTATAGAAAATTCTATTAAAATAAACTCAAGGAGTTTTCTATGCGTAAATCAAAATTCACTGATAGCCAGATATTGGCAATCATTAAACAAAATGAAAGTGGTATGCCCGTTCCAGAACTCTGCCGAGAACATGGTGTTAGCTCTGCAACATTTTATAAGTGGCGAGCTAAATTCGGCGGTATGGATGCTTCGTTGATGAAGCGAATGAAAGAACTCGAAGACGAAAACCGTCGGCTCAAAAAAATGTATGCGGAAGAACGTCTCAAAGCTGAGATTCGTTTGGAGGCGCTTGAGGGAAAGTTATAAAGCCATCTCATCGTAAGGAGATGGCTAAGGCTGCCGCAATTAAGTATGACATAAGCATTCGCTTTGCTTGCTTGTGCATGAATGTGAGCGAAAGCTGCTTTTACTATCAAAGTAAACTTAATGCTGAAAACGATCAGATTGCTGACTGGCTAATACGCCTAACCGAAAACAAAAAACGTTGGGGGTTTGGTCTATGTTTCTTGTATTTACGCAACGTAAAGGGCTTCGCATGGAACCACAAGCGCGTTTATCGAATTTATTGTGAGTTGGAGCTTAATCTTAGAATTAGGCCTCGCAAACGCTTAAAACGCGATAAGCCTGATGCCCTCAGTGTGCCTGTAGCCATTAACCAAGTATGGTCTATGGATTTTATGTCAGACAGCTTAGCCAGTGGCCGCAGCATTCGAACCTTTAATGTCATTGATGATTTTAATCGTGAATGCTTAGCGATTGATGTTGATTTATCGTTGCCTAGCGCACGAGTTATTCGGTCGTTAGAACAAGTCATCGAGTGGCGCGGTAAACCCAAAGCGATACGATGCGACAACGGACCAGAATATATTTCAGGAGAGCTAATAAACTGGGCAACACGGCAGCAAATTACCTTACTTTATATTCAGCCTGGCAAGCCTACACAAAATGCTTACATTGAACGCTTTAACCGAACAGCTCGTCATGAATGGCTTGATTTAAATATATTTGAGAGCGTTGAGCACGCTCAAGAACTTGCCACACAGTGGCTTTGGACTTATAACAATGAGCGGCCGAATACGGCGATTGGAGGAATACCCCCGAGACAGCGATTACAGGTAGCTTAAACTCTATAAATAGTTACTGTGAAAAGTGGGGGGATTACAGGTTGATATAAGGCCCCCCAAACTGACCTGGCGGGAGGCTAATGTTGTGGATCACCAAAAGAGAAGGGGACACATTTTCTGGTCGTTCATCATGATGTGGTGACGGGATATGGGTCACATTTTGCAACCAACCATTATGTATTTTCATATCCAGTGCCATAGTATTCCTTTCTATCTACTCTTCATTTGCAAACATCGCTGTGGGGAAGAAAGATTAGCATATACATAGAATAATTCGAGTTGTATGTTTGTATTCAATAACGTGTTTTTTTGTTAAAGCGAAGAAGATGCTAAAGTAATTTGGTTGATTAAGCGAGAGATAGGTTTATCACACATGCCATGTGCCTTGAAGTGATAGGATAGATGGCGAATAGCACATACAGGTATTGGAGTTTATTGATGGCGACAAGGCGTTATGACGAAAATCAAAGACGTGAAGCACTGTTTGAAAAATTAAATGCTGATATTCCTTTTATGGTCACTCATGCATTAAAAGAAGACCTTGGCCAAATTGTAGATGTTCGACAAGACATCACGGGGCAACTGTTACAGCCAGCAGCCCGCGCAACTGCTCGTATTATTACGAGAGAAGATGGTGTGTTTTGTGGTCAAAAATGGTTAGAGGAAGTATTTAAGCAGCTTGGTGGGCAAATCGATATCACATGGCATGTTAATGATGGTGATAAAGTGGTTCCAAACCAGCTACTTTGTGAAATGTCAGGCCCTTCGCACGTCCTATTGACTGGTGAAAGAACGGCCTTAAATTTTATTCAAACGTTGTCTTCAGTTTCCACGGTCACCGCGCAATATGTGGCACAACTTGAAGGCACTAAAGCAAAACTCTTAGATACGCGTAAAACTATTCCAGGGCTAAGAAGCGCTTTAAAATATGCAGTGCTAATGGGAGGAGGATATAACCATAGACTTGGTTTATCAGATGCTTATTTAATTAAAGAAAACCATATTATTTCTGCTGGCTCAGTAGCTAAAGCTGTCACGTTGGCACGACAAGCTCATCCTGAAGTGCCAATTGAAGTTGAGGTTGAAAATTTAGATGAATTACTGCAAGCATTAAAAGTAGATGCAGATATCATCATGCTCGATAACTTTACCGTTAATATGATGAAAGAAGCCGTGGTGCTAACGGCTGGTAAAGCCGCCCTCGAAGTGTCAGGAGATGTAACATTAGACACGATCAAAGAGTTTGCAGAAACAGGCGTTGATTTCATTTCTGTCGGCGCGCTCACGAAACACATTAAAGCGATGGATCTATCGATGCGTTTTGCGGAAGAAAAATAAGTAAGCACTGATAGATAGAAGTAGATTTAACCTATTTATGAGTTTTAACCTTCTGTATATACAGCAAAACTCTCGACCTTGATGGCTAGGTAAGAGAATGACCAAAGCGAGAAAGTGCCTTATTTTCTGGCTTTGGTGTCATCGAGTGAGCCTCGATTTCTATATCGTTATTTAATAGAGACGGTGCCGACTGATCGTTTTACTGGTGCACTGAAGTGACTTTCTAGGGAAGGAACATTGAGCATGACAAAATGCGTTGACGATGTTGATTTTATTTCTATTGTAATCAACCAATCAACCAATCAACCAATCAACCAACCGGTTAACCGACTGACCGATTGACCAAGTTATAAGCAGAGTACATATTTATTTCAGGGTGTTAAACGACATTTTGGCTTATCTGTGTGGAGAGAGCTTAAAATAACGACACGGCTACGCTTTGGGCTGCATTCTTGTCTGAATACGATGTAATCGGGTCGCTTGTAGATTTTTGTATGGTTAAATTTTGCTATTTTAGTGAATCCATACAACTCTTATATTGAGTAAAACAACAAATAGTATGAATAGTTAGCGATATTCTTCACTCCAACTCATGTATGTTTCTTGCGCGTATCGTCTTGATTGAGTGTAGCAAGAGAATATTCATTTTTTATGAATTTAAATTCCAAATATCTGCAACTATATCGTTTCAGCTTCTTTGTTTAAGCACATAAATTCGATAGAAATGTTAAATCGGCGTGTTTGTGATAGGCGAATTGGTTATCAAAACATGCTAAATTTTAAAAAAATCTGTTAAAATTTGCAGGATTTTATGATTTAGCGCAAGGTCTTTATGGACAGTTAGTGAATACTTTGTTACTTTATTAATCCATAATGAAATTGGTATTACCAATTAACACTGAGTGATACCTAATCAATAATTAATCACTAATGATCATGGCAGGTTATGGCTTACGGTAAAATTCGCCAACCAAAATTATCGGATGTCATCGAGCAGCGCCTCGAGCATCTTATTTTCGAAGGGACATTACGCCCCGGCGAAAAGCTGCCTCCTGAGCGTGAACTGGCAAAACAGTTCGACGTTTCTCGGCCATCAGTACGTGAAGCTATCCAAACCCTCGAAGCCAAAGGGCTATTATCACGCCGTCAAGGTGGTGGTACGTATGTTCAAAAACAAATGTGGCAAAGTTTTAGTGACCCACTAACCGAACTCCTTACCGGTAATCCAGAATCTCAATTCGATCTTCTTGAAACTCGTCATGCCCTTGAAGGTATAGCGGCTTATTATGCCGCATTACGCGGTACTGATGAGGATTTAGAACGTATTCGACAAAGTTATGAATTGATCATAAAAGCTCAACAAAGTGGGGATATTGATGCGGAATCTAATGCGGTTTTGCAATATCAACTTATTGTCACAGAAGCAGCACATAATGTAGTCATACTGCACTTATTACGCTGTATGGTGCCGATGTTGGAACAGAATATTCGTCAGAACTTTGAGTTTTTATATACCCGTAAAGAAATGTATAAAGCAGTTAGTGAACATCGTGCTCAGATATTCTCCGCTATAATGGCAAGAGAACCTGAGAAGGCAAGAGAAGCTTCTCATCGTCATTTAGCATTTATTGAAGAGTTACTTTTGGATATTAGCCGTGAACAAACAAGACGTGAACGCTCTTTACGTCGGTTGCAACAACATCCTGAATTAAATTAGTAATGCAGATTACTGACTGCTGCGTCTGTATTACTGTGACTACTCTCTGTGAGAGTTCTAGCGGCAACAACAGCAGGGCCTATCTTCCCGCTATTTTCTGCAAAGTAGCGCGAAGATAGGCTCCACATAAACATTAAAAAATAGATAACAGATAAGGAATACACCATGTCAGATATGTTGAAAAATGACGTGGATCCGATTGAAACTCGCGACTGGCTACAGGCGATTGAATCGGTCATCCGTGAAGAAGGTGTTGATCGTGCTCAGTTCATTATCGAACAGGTATTGAGCGAAGCGCGTAAAGGCGGTGTAAACATTGCTGCTGGTGCATCTGGTAGTTCTGATTATATCAACACAATTGCTGTTGAAGACGAGCCTGCATACCCTGGTAACATGGATTTGGAGCGCCGTATTCGCTCCGCAATTCGTTGGAACGCAGTGATGACTGTACTGCGTGCTTCTAAGAAAGATTTGGAACTGGGTGGCCATATGGCATCATACCAGTCTTCAGCGACTTTATATGAAGTTTGCTTTAACCATTTCTTCCGCGCTCATAACAATAATGATGGCGGGGATTTGGTCTTCTTCCAAGGTCATATTTCTCCAGGAATTTACGCTCGTGCATTCTTAGAAGGGCGCTTAACTGAAGAGCAGATGAACAATTTCCGTCAAGAAATTGGTGGTAAAGGTCTATCTTCTTATCCTCACCCTAAACTGATGCCTGATTTCTGGCAATTCCCAACAGTGTCAATGGGTCTTGGTCCAATTAACGCAATCTATCAAGCTAAATTCTTGAAATATCTTGATAACCGCGGTTTGAAAGATACTTCTGCACAAAGAGTCTATGCATTCTTAGGTGATGGTGAGATGGATGAGCCAGAATCTAAAGGTGCAATCACTATCGCAACTCGCGATAAGCTAGATAACCTCGTATTCGTTATTAACTGTAACTTGCAGCGTTTAGATGGCCCTGTAACAGGTAACGGCAAAATTGTTAATGAGCTAGAAGGTATCTTTAGCGGTGCTGGCTGGCAAGTTATTAAGGTTATGTGGGGTGATCGTTGGGATGAACTGCTACGTAAAGATACTAGCGGTAAACTTGTCCAATTGATGAACGAAACCCTTGATGGTGACTATCAGACCTTTAAATCACGTGATGGTGCATACGTTCGCGAGCACTTCTTTAATCGTTATCCAGAGACAGCTGCATTAGTTAAAGACATGACTGATGATGAGATTTGGGCTCTGAACCGTGGTGGTCATGATCCGAAGAAAGTCTATGCCGCATTTAAAAAAGCAGCAGAAACTAAAGGTAAACCAACTGTTATTTTAGCTCAAACCATTAAAGGTTATGGTATGGGTGAAACAGCAGAAGGTAAAAACATTGCTCACCAAGTGAAAAAAATGAACATGGATGGCGTTCGTCACTTCCGTGATCAGTTCAACGTGCCAGTGGCTGATGATCAACTCGAAAAACTGCCATATGTTACGTTTGAAAAAGATTCTGAAGAATACAAATATCTGCATGAGCGTCGCCAAGCATTAGGTGGTTATCTGCCAGCGCGTCGTACTCACTTTGATGAGAAATTAGAAATCCCTACATTGTCTGATTTCAGCCAATTGCTAGAAGAGCAATCAAAAGAAATTTCAACCACTATCGCATTTGTTCGTGCGTTAAACGTGATGTTGAAAAACAACTCTATCAAAGATCGTTTAGTTCCAATCATTGCTGACGAAGCACGGACTTTCGGTATGGAAGGTCTGTTCCGTCAAATTGGTATCTATAGCCCGAAAGGTCAGCAGTATACGCCTCAGGATCGTGAGCAAGTGGCTTACTATAAAGAAGACTCTAAAGGTCAGATCCTACAAGAAGGAATTAACGAACTGGGTGCAGGCGCATCATGGTTAGCGGCTGCAACATCCTACAGCACGAATAACCTGCCGATGATCCCATTCTACATCTACTACTCCATGTTTGGTTTCCAACGTATCGGCGACCTATTGTGGGCAGCAGGTGACCAACAAGCTCGTGGTTTCTTGATTGGTGGTACTTCAGGCCGTACAACTTTAAATGGTGAAGGCTTACAACACGAAGATGGTCATAGCCATATTCAATCACTGACTATCCCTAACTGTATCTCTTATGACCCTGCTTATGCTTATGAAGTTGCAGTCATTATGCAGGACGGTTTAGAGCGTATGTATGGTGAGAAACAAGAGAACGTGTACTATTACATCACGACTCTGAATGAAAACTATCATATGCCAGCGATGCCAGAAGGTGTTGAAGAAGGTATCCGCAAAGGTATCTATAAACTGGCTTCAATTGAAGGTAGTAAAGGTAAAGTTCAGCTGTTAGGTTCTGGTTCAATGATGCGCCATGTTCGCGAAGCGGCTAACGTGCTGTCGACTGAATACGGTATCGGTTCTGATATCTATAGCGTAACCTCGTTCACTGAGTTGGCGCGTGATGGTCAAGATTGTGAGCGTTGGAATATGCTGCACCCATCTGAAGCACCACGTGTACCTTATGTTGCTCAAGTGATGAATGATGCGCCAGCTGTTGCATCAACTGACTATATGAAACTGTTTGCAGAACAGATTCGTACTTTCATCCCAGCAAGCGATTATCGTGTATTGGGTACTGATGGTTTCGGTCGTTCTGACAGCCGTGAAAACCTACGTCACCACTTTGAAGTGGATACATCTTATGTAATCGTTGCGGCGCTAGGTGAATTGGCTAAACGTGGTGAGATTGATGTTAACGTCGTTGAAGAAGCGATTAAAAAATACAACATCAACCCAGAAAAAGTTAACCCACGTCTGGCATAAGAGGTAAGAATCAATGTCTATTGAAATCCAAGTGCCTGATATCGGTGCTGATGAAGTTGAAGTCACCGAAGTGATGGTCAAAGTTGGTGATAAAGTAGAAGCAGAGCAATCACTTATCACTGTTGAAGGTGATAAAGCGTCTATGGAAGTACCATCTCCACAAGCGGGTGTGGTTAAAGAAATTAAAATTGCAGTTGGTGACAAAGTTACCACCGGTAAATTAATTATGGTATTTGAATCAGCAGAAGGTGCCGCTCCAGCGGCTCCTGCTGAGGCTCCGGCTGCACCAGCGGCGGCGGCAGCTGCTGCTGAGTTAAAAGAAGTATCCGTACCTGATATTGGTGGTGATGAAGTTGAAGTCACTGACATCATGGTTAAAGTTGGCGATACTGTTACAGAAGAACAGTCACTCATCACTGTTGAAGGCGATAAAGCGTCTATGGAAGTTCCTGCTCCATTTGCAGGTACGGTCAAAGAAATTAAGATCGCAACAGGTGATAAGGTAAAAACTGGGTCGCTAATTATGGTCTTTGAAGTCGCCGGTTCTGCACCAGCGGCAGCACCTGCACCAGCAGCGTCAGCATCCGCACCTGCTCCAGCAGCTTCTGCAATTAAAGATGTGAATGTACCAGATATCGGTGGTGATGAAGTTGAAGTCACTGAAATCATGGTTAAAGTTGGCGATACTGTTACAGAAGAACAGTCACTCATCACTGTTGAAGGCGATAAAGCGTCAATGGAAGTACCAGCGCCATTTGCAGGTACAGTCAAAGAAATTAAGATCGCAACGGGTGATAAGGTGAAAACTGGCTCGCTGATCATGACCTTTGAAGTGGCAGGTGCAGCACCAGCGGCAGCAGCCTCTGCGGCTCCAGCTCCGGCTCCTGCATCATCGGCTTCGGCACCTGCGGCAGCGCCAGCGAAAGCGGCTGATAGCAAGAATGAATTCGTTGAAAACGAGGCTTATGTTCATGCGACACCAGTTATTCGCCGTTTAGCTCGTGAGTTTGGGGTTAACCTTGCTAAGGTAAAAGGTACTGGTCGTAAAGGTCGTATTTTGCGTGAAGATGTGCAATCTTACGTTAAAGATGCGATCAAACGTGCTGAAGCGCCTGCCGCAGCGGGTGGTGGCCTGCCAGGTATGCTGCCATGGCCAAAAGTGGATTACAGCAAGTTTGGTGAAGTTGAAGAAGTTGAACTGGGCCGTATCCAAAAAATCTCCGGTGCTAACCTGAGCCGTAACTGGGTCATGATCCCTCACGTTACGCTGATGGAAGACGTTGATACTACTGATGTTGAAGAGTTCCGTAAGCAGCAGAACAAAGAAGCAGAGAAGAAACAGCTAGGTGTTAAAATTACCCCACTGGTGTTTATCATGAAAGCTGTGGCTCGTGCGCTTGAAGAAATGCCACGTTTCAATAGCTCTATTTCTGAAGATGGGCAACGCCTATTCATGAAGAAATATATCAACATTGGTATTGCGGTTGATACACCTAACGGTCTTGTTGTTCCTGTTATCAAAGATGTGAACAAAAAAGGCATCATGGAACTTTCTCGCGAACTGATGGAAGTTTCTAAGAAAGCACGTGCAGGTAAATTGACGGCTTCTGATATGCAGGGCGGATGCTTCACGATTTCTAGCCTTGGTGGTATCGGAACAACTGGTTTCGCACCAATTGTTAATGCGCCTGAAGTAGCTATTATGGGGCTATCTCGCTCTTCCATGAAACCAGTATGGAATGGCAGTGAGTTTGTACCTCGTTTAATGCTACCAATGTCACTTTCATTCGACCATCGTGTGATTGACGGTGCTGATGGTGCTCGCTTTATCACCTTAGTAGGTCAATTGATGAGCGATATTCGCCGACTGGTGATGTAATAAATAAGACCGGCTAATAGGCCGGTCTGTTTTATTTAGGCTGGGGCAGAATTTTTTACTGTTCATCCGAAACGTTGCGAGTCACGTCACGTAATGAGCCTTTTCAGGATGTTAACAATTCTGTAAACTGCTCGCGGTGTGTATTTTCCGGTGGAATAATTCGTTTTTTCGGCAGCCCGCTGGACAAAACAAAAAGAGGTCATGATGAGTACTGAAATTAAAGCCCAAGTAGTGGTACTTGGTGCAGGCCCTGCAGGGTATTCTGCGGCTTTCCGTTGCGCTGACTTAGGTTTAGATACTGTTTTAGTTGAACGTTATTCAACTCTGGGTGGAGTTTGTTTGAACGTTGGTTGTATCCCTTCTAAAGCACTATTGCATGTAGCTAAAGTGATTGAAGAGGCTAAAGCCCTCGCTGAACATGGTATTGTTTTTGGTGAGCCAAAAACGGATATTTCCAAAGTTCGCCTGTGGAAAGAAAAAGTTATTAATCAGCTGACAGGTGGTTTGGCTGGTATGGCAAAAGGCCGTAAAGTGAACGTTGTTAACGGTCTTGGTAAATTTACTGGTGCTAACACACTGGTTGTTGAAGGCGAAAACGGTAGCACAACGATCAACTTTGATAATGCGATCATAGCTGCGGGTTCACGTCCTATTCAGTTACCATTTATTCCTCATGAAGATCCACGTATTTGGGATTCAACGGATGCACTAGAACTGAAAGAAGTTCCAGAGCGTTTGTTAGTTATGGGTGGTGGTATCATCGGTCTGGAAATGGGGACTGTGTATCATGCTCTGGGTTCTCAAATTGATGTTGTTGAAATGTTTGACCAAGTCATCCCAGCGGCTGACAAAGATGTGGTTAAAGTATTCACCAAACAAATTAGTAAAAAATTCAACTTACTATTAGAAACAAAAGTGACGGCTGTTGAAGCAAGAGAAGACGGCATCTATGTTTCTATGGAAGGTAAAAAAGCACCTGCTGAACCACAACGTTATGACGCTGTGCTTGTTGCAATCGGCCGTGTACCAAATGGTAAAAACCTTGATGCAGGTAAAGCTGGCGTCGAAGTTGATGACCGTGGTTTCATCCATGTCGATAAGCAAATGCGCACGAATGTTCCTCATATTTTTGCTATCGGTGACATCGTTGGTCAACCAATGCTGGCACACAAAGGTGTTCATGAAGGACACGTGGCAGCTGAAGTTATCTCTGGCTTGAAACACTATTTCGATCCAAAAGTTATCCCATCTATCGCTTACACTGAGCCAGAAGTTGCATGGGTAGGTCTAACAGAGAAAGAAGCGAAAGAGAAAAACATCAGCTATGAAGTCGCAACATTCCCTTGGGCTGCTTCAGGTCGTGCAATTGCTTCAGACTGTTCAGAAGGTATGACCAAACTGATTTTCGACAAGCAATCTAACCGTGTTATCGGTGGTGCGGTTGTTGGTGTTAACGGTGGCGAACTGTTAGGTGAAATTGGCCTAGCAATTGAAATGGGTTGTGATGCAGAAGATATCGCATTAACTATCCATGCTCACCCAACACTGTATGAATCAATTGGTATGGCGGCAGAAATCTACGAAGGTAGCATTACTGACTTACCAAACGCTAAAGCGAAAAAGAAAAAATAATTTCTTAAGTCGCTTTGGTAAACAGCCTTTTTAATTCGCTGTTTATCAGTAAAGTAGATAGAAGCCAATGTGGAAGCACATTGGCTTTTTGCTTTTGTATATAGGTAGTTATATTTTTGGGGTGATTATCATATTCATTTAAATAGTTTTCTTAAATAAAAAGCGTCTTTAAAAGTGAAAGATAAATCAATATTAATGATAATGCGTATTTGGCTCATGAAATATTACATTCTTTGCGCTAATTACGCTTATACTTCAAGTCGCAGCGTTGTTGACTGCGCTCACTCACACTAGTCACATAGTTGCACCTCGAATTATTTAGAGTGTAGATTAATCCTCATAACGTATATCAATAAGCAAATGCCATGAAACTGATACCCGCTGCAATTTTAATTCATGTTCCTAATGTGTCCGTAGGCTTAGCTTGGTACCAGCAAGCTTTTTCGCAAGCGGTAGCCGAGTATCTCCCTGAGTTTGATTTTACGTTATTGCATATAGGGAATTTCACCATTGAAATTGTGCAAGCGGATGAAAAGGTCAGAGAAGGTAAGCGGGGAACCGTGCTTTATTGGCAAACTGCATCTTTAGATGCTGCAATGAAACATCTAATCACTTTAGGTGCGAAACTATACCGAGGACCAATGCGAATCGATAGTAACAACCGAATGTGTCAGCTTGAAGATCCGTTTGGTAATTTAATTGGTTTAAAAGGGCAATAAAATCAATTAAAACCGTTAAAAAAATTATGACCAATCGTAATGATTTTCCTTATCAATTAGAGAGATAAATAAAATTACGATAAAAGATATAATTTGTGATAACTAATGAAAAAGGGCACAAAAGAGGGTGCGTTAACGGTATAAATGCATTATAAAAAGTGTGGCTATAGGCTCTACTGCCAGTTGTGCGCTTTTAATTAAGGTGTTGTCATGCTCGTCATCGGGGTTTGATGTCCCTTGCGACTGATTCACTGGTCGCCTAGCTGCACCTTGAATTAACTAGAGTTTATATCTGCTTTTTGTGACTGATTATAGAATCTTAAACTAAAAACAACCTGTAATAGATGATTAGGGCCTAAAGTAAGTAGAAGTATGTTGCTTTCTTGTGAATGAATTAACATTCTATTTAAACTCTGCTATGCTGAGTGCCCGAAGCTGGACATAATTTTACTGCCATTGAGATTATGCGAGCAAATTCCTCTGACCTGGCACCGGATGATGTTTTTTCAAGATGGTGCAGACAGCCGGGTATATAAATTACAATGAAGCGAGGAGAACGTCGTGCTAGAAGATTACCGTAAGCACGTAGCCGAGCGTGCCGCTCAAGGGATTGTCCCTAAGCCATTAGATGCTGCACAAGTAGCTGCACTAGTAGAACTACTGAAAAACCCACCTAAAGGTGAAGAAGATTTCCTGTTAGACCTGCTGACCAACCGTGTGCCCCCTGGTGTTGACGAAGCAGCTTATGTTAAAGCCGGCTTTTTAGCGGCTATCGCGAAAGGCGAAACCGCCTCACCTCTTATCTCCCCTGAAAAAGCGATTGAGCTGCTTGGTACAATGCAGGGCGGATACAATATTCATGCACTCATTGAAGCGTTAGACGATGCGAAGCTTGCGCCAATAGCCGCTAAAGCACTGTCACATACTCTGCTGATGTTTGATAACTTCTATGATGTTGAAGAAAAAGCGAAAGCCGGAAATGAATACGCCAAACAAGTTATAGAATCTTGGGCAAATGCAGAATGGTTCTTAGAGCGCCCAGAGCTCGCCGAAAAATTAACCGTGACCGTATTTAAGGTAACTGGTGAAACAAACACCGATGATCTTTCCCCTGCACCAGATGCTTGGTCACGCCCAGATATTCCATTGCATGCGCTAGCCATGTTGAAAAACCCACGTGATGGTATTGAACCTGATGATGCGGGTAATGTTGGTCCAATTAAACAAATCGAAGCCTTGAGCGAGAAAGGTTTTCCTTTAGCTTATGTGGGGGATGTTGTTGGTACGGGCTCCTCTCGTAAGTCAGCGACTAACTCAGTGCTATGGTTTATGGGTGACGACATTCCATTTGTACCAAACAAACGTGGTGGTGGCGTGGTACTTGGTGGCAAAATTGCCCCAATCTTCTTTAACACGATGGAAGATGCGGGGGCACTGCCGATCGAAGTCGATGTGTCTAAGCTGAATATGGGGGATGTCATTGATATCTATCCTTATAAAGGCGAAGTTCGTCACCATGAAACGGGTGAATTACTTGAAACATTTGCACTGAAAACGGATGTTTTAATTGATGAGGTTCGTGCTGGTGGCCGTATTCCTCTGATTATTGGTCGTGGTTTGACAGCCAAAGCCCGTGAATCTCTCGGCTTAGAACCGACCAAAGTATTCCGTCACGCTAAATCTGTTGCACAAAGTCATCGTGGCTTCTCTTTAGCGCAAAAAATGGTAGGTCGTGCTTGTGGTCGTCCTGGTATTCGCCCTGGTGAATACTGTGAACCGAAAATGACTTCTGTTGGCTCGCAAGATACTACGGGTCCAATGACTCGCGATGAGCTGAAAGATTTAGCATGTCTAGGCTTCTCCGCTGATTTGGTTATGCAGTCATTCTGTCATACTGCGGCTTATCCAAAACCTGTCGATGTGACAACCCACCATACGCTCCCTGATTTTATTATGAACCGTGGTGGTGTTTCCTTACGTCCTGGGGATGGTATCATCCACTCATGGCTAAACCGTATGCTGTTGCCTGATACAGTTGGTACAGGTGGTGACTCACATACACGTTTCCCAATTGGTATTTCTTTCCCTGCCGGTTCTGGCCTAGTGGCATTTGCTGCTGCAACAGGCGTCATGCCGCTTGATATGCCAGAGTCAGTATTGGTGCGTTTTAAAGGTGAAATGCAGCCGGGGATCACTTTGCGTGATCTGGTGCATGCGATCCCGCTATATGCAATCAAAGATGGTTTATTGACGGTTGAGAAAAAAGGTAAGAAAAACATTTTCTCGGGCCGTATTCTAGAAATTGAAGGTTTACCTGAGCTGAAAGTCGAGCAAGCTTTTGAACTAGCAGATGCCTCTGCTGAACGTTCTGCCGCGGGCTGTACGATTAAACTGGATAAAGCGCCAATCATTGAATATCTGCAATCAAATATTGTTCTATTGAAATGGATGATATCTGAAGGTTATGGCGATCGTCGTACGATTGAGCGTCGTATTAGAGGCATGGAAAGCTGGTTAGCCGATCCACAATTGTTAGAAGCTGATGCTGATGCTGAATATGCCGCGGTGATTGAAATTGATCTTAATGAAATTAAAGAACCAATTTTATGTGCGCCGAACGATCCTGATGATGCTCGCTTACTGTCTGATGTGCAAAATGAAAAAATCGATGAAGTCTTCATTGGTTCTTGCATGACTAACATTGGCCATTTCCGTGCAGCAGGTAAATTGCTCGATCAGCATAAAGGTCAGTTACCGACACGCCTATGGGTTGCTCCGCCAACTAAGATGGATGCAGCGCAATTAACCGAAGAAGGTTATTACAGTGTGTTTGGTAAGAGCGGGGCGCGTATCGAAGTTCCTGGCTGCTCGTTATGCATGGGGAACCAAGCGCGTGTTGCCGATGGTGCAACAGTTGTATCAACTTCAACACGTAATTTCCCTAACCGATTAGGTACAGGCGCTAATGTATTCTTAGCCTCTGCTGAATTAGCCGCTGTAGCGTCTCTATTAGGTCGCTTACCAACGCCTTCAGAGTACTTGCAGTTTATGGATAAAGTTGATGAGACTGCTGCTGATACTTATCGTTACTTAAACTTTGATCAGTTAGAACAGTACACCGAGAAGGCTGATGGCGTGATTTTCCAAACCGCCGTGTAGTTTTCATCTGGAAGAAAGTAATAGCCTCGAATTTATTTCGGGGCTTTTTTTTACTCTAAAAATGATATTAATTACCTATTTTATGTACAGCAATAATAGAGAAAGGATGAAGTTATCCTATTAGATAAGTTAATTTATAAATATAAAACTTATAGAATTCATCATTATTAGATTAAATAATAAAGAACATGAATTTAATAAATTGTTAGTGTTATTACAAATACTGTCTTATTTTGAATGACTAAAATAGTCAATATAATAATGTTACTCTCACATCTGATAAGTAAAGTAATGATATATGACCTTTCTATCTCATTGATAGATATAACTAAATATATTGAATTTAAATATATGTATGTTTTTATCGATAATTATACACTTTATTTGCGTATAATTTGTTAGTAAATATTAACAACTGTTAAATAAAAATAAATAAAGAGTTTAATATTATTTTTTTGTTCATAATACGTTATTTTTAATTTTATAAACTAGATGTGATGGCGTGTGAAATTAAGAAAGTAGTATATTGTCCTGTTTTTCATGATGAAATTTTTTGTTACATTTGTTTTTGTATCTGTCTATATAGGTTTTACGTCTATTAGGTGTAATATGAATTAGTGTATAAATTGCCTATAATGTTTGCATCTGTGAAGCAGTAGGGGAATTAATAAATTTGAAGGTAAGATAAATCTTATTCATTAAATTTTCATTGTTTATAAGCCATCTAAAAAAGAGTGATGTTTTATTTGTTATTAAAATTTAATGAGTGTCTGAATATAATCTTTATTGGATGAAAGTAATTTTTATTACTGATTATGTAGTCTTATTAATGGCTGATATTCATTATTAGCTAGGGTTTTGTTTTTATTTTTTTTATATTAAATTAAAGGTCAAAAAATGTTTAAGAAAACTTTATGTGCATTGTCGTTAATTTCTGTTTCATGTGCTGCTTTATCTGCTCCAGTTGCTAATTTAAAAGTAACAGGTTCAATAACACCACCGACATGTACTATTAATAATCAAAATGAAATTGATGTGGAATATAAATTTGATGTTGCACCACAGATGTTCCCTGCTACTGGTGCTTTAGTTTTACCTCCTGAATCTAAAAGAATTGAAATAGTCTGTGATGCAACAACCTATTTAAGTTTTGATGCTACAGATAATCGCAGTGATAGCGTTATGGCGGTAGGAAATACTAACTTTGGTTTAGGTAAATATGGTACTGATAATGATAAAAACATTGGTTTTTATACTATCGCTATGAAAAATGCAACGACCAAAGCAAATGCTGATGCAACAGAAAAGAAAGTAGGTGTGTTAGTTGGAACAACCTATAATGCAACTGAGCTTTCAGTAGTGAAAAATAGAAAAGCATCTTGGGGATTAGCCTCACAGGTACCTGCAGCTGCACAAATTTTTGCAGCTGACTTTGAAGTGAAACCAACATTAAGTGCAGAACTAAAGAACTATTCTGGTGATGTATCTTTAGATGGTCATACAACATTGTCATTTGGTTTTTCTATTTAATTTTACATAGATAAAGGTGGGCCTTGTGGGGCCTACCTTACTGAATAAGGTTACGGATAAAGATGAACAATTCAGTGAAATATGTAGCGTTATTACCATTATTTTTTTTAAGTGCAAGCCATGCTGATGTTGATGCAAATTTAAAAATTATGGGAACAGTAAAACCACCAACGTGTAGTATTAATAATGGAGATGAAAGTGATATTGAATATAAGTTTACGGTATCTCCACAAATGTTTCCTACGACAGATAATTTAAATCTAGCACCAGAAACTAAACGTATTGAAATAATTTGTGATGCTACAACAGTTTTAAATTTTATGGCGACAGATAATCGTAGCGATAGTGTTTTAATTAAAGGTACTCGTAATTTATTTGGTTTAGGTAAGTATGGTACTGATAATAGCAAAAACATTGGTTATTATTCGATTAAGATGAAAAATGCGACAACGAAAGCAAATAGCGATGCTGAGGAAACTAAAGTCGGGATTGCATCTGGTTATAGTTTTAATGATTCGCAATTAGATGTCTATGTTGGAAAAAAAGTATTTTGGGCATCTAAATTTGCACAATTCGCTGCTGCGCAAATTTTTGCAGCTGATTTTGAAGTAATACCAGTATTAAATGGTGCTTTAAAGGATTTTTCTGGTGATGTGTCTTTAGATGGCCATGCCACTTTAGCGTTTAGTTTTTCTATTTAACCTAATGCTGAAGTTAATTATGTACTCTATCTATTATGTAAGTGACTGAGGTTATTGATTTATTCATGAATAAGTTGACAAAATGCATTACACTATTTCCATTATTAGTTTCAGGCATCAGTTATGGTGATATTAATGCAAACTTAAAAGTTAATGGCGATATTAAGCCACCAACATGTTTAGTTAATGGGATGGAAAAAACAGATATTATTTATGATATGGGAAAATTATCTCTTGATGTCATACCGGTATCTGATATGTATATATTCCCTAGCGAATCATTAGTTAAAAACACGGTAACAGTGACATGTGACGCAACAACCTATTTAACGTTTATGGCGAATGATACATACCAAAGCTTAAACTTACCGGCTACTCCGTTAAAGTCATCATACGGTCATATCTATTTCCGTTTTAATGTGGGGGAGCCTCAAGCCCTAGGTGGAGTGTATTTTTTACTTGAGGATCTAGAAGTAGATAACAAGGCTGTTTATGCTCGTCGCCTTTATAGCAATATAAAGCCCACTTCTGGGATTAGAGACAATACACTGACCAAAGATGAATATTATGGCTGGGCTAATGTAGCAAAGGAAACTGTTGATACATCTGAATTTCAAGAATCACTCGTTCCTGGAAAAGTCTTTTCCGTATCATTTAAACAAGGTGGTGCGTTTATTAATTCAAGAACTGACTTATCTAAAGCCAATATTAATCTAAATGATGGCATAAATTATAACGCTGAAGCTGTGGTTACATTTAACTTTGGCATCTAATTATAAATAAACTAGGCACGTATCTATGCGTTTAATTTCATTAAAAGTAACGTTGTTTTTTATGTGCTTTTTGAGTGTTTTTGTAAAAGCCCAGGGAATATATGCCCAAAATATTCCGGCTGAAACTGTGATACCACCAAGTTGTGACATTATTCCACCGAATGATGGAAATTATCAATTTTCACAGCTTCATGCTAGTTATTTTAAATTAAATGAGTTAACAGAAATTCCAGAAGTAAAAAAAACATGGCAGGTTTTATGTAATACACCGGTAAGTCTGTTTCTTAAAATAGTCGATAATCGCCATGATTCTTCACGTATGGATAATGAAAGCTATTTTGGCTTAGGTCATGTTAATAGGCAGGGTAAAATAGGTAATTATCAATTAACACTAAGTCATGCCAGCGTTGATAATGAAAGAGCTGATATGTTCTTAAGTGAAAATATGTCTGCCTCTAAAGCATCTTCTATGACCGTGAAAAAAAATAAAACGTATGGCTGGCTGCTGGGAGAAAATACGCCTGCTTCAGGAAAAGTGTTTTCTGTAGACATTACCGTTTCAGCTAAACTGAATTCGTTAAAAGAAACGGATGGGCCTATTGTTAATGGCGCTGAACTGGATGGTAATGCTGAGTTGATTTTTTCATTTGGTATTTAATGTTTTAATAATCATCTAATAAAACAATGAGCATGTATGTTATATACTAATAAAAAAACACGATGTTACTATTTTTTTATTGCATTGATATTCATATTTTATAATGAGTCCTCTTATTCATCGAATAGCGATAAGTTAAATAAGAATTCAAAAGTAGACTTTGATATTGATTCATTGAAAGCGCTTGGCTATGGTGAAGAAGTCGCTGATTTTTTTATGCAAGGGAGTAAGTTTCTTCCTGGTAATCATGATGTCACAATAAAATTAAATGGGAGCAATAGCTATTCTGTAAATGCTAAAATAGATGATAGTGGTAACCTTTGTATCGATGAAAGTTTGCAGAAAACATTGAGACTAAAATCGACTCATCTTGGTGAGCGATGTCATATTTTTCAGGATGTATATCCTGATTCACAGGTTGTGATGCGTCCAAATGAATTCATTATTGATATTATTGTTTCTGAGGATAACTTTGATCCTAAATTACAGGGGAGTGAGTTGACCTATGGGGGTTTTGGTTTAGTCAATAATTACCGTATTTATGGTATGAAGATTAATGGAACCAATAATCAAAATTTTTATCAAGGGCAGTTTGAGACTGGCGCAAATTGGAATAATTGGGTTCTACGAAATAATAGTAGCTTTTCATCAAGTAAAGGAAACTCAGAATACCAGTTTAACGAGACAGTACTGTCGCGCAGTATCGAGTCATTAAAGTCACAATTCGAAATTGGTCAGTTAAATAGCGTAGGTCATTATTATTCTGGTATTCCAATTAATGGTGTTCAAATTTATTCAGATAGTGCCTTACAGCTTAATAGCCGCTTGGTTGTTCCAATTACAGGAGTAGCAAATTCACTCTCAACAGTGGAAGTGCAGCAAAATGGTCGTCTGCTTTATCGAACTATCGTACCGGCTGGTCCATTTGAATTAAATAGAATTAATAATATTAGTAGTGGTGTGCCTGTCGATGTCACTATTATTCAAGACAATGGTGAACGTCAGAGATATCAAGTACTGACATCGAATCAAGCAACCGATAATTTATCGCCTTTATCTTATCAATTTGCTCTTGGTCAGTATCGCCGTGTTAATCGTGATCAAAAAGTCGATACACCGTTGATTGGTAGCTTGGAATTAAGTGCGCAGTATAAGCAAATAGATTATTCAGCAGGGTTGCTTTATTCAGATAAATATCAATCGATGAGTGGTGGAGCAAATACGTCGTACGGTTCAGACGTGGTGGTTAGTGGTGGCATTAGTGCGACAGCGTCCCGTAATGATAAAAAGCAAGGTAACCAAATTGATTTTAATACATCAGTTTCCAGCGGTGGTGCATCATTAGGAACTTCATTTCTCTATCGTAGTAATGAGTATCCAACGTTGGATGATACAGTGCAAAAAGATCTCCCCATCATTGAAGACGAGCGATTTGATTGGCCATGGTTTAGTGGTGAACTTCAGTCATCGACTTCTCTGTTTGCTAGCTGGGGTAATATGACGTGGGGAAGTTTCAGTTATAGCCTGAACCACAACAATTATTATGGCAATACACCTGATTCGGTCAGTCATACTGTTGCTTATGGGCGAAAATTTTATGATATTTCGTTGAATTTCTCTTTTCAATCTAGCCGTGAGCAAGGGGAGCGCTATTTCTTAAATGCATCGATACCAATAAATAAGCGCTCGAATGTCACTTTACAAAGCCAATATTATGATGACCGTAGCACTCTGATGGCGAATTACCATTATCGGCCAAATGATAGATGGAATTATTCCCTAGGAGCAGGTCGCAGTAGTGATACTAATCGTATCAATGGTAGCGTGAGTAATAGAAATGCATATTCACAACTGTCACTAAATGCCTCTATGACAGAAAATGATGTTTATTCATTTATGTCATCGGCTTCAGGCTCGATTGCGTATTCTAATGGGTTAGTTGCAACTTCACCATTACCTTTAAGCAATACATTTGGCATTGTTTATATTCCAAATCAGCCAAATGTTAAGATTAGTGCGTTAGGAAGTGGAACAACGATAACGAACCATTTTGGAACTGCTGCTATTTCAGCATTACCAACAAATAGGAAAACAACCGTTCAGCTTGATACGCAAGATTTACCATTAAATATTCGACTTGATACAACCACATTTGATGTTGCGGTGGCTAAAGGTAGTGTGATCACAAAAGAGATCAAAGCAACGGAAATGAGACAACTATTACTTAGTATTACCCTAAAAGATGGTTCAGAAGCACCTAATGGTGCAAGTCTTGTCAATAAAAATGGAAAGTATATTGGAACGGTGATGGGTAATGGAAATGCGCTTTTAACGAATGAACAAATTGGTGATGAATTAATTCTTCGTTCAGTGAATTCAGATGATTGTATTGTGAGTTATACCGTCTCAGATCATTTTTCACCTGAAAATCTTTATGAAGAAGCTGATGCCGTATGCCAATAAGTTATCACTAAATTCAATATGAGTTTTATGTAGAGGTTATTTATGAAGAAGTTACTTACAGTTTTAGGTTCAGTTTGCTTATTAATGATAAGCGCAAATGTTATGGCCAGTTTTCAGTTGGAAACAATGACAGTGATATTGGATGCGGGTGAAAATAGAAAGGTGTTTAACGTTAAAAATACAGGGAGTGAACCTATTTTATTATCCACAAAAGTTGAAGATCTTGAAGGCTCAACGAAACTGGCCGGTGATATTATGATTACGCCTCCTATCATTCGTATTGAGCCTCATGAGAGCCAACAAATTAATTTCATTTTGAAAAATGGCGTTAAATTATCTGATGAAGTTATTTTAAAAGCATCATTTCAAGGTGTAGGTGCTAAAAGGGAAAATGCAGCTAAAATGCCTATTCGCCAAGATGTTGCAATGTTAGTAATGCCTGAAAATATGAATGTGAGTTTGACACCTTGGGATGCACTTTCTGTTACGCAAAAAGGTGAGCAATTAATATTTAAAAATGAAGGTAAACAAGTTATTAGATTGTCACCCTCTTTTAGTGTTATTCCTGGAAACCATACTTATTCTATAGGTCAGTTTTATATTAGACCTGGTGAAAATAAAGCAGTCAATATAACAGGTAATGCTACTGATATAACAATAGCACCGTTAAGCCGTTATGGATTTAAACTTGAAAGTGATGTCAATGTAAAAGTGAAACACTAATTAATAATGATGTTTTAGATTAATCAGTGTTGGTATCAAAGGATGATATTTATAGCTCTTTAGTAGGGAAGTGATAATATGAATGAATCAATTTTAGATAGCTCGATACCTAAAAATTTTTTTACTCAAATTATTGGTCGAGAGATTCAAAGGTTAAGAAAAGAAAATACTATATCAGGAACCAAACTGGCAAATAAGTTGGGTATTTCACAACAACAATACTCACGTTATGAACGAGGTATTAATACGATATCTGTCGATACGTTATTGCATATATTATATATCCTTGAGTGTGATCTCGATTCTTTTTTTGCTTATTTACGTTATCAAATAGAAAGAGATAATCTTCCAGCTTATACTAAATTTAAGCCACTTTTTAATAAGCTGGGAACATACGATGAAATAGAACAATATTTTCTCAAAACTAAAGAGTAGATAAATTGTTCTAATAACGACGAGTCGAATGTTAAACATTCAATATGATTTATCATGCCACACTGTATGTGGCATGGTAGCGAATCACGATTAGATATAATTTGATATTTCGATAAGATTTAAATCTGGATCACGTACATAAATCGATAAGATTTCCCCCATCGCTCCGGTTCGTTTAATTGGCCCATCAATAATTTTAACCCCTTGTTTCTCAATATGTTTGATCACCTGTTCAATGGGGGTCTTGCTAATAAAGCATAAATCGAGAGAGCCAGGAACGGGCAAGTGTGCTTTCGGCTCAAATTCTTTACCATATTGATGAATATTGATTTTTTGCTGACCAAATTGCAACGCATAACGCTGTGTACCAAAGGTGATGAGCTCCATTCCGAGTACTGAGGTATAGAAGTCAATGCAGGCATTTTGATCGGTTGTTGTTAATACGAGGTGGTCTAAATAGTCAATCATCTGTGAGTTCCTACCATTATTTATAGGTGATTGTTGTTTGATAATAGATAGGCTGTCTGTTATCAAAGTGATTTTAGTCTAATATCAATATGCTCAAAGATGTATCAATGTTGCCGATTTTGTCGATAATTTTCTTTTTATGCGCAGTGAAGAGGACACAATAATATCTAACTAGAGGTATAATTATAAATAATAGAGTCTGCTTCGAGGTGTATTATGGAGTACCAATTTTTTCAAGACATAACAGGTGAGATATCGGCAAAGTTTTCGATGGATCATGAAGCGATTGGCCATTGGCTTAATGAAGAAGTTAAAGGTGATTTAAGCTTATTGGATGAAATAGAGGCTAATTACGCATTAATCAAAGGAAGCGAAAAACAGTGGGAGCTGATCGGTCACGAATATACATTATTATTGGATGATGAAGAAGTGATGATCCGTGCTAATCAATTAGCTTTTGAGACCGAGGGACTAGAAGAAGGCATGAGTTATTATGATAACGAGAGTGTCGCTTTTTGTGGTATTGACGACTTTATTAGCATGCTAAATGAATACAGACGATTTGTTTTAGAAAACAAAGTGAAATAAACTTTAATTTTGGTTGATTGTCTGATTTCGGAGACTGTCGTTATTATTTAATAATGATGCGATATGATTCGTCTGAATAGGATTAACTGTTTGGAAGATGTGGTTGTTTCATATACAAAGTAATTTAATTTAAATTTAGAGGACTCTATGAATACTGATGATGTTACAGGGGCGTTGAATGACGCAACCAACTGGTTTGCAGCTAATCAGGATCTGTTAGTTCAGTATGCGGTGAATATCGTTTCCGCAATTATCATCCTTATTGTTGGTTTGATGGTGGCGAAATGGGTAGGGCGTGGGTTACATCGTGTGATGGTAGGTCGTGGTATCGACCCTACTGTGAGTGATTTTTTATCTGCGATAGCGCGTTATACCATCATCGCGTTTACCTTCATTGCCGTACTTGGCAAAATTGGTGTTCAAACAGCGTCAGTGATCGCGGTTATGGGTGCCGCAGGTTTAGCGGTTGGTTTGGCTTTACAAAATTCACTGGGTAACTTTGCGGCTGGCGTATTGTTAGTTGTCTTTAGGCCACTACGTGCGGGGGAATATGTGCAAATCGGCGCGGTAGAAGGGACAGTTCAAAATGTGCAAATTTTCTCAACCACATTAAGAACTGCGGACGACCGCATCATTGTCATTCCAAACGGTAAAATTATTGCAGATAATATTATTAACGTAACTCGCGAACCTGACCGTCGTACCGATATCATTGTGGGTGTTGCTTATGATTCCGATATTGACCTAGTGAAAAAAGTATTAGGTGATATTGTCGCAGCAGATGACCGTATTTTACATGATAAGGGTGTGACGATTCGTCTGCATGAAATGGCGCCTTCTTCATTAAATTATTTAGTCCGCTTTTGGGCTAAAAATGGTGATACGTGGCCAGTCTATTGGGATCTGATGGAGAATTTTAAACGTGCACTCGATAAGCACGATATTGGTATTCCATTCCCACAAATGGATGTGCATGTGCATCAACAAAATCCAGTGGCGGTAAAAAAAGATTCTGCTGAATAAGATTATTAGCAGACTATTTAGAAATGAGCTGATTCATTGGATTGGCTCATTTTTTTTCACCTTTTCTCCTTCCTTTCTTGCGGTTTTTGACTCATTTATCCAAATAAATTTTTCTAATGTTCGATAAGAATTAATAATTTTCACTAATAATTTTTTCTCGCTAGAATTTGCGTGTATAAAATATGAATAATTATTAGGAATTTATGCATGTTTACTATTTATATTCAAGGCGCTTTATTGGGGGCTGCAATGATCCTTCCTCTTGGGCCACAAAATGCATTCGTTTTACAGCAGGGAAGTCGCAAGCAATATCATATCATGAGTGCATTTTTATGCGCTTTAAGTGATACCGTTTTAATTGTCGCGGGGGTATTTGGTGGAAGCGCGTTATTGAGTCAGTCCGAAATGTTAATGCAGTTGATCACTTGGGCTGGTGTCGTATTTCTGGTTTGGTATGGTTATGGTGCATTTCGGACAGCTATCAGTCGCGATGACGTCGTAATTCAAGCAGAAAATAAGGTTATTAGTCGTTGGCGAGTGGTGGTGACGCTATTTGCTGTCACATGGCTAAATCCTCATGTTTATTTAGATACATTTGTGGTGTTAGGTAGTGTAGGAGGGCAGCTAGAAAGCCAGCTACGACCTTGGTTTACCGCGGGAGCATTGACCGCATCTTTTAGTTGGTTTTTTGCCTTGTCACTATTAGCAGCTTGGTTTTCTCCTGTATTAAAAACACCTCGTTCACAGCGGGTCATTAATCTCTTTGTTGGGCTGGTCATGTGGTTCATCGCATTTCAATTAGCGAGACAGGGGATAAGTTATTGGTAATTTCTTATTAATCCGAAAATAATTTCACATAGGATGTGTTAAGGTTTAGGCAGGGTTGTAGACTAGATAATGTGTCACTACAACTTTCTTATTATTATTTATTAGGAGGTCCTGTGAAGTTAAAGTCTCTAGTTCTTGCGGCCATGATGGCTGGTGTTGCGGTTCCAGCTATTGCACAAGCTAATCCGCTTCCTGAAGGGCCACATATTACAACATCAGGTAATGCGGTAATTAAAGCGGCACCCGATATGGCCACATTAAATATCAATGTTGAAGTGACCGAAAAGGATGCCGCGGCAGCGAAGGCTGGTGTTGATAAGCGTGTCGCTGAGTATTTTGAATTTTTAAAACAAAATGGTATCGAGAAAAAAGATATCAATGCCGCGAATGTGCGCACTCAGCCTAAATATGAATATGATAAAGATTCGCAAAAATCATCGATTGTCGGTTACACCGCAGTTCGCTCTGTTGAAGTGAAAGTGACGAAACTTGATCAATTAAATACACTTCTTGATGGCGCGTTAAAAGCGGGCCTTAATGAAATTAATGCGGTACAGTTCGGTGTTAATAACCCTCAACAATATCGCGATGAAGCACGTGAAAAAGCCATTAAAAATGCGATTGAACAAGCGAATGCGTTAGCGAAAGGCTTCAATGTTCAATTAGGGCCTGTATATAGCGTAAATTATCGAGCGCCAGATGCGGTACCATATCCTGCACCAGTGATGAATTACAGAGGTAAAATGGCACTCTCTGCTGCCCCAGAGAGAGATGTGAATGAAACCTATGAGCAGCAGAGTATTGATTTTAATGACCAAGTTGATGTGGTTTTTGAATTAAAACGCTAAAGTTCATCTTCTTGTTTTAACATTTGACGTCCTGTTTTGAGCAGGGCGTCAGTGACTTTCTTCATCGTGCGGCTCTCAGGCGCAAAACGATGCCAATAGAGCATCCGGCGCTGACATAGGCCCGGTGTTAAATCTATCAGTTCACCATTTTTTAATTCATCGGCAATTTGCAAATGTGGGATCATACAGCAAGTAGAGCCCTGTTTTGCTAATTGTACGAATGCCTCTGATGAGTTCACTATATGACAGGGCACACTACCGGGTGATAAGCCAAAATTCTGCTGAACAAAAGCTTGGTGCATGTCATCAAGGTGGTCGAATGCAACGGCTGGTGCTTTAAGCAATGATGAACGTGTGACCCCTTCAGGGAAGTATTTGCTAGCAAAATCGGGAGAGGCAACAAAGATATAATCTAGAGCACCTAGCTTATCAACTAAACAGCCCGGTAGTGCTTGAGGTTGGATACTGATAGCACCCACAACTTCACCTCGTCTCAAACGCTCTTGTGTGCGCGTCTCATCTTCCACTTGAATGTTTAAGCGAATGGGGGTGTTACCTAAAACAGGATTCAGAGCTGGTAATAGCCAGGTGGCCAAACTGTCGGCGTTGACCGCAAGTGAAAGTAATAGTGGCGTTGAACCCCCATTTTCGTCACCTAGCCACTGTTCTTCGAGTAATTCTACCTGATGGAGTAAGGCTAATAGCTTTTGCCCTTGCTCTGTGGGATGTGGCGGAACTGTTCGAACGAGTAGCGGTTGACCAAATAGATTTTCTAATTGTTTGATCCGCTGTGAAACCGCAGATTGTGTAATACACAGTTTTTGAGCCGCTCTCTCAAATCCTCTTTCACGAATGACAGCATCCAGTGCTTGCAACGCGCGGTAATCAGGGCGCTTCATTAGGGGGTATTCTCCTTGTTGTTATTCTACTACTCACTATGCCATATTTTATTTCAGAACTCCTGTAATATTGATGACAATGTGTGAATCACAGAATACAACGAACAAAGCTGACCTTGTTAAGGGTCCGTTATATAATAGGCTTATTCAACAAACTTTATTTACTTGTGAAAAATAATAGAAGGCATGGGCATGACTCAGGACGAACTAAAAAAAGCAGTTGGTTGGGCAGCATTAGAATACGTAAAACCGGGTACGATCGTGGGAGTTGGCACAGGCTCTACTGCTTCTCATTTTATTGATGCACTGGCGACCATGAAAGGCCAAATTGAAGGCGCGGTATCAAGTTCTGAAGCATCAACCGCTAAGCTTAAATCATTAGGTATCCCTGTACTTGACTGTAATGATGTCGACTCACTGGATGTTTATGTTGATGGTGCAGATGAAATTGACCATCATATGAATATGATCAAAGGTGGTGGAGCGGCTTTAACACGTGAAAAAATCGTTGCAGCTATTTCTAAAACATTTGTTTGTATTGTTGATGAGTCAAAACAAGTGGATGTATTGGGCAAATTTCCACTGCCTGTTGAAGTGATCCCGATGGCGCGTAGCTATGTTGCGAGAGAGCTTGTTAAGTTAGGTGGAACACCTGAATATCGTCAAAATGTTGTGACAGATAATGGTAATGTTATTTTAGATGTTCACAACCTTAGCATTGTTGACCCCGTTGCTCTTGAAAATAAAATCAATGGGATAGCAGGCGTTGTAACGGTAGGCCTATTTGCAAATCGCGGTGCTGATGTTGTTTTAATGGGAACGTCTGCCGGTGTTAAAACCATTAAATAAATTAGCATGATAATCATGATTTGATTGTCATCGCCTTACCTAGCCGTCAATCAGATAAGCCAGCCATTATGTGGTTGGCTTATTTTTTTATGTGGCATGGATTTTTGTTATCTATTTTAGCGGTATCACTGACCCGTAAAAAATTTCACTAATTTTTATTTATGATTATTTTGGTGATATATCTCACACTAATGCTTATAGTGCAGGCAAAATCCTTATTTTGTGTTACTCACCCTGATTTTCTACCATATTACTTCTTTTTCATCGCGTTTAGTGAGAGGGACTAGGCAAACGATTGTATTGATACTGTGCCGTTTTTTGCTATGTTGGTACACGGTCAGTTCATCTGTTACAAATCTTAAGCATGATAGGGTAGGGTAAATGGTCAAAGTATCTTTGGAAAAAGACAAAATTAAATTTTTACTATTGGAAGGGGTTCACCAAAGCGCGGTTGATAATTTAAAAGCAGCAGGTTATACCAACATTGAATATCACAAAAGTGCGTTGTCGGACGAAGAATTAAAAGAAGCAATTAAAGATGCGCGTTTTGTTGGTATTCGTTCCCGTACTCATCTGACTGAAGACATTTTTGCAGCAGCTGAAAAATTGGTTGCTGTTGGTTGTTTTTGTATCGGTACAAACCAAGTGGATTTAGATGCTGCGGCTAAACGCGGTATCCCAGTTTTTAATGCACCGTTCTCAAATACCCGTTCTGTCGCTGAGATGGTGCTTGGTCAATTACTGTTATTGTTACGTCGCATACCTGAAGCGAACATGAAAGCGCACCGCGGTATTTGGGAAAAACAAGCTAAAGGTTGTTTTGAAGCGCGCGGTAAGCGTCTAGGGATTGTGGGTTATGGTCATATCGGTACTCAGCTAGGTATATTGGCTGAAGGCATTGGTATGGATGTTTATTTTTATGATATCGAAAATAAACTGCCTCTTGGTAACGCGACACAGGTGCGCTCAATGGCTGAGCTATTGAACATGAGTGATGTGGTCAGCTTGCATGTGCCTGAAACAGCGAGCACCAAGAATATGTTTGCAAAAGAGCAGTTTGAATTGATGAAGCCAGGGGCTATTTTCATTAACGCTTCACGCGGAACAGTCGTTGATATTCCTGCTTTAGCCGATGCCCTTGAGAGTAAACATTTATCGGGTGCCGCTGTCGATGTCTTCCCAACTGAGCCTGCTGCTAATAATGATCCGAATGATCCCTTCATTAGTGAGCTAATCAAATTTGATAATGTGATTTTGACTCCACATATCGGTGGTTCAACGGAAGAAGCGCAAGAAAATATTGGGCTAGAAGTCGCAAGTAAATTAGCGAAATATTCAGACAATGGTTCGACGCTTTCTGCGGTGAACTTCCCTGAAGTTTCTCTGCCAGTTCATACAGAAGATACTAACCGTTTACTGCATATTCACGAAAACCGTCCTGGTATGATGAATAGCATTAACCAAGTATTTACTGAAAATAATATCAACGTTGTTGGTCAGTATTTACGTACTTCAGGAAACGTAGGTTACGTTGTTATTGATATTATCACTCAACAACCTGACCACGCTGACGATATCTTGGTTAAATTGAAACAATTGCCGGGAACGATCCGTGCACGATTATTATATTAATCGTTAACCAACGAGATTGAATACACATGATGGCACTGGATCACCAGTGCCATATTTTTTGGGGCGTAATAATTTCAGGTAGCGGGATATCCCAATGTGCCACAGGGAGCAAGGGAACGCGCTGGCAATTGTGTGCCAAACCAATGGGGTAAAAGCCTTTCTGTTGCCAGTTAGCTAAGGTTCTATCATAAAAGCCACCCCCCATGCCTAAACGTTGGCCTTGTTCATCAAAGGCAACTAATGGGATCATCATGATATCTAACTGATTGATAGGTAGCACTTGAGTGACATCGAGTGGTGGCTCATCGATGTTAAATCTATTTTTGATTAATTGCGTCGTTGGCGCATAGTTTAAAAACAGCAGATGATGACGGCTAAAGGGGTGTAATACAGGCAGGTAGACTTTTTTATCCTGTTGCCAGAGTGCATCGATTAAGGGCTGGGTATGGATCTCACCATCGAAAGAAAGAAACAAAGCAATGTGCTGCGCTTGAGCAATTTTAGGGTGAGATAAAGTCTGCTGTACGATGTTTTTCGCGGCCAGTTGTTGTTGCTCTGGAGTCAACTGTCGGCGTAATTGACGAACGGATTGGCGAATTTGTTGACGCATGACTGATAACTTATCTTCCATAAGATCCGCAACCTCAGAGGCTATTAACGCTATTATTATTAAAGGGTTGATAAATTTGTGAGTAAGCGTTGGAAGTATAGCGTAATGAGTGCGAGATGGTAGTACTAGACGTAAACTCAGGGGGAAGTGTCACAGAAAAATGAGGGTCTCCAAGATGCCGTTGTAGGCTGTAACCCTTGAACCCTTGGTTCAAGGTGAACGCAGTTTAGCAACCTTTAGGCTTCCTGAGCGAATCAGGCGTGCTCACCAGCGCAATAACCACATTCTATTTTTTTGAAATATCGGCTCAGGGGACTTACCCACTGACGAGCATCTCAGAGAAATTTGTTTGAGTACATATCGTTACTCTATGTACTTCATTGTATGAGTTTGGATTGAAAAAGCAACCCCATTTTTGTTTATTTTTTTATACTAATGTATGATTATTAAGCAAATTTAGCCGATAGGCATAACCTGCCTCTCAGTAATTTTCACCTGATCATGTAATGCTTGCTCAATGGTTTGTTGCAGCATTTTTATTTTCTCTTCCATATTATATGCATAATCACGCGTTTTTGTCTTTTCTTGTGTTAATTCGTGACACACGTTCAATGCAACGATAAAAATAAGCTGTTCTGTGTTGGTGACCCCACTTCTATCTTTAAGATCTTGAAGGCGTTGCTCAAGTTCTTGGGCTGATGCAATCAGGGCTTCTTTTTGTTCGACAGGGCAGTTGACTCTCATTGAGCGCCCAAATATTTGAATGTCAACAGGTTGTGCGGACATGATACCTCCATACGAATAGGACTCGCCGCAAATACAATGCTCGGCGTAAAGTAATAGATGTTATTTCACTAGTATTGGTTGCTTTATTCAAAATACAGTTCAAAAGCTTACTGGTACAGCGACCATCCTTGATGGTAGCATATCATGAATGATTAGCTAACATGACGAATTCAGATGTCTATACAAAAATCTTTACCAAACTATGAAACGTTGGACAATCTTCTCCAACAATATTCTATCGCACTTACCGCCGCAGAAATTCATGGCTTAATTACTGGGCTGATTTGCGGTGGTAGCCGCGATGGCGGCTGGCAGACATTAGTCCATGATTTGGCTAATGACGGTTTAGCCTTCCCTCAAGCGGTTGCTCAACCGCTACGTGAACTCTACGATACGACTTTTCAAGTGTTAGATGAAAGCGAATTTGCTTTTTCTATGCTTTTTCCTGATGACAATGCGTCTGTATTTGATCATGCGGATGCTTTAGCGGGTTGGGTTAATCATTTCTTACTAGGAATTGGTGTGGCGCAACCTAAATTAGCGGATAAAAAAGAAGTCAGTGAAGTGATCACTGATTTACGTAATATCGGCATGCTTGGTTACGATGAAGATGAAGACCAAGAAGAGCTTGAACAGGCGTTGGAAGAGGTGGTGGAGTATGTCAGAGTCGCTGTACAGCTTTGCTATATCTCTTTCACCGAAGGCAAAAAAGTGCAAACAGCGGCGAATAATAAACCTATTCTTCATTAATACTGTCTGGCTTTGTTAAGTCTATTTGCTTATTTGAGCTAAATCGCGCTTTGCAAGGCAAAACAGATACAGATTAAGCGCTTGCCGTTGTACTCTAATTTCTTGTTGCTAGGTGACACTCGAAAGAAGCTTAGGATGTTTGCGAAGTCATCGTCATTCAAAGCGTTGTATGGTGTCAGTACTGAGGCAACTTGAAGAATGGCGAGTCTATATGCTTAAAATAGAAAGGTATAACGTTCAACTCAACAGTCTAGATAATAAGGCAGAAACGGTATGAATAAACAGGAATTTATTTCTCGTCGTAACGCATTATTGGCTCAGATGGAGCCAGCAAGTGCCGCTATTATTTTTTCAGCGCCCGTCGCTCAACGCAACGCGGATTGTGAATACCCGTATCGCCAGCACAGTGATTTTCTTTATTTGACGGGGTTTAGTGAGCCTGAAGCCGTTTTACTGTTAATTAAAAGTGATGAAAAACACAGCCACACCGTTCTCTTTAACCGTGTTCGCGACCTGACCGCAGAAATTTGGTTTGGTCGTCGGTTAGGGCAAGAGGCTGCGCCGGAAAAATTAGGGATCAGTAAAGCACTGCCTTTTGATGAAATTGAAGAGCAACTGTATCAATTATTAAATGGTCTTGATGTCATTTATCATGCACAAGGCGAATTTGAATATGCCGATAAGTTAGTTTTCGGCGCGCTCGATATTTTACGCAAAGGGGGGCGTCGTAACTTACGAGCTCCACAGACAATCATTGATTGGCGTCCTTTGGTACATGAAATGCGTCTATTTAAATCAGAAGCTGAAATTGCCGTGATGCGTAAGGCTGGTGAGATATCCGCATTAGCGCACATTCGTGCAATGAAAACGTGTCGGCCGGGCATGTATGAATATCAACTCTGTGGCGAGCTGGAGTATGAATTTACGCGTCATGGTGCACGTTTTCCATCGTATAATTCGATTGTTGGTAGTGGCGAAAATGCGTGTATTTTGCATTACACCGAAAATGAATGTGAAATGAAAGATGGGGAAATGGTGTTAATTGATGCGGGGGCCGAGTTTGATGGCTATGCAGGCGATATCACCCGTACATTCCCTGTAAATGGTAAGTTTACTGAACCACAACGAGCGATTTACAATATCGTTCTTAAAGCATTAAATACCGCGTTAGAATTGTATCGCCCTGGTACCAGCATTCATGAAGTGACACAAAAAATCATTCAAATTAAAGTGGAAGGCTTAGTGGAGCTGGGTATTTTACATGGCGATGTCGATCAATTGATCGAAAACAAAGCACACTTCCCATTCTTTATGCATGGTTTAAGCCACTGGCTGGGGTTAGATGTTCATGATGTTGGATTCTATGGCGTTGACCGTGATCGCATTCTAGAACCTGGAATGGTATTGACGGTTGAACCTGGACTGTATATTGCACCTGAAGCAGATGTACCACCAGAATATCGCGGTATTGGTATTCGTATTGAAGACGACATTGTGATTACCGAAACGGGTAATGAAAACTTGACCGATTTAGTGGTGAAGGACCCTGATGAAATAGAAGCATTAATGGCCGCAGCTAACAATGCTTAAAGAAGCTGTAATAAGGTAATAAATACAACATGAACGTGATTATTGTTGGTGGTGGAATGGCAGGGGCAACCTTGGCTCTGGCTATTTCTTCATTAAGCCAAGGACGGTTATCAGTTTCGCTGGTAGAGGCCGCCTTACCAGAAGGAAAGCACCCAGGGTTTGATGCTAGGGCGATTGCACTTGCTCATGGAACATGTCAGCGGTTATCTAAAATTGGTATTTGGGATTCATTCGTTGACTGTGTCACACCAATAACTCATGTTCATGTTTCCGATAGAGGCCATGCTGGTTTCGTTAATATCCATGCACAGGATTACCATATTCCAGAATTAGGGAGTGTGATTGAGTTACATGACGCCGGTGCACGGTTATTTGATTTATTGCATAAAGCAGCGGGCGTTTCGTTGTATTGCCCCGCAAAAGTTGAAAACATTCAACGGCACAACGATAGCGTTACAGTAACCTTAGATAGCGGTGAAACCCTTTCAGGGGCTCTTTTAGTGGCCGCGGATGGGAGTCATTCAGCCGTCGGTCAAGCATGCCATGTACAGTGGCAGCAGGATGACTATGGTCAAGTGGCGATTATTGCGAATGTTAAAACATCAATTGACCCACAAGGGCAAGCGTTTGAGCGTTTTACTGAATTTGGCCCACTCGCGTTATTACCCATGTCGCATGGACGCAGCTCCTTAGTATGGTGTCATCAACAAGCGCAAGCGGAACTTATCAAAACGTGGGATGATGAAACCTTCATGTCTAAGCTGCAACAAGCTTTTGGATGGCGTCTGGGTAAAATCATTCAGGTTGGTACCCGTTTTTGTTATCCGTTATCACTTCGAAAAGCGTTAAATCCGATTAGTCATCGCACCGTTTTGGTGGGAAATGCGGCTCAAACATTACACCCTATCGCAGGTCAAGGTTTTAATCTGGGGATCCGTGATGTCATGCAGTTGGCTGAGTCGGTGGTGGCCGCCCATCAACAAGGGCAGGATATCGGTGCTTATGCACTTTTGAATACCTATCAGCAAGCGCGAGCTATTGATAGAGAACGAACCGTGACAATGACTGATGGTTTAGTGCGCGTGTTTGCAAATCGTTGTTTACCGTTAGTGGTTGGACGTAATTTAGGTTTAATGGCAATGGAAATGTTACCGTCAGTACGTGATGTTTTAGCTCGTCAAACACTTGGCTGGGTTGCGGAACAATAACCACAAAACTAAGAGGAATAAAAATATGCAATCGTTTGATGTGGTTATCGCCGGTGGTGGTATGGTTGGGTTAGCATTGGCTTGTGGTTTAGAAGGAACAGGATTACGTGTTGCTGTTATTGAACCTCAGCCAGCAAAACAGCCGTTTTCTGAGAATGAACCATATACCCTTAGGGTTTCTGCTATTAACGCAGCAAGTGAAAAGTTATTAAGCTATTTAGCTGTTTGGCCAACGATTAAATCGATGAGAGCATCGGCCTACAAAGGTATGGAGGTCTGGGATAACGATAGTTTTGGCCGTATCCAGTTTTCTGCTAAAGAGCAAAATCTTTCCCATTTAGGGCATATTATTGAAAATCATGTTATCCGAGATGCGCTCTGGCAAAAGGCCTCGTCATCCCGAGATATCACTTTATTCGCTCCCGCAACGATTCAAAAGGTGGTTTGGGGGGAAAATGATGTGTTTATTACACTCTCTGATGACGCAATGCTTACAGCAAGGTTGATTGTTGGAGCCGATGGTGCGAACTCTTGGTTGCGTGGGCATGCAGATATTCCATTGACGTTTTGGGATTATGAGCACACGGCGTTAGTGGCGACTATTCGTACGGAACAACCTCATGAGGCCATAGCACGTCAAGCTTTTGATGGTAAAGGGATACTTGCATTCCTTCCTTTAACTGACCCTCATCTCTGTTCTATTGTGTGGTCTCAACCTGCAACAGAAGCGGCTAGACGTCAGCAGCTTGATAAAGCCAGTTTTGAAAAAGAATTGGCCGTGGCGTTTGATACCCGCTTAGGGTTGTGTCATTTAGAAAGCGATAGATTGACTATTCCGCTAACAGGACGGTATGCACGTCAATTTGCCGCGCAACGTTTAGCGCTTCTCGGAGATGCCGCACACACCATCCACCCACTGGCTGGACAGGGCGTTAATTTAGGCTTTATGGATGTGGCGATGTTACTCGGTGAAATCAAACGATTACATCGTGAAGGCAAAGATTTTGGACAATATTTTTATTTGCGTACTTTCGAACGTCATCGTAAGCATAGTGCAGCGTTGATGTTAGCGGGCATGCAAGGGTTCCGTGAATTGTTTGATGGCAATAACCCCGCTAAAAAATTATTCCGCGATTTAGGCTTAGTGCTCGCGGATAGTTTACCTGGTGTTAAACCCCAACTTCTTAACCATGCTATGGGCTTATTTGATATGCCTGAGTGGCTACAAAAAATTCAAATTGATTCCGTGGAATAATCCCTTTCTATAGATTGGTGGCCATATTTTCCACCAATCTTTCCTTCCTGATAGCTTAAAAATACCCATCTTTATGTGATGGCTCACCCTGCCTTACGGTTTTTAATGTCACCATTAATTTAATTGTCAATGACTGAGAAATTCTAATTACAATCAGTTTTCGGATTAGTTTTACTAATTTTATGACTGAGTGCTAAGATTGATTTTTCGCTAACTTCTGTGAACACACGTTGATTAAGTCTACTCTTTTACACCAAATATGGTGGTATTGAGTGATCATTCTCAATTTTTTAACAAATTTAGCTGGATTATATCCCTTGTAATCAGTAATACAGAGTATCGGTAGCCCTATTTTTTTTAATGGTTTCTTACTAAAAACAGTGGTAGTTTTTAATAAGATGTTATCGTTTGCGTAGCGTTATTGGTTGTGGAGTCATAGGTCTTTTCTCTGCATAAAAAAGCGTAACGCTCACCCTATCTTATTCAAATGTAAAGAGGGTATTCATGGCAAAGCAGACCCCGCTATATGATGAACATATTGCTTGCGGTGCGAAAATGGTGGACTTTCATGGTTGGATGATGCCACTGCACTACGGTTCACAAATCAATGAACATAATTTAGTGAGAACCGAGGCTGGGATGTTTGATGTCTCCCACATGACTATTGTTGATTTACATGGTGAAGGTTGCCGTGATTTCCTTCGCTATCTTTTGGCAAATGACATTGCCAAGCTGACTGATAAGGGAAAAGCACTCTATACCGGCATGCTAAATGCCTCTGGTGGCGTGATTGATGACCTGATCGTTTATTATCTTGATGATGACTTTTATCGTCTTGTCGTCAACTCTGCAACCCGTGATAAAGATATTGCATGGATTGAAGAGCATGTTAAATCATATGCCGTTTCTATTCACGTTCGTGATGATCTTGCGCTATTAGCCGTTCAAGGCCCTACAGCACAACAAAAAGTTCACTCTCTGCTGACTCAAGCGCAATGCGCACAACTTGCTGACATGAAACCTTTCTATGGTATTCAAGTTGATGATTTGTTCATTGCGACAACCGGTTATACGGGCGAAAAAGGGTATGAAATCGCTTTACCGAAAGAGCAAGTGATTGATTTTTGGCGTCAGCTAGTTAAAGCCGGTGTGCATCCAGCAGGATTAGGGGCTCGTGATACGCTACGTCTTGAGGCCGGTATGAACTTATATGGCCAAGATATGGATGAAAGCATTTCACCGCTGGCCGCCAATATGGGGTGGACGATTGCTTGGAAACCTGAAGAGCGCCAGTTTATTGGGCGTGAAGCATTAGCGAAGTTGAAAGAACAAGGCACAGAAAAACTAGTTGGTATCGTAATGCGTGAAAAAGGCATATTACGGGCGGGTCAAACGGTACGTTTTACTGACGATCTAGGCAAATTACAAGAAGGCGTCATTACTAGCGGCTCTTTTTCGCCAACGCTCGGTTTTAGTATTGCTTTGGCGCGTGTACCAAAAGAAATACAAGATAAAGCTATTGTTGAAATACGTAACCGAGAAATGCCAGTTGAGGTGGTAAAACCGGGATTTGTTCGGGAAGGAAAGGCGCTTGTTTAAGACGAGTTAAATCCTATCTATCTAAAAAATTTGTAAATAAGAGTGAGGTTGATGATGAGTAATGTTCCTGCTGAGCTGAAATATACCCGTGAACATGAGTGGGTCCGTCATGAAGGTGATGGTGTATACACCGTAGGTATTACTGAGCATGCACAAGAATTATTAGGTGATATGGTGTTTGTCGATCTACCTGAAGTGGGAAGCTCGGTGGATATTGGTAGTGAATGTGCGGTTGTAGAATCTGTTAAGGCGGCATCGGATATTTATGTTCCACTAAGTGGAGAAATCATTGAAGTTAACGAAGCTCTCGGTGACTCTCCTGAGTTAGTCAATGAACAGCCTTACCAAGAAGGTTGGATCTTCCGTATAAAAATCTCTGATGAGTCAGAATTAGCTGATTTGTTAGATGCAGATGCTTATTCTGCGTTACTCGAAGAAGACGAATAACACAACTAACGCCCCGTAATGACTGTATTACGGGGCGTTTTGCTTTTATACCAACCCTGTTGTTGCAGATATTAGGAATGGGAACATAGATATGACGATGTCTCTGAGTCAATTAGAAAACCGTTCGGAATTTATTCAACGCCACATCGGTCCTTCAGAACAACAAGTAAAAACCATGTTGGACACTGTGGGGGCCACATCCCTTGATGCATTAACGGACGATATTGTCCCGAAAGCGATTTTATTAGCTGAACCGCCCAGAGTAGGCAGTGGTGCGACGGAACAAGAAGCACTTGCCGAGTTGAAAGCGATTGCAAGCCTGAATAAACGTTATAAAAATTATATTGGCATGGGGTATGCCCCAGCCATTTTACCGCCTGTGATTTTACGTAACTTACTGGAAAATCCGGGTTGGTATACAGCGTATACCCCTTATCAACCTGAAGTTTCTCAAGGTCGTTTAGAATCCTTGTTAAACTTCCAACAATTAACCATTGATCTAACTGGCTTAGAGCTAGCGTCCGCTTCCCTCTTAGATGAAGCGACAGCGGCCGCAGAAGCAATGGCAATGGCAAAACGGATCAGTAAACTGAAAGAAGCTGAACGTTTTTTTGTCGCAGATGATATTCACCCTCAAACATTAGATGTAGTCCGTACTCGAGCGAACACATTTGGTTTTGAATTGATTGTTGATAAAGCAGAAAAAGTGCTTGAGCACGAGGGTGTTTTTGGCGCTTTATTACAGCAAGTTGGGTCGACAGGTGAGGTACATGATTACAGCGATCTGTTGGCTAAATTAAAAGCGCGTAAGATTATTAGCTGTGTCGCGGCTGAAATGATGGCTCTGGTAGTGTTAACGGCTCCTGGAAAACAGGGGGCCGATATCGTATTTGGCTCGGCGCAACGTTTTGGTGTGCCTATGGGCTATGGTGGCCCACATGCTGCGTTCTTTGCTTGTCGTGATGAATATAAACGTGCCATGCCCGGTCGTATTATTGGGGTATCTCGTGATGCGGCGGGTAACACGGCATTACGTATGGCGATGCAAACTCGTGAACAGCATATTCGTCGTGAGAAGGCGAACTCAAATATTTGTACCTCTCAAGTTCTGTTAGCAAACATCGCGGCTATGTATGCGGTGTACCATGGCCCACAAGGGTTAAAATTGATTGCAGAACGTATTCATCGTTTTACGTCTATTTTTGCTAAAGCGTTAGAGGATGCGGGGGTTACGTTACGCCATCACAGCTGGTTTGATACCTTATCTATCGAAGTTGCAGATAAAGCAGCTGTTCTCGCACGTGCAGAAAAAGCGAAAGTTAACTTGCGTAGTGATATTCATGGCGCTGTAGGTGTTACCTTTAATGAAACAACCACGCGACAAGATTTGAATGAGTTATTCACTATTATCACGGGTAGTGAGCAAAAGTTAGATTTCGAAAAACTGGATAAGCAGGTTTCATCTGCTGAGCGTGCGATTAGCCCTGCAATGCAACGAAATGATGTGATTTTGTCACATCCAAATTTCAATCGCTATCACAGTGAAACGGAAATGATGCGCTATATGCATAGCTTAGAGCGTAAAGATTTAGCGCTGAATCAGGCGATGATCCCATTAGGTTCTTGCACCATGAAACTGAATGCGGCGGCTGAGATGTTACCCATCACTTGGCCTGAATTTGGTGAAATGCATCCTTTCTGCCCACCAGAACAAGCGCAAGGTTACCATCAAATGATCGAACAGCTATCGCATTGGCTTGTTCAGTTGACAGGGTATGATGCGGTTTGTATGCAGCCTAACTCCGGCGCACAAGGTGAGTATGCGGGGCTATTGGCTATCCGACGCTATCATGAAAGTCGAAATGAAGGTCATCGTCACATTTGTTTGATCCCTGCCTCAGCGCATGGTACCAACCCTGCATCGGCACATATGGCGGGTATGGAAGTCGTGGTGGTGCGGTGTGACGACGAAGGCAATATTGACCTGACAGATTTACGTCAACAAGCGGAAAAACATCGTGGTGATCTTTCTTGTGTGATGGTGACCTATCCGTCAACGCATGGGGTATACGAAGAGAGTATTAAAGAGGTTTGTGAAATCGTTCATCAGTTTGGTGGGCAAGTGTACCTTGATGGTGCCAACATGAACGCTCAAGTTGGTCTGACAACACCGGGCTATATTGGTGCCGATGTTTCCCACCTGAATTTACACAAAACGTTCTGTATTCCTCATGGTGGTGGTGGACCGGGCATGGGACCCATCGGTGTGAAAAAACATTTAGCGCCATTTGTACCGGGGCATTCCGTGGTTGAGCACGAGATGGTTACGGAACAAGGCGCCGTTTCAGCAGCACCATTTGGCAGTGCTTCTATCCTACCTATCAGCTGGATGTACATCCGCATGATGGGCTCCTACGGTTTGAGAAGAGCGAGTCAGGTCGCTATTTTAAATGCAAACTATATAGCTAAACGCTTACAAGGTCGCTATGACATCCTGTATACCGGTCGCGATGGTTATGTCGCGCATGAATGTATCGTTGATTTGCGCCCGATTAAGAAGGATACAGGGATCAGTGAATTAGACATCGCAAAACGTCTGATCGATTATGGATTCCATGCGCCAACGATGTCATTCCCTGTTGCGGGAACCTTGATGATTGAGCCAACGGAGTCTGAAAGCCTTGTTGAGATTGACCGTTTTATCGAAGCAATGTTATCGATTCGTAATGAGATTGACAAAGTCGCTAATGGTGAGTGGACCCTAGAGGATAACCCTTTGGTGAACGCTCCACATGTTCAAACAGAGCTTGTTGAGCAATGGGAACATGCTTATAGTCGAGAGTTGGCGGTGTTCCCGACTTCAGCAACCAAAGCTAACAAATATTGGCCTGCCGTGAAACGTTTGGATGATGTGTATGGCGATCGTCATCTGCACTGTTCGTGTGTGCCGATTGAAGATTATATTTAGTCAGTCTGCTGGCAGTAACAAGCGAGTAGTCTATTAGAAATGACCCCCAATCGTTGAATAATCAATGATTGGGGGTCTTGTTATTTTAAGAGAGGCTTACAATAACCAGCCTTTTTGTTGAGCAATTTTTAATTGTGGTAACAACTGCTCCCAAAACTCAGGGAAAACCTCTTCAATAAACTCATTTCGAGCGATAACTTGCTCAAGACGAATATTATTTTCAACCCAGCTCTGCCCTTGGTTATGTAAATTTAAAAGCATTGGAATGGTTCTATCAATGACGTTGGCAAACTTAGCATCTAACGTTTCAGCCGCATCATATTCATTCCACAAGGCTAAAAATTGTTCATTTTGCGGAGAGGGAAGCAGGCCGAAAATACGAACAGCCGCTTTTACCTCTTGTTCGCGGATTGCTTCTCGTGCGGCAACATCATACACCAGTACATCACCAGCATCGATTTCAACCACATCATGAACCAAGGCTAATTTGATGGCATGATCAACATTCACCCCTTTCACATAAGGGGCAAAGCTCATCGCTGCCATCGCGAATTGCCAACTATGTTCCGCTGTGTTTTCTTGTCTTTCATTGTTGAGCAACTTGTTTTTGCGATAAACACTTTTTAGCTTATCCAATTCCATTAAGAATTGGATCACTTCGGTAAAATCGCCAAAATTTAACACGTCTACTGGCTTATTACCTGTTACTGATGACATAAAAACCTCAATTATTGTTCTTCTTCCAAAGAGTATGGGAGTGGCTGGATAGTCAGGTGACTGTTTTCATCGCCAATAACACGAAAGACACTGTCTGCTTCCATGTCATTATTCATAATGACCTGAATGTTGACGTCACCATTTGCTAATTTGACTGCGGCAAGCACTGTGCCTGTACGACGCCACTTGTCACCAAGTTGCCATTCAACGCCTTCACCAATCGCAGGTACGGAGGTTGAGTTGCCTTTTAGCCAATACATCGCGCGTTTGTTTGCACCGCGGAATTTCGCACGAGCGACCATTTCTTGTCCGGTATAACACCCTTTTTTAAAGCTAATTCCGAAAGGCAGTGCTTGTAGGTTGGTAGCTTGTGGCAGGTGTTGCGCGCTATTTGCTTGATCGATAATTGCATACCCCGCTTCAATGTCTAAAGAAAGCCATTGGTCATCGCCTACCATAGGAGCATTGAGTGCATTCGATATTTTCTCGGCAGAATCATTGCCAGTAATAACGAGAAAACGCTCTTTGGGGAGTGCAAAGTGAAGGATCGTAGAGTCTCCATCAACGACAACTTGATTTTCAGCATCGGGGAGGGTACTGAACACACGAGCGAGTGCCTCTTTAGCGCCTTCTCCGGCAATACCAAGTAGCTTCAAATCATTTTTTTGTTCAAAGGTCACTTTTGAGAAAACCGCGTATTTTTTCAGTTCCGCTAACTGGCTCTCGATGAGGCTGTTTCTTACGATATAAGAAAAGCCATCAAGATGGTGGAATAGACGTAAATTACTCCACATTTTACCTTTTGGGTCACAATGGGCGGTTAAGGTATGTTGAGAAGGTGTCAATGCGGCCACGTCGGCCGTCACTTGCCCTTGAAGGTATTTTTCAGCATCAAGGCCATGTGAGTGAATCAGCCCCCAGTTTTCCAGTGAAATCAATATAAGTGGTAAAGACTGAGAATCGAGGGGGAATTGTTGAGAGTGAGCAACTTCAGTAGTCATGATTTCACCTGTTTTTTCTTTCTGATCAGAAGGTGGTTAATGGTAAAAGAGCTGGATAACATTGCAAGTAGTTATTATGATGCACCATCAATTATTCAATATTTTTAATTATCATTCTTAGATAAAAGCGCCATGAGGCATGGAAATTAGCGACATTGTACTATAGGTCATGTTTTCCTAATCGATTATCTGTTAGAGTGTTGAAAATAATCAATCTTATCAGTTAAATGTAACAAAGTAAGGTCGTAACGGAATGGATATAGAGAACAAAGCAAGAATTCATTGGGCTTGCCGCCGTGGTATGCGTGAATTGGATATTTCCATCATGCCATTCTTTGAGTATGAGTATGATAGCCTTTCCGATAAGGACAAACAGACTTTCGTCCGTTTACTTGAGTGCGCTGATCCAGACCTATTTAACTGGTTAATGAATCACGGGCGTCCAGATGATGAAGAGTTGTTTGGTATGGTTAAATTGATTCAGGAAAGAAATAAAAATCGTGGTCCTGTGGAAATCTAATCTTTCCATTTCATGGAAGACACAACTTTTTTCAACCTGTGCACACGGGCTGGTAGGTTTTATTTTATTGGTAGCACCGTGGGCGCCAGGTAATTCCATGGTCTGGTTACCTTTACTTGCCATTGTGATTGCAAGTTGGGCTAAAAGCCAAAAAAGTATCAGTAAAATTAAAGGCACCGCAGTGCTCGTGAATGGCAACAAGGTGCAATGGAAAAAAAACGAGTGGAATATTATTAAGCAGCCGTGGTGTAGTCGTGTTGGTATATTATTGACGCTAAGTGCACTACAAGGTAAGCAACAAAAAATCCGCTTATGGATAGCAAAGGATGCGTTATCTGAAGAAAGCTGGCGTAATTTAAATCAACTATTACTGCAATATCCAGATATTTAATCTTAGATAATATTGCAGTAATAGAAAATATAACTATTAGATAGTTACAATAATTGTTCCAGCTCGGTTAAAATTTGCATACACCATTTGGCAATACGCTCATCGGTTTCTTCAAATTGGTTAACGTCATCTAACGCTAAACCAACAAATTGTGTTCCATCTTCAGTCAATGGTTTAGGACTTTCGAATTCATAACCATCGAGTGGCCAGAAACCGATAAATTTAACCCCTGTTGGTTTTAGCTGGTGGTAAAGCATACCGAGTGCATCGAGAAACCATTCACTATAGTCAATTTGGTCGCCCATCCCATACATGGCAACAATCTTGTTGTTCAAATCAAGTTTGGGAAGTGCATCCCAAATGGCTAGCCAGTCTTCTTGTATTTCACCAAAATCCCACGTAGGGATCCCCAAAATTAAGGTGTCATACTGTTCCATTAATTCAGGAGGTGTGTCGTTGACGTTATGTAATGTCACTAAATCGTCGCCGAGGATATCGCGTATTTTTTCAGCGACGATTTCGGTATAACAAGTACTAGAACCGTAAAAGAGACCTATTTTCATGTTAATGTAACTAGTTTTCATTGCAGTAGAGAGGTATTGTAACAGAATGAATGCTATTCGGGCAGACTCGATTGTGTGGTAATGATGAAGGGGAACACAGGTAGCGTGGAAATAAAACAACTTAATCCATTAATTGAGCAGTTTCTTGATACAATTTGGTTGGAACAGGATCTCGCTGAAAATACCTTAGCATCTTATCGTTTAGATTTGCAATCACTCGATAAATGGTTAGACGCGAACCAATTGCATTTAGAAAATGTTCAATCGATAGATTTGCAAACTTTTCTGGCTGAACGTATTGATAGTGGTTATAAAGCAGCAAGTTCAGCGCGTTTGCTGAGCGCGATTCGTCGGTTATTTCAATATTTATGCCGTGAAAAAATACGGAACGATGACCCTTCAGCGGTGATTGCAGCACCTAAAATACCGCAGCGCTTGCCAAAAGATTTAAGCGAACAACAAGTTGAAGATTTGCTGAATGCCCCAGCAATTGAAGATTCACTGGAGCTTCGTGATAAGGCAATGCTTGAAGTCCTGTATGCCTGTGGGTTACGTGTTTCTGAGCTGGTCGGGTTAACATTCTCTGATATGAGTTTGCGGCAAGGTGTTATTCGCGTCGTCGGGAAGGGCGATAAAGAACGGTTGATCCCATTGGGAGAAGAAGCTATTTATTGGGTGGAAAAATATATTCAAGAAGGTAGACCTGAATTACTGAACGGCAAGGCTAGCGATGTGCTATTTCCAAGTAAACGTGGCACTCAAATGACGCGCCAGACATTTTGGCACCGTATTAAGCATTATGCTGTGATTGCGAATATAGATTCTGAAGCCTTATCACCCCACGTTCTACGTCATGCATTTGCGACCCATTTATTGAATCACGGCGCAGATTTACGCGTTGTGCAAATGTTGTTAGGACATAGTGATCTCTCTACTACACAAATTTATACACATGTCGCAACAGAACGTTTGCGCGTGTTACATGAGCAACACCACCCACGGGGGTAGTGTGCGTAAAAGGATAATTATGAAACGTAAATTATTATTATGGGCAGCTTGCATTGCGACATTTTCCACATCGATACCTGCTGCAACTGACGATAAGGTTATCGAAGAAAAACTGGCAAGGTATAACATATCTGTGGAATCAATTAAGCCATCGCCAATCGTGGGGTTAAACACAATCGATACCTCAGATGGCATTATTTATGTCACTGATGATGGTAAATATCTGGTGCAAGGACCGATTTATGATTTAAGCGGCAAAGTGCCAGTCAATATTTCGAATCAGCCGTTGCTGAAAAAGGCTGATGCATTAAAAGATGAAATGATTGTATTTAAGGCACCGAAAGAGAAGTATGTCGTGACGGTATTTACCGATATCACCTGTGGTTACTGTAAAAAACTTCATGAGTCTGTGGGTGAACTCAATGATAAAGGCGTGACAGTACGCTACCTCGCATATCCTCGACAAGGTTTAAATCATGAGTCAGCAAAACAGATGGCATCAATTTGGTGTAATGCATTGCCTCAGAATGCGTTAACTAAAGCATTTAAGGGCGATGAAGTGGCGATCATTGATGATTGTAAAATTGATCTCAGTAAACATATGAAACTCGGTAGCCAGTTTAAAATGACAGGTACACCAGCGATTGTTTTACCTGATGGCCAGCTGCTTTCAGGTTATTTAGCCCCTGATGATCTTTTAAAAATACTCGAACAAAAATAGTTAACTATCGTGAATGTAGAAACTTTTTTACAACGGCGAACACTCGCGGATGACATGAAAACGTTGGACGGTTTTCCTGAGATCCTTCAGCGAGTTTATGCCCATAGAGGCATTACTGATATTGCTCAATTAGAACGTAAAGCGGCTAACTTATTGGATTACCGTGCATTATCAGGTATCGATCATGCGCTATCACTGCTGTATGACGCACTCGAAAACCATCGCGTTATCACGATTGTTGGTGATTTCGATGCTGATGGTGCAACGAGTACCGCACTCGCGATTCGCGCCTTGAAAGCGATGGGGTATGTAAACCTAAATTACATTGTGCCAAATCGATTTGAAAATGGTTATGGATTAACCCCTTTAGTCGTGGAGGAAGCCCATCATCGAGGGGCCGACCTTATCATTACCGTTGATAATGGTATCTCCTCACATGAAGGGGTCGAATTTGCCCATCAACTTGATATTAAAGTGATAGTTACCGACCACCATTTACCTGGAGAAACGTTACCCAAGGCAGATGCGATCATTAATCCTAATTTAGAAAACTGCCAGTTTGCCTCTAAATCCTTAGCGGGAGTCGGGGTCACATTTTATCTGATGTCAGCATTACGAGCGAAATTACGACAAGAAGGCTGGTTTGTTAAGCAAGGCCTAAAAGAACCTAATTTAGCCGAATATTTAGACTTAGTTGCGCTTGGAACGGTTGCCGATGTGGTGCCTCTTGATACAAATAACCGTATTTTAGTGCATCAAGGATTAAACCGAGTAAGAGCAGGGCGCTGCTGTGCGGGCATTAAAGCGCTTATTGAGGTCTCAAAGCGAGAATGTTCTCGCCTAGTCGCCAATGACTTTGGTTTTGCGTTAGGTCCTCGATTGAATGCGGCAGGGCGTTTGGATGATATGTCAGTCAGTATTGAATTATTACTGACTGATGATATGGCTTATGCGAGAGAACTGGCTAACGAACTGGATGGTTTGAACCAAGCTCGACGCGAAATTGAAGTGGGTATGCAGCAAGAGGCCTCTGTTTTATTTAATAAAATTGAGTATGGAGACAGCCAGCTACCGAATGGTCTGGCGATTTATCACCCCGAATGGCATCAAGGTGTGGTGGGTATTTTGGCTTCAAGAATTAAAGAACAATACCATCGTCCCGTCATTGCTTTTGCGCCCGCAGGAGATGGCACTCTCAAAGGTTCTGGACGCTCAGTGCCCGGTGTGCATATGCGCGATGCATTAGAGCGTTTAAATACCTTACAGCCTGGACTTATGCAAAAATTTGGTGGACATGCGATGGCTGCCGGGCTAAGCCTTGAGGAAACTAAATTTGAATTATTTAAGCACCATTTTGAGTTATTGATGGGGGAGCTCATTCATCCTGAACAATTAGCCGGTGTGGTCTGGAGTGATGGTGAATTGAAACAGAATGAGTACACGCTAGAAACAGCAGAGTTGTTACGTGAAAGTGGCCCGTGGGGGCAAGCATTCCCCGAGCCTGTGTTTGATGGGCACTTTCAACTTTTACAACAACGAATCGTCGGTGAGCGTCATCTTAAATTGATGTTAGAACCTGTCAGTGGTGGGCCGATGCTCGATGCCATTATGTTTAATATCGATGTACGGCGGTGGCCTGACCATAGTGTCAAACGCGCTAAGATAGCGTTTAAACTTGATGTGAATGAGTTTCGAGGGCAAAAGAGTGTGCAATTAATGATTGAACATATTTGGCCCGAATAATGCGTTTACCTTAGCCGAGCGTGTTTATTGCAATATTGATTTTCATGGTGCTATAAACTTTGCGGAAATTTCGTTATAATTGACGGTTTCTAAAGAATTCATTCTATTTATAACGACCAAACATAAGACATTGAAAAATGACGTTTGAAATAAACCCAGTAAAAAGTAAGATTCAGGACTTGTCTGAGCGCACAGCGGTTCTTAGGGGGTATCTTTGACTATGATGCCAAGAAAGAACGCTTAGAAGAAGTTAACGCAGAGCTTGAACAACCTGATGTTTGGAATGAGCCTGAAAGAGCACAGGCGTTAGGTAAAGAGCGCTCATCGCTTGAAGCTATCGTCGATACTATCGATCAGCTGACTCAAGGCCTTGAAGATGTAGAAGGTTTACTTGAACTGGCAATTGAAGCCGATGATGAAGATACCTTTAATGAAGCGGGTGAAGAGCTAAATCAGCTACAGGGCAAATTAGAACAACTTGAGTTTCGCCGGATGTTCTCTGGTGAATATGACAGTGCCGATTGCTATATCGATCTACAAGCCGGCTCTGGTGGTACGGAAGCGCAAGATTGGGCAAGTATGCTGATGCGTATGTATCTCCGTTGGGCTGAATCGAAAGGTTTCAAAACAGAAATTATTGAAGAGTCAGACGGTGACGTTGCCGGTTTAAAATCCGCAACAATTAAAGTCATTGGGGATTACGCGTACGGATGGCTTAAAACCGAGTCCGGTGTTCATCGCTTAGTTCGTAAAAGTCCCTTTGACTCTGGTGGGCGTCGTCATACTTCATTTAGTTCAGCATTTATTTACCCAGAAGTTGATGACGATATTGATATCGAAATTAACCCAGCTGATTTACGCATTGATGTGTACCGTGCGTCTGGTGCGGGTGGGCAGCACGTCAACAAAACAGAATCAGCGGTACGTATTACCCACATACCGACCAATATTGTGACCCAGTGTCAAAATGACCGCTCGCAACATAAAAACAAAGATCAAGCTATGCGCCAGTTGAAAGCGAAGCTGTACGAACTGGAAATGCAGAAAAAGAATGCTGACAAACAAGCGATGGAAGAGAATAAATCGGATATTGGTTGGGGAAGCCAAATTCGTTCTTATGTCCTTGATGATGCACGTATTAAAGATTTACGTACTGGTGTGGAAACGCGAAATACGCAAGCCGTACTGGATGGTGATTTGGATAAATTCATTGAAGCTAGCTTGAAAGCTGGCCTGTGAGGAAAAAATGTCTCAGCAACAACAGGGCGCAGAACAAGCCCCCGATTTGAATAACGAATTAAAAACACGTAGAGAAAAACTGGTCACTTTACGTGAAAAAGGGGTTCCATTCCCAAATGATTTCCGTCGTGATATCACGTCGGATAAGATCCACGCACAGTACGATGAAAAATCCGCAGAAGAACTCGAAGATTTAAACATCGAAGTTGCCATTGCGGGCCGTATGATGACGCGCCGTATTATGGGGAAAGCATCATTTGCGACACTGCAAGATGTGGGTGGTCGTATTCAAATTTATGTTTCTCGCGATGATTTAGCGGAAGGCGTTTATAACGAACAATTTAAGAAATGGGATTTAGGCGATATTTTAGGTGCAAAAGGTCGCTTATTTAAAACCAAAACAGGTGAATTAACCGTTCACTGCCACGAAGTGCGTTTGTTAACCAAAGCATTACGTCCGTTACCAGACAAGTTCCACGGTCTAGCCGATCAGGAAACTCGTTATCGTCAACGTTACCTTGACCTAATTGCTAATGATGAATCACGCCATACCTTCATGGTTCGTTCTAAAATCTTGGCCGAATTACGCAATTTTATGGTAGGCAAAGGCTTTATGGAAGTTGAAACACCAATGATGCAGGTCATTCCTGGTGGTGCTTCTGCTCGTCCATTTATTACCCACCATAATGCACTTGATATTGACATGTACTTGCGTATTGCGCCTGAGCTATATCTAAAGCGTTTGGTTGTTGGTGGCTTCGAGCGTGTGTTTGAAATCAACCGTAACTTCCGTAATGAAGGTTTATCACCACGTCATAACCCTGAGTTCACTATGATGGAACTCTATATGGCATATGCGGACTATCGCGACTTGATCGACTTGACCGAGGAATTATTCCGTACGCTAGCGCAAAAAGTACTTGGTAACACCGTGGTGAAATATGGTGATCAAGAGTTCGATTTTGGCAAACCATTTGCCAAATTGACAATGAAAGAAGCCATTTGCAAGTATCGTCCTGAAACCAATGTTGCCGATTTGGATGACATGGATAAAGCGGTTGCGATTGCACAATCTCTTGGTATTAAGATTGAAAAGAGTTGGGGATTAGGACGTGTTCAGTGTGAAATTTTCGAAGAAGTTGCTGAAAGTCATTTGATCCAGCCAACGTTTATCATTGAATACCCAGCGGAAGTTTCGCCTTTGGCACGTCGTAATGATGACAATCCGTTTATTACGGATCGTTTTGAATTCTTTATTGGTGGCCGTGAAATCGGTAATGGTTTCTCTGAGTTGAATGATGCAGAAGACCAAGCGGAACGTTTTGCTGAACAAGTTCGTCATAAAGATGAAGGCGATGATGAAGCAATGTTCTATGATGAAGACTATGTGACGGCATTAGAACATGGTTTACCACCAACTGCTGGGTTAGGCATTGGTATTGACCGTATGGTGATGTTGTTTACCGACAGCCATACTATTCGTGATGTTATTTTATTCCCTGCATTACGCCCATCTAAAGCTTAATTTGATACCATCATTATGCCCAGATATTTCTGGGCATAATTTTATCTCATCCCAAACTATTTAATTCATAAAAGAAGACCGTCTAACACGATAAAATCGTAACTTAAGTGAAACTGATTGAGTGATATATTTGTATGGTAATAGATATAGATTATCTATTATTCCCAAGTAGGTAAAAACACATAATCAATATCAATTATATTGATAACATATTAAGTGTAATTTATTTAAGCCAATGCCAATCATGTAACGCTGTCAATTTATTTTTTTGTTAGAAAATATTTCTCAATTGAAATATTTTACTTTATTCGAAAAATCAATTTCCTATAGCGACTCGCTTGAGATAACTGATCATTTACCAAATAAAAGTTACCACTCGGTTTGTAAGATGATAATTTGTTGTCGTGATTATTTATAAAACTCAAATTAAGTGTTCTTTAGTTTATTGTCACATTAAAAAGAGTGTGGTTAGTTCTGATTTAATGCTAAGATTAAAATAATTAACCAAAATTTATGAGATGAATCTATTTCTAGATTGGGGATTATAGAAAATAGATAAATTTTAGCTTACACTAGGTTTCTTGGATCTCATTATAATAGCGAAGAAAAAGTGCTGGTAAGGTAACCATATGTTTTTAAAAGATAAATTTATTGTTGCATCTCTGCTTTTAGTTGGGACGACGATGCTCTCTGGCTGTTCTTTGGGCTATCACACGGATAATACAGAGAAAAAGGAAGCGATAACCTCAACCGCATCTGCTTCTAATTCTTCTGAAACAAAACAGCAGTATATGGATTATTCCTATGCTGATTCCCAGTCTGCTTTAAACTCGGCTATTAGTAAAAAACCGACAGAACAGCGTTCGATGGGATTAAATGCCACTGGAAATGACCAAGAATCATTTCAACATTTAAATACCTGCATTAAAGAGCTTAATGCTTTAAAAACACTGTCGCCAGCAGATTACAATCGCTTAGTTGGTTCGTTTAAAGAGGTGAGCGAAATAAATCAACTCTATAAACAAGTCTCCTCAACAGCGAGTCCAGATACGATCGAATTATTACAGATGGCAATAGAAGCTAAAACAAAGGTGCTTTGTGCCAAAGTTCGTTATAACTCAGTCTTGTCTACCGAATCAACATTGGAAAAAATTAGTGGATTATGAGAATTAACCTAAGGCTTTGTATATCATTGGCCATTTTTTCGGCTACTTTTAGTCAATTAGCAAAATCGGATAGCTTTAATAACGTCATTGATGACTTTGACACTTACCTGCAATTAGAGCAGGAAGGAAAATTGCCTGAAAAACCACTGAATATTCAAAGTCAGGGCTATGACTCATTTTCATCTTTACCACTTGCGCCTGAGCCAAAAGAAAAATCCAAATCTGCGGCGGGTAGAAACGTTGGGCAAGGAAAAACGTCTGTACGGACTCAGCCTAAGGCACAAGGTTCGGTAACGAAACAAACTCAGCCAAAAGTCACGACGACAAAGGTTGTTACACAACCAACAGAAAAAACAACGGTGCCGTTGTCTGAATGTCCATTACCTGAAAACACAACAGCACAACAAACTGGTTCAGCACACCAGTCTTTGCTATTGTCTTCCTACCCTTATTTCTTTAATTCAACGCAATGGCATCCCCAGTATTTATCGAAAGACTTTGCGAAATATCAGCTTGTTTTGGATCCGTTGGGGCTTTATTCCGCCAAATACTCAACCCATGTATTACGTGACAATACCGACTATTTAGAACAGCTCGCTGACTTATTAGCACAACAACAGTCAACACACTTATTTAAGTTTGGTGCTGCTCAAGGTGCTGGTCAGTTAATTGCTTATAAGCAGCTTTTAACTGATAGGCAATTAGTTGAAAAGTTAATCGCACATAATAAAAGTGTTGCGGAATTGAGCCATGAAATTGCTGAGAAGCAATTTGAAATAGAGCGCATTAATAACCAGCTGACTGAAAACAAGAATCAGGTTGCTTTATTAAGAGAAAAGCTAAATGCAACAGATGATAAAGAAACCATTGTATTACTCACCGATGAACTCACCGCGGTTAAAAATACGCTGACTGAAAAGCAACATAGTTTAGAACAACTGACATTAAATAATCAGCAAGCTCAGCAGGCCATTGACGCGCTTGAAAAGAAATTAAGTAACAGTATTCAAGCGCAAACAGCCGCTGAAAAGCAGTTAGCAGAAAAAGAGAAAGAACTCGTACGAGCACAATCACAATTTGAAAATGCACAGAAGCAAGTTCAACAATTAACCGAGCAATTGGCTAAATTAGAAACTGATGCAAAAGAACAAGCCGATAGGTTAAATAAAAGCAGTGATGAACAAGTTAAACTTGTCACGGCCTCCCTTGAAAAACAGAAGGAACTGCTGAAGCAAAAAGAAGCAGCTCTTCAGTTAGCTCAAAAACAAAATAGTGATATTCAAGCCGAATTGGCTAAGCAGCAAGAAACATCTAAAGCTTTTGAGGCTGAGCTAAAATTAGCGCAACAACAATTAAAAGCGGGTAAAGCAGAACAAGAAGCGTTAGCGAAGCAGTCTGTAAGCAACGAAAAAACACAGCAACAGCTGCAAGCGAAATTAGCGCAACAAGAACAGAATTATGCGACGGCGCAAGCGCAGTTGAAGCAAGCTAATGCGGATGTCGCACAGCTGCAAAAAGAGATTGAGAAGCAAAAACAGTTAATGACACAAGCGTCAGATCAACAGGTTAAAGCGTTGACCGCTGATCTGAACAAGCAAGTGGCGCTATTAAAGCAGCAAGAGCAGGCGTCGAAGAAAGCGGAAGCTGACAGCCAAGCGACCCGTGAGGCATTGGCACAGCAGCAGGCGGCAGCGAAGCAGCTAGCGGAACAAAATCAGCAGTTGCAAGCCAAGTTAAAAGAGCATGAGCAACAGGCAGCAAAACTGCAAGCCACGTTGACTGCACAGATGGCACAGTCTGAACAGAAGAAGAAGTTAGAGGCAGAACTAAAAGCTGCACAACAACAGCTACAATCTCAAAAAGCTGAACAAGAGGCGTTGGCGAAGCAGTCTGCAAGTAACGAAAAAACACAACAGCAACTGCAAGCGAAATTAGCGCAACAAGAACAGAATTATGCGACGGCGCAAGCGCAGTTGAAGCAAGCTAATGCGGATGTTGCACAGCTGCAAAAAGAGGTTGAGAAGCAAAAACAGTTAATGACACAAGCGTCAGATCAACAGGTTAAAGCGTTGACCGCTGATCTGAACCAGCAAGTGGCGTTATTGAAGCAGCAAGAGCAGGCGTCGAAGAAAGTGGAAGCTGACAGCCAAGCGACCCGTGAGGCATTGGCACAGCAGCAGGCAGCAGCGAAGCAGCTAGCGGAACAAAATCAGCAGTTGCAAGCCAAGTTAAAAGAGCATGAACAACAGGTTGCGAAATCGCAAATTATGTTAGCTGCTCAAATAGCGCAAGTAGAGCAGAAAAAAACGTTAGAAGCGGAACTGAAAGTCGCTCAGCAGCAACTGCAAACCCAAAAAGCAGAAATTGAAAAGCAAGTTAAAGAGCGTGAACAAAAAATTCAGCGCCTTGAGAGCGACGTTACTGCAAAAGATAAACAGGCCGTTGAAATTGACAAACGATTAGCAGAAGCTAATAAGCAAATCAGTGCATTAAAATTAGACGCTGAAAAGCTGAAAACGATTGATACAAAATATCAAGCTCAGCGTGCTGAATTAGAGAAATTGAAAAAGCAGCTGTCTGATAGTGCTCAATTGCAAAAAGAATTAGCAACCGCGAAAGAACAGTTGAAAACGTTGCAATCTGAGTTAAAGCAACAAAAATTCTTATCTTCAGATGAAGCACTGAAATCGCAAATTATGGAGCTGAATAAAAAGGTGATGCAGCTTCAAGAAGAGAACGATAAGCTAAAAGCAAAAGCATCGTCTACAGGTGCTGCTGCGGTTCGTCCATCTGTAAAACAACTCACACAGAAAGAACTCAATGCGATTGCGGAAGAAAATAAAAAACGCAATCAAAAAATGATTGAAGAAATCACCAGGCAGAAATATAGCAAACTTGATGCCTTTACGTATTATAAGATCCTACAAAAAGGTAAGCCAATTAGTAATGTGAAGAAGAAAAACATCACATTTATTATGCGTGAACAGCTTACCGATGGAACCGTGACGGTGTTATATACGGATAAGAATCCGGTCACATTACCTTATAATGAGTTACCTGTTCCGTTGAACTCATTTATTGAGAAGGCGGGTGAAGGGGGTATGGTTAAGGTTTATATCAAACCGGAAGGTGGTTATGGGGTTGATGGTATACCTGGACAAATACCACCAAACTCCATGTCAATTATCGATTTAAAAATCATTAGTGTTAAATAACGTATAACAGATCAAAAAAGGCCGTTTACATATTAGTAATACGGCCTTTTTTATGACGTTATCGATAGACATATTATTCACAAATTATCGATGCGATATAAAGGTTTAATTAATAGACTGTCCACCTCTAAACTAATAGCGTTGGTGGGATAAGAAAGGCAGTGTTTCATTACATGGCCATAAGATGTGCCTTTCTGTCAGTATACAGTGAATGGGCACTGCTATCACTGACAGGGCATGTATTCTTTGTCGTTTAGTTACTCAAATTAATTGGCTAACTTCTCGATTTACTAGGTGTAAATCCAAAGCGTTTACGGTAACTTTGGGTGAAATAAGATTGGCTTGAAAAACCCGCTTCCATTGATATTTCCACAATACTCATTTGAGTGTTGATGAGCAATTGGTGTGCATACATAATTCTTTTCTCACTAATCCATGAACGTGGTGAGGTTGAGTAAACAGTATTAAATAATTCTTTAAATGTTGTTAACCCCATACCGAAGGTTTTTGCAAATTCAGCAAGTTTCCATTCCTTTAAAAAATTATTTTCCATAAAATTCTGTAAACGTTCAGCCTGTCGATTGGTGAGTTGTCTTAGGTTTGAAAGTAGTTGTGATCCTTGCTCACTATAAGAGAGTAACAAAAGAAATTCAGAAATACGCAATGATTCCAGTAATGGTGGACATTGTTGTTTAATAAGGTTTTTAAAACTATTCTTTAGGTCATCAATAATGGCTGATGTGGTAAATTTAATCACATCATGGCTACTATTATCTGAGCGCTCAATTTCACTTAATTGGCTACCATAGTGATTCATGAACTCACGCAAAAATTGATCTTCTAAGGATATTGAAAGAAACTCACACTCAGATTCATAATCTAAAGTTTTTAAAGCATATGAACCTTGTTGATGATAAAGAATATCACCTGGGTGTAACATTTCTATTGTTGTCGGACTTTCCCATATTAAGGTTCCTTTTTCAATAATAAGTAATCCTTTTGTGGGACGTTCTATAATAGAATATGAGCTATTTTTATTAATAGCGGTTCTTTTTATACGACAATCAGTCACATTGTTATCATTTTGCATGACGCATCCTGTATGTTAATTCTATGTAGTCAAATGTTATTTTTTTAATTTAATATTAAATACCTTTGTTGTTTTAATCAGTGAAATATAAATTCACCTTCCTTTGATTGATTGAAATTATATAAACCTCATTTTTTTGTGTCACAGTTTAATTCTAAATATTAATAAATGTGTCTAAAGGTTGTTTTTACGAGTTATTTTGAGATTTATGACGTAAATAACGAATATTAACACATCTTGCCTTTTTTATTATCTGTTGATTTTGTTTATGCTGGTTTATTATTTTGGTTATTAGGTTTTGGCAGGATGAAAACTATTTTAAGGGATTTACTCAATTTCATTGTTTATTGATCTAGTTAGGGTTACTTACCGTTTTCAGTGTGTGAAGAAGAAATTTAGTTATATATTTTACTGTCATTTACCTCGATAAACATATAACTGATTAACAAAATTAATGATAGGAATTGTTAACTACGTCACTAATCAAATATAATTATCGTAACGATTAGTTATATATATTAAAGTCGTAAGACAATTCCTATTATTGAGACAATAATCTCATTTAACCCCAGTATTTTTGCGAATGAGCATTTTGAGTGAACATATAAACATGCATTTTAATTATTAGTTACCAAAGGGTATTAATTTTTAGAAAAACGTCACGATGGGATTTAAGATAAATACATTTCGTCATATAAGATGCAGGAAAACGCGATGTAAAGTGAGGGGAGGACTGGTAAAAGTTCACAGAGGTACAGTGATAAATTAATATCGACGGTTTTAACTGTAGATGAAGGAGTTTTTACTATTAATTAACAACCTTTCTATGCATCAGAAATAGGCTATATCAATAGAATTTTCATGATGGAATATTTTTAATCAAAACATAAGTCGTCTTGTTGTTAATTATTTGTATCTGACGACCTTCTTGGTTTTTTTGCAGGAAGTTCGGGAACTGGTTTTCTGTCATCTAATAAATGGCGTATTGCTAATATAGGATGATGAAAGAGCATTTTTGGCCCTGACCACCGCATAATCAGTTTCATTTGTTCACGCATTTTAGGCTGATAGCAATGTATTGGGCACTGTTTACAGGCGGGTTTTTGTTCTCCATAACGGCATTTTTCAAGGCGATTAATTGCATAATCATATAATTTTTGATATTGCTCTGGTGAGTCTGCGGAGGCGGGATGCGCCTTTTCATATATTTGGATCATTTTTTCAATAGTTTTAATTTCTCTTTGAATACGTTTACCGACCATTGAATCACCTCAATTTACGCAATAAATTGCATTTAATATACAACTTATTGCATTTAATAGAAAGTAAAGATAAACGCAAGTCACGTAAATGGCATAAGTTGATACTTATGCCATAATAAAATTAAAATTTATTGAGTAGGTCTATCAGTGAGATTAGATGACTTACAAAATTAAACACAACAATGTGGCGTGATAAGCCAAACGTCTCCTGCTATGACCTAGCCGATTGCGATTTAGACCTTATTGACGGATTGCATTATTTTTTGCATTTCGTCTTTTAAATGTAATTTTTCTTTTTTGAGTTTCACAACATGCTCGTTATAACCAGCACCGGACGGGCCTTCTAATTTGCTGATTTCTTTATCAAGCTGATGATGTTTTTCATAAAGGTTTTGAAAGCGGGGGTGTGTAGATATTAACTTTGAAACTAAATCTTGATCTGTAGATAACATACTACCTCCTCAGAATGTATTAAGCCTCACACTCAGTATAAGCATCGTCTATTATTTATGCATTATAACAAATAGGAATTTACATAGTTTTTATCAAATTTATGATCATTCCACTAAAATTAGCTATGATTAACTTTATTGAGATAGTTATATTTTCGTATTTTTAAAATTAAGAATCATCCAGAGTAGGAAAGTTAGACTTTTTAACTTATTCTAGATACATGATATGTATTTTCAGTTAGCTTTGTTATTTTTAATAGGATTTTATAATGAAAAAAGCGATTTTATCTGTAATGGCAGCAGCATTAGTGTCTTCTTGTGCAATGGCAACAGGGGAGTTGGAAAAGATCGCACCTTATCCTAAAGCGGAAAAGGGCATGACTCGTCATGTGATACAACTGCCTACAAAACCTAATGAAGATAACTTACAAGTCGAATTAGTTATCGGTAAGACGATTAAGGCTGACTGTAATCGCCAATGGTTTATGGGCGATTTAGAAGAAAAAACTTTAGAAGGCTGGGGATATAACTATTACAAGTTAGAAGATGTAAAAGGGCCAGCTGGAACGATGATGGCGTGTTCAGAGCCAGCGAAAGAGCGTTTTGTGACAACACAACTTGGTGATGATGCTTTTGTTCGTTATAACAGTAAACTACCTATTGTGGTTTATGCACCAAAAGAGATGGATGTGAAATACCGTATTTGGTCAACTGACGATCAGTTACTTGATTCGAGCAAAAAATAATTTGTCGTCATTTTGTCTTATCAGTGCCACATGATGATATGTGGCACTTTTTCTTAGCGTTTATCTAATGACCAGTACCGATGTCTTGGCATGGCGAACAAGCGTAGATGCGGTCGAACCAAGTAAATAGGTTGAGGCACTTGGTCGATGGGAACCTATTACAATTAAGTTAGCTTCGATATCATCGGCATAACTGAGAATTTCATCTTTGGCTGAACCAATGCCAATTTTACATACCATTTTGTCATCAGGGATATTGATGTCCTTGATCACTTCTTCTAACGCTCTGAGTGCGAGAATAGAACGCTCCGCTGAGTTTTTATGACTTTCAGGCAGAATAGTCACTTCAATACCAAAAAATAGTTCAGCGCTTGGGATCACTGATAAGAAGTGGATTTCAGGGGAACCTAATTTTGATAGCTCTTCAATATGTTTGATGATTTGTGGATTAAGCGAATCTTCTAGTAGGTCGATAGGGACTAAAATTTTATTATACATAACCACCTCATTCGTATGTTAATTGGCGCTATTATAGCAGCTAGCCGTTAATATAGTATAAGTGAGTTGTCTTTTGTTAATTACATTGGATTTAAATAGAAAAACGTCTTTTTTAGCTATTCAAATTAATATTATTTTATAGAAAGTGATGATTATTAATTAACAGAATAAGCGATAATTAAATAACAAGACTTTTCTTGTTTCTTATGTCAATATGAGTGGTGTTATTAGGTAACATATTGATTTAAAAGTTCATTTAAATGATAATTGTTTTGTTTTTCATTAAGAATATAGATTATGAATCAGCGTACGCAATCAGATACAACAGACAATGAGTTAACACTCCAACAACAAAAATTTCATGCCGCTAAAAAGAGCACATTGATTAGTGTGATCGTTAATATGCTGCTTTCGTTGTGGCAAATTATTATTGGTTTCATTTCTCATTCACAAGGTTTAATTGCAGATGGTATTCATACATTATCTGATTTGATTGCGGATTTTGTTGTTTTAATTGCCAACAAAAAAAGCCATAAGCAGCCTGATGACGATCATCCCTACGGACATTTTCGTTATGAAAATGGAGCATCTTTGATTTTAGGTGTGATTTTATTAATTGTTGGTGTTGGCATGATTTGGTCGGCAACACAAAAAATGCTTAATCCAGAGTTGATTCAAGAGGTGCATACAATTGCATTAGTGGCTGCATTGGTATCATTAATCGCCAAAGAAAGCCTCTTTCGCTATATGTTACGAGTGGCAAATCAAGTTAACTCGAGTATGTTGGTTGCGAATGCTTGGCATGCACGCTCTGACGCCGCCTCATCGTTAGTTGTGGCTATCGGGATCATAGGTAGTTTATGTGGCTTTAAAATTTTTGACCCTATCGCTGCATTGATCGTCGGGACTTTTGTTTTTCGTATGGGTTATAAATTTACATATCAGTCAATGCAAGATTTGATGGATAAAGGTGCCGATGAAGAAACATTACAAGAGATCCGTACCGTTCTTGATGGTATTGATGAAATCAAAGGCTTCCACGATTTAAAAACGCGTAAGTCGGGGGATTTTTATTTAGTCGATGTGCATTTGGAAGTCGATGGGAATTTATCGATCATTGCAGGTCATGAAATTGCGGTAAACGTCCGTGATAAGCTAATGGAAAATCCACAAATTCTTAATGTAATGACTCACTTAGATCCCTATGACAAAGAGTGCATTCATTAATTCATTACCCATAATCCACGTATAGCCAGAAAATAAGACTTTCTGGCTTCTTATTACAACCAGCATTTAGTTATTTGTATTTGCACACTAATCTTTTTTCTTGCCGACATACCAAGTCTTACTATTCCCTGTTACGCCTCATGCAACTTATTTTTGCCGATTGACCGCTTATTCAGCGTTATTGCCTCTATTTGTGTAAACGTTTACACTATCGCGAGTCAGATCACAGATTAGTGGGTTAGCCCGTTGTTATACTCTGTGCAATGAATTTTTATATCCTTAAATGAATCAAGGGGTAAGCTATGCAGCCTACAAAAGTGCTTGTCACTGGGGGGATGGGATACATCGGTAGTCATACGTGCGTCCAAATGATCCTCGCAGGGTTCACACCGGTGATTATTGATAACTTGTGCAATGCAAAAACAGAAGTATTAAACCGGATAGAAAAACTAACAGCAGTACGACCTATTTTTTATCAAGGGGATGTCCGTGATGAAGCGTTGTTAGAGGCTATTTTTCGTGAACATAAAATCAGTGCGGTTATCCATTTTGCAGGTTTGAAAGCCGTTGGTGAATCTGTCGCTAAGCCACTTGAATATTATGACGTGAATGTGAATGGAACGTTAGTACTTGCCCGTTGTATGCAGCGTGCAGGCGTACACAGTATTATTTTCAGCTCCTCAGCAACGGTATACGGTGAACCCGATACTGTGCCTATTACTGAAGCATTTCCAACGGGCAATACGCAAAGCCCTTATGGCACGAGTAAATATATGGTTGAACGTTGCTTGTCAGATTTGTTTACGGCTCAACCTGATTGGTCTGTCACATTATTACGTTATTTCAATCCTGTGGGGGCTCATCCTTCAGGCTCTATGGGGGAGGATCCTCAAGGTATCCCTAATAATTTAACCCCTTATATTGCGCAAGTTGCGGTGGGACGACGTGACAAACTGTCTATTTATGGAAACGATTACCCTACGATTGATGGAACAGGGGTCCGTGATTATATCCATGTTATGGATTTAGCGGATGGGCATGTTGCTGCTCTGAAAGTGGTCAGCCAGAAGGCGGGATTACATATTTATAATCTTGGAACGGGAAAAGGAAGCAGTGTGTTGGAAGTGCTGCATGCATTTGAGAAAGCGGTAGGAAGGAAAATCCCTTATACCATCGTTCCTAGAAGGGCGGGCGATATTGCTGAGTACTGGTCAACATCTGAAAAAGCGCAACGTGAACTCGGATGGAAAGCGTGTCGTACGATTGATGATATGGCTATAGATTCATGGCGTTGGCAATCCAATAACCCTAATGGTTATGAATCATAATAGAGGATAGGAGAATAATTACGATGAATAAGCTTCCATTTAATCCGTCAGATTGCCCCCACAGACGTTATAACCCATTAACGGGGCAGTGGGTGTTAGTTTCCCCACATCGAGCTAAGCGTCCTTGGCACGGGCAAGATGAAAAGCCAGAAATAAAACAATTACCTGAATATGAAGCGAGTTGCTTTTTATGTCCAACTAACCAACGGATCTCTGGGGATATCAACCCAGACTACCAAGGTACGTATGTTTTTCAGAATGACTACTCCGCCTTATTGCCCGAAGCATGCCAGCAGCCGGAAGAGCAATCTGCGTTATTTAAAACACAGTCAGTTAGCGGTTTGAGCCGCGTCATTTGTTTTTCGCCTGACCATAGTAAAACTTTACCGGAGTTATCCACGCAACAAATCGGTCGAGTGATTGACACTTGGATACAACAAGTTGACGAGCTGAGTCAACGCTTTGTGTGGGTGCAAATTTTTGAAAATAAAGGTGAAATAATGGGGTGTTCTCAGCCTCACCCACATGGACAAATCTGGGCAAGTGATTTTTTACCCAATGAAATTGCTCGTAAAGATGCCCAGTTACAGCGTTATTATCAGCAGCAAGGCAGTAATTTATTATTGGATTATGCGCAAGCCGAATTGCAAGAGGGGTCAAGAACGGTTGTTGAAACAGCGCATTGGCTTGCTGTTGTTCCTTACTGGGCGGCTTGGCCATTTGAAACAATGCTAATGCCGAAAACGCATATTAGACGTATGAACGAGATGAGTCTTGAAGTACGAGAAGATCTCAGTATTGCATTGAAAAAGCTCACATGTCGCTATGATAATTTATTCCAATGTGCATTTCCCTATTCAATGGGATGGCATTTTGCGCCTTTCTTGAATGATGATCAAAACAGGGATCATTGGCAGTTGCATGCGTTGTTTTATCCACCTCTTTTACGTTCGGCGACAGTCAAAAAATTTATGGTTGGGTATGAAATGCTAGCAGAAACTCAGCGTGACTTAACGCCAGAACAAGCAGCTGAAAGGTTACGTGCTGTCAGTGAAGTTCACTATAAACAGCAGTGAATATTCGAAAAGACACAGTGACGTATCAAAATAGTTTAATTATTATCAAGAGGTTGCTATGAGTAGCATTGAAATTCTTCGCCAAAAAGTCACCGACGCCTTCCACCAAAAATTTGATTCTCAACCAGAGGTGTACGTACAAGCACCGGGTCGAGTGAACATAATTGGTGAACATACAGATTATAATGATGGTTTTGTATTGCCTTGTGCGATTGATTATCAAACGATAACGGCCGCTAAAAAACGTCATGACCGCATCATTCGAGTGGTTGCCGCTGATTATGCGAATGATATCGATGAATTTAGTCTCGATGAAGAGATTCAATTCTTACCTGAAAAAATGTGGGCAAACTATATTCGTGGCGTGGTTAAGTTTTTACTTCTCAGAGGTTACCAGTTTTCAGGCTGTGACATTGCGGTGAGTGGTAATGTGCCGCAAGGTGCAGGGCTTAGTTCTTCTGCTTCACTGGAAGTGGTGATAGGACAAACATTGAAGGTGCTATATCAGCTCAAGATCAGCCAACAAGATATTGCATTGAATGGGCAGCAAGCAGAAAATAAATTTGTAGGTTGCAATTGTGGGATCATGGATCAACTCATTTCTGCTTGTGGTGATGAGGGGCATGCTCTACTCATTGATTGCCGCAGCTTAGCATTGGCGCCTATTCCGATACCTGATGACCTTGTGGTCATGATTATCAATTCAAATAAACAGCGCGGTTTGGTTGATAGTGAGTATAATACCCGCCGCCAGCAGTGTGAAAGCGCCGCTAAACAATTTGGTGTTAAAGCATTACGTGATGTCAGCATGGCGCAATTTAATCAAAAACAAGGGGAGCTGGAGCCTCTGGTGGCCAAACGAGCCAAACATGTTATTAGTGAAAATGATAGAACACTTGCAGCCGCAAAAGCCTTAACAGAAAATAATCTGCCTCTACTCAGTACATTAATGGAACAGTCACACATTTCTATGCGTGATGATTTTGAAATCACCGTCAAAGAGATTGATACGTTAGTTGATATTGTGAAAGCCGTTCTTGGTGAACAGGGGGGTGTCCGAATGACTGGAGGGGGATTTGGCGGATGTGTTGTGGCACTGATGAAACAACAATTGGTTGAATCTGTTGTTCAGGCTGTTGAAACACACTATCACGCCATGACAGGGCTACAAGCGGATATCTATGTTTGCCAGCCAAGCGATGGCGCTGGGCTGATAACGAATGCATTATCGTTGGGAGAATAAAGTGCAGTTATCAAAAGACCAAAGGTATGTTGCCCGTGCATCGAAAGTCATTGCACTCACCAACCGTCATGGCATGAAAATTTTATTGTCGACTTTGGGGGCAAGTTGGATCAGTTGCATCTTGCCACTGCCAACGGGTAAGCGCGATGTTTTACTTGGCTCACCAAACATGGCTGCCCAGATGGATCAGGGGGTTTATTTGGGGGCAACGGTTGGTCGGGTAGCAAATCGTATCGCAAATGGCCGTTTTAATTTAGCGGGTCGTGAATATCAAGTGACAAAAAATCAAGGCGAAAATTGTTTACATGGTGGTGTGGATAATTTTAGTTATCGGGTTTGGAAAGTCACACAATTAGATCCACAAGAGGCAATATTCTCATTAACTTCTGCGGCAGGTGATCAGGGATTTCCGGGTGAACTCCAGGTGGAAGTACGTTATGTATTAACAGATGAAAACAAAGTGATCATTCATTACCGCACTCAAGTGAATGAATTGTGCCCTGTAAATCTGACAAATCATGCTTATTTTAACTTGGCCGGTGAGGATTCCGTAAGAACCGCGCTTGAGCACGACTTACAATTATCAGCGACTCACTATCTGCCTACGGATGTGCGTGGTGTCCCAACAGGAGAATGGCGGGATGTTACGGAGACTTTTTTTGATTTTCGTCGCAAAAAACGCATTGGGTATGACTTTTTACAAGATGCGGATCAAAAAGCAGCGGGGGGATATGACCATACGATGATCCTTTCAACTGACTTGATTGATGGTGAGCAAACCGTCGCTTCATTCTTTGCACCTGATGGTGACGTTCGGATGGATATAGCAACAACGATGCCATCAATGCAGTTTTATACTGGAAACTATTTAATTTCGGTACCAGGGAAATCACGTCATTATACCCCGTTCTCTGGCGTGGCTTTTGAGACCCAGTTTCTTCCGGATGCGGTTAATCATCCCGAATGGGGCGATGAATACAGGGGAATTTCACAACCGAACCAACAATACGAACAACAAACGAGTTATCAATTCATTTTTTAAGCTTAACGCCGCTTTAATGCGGCGTTTTTCGTGATGAGTCATAGAGTTGATATATTGGTTCCATGACATTATCAGGTTCTAAGACATACCCCATTGTTTTTTCTACTAATTCATTGTTTAATGAAACCAACTGAACTTAGGGGTAAAAAATGGCAACAATAAAAGACGTGGCGAAAGAAGCGGGAGTGTCGGTAGCGACAGTCTCCAGAGTGATTAATCAATCACCTAAGGCGAGTAAAACTTCAATTGCTGCGGTGAAAAGTGCCATGTCTAAGCTTGGTTATCGGCCTAATGCCGCAGCCCGTGCATTAGTGAGCCAAAGTTCAAATACGATTGGCGTGTTGGTCAATGATGTTTCAGACCCCTTTTTTGGTACCATGGTGAAGGCTGTTGATGCGGTCGCCCATAAAAATGGTAAGCATATTCTGATTTGTAATGGTTACCACACTGCCCAAGAAGAACGTCAATCAATAGAATTATTAATTAATAATCGCTGCGATGCACTGATCATTCATTCAAAAGCCTTATCAGATGAAGAGTTAATTAAATTTGCTGATGAAGTACCGAGTTTAGTCCTGATCAACCGACGTATTGAGGCGATTGCTGACCGCTGTGTTTCACTGAATAATTATAAAGGTGCTTACCTAGCAACCGAACATCTTATCCGCCAAGGCCATACAAAAATCGCTTATATTTCATCAAATCATAAAATTGAAGATGCTGAGCAGCGGTTGCTTGGTTATTGTGATGCGCTGAAAAAACACGCTATCTCACTTCCTGAAAGTTATATTGAATATGGTATGCCTTATGGGGAAGGTGGAGAACAAGTGATGACGAATTTATTAATGAAATCATTAGAGATAACCGCGGTTGTGGGGTATAACGATTTTATGGCCGCAGGCGCTATCGCAGTCCTCGATGAAAATGATATCTCTTCCCCTGAACAAGTATCAGTCATCGGTTTTGATGATGTATTGATCGCGCGTTATATCCATCCTCGTTTAACAACGATCCGTTATCCTATCCAAATGATGGCTGAGCGTGCGACGGAGTTAGCGTTGGCACTCGCTCGTAATGAAAAGATAGATACGGGTGGTTTGATCTACTCTCCAACATTAGTACAGCGTAATTCTGTACGTCCATTAAAATCATAGCAATGTAAACGTTATCATCACTTTATGATGGTATCCTTTTTGATATTGTTATTTTTTTTTGAATTTTTCAAAAAAATGATATTTCAACGATGGTTAGCGTATTTAATATACGCCTAAATAGCCACTTATTTCACGATTGATCACCGAAATTAATTTATTGTGAAAATATGTGATTAATCTAACAGTGATTTTTAATGGTAACGTTTACACTGATTGCGAATCATTTTGGTGAGGGAATTGATCATGCATACAGAAGGTGTTGGCTTAAGTACATTAGATTACGGGGTATTTATCCTGTATGTACTTATCATCATATCAGTGGGTTTATGGGTTTCTCGGAATAAAAAAGGTGAGAAAAAGGGGACTAAAGACTATTTTCTAGCGGGCAAAACGTTACCTTGGTGGGCCATCGGCTCTTCACTCATTGCGGCAAATATTTCTGCTGAGCAGTTTATTGGCATGTCTGGCTCAGGATTTTCTATTGGATTAGCGATCGCGTCTTATGAATGGATGGCGGCACTAACATTAATTATTGTTGCTAAATACTTTATGCCTATTTTTATCGATAAAGGCATTTTTACCATTCCTGAATTTGTTGAAAAGCGTTTCAACCGCACACTAAAAACGATTTTAGCGGTATTTTGGCTCGCATTATTCGTGTTTGTTAACCTAACGTCAGTATTATATTTAGGGGCGTTAGCTTTACAAACTATCCTAGGTATCCCAATGTCTTACGCTATTTTTGGTTTGGCATTGTTTGCGGTTGCTTACTCTTTATATGGTGGCCTATCGGCAGTCGCGTGGACTGACGTTGTACAGGTATTCTTCCTGATCCTCGGTGGCTTACTCACGGCAATAATGGCGGTCAGTTATATTGGTGGAGACGGTGGGCTCTCTGCGGGAATGAGCCGCATGGTGAGTGAAGCACCTCAACACTTTGAAATGATCTTAAGTCAAGATAACCCTCAGTTCAGTAATTTACCGGGTATCGCTGTGCTGATTGGTGGCCTATGGATTGCTAACTTGTATTATTGGGGTTTTAACCAATATATTATTCAACGTGCTTTAGCGGCGAAATCGATCAATGAAGCGCAAAAAGGCCTCGTCTTTGCCGCTTTCTTAAAACTTATTGTGCCTATTCTGGTTGTTGTACCTGGGATTGCAGCGTATGTGATTGTGACTGACCCACAACTGCTAGCTGGTTTAGGTACCATGGCGCAGGAGCATATTCCAACACTTGCTCAGGCAGATAAAGCTTATCCTTGGTTAACGCAATTCTTACCTGTAGGCGCTAAAGGTATTGTTTTTGCCGCATTGGCAGCAGCGATCGTGTCATCATTAGCTTCTATGCTGAACTCAGTGGCTACGATTTTCACCATGGATATATATAAAGAATATATCGCACCTTCAACAAGTGATCATAAATTAGTGAATGTGGGTCGAGTTAGTGCTGTAGTTGCATTAATTATTGCCTGCTTTATTGCTCCATTACTGGGTAATATTGGTCAAGCTTTCCAATATATTCAAGAATATACTGGATTAGTAAGCCCTGGAATTTTAGCCGTATTCTTGCTGGGTTTATTCTGGAAAAAAACGAATGCAAAAGGGGCCATTATCGGTGTACTGCTCTCCATTCCATTTGCTTTATTCTTAAAATTAATGCCATTAGGAATGCCATTCCTTGATCAAATGATGTATACCTTCTTCTTTACAGCCGTTGTCATTGGTTTAATTAGTTTAACCACGTCAAAAGAAGATGATAGCCAAGGCGCCATTATTTTGACATCTGAAACTTTTAAAACCTCCGCGGGTTTCAATATCGCCTCTTATGCAATCTTCATTATCTTGTGTGTTCTGTATGCACTGTTTTGGTAAGTGAATAGATTGAAACAATCAACAGGGGACGAATGTCCCCTCAGACGGCTGACAAACCGAGTATGTTTGGCGGCAAGTCGAATAGGTTTTGAAAATAAACGAGGAAAATCAATTTATTGATTTTCGGCTGATAATACAACGCGGGAAAAACCACGCTTTTATCCCGCGTTGTCAACCACCTCAGGGGACGAATGTCCCCTGTTTTACTTGATAACCCAGTATCTAGCTTGATGAAAGCCATGTTTTCATTCTTGAATGACAACACACTCTATTTAATTTTTATCTAAAACAGGAATTGATGAATAGCAAGGTGCTATTCATCAAATATGGGCGTATGGGCGCTAATGCTCCCATACTTAAACTTCATGATTAAATAACAAATAAGTCCATAAACTCATTGACGGGCATCGCTTCTAATAGCGGTTTATCTAATGAAGCAGCAAGAATGCGTAATTGCTGAGTTTCAGGAAATTGACGAGCCAAATTAGTGCGATATTTCTTTAATAGCAAAGGGATCCCTTCTTTACGGCGGCGTTTATGACCAACAGGGTATTCGATTAACAACTCATCAAAGACTTGTCCATCTTTCAGTTTGATCGTTAATCCATTCGCGATAGAGCGTTTATCAGGGTCATGATAGTCTTGAGTGAAGCTAGGTTCTTCACGGCAAACTATTTTGCTACGCAAGGTATCGATGCGTGGATCATGAGCAATATTGTCCTCATAATCAGCAGCAGTTAAACGTCCAAAAATCAGCGGGACTGCGACCATATATTGAATACAATGATCACGATCAGCTGGATTATTCAGCGGACCTTGCTTATCGATAATACGTATACACGCCTCATGGGTGCGTATTGATACACTCTCAATATCCTCTGCACTTTTTCCGAGTGATTTCAGTTTATCGTGCAGTTGTAATGCTGCCTCTACAGCGGTTTGTGCATGGAATTCAGCAGGGAAAGCGATTTTGAATAGCACGTTTTCCATGACATAGGAGCCGTAAGTGCGTTGAAAACGGAAAGCTTGCCCATTAAACAACACATCATAGAACCCCCATGTTTTGGCGGTTAATGCACTGGGGTAGCCCATTTCACCTTTTTGTGCCATTAAAGCTAAACGCACTGCGCGAGATGTTGCATCTCCAGCCGCCCAAGATTTGCGTGAACCCGTGTTCGGCGCGTGACGATAGGTACGTAAACTATGACCATCAATCCAAGCAAGAGATACCGCATTCAGGATTTCTTCGCGATTGAGTCCTAGCATGTGAGCGACAACAGCAGTAGAAGCCACTTTCACTAAGATGACATGGTCAAGCCCAACTTTATTGAACGCATTTTCTAAGGCAATGCATCCTTGTATTTCATGGGCCTTAATCATCGCCGTTAATACATGCTTAATGGTTAAAGGGGCTTTACCTTTTGCGATAGCTTCTCGTGATAACCAATCAGCAACCGCTAAAATACCACCGAGATTATCAGAAGGATGCCCCCATTCAGCAGCAAGCCATGTGTCATTAAAATCTAGCCAACGGATCATCGCGCCAATATTAAAAGCCGCTTGAACAGGGTCTAGCTGAAATTGCGTTCCTGGAACTTTAGCGCCATTAGGTACGAGAGTACCGGGAACAATAGGACCGAGTAATTTTTTACAAGCCGGATATTCGAGAGATTCCATGCCACAACCGAGTGTATCTAAAAAACAATAATAAGCGGTTTCATAGGCAAGCTCAGAAGTAATTGGATATTCAGTAACATAATCAACGATATCACTGATCACTTTATCGAATTCTTGTTGAGTTGAAAGAGCAGTTGTCATGAATGTCATCCTTATTAACGTTGTTCCATACGAGTAAATAATTTATTTTCTGGACCAATATAATTAGCAGAAGGTCGGATAATTTTATTATCTTGGCGCTGTTCGATAATGTGGGCAGACCATCCAGCGGTGCGCGCCATTACAAACAGGGGGGTAAACATCGCGGTAGGGATCCCCATTAAATGATAGGTTACGGCTGAAAACCAATCTAAGTTGGGGAACATGTTTTTTTCTCGCTTCATCACTAACTCTAAATGATGGGCAATATCATAGAGTTGGCGATTTAAATTCTGTTCGGATAGTTGTAGCGCCACGGACTTAATAATAGGGTGGCGTGGGTCCGCAAGCGTATAAACAGGATGACCAAAACCAATCACCACTTCCGACCTTGCAAGGCGAGCGATGATATCTTGTTCTGCTTCTTCAATAGAGGAATAACGCTGCTGAATTTCTAATGAAACCTCATTTGCCCCACCATGTTTAGGGCCTCGCAATGCGGCAATGGCTCCGGTAATCGCGGAATAAAAATCGGTGCCAGTTCCTGCTATTACTCTTGCTGCAAAAGTGGATGCATTAAATTCATGCTCAGCATAGAGAATGGAGGCAATATGCATGAAACGCTCCCATTGAGCGGGCGGTTTTTTACCGTGTAATAAGTGCAAGAAATGCGCGCCGATTGAATCATCATCGGTTTCTGTTTCAATACGACGACCATGATGGCTGAAGTGATACCAATAGAGCAACATGGAACCAAGAGAGGCAAGTAACCTGTCTGCAATGTCTTTTGCACCTGCTAATGTATGTGCTTCTTTTTCAGGTAATACACAACCCATGACTGAAACACCGGTACGCATGACATCCATTGGATGTGCGTTGGCCGGAATGGACTCCAAGGTCTGTTTGACACTAGCAGGAAGTCCTCTTAACGCTTTGAGTTTTTCTTTATATGCGGTTAACTCCGAGCTTGTCGGTAATTTTTCATGAATAAGCAAATAGGCGACTTCTTCAAATTCACATTGTGTCGCGAGGTCGTGAATATCATACCCTCGATAGTGCAAATCATTACCGTTTTTACCAACAGTACAGAGTGCAGTATTACCAGCGGCAATACCAGAAAGCGCCACGGATTTTTTAGGTTTAAATTGTGATGTTCCAGTCGTATTAAGTTGTTCATTCATCGGATTATCCTCTGTCGGTGTCGCACAACTTTTTTTATTGGAGCGATTATTTTTGTTGTGAGAAAAGTGCGTCTAATTTTTGTTCATAATCGTAATAATTAATGCTCTGATAAAGTTCATCGCGGGTTTGCATCAATGGGATAACACTTTTTTGAGTGCCTTCTTGACGTAATGTGGTGTAAACCTGTTCAGCCGCTTTATTCATGGCACGAAAAGCAGAGAGTGGGTACAGGGCGATTGCAATACCGACACTGCGTAATTCATCAAGTGTGAAAAGAGGGGTTTGACCAAATTCAGTCAGATTAGCAAGCACAGGAACTTGAGTATGATCGACAAACTGTTGGTACATATTTAATTCAGTAATTGCTTCAGGGAATAGCATATCTGCGCCGGCTTCAATATAAGCATGAGCTCTTTCTAATGCGGCTTCTAATCCTTCGACGGCAAGCGCATCTGTACGTGCCATGATCACAAAACTATCATCAACACGAGCATCAACCGCGGCTTTAATACGATCAACCATTTCTTGCGTAGAAACGATCTCTTTATTCGGTCGATGTCCACAACGTTTAGCGCCAACCTGATCTTCTAAGTGTAAGCCAGCGGCTCCTGCTTTATATATTGATTTCACGGTGCGTGCGACATTAAATGCAGAAGGGCCAAACCCAATATCAGCATCAACCATTAAAGGCAAATCACAAACATCTGTAATGCGTCGAATATCAATCAGGACGTCGTCTAAGGTCGATATACCGAGGTCTGGCATCCCTAAAGAGCCTGCTGCAACCCCTCCACCGGAAAGATAAATCGCTTTATAACCTGCTCGTTGAGCTAATAAAGCATGGTTGGCATTGATAGTCCCGACGAGTTGTAAAGGTGTTTCACTACTTAATGCATGACGAAAAGCTTGGCCTGCGGGTATTGATGGCATAGAAACCTCACGTTATCAAATTGCTAACAAAATGTATCTGTGTTTGTTATTTTATGTATAGCAAGTGCCATGCCAAAATCTAATATAGGTGTAATAATTATTTTATCTATTTGAAATCAATGTGATGTGAAATAGATGAGGTTTGTGACTGACTTTTGAATTCTTGAACAAGAGGCTGTGATGTTTCATTGAAACAATGCTAGTGTTAAATGAAACGTTATCGAAACATCATAAGACTTTTAGGGCTAACAGTATGCAAAAACCGATTATTTGGACAGTTTCTGTTTCGCGATTATTCACACTTTTTCGTGATATTAGCCCTGAATTCAGTGCACAGGCGGATATTACACCGCTGAATATGGGGTTTGAGCAGGCTGCTGAAGAGGTGCGTGAACGATTAAAAACAGGTCATTGTGATGCAATAATCAGTGCGGGTTCAAATGGTGCTTACTTAAAAAGCCATGTATCGGTGCCAGTCATTATTGTTAAAGTGAGTGGTTTCGATGTGATGCAAGCCTTAGCTAAGGCTCGTGAAATTAGCCATAAAGTTGGCATTATTAATTATCAAAAAATCATTCCATCACTGGATGAATTTCAGCGAAATTTTGGTTTGCGCATTGAACAACGTAGCTATATCACCGCAGAAGATGCGCGTGCACAATTAAAAGCGTTGAAAGCGATGGGAATTAATGTCGTTGTTGGCGCTGGGTTAATTATGGATCTCGCTCAAGAATTAGAAATGACGGGGATCTTTATCTATTCAACCGAAACGATACGCCAAGCATTTTATGATGCAATAGAATTAAGTCGTATCTCCTATGACCAAAAAACCATACCAACAGGTTATCAATCTGAAAATACAACCAAAGTACGGCACACGATTAACGACTTAATTGGTGCTTCACCGCTAATGGAGCGCGTTCGCCAAGATATTATGCTATATGCGAAGTCAGAAGCGACCGTATTGATCCAAGGAGAAAGCGGAACAGGTAAAGAGATGGTCGCTCAGGCTATTCATCATGAATATCGATTATTTAATCAACATAAAAGGAATAAATCTCCGATCCCATTTGTCGCAGTCAATTGTGGCGCCATTCCTGAAAATTTATTAGAAGCGGAACTGTTTGGTTATGAAGAGGGGGCATTTACTGGATCACGACGTGGTGGACGTGCGGGATTGTTTGAAATGGCAAATGGAGGAACGCTATTTTTAGATGAAATCGGTGAGATGCCATTGGCCTTACAGACGCGATTACTCAGGGTTTTGGAAGAGATGACCGTCGTCAGAATTGGTGGCTATCGTCCCTTGCAGGTGAATGTCCGCGTCATTTGTGCAACACATTGTGACCTTGATAACTGGGTAAAAGAGGGCCGTTTTAGAGCCGATCTATTTTATCGTTTGGGCGTATTGCGTATGAAGGTACCTTCGCTACACGAACGAGGAGAGGACATTTACATGTTAGCAGAAAGATTGCTCAAACTGGCTTTCGCTGGGTTACAGCAGTCATTGCCTGCTTTTAGAGTACAACAGCTATTTAGTTGTCGTGAGTTTTTTAGCCAATATTTATGGCCTGGCAATGTTCGAGAATTACGTAATTTGATGGAACGGGTTGCATTATATTGCAGTGCTTACCCCGATAAAGGCATTACCCAAAAAATGCTCATGAATTTATCACCTGAGCGTAAAACCGAGAGGAATGATTTAGTCGAAAATCAACCGATAGGAGAGACGCTATCTGAAGTCATGGATTATTTTAATGGGGATAGGCAAGCCGTAGCACGCTATTTAGGGATTAGTCGCACAACATTGTGGCGTCGATTAAAACAAGAAAATAGCTCTCTTTAATTAAAATGAAATTAATTAAAGATAAATAAGATTTTCAATTCAAAAAATGAATAAAATAGATGATTCATACTAGTAAGTGACTTTATCAAGTAAATAGTGCAGCACAATATTGTAAGAAAATATTTTTTAATGGTTGTTCCACTAAATAAATTAACGTGATGCGGTTTAAAATTAACCAACAATGCGGTATAGGTTACAATGGAATGAGGTTTTTTCAACCTATTGTTTTTAATGATATTTATTTATTATCTAACCTGATAGGCGTAAAAATCAAGTCGCAAAAAAACGTGATTTTTCTCACATAAATATTTTTGCTAGTGAGCATTAGTTTTTCTCATTTTAATTTAACTGAGTAAAGTTCTATATTGCCGCCAAATTAGTCTTATCATTTTATTTTAACACCTGCAGTAGTCGCCGGACTGAGTGCTTTTTAGGTACTCAATATTGCCGCGTGGCCCCCCGATGAATGCAGCGCAGATACTCTAAAAATTTTCAAATACAGCTAAGTGACCCGTGAATGTGTTACTAGGCGCATACTCCATTATGCCTCTAGTCCTAATCGCAAAGTCAGGCATGCTGCAATTTGAAATATGACGAGTCATTATTTATTTTGTCAGTGGGAGAGTAGGTCGTGAAACAGGCCTCTACATTAATGCGCAAACAAGACAGTACTTTCGTTCCTGTCGCTGGCTTGACTATTTTTGCCATCGCATCGGGCTACCTGATGAGTTTAATCCCATTATCAATGGGTGGATTCAATATTGATACCAGTTATGCGGGGTGGTTAGCGAGTGCCTATTATATTGGATTATTAATAGGTTCAATGATGATTGAGCCTATTATTGCTAAAATTGGCCATCGTCTTTCATTTATTGCCTTTTTATTACTGCTTGCGGCAACGGTAGTTATCTTACCTTGGACTCCAAGCATTGCGGCTTGGCTACCAAACCGTGTGGTTGCAGGGATTGCTGTTGCAGGGATTTTCGTGGTTGTCGAATCATGGTTGCTTATCGGTGATAGCCCTAAAGAAAGAGCTAAACGACTGAGTTTTTATATGACGTCCCTGTATGGCGGAACCACATTAGGGCAATTAGCCATCGGGGTGATTGGTACTCATGGTGCTTATCCTTTTATGGTGGTTCTAGGGTTATTATTGCTGGCGGTTTTACCTCCCTTGTTATTTCGTCAAGGGCAACCTGCTTGCGACTCCCATCAAAAACTGTCATTGAAAAAAATAACTCGTCTGAGTAAGCCCGCCATTATCGGTTGCATGACGTCAGGTATTTTGATGGGCACAATTTATGGATTAATGCCGTTATCACTCAAAAATGGTCCATTTACTACCCAACAAGTGGGCGTATTAATGGCATCGATTATTTTAGGTGGCATGTTAATTCAGCCCGTCGTGAGCAAGCTTTCTGTGATCATGAGTAAAACGCTTCTGTTAGCGATGGTCTCATTATTAGGGGTATTCGCGATGGGGATCATTTATGTCTCTAGTGATTATCTGGTGATGATAGTGGCATTGGCGTTGTTAGGCATGTCTTCATTCGCCTTGTACCCCATTGCGATTACGCTAGCTTGCGATAACTTGGATTCTTCTTACATTGTTGCTGCAACTCAAGTCATGTTATTTAGCTATAGCGTAGGCTCTGCTGTCGGGCCGCTAGTAGCAGGTACTTTCTTAGAACAACATAATGGATTAGTGAACTTCTTCTTTATTGTTTTAACCGTCACAACCATTTATATGTTGATTGCAAGTGTACGCCGTAAAGCTGGGGTATTAGCGAATTAGCGATGATATAAAAAAACCGTGTTACTCATTGAGTGAACACGGTTTTTTTAACTAAATCAGTTATTTTTTCTTATGACTAAAAGTACCTGTGGCTAATGCTCCCTCAGCCTCTATGTTACCAGTCGCACCAATAATTTTTTGTTGCCACATCTCTCCCAATCTAAAATCCCATGACAACGGCTGAATTTCTGTACGTCCAGCATTGGGCGCAAAAGTCAGTTCACTAAAATATAATGTCTCTTCAGACATTAAAAAATCGGCGCGGCAATAATCAAACGGGCTGACAAGTCGCTGAGCTAGCCTTAACATATCTTGAAACAACGCTGGTTCAGCAACAGGTTCTAACATGTTTGGATAACCAAACGTGAAAGGTTGTAGTTGCCATTCGGTATCATAAATATTGATGAACTCATTTCCAAATTCATCGGTATAGTCGATTTCAACAAAGGTCGGTTTTCCTGCAAAGCAGTGAATACGACAAGTCTCAGGTACAAGCTTCCTATTTTTGTTTGTAAATAGATCGATATATGATTCACAAATTATTTGAGCTTGAATACCTTTATAATGCCGTTCACGAGTAATGTAGTACAAATTTTTTATAAGATGGAATGAAAGCTTATCTTTTGCTTTTTGGAGATCAAAACGCTTTTTATCCACACAAATAATACTACTACCACTATCATGATTACACTTTAATACAAAACGCTCTGGTAACTTATCAATATCGATTGCATTAACGTCATCATAAGTGGCCAAAATGGGGACTAAATATTGCTCACCAATTTTTCGAGAGACATATTCTCTCACCGCTAGCTTGTCTGCCAGTTGTGTATATAACGGATTCCTGTACTGGTCAAGTCCAAGTGGACACTTTTAATTGATAATTTTCATACTCAACAGGGCTCACATCCCCGTTAGCTGTATGAAGCCTTTTTACGTTATAATACTTCATGTAAGCCGTAACATCCGCAACCATTTCTTCGTAAGTTGCGTGATGGACTTTTAATATCCAGTCATGCTTTAAGCTTCCAAAGAAGCGTTCAACTACTGCATTATCCCAGCAAGCGCCTGTGTCGCCCATTGATTGCTTTATACCCATTCTGACTAAGGCTTTCCTTAGCTTTTTACTGGTGTATTGCGAACCGCGGTCGCTATGGAAGATAACTCCCTTAGGGTGCTTTCTTAGCCAATAAGCTTGTTGCAATGACTTTAAAACTAAGTCTGTCGTCATGCGTTTACTGATCGACCAGCCAACAATACGCCGCGAATAAAGATCCATGACCACGCTTAAATACATCCAGCCCTGTGCCGTTTTTAAGTAGGTAATATCACCCGCCCATACTTGGTTGGGCCGTTCTGGGTTAAAGTCCATACTGACTAAATTCGGCGCAGCCAAATGACGTTTATCGCGCTGTGTTGTTACCTTGTAAGCTACGCGCTGCCTAACGACAAGGTTAAGCCTTTGCATGATGGAACGCGTTTTATAACGACCAATAGCGAAGCCATGCTGATTCAGTTTTTTCATTAATTCACGGCTACCCAAGCTTTCACGGCTGTCTTTAAAAAGTTGCTTAGCTGTGCGATACAACATCAGTGTATCCTCAGTAATGAGCTGTGCTGGGCGTTTATCCCATGCATAGTAGCCTGAACGACTAAGCCCAAGCGTCTTACAACTTAAGCCTACTGGGTAGCCTTCTTGCCGTGCTTGGTGAATAAACTTAAAGTTTATTTCATTTCCTTGGCGAAGAAGGCCGAAGCCTTTTTTAATATTTCTTTCTCCATGCGCAAACGCTTGTTTTCAGCGCGTAGTTTGCGTAGCTCAGCACGCTCATCATCAGATAGAGCAACACCGCTGGCTTGGTCTTCAAAATGCTTTTTCCAAGCATAAATTTGGTTGGGATTAACACCTACGGCCTGAGCCGCTTCAACCACGCTGTAACCTTGCTCCGTCACCAAGGCAACAGCTTCTTGTTTGAATTCTTTGGTGTAGCTATTATATTTACGTTTCTGATTCATAATCACTCCAAGTCAGACAACTTCTAGTGTCTCAAATTGAAGTGTCTATTTGAATTAGACCAGAACATCCTATCATATAACATCCTATAGTTTACTTTTTCATTAAAGCTTTTAGGATTATTGAAATTAGGCGTATAGTTAAGTTTTTTTCTAAATTTATTAGATAGATAGAGCCTATCGCTGATCACTAATGTGCGCAGTTTTTTGAGTGAATATTCGACTTTTTTCATATGAGTCGCCAACCATTCTTTATGTTATTTATAATAAATTGTTACAATCTGAAATTGTTTAGTAATTATATTTCTACAAACATAAATAGATATTAAATATAGAGGCATTGTTATCTTAATTAGCCTAGTGATGAACAGTTTCTTAAGAAACACTTAAGCTAAATAAAATAAGTAATAACGAATTGGGCTAGTTAATCTTATTTTGGCCTAGACTGATATCAAAAGTAGTCATTATATTTTATAGTCAATAAATTAACGTTAAGAATACATTCTCGCAACATACGATCTTCGCTAGACACCTAAAAACACATTATATTTCTAATCATTAGTTAGCTAATTATCAATTGGCTAACTATATTTGTAGTATGACGTTAATTAAATACATGATGAGGTATTAATGTGAAACCTAGCGAGCTCTCTCAACCTTATTTATTACTATTGGATGTTATCAATCCCGCAATTATTCAGCTTCACAAATCAACAGCCCAAATTGATACACTAATTGAAGGCCTTGGCGGTACACCGGATGGTATCGCTGTTGACCCTATAAAAAGGTTAATTTATTGGAGCAATATGGGGGATGACTATGACGCCGATGATGGTTCTATAAATGTCATGAGTTTTGATGCCACAGAAAGAAAAATGTTGGTAGGAAATGGGCTTGTACGAACGCCAAAACAACTCCAACTCGATCAACAAACTCAGCGTTTATATTGGTGTGACCGAGAAGGCGGAAAAGTTAGCTCATGTAACATTGACGGAACAGATTTACACGTTCATATTGAGCGACCTCGAAATAGCCTAAACAAAGTCGATATACTTGACCAATGTGTGGGAATTGCCGTTGATGCTCCGAATAACTGGCTTTACTGGACCCAAAAGGGAACGGCAAAGGGTGGGGTTGGTCGTTTATTTAGGGCGCCTTTACATCCCGCTAGCCATTATCAGCCATCGTCGAGAAAAGATATTGAATTATTGCTCGGTGATCTTCCTGAGCCTATTGATCTATTGCTTGATCAACAAGCGCATGTCCTTTATTGGACCGACAGAGGCGGTGAACCAAAGGGTAATAGTTTAAACCGTGCTGACATTACCAGCAATGGGCTAACTCATTATCGCGTTATTTGTCGAGGCTTTAATGAAGCAATAGGTTTAACACATGATAAAGAAGCACAATTAATGTATGTTGCAGATCTGCTTGGTGGCGTTTATAAAGTGGCATTAGCGACAGGGGATGTCGATAAAATATACCAAGGTAAAGGTTATACTGGCATCACTCAGTATGCAGGTTAACCTATTTTAGACTGTTTTATTATTGTGGCTCTTTCCCCATCTGGCGTAGAAAACGAATTTGAGCGCTCAGCAATTGTCGATAGCTAATACAGCGATACGGCATATTATGTTGTTTTGCAAGTTTTTCGATAATTGCTGCAAGTGCAGGGTAATGCCGATGATGCCAACCAGGAAAGAGATGATGAGTGAGGTGGTAATTTAATCCCCCAGTTAAACGCCATAAATATTTAGGGGAGGGGAGCCAATCACACGCAGTAATAAAATTGTGTTGATACCAGCCGTGAGGCATCTGCTGATTATCAGACGCCTCAAAAAAGGCAGTTTCTGCCCAATGTGTGCCTAACAGCAAATAGACAACAAATAAGGAAGCAATCATCTGGCTTACTAGATAGGTGAGCAAAATGGTCATCACACTAATACCATTATGATGGGCAATGAATAAGGGTAATCCTAGCATTAATAATAGATGAGCAAGTTTGCTAGTAAAAAATAATAGCCAACCTGACCAGCCTGTTAAAATTCCACGTGATTTTAGCGGGGTTTTCCCTGTCCGATCAGACCAATCAAAAACGAATGCAATCCAAGTTAGAGAGAATGAAGCAATGAGTGGCCAATACAGGTATTGGTATTTCATGACTGGGCGCCATTTTTGAAAAGGCGTTTGTCGAAAAATACCATTTTCTTCCGTATCTAAATCATAATGCTCAATATTGGCATAGCGATGATGAAAATAGACATGTCTCGCACGCCAAAATTCAGGTTCAAGTCCCAGAGGTAAGGTAACTAGACGACCAAAAATACGATTGAGCCATGGTGTTTTAAACAGCGTATTATGGCAGGCATCATGTTGTCCAAGGACATTTAATAACATGATTAACAACACAAAACAGATATAGGCAATAACATAGACAAACGTTGAATACGTCAATAGCGTGGGAATATAACAGATAATGGCAATCACAAACATACCGAGAACTAAGCAGATATCCATTGAGCTAGCGTAAACATGGTCATTTTTACATTTTAGATATTCATTACTAGCCTGTTTTAATGCAAGATGAAAACGTTGCTCATCATTATTTTTAAAGTGCAATTCACTCAATGGTGTATCCATAATCTCACATAGCTAAAAAGTTAAATAACAGGCTAGGTGGTAGTAAAATAATGATGACATTATTCGACACTATCATGACTGTCAGTGGTGTGTTTGGATAAGATAATCAAATTATTGTGTATCGTAAAGCCATTGCGTTGATAATAATTCTCGGCAGGAAAGCCTTTTTCTGTATTTAGGATAATAGCATTAAGATTATGCTGAACGCATTGTTGTTCAATGTGTTGCATAAAAGCACTTCCAAGACCTTTTCCTTGAAAATCAGGATGAATAAAGAGTTCATCAATATAATATTCTACTCCCTGATTCCACGGTTTTTTAAAGCCAAGGCAGGCACCCACAATGCGTTTATCTATTTGAATAACAAAGCCCATAAAGTAATTATTACCTAAATGATGGGTAATAAATTCGATAATGGGCTGATGCGATGGCCAATGTTCAAACCAAGGTGCTGAGCTATAGGTCTTGCAATAGAGTCTAGCGCATTCCTCAATCATTTCTTTTGTTAGTGGTATAAAATCAGCTTGTAGAGGCATTGTGTGGTGCTCCATTATTTTTGATGGCAATAGTCTACCCAAATGGATTTAAAAGAAAATAAATGACTCGTATTTTTGAAAAATGCCTATTTCGTTTTTATTGCCGATGGAGTCTGAGTTAGAGTTTTAAGGTATTGGCCTAAATAGCTCTCTGAGGAAATGTTTTTATATCTACGTTGCACATCCATTTCGACTTCTCTTCTAGGCTTCTCATAATGTTTTTGTAACGATTTTTTAGGTGAATTAAACCAACATCGATGTCATTCAGCTTCTACCGTACTACTCATTATTATGCCATCGAGCTGGGTATGATGACTCACTGTGATATCAAAATCTCCTTTGGCTGCATTGATACCCATTTGTTTATTTATCGATTGGTAATTACTGTGCATCTCGATTTTGCTTGATCCCCTTGCGTGTTGATGGCACGGGTTAGGCTGATAGCGTTTTTCGAGTATGGAGATAAAAAGAACGTGTAAATAGACCGATACCTTGAAATTTGAAAGTTAAGAGAGGAGCAAGAGGGAGAGTGTAAAAAAATGAGGTAGCTAAATAAGAAATGGCAAAACCTCAAAATATACAAGAGGGGTTATGTCCCAACCGAGGTAAACACAACGGCATACCACAACTCGTTTTACGTGGTCAGTGGCTAAAAGAACTAAGGTTTGAGGTGAGAAGCCACTATCCCCTTACTCGTTAAGCCGGACAGTTGATTATCCGGTTGGCTGAGAGCTTGTAAGATCGTTAATTTAGATTTCAGTGTGGAATAGAGATCCTCCCATTAAGTAATGGAATAAAGATCTTGAATGTAACGCTCAACAAATAGTTTTAATTCACAAGATGGATAAGACTCTTTAGTTTGAATTAAATAAGCATCATCATAAATTATTCTTGAATTCAATGAGCTAGATATTATATATAAAATTAAAGCTGAAAATTTTAAGTTAGCCTCACCTCTTGTAGAGACACTTCCCATGTATGGGTACTCTATATCTTCTATATCACGTAGATTTTCTTCAATAAAATTAAAGCTTACCCAACAAAAATAATCATACTGGTGGTCATGTATATAGATAAACTTATCAACTAAGTTTACTCCTTTTTTCGCGGATATCCCTATCGTTAATTGTTTTGTAGACAAAGAAAAGTCATTAAATCCATCGATGATACTATTGAGGATATCTTCAAATTGAGGAAGCTTTTTAATTGGAAATAAAATTTCGGTAGACATTATTTTCCTCCATTTGTGTTAATTGAGCTACGTATAGTAATCTTCGATACAGCTTAACTCTACCTAGGTCTTACATAATGACTCGCTACTGTAAACAAATCAAAAATTTAACTTTATGTTAGGTAACAACTGTCTGAAATGACATTAGCTATGTTCGCTTCACAAAGTGGGTAAGCTCATTGAACCAGAGATCCGCTGAGAGCGAATTGCGGACGTATTACTTATATAGTAAGTTTAACTCTATAGTATGAAAAATATATAGAGTGATTATATTGATCTTTACTTGTGATGCTCCTTGAATCGATACCTTATTGCTTCTACAAAAGCCATAAAAGCGGGTGAGGACTGCCGACGGTTTGGGTAATACAGGTGAAAACCTTCAAAGCAAGGACTATAATCGATTAATACAGCCTGTAACTTACCCTTGGTAATATAAGGCTCTGCTAAGTGTTCAGGAATATAGGCTATCCCCATTCCGTCCAGCGCTGCATTTAACTGGTGTAATGTACTATTAAAAACCAGTTGCCCATCCACTTTTATACTCGTTGTATGGCCATCTTGTTTAAATTCCCACGCATAAATAGCACCCGCAGCACGATGGCGAATATTGATGCATTGATGTTTCGATAAATCTTTAGGCAATAATGGCTTAGGGTGCTGTTTAAAATAATCTGGGGAAGCGACTGCAATTAAGCGCCAATCTGGCCCAATGCGAACGGCTATCATGTCTTTATTGATATCATCACCAATTCGAATTCCTGCATCGAAACGTTCTTCCACAATATTTGTAAATCCATAATCCACATATATTTCTATTGTGATATCAGGGTATTTTTGTAAAAAATTATTCAATATTGGTCGAATATAAATTTCTATTTGGTCATCGGTACAACTTAAGCGAATAGTCCCTCTGGGGCTGTCTCTTAACTCACTTAATGCATTAAGTTCAATATCAATCTGTTCAAATAGAGGACGAATGGCATTCATCAGTTGTGCGCCAGCCTCTGTCACTGAAACATTTCGGGTTGTTCTTGCGAGAAGTCGAATCCCTAAACGCTCTTCCAAAAGTCGTATTGTATGGCTTAAGGCCGAAGGCGTCACACCAAGTCTTGCAGCCGCTTTTGTAAAACTTTGCTCTTGAGCAACGATCAGAAAAGCGTGCAAGTCATTCATTTTACCTTTCATCATTAATGAATTTTTCTCACAAGTTCATAAAGATTATACCCACTAATTAAATTATTACCTGTATGCCATGATGATGTCCATTAAATATCGTAGGTGCATAGGTGAATATAATCGATGGATGATGCCATTTTACAAGAGCGAAACTTTCCCGAAAGAGCGAACTGGAGTGCAGTTTTTGCCATGACGCTATGTGTTTTTGTTTTGATAGCTTCAGAATTTATGCCTGTGAGTTTGTTAACGCCGTTAGCGCTTGATTTTCAGGTGACAGAAGGAATGGCGGGACAAGGCATTACTATCTCTGGAATATTTGCTGTCATAACGAGCTTATTTATTTCTGCACTTACTCGTCATTTAAATCGTAAAGCTTTATTACTGGGGCTTACGTTCTTAATGGGAGTCTCAGGCGCATTGATTGCTTTAGCCTCCAATTATTATATTTATATGGCAGGCCGTGCGCTAATAGGTATTGTCGTAGGTGGCTTTTGGTCTATGTCAGCTGCGACAGCAATGCGTCTTGTACCAATAGAGCAAGTGCCTAAAGCACTGGCTATTTTCAATAGCGGTAATGCGCTAGCAACCGTTATTGCTGCACCTTTAGGAGCTTATTTAGGATCAACTATTGGGTGGCGAGGTGCTTTTTTAAGTTTAGTCCCTATAGCCGTGGCAACGATGGTGTGGTTATGGGGGAGTTTACCCTCAATGCCAACTGATTCTAGTAATCATAAAAATACACCTCAGATTTTCGGGATTTTTAGCTTTTTGAAATACCGTGTCGTCATACTCGGTATGTTTGCTATCGGTCTATTTTTTATGGGGCAATTTACTCTATTTACCTATGTACGTCCTTTTCTTGAGACTGTGGTAAAAGTCGATATCTCAATGGTGACATTTATTTTGTTACTTATTGGTATTACGGGATTTATCGGAACTCTACTGATTAATCGTGTATTAAAAATAGGGTTCTATCAAACATTGATGGTCATTCCATTACTGATGGCCAGTATTGCAGTATCACTTATTTTCTTTAGTTACTCCATTTTTGTTGTCATTGTATTGCTGAGTATTTGGGGCTTTATTGCAACTGCGGCACCTGTTGGCTGGTGGAGCTGGGTACCTCGAGTATTTACCAATAACGCAGAGGCTGGAGGCGGATTGATGGTTGCAGTAATCCAACTTTCTATTGCCTGTGGTGCTTCGGTAGGAGGCATATTCTTTGATTCGATGGGCTATGAAAGTACTTTTGCAATCAGTGCGTTATTTCTTATCGTTGCAGCAATACTTGTTCAATGCACAGCAAAGGCCGAAAGGAAAAAATAATATGTTGAATCTATTATTTAAAAATAGGTTTACCTCATTAACTTTTTATTTTCTGTTGGTATTTGGCAGTATTAACCAGCCATTATTGGCGCGTAATTTATCAATAGAGCCTCAAGTGTACTTAATTGAAATCCGTCTTGATACGCAAATAATTAAGGCAGAGCTAGAAGATTCAGAAATAGCGCGTGATTTTATCCGTTTATTACCGCTCACCGTTGAATTGGCAGATTACTCATCCACAGAAAAAATCACTTATCTTCCCCGAAAGTTACTGACCGGTAATACATCCAGTGGGATCGTGCCAGAAGTGGGGGACATGACTTATTATGCCCCTTGGGGGAATATCGCTATTTTTTATCAACCATTTAGTTACTCATCAGGGTTATTTAAATTAGGAAAAATAACTCAAGGACTGGAATATCTGGAATTTACATCACCAAAACAAGCCGTGATAGAGCTTATCCAAAGAAATGACTAAAAGAGGATGCACATTATGAATCATGAACGTAGAGATTTATTGAAATTGACGGGGGCAAGTATTGCTGTTGCAAGTATGGCATCCATAATTACAGCGCCAGTATTAGCACAACCAAATACAAGTTTCAGTGAGCGATGGGATAAAACCTTTGTAAAAAGTGATAAAGTTGAACATAAAAAAGTCACATTCAAAAATCGTTATGGTTTAGCCTTAGTCGGAGATTTATATCAACCTAAAGATACCAGTGGGTTATCCGCTGCGATTGTATTGAGTGGTCCATTTGGCGCAGTAAAAGAACAGTCTTCAGGGTTGTATGCACAGACATTAGCGGAACGTGGTTTTATTACTCTCGCGTTTGATCCCTCTTTTACTGGCGAAAGTGGGGGCGAGCCTCGAAATGTTGCGTCTGCGGATATCAATACGGAAGACTTTAGTGCTGCTGTTGATTTTTTAGGTCTACAGCCAAATGTTGACCGTAGCCGTATTGGGGTGCTAGCTATTTGTGGATTAAGTGGTATGGCTTTAACCGCAGCGAGTAGCGATTCACGTATTAAAGCCGTAGCGACGGCATCAATGTACGATATGTCTCGCAGTATTAGCCGTGGGTATCAAGATAGTTACACTATTGAAGAACAACATAAAGTGATTGATTATCTTAGCCAGCAGCGCTGGAAAGATGCAAAAAATGGACACTATGCTTTAGGTTACCATGAGGTGCCATTCGATGAAGATGGCAATATTATCGAAGGGCAACGTGTTTTACCGGAGACTTTGCCAGAGAATGCGCCACCTGTATTAGCCGCATTTTTTGATTATTACCGTACTTCTCGAGGTTTTCATCCTCGTTCAATTAACTCAACAACCGCGTGGACAGCAACAACGCCTATATCTTTTTTTAATTTTCCAATGCATACCAATATTGAAATGATATCACCAAGACCAATTTTGCTGATTGCAGGAGAAAATGCACATTCTCGTTATTACTCTGAAGATGTGTACAAAGTAGCTTCAGAACCTAAAGAACTCTTGATTATTCCAAATGCTGATCATGTTGATTTATATGATAATCCAAGAAAGATCCCTTTCGATAAACTCACTGTTTTCTTTCAGCAGAACTTATAAGTTGTAGCCTGTTTAGTCATTAAATCACAATTGAGGTAAATGCATTGAGAAAAATACTGTTTGCTTTATTGGTCAATTTTATGATGACTTTCTTTGCTTTTTCTTCGAGCGAAACTCGTCAGTTTCCTATTCCAAATACGGTCAGTACACAGATGCAGTCTTTGATTGCCAAACCTGCATCTTCGTGGGACGTTCATCCTAAAAATGCACAAGAGTGGAATCAATGGGTTCAAGATTTTGATACTGCAATTGAAACAACATTACCCGCGTTACGCCAACAATTAGAAGTTTCATTAGAAGCTAATAAACTCGGTAACGTGTCTATTTTTATTCTCACTCCTAAACGGATGAAAAAAGAAAATCAAGACCGCGTGTTACTCAATCTTCATGGGGGAGGTTATGTTCTTGGGGCGGGAGAAGCAGGGACATTAGAAGCAACTTATATGTCGGGGATCGCAGGGTATCGAGTCATTGTGGTTGATTACCGAATGCCACCAGAACATCCTTATCCAGCCGCGCTAGATGATGCTTTTGATGCTTATCAAACATTATTAAAAAGTGTACCAGCAAATAAAATTGGTGTGTTTGGCACCTCGGCGGGCGGAGGTATGACGCTAGCCCTTATGTTAAGGATTAAGACGGCTGGGTTACCTTTACCTGCTGCTATAGCCCCCGGCACACCTTGGTCTGATTTAACAAAAACTGGGGATAGCTATTTTACGAATGAAGGCGTCGATAATGTTTTAGTCAGCTATGATGGCTGGTTAGGTGATGCAGCAAAGCTTTATGCGAATGGACATGATTTAAAAGGCCCAATGCTTTCACCTGTTTATAGTGACGTTACAGGATTTCCTCCCACATTATTAACCTCAGGCACGCGAGATTTATTTTTAAGTAATACCGTTCGTATGCACTTAAAATTACGTCAAGCAGGCGTTGATGCAAATTTAATGATATTTGAAGGAATGTCTCATGCTCAGTACCATATGGATCCAAATGCATCCGAAACAATAACTCATTTCACTGAGGTGGGGCACTTTTTCTCACAGTATTTAAGATGAATGTAATATGGTGCTATCGTCATGTTTATCGCTTTTTTACAGATAAATCTTTCGAATCTTCATTATTAATTTGCGATGTTTATGGAAAAATACTTATAACCTAACGGAATTTTTTAACTTACGTGGCGATACACTAAGGCTTAACCCATAAATGATGAATGATGTCTGCTTTTGGTACTAAAGTGCCCTCAAACAGTGCTCAAGGGTCTGGTTTGAGCAAATTGCGGACAATATTATGCAATCATATCGTCTGAAGCCAAACGCCAAGATAAAATTTCAACAGATGCTCTCAATCCATTTACCCAAAACGGGTCATCAGAAAATATTGATAAGGCCTCCTCTTCACTTTCTGCCTCAACTATCCATAGTGCCCCTATAGGTTGGTCATTATGCTTTTCTCGTAATGAGCCAGCAGCCTTAACCACTTCTCGTTTCTGTTTCAACCACTCAATGTGATGATTTAAATATTGCTTTCTAATATTGAATGCGGTTGGATCGTCGGTAAACCTTATTGTGAAAAGTATTTTTTACTCTCCTCCTATTAAACCTTTATTACAGCTCTTTCGTAGTAATATTTATCATATAAAGATGTGTTTTCATATGGCCGCAAGGCCCACTCTTTGCATGGAATTACCCTAATGTAAGGTACAAAAACGGCTTTGAGCGAAGAGCGGACATTATTGATATTCATGTATACTTTCAGAATTATTTTTAGAAGATTTCTCATAATTATGGTCTCTTAGAAAAACAGTAACAACATCCTTAGGTGTAATTTACTACATTCTGAAAGCAGTCAACCTACAGATCCGCGATGATGTGCCCCCCTACAATAGTATATGATTGAACATGTCAATCGCTTTTCATTTCACGATCCTCGCTATCGACGAAACGGGATTTAATGCTATTAAGTGGAATTGTGATAACTTTCCCAACAGAAGAAAAAAAGATATATGAATGCAAGAAACCTAAGTTATTTTAAAGTGGCTAATAAAATTTAGACAAATGTAGCTACAGTGCTAAGCATTATGGCGATGATATGTTTACTATTAATGCGACCCTGATCGTTTTTCTGTCATACTGATGATAACTCATCCTTATATGGAAATTGGTTTGTCAAAGGGATACTAGGAAATTTGCTTAATCCAAAAATGGGGATTTTCTATGTCTCTTTTTTACCCCTGTTTATACCAATCGGACATTCCCCTTTGATATGGACATTTATTCTTGTCAGCATCCATGTGGTCATTGGGACAATGTGGTCAGTTACACTCATTCTATCCACTCACTTTGCATCGACTATACTGAAGAAAAATGCTGTTGTTAAAGCCATGGACAGAGCAACTGGAGGCTTGTTTTTATATTTTGCAGCTAATCTTGTCCTCAGTACTCGGTAACCTGATTCATGCTGATATAACTAATTATGTCCATTCTTGGCATGAACTGAATTAGCGATTAATTGTTGCAAAGATTTGCGGTGAGCATAGAGTGGAGGCAATGCATCATTGATATCTAGGTAGTAACTAGTTATCCCGAAGCAATTCTAACGATTTAATGATATTTCTAATGATAAGTTAGACTCTCATCCTTACAGTCAGGGGGAAATATGAGTGTTTTTGAGAAACTTGAATGGCGTAAGCATGACTATCTTGTAAGTACAGATAGGGAAAAATTGGATGTTCAAAATATCCATCGCTATCTGACCAGATCCACCTGGGCTAAAGGTATTGACCTGACTACTGTCTGTGCATCAATTGAAAACAGCCTGAACTTTGGTGTTTATTATAATGAAACTCAGATAGGTTTCGCTCGTTTGATAACAGATTATGCTACGTTTGCTTACCTTTGCGACGTTTATGTTCTTGAAGAATTCCAAGGGGAAGGGCTTGGAAGATGGATAATGGAATGCATACATAACCATCCTGTTTTTGAGCAGCTTCGCAGGGTCATGTTGTTCACAACTACAGCTCCTTGGCTTTATGAAAAGTTTGGCTACGAGCCAGTAAATCGCGAAAATTATGCATGGGCCATCACTAGGCCTGATATTTATACCAATGCAAAAAAATCGGGCTGAACTACGCCTATATAATCCCACGTTGGCGTAGGTACATATATGCGTTAGCCACTTCCGCTTCTGGCAGATAGCGGAACAGTGTGTTTTCGTTTCATCTTCATTCTAGCAGCAGGTATCTTTCATTCTTTGGTTTCAAAGTTGATTTCATCCCAACGAACGTCAGCGGCTTTCGCAGGGAGAGATATGGTGAGTCGCTGAGCTACATAAACAAGCATTGATCTCTTTAACTGATAAGGGGTTGGTTTGTCTTGCCAATTTTGATGTTTTATTGTTTTTAGGCATCTCAAAAACGATAAAGGTTTGCGAGGTGCCTATCAAGGTGCCTAAGATGATTGGATTTAATTAGGTGACATCAGACTGCGTAGGACATAAAAAAGCCCGCAACCATTGAGTTAGCGGGCTTTTCAGTCTTCTTTGGACGTCCTTAGAAGATAATTTGGTGGAGCTGGCGGGAGTTGAACCCGCGTCCGAAATTTCTACATCCTCGGTACTACATGCTTAGTCTAGTCTTTAAATTCATTTGCCAGCTGCGGACAGACACGCCACTAACAAACTATCCTGATTAAATTTAACGCTTCAACCCCAGGCAAGGCATCCACGCGATCTCTTTTAGGTTTGACCTCTCTTGATCCCCGTCCTAAGAGCGGAGGCTAGGGAGAGAGGGCTCTATGCAGGTTATTAAGCTGCTAGTGCGTAGTTTTCGTCGTTTGCGACTATTTTTTTGCGGCTTTTATCGAGGCCAACCGCCCCTCGGCATGCACCTTGGGTTTCGCAAATCCCGTCGAATCCAGAATCAGCCCCAAGTTGTTGAACGCAGTATAACAGAAAAATACTCTAAAAAGCTAGAACTTAGCGATTAGAATGTTTCATTATACGTGCTTTATCTAACTGCCACTCACGTTCTTTAATATCAGAACGTTTGTCATGCGCCTTTTTACCTTTTGCTACGCCAATTTTGACTTTGCACCAAGCATTTTTCCAATAAAGGGAAAGGGCGATGACCGTATAGCCTTCACGGTTAACACGACCATAAAGGGTGTCTAATTCTCGTTGGTTTAGTAACAACTTCCTGCTACGTGTCGGATCACAGACAACGTGAGATGATGCTACATTCAGTGGTGTGATATTTGCACCAAATAAATAAGCTTCACCATCTCTGAGTAAGACATAGCTATCACCAATGTTAGCTTTGCCAGCACGTAGTGATTTTACTTCCCAACCTTGTAAGGACAGGCCAGCCTCGAACTCTTCTTCGATAGAATATTCGTGGCGAGCACGTTTGTTCAAGGCAATAGTTGCCGAACCAGGTTTATAAGCTTTTTTCTTTGTCATAGTTTGTTCATTATACTGTAAGCTGAAGTTAAATAAATCTTTCTACGTTTAAAAATGTGCCGATTGTGCAATTATTGTGCTTAAGGCGTTTTGTTTTTTGTTTAACCAATCAATAGTGGTATTATATGTGCAGTTTTTGGGGATAGGAATTGATATGCCACAGATTAGTCGCTCTGCGTTAGTGCCATTTAGCGCAGAACAAATGTATAAACTTGTTAATGATGTTATTGCATATCCAAGTTTTTTGCCTGGATGTGTTGGTAGTCGGGTGATTAGTCATAGTGATGATGAGATGACGGCCTCTGTAGAGGTTTCAAAAGCAGGTATTAGTAAAACGTTCATAACCAAAAATGTGTTAGAGGATAACAAAGGTATCCACATGCAATTGGTTGAAGGGCCTTTTCGAAAGCTAACAGGGGGATGGCGTTTTATACCGTTAAGCTCGGATGCGTGTAAGATTGAATTTCACCTTGATTTTGAGTTTACGAATAAGCTGATTGAACTTGCTTTTGGCAAAATCTTTAAAGAATTAGCGAATAACATGGTTCAGGCATTCACGCTCAGAGCAAAGGATGTTTATAGTGTCTGAGTTAAACGTTGAAGTCACTTATGCTTTACCTGAGAAGCAATATCTACTGTCGGTCAATGTCGCTGAAGGGGCAACGGTTGAAGATGCGATTATTGCTTCAGGTATTCTTGCACTACGAGCAGATATTGACCTGAAAAAAAATAAAGTTGGTATCTATAGTCGCCCGGTAAAGCTAAGCGATACATTGAAAGACGGGGACCGTGTTGAAATTTATCGGCCACTGATTGCTGACCCTAAAGAGTTACGCCGTAAAAGAGCTGAAAAATCGAAAGATAACAAAAAATAGTGACTGTTTTTTGTTCCTTCTATTAAACCGAGAGTTCTCTCGGTTTTTTATTATCCGCTGTAAACCACCAGCTAAGGTGATGATTGAGCCTGTGAGGCTATAGTCTGAAAGAAACCCCATGTCAGAAAACATCCTCTTATTCACCACAAGTACAAAGGAAATCACACGGGTTTTATACACAGTTCATCACATGGTATTGGCACTGCACATATCATCGAGTTTGGACACCTAAATATCGTTATAAAATGTTGAAAGATAAAGTAGTTAAGGCGCTTTATAGAACAATTTATATTCTCTGTAATATGAAGGACTGTGAAGCGCTAGCGCTAAATGTTCAGTCAGACCCTGTCCATACATCGGTAAGTATAAAGTTGTTTCTCTGTTCGGCATCTTAGATACGATGTTACATTTAGCTATCTTAGATGAAAATGGTCATGTTCAAGGTAGGCATATGATGAACGGTTGTACCGTTAGAACAACCTTAGAATGAGTCATTGAAGAGTGAGATAACATCACCTTCACTCGAGAATATTATCAAAATGATTTGATCGAGGTGAGGCTGGTTAAAATTGTAATAACTACCTGTATTTATTGATGGCAGGTAGCTATTACAAATTGAGTAAAAAATAGCCAGCCGATGTAAGCTAGCTATTATTTATTAGTCAATTACTGACTTAGCATTTTTTTAGCAGGAGCTGGTTGCTCAGTAGTCAGCATACTGGGCTCTGCTGGGCGAGTAGCAGGTGCTGGCTCAGCGGAAGCTGGTTCAGATGGTGAACTTTCAATTTCTTTGGCTTCCATCGCTTCTTGCTCTGCAAGATTTTTCTCATTTTTGATCTCAGTAAGGATACCGTTGCGATCAAAAGTTAAGGTCAGCGTTTCTTGCTTAACAGGGTCATGACCAAGCTCTTGGCGGAAAACATAGTACCAAGTTTGAGTACCAAACGGGTCGGTTAACATTGGTGTGCCCAAAGTATAAGCGACCTGTTGCTGAGTCATTCCTTTTTGGATCTTAGCAACATCTTTCGCTGTCAGGTAATTACCTTGGTTAATGTCAGGATGATAGACCAAACGTTCCATCATTGAACAGCCCGTGGACATTAATGCGAGTGATAGTGCAGCAGCAGTTAACAGTTTATAACGCATGGATATCTCATTCCTTTTGGAGTCAGAACATCAATGATAATCGACATTGATACAATTTAAAACCTTCCGTATTGACTCTAAGACCATAGGAGAGCAAAAAAGTTGTCAAAATTTATGCTGCGAGTAATTCTTTTGCATTCGCCAGTGTATTTTTGGTCACTTCGCTGCCCGCTAATAAACGTGCAAGTTCTTGTAAACGTGATTTTTTATCTAGCAATTGCATCCGAGTTTCTGTTTCTACGCCATTTGTTTCTTTGCTGACATAAAAATGTTGGTGTCCACACCCTGCAACTTGAGGTAAATGTGTCACGCACATGACTTGAGTGGATTCACCTAATTCACGGAGTAGTCGACCAACAATAGCGGCGGTAGGGCCACTAATTCCGACATCAACTTCATCGAAAATTAGGGCTGGTGTATCCATTTTTTTCGCGGTGATCACTTGGATTGCTAAGGCAATACGTGATAACTCGCCCCCTGACGCAACTTTCGCGAGTGATTGATGCGGTTGCCCTGGGTTTGTTGTGACGTTAAACGCGACTTTGCTTGCACCATCGATTTGCAAATGGTCGGGGGTGAATGTGACATCGATGGTGAAGCGACCATGGGGCATGGAGAGTTGATGCATACTATTTGTGATCAACTGACTGAGCTCTTGAGCATACTCGACACGAACCTGATGTAGCTGTTGAGCGCAGGCAAGCGCATGTTGATGGTCTCGGCGTACTTGTTCACTGAGCATTTCACAGTCATCATTTTGCTCCGCAGTCTTTTGCTGTTCATCTAATAATTGCTGGTATAGCTCAGGTAGCGCTTCAGGCATAATGTGGTGCTTACGAGCAAGATGAATTTGCTTTGAGATACGTTGTTCAAGTTCATACAAACGATTAGGATCTAATTCATATTGATCACAATAATGCCTTAGTTCATCGCTTGCTTCACTCACTTGAATAGAGGCTTCCTCGAGCATATCCAACAAGCTAGAAAACTTAGTATCCAGAGTGGCTAACTCAGTTAACTCATGTTTTGCGCTATTTAGTAAACTTAAAATATTAACGCCATCATTTTCGGACATAATCTGCATTGCATTTTGTCCGAGTGTTAAAAATTGCCCATAATTAGCTAGCTGTTTATATTCTTGTTCAATACTTTCAAATTCCCCTTGGACAGGGTTAAACTCATTTAACTCTTTTAAATGATACTCCAAAAGCTGTTGGCGTGATTCACGCTCCTGCATCTGTTTTTGAAACATGGCGAGTTGTTGGCAGGAGTGATGCCATTGTTGCCAAGCCTGTTTCATATTAGCAAGTTGTGCTTGCTGATTTGCATAAGCATCCAGTAATGATTTTTGGTGTGTATTATCTAAGAGGAGTTGATGCGCGTGTTGGCCATGAATTTGGATCAGTAAGGCACCCAGTTCACGTAATTGAGAAAGAGGGACAGCAGTACCATTGATAAAACCACGAGAGCGGCCATCTAACGTGATCGTACGCCGTAAGAGGCATTCATTATGATTATCCAGTTCGTGAGCGATAAGCCATTTAGCCGCCATATCGGCATCCACTAAGGAAAAACGCGCACATAAGTCAGCTCGTTGTGCGCCAGGGCGGACCATATTCGCATCACCCCGGTTACCTAAGCACAGACCAAGTGCATCAATAGCGATAGATTTACCTGCACCAGTTTCACCTGTAATTGTGGTCATACCGCTACGGAAATCAATTTCCAGATCACGAACGATAGCAAAATTATTAATGGTAAGTTGGGTAAGCATCTGCGCTCTCCTGTAAAAATACACACCTGTGTTTGTATACAGTGTATCCTGTTTTTTTATACAGTAAAGAGGCAGATGAAAAAAATTAGAAAGTTTTTTTAGCCCAACCCAATTTTGAACTTAATGTATTGAAATAATTGTAATCTTTAGGGTGAATGAGATTAAGGCTTTTGTTACTACGCTGTATAACAACCTCTTCACCATCTTGGATGGGTAACATAATTTGGCTATCACAACTCACTTCATAGTCAATGTTACTACGTAAAAATTTAAGTCGGATACGGCTGTCACTGCTGATAACCAGTGGGCGTGATGACAGGGTATGAGGAAACATCGGAACGAGTACAATCGCATCTAAATTAGGTGTCAGAATAGGCCCTCCGGCAGAGAGCGAATATGCTGTCGACCCCGTTGGTGTGGCAATGATTAAGCCATCTGAGCGTTGTGAAAAGGCAAAACGATCATCAATATAGACTTCAAACTCAATCATATGAGCAACTTTGCCGGGGTGGAGAACCACTTCATTAATCGCGCTACTTTTACGCGCTTTTTGGTTTGGTTTGATGACTTGAGCTTCAAGTAAAAAACGCTGCTCTTCTCGGTATTCACCATCAAGAACCCGTGAAAGTTGTTGCAAAGCGTTGTCTGGGTCAAGGTCGGTAAGGAAACCAAGATTGCCGCGGTTGATACCAATCACCTTGTTATTGTAACGGGATAAAATTCGGGCGGCTCCCAGCATGTTGCCATCGCCTCCAACAACAATCACTAAGTCTGCTTGTTGACCGATCTCTGTTAAGTTTCCCGTATTCGCATTTTGGAGTTTTAAATCTTTGGCAACTTGCTTATCAATAATGGCGTGATAATTTTTAGATAATAGCCAATTATAGATTAATTCATGGGTAGCCAAAGCTTCGGGGTGGCGTGGGTGACCAACGATACCGATGGTTCGAAAAATGGTTTGGTGCGTGCTTTTATCCTGACGCATAATTTTTTGGCCTCTCATTGCATGACGTCCCTTGAATCCCTGTTTTATATCCCCATAATACTCTAATAAATGGGATTAATGCTAAATACGCGGAGATATTCATGAGTAGTAAAGAACAAAACATGCATGATGAGCAAGCCCCTGAGCTGAATGAAGTCCAAAAATCGGAGTCAGAGCAAGAGCAAGAAGCGCAGCAGGCTGAGTCACAGGCAGAGGTGCAAGCGTTAGCAGCGCGTATTGCTGAGCTTGAAGAACAACTCGCAGCTTCACAAAAAGTTGAGCGTGAAGCGATGTTACGTGCGCAAGCTGAAATTGAGAATATTCGTCGCCGTACAGAACAAGATATCGAAAAAGCACATAAATTTGCGCTTGAGAAGTTTTCTAACGAGTTATTGCCTGTTATCGATAATTTAGAGCGCGCAATTGATGCCGCGGATCACGAAAGTGAAACGTCGAAGGCGATGTTAGAGGGCTTAGATTTGACACTGAAATCATTTTTAAATGCTGTAGGTAAATTCGGCATTGAAGTGGTTGGTGAATCTAATGTGGCATTTAACCCTGAAATACATCAGGCTATGACGATGATTGAGTCGCCTGATCATCAACCAAACCATGTTATTGACGTGATGCAGAAGGGCTATCTATTAAACGGTCGTTTGTTAAGACCGGCAATGGTTATCGTCTCTAAATAAGGTCGCGTGAATGATGAAACCGGGTCACTTATGTGTTACCCGGTTTTTTTATGGCGATAAAACGTCACGCTTCAATGACGGGAGTCCAATCTATTGGGGTGAGACCTTGTTGTTGTAGCAGCGCATTCGTTTGTGAAAAGTGTCCACATCCCAAAAAGCCACGATGCGCAGAGAGTGGAGAAGGGTGCGGTGCTTTTAATACATGATGGCGTTTAGTATTAATGATCTTGCCTTTTTTCTGAGCATGTGAGCCCCATAATAAGAAAATGACCCCCTCTCTGTGCTCATTAATTGCGGCAATCACTTTATCTGTAAATGTTTCCCATCCTAAATGCGCGTGGGAATGCGCATTACCTTGTTCAACCGTTAATACGGTATTGAGTAAAAGCACCCCCTGTTTAGCCCAACTGAGTAAATAACCGTGATCAGGGCGTTTAAAACCTGGGATATCCTTTTCTAACTCTTTATACATATTGACTAATGAAGGGGGGGGCTTAATGCCGGGTAGCACTGAAAAAGATAGGCCATGAGCCTGCCCTGGGCCGTGATAAGGGTCTTGCCCTAAAATGACGACTTTAACGTCAGCGAGCTCGGTATATCTAAAGGCATTAAACACATCTTGTTGAGGCGGATAAATAATTTTTCCGTTTTGACGTTCATTCGCCACATAGGCGAGAGTGTCTTTAAAGTAACTTTGTGTTTTTTCTGAGCCAATAACATCGTGCCAAGTTGGAGTATTTGACATGAAAATTCCTATAACAACCAAATTATAGCTATAAGCTTACTGGTTAAGTTACGAGAGATAAAGATGAGTTTTCGCTTAAATCATTAAAAAATAGTTTAAAAACAGCAAAAAAAATTGATTTTAATAAAAGATAAAAATTGATTTAAAACATGGTGTTGAGTTAATGAGCGTTAATTCCCTCTGGAAATTATTGATAAATATCAAAGAAGCCCTAGGTTCTTGCTGGTATATAATGTGTAGAGAAATTGGTTAGACCAAATATTTAACTGACAGTCAAATGATGGGATTGATCTCAATCCTGCTCGAGCGTGGAGGTCGACATGATTACAGGTATTCAAATTACTAAAACTGACAATGCTGCATTATTAAACTCTTTTTGGTTACTTGATGAAGAGAAAAATGAAGCACGTTGTGTCTGTGCAAAAGCAGATTACAGTGAAGGGCAAATTGTGGCTAAAGATGAACTCGGTGCTTTTGAGTATCGTGAAGTGCCTTTAGAAGTCAAACCAACCGTCCGTGTTGAAGGTGGTCAGCATTTAAACGTCAACGTGTTAAGCCGTGAAACTTTAGAAGATGCGGTTAAAAACCCTGAAAAATACCCACAATTAACGATTCGTGTTTCGGGTTATGCAGTGCGTTTCAACTCATTAACGCCAGAACAACAACGTGATGTTATTACTCGTACTTTCACTGAAAGCCTGTAATAACGATATTGTTCAAGATAAAAGTATTAGCCTATAACTAATTTATAAAGCCATTGAATTCAATGGCTTTTTTATGCCCATCTAACAAAGTACATTCTTTTTCCCTTCTGGATTTTCCCTTTTAATGTTGTTTCCTATCACCATTATTTGGGAGGCTTTATGTCCTCAATTAACCAAAATATGCAAATTGAACCTGATAATCAAATTGCTATGATCCAAGAAATCATCAGCATTTATTTGAAGAAGAAGGGGTCATTGCCACAGTGTGCTCATCAAATGGAGGAGCCAGAACAATTATCATTTCAGCAATTTTTTGGTCGTGATCCACAAAATTATGATTATTTGATGGGGTTAATTGCGTATGGCGCTTATTTTTCGGATTGGGAAAATAGATATGGTGTTGAGCGTCTTAACCATCAGCAACTGAGTGACATTGGCGTTGATCCAAGACTGTTATCTGATAAGGCGACAGGCTTTGAAGCGCATATTTGTCGCATGAATGATTTATATATTATTAGCTTTGCTGGCTCAAATGAGCTCATTGATTTTTATGCGGATATACGGCAAGGGATTGGTTGCTTTGAACCTCAATATTTTCAAGCGGTTAATTTAACTAATGTGTTATTTAACGCGTCAAAAGGAAATATGATCTGTGTCGGTCATTCTTTAGGGGGAGGGCTTGCAACTTTTGCTTCCTTAGCTAGCCAAACCCCCTGTATTGGATATACGCCAGCAGGAATTGCCAAAAATACGTTACGGCAGATTGGGATGGATTATCAAGAAGCGAAAAAAATGGCAGAAAATGGTTTATCGTGTTTTTATGTTGTTCGTTACGATTGGTTAGATTTACTACAATCGCTATCGCCTTTTCCATCCGCATTAGGGAGTCGAATACTGTTAGATTATTATGATGACAGGAAATCATGGCGTGACTGGTTACCTCATCGCATAGTGACTCGTAATTTTATTGCTCATACGATGCCTAAAATACTCAAAATGATGTGTCATTTTGCGCCTTGGTCAAATTATCAAAAGGTTGTTAATGATGATTTTGATAAGCAATTAGAGGAGTTTAGTTGTAACGTATCATCCAGCCATGATCATTATACCGAATGCTGGCAAAACTGTTGTGAAAACAGTATTAGGCAAGGGAATATAACGGAATTTTCAAGATTAGTCGCAATTAGCAATAAAACGGCGCAGTTTGATGAATTAGTCAGTTATACCGTCAGATCAACAGATCCTGAGTTTATGCAAATCTTGCTGAATTCTTTCTATGCCAAGGAAATCAAAAAAACACATTTGGCCGACAATCGAAGCTATTTACACCTTGCAGCTCAATCAGGCAGGTTGGAACAATCGAAAGTGTTGTTGCAAAGCGGATTTGCGGTGAATGTCGTTGATGACTTTGGGAATACACCATTACATGATGCGCTAGGTAGTCATGCGTTATCCGTCGCAGAGTATTTATTAAATAAAGGTGCTGATTGGAGGGTTAAAAATCACCGAGGGTATAACTGTCGCGATGTATTAAAAAATCATATGGTTAAGGCTGACTGGTTATCTTCACAAGGACGTATAATACGCGAAAGATTGATGGCCAAAATGTCGTAATCAAAAAACGGGCCTAAGCCCGTTAAGTCATTTATTCAGATTTTTGATGACTAGGTTCTGAAGCTGTTGTCACGGGTTTACGGCGTTTACCGATGTTCTTTTTATCACGATGACGGACTTTAGCTTTTTTCTTCGATTCTTCTTCTTTTTTCTTTTCTTTACGTTTAGCGAGCACTTTCTTAGATGGTTTTGGTTTGTTCATCATTGATGCAGAAGGTGCTTTAGTTGATGGACGTAAAGAATCGACAACACGCATTTTTATAGGATCTTCAATATAACGTGTCACTTTACCGAATAAAGGGTAATCGTGTGATTCAATCAGTGAAATCGCGGTACCTTTTCGGCCAGCACGACCGGTACGACCAATACGATGCAGATAAACGTCAGCAGTCCGTGGCATATCAAAGTTAAACACATGGCTGACATTTTCGATATCTAAACCTCGAGAGGCCACATCGGTAGCCACAAGAACTTTGACTTGGCCTGAAACTAAACGGCGAACCGCTTCATTACGTTTTGCTTGAACCATTTCTCCTTCAAGATAGCAAGGCTCAATACCCGCATCACGTAACCACTGAACAACGTCGCGCACACGTTCACGTTTGCGAACAAACACAATTGATTTCGTCACATCGCTCTGTGCAATGAGATGGCATAACAAGGCGGTTTTGTGTTCTAAATTATCTGCACGATAGTAAAATTGCTGTATTTTTTTCCGTTCGCGGCGGGAAGATTCAGCGTCGATCTCAACGGGGTCTTCCAACAGACGCTCGGAGAAGTCACGAATCGCCTCGCCTTCAAGAGTCGCAGAAAACAGCATCGTTTGCTTACGCCAGCGTGTTTCCCCCGCAATTGTTTCAATATCATTAGCAAAGCCCATGTCGAGCATACGGTCTGCTTCATCAAGAATGAGAATTTCAACAGCACGGCAGTCAAAATTTTCTTCTTTAATGTATTGAAGTAAGCGACCTGTTGTTGCAACAACAATATCTTGGTTTTCGCTAAAGACTTCAGCATGGTTCATATAGGCGACACCACCAGTGATTGTCGCGACATCAAGATGATTATGTGCACATAATTCTTTTGCTTGATCTGCAACCTGCATCGCGAGTTCGCGAGTTGGCGTTAATACAAGAACTCGCGGAGGGCCTGATTTTTTTCTTGGAAAATCAAGTAAATGTTGGATGGCTGGTAGCAAGAATGCCGCGGTTTTCCCTGTACCAGTTGGGGCTGAACCTAAAACGTCACGGCCATCCATCGCCGCAGGGATAGCGGCTGCCTGAATTGCAGTAGGGCGTTCATAGCCTTTATCTGCCAGCGCGTTGATCAGGCTTTCATCTAATTCAAGTTCAGAAAATGTGGTTGCAGTCATGATATACCTCTATTTGGGGCGCTGATTATAAACAGGTTAGCCAAATTGTTCATTATAAAATATAGATCTTTTAGCAAAGTGTACCTGTTTTAGCGTTTAACGGGCAGTCTTATTGCCAGAAAGCGTGCTTTTCCGAGGTGAAAAGCACGCATGCCCAAGAAGATTAACTGAGGATGTTAATTAACCAAGTGTGGTAAGGAATACCCACTAAATCAATGAGTACAGCTCCACTTAATGGAACAATCATGAAGGCTTTCATGGAAACTTGCTTATAGCGTTCACACACGGAAGACATGTTTGCCATTGCATTCGGGGTCGCTCCTAATCCGTGCCCCATTAATCCTGCACACATAACGGCAGCGTCGTAGTTTTTGCCGAGGAGTCTAAAGATAACGAATACTACTAACAGAATTAATACCACGACCTGAGCAAAAAGAATGATAAAGAGGGGTAAGGCAACATCTTTCAGTTCCCAAATCTTAAGGGACATCATTGCCATGGTTAAAAATAGGCCGAGAGAAACTTCAGAAATTAAATCGACAGATTTTTGGTTAATTTTAAATAGATGAACTTGGTCGTTGATATTACGAATGACAATCGCAATGATCATTGCTCCCACATAACTGGGTAAAGAGAAGCCCGTCGCTTTGGTAAATTGTGCTGACGCAAATTGCCCAATGACCATGATACCTAATACTAATGCCAACATTTTTAAAAAGGCATGGGCATCAATAGATTCAATTTTACTTGAAATGGTTTCGGTGACTTTTGGACTGGTGACGGTCTCATCGGCTTGAATAGTCACACGATGCTTTTTGATTAAGAAAGAGGCGATTGGTCCACCTAATAAGCTGCCAGTAATTAAACCAAAAGTCGCTGCTGCAATGGCGGCAACTGTTGCTGATTGTACACCTAAGCCTTCGGCCATTTGACCAAATGCGGCTGCACCACCATGACCACCAGTTAAAGAGACGCCTCCTGCCATCACGCCAATGACGGGGTTGATATCTAATAAATGTGCGAGTCCGGCACCAAAGGTGTCTTGGAATAATACGGTAAACCAACAAATAAATAAGTAGATAAACAGTAGACGCCCGCCACTTTTTAGAATACGGAAGCTGCCATCAATCCCGATTGTTGTGAAGAAAGCAACCATTAAAAAAGTCTGTAGGCTGGTATCAAAATGGATTTCAGCCAAATTAAAGGATTTCAGTCCCCAAATAATGAGACTCACTAAAAAGCCACCGATAACAGGTGATGGAATACAAAAGCGTTGTAACCATTCAATACGCTTTTTTAAGTGAATGCCCATTAGGAGGCACAGTACCGTAAGGAGGAGTGTAGATAATGTATCGAGTTGTAATGTCATATGGATGTTTCCCTGTGTAATCTATAACCGTTCTCGCCATTTGCCGTTTTTGGCGACACGCCTACGCTCTAGCCACAGTGTGAATGTCTCTAAAGAAGTATTCGGCTACCCTTTCGCAACAGTTTAATTCTCAAGTTTTAAATTTTTATTTTGTGGTTAACGTCAAAAAATAAACTTTAATGTTAAAACTGTTGCGATATTTTTTTGTCAGTATTGTTTCAATTACTGTTATGGTTATTGGGTTACAAATGTATTGAACGGTATATTTATCAGTCGCGTTGTTGTGTTTGTTTATTAGAATAAAAATTGGTAAATCAAATAAGCTGCTAATTTTGACGTGTGGTTATCAATATCAAATTCTGGATTACATTCAGCAATGTCAAATACCGCAATTTTTTTGCTCGTTTTAATGACTGAAAATAATTGTTCGAATGTTTCTGTATTAATTCCTCTCGCCGCGGGGGCGCTAACGCCTGGAGCGATTGCCGCAGAAAAAACATCAAGATCAACGGTGACATATAAATAATCGACGTGATTAATAAATTGTTGAACTTGTTCTATGGCTTTAGGTAATTGAGAAGCGGTCAGTGCCTTATCACGAATATATTGGCAACCTAATTTATCCGCCGTATCGAATAACACTTTAGTGTTGCCATGATCGGCAATACCAAGACAGAGATAATGAAAAGGGCGATTATGCTGTTCGCATAATTGTGCCGCTTGTAAAAATGGCGTGCCAGATGTTGCTATTGGCGCTGAACGTAAATCAAAGTGGGCATCAAAATTAATGATGCCAATGGTTTTCGTTGGTTGAGTCTGTTTAACGAAATCAAACAGTCCTTGAAAACTGGCAAATGCCACTTCATGTCCTCCCCCTAAAACAATAGGGGTTTGTTTCGATGATAAAATCGTGATGAGCTCATCCGAAAGACGGCGTTGTGCTGATTCTAATTGGCCATCGTCACAATAGATCGTTCCTGCATCTCGAATCGCTAAAGGTTGATGCAGTGGTAGACCTGCAAGTTGCTGGCGGATAGCATCAGGTCCTGCTTTAGCGCCTAGTCGTCCTTTATTACGTTTAACGCCTTCATCGGAAGCAAAGCCAATTAAAGCAAATTGTGCAGGGGTATTTTTATTCATGACTTGATGGATCCGTAGGTGTTCTTCGGTATCACCATCAGTACGGCCTTGCCAAATAAAAGGTGCTGCCATAATTACTCCAGATTAATGAGTTTGGTCATGTTATGAGCTGCTTTGCAGGTCTCAGCGATAAATTCGTCAATTCGATGAGTTGAACGAAATTCCGGTGCCATTACAGAAACAACTGCAATAACATCATTGCCTTTAAAAATAGGTGCGGATACACCTAAAACGCCTTCATCTATTTCGCCACATGAGATGCCATAGCCTTGCTGGCGTATTTGCATGAGTGAATGTTTTAACTGCTGTATACTGCCGGGTGATTGCAATTGTTCTGTATGGGTTTCAAACACTAATGATTGATATTCTTCGTCGCGAAACGCGAGCAATGTTTTTGCACTCGCCCCTTTGATGAGGGTATTGCCTCGCCCGATGACAAAGGAACAGCGTAGTGCTTGTGAACTCTCTATCATGTCAACACAGATGGTCTCGCACAGATTTGATGTAATAATTGCGACGGTTTCTTGTGTCTTTTTACTCAGTGATAGCAGTTCTATTTTTGATGAATTCATTAACAGGCTGTGGTGATAGTATTTTTCTTGAGTTTTGATACTCTGCGCACCAACAGTATAGGTACCATATTGTTTAGCATAAGTCACAAATTCCCAGTTTATGAGAATGGCGAGTAGTCGATAAACAGTCGAAACAGGAATATTCAATGCCTTGGATATCACTTGTGGAGTGACGGGAACCGCACTAGCAGTGATATAAGATAGAATATTTAATGTTCGGTTAATACTGTTCATGGTATCCCCCTTTTTTTCGAAGTTAGCAGTAAAAATTTTTAGGCTCAAATAATATTCTCATATTATGAGAATTCTTTTGTGAGAAAAGTGTAAATATTGCATTTTAAAATTGTCGTATAATGAAAATTTGAATGATTAAAAAATAATTAGAGTGGTTGAATAACGTGAAAAAAAGTTATCGCAAAGGCGGTTTTACCTTTAAGCAGTTTTTTGTGGGACATGATCGCTGTGCAATGAAAGTTGGAACGGATGGGGTATTACTGGGGGCATGGGCGCCCGTGCAACAGGCAAAAACAGCCTTAGATATTGGTAGTGGCAGTGGCTTAATTGCTTTGATGCTTGCTCAACGAAATCAACAAGTCATTATTGATGCGGTTGAATTGGATAGTGCGGCGGCACAGCAAGCACAAGAAAACTTTATCGAATCTCAATGGCGTGAAAGGTTACAAGTCTTTGCGCAAGATATTGTTGAGTTTTGTACTCAAAGACAACATGACTATGATTTGATCGTCAGTAATCCGCCTTATTTTGAGCCATCTGTGTCATGCAGTAGCGAGCAGCGCGAACAGGCTCGCTATACTGCCACGTTAACTCATCAAACATTATTAGATAGTGCACGGCACTGTTTGGCACCGGATGGCTTATTTTGTCTTGTACTACCTTATGATGTTGGCGAAAAGGTTGAAGCAATGGCGCATAGCGATAACTGGTTTACCGCTTATCGAGTGAATATTCGTGACAAAGCCACGATGCCATTTCACCGCATGCTATTGGGGTTAAAACGAGAGCCTGTGGTAGCGCAAATCACAACGTTAGTATTAAAAGAGGCCGATAATACGATTTATACCGAAGATTTTCAGCGGCTCATACGTGATTTTTATTTGAAATATTAATAGCTAATCCAACGGACTAGCTATTAATTCATGAGATTAAGGTTTGAGGATAGTCGGACCTGAGAGTGGCAATAACGCGGGATAATCTAACGTATAGTGTAAGCCGCGGCTCTCTTTACGTTCCAGCGCACAGCGAACCATCAATTCAGCGACTTGAACTAGGTTTCTAAGCTCTAGTAAGTTATTTGAAATACGGAAATTAGCATAATAGTCATGAATTTCTTGCTGTAACAGATGGATGCGTCGTAAGGCGCGTTCTAAGCGTTTAGTTGTTCGAACGATCCCCATGTAATCCCACATAAACAAACGTAATTCATGCCAATTATGTTGAATGACGACTTGTTCATCTGAATTATGCACACGGCTTTCATCCCACTCAGGGAGTATCGGGATATCATCGACCTGTGAGATCGTTTGATTAATATGCTCCGATGCTGACCAGCCATAAACCAGGCACTCTAAAAGTGAATTGGATGCCATGCGATTAGCCCCGTGCAGCCCTGTATAACTGACTTCTCCAATGGCGTAGAGGTTGGGGGTATCTGTCATGCCATTTTGGTCAACCATGACGCCGCCACAGGTGTAATGCGCTGCTGGTACAATAGGGATTGGGTCTTTAGTCAGATCAAGCCCTAAGGTCATTAGTTTTTCATAGATAGTTGGGAAGTGGCTCTGAACAAAGTCCGCGGGTTTGTGGCTAATATCAAGGTACATGCAGTCCGCACCGAGTCGTTTCATTTCATGATCAATGGCTCTTGCAACAATATCCCTTGGTGCCAGTTCACTACGAGGATCATAGTCTGGCATGAATCGACTTCCATCAGGGCGTTTCAAATAAGCGCCTTCTCCACGCAATGCTTCCGTTAATAAAAAATTTCTGGCCTGTGGATGGAACAAGCATGTTGGATGGAATTGATTAAATTCCAAATTTGCCACACGGCAGCCGATGCGCCATGCCATTGCAATACCATCTCCCGATGAAATATCAGGGTTTGTGGTATATTGATAAACTTTCGCTGCACCGCCAGTGGCTAGAATGACGATTTTGGCACGGATCGTTTCGACGTGTTCTTTTTGTCGATTCCAGACATAAGCCCCGACAATACGCGGTTGGCCAGATGTGTCGATTTTATCAGATCGAATAAGATCGACAGCGTTATAACGCTCTTTGACATGAATATTAGGGTGGGAAAAGGCCAGATTGACGAGAGTCGTCTCAACTTCTTTGCCTGTGGCATCGGCATGATGGAGTATTCGGCGATGGCTGTGCCCACCTTCACGGGTAAGATGATACTGTGTTTCACCCGTTTCAGTCACTTCAGTATCAAACAATACGCCTTGATCAATCAACCATTGAACACAGTTTTTGGCATTGGAAGCAATAAATTCGACCGCTTGTGGATCACAAATACCTGCGCCGGCAATTAAGGTATCTTCGACGTGAGACTCTACGCTGTCTGTATTATCAAAAACAGCAGCAATTCCGCCTTGTGCATAGTAAGATGCACCTTCACTGAGCGTGCTTTTGCTTAGGATGGTCACTTGATGAAATGGTGCGAGCCGTAATGCAGCGGAAAGCCCTGCGACACCGCTACCAATAATAAGTATATCAGTGTAATGCTGTGGGTAATCGTTCATAAGTGTTTTGCATGTTGTATATGCTCGCCATCTTTCAAGTTGCAGTATTGTTGGCTAGGATGACTGGTACGAGTCACTGACTGGTAGACGCGTCTAGCGGTTCATTGGTTGTTGCCTAGCTGCACCTCGAAGTATTTAGAGTATAGTATCTATTGGAAGTTTCATGTTAGCCTATCAGACTTGGTAATGCTATTTTTGAAGTTGGGCTTACGCTGATTTTATTGACTCACTATTGAGTACTGTTTTACCGTTTTGTATCAGAGGGGATAACACGCAACACGCTTGGTTATCTATCTGAACTTAAAGTGAATTATTGAGGATCGTGTGGATCCTTTATCAGTAAAAACATCTTTTTTTTGTAAGTTTTTTACTATTTTTATGTATTAAATTGAACTTCACTTGTTTTTACTACTCAAAGTAACGCTTGCTTTAGGAAGGGAGACATGATCGAGTTAACAAATTTACAGCCTGATTGCGGGAGATTTTCCCAGGAATGAGCGAGCAACTGACAGACCAGATGTTGGTCGAAAAAGTTCAAAAGGGCGATCAAAAAGCGTTCAATTTACTGGTGGTGAAATACCAGCATAAAGTCGCAAGTTTGGTTTCCCGTTATGTGCCACAAGCGGATGTGCCTGACGTTGCTCAGGAGTCATTCATTAAAGCTTATCGTGCGATTGGCTCGTTTCGTGGTGACAGTGCTTTTTATACTTGGCTATACCGGATTGCGGTTAACACGGCCAAAAATTATTTAGTCGCTCAAGATCGACGCCCTCCCGCGTCGGATCTGGAAGCGAGCGATGCAGAAAATTACGAAACAGCAGGCGCACTGAAAGAAATTTCGAACCCAGAGAACTTAATGTTGTCTGAAGAATTGAAGAAGGTAGTTTTTCGAACGATTGAGTCGTTACCTGAAGATTTAAAAATGGCAATAACACTCAGGGAACTTGATGGTTTAAGCTATGAAGAAATCGCGGAGATTATGGATTGCCCTGTAGGCACTGTGCGCTCCCGTATCTTTAGAGCAAGGGAAGCTATCGATAATAAAGTACAACCGTTGATTCAGCAGCACTAGAAGTTGTTTGTATTCGTGTTATTTTTGGAATACAACACCGTGCAATATAGCGAAATCAGGGTATTAAACTGTAATTGTGATGCAATTAACTGAAGGTATTCGGGCATGCAAAGAGAGAAACTTTCCGCAATGATGGATGGCGAAGTTCTAGATGTAGAACTGATTAACGCTATCTCATGTGATTCAACGTTACAAAAACGTTGGGAGAGCTATCATCTTATTCGTGATACTCTGCGTAACGACACCCCTGATGTCATGAATTTTGACATAGCAGGTAAGGTCGCCGCAGCATTAGAGAATGAAGTTGTGCAATTTAATCCTCAGGGAGTTGTTGAGTCACAGCCTGAGCCGGCAACATGGGGAAGTATGCCGTTTTGGCAGAAAGTTCGCCCATGGGCTAGCCAAATCACCCAAATTGGTGTTGCAGCATGTGTGTCTCTTGCCGTCATCGTTGGTGTGCAACAATATAACCAAAGTAACTCCGATGAGTCGATGATTGATGAACCCGTGTTTAACACTATTCCTGTTGGGGCTGGCGCACCTGTAAGCCTAAATTTCTCTGATGGCCAACTTTTTGGTAACGAGCAACAAATGCAACAAGTTGAGCAACAAAATCAGCGTGTTAATGCAATGCTTCAGCAATATGAAATTGAAAGGCGCTCCATGCTAAATCAGCAATATCATGAAAATGATGATAAAGCAGCGGTATCGGCTGGAGTTAAACAGCACTAATGAATAAGTGGTTATCCGTCATCTGCCTGGCGGGCAGCCTGATTATTGCTAATCAAGCTTCGGCATCTCAACAAGATGCCGAAGTTCTCTTTAAAGAGATGGGAAGTGCTGCCCAGAATCTTTCCTACGAAATGTCATTCATGTCTTTTAGCCCGAGAAGTATCGTTCCTGTTCGCTACCGCCATGGACTCATCAATAATGTGCCGATATCTCAGATGATCCAAATGGATTCGACGCGGCGTGAGATTGTTCAAAAGGGCGAGCGAATTAGTTATTTCGAACCCGGTTTCGATGCCTTTAGTTTGAATGGCAAACACATTGTCGATAACTTGCCTTCAGTGCTGTTCGCTGATTACGACAAAATTAAGCCATACTATAATTTTATCGATGCAGGACGCACACATATTGGTGATAAGCCGTCGTTAGTTATTCGTATTATCTCTAAAGATAACTCACGCTTTAATTATGTGTTGTTAATTGATGAAGAGAACAAGTTACCCCTACGAGTTGATCTTCTTAATAACAATAATCAAACGTTAGAACAATTTCGCGTGATCTCGACCGTGTTAGATAGTAAAGCGGTAAATGACTCTTTGGTGAACTTAAGTAAAATTAACTTACCACCATTATTAGTCTCTCCTCAAAATACGAGCCCGTCATTTAAATGGCGCGTGGGTTTTTTACCCCCAGGATTTGAAGAAATTTCACGTTCAAAGCGTAGTCTCGCACAGAATGATGAGGTTGAAAGCGCATTATTTAGTGATGGCTTGTTCACCTTTTCTGTGAATGTCACTAAGGCCGAACAAGGGCAACCTTTAGAGCAACCTATTCAAAATGGTCGCCGCACAATTTATACAATGACTCAGAAACAAAATGTGATTACCATAATAGGCGAATTGCCGTTGTTAACGGCACAGCAAGTCGCTGCGAGCATTCGCTTTTAGGAGTAAATGATGGTAAAAGAGTGGGCAACAGTTATTCGTTGGCACCAAGGAAGGGCATTATTGCGTTATGGGGCTTCTTCCGGGTGTGGTAGCTGTAGTGCACGTGGGGCTTGTGGCTCGTATGCATTGAGTAAGATAGGACCAAATACTGAACATCAATTAGAGGTTGAAATACAACAACCTTTAGTTGTGGGGCAGAAAGTTGAAGTCGGTATTCCTGAAGGGAGTTTACTTCGATCTGCGATGTTAGTGTATTTGACACCCTTAATTGGCCTATTTTTCGTTGCAGCGTTAGTACAGTTAGCAGGCTTGGAACAAATTTGGGTCGCGATTTCTGGTGTCATAGGTGGGTTTTTAGGATTCTTTTTGGCCCGAAAAATCGCCTCTTATTGGCGGGATGAGACAGCGTTTCAACCTGTTATCCTACAAATAGGCTTGCCTCCAGAAGAACGCTTAGTTCAAGTTGATTAATCAGTTAAACCACCTGTTATTTGCAGGTGGTTTTGTTTCATTAAAGTACCATTCATTGCCATTATTAGGCTAAAACCCGCATAGTTTACAGTTGTTTTACATTGAACCTTTGTGTTACAGGGATCTTCTATGTAAAATGCAGCTAATTAGCAATCTTGTGATAATCATAGCATTTTAGTTCTGTGATATATTTTTATACAGAGCTGATTTTGTAGGCAATTTAAAAGAAGATATTACCTTGAAAATCAATAACATAAGAAACTTTTCTATCATTGCTCACATTGACCATGGTAAGTCCACGTTATCTGACCGTATTATTCAAATTTGTGGTGGTTTGACGGACAGAGAAATGGCGGCTCAAGTTCTAGACTCCATGGATTTAGAGCGTGAACGCGGAATTACAATTAAAGCGCAAAGTGTGACGCTTGATTATAAGGCCTCCGATGGGGAGACCTATCAGTTAAACTTCATTGATACGCCTGGCCACGTTGACTTCTCTTATGAAGTATCACGTTCGTTAGCCGCTTGTGAAGGCGCACTGTTGGTTGTTGATGCGGGGCAAGGGGTTGAAGCCCAAACACTGGCTAACTGCTATACAGCGATTGAAATGGATCTCGAAGTTGTTCCAGTCTTGAACAAAATCGACTTGCCAGCGGCAGATCCGGAACGCGTAGCGGAAGAGATTGAAGATATTGTGGGCATTGATGCTCATGATGCAGTGCGGTGTTCAGCGAAAACCGGTATCGGCGTGCAAGAGGTTATTGAACGTTTGGTTCAATCAATTCCTGCTCCCGTCGGTGATTCTGAAGCACCTCTGCAAGCCCTGATTATTGATTCATGGTTTGATAACTATTTAGGTGTTGTATCGCTTATCCGTATTAAAAACGGTACCTTGCGTAAGGGCGATAAAATTAAGGTTATGAGTACTGGCCAGGTATATAACGCTGATCGACTCGGTATTTTCACACCTAAACAAATCGACCGTGATTCATTAAGCTGCGGTGAAGTGGGCTGGTTAGTTTGTGCGATTAAAGATATTACCGGTGCACCAGTAGGGGATACGCTCACAGGTGCTCGTCATCCAGCAGAAAAAGCCTTACCTGGATTCAAAAAAGTGAAGCCGCAAGTTTATGCCGGTTTATTCCCAGTCAGTTCAGATGATTATGAAGCATTCCGTGATGCACTGGGCAAACTGAGTTTAAATGATGCTTCATTATTCTATGAGCCAGAAACGTCGAGTGCGCTAGGTTTTGGTTTCCGTTGTGGTTTCCTCGGCTTACTGCATATGGAGATCATCCAAGAGCGTTTAGAGCGTGAATATGATTTAGATCTGATCACCACGGCGCCAACCGTCGTTTATGAAGTTGTACAAACGAACGGTGAGGTTGTGTATGTTGATAGCCCTGCTAAATTGCCCCCGCTGAATAACATTGAAGAGCTGCGTGAGCCGATCGCGGAATGTCATATGTTGATGCCGAAAGAGTATCTCGGAAACGTGATTACACTTTGTGTTGAAAAACGCGGCGTTCAGACAAACATGGTCTATCATGGTAATCAGGTATCGCTAACCTATGACATTCCAATGTCAGAAGTTGTGCTAGATTTCTTCGATCGTTTGAAGTCTACCTCCCGAGGTTATGCTTCTTTAGATTATACGTTTAAGCGTTTCCAAGCGTCAGATATGGTGCGTGTGGATGTGATGATTAACGGTGAGCGTGTGGATGCACTGGCATTGATTACTCACCGCGCAAATTCACAGTATCGTGGTCGTGAACTGGTTGAAAAAATGAAGGAGTTGATTCCTCGTCAACAGTTTGATATCGCGATTCAAGCGGCGATCGGTAACCATATTATTGCTCGTTCTACAGTTAAACAATTACGTAAAAACGTGCTTGCTAAGTGTTACGGTGGTGACGTTAGCCGTAAGAAAAAACTGTTACAGAAGCAAAAGGAAGGTAAGAAACGTATGAAGCAAGTCGGTAATGTTGAATTGCCTCAAGAAGCGTTCTTGGCGATATTGCATGTTGGTAAAGACAACTAAAATTACAAGGAGTCTCAATGGCTAACACCTTTGCCTTGATCCTAACACTGGCAACAGTGATTACGGGGATTATCTGGTGTTTAGATCGCTTTAAATTTTCGCCTGCGCGGAAGAAGAAGCTCAAACATATACAGGAAGTGAGTCAAGGCTCATTGACTCAAGACGAGATGGAGAAAGTGGTACGCCGTCCGTCATGGGTCGAAACAGGATCTTCAATTTTTCCTGTTTTAGCAATTGTTTTGGTGGTTCGTTCGTTTATTTACGAACCATTTCAAATTCCATCTGGATCGATGATGCCAACGTTATTAGTTGGGGATTTCATGTTGGTTGAAAAGTTTGCTTATGGGTTGAAAGACCCAATAACGCAAACCACCTTGATTGAAACCGGTAAACCCTCTCGCGGTGATATTGCAGTATTTAAATATCCAAAAGATCCGAGTGTGGACTTTGTTAAACGTGTGATTGGTTTACCCGGCGATAAAATTGTTTATAACCCAGATGCGAAGGAACTGACAATTTATCCGAATTGTGCGGACAATAACTGTACCAAGCAATTGCCAATTAAATATGGCCCATTAGCGCCAAGTGAATGGACAATGTTCTTCAATGTTGATTCTGTCGTTGAGAGCCAAAAAGGGAACTATGAAATCCCCGTTGATCAACCTGTTCCAAGTAATGCATTACGTCAATATCAAAGAAGTGAAAAGCTTGATACTGTCGAGCACCAGATATTGATTATTCGTCAGGCAATAACAGAATCGCGTTATATTCAACCGAATATGCCACCAAATGAATGGATTGTGCCTGAAAAACATTATTTTATGATGGGTGATAACAGGGATAACAGTTCTGATAGCCGTATGTGGGGCTTTGTTCCTGAAGAAAATCTTGTCGGTCGCGCGGTGTTTATTTGGTTAAGCCTCGATAAACAAGAAAACGAGTGGCCTACCGGTATTCGTTTTAGTCGGATTGGACCACTAGGTTCATAATCATGTTATACGGGTTTTCGCACGAAAACCCGTATAAACCGAAGCATTATTGTTTTTCTCAGTGTACAATATAATTTAATTAAATATTTATTGGCTTCTTAATTAACTCCTATAATCATATTAATAGTATTTAGCTATATTTTTAGCTGAAATTTATTATTTAAAATTAAGGATAAAGCGTTAAGAGTCAGTGCAAACGCAACAGTTTTGTTCCTTACAGGTCTGTTGCGTGTGCTTTTTTGTCAATCAGAAAAATGGCTGGGCGCGCATGAACCCCTCTTTACTTGAGCAATTACAACGAAAACTTGGTTACAAGTTTAATCAACACGACCTTTTAATTCAGGCGCTTACACATCGTAGTGCGAGCAGTAAACATAATGAACGCTTAGAATTCCTTGGCGATTCTATTTTAAGTTTTGTTATTGCCAATGATTTATATCATCGATTCCCTAAAGTGGATGAAGGGGATATGAGTCGTATGAGAGCAACGTTAGTTCGTGGAAACACGTTAGCGGAAATTGCTCGTGAATTTGAGCTTGGTGAATGTTTACGTTTAGGACCGGGTGAATTAAAAAGTGGCGGATTCCGCCGTGAATCTATACTCGCAGATACAGTTGAAGCACTGATCGGCGGGATTTTTCTCGATAGTGATATTCAAACGATAGAACGAATTATTCTAGATTGGTATCAAAATAGGTTGAATGAAATCAGCCCGGGCGATAAACAAAAAGACCCGAAAACGAGATTACAAGAATATCTACAGGGGCGTCATTTGCCTTTACCTAATTATATGGTTGTTCAGGTAAAAGGTGAGGCTCATGATCAGGAGTTTACTATCCACTGTCAAGTGAGTGGTATTGAACAGCCTATTCATGGTGTTGGTTCAAGTCGTCGTAAAGCTGAACAAGCCGCTGCGGAGCAAGCATTGAAAATTTTGGAGATTGAATGAGTGAAAAACAACCCCACTGTGGCTTTGTGGCTATTGTTGGGCGACCCAATGTCGGCAAATCAACGTTATTAAACCAGTTGTTAGGGCAAAAAGTTTCGATTACATCGAGAAAGCCCCAAACGACTCGTCACCGTATTATGGGGATCCATACTGAAGAGGAATACCAAATCATCTATGTGGATACTCCAGGGCTGCATATTGAAGAGAAACGGGCAATAAATCGTTTGATGAACCGAGCTGCTTCAAGCTCCATTGGTGATGTTGAGCTGGTTATTTTCGTTGTTGAAGGCACGAACTGGACCGACGATGATGAAATGGTGCTTAATAAGCTAAAAAGTCTACGCTGCCCAGTCATTTTAGCGATCAATAAAATTGATAATGTAACGGATAAAACGGTTCTGTTACCGCATATTAGTTTTGTTAGCCAAAAAATGAACTTTTTGGATGTGGTACCAATTAGTGCAGAAAAAGGCAAAGGTGTTGATACAATTGCAAAAATTGTCAAGCAACACATTCCTGAAGCTGAACACCATTTCCCAGAAGACTATATTACTGATCGTTCTCAACGCTTTATGGCATCGGAAATCATCCGTGAAAAATTAATGCGTTTCTTGGGCGATGAATTACCTTATTCTGTCACTGTTGAAATCGAACAATTCAAAGTTATGGAAAAGGGCGGTTATCATATCAATGGCCTTATTTTGGTTGAACGTGAAGGCCAAAAGAAAATGGTTATTGGGAATAAAGGCAGTAAACTCAAAACGATCGGCACAGAAGCCCGTATCGATATGGAAAGACTGTTTGATACCAAAGTCCATCTTGAACTTTGGGTGAAAGTTAAAGCTGGCTGGGCTGATGATGAACGAGCGCTACGCAGCTTAGGCTATGTTGATGACCTAAAATAATGGGTGAAACGGTGAGTGCGGGCTGGCAACGTGCATTTGTGCTTCATTCTAGGCCTTTCAGTGAAACAAGCCTATTAATTGATTTTTTTACTGAAGGTGAAGGCAAAATTCGACTGTTAGCAAAAGGTGCTCGCCGTAATCGTTCACCGCTGAGGGGCTGCTTGCAGCCCTTTACGCCATTACTTATCCGTTGGGGAGGTAAAGGCGAAATCAAAACGTTAACCCATGCGGATCCGATTTCACTCTCGCTGCCATTATCGGGTACTGTGCTTTATAGCGGTTTATATCTCAATGAGTTAGTTTCGCGCGTCATTGAGTTTGGAACACCGTATTCCGCGTTATTCTTTGACTACCTTTCATGTTTACAATTACTTGCCGCGAGTGAACAAACACCTGAATCGGCATTACGTCAATTTGAATTAGCATTATTATCCTACCTTGGTTATGGTGTTGATTTCCTTCATTGTGCAGGCAGTGGCGAACCCGTTGCAGATACAATGACTTATCGTTACCGCGAAGAAAAAGGGTTTATCGGTAGTTTGGTGATAGATCAATTAAGCTTCACGGGTAGGCAGCTCAAAGCGTTAGCCGCTCGTGAGTTTCCAGACAGTGATACGCTAAAAGCGGCAAAACGTTTTACACGCATGGCGTTAAAGCCTTATTTGGGCGGAAAGCCATTAAAAAGTCGTGAGTTATTTAGGCAATTCGTGAAAGTTCCGCCTACCCATCCCCCTAAAGCCTGATTGAATCTGCACATATCCCGCATTGTGCACCGTTGACGGTTTTACCCTCCAAGTTTTATTCACCGTTATCAAACGATAAGAGATTGCAGAAAAAAACAGCGAAATGTGGAAAGGTACGCGTAGTGATAGAGATTTATTCCCAATAAATATTAAATTGCAGTAGGATAGGGGCATTCGTGCGTATTTGACCGTATCAATTATAGGGAGTGAAAAATGGCTGAGCTTTTGTTAGGTGTCAACATAGATCATATCGCGACAGTGAGAAATGCGCGGGGCACCCAGTATCCTGATCCTGTTCAGGCGGCATTTGTTGCTGAGCAAGCAGGCGCTGATGGCATTACTGTACATTTACGCGAAGACCGTCGTCATATCACTGATAGGGATATTGAATTGCTGAAAGAGACTATCCAAACGCGGATGAATCTTGAAATGGCAGTGACAGAGGAAATGCTGACGATCGCATGCCGTATTAAACCGACCTTTTGTTGTCTTGTACCTGAAAAACGTGAAGAAGTGACCACCGAGGGTGGATTAGATGTGGCGGGCCAATTACCAAAAATCACAGAAGCAGTGAAACGTCTCACTGAAGCAGGTATTCAAGTCTCTCTATTTATCGATGCTGACCACGCACAAATTGATGCAGCCCAAGCCGCGGGCGCGCCATTTATTGAGATTCATACTGGTGCATATGCAGATGCAGAAACAGAGCAAGAACAGGAAATTGAGTATCGTCGTATTCGTGATGGCGTAACTTATGCGGCGAATAAAGGTTTAAAAGTTAATGCGGGTCATGGGTTAACCTATCATAATGTTCAACGCATCGCGTTATTGCCTGAAATTTATGAACTGAATATCGGACATGCGATCATTGGTCGAGCATTGTTCAGTGGATTAGCCGATGCAGTATCCGATATGAAGAAATTACTACGAGAAGCGCGTGACTAATGGCAATTATCGGTCTAGGTACAGATATTGTCGAAGTTGCTCGGATTGAAGGTGTCATTAAGCGTTCGGCCGATAGCTTGGCTAAGCGTATATTAACCGAAAATGAATTTAAGCAATTTCAGCAACAAGCTCAACCAGCGCGTTTTCTGGCAAAGCGCTTTGCGGTTAAAGAAGCGGCGGCTAAAGCTTTAGGTACTGGCATTCGTAATGGCTTAGCATTTAATCAATTTGAAGTCAGCAATGATGCCCTAGGCAAGCCACAACTTACATTGCTCGGAGAGGCGAATCAGTTGGCTCAACGAATGAAAGTGACGCATATCCATGTTTCTATTACCGATGAGCATCATTATGCCGTGGCGACGGTGATCATTGAAAGTTTGTCGTGATAATCGTTTAAACGCCATTTTGATAAATGGAATTCTCAGGCGGTAATCGCGATTCAAAACAGGATGCCTCGCCGTTTACGGCGGGGTATCTCATTTCGTTATAGTCATAGGTTGGTTTATTAGCGACGAATGGCAAAACGTATAAACTGATTAAATCTTATCAGCGTGATGGATCATCACAAATTTATCCCACAGTTGTTCTTGGGTTTCGATATGCTGAGGGTCGGTAATAATAGTATTAGTGATAGGACAAACGGACTGACAGGTCGGTTTATCATAATGGCCAACACACTCAGTACAGAGATCTGTGTCGATCTCGTAGATTTCATCGCCCATATAGATTGCATCATTAGGACATTCAGGCTCACACATATCGCAATTGATGCATTTTTTGGTAATTAATAGTGCCATATCAATAGGTTATATATTATTCAGTTAAAGTCAGTGAGTGATATTATTTCAGTATTCGTTACTTTTGGCGATGAGCTGCCATTTAATACCGTCTATTTTACATTGTAAAACCTAAATTCATAACACAAAACCGCAACGCATATTCTTTTTATCGATTCAAAAACAGTGAATGTGTGAGCTTTATACTTAATGTGTTGATATAAATAGGCAATCTCATGCCGACTATCGTATCACAAAAGGGCAAAAGCCCCGATTCTGATGATCATACTGACGCTTTATCGTATTGAGAATTACCTAAGTTATACACATAACTCACTGTCGTATAAGCATTTTAAAATAGCTCAATAAGCCGCGTCGATGACATGGCGAAAAAGCGCTCAATTTCCTATCAATCAACTCTCTCTTTCGCCGAAGAGGTTCCTATCAAATTTTTCCATTATTGTAGCGATCTATTTGGCAGTACTTATGACGACCTTGTGTTTTTCTCTTCGTATCCTTTCAAGATTGTTGCGACCCAAAATAACGTGGCGAACCCCGAATATAAAAAGCCTCGCGTGTTCCCGTCATTGATCGGGGGCGAGGCTTTTGACTGGGGCTTTGTACTCCATAACATGTTGTTACCATCTGGCAGAATACGCCCCTACTGGGGGTATCTTGACCATTAGGAGACGTCAATGTATAAGCAATACCACCGATTTTTGGTTCATTTTCATGTACTTTACTTATGACTCGCGAGTTTATACTGTTCGCGTTTAATTTGCATAAAGCAAAAGTCAGAGCGTCGTTCGCTCCATATTTGGTTATCTCGTGATCGGGATAATCTATGGGCTTGTGACCAAGCTTTAGAAGCCTCAAAATATTTCTTTGCCTGTTCAAGACGAATCGCATCCCGAGCCGCGCGAAAATACAACGGGCTATCGTTGTTTATGAATGTCATATAGGATTCTCAAAGATGAAATTGATATGGATAGATTAAAGTGAAGATAAAGTGTGTTGTTCAACCAACGCATTAGATTGCGTAACCGTTGGGCGGCATAGGAGCCAATGTCATTGTAGTCAGCGGGACAATTTAATCCTTCCTGTAGTGATAGGCCTCAAAGCCTCCGGCATTAAGCGGAAGGTCTAAGGCCCATTCGGGGTTGGTGGCAAGTAATTTGGATAAATGTTCATGGTTGAATGCAGGGGTATCGAGTGCCTCGGTCAACACCTCATCGTGAATGGTGAGTACAATGTCATAACCGTGATCTTCAATAATTGGCATGTTACTGGCGAGAATATCACGGGCAGCGGCTTGGGTTACGTTTTCTACCAATTTCCCGCCATAGGTTTTCAAACGTTGCCATTTGCGGTTATAAGGATTAATCCCCATATAGCTGATTTGGCCGTTATCATGACGTGGGGCGGGGTAGCAAACCGCGCGGCCTGACGGTAAAACAATACGTAGCCATGCTTTATCCCGTCTAATTTTAAGCTTACGACATGGAAAAGTTACCCTCGGTGAAGCAATCGCCCGACGCACGGTATTTTCCAATTCATACCAGAAAGAGACCGTTTCGGGGTGTGCATTGCGCCACATGCGCTTAAGTGAGTCACAGGTGATAAATACGGTTTCACTGAGACCATAGGCTTTTTGGGTTTCAACTGATTTTTTATACCAACTGCTCGCCTCGTGTTTCAATTTGGGTGGAATGTTAGGCAATGCCGCTTCAGCCAGTTCCTCTAAATTCAGACCATAGGTGAGGGCAAATGTTAAGAATGCGGCGACTCCTCCCCCATAACCTAAGCCGAGTTCCATCACTTTACCGATTTGGCGCCTATCTTTATTAACCTCTTCTGGACTGATATTGAATGCGCGCGCGTAAGCCAATTTATAGAGATCAGCGCCGATACCCCTGTCGAATTCGCTAAACGCGTTAATCTTCCACGCTTCACCGGCTAGCCAAGCGAGCATACGGCCCTCAATATTGGAAAGGTCGGATACTACAAGCTTTTTACCTTCAGGTGCTATAATGCAACCGCGCAAAGCTGAGCTGGTCAGTTGCATTATGTCATCGTAAATGAGGTCGGCACATCCTGCTTTTAACGCTTCAATACCGTTATCAATGGTCTCTTGGTCAAGTGTTGGCCTTGGTAAATTTTGTGGCTGAAATAATCGACCCGCCCAACGCCCCGTGCGTGAAGCACCACAAAATTGCAATGTTCCACGTAAACGACCGTCTGAGCTTACGCCATTGATCAGCGCTTTGTATTTACTGGTGCTGGTGCTACTGGCTTGTAATCGAATGGCTAACAATTCACGTAGAGATAAGGGAATATCAGGATCGTTAATGCGACGTTCTAATGTGCTTTTTTGCATATCAGGCAAATCAACACCAAAAGCGGCAGAGATATGTTTTAGTAGGGCATCACGCTGAGTTGCCGCCTGAACTTCATTATCTGTCAGTTTTTGGGTGAGTTGGGCTAAACGTTTTTGTTCAATTTCAACCGCTTTAATCGCGGAGGCGGCTAATTGAATATCCATACACACCCCGCGATCGTTAATTCGTTGGTCACGATGCCAGTGTTTTAATTCACTGTCGCGGTAGTTCCAATTTGGCAAACGTTGGTGCACTTCGCGCATGGCTTCGATATCTCGCCCTGCATAGGCCACAAAACGTTTCCACTCTTCGGGATGGGTTTTGCTTGTTGCGCGGCGTAATGCTGAGTTGTTAGGTCGAGGCTTACAAAATAGCTGTATTAATGCTTTACCTTCTTGGTCTTTGGCTTTATCCAAAGGCACACCAAGCACGTCACATAACACCCCTAAAGCACCGGGTAAACCGTGCGCGAGTGCTTGTACCATCGTATCACGCCAACGACTAACATCTATTTTGATACCACTATGGTTGAGCATGGTGCGGTCAAAATGGCTGTTATGTGCATAAATTATAGTGTTAGGGTCTGTTAACGCTTGCTGTAATTCAGTAGGCATAGAGGATTTATGCGTAATATCCCAAACGTTAACTGAATCGTTGTTTAACGCCCAAGCAAAAAGCATAATTTCAACGGTTTCTGCGTAAGAATGCGTACCGTATTGAATTGGCTTTTCACTGAATGTTTCGAGGTCTAGCCAGAGTGTATTTTTCATAATTTATAGGAGGTAATGTATGAGTAATAGTAGGGATAGATTGGCACTCGGTATTGCAATTTTATCACTAGCGGTATCTGCCGTGGCTGTTTACCTTACTTATTCAGGAAATAAAAGTCAGGAAGCTAACTTTATTCGTGCGGTTCAGCCTCGTATTTCTATTGTTCCCCAAGCGGATCCTAATAATAACGGGATAGGTTTTTATTTTTATAATGATGGTCCTGGCGTTGGCTATATTGAAAATTTAATAGTTATTGATAAAAACGGTCAGAAATTTGATTTATCTGATACCAGCGAAAAAAGTCCCTCTATAGCGTTAGCGGATATAATTGAATTCAATCAAACTTGTTTAAGGATGGGGTACCCTAAAAAAGGAAATTCGTTAGCAGTAGATAAAATGGAGCCGTTAATTGCGATTAGTACCCCAATTACCAGAATAGATTGTGCTAAATATTTAAATGAAATGGCTCGATACACAAAAAATAAAACATATAACTTTCAAGTTGAAATAATTTACCTCTCAAGTTATGGGAAGAAATACGAATATTCCTTCCCGTCAAATATAACAAGAGAACTAGATTAGTGATTCTTCCTCTTCGGCGACACTTAAGTCGTCGAAATCATCTTCACTCGCGACACGGGCACCTGCGAAAGCGTCACCATCACGGAAGAACTGAACACCACCAAGTGAGGCGGAAATACCCTTGCCTTGGTTGTCATAGGCAAAAATGGTGATGGTTGCGTTAACATAACAACCGGAGTAAGGGCGATGATCTTGTGTTGTTAACGGAGTGCGGTCACGGTCAATAACCAGCGGTCGCACTTTATTGCTCGCACTGATGTACATATGATCTGCATAACCGTCATACTCAATCTTTTCATCACCATCACGGAAGTTAAAACGTTTAGAATTACCACGAATTGATTTGAGAATAGCACTGGCTTTTGCCCCCCATTTTGCGGTAGCGGCTTGTTTAATCGCGCTTTCAATCGCTTCGATTAAATCAGTACGGTTTTTCGGGATGAGAAACGTTCCGCGGAATTTATAATCACCTTGCCCGTTAACTTGGGTTGCTTCAAATAAATCAGGGAATGCCAAACGGACGTTGGATAATTTAACTTTCATATTGGGGACCTTTAATTAAATGGGATCAGCGATAAGTGATTTTTCGGTCACATTATCAAAATCATTTTTAGGATTCATAATGAGGGCAGCGGGGAATACAATCACAGGCTTACCTTCAGCTCAGCGAATGAGTGCCGCGAGTTTTGTCTAGCGATGAGGGTTAACTTGCTTAACCAATTTTCGGTTTTGTCAATTTTAGCTTGGCTACCCCATTTATTCGTGACTAGCTTTAAGCCTTATATTGTGTGGCTTGTATAGAATAGTTCTTTCCTACGGCGAGTTACCAAACGGTGTTAACATGCGGGCTTATTGCCTCGGCTATTTCAGCATTAACTTATGGGCTATCTGTTTTATTTAACGGATATGACCTAGCCCTGAGCTATTTTCTTATCGATTTTGTAAAACAGATTCACCCAGCGTATGAGCGACGGTACTTGCTAAAGTCCATTCAGGTTTCGTATTGAGTACCGTTAATTCTAAGGATAAGTTCCTGCTGCATATCAGGGAGTTAACTTTCTAAGGCTTTTTTCGCCAGCGCAACCACTTCGGCTAATTTATCTTCGGGCACTTGACCTAATTTTTTAGCACCAAACTGAGTAAGAATTTCAACCGCGTTATTGCGATAGCCGCCTTTTGCTAACTGCAAAATGAGTTTTTCAGCTTGCTCAAACAGCACTTTAGGGTCGGTATCTTCTGGCGTTTTGCTCGTGACCTTACCGGCCCTGAGAAGTTCGATAGCAAATTCGCGACGTTCAGTAATACCGACGATATCAGACCAATGGCGTAGCATTTCCAAACACAGGTCGTGGATGGTGTTATTTGGTAAGTTGGTGACTTCCTCTAAATTCACTAGCGCCATATAGAGGGCATCGGCTTGGGTATTTCGATGTTTACCCGTAGCAGCTATGGTTGCATTGACTTTATCAAGTTGTTCAGTCGTGAGTTCGTCAAAGTTACCGTTAAATAATACCGCTAAGACAGCGAGTTGCTCTAAATTGAGGGTATGAATATCAATCGGGTTAATGACAGAGTGTGTGTCTATTTTAGCAGTTTCTTTTTTACTGATTGTTTTTGTTTCAGCTTTGCTCAGTTGAGATTCTGCATCTAGTGTTAATGTGGTATGAGGCTGTGCGACTGCGCCTGATTGCATTGTGGCAATTAATTGGCGCATGACTTCGGTGTTTTCTTTAATTGCTAGTTCGAGACTCATTTTGATACCTCAAAGATATAAGGTGATAGGGAAGGTGGTGTTAGGATTTTGTTTAAGAGCTTCACGTTTTTGTTGATAACGTAAACGGCGAACGTTGTTATTCATCGGAAATTTATCCGATGGCAAAATTTTGGCTTTTTTCATTGAATGATTTCCGAGGAATAATAAAGAATTATTTTATTGATAAAATTGAAAGTAATATAAAACCTCGCGATTACGAGGTTTTATATTTAGGGAGAATATATTTATTGGCTATACAGATTTGCTATGTATTTTTAGTACAGTCTTGAGGTGTAATACTCGAATTTTCGAACAAAGAAGGAAGTGTCGATAATATAGTTGGGATATGCTTTTTGTAGATTTTTTATATCATCAATTTCCACAAATAAGCCATTGTACCGAGTTTCATCTTCAATTTGTGAGTAGACGTCCAAAGCGCTCTCTTTGTTCGTGAAAAAAGTGCAGGCTACTGTTGTAGTCATCATGTCTATGGCCAGAACAACATATCTATGCTTTGCATGTTCTTTCATTAGATTATCATCAGAGAATACTCGATTAAAAGACAATAGCTTATCAGTTGCTGTCAGTTTTTTATCCAGTTCAAGTATTCTCTTTTTGTGTTCCTCTTTAGCTATTCTATCTAAGTAGCAAAAACCATCGTCGTCAGCTAGAAAGTCGCTCATTATTTGGAAAAACTCAATCCAATCTTTATCCGCATTAAAAGGGTTTGTTTTTAGTGATTTCCCCTCACATAAATCGACAACCTCGATAGTTGTTGCCCAAAGATGCTGCAGTTTGGTTCTCAGTTGGACTTCTATAAGAAAACCCTTCCAATCATGGTATTCTTCATTACCATAACACTGGTAAACTCGATGTATTCCCCTATACCCAGTTGTTTTTTTATGGACGGTGTAGTCGTTTATTTTTTTTATACTGTGTACTGTTCTGCTATTATTTAACGAATTATTTAAGCTTACTAGCTGCTCTCTATTTTCGACAATAACTCGGCAACCGCCAATATCCTGCATCCTCACAATAGATATAGAGTTATCCTTCTCACCATCTAGAGTGGCGCGAGATAATTTGTCTATTATTGTTGGTAGTCGCTTTAATCTGCGAGCAATAATTGCGGTAGGAGCCTTCTTTTTTGCGTGTTTCCATACTAAATTTATTTATAATCATTAACGGATAAAGATGAGCAGCTCTAAAGTTTCTAATGATTTCTACAGAATTAACGGTTTCAATATTTTTTCGAATGTTATCCCCTGCTTTTTTTGCTTGTTTTTTAGAGTAAGATAATTTTATTTTACCTTTTTCATATTGCTCATTTGCCATTGTGTTTATGTCCACATAATTAAACGTTATTTGCAATATAACCTCCTTAATCTTATACATCAATTTGGCTGGTCAATAATTGGTTTAATTTTCAATAGAAGTGAGGTATTCACTCAGCATAGGCCACTCATTGAATGGCCTATAATGAGTGGTTTTGCGTTTGTACAACGCCTTACTGCCAGTGTTGCCCATTCCTTGCCGTTCTCACTCTCGTGCGGAAGTAACCTTCTTAGCAAACAGATCGTGCCTACTAATACGTCGCATTTTTGCGTAGGGGTCTAAACAGGTGGCTTTGTACTGTTCCGACTTTCTAGATTGTTAAAGAGCAAAATCTTACTAGTTATGTAGTAAGTCGTGTGAATAACAATACTATAAAAATAGTATTTGTAAACAGTTAAAATTGTATTTTAGCCTGTGAGATACTTATCTATTTGTTTTATAAATTAATTAAACGAGTAAAAATGATATGGAGATGTGGCAAAGAGTCTTCTTGGCTGCTTGCAAGAAAACTCTCTTTGAAGGAATTGGGGGGAGAAATTACCTTTTTCGGCGGTAAATTCGGTGTTCCACCATGACACCAATAAGCGCAATTTGGTAGTCGTGGCTATTGAGTGTAGGATAATCGGGATTTAACGGAACAAGCTCAAACTCGCCGGTACCAATACCTAGCGGGCGATACTTCTTAAATGTTCCCTGATTTCCGCCATTTTTTGCAAAAACGAATTCGCCAGGATTAGGGCAAAGTTCCGTGTCGATAACAACGATATCCCCCTCTTTAAACTCAGGGTTCATGCTGTCACCTTCTATTCTTAGTGCGAATGCGTTTTCACTAATATCATCATCAACTAAGATATATTCAAAATTTCCTTCATGATCAGTAATGGGGTCTGCATCCTTAAATAATCCGGCCTGAACGTAGCTTAATAGGGGAACTCTACGAGAGTTTACCTCTGCCATTGGCATAATGCTTTTACCATTGAGTAGCCACTCTGGGTGACACTGTAAAGCTTTAGCCAGTTCTATGATATTTCTTGGTTTTCGTGTCCTACCATTTTCAATCGACTCGACAGATTGCTGGCTGATATTTGCGCGTTCAGCTAATTCAGATTGGGTTAAATTAAGTGCTAACCTACGCTGTCGTACCCTTGTTGCTAGTGACATTTTTGTGATTCCTAGGAGTATTTTTACCTCCCACTATTAATACTAATTTTATTGTATTTGACAAACAGTTTTTGTGGTGATGAAATACTACGAATATTGTTAAAGGGGGTCGTTAATGACACTTGGTAATAGAGTAAAACAAAGACGTAAGCTACTTGGTTATACGCAGCACGATTTAGCTGAAGAAGTAGGTTTAACGCAACAAGCGATTAATAGAATAGAGAGTAATGTCATTTCTCGACCTCGATTTATCCTTGAATTAGCACAAGTTTTACAGTGTGACCCGGAGTGGTTGTTAAAGGGCTCATCAGTTTCAACGAAGGTTTAGCCTATGCGGATCACCTATTCAGTAGGGCGCTCCGCTAGGGATAATCGTCCTCAATTAGCGCAAGCGCCTAGCTTTGATGAGTATAAGTTAGCTATCAAAGCGCTTAAAAAAACGATTAATGTGTCTCCAAATGACTCAATAGAGGCCATGCGTGAGAAAAAGGCACGTCTTAATTATATTTGGGGTGCGTTGATCAATAAAACCAAAGGGCGTAGTGCGGCTAATGCCGGTCATCGTCACGTTCTTTGGTTAGATATGGATGGCTGCTCTTTAGATGCTTGGAACCGGTTAACCGGTGTCCTGAGTATGTACCGCTGTTTTTGTTATACGACGGCTAGCCATGAACACCCAACCGCCAATAATGAGCAACGCTGGCGCATCGGCATTATGCTAGATAACAGCGTGACAGCTCACATGTATGCCGAATTAGGTCCACGTGTTGAACAAGAGATCATGGACTGTTACCAGCTGTTAAGCGATGAGCCTGTCAAATGGGATCGCTCTGTTTATGAGCCATCTCATATGGTATTTGCCCCGCATGAAGGCGCTCAATTTCTTGAATTTGATGGTGCGGTGATTAATGTTGATACCGTTCTGGCATCCAATCTCGTCTTGCACAGTAACGCTGTTGATGGCTCTGATTTTAATACAGTATCGGGCGATGACCTAACGCGCTTAGTCGATTTAAGCCACATTGATAGTCACACTTTTGATGATATTCGCTCTGCGCTGTGGCATCCGCAGGTATTACGCCTTGCTGAAAATTACCCAACTTGGGTTGATATGGGGAATCGTTTGGCCTGGTTCAAAGATACCGATTATGAAGATAAGGCCAAAGCGTTATGGGTTGAATGGTCCGCTAAAGCAGATAAGGGCGATGAAGAGGCTGCAATAAATAAGTGGTCTCAACTCCGTGCTGACCGCACCGGCTACCAAGCGATATTCACGTTAGCCCAAAAAGAAGGGTGGATTAACCCTGGTTGTGAGCGTTTAAAAACAGCGGTTGTAACCGTAGACGATTTTGAGGCGATCCAAGTCGTTAACGAGCCATTGCCTTTACCTTCATTTAAGCGTGATAAATATGGCCGGATAGAATCTACCATTGATAATGTGGCTAAAGCGGTCATGCACCCCGACTTTATCGATATCGAAATTCGCTTTGATACCTTTCGCGATGAAATTATGTTCGCGCCAACCGGAACCAATGAATGGCAACAGTTTAGCGATGCGGACTATTCGCGTTTACGTATTGCGATGGAAAAGCGCGATTTTAAACCTGTAGGGCGTGAGCTGATCCGTGATGTGGTTTTACTTGCTGCGGAAGAGAATCAATTCGACTCGGCTATCGAGTGGCTGACTAACCTAGAGTGGGATGGCGTTAGGCGTGTTGAGACGTTTTACCACACGCATTTTGGTGCGGAGAACACACCTTATACCCGCGCTGTTTCCCTCTATATGTGGACGGCGATGGCAGGGCGTGTTTTGGTACCGGGGATTAAAGCTGACATGGTGCCTATCTTAATTGGTGCTCAAGGATGTGGGAAGTCCACGGGGGTCGCGGCGCTATGCCCTGATCCGACGTTCTTTACAGAAATCTCTTTTGCTGAAAAAGATGATGACTTAGCCCGTAAAATGCGCGGTCGTTTAGTCGCTGAAATTGGCGAGCTACGCGGACTGAATACGAAAGAGCTTGAATCCATCAAAGCCTTTGTCACCCGCACACATGAGAACTGGATCCCAAAGTTTAAGGAGTTTGCCACACAGTTCCCGCGTCGTTCATTAATTATCGGTACCACCAATGAGGACGAGTTCTTAGCCGACCGTACGGGTAATCGCCGTTGGCTTCCGGTCGAGGTGATTAAGGTCAACGTTGATGATATTCGGCGTGATGTTCTTCAACTGTGGGCCGAAGCCCGCGAAATGTTTAAAGCGGATGGTGTCCAATATGAAGCCGCTGAATATTTAGCCTCACACATTTATGAAAAATACACCATTAAAGACGCTTGGTTAGAAATTATTGAACGTTGGTTGGATGAGCCTGATTTGATGACGGGTGAAAAACCGCGAACGCGTGGTTTTTTACGTGCTGCTGACGTTTTGCGAGAAGCGTTGAATCTCGATCCTAAAAATATCTCAAGGCGCGAACAAATGCGAATTAGCAATGTTCTGCAAAATTGTGGGTATAAATCGATGCGTAAATTCCTTGAAGGTAAGCAGCAACGTGTATTTATTTGCGAATAAGACAACCTAGACAACCTATAAGCGCGAGGTTGTCTGCTTTTAACATATTGATAATTCATTAATTAGTTAACCTAGACAACCTAGACAACCGTTTAAAAAACGATACACATATAAGTATATCGGCGCTAAAAAAGTATTAATAGAAATAGGTTGTCTAGGTTGTCATGGGTTGTCTAGTTGCTCAATGAGTTATTTTTACTTGCTTCAGTTAACCAAATGCTTTTTGTCGTTATCGATGCCTGAAATTGGGGCAATTGGTACAGAAAAACACAGGTCGGAAACTATGAACAGAGATATACAGAAAATTTTGACACATTGGGGCGGCTGGTCTGCTGGTAATCATTATGCTGCGTTAGGTTGGTCAACAGTGGCGGCAGGCTTTAGCGATTATTCACCGAGATCTAGTGGTAATAGGCTGTCGTGTAGTGATGAGGACGGTTTAGTCATTGACTTATGTGTCGCTAAACTTTCAACCGTCGGTATGGAACGTGAGCGCGCTTATCTTGAAGAATATTACATCAAGGGCAAATCTAAACGTGCCGTTGGGCGTAAGTTCAAAATCCGAGAAGATGAGGTGCGAAGGCAGATGCAAATTGCTGAAAGTTTTGTTTTGGGTTTCTTAGAAGCACTTAATATTCAATTAGATATAGATATTCTGTATAAAAAACACTCAATCGATACGCTGAAATTAGTGCGACCGCAAAATGTGTGTTAATCTGATAAAAATGGTGTTCTACCCATGGCAAAGGCCCTCAGTTTGAGGGCCTTTTCTTTTTGGGGACCGCAAAAAAACTATCAAAAATAAACCTTACGCTCCGGTTTTTAGTTGAACAGTAACAGTGACGATTTGTTAATAAAATGTTGTTCGCGATAAACAGTAAAAATAGCCTAGAAGATAGTGATTTTTAGCTGTTTGAGGTGACATTTTAATTGAGTTCAAAAATCGTGGGGCGTGTAAGGGCTATAATGTTAAATAGACCTGTTTTTCACGAAATTATTTAAAAGTCACCTCGGTGGCTTTTTTGCTTTCTAGGCAATGAAAACTCTATTTGCTAGCTTCTATCTTGCACATAGCGGCATTAAAGCGAGTAGGGTTCTCATTGTGGGGAAAATTAGCCGCAGGTGACTGATGCTTGATAAGGCATGGCGCAAACTCAAACTGACGAAAGACTGCCTTCACAATACCTATAACACGCTGAAAAAGTTCTGGTAGCACGGAACAGCCCGCATGAGCTAAATCATGCTTCAAATAATCACTTCTTCTTTTATCCCCTCAAATGAGGGCGAAAAAACAGAAATCCCCAAAAACTTTTAATTTCGGGCACTCCGTAGGGGGTGGGATTATGCGTATGGATAAATACAGCAACGCAGCCTACGGCAGTGCTGGGCTTACAGCATTCTTTGCAAGCTTATCGCTGTATGAGTGGGGCTTTATTATCGGGATGGCGTTTAGCATCATTCTTGGACTCGCCACCTTCTTTATGAATCGACGAGAGCAGCGAAAACGAACGCGTTTATTTGAAGAACTGGTACATAAAACCGATCCACAAAATCCCTCTGCGACAGCACGAATAGCGGCTGAACTTATGGCAAAAGCGCCTAAGGATATCTAATGTCACTCAAACAAAAATTAACTGTGCTTGTAGGTGCAGGGGCATCGGCTATCGCTTTAACCGTGATTGCGCATTTTGAAGGGGTTAGATATGAGCCTTATGAAGATGTCGGCGGGGTATTAACGGTCTGCTATGGGCATACAGGGAAAGACATTGTTCCTAATAAAGTTTATTCAAAAGAAGAGTGCAACGAGCTGTTAGAACGGGATTTCATGAGAACCAAACAGCAGGTCGACCGGCTAATCAAAGTTCCCATCAACGAACACACAAAAGCGGCACTATATTCATTTGCTTTCAATGTGGGTACCGGCGCATTCGCTAAATCAACCATGCTTAAAAAGCTTAATGCAGGTGATCAATATGGCGCTTGTGAAGAGTTAAAAAGATGGGTTTACGCGGGTGGCAAAGTGTGGCGTGGGTTGGTTAGTCGCCGAGAAGCGGAGGCCGCTATATGTCATGGAAAGCTGTAGTGGTTATTGCTGGTTTTGTTATTTATTTCATGGTGTTCATTGTTTCGGGCGTATACCTGCTTACTGACAACACGTGCGCTATTGACAAAACCAGTTTAGAAAAACGTTGCTTGAAGGCATTCGAACATTACAAAGGGCGACAAGTTAACTTTTAATTTTCTAGACGGTAATTGTCATGAATACAGCGAGAGCATTGCTATTTATTGCCGCGTGGGTGGCCGTATGGGGGATGTGGAAGCAGCATGAAAGGATAGATGAATTAAACACCCAAAATGCTAGGTTGCTGGCTGAACTTACAGAGCAAATCAAAATCAATGAAGATTTCCAAGAGCGCGTCCAATCCCTTCATAAGCTGGATATTAAGCATACTCAGGAATTAGCCAATGCACAGATTGAAATTGACCAGTTGCGTATTGCTGCTGAGCGTCATCCTGAGCGGGTGTACATCAAAGCCAGTTGTAAAAAATCCGAAGGTACTACCGCCTCCGGCTTGGATGATGCAACCACCGCCCGACCTGATGACGCCGCTATCCGAAATTATTGGTTACTCAGAGAGCGAATTGCGGAGTCAACTCAAATCATCTTAGGTTTGCAAGATTACATAAAAATGCAGTGTATCCAATAACCAATATGCAAGGTTTTACCCATGTCATTCGGTGAGTGGGATGTAACCTTGTAGTACCCAGTGAAGTGAGATACCAGCAGATAAACGCCAATTATCCCAAATTTTGTTTTCTCACCTAAATTCATCGGGCTAAGCGGTGGGAGATAGCTCAATACAATGAGTGTGGCGATTCGACATGTGCTTCCCGTCAAATATCAGTTGCTAGGTTAATCATCTCAAATCAAAGGGAATTCAGTCGATACGACGAACACAGACGCTGACCTATTTGGCCCAACCGCCTGACAACTGTTTGATTAACGCCATCTTTTTTACGCCCTCAAATGAGGGCTTTTGGGTATACACGATATTCAAGCCATACAGCGTGGCTTATCACCCGGTTTTCAGTTGTTAACGGTCGAAACATGATGTGCGGGTGATACGAATTGAAAATGAAATGGTTGTAAATCAATGTTTTGTATAGAGACAGAAATTTATGAAAGATTATGATGTTGAAATAGCTATTCAAAAACAAATCTTGATGCAGCTGAAAGAAGTCGGCATCGAGATCCCCGTTAAAGCGGGTTTTCCGTCTATCAAGCAAGACCGTGAAGATAATATGGTGGTCTTTTTTCCCATAAATGAACACGGTCACGGTTGGCAAAGTAGAACCTATCACGTTCAAGGTAATAAAGCGGGTCACCAAGAACATCAGTTATCTGAAAAAACGTATCAAGTTCAAGTGTTTGTGAATCAAATAGAACATTATACGTCCACTGATATTGCGGCTATTGTCAGAATGATTGTCAATTCGCTACCTTTTGCCACCACGCTGAGAAAGCAAGGTATTGGCGTGCAGCGAGCAACGTCAGTTCGCCAACCTTACTCTGTGAACGAACATGGTGATTACGAACAAAATCCTTCATTTGATTTTAATGTGACCTTTAAACGTTCTCTTTTCCCTGATACAGCTGCCATTAGTGCACTTTATCCTGATATCCATCGCATATAAGGTTTTTACTATGCCAATTAAACAAACTCGATACGTTGATATCGCATCGGCGGTTGTTGGCGCGTCTTCTGTTCCGATGCGTAAACTAACTGCTCGTTTATTTTCTACCAATCCTAAAATTCCAGCGGGTAAAGTGCTTGAATTTGCAAATGGTCAAGTCGATGAATTTCTGGGTGTTGATTCTCCAGAAGCGCATTTTGCTCGACAATATTTTAGCTATGTCAGTCCTGCTCCCGTGAGTAAGCCTAAAGAATTACAAATTGCGTCTTATGAACCAGTAGGGCGGATGCCTACACTGTTTGGTGTTAAAGCGGCAGCGTTAGCGGACTTAAGCGCGATTGCCGATGGCACTCTCTCTGTCACTATCGGTACTGTGACCAAAAACTATAAAGACATTGATTTATCAGAAGCAAAATCTTATGCGGATATTGCGTCCATCATTCAAACGAAACTCAATGCAGAAAAGGAACCGCAATTTTCCAGCAGTTACTTGACGTTTAATGCATTAGAGAGTGCTTTTGAACTCAGTGGAGGAGTGCAAGAGAGTGCTTCTATCCACGTTGATTATTCCGTGCTGGCTGATGCCATGGGGTTGTCTTCAGGTAGCGCATCTGAAGGTAACCCTGCACAAACACTGCTGGAAGCCTTTATTGTGGCAGAGCAAGTGTCGGACTCATTTGGGAGTGCCACCTTTTTAGCTGAACTGACGTTAGAGCAAGCAGTGCCATTAGCGCAGTATGTATCGGGTGAGAACGTCAAATACCAGTTACACATTAACGTTAGTGAAAAGCAGGTTGAAGATTTCAGCGCGGCTTTAATGGACACTGCGTCTGTGGGCTTGAACCTAAAAACGGACAACGTTCACTTTATTCAATCGTTACCTATGGCGGTGATGGCGGCGACCGATTATGACCGGACTAACGCCACGACAAACTATATGTTTCGCCAACTCGGAGTGACATTCCCAGCACAAGTGACCACGGATAAAGCGGCTGATCGATTCGATAAGTTGCGTGTGAATTATTACGGTGAAACCGCGATAGCAGGCTCACAAATTCGTTTTTATCAGCGAGGCTTCTTATGCGGTGGAGCATCAAACCCATTAGATATGAGTGTGCACGCCAATGAACAGTGGTTAAAAGCCTATATTGCTCAGCAGTGGTTTAGCTTGCTGTTGGCAACACGCGGTGTTCCAGCGAATAAAGACGGTGAAGCACGAGCGTTAATGGTGATTGCTGGTGCGGTCACAAAGGCGATTAATAATGGCACGATTTTAGCCGGGAAAACATTGACAGATGCGCAAAAACTCGCCATTGCGGACGCATCCGGTGATGACCTCGCATGGTATGACGTACAAGATAAAGGCTATTGGTATAACGCACAGATTGTTGAAAATACAGGAAAAAGTGGTCTGCCTGAGTATGTCATGAAATACGTATTGATTTATGGCAAAGGCGATTGGGTTCGCAAAGTCGAAGGTTCTCATAATTTAGTCTAGGAGTAGAACATGCATGATGTATCTGCAACCGGTTTGAGTTTTATTATTCAAGCCAACAAAACATTTCCCACAGGGATTTTAATTACCGCCTTTGCTGACGATGCGGATCCGCTGGATTTACCCGCGGTCGATATCGCACAAACGGGCATGGATATTAACGGTAACTTGGTGAGTTGGTCCACTCCGACACCACAAACCGTCACAATTAACGTCGTAGCAGGTAGTGAAGAAGATCAGAATCTGTCTATTTTGCTCGAGGCTAATACCGCTAAAAAAGGGCGTCGACATGCTGGGGATATCATTACCTTTGTGGCGTCTTATGGTGATGGTTCAACGGTCACGGCGCGTAATGGCAAAATTACCAATGGGAGCCGTGGTAACTCAGCGGCTTCCGCAGGGCGTTTGAAATCCAAGGCCTATACCTTTGTGTTTCAGGATTTCGATAGCACGCGAGTACGTTAATTTATTTCAAATTATGGCGGGGGATCCCGCCTTTTTTATTGGTGTTCACTATGCTAATTAAGCCTAAAGAAGTTGCTATCAAAGATGTTGATGGTATTGAAAAATCATTTGTAATTAGTCGACTACCCGCTACGGTTGGGCGCGAAATCTTAGCCAAGTACCCGTTATCCAATGCACCTAAAATTGGTAATTACGAGGTCAGCAAAGAAGCCATGCTGAAGATGATGGCATACGTATGTGTGGTTATCGACGGTGAAGAAATACCGCTTAAAACACAAACGCTCATTGATAATCATGTGACTGACGGCGAATCCCTGATCCGCTTAGAGTTGGAAATGCTGAAATATAACACCAGTTTTTTCGGGAACGACGGGAGTCAAGGTTTCCTCCACTTCCTGCTCAGCAAGGTAAGCGGTTCACTCCCGTCGATTATAAAAACGCTGATGGGTTCTTTGCCGTCATCGTCAGTGAACGCCTCGCCACCTTCACAGAGCTCAAAACCTCAATAGATTTAGAAGAAGCAATGGACCTATGGGAAATTGCCATTACTAACCGTTATAACGAAGCCCTTGCGGCTTCAAAGGATCGCTAATGTCATTAATGGATACCTTTGTGCAGGTCTTTGAGTTTGATACAAGGCAAGCGAATGAGGCATTTAAAAAAGTGCAACGTTCGACCGATGACATTATTGATGCCATGAAACAAACTCAACAGGCAGCGGAGCAAAGTTCACTGACCATTGGGAGTGTCATGGCTGAACTTTGGCGATCACTACAAAGCCTATCAACCGACCATAAAATCCATTTCACAACCAATGCCAATGACGTCAGCGCTGAAATAAGTCAAATTATGGTTCGGTTGGATGCGGTGGGGTCATCATTAAGCGCCCTTGATGCGCTGCGTCAAAATACAGAAACCGCGTGGTCATCCGCTGGGGAGGCATTAGGGCGTTGGGGGCAATCGCTACAGACTGAAATCGCCCAACTTAAAAATGACCTTGGTACCTTATCCGTGGGTGACCAAAAAACGGCATTAGAACAAGTAAAAAACGCAGTCAGTGAGTTTATTCATGAGCTGCAAAAAATTCCGCTAACCACAGCCGATGGTGCCACAGAAGTTGAACGTGTGATGGCGCATTTGCACGAATCGGTACAGGGCTTATCCGTTGAGCATGCTATTGGTTTTGTAGTTAATGCGAGCGAAGCCATTGCACAAACTGATGCTATCAAAACACGGTTAGATACGGTTACGAATTCGATGGCTAACCTCGATACACAAAGAGCAATCTCTGATGAAGGTATGCGATCAACGAGTATTGTTCTCAGTGACGTAGAGGCTCATTACCAGGCATTGCAACAAGAGTTGACTCTGCTGAATCAAGGTGTCACAGACCTGGCTAATGCCGAGCATCAAGGCATTACAGCTAAACGGCTCTCAAACGCGATTATTCAAGCATTGCAAGGTAATTACACGGAGTTGATTCACCTTGTGGATACGATGAAGGTGAAGGGAATCGAAGCGGCTAACAGCGAAATTAATGCTCAAAGAAATGTGCAACAAAACATTGATAGCACGCAAAGCAAATATCAGCGGTTGGGTAATACGGTCATGTCTTTTGTTAAAAAGGCATTTGCTGCGGAGAAGTTACTGGCGGGGGCGAAAGCCTTAGTGGAAGCCTCTATCACACGTTCGGCTGAAATAGAATCTCTCGATAATCTAGGCAAAAAAATCAATGTAGCGGCAGTCGATGTGGATGCTTTCGCTGGTTCAATGGCCGAACTTGGTGGCTCGCGTGATGCAGCTCAAGCCGATTTATCTGCGATGGCAAAATCGTTTGGATTTGCTAAAAACTCCATGGAAAAGGTGTTACAAACCGCGGATAAAGTGCAGGGCATGAAGTTTGATAAAGCGAAAGCGACGCTCTCTGCCTTGGGTGTCACGGACGATAAAACCGTTGAACTCATGATGAAAGGGCGTAAAGAGCTTGAGCACATGATGGAGGCTCAAAAAGAATACTCCGGTATCAACAAAGATAGTATTGAGCAATCTATTAGGTTTAACAAAGCGATGCGAGGCTTTCAGCAATCGTCAGATATGCTGAAAAATAGCTTACTCGAAATGGTGATCCCGATTTTAGCCAAAGGGGTAGAGTGGATTAATCGGTTTGTCAGCTTCTGCAAAGAAAATCAAACATTCATCGTGGGTTTTTTTATTGCGATGGGCGCTGCTATTACAGCTTTTTATTTGCCTGCGATGTTATCGGCAGCAGCAACGACTTTGGCGTTTACATGGCCTATTTTAGCGTTAATTGCCGTTATTGCCTTATTGGCAACAGCGTTCGCATTAGTTTATGACGATATCATGAACTTTATTGATGGCAACGATTCGATGATTGGTCGCTTGCTAGATAAATATCCCGCCTTAAAAATCGTCATTATGGCGTTATGGGAAGCGTTTAAAGCGCTTTTTGAATACCTCAAAGTTGCCGCCAAATTTGTGGCTGACATTGTTATTGATGCGTATAACCTCATGAATGATGCCATGGATGAGTTCATCGGTTGGCTGGTGGCAAGTATTCAAGACGTTATCAATTGGGGGAAAGGGTTTGAAGGTATCTTTAATACGGTTTCTGATACCGTTGTGGGTATTTTCAAATGGCTTTGGAACCAAATTAAACAGTATTTAGGCTGGATTAATGACGGGTTGGATGCGATCAAAAATGGCTGGAAGACGGTTAAAGGTTGGTTTGGTTTTGATGATGATGCCGAAATAACGCAGACCGTTGAGCGCAAAGTGTCAGTGAATGGCACGATTGAATCTCAAATACCGGAGACCCCTAAACTTTCCGAGGATGATACGGCTTTTCTAGTCACAGGTCTGAGTCAGCACATTAACGGCATGTCAGCGAATACGATGAATTCGATGACCAGTCAGGCGATCAGTAATCAATCTAACATGACTAATGAAACTAACGTGTCTATTGGTGAGATTAAAGTGGAAACCCAAGCGACAGATGCTCAAGGTCTCGCAGCCGTCATGAAAGAGGCATTAACTCCCCACTTACAAGATTTAGGGCAGCAAAACAATACAGGGCTGAGTAAATGATCACAGAAATTAAAATTTTCAACATTGATGACTTCACGGTGCTATTTGAGACGGCTAGCCCCATCCAAATTAATGTACGCGATGAACACAAAGCCACGCAGTTTACTGTTGAGTCTGGGGAAACGCGTAGCGATCACGTTGTGGTACAGCCAGTTGAAATTAGCATGAGTTTGATTTTAGTCGGTGAATTGAAAAATGCCTTTGAAATGATGCAACAAGCCTATGATCAACATCAATTGGTTGGCATACAAACGCGAGTCAAAACGTATCAACCACTCTTGTTAGTGAGTTTTGATCACGATGAAAGTCCTGACATGACAGACGCGATCAAACTCTCATTGCGGTTTACAGAGTGGCGCAATATAGAGCCTGAATACGGGGCTCTGCCGCCCAGAAAAGTGGCTAAAAAAGCGCAGTCGAGCACCGTTAATTGCGGCAAGGTACAAACATCGACAATCCCTAAAAAAAAGAAAAAGTCTGTTATCGTCAAAGTCGTAGATGGTTCATTTAATGCAGAGGAGTGAGCATGCAAGAAATTCCATTAAGTGCGATACCCAATCAACGGATCAGAGTGACACTTGATGGCGATGATTGGGAATTTACGCTGAAGGCAGCGCGTGATGTGATGTGCTGTGATATCAAGTGTAATGATAGGGTTTTGTTACAAGGCTTGCGAGCGATGCCAAACCAATCCTTGATCCCCTACCGGTATTTATCAAGTAAGAGCAATTTTGCGTTTATCACGAATAATGATGTATTACCTTGGTGGGAGCAATTTAATCAATCTCAATATCTGGTGTGGTGGAGGGAGGATGATTGATTTACGCCGTATTCGATTAGGCATTGAAGTCAATGGTCGATTGCAATGGTATGAGGGGCTACGTGTTCGTGCAAGTGGCACCAAGTACGCTAACCCTTTACAGAATGAATGTACCGTCAATATCGATGGCCTCAATTCTGCAACACGTAATATGTTGTTGACCGAAACTAGCCCTTATACCAAAGCGAAGAAGCCACATCGATTAATTGTTGAGGCGGGTCGTGCCAGTACTGGTGTGTTTCGGATTTATGTAGGCGATATTGTCAGTGCCGAAATTGCCTCGCCACCTGATGTCACACTCACATTAAAGGCCAAAACTAACAATGCAACGGCACGTGACATTGTTTCTTCATCGGGTAGCGCGATGAGCAAAATGAGTGAGTTAGCTAAAAATATTGCACAGGATTGTGGGGTGAGATTGGACTTTCAAGCGACCGATAAAAATATTGCTAACTGGTATTTTTGTGGGTCGGCACTCAAACAAGTGGAGCGATTGCAAGATGCCGGTAATGTGAAAGCATTTATTGATGATGACACCTTGTATGTGAAAGACCGCGACAAAGCTTTAAACGGCCGTTTACGTATTCTCAATCAAAAGTCGGGCATGGTGGGTATTCCGAAAGCGACTGAAAAAGGTGTTGACGTCACTTATTTAATTGATGGTGAATCGTCATTAGGTGGCATGTTACGCCTGGAAAGCAAGTTTAATTCTGCGCTAAACGGTGACTATATTATTGAGCAATTAAAGTTCGACATTGCCTCTCACGACGACGCATTTTTTTACCAAGCGTCCTGCAAACGAGTGTAAGCCATGAACCAACCTAATAATGATATTGCTAGCGAAGGCAGCTTGGCAGGGCAATTTATGGCTGCGTTTCGTAGTCTATTGATGAATATTGATGACATGCTTCCCGCCACAGTGGTGAGTTATGACGATAAAACTAACCGCGCTGTTATCAAACCATTAGTCATGATGGTGTCGACTGAAGGACAAAAGATTGCTCGTGCAGCCGTTCCTAATATCCCTGTGTTTCGCTTTGGTGGCGGCGGTTTTTTTATTCGTATGCCGATTAAGGCGGGGGATTTTGGCTGGCTCAAAGCCAATGACCGCGATATTAGCTTAATCTTTCAGCGAGGAGGGTTGGAAGATGAACCGAATACGGCTCGCTTACATACCTTCAGCGATGCGATGTTCTACCCCGATACGCTTAAAGGTTGGCTGATTGATGGTAAAAATACGGATGCGTTGGTTATTCAATCTATGGATGGCTCGGTGTGTTTAGCACTGCATGAGGGAAAAGTGGTGTTAGATTCTCCCATTCTTGAGGTCAATGTTCCTGAAACGACATTTAATGGCAACGTGACGATTAATGGTAACCAGCAAACCCATGGTAATAGTGAGTCAAGTGGTGGCACGTTGAAACATAATGGTAAAGATATCGGTTCAACGCATAAACATAGCGGCATTCAAAGTGGTAATAGCAATACAGGAGCGCCCATATGATGACCTTTGATGTGAATAAAAACAATGATATTCATTTGGGAAATAGCGGCAATTTAGCTATCGCCAATGGTGAACGATCATTGAAAAATCGCTGTGAACACTATGTCAAAGCGATACGCGGTGAAATGCTGCATAAGCTGGATAGGGGAATTCCTTATTGGAAAACGACATTTGGACGCCAGGCTGATATTCCGCTCTTTGAATCCGCGTTTCGGGATCGTATGCGTGAACTCAATGATGTGATATCGGTCCTGTCTTTTTCGGCTTCATTGGCGGATAACACACTGAAATATACCGCTGTGATCCAAACGATTTATGGGGAGATAACACTCAATGGCTGATTATCAATTCATTACATCGCAAGGCGTTATTATTCCTGATACCAGCACCTTACGCGATGATGTTGAAAGCGAATTTAAAAGTGTGTTTGGCCAGGATCTGGATGTTTCGCCAGAAACACCACAGGGCGCACTGATCACCATGGAAGTTGAAAATCGGGATGCAATTGTGCGAAATAATGCCGAACTGGCTAACCAAATTAACCCTGATTTAGCCGGCGGTATTTTCCTTGATGCAATATGGGCGTTAATGGGTGGACAGCGTTTTGATGCGACACATTCTTTTTTATCTCAGGTGCAATTCACCGGTATTGCCGACACCATTATCCCGAAAGGTTCACAAGCTGCCTCGCTCAATGGTGATTTATTCGAAACCACTAAGACTTTAATTATCGGTCAAGATGGTTCCGTGACGGGGGATATGCGGTCCATTGAAACAGGGGCAATTGAATGCGGAGTGGGGCAACTCAATAAAGTGGCCAGTTCGGTATTAGGCTGGGAAACCGTTCATAACCCGAGTACCGCAGTATTGGGGCGTAATGCGGAAACCGATCTACAATCAAGGCGACGACGTAAGCAGACGTTAGCGAAAAACACCGTCAGTGTGGGGGAGGCGATCACTTCCGCACTTTACGCATTAGAAGGTGTGCGTTCGTTGGCGTATCGAGAAAATTACACTGACCAACCGATGGTTTTTGACGGTATCACTTTAGTTCCTCATAGCATTTATGTGTGTGTTGAAGGGGGCGATAAAGAGGCGATTGCCCGTTCATTGTTACGCACAAAGACACTGGGTGCCGCTTTTAACGGTAGTGAAAAAGTTGAAGTATTGGAAGCTATCAGCGGTCAAACTTACCCAGTTAAATTCGATAGAGCCAAAGAAATTGTGCTGTTTTGCCGAGTAATGGTAAAAAAAGCGACGGTGGATGCACAAACAATTATCCCCGCCGCGGTTGAGGCGTGGGCAAATGGTGATATCGATGGTGAGGGGGGGTTAGTGGTTGGGCGAGATGTTTCTCCATTTGAAATTTCGGCAGGGATTAATGCTGTAGAACCTCGATTATTTATTACAGGTGTTGCACTTTCGAACGATGGTAAAACTTGGTCATCCAATAACTACGAAATCAAAATGAATGAGGTGGCAAGGCTCAAACGTAGTGCAGTACAAGTGGTGATCACATGATAAAAATCCAATCCTTCGATTTTCATTCTGATTTATTAAAAGCCATTCTTTGGCAATATGAGGATGCTGAGAATCTCAAGGCGTTAGCCAAATACAAAGCGGACTACTTTGATCAATCCACGATACAGTTTTGGCGTGATTGGTACCGTGATGTGTTTAATATCGATACAGCAAATGAGTTCGGGCTTAACATCTGGGCGCGTATTCTTGATGTGCCATTGGGGATTGATGTTCCGCCCAGTGATAAAACCAAAATTGGCTTTGGTTTTGGCAAAAAGAAAGCCAATTTTAACGCTAACTTTCGGCGTAATGCCGATTACACCTTATCACTGACCGTCGACCAAAAACGCCTCATTGTGCGTATGCGCTATTTTAACCTTACGCAAAGCCCAACGGTGACCAATATTAACGAATTTCTTAAACGATTCTTTTGGCAAGCAGATAGCAAAGTGTTTGTGCTTGATCCGCTGGATATGACCTATCTGTATTACGTGTTTAATTTCAATCCTGACGAACATTTACGAGTACTTCTTGAAAACTTTGATCTCATGCCACGCCCATCGGGAGTTGGTGTCAAATATCGTATCGTGACGAAGAAAGCTTTCGGCCACGGCCAACATCGTAAAAACTTTCTAAGCAGTAATTTCGGAGCCTAAAACCCATGACAAAAATATTTAAAATCCCCTTTGCAACACAAGGGGATCGTAATGCTATTCCTGATGCAGTGCAGGGGGATGGTTCAGTTTCTTACACTCAAGGTTACAGCTATGACTATGAGCGTGACCAACAAACTGACCCCGCTGCTAAGGATATTGAACGTGAAAAAATGAATGCGTTGTTTCACGATATCACGGGAGCGATTGGTGAATTGCAAAGTTATGGCATTCCCCTATGGGCAGTGGAGGGGAAGCCCTACCCAATTCGTAGTGTTGTTTATCATAAAAATAAAACATGGCAATCCAAGATTGAGAATAACAATGTTGAACCTGCCGCAGGGGCTGCATGGCAAGAGCTGAAAGCGGATTTAACGGCGGGAGATATTCAGGTTTATAACAAAACCGAATCGGACAAGCGGTTCCAACCATTAGGCAACTATCAAACCGCCGGCTACAGCTATTCGAAGGCAGAGTCAGATACGCATTTCCAACCGAAAGGAAACTACGCCCCAGCGGGTAACTATGCCGTCAAAGGCGAAAGCTACACGAAAGCAGAAGGGGATACACGATACCAGCCAAAAGGCAGTTATCAGCCCTCGGGGGATTATGCCTTAAAAGGAAGCAGTTACACGAAAAGCGAATCCGATGGCAAATATCAACCAAAGGGCAGTTATCAAGCGGCAGGCTACAGTTATTCAAAAGCAGAATCTGACACTAGTTATCAACCCAAAGGCAATTATGCCCCTGCGGGGAATTATGCGCTTAAAGGTGACAGTTACACCAAAGCGGAAGGGGATGGGCGATATCAGCCAAAAGGCAGTTATCAGCCGTCAGGGGATTATGCGACAAATAGCACAGTAAACTCAAAATTTGACGCAGCGAACAGCAATGCAAATAACCGTGTGCCAAATACGCGCAAAGTGAACAATAAGCCACTCAGTGCAGATATCACAATTACAGCGAGCGATGTCGGTGCTTACACGAAAGCGGAATCTGACACTAAGATAGCAGACGCTAAAAAAATGGGTACAGATGCGCAAGTCACAGCAAATGCGGCTAACACGAATGCTACAAACGCAAACAATAACGCAAATGGGCGCGTGCCAAATACCCGTAAAGTGAATAATAAAGCGTTGAGTGCTGATATCTCATTGAATGCAGGGGATGTTGGGGCGTATACCAAGGCTGAAGTTGATAGTAGAATCAGTGCATCAGGTGGTAAAAACACAGCAAATAAAACAGATAATGGTTGGTGGAAATGTGGTGATACGGGAATGATGCTTCAAAACGTGCATACTACATTTAAAGATTGGTCTGATAACGTAGTTAATTTTCCTATTCCATTTCCCAATAAATGTATAAACGTTGTTGTTTCAGTAAATTCATCAACAAATAATCCTGGTAATTACGCTATTTATGTAAAAAGTTGGAATGCAAAAAGTGTAACCGTATACATATCAGGAATTGCTCCTGGTCCTTTGCACATTATGGCTATGGGGTATTGATTTTAAAATGAGAAGCTTAGGGCTATTGTGAACTATAGCCCTTTGAATAAATATAGGAACTTTAAATAATATAAAATTCTTATTTTATAAAGCTATATTCCATCAGGGAATGAACTATCTCTATTTAACAAAATGCTATTCTACCTATTTTGAATATATATTTTTCTTCTGAATAGCAATTCATTGAATTTAATCATATTACCTTGCTTTTTTAAATCTATATCGCGTTATTTAAAAATAACGTCATCAATAGGTATTTTCCAATTCATACCAGAAAGAGACTGTATCGGGGTGTGCATTGAGTCACAGGTGATAAACACCGTTAAAGGCGAAAGCTACACGAAAGCAGAAGGGAATACACGATATCAACCTAAAGGGAGCTATCAGGCCTCGGGGGATTATGCGACAAATAGCACAGTAAACTCAAAATTTGACGCAGCGAACAGCAATGCAAATAACCGTGTGCCAAATACCCCTAAAGTGAATAATAAAGCGTTGAGTGCTGATATCTCATTGAATGCAGGGGATGTTGGGGCGTATACCAAGGCTGAAGTTGATAACAAAATTGGTGCAATGGGAGGAAAAAATACAGCGAGCAAGGCTGCTAGAGGTTGGTGGAAAGATGCTAGCACTGGAATTATTATTCAGTGGGGTTCCGATTTGACCCAAAAAGATACGCTTAAAAAATTTACGTTTCCCACACAATTTCCTAATGCGTGTTTTTCTGTTACGGCAACTATGAATAATGCCACAGGAAATGAAGCAATCAACGTTAGGGAATTCACTAAAGATTACTTTTCTGCAATCGGCATCAACGGTAGAGGGAGTTGGTGGGATTTCCATTTTACATGGATAGCAATAGGACATTAATAATTAAGATAAATTGAGAAGTGGGTCTCTAACATAGAGACCCATTTAACAATGAAATAGCATGAAATTTATATGGTTAATTATTCTTTTAATAATGTGCTATTTTCTAAGTATTTTTAAATAAGCGTATAAAATATACTGATAGAACGCTTGTAAATATTCTTTACAATATTTTAAGTGTTTAAATGCATATTTACGGTGTGTAATGTTTTGGGGGGTTATTAAACTTATATTTTTCCACGGCGATTTTTCTTTTGCATTCAAGAAGTAATTAACCTCATGGTAATACTTAGACCAGCTATGCCAAGGTTTAGTTACTCCAATAAAATGGACTAATACAGGGGGAGAAACAATACGGATAGCTCTATTCTTATACTTATCGTTAAGGTTTATTTTGAGGTTAAAGTTAGTATCTAGCTTTAACCAATCACCATTAATCGCAATATTTAGTGCGTCTTGATCATAATACTTGATAACAGATAATAATTTATTATCTGTAAAAACAGATATTGACTTTTCTGTTATCTGTCTGCGTTTCCATTCTTCAGTATTTATTAGCATCACACCAGAGTTAAAATATCCTTTTTTAATACCTTCAGCATTAAATAATTCAGACATTTCTATTGAGAATGAATCATTCACATCCATGACAGCGGCGACTGGTGTAGACGTTAGATCTAATTTTTTTAGCTCTTTAATGCTTCCTGCACAAAAAACATCAGAATCCATGTATAAAATTCTGTCACATTTGTTATAGAAATAATCCGCTATAATGAGCCTAAAATAGATGGCATAAGACCATTCTTTATTTGTTGGAAGGCTTCTCAAGGCATCTACATTTAAGGTGTATAGCGTTATGTTTGTATTGTAGAGATTTGTAATTTCTTTAAAAAGTTCAATATCTCTATCACTCAAAATATCCGTGAATATGTGAAAATGAAAACTCATATCCTTGTTATTTAACAAAACTGAGCAAATGGAAACACCTGTTCCAAACAAAAAATTTTTGTCGGCGCCATATGCAACATGAAGAGAGTCTGATGTATTTTCGTCTGAACTACTACCAAAAAATAACGCGTTGTTATTTACGGCATTTTCAAAGCAAATCATTTATCTTCCTGATTTTTAGTCAATTGTCTACAATTGATGGGTTTTAGATTAAAACTATAGTATGTGGACAACCTATTAGGTTTACGTATGTAACTATAATAGCAAACAATATAAAGAGCTAAAAACAAAAATCCACCATAACGCTAGCCTTCCATCACATTAAGCATTTTTTTACTGATTCAGGATAACCATCATCCGTTTTTCCAAATATTCTCCGGTCTTAGCGTACATATGTCCCATAATCTCACAAGATAAATAGCTACGCTGTGCTGCCTATCAATATCTTCTCATTTGTGTGTTTTTTTGTTGATGGCTCCACCTGCAAAAGTGATTTCTAACACAAGAACGTCATAAGGACTATTAACGCCAACTTTCATTTCTGTAATTCGAAGAACGATCTCGACATTACTTTCTCTGCAATTATTTTTTATGCTGGCACCCATGAGTCATCTTGCTAGATCTCTTCCCATATTTGACCTATCTTCTCTTTTCCATCATCTGTTTTAGCGTCGTTGATAGTGAGTGATTGTGACGAACCTATCGCGATATGTAAGCTTAATAGCGCGAATTACTCACCGATTCTTTGCATTATCTGTTCTTGTCGTGTATTACCCGTTTTATCGATTAGCTTGTGCTTGTGCTTTTTATCATAAAAAAGGAAGTATTTTGGGAAGGTCTAATAGCGTAGTGATTATATCCATCCAATTAAGATCAATATAGTTTGTTTTATGCAGTAGAATAATTGACATTTTAATTCAGAAATATATTGAAAGTTTTATATAGATGAATAAACACAATAAAGTGTTGATGTGAATTTGAACAGGGTTAAAGAATTAAGGATTGAAAACAATCCTTAATTCTAGTGTGCGAGCGCTTTATTTTATTTAACGATAACTACACTAAATGATTCCCAATTTTTTGATTTTTCGTATTGGTAGTAGTAATACAAAACACCATTAATAACAAAGAATGAGGCGGTTCTAATTTGCATTCCAGTCGCGTTAAAGGTGAAATCATAGACATTTTCAAGACTACCATTGTCCTGAACTAAATAGAATTGAATCGTTTTCTCTTCTAAGTTATAACCGTAAATATATTGCTTGTTCAGCGTTAAGTCTTGGACATATTGAAGGTTGCTGAGATAACTGTTTAATTTACCTTTATGAACAGGTGCGCTTGTATCAATAATTCCTTTATCATTTACACTATAAATAAAATACGCTTTTTCTTGAGGCGTATGACCTAAGAAGAAGACTTTTTTAGCAGCAGAATATACAAGCGTTGTCGGATAAAATTGTTCAAATATACCGGCTTGGATACCTGATTGAATAAGTGCCATATCATATCCTTTATTTATTAGTTGAGTTAAATATTTCTTAAGCACATTTATAGTATGAAAATAAAAGAAAATTAAAAATAATGATTATTATTAGCTTGTTTTAGCATTTGAAATTAATAAGCAAATAATGAGTTGAATTAAATATTCACAACTCAGAAAGATTGTGATAATAATAAGAAAAAAATCACAAAGGTCTTAATTATGTTTGAAAGTTTTGGTGTTTTAAATTTTTGGACTTACATGGCAGGGCTGATCCTAATCATCATTGTTCCGGGGCCAAACTCTTTATATGTTTTAAAATCAAGCACTTCACATGGTACTCGTGCTGGGTATCGTGCAGCGTTAGGTGTGTTCACGGGCGATGCGATATTGATCTTCCTTTCATTCATTGGTGTTGCCTCTGTCATAAAAGCCTCCCCCACGCTGTTTATGATCGTGCGTTATTTGGGGGCTGCTTACCTATTATACTTAGGGAGTAAAATTCTTTTTGTTACTTTTAAACAGAAAAAATTACCCAATACTGGTGATGATTCGGTCGTGGTCAAATCAGAAAAAATCTTCACGAGAGCGCTGATCCTCAGTTTAACCAACCCAAAAGCCATTCTCTTTTATATTTCCTTTTTTATTCAGTTTATTGACTTTAGTTATGCACAAGCATGGGTACCTTACCTTGTGCTAGCGTCAATCCTTGAATTTGTTAGCTTTCTCTACCTAAGTTTATTAATTTTTAGTGGCTACCTCATTGCGCGTTTTTTACGTGAAAAACAAGTGTTAGCTAAATTAGGAAATTGTGCAGTAGGCAGCTTTTTTATGGGATTTGCAGCGAAACTGGCAATTTTCAGTAACTAATCATAATCTTTTTGAATAAAGTTTCATTGAATCAATGGATTGTAATTATTATCTTTGACGTTGCTGTTGCGCTAATAATAACGGCAACGTTCAGGTATTTTTTAACTCACCTAGGTATCTACATGATTCATCATCTGCATGCAAGCCAAGCTATTTGGGGTATAATCTATCAAAATAGACAGTGAAGAGGTTGGTGTGACGCAAGTAGAGATTGATGAGTACTGGATGAATCGCGCTTTAGAATTGGCGAAAAATGCTCAAGATGCAGGTGAAATACCTGTAGGTGCACTATTAGTTAAGGATAACCAATTAGTTGCATCTGGATGGAACCGTTCAATTGAAAGTCATGACCCTACAGCTCACGCTGAAATTATCGCCTTACAGCAAGGTGGGAAGGCACTTAATAATTATCGACTATTAGACACCACGCTGTATGTGACTTTAGAACCCTGCATTATGTGTGCAGGTGCATTAGTGCATAGTCGAATAGGGCGCTTAGTTTATGGCGCCAAAGATTTTAAAACAGGGGCTTGTGGTTCATTTATTAATCTATTAGAACGCCCAGGATTAAATCATTATATTGATGTAACGGGTGGGGTACTCGAAGAAACCTGCTCTACGATGTTAAGTGCTTTTTTTAAAATGCGCAGAGCACAAAAGAAAGAACAAAAAAGAATGCTAAGTCAAATTCAATGTGAGTGTGTTGAAAATCGAAACAGCAAAAATGCCTGAATAAACGAAAGCGATATCTAACAACACATTCCTTATCGACCAATCAGATAATCATTGATTAATTCGTTACAGTATCTTCTTTATCCTGCTCGCTTTTTTCTGGGTTGATGGAGAGGAGATATTGTCCTAAAGAGGGCTGGCCATTTGCAGGTGAAATGGCTGGCAGTTTGTATGCATTGTGGGGGGATTGTTTCTGTTTTAGGCTGACTTTCTCTTTCACATCACTTTGCGTGGTAGACGGCGGCACGTTATCGACGATTGTTTCCGGATCCCCTGACGTCTCAGTGCTTTCAGTTTTGTCATTGGGGCTGTGAGGGGAGACAAGCGGTGGAAATAAAATCAATGATTTTTCGGCAATAGCCAATGCACGTTGCTTCTTATCTTGATTTTGTAAATAGCCGACTAAGCTTTGATGGTAGCGACGAATGTTTTCAACATAGCGATAGGCTTCATGCCCTCGCGCATAACCATAGTTAAGCTGTGAATAATACTTTTTTTGAGTTAACAGAGGGAGTCTCGATTTTACATCTAACCAGCGGTCTGGGTCTCCACCTTGTAATTCAGTTAGTTTTCTGACATCTTGCATATGGCCATACCCCATATTATAGGCGGCCAGTGCAAACCAAATTCTATCATCATCGGCGATAGAAACTGGAAGGCGTTGCATTAAATATTCCAAATATGCAGCTCCGCCTTTAATACTCTCTTCAGGATCTAATCTATCTGCAACGCCCATTGTTTCGGCGGTTGGTTTGGTGAGCATCATGAGCCCACGAACCCCTGTTGGTGATGTCGCCAACGGATCCCAATGCGATTCTTGCCACGCAATAGCCGCTAATAGTTTCCAATCAAGCGCCGTAGCATATTTTTCAAACAGTGGTTGATAAGTAGGAAGTTTTTTATTGATAGCATTGATAAATGACATGGTATCAAAGTAGTCAAATGAACCGACATGGCTAAAATATTTTTCATCGAGCCTTGCGAGCAAATCGGATTCATTGCTGGCATTAAAAAAATCAAGTAGAGCAGCGTTCAAGCTATCATCATTAAGGCGTTTCATATACCAAGTGATGGCATGGTCATCGACTAAATCGAATCCGACCGCAATTTCAGGATGAATACGTTGTTGTAATGCAACAGAAATAGAGTCTTCTAGCGTATAGTCAATCAGCCCTTCCGCCACCATCTCTAATAGCTGGCTAGTTGTGTATTCAGTTGTTTCTTCCCAAACCAACTCAGGATGTTTTTCTGCCGCCATTTTGAGGGTACTAGCATGAGCAGAACCTGCCATCACGACGAGCTTACCGTTAATATCCTCAAAACTTTTAGGGCGTGTAGAGCCTTTTCGGTAAACCAGTTGCTGTGTGACATTGAGATAGCTAGGCCCTGTTTTCATTTTTTTCAGCCTATCTTTATTATAGAGCAATCCAGCAACACCAATATCTGCATTGCCATTCTCAATATCATCGAAAATTAGCTCAACGGTTGGTCGCAGGGTGATGTTCAATTTAACGCCGAGATAGTCGGCAAAGCTTTGAACAAGCTCATAATCAAAACCATGCAAGTTTGCTTCGTCATCTTGATAGATCAACGGAGAACTAATTGCACTCACTCGTAGCTCACCGCGAGAGATGATTTGGTTGAGCTGATTGTCTTGCGTATTGGGCCAACGGAGATTAAGTCCAATAATCATGGCCGCTAAAAGCGCAACAATTACAATGATTAAATAGTTAACCTTTATGTTATTCAAGAAAATATCTCATATGTATACCCTCTGAACTTTTCATTGCTTTATCAATTGAGCAAATTAAGTTGCCATCCGAATATTTCATTATAGTGGCGCTAAGAAACTTTGCTGCCTACTTGTGGCTCGGAAAACCATGAGGGGTTTTATGCCGGTGTTGTTGTAAAAAAATAATTATAAGTAATGGTTATATTTCCAGTGTTTGGACATTTTGCTCAACAATTATGATCCGTGCAACCAATATTGTGCTATTTCATTCCTAATAATTTTTAACGGTTTGCTTTATTTTTAGTCACGCAAACGGTTTCGTATTGATTCGCATTGCTCTATAATGTCTCCCAGTTCCCCTGCTTTTATGATCAGGGCTGGCGTTTAAATGAGAGAAATTATGACTATGGAAATTTTGCGTGGTTCACCTGCTCTATCAGCATTTCGTATTACTCGCCTTTTGGCGTTGTTTGCTGAAAAACAGCTTCCTGTTACGGATATTTATGCTGAATATATGCACTTCGCTGAACTATCAGCACCTTTGAGTGATAGCGAGCAAGGCAAATTGCGTAGTTTGCTAAAATATGGACCTTCTCTCGCGGAGCATGAGCCATTTGGCACACTGATATTAGTGACCCCACGCCCTGGTACCATTTCTCCTTGGTCATCCAAAGCGACTGACATTGCACATAATTGTGGTTTACCTCAAGTCGAAAGAATTGAACGTGGTCTCGCTTATTATGTGCAGGCGGATGCTTTATCACAGGCACAATGGCAAGCCATTGCGGCACTGCTTCATGACCGCATGATGGAAACGGTTTTTAGCGACTTTGAGCAGGCTCAAGCGCTTTTTGTTCATCATCAACCACAACCAATGAAAGTTATCGATATCATTCGCTCAGGGCGTTCAGCACTTGAAAAAGCGAATATCGAAATGGGGTTAGCGCTGGCTGATGATGAAATCGACTATCTGTTTGATGCATTTACAGGATTAAAACGTAACCCAACAGATGTTGAGTTATATATGTTTGCACAAGCAAACTCAGAACACTGCCGCCATAAAATTTTTAATGCTGACTGGATCATTGATGGTGAAAAACAGCCGAAATCGCTGTTTAAAATGATTAAAAACACCTTCGAGACAACACCTGATTATGTTTTATCGGCTTATAAAGATAATGCCGCAGTGATGGAAGGCTCTTCTGTCGGGCGTTTCTTCCCTGAACCAGAAGGTCGCACTTATCGTTATCATCAAGAAGATGCTCATATTTTGATGAAAGTGGAAACGCATAACCACCCAACAGCAATTTCACCGTGGCCAGGTGCTGCAACAGGCTCTGGTGGTGAAATTCGTGATGAAGGTGCAACAGGCCGTGGGGCAAAACCAAAAGCAGGGTTAGTGGGTTTCTCCGTGTCTAACCTCCGTATCCCGGGATTTGAGCAGCCTTGGGAAGAAGATTTCGGTAAACCAGAACGCATTGTTACTGCACTCGATATTATGCTTGAAGGGCCACTAGGGGGGGCCGCATTTAATAATGAATTTGGCCGCCCAGCGCTTTTAGGCTATTTCCGTACCTATGAAGAAAAGGTCAATAGCCACAACGGTGAAGAGCTACGAGGCTACCATAAACCGATTATGCTAGCGGGGGGGATTGGTAATATTCGCGCTGATCATGTCCAAAAAGGGGAGATCCCAGTTGGTGCAAAACTGATTGTGCTTGGTGGCCCATCAATGAACATTGGGCTTGGCGGTGGTGCAGCCTCTTCAATGGCCTCGGGTCAATCCGATGCGGATCTGGATTTTGCGTCAGTACAGCGTGATAACCCTGAAATGGAGCGTCGCTGCCAAGAAGTGATCGATAATTGCTGGCAGTTAGGTGATAACAACCCAATTCTCTTTATTCATGACGTTGGTGCGGGTGGTTTATCTAATGCAATGCCTGAACTCGTGAGTGATGGTGGCCGAGGTGGTTGTTTTGAATTACGCAAAATTCTTAATGATGAACCGGGCATGAGTCCATTAGAAGTCTGGTGTAATGAATCACAAGAACGTTATGTATTAGCGGTAGCCCCTGAACAAATGCCCCTATTTACCGCCATTTGTGAACGTGAGCGTGCTCCTTTTGCTGTGATTGGTGAAGCCACTGAGCAGCGTGAGCTCGTGTTGAAAGATGAGCATTTTAATAATCAGCCTATCGATATGCCTCTGGATGTGCTACTCGGTAAAACCCCTAAAATGCTGCGAAATGTCGACACATTAAAAGCACAACCCGATGCGCTAGATAGAACATCGATTAATTTAAATGAAGCGGTTAAGCGCGTTTTACACCTGCCTGCTGTGGCAGAAAAGACCTTTTTAATCACCATTGGTGACCGTAGCGTAACGGGAATGGTTGCGCGTGACCAAATGGTTGGGCCATGGCAGATCCCTGTCGCCGATTGTGCCGTGACGACTGCTAGCCTAGATAGTTATTATGGCGAAGCGATGTCTATTGGTGAGAGAACACCTATTGCATTACTGGATTTTGCCGCTTCTGCTCGCATGGCGGTTGGTGAAGCGTTAACGAATATCGCTTGTGCGTATGTGCAAGACCTTAAACGTGTGAAACTGTCTGCTAACTGGATGTCGGCAGCCGGTCACCCTGGTGAAGATGCAGGTTTATATCAAGCGGTTAAGGCAGTTGGTGAAGAATTATGTCCTGCTCTGGGATTAACGATTCCAGTAGGTAAAGACTCAATGTCAATGAAAACGCGCTGGCACGAAAATGGGGCAGAGCGTGAGATGACTTCACCATTGTCATTGATTATTAGTGCATTTGGTCGCGTTGAAGATGTGCGTTTGACCGTGACCCCAGAATTAAAACAACAGCCTGATTCTGCATTGATGCTGATTGACCTTGGGCAAGGACATAATGCTCTAGGTGGTTCTGCACTTGCTCAAGTTTATCGCCAGTTGGGCAATAAAGCGCCCGATGTTCGTGATCCTAAACTGCTGTCAGGTTTCTTTACGGCTATCCAAAGCTTATTATCAGAGCAAAAGCTATTAGCTTATCACGACCGTTCTGATGGTGGTTTGTTTGTCACATTAGCGGAAATGGCCTTTGCTGGTCACTGCGGTATTAACGTGGATATCAGTGAATTTGATGAGGATATTTTAGCCGCATTGTTTAATGAAGAGTTAGGTGCGGTGATCCAAATTAAACAACAAGATAGACCGTATGTTGAAGCTTGCTTTGCGGATGCTGGCTTGGGTGAGTGCCTACATTATTTAGGCACAGTAACGCAAGAGGATGCGTTAGTGATTAATAGCCGTGACACGGTAGTTTATCATGAATCACGTAGTACATTACGCGAATGGTGGGCGGAAACGACATGGCAGATGCAACGCTTACGTGATAACGAAGATTGCGCCGATGAGGAACATAAGGCTAAGTTAGACTCTCAAGACCCAGGTTTGAATACGCACCTGACCTTTGACATTGCTGATGACATTGCTGCGCCTTACATTATGTCTGGTGTTCGTCCTAAAGTTGCTGTTTTACGTGAGCAAGGGGTGAACTCTCATGTTGAAATGGCAGCGGCATTTGACCGTGCTGGTTTTGATGCTGTCGATGTGCATATGAGTGATTTGTTAGCGGGCAATCTATCATTAGCAGGTTTCCAAACACTGGTTGCATGCGGTGGTTTTTCATACGGTGATGTATTAGGTGCCGGAGAGGGCTGGGCGAAGTCGATTCTGTTTAACCCTCAAGTACGTGACGAATTTACCGCTTTCTTTGAGCGCCAAGATACCTTATCTCTCGGTGTGTGTAATGGATGCCAAATGATGTCTAACCTGTATGAGTTAATTCCAGGGGCAGAGTTCTGGCCACGGTTTGTTCGCAATCGTTCTGAGCGTTTTGAAGCTCGCTTTAGTTTAGTTGAAGTGGCGAAGAGCCCATCATTATTGCTGCAAGATATGGTTGGCTCACGTATGCCTATCGCGGTCTCTCATGGTGAAGGGTTCGTTGAAGCAAGACAGCCTACTCATATTCAGCAACTGGAAAACAAGGGGTTAGTCGCGTTACGTTTTGTGAATAACTACGGGCAAGTGACTGAGCAATATCCGGCGAACCCAAATGGCTCTGTAAATGGGATCACGTCTGTAACCTCAATGGATGGCCGAGCGACGATTATGATGCCTCATCCGGAGCGTGTATTCCGTACTGTGAGTCATTCGTGGCATCCTGATAATTGGGGTGAAGATGGCCCATGGATGCGTATTTTCCGTAATGCACGTAAACAATTAGGTTAACTCGATTAAATATAAAGTGGATAGCCCCGTCTGATGGGGCTATGAGGTTGTTGACAAAGCGGGATAAAAGCGTGGTTTTTCCCGCTTTGTGTTATCAGTCGAAAATCAATAAATTGATTTTCCTCGTTTATTTTCAAAACCGATTCGACTTGCCGCCAAATATAATAGGTTTAGCGGCAGTCTGATAGCCCCGTCTGATGGGGCTATTTTTTGTTTGCCGCGAATTAGATTGGAACAGTTTCAATGATGCTGATATGACTGTTTGTTGGGATGATTTGGGTGATCCTTAGACCCGCTTGCGAAAATAATTCCATAAATTCGTTTTTTGTCCGTTCGTTACTGTCATGAATCACACTCAAACATATAAGTTCTAACTCTTTTCCAAAATGAGGCGCATTATCTTCAGGGATAACAGCATCCATGATCAGTAATTTTGAGGTGGGCTTCATTGCGTTGCGAATAGTTTTAAATATCTCAACAAGTTTATCATCGGGCCAATCATGAGTGATGTATTTCAACAAATAGATATCGGCCTCTGGACACTGCTCAAAAAAAGAACCCGATTGCAATTTCCAGCGAGTATTATCGTTTAATTTGGACAAAATATTTTTTTCAAGCACATGCTTTTTATCAAATAAAATCCCTTTCAATGAGGGATTACGGGCTAATACTTCAAGAAGTAGGTTGCCTAAGCCGCCGGCAATATCGGCAACAATAATATTTTGGGGAAAGGTATAGTTTTGTAGGATAAATTCATTTTCAATCTTTGATAAAGAAGCCTGCCCTTCATCAAAACCATCCGGTTGTGAAGCCTTTTTTTCCCAGTACTCAAAGAATGTAGCGCCGAATAGCTCTTCAAATGGCTTTCTTCCATAAGCGAATTGTGCAAACCTTGCACTGGTTAACCAAAAGGTTTTATCTGTCAGCCAGAGGATTGCGGGACGTAATGAGTAGGGGTGATCCGAGCATAAAAATGCGGCTTCTGGAGTGAGCGCGTAATGGGTTCCCCCTTGGCAGGTAAAAATGTTACGTGTCGCAAGTACTCGCAGGATTTTTTTAATTATTTTTGCATCCACATTCATGCTATCGGCTAACTGATGAATGGTTTTTGCTCCCTGTGTTAAATGGTCTGCGATATTTAACTGCACAGCAGCACGTAGCGCAGCTTGGAAGACAAAACCGATAGTTTGTTCCAGCACATGCAGCGCGGGCTGCATATCAATGGTTTCTATCCTATTGTTTGATTGTACGTTCATAAATTTCCTCATTGAGTTTTCGAAGGCTAAAAAAGATTACCTTAACTTAAGTATTATTGATGTTTTTAGATTGGTGAAATTTTCCGTTAAAAATATCAAGTTAATAAATATCAATATAGTTAGTCATTTTGTTGTTGTGTTTTATTTTTGATACTTACAGTTAATACTTTTATTAAGTAATTTTATTAATGATTTTGTGGTTTTAGGGGTAGGCAATCAGGCGTATTTACGGATGTGTATAAATTTAGCGACAAAACCACCATTAGACTGTCGCTAATTGGCGACATTTAACTTATTGAAATTAAAGGATAATTTATATCCGAGTGATAGGTGTCTTTAATAAGAGACAATTTGTGATAATGGGGGATAGGTTTAGGGCCAGAAAAAGAAATTAATTGCGAGGTTTTAAATAAAAAACCTTAATTTTCAATTATATAAAAAATATATTGAAAAGTTGGCACGATGTATGCATAATAATATTCAGTTGCTCATTCAACATTATTATGTCGGTCCACAATAGGGTGGGAACATACCACATAAAGCAAGAATGATGCCAAAGTAAGGTGCCTACCGTCCAACAGCACAGATATTCGTCTTTAGACCTTATCAAACACCGGACGACACGTGGAGTGAGGCACCACCTATATGATTATAGAGAGATAATCATATATCAGATCAGTAAATCGCTGGCGGAATAGAGTTGAACACTTTATTCCGCCTTCCTGTTTTTATCCCCAAATTCATTCTTTTCATATTCATTATTGTTTTCAAATAGATTGGCACATTGCTTGCTGTGACTAGCGGGATCATCCTTTTTTGAAGTGGAAAACTGAACTGTCGTAATCAGGTTCACCTAATGTACTCAGTTCTGCTACCATGGAACCACGTTTAATAGGTGTGAGATGAATGCATTGAGTAAATGGCGTCTATTTCCGCGCTCCCTGCGCCAATTGGTTGTCATGGCATTTTGGTTAGTGCTATTACCGCTATTGGTATTGGCTTATCAGGCTTATCAAAGTTTGGAGCAATTAAGTAACCAAGCGGCTCAAATTAATAAAACAACACTTTTGGATACTCGCCGTAGTGAGGCTATGGGGGGATTAGCTTTAGAAATGGAAAGAAGCTACCGTCAGTATTGTGTATTAAAAGATGCCTCTTTACATTCGCTTTATTTAAAACAATTCTCTGATTATCAACAAATGTTCGAACGGCAGAAAACAATACTGCCTAAAGAAACAGATACTTCAGCGCTTTCTCAAGCATTGAGTGAGCTAAAAACAGTGGTTTGTGAAAATAGTGAGCCACCAAAAGAAGTCACGACCGCATTAAGCCAATTTTCTGAACAAAATAATGTATTGATACAAGAAACGCGTGATGTCATTTTTAGTCGAGGCGAGCAGCTACAAAAAGCGATTGCAAATAAGGGGCAACTCTTTGGTTGGCAAAGTCTGATCCTATTTCTATTAAGCGTTTTATTGGTTGCGCTATTTACACGGATGATTATTGGACCTGTGAAAGGGATTGAGCGAATGATCAATCGGTTAGGCACGGGAAGGACCTTAACAAATAATCTTAAGCAATTCAAAGGACCCCGTGAGCTACGGTCTTTAGCGCAGCGTATTATCTGGTTAAGTGAACGCTTGGCTTGGCTAGAGTCACAGCGACATGAATTTTTACGGCATATTTCTCATGAACTTAAAACACCATTAGCCAGTATGCGTGAAGGCACAGAATTACTTGCGGATGAAGTGGCAGGGCCACTCACCGCTTCACAAAAAGAAGTCGTCGAAATTTTAGATCATAGTAGTAAGCATCTTCAGCAACTTATTGAACAGCTTCTCGATTATAATCGCAAGTTGGCTGATAGTCCGCCAGAAGCACAGCATGTCGACTTACAAAAATTGATTGAAGACATTGTTATGGCTCATAATTTACCAGCGAGAGCGAAAAATATTCAAACAGATATCCGTTTACGAATTGATCATTGCCTTGCTGAACCAACGTTACTTGGACGTGTTATTGATAATATCTACTCCAATGCGGTGCACTATGGCAGTGAATCAGGTAATATTTGGATCACAAGCCGCAGAATAGATAATAAGCTTGTCATTGAAGTTGCTAATACTGGCACGCCTATTCCTGAATCAGAGCAAAGTATGATTTTTGAACCTTTCTATCAAGGGTCACTGGTGAGAAAAGGGGCCGTCAAAGGAAGTGGTCTAGGATTAAGTATTGCGCAAGATTGTATTAAGCAAATGGGGGGTGAATTGTCACTTGTTCCCCATAAATTAGCAGATGTCTGCTTTAGAATTGAACTGCCTTTAACTGCAGAGAATGAATAATAATGGCAAATAGGTCTACAGATGTTTTGACAGCACTGCATTTGACAATGCTGTCAAAGCGATACATCGAATTAACGAAAAAAACAACGACATTTATCCAAAAGCGAAAAACGGTACAGTTAGGCGCATTATTATTGTCATTAATTTTGACAGGGTGTGCGACTAAAAGTGGACAATCGCCATTAGATACATTGGCGCAAGTTGTGGTACCCGAGGTCAAAGTCACAGACTACCGTTATGCTGATTGTCATGGAATTTGGGATAATCAGCAGCAGAGTGCGCGTGAAAATGCCCTTTTTTGGCTGAGGATGATGGATTGTGCCGATCGTCTTGATCCGAAAACAGCCCGCGCACAAGCCTTACAACTGTCTATTGATAATTGGTCGAATGCATTTCAACAAAGTATTCTTATGGGAGCAGCAGAGCCCTCGATTGCTGAGCGACGTAAAATGGTCGATAGCATGAATACCTTTAGCCTTAACTTCCCGACGGCAATTCGTCCGTTACTTCAGCTCTGGCGTGAGCAGCAAGTACAAATTATCAATCTCGCGGAAGCCAATTCTCGTTTTAAGCGCTTACAGCAAGAAACAGATAATAAGCTTGATCGTATGAAAGAGGAGAATGCTCGACTACTCTTTGAGTTGGACACGACATCACGCAAATTAGAGAATTTGACAGATATTGAAAGACAGCTCTCTTCCCGCAAGCAAAATACCAATGAAACAGAAAAAGAGGTAGAAGCAGTTGATAAAAATCAGGCCAAAGAAGCGGTTAAAGTAGAGAAGCCTGTTACTGAGAGCGAAAATTCAACCACAAATAATCAATTGGAGAGTGAGCGTAATGACCAGCCGTAAATCAGCAAATCTATTGTTGGTGGATGATGATCCTAGCCTGCTGAAATTACTCGGTATGCGCTTAAGCAGCGAAGGGTTTAAAGTCATAACAGCTGAAAGCGGAATGGAAGCGTTAAAGCTACTACAAAAAGAAAAAGTTGATTTAGTCATTAGCGACTTGCGAATGGATGAAATGGACGGCATGGCGCTGTTTGATGAAGTTCAAAAACACCATCCTAACTTACCTGTGATCATCTTAACTGCCCATGGCTCTATACCTGATGCCGTTGCAGCAACCCAACGGGGGGTATTTAGTTTTCTCACTAAGCCTGTTGATAAAGATGCATTGTATAAAGCGATTGATGACGCACTGGCATTGTCTTCAACACCGATCAGTGATGAAGAGTGGAGCGAGGGGATTGTGACACGTAGCCCGTTGATGATTCGGCTGCTAGAACAAGCCCATATGGTGGCACAATCGGATGTCAGCGTATTAATTAATGGGCAAAGTGGTACAGGTAAAGAAGTCCTCGCGCAAGCCATTCACAAGGCCAGTCCTCGGGCGAATAAGCCATTCATTGCTATCAACTGTGGCGCTTTACCTGAACAGTTATTAGAGTCAGAACTCTTTGGTCATGCAAAAGGGGCATTTACAGGTGCTGTGAGTAGCCGTGAAGGGCTATTTTTTGCAGCGAGTGGAGGCACCTTATTTCTTGATGAAATAGGTGATATGCCAATGCCTTTACAGGTGAAATTACTGCGTGTGTTACAAGAGCGTAAAGTACGGCCATTAGGGAGTAACCGTGACTTAGACATCGATGTGCGGATTATTTCTGCTACCCATCGTAATTTGCCTAAAGCCATGGAAAAAAATGAATTTCGGGAAGACCTCTATTATCGTTTGAATGTCGTGAACTTACGGATACCTGCACTGAACGAAAGAGCAGAAGATATCCCTATTTTGGCGAATCATTTATTACGTGAATCGGCATCAAGGCATAAACCGTTTGTACGTAGTTTTTCCACCGAGGCAATGAAATGCTTAATGTCAGCCAGCTGGCCGGGTAACGTGCGTCAATTAGTTAACGTAATCGAACAATGTGTTGCGTTGACGACAACACCTGTTATTAGTGAAGCATTAGTGAGCCAAGCTTTACAAGGTGAAAATACGGCATTGCCAACCTTTGTTGAAGCGCGTAACCAATTCGAATTGAACTATTTACGCAAGTTACTGCAAATGACGAAAGGTAATGTCACTCAAGCGGCTCGTATGGCGGGAAGAAACCGTACAGAGTTTTATAAGTTATTGGCTCGTCACGATTTAGAAGCGAATGACTTCAAAGAATAATGAATAACATAGTCTACATTTATCCTGTTAAGTGACTCAAGACATAGTCGCCGTAAACGAGTCACGGCTAAGAGTGAATGAAGGTATCAATATAAATGCTCGGGAGAATAAATACCTTATGAGCCGTAAGCTTAATATTTCATTAGCTCAATTAAATTGGTTAGTGGGTGATATTGAAGGTAACTGCGATCGTATGTTGCAGGTTTTTGAGAAACAAAAAGATATTGCTGACATTGTGATGTTCTCTGAGCTATCACTCACGGGATACCCCCCAGAGGATCTGCTATTTCGCTCCGATTTTAACCAGCGCTGTTTAGTGCAATTAGAACGTTTACAAAATGCGAGTACTGAAACCGCCATTATTGTTGGTCATCCATGGCATGAAGCGGGTCAAATGTATAATGCACTCTCTTTTTTCTATCAAGGAAAGTTATTAACGCGTTATTTTAAGCAAGAATTACCAAATTATGGTGTCTTTGATGAACCGCGTTATTTTTCCGCGGGCAATAAATCCGCTGTTATCGATTTTAAAGGCTATCGCATAGGCTTACTCATTTGTGAAGATATTTGGTTCGATGCCCCTGTTGATGCCATTAAACAAGCTGGCGCCGAGTTATTATTAACGATTAACGCATCTCCCTATGATCGTCATAAAGAGCATATTCGTAGTGATTTGCTGGTCGCTCATTGCCAACGCACACAGCTGCCAATTGTCTATTTGAACCAAGTTGGCGGTCAGGATGAACTGATTTTTGACGGCGCGTCTAAGGTTTTGGCCAGTAATGGTGATATGACTCATCAACTCATGGAATTCGAAGAACAAGTGGTGAACTGCCAGTTCAACGAGCTCAGCATCGTGCCTATGGAAAAGTTACCTCCTGTATTGTCGCCTGTTGCTCAGGTTTATCAAGCACTCGTTATGGCAACTCGTGACTATATTAATAAAAATGGTTTTAATGGCGCGATACTTGGCTTATCGGGCGGGATCGATTCAGGTCTTACCGTTGCGATTGCAGTGGATGCAATTGGTCAGGAGCGTGTTCAAGCCGTCATGATGCCATTTCGTTACACGTCAGAAATGAGCATTCATGATGCGAAAGAGCAAGCTGAACTGCTGGGAGTTGAATTTGATATTGTGTCAATTGAGCCTATGTTTGATGCTTTTATGGCACAGCTTCAACCAATGTTTGAAGGAACGCAAGTCGATACCACAGAAGAAAACTTACAAGCGCGTTGTCGTGCAGTTATTTTGATGGCAATGTCAAATAAACGTCGCCGTTTAGTGCTGACAACCAGTAATAAGAGTGAATCTGCTGTTGGTTATTCGACTTTATATGGTGATATGGCGGGTGGTTTTGATGTGCTAAAAGATGTGCCAAAAACATTAGTTTTCGAGCTAGCACAATACCGTAATACCGTGTCTCCAGCGATCCCACAACGCGTGATCGATAGACCACCTTCAGCGGAATTAGCGCCGGGGCAACTCGACCAAGATAGCTTACCACCTTATGATATTTTAGATGCATTGCTGGAAGGCTATGTAGAAAAAGATTATTCTGTCGCACAACTGATTGAACAAGGTTTTGATGAGGCGATTGTGCGTCGCGTTGTGCGCCTTGTCGATATTAATGAATATAAACGCCGCCAAGCACCTGTTGGGCCTCGCATTACGGTGCGTAACTTCGGGAAAGATCGTCGTTATCCAATCACGTCGGGTTTTGGCCGTAAAAATTGGTCATAACAGGAACTATTTATGAAAAAAATTGATGCAATTATAAAACCTTTCAAACTGGATGATGTCCGAGAAGCCTTAGCTGAAGTTGGGATTACTGGTATGACGGTAACCGAAGTGAAAGGTTTTGGTCGTCAAAAAGGCCATACTGAATTATACCGTGGCGCAGAATATATGGTGGATTTCTTGCCAAAAGTTAAAATTGAGATCGTTGTGCCTGATGACATCGTTGAAAACTGTGTCGAAACGATCATGCAAACGGCTCAAACAGGCAAGATTGGTGACGGCAAAATTTTTGTCTATGATGTTGCCCGTGTTATCCGAATTAGAACAGGGGAGCAAGACGAGGAAGCGATTTAACCAGCAACCCTCATCTTATTTTGTGTCATCACCTTGTGCTCTTCTTTTGCGGGCCCTAGTGACATACTTGTGTATGTTCTTAGGGATCCGCACCATCAATATCCAGCGGAAGCATTATATTTTTCAGGCGTTGTAACGCTCTCGAAGCCCTATTATCGTTGTATCAATCCCTCATTGTGTAACTCCTGATTTCTGCCATTGAGCTGGTTTTGTGTGTGCTCGCACAGCTCTTTTTTATGGCTATTTAGCGATACATCACCCCTGTTTTATCGAAGCCAACGCTCAGGAAAATAATGGTAGAGGGGATTGAGTGTGGGGAAGGGAAGGTTAATCTGTCAAGCAGTAAAAGATATCGCTGGTTTGATAAAAGGCGGTAATGGCATAAACACAGGAATGGGATTAGAACAGTGTTTAATATGCGAAACCATTACCGCTAAATTTTAAATTAGTTTAAGGATAGGACTTTGTGAGGGCCAAAACACTCATAATGAATATTATCTTCAGATATCCCCATTTCAATCAATTGCTTACCAATGTATTGCATAAAACCAACGGGGCCACAAAAATAGAAGTGCATATTCGGCTCTACAAGCCACTCTTTTACTTGTGAAAGATCCATCAATCCACTGAATTGATAGTCGAAACCTTGCTTATCTTCTGAACGAGGCTGATTAAACCATACCGCAGAGTGACTGTTTTGATGATGAGTTAAATGCTTGTTAACTTCATGCTGGAACGCATGAACCGCACCATTTTCCGCTGCGTGTAGCCAATTGATTTGTGCCTCATGGCCTTCTTTTGTTAACTGATTGAGCATACTCAACATTGGTGTTAAGCCGACCCCCGCAGAAATTAGCGTGACTGGGGTTTTATTATCAATATCAATGAAGAAATCGCCACATGGTGGCGCTAAGTAAACAATATCACCTTCATTGAGATTTTGATGGATATGGTTAGAAACAATACCTTTATCTTCTCGTTTTACAGCAATACGATAGCTGCGACCATTTGGTGCGGTCGTGAGTGAATATTGGCGGATCTCTTGATTGGCCAAACTATCATCATTGATATAGAGGGTAATATATTGTCCCGGACGATAATCAGCGACAGGTTGACCATCGACAGGTAAAAATTCAAAACTCGTGATGACATCACTTTGTGCTTGTTTAGCGGCAACTCGGAATTCACGTAAGCCTTCCCAACCACCGACTTTATCGGCATTTTGACGATAAATCTCCGCTTCACGGTGGATAAAAATATCAGCGAGAACACCATAGGCTTTACCCCACGCATCAAGGACTTCTTGGCCTGGGCTGAGTAATTCATCAATGGCGGCCAGTAAGTTTTCGCCAACAATTGGGTAATGTTCAGGTTTGATGTTTAAACTTGCATGTTTTTGCGCGATTTTTTCTACCGCAGAAATTAACGCTTCTGGGGTTTCAATGTGTGTTGCATAAGCACAAACAGCATTAAATAACGCCTCGCGCTGTGAACCGTTACTTTGATGCGTCATGTTAAAAATATCTTTTAGCTCAGGATGTTGCTTGAACATTCTTTCATAGAAGTGAGCCGTTAATTTTGGTCCTGTCGCAGCAATGGCTGGAATGGTTGATTTAACAATGGCGATAGTTTGGCTGTCTAGCATACAGGTTCTCCTGAAATAATTTCATTAGAAGATGAATTTTTATAACATGCATTTTTAATACAACTTATAACTTTTAATACACAATGTAAATAGGTCTATTACAAAAAGAGTTGAAAAATAGAGGCTTTATAAAATCAGATAGAAAAAAACAGTATTTAATGTTTTTACAGTGTGAATATGACTGATTTTATCTCGATACAACCGAACTCTTTTTAGGGCAATTAAAATATATGCAAACGTTTGCGTATATTTTTTCTTTAGGGCTATCACCCTGAAGAAAAAGAGTTTACACTGTGTGCTATTGCGATAGTTTTGTTATCAACTTATTGAATGGCTGAGGCAGGAGAAGCGAATGTTAAAGCGTGAAATGAATATTGCAGATTATGATCCACAACTGTGGGAAGCAATGGAGAAAGAAGTTCAACGTCAAGAAGAACATATTGAATTAATTGCTTCAGAAAACTATACCAGTCCACGAGTTATGCAGGCTCAAGGATCTCAGCTAACAAATAAATATGCCGAAGGTTATCCGGGTAAGCGTTATTATGGTGGGTGTGAGTATGTTGACGTGGTTGAGCAGCTAGCAATCGACCGTGCAAAAGCGCTGTTTGGTGCAGACTATGCAAACGTACAGCCTCACTCAGGTTCACAGGCTAACGCAGCTGTTTATATGGCGTTACTGCAACCCGGTGATACCGTATTAGGTATGAACTTGGCGCACGGTGGTCACTTAACGCATGGCTCACCAGTTAACTTCTCCGGTAAGCTGTATAACATCGTTCCTTATGGTATCGATGAAAGCGGTAAAATCGACTATGAAGACATCAAAGCACAAGCTCAGAAACATAAGCCAAAAATGATCATCGGTGGTTTCTCTGCTTATTCAGGCATTGTTGATTGGGCTAAAATGCGTGAAATCGCAGATAGCATCAATGCTTACCTATTTGTTGATATGGCTCACGTAGCGGGTCTAATTGCAGCAGGTGTGTATCCTAACCCTGTTCCTCATGCACACATCGTAACGACAACAACACACAAAACCTTGGCGGGTCCACGTGGTGGCTTAATCTTAGCGAAGGGTGGTGATGAAGAGCTGTATAAAAAACTAAACTCCGCAGTATTCCCTGGTTCTCAAGGTGGTCCGCTAATGCATGTGATTGCGGGTAAAGCGGTAGCACTGAAAGAAGCGATGGAGCCTGAATTTAAAACGTATCAACAGCAAGTTGCTAAAAATGCGAAGGCAATGGTAGAAATTTTCCAGCAACGCGGCTATAAAGTAGTGTCTGGCGGTACTGAAAATCACCTATTCTTAGTTGATTTGGTTGATAAAGATATCACAGGTAAAGATGCAGACGCAGCATTGGGTCGTGCGAATATCACGGTGAACAAAAACAGTGTTCCTAACGATCCTAAGAGTCCATTTGTTACCTCTGGTATTCGTGTAGGTACACCAGCCATTACGCGCCGTGGTTTTAATGAAGCGGATGCGCGTGAGCTGGCGGGCTGGATGTGTGATGTTCTGGATAACCTCAATGATGAAGCGACCATTGAAAGTACCAAACAAAAAGTATTGAATATTTGCGCAAAATACCCAGTTTACGCATAAAATTAAATTAATTTAATTTTTTAAACCCGCTTCTACACGTTGGTAAAAGCGGGTTTTTTGCATTGAAAAAAGGAGGAATAATGGTAATCCCATCAACTCGCTGGCTGGCGATTGATTATTTTACCTATTTTTTCGCTTACAGTATTTTTCTACCATTCTGGCCTATATGGTTACAGGGGGAGGGAATTGATGCTGAAATGAGCGGGATACTGTTGGGGGTTGGACTCGCTGCACGTTTCCTTGGTGCAATGTTCATTACACCGATGGTAAAGGATCCATCAAGCCTCATTAATGCATTAAGAATATTGGCGGCATTATCGTTGTTATTCTCTGTCGCTTTTGCGTTTGGCTCCCATTGGGCATGGCTATTTTTTGTCATGGTTGGATTTAATTTATTTTTTGCACCATTGGTGCCACTCGGTGACTCATTAGCGGGAACATGGCAAAAACAATTTCCATTCGATTATGGACAAATTAGGCTTTGGGGCTCCATTGCTTTTATTATTGGCTCGATAGTTATGGGCTATTTTGCTGATATATTAGGTCATAAATCAATTATGGCGGCCTTAATTATTAGCTGCTTAGCGTTATTACTCACGACGATGTTAAAACCCGCCATCATGCCTAAAGGCGCCCCGATGGTTGCAAATGAAGATAAGGTGTCTTTTAAGCAACTTATTGCCGATAAAAATGTCGTTAAGTTTTTAATTTGCGTCACCTTACTGCAAGGTGCTCACGCAGCATACTATGGTTATGCTTCGTTATTTTGGAAAGAGGCTGGCTACTCAGATGTTGTGATAGGTCGATTATGGGCGCTTGGCGTTGTAGCTGAAGTGATTGTTTTTATGTTGAGCAAGAAGTTATTTCGCCGCTGGAGCTCGCGTAACTTACTTTTACTCTCTGCTGTGAGTGGAATTATCCGTTGGGGACTCATGGGGGCTTTCACTTCATTACCTATTCTCATTATCGTTCAAATATTGCACAGCGGTACTTTCACGGTATGTCATTTGGCGGCAATGCGTTTTATTAGTGCGCGCAAAGAGAATGAAATTATTCCATTACAAGGTGTTTATTCGGCATTAGCCACGGGGGGAGGGTTAGCGATTATCACTGTCATGGTGGGGGCTATTTATGAACGGGTTCCCGATCAGCATGGCATTGTCTTTTATTTAATGGCTCTTTTGGCAATTCCAGCTTTGTTTATACGACCAAAAATCGCTGCACACTCATAGAATCATACACTTAGGTATATTCGAGCCATATTGATAACAGAATATACTGTGATGAGAAGTATCTGTGCATGAACTCACTGCTCAGGATGCTAGGGCCATTATACCGTCGACTAATCAACACGAGTGCGATTTGGGGATGATGAGAGGAAAGGCAAGAAAATAGTGAGTATGACTTTAGACTTTGTCATAAATGAAAGACGTTGAGCGATGCTCAACGTCTTTTTCATCATGATACGACAACGCGATCAACGTTTTAATGCTTCTGACAGCTCTTCACGCATAACAGACAAAATATCTTTCACGATGCGTGGGCTACCCGCAACAATGTTACCTGAAGCTAAATAGTTATGGTTACCTACGAAGTCAGTCATGATGCCGCCTGCTTCACGCATAATTAGCTCACCACCCAAGAAATCCCAAGGTTTCAAACCAATTTCATAGTAGGCATCAACACGGCCAGCGGCGACATAGCATAAGTCTAAGGCTGCTGAACCTGTACGGCGGAAGTCAGCACAGCTATCAAACATTTTGCTCATGATATTCATGAACACAACGGAATGTTGTTTTTGTTTGAAAGGGAAGCCAGTAGCAACGATTGCCCCATCTAATTCGCGAGCATCAGCACCACGCAGACGATAACCGTTTAATTGTGCACCTTGGCCACGAACAGCGCTAAATAACTCATTACGCATTGGATCGTAAACCACTGCAACTTCAGTACGGCCTTTAACACGAACAGCGATAGATACAGAAAAATGTGGGAAGCGTTTGGTGAAGTTTGTCGTACCATCCAGTGGATCAATTACCCATTGAATATCATCTTCTTTACCGAGTAATTCACCACTCTCTTCAGTAATGATGGTGTGCTCTGGGTATGATTTACGGATGATCTCGATAATGAAATGTTCAGCTTCACGATCGACATTGGTAACGAAGTCATTGGAACCTTTTTGTGAAATCTGGACATTGTCAGGCGTTTCATAGCTTTTAGCTATATGATTACCGGCCTTACGTGCTGCACGTATGGCGATATTAAGCATCGGATGCATGGGCTTTTTCCACTGGAATGTTAAAGAACGAAAAACATTGAGTGGGCGGATTATATAGATGTTCGTCACAATAAGCAATTTTGTGTTAAACTCTTGCGATTATTTTTTGAAAAACGACTAAATCATGTTAGACAATATCCGCATTATTCTTGTTGAGACCTCACACACAGGCAATATGGGCTCTACAGCCCGCGCTATGAAAACGATGGGGTTATCCAATCTTTATCTTGTTAATCCTCAAGTACAACCTGATTCACATGCCATTGCGCTCTCTGCGGGGGCCAGTGATGTCATTGGCCAGGCAACAATTGTCAATTCGTTAGATGAAGCATTAGAAGGGTGTCAGTTAGTGATTGGCACTAGTGCACGCTCACGGACACTCTCTTGGCCGATGGTTGCGCCACGTGAATGTGGAGAAAAATCAGTTGAGCAAGCGAAAACGGTGCCTGTTGCCATTATTTTTGGTCGTGAGCGTATCGGGTTGACCAATGAAGAATTGCAGAAATGTCAGTACCATCTCTATATTCCAACCAACCCCGAATACGGTTCGCTCAATCTGGCGATGGCAGTGCAGTTAGTCAGTTATGAAATTAGAATGGCATATTTAGCCTTAGATGAAAAAAATGCGGTTAACTCAGATTCGTCTGAGGTAGAATATCCCCCTGCACAAGATATAGAACGTTTTTATGTGCATCTTGAAAGCGTATTGAATGAGTCTGGGTTCATTCGTAAGGCACATCCGGGATTAATTATGAATAAATTAAGACGGTTATTTACCCGTGCTCATATTGAAACCCAAGAGCTACATATTTTACGCGGTATCCTGACGTCGATGGAAAAATGGGCTAAAAAATGAGTGGTTACTCCGTGCAGAATACTTGAGTAAATTAGTCAGGTAAATAGTTGACTAAATTAGTCGGGAATGTCACAATTGGCCTATATTTTACCACGGAGTATATGTTATGAGACTCACTTCCAAAGGACGTTATGCAGTAACGGCGATGCTAGATGTCGCATTACACTCTCAGACAGGGCCTGTGCCCCTAGCTGATATTTCTGAGCGTCAGGGAATTTCCCTCTCTTATCTTGAACAGCTTTTCGCTCGCTTACGTAAAAACGAGCTCGTGTCGAGTGTTCGTGGTCCAGGTGGTGGTTACCTACTTGGCCGAGATGCCGATCAAATTTTTGTTGCTCAAGTCATTGCTGCGGTTGATGAATCTGTTGATGCGACGCGTTGCCAAGGTAACAAAGAAGGTTGCCAAAATGGTGATCGTTGCCTGACTCATGCGCTATGGCGCGATTTAAGTGACAGAATTACGAGCTTCCTTAGTAGCATTAGCCTTGATGAGCTGGTTAAGAATCAGGAAGTGATGGATGTTGCCGATAGACAAGATAATGAAAAACGTCGTGCAACATTAGGTGGACTTTCACCTGAAACAATTATTAATGTCCGTGCTTAATTATACAATATTTTAATAAATTGCAGTTAGATACATAACGTGGTGGCGTTTCAACCATTAAGCACCGCAAGTATCATTGGAAAATGAAGACAACGTTGTCTTTTGGAGTAAGTGAGCAATGAAATTACCGATTTATCTTGATTATTCAGCAACAACACCGGTAGATCCCCGTGTTGCTGAAAAAATGATGCAATGTCTAACAATGGACGGCATTTTTGGTAACCCCGCTTCGCGTTCCCACCGTTTCGGTTGGCAAGCAGAAGAGGCCGTTGATATTGCACGTAATCAAATCGCTGAATTGGTGAATGCCGATCCACGCGAAATTGTCTTTACTTCTGGCGCAACAGAATCTGATAATTTGGCGATCAAAGGTGCTGCTAATTTCTATCAAAAGAAAGGCAAGCACATTGTTACTTGTAAAACGGAGCATAAAGCCGTTTTAGATACTTGCCGCCAATTAGAACGCGAAGGTTTTGAGGTGACATACCTCGCTCCGCAAAAAAATGGTTTGATTGATCTGAAAGAGCTAGAAGCTGCTTTACGTGACGACACCATTCTTGTTTCTATTATGCATGTGAATAATGAAATCGGTGTTGTACAAGATATCGCGGCTATTGGTGAAATGTGCCGTAGTCGCAACATTATTTTCCATGTCGATGCAACTCAAAGTGTCGGAAAACTGCCTATCGACTTATCAGCTCTGAAAGTTGATTTGATGTCATTCTCTGCACATAAACTGTACGGCCCTATGGGGATCGGTGCTCTTTATGTACGTCGTAAACCACGTGTTCGCCTTGAAGCTCAACAGCATGGTGGTGGTCATGAGCGCGGTATGCGTTCAGGTACATTGCCTGTTCACCAAATCGTCGGTATGGGTGAAGCTTATCGCATCGCGAAAGAAGAAATGGCCGAGGAATCTGCACGGTTACGTGAATTACGTTTACGCTTGTGGAATGGGATTAAAGATATTGAAGAAGTGCACCTTAATGGTGACTTAGAGAACGGCGCGCCACATATTCTGAATGTCAGCTTCAACTATGTTGAAGGTGAATCGCTGATGATGTCTCTCAAAGATTTGGCTGTATCTTCAGGTTCTGCATGTACCTCTGCAAGCCTTGAACCTTCTTATGTTTTACGTGCACTGGGAATGAATGATGAACTTGCACATAGTTCAATTCGTTTTTCTTTAGGGCGCTTTACAACAGAAGAAGAAATTGACTATGCAATCAAACAGATTCATGGCGCAATTGGCCACTTACGTGAACTGTCTCCTTTATGGGAAATGTTCAAAGACGGCGTAGATCTTAACAGCATCGAATGGTCTCACCATTAATCAGACAGTTTCAGGAGCTTAAAAATGGCATATAGCGAAAAAGTAATCGATCATTATGAAAATCCACGTAATGTGGGTTCATTTGATAATAGCGATCCAAGTGTGGGTAGCGGTATGGTTGGTGCGCCTGCTTGTGGTGACGTGATGAAACTGCAAATTAAAGTCAATGATGATGGCATCATTGAAGATGCACGTTTCAAAACCTACGGTTGTGGTTCAGCCATCGCTTCAAGCTCACTCGTGACTGAGTGGATGAAGGGCAAAAGCCTAGACGAAGCAGAAGCGATTAAAAATACCGCTATCGCGGAAGAGTTAGAATTGCCACCAGTGAAAATTCACTGCTCAATTCTAGCGGAAGATGCAATTAAAGCAGCCATTGCGGATTATAAAAGCAAACGCCAAGGCAAATAATGCTTAAATTCCGGCCTCTAGGTTGTAGAAACATAGATAAATAAAATCTGTGCGACAGAACCATTGGTCGGTATAATAATGATGATTTTGAAGGCGGATGCTGCGATTAAGTGGGTATCTGCCTTGTTTGTTTCTATAGTGAGGTTCGCAATGTCTATTTCTCTAACAGAAAGTGCTGCGCAACGTATTCAAGCTTTTCTTGCAAGCCGTGGTAAAGGCGAAGGTTTACGCCTTGGTGTGAGAACATCCGGTTGTTCAGGAATGGCTTATATTCTCGAATTTGCAGATATTATCAATGAAGAAGACACTGTGTTCGAAGATAAGGGTGTCAAAGTGATCGTTGATGGCAAAAGTATCGTCTATTTAGATGGCACTGAGCTGGATTTTGTCAAAGAAGGTTTAAACGAAGGCTTTAAATTTAATAACCCTAATGTCAGCAGTGAATGCGGCTGTGGGGAAAGCTTTCACGTATAACGTCTTTCTATAGACAATATTCTTAACCAATGCGCTTTTCGTGAGCTACACGATAGGTAGGTGCTGTTAAACGACATTGGTATTCTAGTTCGAGAAACTAAGCACTTATGGATTATTTTACTCTTTTTGGGTTAACACCCAGCTATGCGATAGACAATGAACAACTAGCTCAATGTTTTCAATCGCTACAGCGTCAATATCATCCAGATCGCTTTGCAACCTGTACTGAACAGGAAAAAATGCAAGCGCTTCAGCAGGCTGCAACCATAAATGCGGCTTACCAAGCCCTTCGTCATCCACTAAAACGTGCAGAATATCTGTTGTTATTACAAGGTATTGATATTAATAACGAACAACATACTATGCATGATACTGCATTTTTAATGGAACAACTTGAGCTACGCGAAGAACTAGACAATATCGAGCGCCACAGTGAGGCGAACGATTTACTCACTGAGTTTATGGCTAAAGTAAAACAGATGCAAAAAACGCGCTCTCTTGTGATGGTTGAACAACTTGATCGTGAGCAGTGGGAACAGGCGGCTGACACAGTACGAAAATTACGTTTTCTCGATAAACTGCAACAACAGGCAGAACAGCTCGAAGAACGTTTACTGGATGATTTTTAAGAGAAACGATTATGGCTTTACTGCAAATCAGCGAACCGGGTATGACGGCTGCACCTCACCAACGTAAGTTAGCAGCGGGTATTGATCTCGGCACAACTCACTCTTTGATAGCGACTGTGCGTAGCGGTGAGGCGGCGGCTTTGCCTGATCACGAAGGACGCTATTTATTACCTTCTGTTGTTAATTATCAGGCTGATAATAAACAGGTCGGCTGGGCAGCGAAACAATTAGCTGAACGCGACCCTGTAAATACCATCATCTCCGTCAAACGGATGGTGGGGCGTTCATTGGCCGATATTCAACAGCGTTATCCTGAGCTACCTTATAATTTTACGGCAAGTGAAAATGGTTTACCGTTTATTCAAACCGCTGCGGGGCAAGTTGATCCGATTCAAGTCTCTGCTGACATTTTAAAAACGCTAGCGAAGAGGGCAGAAGCAACGTTGGGGGGGGAAATGGACGGTGTGGTGATCACTGTTCCTGCTTACTTTGATGATGCCCAGCGCCAAGGTACAAAGGATGCAGCCCGTCTTGCAGGATTGCATGTCCTGCGTTTGTTAAATGAGCCTACGGCTGCCGCTATTGCTTATGGTCTTGATTCAGGACAAGAAGGGGTTATTGCCGTTTATGATTTAGGCGGAGGAACATTTGACGTTTCTATCTTACGCCTGAGTCGTGGTGTTTTTGAAGTGTTAGCGACAGGTGGCGACACAGCCTTGGGTGGTGATGATTTTGACCATGTGCTAGCACAGTGGATTGCAGAGCAAGCAGGCTTAGTCACTCAAGGTAACCACCATTTAACTCGTCAGTTATTAAATGTCGCTACAGACGTTAAAATTGCCCTCAGTGAGGCAAATACAGCATCAATTAACTTGCCACAATGGCAAGGTGAAATTCAACGTGATGTCTTTGAGCAACTGATCCAAAACCACGTAAAACGTACACTGATGGCGTGTCGTCGTGCCTTGAAAGATGCACAAGTAGAGCCAGAAGATGTACTTAATGTGGTGATGGTTGGTGGTTCGACGCGTGTGCCTCTCGTCAGAAATAAAGTGGGCGAGTTCTTTGGCAAACAGCCCCTTACCTCGATTGATCCAGATAAAGTGGTTGCAATAGGAGCGGCTATTCAAGCGGATATTTTGGTCGGAAACAAACCGGATAGCGACATGCTATTATTGGATGTGATCCCTCTATCTTTAGGCCTTGAAACAATGGGCGGATTGGTAGAAAAAATTATTCCCCGTAATACCACGATACCTGTAGCACGAGCTCAAGAATTTACCACGTTTAAAGACGGGCAAACGGCGATGTCGGTTCATGTCGTTCAAGGTGAGCGTGAGATGGTTGCTGATTGTCGTTCATTAGCCCGCTTTACATTACGTGATATTCCTCCGATGCCAGCGGGGGGCGCACATATTCGTGTCACCTTCCAAGTTGACGCGGATGGTTTATTAAGCGTGAGTGCCATGGAAAAATCGACAGGCGTTGCAGCTTCGATTCAAGTCAAACCATCATATGGTCTCACGGATACTGAAATTTCAAGCATGATTAAAGATTCAATGACTAACGCGCAAGATGATCTTAGTGCGCGCCGCTTAGCGGAGCAAAAAGTTGAAGCTGCAAGAGTCCTTGAAAGTTTGACAAGTGCATTAGCACAAGATGCCAATCTATTGACTCCAGAAGAAGAGTCAGCGATTGATAATGCAGTCAATATTTTAATTGAAGCGGTAGAAGGTACAGACCCTACCGTTATTGAGAATGCCATTAAACAACTGGATAAGCAATCACAGGAGTTTGCTGCGCGTCGAATGGATGCTTCTATTCGTCAAGCGTTATCAGGCCAATCTGTGGATGAGATATAATTATGCCTAAAATAGTTTTTTTACCTCATACAGAGTTATGTCCGGAAGGTGCGGTTGTTGATGCACAACAGGGCGAGTCGATTTTAAATGTTGCATTGCGTTCAGGTATTGAACTTGAGCATGCATGCGAGAAATCATGTGCTTGTACTACATGTCATTGTATTGTTCGTGAAGGATTTGATTCCCTAGAAGAAAGCAGTGAATTAGAAGATGACATGCTTGACAAAGCGTGGGGATTAGAGCCAGAAAGTCGCTTAAGCTGTCAAGCGCTCGTTGCTGACGAAGATTTGGTTGTTGAGATCCCAAAATATACAATTAATCACGCTCGTGAACATTGATACTGATACAATCAACTGTGTGGGGAAACGAAGATGAGCCTTAAATGGTCTAATAGCCGAGAAATCGGCGAAGCATTGTATGATGCGTATCCGGATTTGGATCCAAAAACAGTACGTTTCACAGATATGCACCAATGGATTTGTGAATTAGAAGATTTTGATGATGACCCACAAAAATCTAATGAAAAAATATTAGAAGCCATTTTGTTAGTTTGGCTAGATGAGTTTGAATAATGGCCAAATTGAATCGATGAACCGGGCGAACAGTCCGGTTTTTATTTATGAGCACTATCTTGATACCTATTTAGCCTCTAATAAGTTAAGTTACTTTTATCAGCTATAGAAATAGATAAAAGCTGCCTGTAAAAAAACAGATAAAGTGGGAGAAACAATGACAAAACAGATTATGCCAGTAATGATTTCATTTGAAGCCGCAGCTCCTTGTTGGGGTGAAGGTGCACTGATCAGTTCTGGTGATAAAGGAATCACTATTCATTTAAAACATCCAGGCAAGCTTTGTGCAGTACAAAGCGCAGGACGTAAATTGGATAGCCAAGGTATTCGTAATGTTTCTTTGACAGGTGAAGGTTGGGATCTGGAAAAAAGTTGGGCATTTTGGCAAGGTTTCCGTGCACCAAAAGGGGCGAGAACAATTGAATGGCCAATTTTGCCAGAAGCTGAACGCCAAGAGTTAGAAAGTCGTATCCGTACGATTGATTGGGTGCGTGATGTGATTAACGCGCCGGCTGAAGAGCTAGGTCCTGAGCAATTAGCGCAACGTGCTATTGATTTACTATGCCATATCGGAGCTGAAGAAATCAGCTATCGCATTATTAAAGGCGAAGACCTACTTGAGCAAGGTTATGCAGGTATCCATACTGTCGGTCGTGGCTCAAACCGCTCTCCGGCCTTATTAGCACTGGATTACAACCCAACTGGTAATGCGAATGCACCTGTTTTTGCTTGTCTTGTTGGTAAAGGCATTACCTTTGATTCAGGTGGTTACAGTATTAAACCTTCTGCATCAATGAATTCAATGAAGGCAGATATGGGCGGTGCTGCAACATTGGTTGGTTCATTGGCACTGGCGATTAATCGTGGTTTGAAAAAACGCGTCAAGTTATTCCTCTGTTTGGCGGATAACATGGTCAGTAGTAACGCGTTTAAATTAGGTGATATCATTCGTTACCGTAATAGTAAGTCAGTGGAAGTGATGAATACAGATGCCGAAGGCCGTCTGGTTTTAGCTGATGGTTTGATTGATGCATGTAAAGAAAAACCCTCTTTAATTATTGATGCCGCCACGTTAACCGGCGCAGCAAAAACAGCGGTGGGTAACGACTATCATTCCGTACTCAGCTTTGACGATAAATTAGTGGCTGACTTAATGGATTCTTCCGATGCAGAACATGAGTTGTTCTGGCGTCTGCCATTAGCCGAATTCCACCGTCAGCAGCTGCCATCAAGCTTTGCTGATTTGAATAATATCGCAGCACCATCTAATACAGCGGGGGCGAGTACCGCAGCGGCATTTTTATCTCATTTTGTTGAAAACTACCGCCAAAATTGGCTACATATCGATTGTTCAGCCACTTATCGCAAATCTCCGGTTAGTCTGTGGGCTGAAGGTGCCACGGGAATTGGAGTGAGAACAATTGCGAACTTGCTGATGAAAAAAGCAGGCTAAAAGGTTATTCGTTTTCTTAACAGGCACGAAAGGGGCGACTTTTCGTGCCTGTTTTTTTATTATAGTTACAATTATTTTTACATAGGGCATGAGCATGTCGCAGCAATATGAATCGAATAAACCTTTAAGCGCCGATAATGATATTGAATTTACTGAGTTAATTATCCCTGAAGGGGCCTCATTAAAACTCAGTGTGCTTGAAACAGAACCAGAAGCATTGACGGAAGCTTTAATCGAATGCTTTAAGCAACACAAAGTAGTCCGTCGTGCCTTTTTAGTTTCTGCCCAAGCTGATGATGATACTGACGAAGCCATACTTATGGTGGCATTGGAGTTTGTACCCGGAACTGAAAATATCGATGAGATTATTCATCAAGCGGGGACTTTAGCTTGTGAGTATTTAAATGATAATGAGTCTATTGATTTTTGTTTAGTTAACGAAGCTGAAAAAGGGATTAGCCATTTTATCACTGAACATGTTCAACCTTTCTACCAGCGTAAGTTAGGTAGTTGGCTACGCGATACTATCCCGATTAAAAATACCAAGTAAGTTTCCGCAGTGGGCTAGATAATGGCTCACTGTGCTTTTGGCCCGCCGTTGTTCTTTCTTATCTAATCACTATTTCCTCTAGCCCAAATAGCAGGGCGATATTTTGAGCACATGTTCGAATTCTTCTGTTTTTCAGAGTAACTTTCACGGCGAAGTAGCTGAGTCGCTAATGACCCTTTCAGCGCTTAAGTGATACGGTTATCGTGCAATGACAAGCAGTAGGGGCACACTGTTTCTGCTTAATTAGAAATAGTTAAATGACATCAATATGGCTAGATCACGGGATGATACTTTGAGCTATGCTAACGGTGTAAATACTTTATGATGAGTTTGTTTGTGGTGAGTCACGTTATCGCTTGAAATAGGACGAGTGTAGCAGTCATTTCAAATGTGATGCCCTTTCTAAGGCAATAATCCATTGCACCTAAAAATAAATATCTACGATGATTTTTATAGGTTTATTTTAGATAAGGCTCAATAATGAAAAAAGTACAACGACACTCAGCTCATGATGCGGCATTTAAAGGTTTTATGGCGCAAATAGAGAATGCTAAAGATTTTTTCCATTTTCATTTACCTGCTCACATCCATGCGCTCTGTGATTTTGAAACACTCGCGTTAACCAATTCTTCTTTCATCGATAAACAGCTGCGTTCACGGTTATCTGACGTATTATATTCGGTCCAAACCGCAGAGGGTGATGGGTATATTTATTTACTTGTTGAGCATCAATCGTCACCTGATAAATTGATGGCTTGGCGGTTAATGCATTATGCATTTTTAGCCATGAATCAACATTTACAACAAGGTCATAAACACTTACCGCTCGTGGTGCCTGTTTTATTCTACCACGGAGATTGCTCGCCTTATCCATATTCACAACGATGGACAGATTGTTTTCCATTAGCGGATGTGGCGAAGGATTTATATACCCGCTCTTTTCCCTTGGTTGATGTCACAGTCATTGATGATAATGAACTTGTTAATTACCGTAAGGTTGCCATCATGGAATTAGCCATGAAACATAAACATTTACGAGATGAAAGTGAACACGTGATCTCCTTATTGGCTCAGGCGCTCAATAATCACTATAATACTGATAGCGATGTTATTACTATTCTCAATTATTTATTTTTTACGATGGATGCAGCAAATGTTGAGAAAATAGTCCAACAATTGAGTGAAAAAACTGAAAAGCATCAAGAGGTTATTATGAGTATCGCACAACGTTTGCAAGAGAAAGGTGCCAAAGTGGGCTGGGCAAAAGGGCACCAGAAAGGATTGGAAGAGGGCCTTGAAAAAGGTATTGAAAAAGGCATTGAAAAAGGCATTGAAAAAGGCATTAAAAAAGGCATTGAAAAAGGCATTAAAAAAGGAATGCATGAGGCAAACCTAGCGACAGCAAGAACGCTTTTAAAAAACGGTATTAGTCTTGAGTTAATTATGGAAAGTACTGGGCTAAGCCGAGAAGAACTTATTTCTCTTCAATAATATGATAAGTTCCCCGTTTTGTTGATGCGTAAGGCGCTCTTTTCTTGAATTATTGCTCTTAAACGTTGAGAAAATAGTCCAACAATTGAGTGAAAAAACTGAAAAGCATCAAGAGGTTATTATGAGTATCGCACAACGTTTGCAAGAGAAAGGTGCCAAAGTGGGCTGGGCAAAAGGGCACCAGAAAGGATTGGAAGAGGGCCTTGAAAAAGGCATTGAAAAAGGCATTAAAAAAGGAAAGCATGAGGCAAACCTAGCGACAGCAAGAACGCTTTTAAAAAACGGTATTAGTCTTGAGTTAATTATGGAAAGCACCGGACTAAGCCGAGAAGAACTTATTTCTCTTCAATAATATGATAAGTTCCCCGTTTTGTTGATGCAAAGGGCGCTCTTTTCTTGAATTATTGTCTTCGCATATTATAAGTCGTCGCAATATTTTCTATTGATATATTTACTCATTATTTTTATACCCGCTATTGCCTATTTCACCCTCCGTATTGCCCCAAATAGTAAGATTTTTTTCCGTTTTGTCTTATAGGTGCTCACCGCACAATCTGTTAAATTATATAATTGATTGATACAAACTATTTTAGTTTTCGCCTATTTTATCATCAGGTCAAAATTTTTATTGCTCTCATTGAGTTAGATGAGAGTGAAAGCTCAATATATTAACTATTAAAGGAAGAATCGGTCATGAATCAACATTTTAGTTGGGCTTCATTGGCGGGTCTAAAGACAAAAAAACGTTATATTGCAGCGGCATTAGCTTCTGTCATTGCACTAACGGGTTGTGATAACACAGACGACACAAGCAAAAAAGATACAAATATTGCAGCAGAAAACAAATCAACGGTAGAAAATCCAACGAAGACTGCACCACTTGCAACGGAAAATAAATCTGCAACGAAATTATCTAAAGAAGAGATGATCAAGCGTTATGCAGGTAAAGAGTTAACGATTCTTGATGCCTCTGAGTTACAGCTAGATGGCGCGAGTGCAATTGTCGTTACTTTCTCTGTTCCCCTAGAGCAAAACCAAGATTTTAGCCAATTTTTAAATTTAGTTGATGTTAAATCAGGTAAGTTAGATGGCGCTTGGGAGCTATCTGATAATCAAATGGAGTTGCGCTTTCGCCATATACCGCCATCAAGAGAGCTAAATCTTACGGTCAATACGGGGATCAAAGCGGTCAATGAACGGACAATAACTCAACCATTTGAGAAAAAATTACAAACGGCACAAATTATCCCGACAGTTGGGTTTGCAAGTAAAGGCTCCTTATTACCTAGCAAAGTTGCACAAGGCTTGCCAGTTATCGCATTGAATGTCGATAAAGTGGATGTGAACTTTTTCCGCATTGATGAAAAACAATTGCCACAATTTTTGGCAATGTGGCAATACCGTAGTAATTATGAATATTGGTATTCAGAAGAGTTCCTCAATAAAACCGAACTTGCCTACACAGGGCGTTTTGACCTAAATCCAACCAAAAATACTCGTGAAACGGTTTTATTGCCGCTGAAAGAGATTAAAGAACTCCAGCAAGATGGTGTTTATTTAGCAATTATGCAAAAAGCAGGTAGCTATAGTTATCAATTCCCTGCAACTGTATTTACGCTCAGTGATATTGGCGTGTCATTGCATAGCTATCAAGATCAGGTTGATGTATTTACACAATCACTGGCAAAAGGTTCTGCACTAAAAGGCGTGGAATTACGTATTCTTGATGAAAAAGGGCAATTAGTTAATAAAGCCACTACTGATGGTGATGGGCATGCCAAATTAGATAAATTAGCGGGTGGAAAACTATTGTTAGCGACCCTTGATGGTCAAACAAGTATGATTGACCTGACACAGCCAGCACTAGATTTATCCGAGTTTGATATTTCAGGTCCAGTTGGTTATGCAAAACAGTTCTTTGTGTTTGGCCCTAGAGATTTGTATCGCCCAGGTGAATTGTTATTGGTGAATGGTTTATTACGTGATGGTGATGGTCAGCCAATTAAGGCTCAGCCAGTTAAAGTCGATGTTTTAAAAACCGATGGGCAAGTCGTTAGAAGTTTTGTGTGGCAGCCTGAACAAGATCACAATGGGTTATACCAGTATCAATACGAAATTCCAAAATCCGCTGAAACAGGCGGCTGGTCTTTGCGCTTTGATTTAGGTGATGGTTCACCGTTGCGTTACTATAAATTCAACGTTGAAGATTTCATGCCTGAGCGCATGGCATTGGAGATGAGTGCTCAAGAAAAACCTATTCTGAATAATGAGCCTGTTGAGTTTGATATTCAGGGGCGTTATTTATATGGCGCACCAGCCGCAGGTAATGAACTTCAAGGACAAATTTTTATTCGACCTGACCGTGAAGCGGTAGCAAAACTACCCGGTTTTGAATTTGGTTTTGAAAATGAAGAAGGGCTACAACGTAAGCTGGATGAGTTTGATTTAACATTAAATGATAGTGGTGAAACCGTTATCGCTGTACCCCAGAGTAATTGGGAATCTTTGCGTTCACCAATTAAAGTTATTGCACAAGCGAGTTTATTGGAAGCGGGGGGGCGCCCTGTGACTCGCCGAGCAGAACAGGCGGTATGGCCGGCGAAAGCAATGGTTGGTATTCGTCCATTATTTAATAAAAAAGAAATTTATGATTATCGGACTGACCGTTACACACAGCGCTATAACGTCGATGAAAACTCTCTTGCTGAATTTGAACTGGTATTTGCTGACGCGGCAGGTAATAAGCTTGCGGCCGAAAATTTAACCGCTCGTTTAGTCTATGAACGCCGTGATTATTTCTGGAGCTGGTCAGAAAGTGGTGGCTGGACATCAAATTATGATCAAAAAGATTTGATGATGGCGAATGAAAACATCAAGATTGAAAAAGATGGTACTGCGAAAGTGTCTTTCCCAGTTGATTGGGGTTCTTTCCGTCTTGAAGTGATTAATGAAGATAATAAATTAGTTAGCAGCCTACAATTTTGGGCGGGTTATTCATGGCAAGATAATGCGGGTGGTAATGGGGCTATACGCCCTGATCAAGTAAAACTAAGCTTAAATAAACCTGCATATTTACCTGGAGAAAAAGCAAAAGTTCGAGTGGAATCTCCTAAAGCGGGCAAAGGCTATATTTTGCTTGAATCCAGTAGTGGTCCGCTATGGTGGCAAGAGATTGACGTCCCTGAAAAAGGGATGGAAATTGAAGTGCCTGTTAATAAAGAATGGGCACGCCATGATCTTTATATCACTGCGGTAGTTGTACGCCCAGGGGATGATTCGAAAGAGGCGACAGTAAAACGCGCTATCGGTGTACTCCATCTACCATTGGCGGATGAGAATCGTAAAATTGGCTTATCACTGACCGCACCCACAAAGATGCGACCTAATCAAGATCTTACCGTTAAAGTGAAAGCAACCGCGCAAGATGGTAAACCATTACCTGAAAAAGTGAATGTGTTGTTGTCCGCGGTAGATACGGGTGTCTTGAACATTACTGATTTTAAAACCCCTAATCCGTATGAAGCCTTCTTTGGGCGCAAACGTTATGGCGTAGACCAATACGATGTATATGGTCACTTGATTGAGGGGCAGGGCAAACTTGCTAATCTGCGCTTTGGTGGTGATAGTGAAGAAGCCGCGTTAGAGCGCGGAGGAATGAAGCCGCTAACAGAAGTGCAAATCATTGCGGAACAAGCTCAACCTGTGACACTGGATAAAAATGGTGAAGGTGAAATCACATTACCAATCCCTGATTTTAATGGGGAATTACGCGTGATGGCACAAGCTTGGAATGACAAAGATTTTGGTCATGCCGACAGTAAAGTTGTGGTTGCCGCACCATTGATTACACAAATGTCGATGCCACGTTTTATGGCTGGTGGTGATAAATCTTACTTTGCACTGGATCTGACTAACACAACCGATAATACACAAAATGTCACGGTGACCTTTAAAGCCTCGGGTATGGTGAAATTAGATGGGGCGACCTCGAAAGAACTCTCTTTAGTGAAAGGCAAGCGAACAACAGTTACCTTACCTGTTCGTGCTGATTACGGTTATGGGGAAGGTCAAGTGTCGATGACAATCAATGGTATTAACATCCCCGGCGAGTCATTGAAAGAATACAGTAATAGTTGGAAAGTCGGAGTACGTCCTGCTCAACCAGCAGAAACTCTTTCTTATGCGATTGCGATTGAGCCAGGTGAACAATGGACATTACCAACGGAAGAGTTGCGCGGTTTATCACCGGATACGCTTGAAGGGCAGGTACTGTTGACGAGTCGTCCTCCACTGCAAATCGCACGTTATATACGTGAGTTATTTGCATATCCATATGGCTGTCTTGAGCAGACGATCAGCGGACTATATCCTTCACTGTACTCCTCGCAAGCGGAATTAACGAAGCTGGGTGTGAAATCACAAACGGATGATGATCGTCGGAAAGCCATTGAAATCGGTATTCCGCACTTATTAAGCATGCAGCGTCCTGATGGAAGTTTCTCGTTGTGGGATCGGAATGGCCGCGAAGAGTATTGGCTGACGGCTTACGCAACAGATTTTTTAAATAGAGCTCATCAACGAGGCTATTCAGTACCTCAAGATGCGTTAGTGAATGCAAATAGCCGTTTGTTAAGCTACTTACAAGATGGTAATCAAATCAATTATCCATATACCAATAATCCGGATGCATCGCGCTTTGCTGCTCAAGCTTATGCAGGCTTGGTATTGGCCACACAGCAGAAAGCTCCTTTAGGAGCCTTGCGCCAATTGTACTCTAGGGCCAATGAATCCAATAGTGGGTTACCGCTAGTGCAGTTAGGGATCGCATTGAATCTCATGGGAGATAAGGCACGTGGTGACAGCGCCATTATCGATGGATTGAAAAAACAGCGTAGTCGTTACAGTTATGATGGTGACTATGGTTCAACGATCCGTGACGATGCAATGATAGTGGCTTTATTAAATGAACATCAATTAATGCCGAAATCGCGTGATCAAAAACTACAGATATTGTCCAATAACCTAGTTTCACAACAGTACTTCTCAACTCAAGAGAGTAATGCGTTGTATCTAGCGGGTCGTTATTATGTGAATGATTCCGAAACGCCATGGAAAGCGGTTATCAATGGTCAAGAGCCACCAATGACATCGGACAAACCGGTCAATGAGTTCTTGAGCAAACAACAGCTACAAACAGGCTACAGCATTGAAAATGCGGGTACCAATACATTGTATAGCCGTTTGAATGTGGTGGGATACCCGATGTATACACCAACGCCGAGTTCCAATGTATTAAGTGTGAAACGTACCTATTTAGATTTACAAGGCCAACCAATTACACTTGACCGTTTAAGATCGGGCGAAATGGTAGTTGTGAAGTTGGAAGTGAACGCTTCACAGATGGTTCCTGATGCATTAGTCGTTGATTTATTGCCGGCAGGTTTAGAGCTAGAAAACCAAAATTTGGCAAACAGCAGTGCAAATCTCAGCGAAACAGCGCCAAACTTACAAGAAGTGATCGATGATATGCAGCAAGCACAAATCAGTCATATGGAATATCGTGACGACCGTTTTGTCGCTGCCGTTGAGGTACAGCAGTATAAACCAACCACTTTAGTGTATTTAGCTAGAGCGGTGACGCCGGGTGTATACAACATTCCTGTTCCACAGGTGGAATCCATGTATGTGCCTGAATGGCGAGCTGTCGGTAATGCTAGTGGTCAATTAGAAATCGTTCGTTAATCTTTGCTAAGCCCTTATACTGTGTAGTGCTAGTCGTATAAGGGCTATTTCTTTGCGGTAGATCCATTTATGAAAAAAGGGTTACGACGCACTGGGATGACATTGATCGTCTTGGTGATTTTTTTGCCTCTGCTATTTTTATTGCTTGATAGGTTATGGCCATTACCCATCAAGCAAATTGAAATGGCACGTACCGTAGTGGCCGAAGATGGCACACCACTTTGGCGTTTTGCTGACAGAGAAGGCATTTGGCGCTATCCCGTAAAATTAGATGAAGTATCACCTGAATTTATTGAAGCACTCCTCACCTATGAAGATCGCCATTTTTATCAACATCCGGGCGTTAACCCTTTTTCGTTGCTGAGGGCATTATGGCAGGATGTGAGTTCAGGGCGTATCGTATCAGGGGGAAGTACGATTTCTATGCAGGTTGCTCGGTTAATTGACCCTCATGACCGAACAATAACAGGTAAACTCAAACAACTCTGGCGTACCGCACAGCTTGAATACCATTATTCAAAAGATGAAATCTTGGAAATGTACCTGAATCGAGCCCCTTACGGGGGAACTATTGAAGGAATTGGTGCTGCAAGTTGGGTGTATTTAAATAAATCGCCAGATAAACTGACGTCAGGTGAGGCGGCGCTCTTTGCGGTATTGCCACAAGCGCCAAGCAGACTGAGACCTGACCGTTATCCCCAAAGAGCGCAAGCTGCACGCGATAAAGTCCTTGATAGGCTCGCTGAATATCAGGTTTGGTCGGCAGATAAAGTTGCTGATATTAAACAGGAACAAATCTGGTTAGCTCCGCGTAAAAATCCTCATTTAGCGCCTTTATTAGCGCGTCGCGTCGTCAAAGATGTTCAAGATTCAATTATTGAAACCACAATTGATGCAGGGTTACAGCGTCAGTTAGAGGATATGGCGATTAATTGGAAAAACCAGCTGCCTAAGCAAACTTCATTAGGATTATTGGTTGTTGATCATACTGATATGAGTGTGAAAGCTTATCTTGGGTCAATTGATTTTACAGATAATAGCCGTTTTGGTCATGTTGATATGATCACGGCTTGGCGTTCGCCGGGGTCGAAACTTAAACCCTTTTTATATGCACTCGCGATGGATGATGGATTGATCCATGCCGAATCACTGTTACAAGATGTACCACGTCGTTTTGATGATTATCGACCAGGTAATTTTGATAGTGGTTTTAATGGTCCTGTGAGCGTCAGTGATGCATTAGTGCGTTCACTGAATTTGCCAGTAGTGCAAGTACTTGATGCTTATGGGAGTAAACGTTTTACGGCCAAGTTACGTAATGTTGGGACAGAATTACGTTTTCCTTTAGCAAGTGAACCCAATTTATCACTCATTTTAGGTGGAACGGCTGCACGTATGGATGAGCTAGTAGCAGCTTACAGCGCTTTTGCTCGCCAAGGAAAAGTTTCACCACTGCGCTATCGACCCAGTGAAGTGATACGCGATCGCCAGCTTATCTCACCGGGAGCTGCGTGGATTGTGCGACGTATTATGGGGGGAGAGGCGCGCCCTGTGCCAGACAGTAGTTTAAGCGCACAAGTGAATTTAGCATGGAAAACCGGCACCAGTTATGGCTATCGTGATGCATGGGCGATAGGGGTCAATCCGCGTTATACCATTGGTGTATGGGTTGGGCGGCCAGATGGTACACCTGTTGCAGGGCAATTTGGCTACGCAACGGCTATTCCGATAATGAATCAGGTGAATAATTTATTGTTAGCTCGTTTATATCAATCAACCCAATCGATACCGAAAGATACTAAGCCCGCAAGCGTTAGCCAAGCGGTGATTTGTTGGCCGAGTGGCACCGCGTTGCCAAAAGAGGATAGCAATTGCCGGCAACGTCGCTTAAGTTGGATTTTGGACAAGACGATCCCACCAACACTCATTGCGAAAGGACAGGAGTCATTATTAGGGCTACGCCAGAAAATATGGGTCAATATTCAAGGTTTACAGGTTGCGCCAGATTGCCCTAACGCAATAGAAAAAGAGATCTATTTGTGGCCGATTACATTAGAGTCATGGCTACCGTCGGGTGAGAAACGTGCTAACCGGTTACCTCGTATTGATCCCCACTGTCCACCAATGAGGAGTGAAATGCCGCCACTGTTGATTTCGGGCGTGCGTGAAGGTGAAATTCTACAGCGGTTACCAGGTAAAAGTAGTTTAGATGTACGCTTAGTGACGCAAGGTGGGCAAGGACAACAATGGTGGTTTTTAAATGGCGAGCAAATAAAAGAAACAGGACACAATGGCAGCGTTTTACTGACTTTTGATAAATCAGGAAACTACCAAATTTCTGTTTTAGACATGGGTGGACAAGTGACCTCAGTCAGTTTTAAAGTGAAGTAACGAATAAAAAGTGTGACTTAGTCAAAAAAATAGTCTTTTTTGCTATAAAAAGTTTAACAAAATGTTGATGTAACTGTAGGAAATTGTAATCGTAGCCCCTATAATCAACGCCTTGTTTCTGTTACTGGGTAGCAGAAGATTAACACTATAAAAAACAACAACTGACACATACTTTTCGTTTTTGAATTACTTGAAAAAGTTAAGAACGCTGGGTAAAAGTCACGATATCGCTAAGAGGTTATTTATGACGGTTCAACGTACATTTTCTATTATTAAACCAAACGCAGTAAAGAAAAATGCTATTGGTGCAATCTATCATCGTTTTGAAAGCGCTGGTTTTTCAATCGTTGCCGCCAAAATGCTGCATTTGACTCGTGAGCAAGCTGAAGGTTTCTACGCAGAGCACAAAGGTCGTCCTTTCTTTGAAGGTCTGGTTGAATTCATGACTTCAGGTCCAATTATGCTGCAAGTTCTGGAAGGTGAAAATGCGGTTCAGCGTCACCGTGACCTGATGGGTGCAACTAACCCAGATAACGCATTAGCAGGAACGTTACGTGCTGACTATGCGGATAGCTTCACTGAAAACGCAGTTCATGGTTCTGACTCTGTTGAGTCGGCAAATCGTGAAATCGCGTATTTCTTTACTGAAGATGAAATCTGCCCTCGCTAATTAACAAACTAATGCATTAGCATTATTCTAATAAAGTTTGTACAATGCGACGCCCTGTTAATATAATTGTTAACAGGGCTTATTTTATTATGAACGTTGTGCTATTCACATAGCACTCGCCGAAAGTGTAACAACGAGGCAACTTAAACATGTCCGATATGACAACAAGTGCACAATGTGCAACTTCCTCCGCTATTTCTGTCACACCAGAAAAAAATACACAAAAAATTAATCTCCTCGATTTGAATCGTAAACAAATGCGTGATTTTTTTGCGCAAATGGGTGAAAAACCATTCCGTGCCGATCAAGTCATGAAATGGATATATCACTACTGTTATGACGATTTCGATCAAATGACAGATATAAACAAAGCATTGAGAGCGAAACTCAAGGAAGTCGCTGAAATTCGTGCTCCTGAAGTCGCTGAAGAACAGCGTTCAGCTGATGGTACGATAAAATGGGCGATAACAGTAGGTGACCAGCAAGTTGAAACGGTTTATATTCCAGAAGATGACCGCGCAACATTATGTGTCTCTTCACAAGTGGGTTGTGCGTTAGAATGTAAATTCTGTTCTACAGCACAGCAAGGATTTAACCGTAACTTACGTGTTTCTGAAATTATCGGGCAAGTTTGGCGTGCGGCAAAAATAATCGGTTCATTAAAATCCAGCGGACGCCGTCCTATTACTAACGTCGTCATGATGGGAATGGGGGAACCGTTATTAAATCTGAATAACGTCGTCCCAGCGATGGAAATCATGATGGATGATTTCGGCTTTGGTTTATCGAAGCGGCGTGTCACCTTATCGACTTCTGGGGTTGTACCAGCACTCGATAAGTTAGGTGATATGATTGATGTGGCGTTAGCGATTTCATTACATGCTCCGACGGATGATATCCGTGATGACATTGTACCGATTAATAAAAAGTACAATATTGAAACCTTCCTTAGCAGCGTAAGACGTTATTTGTCTAAATCAAATGCGAATGGTGGTCGTGTCACGGTGGAATATGTGATGCTGGATCATGTCAATGACAGTATTGAACAAGCGCATCAATTAGCGGAATGTTTAAAAGATACGCCAAGTAAAATTAACTTGATCCCTTGGAATCCGTTCCCAGGCGCACCTTATGGTCGTAGTTCGAACAGCCGTATCGATCGTTTTTCAAAAGTGTTGATGGAATATGGCTTTACGACGATAGTGCGTAAAACTCGTGGTGACGATATTGATGCCGCTTGTGGTCAGCTGGCGGGAGAGGTCATTGACCGTACTAAACGGACATTGAAAAAGCGCATGGCTGGGGAACCTATCAAGGTGAAAGCAGTCTGAGTTATAGATAATATCTAAATATTTGGTCTAATTATCATTTAGGTCATTTATGGATAGGCAAAATGACCCTCATCACCTACAATGATTTGTAGGTGATGATATTAATAAAATTGTCACGTTAGGATTATTACGAGTAAAGCTAAGGAAAATAGCTTTATATTTCATTCACTCGAACACAGTGTTGCTAGCAAATGACTATCGATAACAATACCGAACAAACTCCAATTACAGTAGGAAAACTACTCTCTCAAGCGCGTGAGCGAATGGGATTAACGCAAGAATCGGTCGCGGAGCGTCTGTGTCTTAAAGTTAGTACGGTAAGAGAAATCGATGAAGATGTAAAACCTGCTGGTGTCGAACCCACCTTTTTACGTGGTTATATGCGTTTATACGCACGTATGGTGAATGTGCCAGAAAGTGAATTAAATGCGCTACTTAGAAATGATGAGCCGATTGCAACATCAACGGTTTCATCTATGCAAAGTTACTCATTAGGTAAAAAACGTAAGAAGCGTGAAGGTTGGTTGATGAAGCTAACTTGGTTAATTGTCATTGTATTAATTGCAATGGTCGGTGTTTGGTGGTGGCAAGATCACCAAAAACAACAAAGTGAATTTGTCACAATGGCTAATCAAAATGATTTGCTATTATCCCAACAAAATAGCAGTGAAAATCAAGTGGAAGTGACGAGTAACGCCACGGAAACGCCTCCTGCAACAGAGACGCCAACGAATTCTGCGGTCGATCTCACCTCAATTCAGCCAAACGATAATCAAACAACCGAATCACAACCGGTTAAAACTGTGCCACTGCCAAATTCACCAAGCGCAACAGTGAACATTGATCGTACCCAATCAATTGAAGAACCTGCAACGGCACCTGTCGTTCAAGATGCACTCGCGATGAGTTTTAAAGGCTCATGTTGGTTGGAGGTTCGCGATGCGAATAATAAAGTCTTGTATAGTGGTATCAAGAACAATGGTGATACCTTGGATTTACAAGGCAAATTGCCTTACCGCTTAAATATTGGTGCTCCCGCAAACGTTGATATCAAATTCAATGGCAATGCGGTTGACTTAAGCCGTTTTATTAAAGCGAATCGTTCTGCTAAGTTAAAAATACCAGAAGCATAAAGTCACAAATTAAGAAGACGCAAACTGTATCCTAAAACTAGAATTGTGATAGTTTGCAGTTTGCGTTTTTGTGTATAGTAGTCATCGCAGCAATGATTATCCACTACACAACAGTGTTTAAGAGCACATGGATGTCCAGAGAGTAAAATTAAAATGCATAATGAATCACCGATAAAAAGACGTAAATCCACCCGAATTTATGTAGGTAATGTGCCTATTGGCGATGGGGCACCTATCGCTGTCCAATCTATGACCAATACGCGCACGACGGATGTTGAAGCAACAGTGCGGCAAATCCAATCATTAGAGCGTGTAGGCGTGGATATCGTACGGGTATCTGTACCTACGATGGATGCAGCAGAAGCCTTTAAACTCATTAAGCAGCGTGTGAATGTGCCATTGGTTGCTGATATTCACTTTGACTATCGTATCGCGATGAAAGTCGCGGAATATGGTGTTGACTGCCTACGAATTAACCCAGGTAATATCGGTAGTGAAGAGCGTATTCGCCAAGTTGTGGATAGCGCTCGCTATCACAACATTCCTATCCGTATTGGGGTCAATGGCGGGTCACTGGAAAAAGATATTCAAGAAAAATACGGTGAGCCAACACCTGAAGCGCTAGTTGAATCAGCGATGCGACATGTCGATATCTTGGATAGATTGAATTTCGATCAGTTCAAGGTCAGTGTTAAAGCATCGGATGTTTTTCTTGCCGTTGGCTCTTACCGTTTATTAGCACAAAAAATTGACCAACCACTGCACTTAGGTATTACCGAAGCTGGTGGAGCACGCTCTGGTTCTGTTAAATCAGCAATTGGCCTTGGCATGTTGTTGGCTGAAGGTATTGGCGATACATTGCGTATTTCGTTAGCGGCGGATCCAATTGAAGAAGTTAAAGTCGGTTTCGATATTCTAAAATCATTACGGATTCGTTCTCGTGGCATCAACTTTATTGCTTGTCCAACGTGTTCTCGTCAAGAATTTGATGTGATTGGCACAGTCAATGCCCTAGAGCAACGTCTTGAAGATATCATCACCCCAATGGATGTATCCATTATTGGTTGTGTCGTCAATGGTCCCGGTGAAGCTGAGGTTTCCACCTTAGGGGTGGCTGGTGCGAAAACCAAAAGTGGCTTCTATGAAGATGGTGTTCGTCAAAAAGAGCGTTTTGATAATGACAATATTATTGATCAGCTAGAGGCGAAAATTCGAGCAAAAGCAGCCATGCTTGATGAAAATAACCGCATACAGATAAACCAAATAGAAAAATGATTGTCAAATAACTGGCTCTAATGGGCCAGTTTTTGTTTTTATGGTATTTTGGCGAGCACTCAACGGCACTATTTTGAGTGAAAAGGACAGGGGCAACCCTAAAAAGAGCAGAATATTCCCGATTGAAGAGGAATATTATGGTTTGTTGATTGAACCTAATGACATTTCGCTTTTATAATCGAGGCTATTCGATTCCGAAAAATAGAGACATAACGTGGCAAAAAATATCCAGGCCGTTCGTGGCATGAATGACTACCTGCCGGCAGACACTCGAGTCTGGCAGAAAATTGAAGCAGTTCTCAAAAATATTTTACAGGGTTATAGTTTTAGTGAAATTCGTACCCCGATTGTAGAGCACACCCCGCTATTTAGTAGAGCGATTGGTGAAGTGACGGATGTGGTTGAAAAAGAGATGTACACCTTTATCGACCGTCATGACACAGACAAAACTGAGGTTAGCCTCACTTTACGCCCTGAAAATACTGCTGGCTGCGTCCGTGCAGGTATTGAGCATGGTTTGCTGTACAATCAGGAACAGCGCTTATGGTATCTAGGGCCAATGTTTCGTCATGAACGTCCGCAAAAAGGTCGTTATCGCCAATTTCACCAACTGGGTGCCGAAGTGTTTGGTCTTGCGGGGCCAGATATTGATGCTGAGCTGATCATGATGACAGCACGCTGGTGGCGTGCATTAGGTATCAGTGAATATGTGACGTTAGAGTTAAACTCAATCGGTTCTTTAGAAGCTCGTGCAAATTATCGTGAAGCATTAGTGGCTTTCCTTGAGCAGCATAAAGAAAAGCTCGATGAAGATTGTCAACGCCGTATGTACACCAATCCATTGCGCGTACTTGACTCAAAAAATCAAGAAGTACAGGCATTATTAAATGATGCACCTGAGCTGTTTGATTATTTAGATGATGAATCTCGTGAGCACTTTGATGGCCTGTGCAAATTGTTAGATGCGGCTGGTATTCAATACCGAGTGAATCAACGTTTAGTGCGTGGTCTGGATTACTATAACCGTACTGTGTTTGAATGGGTGACAACCGCTCTTGGCTCACAAGGTACGGTGTGTGCAGGTGGCCGCTATGATGGCCTAGTTGGTCAACTCGGTGGTAAGCCAACACCAGCAGTTGGTTTTGCGATGGGCATGGAGCGTATGGTGCTCTTGGTTAAAGATTTGAACCCTAACTTCACTGCTGATGATTCTGTCACTGACGTGTATTTAGCTTCATTTGGCGATAATAGCCAACAAGCAGCATTGTTATTAGCTGAACAAGTACGTGATGCGTTGCCAAACATACGTGTGATGACCAATCACGGTGGCGGCAACTTTAAGAAACAATTAGCACGTGCAGATAAGCAAGGTGCAAGAATTGCGCTGATTTTAGGTGAAGATGAAATTGCTAATCAGCAAGTTAGTGTGAAACACTTACTGACTGGTGAGCAAGAAACCGTATCGCAGCAACAATTAGCACAGCGTTTAGCTGAACTGTTAGGTTAAGGAGAAACTAATGGAAGTCTACACAACTGAAAACGAACAAGTTGATGCTATCAAACGCTTTTTTGCTAATAATGGCGTGGCGTTAATCATTGGACTTGTTGTCGGTATTGGGGCTGTTCTAGGATGGAATTATTGGCAGTCTCACAAGAGCAATGTGTTACAAGAAAGCGCTCAAAAATTTGAAAATGTCAGTACACAACTGCATTCAGGTTCAGCTCAAGGTATTGAAGCTGCACAAAAATTCGCTGCTGAAACAAATGATGTATACAGTGCGATGATTGGGTTAGAACTTGCTCAAGTTGCTGTTGATAAAGGTGATTTAGCGTTAGCAGAAAAATCATTATCAGATGCTTTAACCAAAGCAAAAACCGATGATATGCTGGACCTCATCAACTTTCGTTTAGCGCGAGTACAGCTAGCACAAGGTAAAGCTGATGCCGCGATAGCGTCAGTGGGTAATATTAAAGCTAAATCATGGCAAGCAGCAGCACAAGATATTCGTGGAGACGCTTTACTCCATAAGGGCGACAATGCAGGCGCAAAAGCTGCATATACTCAAGGGCTGGAAAGTGATGGCTCACAAGCAATTAGAAGCCTTCTTACCCTTAAACTGAACAACGTATCTGTACTCTAAGTAATTTGCGTCGCATCTAGGCAACAAGTGCAAGCATCCGAGCAAGAAATTTGTTCGGATGACTGAATGCCGATAATGATGTGACTTGGAATATGGTGAGTATAATTTATAAGAAGAAAGGAAACGATTATTATGCAGTTGCGGAAAACACTTTTGATTGGCCTAGTCGCTTCAGCTTTACTTGCAGGTTGTTCCAGCGAAACTGATTCTATCGTTATGGCGCCACTTCCTCAGGTTGAAAACCAATTTACACCTTCGATAGTTTGGGATAAATCAGTCGGAAATGGTGTTGAACAGTTTTATTCTGATCTGTCACCTGTTTGGGATGGCAGTGCAATTTATGCCGCTGATCGCAAAGGGCTAGTTAAGGCGTTTGAGCTTGATAGCGGTAAAGAAATCTGGTCAGTCGACCTTTCTAAGCGTACAGGTTTTCTTTCTGCTAACTTATCCGCACTGTTATCGGGTGGGTTAACGGTTTCTGGTGACCATATTTATATTGGAACCGAGCGTGGAACCGTCATCGCATTAAATAAAGAAGATGGTTCAGTCGTTTGGGATGTGGAAGTTGCGGGGGAAGCGCTTTCTCGTCCAGTCGCAAGTAATGGCCTCGTCATGGTTCATACTAGTAACGGTATGCTCCAAGCACTTGATGAAAATAATGGTGAAATCAAGTGGACAGTGAATATGGATACACCATCCTTGTCACTAAGAGGGGAATCAGCTCCGAGCGTCGCTTACGGTGCGGCCATTGTGGGTGGGGATAATGGCCGTGTTAGTGCGGTATTATTGTCTCAAGGCCAACTCATTTGGCAGCAACGTATTTCCCAGGTGACAAGTTCAACAGAGATTGGGCGTTTAGACGATGTGGATATGACGCCAATTATTGATGATGGTACTATTTATGCGATTGCGTATAACGGTACATTAGCAGCACTTGATATGCGTTCTGGGCAAATAAAATGGAAACGCGATTTAGGCTCCGTCAATAACATGGTCTTATCTGGTGAGAATTTATACCTTGTCGATCAAAATGACCGTGTATTATCAGTACGTAAGAGTGATGGTGTGACCTTATGGACCCAAGAGGGTTTGCTTAATCGTGGCTTAAGTGCCCCAGAAATGTACAATGGGTATATTGTTGTGGGTGATAAAGAAGGTTACTTGCATTGGTTAGATATGAGCACTGGCGGTTTTGTGGCGCAAAATAAAATCAATAGCTCAGGTATTCATAGTCGCCCAGTTGTTGCTGGTGATAAGCTCATGGTTCAGGCAAGAAACGGGACAGTTTATCTGTTAACGCGTTAATTTTCTGACAAGCAGCAAATTTCTCGATAAAATCAACAGCTCCTAATATTGGGAGCTGTTTCGTTTTTTGTTTTCTAGGTCAGTTTCACTGAAAACACCGAATTCTTTTAGTTAATTAAAGTAGTGAGGCATCAAATAATGATACCCGTCGTAGCGCTGGTTGGGCGTCCAAACGTAGGAAAATCCACGTTATTTAATCGATTAACCCGTACCCGTGATGCACTGGTAGCGGATTTTCCTGGGCTGACTCGTGATCGCAAATATGGTCGTGCTGAAGTTGAAGGGCATGAATTTATTATTATCGACACTGGTGGTATCGATGGTACTGAAGAAGGCGTCGAAACACACATGGCTGCACAGTCACTGCAAGCGATTGAAGAAGCCGATGTGGTTCTCTTTATGGTCGATGCACGCGCAGGACTTATGCCAGCAGATGAAGGTATTGCTAAGCACTTACGTAGTCGAAAGAAAAAAACCTATCTGGTGGCGAATAAGACCGATGGTATCGATGCTGATAGTGCCATTGGTGATTTTTATTCACTCGGCCTAGGTGAAATACATTCTATTGCGGCGTCACATGGCCGTGGTGTAACCCAACTCATTGAAAAATCATTAAAGCCTTTTATTGAGATAGAAGAAGAAATTGAGCTAACCGAGGAAGAAGAAAATGCCGCTTACTGGGCTGCACAAGAAGCGGAAGCTGAATTTGACGAAGATGAAGATGATTTTGATCCAACCACATTACCGATTAAATTAGCCATTGTTGGTCGACCAAATGTTGGCAAATCAACACTCACTAATCGTATTTTAGGTGAAGAGCGGGTTGTCGTATTCGATATGCCAGGCACAACGCGTGATAGTATCTATATCCCAATGGAACGTGATGGGCGCGAATATGTCCTGATTGATACGGCGGGCGTACGTAAGCGTGGTAAAGTCACTGAAACGGTTGAAAAATTCTCAGTTATCAAAACATTACAAGCCATTGAAGATGCTAACGTCGTCTTACTCGTGATTGATGCTCGTGAAGGTATTTCTGACCAAGATCTATCATTATTAGGCTTTATTCTTAATGCAGGCCGTTCATTGGTGATTGCGGTCAATAAATGGGATGGCATGAAGCCTGAAGACCGCGAACATGTGAAAGACATGTTAGAGCTGCGTCTCGGCTTTGTCGATTTTGCGCGCATCCACTTTATCTCCGCGTTACATGGTAGTGGTGTGGGTAATTTATTTGAATCTGTGCAAGAAGCTTATGAATCAGCAACACGTCGTGTAGGTACTGCACTGCTGACGCGGATAATGAAAATGGCAGAAGATGAGCATCAACCGCCTCTTATTCGTGGTCGTCGTGTGAAAATGAAATACGCGCATGCGGGGGGGCATAATCCTCCTATTGTGGTCATTCATGGTAACCAAGTCTCTGATTTACCTGATAGCTATAAACGTTACCTAATGAATTATTTTCGTCGTTCATTACAGGTCATGGGGACACCGATTCGTATTCAATTCAAAGAAGGGGAAAACCCTTATGCGAATAAAAAGAACCAGTTAACAGCAACACAATTGCGTAAACGTAAACGTTTAATGCAACATCTGAAAAAACGTTAATCCTAGAAGTCGCACATATTTGTGATACTTCGAGAAAGCCGTGACAATTTACTCTGTTACGGCTTTTTAATAACTATTTGTTATTCGTTGTGGTGAGCTAACGTGTATCGATTCCAGCTCCCAATTATGCAGATTACAGAGGGTAACCATGCAAACTAAATCTTCTACACGTCTAAATAAGTACATCAGTGAGAGTGGTATTTGCTCAAGGCGTGATGCGGATCGTTACATCGAACAAGGAAATGTGTTTATCAATGGCAAGAGAGCGACCATTGGTGATCAAGTTTTTAGTGGTGATGTTGTCAAAGTGAACGGACAACTGATTGAGCCTAGAAATGAAGAAGATTTAGTGTTAATTGCGCTGAATAAACCAGTGGGCATCGTGAGTACTACTGAAAGCGGTGAAAGAGACAATATTGTTGATTATGTGAATCACAGTAAACGTATTTTCCCGATAGGTCGGCTCGACAAAGATTCCCAAGGGCTGATTTTTCTCACTAACCACGGTGACTTAGTGAATAAAATTTTGCGTGCGGGCAACGAGCACGAGAAAGAATATATTGTGACCGTTAATAAACCCATTACCGATGATTTTATTCGTGGTATGGGCGCGGGGGTACCGATTTTAGGTACTATGACGAAAAAGTGTAAAGTAAAGAAAGAAGCTCCTTTTGTCTTTCGAATTACGCTGATTCAAGGATTAAACCGCCAAATCCGTCGTATGTGTGAATATTTCGGTTTTGAGGTCACAAAGCTTGAACGCGTACGGATTATGAATGTGAATCTTTCAGGGATCCCATTAGGTGAATGGCGTGATTTAACGGATGATGAGTTGATTAAGTTATTTGATATGATTGAAAAATCAGACTCAATGGCTCAGGCTAAGAAACCGGCTAAAGCGAAATCAGTGGCGACAAAACGGGTAAGTAAACCGAGTGCAGGTAACAAACCAAAGGCAACGACAGATACTGCATCTCGTAAACGTTTTACTCAACCGGGTCGTAAGAAGAAAAAACGTTAAATTTTTATCTCATAAAGTCAGCCGTATTATATGGCTGACAAACTTTGTCAGTGTTTGACCGTTGTTGCATTGATATTCTTAAATGTAGATCCCAACGCCTTCCCAGCTTTTACGTGTAATATCCACCACCTTATGATCAAAGAGTTGTGTTGCTGTTCTTAGCGTCGCTTGGGCAAACTCATTAAATGTTGTTCTGGTCGTGAGTGTTTTATCAAACATCGTACGGATCCAAATTTGTCCCGCTCGCTCCCATGAATAACCGCCTAACATGGTCGCTAATAGGTAAAAGGCTTTATTAGGTATGCCTGAGTTAATATGAACGCCGCCATTATCTTGGAAAATCGATAAATTTCGGTAGTTTCGCATATGCCCAACTTGTGGATCTCGATTATTTTCGGATAGGCGATATGCAGTGCCTGGTGCTGACATAGAGCGTAAGGCAGGTGCTTTTTGTTTATCAATGAACAAGTTTTCACCCAGTAGCCAGTTAGATTGAGTCGCGGTTTCATTGGCTGCATATTGCTTGACCATGATCCCGACTACATCGGCGACAGATTCATTTAATGCCCCTGACTGGAAGACATAGTCAAAGTCTGTCGTGAAGGTAATAAAGCCATGGGTTAACTCATGAGCAATAATATCAATATCATTGTAAAACGGACCAAAATAGAGATTATCGCCGTCACCGAAATAGATGGCCTGTGAGTTCCAGAATGCATTAGGGTAATTTTTATCAAAATGAATGACGGCATTAATTTGTGAATCGCAGCCAAAAATTTTATTAATATTCAGTTTTTCTTTAAAAAATGATCTCACATGGCCAATGGAATCATACACAGTTTGTTCTGCTGTTGATGGCTTTATAGGGTCGCCTTCCTTCATAACGATCTGATAATCTTCATGAGGCATATGAAGTTCATAGGGACTTGGATAACTTTCATCTAATGAGAGGTCGGAACGTGAACAAATAGGTAGATTTGAATGGACATGATTGGGTAAAAACTCTCTTTCCTGTGCATCTCTGATAATACGTTCATAATTGGTGCCAGGGCGTGCTGAACAAGCAAATAACTGTTTTAGATGCTCTTTATCTTCTGTTGAATAGGCGGTGCTCATCAGTTCATTGATATGAAATAACGTAGATTTTAATTTTTTACATTTCGACTCCTGATAGAGATGTGCAATAAGGTACGGAGGAAGATAGGAACGACCAAGAATATGACTCATAAACAGACTCCATTTTGTGTGTGAAAATGGAATCATAAGATAATGAGATGCATATGTAACTATGTGATTAATAAGTAAATTTATTAACTATTATTGTTTTTTATCACAAAAGCCGCCAAGTCTTATGACGACTTTTATTAAGAGTAAATAATGTTACTATTTGTTCAACCAGTCTTTATTAGTCACTAAAAAATCACTATAGAGTTTTGCCTCGGGGGTATTTGGTTCAGGGTGATAGTCATATTCCCAGCGAACCAAAGGAGGCATAGACATTAAAATGGATTCAGTGCGCCCACCGCTTTGTAAACCAAATAATGTGCCCCTATCCCAAACAAGGTTAAATTCAACATAGCGACCACGTCGATATAATTGGAATTGACGTTCTCTTTCCCCCCAAGTGTGATGACGACGTTTCTCAACGATAGGTACATAAGCATCGAGAAAACCATGGCCAACAGCTTGTGTGAAGTTAAAGCAAGTCGTGAAATCAGGTTGGTTGAGGTCATCATAAAATAGTCCGCCTACGCCTCTAGGCTCATTACGATGCTTCAAAAAGAAGTACTCATCACACCAATTTTTATACTTAAGATACGTCTCTGAACCAAAAGGCGCACAGAGGTCGTGAGCGATGGTATGCCAGTGAACCACATCCTCTTCAAAACCATAATAAGGGGTTAAATCGAAACCGCCACCAAACCACCACACTGGCTCGTGACCCTCTTTTTCGGCAATAAAGAAGCGTACATTAGCATGAGTCGTTGGAATATAAGGGTTTTGAGGGTGAATGACTAAAGAGACGCCCATGGCTTGGTAGCTGCGACCTGCTAATTCAGGACGATGTGCCGTAGCGGAAGCGGGGAGTTGTTTCCCTTGAATATGGGAGAAATTAACGCCAGCCTGCTCAAATAGCGCTCCTTGAGTCAATACACGGCTACGTCCACCACCACCTTCAGCACGTTCCCACGTTTGTTCAAGGAAGGTTTCCTTACCATCCAGTTCAGTGATTTTTTGACAAATCGTTTCTTGTAGTTCAAGTAAAAATGTTTTTACTTGAAAAATATCAGGGTAATTCATTGTTTTCCAATAGAACGGTTGGTAAAAAAAAGTGACTAAAGTATACCCTTTTGAATGAAAAAAGGCATATTGAAATATTGATTGTGTGTGAAAAGCGGTGATAATGACAGAAAACTCAGTTAAAACGGGTCACTAATATGGAAATACGTATCTTCCGGCAAAGCGATTTTGAAGAAGTTATCACATTGTGGGAACGATGTGATTTAAATGAGTTTGGGGGAGACCCTGAACTTGATATTGAACGCAAACTCCAATGTGGCGCAGACCTTTTTTTGGTTGCTGAAGTGTCGGGCGAAGTGGTGGGCACGGTAATGGGGGGCTATGACGGGATCAGAGGAACAGCATGCTATCTTGCTGTACATCCAGATTATCGTGGCCGCGGTATTGCTAATGCGCTCGTGAGCCGATTAGAAAAAAAATTACGAGCGAGAGGATGTGGTAGGATTGAGTTTCTGGTTAGCGAAGAATCGGATGCCGCCATTTATATGTTTGAAAAAATGCTATACGAGGAAGAGCAGCCAGCTCGACTCATTTATGCGAAAACACTGACGAATGATCTCGATTTTTAATGTTGTTGATGATTTATTGGGTGATGAGTTGGAATGTTTTTAGGAATAGGTTGTCACAGTATGCATCAAGTAATCCAATATGAATTGAGGATGTTATGCCCAAAAGTGTCATTGTGAAGCTTTCTCAGATAGCTATTTTGAGTGGTACATTTATTCTATCGGGGTGCGCAGGCTCAGGTGGGTTTTGGTCTTCACTTTCGCCAATGAACTGGTTTAGTAGCCCTATAACGGCCAAAGCTGCTGGGGTAGGAGGGATCACGGGGTTCACCCCAATGCAAGCTGACATCATCAAAGAGCGTCTGGATGATCGTTATATCATCCGTAGTGGAATGCAAACTGAACAAGGTGAGATTGTCACTGTATTTCAAGGTTTAGATGATGATAAGGTGAAAATTGAAGTATTTGGCCCTGAAAAAGGCTATGTTTCACGCATTAGCGTCAGTGATCCTGATATTGTCACCGAGTGGGGAATTAAAATTGGTTCACCCTTTAGTGATATTTATGAAAAAGCCTTTGGTGCCTGTAAAATCGCTGAGCCTATTGATGACCAACCTGCTGTTGAATGCGTCGCACCACAGACGGCACATATTGTGTATAGCTTCACTGGTAAATGGCAAGGACCAGAAGGTTTAATGCCGCCTGATGATGAATTAAAAAATTGGACAGTGTCGCGAATTATTTGGAAGAAATAATCGCTCAGCTGCTGGTTCAATTCATTCCCTATTGGCTATGTCGCTCAATCTAAATATAGTGAGAATTTTGAGGGTATGAGTGCGTTCAATGACGTTGTTACGGAGTTTAACTTTCGTTATTAAGCCCTCAGCTCACTATTAATACCTTGCCTTAATCAGCCCCTTAAATTCTTTTTTGTATTATTTTCCTGTGCGCCTGAATATTTGCGTTAAAACAAGGTGAAAATCATCATTGATGAGATACTATATCTCACGCACAAATAATAAATTATTTCAAAGAGGTTGATTAGCATGTCTCATTCTCAGAGCGGTATTCTGAAAGATCATAGCCGTTTCGGTATTTTTATTGAAGCAATGGTGCAAGGGCCTCTTGCTGACATAAAAACGGGATGTCAGCGTTTTGTCGACGCATTAACACAATTACAAGAACAGTACCCATCTGATAGGTTAGGCGCGGTTATTGCATTTGGTTCTGATATTTGGAAGCAATTATCAGCACCTGAAAGCGCACCTGAATTAAAGCCTTTTCGTCAATTAGGGAAAGGTCTTGCACCCGCAACACAACGTGACCTTTTTATTCATATTCAATCTCAGCGTCACGATATTAACTTTTCATTGGCACAGGCTGCACTGAAGGCATTTGGTCCTGCGATTAAAGTTGAAGAAGAGATCCATGGTTTTCGTTGGGTCGAAGAACGTGATTTGAGCGGATTTATTGATGGTACCGAAAACCCTCAGGGAGAAGAAATCGCTGAAGTTGCACTGATTGCAGATGGCATTGATAAGGGAGGCAGCTATATTCTTGTTCAACGTTATGAGCATAGTTTACATAAGTGGGATCGTTTCTCAGAGCAAGAACAAGAAAAGATGATTGGCCGTACTAAGAGTGATAGTGTGGAGCTTGATGAAAGTGAACGTAACGTTACTTCACATGTTTCTCGTGTAGTGGTTGAAGAGGACGGTGAAGAGCTGTCTATTATGCGTCATAGTTTACCGTATGGTACAGCGAGTGGAAAACATGGATTATACTTCCTTGCTTACTGTGCGCGTCTCCATAATATTGAACAACAGCTTCTTAGCATGTTTGGTGAGAAAGATGGCAAGTATGATGATTTATTGCGCATGACGAAAGCCGTTTCAGGAAGCTACTATTTTGCTCCTTCAATCGACACATTATTATCGCTATAACATCGCCGTATTGCCGCCAGTTGGCGGCAATTGATGTTTTCATAAACACCTGATTTTTTATTCCCATCTTATCGCCTATCCATGAAGGGCGCTCATGTGACTAACCTATTGATCATCAATATAATTTGATTGCTTATTGCCATAATTTCTTGATTATATCAATTTGATATATTAAAAGGCGATTGATAGCTACACAGTTATAACTAAAGCAGCTAAAGTAGCTTAACAGCGTAGTTTTGGTTTAGTCATAAGTAGGTGCCTAATGCAGAAAGCGATCTTAAAGAAAACAGTCTTAGCGGGTTTCGCAACCTTCTCACTTATGGGTAGTGCGCCACTGATGGCGGCTGAACTACTTAATAGCTCTTATGATATTGCACGGGAATTGTTCGTTGCATTAAATCCTGAATTTGAAAAACAGTGGAATGAGCTACACCCAGATGACAAGTTGACCATCAAGCAATCCCACGCGGGATCCTCTAAGCAAGCTTTGGCCATATTGCAAGGTTTGAAGGCCGATGTTGTGACTTATAACCAAGTCACAGATGTGCAAATTTTGCACGATAAAGGGAATTTGATCCCAGAAAATTGGCAATCAAGATTACCAAATAATAGTTCACCTTATTATTCCACGATGGCGTTTTTAGTCCGTAAAGACAACCCGAAAGGGATTAAAACCTGGGATGATTTGGCACGCGAAGACGTTAAATTAATTTTCCCAAACCCAAAAACATCGGGTAACGGTCGTTATACCTATTTAGCGGCATGGGGAGCCTATGCACAAGAAAATAAAGGTGACGAAAAGAAAACGCGTGAGCAAATGAAACAGTTTTTGAAAAATGTTGAGGTATTTGATACTGGCGGGCGCGGTGCAACCACCTCCTTTATTGAAAGAGGACTGGGTGATGTATTAATTAGTTTTGAATCGGAAGTGAATAATATTCGCCAGCAATATGGTGAGTCCGATTATGAGGTTATTGTTCCTCCGGTGGATATTTTAGCTGAATTCCCTGTGGCTTGGGTTGATAAGAATGTCGAGAAAAATGGTACGCAAGATGTTGCCAAGGCTTACCTTTACTACTTATATAGCCCAAAAGCACAGCAGATTATCACGAATTTTAATTATCGAGTGAACGATAAAGACGTGATGGCTGCAAATAAAGATAAATTCCCTGAAACACGTTTATTCACGGTTGAATCACAATTTAAAAGCTGGCCTGCTGTGATGGAAACGCATTTCGCCACCAATGGTGAATTCGATAAATTGATGGCAGAAGGGCGACGTTAATGCGTCAGTCAGGGAAACGTTTTTTGCCAGGATTTGGCCTCACACTAGGTAGCAGCCTATTTTATACCTGCTTGATATTACTGCTACCTTTGAGTGCTTTAGTCATTCAGCTATCGGAAATGACATGGCAACAGTATTGGGATGTGATCAGTTATCCGCAAGTTGTGGCGGCTTATAAGGTAACCCTCCTTGCGGCATTAGTCGCGAGTTTGTTTAATGCCGTTTTTGGTATGTTACTGGCGTGGATTTTAACTCGTTATCGTTTTCCCGGCCGTACTTTTTTGGATGGCCTCGTTGATTTACCGTTTGCGTTACCTACAGCGGTAGCGGGTTTAACATTAGCGACGCTATTTGCTGCTTCGGGTTGGTATGGGCAGTATTTGCATCAATTCGATATTAAAGTCGTCAATACGTGGCTTGGTATTGCTGTCGCCATGGCATTTACCAGTATTCCGTTTGTCGTGAGAACGGTACAGCCTGTGTTAGAAGAGCTTGGCCCTGAATATGAAGAAGCTGCGCAAACATTAGGTGCAAGTCGCTGGCAAACTTTTCGTCGAGTAGTATTACCGGAGGTTTCTCCTGCGCTTATTGCTGGCACCGTATTATCTTTTACCCGTAGTTTGGGAGAGTTTGGTGCGATTATTTTTATTGCGGGGAATATTGCTTGGCAAACTGAAGTCGTATCTCTAATGATTTTCAGCCAGTTACAGCAGTTTGATTATCCTGCCGCCAGTGCGATTGCTTCAGTGATTTTAGCGGTTTCATTAGTGCTGTTATTCACAGTCAACATAGTACAAAGCCGCTTTGGTAAAAGGTTGGGGGGCAAATAATGGCTCAAATCACGCCAACTATGGTGAGTTCACGTCAACCAATCAATTGGGCTAAATGGTTCTTGATTGCTATTGGTGTCTTATTTTCAGTTCTATTACTGGTCGTGCCCATCATTTGGATCTTTATGACTGCTTTTTCGAAAGGGTTAGATGCGGTTTTAATGAATTTAAACGATGCCGATATGCTGCATGCAATTGGTTTAACAGTACTTATCGCGTTGATAACCGTGCCAGTCAATTTAATTTTTGGCACGATGCTAGCTTGGTTGGTCACACGATTTCAGTTTCCCGGTAGGCAGTTATTATTAACATTGGTGGATATCCCATTTGCCGTATCGCCAGTGGTTGCTGGTCTACTCTACCTATTGTTTTATGGGTCCAACAGTTGGTTTGGTGGTTGGCTAGAAAGCTATGACATCCAATTGATGTTTTCGTGGCCAGGCATGACCCTAGTGACTATTTTTGTGACTTGTCCTTTTGTGGTGAGAGAGTTGGTGCCTTTGATGCTGAGCCAAGGTAGCCAAGAGGATGAAGCCGCTGTGTTGTTGGGGGCATCTGGCTGGAAAATGTTTTGGCGAGTGACATTACCCAATATTCGTTGGGCGTTACTGTATGGTGTTGTTCTAACGAATGCGCGAGCGATAGGGGAATTTGGGGCGGTTTCTGTTGTTTCCGGTGCGATCCGAGGGGAAACCTACACATTACCATTACAAGTGGAATTATTGCATCAAGACTACAATACCGTCGGTGCGTTTACTGCGGCTGCAATCCTCGCTGTGATGGCAATTATCACCTTAATTATTAAAAGTGCATTGCAATGGCATTTGAGCCGGCAGCGATCCGAATCAGGAGTTCATCTACCATGAGTATTCAAATCGAAAAAATTGGAAAATTATTTGGTAGGACACAAGTGCTACAGGATATCTCATTGGATATCGCATCGGGTGAAATGGTTGCGCTGCTTGGGCCATCGGGGTCAGGTAAAACAACGCTATTACGAATCATTGCTGGTCTAGAGCAACATAGCTATGGGGCGTTGCGTTTTCATGGACAAGACGTTAGCCGGATCCATGCAAAAGATCGGCACGTTGGCTTTGTGTTTCAACATTATGCTTTATTTCGCCATATGACCGTGTTTGATAACGTGGCATTTGGGCTAACAGTCGTGCCAAGAAAACAGCGTCTATCATCACAAGCGATCAAACAAAAAGTGACTCAATTACTTGAGATGGTGCAATTATCTCATTTAGCTTCTCGTTTTCCTGCTCAACTGTCTGGTGGGCAAAAACAGCGCGTGGCTTTGGCTCGCGCCTTAGCGGTGGAACCACAAATTTTACTGCTAGATGAACCGTTTGGTGCGTTGGATGCACAAGTACGTATTGAATTACGTCGTTGGTTGCGCCAGCTACATGATGAATTAAAGTTCACAAGTGTATTTGTTACTCATGACCAAGAAGAAGCCATGGAAGTTGCGGATAGAGTCGTCGTTATGAGTGAAGGCCATATTGAACAAGTTGGGACGCCTGATGATATTTGGCATCGTCCAGAAACACGCTTTGTGCTTGAGTTTATGGGGGAAATTAATCAACTCCATGGTCAAATCAATGGTTCCCAGCTGTTGATTGATGGTTATGAATTCCCTCTGCATCATGCAAGTGCCCATCAAGGGGAAGTGGATATTTTTCTACGCCCTTGGGATATCACACTCGTGAAAGAGGTGGATGAACAGCATCGTTTACCTGTTCGAGTGGTTGAGTCAGGGCCTAGAGGGCATTTCTGGCAGTTAACGGTACAACCGATAGGTTGGGGAGCAGGGCAGTTATCAGTAGTATGGCAATCATCGCAGCAGATCCCAATACGTGGGGAACATTATTTTCTTGGGAGTCAGAAAGCGAGAATTTACCAAGGGGATCATGAGTTGCTATTTCCCCGACTCGCGCAAAGCGCCTGATACTCGTCCAATCTGAAAGGTAGATAGTGCAAGTATATCGCTTCAATATCTCCGCGATAGGGTAATTTATCCTTCTGTATTGTTTTCTACGGGGCCATATGGCCTAATGCCGATCAGTTAAGAACTAAATAATGAGTTGAACGATCCTACAGTTCTGCAAAAATCCGTAATCATTCCAAAAATTACGGATTTTTTTATGTTACTTAGCCAAGCACTCGAGACTGTTCAGGCTTTCTCTCCAACAGAATTTACAGCCCTTTCGGACCTCCTTTCCGCTGAACTTATTGATGAATGTCTCGTGGATGCTGGGGTTGTTACGATAAGAAAACGCCGTCTTCCGATGGAAATGATGGTATGGGCTGTAACAGGAATGTCCCTTTTTCGTTCTCTTTCCATGGCGCAACTCGTTTCTCATTTAGACATTGTTTTACCAGGTAACCGGCCTTTCGTTGCACCAAGTGCCGTTGTTCAGGCACGTCAACGGCTAGGGGAAGATGCAGTCCGTAAAGTATTTGAGAAAACAAGTCAGCTCTGGCTTGATAAACTGCCATTATCACACTGGAACGGATTAACCCTAATGGCTGTCGATGGCACATTATGGCGTACACCAGATACCCCTGAAAATGATGCCGTATTTGGGCGAACAGCCAATGAACACTCACGTTCTGATTGGCCGCAACTTCGCATGGTTTGCCAGATGGAGATCACAAGCCATCTGATTTCGGGCGCACATTTTGGTAGCGTTTCCGAGGTGAGCGAAATTGGCCTTGCTGCCAAATTGACAGAGCAAACCCCGGATAGTTCTCTGACCATTTTTGATAAAGGATTTTATGCTCTGGGGTTACTTCACCATTGGCAGTCCTCTGGCGTAGAGAAACACTGGATGCTCCCATTACGTAAAGGCTCACAGTACCTAGTCGTAGAGAAACTCGGCTCCGGAGATGAGTTAGTTGAATTACGTCTATCCCCTCAAGCACGCAAAAAATGGACTAACGCTCCAATGATATTGAGAGCTCGATTGATAACAAAAGACGTGAATGGGAAGAGGGTTCAGATATTAACATCAATGAGTGATCCACTTCGATACCCCAACGCCGATATTGTCGACCTGTATGGGCATCGTTGGGAAATAGAACATGGCTTCAGAGAAATGAAGCAGCATATGTTGAATAATGAACTCACATTGAGGAGCAAAAAGCCCGTCTTAGTAAATCAAGAGTTATGGGGAATGGTACTCGCGTATAACTTACTGCGGTTTATGATGGCTCAGATGGCATACAGCTTGAAAGATACAGAGCCCTATCAGATGGGATTTAAACAAACTGCGATATACCTGAGTGCCCAACTGAGCCTGCTTCCCGCGGTTGCTCCGGGAAACATACCAAAATTCATTAATGGGATATTGGCAATGGCTAGAAGTTTTGTTCTACCGAGTCGACGACAAAGGCATTACCCTAGGGCGGTAAAGAAAAAGCCGCAACGATACCCGTTACGGCGATATTAATGACTTAACTGACAAGCATTAGGCCATATGGCCCCATTTTCGATATCTTATGACGCCTTCTTGTCAATCAAAGCCATGAGCAGCTTTTCATATATCGATATTAGTAATAAGTCTAATCACTATTATTAATTACTGATATATAAGTGAATTTTTTTCATGCTGCTAATTCCTAGGTGTTAGGATACTATCTATAACCATCAAGATAGTGATAATAGATAAAGAGAATAAGGAATTAGCAGTGGCAACTCTTGAACAATTTATAGGTAATACGCCGCTAGTAAAACTACAGCGTTTAACAGAAGGGATGGATGCTGAAATCTGGGTTAAGCTAGAAGGTAATAACCCAGCAGGCTCAGTCAAAGATAGGGCGGCTTACTCTATGATCACTGAAGCTGAAAAGCGTGGCGAAATAAAACCTGGCGACACGTTAATTGAAGCAACAAGTGGTAATACAGGGATCGCGCTAGCCATGATTGCGGCAGTTAAAGGCTATCACCTTAAATTATTGATGCCTGAAAATATGAGCAAAGAGCGTCAAGCCTCGATGAAAGCTTATGGTGCCGAACTTATTTTAGTGAGTACTGCGGTGGGGATGGAAGGCGCCCGAGATTTGGCTCAAGAAATGGAGGCGCGTGGGGAAGGGAAGGTGCTCGACCAATTTAATAATCCAGATAACCCACTGGCACATTTTAAAACGACAGGGCCAGAGATATGGCAGCAAACTAACGGCCGTATGACCCATTTTGTTTCCAGTATGGGAACGACGGGCACAATTACGGGAGTGAGTCGCTATTTGAAGTCACAATCACAAAATGTGCAGATAGTCGGATTACAACCTGCCGAAAAGAGCCAAATCCCCGGTATTCGCCGTTGGTCTCCTGAATATTTACCCGGAATTTTTCATCAAGAACTGGTTGATACCATACTGGATGTGAACCAACAAGAAGCCGAAGAGACGATGCGAGCGCTGGCTAAGCAAGAAGGTATTTTTTGTGGTGTTAGCTCTGGTGGCGCTGTGGCTGGTGCACTGAAAGTGGCCAAAACACATCCAAACGCGGTGATTGTGGCCATTATCTGTGATCGGGGCGATCGCTATCTTTCTACTGGCGTATTTGATGATTAATGGCGTCAGTGTTATTCGTTGTTTTTCACCGTAAGGTAAAAATAACAATGGCTAAGCTCGGTGAACGGTGAGAAGTGATGATACTGTCATTTATCGACCGTTAGCATTGTTTGCGTGGATGTATCGAGGGGCGAGTGTCATTATTCTGAGTCGTACAGGCCGTTGAGAGCGAGAAAAAACCACCAGCGACATTGATGCCATCTGGTGGTTTTATTGAATAATTTAAAACGACTGTATTATTTTTTGATTCGCATAATAACAGTTTCACCGACGGTGACTGCACCACTCAGCTTAGTCAGTTCTTTAATTTCATCCATGTTGGAGATCACAACAGGCGTTAAAACTGATTTCGCTTTTTCTTCCAGTAGTGCTAGGTCAAACTCAATAACTAAATCACCTTTTTTGACGAATTGACCTTCTTCTGCGATACGTTTGAAACCTTCACCTTTCAGTTCGACGGTATCAATACCGAAATGAACAAACAGTTCGATACCATCATCGGACTCAATAGAAAATGCATGATTGGTTTCAAATATCTTACCAATAGTCCCATCTACAGGTGCGACGATTTTATTCCCCGCAGGTTTGATAGCAATGCCATCCCCAACAATTTTTTCAGCGAAAACAACGTCGGGAACATCTTCAATATTGACGATTTCACCTGATAAAGGTGCGATAATTTCAATACTGCCACTGCTATTCTTATCATCCGAAACCAGTGATTTCAGTTTGTCAAACAGACCCATGGACCTTCTCCTAATCGTTTTTATATGGGACCGAACTAATGTGCTGTTCCTAGCATAACGTTTTTTCTTGGATAAAGGTATCAACAAGTTTCATCAATTCGTCAGCGGTTGGTTGAGCAAGTGCTTGTTCAGCCAATGCCTTAGTATCCGCAAAGTTTGCATTACGAATTAATTTTTTAATACGAGGAATAGAAATTGCACTCATACTAAATTCATCTAAACCCATGCCAAGCAACAATAAGGTTGCACGTTCATCACCTGCTAATTCACCACACATTCCTGTCCATTTGCCTTCTGCATGCGATGCATCGATAACCTGTTTGATCAGGTTCAAAACAGCAGGTGACATCGGATTGTAGAGGTGAGAAATCAGCTCATTACCACGGTCAACAGCTAGAGTATATTGAGTGAGATCGTTTGTCCCAATACTGAAAAAGTCAACTTCTTTTGCTAAATGATGAGCAATAACCGCCGCAGCCGGTGTTTCCACCATGACACCCACTTCAATTGCTTCATCAAAGGCTTTGCCTTCTTCACGTAATTGACCTTTTAGCATCTCAAGTTCTGCTTTTAGTTCGCGAACTTCCTCAACGGAAATAATCATCGGGAACATAATACGCAGTTTACCAAAACTTGAGGCTCTTAAAATAGCTCTTAACTGAGAATGTAGAATTTCTTTGCGATCAAGGCAAATACGAATTGCACGCCAACCTAAGAAAGGGTTCTCTTCTTTAGGTAAGTTCATGTATGGTAAATCTTTATCACCACCAATGTCCATTGTACGTACAATTACTGCTTGGCTGCCCATTGCTTCCGCAACGGCTTTGTATGCTTGGAACTGCTCTTCTTCAGTGGGGAGCGAATCTCGGTCCATGAATAGGAATTCAGTACGGTATAAACCAACCCCTTCAGCCCCATTACGTTCAGCACCCGCGACATCACGCACAGTACCGATATTTGCACAAACTTCCACTTGATGGCCATCAAGTGTAATCGCTGGCAAATCTTTTAATTTAGCCAGTTCATTCTTCTCTTGCTGGTACTCTTCATTAAATTTTTTCAGCTTGTCGATTTCTTGATCTGACGGATTCACATAAATGTGATTGTTCACACCATCGAGGATTAGGTAATCACCATTTTTAATTTTAGTTGTTGCCTCGGAGGTACCCACAATCGCCGGTAGTTCAAGTGAACGGGCCATAATAGAGGTATGTGATGTCCGGCCACCTAAATCCGTGATAAAACCTAACACCTTCTCTAAGTTTAATTGAGCGGTTTCTGAAGGGGTTAGGTCAGCGGCAACAAGAATAACTTCTTTGTCGATAGCGCTTAAATCAACAATTGGTATGTTGAGAATATTTTTTAATAGACGTTTACCAATATCACGAACGTCAGCTGCACGCTCTTTTAGATATTCATCATCAAGTGCTTCGAGCGCTTGAGCTTGGTCTTCAATAACGGAGTAGACGGCAGCGTCAGCGGTTTTTTTATCGCCTTTGATGAGGGAGATAATCTCTTGTTCAAGCTCTTCATCTTCCAGCAGCATAATATGGCCTTCAAAGATCTCAGCTTTTTCTGCACCAAGATTTTTTTCGGCTCGCTCTTTAATAAGGCTGAGTTGTTCGGCTGATTTGTTGCGTCCTTCAATAAAGTGTTGGATCTCGGTTTCTATCTGGTCGTCAGCAATTTTTTTTGTGCTAACAATGATAGGATCTTCTTTGAGGATTAAAGCCTGACCAAAAGCAAAACCTGGGGATACTAAAATACCTGAAATCATAATATTACCTTACTACTGCGGGTAGGTGTTCTGATGTTGAAGAGATAACAGTAAGTCTATCAATATGTAAACTGATATCCCTGAATGATGCCATTCAGGGATGAAGATTAACGCGGTAACACTGGTTCTCTCGCTAGCAAGATTACTCCAGCTCGCCCATCAGTTTAACTAAATGTTCAACTGCTTGTTTTTCATCTTCGCCTTCGGCAGAAATGGTCACAACAGTACCTTGAGTTAAGCCTAGAGTCTGTAGCTTGAACAGGCTTTTCGCACTTGCTGATTTGCCACCAGAAATCAAAGTAATATCAGAAGTGAATGCTTTGGCTTCTTTCACAAATTGCGCGGCAGGGCGAGTATGTAAGCCATTTGGTGCTGTAATAGTGACTTCTTGCTGGAACATATTATTTCCTCAATAACTTTAGTTTTTTATAATGACCCAAGCTATTGTAGTTGAATAAACTTGAGTTTGCGTATAGTTAGATTATTAACTGTTAAAAAGGTTTCCTACTTTGTCGAGAGTCAACACTTTTTCAGTTTCTCAGTGCAAAATACACCCTTTAATCTTCAAAGAATACCGTAAACAGCGACTATCTTTAACTTAAGGTGGATTAATTTCGCGCCTCAAAATAATTACTATGTTTAATACTAAACCCTCGTTCAGAAATCATCTCAATACGTGCTAAAGTTTGATCCATACCACAAAAAAAGCACCATTGAGGTGCTTTTTTAACGATAAATTAACGGTTTTAATATTATTCAGCCGATAGGTCAGCAAACAGAACCGTTGATAAATAGCGTTCGCCCGATGAAGGTAAAATGACGACAATATGTTTATCTTTGTATTCAGGCTCCGCTGAGAGTTTTACGGCGGCTGCGAGTGCTGCACCGGAGGAGATGCCAGCAAGAATACCTTCTTTTTCCATTAATTGGCGGGCAGTGTGAACAGCTTCGTCATCGCTGATCTTAAATACTCTGTCGATAAGTGAAATATCTAAGTTGCCAGGGATAAATCCAGCACCAATGCCTTGGATCTTATGTGGACCGGGCTTCACTTCATCACCGGATAGTGTTTGGCTAATGACGGGGGAGGTTTCCGGTTCTACAGCGACCAGTGTGACATCCTTACCCTTGGTTTTTTTCAAATAACGACCGATACCCGTGATTGTTCCGCCAGTCCCGACACCCGCGACGACAACATCGACCTTACCGTCGGTATCTTCCCAAATTTCTGGTCCTGTGGTTTGTTCATGAATTTCTGGGTTAGCTGGATTACTGAATTGTTGAAGTAAAACATATTTGTTCGGATCGCTTTTGACAATGTCTTCGGCTTTTTCAATAGCGCCTTTCATTCCTTTAGCGCCTTCCGTTAAAACAAGGTTAGCACCTAAGGCTTTCAACAGTTTACGACGCTCTACACTCATGGTTTCAGGCATCGTCAGTGTGAGTTTGTAGCCTCTGGCTGCTGCAACATAGGCTAAAGCGATACCGGTGTTACCACTCGTTGGTTCAACTAATTCTTTTCCCTCTTTGAGTAGTCCTTTTTTCTCTGCATCCCAAATCATATTCGCACCAATACGACATTTAACGCTGAAACTTGGGTTGCGAGATTCAACTTTAGCTAAGATATTACCATTACCAAAATGTTTTAAGCGTACTAATGGGGTATGGCCGATGGTTAGCGAATTATCATCATAAATTTTACTCATGGGATATCCTTATAATTAAGGCAATTAGCCAACTAGAACTGGGTTTGAGAAAGAATATTGCTTCCCAACATACGTGAACTCATTATTATTGCAAATATAAATTAAACATAAGCTTATAACTAATCGCTATCTTAATTTTATAACCAATTGCTATATGTATGAAAATATTCTGTGTAAAAGGTTATGAGCCAAAAGCATCACTTACCACATTTAGTATAACGTTGAATAGGACGTTAAAATGAGAAAGCGCGATAGAGTTGTGAGCTCTAGCGCGCTTTTGAATGGCTATCGAAGAGTCAAATTAATAACGTGCATAACGCGCACGATATTGGTCAACCCACATTAATGTGGCGCCGCAAACCGCGACTGGCATAATCAATAAGTTGACGATAGGGATCATCATTAGCACGCTTACTGCACCGCCAAATTGAATGTTATTCATGCGATCTTTTGCTAATGCTTGTTTCATATCGTTAAAACTAACGCGGTGGTTATCAAATGGATAATCACAGTACTGAATAGACATCATCCATGCGCCAAATAGGAACCAGAGAACGGGAGCGACGGTTTGTCCAATACCGGGGATAAAAAATAAAATTAAGAGACCAATCGCTCGGGGAAGGTAATAGCCAATTCTGACGAATTCACGCTTCACCATGCGTGGCACATCCTTAGCAACATCAATAATACCGCCATCAGGTGCGGGAATACCGGTTAATTCGGATTCCAGCTTTTCGGCCAGCCAGCCGTTAAATGGCGCTGCGATAATGTTGGCCACGGTACTAAAAAAATAAGTGAATATTAATAAGATTGAAATAACAGCAATCGGCCAAATGAGATAATCTAGCCATTGCAACCAACTTGGCACATAGCCCATGATTTGGTCAATCCAACCACCAAGCTTGCTGTATAACCACCAAAACGCGCCACCAAGTAAAATAATATTGGCTAAAAGTGGTAGAATGACAAAGCGCTTAATGCCTGGGCGCGTGACAAGACGCCATCCTTGAGCGAAGTAATAAAAACCAGAGTGATTTTTTTGTTGCGAATCTGTCGATTGAATCATACTTCTTGTTCTCTCCTTTACGGTTGACCATGTATCATATAGATAGGTTTTTAGGCTGGCTAGTCAGTATTTGCTTAAAAAATCAGCAAACGAAAGCAGAATTGTCTCTTTCTTATAAGAAAATCGTTCAGAGGGTTGCACTTAGAGCGTTTGCCAAATAATCTTAAGTATATCCGTCATATTTTAAGTTGAATCTAAGTTGACGGCGTTCAGTGACTTGAATTCCTTAAAATCACACGGTAATGTGGCTCTAAGGGCGGGTGGCTGCGCATTAGCTTGCAACTTAAAGAGTTTGACTTAGTTTTTTGCCGTGGTGGCATTATCATTCAACAATTAGAGATAGCAGCGATGCAGGATTTGCGTCTAATATTAGTGGTCGTAGGTGCGATAGCCATAGTTGCGTTATTACTGCATGGTTTATGGACTAGCCGTAAAGAGCGCTCAAAATTATTTCGTGATCGTCCCGTAAAACGCCGAAAACATGACTCTCAGGATAAATCATCTCACTATGATGATGATTCTGCACTATTCAATGAAACCCATGTGGTTGAGCCATCGACCTCGTCACCTGAGGTTTCTGAACCTGCACGTCAGGTGAAAGAAGAACGTCGTGTCGAACCTGATTTGCCACCCATTTCACCTACTGTTCGTGACACTGAGCCCGTATTCACGATAACGCCCGAGCATTCAGAACCTAATGAACCTGAAATTGCTCCGCGTCCTCATGCTGTTAATGAACCCACTGCGGTAAAACCTGAACCTGCACCGTCGCAAGGGGCTCAGCCAAACACAGCAATCAATCAGCGAGCGACAACGGTACCAGAACAACCTGAATTTGATTTTGATACAAGCGACAACCAAGAGGAGCCACAGCCGATACACCATGAACAGGAACAGGCGCACACTGAGAAGAAAACTGAACAACCGCAAAACCAATCTCCAGCGAACAACAAGGAGACGGTTCTGGTTCTTCATGTAGCTGCTCATCAGGGCCAAGTTCTACAAGGTGAAGCGCTGTTGCAAAGTATTCTTCAGGCAGGGTTCCAATTTGGTGAAATGCGCATTTTCCATCGTCATGTGCATCCTTCAGGAACAGGACCTGTCCTCTTTAGCCTTGCAAACATGGTTAAACCGGGTTCATTTGACCCAGAAACCATGTCTGATTTCACCACACCGGGTGTCTCGATGTTTATGATGGTACCTTCTTATGGTGATGCAGGACAAAATTTCAAGTTGATGCTACAGGCAGCGCAACGCATCGCCTCCGATGTCGGAGGGGTCGTCCTTGATGATGAACGTAAAATGCTGACACCTCAGAAAATTGAGGTGTATCATGCCCGGATACGCAATACATTGAATTAAAAATCAGTATTAACTAAACCCCCTTAACTGGGGGTTTTTTATCTTTATTGGTGAAACATGACAACAAAACAATATCTTGAGACACTCAAACAGCAATTACGCCATCATGAATATCAATACCATGTATTGGATGCACCTGAAATTCCCGATGCTGAATATGACAAATTGATGCAAGAGCTCAAGGGTATCGAAGCAGAACATCCTGAGTGGATCACCAGTGATTCTCCAACTCAACGCGTAGGCGCTGCACCATTGGCCGCATTTGATACGGTGCGCCATGAAGTGCCTATGTTGTCGCTGGATAACGTATTTGATGAAGAAAGCTATCTTGCGTTCGATAAGCGTGTCAGAGATAGATTAAAAAACAATCAAGAACAAACATTTTGCTGTGAACTAAAATTAGATGGCCTTGCGGTGAGTCTGCTGTATGAAAATGGTGAACTTGTCCAAGCAGCGACGCGTGGTGATGGTACTGTCGGTGAAAATATCACCTCAAATGTCCGAACGATTCGTGCCATTCCGCTACGTTTGATAGGTGATAACATTCCTACACGAGTGGAAATTCGCGGGGAAGTGTTCATGCCACAAAAAGGCTTTGAAGCTTTAAATGAAGAGGCTCGCCGTACAGGTGGCAAAGTGTTTGCTAACCCACGTAATGCGGCAGCGGGCTCATTACGTCAACTCGACCCACGAATTACGGCTAAAAGACCATTAACTTTCTATTGTTACGGCGTCGGCTTGGTAGAAGAAGGCTCTTTACCCGATACGCATTATGAGCGTCTCATGCAATTTAAAGCGTGGGGGCTACCGGTCAGCGATTATGTCCAATTACGTACAGGTGCTCAGGCCGTATTAGACTTCTATCATGAGATAGAAAAAGCGCGGCCAACCCTCGGCTTTGATATTGATGGCGTAGTGATTAAAATTAACGCCATAGCGACTCAGGAAGAGTTAGGTTTCGTTGCTCGTGCCCCGCGTTGGGCGACAGCCTTTAAATTCCCTGCACAAGAGCAAATGACCCTTTTAAAAGACGTGGAATTCCAAGTTGGTCGTACAGGTGCTATTACGCCTGTGGCTCGTCTTGAACCTGTTCAAGTGGCGGGGGTCATCGTCAGTAATGCTACGCTACATAACGCTGACGAAATTGAGCGTTTAGGTGTGCATATCGGTGATACTGTCGTGATCCGTCGTGCCGGTGATGTTATTCCTCAAATTGTTAGTGTCGTCGAATCAGAACGTCCTGCTGATAGCCGTGAAATTGTCTTCCCAACCCATTGCCCTGTCTGTGGTTCAGATGTTGAACGCGTAGAAGGTGAGGCAGTTGCACGTTGTACTGGCGGTTTGATTTGTGGTGCTCAGCGCAAAGAGGCACTTAAACATTTTGTTTCCCGTCGAGCCATGGACGTCGATGGAATGGGCGATAAAATCATCGACCAATTAGTCGAAAAAGAATATGTGAAAACCCCTGCTGACCTGTATCAATTAACCGCGGGGATTTTGACGGGGCTTGATCGTATGGGGCCGAAATCAGCACAAAATTTGGTCGATGCATTAAACAAATCCAAATCAACCACATTAGCTCGTTTTATCTATGCGTTAGGTATTCGTGAAGTGGGAGAGGCAACCGCTGCAAATTTAGCGGCACACTATGGCACGTTAGAGGCAGTGATGACGGCTGATGAAGAGTCCCTAAAAACCGTACAAGACATTGGTCATGTTGTCGCGAAGCACGTAGTTAACTTTTTCCGTGAAGAGCACAACCAAGCTGTTATTCATGATCTCGTACATAAAGCGAATATCCATTGGCCACAAGCGGTTGCTGTAGATGCGAGCACTATCGACAGCCCATTTGCAGGAAAAACCGTTGTCTTAACTGGCTCTCTCAGTCGACTCACTCGCGATGAGGCGAAAGATAAATTAGTTGCCTTGGGCGCGAAAGTCTCTGGTAGCGTTTCTAAGAAGACGGATTTGGTTATTGCGGGTGAAGCTGCGGGTTCAAAACTGGCGAAAGCGAATGAGTTAGGTATACCCGTCATTGATGAAGATGAGCTTATTGCGTTATTAGGTGCCTAACCTTTTTATTGACGTATCGTATTTAAGTTGCAGTGCTGTTAGCGGTATTTATGCCTCTGCTGACTCACTGCTGCTTAAAGTTTATTGCGTCAATATTTGAAGAAATGGTGTATTACCTATAAAATGCGTATTGATATGACCTGCGTCAATCTTCCTGCCGAGAATCGAATTTCTCCTTAAAAGTGTGAGCCATATAGTCTTTTCACAAAATACACAGTGTTCATTTTCATGCTAATGTGATGCTTATCGCATTTAAATGTCGTCTATTACATAGAATAGTCATATGACCGCATTATTAAATTTGTATGGAGTCGCATATGACCTCGATCCTGCATTTTGTTTTATCCCTTATAGTCATTGGCGCACTTGCCGTATTAGCGAGTAGTAACCGTAAAGCGATACGGTTACGTTATGTTATTCAACTCCTCGTTATCCAAGTTGCATTGGCATATTTTTTCTTACATTCGAATATAGGTTCTTCATTCGTACTTGCTGTTGCGGGGGTCTTTACCCATTTATTAGGTTATGCAGCGGAGGGAACCAAATTTATTTTTGGGGGTATGATCGAAGAAAATTTAGCATTCTTCTTCTTACAAGTTCTTTGTCCCATTATCTTTATCTCCGCGCTCATCGGTATTTTACAACATATCAAAGTGTTGCCGATTGTGATCCGTATCATCGGGACGGTATTATCTAAAGTTAATGGAATGGGCAAGTTAGAGTCATTCAATGCGGTCAGTTCACTGCTCTTAGGACAATCAGAGAACTTTATTGCTTATAAAGATCAGTTAGGCAAAATGTCTGAGCGTAGAATGTATACGATGGCAGCGACCGCGATGTCGACAGTGTCGATGTCTATTGTGGGTGCCTATATGACCATGTTAGAACCGCGTTTTGTGGTCGCAGCATTAGTGCTTAACATGTTTGGTACTTTCGTCATTCTCTCTTTGATTAACCCGTACCCACCAGAAGCGGAAGAAGAGTTGCAAATGAGCAACATTCATGAGGGGCAAAGCTTCTTTGAAATGCTGGGTGAATATATTCTTGCAGGTTTTAAAGTTGCGATTATCGTATCAGCAATGTTAATCGGTTTTATTGCATTGATTGCCATGGTTAATGGTATTTGTATGGCTATCTTTGATATCAAATTCCAAACCATGTTGGGCTATGTATTCTATCCATTCGCTTGGATACTTGGAATTCCAGCCGACGAAGCATTACAAGTAGGCGGTATTATGGCGGTGAAAATGGTAACCAATGAGTTCGTTGCGATGAGTGACTTACAAGCCGTTGCTGCTGGACTATCGACCCGCTCAGTGGGGATCCTATCGGTTTTCTTAGTCTCATTTGCTAACTTCTCTTCAATTGGTATTGTTGCAGGTGCTATCAAAGGGCTGAATGAGAAACAAGGGAACACAGTTGCTCGTTTTGGTCTTAAATTACTGTTCGGTTCAACCTTAGTGAGCTTCCTATCAGCGGCTGTTGTTGGATTGATTCTGTAACTCACTAAAAAGTGTTAAAGTGTTGAGCGGCATTCATGATGAATGCCGCTTTGTTTTTGGAGGGCAAATGGAAAAACAAGATCTGATCGATATAGCAAACACATCAATGCCGTTTGGCAAATATAAAGGTCGTGTTTTGATTGACCTTCCAGAAGAATACCTCTTATGGTTCTATAAAAAAGGGGAATTTCCACAAGGGCGATTAGGGCAACTGATGGAAATGGCATTAGGCTTAAAAATAGAGGGGCTAGATGGCCTTGTAAAGCCTTTAAAGCGTTCTTAGGCTTGTAATTGATTAACGGCTATCATCGTCTGTGAGAGCCGTACATAAATAAATTGAGTGATTATTTGCTACCAATCCATAGGTCGTGTTGCCACGGTCTGATGTGTTGGAAAAAGAGGTAAAATGTCTAAGGCAATTTCTTCAATAACGTCTTTAGCAGGACGCTGAGAAAATTGAATGCCAAGGGCGGCATGATTAACACCCGCTGACTGCCATTGTTCTAATAATTCGATCAGCCCATGACGTCCTGTTCGTAGCACGTAACCCCCATTTAATGCTGTTCTTGGATAATTAGGGTCATCAACTAAATCAATCCATTCATTAGTGATATGCGGGCGAAAATGATTGTCTGGTATTAAATTACGCCATGTCCGAATTTTCTCAGCGAGTCGTATCGGGCCTTGTTTATCGCTAGTGGAACCGGGGTAGGTTAACCATCCATCTGAATGATCTGCAATCCATTGCAACGACTGTCCTGAATTACCCGTCACAATTAAAGGGATTTCTCCTGTACTAGGCTTAGGAAGCAACTCTACCCCCGTAAATTGTCCAAGCGATGAATTAACGGTTAATTCCCCGTGTTGCATCAATTGTCGGAAAAGCTGTATAGACTCTGCAAAACGTTCTGCTCGTTGATTGTGTTGCAAACCATAAGCAGGAAACTCGATATATCTATCACCAGAAGCGACACCTAGCACAAGGCGGCCTCCTGATAGTTGGTCAATGGTCACTGCCATTTTGGCAAGGTCGATAGGATGACGTAAGGTAAAAATGGCACTGCCTGTGGCTAAAGCAATATTTTTTGTTTGGGCTGCAATAAAAGCAAGATAGGTAAAGGGATCGAAAAGTTGCCCTGCGTCGCCGAAATCAGCCGTGAATAAGGGAATATCGCGTACCCAGATGGCTGCGAAGTTATGCTTGTCAATTTCTTGAATCAATACACTTTGTCCAGTCAGCACACGAATATCATTGCGGTAAAAACGTAGAGGTAAAAATACCCCGACTGTTAATGAATCGGCTTTGAACATCCTTTGATAGCCTGGATGATTGGAAAAAGCCATATTGTTTATTTCGTTAATATTATTCATTTTATCCTTTTAGGCTCCAGTGGCGGGGGCTGGCAAAGTGATGCCTTTGACGACGGCAGGGCGTTTAGCAATACGCTCGTACCATGCACAAAGGTGCTCAAAACGGCTGAAGTCAAAATTAACAATACGTGCAATATGCAACCAACCAAAATTAGCAATATCTGCAATGGAATACTGTTCTCCAGCGAGATAGCGGTGATGTTGTAGTTGGTTATTTAAAACGGATAAAGCATTGTCACTTAGATGTTGATAACGTTGGATGGCTTCAGGGATCTGTAACTCACTAAAAATTTCAAAATGAACTCTTTGCCCTAGCATTGGCCCAACACTTGCGGAGTGAAACTGTAGCCATTTTATGGTTTCCCAGCGAATTCTTAGGTCTCTATCGAGAAGTTTTCCGGTTTTTTCAGCTAGATAGAGCAAAATTGCAGCTGATTCAAATAAAGTTATCCCTGTTTCCGTATCCGTTATCACAGGGATCCGTCCATGTGGGTTTAAATTTAAAAAATCAGCCTGTTTATGCTCCCCCTTATCAATATTAACGGTATGCAAACGGTAGGGGAGTGCTAATTCTTCTAATAGAATGGTGATTTTAAAACCATTTGGTGAGCTGTCAGTATAGAGTTCGATCATTTTATTTCTCGATGAGTTAAACTAAACATATGATGTAAGACTTTTTAGTATTTCGTTTAAAACCAGTAAAATAAAACGATTTAATCTAACTCTGAGTTTAGAGAAACTAAATTATGAATCCCGTATTACCGCTATTAGCATTACGCGCTTTTACCGAGGTGGCTCGGTACAACAGCATAAAACAGGCAGCGCAAGTTCTTGGCGTGACTTCAGGTGCAGTTAGCCAACAAATTCGCTTGCTAGAAACGCGTGTAGGGCGCCCATTATTTATTCGGCAGCGCTATCACATGGTACTAACCGAGGAGGCTGCTCGCATCTATCCTACGCTTTTACAGGCATTCGAACAGATCGAAAGTAGTATGCGGCAATTGGAAGAGACGAAAGTCAAAAATAGCTTAACCATTAGCACCGTTCCTTCTTTCGCCGCCTCATGGTTAATCCCTCGATTAGGCGATTTTAGAACTCGTTATCCAGAAATTGAATTACGTATCGAAGCTTCTGCAAATCTCGTTAATCTAAGAAAAGATCCTGTTGATATTGCGATCCGTCATGGATTGGGAAAATATCCGGGATTGCATACAGAGCATCTAATGACGCCAACGTTACTGCCAGTTGCTAGCCCACATTTTTTCACTCATGGTAAAATCACAAAAATGCCCGTCACCCCAGAGGCGTGTTTAAATTACCCATTATTACAAGACAGTGACCGTGCAGACTGGTCATTATGGTTAACCGCTCATGGCGTTAAAATTGATGAAAGAGCAAAAAAGGGCAGCACCTTTGATGATGATTATTTACTGATTCGAGCGGCTATTGCAGGGCAAGGGATTGCGTTGGTGCCTCAAGCCTATGCTCAACAGGAAATGACTGAGGGAAGATTAATTCAAGTGCTTGATAAGCCTTGGCCAGCTCAATTCGCGTATTATTTAGTGATGTTGGAAGCCTCACGGCAACGACCTGAAGTAGATGCATTTGTTTGCTGGATACAGCAGCAGGCTGCAATGAATATAGAATAATAACGAGGTCAATTTCTAATATTTCGGGGGAGACTGAAAAAGGGAGTGGTGGAGCTAAGCGGGATCGAACCGCTGACCTCTTGCATGCCATGCAAGCGCTCTCCCAGCTGAGCTATAGCCCCAACAAAATGATTTTGATACCACCTAACAGGGAATTAGATGGTGGAGCTAAGCGGGATCGAACCGCTGACCTCTTGCATGCCATGCAAGCGCTCTCCCAGCTGAGCTATAGCCCCAAACAAAATCCTTTGGACGGAGGGCATAATATTCAAGCAATGCTAGGGTGTCAATCAAATAATGTGAAATTGAGTTTAACTGCTGAATTATAGAGCATTTAATCATCAAGAACGGGGTTTAGTGAGGTATTGGCCGGTGATTAATCGTTGCGAATGATTTATTAACAAAGCCAAACATGGCAAAAAGCCCTATTTTAAATAGGGCTTTGGGGGAGGCGTTATTGTGCAGACGCTTCGCGTTCGCTGATGAAAGCTAATGCTTTATCAATACGAGTGATTGAACGTGCTTGACCTATCGCATGTACAGTCACATCTAACGCAGGTGATTGGCCGGCACCTGTCACTGCAACACGTAATGGCATACCGACTTTACCCATACCGACTTCAAGCTCTGCGGCTGTTTGCTCAATGGCTTGATGAACATTTTCAGCTGTCCAATGAGTGATTGCCGCTAATTTTTGTTTGACGGTTTCTAATGGTTGACGAGCAACAGGGCGCAAGTGTTTTTTCGCGGCATCGGCATCAAACTCAGCAAAGTCTTCATAGAAGTAATGGCAAGATTCTGCGATTTCCTTCAACGTCTTACAACGTTCGCCTAACAATTTCACTAGCTCAGCTAATTGTGGGCCGTTTTCAGTATTGATATTTTGTTGTTCTATATGCCATGCAAGATGAACCGCGACTTCTTCAGCAGGTAACTGATTAATATAGTGGTGGTTTAACCAAAGTAATTTATCGGTATTGAATGCACTGGCTGATTTGCTAATGGCATCTAGGCTGAAGTATTCAATCATCTCTTCACGAGAAAAGATTTCTTGGTCGCCATGTGACCAGCCCAAACGAACTAAATAGTTGAGTAGCGCTTCTGGTAAATAACCTTCATCACGATACTGCATTACACTGACTGCACCATGACGTTTAGACAGCTTTTTCCCATCATCACCTAAAATCATTGAAACGTGCGCGTATTCTGGAACCGGCGCGCCCAGCGCTTTGAGGATATTAATTTGACGAGGGGTGTTATTAATATGGTCTTCACCACGGATAACGTGAGTAATTTCCATATCCCAGTCATCAATCACCACACAGAAGTTATAAGTTGGTGAACCATCTGTACGGCGGATGATGAGATCGTCGAGCTCTTGGTTACTGAACTCAATAGGACCGCGGATGTTATCATCAAAAATAACTGAGCCTTCTTGTGGATTACGGAAACGAACGACATGAGGCTCGTCTGGTGTGTGATTATGGGCGTGATCTCGGCAGCAGCCGTCATAGCGCGGTTTTTCACCAGAAGCCATTTGTTGGTCACGTAATGCTTCTAAACGCTCTTTAGAGCAGTAACAACGATAAGCGGTGCCCGCGTCAAGCATTTGATCAATGACTTCGTTGTAGCGATCAAAGCGCTTCGTTTGATAATAAGGGCCTTCATCCCAATTCAAATTTAACCAGTTCATACCATCCATAATGGCATCGATAGCTTCCTGGGTTGAACGTTCTAAATCGGTATCTTCAATACGCAGAACAAATTCGCCCTGATTGTGACGGCTGAATAACCAGGAATAAAGCGCAGTACGCGCTCCACCAACATGTAAATAGCCTGTTGGGCTAGGTGCAAAACGGGTTTTAATTTTACTCATCGAGATTGCCTTAATTGCGATACGTGGTTTCTAACATGTTGGGCTTCTCTAGACTAAGAAGATAGATGAAGCACAAACTTATCTTCTACTTTAGGTTCATTTGATGAAAACGGGGTCAGCAGCACACGTTATTCATCACGAGAAACTCGTCAACAAGTCTAAAATGTTGCTCTATTCTATCACTCTAAAGTGATACCTCAATCAAGTTATCGATAGTTGAGGCAAATAAAATCAGTCGTAAAAGAAAAATAAAGGAGATTTTTCAAGCATAAAAATATTTTTGTTCTAGTATTGTATTTGTTGGGTGATATGGATTAACCATTTATTGGTTAAATAAGGTTCTTTTCTGGCGAATATTGGTACATCTTGCTTATTTTTACAACGAACAGAAAAAATCTATTCAAAAACCGTTGACTCAGAACGAGGGATCCCTATAATGCACCTCCATCGACGGCAGGGCGATTAGCTCAGTTGGTAGAGCATCTCCCTTACAAGGAGGAGGTCACTGGTTCGAACCCGGTATCGCCCACCACTGTCGACGATAAAAGAAGTAAATGAAGTAAATAAATGGGCGATTAGCTCAGTTGGTAGAGCATCTCCCTTACAAGGAGGAGGTCACTGGTTCGAGCCCGGTATCGCCCACCATTTATTTACAAATATGTGAAGCTTGTCATGAAGTGGGCGATTAGCTCAGTTGGTAGAGCATCTCCCTTACAAGGAGGAGGTCACTGGTTCGAGCCCGGTATCGCCCACCACTTCATTAGTTACTCGCATTATTCATAATACTGATTACAAAAGTTTATAGATGGGTCGTTAGCTCAGTCGGTAGAGCAGTTGACTTTTAATCAATTGGTCGCAGGTTCGAATCCTGCACGACCCACCATCTTAAAATTCAAAATCAGTCATACCAGATGGGTCGTTAGCTCAGTCGGTAGAGCAGTTGACTTTTAATCAATTGGTCGCAGGTTCGAATCCTGCACGACCCACCATCTTATTTATTCCTCTAAATCATCCAACAAACGTTGAAATTCTTTATTGCACATAGCGTGCAGGTGAGAAACTGCATTCAAGTTCAAGTTCAAGTTCAAGTTCAAGTTCAAGTTCAAGTTCAAGTTCAAGTTCAAGTTCAAGTTCAAGTTCAAGTCGGAGCGCAGCAGGGCAGCGTTGCTTTTGTCACAACGACTCGCAGGGGGAGGCTAAAGGCCGAATCATCCTGTACGACCCACCATCTTATCGACTCCTCTAGATCACCCAGCAAAGGTTTAAATTATCTATTGTACTAAACGTGTAGCTGAGAAGCTGTATTCAGGTTCGAGCCAAGCGAAGCGAGACAGCGTTGCGCTAGTGCTTCCCAATGGACATTAACTTTATTACACGCCTAGCCGCTTTTTATTCATAGAAATCGACCTAAGTCTAGCGGAACATCATCGTGAATATGCAAAACAAATAATAGTTCGTTGCATAGCATCCAGCTCCAAACTGTAAAACAGAAACTCCGCAACGCCTTTCAAAGCTCATTTATGGTGAAATTAGAAATGATGTATTGCCATGAATGGGCGTAAAAGAAATACAGCAATCCTAAAACATAACTTAGAAGCGTATTTAGTTTTGATTGATGATTATCTTTCGATTAATAAATGTACGGAATAGCCTTAAGGATATACTTAATATCGCTTTAGTTTAACTCTTTAGCATTATTCTATATGTATCCAGATTTTGTTTTATTAAGTGTCTGGACGAGAGATTGATCGTGTTACTTGGGAAATTCGGTGGCGAATTCATTAAATATCGCGTATGTCATCGGCGAGTACGCTTATCTGAGTATATGCAGTATGAAGTATTTTTCGCGGAACAAATAGGAAGTCTATTTGCTTATCACTCAAATTAAAGATGCTCTATTTTTAAGCAACAGAATCGGGCTTGTTAAGTGTAAATTTTTCTTAATCATATTATTTCATTTATCCTCTCGAATAGAGAATATTCTATTAACGGTCATGTATAGTTGATTTTCTTATTGTCACGCCGCGTTATTTCATTGTGGGTCTAGCAGCAAAGCTGGCTGTGTCAGCTCTTTAATATGTTAAAGCTTAAAAAATGATTCATCTTGATAATGTTAGTCTTAATAGGAGTAATGAATCTTCTATAAGATAGGCTTATTAATACTAAATTTAACAATCAATAAATAAAATATCATTTCGAGCAGTTGTGGTGTGTTTTGTGCAAAAAAAGAGTATCACATAAAGATGTTTTTATTATTGTTCGTTTTACCTGATAGGGTGTTTTTACACGTAAAAATAGTAAATATCTTCCCTAATAAGTGCTTATATTTCATTTGCCTAGCGAAAAAGAGGAAAATCAAAAATAGTGGGCAATATTCTATAAAAGTTGATGATATAAAAAACTGCCAATGAAAATTTTATAGATATAATTCTCGCAAGTTTAATTTACAACAGGAATATAATTACAAATAATCGTATATGGAGGGATTTGTCAGTATAAAAACCTGTGTATTTGTGGAAATTTAATTTTTTGTTTTTTGTGATATGCTTCATGTATAGCAAACCAAAATGATACTTAGGGTTAATGTTTTGTTATGTTGAGTACATTGGCTATAGTCTATTTTTTATGCTGCTTTAAAAATCGAGTATTTTTTGCCGATTGTAACAAAAGGACTATTGTTATAAGTTATTGATATTTAAGTTATCAAAATGATAATATGGGAAAGATTTCCATTTTTTACTTAGTTTTACAGTTTTAGTGTATTTATCGTATTATGTATATTCATAAAATGAATATTACTTTGAAAAATCATTAATACTGTTACAGTGTTAAATTATTCTGTTTATTTCTTTTATTTTTAGATTTTTTATCGGTTAAATGAGCTTAATTTAGATAATAACTCTGTAGCTACCTGTTGGGTTGAGTTCGAACAGAACAACAATTATTAATTGTTAAGTTAATTAACTCATTGAAAATTAAGAGTAATATGCGAGCTGTGGATTTTTTGTGATTATGAAAATATTTAGTTACATAGTTGCAATGTCTTTTTTGGATTAGTTGAAACTAATTATATGGCTAGTATATCATCCCTCTCAAGATATATGCTGAATCGTCGTTAACACACCCTAATGGCTATATCATAAATAAAGATAACAATAGAAAAACACAGAGAATCACCTGCTGATTTTTTATTTCATTAATAATATAAGTTGAAGCGAGAATGTTTATGAATACAAAATATCCTGTCGCTTGTGCAGTTGGACAAAAAATTAAATCGTTAAGAAAATCTCAGGGCTATACCGTTTTCCAGTTAGCTAAAGAGATTGATATCAGCGAACAACAGCTATTCCGTTATGAGCGTGGAGTAAATCGTATAGATATTGATTGCCTAGTAAGAGTACTAAAAGTATTAGATGTGAATATGGGCGAGTTTTTCAGTGAAGTTCTACAAGATGATTCTCATGCTAATGAGGACAAAGAATCTAAAGGGTTTGACGACTCTATTTATTCTCTCATTTAAAGAACAGTTAATTATGTTTCAAAATGAAACTTAATTAAGTGAACAACGCTTAATTGTTTCAATTAAGAACATTATTATACTAATAGCAATTGAGAATTCTCTCTATTGAGAATACTGATAAATTCTTGTATCTATCTTTATTTATCTGCTATCAAATAAAAGCCCTATTATGGGCTTTTATTTTTTTATCAATAGAATTTCAGGAGATTGTCTAAGTGAAAAACGGAGAGATGGATAAGTGGATAAAAGAAGGCGACAGATTCAACATCAGTTAATTTTATTATTCACCAAATTAACTGATGTTATGAATTTTTTGACTAATTCTCTTCTTGGGAAATAGGCTCTAATTGTACTGGTCAAGTCCAAGTGGACACTTTTAATTGATAATTTTCATACTCAACAGGGCTCACATCCCCGTTAGCTGTATGAAGCCTTTTTACGTTATAATACTTCATGTAAGCCGTAACATCCGCAACCATTTCTTCGTAAGTTGCGTGATGGACTTTTAATATCCAGTCATGCTTTAAGCTTCCAAAGAAGCGTTCAACTACTGCATTATCCCAGCAAGCGCCTGTGTCGCCCATTGATTGCTTTATACCCATTCTGACTAAGGCTTTCCTTAGCTTTTTACTGGTGTATTGCGAACCGCGGTCGCTATGGAAGATAACTCCCTTAGGGTGCTTTCTTAGCCAATAAGCTTGTTGCAATGACTTTAAAACTAAGTCTGTCGTCATGCGTTTACTGATCGACCAGCCAACAATACGCCGCGAATAAAGATCCATGACCACGCTTAAATACATCCAGCCCTGTGCCGTTTTTAAGTAGGTAATATCACCCGCCCATACTTGGTTGGGCCGTTCTGGGTTAAAGTCCATACTGACTAAATTCGGCGCAGCCAAATGACGTTTATCGCGCTGTGTTGTTACCTTGTAAGCTACGCGCTGCCTAACGACAAGGTTAAGCCTTTGCATGATGGAACGCGTTTTATAACGACCAATAGCGAAGCCATGCTGATTCAGTTTTTTCATTAATTCACGGCTACCCAAGCTTTCACGGCTGTCTTTAAAAAGTTGCTTAGCTGTGCGATACAACATCAGTGTATCCTCAGTAATGAGCTGTGCTGGGCGTTTATCCCATGCATAGTAGCCTGAACGACTAAGCCCAAGCGTCTTACAACTTAAGCCTACTGGGTAGCCTTCTTGCCGTGCTTGGTGAATAAACTTAAAGTTTATTTCATTTCCTTGGCGAAGAAGGCCGAAGCCTTTTTTAATATTTCTTTCTCCATGCGCAAACGCTTGTTTTCAGCGCGTAGTTTGCGTAGCTCAGCACGCTCATCATCAGATAGAGCAACACCGCTGGCTTGGTCTTCAAAATGCTTTTTCCAAGCATAAATTTGGTTGGGATTAACACCTACGGCCTGAGCCGCTTCAACCACGCTGTAACCTTGCTCCGTCACCAAGGCAACAGCTTCTTGTTTGAATTCTTTGGTGTAGCTATTATATTTACGTTTCTGATTCATAATCACTCCAAGTCAGACAACTTCTAGTGTCTCAAATTGAAGTGTCTATTTGAATTAGACCAGAACACATACAGCAGTAACAATCCGAGAACCAATCATCTCACTAATTCTTATCTGCAAGCTGGCAAGGCTAATCACCGTGCCTTGTGTCGGCTCACTTGTGGTAATGCTATAAATAAACTGGTCGAGAGTTTGGTTATTTTCATTATCAATCAAAATGCCGTAAGACTCATAGATTTCATCTAATCTTGTTGTTCCTTTTAGACTAAGTCCGGAGGTCGGCAGTTCAATAGGGCTGAGATCCGGAGAAACTTGTTCCGAAAACAGACGTTCTAAAAAAGGACGATTTTCTGGTTTTAGCACAACAAACAAATGGTCGTCAGCAAATAACTTTGTTGAGCCTCGTGGTGGAAGCACTCCTTTACCACGGGTTATCATCGCAATGACCGTTTGGTCAGGCAGTGCGAGCTGAGATAAACGTCTTCCCACGGCAGAACAGTCCTCACCTAACGTGTATTCCACTAGGTCAGCATCGATTTGGTCTACCGCTGTAATATCTAGCGTCGCGGCTGGTAGCAGCGGAGGGGGTTGCATCAAATTCAGTTTTCGTGCGACATATGGCAAGGTGGAACCTTGTAAGGTTGCAGAAATCAGTACAACGAAGAAAACCACATCAAAAATGAGATTCGCGCCTGGCAACCCATAAATAAAGGGGAAAATCGCCAAAATAATAGGGACAGAACCTCTGAGTCCAACCCACGAAACTAGCGTGATCTCTTCACGGGTAAAGCCAAAAAATCTCAAAACAGGCACAACGGCAATAGGGCGAGCAATAAAGGTGAGTACCAGTGCAATAACGAGCCCTTCAAACCACACCTCGAGCAACGAGCTTGGATTGACTAATAGGCCTAACATAACGAACATAATGATTTGGCTTAACCAAGCTAATCCATCATGAAACAAAAAAGTGTTACGCTGGAAAACAAATCGTGCGTTACCAATAACCACACCAGTGACAAAAATAGATAAAAAACCACTACCTTGTAGATTACTCGCAAGACCAAATGACAACAGACCACAGGCAGCGACAAGCACAGGATAGAGACCCGTTGCTAACAACTTTATCTTATTAATGATTTTGATGGATATCCAACCAACGCTGAGACCAACAATCGTACCAATTCCCATTTGGCTGACGAACAGTAACAACAACTCTGTTCCTGAGGCGGTTTGGTTCATCAACAGCTGCAATAAACCAACAGTTAAGAAAATTGCCATTGGATCGTTGGTGGCACTTTCTATTTCTAACGTAGACTGCAAACGCTCATTGAGATAGATACCGGCATTACGTAATAAAGAAAAAACGGCAGCCGCGTCTGTAGAACCGACGATGGCACCGAGTAAAAGCCCTTCAAGTAATGGGATCCCAAGAATATAGGCCGCAGCGAGTCCAGTAATCCCAGCGGTGATCAGAACACCGAATGTTGCTAGGGTAAATGCTGGTTTCCAAACAAGGCGAATAGATTTTACCGACGTTTGCAAACCACCATCAAATAAGATCAGGGCTAATGCGAGTGAACCTACGGCATAAGAAACGTTAACATTATTAAACGCGATTTGGCCGATACCATCTTCACCTGCTAGCATTCCTATAAATAAGAACATAACAAGCATGGGTAAACCTAATCGAGCTGAGAGTTTACTGGAAAAAATGCCCAGTAAAATGAGGATTGAAGTGAGTAATATCAGTTGTTCTATAGTCGGCATAATCAGATTTAAGTTAGGGGTTGATAACACGCTGATGATGCAGTAGTGTTGCGTATAACGTAATCAGCAATATGATAAAAATTAAAATTGATATGGCATTGATACTGTTTTTGTTGAAAGTAGCTGAAAAACATTTCAATCTGCCTATCGTTATGATTATACAATAAATAATATAAATGAATTGACAAATAACTGCATTATATTAAATGAAATTTACATTTGTTGCCTATTTTTATAGCCTTTTAATGGCAACTAACACTAAAAATCAGCCTTTTATTTATGCTTTTTGGTAAGACTGAGCGATAAAGTGTCTAAAATTTGGTTTTTTGTATGTTTTTAATACTAATCAATAGGCTATATGTGTTAAACACAGTGATGAGGTAAAAAAAGCCTGAAAAACATGCGGGAATAGTGAATAAAAAAGCGATTTACAGATGAAAATGAGGTATGGCCGATATAAATGTATATCGGCCGAAGAGAATTAGTGATAGCGAGCCTTTTTAGCAAGGTAATCACCGATCATTTGCATCCCTTGCACAATAATAACCAATGTGACTACTGTGATTGCCATCGCCACGTTGTCAAAACGTTGGTAACCATAATTGAGCGCGAGATCGCCTACACCACCACCGCCAACGGCACCTGCCATTGCGGTTGCCCCAACTAAAGTAATACTTGCTGCTGTTAGGCTAAGGATTAATGAGGACTTCGCTTCCGGTAAAATAAAATGCCAAACAATTTGCCAATTAGTGGCACCCATTGAATCTGCGGCTTCAATGATCCCAGAATGAACGCTTAACAGTGAGTTTTCGATTAAACGTGCAGTATAAGGGGCGATATAAATAACAAGCGGTACGATCGCCGCGGTGGTGCCAATTGAAGTTCCAACCATAAAGCGTGTTAATGGGATCATCGCCACCAGTAAGATGATAAAAGGTAATGAACGAATGGTATTGATCATTGGATTAAGAATGCGATAAATCCATTTATTTTCCCAAATCCCATCTGGGCGGGTCACGACAAGCAAAATGCCCAGTAAAATACCCAATAATGAGCCTATCACCAGCGCAATAGAAACCATGGTGAATGTTTCAGACATAGCAAGTAAAAACTGCTTACTTGTTAATGCGGTATCAAACCATTGTGTCATAGAGCCCCCTTGCTAACAGCAACACCACGCTGGCGTAAAAACTCAACACCTTGATGAATATTTTCGTTGTCACCAATCAGTTGTACAAACATACTGCCAAGCACGACGCCACTGATTTCCTTCATATTGGCAAATAAAATATTAATTTTAATTTTATCTTGTAAGATCAGTTCATTCACAACAGGTTGTTGAGCTGAACTTCCTAAGAACTCCAAGCGATAAATATTATTTTGATGCTCTAAATTGTGGAGAACACGTTCAGGTATCTCTTCATTGAGGACGGTGCGAACAAATTTTTGGGTGGTTGGATGTTGTGGATTCGAAAATATCTCTAACACAGTACCTTCTTCGACGATACGTCCCGCCTCCATCACCGCAACGCGATGACAAACTTGTTCAATCACCTCCATTTCGTGCGTCACCAGTAAAATCGTGATTTTTTGCTCACGATTAATCTTTTTGAGTAAGGATAAAATTGAAAGTGTTGTTTGTGGGTCTAGCGCCGACGTAGCTTCATCACACAAGAGAATTTTAGGATTATTAATTAATGCACGAGCTATGCCCACCCGTTGCTTTTGTCCTCCTGAAAGCTGTCCCGGATATTGATGTTTTTTATCACTGAGCTCAACATAAGCTAAAATATCATCAACTCGCCGCTCAATGTCTTTTTTACTAACGCCAGAGAGTAACAGTGGCATAGCAATATTTTGAGCAACAGTTTTGGTTTCTAGTAAATTAAAGTGCTGGAAAATCATCCCAATACTTTTTTTATGATCGCGAATTTCAGATGCACTATGATGAGCAATGTTTTGCCCATTAATGACCACTTCACCAGATGTTGGTTTTTCTAGCTGATTCACTAAACGAATCAATGAGCTTTTGCCCGCACCGCTGTAACCAATAAAGCCAAAAATATCACCTTCATTGATTTGCAAATTAACGTCTTGTAGAGCCGTGAGGGAGTGTCCTTCCTTCTGGTATATCTTTTGAATATTTTGAAACCTAATCATATGTCACCCCACATGACTCGTTTGCTTGACGCGTTGCTGATAAGGCAACGCAGGCTGCCATTCATCACCAAGTAATTCGGCTTCAGTACTCTGTTTTACTTGTTGTAAGTGCTGCTCGTGGTAAGCGAGATACAATTTAGCGGCGATATGTTCCGCCAACTTTTGGGCGCTAGTATTGGTATTGGGGATCAAGCCAATCATGGGGCCCATACTTAAGGAGGCGGCTAAATTAAAGCAGTAGATATTGCTGAGTTCTGGTAAGTCACATTCCGCTTTCGGCAGGAATTCAAAATGCCCGCCTAAATAAGGGTAGGCGCTAAACTCGGCATTCTGTTCTTCGTTTGGTGGGGTATACATATCTGCCCATGTTCTAATAAAAGGAGCAATGTTGCTAAACGCGTTGTGTCGCTGCCAGTTAATGCGGTAACCAGTCGCTAAGATCAAATAATCAACGACGTAATTACCGGTTGTCGTCGAGAGATGTAATTTATCGTCTTTGACATCAATCTGTTTAATTTGAGTATCGAAATTAAAGTAAGCATTGTCATGACGAGAAACTCTTAGCGTACTGCCGTGTGGAGCCGGTGTTTTCGCTTTAACGACATAATCACTGTAATGCCATTTTTGTGCATCGGTTAGGTGCTCATAAGCTTGGGTGAAGCCAGGGTTGCCAGCGACTTTACCGCGATTGACTCTGGGCATATCTTTAGCGCGGATCAGTAATTCGACCGAACGCGCACCATGCTCAAGGGCGGTTGCTGAACTATCCATTGCCCCCGCGCTATAACCAACAACGGCGATATCTAATCCATCAAAGCGACTATAGTCGCTACCTGTATAAGAGTGTTCCCAGTAACGATGAGGAATGCCATCCATAAAATCAGGAATATTGGGTTCACTAAAGGATTCCATCCCCGTTGCTAGGATCACATGTTGTGCCTGATATTGCTGTTGCCCATGATGAGTTTGGAAAGTCAGTATGCAACCTTGTGAATTGAGTTGAGTATCGATTAATTGATACTCATTTAACACCGTGGGTGCGGTCATTTTTTTAAACCATTGTAAGTATTCATCCCATTGTAAGCGTGGAATTTTATCGAGAGCTTCCCATGCATCAGTACCAAACTGAGCTTTAAACCATGCTTGAAACGTTAACGAGGGGGAAGCGAGCGCTGGACCAACAACATGTTTTGGTGAGCGTAATGTTTCCATCAAAGCAGGCTGTTTCCAAGGACCTTCGTTGCCTTCTGGCGCTTGATCAAAAACAATTGCTTCAACACCTTGTAATTTAAGAGCAAATGCCGCAGTAATCCCCGACATTCCTGCACCGATAATCGCGACATCTAGTTGATGATTATCCGTAGAGTTTGGGGATAATGACCAGCGGTTAAGGGGTAAATTAAGATATTGTAGGTCTTGAATAATGTGTTCTTCCAAAGCCTTTAAGCCATTTAACTGTTTCATAAACTTATTCCTTGTCTTGCGTGACTTCAAAAGGCTCGCCTAAAGACAGCATCAGACGGTTCGCCCAAGAGAAAAAGGCGGTTGATTGAATAAGATCGAGAAGCTCCAACTCAGTCAGTCCGAGCTGACGAAGGGTATTAACGTGTTGAGGAGTCGCCTGTATTGGTGTTGCCGAGAGTGAGGCCGCTAAGTCAGTTATTGCTGTTAAGCGTGCATCATAGCCATTAGCTAAAACGTCTCCCGCTGGTGTTGCGAGTAACCTTGCTACATCGGTTTGGCGATCCTTAGCATATTGGCTTGCTTTACGCGCATGCACCGAAGCACAATAGATACAACCGTTAACTTTACTCACAACAGCCGCAGCAAATTCGCGTTCCCAGCGAGGTAAGCCATTAGCGGTATAAAAAATATCACGATCAATCATCGTACGTATTTCTAAGATGTTGCTGTGGTGAGCAAGCAGTAAAAAATATTCGGAATTGAGTTGGCCAAATTTTTTCATCACTTGTGCTTCATCAGCAGTAAGGCTGTGTTTATCACGAGCCTGCAACCAAGCCTCCCAGCCTAGTTGTTCTTGCGTGAAAGCAACTGGCGACGGTCTGCCTTGATGAGTGAGAGGATGGTTGTTCCAAGGGCCAGCCGTAATAGGTTCAGCTTGGTTACTGGTTGCACTTGCATCATGCAGCAATTTCAACCCTTCAATTAAGCGAGCTTGGTAAGTCACAAAGGTGACTAGCTGAGCTAGCAAAATAATATCTTGCTCATTCCATCCGCTTTCTATTAGCGAATGAATAAGCTGATAGTGCGTTTGTTTTGGATGACTAACCAAGGTTTCTACATACTTTGTAGCAGCTTTAAGTGCTGGAGTATCGAGAGCAGGTGAACGTTGTGCTAATAGTTGATGATAAAAATCAGCTAACGCTGGACTGCCTGTTTGCTCGGCAACACAGCGAGCCAATAAAAATTTAACGTCACCGGTTAATTGTGTCGAGGGAGCAGAAAAAATCGCTTCAAAAGCAGCTTGAGTATTTTCTGTCGTGTTTAAACGTTTCTTTCTAGCTTCAGCTAGCGTAGATTCTGGTGTTAGGTTTATTAGCGCATTAACTAAATCGTAATTTAAAATAGGCATCTTATAACTCACTTGTTTTTAACGTTTTTATCCTCTCCATTACATCTCAAGCAGATGGTTATTCGAACGAACAAATTATTATATTTTTATAACTATAAGTTATAAAAGTGGCTATATATATTCTTTTTGTATTAAGTTATAACGAGATGATCTAAATAGGATGTAAAAAATATGATTATACTGACCACATTATTGACACAGGGTCGTAACATCATGTTGAAACAAAAAATAAAACTTTTATCACTAATGGGTATTGCGGTTATCGCGTTAGCGGCATGTAATGATAATAATGAAAAGGGTAACCCCAATAAGAAAGAAATAACGATTGGCTTTGGTGTCGGTAATTATATCGACCAAGTCGAAAAAGGTGTTGTGCCTATTTTGGAGAAGAAAGGCTATAAAGTGAATTTACGTCAATTCTCTCAAAATAGACAAATTAACCCTGCTTTTGAAGAAGGCTCAATTGATGCGTCAGTGAACCAAAGTCGTGCATATATGGAAGCCTATAATAAGAAAAATAATATTAATATGGTGGCATTGACTGATTCGCCTAGTGCACCACAAAGTTTGCGTTCGAATAAACATAAATCTCTTGATGAAGTCAAAGACGGTATGATCGTCGCTTTATCAAATGACCCCGTGAATGCTGAACGTGGGGCTCGTATTTTAGAAGAATTAGGTTGGATTAAAATTAAACCTAATGTCAGTACATTGACATTTAGCGTTAATGATATCGAACCGGCTAAATATCGTTTAGATATTCGAGAAACAGATGCAGCACAAGGGTTACGCTTATTAGATGACGTTGATTTCGTTGTTGTTAATGGTAACTATGTTGCAAGTGCTGGACAACGAATTGCAGATGGATTAGTCGTCGAAAATTCACCATTAGAACACCGGGTGATTGTGACCGTGATGCAAGATGATGTGAATTCACAGTGGGCGAAAGACTTAAAAGAAGCATTCGAATCAAAAGAATACGCAGATTATATTCGCTCCCAACGTATTTATGATGGCTTTATTGAGCCTCAAGCGTGGGCCTCTTATCCAAAACCCTAGTCTTTTTATGATGTTTAACATTGTTATTTATTACCACCTAATATCCCATTAGGTGGTTTTATTTTATCTCGATGACCCTGTTAGCCACTAAAATGTAATATGAAAATTTTTCTTATTATCGATATGGACAAAAGGGTGTTTTTGGTTAATTAATAACATAAGCAAACTGAAAATAAAAAAATGTAATAGCGATATCATCAGGGGAACCGTTATGACGAATGAACTTATCACAGCACTCAATCTATTAAAGTCAAAAACATGGATTGATTTAACACACGCTTTCGATAAAGATTCTCCCCATTTTTTTATGTTTGAATCAGCAAACTTTAAGACACTATTTGATTATCAAGATGGTTTTTTTGCACAACAATTTACCTTTCCTGGGCAATATGGCACACATATTGATGCTCCATGTCATTTTGTACAAGGAAAACGTTACTTGCATGAACTTGAGCTAAAGGAGTTAGTGTTACCCTTGATTGTTATCGACCAGTCAGCAAGAGCAAAACAAGATCCTAATTTTGCCTTTTCACGAGAAGATGCCCTTAATTTTGAAGCGGAACATGGAAAAATAGAGCCTGAAACGTTTGTTGCGTTACGCACTGATTGGAGCCATCGCTGGCCATCACAGCAAGCAATGGAGAATAAAAACGCGGAAGGCCATAATCAAATCCCAGGATGGGGAATGGATGCATTGACGTTTTTATTTGAAGAAAGAGGCGTAAAAGCGATCGGCCATGAAACTTTTGATACCGATGCAGCGAAAGATTTCCGTCACAATAATGCGCTATTAGGTGAATATTATGTCTTAGAGCAAGACACCTATCAGATTGAATTAATGACAAACTTAGATAAATTACCAACGCGTGGCGCGATTATTTTCAATTTGGTGGCTAAACCTAACAATGCAAGTGGTTTCCCTGTTCGCTCTTTTGCTATTTTGCCATAAATCATTTTCTCTCTATCAGCCTGTATCTGTTCTTAAACAGGCTGATAACCCCTCTTAATATTCACAAAAGTCATTATCTATCTTGCACTTCAGCGCATATCGTCCCTTAGGTCGATAGTCAAGCAAAGTTATTTCTATCTATATTAATACTCGAATTAACTTTATTTTAACAAATGCTGGTGGGGGTTGGATGAATTCAAGAACCGTAATCATTACCGGTGGGGGAACTGGAATTGGTGCCGCATGCGCGCAGGTGTTTGCAGAGCAAGGTGATAACGTATTGATTGTTGGACGACGTCCAGAACCGTTACAAGCCGTTGCTGCTCGTACCGGAGCGATTGCCATCGTCGCCGATGTGTCGACTGGAGACTCATGGAATGAAACCATCTTACCGCAAATCAAACAGCATACAGATGCTATCGATGTTTTGATTTGTAATGCGGGCGGAATGGGGCTAGGCCGAGTGGAAGATATGAATGACCAAGAATGGCACCAAGGAATGAAAGCGAATCTCGACAGTGCTTTTGCCAGTGTTCGTGGCTGCTTACCATCGTTGATACAGCGTCGCGGTAATGTCCTTTTTGTTGGTTCGCTTGCCTCTTTAGCCGCAGGACCAGAGGCCTGTGGGTATGTGACAGCAAAGCATGCGTTAATTGGGCTAATGCGCTCTGTCGCACGTGATTATGGTCGTCAAGGCGTTAGAGCAAATGCAATTTGTCCGGGCTGGGTAAGAACACCAATGGCAGACGAAGAGATGCAACCTTTGATGGAACAACATCAATTCACGTTGGATGAAGCCTACCAGTATGTATGCCGGGATGTTCCCTTACAGCGTCCTGCTAGCGCACATGAAGTTGCATTAGCGTGTCGATTCTTGTGCTCTGCGGATGCTTCTATGATTACCGGTGCAGCACTCGTTATCGACGGTGGTGCGGCTGTTGTTGACCTACCTACACTGGCTTTTACCTAAGGAGTTATTATGATTGAAGAAGTGGCATTTATCCAAGTTGGCGCATTATCTGATGGATTTGCACCTGATAGCTATATATTAGATACCAATAATCAACTAACAGGTAAAACATTCCAATTAACGTTTGCCGAGACAGCAGCTCAGGAAACAATCTCTTTTCCAACCGAGCAACAAATAGAATGGCAAGGTGTGGTACGTGATTGTCGTATCACCTCAATTCGTGAAGGCATTTATTTTATTAATTTTATTTCACCAGAAGATTGGCGTACAAGTATTACGATCATTATTAATGAAGCAGAGGATAATTGCGTATTAGTGCGGGGCACGCTTCCCACTGAACAAGATATCCGTATGTCAGCTTTTACAAAAGTCGAACAAAATCAACCCTTGACAGGCGTTGATGTCGATATTCATTTTGGTAGTCTGAGTAATACTCAACATCCACTACCTGCTTATACTTCAGAGTTGATTGGTATGCGTAATATGTATACCTATAACCCTAAAGAGCGTTATGAACATGTTTATTTAAATGAACAATTTTATGCGTGGCATTGTTTAGATGGCGTAGAAAAAGGATTGGCGGATGTTGATCGCTGCCATTATATAAAGGTATCCGACAATTTATATTTATTCATTTGGCGCGAAAAGATTATCCCAACGCTCGGTATTATTCTCATTGATTTACAAGGTATGAGAACGGATGGCGGAATTATGGGGTATCAAGATCAGGAATTTAGTTCAGTTAGCCTATTCCCCGTTGGGGCACATGCTACTATTTTAAATAAAACTCACTACCCTAAATAAGTATTCTATAGGCCACCCGCCGTAAACAGCGAGTGGCTTTTTTTTAAAGGACTAACACTATCCATGCGGCCGCTAAAAGCATACACAGCAGCGCAACGATGCCCCCCGACTTGGCAAATTCTGAAAATGAGATTTTGACGCCGTAAGCGGCAGCTTGCTCAACGACAATAATGCCGGCAAGACTTCCAAATACAAATAAATTACTTGAGAACCCAGAGCCTAAGACTAAGGCTGCACCTAATGAATCGGCATTGCCACTTGTGGATAGGAAAGGGACAAGTAACATCACGGCGGGGTTATTCCCGACAATAGTACTTAATACTCCCGTGACCAAAAATAGAACAATAGGGTTGTTTAATTCAACGCCATTACTGCGCAAGTCATTTAACATTTGTTGTGGTAAGCCAGTCGATGCAAAGGCGGCATTGACAACAAATAGCCCCATAATCAGTAATAGTAAATTACCATCAACGAGTTTCAACATATCACTTGAGGCTATCGAACGGTTTAAAAGTAAAAAGCCCGCAGCCGTTAAGGCAATAAGTTCTCTTGGTATATCACTGATAACGAAAGCGATGATCACAATGAATGTGATAATACCGGCTTTGGTGGTTTCCCATACATCAAGTTTTGTCGCGGGGTCAGTTGGTGCAGTAGGGGCCGAGGGCGTTGTCGCCGTTTTAGCGAGATACCAACGATTACGATAGAGAAAAACTAAAATAGCCCATGTAATAGGTAATGATAGCAAAGCTGGGATCGCCGAAGCTTGTAATAAACCAATAAAGGAAATATCTAACCCTTGTGCCGCAATCATGTTTTGAGGGCTGCCAATTAATGAACCTGAAGCACCATTGTTAGCGGCAAAACAAAATCCTAACAGAAAGGGAATTGGGTTTAATCCACGAGATAAGGTAATTGAGACTAACAAAGGTGTCATGGCGACAACAACGACATCATTTGTGAGTAAGGCGGAGAGTAGTCCGCCAACGGCAATTAATACAGCAAGTAGTACTGGAGCACTGACGTTTAGCATCGCAACGCGGTTCGCCGTCCAGCTATAGAATCCGGATACGACAAAAGATGCGGAAACGACCATCAAGCCAAATAACATCCCAATAGTACGATAATCGATAGCATTCCATGCATGTGGTGGCGTAATACTCCCTACAGCCATCATGGCCAAAGCACCAATAACCGCAGCTCCTGTTCTATCGACTTTAAAACCGGGCAACTTACCAAACCCCATCGCAACATAGACTAGCAGAAAAATAATGATCGTGAGGCTCATAACCTATTCACTCTTATTAGTAAAATTACGGCTAATTTAGCGGTGAAGAATCAATGAAGCAAGTAGAATAACCTTTAAATAATAATAAGTTGCAACAGGTCATTTAATGATGATTTTAATGAGATGAAATAGGGTCGAGATGTTGAGAAATTGAATTTCCTCACTTCAAAAAAGAAAAGCGCATCAAACGAGAGCGATATGCGACGAGATGAAAGTTTATTACAAAAATATTGAATAACAGTAACAATAGACCAAATGGTGAATTTTACTGAGTTAAAAAGTAGGCAACCTAAAAATATTTTGTGATTGGAATCACTATTTAACAAAAAACATCGTCGTAAAAAATGTGATAAAAATCACGTTAAATTGGTTTGATGAACAAAAAAAACGCAATGTAGTTTTGCTACATGCCGTTATTGAGAGTTTGATCACTAAAAACATAGGGGGAGTGAGGGGGGAATAGTGATATCAATCACAAAAAGCCCGCGTGGTACGCATCCGATAGCGGTCATGCTAGAGTGAAACTGTTCAAAAATCACAAACGTTATTTGGCGATAACGTTATAACCGTATCATTTTCGTACCACGGGGTTCTATTATGGTAACATCAAATGTCAAATTAAAGGTACAGAATTTTGGGCGCTTCCTGAGTAACATGGTTATGCCTAATATTGGTGCCTTTATCGCGTGGGGGTTGATTACCGCGCTCTTCATTCCAACGGGCTGGTGGCCAAATGACACGTTGGCGCAACTTGTCGGCCCGATGATCACGTATCTTCTTCCCTTACTCATTGGTTATACTGGCGGTCGCTTAGTGGGTGGCGAACGTGGCGGCATTGTTGGGGCGATCACCACTATGGGGGTTATCGTAGGGGCGGATATGCCAATGTTTATGGGGGCGATGATAGCCGGTCCATTAGGAGGATTTGCAGTCCGTCGTTTTGACCGCTGGATTGAAGGCAAAGTCAAAACAGGTTTTGAGATGTTGGTGAATAATTTTTCATCAGGCATTATCGGGATGCTGCTCGCCATTCTTGCATACCTTGCGATTGGTCCTTTAGTGGAAGGTTTATCCAAAATACTTTCCGCAGGGGTCAATGTGATGGTGGCCCATAATCTATTACCGTTGACCTCAATATTTGTCGAACCAGCCAAAATCTTATTTCTCAACAACGCGATTAACCATGGTATTTTTTCTCCTTTAGGGATACAGCAAGCCACAGAAACAGGGGCATCCATCTTCTTTTTAATTGAAGCAAACCCAGGTCCAGGTTTAGGCGTACTGCTGGCTTATATGTTTTTTGGTAAAGGCAATGCGAAACAATCAGCGCCTGGTGCCGCGATTATCCATTTTTTTGGCGGAATACATGAAATCTATTTCCCCTATGTGTTGATGAATCCGAGATTAATTATTGCTGTTATTCTTGGTGGAATGACGGGCGTATTTGTGATGAGCATCTTTCATGCGGGGCTTGTTTCACCAGCATCTCCAGGCTCTATTTTTGCCGTATTGCTGATGACGCCGAAATCATCATTAATCGGTGTGATTTTATCGGTCACGAGTGCCACATTAGTTTCATTTTTAGTGTCGGCTATTTTATTAAAACGAACGCGTTTAGGGGATGAAGATGAGCTTGGTAACGCAACGCAAAAAATGCGTGAAATGAAAGCGCAATCGAAATCTTCAAGTGGAAAAAGTGACAAGGCTGTAGCAAACCAGACAGCAAATTTGAGTCAGGTTCGCAAAATTATCGTTGCCTGTGATGCAGGAATGGGGTCCAGTGCGATGGGTGCCGGAGTCTTAGCGAAGAAAGTGCGTGATGCTGGGCTAAATGAAATTGCAGTGACCAATATGGCAATTAATGATCTCCCTGCCGATGTAGATATTGTTGTGACACATAGAGATTTAACTGCACGAGCAAAAAACTATGCGCCTCATGCACTTCATATCTCACTGACAAATTTTTTAGATAGCCAAACGTATAATGACCTCATCACGCGTCTTATTGCTGAAAAAAGCCCACACGCCGCGAATGACAGTCGCTTGATTAAACAAACGCTAATCGCGGCAAACGATGAACATTATGATCCAGAAGAGCAAGAAGAAGCATTGTTTACTCTCAGTTCACAGCATATTCATCTTAATTTAAGCGCACCGAATAAAGAACAAGCCATTCGCTTTGCGGGAGAAAAGCTCGTTGAAGGGGGATATGTTGAACCTGAATATGTGGAGGCGATGCTAGAAAGAGAAAAGTTAACATCAACCTATTTAGGCGAGTCTATCGCGGTACCACACGGCACAATTGAAGCGAAGGCACGCGTATTAAAAACAGGCATTGTTATTTGCCAGTACCCTACTGGTGTTCGATTCGGTGATGAACCAGAAGATATTGCCCATTTAGTGATAGGAATTGCTGCCCGTAATAATGAACATATCCAAGTCATTACAAAAATTACCTCTGCACTTGATGAAGACGGAATGATTGAAAAACTCTGCAAAACTCAGAGTGTTCAGGAAGTTCTCGATATTTTATCAACACAAAGTGCCGCTTAAGGAGATTGCTATGAAAGTCATTCATTTTGGTGCAGGTAATATTGGACGTGGATTTATCGGCAAACTATTAGCAGATGCAAATTCAGAAATGATTTTTGCAGATGTTAATCAACAGCTTATTGACCAATTAGCACATCAGCAGTCCTATCAAGTCCATGTGGTTGGTGAAGAACATATCGTTGAAAAAGTTCAACGAGTGAATGCGGTTAACAGTATGGATCCAAAAACAGTGGAGCATATCGCCATTGCAGATATGGTGACGACTGCTGTCGGGCCTCAAATATTAGAAAAAATTGCAGCAACATTGGCAAAAGGTATACAGAAACGAAGGGAAATCGGCAACAGTAAACCCTTGAATATTATTGCCTGTGAAAACATGGTAAGAGGAACAAGCCAGCTGAAACAGCATGTGTTAGCTCATCTTTGCGATTCAATGCATCAATGGGTAGAGGAAAATGTTGGCTTTGTAGATTCTGCTGTCGACCGCATTGTACCTCCTATGGAGGCGGCAAACGATGACCCGCTCGATGTAACGGTAGAGACATTTAGTGAATGGATCGTTGATCAAACACAGTTTGTTGGCGACATTCCTGAAATCAAGGGAATGGAGCTGACAGAAAATTTGCTGGCATTCGTTGAGCGTAAGCTATTTACTCTAAATACTGGGCATGCAATTACAGCGTATTTGGGGCAACTCAAGGGATATCAGACGGTCTACGATGCGATCAATGATCCGCAGATTGCAGAGATTGTGAAAGGAGCCATGCAGGAGAGTGGGCAAGTCTTAATTCAACGCTATCGCTTCGATCCTATCAAGCACCAACAATACATAGATAAAATTTTAAAGCGTTTCGCTAATCCTTACCTCCATGACAATGTTGAGCGAGTCGGACGCCAGCCTATGCGTAAACTCAGTCCTGAAGATAGGCTAATTAAACCGTTACTTGGCACCCTTGAATACCAATTAGCGAATCACTATTTAGTCATTGGTATTGCTGCTGCTTTGCATTTTAGGAGTGAAGCTGATCCTCAAGCAGTTGAAATGGCTAAATATATTAGCGAAAATGGAGTCGATGAAGCTGTTAAGCGATTCTGTGGGTTAGTCGATCACCCACAGTTGGTTCAAGCTATTTGTCATGAATACCAGCACATGAATAAATAAATGGATAGCTTTATTCTTTTTATAGCCTCAAAATTATAAAGGTAGTCAACTTATCACTTGGTAGTTGTTGAATTTTCAGCTACCAAGTGGTGTAAAGAGTCATTATGGAAAATAGACAGTATACAGAAAATCAAGTCCTTGAAAGGCTGAATAAACATTCAGATATCAGGCCATTTATTCAGGAAGTGATTGTTCTGATCACTGAAGCCATTGATCAACTGATGCTAAAGGTTTTTCGCAAAGATGATTATGCGGTTAAATATGCTGTTGAGCCACTCCTTGAAGGCAACGGTCCATTAGGGAAACTCTCTGTACGCTTAAAATTATTATTTGCCTTAGGGGCTATTTCTCGCGAATTATATGAAGATATAGAACTTTTTCTTGCATTAAATGAAGTTCTCTCAACAGAACAATTGCCATTGGCTTTTACTGATGATGAGATTATTGGACCAATAAAAACACTGCATTGCATTGACCCCTTACCTGAAATGATGCTGTTTAATTTACCTGAAGATTTAATTGACCAACAATTAATTGACTTACAAAAATATCGCTATCAAGAGATGGTTAAATCAGCATTAGTGCTTTCAGTGACCTCTTTAATTTCTCAGATATTAGATACTGAGGTTTTTTAATTCAATAACACCTTTTCAGTGATTCTTATTACAACCATCATAATAGATGAATCTATTATGTTTTCTATTCTGTACAAACTCGCCATAAAGATAATATTCTCTTTCTGTTTAAAGCCAGAGTTAGCTTATCTATAAGTTAAAAAATCATGCTATTCGTTATAAGAATTAATGCTTTAATATGACTTTTATATAGAGAAATGTCTTAGGCTACCTTAGATAAGAATCATTTTTTATTGGTCATCAATACTCGGGAAATGTAATGAGTCATAATTCTAAATCATTAAAGGAGAAAGTTATTATTGTAATCCCCCCGAAAAATCGCAGCAGTTATTTATAGAAAATTCTATTAAAATAAACTCAAGGAGTTTTCTATGCGTAAATCAAAATTCACTGATAGCCAGATATTGGCAATCATTAAACAAAATGAAAGTGGTATGCCCGTTCCAGAACTCTGCCGAGAACATGGTGTTAGCTCTGCAACATTTTATAAGTGGCGAGCTAAATTCGGCGGTATGGATGCTTCGTTGATGAAGCGAATGAAAGAACTCGAAGACGAAAACCGTCGGCTCAAAAAAATGTATGCGGAAGAACGTCTCAAAGCTGAGATTCGTTTGGAGGCGCTTGAGGGAAAGTTATAAAGCCATCTCATCGTAAGGAGATGGCTAAGGCTGCCGCAATTAAGTATGACATAAGCATTCGCTTTGCTTGCTTGTGCATGAATGTGAGCGAAAGCTGCTTTTACTATCAAAGTAAACTTAATGCTGAAAACGATCAGATTGCTGACTGGCTAATACGCCTAACCGAAAACAAAAAACGTTGGGGGTTTGGTCTATGTTTCTTGTATTTACGCAACGTAAAGGGCTTCGCATGGAACCACAAGCGCGTTTATCGAATTTATTGTGAGTTGGAGCTTAATCTTAGAATTAGGCCTCGCAAACGCTTAAAACGCGATAAGCCTGATGCCCTCAGTGTGCCTGTAGCCATTAACCAAGTATGGTCTATGGATTTTATGTCAGACAGCTTAGCCAGTGGCCGCAGCATTCGAACCTTTAATGTCATTGATGATTTTAATCGTGAATGCTTAGCGATTGATGTTGATTTATCGTTGCCTAGCGCACGAGTTATTCGGTCGTTAGAACAAGTCATCGAGTGGCGCGGTAAACCCAAAGCGATACGATGCGACAACGGACCAGAATATATTTCAGGAGAGCTAATAAACTGGGCAACACGGCAGCAAATTACCTTACTTTATATTCAGCCTGGCAAGCCTACACAAAATGCTTACATTGAACGCTTTAACCGAACAGCTCGTCATGAATGGCTTGATTTAAATATATTTGAGAGCGTTGAGCACGCTCAAGAACTTGCCACACAGTGGCTTTGGACTTATAACAATGAGCGGCCGAATACGGCGATTGGAGGAATACCCCCGAGACAGCGATTACAGGTAGCTTAAACTCTATAAATAGTTACTGTGAAAAGTGGGGGGATTACATTATGTCAACGGCAATAACAAAAATAAACATTGATACACGCTATCAAGAAATTAACACGATTAACTCAACGTTACCGGATTCAGAAACAAATTATACCACGAAGGTGTTAGCATATAGCCATGACGCCATGCTTAGATTGAATACGGTCATAAACTCACTCGTTATTGATGTGAACCTCTTACTACCTATGTTCCAACAAACACAGAGAAACTCGATACTTGGGGATGCGGTATTAGCTAGCATTAACATGATATGTGATAAGGCTAATCACTTAGAAATAGAGACAAGAAACAGTTTTTCGGCAATCGCTATTGATGATGAAATAAATCATCAATCAATCTATAAAGCGCAAATACAAAAATCCATTGGAGGGTTTGAAAATAATTTAAATAACCTAGTGTTACAAAAAGCATCACTCATGTCAGTTTATACTGATAAAGTAAAGGACGTTAATCACTTCTTGCCTTTTTTAGATGAAGTGACTGAACGTATTAACAAAGAAATTTCACGTTTGAGCGATTTTTTAGAAAAGTTAAATGAATTACTATCATTAATTCTAAAAATAAAAGAATTGATTACTATGATAATAACGGTGATTAAGAGTTTAATGGAAATAATTAAACGCTTTGATGTATATAGGGTTAAAGGTAGCTCTTCTGATGGCTTAGTAAACCTTGTTAATGAATTAAAAGATTATCTTAATGGTTTTTTGAATACATAAAATTAAAAATCCTATACTTTATATTATTCAGCTTATGAGATAACCCAATAAGATTATCTTATGAGGCTATCCTAATAGCCTCTATAAACGGTATGGCGTATGTGATTATTTATAACGACATTATTGTTATATTTCACGTCTACCAAGGTACCTTTCTTTCATTAAAGATGTACTAATTGCAATGTCTAAAATGGGGGATGGGGGAAGGTAATTTGCCTTACCAAGTGCATTCATGGCTTCAATTAAAGGATGCTCAATGCCTAAAGCATAATCAGCGAGTAATGTACCTGCTATCGTTTGTTTAGATATACCTGCACCATTACAGCCTCCGGCACTATAAACCCCATGCATTAATTTCCCCCAAACAGGTGCTCCATTGCGGGTGACACTAATGGTACCAGACCAAGTATTAACCAGTGGTACATCTGATAATTGCGGATAAATTCTATTAAAGAGCTGCTTGTGTTGTTGCGTCACTTGATAGGTTTGTTCGGCTGTTATACGGCCTTTTAAAGCAGGGGTAACATGTTGACGAATTAATAAACGGTGATCTTGAGTATAACGTAAGGTCGCGCCTGCAATAGCATTCACAGGTGTTAATCCCCAACTATTCATTGCAGGTAATCTCTGTCTCTGCTCAAGGGTCAGTGGCGCACTAATGCTTGCAAACGTTGCCATAGCGGCTTGGTAATTCGCTATAGGTCTCAATTCGCGAGAAAGTGCATTGGTGGCTAGCATGATATTGGGCGTCCGAATATTACCGTAGGGCGTAAAAATCGTATGTACTTTCGCTGTGTGAACCGCCATGACAGGGGTATTATTATAAACGGTGATATTTTTCGGAAGGCTATTTGCTAGGCCGACCACGAGGCTGGCAGGATTGACCAAAATTGAATTAGGCGTATAAATGCCTTTATTGTAAAAATGCGTACCGAGCTTTTGATACAGAGCGTCTTTATCTAAGAGTTGATAAGACTCATGCATAAGATTAAGGTTCTCAACATATTCCTGCAACACACGTTGGTTTTTGGTATCGACTTGGCAGTGATATTTGCCTACATTTTCCCAATCACACTCGATATTAAATTGCGCTATTAATGCAGTGAGTTGATTTATACCTTCTTCAAGTAATGAACGATAAAATTGTGCCTTTTTTAATTCAGCAGTCGAGCTACCAATATTATGAGGCAATCCAATAATAAATCCGGAGTTCCTTGCCGATGAGCTGTCAACCGCGGTTGCTGAATCAATCAGAATAATATTTAGGCTCGGGTTATTTTGCGCGAGCCTTCTAGCAAAAGAGAGACCTGCATAGCCTGAACCAACAACGACCCAATCTGCATCAGTATCGTTATTTAGAGTAGGGTAGGTATTGATCACTAAACCTTCTTTTAACCAACCATTTTTATTTTGATTAAATGGCACTGAAGCGTATTTCATCGATTTTGCCTAATAGTATCTGATATTGATATAGCTGATATGGACGTGTTTAAATCATAATCAAAAGATTAAATAACACCGAAAGATCATGACTATAGCGTAAATCTGATTTTTTGATAGTGAAGAAAACTCAACTTGAAATAAGGCAAAGGCGCTATTAGGATAATCTGTCAGCAAAGAAAATCGTATCGCTTTAATGAATGGTATCTATGACGAACGTGTCACATCGATCGTGTATCAACAACGAACAACTGGTTATAACTCGATATTTCATCCAATGATAATAAGGCAAGTAGATGACACCTGCATTATCAGACATTCTCTACCCAGTAGAGTAGCCGGTAAGTCATATTTTGATAACTAAAATTATTTATTATCAGTTAAATTAAAATAAACTTTATTCCCTGATAGGTTATATTTCATCTGGAAATAAAGCTATAATAATTTTTAATATGATATATTATCGTTATTGACTAATTTATTGCCTCTCGTTGAATAGATAATATTTCTTCTTGAATAAACTTTCGACGTTGCTCTTGAGATTTAATTTGTTCTCCCAGTGAGTCTAATTCAGCTTTATACTTAGATGATTGCTCACAAATATTACCGTAAAAATCACTCCCTCTTTTTTCGCACTCCTTCTGTGAATATCCATATTCTGAGCTTAATCTAGAATGAGTCAGATAAAGGGTATGGATATTTTTTTCAACGGAATTTAGTGTCTGTCTGAGCGCAAGAATGTTTTCATTATTTCTTTTATTGATTTCTAATTGCGTAGTATGTGCATTTTGTGCTAACTGTGAAATAAGAGTATCCCTCTCTTGCATTAATTGATTATTCTTTCGGTTTAAATCTGTAATGACTTCATTATATAAAGCTTTAACATTAGCTACGTTTTTTTCTAACCTAGAGTCTTCGCTATCGATTTGTTTTTCTAAGCGATTTTGAATGTCTTTTAATTGACTAGCCAAATGATTTTTATCTTTATTTAACTCTTCTATACGGGAAACTTTCTCTTTAATAATCAGTTCATCGATAGCAAAGTATGACCCTACGCAACTTAAAATTGCTACAATCACTATTAATTTTATATTCTTACTGTCTGTAATGTATTTAAATGATGATTCTAAAAAAGACATTTTCATAGTCCAATGAGAGAAATATTATTTAATTACATCATGTTATACAATTAAGGGAAAATCAAATTAAATATAAAAATGTTCTATAAAAGTAATTTCATATCATTGGCCATAATCATGACTATTTAATTAACTATCAATGACTTATTGATATTTAAAAAGTGTCTAAATGTAATTGTGAGTATTTAAAATATAGAATAGGTCGCACCGCAGTATTTTTATTATGGCTTTAGCCAGTTTAAGTCGCGTTAGGGTCTTAAACATAAAACATCGCTTTATGGATGATCATGTTGTAAAGAACTCATACTATCCATACAGCAGCTAAAAGCCTACACAATAGGGCAACGATGATTGGCACTGTAGGCGGCAGCTTATTCAATCATGACAAGTCGGCGAGGCTACTAAATGCAAATCAATCTTCACTCGTATTTTGATTTAAAGCCGAGTATCGGGGAGTAAGTCAAGATTCCATTTAACCAACTATTTTTGTTTTGATTAAATGGCACGGATACGTATTTCATCTAATCTTGCATAATAGCATCTTGTGCTAACGATGATATATGATGGAGACTAATAGCATAATTATGAGGATAAATAAGATTTAAAGCTCATAGATATAACATAAATTTACTTTTTGATAGAGAAGAAAACTTAATTTCACAGAAAACAGAGAGTACTCGTGTGGTCACAGAGTCATAAAACGAGGCATAGTATTTTCATAAATACTGTCTCTAGCGAATGTATAAATCTTCCATTAATCATCAGGTATCTGCTGGTTTCTTTGCCAATAGGGCAATAGAGAATCCCTATCTTAGTGGGAATTCTCTATTTAGTGATTAATCAAGGGAGGTTATTAGTGTTTTTCACTCTCATTATTGGTTTTAGACGCATTTATCATATTTAAGCGCTCTTTCCATAGAGGATGGGTACTTAATAACTTACTATTCATTTCAGGTGATATGTTAGCCAACTTTATAAATATTGACTCCATCATCTCTAATGGCCGTTCTTGTTTTAACATATGCTCAATGGCAAATTGGTCAGCTTCTAATTCCATATCTCGAGAGTAGTTCAATGCCATTAATTGATTACCTGAATTTAACAATATCTCTTCAATTCCCGATGATTTACGCAGTATCCACATGCTGAAAAATTTTAACGATGACGAATTCACTAAAGAGTTCATTATGTGATGATGATAATGGTGCCCCATTTCATGCAATAAAACGGAAACGAGTTCATTTTCATTTTCAATTAAGTTAACTAGCTCATCAGTAATAATAATTGTACCGTCAGTTAATGTTAAGGCGTTGGCTTGTTTCGGATAGTCTCTAAAAATAAGCTGTGGCTTTAACTGATAGTGATTAAATTCTTTAGGCGTAATTCTGTCAAATAGGGCTTTAAGTTCTCGCTGCTTTTTTAATGGCAATTTACTTGGTTCAAGTACACTTTTATCTAACAGGACAAGTGTTTCTTGACCAAGGTCCTTTTGAATTTGAACAGGCGTCTCTTTAGCAATAACCGATGCCATTGATGGCAGAAAGAATTGGAAAAAGAGATATACCATAGGAATAATACAGGCGAGTAAATAAAGGCTAGCCATTTTATAGCGTTCTAAAAAGTGAATAACACCAAAATGGAGTTTGCTTTTTTTCAAAACAAGCTTGTTACGTAACTTTTGCTCTTTTTCACAGATAAAGCATCCACCATCAGAAAAATAGATAGAGTCTGGTAGTGATCCTAGCGGCTCTGATAAACGAATATCTTGATATGAATATGTTTTAACTTCATCGTTTACATGAAGGATGATTTGATGCTTATCATTATCTAACTCAATAAAGGTACTGTGTTTCAGTGCCTTTTTATTATAAGTATATTCACCCGCTATGTTCACAACGATAATCCAAAGTCGAAGGAATCAAGCGTTTCATCATGAAAAGAATTGGCATCAGTCTCATCATGAGCGAGTTCATTTTCTAGAGACATATCACCTGTAATTTTAGTATTTATGGCGAAATATCGTGCATAGCGAATTTGAGCAATCGGTGTCGCTAGCCCTAGCGTAAATATAATAATAAGACTATTAGAGAACAGTAGAATAAGATAAGAAAAATAGGTTATGGATGAGCTAAATTTTAGCTCGTTACTGAACTCTAATTTATTGAAAAACTCACGTCTCATCATGAGGTGAATGTAACTATAAGAGAGTAACAACCCCACGTAAAAGTACAGATATATGAATAAAAACATGAAAATAGGCATTTCCGATTCGCTGGCGCTGTTTTTGTATATTGCAATGGCCTCTGCTATAGAGATGATGCTAAACCCGCTTAAGATGATGAAAGGGAGCAGTATTAAAAACGCGATACTATAAATTTTAGCAACTGCTCGATAATTCATTTGTAGCTTAAATGCGGATTTTCCAAAGTAAAAGTTATTGGCAAAATACTCATACAATTGTTTTGTTCTTATTGCGGAAACTACATATATAGAGATAACGATTAAAAATAAAGTAACGTATGTGCCGATTAAATATTTACTATAATTTAAATGGTCATAGCTATTCGATGAATTAAATATAATGATTAAACTTATAATATTTCCTATCAAGAAAGAAACACCCGCGCCAACTAATAAAAGTAAGAGTGGAAGAATGAAAAAGTGCCAATACCCTTTTTTATAGCTACCGAGAAAATTAAATCTTACATTTCTATAGCTTGTCATAATGGCATGGAAACGGCATGAGCGAATAATAAAGTAAGGTAGCATCAAGCAAAACAAAAACAGAATAACATATGCTATTGGTAGGTAAATATAGTTAACGACTAAATATAATGCAAAACAGAAAAATATAATAATCCTAGATATTAGAATACTTACAGGTGAAGCATGATATTCAAGGCGTGAGCCATTAATCTCAGTGTTACCTAAGAAGTAGCGTCGGGTTCTGACGGTGGCCCACGCTGAATAGATACCTAGAGTGAGTATCGTCAATAAAACATTCACTATCCATATAAAGAAATACTCAGTATTATCACCATGAAATTTAACATGATGGACTTGACTACGCATATCTTCCTTTTCAATATCAATATTCAAAAGGTTTTTTGTTACATTTTCCATAAAGATCACTCTATTTATGTTTTATTTATAGCACGCTTGAGGAGTAAAAAGTAACTTACACGCAGACAATTAGGTTGAAACTAATGAGATATAACGCATAGTGATGTATATTTAGATGAAAATAATAGTGGTAATGAATTTTCAGTATAAAACACAGTAAGCTAAATATGACTCAACAGTTTATTCGTTAAAGGTGTAAATTCCCAATTTTACCAATCACAAATTTTGTGACTTAATCTAAATTATTATTAAGTGAAACTCAATATAAATAAATCATCATGTGGAGGGTTATCTTCATAAAAGGATAATTTATGGTTATTTTATTGACATTAATAGGGTAAAATAGTGAATTCAAGAATTATCCTATTTTGAGTGAATACACGGTATTGCTCATACTTTATGTGAAACACATCTGGATTTGATGAGTTTTGTCATGAAATAGAATGTGTTCTTTTTAGATATAGAGGGTACCGATACTATAAGTATTTCTTTTATATTTGGCGACAATAGCATTTTTGATTTATCGATTATGTTGGTTTAATATGGATACTTGTCACTCTCCATTTATCTAAGGAAATAGAATAAGAGGTTGTACAGTGGCTACCAGATACAAAGGATATCTCTTATAGAGATAGAAGATTTGTATTGATGTTACTTAGCTAATGAATCATGAAAAATAGATATAGGTTATTTAGACTAGAAGATATTAATTATGGTTAATTTTATTCACCATTCAAAATGTCAATTCAGTTAGCAGCAAGAAACATCCGAACGTTGTAAGGTAATTTATATCTTTTTAGTTAAATGGATATAACGAGCCCTTAGATAGGCTTTGTTGTTTTGTGATTTACTATGAGTTAGTGAGGTTTTAGTGAAGGTTTGTATTATTGGTATTTCCGGTGCAGGTAAAACAACATTAGCTAAAAAATTATCAATTAAATTTAATACACCCGCATATGCGTATGATGATGTGTACTGGGATAAAAGCAACGGAGAATACATTAAGAATACTCAGGAAGTGATGAATTCACTGATTTCTGACATAAAATCTCAAGGAGGTTGGATAGTTGAAGGGGCTTATGACCGGCGAATGACTCCATTCTTTGAAGAGTGTTCTTTGATTATCAGATTAAAGACCCCATATAGGGTATGTGCGTTCAGAATAATAAAGCGGTTTCTATTAGCAAGAATCGCAAGACAAAAACCTAAGGAAACGTTGCTAAACACAATTGAATTGCTTCGTTTTGCAAAGAAATTTGATAACAAGCTAGATATCTTTTTTAATTCAAATCAATCACTACTTCAAAAAGTGGTTGAAGTGAATGATATCAACCAGTGCTCACTGGCAATTAACAAACATTTTATTGAAACTGCATAGTATGAAAGGGGAATAATGTCATTTCCTATGTTGCAAATAGTAACCTTTAAGTGGTCCTTATAAGCTCAACTCTTCAGTAGTTCCGTATAATCACATAACGTATGTATTAGTGTACAGTGTGAATTAGGATGCGTTATGCGAGTCTAGAGCACATGCTTGGTTATTCTGAATATTCGTCATAAAAAGGAAATGAATATCAGCGTATCCAAAAATGCTCTACGTTTAGCATCTACTTTTTTTTGCGACATAAAATATTATTATGGAAATAGGTAATTATTGAGTAAGAGGTCAGAATGTTTAATGTCGCGATTGTTATTTTCGATGAGTTTACGGATATTGATTATTTTTTGATGCGGGATATTTTTGGTCGTTGTCGTGAGGACTGGAATGTCAGTGTTTTGGGAACCAAGCCTTATCACACCTCGACGCTTGGGCAAAAAGTCGACACGGATGGACATGTCTCATTAGCAAATCAAGCTGATGTTGTTTTATTTAGTAGTGGCCAGCAAGGTATTCCTAATGCCCTTGCAGATGAAGATTTTATGCGATCTTTTAAGCTTGATAGTCAGCGACAAATTATTGGTTCTATTTGTGCAGGTTCCTTTATTTTGCATCAACTTGGCCTATTGGATAATACCCAAGCGACGACACACCCAGATGCAAAAAATGCATTGATAAGCATGGGGGCAGATGTTGAAGATAAGCCTCTTGTTATTCGTGGTAATATTGGTACTGCTGGTGGTTGTTTATCGGCATTATATTTAACGGGATGGATTGCAGAAAAGCTTTTTGATAGTAATAAACGCCGAGAAATGCATCGCCAGATACTCCCCGCAAACCAACACGAGTTATATGAAAAAATGATTGTAGATGCGATCGCAGAAGCCAAAATATAGTGTCATTTTACGTTTGTGAGTATTTAAAATATAGAATAGGGCGCATTTGATTTGCCCCAAAAAGTTGGATGCTTTTAATTTAACGTAAAGGGTACAGGCCATTGTGTGGCCTTTTTTATTTCACTTGTGAATCTTCTCGCTCAGAAAATGCCTGTAACTCTCTAACGTATCTATGCCATTGTCTCCCTTTTGATTCTTGAGCGTAATTACGAATAGACACAGTTCGATCATGAGTTATAGACTGATCTACGCGAGAGATTTCAAATATAACAACCGTATTACCGTTAACTAGATAGGTATATATATTCTCACATTGCTCAATCATTTCATAAATACAGAATATTGACTTTAATTCGGCTGGGTGCATGATTTGTCTTAAATAAGGGGTTATCACCTCGCTCTGTATTCTGAGAAATTTTTCCATATAGCTTTGGTCAATGTGTTTATTGCGCATCGGCGAGGCTCTTGTTCAATTTACATTTTAGATAATGATATATTAATAACATTCACCTAGTGAGATTTTTTTTATTGTAGAAAATAATTAATCACAACGTTCATCATGGTGGCATTTTAATATCATAGGTGCAAAACTTAATAGCCATAACAGTTGCTAGATTCATTGCTAGCCCCTTGCGTATAGCGAGCATATAAAGTAGTTGAGGAGTCAGCATGAGCTACTCAGTAATTTAAAGATGAAAAAGAGAAGAGAGCTTACAAATGTATTTAAAAGCTGCTAGAGGTACTGGTATTAAAGTTGAAGCTAATGTTAGAAACCTCAATGATCTATTACCAAAAGATATGTTTGATTCTGGTCGCTTAGGCTCTACAACAACATGGGGTGAAGCTATCACAGGAAGAGTTAGCGATCAAAGCGATAGATTCAGTGAAAATAATCCTTATGGTCAAATGATTCACTAGGAATAACAGGCAAAGGTAAATGATTGATAGAACTATGATGTACCAAAATTATTTATACTCAGGATTTTTTTCCCTGAAAGCTTTATCAATTATGTATCAAGAACGGAATTAGAGAACTTGGAACCGTGGTGGCTGTTTTGTTACTCTTCACATTATGTTGATTTTTGGTGTGAGAAAGTCAGAGAACTCTATCCAGAAAGGCGACTAATTCCTTTTGCTAACTGGAGTTACTCAGATGATATTGTTTGTTTTGACGGTGACAATACATCAGGAGACCCAAAAGTATTCTATGTTCATGCCTTCGCCTCGGCAGGCTGGGAAGATAGGGGATACACAGATAACTTTACTGAATGGCTGAAAATAGCTCGTCTCGACTCAGAACGCTATAAAGCAGAGCTGGCAAATGATGAATAGTCACTATTCTTGAATAAATTCAGGAGGTACTTGTTCAGATAACCAGACGCCATTATCAGCCTGATAGAATTTAAAGCCCTGTTCGTACATGTGTAGCGCTCTTATTTTTAGTAGCACTGGTTTTCCATGACGTTGCCCTACCAAAATTGCAGTATGTTCATCTAATGAAAGATGAACATACTGTCGTGACATAGGGAATAAACCTTGTTCTCTGATTGTTGGTAAAAATCGTTTAGTTGTTCCATGGTATAAAAAGCGTGGAGGGACTTTTTCTTTATAATCAATATTCACTTGTTGCGAGGAATGCCCTTGTGAGGCTCTAAGACGTAATCCATCATCTGAGATTGTAAAGCGCTTTTTATCATTATTATCAACGATATTACGAATAAGAGTATAATCGAGCACATATCCTTTTTTAGCAGAACAAAGGATAAGATCATCTATGACTGCCCACCCTTCTTTATCTAAAGATAGGCCAATGGTCTCTGGTTGGTGACGTAATATATAACTTAAAAACTTACTGATATTTGTGTTGTTTTTACTCACAATAATAGCCTCAAGCAACGTCGGACACTGTGAAATAGATAGTGGTGAACACCATTGGACTAGGTTCAGTTCCACCAACATTTTATAAATATGATCAATGGTGAACTAAAAAGAGATCTTAGCACCACACTAGGCTTTCCTTAGTCTCTTCTTTCCCCCTCAGCCAGCTGCATAATCAACTGTCCGGCTTGGCGAATGAGGGTACCACCAATACTCTCTCTTAAAAATAGGTTATGTCAATTTAGCTGTGTTTCGTTTGGTATAGCATGAAGAGTTACTGAGATTGGCTTGATGAGGTTTTTGTTTAAGTGGGAATAGCTTGGTTTAGCTCACCATAACCCTACAGGTTTCGAATTTAACTATTAACCTTATTGATAATAAAGGATATTTTTTGTTAATTCATGAGTTTCAATTTAGCTCCTAAATGCATTTATATGGATTTTGAAGTCGCACCTGGTATTTTTCGTTACGGCGAAAAACATCGTGTGGGTTTATGGAACAGAATCGTACTGGTTACCAACTTCAAGATTTGTTAAAAAATGAAATATGTCTAATTGTTATTTATGTAAAATTATGTCATTTTTTGTCTTGATATTTAACTTAGTCAAAACAACAAATACACGTAATGCAATTAAAATCCACGCTCACCTATTTGTATAGCTTTATGTCGGTTATGACATTATCGCCTTTACTAGCAAGTGCCTCCATTCTTCGACCTGAGAATACCGATACGTTGTTTCAGCAACAAACTCAGCAACAACAAGCACAACAACAACAATTTGATGCTAAAGCCCCGAATGTGAGCTTGTCTGTGCCCATTGCAAAAAGCCAATTGCAATTTCCAAATGAAACACCATGTTTTTTAATCGAACAGGTTGTTGTTAGTGGACAAGAGGCCTTACCTCATTGGGTACCCGTTCAGCGCTTAGCAAATCAAGCCGTCGGGCATTGCATCGGTGTGCAAGGGATTAACCATTTAGTGACGGATATGCAAAATAGGTTGATTAGCCATGGTTGGATTACCAGTCGGGTGCTGGTTCCTGAGCAAGATTTATCAACGGGTGTTCTCCGGTTAGTTGTCATGCCAGGTAAAGTACAAAAAGTTGTTTTTACCGATGATTCATCACAATACAGCACGCTATATACTGCAATGCCAGCCCATTCAGGTACTTTATTGGATTTGCGAGATATTGAGCAAGGCCTCGAAAATCTACAGCGCCTACCAACCGTACAAGCTTCAATGGAAATGGTGCCAGGTGATGGTCCGGGTGAAACCCAAATTGTGATTAAGCGCGAACAATCACGTTATTGGCATGCGGGAGCTTGGGTTGACAATACAGGTTCAAAAAGTACGGGTAAAAATCAAGCGGGTGTGATGATAGCATTGGATAATCCAACATCACTCAGTGATCTTTTTTACCTTACCGCCACACGCGATTTAAGCTTCTCCAGTGATAAAGACACCACTAACTACAGTGCACACTACTCGGTACCGTTTGGTTATTGGCAGTTTGCTACCACCGCGAGTGATTATGAATATACCCAAACTATCGCGGGTGCGAACAGCGATATAAAATATCGCGGTAAAAGTAAAAGCCTGAATTTGCAACTGAGTAATGTACTTTACCGTGATGCCACAGCGAAAACCACCGCGACCTATGATGTTAATTTACGTGAGACGCGCAACTTTGTGGGTGAAACTGAAATTGGCAACCAAAAACGTCGAACGACGGCGTGGAAGTTAGGGCTAAACCATCGCCAATATATAGGGCAATCAACCATTAACTTGGGTGCAAGTTATCAACATGGCACACGTTGGTTTGGGGCCATGCCAGCGTTTGAAGAGTTTCGTCGTAAAGATTCCCAAGATTATGCGACAGCGCTAGCGATTGTGATGCAGTTTCATGCATCGGCGAGCATACCTTTTACTTTGGCAGAACAGTCTTTGCGTTTCGACACACAATACTCACGTCAGATCAGTGACAGACCATTAACGCCTCAAGATCAATTCAGTATTGGTAACCGCTGGACGGTGCGAGGGTTCGATGGCGAGCGTACTCTCAGTGCCGATGAGGGGTGGACACTTCGCAATACCTTGTCATGGGCACTCCCTATCTCAGCTCAAGAGCTCTATGTTGGTGCAGACTACGGCAAAATCAGTGGGCGCTGGGCAGACATGAATTTAGGGACTCATCTTGCTGGTGGTGTTGTCGGTTTACGCGGAGCGATTAATCCAGCTAATTTGAGCTATGACTTATCACTCGGTACGCCTTTCTCTAAACCGGATGGTTTTAGAACCGATCCTGCTACTTTTGCTTTCTCTGTAAACTGGAATTATTAAGGACGCTCAGGATGAACAAGTTATTTTATCGCCTCATTTTTAATGCCGCGCGCCAAATGGTGATGGTGGTTTCCGATATTACGCGCAGCCATCGTGCGGGGCCAGCGGGTTCGAATAACAATCGCGTCGAGAAAACAACAAGATGTCAGGTGCGCTGGTCAGTTAAACCGATAGTAACTTCCTTATGGTTCACATTAGGTATGGTGAGCTTTAACGTTTCAGCCTCGACTATAGTTGCCGATGGTAAGGCTCCGGGTAACCAACAACCCACGATTGTGAATACACAAAATGGTTTACCCCAAGTCAATATTCAAGCACCCAACCGTGATGGGGTTTCTCGCAACCAATACAGCCAGTTCGATGTTGATCAGAAAGGGGCTATCCTTAACAACAGCAGTACCAACACGAACACACAATTGGGCGGTATTATTCAAGGTAATGATTGGCTCGCCAAAGGGGAAGCCAAAATTATTCTCAATGAGGTGAATAGTCGCGACCCAAGTCAGCTCAATGGCTTTATTGAAGTGGCTGGGAAAAAGGCGGATGTGATCATTGCCAACCCAGCGGGGATCACCTGTAACGGTTGTGGCTTCATCAACGCGGATAAAGCCTTACTTTCTGCGGGTAAAACGCTGATAGAGAATGGCAAAATCAAAGGGTTTGAAGTTGATAAAGGCAGCATCAATATTGTTGGGCAAGGTTACAATGGCAATGGAACTAACTACACCGCTCTGATAGCCCGTTCAGTGAATATTAATGCCAAATTGCATGCTAAAGATTTAGCGATTACAACGGGAAAAAATACCGTTGCAGCGGATGGAAAAACCATTCTCAAGACAACAGATAATTCCTCCACCGATGATAAGCCTGAATTTGCTTTAGATGTTGCCGCTTTAGGCGGCATGTATGTCAATGCCATCAAAATGCGGGGGACAGAGCATGGTGTGGGCGTGCGTAATGCGGGGCATATTGGGGCAGAGGCCGGTGATATTACCCTATCGGCTGACGGTAAAATTGGCAATATTGGCGTGATCAACGCAAGCCAAAATATTGCCCTTAATAGCCAGCAAGGCATAAACAACTCAGGGACTGTACTTGCACAAAACGATATTCAGCTTAAAGCAAAACAGGCCATCACTAACACCGATAAAGGCCAAATTGTTGCTGGGCGTGATGCAACACTGCGTGCAGAGCAAGTTAACAGTGATAATAGCGCTTTATTAGCGGCAGGGGTTGATAGTAAAGGCAAACTGACTTCAGTGGGCTCGTTAAGGGTTAACGGTGATAAAGCGGTTGTGTTACAAGGGGATATCCTTGCTAAAGACGAATTAACGGTAACAGGCAGCGCCATAGATTTATCCCATTCCAATACCCAAGCCAAGAATATCACGTTGACGGCGAGTGCTGCGGATATTCGTACTAAAGAGGCGCATTTACTAGCAACAAACAATGCGACATTGACTGCTAAGCGTGGGATTGATAACCAAAAGGGAGAGGTTGTCGCCAATAAATTGACTCTGACAGCACCTGAGTTTATTGATAATCAGCAAGGTAAATTAGTTCAAAAAGGGAATTCTGAAAATACCTTGAATACTCAGGTATTCAGTAACCAACAGGGAGAAATCAACCTTGCAGGTGATACTTTAATAACGACGCAGCAGTTGAATAACCAGTCTGGGCAGCTATTAAGCCGTGATGGTAAAGTCGATATTCAAAGCCACAATCTGAACAACCAACAAGGCACGATTTTAACATCAGGCAAGCAAGGCCTCACCATCAAGTCCGATAAGTTAGATGGGCAGAAAGGGGAAATTCTGACCAGTGGTACATTGAGACTAACCGCCAAATCGACCAATCTTGATCAAAGTACCACACAAGCAGAACAAATTACTTTACAGGCCACTGCGTTATCTCACCGTCAAGGCAATATGTTGCAGACAGGCGATAAAACACTAAAGCTTAATGTGGTTAATGGATTGGATAACACCCAAGGAAGTATCGCATCTAAAGGTGACTTGAACATACAGGCAGGCGCTGTTAACAATACGGACGGTAAATTACTCACCAGCACGAACTATCGTTTAGACCTAACGTCTGCTGGCGAATTGAATAATACGCGTGGGGTGATTCAAACTGATAAGGCCCTGATGCTCAACGCGGATAAACTGATCAATCAGCAAGGTAAAATAAGCAGTTTATCCGGTGCCGCTTTATTAACAGCAAATCGCTTAGACGGTGAAAAAGGCACTATTTTTGCGCAAAACACATTGCGTATAGACAGCGCAGATATCAACTTAAACCAAGGATTCACGCAAGCAGGCCAAGTTTCTATTTTAGCCAACAACTTTAGCCATCAGGGGGCCACCTTACTGCAAACAAGGGAAGGCAAAACTGATTTACATATTCAAAATCAATTTGATAACCAGAAAGGTGAAATTTCCAGCAATGGCCTAATTGATATTGTCGCAAACGAGCTAAATAACCAAGACGGTAAGATTATTGCGGCCAAATTGGGTCATGTGACGTTGAGTATCCAACAGGCGTTGAATAACGCTCAAGGCACATTATTAGGTAATCAAGGTATTCAGCTGGCTGCGGAACGCTTAATTAACCAATCCGGTAAAATTATTGCCAGTTTTGGTGATAACCAATTGACACTTAAGCAGTTGGATGGTGAAAAAGGGGAAATTCTCTCGAAAGGCAAACTGGCCTTAACGGGGGAGGAACTCAACCTCAATGACGCGGTGACGCAGGCAGACAACATCCAAATTGAGGGGCAAAACCTGTCCCATCAACGTGGAAAAATGCTACAAACGGGCAGTGAAAAAGGGCAAATCAAGCTCGCCGATACCCTTGATAACCAGTCAGGGAATATTAGCAGCCAAGGCACATTGAGTGTCAATGTGGATAAACTCTCCAACCAACAAGGCGTTGTGGTCGCGGCTAAAGTCGGGGCGTTGATCCTAAATGCCAAGCAGCATGTCGATAACACCCAAGGGACCTTGTTTGCGCAGCAGGATTTTACCCTTAACACGCAGTCGTTCAGCAATATTGACGGCAAAGCAATTAGTAAACAAGGGGATATGCAGCTTGCCACTGAAGATTTGCAAGGGCAACGCGGGGAAATCATTGCTCAAGGCGATTTATCACTGAGTGGTAAAGACATTGACCTGACAGCCGCCAATACCCAAGCACAACATATCCAATTGCGAGCGAATAATTTAACTCATCAGCAAGGGACAATGACCCAACTGGGCGAACACCAAGGCACTATTGAGGTATCCCAACAGATTAACAATAACGCAGGGGATATCATTGGTAACGGCTCTTGGTTGATCAAAACCCATGCCCTTGATAATCAGCAAGGTAAAATATTCAGTGCAAGAATGGGTCAGCTTGATTTACAAATTCAACAAGTACTGGATAACACGGGTGGGACATTGACCGGCCGCCAAGGTGTATTTGTTGAAACGCAATCATTAATTAACCGTACTGGTAAAGTGATTGCCAGCATGGGGGATGTCACCTTAAATAGCCAATCACTTGAGGGTGATGAAGGTGAAATATTGGCAGCTAACACTTTGAGTATTGATGGTGGAGCGCTCTCGCTAAATCAGGCTGTCACCCAAGCTGAACACATCTTAATCATGGCGAATACCCTTGATCACCAAGGGGGCAAGTTATTACAAACTGGCGATAAAGCGGGGAAAATCACCTTACAAGGGAAGCTAATTAATCAAGCGGGTGAAATAGGCAGTAATGGCGACTTCTCATTAATCGCCAACAGTCTCGACAATCGTGATGGACAAGTCATCACCGCAAAAAATGGTCATCTTAAGGTTGATTTAACCCATGAATTATTGAACCAAGACGGGGCACTCATTGGTGAGAATGGACTGAGCATAGCAGCCAGTGATATCGAAAACCAGCAAGGAAAACTGGTTGCTCGCCATGGTGATGCAAAACTGGATGTGACTAAGGGTATCAATAACCAAGCAGGGTTAATCGCCGCAGAGCAATTGTTGCAGATGCGCAACCAAGCACTACAAAACCAGTTGGGGTATCTACAAGCTAACACCGTTGATATTAATACCCATCACCACCGATTTGATAATACACAAGGCTCGTTGTTAGCGAAGCAAACACTCGTGTTAAATAGTGGCCAAATTGACAACCAACAAGGCTCAATTCAATCTGGTAGTGACATACTGATTAATACTCATGGTGAGCAGCTAAACAACACGCAAAGCGGTGACAATAAAGGCATTTATGCGCAAGGTGGGTTAACCCTAACAACGGGGGAGCTCAATAATGAGCAAGGCCGTATTGTGGCGAAAAGTACGCTTAAACTGAACAGCCAAGGTGTTAACAATCAGCAAGGCTTGGTGGGCAGCCAGTCTGAGCTCTCAATGACAACGCAGCAATTGGATAACCGTGAAGGCATGATTAAAGGCCACTCTGTGAGTATTGATACACAGGGTCAGAAACTGATTAATCTTGCTAAAAAAGCGGATCAAGGCATCTTTGCTAGCCAAAACCTGGCGATGACCGTTGGCGAGTTAATTAATCGTCAAGGACAAATACAAGCAAATCAAATTTCGCTCGATAGCCAAAAAAATCGGTTTGATAATACGGAAGGAGAAATGCTTGCCGTCAATAATTTAACGGCAAATACGGGAGCACTCGATAACCAACAAGGTCGACTTCAAGCAGGCCAGCAATTGACATTGAATACCCATGGCGAGGTGCTCAATAATAGCCATACACAAAAAAGTGGCGGTTTATTAAGTGGGGGCGGCTTATCGATTGACAGTGGGAAACTGCTTAACCACCAAGGGCAAATTCAAGGCGCTGGGGCGGTATCACTCACCACGACAGGGGTTGAAAACCAGAACGGAGAAATTTTTGCTGGTCAGTCGATGGATATTCATACCCAGCAACAGGCATTGCTAAATCAGCAAGGGACATTAGCGAGTAATGGCAAACTTGAGCTGAATACCGAGAATTTGAATAATATCCAAGGCGTAGTTCAAGGAAAACTTGGACTCACCGTGAATGCCGAGCAGATCGAGAACCAAAAAGGGTTATTACTAAGCCAATCCTCGTTAAAAGTGACAGGGAAAAATCTCGATAATGCTGAAGGGGTTGTTCAGTCTCAGGGGAACGCAACGCTAGATATTCATCAACGGATTGAAAACCAGCAAGGGCAACTTTTGTCTGGTCAAAACCTGAACGTGAAGACTCAACAACTCAATAATAATAGCGGTGTTATTCAAGGCCTCAATCATGTTGAATTGGCAGTAAAACAGCAAATTGAAAACCAACAAGGTTGGGTCAAAGCCAATGAACACCTTGATATTTCTGCGAAATATATTGATAACAAAAATACATCTCAAGCAGGTAAAGGCCTTGAGGGGGCAAGTGTTAGCCTCAGAACCACGCATTTAGATAACCAAAGCGGGGCGGTTCGTGCAGGGCAAGCGATTGAAGCGAATATTGCACAAAACCTGAATAACTCCCAAGGGATGCTATCTGCGGGGACAAAACTGAGTATAACCGATAATGCGAGAGGCAAAGCCTTAGCGGTATCAAACCAGCAAGGGGTGATAGTCAGTAATGGCGATGCCACTATTACTGCGAACCAACTAACGGGTGAAGGTAAGCTTATTGCACAAAAAGTGTTATCGCTGGCACTCAACCAACACTTTGAAAATACTGGGCGTATTCAAGCAGGGGAAAACCTAACAGCTAACTTTACACAAGGGGTTACCAATAAAGGGTTAATTTCTAGCCTTGGCGAACTGGCTTTATCTACAACGACAGTGATTAACTCACTTTCTGGCGAAATTAGTGGACAAAATACTCGAATTAAAGCCAGTGGTCAGGTATTGAATACAGGGCTTATTGACGGTGTATTAACCCACATTGTTGCTAATTCTTTAGATAACCTAGGAACCGGTCGTATTTACGGTGATTTCCTTGTCATCGCAGTGAATTCCTTAGTGAATGATAAGCAAAGGGACAAAGCGGCGGTGATTGCAGGACGTAAAGAAGTCAATATTGCGGTTTCTGAACTGTTAAATCGTGACCATGCCTTAATTTACAGTGATGGTGATTTAACCCTCGGTAGCCAATTAAACGACCAGTTAAAAGCCACAGGTCATGCCAAAAGCGTGAAGAACCACAGTGCTAACATTGAGGCTGCCGGTAACCTCACACTAAAAACGGATGTTCTTGAAAATAAAGATATTCATTTGCAACTGACTGACGATGCCGTCGAAGTAAGCCGTGAACATTTAGACTGGTACGACTTTGGTAATGGGCGACGTTATAAAATTCAGCCGCGTAATGGAAACCAAACACGTTACGCGATTAATGACGATGGCACGCTGAACAAGGAAGTGGGTATTCATTATGAAAAATCCAATCGCTGGCGGATGTTTGAGTATGGTAATTGGACTAAAAATTTCTATGAATATGAGTACGACCGTATCATTTATGAAACCCAAATTATCAAACGAGATGCGGCGCTAATCACCAGTGGTAAGCACTTAACACTAGATGGGCAACAACTGAACAATGAAAATTCACGCGTTGTTGCGGGGCAAAACCTGATCTTAACAGGCTATGAGCTAAATAACGAAGAGGCACAAGGTGTTCGTCGTATCTTTGAAGATGGAAATACGATTTATCGCTATAAAGGCGGTGGTAAATGGAAAACGCGTACTAGCACGTCAAAATACCAAGGGGTCAATAGCGAAGAAGATTTAGCATTACATTTATTAGAAGTTACCGAAAATGCGGGCAATATCAATAAAATGCAGCTCGATTCAGTGAAAGTGAACCAACTGAATGGGCAAGCAGAACGCGTTTCTGATGCTAATCAACAAGAAAATCAAGGTGCCACAGTTACTGAGCAGGCGTTAAAAAATAGCAAAAACACGCCATTAGACCTGAGGCCAGGCCAGAAAATGGAAGTGGTACAATTACCTGCAATTTCAGGCAAGGTTGATGTCAAAGATGACAAATCGGTTGACTCATCACTGCAAGTCGATGATGCAAATATCAGTAAAGAAGTGGATATTCAAGAGCAAAGGGATGCAGGTAAAGGGGAAAACGTCACCGCAGAAACTGGGCCTCAGGGTAAAGGTAATCTAAATACCGTGATAAGAACGGTTGGGCCAAACATTCAATTACCTGATAACAGCCTTTTTAACCTAACGCCGAGTAGTGATAGCCAATTTTTGATTGAAACTGACCCGCGTTTCACTAACTACAAAAAATGGTTGTCGAGTATTGATATTGTCACCAACGAGCAGCTGCATAAGCGTTTAGGTGATGGCTACTATGAGCAACGTTTAGTTCGTGATCAATTGATTGAAACGACAGGGCAACGCTTATTAGGTCATTACAATAGTGATGAAGAACAATACCGTGCATTACTGACTAATGGTGTTGCGTTTGGTCATCAATTTAACCTGACTCCGGGCATTGCATTATCACCCGAACAAATGGCGAATTTGACCACGGATATTGTGTGGATGGTGAATAAAGAGGTCACGTTGCCAGATGGCCACGTTGAAATGGTCAGTGTTCCGCAGGTGTATGTCCGAGCTCGTCAAGGGGACTTAAATGGTAATGGTGCATTGCTGGCAGGGCGTAATGTTTCTGCCAATATGACAGGCACTATTCTCAATAGTGGTGAAATCAGTAGCCGCGAACTGACGGATTTGCGTGCTGAAAATATCGAAAACAGTGGACGCATTCAAGGTAAAGATGTCCATCTCAATGCCCTAAAAGATATTAAAAATATCGGTGGGGAAATTCGTGGATTAGATAGTGTTTTACTATCAGCAGGGCGTGATATTCTCAGCGAAACAGAGCAACGTGGCGATGGTAAATCACAATGGCTCGATCGTCCTGCCAGTATTTATGTCACGGGTGATAATGGTCAGCTTACCTTAAAAGCGGTACAAGATATCAACTTGATCGCCACAGATGTGGGTAATTTAGGTGTTGATGGCAAAACATCCATTATTGCGGGACGCGATATTAGTTTAGAAACTCGCGATATCAGCTCTGCATTTGATTACACACATAATTCAAGCAATTACTATCGTGGCGCTAATAGTGCAGAAGTGAGTACACAAATCCAAACTCAAGGGGATTTAACCTTATCAGCAGGGCAAGATCTTTCCGCGCGTGCAGCGAATGTTACCAGCGGTGGTGAGCTGGCAGTTAATGTTGGTCGTGACATCAATATTACCTCTGGTATTGAAACCAGCGACTATGTGAAACACACCAAACATACGGATAAAGGTTTTTTATCAAGCACAACGAAAGAAACCCATGACGAGGTGAATGAGCGTACTGCTATCAGTAGCACATTCAATGGTGACAGTGTGAAAGTGACAGCAGGGAACAACGTCAATATCGAAGGGAGTAATTTACTCGGAACCAACGATGTCAATGTGACTGCTGGCAATCAATTAAATGTGACCACCTCTGATGAAGCGTCCCATGAAACGCATGTATCAAAAACCAAGAAATCAGGGTTAATGAGCAGTGGTGGATTAGGTTTTACTGTCGGTTCAACTTCACAAAAAGTCACTACCGAAACAGACAGCAACCAGAAAAAAGGCAGCGTGATTGGTAGTACCGCAGGAGATGTAAACTTAACTGCAGGTGCTACAGCGAACATTCATGGCAGTGATGTGATTGCTGCGAAAGATATCAATGTGACGGGCAGTGATGTGGACATCACCGCGGCTGAAAATAGCCGTACGGATATCACCACAGTGGAAAGCAAATCCAGTGGATTGACGGTTTCACTGGGTGGCACTACAGGTGCTGCACTGGATAGCATGGTACAAACGGCTAAATTAGCCAAAGATGAAGATGATAGCCAATTAGCTGCGCTCAAAGGAATGAAGGCAGGCTTACAAGGCGCGCAAGCAGTGCAAGGTGGTCGACTTGCTGAAGCACAAGGTAAAACGCCATCAGTCGGCGTGAATGTGTCGTATGGCAGCAGTTCGTCTAAATCTACTACCAAAACGGAACAACAGACGGCGTCAGGCAGCAGCTTAAGTGCGGGGGATAATATCACCCTCACTGCGACGGGTAAAAAAGACGGTAGCCAAGGAAACTTGACCGTACAAGGCAGTCAACTGGATGCAGATAAAAATGTCACGTTAACCGCCAAAAACGATATCAACCTGACTAGCGCCACCAACACCCAAACGGTAGATGGCAAAAATGAAAGCAAAGGTAGCTCGATGGGCGTTGGATTTGGTACTGATGGCTTTAGTGTTAGTGCCAGTGTGAATCAAGGCAAAGGCTTTGAGAAAGGTAACAGCCAATTCTATACCGATACTGAGGTCAATGCGGGTAAACAGCTCACGCTAAATAGCGGCCAAGATACCACCCTCACTGGTGCTCAAGTGAACGGTGAAACCATTAAAGCCAATGTTGGTGGTGACTTAACATTATCCAGTCAACAGATGACCGACAAGTACGACTCGAAGCAAACCAGTAGCAGTGCAGGCGGTAGTATCAGCCAAGCGGGCGGTGGCTCACTGAGTCTTAATGCCAGTAAAACCGAAATGCACAGTGATTATCAATCGGTGGATAAACAAACGGGTATTAATGCCGGTAAAGGCGGCTTTGATATCACCGTTGGCAATCATACGCAACTCGATGGGGCGGTGATTAGCAGCACTGCGGACGCTGAGAAGAACAAGTTGGATACGGGCACGCTGGGCTTTGGGGATATCAAAAATAAAGCCGAATATAAGGTGGATAGCCAAAGCGGCGGCTTTAGCACGGGTGGTGCATCAGTCGGTGACCAGTTTATGACCAATGCCGCGGGTTCATTGCTAACCAATGTGAATAATAAAGGTAAAGACAGCAACACCACCCAATCGGCGGTATCTGACGGTGAGATTACAATTCGTGATAAGGATAACCAGAAACAAGATATCAATGACTTAAGCCGTGATACGGGTAATGCCCATGAAAAGCTCAATAGCATTTTTGATAAAGAGAAAGAGCAAAAACGGATAGAGCAGAATCAGTTAATTGGTGAGATAGGCCAACAAATTACCGATGTGGCATTGACGGAAGCCACCATTAACGCGACGAAAGAAGTGAATAAAAATAATCCCACGTTGACAGGCCAAGAGCGAGAGAATGCCATTCAGGCTGAAATCAACGACTCTGGCTGGCAAGTCGGTGGAGACAAACGGCGCATAGTCGAATCAGGTACAGCGTTAATCCAAGGGTTAGTGAATGGTGATGTGAACAAAGCGGTAGCGAATGCGAGTGCGCCGTACATTGCAAATGAAATTGCCAAAAATATTCCAGAAGATAATAAAAAGGTAGACTAGCCGCTCATGCGATTGCAAATGTTGCATTAGCGCTGGCAAAAGGTGAAAATGCGAGTGCGCAATCACTGGGTGCAGTGACGGCAGAAGCGGTGGGGATGTTATCTGAGAAACTGTATGGCAAAGCTGCAAGCCAACTGACGGAAGACGAAAAAGCAACAGTGAGTGCATTTGCGAGTCTGGCGGCGGGTATTGCTGGTGGCTTGGTGGGTGGCGATACATCGAGTGCAGCAAATGCAGGTCAAGCAGGGAAGACCACAGTTGAGAATAACTATTTGAGCTCTCAAAATGTTGTTGATATGATGAGAGAACTTGAAGAAGCAGATAGAACAGGCGCAGATAAAAAAAGGATTTATGCTAAATACGGTAAAATTAGTGAGGACAATAGAGATAAAACCATTGCTGAAATTAAGGATGGTAGTTCATCTGTTGCTATCGCTGCGTGGTCTGATTTAAATGGCGGTATTGATGTCGCTGACGCCCTGAAATGGTCTGCCCTTGTTGATGATTTGAGCAGTGAAGATCGCGCTCAACTTGTTAATTTTGTGAAAGCGGAAAATGCACAAAGTGCCCAAGCGATTTATGACTCACTATCTGTCACAGCTAAAGGTGCATTAATAGCTAAAGAAGCAGGTGAAAATATTGGAATTGGTGGCGCTGTACCGGGGGCTGGAATATCTGTTGCTGGGATTAAGGGCGGGGGCAGTAAAGGTGGTAAACAAAAAGACTCAGAAAGTAGTTCTCAGTCTCCACAAAATACAGGTAATAATCATCAACGACCCCCTCGAAATACGACTAACCTTGCGGGTGGTCCATTAGAGAATGCTCAACAAGTAAGTGGAAGGTTCCAAATTGAGAATGGACCTAAAAACGGTACTGTATATCGAGCTGATAACCAAGGAAATATTACAAGCTATGCGACTTATGATTCTAACGGTATGATTTTGAAACGGGTTGATGTCACTGGTGCTGCACACGGAGGTGTTTCGACTCCTCATGTTATAGAGTATGGGCGTAATGTATTACCTAATGGGCAAGTAAGGGTTCAGTCTCCATCAACTAAAGCGTTACCCCGACCAGTTCGTGAGGATGAAATTCCATGAAAAAAATTATATTAATTGAAGAGCCATATGATTTAACTCGTTATGAACTATGGAAAAATAACTGGGGCTCTCCAAACGATATGACGATTAATGACTATATTAGTGATTGTTGTCATCCAGAAGATGTACTTTGTAGTGTGAAATTATTGATACCTGAGTTCGTTGATATAGATGGTTGCATATTATTAAGTGATAGGTATGAAGAAAGTAACTTTAATGAGTGGAAAAAACAATTTGGAACGAATCGTTCTGCAATAGAAAAAATGTTAAATCATGTACACTTATATGACCTATTCACAGGCAATTTAGATAATACATCTGACTCAATTTTCTTGCAGTTATGCCAAGTTATGAAGTGTTCTTGGGAAATGTCCCTTAAAAAAGCATTTCCAACAAAAGAATTTTTAGTAGATTTTCATAATTTAGAATCTGATTATGGGCCATCTCTAACTTTTTATCAAAAAGATAGGTAGTGAGCTCTAATTTCTAAAACCTACTACCTTTGATGTGTATCGATAGTGTCACTCCCCCTCACTCAGCCGGATAATCAACTGTCCGGCTTGGCGAGTGAGGGTATAGTGACTGCCTACCTCAAACCCCATCTCTTTCAGCCACTTACCGCTTAAGGTGAGTTGCGGGCTGGGGTTGGGTTTACCGCGGTTCGGGGCGTAACCCACTGTATACTGTCTGGTTTTGACCACTTCTTCTTTAGTCGTCGGTGTTTTTACTTTACGACAAAGTACTGTAAACATATGCTCTACAAAAACCAAAAGCTCATGTCGGGGCGTTCGAATCCAAACGCGAAAATGCACTGGGAAAATTGTCTTGTAACTCACTGAGTGGACTAGGAAAAAGTGGTTTTATCTGGCCAAGTTGCAATGGAATGAGTTGTTGTTGAGAATAATGCGGTTGCTCTTCCTTCTCCTTTCGGTCCTCTTCCTGTGCCAGTTTTCCCCGGTATAAATGATGCCGATGCAAATAAGAAAATAGCTTTAGCGCTGGATAACGCATTAAAAAATATTGGTAAATCTATCAACGATTTTATCAATGCCGAAGGTGAAGTAAATATTGCTGAGGTAAAAGCGGCGTTATCACCGGAACAGCAAAAGCAATTTGATATTCTCTGGGAAAGAAACGCCCTGACTGTAAACCAGCCGCCTGTTACGATGGAATCTCTGGCTAAACAAGCGGGATTTGGTCAGGCATTTGTCCGAGGGGCAAGAGAAACTAAGGATCAAAATGGTAATACAGTCTATATCATGGATAACGGTGGGGCAGGGAGCCAGATTCGCAGGGGAGATATTGTCAAATTTGTTGATGAGTTTATTTTTGTTTATTCTAAAGAGGGCATTTTCCAAGCTGCCCTTAATGCAGATGGTACAAAAAACATTACTGCATCAAAGAATTCTCAAGGACGGGAATTAAATGTAAGTGGTATTTTTGCAGATAGCCATTCATCAGGTAACAATGACTCTTCCAAACCTAATATTGGTAAAGGATTAACAACTGAGCAAAAAAATGAGTTAGGTGGCAGCAGTTCTGGAGCTCCGGGTGGTTGGGAACCTCAGGATGAGGAAAACGCTCGTAATAGAGAGCTCCAACAAAAACGCTTTGATGAATTATCAAAAATTTATGATAAAAACTCCCCTTCTCAGGATATAACTATTGATGGTCAGACAATTAGGCAGGGAATAGGAGGGAATCGTTATTCAACTAGAGTTTATGAAAGTCAAAATTTAACGGACCAACAGATATATAATTATGCTGAGCAATTGGCCGCTCAACCACTAACTAAGGTAAAAGATGGGATTTATACTGCGAAACTGGCTGATGGAACAATGATAACTCTTAGGAGTGTATCTAGTTCAGCAGAGCAAACAGGTGCTCGTTGGACAATACAAATAAGGAACAGCCCTACTTTAAAACAAGTAGAAAATGGGCTTGGAAAAAATGCAGAGATAAAATTCAGGTAGGGAACTATATGGTATCAAATGTTGAATATGAAACGGTTGTTGAATACGCTAAAACCCAAGCTTTAGACGGGTTATGGGCCTATATCACACCAGACATGCTTCCTTCTCTACATGTAATTTGTGAAGATTTTTCCTTTCCGGAAAGGAAAAAAATATTTTTTTGGTTCTTAAAAAAATTATTGTATGAAGGTCATTTAAAATTAGCTAAGCACGGTAAATTTTTAAGTGGCTCGATAGATGAACAATTGCAATGTTTTTATGACGCATTTCCTGAGACAGAAGAGGAATTAATTGATCAATTTTGGTTTTTTGATGAAAGTTGTCCTGGGGGGGCAGTCTGGATACTTCAAGATGGTACACAGGAATGGACATAGAATTGAATGTTAAGTTGAGAATAACCATTTAAGTCCAGATGATCAAAAGATAAGGGATAAAGCACTTGAAGACCAAAAAACAGGTAAAAACCTAAAAGAGGCGTCTTTAAATATTATCTATCTGACTGATAAAGATAATTATACCGAAAAGTTACTTTATCAGTATAGGCAAGGCACACTGAATAAAGCCGAAGAAGCGGTATTAACTGAATATCTCAATGCGTATGGTACGCAATTGCAGTTAAGAGGGATGAGTGAAGCGGATGCTTTCAAAGCCGTCGAACAAATACTAAAATATCCGAATTATTTGCCTGATTTAACAGCTGAATATAATAAAGTATTAAGCCAACTCAGTACTCAAGCTAGGCATGAATGGCAAGCGATGATTGGTACTGATGCTTTATTAGCCGGTCCGGGTAGAGCTAGCCAATTAATGCGATTGGCGCTGATTTCAGGTGGTTCTTACCAAACAGGAACTGGTCTTGCCCAAATTGCAGATGGCAAAATAGCTGATGGCTTAATCAATTTTGGTATTGGTAGCGCAACTGTATCAGGTGGCTATCTCGGAAATAAAGTTACAGGTAAGCCGAATGTAAAACCTGATGTAACCCCACCTAAAAACATAGAGTCTGGACATGCGTTACCTACAGAGAAAGTTAGTCCAGAGTGGAAAAACTCAATTACACAGTCACGTGTTAATGTAAGGGTTGGTGATGGTTCTACAGGCTCAGGACTTGATTATGCATGGAAGAAACACGGTGGTGAATGGGGTGCTAATAAATCCCATTTTACAGTGACTAAAGATGAGTTAAAAGTAATCTTACAATCAGATACTGTTGTTAAATCTCCTGTGATTTATTCCCAAACTACTGATAACTATATGCATTTTGTTGATATGGGGCGACCAATAGGTATTGATGCGAAAAGTGGAGGCAATCCTACATCTACAATGACTGTTATTACAGATAAACATGGAAATCTAGTAAATACATTCCCAGGTAAAACAAGGGTCAATTAATTATGTATACTTTTTTATTGTGGGATACTGAGCGATATGATTCAGTAATGTCTGTGAGTAACTATGATGGAAATGAAAATTTATTTATTTCATTAAATAATGCTACTTTCCCAATATTATCAGCGTTAACTAATTGCGATGAAGAATTTTTTACAGGAAGTGAAATGCTATTAGCACTGAAAAGAGAGTTTAATACTCTGAAAGACCAGCTAACAGAAATGCAATCAATAGATTATATAAACGAAATAATCAAATTGATAGATAAGGCAAGATACGACAATCTGAGTATTGTCATAACACCATTTATTACTAGCTCACTGAACGATTAATTATAAGAAGATCCCTGTAAATACAGGGATTTTCTTTGACGATCTTACTCGCTCTCTCTCAACCGGATGATCAACTCGCCGGCTTGCCGAGTGAGGGTGTAGTGGCTGCCTACCTCAGACCCCCATCTCTTTCAGCCACTTGCCGCTTAAGGTGAGTTGTGGGCTGGGGGGGGGGGTTACTGCGGTTGGGGACGTAACCCACTGTATACTGTCTGGTTTTGACCACTTCTTCTTTAGTCGTCGGTGTTTTTACACTACAATCGCGCTTAGCCGTGGTGACTACACCTGTTAGTTGCACTGGTTAGCGGATAAAGCAGGCTGCAACCTGTTTTATCCGCGTTTAAATAATTTACTTCATCACGCCAATCACCTGTTTAATCTTCTCTTGGGCGATTGCCATATCTAAAAAATGACAAATCATATCTTGGTCTTCAGGCTTCAACGTATCGATCTGTTTACACAGTTCTCATTCAGGCTGAAATCAATCAATCGGGTTGGGGTGTCGGTGGAGACAAACGGCGCATAGTCGAATCAGGTACAGCGTTAATCCAAGGGTTAGTGAATGGTGATGTGAACAAAGCGGTGGCGAATGCGAGTGCGCAATCACTGGGTACAGTGACGGCAGAAGCGGTGGGGATGTTATCTGAGAAACTGTATGGCAAAGCTGCAAGCCAACTGACGGAAGACGAAAAAGCAACAGTGAGTGCATTTGCGAGTCTGGCGGCGGGCATTGCTGGTGGCTTGGTGGGTGGTGATACCTCAAGTGCGGCAAATGCAGGTCAAGCAGGGAAGACCACAGTTGAGAATAACACTATGTCTGGCGCTGGGCTCGGTGGGAATCTTGGATTCTGGCTTGCTGATATCAAAGATTGCGATCAAAATTGTAAAGCGGAAATTGCTAAAGGTATTAATGACGGTAATTTAGAAACCTCGGGACATGCCGCTGGCGTTGCTGGATTAGGATTATATTCAGGAACAGGGCTTATTGTAGCGGGTATAGGTGGAAGTGCTAATTACCTCATTCAGTTATCTGGAGATAAACCTGTAATCCCCCCACTTTTCACAGTAACTATTTATAGAGTTTAAGCTACCTGTAATCGCTGTCTCGGGGGTATTCCTCCAATCGCCGTATTCGGCCGCTCATTGTTATAAGTCCAAAGCCACTGTGTGGCAAGTTCTTGAGCGTGCTCAACGCTCTCAAATATATTTAAATCAAGCCATTCATGACGAGCTGTTCGGTTAAAGCGTTCAATGTAAGCATTTTGTGTAGGCTTGCCAGGCTGAATATAAAGTAAGGTAATTTGCTGCCGTGTTGCCCAGTTTATTAGCTCTCCTGAAATATATTCTGGTCCGTTGTCGCATCGTATCGCTTTGGGTTTACCGCGCCACTCGATGACTTGTTCTAACGACCGAATAACTCGTGCGCTAGGCAACGATAAATCAACATCAATCGCTAAGCATTCACGATTAAAATCATCAATGACATTAAAGGTTCGAATGCTGCGGCCACTGGCTAAGCTGTCTGACATAAAATCCATAGACCATACTTGGTTAATGGCTACAGGCACACTGAGGGCATCAGGCTTATCGCGTTTTAAGCGTTTGCGAGGCCTAATTCTAAGATTAAGCTCCAACTCACAATAAATTCGATAAACGCGCTTGTGGTTCCATGCGAAGCCCTTTACGTTGCGTAAATACAAGAAACATAGACCAAACCCCCAACGTTTTTTGTTTTCGGTTAGGCGTATTAGCCAGTCAGCAATCTGATCGTTTTCAGCATTAAGTTTACTTTGATAGTAAAAGCAGCTTTCGCTCACATTCATGCACAAGCAAGCAAAGCGAATGCTTATGTCATACTTAATTGCGGCAGCCTTAGCCATCTCCTTACGATGAGATGGCTTTATAACTTTCCCTCAAGCGCCTCCAAACGAATCTCAGCTTTGAGACGTTCTTCCGCATACATTTTTTTGAGCCGACGGTTTTCGTCTTCGAGTTCTTTCATTCGCTTCATCAACGAAGCATCCATACCGCCGAATTTAGCTCGCCACTTATAAAATGTTGCAGAGCTAACACCATGTTCTCGGCAGAGTTCTGGAACGGGCATACCACTTTCATTTTGTTTAATGATTGCCAATATCTGGCTATCAGTGAATTTTGATTTACGCATAGAAAACTCCTTGAGTTTATTTTAATAGAATTTTCTATAAATAACTGCTGCGATTTTTCGGGGGGATTACAAACCCATTAATTACACTGATGTACTCATTGCTGCTCACGTAGGTGGAATTACTAAAGACTCTAATTTTTATGGTGTAGTAGGGTGGAATGCTTTTGGTGGGGGGCTTTCAAGTGAATTAAAAGGTGAAGATCCATTACTCGGTGCTGGAACAACCGGAATTAGTTCAGGAATCGGTTATGGACTAGGCGGTCTCATAAAGTGGGGAAGTAATAAATGGAAGTATGTGGAGACAAAAGGTTTAGATCCTAAATATAACCCTAGATTACAAGGTGGTGCGAATAAAGGACAATTAGGGTTATCAAAAGACTTATCTCCAGCTAAGGGGCCTAGCGTAGCTGGTAATGTTACCAGTTCAGTAGTAACAGAAAAAACAAATAGTAGAATTAACGATGAAATTAAGAATGACACGGGAAAGTAAAATGAATAACTTTCGATTTTTATTAGTCTTGCTGCCATTATTTATACTTGTAATATTCGTTGCCAGTTTAGTTTCTTCGATACTTATTGATATTATATTAGCTGCAATTCATGGAAAAGAATTTAATTTCAGTATTGATGAGTTATGGACCCTTGTCAAACTTAGCACGATTGGTGGTAGTGTAGGTGCATTAGGCCTTTGGATATTGAATAAGTTTAAATGTAATTAACTAAAAGATAAGCTTTGAAAATGAATAAGGTTTATCTTATTAGTCACTTTACTCCTCAGCCAGCCGGATGATCAACTGTCCAGCTTGGCGAGTGAGGGTAAAGTGACTCCCCACCGTAAACCCCAACTCATTCAGCCACTTACCGCTTAAGGTGAGTTGTGGACTGGGGTTGGGTTTACCTCGGTTCGGGGCGTAACCCACTGTATATTGTCTGGTTTTGACCACTTCGTCTTTAGCCGTCGGTGTTTTTACGTTACGAAAAGATATAGTAGAAACTTGTACTGTAATACCAAAAAACGCACGTCGGGGCGTTCGAGTCCAAACGAGAAAATGCACTGGGAAAATTGTCTTGTAACTTACTGAGTGAACTAGGAAAAAGTGGTTTTATCTGGCCAAGTTGCAATGGAATGAGTTGTTGTTGAGAATAACTATCTGAGCTTTAATGAAGCTAGAGAATTTGATAGGGCAATGACGAAATGTAGAAGTGAAGGAAGTGACTGTCAGCCAGTTATTGACCAGTATTCTAAATTGAATAGAAAAAACTCTGATAAATACAAAGCAGATTGTGATAGGTATTCGCTGAACTGTACTGCCGGATATGAAAGGTTAAAACTTGATGGCGGGATTTCAGCAGCAGAAAGACCGACATGGTTATACGGCTCTTTAGACAATGAAGATGTCAGAAATGCTGTTTTATATGAAAACCAAAAAGATCTCGAATATGGCATGAGTAAATCAGATAACTGGGATAGGTTGGGAGCATTTGTTGCAGAGCCTGAAAATGTGTTTGGATTATTAGCAGGTGGCAAGTCTTTATTAAGCTCGAATATATCGACTGGCGCTAAATTAACGGGTTCTGGTTTAAGCATGGGCGCTAATGGTGGAGTTCAGCTCTATAATGGAAATACAGGTGATAAATTTGATTATTTAAGCTTCTTTTCTTCGGGAGTTACAGGTTGGGGGGGAACAGGAAAATCACTCCAAACTAATATGGGACTCAATGTAGGAAGTGCTTACCTGACAAGCCAAGTATTAGGAAATGACTCTGAAGCAGCCATGATCGGGGCAGGCTTTGGAACTATGTTAGGTTATGGCCTTGGGTCAAGCATTACAAGTAAAATGGAAGCAGCTGAAATTAAGCATCACTTTGGGATGTCGGCGAGTAAAAAAGCATTTGAATACAGTGACAAGTCAAAATATTCAAATTTTATCACAGAAGGAACAACGATTAGCCCTGCTCCGGGAATTATTGGAGGTGGGTTAGGTTCATTTAGCTTGGAATATGGAAATTCAGTTGTAAACTATAATGTTTTAGAAAATAAAAAACCTATTGAAGTAAATGAACAAGCAAATAAGGGAGAAAATAAATGAAGCCTTCAATATGCTATTTATTTTGTCTAATATTACTCTGCGCTATAGTTTTTTCAATTAGTGCTGTATCAGTAGAATGGCTTTTAAATGATAAACCAGTCCTTGAGCTGGAATGGAAAAGTGGGTTTGAGATAGGCAGCATTATTGGTGGCTGTGCTGGCGCTGCCATATGGTTAATGTATCGTTTCAATATACGTTAGGAATTATTGAATGTAGTAATCCTAGCCCTATACTGGGATCTCCTGAACCTCTTTACTCCCCTTCTGCCAGCCGGATAATCAACTGTCCGGCTTGGCGTGTGAGAGTAAAGTGACTCCCGACCCTAAACACAAGCTCATTCAGCCACTTACCACTGATTATCAGTTGTGGGCTGGGGTTGGGTTTACCGCGGTTCGGAGTGTAACCCACTGTATAGTTTCTGGTTTTTACCACTTCTGCTTTAGCCGTCGGTGTTTTTACTTTACGACAAAGTACTGTAAACATATGCTCTACAAAAACCAAAAGCTCATGTCGGGGCGTTCGAACCCAAACGCGAAAATGCACTGGGAAAATTGTCTTGTAACTCACTGAGTGGACTAGAAAAAAGTGGTTTTATCTGGCCAAGTTGCAATGGAATGAGTTGTTGTTGAGAATAACTATCTGAGCGACTCAGAGCACCGCCAGAAGACGTCACTGGAGCTGAAAGAGAAGCAAGGGAAGATTACAGAAGTCGAGCAACAGAAACTCGCTGAGCTGCGAATTAAAGATGTTGAAAGCACTCAACAACTGCTAGAAACCTGCTCAGGTGGTTCAACCCCAACCTGTGCTGCGGCTCGAAAAGATGCGTTAAATAAAATCGCCTCCTATGTAGATCTGACCTATCAGAATCCAAAAACTCAGCAAGCAGGTTATCAAGAAATTGACCGACTGCTGAACTCCACCTCGCCTGAAGCGCAACAAGCGTTTGATTTAGTAGCAGCTTATACCGAAGCCTTTAAAGGTCACGGTTACTCGGACAGTGAGGCTGAACTGTATGCAAGGCGCTATGTTGGCTCAATTTACCTTGTACAGGGAGTGTCAGGGGCGGCCATATCGCAATCATTGGTGAAACAATTTGGTGTAGGTGTCGCGAAACCCAATGTGAAACCAAACGTAACTCCTCCTAAAGGCACTAATAGTGGGCCTGAATTGGAAGTTATTAAAAATGAAACCATTGTTACTTTTCCTGATGGAATAAGCTTTCATATTGAATTACCAAAACATTTAGCAACAATGGATAAATTCACCCAAAAAGCCGGTGTTTCAGGTGCTCACAACGCAGATGCTTTTTATGGAGCAGCTAAAGATAAAGGTTTACAAATTATTAGTGAAACACCAACAGCTGTGAAAGGTATTACTCAAATTGAATATAGGATACCGACAAAGGATGCAGCAGGAAATTTAACAGGTAACTATAAAGGTAATGGTGCGGAACCATTTAAGAAAACTGTTTATGACCCGAAAATTTATACTGATCAAAAAATGTTAGACTTAGGGCAGCAAGCAGCAGCCAAAGGATATAAAGATGCAATGGCAAGTAAAAGTGGTCAAGCTAACGCAACTGTTGATGGAGTTACATTTAGAATATATGTTGATAAATCAACAGGAACTGTAAAAAACTTCCACCCTAATTAAGAGGTTACATGATAAAAGAGCTTTTTAATCAACATGATATTGATGAGGGTATAAATATCATTGTTGCATCATACTTTGATCGTATGTATGAAGATGGTGATTTTTTGAGGGCTATTGAGCTACTCTCACAAGGAGGCGCGCTAAATACAGATGGCGCCTATTGTCATTTTCCTGATATGAATAGCTATGATGAATCGGATCATTTTGAAGGTGTTGAATTTGCAATGGGTTACCCTCCAACTGAGGAGGATACAATAATAGTTAGTAAAGAAACCTGTTATCGTTATGTCAGAATGGCTTGTGAAAGGTACCTAAAAGCTCATCCCGAAGATTTAGCTAGCGTAAGTGCTTTATTATCAAAAATGCCAGTATAATCAAATAGGATAAAGATCCCAAAAATGGTTTGGGATCTTCCTTAATGATCCTAATCGCTCTCAGTTAGCTGGATGATCAGCTGTCCGGCTTGGCGAGTGAGAGTAAAGTGACTCCCGACCGTAAACCCAAGCTCATTCAGCCACTTACCACTGATTATCAGCTGTGGGCTGGGGTTCGGGCGCTGTCGGTTGGGCAAGTACCCCACTGTATACTGTCTTGATGATACATCGAGTGCAGCAAATTCAGGTCAAGCAGGAAAGACCACAGTTGAGAATAACTTCTTACATGCTGAAAAAATCATTACTTTCGTTGGTGAATTCGCTAATGCAAAAACACCGGCAGAGAGAAAACAGTTACAACATGATATTGATAAACCAGATAAAAAACTTCAGTCACAAGCGGAAGGATGGGGAATATCAACCAATGACATGAAGAGTGCATTATCAAGCCTAAAAACATTAGAAGGCTTGCCAGATTGTAATGTTCAATGCCAAGAAATGGTAAAAGATTCAATATCTAAACTCGAGCCAGCATTAGAAAATAGAATCAATAAGCATTCATCACAAACAGAGAACCTCAAAGAACTAACAGGTATTTTAGCAGCAGTGATTGTGATGAATGAAAGAGGGTTGATTGATGGTCGAGCCACTACATCAGGAGGTGTGAAAGGGGTACCTAACGGAACTGAAACTCCTAAAATCGATAATTCTGCGAAAAATAATGGGCAAAAGGGGAAAGAAACTAGCCCGATAATTAATCAACCCCATATAACCGTGGTCTCACCGGAAATAGAAACTAAGATACTGTCAGGGCAAAGGGTTGGAAACTCAAATAAATTAATTGGGGGACACTCTCCTTCAGTGAATAATGAAAATCCAAATTATGCGGTAGAAGCAGTAAGATTAAATCCAGATGGTACAAGAGTTGTAAAATTTACGACATCAGTTTCCTGATGGAAATCTATCCAAAATTAAGACGAGTACACTTTTCCCTGAAAGTTGGTCAGATAAAAATATTATTGACTCGGTCAAGAAGATTGGTAATTCCACAGCTATTGGGCAAAGAAGTTCAACGGGTGAAACGTTACATCGTGGTACAATTAATGGCATAGAAATTGATGTGATTAAAAAAAGAAATCAACTTACAGCTGGGTATCCTGTAGGTGGGAAGCCAGCTCCTGGCTTTAATCCGACCGATTGAGGCATGTACATGTATAAAGAATTTGATTTATGTATTACTGATTTTAGTAACGACAATGAACCTGGAGATTATTGGTATGATTGCGGCATCGTTGAATGCTCTAGAATTTTAAGTAAATTCAATGAACTAGACTGGTCTAATTTGTTTGATGTGTTAGAGCACAAATCTATATTTTGGAAAATTAGATTGGTCGAATGCTTGGGGGATTTAAAAAATAGTCATGAGTTAAATATTATTTTAACGCTCATTGATACTGATGATTATGACTTATTTATTAGTTGTGTTGACTCGTTGAGATCTATGGGAAGTCACAGTTTATCTGAAGATGATTTAAATAAGATTAACGATAAAATATACCATCTTGAGCAAAATGCTTCTTTACCAGTGAAAAGTGTTTTAGATAGTTTTTCACATAAGTTTAAGCGTAAATAGCCCCTGCTTTACACAGGGGTTTCTTGAGTACTCTCACTCCTCAGCCAGCCGGATAATCAACTGTCCGGCTTGGCGAGTGAGGGGATAGTGACTGCCTACCGTAAACCCCAACTCATTCAACCACTTATCGCTTAAGGTGAGTTGTGGGCTGGGGGGAGGTTTACTTTGGTTGGAAACGTAACCCACTGTATACTTTCTGGTTTTGCCCCCTTCTTCTTTAGTCGTCGGTGCTAATTGCCGCATCTAATCCTCTTATTGACTTCTCTTTTTATTCAAAAATACCTTCATAAGCCACCGACAAGCGCAACTCAAAGCAACAGGATGGCAGTTTAAGCCGCGGTATTGGAAGCGAGTGAATACCACGGCTTCGGTGAATGCTAATGAAACCGAAATGCACAGTGATTATCAATTGGTGGATAAACAAACTATCAGAAAGTCGATATGATTTATCTTTAGGCTTTGCCGTTTTTACTTGTTTAATTTTTAGCTTCATTGGGGGTATTGAAATCGAGCAGAATATACGATACCCCCAATACTCCCCCCAGAAGTTTGTTTATGTCAGTTTAGCTTTGTTTAGTTCGGTATAGCATAGAGTTGCTGTGATTGGTTTGGTAAGGTTTTTGTTTAGGTGGGAATAGTTTGGTTTAGCTTGTCATGGCGTCCCCTGCAGGAATCGAACCTACAACTAGCCCTTAGGAGGGGCTCGTTATATCCATTTAACTAAGGGGACTCAAAGAAAGTATTATAATGTTAACGTCCGGCATTCTACTTCTGACTTCTAATTGAATCAAGTTGTTACGTTGAATTTCTTTTGTAAAAGCGCAAAAAAAAGACGTTAGGTTAACTTTTGTTCAATGTGATGTCTAAGATATAAAAGTAGCCAATTTAGCGGCATATTCCTAATGTCGCTATCCATTAGGTGATGTAAAAAATGTGTTTAGAAAGAAAGCAGGGCTTATATTGGTCTGGTGAATAGAATGAAAAATAAACAATCTGACTCAACAGGGCTGTAGCTCAGGAGCAATAAAATAATTAGTCAAAATAACCGTAAGTTACCCATTTATTGTCTACGATACGGTCTCAGACTTAACCAATCGTGCATTTGATCACTTTTCTTATAAAAAAAGCTCACTTAAATAGGGTATAATTAACATTATTGCTGCTTGGTCATTTTGAGCACTCAAATTGGTTAACAATTATATCTATTTGGTTTTAATATAAACACATTGGTTTATAATTCGAAGAAAAGTGCCATGACTGTGGTACAGGGAATGGAGAGTATTATGAAGTTTCGCATGAGTGGCATGCTTCTTGCGGGAGTCTTGCTTGCTGGGTGCTCGAGCTCAATTAATCCTGAAACTCAGGAGCGTTCAGATCCGCTCGAAGGTTTTAACCGAGCAATGTTCAATTTTAACTACAATGTGTTAGATCCTTATGTATTGAGGCCTGTGGCTGTTGCTTGGCGTGACTATGTGCCTATGCCGGCGCGTAACGGTTTAACCAATTTTTTTGTTAACCTTGAAGAACCTGCTAGCATGCTAAATAGCTTCCTACGAGGTGAAGTCACTCAAGGTTTCAAACACTTTAACCGTTTCTTTCTTAACACCGTATTTGGTGTTGGTGGGCTTATTGATGTTGCTTCAATGGCTAACCCTCAGCTCGCTAAGGAAGAGCCTAAACGTTTTGGTAATACATTGGGCTACTATGATGTGGGTTATGGTCCTTATGTGGTATTGCCAGGGTATGGCAGCTTCACACCGCGAGAAGAGGGGGGAAATCTAGTCGATGACCTATATCCGATGCTGAGCTATTTAACATTTTGGATGTCAGCAGGTAAATGGGCCTTAGAAGGGATTGAAACGCGGTCACAGTTACTTGATTCCGACGGGTTGTTGAAAAATTCATCAGATCCGTATTTGCTAATGCGCGAGGCTTATTTCCAGCGTAATGATTTCTTGTCTAGTGGCGGGGAATTGAAAGCTACAGAAAATCCTAATGCGGCTGCAATTGAAGGCGAATTAGATTCTATTGATTAGAAACAAGGATTAAGTCTGAGTTGAAGCTATCACTCTCTTTTGCGATTAAGCATTAGAGAGTGATAAGAGTATTATTCATTGCCTCGTTTTCCTCGAGAAGTGATAGCGTCAATAAGTGCAATAACACCTAAAACACCGATAAAGCCAACCGTAAATAATGTTCCCATACAATATCTCCTATGTTGTCATATTTGCCTCTTTAGTCATTAACGGTTAGCTTTTTATAGCGCTTAAACGTTAATTTATTTTGCCTATATGTCAGTGATACCACACCGAATTAAACAATAACTATATTGTACTCAGCATAGTGACAAGAACATGCAGGGTGTGTGATGTTATGAAAAAGAAGTGCAAAACTATTTACAACGAAATGATTGATACAAAAGAAACTGAAATAGTTTTACAGTGGTAAGCTGAATATAGTGCCAATGATAAGAATTTCACTAATCAGCTACAACTTAATTTATAGATTCAGCGGGGTAAAAGTCAAGCGTAACTCAGGCTAGAAGGGCGTTAATCCCCATTTTTAGCTAGAACGTAGTAGTGTATTTTGCTATTTAAATTAGAATGCCATGTTTATTTTTAATCAAGAAAAGCAAATGCTAGTTAAATCGTTCGGAAAAGACGGTGTTTTTAGTGCGAAAAAGGTTATTTTATTTGTGCGCTTTTTGTTTAATGACAGTGAAGAAATTTTTGAAATAGGTAGAAGAAATTACGGAAGATTGTATAAACTTCAATGATGAATTTTTTACTGATAATACAATTGAGTTGTTTAGATTATCTTGTTGTATCAGAAAATATAACAGGGGAATAACTCCCCCTGTTATATATTTGAAATGGCAGATTAGAAGGTATAGTTAAAGTTCACACCGTATAGCCACGCCGATCCTTCAGATTTAAATTGATATGCTGGAAGTGGAATTTTATCACTCTCACTTAGTTTTTCTGAAATATTCACTTTCTTACCATACATATAAGAAATACCAAGGTCTACAGAAGCATTCTCGTTAAATGCATAGGTTGTCCCCGCACTTAACCAGTAGCGATCTTGGTCTGGGATAGAAATTGAACGATATTTGGTTGGAACAGGACTTTCGTCATAGGCAATACCAGTACGGAATGTCCAGTTATCATCATAGTAATAAGTGGTACCGACAGCAAAACGCCAAGCATCTTTAAAGTTTTCAGCCTTGTGGAATAATTCTTTCCCATCACTACTGCGATATGCTGTTAAATCTTTGAATTCGCTCCAGCCAGTATAGGCTACGCTGTAGTGTAGTGCCCATTGAGGGGCAACTTTATGGTAACCTGAGAATTCCCAAATATCAGGCAGGTTTAGGTCAAGTTTACCTTTGATTTTTTCACCACCAGTACCGACTAATGGCAGGTTACTTGGTAAATTGGCTGGTAGGTCATTTGAGTATTTACCGTCTTTAAATTTAACCGTCACTTTAGAGCGGTAAGTCAAACTAAAGCGGTTGTCCGGATTGAGTTCATAGAGGATACCCGCGTTCCAACCGTAACCCCAATCATCGCCTGTGAGTTTTGCCGTTGTGGTACTAGCTGGAATAGGTGGTAATCCAAGTAGTGGTGTTAATTTCCCTAAATCACCTGCATGGCGGGTGATTTCAGCATCGGCATAAACGGCATTGACACCTAAGCCAAAGCTAAAATTCTCATTTAAGCGATATGCCCCACTTAAATTTAAATTCGCGGTTTTAAGGTCAGTTTTACCGCCGATAGGGCCAGCAGCATAATTTTTACTGAAGTCAGTTGCTAGGCCAAAGTTGGTGGTCATGGATGTGCCCACAGCCCACTTATCATTGATAGGAAAAATAAAGTGAGCATTAGGTACTAGTGCACTTGGTGCAATATCATTTGCAGTCAAGTTACTTCCTAAAGGAGATGCCCCACGTCCTTTAATATCAACACTAGGGTCGATATAAACCGCACCGACTGAAATGGCTGGACGATCGAATAACATCATTGCAGCAGGGTTACGACTACCTTCACTTGCGTTATCGCCAATTGCGCCGGCACCAGAAAATGCGCGTCCGAGCGCAGATGTGGAATATTCATTAAGCAAAAAACCAGCGGCACCCGCATTGGATGAAATCATTGCCACTGCTATTGCTAAAGCTGATCGAGTAAATAGGTTTTGTAATCCCCCCGAAAAATCGCAGCAGTTATTTATAGAAAATTCTATTAAAATAAACTCAAGGAGTTTTCTATGCGTAAATCAAAATTCACTGATAGCCAGATATTGGCAATCATTAAACAAAATGAAAGTGGTATGCCCGTTCCAGAACTCTGCCGAGAACATGGTGTTAGCTCTGCAACATTTTATAAGTGGCGAGCTAAATTCGGCGGTATGGATGCTTCGTTGATGAAGCGAATGAAAGAACTCGAAGACGAAAACCGTCGGCTCAAAAAAATGTATGCGGAAGAACGTCTCAAAGCTGAGATTCGTTTGGAGGCGCTTGAGGGAAAGTTATAAAGCCATCTCATCGTAAGGAGATGGCTAAGGCTGCCGCAATTAAGTATGACATAAGCATTCGCTTTGCTTGCTTGTGCATGAATGTGAGCGAAAGCTGCTTTTACTATCAAAGTAAACTTAATGCTGAAAACGATCAGATTGCTGACTGGCTAATACGCCTAACCGAAAACAAAAAACGTTGGGGGTTTGGTCTATGTTTCTTGTATTTACGCAACGTAAAGGGCTTCGCATGGAACCACAAGCGCGTTTATCGAATTTATTGTGAGTTGGAGCTTAATCTTAGAATTAGGCCTCGCAAACGCTTAAAACGCGATAAGCCTGATGCCCTCAGTGTGCCTGTAGCCATTAACCAAGTATGGTCTATGGATTTTATGTCAGACAGCTTAGCCAGTGGCCGCAGCATTCGAACCTTTAATGTCATTGATGATTTTAATCGTGAATGCTTAGCGATTGATGTTGATTTATCGTTGCCTAGCGCACGAGTTATTCGGTCGTTAGAACAAGTCATCGAGTGGCGCGGTAAACCCAAAGCGATACGATGCGACAACGGACCAGAATATATTTCAGGAGAGCTAATAAACTGGGCAACACGGCAGCAAATTACCTTACTTTATATTCAGCCTGGCAAGCCTACACAAAATGCTTACATTGAACGCTTTAACCGAACAGCTCGTCATGAATGGCTTGATTTAAATATATTTGAGAGCGTTGAGCACGCTCAAGAACTTGCCACACAGTGGCTTTGGACTTATAACAATGAGCGGCCGAATACGGCGATTGGAGGAATACCCCCGAGACAGCGATTACAGGTAGCTTAAACTCTATAAATAGTTACTGTGAAAAGTGGGGGGATTACAGTTTTTCTGGCTCATGACCAAAACCCTCTTGTTTATTATTTATAGTAGGCGACTTCTATCGCAAGAAGCGCAGAATTGTAGGGTCGCTTGCCTCTATGACAAATCAGACCAGTTACTAGAGTATAGGTCTGACCACCTCATGTGTTGCAAGTATGTTTTTTGTTTATCTCTAAAATGTTTTCAAAATTGAGACGTATTTAACAAAATGGCAACATATGATGAGGGCGATTCTACTTTTAATGATTATTTATGGGGTTAGATCAAACTTATAGCGGATAGTCTGAGATTCTATTGGCGACACACTGGTTTTTCCCTCTTTTTCAGCGGTATGATAACCACTTAACAGTGTGTTGATTTGGAGAATAAAATGACTGATGCGATTAACCGTTGTAGCGCGGAAGAGACTGCTGCTTGCTGCTGTGTAGATGTAGGTACAGTTTTGGATAACAAAGATTGCACTGCGTCGTATCAGCATGTATTCGCAAGCCAAGAAGAGGCAGAATCCATGTTGAAACAACTGACAGAAAAAGCAAGGTCGGTTGAATCAGATCCTTGTGTTATCAGCCATACTATTGACCATGTTGACGGTCGGTTTGAGTTATCGGCTAATTTTACGTTTAGCTGTGAAGCAGAAAGTCTCATTTTTCAATTAGGTTTGCGTTAATCAAACGGATGATTAACTTTTCATTTCCTTCACTATGGTAAAATTTAACGATAGTGAAGGATCTTTATTGTAAACATATCTCTTTTTCCGCGCTTGGTTTCTTTTCTTTTTTCTTTCATTAATCTTCATCAAGTTGTGTGCAAGCTCGCATTTTCTCAATGTTGCTATTTTCCGAATGTAAATTTTATGTTAACAATGGTGACAGGTCAGACCTCTTTGGGCGGTAGTACATTATCAACGTGATGTTGAAGAAAGTGACACTTTCTCTATCAACTCTTAAAAGAGAGGGAGAGGAACAGCTTATTCACATATGCCATCATATTTAAAATATGGGTCTAACAGGTTACTGCCGTGGTACACATGAAAGGTTTATAGGTCATCAAACTTTTTATCACTTTTTAGCAGGAGCTACCATGAACCAACTTTCCCACCATGGTGAAAGCAATTATCCGGCAAAGGAAAGGATCGCAATCATTAGCGGCCTTCGTTTACCTTTTGCCAAGCAAGCGACAGCATATCAAGGAATTGCAGCAGTTGATCTGGGAAAAGCCGTTGTTGCAGAGTTGCTAACCCGAACCGGTATAGAAAAGCAACTTATTGAACAACTTGTATTTGGGCAAGTTGTACAGATGCCTGAAGCACCTAATATTGCACGGGAGATCGTATTAGGAACAGGCATGAGCGTTTCGACAGATGCTTATAGTGTTTCACGTGCGTGTGCTACTAGCTTTCAAGCAATGGCGAACATCGCTGAGAGCATGATGGCAGGGCATATCTCAATCGGGATCGCCGGAGGGGCAGACTCATCTTCGGTATTGCCTATTGGGGTATCTAAAAAGTTGGCAGCCACACTTTTATCTTTGAGCAAAGCCAAATCCTTTGGTCAGAAACTGTCATTAATGTCTAAATTGCGTTTAAAGGATTTATTGCCCGTTGCGCCAGCTGTTGCTGAATATTCAACTGGTTTGCGCATGGGGGATACCGCAGAACAAATGGCAAAAAGCTATCACATCACCCGAGAACAACAAGATGAGCTTGCCCATCGTTCACATTTGCTTGCGACTAAAGCTTGGGAAAGTGGTGTGTTGCAACAAGAAGTCATGACGGCATATATGCCTCCATTCAAGCAAGCATTTACACAAGATAATAATATTCGTACCAACTCTATCCTATCGTCTTATGCTAAGTTAAAACCAGCCTTTGACCGTAAACACGGTACTGTCACCGCCGCGAATAGTACACCATTAACAGACGGAGCTGCCGCTGTGTTAATGATGACCGAATCTCGTGCTAAAGCGTTGGGCTATACACCGTTAGGCTATATTCGTAGTTTTGCATTTTCAGCCATCGATGTTTGGCAAGACATGTTATTAGGTCCATCCTATGCAACACCGATAGCCCTTAAACGGGCAGGTTTGTCACTACAAGACTTAACGTTAATTGATATGCATGAAGCCTTTGCCGCCCAAACATTGGCCAATATTAAACTCTTTTCGAGCCGCCAATTTGCCCAAGAAAAATTGGGGCTATCAAAAGAAATTGGCGAAGTAGATATGGATAAGTTTAATGTGTTGGGGGGATCTATTGCTTATGGGCATCCCTTTGCTGCAACAGGGGCGCGTATGGTGACGCAAACTCTTCATGAATTACGTCGACGTGGTGGTGGGTTTGGTTTAACCACAGCATGTGCTGCGGGCGGTTTAGGTGCCGCAATGATTTTGGAGGTGGAATAATGACACACCATTCGGAAACCGAAGTTCAAGCAGAGTGCATCCAAGATGCATTTCGCCTTGAGGTTCACGCTCAAACGGTTGGCGTGATTTTCATTGATGTGCCGAATGAAAAAGTTAACACGCTAAAAGCGGAGTTTGCACAACAATTTTTGGCCATTTTACAGCAGGCGCAATCGACTTCTGGCTTAAAAGGGCTAGTCATCACCTCGGGTAAAAAAGACAGTTTTATCGCGGGTGCGGATATTAGCATGATCGCGGATTGTAAAAGTAAAGAGGAAGCCAGTGAGTTATCGCGGGAAGGGCATAAACTCTTTGATAAGTTAGAGAGCTATCCATTGCCGATTGTTGCTGCTATTCATGGTGCTTGTCTTGGTGGGGGGCTAGAATTAGCGCTCGCGTGTCATGTTAGGGTCTGTTCCAATGATACGAAAACCCGTTTAGGTTTGCCTGAGGTACAGCTTGGTTTACTACCTGGGTCTGGGGGCACTCAACGTTTACCTAAATTGATTGGTATTCCCAATGCGTTAGATATGATGTTGACTGGGAGGCAGTTACGCGCAAAACAGGCACAGAGAATGGGGCTGGTTGATGATGTCGTACCGGACACCATTTTGTTAGATGTAGCGATAGCGATGGCTAAAAAAGGCAAAGTCCAACGTGCTCCACTTCCGTGGCAACAAAGGCTACTCAGTAGTAGTTTATTACGTAATAAAGTTTTTTCTAGTGCCAAACAAACAGTGATGCGCAAAACCAAAGGGCATTATCCTGCACCAGAAAAGATAATCCAAGTGGTCAAAACGGGTGTTGAAAAAGGTGCTAAAGCAGGATACGAAGCGGAAGCAAAAGCGTTTGGCGAGCTAGTCATGACACCAGAATCAGCCGCTTTACGTAGTCTATTCTTTGCTACAACGTCATTGAAAAATGAAACGGGATCTTCAGCTAAGCCATTAAAATTTAATCAAATTGGTATCTTAGGTGGTGGTTTGATGGGGGGTGGCATTGCATTTGTAACAGCAATGAAAGGTAACCTTCCTGTTCGTATCAAAGATATTAATGATAAAGGGGTAACTCACGCATTAGGGTATAGCTGGGAGTTATTAACACAAAGAGTTAATAAAAGGCGAATGCTTGCGCGTGAACGTAGTGCTGTGATGGCGAAAATATCAGGAACCTTAACTTATCAAGGTTTTGAGCATGCAGATATCGTTGTTGAAGCTGTTTTTGAAGATTTGGCTTTGAAACGAAAAATGGTGACCGAAGTACAAAATGTGACTCAAGGAAAAGCCATTTTTGCATCAAATACATCATCGTTACCTATTCATCAAATTGCTGAACCTGCCGCTCACCCAGAAAAAGTGATTGGTCTGCATTACTTTAGTCCTGTCGATAAAATGCCTTTAGTCGAAGTGATCCCCCATCAAAAAACAGATGATGAAACGATCGCAACCGTCGTGGCGTTTGCCAAACGCCAAGGTAAAACGGCAATCGTGGTTGGGGATGATGCAGGTTTTTATGTGAATCGTATTTTAGCCCCTTACTTATGTGAAGCTGCCGAATGTTTAATGGCTGGGGAATCAATTGAACATATTGATAGTGCTTTAGTCGATTTTGGTTTCCCTGTCGGGCCATTCAACTTACTTGATGAAGTCGGTATTGACGTAGGAACGAAAATCTTACCTATTTTAGTGAATCGCTTTGGTGATAGGTTCAAGGCGCCTGATCTTTTAGACAAAGTGAATAAAGATGACCGTAAAGGTAAGAAAAACGGGAAAGGTTTTTATTTATATGGACATCAACCATCCTCTAAGCTGCGCTTTTGGAAAAAATCTAAAAAACGTCAGGTAGATAAGAGCATCTATTCATTAATCAATGTGCATCCAAAAAACCATTTAAGTAAAATTGATATTGCTGAACGCTGTGTGATGCTTATGCTCAATGAAGCTGTTCGCTGCTTAGATGAGAAGATTATTCAAAATGCACGTGATGGTGATATCGGTGCGGTCTTTGGTATTGGTTTCCCTCCTTTCTTTGGTGGGCCATTCCGTTATATGGATAGTCTTGGGATCCAAAAAACAGTGGATACGATGAATAATCTAGCCGAACGTTATGGTGATAAATTCCGTCCGTGTGAGCTTTTATGCAAAATGGCAGAAGAAAATAAGACATTTTTTCAGTAAGTGATGATTGAGAATCATTAGCTCACTAGATAAAGCTCGGATTAACAACTCAGAATACAAGGCCTGATATATTTGCTCCAGTTGGCAATTATCAGGCTTTTTATTTGTTGAGTAGAACGATTATTGTTAAGGTAAACGGTTGGAAAATAGTATTTGTTTATGAAATACCTGACATACCTTGATTAAGAGAGTGTGCCAAATTTTATGTGTTTTTCAGACAAAATCAGTGACAAAAAACTACTCAGGTCATTTTATTTGCTAGAAGTTTGATGCAGAATCACTCTTCGCCCCACTGATGGTGACTTTTACAACAAATTATATTAACAAAAAGATTAGCCAATGCTTGTCGTTAGGCTACTCAGATGGTGGATTATGCAAGTTTATATTATGCGTCATGGTGATGCAGCGTTACAGGCTGCGAGTGATGCGGCTAGAGTATTAACCCAGAAGGGAAAAGATGATTCGGCCTTGATGGCTCAATGGTTGAATAAACGTAACCCTGCCATTGATAATATCCTTGTTAGCCCTTATGTCCGAGCTGAACAAACATTGCAGGTTGTGCGAGAACATCTTAGCTTACCTCATCAAGCGACAGTCATGGATATGTTGACCCCCGGTGGTAATGCGGCATTTGTGGCTGATCATATTCGTGATTTGGCAATAATGGGCGCTAATGCAGTGCTGGTGGTTTCACATTTACCGCTGGTGGGGTATTTGGTGTCGGAATTATGCCCCCATGAGGCTCCACCTATGTTTATCACCTCCTCAATTGCATGTATTGAGTTGGATGTGAAACGTCATAACGCTCACCTTGAGTGGATGTTAAGTCCAGCACAGCTTTCTGTGAATCAGTAATCACGGATTTATGTTATCGATTTGCCCCTTAAGGGGCCTTGAATTTTTTAAACGTAAGTTTTTTTCAACTGACTAAACAGTCGCTTGCTAGCGTCTAGTATGCTCTTGGGTTTCAATAAGTAGTAGCAAAGATGCATTACCTCCCCATTCTTTAGGTGCTTGATGGAAAGCGATAATATCAGGATGTTGTGCTAACCAAAGTGGGGTTTGCTGCTTTAAAATATGTTTACCATGACCATGCATAATACAGGCGCAGAAGACATTTTCGCGTTTACATGCTGCGATTAGTGCGCCAATTTCTTGTTTAGCTTCCATTTGAGTTAGGCCATGTAAATCGAGGAATAGTTCAGGAACATAGTCTCCTCTACGCAACTTTTTCAGCTCATACGGGTTTGACCCCGGTTTTAAATAGCGTGTAGGACCTTCATCTTCCAACTGGGGTTGGAACTCATCTGAAAAGTAAAATGAAGCATCAACTTGTTCTTGTTGTACTTTTTTTACAGAAGGTTGTGTCACTTTAGCGCGAATAGGTGGGTGCAGCATTTGATCTTGCTGAATTTTTTTGGTTCCGCGAATAGCCTCTTTAAATAGAAGAATATCATCTTCTTGTAACCCAAATTTATTTTTCATTTTTTATAAACTGTCTTTTTTCGTCAATCTTATTTTCTTTAGTGTAACCTATTTTGGGATGTGGCGGATATAACGTTGAGAGATAAGCTTTAGCTAACAATTTTTTAACTAAATATCCGAGTTTATATTGACAAGCGTTGTTTTATTAGGCTAATTGTATATACATATATAGACCTTTTATTCTAAACGCTATATTTAATGGCGTAGCACCTGTATCAAGCTGTTGTGTTACTGAGACTTTTTATCATCACATCTAAGCATGATTGACGTCATAGAAAACATAACAAATTGTTTTATCAATATAAAAAGGTATTACTAACCCTTATAGGACTCATTATGTCATTTAAAACACTTGCTCATGATGTTATTTGGCGAAATGGACGTATTGCAACCATGGATGCGAATCTCAATGTGGCGTATGGGCTTTTAGAAAATCACGATATGGTGACGCGAGATAACTTGATTGTTGCAATTGTTCCAAAGGGGGAACTTGATAGTCGTGATGCGAAGGTTATCGATCTCGAAGGGCGCTTAGTGACGCCAGGGCTAATTGACTGCCATACACATCTTGTTTTTGGTGGTAATCGTGCCGCAGAGTGGGAACAACGTATGAATGGTGTCTCCTATGAAGCGATTAGCCAGCAAGGTGGTGGAATTAATTCAACAGTTAGGGCAACACGGTCGCTCAATGAAGAGCAATTATATCAAGTCTCACAGCCGCGTTTAGAAGCTTTGATCCGCGAAGGGGTGACGACAATTGAAATGAAATCAGGCTATGGTTTGGACTTAGAAAGCGAGCAAAAGCAGTTGATGGTTGCAAAAAAACTCGCTGAATCCTATCCAGTGACCGTGAGTTCCACGCTATTATCAGCACATACTGTACCTCCTGAATATAAAGATAAATCAGATGAATATATTGACCTGATTTGTTGTGACATTATGCCTAAGTTGTGGGAGCAGGGGCTATTTGAAGCGGTAGATGTATTTTGTGAAAGTGTCGGTTTCTCACTTGAGCAAAGCCAAAAATTATTTTCTGCGGCTCAAAAGTTAGGCATTCCAGTCAAAGGCCATGTTGAGCAGCTATCAAATCTTGGTGGCAGCGAATTGGTGGCTAGTTTTAAAGGGCTTTCAGTTGACCATATTGAATATCTTGATCTTAAAGGAATTCGCGCATTAAAAGAGAGTGGTACGGTTGCTGTATTGTTACCGGGGGCATTTTATTTTTTAAGGGAAACGAAGTTGCCACCGATAGACTTATTGCGTGAACACCAAGTTCCCATGGCAGTATCGACAGACTTTAACCCAGGAACAAGCCCTTTTGCATCGTTGCGAATGATAATGAACATGGCAGCCGTTTTATTTAGACTAACACCTGAAGAGATTTGGGCTGGCGTGACCTGCCATGCCGCGAAAGCTTTAGGTCGTGAAGATAGCCATGGACAATTAAAAACGGGCTATCAGGCAGACTTTGTCGTGTGGAATGCTGTCGATCCTGTTGAAATGATTTATGAGCAGGGGAGTCAGCCTTTGTATATGCGAGTTTATCAAGGAAGAATTAGCCATCAAAATGACTAACTAAACAGCGGGATATATTGTGCTAAGGGTTATTTAATAATGAACTAAGGTATCAATGGAAATATCCATCACATTATTTTTATTGATTCTGAAAAATAAGTTGAAAAACGTCCATTTATCCCGTTATTTGTTGGTTATGAAAGGTATTAAATCACTATCACAGTTCGCTTGATGGTTGATGGTTGATGGTTGATGGTTGATGGTTGCTGGTTGTGGTGATGAATGGGGATTTCAATATCGATAAGGTTTCCCCACTGCTTAGCAATAGGCGGCATTATGGAGCGCGTAAACTGAGCCTTATTTTTGATTTTTAAAGTGATTTATTAAATAATAAAATTCTTATTGCTTAATGTTATGAGTATTATCAATACTTTGTATTATGCAACTAATAGCCTATAAGATAGGGTGAATTGCTGTTTTTGAATCTTAATAGGCATACTCATTAGAGTGGAACTATTAAGTTTTATTTGCGACTGTCAGTATTTGTGTTGTTTGTTAGTACAACCCAAAGGTATGAAGGTAACCCTTATATTTCATGTGTTTATATTTAAAATACACGCGAAGGGTTTGGCATTTTACGTTTAAAATGGAAATAATTGTGACAGCCGATAAAAAGGGGAATCGGGACACGCCTATCCCACTCTACTTGCAAGTAAAACAATTGATCATTGAGAAAATCCATACAGGGCAATGGCAAGCGAATGATCGCGTTCCTTCTGAATCAGAACTCGTCAAACAGTTTGAATGTAGCCGCATGACCGCAAATCGTGCATTAAGGGAACTGACCGCAGAGGGATTACTAGTCCGCGTGCAAGGTATAGGTACTTTCGTTGCTGAGCCTAAAGGCCAATCGGCATTATTTGAAGTCCATAGTATTGAAGCTGAAATTCTTGCAAGAAATCATCATTATAGCTGTCGAATTATTAAATTAGAGCAGGTACCTGCTTCAATTTCACTGGCTAGTGAACTGAATATTTCCCCTGAAACCCCAGTATTTCATTCCATCATTGTGCACTACGAAAACGAAATTGCGGTGCAAATTGAGGATAGATATGTCAATGCATTGGCTGCACCTGAGTATTTACAACAAAATTTTACGACCATCACACCCCATGATTACCTGTCGATGGTTGCGCCTTTAACTGAAGGTGAGCATATTGTGGAAGCGGTTGAGGCCGATGAGCGAGCCGCTAAATTATTGAATATTGCTGTGGGATCATCCTGTTTGTTAATTTCTCGGCGGACTTGGTCTCAATCTTTTGTTGTCACCAGCACTAAACTGCTCTTTCCAGGACATCGCTATAAATTAAAAGGGCACTTCACCTCTTAATTAAAAAAAGCAACGCATTATTGTGTTGCTTTCTATCTTCACGTTAATCAATGCCTATACAGCCAGTATCCTGTCGCACAGACGATTATCAATATTGCACTGAAAATAAAAAACTTAAGCCATGAACGCTTTTTTGCAGCAGGTTGCGTATCAGTGGGCTGTGCATGAATTGTTGGTAGTGGGTCTACTTCAGTCTCAGTTGTCCACAGAGATTTAATGATCTGATGCAGCTTCAGTTGCATGTCATGTGAAAGAACAATAGACGCATTATTCTCATCCAAAATGTGGAGAGTCGTGGTGATTTTTTGTGAAAGGGCAATCAAGTAGCTGCCGCGGATCGCCGTATATTGACGTCCATGATGTTCAATATCATCAAGAATGGTTGTTGGATATTCCGTAGAGCCATCACTGTTCATATACGCGAATAGGGAGGGGGGAGAGTCACTATTATCCCCTGAAATCAATTCAAAGCTAATTTGTGAGCCAACTTTTTTTGACGCGATCCAAAATAGAGTATCACTCAAATGATGAGCAAACTCTTGGGTCAATTGCTCTAGCCTCTCACTATTAGTCTCATGTCGCCTCTTTGCAAATTGAGCGAATAGGTTGTTTTCCATGATTTATCCGAATTTAGGTGTGCATTTTTTATCTTTAGAGATTTTAAACACATAGATAAGGTAAATAGTCTGAATTGGTTAGTCTCTTTAGGTAATTTTGCATTTTAAAAAGAAAACTGACATTGCGTGTGCGGAAAAACAAATGATGTGAACCAAATGTAAAATTAATGTGATCTGAGCTGCATAATTAGAAGAAAAATTAACCGTTTTAAACATGGTGGTTTTAGTCATTGTTATTGATAAATAATAAAAAATTGGGTTTTTTAATCTTTTTTTTCTTAATGGTCATGTTAAAAAGATTATTGATTGTACATGTATATACAACTATATCTATAGGGAGACATTATCAGTACAAACTGAATCTTTCGAAGAGGGTATGAATGTGACAACGATAAATAATAAATACAGGAATGGTGATATTAGGGCACCTCGTGGTAACGCTCTTAGTGCAAAGAGCTGGTTGACTGAAGCGCCATTACGCATGCTGATGAACAACTTAGATCCTGATGTCGCTGAAAATCCACATGAACTGGTTGTATATGGTGGCATTGGCCGTGCTGCTCGTAACTGGCAGTGCTATGACAAAATTGTTGAAACCCTCAAAAATTTAGAAAACGACGAAACCTTACTTGTACAATCAGGTAAGCCTGTGGGCGTTTTTAAAACGCATGAAAATGCACCTAGAGTGCTCATTGCTAACTCCAATATCGTTCCTCATTGGGCGAATTGGGAACACTTTAACGAACTCGATGCGAAAGGCTTGGCCATGTATGGCCAAATGACCGCAGGGAGTTGGATTTATATTGGTAGCCAAGGCATTGTCCAAGGGACATACGAAACTTTCGTTGAGGCAGGGCGCCAGCATTATAACGGTGATTTAACCGGACGTTGGGTATTGACGGCTGGATTAGGTGGTATGGGGGGCGCTCAACCATTAGCTGCGACGCTTGCGGGAGCTTGCTCACTGAACATTGAATGCCAACAAAGTCGCATTGATTTTCGTTTACGTACAGGTTATGTCGATGAACAAGCGACAGATTTGGATGACGCATTAGCGCGTATTAAACAATATACGTCAGAAGGGAAAGCCGTATCTATTGCCTTATGTGCTAATGCTGCGGAAGTCTTACCTGAATTAGTCAAACGTGGCGTTCGCCCTGATATGGTGACAGACCAAACGAGTGCCCACGACCCTTTGAACGGCTATCTGCCTATGGGTATGAGCTGGGATGAGTACCGTGAACGTAGTGTGAAAGACCCTGAAGGTACCGCAAAAGCTGCGAAAGCATCGATGGCGGAGCATGTTAAAGCGATGCTTGCATTTCAAAAGCAAGGTATTCCAACTTTCGACTATGGCAACAATATCCGTCAAATGGCTCTCGAAATGGGCGTCAAAAATGCGTTTGACTTCCCTGGGTTTGTACCAGCCTATATTCGCCCGTTGTTCTGTCGTGGCATTGGCCCTTTCCGTTGGGTAGCACTATCTGGTGATCCTGAAGATATCTATAAAACCGATGCTAAGGTTAAACAACTTTTATCTGACGATAAGCATTTGCACCGTTGGCTTGATATGGCGCGTGAACGCATTAGCTTCCAAGGTTTACCCGCACGTATTTGTTGGGTGGGTTTAGGAGATAGAGCTAAGTTAGGTTTAGCGTTTAATGAAATGGTGAGAAACGGTGAAGTTTCAGCGCCAATTGTGATTGGGCGTGACCACCTTGATTCAGGCTCAGTGGCAAGTCCAAACCGTGAAACGGAAGCGATGAAAGATGGCTCAGATGCGGTATCGGATTGGCCACTATTAAACGCACTGCTGAATACAGCAAGTGGAGCAACATGGGTTTCTTTACATCATGGCGGTGGTGTTGGTATGGGCTTCTCTCAGCATTCGGGGGTCGTGATTGTCTGTGATGGTACAGATGAAGCCGCTGAACGCATTGCCCGAGTGCTACACAATGACCCAGCTACAGGCGTTATGCGCCATGCCGATGCAGGTTATGATATTGCGATTGAATGTGCGCAAGAAAAAAATCTTAATCTACCGATGCTTAAAACACGCTAAGAGGTGCCAAAATGACTAAGTTAACTATTCATCCGGGTAAAATGACACTGAATGATTTGCGTCTTGTTCTTTCACAGGAAGTCATCGTTTCGTTAGACAAACGCTCTCATTCGGCAATTGAAAAAAGTGTGGCAACGGTAAATAAAATTATTGCTGAAGATAAAACAGCTTATGGCATCAATACCGGATTTGGTTTGTTGGCTAACACACGGATTGCGGCGAAAGATTTGCAATCATTGCAACGTTCAATTGTCATGTCACATGCTGCGGGTGTCGGTGAACCTCTTGATGATGAACTTGTCCGCTTGATTATGGTATTAAAGATTAATAGCTTAGCGCGTGGTTTTTCAGGTATTCGCTTAGAGGTTATTGAAGCGTTGATCGCGTTAGTGAACCACCAAGTTTATCCATTTATACCTGCTAAAGGCTCAGTAGGGGCATCGGGTGATTTGGCGCCACTAGCACATATGAGTTTAATTTTATTGGGGGAAGGTAAAGCACATTATCAAGGTAAATGGATCAGTGCGAAATCGGCTCTTGATAAGGCGGGACTAAAACCATTAAAGCTGGAGGCTAAAGAAGGTTTAGCGTTATTAAACGGTACTCAGGTATCGACCGCTTTTGCATTAAAGGGGCTATTTGAGGCGGAGAATTTGCTGCTAAGTGGTATTGTGTGTGGCTCATTGAGTGTCGAGGCAGCATTGGGGTCACGTAAACCATTTGATGCACGCGTCCATGAGGTTCGTGGTCAGAAAGGGCAAATCGATGTGGCGAAGCTGTTCCGTGATGTCTTAACACCAACCAGTGAATTGGCTCAATCACACGAAAATTGTGTCAAAGTGCAAGACCCCTATTCATTACGTTGCCAGCCTCAAGTCATGGGCGCATGTTTGACACAAATTCGTCAGGCCGCTGAAGTGATCCTCATAGAGTCAAATGCGGTCTCTGATAACCCTCTCGTCTTTACAGATAATGGCGATATTATTTCTGGTGGTAACTTCCATGCAGAACCGGTGGCGATGGCGGCGGATAATATCGCGCTCGCGCTGGCTGAAATCGGTGCGTTGTCTGAACGACGGATTGCTTTACTGATGGATACTCACATGTCTCAATTACCTCCTTTCTTGGTGAATAATGGAGGGGTTAATTCAGGGTTTATGATTGCTCAGGTAACAGCGGCTGCTTTAGCAAGTGAAAACAAAGCATTGGCACATCCATCAAGTGTGGATAGTTTACCAACCTCGGCAAACCAAGAAGACCATGTGTCTATGGCTCCAGCGGCAGGGCGTCGTTTGTGGGAAATGGCGAAAAACGTGACGGGAATATTAGCCATTGAATGGTTGTCAGCGTGTCAAGGCATGGATTTCCGTGACGGCTTAAAGTCAAGTGAAACGCTAGAAAAAGCACGTAAGATCTTGCGTGAGAAAGTCGCTTATTACGATAAGGATCGCTATTTTTCACCGGATATCGATGCAGCAATTAACCTCATCGCTGAACATCAATTATCAATGTTATTCACAGAGGGCTCACTCTTTTCCAATTAAGTCTTATACATCACGCAAATAATATACTCTAAATCATTCAGGATGTAGCCGCCTAAGCCGTAGAGCAGTCTTGCTCAAAGGCTACATCTTGATGCATCGCGAGTGTAAGTGGTCGGCAATGTATCGACCGCTTGTAGTATTTATCTGCACGACCATTATTAAAAACAATTATTACAATAATACGAAGGATAAATCATGCAAAGCACAACAAAACTTACGCGCGGACTTTCGGCGCGGCACATCCGGTTTATGGCCCTTGGGGCAGCGATTGGTACAGGCTTATTTTATGGTTCGGCAAAAGCAATTTCTACAGCAGGTCCTGCGGTGCTGATTGCTTATATTATTGGCGGTGCCGCGGTCTTTATGGTAATGCGCGCATTGGGCGAAATGGCCGTACATAACCCCATCGCGGGCTCTTTCTCTCAATATGCGAGTCATTATTTAGGCCCGCGAGCAGGCTTTTTTGCAGGTTGGACTTACGTCTTTGAGATGCTCATTGTATGTTTGGCTGACGTGACAGCCTTTGGTTTTTACATGAAACTCTGGTTCCCTGACGTCGCTCAATGGATTTGGGTCTTGAGTATCATCTGTTTTATTGGGGCAATTAATCTATGCCATGTCAAAGTCTTTGGCGAAATGGAGTTTTGGCTCTCTATTATTAAAATTGTCGCTATTGTAGCAATGATCGTGGGTGGTGCGGCGATTATGCTGTTTGGTTTTGGACAAGCCTCTGATCATGCTGTTGGCATCGCTAACTTATTTGAGCACGGTGGCTTTATGCCAAATGGGGTTGCTGGTGTGATTGCGTCATTTGCAGTCGTCATGTTTGCTTTTGGTGGGATTGAAGTGATAGGTATCACAGCAAGCGAAGCGAAAAACCCTGACGTCACTATCCCTCGAGCAATCAACGCTGTACCTATTCGTATCCTATTATTTTATGTTTTAACCCTCTTTGTATTGATGTGTATCTATCCTTGGAATCAGATCGGGCAGCAGGGCAGTCCATTTGTTCAAATCTTTGATAGTTTAGGTATTTCATCTGCCGCGAATATATTGAACGTCGTTGTGATTACGGCAGCTATTTCAGCGATTAACAGTGATATTTTTGGTGCCGGTCGTATGATGTATGGCATGGCCCATGAAGGCCAAGCTCCGAAAGCCTTCACTAAATTAACTAAAAATGGTGTGCCTTGGATGACAGTATTGGTTATGTCACTTGTACTGCTCGTTGGCGTCATATTAAATTACTTGATCCCAGAAAAAGTATTCTTAATTATTGCTTCTATTGCAACTTTTGCCACGATTTGGGTATGGTTGATGATCCTCGTTTCACAAGTTGCGATGCGCCGCAAAATGACAGCGGAGCAGGTGAGTAAGCTGAAGTTTCCTGTGCCATTATGGCCGGTTGGCCCCGCGCTCGCTATCGTATTTATGTTGTTTATCTTTGGAGTATTAGGCTATTTCGAGGACACACGTATCGCCTTATATGTTGGTATTGTTTGGTTAGTCATCTTGGCCGGTGCGTATGCGCTGTGGGTGAAAAAACCTGAAACCACCAGTCAAACTCGCTATGAAGCGGAGTCGGTAGAATAACGAATGTTTTCATTTGGGCCTCCATGAGTGGAGGCCTAATCAGGTGAATTCTCTTTCTTGTCATTTCCTTATTATTTTATTGAATTAATCTGCTGATTTGTGTCTCACTTCATGGCAAACTTGAAGGCTTTCGATACACAGTCTGGAGAAACCCTTCTTGGAAAAGATCTTCGTTGATGAAGCTGTTGCTGAACTTCATACCATTCAGGACATTTTGCGTTGGACAATGAGCCGCTTTAATGCTGCCAATGTTTATTATGGTCACGGTACCGATAATGCATGGGATGAGGCGTTACAATTAGTATTGCCAACGCTTTATTTACCCCTTGATATACCGGATGAACTACTGACATCGCGCCTGACTCCGACGGAGCGTCATCGTATTGTTGAGCGTGTATTGCGTCGCATCAATGAACGGATTCCAGTTGCTTATCTCACTAATCGCTCCTGGTTCTGTGGTCACGAATTTTATGTGGATGAGCGTGTGCTAATCCCTCGTTCACCCATCGGTGAATTGATCAATAATCACTTTGTTGGGTTGTTAGCGGATGAACCTCAAACTATCCTGGATATGTGTACTGGTAGTGGTTGTATCGCGATTGCTTGCGCCTATGAATTTCCTGAAGCAGAAGTCGACGCTGTTGATATTTCGACGGATGTGCTGGCGGTAACAGAGCAAAATATTGCTAATCATGGTTTAGAACATCGAGTTATACCTATCCGCTCTGATTTATTCAGAGATATGCCAGACGTGAAGTATGATTTGATTGTGACCAATCCGCCTTACGTTGATGCTGAGGATATGGATGATTTACCGGAAGAGTTTCGTGTTGAACCCGAGTTAGCTTTAGCTGCGGGCAGTGATGGTTTAAAACTGGTTCGTCGTATCTTAGCTAATGCGCCTCGTTTCCTGACTGAAGATGGTGTGCTGGTTTGCGAAGTCGGTAACAGCATGGTCCATTTGATTGAACAATATCCAGAGATCCCATTTATTTGGTTAGAGTTTGAGTATGGTGGTGATGGTGTCTTTATGCTAACTCGTGAACAATTAGTTGAGCATCATGCACACTTTCAACTTTATATTGATTAAGTGAATCCTGCACGGCATTCTAATCAATCACAACATCACAATAACAATCATTGAATATTAAGTAGGAATTTGGCATGGCAGGAAATTCAATTGGGCAACTGTTTCGCGTGACGACATTTGGTGAATCTCACGGCTTAGCCTTGGGGTGTATCATTGATGGCGTACCACCAGGACTCGCCTTGACAGAAGCGGATTTACAGGGGGATCTTGACCGTCGTCGCCCAGGAACGTCTCGTTACACGACAGCACGCCGCGAGCCTGATCAGGTTAAAATTCTGTCTGGCGTGTTTAATGGCATCACAACGGGAACCAGTATTGGCCTGTTGATTGAAAATACTGACCAGCGCTCTCAGGATTACAGTGCCATTAAGGACGTATTCAGACCGGGGCATGCAGATTATACCTATGAGCAGAAATATGGTCAGCGTGATTATCGTGGCGGTGGGCGCTCTTCTGCTCGCGAAACAGCGATGCGTGTTGCAGCAGGTGCGATTGCTAAAAAGTATTTACAAGAGAAATTTGGTATTACAATTCGTGGCTGCTTGACCCAAATGGGAAGCGTAAAATGCGAAATCAAAGATTGGTCAATTGTGGAGCAAAATCCTTTTTTCTGTCCTGACCCGAGCCAGCTGGATGCACTCGATGAGCTGCTGCGTGGATTGAAAAAAGAGGGCGATTCCATAGGTGCTAAAGTCACGGTGGTGGCTGAAAATGTGCCTGCGGGCTTAGGTGAGCCTGTCTTTGACCGTCTAGATGCAGATATTGCACATGCCTTGATGAGCATCAATGCCGTTAAAGGGGTTGAAATTGGCGATGGGTTTGGGGTGATCGGCCTAAAAGGCAGTGAAAATCGTGATGAGATTACGCGAGAAGGCTTTACTTCGAATCATGCTGGGGGAATTCTTGGCGGTATCAGTAGCAGCCAGCCTATCATTGCCCATATTGCGATGAAGCCGACCTCCAGTATTACAGTGGCAGGTAAAACCTTAAATCGTGATGGTGAAGAGGTAGAAATGATCACGAAAGGCCGTCATGACCCTTGTGTCGGGATCCGTGCGGTGCCGATTGCTGAAGCGATGATGGCGATTGTTTTAATGGATCACTATTTACGTCATCGTGGCCAGTGTGCTGATGTTGTACCCGCGATGAAACCATTTAGCGAATTGTAATGGCCTATTCGTATGAGGGAGGAGATATCCTCCCTTATTTTAATGTGAAGGTTTGGATGACGCCTGCTTAAAAATACCTCATCTGGGCAGTGATACCCTGTTAGCCTTAACATACGTTATGTGTTGCGGGGTATATTACATATCTCAATCATGGCAATTCTGTAATTTGGATAAAAAATGGATTGGCTGACCGTTGTTGCACCTGAAGTTTATCTATTACTTTTTTGTGTTGCGTTGTTTGCAGGGTTTATTGATTCTATCGCGGGGGGAGGTGGCTTATTAACCATACCTGCACTATTGTCGGTTGGTATTACTCCTGTTGAAGTGCTAGCAACCAACAAGCTCCAAGCCGTTGGAGGATCTTTTTCATCGACGCTTTATTTTGTAAGGCGTAAGGCGATTAATCTGCGAGAGCAGATGTTCCCTTTTATCATGACAATCATCGGCGCCATGTTAGGTGCGATTCTCATCCAAATGATTAACACGGATTTTCTCAAACAGCTACTCCCTATTATGGTGATCTGTGTGGGTCTTTATTTCCTGTTATCACCTTCTATTGGTGCACAAGATCGTAAACAACGCATTAGTATGCCTGTTTTTGGGGTTGCTGTCGGGATGACTATCGGTTTTTATGATGGTGCATTCGGGCCTGGTACAGGGTCATTTTTAGCGTTGGGTTATGTATTGTTATTAGGTTATAACCTCGCGAAGGCGACAGCTCATGCTAAGCTATTGAACTTTGCTTCAAATTTTGGCTCTTTGATATTTTTTATTATCGGAGGTCATGTTCTTTGGGTCTTAGGTTTTGTTATGCTTGTAGGGCAAATGGTGGGAGCAAGGTTAGGCGCTCGTTTGGTGTTAACTAAAGGGCAAAAGTTGATCCGACCAATGATAGTCATCATCTCCTTGTTGATGAGTATTAAATTACTTCATGATAGCCATGGCGATGCCATTAAAGCTTGGGTTGTTTCGTTATTTTAAGATGATTTGAATTTCCATGAGTAAACACCATTATCAGCAGTTGATCGATATTTTCGAACAATGCTTTTACAAAGAATATAATACTAAATTGGTGAAAGGTGACGATGAGCCAATTTATTTGCCTGCCGATGAGCAAACACCCTATCACCGTATTGTGTTCGCACATGGCTTTTTCACGAGCGCATTACATGAAATTTCACATTGGTGCATTGCTGGTGAAGCACGGCGTCAACAGGTTGATTATGGGTATTGGTATTGCCCTGATGGCCGTGATGAAAAAACACAATGTGAATTTGAAGTTGTTGAAATTAAACCACAAGCTTTAGATTGGCTGTTTTGTGTGGCAGTAGGTATCCCTTTTAACGTCAGTTGCGATAATTTAGAAGGTGATTTCGAACCTGACCGTATTGCATTCCAGCGTAAAGTACATGCCCAAGTGATGGAATATTTAGCAAATGGTATCCCTGAAAGGCCATTACGCTTTGTGAACGCATTACAATCGTTTTACAATACGCCACCACTTTGTGCAGAAGCCTTCCCTTATCCGGAAGACATTTTTGCCTAATGATAGATTAACGACAGTAAGGATTAAGCATGCTTGCCGATTTTGAAACACGCATACTGACAAAAATTGATGATATGGTCGAACACGCGAGTGACGATGAACTCTTTGCGGGTGGCTATTTGCGTGGGCATTTAACCCTTGCTGTAGCAGAACTTGAACAAGAAAATGAAAGTAGTGCGGATGCCCTTTATCAGCGTGTTGAAGCCAGTATTCAACAGGCCATTAAAGGCGGAGAACTCACACCACCTGATCAGGTATTGGTGTTAGATATGTGGAAATCATTACTTGATGAAGTACGTTAAGCGACTTGTCATTTTTTGTTAAAGGGGAGGAAACTCCTCTTTTTTTATAGGTTTTTTTATGTTTTTTATTCGTCAGGCCGTACCTTCTGATGCCAACAAGTTACCTGAAATTGAACGCTCGGCTGCGCAACTATTTCGTGACCATCACCAATATGCTTGGATTGCCGCTGATGATGTACAGTCAGAACAAGATCACTTAACACACATTCAACAGAATATGGAATGGGTTGCTGTCAATGATGAGGACCAACCTATTGGTTTTATCAACGCTGAAAAGTTAACCGACAGCCTGCATATCAATGAGGTGTCAGTTTGCCAATCTTGGCAAGGCAAGGGAGTCGGCCGGAAGTTAATTCTTCATGTTCTGAATTATGCATTGCAGCAGCAGTTTGCATCTGTTTCATTAACCACTTTCCGCGACGTTCCATGGAATGCGCCATATTATCAGCGCTTAGGGTTTTCTTTGATTGAAACCTCAGAGCTAAATTCGGAATTGAAAGCTATCTTAGCGCAAGAAGTTGAAGCGGGCTTTAATGCTGAAGAACGTTGTGCGATGCGTATGAGCCTGAAATCAATATAACCATATTGTGAGTTTGGATACTGAATTAAAGCGTTTTTTCGCGAATGAAGTGGAATATATCTCGTGATGGGCTTAATCATCAATTTTCTGAAGTAAGACAAATAGCTGATTAAGCCGCTGTTCAATTGGCGCTGTTATCTTTAAACGTTGATAACAACGCATCGCTTAGGGTCGTCAGTATTTTCATTGTCAGCAAAGCAGCTTATGGTTTAGATGATGGCTTGCCTACTTTGACTTCCCGACCTTTTAGTAACTTTCTGACCCAAAAGCGGTTTGGATGTAAAGCCGCGAGTGTTTCATCATCTAAAGGTAAAGGCTCACCAAAAATTTGTGCTGCGAGCAACTCAGCACATAAAGGCGCCGTCGACAGACCTCGTGAACCTAATGCCCCTAACATAAACAAATTAGGGTAGGCAGGAGCAGGGATGATGTCAGCTTGTTGCTTAATCTGTTCAGGCAAATTTTCATAGGCCACCATTAATTGTGCAAAGTTAGGAATATTGCCCACCAGTGGCATATGGTCACGGATAACACAGCGGATCCCTTGACGAGCCTGTTTACCTGAAATATCAACCTCTTCAGGCCAGCTAACATCGGCTAAACTATTGATGAGTTTTTGGCGATTATCCTGTTGGTCAGCTTCACTGTAATCAAAATCCAATTGGTCACGTTGGTAGCTAGCACCAATACAGTGTTGCAGATTATTTGGATTAACAGGGGTCAAATAGCCTTCGTAACATAAGACATTATTTAGTTGGCTAAGGGTCTGTGTCGTTGGTATGTGGCTGACTTGCCCTTTGACGGGGGTAACCGGTAATTGCTGAGTTTGTGGAAATTGATTGAGCAAGTGACCATTAGCAATAACCACGGTTTGATGCACAAATTGCTGTTGTTGACCCGCGATCTCCGCCGTTAATTGCCAACCTTCACTAGCGTTCTGTAACTGTGTAATATCATGATTAAAATAAAATTTTACGCCATTATTATTAAGATACTGCATAAGGGCATCACAGAGTTGAGCTGGAGATAACCAGCCCCCATTAGCATAATGGATCCCTGAATGATTGACGTCTAAGCCTGCCAATTCGCTTAATTGCTCGCGTGTTTTTTCGGCTGCAAATGCCTCTGGCCAATCAGTCTGGAGCATCGCGTCAATTTTTCGACGACTTCTGTCATGATAAGCCAGTTCAGAGACGCCACACCACTGCCCATCAAATTGAAGACCTAATGCCGAAAGATGATGGTAAAAGCGATGCGCATATGGAAATGCACTCACAAAGAAGCGTTCTAATGGGGTATCACGGCCATTAAGCAAAGGATAAACTGCACCTTGGCGATTACCCGATGCATTTTGGGCAACGTGTGGATCTTTGCAGTAAATAGTGACATTAGCCCCACGTTGGATTAAGGCGTATGCGCTTGCCAAACTGGCGAGCCCGCCACCAATAATAGCAATATCAGTTGGTTGTGAAGCTGGCTGTCGCGTAAACCAAGGTGTCATTTTTATGTCATGTTTGGCCGTTAAGCTACCTGTCAGCATTTCTCGTTTACGGCCGAAGCCTTTGATTTTTTTTATGGTGAAACCTGCTTGCTGTAAACCTCGTTTTACAAAACCCGCTGAGGTAAAAGTGGCAAATGTTCCTCCTTCTCGAGCAAATTTAGCCATTGCAGTGAACAGTTGTTCGCTCCACATTTGTGGATTTTTGGCAGGCGCAAATCCATCTAAAAACCAAGCATCTATCTTATTGTTTAAATTGCAATTAAGTCGAGGTAATTGTTCGTTTACATCACCAAACCATAAGTCAAGAATGATTTCCCCATTTTTTAACACAATACGTTGATTACCTGGTAAAGGTTGAGGCCATTGTTCACATAACATGTTTGATAGGGGAGCAAGCTCAGGCCAACGGCTGTGTGCGGCTTGAAGGTCTTCTCGACTAAGAGGATATTTTTCAAAGCTAATAAAATGCAAACGCTGTAGCTTTGCTTGAGGATGATTTAACTTAAACTGTTCAAAACATTGACATAAAGTGAGAAAGTTCAATCCAGTACCAAAACCTGTTTCAGCGATAACACAGGTTTCAAAAGGATGTGTTTCAAAGCGGCTTGGAAATTGATTTCCTTGCAAAAAGACATAACGGGTTTCTGCAAGGCCATCTTGATTAGAAAAATAGACATCATCAAACTGTTCTGAAATTGGAGTGCCTTCTTCATTCCAGCTAAGGCGGGCTGCTTCTACTACCGACTTTTTCACACTCATGCCTGTTATTATGCAAATAATCGTTAAATTTTAGCGCTGAACAAGCGTTAAGGCTACCTTTGAATAAAAAGGTTATTGTACTAGAGGAAAAAAAAATACAAATATTTACCCTGATCGGACTTGTTCAGCTTACAAGTGTAAGCTAAAGTGACAACCTGTAATCCCGTACTCACATTATTAAAAGACATGAGGTAATGAATGAAGCGTGCAGTCATCACTGGCCTGGGTATTGTTTCCAGTATTGGTAATAACCAGGAAGAAGTACTGGCTTCTCTGAAGGAAGGTCGTTCCGGGATCACTTTCTCAGAAGAATTCAAAGAGGCGGGGCTGCGTAGCCACGTCTGGGGTAATGTAAAAATGGATACTGACGGCTTGATTGACCGTAAGATCCGCCGTTTCATGAGTGATTGCTCCGTTTATGCCTACCTATCTATGGAACAGGCTATTAGTGATTCGGGCTTAACAGATGAACAGATTTCGAATTTACGCACGGGGTTAGTGGTTGGCTCAGGTGGCGGTTCTCCACGCAACCAAGTCGCTGGCTCTGACGGTATGCGTGCAAAAGGCCTTCGTGGTGTTGGCCCTTATATGGTGACTCGTGCAATGGCATCGGGTATCTCAGCTTGTCTAGCCACGCCATTTAAAATCAAAGGGGTGAACTACTCAATCAGTTCTGCTTGTTCAACATCTGCACACTGCATTGGTCATGCGGTAGAGTTGATCCAACTTGGCAAACAAGATGTTGTCTTTGCTGGTGGTGGTGAAGAACTGAGCTGGGAAATGACCTGTGAATTTGATGCCATGGGTGCATTGTCAACGAAGTACAATGAAACGCCAAGCAAAGCATCAAGAACTTACGATGTTGATCGTGATGGTTTCGTTATCGCTGGCGGCGGCGGTATTGTGGTTGTCGAAGAGTTAGAACATGCCTTAGCTCGTGGTGCTCATATCTATGCTGAAATCGTTGGTTATGGTGCGACTTCAGATGGTGCAGATATGGTTGCTCCTTCTGGTGAAGGTGCTGTGCGTTGTATGCAAATGGCGATGCAAAGTATTGAAGGCAAAGTCGATTATATCAATACTCATGGTACTTCTACGCCAGTCGGTGATACTAAAGAACTCGAAGCTATTCAAGAAGTCTTTGGCAGTGAATCACCAGCCATTTCAGCCACGAAAGCAATGACTGGGCACTCTTTAGGTGCAGCAGGGGTTCACGAAGCGATTTATAGCTTGTTGATGTTGGAACATGGTTTTATCGCACCAAGTATCAACGTAGAAACCTTGGATCCGAAAGCGGAAGGACTGAATATTGTCACTAAACCAACGGAACAAGCACTAGAGACCGTCATGTCAAACAGCTTTGGCTTTGGTGGAACGAATGCCACTTTAGTCATGAGTAAATATAAAGGCTAATTGAATCCTAGCTGACATGTATGAGATGAGAAAGCGAGAGTATAACGCTCTCGCTTTCTATTATTAGTCACTCCCACCGCCGCAGTCTCCTCCTCCTGAATCACCGCTAGAAAAGTTGTAATCATGACTTGAAGATGAATTATCTGAAGCGGTTGTCGCTGGAAGAGATTGATGACTTGATGAGGCAACCTTTTGTTGTGAACGAAAGATATTTTTTCTGATATCAATAATTTTAGATTTATCTTCAAGGATACCAATCGTAATGGTACTCACATTTTTATTGATACGTAGAATTAAGATGCCATTACAATAGATATAGATCTTTCCATCGGCTTTCACTAATAAAGTGCCATTATCATCTATCTCAGTGATGGTAGAAGGGAATTGACTACTGATTTGGTATCTATCATTTAATAGCGTTGCAAACTGATTATGACGAAGTGGTTTGGGCTGCCATTTTAATAAGGATTGCAATACGCTAACTAACATAGTGAAAATGATTCCATTCGAAATTATAGTCGACAATATTAAAGTATAAATCGAGACTAACAATAGAGTCACTCTCTGATTTTTTAAGTAAGTTCTCTATTTTTATATTGTGCTACTGCTTTAGAATAAAAAAAGCCCCTATATAAAGGGGCAATGTTTAGTCAAAAAGAGCGATATTGATTGTTGAGCGAATTTAAGAGTGTTCGCGGGTTGTCGCTTGATGTTGACGTTTTTTACGAATTAATTTCACGATAGGGGGTAACACAAGGACTAATACCGCCATCACGAGCAAACATTGAGAGATTGGGCTATTCCAGAGAATATTAAATTCGCCATTACTGATTGATAAAGAACGGCGTAAGCTTTGCTCAAGCATCTCCCCGAGAACGAAACCAAGGATTAAAGGGGATAATGGAAAATTCATTTTCCGTAGGATATAGCCAAAGACACCAAGCCCCATCATCAGAAGCAGATCGAATGTTGTACTATGCACAGCATACACGCCAACCGCGGATACCGTAGCGATTGCAGGCACTAAGAACCAAAGGGGCACGGTTAACATGCGGGTGAATAAACCGATTAATGGAATATTCATAACGAGTAAGACAATATTAGCGATCAGAAGCGCTGCAATTAATCCCCATACGATATCTGGCTGCTCAGTAAACATGCCAGGGCCTGGAGTAATATTATACAGTGTCAATGCGCCCATCATGACGGCAGTGGTTCCTGAACCGGGAACACCTAAAGTGAGCATGGGAATGAATGATCCACATGCAGAAGCATTATTTGCAGCCTCAGGTGCCGCGACACCACGTACATCACCGTTACCAAACTGACCATTTGCACCACTGATTTTTTTCTCTGTCATATAGGTGATAGCACTGGCAATGGTGGCACCAGCACCGGGGAGCACACCGACAAAGAAACCGACCAAAGAAGAACGTAAAGTTGGACCTGCACAGGCTTTAGCTTCTTTGCGGTTAAATAGCATGCGTCCTGTTTTGCGGATTAAACCTTGCCCTGTTGCAGTGCCTTCTAACATCAGCAGTATTTCGCTGACAGAGAATAGCCCAATCACCACAACAATAAATTGGATACCATCGGATAAGTTGACGCTATCAAAAGTAAAACGGTATTCGCCTGAGTTTGCATCGACGCCAACAGTAGCGAAGGCAAGACCAATTAAGGCTGCTAATAGCGATTTAATTGGATTCTGACTCATCATGCTGCCAAGACAGGCGATGGCAAACACCATGAGGGCAAAATATTCCGCGGGGCCAAACGCGAGAGCCCACTGGGCGAGTAGAGGGGCGAATAAAATGATCCCAAAGATAGCAATGGTTGAGCCAATAAATGAACTGACAGCAGAGATGGATAGCGCAACCCCACCTTTACCTTGCTTAGCCATTGGATAGCCATCAAGCGTTGTCATAATGGCGGCGGCATCGCCGGGGACGTTCAGTAAAATAGAAGAGATTCGGCCACCATATTCACAGCCTAAATACACCGTCGCTAATAATATTAAAGCTGACTCTGCGGGAAGTTTTAGCGCAAAGGCCAGTGGTAATAGGATGGCAACGCCATTGATAGGACCTAGCCCCGGTAACATGCCAACAACCGTGCCAATAAAGCAACCAATAAGTGCGATTAGCAAATTTTGTGGAATTAATGCAACTTCAAAACCTTGCGAAAGATACATCCAAGTTTCCATGGCTATCTCCTTAATTAAACAGGTTGCCAATAGGCAAGGTGACATCCAGTAATTTGTCGAAGGCATAGAATAGAACGACACCTAATATTGGGCCGGAAATGATGGCGGCTATGGGTGTCGCGCCAAACAACAGCGCAATACTGATCGTCAATAAACTGGTAGATAAAGGAAAGCCTAGCCACTCAAACACCCAAGCATAAATGACCAATGACAGGATGAGTAATACTAAGCGACGTAAAACATATGGCTTTGGCCATTCAATTGCTTCTTGTTTACCAAAAAGCAAGATGAAGGCACATAAAGCCATTAATGAAAGTATGGCTATCGGGAAAGGGCGGGGGCCCAGTGGTTCATAAGAAAACTCACTTTGGATCCCCCAGCCAATATAAAGACCGATACCACACAATATTAGCCAGACGATGGCAAATATGCGTTGGCTCATCAACGGCCTCCGTTATTTCGCTAAACCGAATGAACGAGCTTGTTCACGGTATTGTTCGATCTCTTCTTTGACATAGTTGTCAAGTTCTTGGCCGACTAAGTTGTATTCAAATAAACCACGTAGCTCGCGTTGTTTTTTGAATTCATCGGTTTGTTGTAATTTTTTGAAGGCTTCAACCCATTGGTTATAATCTTCATCCGACACTTTCGGTCCCATATAGAAACCACGAATAATTGGCCATTCGATGTCATAGCCTTGTTCTTTCGCTGTTGGGATATTTTCGAGGCCATCACCCAGGCGCTTGTCGGAATAAACGGCTAACACACGCACTTTGCCATCGTTAAGGTAAGGGGCCATTTCACTCATATCACCAGACATGACCTGAATGTGATTACCGAGTAAAGCGGTTAATGTTTCACCACCACCTTCAAAAGCGACATAACGCATTTTGCGTGGGTCAACATCGATTTGTTTTGCCAGTAACGCCGTCTTCATCCAATCTTGGCTACCAATTGAGCCACCAGCGCCAAAGACAATGCTATTCGGGTCTTTCTTGAAAGCGTCCATGAGTTCTTTCAGGTTTTTGTAAGGTGAATCTTCACGGACAGCGATCATGCCATAATCACTACCTACACTGGCAAGCCAGCGTACATCGTTTTCGTTATAACGACCGAATTTCCCTTGGGCGAGGTTCAGTAGCGATCCGCCGGAGAATGCCACAATGGTTCCTGGTTCAGCAGGGCGTTGAGCAACAATCGCATTATAGGCGACAGCACCAATTCCCCCTGGCATATAGGTCACTCGCATCGGTTTTTCGATTTCTTTGGTTTCCAACATGGAAACTTGAACCAACTTACATGTTAAATCAAATCCACCGCCCGGTTTTGCTGGTGCAATACATTCAGTGCGTTCAGGTAATGCTACCGCTTGATTAAGGCCAGCAAAGAAAAGTGCAGCAGCTAATGTGGTTAATGATATTTTTTTCATTCTTTATTTCCTCACGAAAAATCAGATAAAGAGAGACTTCATTGTTGTTTTTCTAATCATTATCATTGGCTAGTAAAGCTTTCATTTACCTTTCATTAACAAGTGAAGTTGTTTTTTTGTGATGTATATCAGATTGCTTATTATTTGTTATTTTAAATTGTTAATTTAATGTTAATTTGTGTTTATGGGTATTCTTGTGAACCAGCTTGAAAATATTGCACTTAAGCATTTCATTTCTCAGGGGTTAATGCGAACGTATATTTATCATGGGATGAATTGAGAGCATGGCAAATGAGGATATTATTAGTTGAAGACCATGATGAGTTGTCATTGTGGTTGCAAAAAGCACTGAGTGCGACAGGTTTTGCGGTTGATATTGCGAGTGATGGTGCAATTGCCGACCAGCTATTACAGACGGAAAGTTATTCGCTAGTCATATTGGATGTTTCTTTGCCCAGAATCAGTGGCTTAGATGTGCTCGCACAGATGAGAAAACGGGGCCAAGAGACCCCGGTGTTGTTGCTAACAGCAAACTCCGATGTCTCTGACAGAGTCAAAGGATTAAATGCGGGGGCGGATGATTATCTTACTAAACCTTTTGATTTATCTGAGCTAGAAGCACGGATCAGAGCGTTATTACGACGTAGCCAAGGGCAAGTTAATGAACCACAACGTTTTGGTTCACTTTGTTATCATGAAGAAGGGTATTTCTTAATAGGGTTAGAACCGTTAGCGTTAACGCCAAGAGAATTTGCCGTATTGAATACCTTGTTTCATCGTCGTGGACGGCCAGTGTCAAAGACACAATTATTTGAACAGGTGTTTTCATTATCAGAGGAAGCCAATTTACAGAGTATTGAACTCTATGTGCATCGTGTAAGAAAAAAACTCTCGGGAACCGATGTCAATATCAATACGCTTCGCGGATTAGGATACCGATTAGAGCAGTGTAGTGTATGAAATTAGTCTCTCATCCACGCTCTCTCTTTCATCAGTTGCTGCTCTTCTTCGGTATCCCACTCATTGTATTAGGGGGATTTACAGTATATACCCACTACTACAGTGCAAAAAATGCAGCTAACCAAGCATACGACAGAACCTTGCTCGCATCGGCACGTACTGTTGCAGAGCGATTAAAAGTAGAAAATGGTCATTTGATTGTTGATGTCCCGTATGTTGTTTTAGACAGTTTTGAACGTAATATTAATGACCGTCTGTTTTATCAAGTGATTGAACCTAATGGGAAGACTATTTCAGGCTATGATGATTTACCTGAGATCCCACCGAATTGGATGCGTTCTCAACACTATACAGCGCTTGTCTATTTTTATGATGCCGAATATAAAGGCTTACCTATCCGAGTTGCCACGTTTTACCAACCAGTTAATGAAGGTGGGATGATGGGGATGGTGCAGATCCGTGTTGCCGAAACGGTTTCTTCACGTCATGAATTTGCTAGACAATTATTAATATCCTCGTTAATGAGCCAAGGTACCGTCGTTTTTCTCACCTTAGTATTAGCGTATTTACTACTTAGTAAGTTATTAACACCATTGAAAAATCTATCTCAATTGATGATGGGACGTTCGGCTAATGATTTAACGCCATTCCCTGATATTTTGCCATGGTCAGAGTTATCACCGCTTGTTGATGCATTAAATCGCTATATTGAAAGGCTTAAAAGAATGGTAAAGCGACAAGAGCGCTTTAGCGCGGATGCTTCACACCAATTAAAAACGCCTTTAACCGTCTTAAAAACACAGGTTTCGGTGGCGCTGAATAGTGATGATGAACAGCAGCGGCAGCAAAGCTTGCAGGCTATAAACAACACCTTAGACAGCACGATTATATTAACGGATCGCTTATTACAGTTAGCGCGTTTAAAAGCGCACGAAAAAGAAGCGATTCGTCAATATAGTGCAATTAACTTAGTTGAATTAGCCCAACAAGCCTGTTTTACTCGCTTAGGGCAAGCGGAAAGTAAAGGAATTGATCTTGGTTATGAAGGCGAAGAGCAATCATGGATTAAAGGAGAGCCGATATTATTGGCAGAAATGTGTGCGAATCTCATCGATAATGCCATTAAATATACCCCTGATAACGGTATTGTGACTGTTCGGGTGTCATTGAGTGAAGATAACAAGTACACCATATTAGAAGTGGAAGACTCAGGACCGGGTATACCAGATAAAAAAATTAACCGTTCAATGGAAGCATTTACTCGTCTTAATAATGCATTGAGTCTTGAAGGCTCAGGGTTAGGACTGGCTCTAGTGAAAGACATTGCCATTTACCATGGTACAGAATTACAACTTTTGAAAGGAAACGAGCTAGGTGGATTATTAGCCCGAGTTGTTTTTCAAACCAGTAAAGAGCTGGGCAAAAAATAATACAAATGTTATTGAGAATGTTTGTCTGATTTTTAGCGAAAATAGCCAATGAATTAGGGGGAGAGTTTCCCCCTAATCGTGAAAGTTCTATTTGTTTATTTGTTTAAAATCCCACTCTTCTAATGCTTTTATTGCATGGGGAACTTTATATTTCGCGGCTAACTGTAGGTAGTCATAGGCTTTTTGCTGGTCTTCTTTACTTTTTGAACCGACTAAACCATGGTAATACAATTCTGCGAGTTTATATTTTGCTAAAGCATGATGTATGCCTTGTTCTAAATCAGTCATTGCATAATATTGGGCGGCACGAGCGTAATCTGTCTCGATACCATCTCTCTCAAAATAGAGTAAATCGCCTGCCAGATGAGCCGTGTTACTGTCATTCAACTTAGCCCCTAGGTCAAAATAATAGAGCGCCTTTTGAACATCTTTTGGAAAATTAAGGTCATCTTCATTTAGATAGAGATGGCCAAGCGCATTGTAGGCATCCGCGTTACCGTTTTTACCTGATAACTCATAATAGTAAACAACTTTCACGGGATCGAAAGGTGCTTGGGTACCTCGTGCATAAATGATGGCTAATGAATAAGCCGCGGAGGCGTCACCTGTTTCTGCTTTCTGCTGTTTGTCGATAATTTCATCTCGATAATCACCATACTGCTGTTCATTTTGTTGATGCTCATATTCAGCTTTAACGGCTTCGCGTTCGGTATCAGAGAGAGTATTAAGCAATTTTATCTCAGGGATATCTTTCCCAGCCATTAAGCCATAATAATAAACTTTTTTAGCATCACCTTTTTCAAGATAAGCATCATAAAGCTTATTGATAGCTTGATGACCACGGTATTCTAAAGAGGTTTCATACCATTTAATCGCAGTATCAAGATCTTTTTTAACACCACAGTTTCCATAAAAATAGACATCACCTAGTTTATTTATAAGTGCACTAGGGCCGTCCGTGTGGTAATAATCATTGCCTGAGAAATGACTTTTTTCTAACCATTGAGTTAAATACAACGTCGCAGCATTTTCATCAAAACGTTTGTTTTGACAATTCTCATTAGAAAAACTGGCTTGATATAAGTATTCCATTGCTGTCGGATAGCCTTTTTCATAAGCCATTTTTAGGTAACCTAATGCCTTCTCCGGATCGCGTTTATTATAATAGTCGTATAACTGTATCAGTGCTTGATTGCGTTGAGCTGCTTCATCTTCTAATAGGGCTAGGTAGCGCTGATTATCACTTGGGTGTAGTTGCTGATTATTTTTATCACTAATCCCCTGATGATAAAGCGTACTTAAATAGTCAAAAGCAGACTGTGATATTTGCGTATCGCTCGATTTTAAACCTTGATTAAGGTATTTAATCGCTGTTTGGTATTGCTCAGAATATGTTTTTATCTCGGCATTATTCAAATCAAACCAAGCTAGCTGAACTTGTGAATAGATATCACCTTTTTCGGCGCCCTGTTGGTAAAGTTGATATTTTGTCTCATAATCATCCCTCTCTAATAGCTTATCAAGGTATGGAATAGCACGTACATCACCAGCATCAACGCTTTTGCGATACCATATTTGGGCGGCTTGGCTTTGCATATTATCTTGATACCAATTAGCTATATTAAAATAGGCTTTAGTATCACCATTTAGGGCGGGGGATACGGTGGTATTAAAGAATTTAATACTGTCAGCAGCATGTTCTGAATTTGGATATTTATTTAACCAGATAATTGCGTCTTGCCAATTAGGAAGTAACAGCCACTTTTTTTCCTCATGATCATAATAACCATTCTGGAGTAGGCTTATATACTGATTAATTGCTTGCTCATGGTTTTCGTTAGCCGCTTGTTCAAAATAATAAACGGCTTTTTCAATATCGCGTTTTGTGCCAAAACCGTATAAATACGCATTAGCAAGTTCATATTTGGCTAATAGACTATCATCTATCACATTGAGATAAATATCAAAATTGTCCATTAATTTGATATCATAGTCTCCTATTTCACCTGCGGCTTGATAATATTTTCGAGCTTTGGAGCGATCGATATTAACCAGTTTGCTACCGGTTAAATATTGTTTGGCTAATTTATCAGCGTATTCTTGATTACCTAATTGAATGAGTTGCTGGTAATAACCAAGTACTTTGTTCTGGTTTTTTTCAAGCAGATCGTTTTTAGTGTAAAAGTGAATGCTGTCTATTAATGCTTGCTGATGATCACGCTGTGCACTGGCAGCGAGATATTTCAGCCAAATTTGTTGATTCGGATTCTGCCCATATTGACCTTTTTTATAGGCATTCGCGAGTTTATAGAGTGCATCACTATCACCGTGATTGGCTTTTTCGAGTAATTGAGTGAAATCACGATGGTCGGTTTTAATTCTTTTAAGTTGTGATGCCATATGGCTATTAGCAGGCGTTTTGATGCTAAAGTAATAAGATATCGCTTTTTCATAATCAGGATTGATGCCATATAGGCCTTTTTGGTAAATTTCACCGAGTTTAAATAAACATGTGTTACTTCCTAAATCCGCGCACTTTTGGTACCACGTCACTAAATCTTTCTGAGTTAAGCCCGTCAGGGACATAAACTTTGTCTTGTTATAAGGCTGACTATTTTGATAGTTAATGTCATCAAGGTTATGGATAATATAGATGGTGGCATCAATACTCCCCAAGTCTGAAGCCTGTAAAAGCAGATTGAAATAGGTTTTAAGTTCACTCTCTGTTGCTGAACTGATATCTTGAATTTTGGCAAGATGATTTATTGCATATAAATAAGTGATATGTGCATCTTTTCCTACTAATGATTCAACAAGTGCTGTTGCTTCGGCATTGTGCTCATTCAATGCAAAGGCGATAACCAATTCTTGGGCTTTTGGATGATGCATACCGTAATTAAATAAGAGGGCATATGCATCGTGAAGCTCTTTTTCATTCAGTGAACGATCATATTTGTGGTATTCGAAAGCATTAATAACCTGTTTTAAGGCTGCCTCTTCTTGTCCAGTTTGGTATTTTAATAATGCGTTTGCATAATGGAGCGCGGCTTTGCCGGAGTATTTACTGGTCACTTCATAAAGTTGAAAAGCTAGCGCGTGATTTTTTTGTGGATCCTGTTGAAGTAAGTAGTCGGCGTAATAGTAGCCTAATTTTGATAAATAGGGTGGATTGGCATCCTCTTTCAAAAGTGAAAGGATAAACTGTTCATCTAGGCCATTAACGGGTTGTTCATCATAATAAAGTTGTACTAATTTAATGCTCGCTATATTTTTTTCTGGCTTAAGAGTTAAGCTTTGTTTAAAGAGAGCAACCGCCTTGGTGAGATCTTTTTGGGTACCAATCGCATTGGCATATTTATCAGCTAATTGATTGATAATATCGGGTTCAGATGAGTAATCTCGAGCTTTTGCATTGAGTTCAAAAGATATTTTAGGATCATAAAGGTCAGTGCGTTTATTACCGTACACGCCACTTGCGGTGATGAGCATTTCCGCTGAGCTTGGAAACTGATTGAGCCCTTCAAGCGTATATTTTGTGACAATGGCATTCAGTTCTTTATTCGGAAAATGGTAGTGATTAAGCGAGTGATTAATTAAATCAAGGATTGCATCTAAATTTCCCAAATCAGCGGATATGGCGAGATATTTATCAGCGAGTTCTCGATTAGTTTTAAAATGAATATCGTGAATATGACCAGAATATATCTGGTAGAGCTGAGAGACGGCATCTGGATAGTTTGCATTAGCGGCATCAATAAGGTATTGCGGTTCTGACTTTGTCATTACATAGTGTAGGTAGAGGGCTTTTGGCGATTTTTTCTCGATTAAAGGTTGTAAATACTCGATAGCTTTAAGAAGATCTTTATGAAAACCATCGCCAGAGTAGAACCTTTCAAACAGCGTATAATAGGCACTGTCATCACCTTCAGCAGCACGCTGTTCAAGTTGCTGGCGTTGCCTATTTTGCTCTTTAGGAGTGAGATAACCCTGTACAGAGAGGGGAGCGGCTTCTAAATATAATTGATTAAAATCGAAGTATTGCATAGCATCTTGGATACTTTGTTCATATTTATCAGCAAGCTGTATATTTTTTTCTATGCCATAACCCCCCTCTCGATAAATGTGTGAGAGCAATAGCGCGGCGATAGCGAAGTTATCCTTTATCAAAGGCTCCAATAGACTCACGGCTTTTTGATAATCCTTATCATATTGGTAAGCGATACCCGCATTACCATATTTGGCGAGCCGTGAGCCTTGTTGACTTGCTTGCGTAAAATAATATCGAGCAAGTTCATAATCTTTTTTAATCTGTGTATGTTGGTTATCGAGGTAAATTATTCCTAATAGTTCTTGAGCATTTAATACCCCAAGGTCAGCGGCTTTATTTAATGATGTCAGTCCATATAAATCATTCGGGGTGTCAGCTATTTGTTTGTAATAACGAAAATAGCCTAAATTGTACAAGGCACTAGGATTATTTTGATCAGCAGATTTGATTAGCCATTCTATCGCCAGTGGTTTATTTTGGGCTGTACCAATACCATTCCAGTACATCATTGCAAGACTAAACGCAGACTGTGGGTCACTGTGTGCCCGCTGATTAAAATATTTAAATGCTGAGGCAAAATCCCCATCATAATATAATTGGTAACCCATCTGAGCGGAATGAGTTGCCTTTTTTTGAATTAAATGCAGCCCTGAAATAACAAAAATAGCAATGAATACAATCAACACAATTTTAACGCGTTTAGTCATTATTATTCCTATTGTGACTGATCTTTATTCACGAACAGAAAAATTCTATTTAAATATCAGCCTGTCATATTTGGTTTAATGAATTTAGGTCTAACTAAAAAAAGAACGCTATATTAAGTGAAATTTTCATTCAAGGATAAACCATTGATGCTGATTTATTATGGACAAATATCATAAAATGATAAAAGAAAGGACCAAGGAAGTGAGTGGCTAAGAATATGTTGATTGAAAAACATAGCCCCACAAGTGTGGGGCATATGAATTACGACATTGCATTGCTTGAGGTTTAATTTTACTGCTAGGTATCGTTTAAGCAATCTTTTTCCTGCTCAATTTTTTTCTTGCTTTTGAAAAGCTGTGTCAGCGGTGTACGTAGCTGTTGGGCAAGCATGACACCCAATAACACAATTCCACCGCCAATCAGATGGTAGCTCTTCAGTTCTTCACCGAGGGCAAAGATGGCAATAATAGCTGTAAATACAGGGGCTAAGTTCATAAAAATTGAGGTTGTATTTGCCCCTAAACGCATCACACCTTGGATCCATAATGCTGGTGCAAGAATAGAAGCGGCAATCCCTGCAAAAGCAACTAGGCCGATATTATGACGATTCAAAGTCACGTCGTCGGCTAATAAAAAGTTTGGTATCAACAAAATAACACCAAAGAAAACCTGAACGTAAAGTGAATCCCAGCTCGATAATTGAATCGCCCAACGTTTAGTCAATACGCCATAGAGTGCATAGGCAGCGGAGGCGATGAGCATTAATAATTCACCAGTGCCTAAACCTTGAGAAAAGAGAGCGGCTGGATTGCCTTGGCTGACTAACCAAGTAAGGCCAGCGAGTGATAATAAAGTACCGATAAAAATCCCAACCGTTGGAATAACACGGAGTACAAAAATACTAATTACCACGGTAAGTAATGGGATCAGGGAATTCATAATCCCCATAAAGGTCGCACTGACAGTATGAGCCGCATAATACGCTAAGCTTTGATAGAGCATCATACCAAGGGCACCTAAAATCGCTAATTGCCACCAATGCTTTTTCACGGTTTTCCAGTTTCGTAGCACTGAACGTAAGACAAAGGGGGTCATGACAAGCAGCGCCAACGCCCAACGGTAAAAGGATATTGCGGCAGGATCGATAGCAGTTGCCGCGGCTTTATTCACTATCGCATTCATTGACCAAAGTAAAACCGCAATCAGCGGAAATAATAAATTTTTCATTAACAGCTTCTCCCTAATGAGTGGTGCTAGTATACCTTTGTCAGATTTTTTATATATACTGATAACCAGACATTCGATAACGGTTTTCAGACAACATCTATGCAACAAATGCAAAAATCACCAACAAGGCTTATTAGTGAGTGCAATATTATTGAACCTTCCTTTATTGCCTTACGCCATGAACAAATAGATACGCAGAGTGAATATAAATCTCACGCTCATCCGTTTGGTCAATTGTTATATGTGGTATGTGGGATCATGGAAATGGAGATTGAAGGAAAACACTATCTTGCCCCACCCGAATTTTGTGTGTGGATCCCTGCTAATACGCAACACGCAAGTTTTAATAAACAGAGTGTGAAATTTCGCATTATCGATTTTGCACAACGTTTCAGTGAGAAACTGTCATCGCGTGCTTGTGTTATCAAGTTAAGCCCCATTTTTCAAACGATTATGAGTGACCTTTATCAAAGAGGCGTGGTTGAACCTCAAACGGATGAAGATATTCGTTTAGCAAGTGTATTAATTGATCAGTTTTCGATTTCGCCATGCCAAGAAACGTATCTTCCTATCACAAAAGATAAATTTTTATCTCCAATCTTAGATGCTTTACAAAAAGATCCGGCAGATAACTCAACATTGGCGGATTGGGCTAAACGCAGTTATACCTCAGAACGCACATTATCACGTCGATGTCAGCAAGAGTTGGGGATGTCATTTAGTGAATGGCGGCAGCGGTTACGCTATTTACATGCGGTATCTGCACTAGAGCAAGGTAAAAGCGTGCATGAAGTCGCACTGGATGTTGGCTACAGCTCGGCTTCGGCATTTATTGCGATGTTTCAACAAATATCAGGAGTGACACCAGACCGTTTTCGAGCCAAAGATGAATGAAACACAAGTAATCGTTCATAGGCAATAGACTCGGAACGTGGCAAAATACGCGGTCATAAAATGAAACAACCATAAAATAATTTGTTCGTTGAGAATGGTACGAATAAAGATATTGGGGCTAATTAAGTGAAAATTTTGGTTGATGAGAACATGCCATATGCTCAGCAGTTGTTTAGTAAGCTGGGTGAGGTTAAAGCTGTACCGGGTCGTCCAGTACCTGAAGCGGAATTGCTGGACGCGGATGCATTAATGGTTCGTTCGATTACAAAAGTGAATCGTGCGTTATTGAATGAAACGCCAGTAAAATTTGTTGGTACTGCCACGGCCGGTTTCGACCATGTCGACACGGCATGGCTTAATGAAGCCAATATCGCATTTTCGTCAGCACCGGGCTGTAATGCGATTGCGGTTGTGGAATATGTTTTTTCGGCACTGCTGATGTTAGCTGAGCGTGATCATTTTGATTTACGTGACAAAACGGTAGGAATTATTGGGGTCGGAAATGTTGGAGGTCGCCTAGCTCAGCGATTATCGGCTTGGGGGGTCAAAACACTATTGTGTGATCCTCCCCGCGCGAGAAGTGGAGACACAGGAGACTTTTTACCTTTAGAAACCGTGTTGAATGAAGCAGATGTACTGACATTCCACACACCGCTGAATATGGATGGCGCCGATAAGACATACCATTTAATGGAGGCTCAGCGTTTATCTCATTTACGTGACGGCACCATTTTAATTAATGCTAGCCGTGGTGAAGTAGTTGATAATCAAGCCTTATTAGCTTTGTTAAAGCAAGGCAAAAAAATAAGTGTCGTGTTAGATGTATGGGAGCCTGAACCTAATCTGGATACAGAATTATTGCAGTGGGTTGACATCGGCACACCGCATATTGCCGGCTATACTCTTGAAGGTAAAGCCCGCGGTACCACGCAAGTCTATGAAGCTTATTGCCAATTTTTGGGGCAGCCGGATAGTATTGCACTGGCGTCGCTACTACCTATTCCTGAAATGAGTGCTATCACTTTTCAGGGTAAATTAACGCAAAGCCAACTCAAAAGGTTGGTGCATCTGGTGTATGATGTGCGTCGTGATGACGCAGCATTACGTGAAGTCGCCGCAATACCTGGTGAATTTGACAAGCTACGAAAACACTACCAAGAACGTCGTGAATGGTTATCTTTGGCAGTCAGTTGTGATGATCCACAAACGGTATCTCAATTAACCGCACTGGGTTTTAATGCACATTTGATTAAGTGATCTTCTTAAATATTACGAGAAAGGGGTATATTGCCTTTCATTTAATACGTATGGATGATTTCATTTAATAGTTATATTTTTTGGAGAAACAGCAATGACTGAAGGTTGGAATATTGCGTTATTAGGCGCCACCGGTGCTGTTGGTGAAGCTATTTTAGCACTATTACAAGAACGCGAATTTCCTGTTGGCGAATTACATCTGTTAGCGAGCGAACGAACGGCTGGGGAGAGCATTCGTTTTAATAGTAAAAGCTACAGGGTGCAAGATGCTGCCGATTTTGATTGGTCACAAGCTCAAATTGCTTTCTTTGTTGCTGGGGAAGAAGCGAGTTTGCGATATGCAGAGCTTGCTGCACAAGAAGGCTGTATTGTGATTGATGCGAGTGGTGTATTTGCACTTGAGCCAGATGTGCCGTTAGTGGTTCCCGGCGTCAATCCACATGTTCTTGCGGATTATCGCAACCGAAATATTATTTCGTTAGCAGATAGCTATGTCAGTCAATTATTAAGTGCGATCAAACCATTGATTGAGGCCGCAGGCCTTGGACGTATCACGTTAACTAACATGCTGTCTGTTTCTTCTTATGGTAAAGCGGCGGTGGATGAGTTGGCGGGACAAAGTGCACGTTTGTTAAATGGTATCCCAGCGGAAGAGGGGCGATTTAATAAACAATTAGCATTTAATATGCTGCCAATGCTGGCGGATACCGCAGGGAGTGTGCAACAAGAGCGCCGTTTGGTCGATCAAGTACGTAAAATTTTGCAAGATGAAGGGATCCCTGTTGCGGTGAGCTTTATCCAGTCTCCTGTATTCTATGGAAATGCACAGGTGGTATATCTGGAGACATTACGTCCGGTAGGTGTTGAAGAAGCTCAAGATGAACTTGAACGTTTTGAGGATATTCAGGTCTCAGAGGAGGGGGATTACCCGACTCAGGTGACTGAAGCTTCTGGTAATCATTACTTAAGCATTGGCTGTATCCGTAACGATTATGGTATGCCTGAAATTTTACAGTTTTGGTCTGTTGCCGATAATGTACGCTTTGGTGGTGCATTAATGGCCGTTGAAACCGCTGAAAAGCTGGCTCAGGAGCTGTTTTACTGATGTCAGATTCAACGCAGTTGTCTCGTATTGCATTAGGCATCGAATACAATGGTAGTCGTTATTATGGGTGGCAACGTCAACAAGAGGTAAAGAGCGTTCAAGGTTGCCTTGAAGAAGCGTTATCGAAAGTAGCGAACCATCCTATTCATGTATTTTGTGCAGGCCGTACAGATGCAGGTGTGCATGCAACGGGGCAAGTGGTGCATTTTGATTCACCTGTCATTCGCAAAGAAGCTGCTTGGACAATGGGGGTAAATACCCATTTGCCAGAGGATATTGCGGTTCGTTGGTGTCAGCCTGTTGATGACGAATTTCATGCAAGGTTTAGCGCGACGGCACGCCGCTACCGTTATGTGATTTTCAATCATCGTTATCGCCCTGCCATTTTATCGAGTGGAGTCACGCATTTTCACTATCCACTTGATGAAAAAAGAATGCATGAAGCGGCACAAGCTCTACTGGGAGAAAATGATTTTACGTCCTTTAGAGCAGTGCAGTGCCAATCACGAACCCCTTGGCGTAACGTGATGCATGTGCAAGTGACTCGCCACGGCAATTATGTTGTGGTGGATATTAAAGCAAATGCTTTTGTGCACCATATGGTCAGAAATATTGTGGGAAGTTTGCTGGAGATTGGTTGCGGAAATCAGGATATTAACTGGATGGCTGAATTGCTAGAACTTAAAGACAGAACAAAAGCCGCAGCGACTGCGAAGGCTGATGGTTTGTATTTAGTTGCAGTGGATTATCCTGAAAAATTTGCCTTGCCTCAAAATACCATGGGGCCGGTTTTCTTAGCAGACGAACTGATGTAAATCTAATTTTATACATAGCACGGATGCTATTCATAATGAGGGTTTTTATGGAGTTTATCAGTTTTATAATCGATTTTATTTTGCATATCGATGTCCATCTCGCAGAGTTAGTTGCTGAATATGGAACTTGGGTATACGGTATCTTATTTCTGATCTTATTTTGTGAAACGGGGTTAGTGGTAACACCATTCTTGCCTGGGGATTCACTACTCTTTGTCGCGGGGGCAATTTCTGCACTCGATAGCAACGATTTAAATGTTCATTTAATGGTCGCATTAATGATTACAGCAGCGATTATTGGTGATGCGGTTAATTACACGATTGGACGAATTTTCGGCGAAAAATTGTTTAAGAACCCTGATTCGAAAATTTTCCGACGTGTTTATTTAGAAAAGACACATGCTTTTTATGAAAAGCATGGTGGTAAAGCCATTATTTTAGCGCGCTTTGTGCCTATTGTTCGAACGTTTGCACCATTTGTTGCGGGAATGGGAAAAATGTCTTATCGTCATTTTGCCTTTTATAATGTGACAGGTGCGTTATTATGGGTATTATCATTCACTTATGCAGGTTATCTGTTTGGTGACTTACCCTTCGTACAACAGAATTTGAAATTATTGATAGTGGCAATTATCTTTATCTCAATTCTTCCGGGGGTGATTGAAGTGATTCGTCATCGCCGTAAAGCGGCAAAAGAAAAACGTGTAACTGCACAAAAAAATGGTAATCCATAACGGATTAAAAAGTTTTTATCCACAGTGAAGTTTCATTGTGGTTTAATGGCACAAAATAACATACTGGCGTTTTACCTGAAGGGATTGAGTAATCTTTACGACAGTCACCCTGACGGAATAGCCAGAAATCAATCAGACGAAAAGGTCCATTAATGAGCTGGATTGAAAAAATATTAAAAAAAGGTAACTTGACCCAATCAAACAAAGTCAACATCCCAGAGGGTGTTTGGACTAAATGTGATAGCTGTGGGCAAGTCCTGTATGGGGCGGAACTCGAGCGTAATCTACAAGTGTGCCCTAAATGCGATCATCACATGCGTATTCATGCACGCCAGCGTCTTGAAACCTTCCTCGATGAAAATTCGACCACAGAATTAGGTAGTGAACTTGAACCAAAAGACGTTCTTAAGTTCCGTGATTCAAAAAAATATAAAGATAGGCTGTCGGCGGCTCAAAAAGAGACCGGTGAAAAAGATGCTATCGTTGTGATGAAAGGAACGTTAAAAGATATGCCAATCGTTGCGGCTGCTTTTGAATTTTCCTTTATGGGTGGATCTATGGCTTCCGTTGTAGGTGCACGTTTTGTTCGTGCCGTTGAACAAGCCCTAGAAGATAATTGCCCATTAGTTTGTTTTTCATCGAGTGGCGGTGCGCGTATGCAAGAAGCACTGTTATCACTGATGCAAATGGCAAAAACCAGCGCAGCTTTAGCCAAAATGCAAGAGCGTGGTTTGCCTTATATTTCAGTGTTAACTGACCCGACTATGGGCGGCGTTTCAGCCAGTTTAGCGATGCTTGGTGATATCAATGTCGCAGAACCTAAAGCGCTGATTGGTTTTGCCGGCCCGCGTGTCATTGAACAGACTGTTCGTGAGAAATTGCCTCAAGGCTTCCAACGTAGTGAATTCTTGTTAGAGAAAGGGGCGATCGACATGATTGTCCGTCGTCCTGAAATGCGTGACACATTAGCAGATGTGCTCGCTATGTTAACCAACAAACCAAGCTTTAACACCTCTGACGTTTCTTTGGTCGTTGAAGAAAAGGATGTGAAAATCGATATCGTTAATGACGATGTTGTCATCGATGCTCCTGAGCAAGTAAAGGACTCTGCTAAGCATAAAAAAGATGATGAATAATCCATTTTCAATACCTAATGCCGAGTCTCCATTGGAGGCTTGGCTTTCTTATCAAGAAAACTTGCACAGTCAAAATATCGATATGGGGCTGGAGCGAGTTGGAAAAATCGCTCGTAAAATGGCATTAACGCAACCAGCACCCCGCGTTATCACCGTCACCGGTACCAACGGAAAAGGAACGACTTGCCATACGCTTGAATCTATCTTGATGGCAGCAGGCCTGAAAGTTGGGGTCTACAGTTCACCACATCTTGTTCGCTATACTGAGAGGGTACGTATTCAAGGTGCAGAGCTGTCGGAGGCTGATTTTTGCCGCGCATTTGCAGATATTGAAGCCGCCCGAGGCGATACCTCAATAACTTACTTCGAATACGGTACGTTAGCTGCTCTGAAACTATTTAAACAGGCTGCTTTAGATGTTGTGATTTTGGAAGTGGGTTTAGGTGGGCGATTAGATGCAACGAATGTTGTGGATGCAGACGTAACCGCAATCACCAGTATTGCTCTTGACCACACGGATTGGCTGGGATCAGACCGAGAACATATTGGTCATGAAAAAGCCGGTATCTTTCGTGGTGGCCGTTATGGCGTGGTTGGCGAACCGGATATGCCTCAATCTATCGGTGAATATGCGGATAAAATAGGAACTCTTCTGTTTCGTCGCGGTAAAGACTGGTCCTTCGAACAGCAAAATAACAGCTGGTCATGGCACAGTCATCAATGCCAGTGGTCGAATTTACCTGTGCCTAATGTACCGCTAGCGAATGCAGCAACGGCATTAGGGGTTATCTGCTGCTTGAAAGAGATTGATCGCACACTGGCCGATAAAATGACCGACCAAGCAATACATGAAGGGTTGAAATCAGCACAGCTGCCTGGGCGTTTTCAGATAATTAATGAAAAACCCTTGATGATTTTGGATGTTGCACACAACCCGCATGCGGCAGGTTATCTGGTTACGCGTTTAGCACAGTTACCCACCGTGCCAGGGCGTAGGGTGAGAGCGGTCGTCGGTATGCTTGGCGATAAAGATATTCAAGGCACATTAGCGTGTTTATCTGAGCAAGTGACAGATTGGTATGTGGCACCGCTGACGGAGTTTCGTGGAGCCCCTGCATCACAGTTGAGCCAGTATCTTGAATCTCCACAGGTGTTTGATTCTGTTGATGATGCATGGGCGAAAGCTTGTCTTGATGCGACGGATGAGGATGTCATTATTGTTTGTGGTTCGTTTCATACTGTCGCACATGTGATGATGTTGTTAGAAAAAGCAAAAGGATAGAGTCAGTGGCAAGTAAATTTCAGAATCGTCTTGTCGGTGCCATTGTATTAGTGGCGGCGGGGATCATTGTATTACCGGCGTTACTGGATGGTGATAAGAAATATAATGAAAATGAATTTGCGGCCATTCCTATTATACCGAAACCGGGTGATGAGCAGGATATTGAAGCCATTGCACCACTGACACAAAATGCCGCATCTGGAGAAGCATCGGAAGCGATGTTGTCAGAAGCGCTGTCTGAGCAAAGGCAGGAGCAACAACAAAGTCAATCAGCTTCCACAGCTCAAGACGTGCCGGCTATTCCTGCTGAGCAGCCAATAAAGGTGGAGCCAAAGCCTGAGCCGAAACCAACGCCGAAACCTGAAGTTAAACCAGAACCTAAGCCAAAACCGGAGCCTAAACCTGAAGTTCAGGCACCGCAAGGTAAAGCGTTTGTGGTACAACTGGGTGCGTTGAAAAATTCTGCAAAAGTGGAGGAAATTGTCGCTAAATTAAGATTGTCAGGATATCAGGTTTATACGGTACCTTCTCGACCTGTTAATGGGCAATTGACACGAATCTTTGTTGGACCAGAAGCATCAAGGCAGCGTTTAGAAAGTGCTTTACCTGAATTGAGGTCAATAACCGGTTTACAAGGTGAGATTAGGGCTTTTAAACCATGATGCTTAAATAGGAATATCATAAAAAGCTTGAGCTTTTAATCAATTACAGCGGCGAAGAAGAGTTTTTCTTTTCGCCGTTGGTTTTTTTAAATTGTATGTAAATTGGTTACGCAAACGTTTTCGTTTTCTGTTAGAATGCACTCCAGCCACTGCCGTGGGTGCGAATTTTGGAATAAGATATGGTCTGGTTAGATTACGCAATTATTGCCATCATTGGCTTCTCGGCACTGGTAAGCCTGATCCGTGGGTTTGTTCGAGAGGCGTTATCGCTGGTTACATGGGGCTGTGCATTTTTTGTTGCGAGTACTTTTTATCCTTATTTGGCGGAATATTTTACACGCTTTGAGGATGTACTCGTGAGAAATGGCATCGCTATCGCTGCCTTGTTTATTGCGACATTAATTGTCGGGGCAGTAGTTAACTATGTAATTAGTTCTCTAGTTCAAAAAACTGGCTTATCGGGTACAGATCGTGTTCTGGGGATCTGCTTCGGGGCGTTGCGTGGGGTATTGATTGTATCGGCATTACTCTTTTTTCTCGATACTTTTACACCTTTACCTCAAAGTGAGGATTGGCAACGTTCAGAACTTATTCCGCAGTTCAGTCATATAATCAGGTGGTTTTTTGACTACCTGCAAAATGCGTCAAGTTTCCTACCGGAGAATATTTCTCCGTCTGGCTGATGAGGAAAGACTAAATGTGCGGTATTGTCGGTATCGCCGGTGTAACACCGGTCAACCAATCAATTTATGATGCTTTAACGGTGTTACAGCACCGTGGGCAAGATGCAGCAGGGATTGCTACCATTGATGGCAAAAATAATATTCGTTTACGTAAAGCGAATGGCCTCGTAAAAGATGTTTTTGAAACGCGGCATATGCTTCGACTACAAGGTTGTATGGGTATTGGTCATGTACGTTATCCAACCGCAGGAAGCTCGAGCGCATCGGAAGCACAGCCCTTCTATGTGAACTCGCCTTTTGGTATCACCCTTGCTCATAATGGTAATCTGACAAATGCGCATGAACTTACGCGCCGTTTATTTGAAACCGCTCGTCGCCATGTTAACACCACCTCAGATTCTGAGATCCTATTGAATATCTTGGCTTATGAATTGGATCGCTTCGATCATTTTCCATTGGAGCCAGATAATGTTTTCACTGCGGTTGCAGAGATGCATAAAAGATTACGTGGGGCATACGCTTGTGTTGCACTGATTATTGGCCATGGGATGTTAGCGTTTCGTGACCCTTATGGTATCCGCCCATTGGTCTTAGGACGTCGCGTATTAGAAAATGGCGCGCAAGAGTACATGGTTGCTTCAGAAAGTGTTGCTCTTGATACGTTAGGCTTTGAATTCTTACGTGATGTAGCACCTGGTGAAGCGGTTTATGTGACAGAACAAGGGCAATTGTATACGCGCCAATGTGCAGAAAACCCTCAATTAACCCCCTGCTTATTTGAGTATGTCTACTTTGCTCGCCCAGATTCATTTATCGATAAAATATCGGTTTATAATGCTAGGTTACGCATGGGGCAAAAGCTTGGCGCGAAAATTGCGCGTGAGTGGGAAGATTTGCAAATTGATGTCGTCATCCCAATTCCTGAAACATCTTGTGATATTGCCTTAGAAATCGCTCATATCCTAGATAAGCCATACCGCCAAGGTTTTGTGAAAAACCGTTATGTTGGTCGTACTTTTATCATGCCAGGTCAGCAAGAGCGCCGTAAATCAGTTCGTCGTAAACTGAATGCAAATCGTGCTGAATTTCGTGATAAAAACGTATTATTAGTTGATGACTCAATCGTCCGTGGTACGACTTCCGAGCAAATTGTTGAACTCGCACGTGAGGCGGGTGCAAAAAATGTTTATTTTGCCTCTGCCGCGCCAGAAGTTCGTTTCCCAAATGTGTATGGTATTGATATGCCAAATGCAAATGAGTTAATTGCTCATGGTCGTGAAGTTGATGAGATCCGTAAATTAATTGGTGCTGATGGGTTAATTTTCCAAGATCTTAGCGACCTTATTGCTGCTGTTCGTGAAGAAAATCCGGAAATCAATGAATTTGAATGTTCAGTGTTTGATGGTATTTATGTCACAAAAGATATCGATCAAAGCTACTTAGATTATCTTGAGAATCTACGTAAAGATGACGAGTTAAAAATTAAAGATCAAAACGAAATTGAAAATTTAGAAATTTACAACGAAGGTTAATTATTTCTAGGTTAATAAGAAACCAGCCGATTGTATTATGGCTGGTTTTTTTTATGAGAAAAATCATAGTGTCAACATTTGGTCAGTGGTATTACCCGTGTTTAAATAACTCAGTAAACAACATGAATAAACAAAGGCAGTGCTATGTTCTCATTCATAAATGCCAGCGAGAAACCTGCTGAACACCATTTAGCTTGTGCCTTCTGTTTCAACGGGTCGGTAATGAGCCTCCAAGGGTGAATTGATACACGGCTTGCCTAAGGGGAACGGCCTGACGCGAAAGCGATGCTCAAAGGTCAAGAGGCTAGCTGTATGTAGAGGCACAGTGCAAGAAAAACATAAATACCCCCCGTATTGCCTGCTACAGGAGCGAGAATCATTCCCTCTAATAAAGTCGAGGAGGGAATATAATGGCAATGAGTAATAGATCTACTTAAACCAATGATTAAGCCCCTTAAATCAGCTCAAGAGTATGACGATAATGGGGAGCCATCCTTGATAAATAGCGGACTCAACAGATGCACCACTGGGCTGTAATGCTATAAACATTAATAACCGATCAGTCAAAGTCAGAATATTAAATCAAAAGAAAACACATTGGCTTCCGAAGGATGGAGTGCTGAATATGGTTGTTCGCGTGAAAAATAATGTGTTGTTGCAACCGATAAGTTAATCACGATTAAGATTTCCAGTTATATCCGATGGAGGCTTTGGCGAGATGGGGTATTTTAATCGAATTACTTATGTGTTTAAGGAACTCTTCATGACGGATTTAACCGCCTTACCAGATGTATTAAAACCTTTTTTAGCTAACATTACCGCGACAAAAAAGCCGACATTGGATATGTCTTTAACGTCAGTCGAGAATCCCATTTTATGGGAAAGTCGTATCGGCGGAGTACCTTATTTGCCTGTAGGCACAGATTTTCCCGTTGATAGTCATGGCGTTCCTCTAAAGCTGTTAGCGCAAATCAACTTTGCACAAATACCTCCACTTGAACACTACCCAAAAACAGGGCTGTTGCAGTTTTTTATTGGTGGTGATGACTTGTATGGTGCAGACTTTGATGATCTACAAGCTCAAAAAGATTTTCGCGTTATCTATTGGGAAAATATCATTGAAGACGCTTCACAACTGCAACAAGACTTTTCTGCAATTGAATCGGCTTATAACGATGAGTATTACTCACCGATTGAAGGGCAATTTAGTATCGAATTTACGCCATCTACGCAATATATAAGTTCGGAAGATTTTCAGTTTGGCCGCAAAGTGTTAGGTGTTGATAATCTATATGATTATGAAGAGCAGTTTGCTGGTGAAGATTTTTACGATGAATGGTTAGAGCCATATAATGAATACTTTGGCGCTAACGGCCATCGCCTTGGGGGTTACCCATTTTTTACTCAAACCGACCCAAGGGAATATCGTGAAGAAATTCAAGATTATGTCCTATTACTGCAAATAGACAGTGATTATGAGACCGGCATTCTGTGGGGAGATATCGGTGTCGGTAACTTCTTTATCCATCCGGATGATTTAAAAAATAAAGATTTCAGTAAAGTGGTATATAACTGGGATTGTGGTTGATAGATTTAGAGGCTTTTCGTTGCGATAATTGCTACTATTAGCATGGATAAACATGAATCGTACGGGGAGCAGGATGAAGAAGCTAATCATTGGATTGACAGGGGCAAGTGGTGCAATTTATGGCGTTAGGCTATTAGAGGTGCTAAAACCTGTTAAAAATGTGGAAACACATTTAGTGATGAGTGCTGCTGCCCGCCAAACATTATCACTAGAAACTTGCTATACAGTCAAAGAGGTTCAACAACTGGCTGACCATAATTACGATAGCCGCGATATTGCCGCGGCGATTTCATCGGGCTCTTTTCGTACAGCAGGTATGGTGATTATGCCATGTACCATGAAAACACTTTCAGGTATTGTTCATAGCTATACTGATACGCTAGTGACACGAGCTGCCGATGTCGTATTAAAAGAAGGTAAAAAGTTAGTATTAGGCGTTCGTGAAACGCCGTTACATTTAGGGCATTTACGACTACTGGTTCAAGCTGCTGAAATGGGGGCGGTGATCATGCCTCCAATGCCCGCTTTTTATCATCAACCGCAAACGATTCTTGATATTGTAGACCAAACGGTTAATCGCATTCTTGATCAATTTGATATTGAATTAGAACAAGAGCTCTTTACCCGTTGGCAAGGCGCAAAATAATCACTAAAGCTTATTGAGGTTGATATTTCATCAATAAGCTTCATTATCATGTTGAGCGATGATACTAGGTGATAGGCTTATTTATAGCATCATTAAATTCATATTGTTCAAGTTTATTTATAGTGATTTTTCGATAATTTGGGAATGATTTTGGGGACTTTTTTTAGATATTCGTGATATTCCTTACCTAAGGTTTCTTTTAAATCAATTTCTTCTAGATAAATACCCCAAAAAATATAAATCGTCATGCCGATATTAAATAATAATCGTCCACTCGTCATATCTGGCGTGAACCAAAAGGCGATTAAAAAGCCAGTCATCATAGGATGGCGTGTTAATTTATAAAACCCTCTCATTTGAAATGGGATGTGGGTATATGCTTTATTTTTCCATTGTAACCATGATTGGCGTAAGCCATATAAATCAGTATGACTGACCATAAAGGTTGAAGCAATACAGATTATCCAGCCTAGGCCTCCGATAATATTTAATAGGATTGCGCCCATGCTATGACTAGGTAGCTGCCATAATTTTCCTGGAAGAGGCTGCCAATATATGGCTAACAAAATCAGAACGACACCCGAAACAAACACATAAGTATTACGTTCAATGGCAGGTGAGCAAGGGTAACGTTGTTTGAATTTTAATCTGGCGGGTATGGAGTGCGATAAAGCAAATAATATCATTAAACCAATATTTATTAACCAAGGCATAATACCTGATATACTGTCATTACTCATCATATTATGAATGCCAATATTCGTTAACAATAGAAATAAAAAGCCAATGCCAATTAAAAATAAGAGATAGCTGACAACACTGTAAATTAAAATAAGTAATCTTTTCATATCAATTACCACCCGTGTAGTTAGGTAATAGTTCAATGTTCAAAAATATATATAGACGAATATTAAAAAAATAAAAGGTATATGGCTGATAATCACAAGGATTAATTAATAAGGTGATTGTTTTATTTATTTATTGTTTTTATGCGATTTTAGACTTGTTTAATCCTACGGCGTAAGATAATAAGAAGAAAAGCCAGTGAAAGCTTGGCAAAATAACATGTTGCCATAACATGAGAAAATAGACTAAGCCATAAACTCAGTTATGGCTCTTTCATTTATTGGTTTTTAAATAGGTCTTCTAAAGCAATTTTTAATTCAATATATTCAAACTGAAAACCCGCCTCTTCTAAGCGTTTAGGGATTGCTTGTTGGCCACCTAGAACGAGTGCAGCAGCTTCACCGAGAATTGCTTTAATCGCGAATGCGGGAGTGCGGACAAAAGCAGGACGATTAATGACCTCACCTAAGATTGCCGCAAATTGGTCATTGTGCACAGGGTAGGGGGCGGTCATATTAAATGGTCCTGATAATGTTCTATTATCAAGTAAGAAACAGATAGCGTTTACCATATCATTGATATGAATCCATGGCATAAATTGTTTACCATGGCCAATTGGCCCGCCAGCACCCATCTTGAATATAGGGAGCACTTTCGCAAGCGCGCCACCTTTTAGTGAAAGGACAATGCCGGTACGCAGCAGGCAAACACGGGTGGAATCCGATTGTGCATTTTGTGCCAGTGCTTCCCAATGCTGACATAAATAATGAGTAAACTCATCATGTGGTTGCTCTGATTCATCGACAACGACTTGGCCTTGGTCGCCATAATAACCAACAGCAGATCCTGATAAAAAAGTATGGGGGGGGGTATCGCTTGCAGCGATTAATTCTGTTAAACGCTGTGTGATTTTCCATCGGCTATCGCATAATAGCTTTTTCTGTTCCTCACTCCAGCGTTTTTCCGCAATAGGTTCCCCTGCTAAGTTAATAACAGCATCGAATTCATTCAGATTCGTTTTATCTTGCAATGAAGTCCAACACTCGACAGCCTTGCAAAAATGGCTATAGACTTTTTGCGGAGAACGACTTAATACAGTCACCTCGTCTGAACGCGCGACAAGTCGTTGAACCAAAGGGGTACCTATCAGTCCTGTACCACCAGTAATCAGTATCCGCATAATCGCCTCCTGTGAAAAGTTGGATGAGTTAAATAAGGCTCATTTGAGCTAACTATAGCAGCAACTCAGCGATTTTGCTGAGACTGTGTTTTATTTTCTTAAAATAGGTGGTTGTATAGAGAAATAACCGACGATTAAAACCGCCAAGTTGTGATTGTCATACTCAAATTTGCTTGCTATGGCTTGCAAGCTGATCGCGAAAAGAATACCTTGTAACAGGCTGTTCGCTTGACCGATTTCAGCAATAATTCTATGGCATAAAAACTGTGTTAACAGATTGATAAAAAGGTTTTAAGGATGGATGAACAAACCGAGGTGGTTGAGTGGGTTGATATTGTTGATGAAAACAATGAAGTGATCGCCCAAGCTACACGTAGGCAGATGCGAGCAGAAAACTTGCGTCACCGTGCTACTTATATTGTTGTCCACGATGGAATGGGCAGAATTTTGGTACAACGACGTACGAGTATAAAAGATTTCTATCCAGACTATTTAGATGCCACTGCCGGTGGTGTTGTCACCCAAGGTGAAAATATTCTTGATTCTGCTAAACGTGAAGCGGAAGAAGAACTCGGGATTGCAGGTGTTCCTTTTGCTGAGCATGGCTTATTTTATTATGAAGGGGAAAACTGCCGTATATGGGGTGGTTTATTTAGCTGTGTTAGCCATGGGCCATTTGCACTGCAAGAGTCGGAAGTGGCAGAAGTCAGTTGGTTAACACCTGATGAAATTAGTGCTCGTTGCGATGAATTTACGCCTGACTCGTTAAAAGCGTTGTCATTATGGCTAACACGTAATAATGAGTTTGATAAAGCTATTTCATGTTCTGATCAGTCATAGTGACATATAGACTAAATGGAAAGGATAACCTTTTAATCCTTTCCTTGGCTCGCCTTCATACTATTCCGCTTTATAGGTTTACTTATACTATATTATAATAATTAGTTATAACTAATAAGGGTTTTAATTGCTATATTTATGCACCCGCAGGGTTGTACCTTCCCGCAGATAAATTCTTGGTACTCATCTTGAGACATCACCCGAGAGAATAAATAATGACATTTCATAAAGATGTATCTTCTTTAAAACAACAACACCTAGAGAATGTAACGAATAATACCCGCAAAATTATGGAACGAGAGGGGATTGAAGCGCTCGTTGCGACAGTAAGCGATAACTTTTATCACCTAACAGGTTTTGCAAGCTTCTTTATGTATACCTTTAGGCAGACGGGGTCCGCTATCGCCGTTATTTTTCGCGACCCATCGATTAAATCGCTTGTGATCATGAATGAGTTTGAAGCGGCTAATTTACAGCTGGAAATGCCAAATGCACAAATGCATACATTTCCAATATGGGTCGATGTCGATGACCCCTATAATCCCGATAATGGAAAAGTCATTAAACAAAGACCAATAAACAGCCCAATCGAAACTATCTTCACTCTTTTGAAAGATGCATTAGCGGAAGCGGGTGTTTATGGAAAACCTGTAGCGATTGAACTAAACCAAATTACTCACATGGGTAAAGTATGGTTGGATAAAGTGATCCCAGGGTTAAATCTAGTCGATTCAGCTCCACTATTTAATGAATTACGCGTGATTAAGAGCGAATGGGAAATCTCACATTTAAGAAAAAGTGCACAGATTACAGAAGCAGGCATTCAAGCTGCTAGTGAGCTTATTAAAGTGGGGTGTACCTCAGCGGAATTAACGGCCGCTTTTAAAGCCAAAGTGATGGAATTTCCAGAAACTAATTATAGTCGATTTAACTTAATTTCTGTCGGCAGTGATTTCTCTCCTAAGATGTTGCCTGAAAATATACCCGCTAAAGAGGGTGACTTAATTAAGTTTGATTGTGGCGTCGATGTTGCGGGCTATGGTGCGGATATCGCTAGAACATTCGTGGTTGGTCAAGCCAATGAGAAGGTTCAAGAAATTTATCAAACCATACATAAAGGCCATGAGTACATGCTAAGTCGCGTTGCACCGGGTGTCCGGCTTAGTGATGTCTTTAATGAAACGATGGCTCTCATTCGTTGCTCTGGATTGCCACACTATAATCGTGGTCATTTGGGGCACGGTGATGGGGTGTTTGTTGGTTTAGAGGAAGCTCCCTTTGTGAGCGCAGCAACGACGGATGTATTCCAAAGTGGAATGGTGATGAGCCTTGAAACGCCATACTACGGAATAGGTATTGGCGGCATTATGATTGAAGATATGCTACTGATTACCGATGATGGTGTTGAAATGTTTAGCCATTTATCTCGTGATTTAATTTCGCGCGGCTAATCAATAAGGAATCTATTCATGAAATGGTATCACTTTTTGGTTATTTTCCCATTATTAGCGCTGACCGTTGGTATTTATTATGCCAATCGGGTTGAGCCTTTTGTGATGGGACTGCCTTTTTTAATGTTTTGGATAGTCATTTGGGTGGTTATTAGCGCATTAATTATGTTGCTAATTAATGTGTTGGATGCAAAAGACACTAAGGAAAAACAATGAGCTCAGCATTAATTGTTATTACGCTGTTTTTCCTATTGAGTATTTATTTGGCCTTAAGGGCGAAAAAAGGCAAGACTATGGATCACGAGGGGTGGTCTGTAGGTGGGCGTAGTTATGGCGCTTTATTAGTCTTTTTACTCAGCGCTGGAGAGATTTACACCACTTTCACCTTTTTAGGTGGGAGTGGTTGGGCATACGGTAAAGGACCTGCAATATTATATACCTTAGCTGTGAATGCGTTTATGGGAATATTTTTATATTGGGTTCACCCGCGTGTATGGCGTTTTGCGAAACAAAATGATGTTCGAACTATCTCTGATTTCTTTGGGGCTAAATATCAGAGCCAAGGCCTAGCATTATTGATTAGCTTAATTTCCATTGCCGCAATGGTTCCTCTTTTTGTATTACAGCTTAAAGGGCTTGGCATTATTGTTTCTCAAGCCTCTTATGGCGCAATTCCGGCAGATATGGCGATTTGGATTGGGATCATCGCAGTGACATTATTTGTGATGATATCGGGAATTCATGGTTCAGCATGGACATCAGCCTTAAAAGATTTGATGATTTTAATTGTTGTACTATTTATTGGTATTTATATCCCATTACATTACTACGGTAGCTTTGGTGATATGTTTCGTGCAATTGATACAGCAAGCCCCGGTTTTCTGACTTTCTCAGATGAAGGCCTCAATATCCCGTGGTATATTTCAACGATCTTCTTATCTGTGGTGGCTTATTTTTGTTGGCCGCACTATATGGCCGCTGTATTTACCGCTAAAGATGAAAAATCATTAAAACGTAATAGTATTTTAATTCCGGCATACAGTCTGATCATGCTATTCGCTTTTTTTGTCGGTTATGCAGCGATATTACAAATACCGCACCTTGATGGTTCAATGGTTGATTTGTCTTTATTCGAGATCTCTAAATCGACATTCTCACCTATTATTGTTGGCTTTATTGGGGCAGCAGGTATGTTAACTGCCTTAGTGCCAGGTTCAATGTTATTGTTGACGACATCAAATATGTTAGCAGGTGTTGTACAAAAAGCATTGAATGTGAGTGAAGAAAAACGTCAATCAGGTATTTATGCACGGTTTATGGTACCGTTGGTTGCATTAGTTAGCTTGTATTTTATTTTCCACAGTAATGACACCTTAGTGGCTATCATGCTGTTAGGGGTTAATATAGTTGCGCAATTCTTCCCTGCATTATTGATGAGCTTTAGGAAAAATAACCCAATGACGGCGGTAGGCGCTATTGCGGGAATCATCGCGGGTGTTATTTTCCTTGCAGTAACCTATATTGAGCATATTTCATTATCACAACTGTTTCCTTGGTTAGGGAAAGGGTTTGAATTTATGAATATCGGTATTGCTGCCTTTATATTGAACATTATTGTTGCCACTATTGTATCGTTAGCCGTGGGTAAAAAACACAAAGCCGCTTAAAGGTTAGAATCGATAGAGCAAACATGTTTGCTCTATCGCTAATGTTATATTCTCAAACGTATTGGAAACGGTTTTTTATTTAAATCGCGATGACAAGATTACGCTTAGCACTCACTGGTTAAGCTGTTTCTTATTTTTTAACATAGCGTTCTTCACGGGGCATTTGCCATTAATTGGCTATCAAGCTTTTTTCTACTCTAGGCGCTTGAATATCATCGAATGTTTTATCTGCCACTAATGAGCTGGATAAACTGACGGCATTCTCCCCATCTAATGTCATAAATGAATAAGATTTATTATGAAAAAACTTATCTAAAAACTTAAAAAAGTGCTGTTTATTCGTGGTTTTGAAGAGACCTTCATTAGGTTCAAAAAATTCAAAGAGGGGATTGCCATTGTTGTATTTAACGACTATTCCCATAGAGTGGGTATTACTACTCATATTTCCAATAATATTTTTTTTATTTTCCAGGCAGTGGTCAATGTGTTTTTTTAAACTTTTTGAGGTGAATTTTATATTATCATCAATAAGTTCAATTGAATCGTAATTTATGCTATTAAGGTTTTCAGCTTGCATGAATCTATTTTTTGTAAGGTCTAGGTAATAATTCTTTATTAAAGAAAAAAACATAAAAAACAAACCGGTATCTATCTCATTTCTCTCATTGAAACAAAAGTCTTGGACATTCTTAACTAACTGATAATATTTATTATTATCTACTTTATCATTAGTAGGGTTAAGAGTATCTTGATAAAGTTTATTAGTGAACTCATATAGTTCAAAATATGCCTCTGCTTCATCTTCCTTAACTGACGATATATTGATCTTAAATAATCTATTGATGTACTCATGAACACTCTCATGTGAGTGTTTTCTTGACCTGTTGAATTCAGAGATAATATTATTGATAAAATAAGCTATTTGGTAGTGCTTCTGAATATTGTAAGCTTTATTGAAATTTTGGTTTAATACCGCTTTGCTATGTTTTTTTAACGATTTGTAATAGGACGGCCTTAAGTAATTAAGTGGGTTTTTCTGCGTGATATTTTTATAGGCTTTATAGGTTTCTGTGATGTACGTTTCTTCTTGTCCTGCATGAGCATAATATAAAAATGCATTCGTTAATCCGTAACATATGCCTTTTTTGAAGCTATTCACGTTATTAACTCCCACTATTTTTCTAGTGAAAATATTTTTATGCGTATCTTTGTAATAATCGATAATATTAGCTTGATCAAATTTTATTGGGTATGCGGTAGCACCTAACATATCAATCTCCATGTTATTAATGTCTTAAGTGCCTTTATTATTGTTATTTATAGTAATTAGTCTTGCAATTTTCAGCAGTTATAAGAAGGGCGCTTAAACAGAATGCAGATTTTGGCCAATAAAAAAGTCAGCCAATGTTATTTGGCTGACTTGCGTATTAAAATAAAAAGACTATTTGATATTAAGCGTTTTCATTTTGTACGGCTTGGATAGCAGTCAGTGCAACGGTATAAACAATATCATCCACCAGTGCACCGCGAGACAGATCGTTAACTGGTTTACGCATACCTTGCAGCATTGGACCAATAGAAACAAGGTCAGCTGAACGCTGAACAGCTTTATAGGTGGTATTACCGGTGTTCAGATCTGGGAAGATGAACACCGTTGCTTTACCTGCAACAGGCGAATTTGGTGCTTTTGATTTAGCCACATCAGCCATTACAGCGGCGTCATATTGTAATGGACCGTCGATCATTAAATCAGGACGTTTTTCTTGTGCTAAACGTGTTGCTTCACGCACTTTCTCAACATCACTACCCGCACCTGAATTACCGGTTGAGTAAGAGATCATCGCAACGCGTGGTTCGATACCAAATGCTTTGGCTGAATCCGCTGACTGGATAGCAATCTCAGACAGCTGTTCTGCGGTTGGGTCTGGGTTAATCGCACAGTCACCATAAACAAAGACTTGCTCAGGTAACAGCATAAAGAATACCGATGAGACTAATGAGCTACCAGGTGCTGTTTTGATCAGCTGTAGCGGTGGACGGATAGTATTCGCTGTGGTGTGGACTGCACCAGAAACAAGGCCATCAACTTCGCCTTTTTCTAGCATCAGTGTGCCCAATACAACGTTATCTTCTAGTTGCTCACGAGCAACAACTTCAGTCATCCCTTTGTTCTTACGTAGTTCAACCAAACGAGCAACGTAATTTTCACGGACTTTAACAGGATCAACAATCTCAATACCTGTACCTAATTCAATACCTTGAGCAGCTGCTACACGGCGAATATCTTCTGGGTTACCTAGCAGAACACAAGTTGCGATACCGCGTTCAGCGCAGATAGAAGCCGCTTTAACAGTACGTGGTTCATCACCTTCAGGTAGAACGATACGTTTACCTGCTTTACGTGCAAGCTCAGTTAATTGATAGCGGAATGCAGGCGGAGACAGGCGGTTAGGGCGCTCAGAATCAGCGACCAGAGACTCAATCCATTCGCTGCTAATGTGGCGAGCGACGTAGTTTTGAATTTTTTCGATACGCTCATGGTCATCGGCAGGGACTTCTAAGCTGAAGCTTTGTAGGTTCAGTGACGTCTGCCAAGTGTTGCTTTTGACCATGAATACCGGTAAGCCAGTTTCAAATGCTTGCTCACAAAGTTGACGAATAGGTTCGTCGATTTGATAACCACCAGTTAATAGGATCGCACCAATTTCTACGCCATTCATCGCAGCCAAAGACGCTGATACGAGAACATCTGGGCGATCTGCTGAGGTAACGAGCAGTGAGCCTGGGCGGAAATGCTCAAGCATATGAGGAATACTACGGGCACAGAAAGTGACTGATTTCACTCGACGAGTTGTAATTTCACCTTCGTTAACAACTTCAGCATTCAAATGTTTTGCCATATCGATGGCACGAGTCGCAATCAGGTCAAAGTTCCAAGGAATAGAAGCCAAAACCGGTAGGGTTAAGCACTCTAAATCTTTAGGCGTGATATTCGCGACAGTTGCTTTCGTTGAATCATCAAAGATTTCAGAAAGGTCAGGGCGAGTACGGCCTTGTTCATCGACAGGGGCATTTACTTTATTGACAATCACACCAATAATGTTTTTATTGCGTTGACCACCAAATTCGTTACGTACTAACTCAAGACGCTCTTTCATCTGAGTAATATTGCTATTACCTGGCGCTGTGACAAATACAATTTCAGCTCCCAGTGTTTTCGCAATTTCATAGTTTAGTGATTGTGCAAAAGAGTGTTTGCGGGTCGGCACTAAACCTTCAATTAAGACCACTTCAGCATTTTTAGTTTGCTCATGATAACGCGCAACAATCTCTTCCATCAGAATGTCTTTTTTTGAAGAGGTCAATAATGACTCAACATATTCCATTTTTAATGGTTCGACGATGGTAGTAAGACTGGAATGAGAGCGTAAAACTTCAGTGGTTTGATCTTTGTTACCAGAAATGCGTGGCTGAGCGATAGGTTTAAACACGCTCAACTGGACACCTTTTTGTTCCATTGAACGAACGACACCTAAGCTGACGCTAGTCAAACCAACGCTAGTGCCGGTAGGAATTAACATAATTGTACGAGACACGGGAACCTCTTTATCGGTTACTCTAATAAACAACAGTATTATAAAGTAGTACCGCCAGCGGGTTAGGCTGGCGGTATGGGATCTTAAGCTGTTAAACGAGCAGAATCTTGGGCAATTACGAGCTCTTCGTTGGTTGGAATAACCAGAGCTGGTCGGCTGTTATCAGTGGTGATTAAGCCTTCTTTACCGAAGCGTGCTGCTAAGTTACGTTCATGATCATACTCGAATCCAAGTAGCGCTAATTTTTTCAGTGTTAATTCACGTACTTGTGCTGAGTTTTCACCGATGCCACCAGTAAAGATAATTGCATCAAGGCGACCTTCCATCAGTGCACTATAAGCACCGACATATTTCGCTAGGCGGTGACAGAAAACATCCATTGCACGTTTTGCGTCTGCTTTAGTTTCGTAGTTATCTTCAACATAACGGCAATCGCTGGTGACCCCCGTTAAGCCCAAAAGGCCAGACTCTTTAGTCAGCATTTTGTTAATTTGATCGACACTCATGCCTAATGAGTCATGCAGATGGAAAATGATAGCAGGATCGATATCACCGCTACGCGTTCCCATAACTAAGCCTTCTAATGGTGTTAGCCCCATAGAAGTATCAACACATTGACCATTAACAATCGCAGTGACTGAACCGCCATTACCTAAATGGCAAGTGATAACGTTAAGTTCTTCAACAGGTTTGTTGAGTTTTTTAGCTGCTTCACGTGACACATAGTAGTGACTCGTGCCGTGAGCGCCATAACGACGGATGCTATGCTCTTCATATAATTCATAGGGTAGTGCATAGAGGTAAGCTTCTTCAGGCATTGTTTGGTGGAACGCCGTATCGAAAACCGCGACGTTTTTATTCACTAATTCAGGGAATGCCTTTTTCGCTTCCTCGATACCAATCAAGTGAGCTGGGTTATGCAAAGGTGCAAATGGAATGGCTGCTTTAATACCTTCAACAACTTCATCAGTAATTAACACAGAAGAAGTGAATTTTTCGCCGCCGTGAACAATACGATGGCCAATAGATGAAATTTGAGCAGACAATTCAGGTTTTGCTGCAAGAATCGTGTTAACAATGAAATTTAGCGCTTCACTGTGTGCAGCACCTGCACCTAATTCCGCTTCATGCTTAGCGCCATCCATTTTCCATTTAATACGGGCTTCCGGCAAATTAAAGCACTCAGCTAATCCAGATAAATATTCATCGCCATTAGTTGGATCGATGATGGCGAATTTCAGTGAGGAGCTACCGCAGTTTAGAACCAGTACCAGCTTACTTGACATGGAAATACCTATCGTTAATTGTTGTTGTGAAGCCTTTAATTAGCAGACTGCATAAAAAGACTTTGTAAAAAATTATGAGCAGCTAGTAGAGCCTAGCGCATTTAACACCTGATATTTCATGATTGATATCATGATAATGATGAATACATAAAGATATCGATGTCTAATTAAGGGGTTAAAAGGCGATGTTGTTATGGTGCTAAGTTTTCTTGAGTTAACTTAACGCCAGGTGTTGAAATAATACGCAAAAACCCCAATCTATATCAAAGCTGTCGATGAATAAAAGCCAAATATTAGCTACAAAAATTCTCCAGCAATGCTAAACGCGGCAATTCTACTAAAAATATTTTATATTTTGTACGTTTTTTTTAGAAATAACCGCTTTGATTGATTAAAATCATAAGCATCGTGAAAAATACGCATTTTATGCAAATTTACCTATCAATCAGAATAGCTGATTTCGCCGAAAATGGTCATGTTTATGCTTAAATAATTCAAAATTATCTCTTAGTGTGTATACATAGGCATTATTGATAAAATAGCGTAAGGTAGGTAACAAGACTTGTTATTTCGTGATATAGATTTGTTAGTTGCAGGAAGGTCATTATGAGTACATTGCAAAACTCACCGCCAGGTTTTTTTAAACGCTTTAGGTTGGGGAACCTGTACCTAAAAACATTTCCTATGGAGAAAAAATTATCTCCCGTTTTTCCTGAACTGCGTATGATCAAAGCGACACGTTTTGGCATCCGCTTTATGCCGCCAATTGCGATATTTACCTTAACTTGGCAAATAGCCTTAGGGGGGGAACTCGGGCCAGCAGTGGCGACAGCCTTATTTGCTTGTAGTTTACCTATGCAAGGATTGTGGTGGTTAGGTAAGAGAGCATCAACGCCGCTTCCTGCCAGTTTATTGAACTGGTTTCATGAAATTCGTGAGAAATTTACTCAAGCAGGTATCGCAATAGCCCCTATCGAACAGCAGCCTGATTACTTGGCGTTAGCGCAATTATTAAAGCGAGCATTTAAGCAATTAGACAAGTCATTCATGGATGACGTTTAAGTGAAAAGCTCGATTTAACAACAAGTAATGAAAAAAGGTTGTCTAGATCAATAAAAGTGATGTTTTCACTGTCCATCATGAATATTGAATGCGAAGATAAGTTAAACATTTTCCGAGGAGAATCATGATGGAAATGACCAATGCACAACGCTTAATTCTATCCAATCAATATAAAATGATGACTATGCTTGATCCTGAAAACGCGGATCGTTATCGCCGTTTACAAACGATTATTGAGCGTGGCTTTGGCTTACAAATGCGTGAGCTTGATAGAGACTTTGGTGAGTTAAGTGAAAGTACTTGCCGCACGGTAATTGATATTATGGAGATGTATCACGCATTGCAGGTGTCATATGGTAATATGAGCGACGCCCAAGGCGTTGACCCTCGTCGTGTACAATTCTTAGGCTTTGATGCTGCGACAGAAGCGCGTTATTTGAGTTATGTTCGTTTTATGGTGAACACTGAAGGTCGTTACACGCATTTCGATAGTGGAACTCATGGTTTCAACTCGCAAACGCCTATGTGGGATAAATATGTGCGAATGTTGGGAATCTGGCGTGCATGCCCTCGTCAATACCACTTATCGGCAGTCGAAATTAGTCAAATTATCAATGCATAATGTGTTGTTTAAGGGGTAAAAGTGGAGTTAAAAGCAAAAGGTTTTTTATTTGATCTCGATGGTACCTTAGTCGATTCATTAGCCGTTGTAGAGCGTTGCTGGTGTTTATTTGGTGAAGAGATAGGCGTAAGTCGTGATGAAATTATTCATTTTATCCATGGAAAGCCTGCTTTAACGAGTTTACGACACTTTATGCCTGAAGCCAGCGAAGATGAAATTAAAGCGCGTTTTCGCTGGTTAGAAGAGATGGAAGCCTCGGATACTGAAGGTGTTATAGCCCTATCTGGTGCTGTGGCATTACTTCAGCGATTAGATGAGTTAGCGGTACCTTGGGCCATTGTGACATCGGGAACCGTACCGATTGCCCATGGTCGTCAACAGGCCGCAGGATTACCAGAACCTAAACACTGGGTTACGTTTGAAAAAGTGTCTAAAGGTAAACCAGACCCTGAACCTTTTTTATTAGGGGCGAAAGCCTTAAATTTAGATCCAAAAGACTGTATTGCGTTTGAAGATGCTCAAGCTGGGATTTATTCGGCTCTTGATGCCGGTTGTCAAGTGGTGGCGGTCCATGCACCAGAGAGTATGCCAAGAAGAGAACAAATTCATGCGATAATCAGTTCATTAACGCAAGTTTCGGTAACTCACTCAGACAAAAATGGTGTTTTTACACTATTAGTGTCAAAAAATGTTTAACAGCGAATTAATCAAGGAATTTCCCCGTAAAACATGATTAACTAAGGAAAATGACTAACACTATTTTTTTCGTCAAAAGGGGATATTTTGAACGGAGAATTGTTGTGGGTGTTAACCCTCCTGTTGATCGCAATTGTACTGTTCACCACAAACAAAATTCGGATGGATGTGGTGGCATTACTCGTTATAGTGGCCTTTGTTCTAAGTGATACTTTAACCTTAGAGCAAGCGACCGCGGGTTTTGCGGACCCTAACGTATTATTGATAGCGGCTTTATTTGTTATTGGTGATGGCTTAGTACGAACCGGTATCGCCTATCAAATGGGGGATTGGCTAGTACGAGTGGCTGGTAGCAGCGAAAGCAAGATGTTAGTTTTTTTAATGATCACCGTTGCTGGGCTTGGTGCCTTTATGAGCTCTACTGGTGTTGTCGCTATCTTTATTCCTGTCGTGCTGAGTGTTGCAGCACGAATGAAAATTTCTCCAAGTCGATTAATGATGCCTTTAGGCTTTGCCGGCCTGATCAGCGGTATGATGACGTTGGTCGCAACACCACCGAATATGGTGGTTAACAGTGAGTTGGTCAGAGAAGGTATCAAAGGCTTTCAATTCTTTTCAATTACACCGATTGGTTTGGTGATTTTACTGGCCGGTATCGCGTATATGTGGGTTGCGCGCCGTTGGTTAGGTAGCAGTGAACCAGACAAACTTCCTGAGCGTTACCAACGTAGTTTCCGTGATTTGATTCGTGACTATAAATTAACGGGTAGGGCGCGTCGTCTGGCTATTCGTAAAGGTTCCCCCTTGATCGGACATTCTCTTGATGAACTACATTTGCGTTCTCGCTATGAAGCTAACGTCGTTGGGATTGAGCGTTGGCGTAAATTCCGCCGTGTTATGGTGAGTGCAACTGGTGGCACAGAACTTAGAGAGCAAGATGTATTGCTGGTGGACATTTCTGTGAGTGACGATGAACTACGTCAATTTTGTTTTGAGCAGAAATTAGAACCAATGATATTACGTGGTGATTACTTTTCAGATCAGTCCCGTGATGTTGGCATGGCTGAAGTTTCTATGAACCCTGACTCTGAATTATTGGGTAAAAGCTTACGCGATATTAAGTTTCGTACTCGCTATGGCCTCAATGTGGTGGGGATTCGTCGTGATGGTAAAGCGATGGATGGTAAGCTCGTTGATGAGCCTTTACGCCTTGGTGATATCTTATTAGTCATTGGGGATTGGAAATTAATTCGTATTTTATCAACCAAACCTCGTAATTTTATTGTATTGAATCTGGCCGCAGAGGTTGAAGCCGTCGCTCCTGCTTCGTCACAAGCACCGCATGCTTTATTTTGTTTGGCCTTAATGGTTGCCATGATGGTCACTAATGAAATTCCCAACTTTATTGCTGCATTAATTGCTTGTTTATTGATGGGAAAATTTCGTTGTATCGATATGGAAAGTGCTTATAAATCGATTCACTGGCCAAGTATCATACTGATTGTCGGGATGATGCCATTTGCGCTAGCATTACAAAAAACTGGAGGGATCGCCTTAGCAGTAGATGCATTAATGGAAATAGCCGGTAATTTGGGACCACATGTGATGTTACTGTGTTTATTTATACTTTGTGCCTCTATAGGTTTGTTTATTTCAAATACCGCGACCGCTGTTTTAATGGCGCCTATCGCTATCGCGGCAGCTCGTCAAATGGAAGTCTCTCCTTTACCCTTTGCTATGATTGTCGGTATTGCGGCTTCTGCTGCATTTATGACGCCTGTTTCCTCACCAGTCAACACATTAGTACTTGGACCAGGAGGTTATAAATTCGGCGATTTCGTTAAAATAGGTGTTCCTTTCACGATAGTGGTAATGATAATCAGTGTATTGATTGTGCCTATTCTTTTTCCTTTCTAATAATAATGAAGCCCTCTTAACGAGGGCTGCTAGTTTCTTATATTAATGAAAAAACTTAATGTTTAACACCTTAAAGATTTTCTCATCACCGGAGAAGGCGATATTCTCTATTGAAAATAAATAGCGATTCTACGGAGGGGAGAATGAGAAATAGCGCACATAGACGAAATACCTATTATGGGGAAGCGGATTTTGAAAATTTTTGGGGAGAGGAATTAAGTGAAGTAGTCATACGGCATCATGTAGAAAGCCATGCTATTTATAATAATAGCCGACTATTAACTGAGAAGGTTTATCATGATATACCCGATAAAACAATATTAAAGAATGTGTTTTATTTTTTATATGAAATAGGAATAGATAATTCTTATGATTATTGGTATGTCAAAATTAAGACTAAAAGTGGCAAAGTATATAAAACAAAAACTAATTTCTATTGTTCTATTAGAGAAAGTGACCATGGAAAAGTGATATTGGGTGTTAACGGTGAGTCGAGAAGACTGTATTTAGATTTTCCGAGTTCATCGAATTGTTCAACGGCCTTAAATGAAGCGGATTAAACAAACAAAACTGGAATGGTAAGACGCATTCCAGCTTAGAAAGTTAATGACTAATTTCATCCAGTGAAAGTTTGAATCCCGGAACAAAAATGTCGATGAAATAATCCATTTCAGGGCTTTTTCTTTGCGCAAGAATTTTTTCAAGACGTTTTTTGGCTAATTTAAATTCACTATTTCCAGCGGATAATTCTTCTAGACATTTCAAGTAAGCACAGAGTGAGTCTGCTTGTTTTACTATACTATGTTCTTCATTTGACTGTAATTCTTCGATAAGCAGCGGTTTAAAATCTTCCTGTAATTCTTCAGGTAACATATCTAATAGCTTTTGCTGAGCAAATTGCTCGATTTTTTTATATTCATGGGCAATTTGTGAATTGTGATACTTAATCGGCGTTGGGAGATCGCCCGTAATCACTTCACTTGCGTCATGATACATGGCTAACAAGGCGATGCGCTCAGCATTGACATGACCACCAAACTTACGGTTTTTGATGATGGCCAGTGCGTGAGCGACCATCGCTACCTGTAAACTGTGCTCTGAGACGTTTTCAGTGCGTACGTTACGCATGAGTGGCCAACGATGGATGAGTTTCATTCGTGCAAGGTGGGCAAAGAAGTAGCTCATATAACCTCATTAAACAGGTAAAAAGGGAATTATAATATAGTTTATTTAAAATAGATATTGGTTTATTAAAGCTTAATAAGATGAAAATCAAATCTAATTAATAATTAAAATGCTTTTACGAATATCACCATTCATTTATTTTATTATTGTTTAAACGTGACACTGTTTAATTTCACGGAGTCAATTCATTGTTGTTAAATTAATGGAGGTAAATGATGGGGGTTGAATTAGGCTGGAATTTGGGGTTTATCACATTTGAAAATTTTTGGCATGAAAAATTAAAATATGTGAGATTATATCACACGACGGATAATGGTAAGCCAACAGATATGACACTGTATCATGTTGAACATGGGAGTATTATCAAAAAAGCAGGTTCATTTGAATATGATGGTCAGCTAAATTATTGGCGATTAGAAATTATTACAGAGAGAGGAGAGAAGTTTATAACAAAAAATAACTTCTATTGTACGATAACAGAAGAAGATGATCCGGAAGTTATTATCGGTGTTAATGGTGATGCAAGAACAATGTATGTTGCATTTTCTCACTCTAGTGGATGTAAAACTAAATTATTAAAAGTTTAATGATGTTAATTTAAATTGTTATAAAAATAAATCAATGGTGTGATACCAATCTAAAAAAGATAGCGAATGTTGGGTTCATAATAAATTAAAAACATCATTTATAGAGCTTCTATTATGGATGCTCTTTAATTGCCTGTATATTTGTTTTTAATTATTGTTTGATCTGCGGTGATAAAAATCTATAATCAGCATAAACATTCTTAATAAATAATAGTAGGGGACATCATGAAATACTTTCCAATTATATTATTGCTGTTTTTCTTAGCTGCTGTTTATTTTATTTCCATTATCTAACGATTAGTCATCAACAATCAATTTATGTGTATTGTCTTTTAAAGAATACCAATGAGAAAGATAGTACAATCATAATGAGATGATTTTAGATTGTTACTCAACATTATTTGATGAGACGGGGCTCTTATTTGCTTTGATAGTGAGTGAGAGCTTGTTATTTATTATCCACTATTGCATTTGCTTATCGTGCTATTTGCCATAAAAATGGCAACTCCCTCACAAGAGGAAGTTGCACAGTCACTGTCAATTACTGACGATAATTCTCGATAAAACGGCCAAATTTATTAATCGCCATTTCAAGATCATCTGCATAAGGTAAGGTGACGATCCTAAAGTGGTCTGGCTCAGGCCAATTAAATGCCGTTCCTTGTACCAAAAGAACTTTTTCTTGTAGTAACAGATCAAGGATCATTTTTTGGTCATCATGGATATTAAAGCGTTTAATATCAATTTTAGGGAACATATAAAGTGCCCCCTGTGGTTTGACACAAGAGACCCCAGGTATCTGATTAATTAGCTGCCATGCGCGCTCTCTTTGCTCATATAGACGACCACCAGGTTGAATAAATTCACTAATACTCTGATAGCCTCCCAAAGCGGTTTGAATAGCATGCTGCATTGGAACGTTAGCGCATAAACGCATAGATGCTAACATTTCAAGTCCTTCGATATAGCTTTTAGCTTGTTGTTTTGGTCCGTTTAAGACCATCCAGCCTTGTCGGAAACCGGCTACACGATAGGTTTTTGATAAACCGTTAAAAGTGACAGTAAGTAAATCTGGAGCTAATGCGGCAATAGAGTGATGAACGGCATTATCGTAAAGAATTTTGTCGTAAATTTCATCGGCGAAAATAATAAGGTTGTTCTGGCGAGCAATCTCAACAATTTCCAGTAGAAGCTCTTTGCTGTAGACCGCGCCTGTCGGGTTATTTGGGTTGATAATCACGATACCCCGAGTACGAGGGCTGATTTTTTTACGGATATCGTCAATATCAGGCATCCACCCTTGTTGCTCATCACACATGTAATGCACGGCATTACCGCCAGACAGGGAAACCGCAGCTGTCCAAAGAGGGTAATCAGGTGCTGGAACCAGCATTTCATCGCCATTATTGAGTAACGCTTGCATTGCTTGCACGATTAATTCAGAAACACCGTTACCGATATAGACATCTTCAACCGTCATTTCACGAATATCGCGTGCTTGATAATGCTGAACAATCGCTTTACGCGCAGAATATAATCCTTTTGAATCACAATAACCCTGTGAGCTAGGGAGATTACGTAGCACATCTACCAAAATTTCATCAGGGGCTTCAAAACCAAATGGTGCCGGATTACCAATATTAAGCTTGAGAACTTTATTACCTTCTTCTTCTAAACGTTTTGCTTCTTTTAATACAGGCCCGCGTATGTCGTAGCAGACATTATCAAGCTTATTGGATTTCTTTACATTATTCATTCTTTCTCTCATTACCCTATTTGGGAAGACATAAGTAGGGGGAACTCCGGCTTAGCATCTACTCTACTCCTACCTCGGAAGCTTTTGAAGATAGTAGATAATTTTTGGTGTAAAAGGTTGGTTTATGTTGTAATCCAACTGTTGATATCTAAAGATATAACTTAGTTTGGGTTTTACATTCAATTGTATCGGTTAATTTGGAATTTAATATTAACAATTGGGGCTGTTTTGGAGGAAAAAATATCAATAATGTGCAGATAAAGGCAAATCATAAAAACATTGTATCAAATTGTAAGATTGATGACGAAATTGGATGTATAGAAATAAAAATTCATAGATTTCCGCGGTTTTTTAACGAAAATAAGCTCTTTTTGTTAGCAATATTGATTATTCTAGTGAGAGAATAATGAATAAAAATGAAAGAATTTATCTTAATGCATTGAAATAAGGATATTTTTATCAAGTTGGGTGTATGTGTATAAAGGCGTTTACATTAAAATAATTGCAATTACATTAAATATGTTACTATTTAGAGGATGGCAAAAAAAGAAGGTTGTATTTGTGATTTCAATTAAATCGACTGTTTAAAAAGCTTTTTTTGTCATTTGGTGGTGCTTTCGTTTTTGGAGGTGCCTATTAAGATAAAGTGCAATAAATGCGAGTCTAAGGATTGATAAGCATTAAACAAGTTATTTAAGTTATTAAATAATCTGATCTCAGGGAGGAGAGCAGGAACACCAGGTATCATAAAATTATATAAGAGAATTCATGATGATAAATTCCAATCGTCCAATAATGAACCTTGATCTGGATTTACTGAGGACATTTGTCGCAGTTGCCGATCTGAATACATTCGCCGCGGCAGCCGCTGCGGTATGTCGAACTCAGTCTGCTGTTAGTCAGCAAATGCAACGTTTAGAACAATTAGTTGGCCGTGAATTATTTGCTCGTCACGGTAGGAATAAGTTATTAACGGCTCATGGTTTACAATTGCTAGGTTACGCAAGACAGATCTTACGAGCTAATGATGATGCAACAGCATCATTGACTTATAACGATGCAGAAGGTGAGCTGAGAATCGGTGCATCCGATGACACTGTTGATATCTTACTTCCATTCTTACTTAACCGTATCGCATCTATTTTCCCTCGCCTTGCGGTAGAAGTCCGAATCAAGCGTGCACACTTTATTGAGTCCATGCTAGATAGCCATGAAATCGATTTGGCGTTGACAACGGCACGTATTAGTCACCATCCGAAAACAGCGCTCAGAACAGTTCCTGTGTTATGGCACAGTGCACCTGATTTCCAATTAAGAACAAATGAACCTATTCCCCTGGTGGTGATGGATGAGACGAATCCATTCCGCAAATTGAGCACCGACGCTTTGGATGATGCGGGTCTTGCATGGCATGTCGCTTATGAAGCCGCATCGCTGCCAGCCGTGAGAGCAGCAGTCAATGCGGAAGTAGGGGTCACAGCACGTCCGATGGAAATGCAAAATGCGGATTTGCGTATTCTTGGTGAAGCTGACGGTTTACCTCGCTTACCCGACATTCAGTATTGGTTATACAAAAATGCGGATGAGCAAAAGGATTTTGTCCTCACGGTGTTTAGTGCAATTGAGAACAAGAAAATTCCTTATGCTGTTGCACCCATGAATGATGAAGCCGTTGTAAATGAAAATGAAGGGGCATTTTAAGCATTAATCATTATTGATGATTATTAAATGATTAATATGTACTCAAGAGAAAAGCCGCGAAAAATTCGCGGTTTTTTTTAGGCCCAAAAAGCCAAAAAAGAATAAAAAAAGAACGTATTAACCACTTAATAAGTATGGTTAAAAAGCATGTAACGTGAAATAATTGTGATGTAGATGGCAGAACATGAATTTCGTTTTTTAGTTACGAAATTGTTATGTTGTTAACAATCATATTTTGCTGAATTGATAAAATAGCGCTGCTGGGTCAGGCAGTTACTTGATTTAGTGAATAAAAAATCGTTAATATGACTTAGCCTAAATTTGAATATTCTGTAAACAGTATGCGCATATTTTCAATAAAAATGTGCGCTAGATCAAAAAAAAAGAGCAAGTTTTCATCTAGTAAGACAGGTTTTTCCTGAGATAATAGTGTAGTAAAAGCGAATAATCAGTTAGACTAGTCATTGTGTTTACTAGGTGTATTATCACACTGACACGTTTTAGCTGCTTTTGAGTACTTTTTGTTGCAATCTTGTTTTTTACTGGTTGGTGGATTGTAACAATTACGGGTTATTTTGCTTAATTTAAGCAAAGTAAATAGTCAGAGAGAGGACAAACCAAACGCAGTCTTCAGGCTGATTTTTATGTTTGGTGATGATTTTTGGTCTTTCTTCTCGGTTAACTGGGCAATTATGGTGCAATACTGCCGTGATGTTGATAAGAGCAGATTACGCACCATGTGTAATGAGTAAGCAACGAGTATGTCTGAATCTATCCTAGCGTTAGCCCACAACTGGGCCTTTGCGATATTCTTTGTCGGCGCCATCGCCCTTTGTTCGTTTATGTTGGTTGCTGGTCATTTTCTCGGCAGCCGTGCCAAAGCCAGAACAAAACATGTACCTTATGAATCAGGTATCGATTCAGTAGGTAGTGCCCGTCTTCGTATGTCAGCCAAATTCTATCTGGTTGCCATGTTCTTCGTTGTTTTCGATGTTGAAGCTATGTTCCTCTTTGCTTGGGCTGTCGCAGTCCGTGAAGTAGGTTGGTTGGGCTTTATCGAGGCAGCAATCTTCATTCTGGTATTGTTGGCGGGACTGTTTTACTTGATTCGCGTCGGTGCATTGGATTGGACTCCTGTCCGTTCACGTCGCGCAGTAAAAGGTCCTAGTGAAGTTATTAAAATCAGCAATCGTCATCCGCAGTAAAAAGCGAGGCATTATACAATGGATTATACGCTCACCCGCATAGATCCGAACGGTGAGAACGACCGTTACCCCCTGCAAACTCAAGAAATTGTAACAGATCCACTTGAGCAGCAAGTTAAAAACAGTGTTTACATGGGAAAACTTTCTCATGCGCTACATGATGTCGTTAACTGGGGACGTAAAAATTCTCTTTGGCCATATAACTTTGGTCTCTCATGTTGCTATGTTGAAATGGTAACGTCGTTCACAGCAGTTCATGACGTAGCCCGCTTTGGGGCAGAAGTACTCCGTGCTTCACCTCGTCAAGCCGACTTTATGGTCGTTGCAGGAACCTGCTTTACTAAAATGGCTCCGGTAATCCAGCGTCTTTATGATCAGATGTTGGAACCAAAATGGGTTATCTCCATGGGGGCATGCGCTAACTCTGGTGGTATGTATGACATTTATTCCGTTGTTCAGGGAGTAGATAAGTTTATCCCTGTGGATGTCTACATTCCAGGCTGCCCACCACGTCCCGAAGCTTATATGCAAGCATTACTTCTATTACAAGAATCTATCGGGAAAGAGCGTCGTCCGCTTTCGTGGGTTGTGGGTGACCAAGGGGTTTATCGTGCCAATATGCAATCAGAAAGAGAAAGAAAGCACGGTGAACGTATTGCAGTGACTAACCTGCGTACCCCAGACGAAATTTAAGGCTTAAAGCCATACAGCGTAACAGAGCAATGTGTTGCGAAATAATAAACCTGATCAAGCGTTATGGTGAAGAATGATGACAGATCAGATAGCGCAAGAAAGTACCCTGCCTGGATGGCAGACACAGGATCACTTAAATGATCCTGTACTTCTGGAACTGCGCAACCAATTTGGCCCGGATGCCTTTTCTGTTCAAGCGACCCGTACTGGCATGCCAGTTATCTGGGTGCGGCGCGAGCAGCTACTGGAAGTCGTAGACTTTTTGAAAAAACTACCAAAACCTTATGTGATGTTATTTGACTTACATGGGGTGGATGAACGTCAAAGAATACATAGACAAGGTTTGCCAGAGGCAGACTTTAGTGTTTTTTATCACTTCATCTCTATCGATCGTAACCGTGATATTATGGTGAAAGTCGCATTAAGTGAAAAAGACTTAAATGTGCCTTCCATGGTGTCATTATTCCCAAATGCTAACTGGTATGAGCGTGAAGTTTGGGATATGTTTGGTATTACCTTCCAAGGTCATCCGAACTTACGTCGCCTGCTTATGTCACCGAGTTGGGAAGGCCACCCATTACGTAAAGACTATCCTGCCCGTGCAACAGAATTCGACCCATTTGAGTTGACCAAGCAAAAACAAGATCTGGAAATGGAAGCGTTGACTTTCAAACCAGAAGAGTGGGGCATGGCTCGTGGGAACGAAAATGAAGATTTCATGTTCCTGAACTTGGGACCGAACCACCCTTCATCGCATGGTGCTTTCCGTATTGTATTACAGCTTGATGGCGAAGAAATCGTAAACTGTGTACCTGACATTGGTTATCACCATCGTGGTGCAGAGAAAATGGGGGAACGTCAGTCTTGGCATAGCTACATTCCTTATACCGACCGTATCGAATACCTCGGTGGTTGCGTTAATGAAATGCCATACATATTGGCCGTTGAAAAGCTGGCCGGTATTGAAGTCCCTGATCGTGTTAAAACGATTCGTGTCATGCTATCTGAATTGTTCCGTATTAATAGCCATTTGCTATACATCAGTACTTATATTCAAGATACGGGAGCGATGACACCGGTATTCTTTGCGTTTACCGACCGCCAAAAAGTGTATAACGTCGTTGAGGCTATTACGGGTTTCCGTATGCACCCAGCTTGGTTCCGTATTGGTGGGGTTGCGCACGACCTACCGAGAGGTTGGGATAAATTATTACGTGAATTATTAGATTGGCTGCCAAAACGTCTTGATTCCTATGTGACAACAGCCCTGAAAAACTCCATTTTAAAAGGCCGTTCAATCGGTGTTGCTTCATACACTAAAGAAGAAGCTTTAGCTTGGGGAGTCACAGGGGCAGGCTTACGTGCTACCGGAATTGATTTTGACGTACGTAAATGGCGTCCATATTCAGGTTACGAAAACTTTGAGTTTGATATTCCAATCGCACATAACGGTGATTGCTATGACCGTGTGATGATTAAAGTGGAAGAGATGCGTCAAAGTATGCGTATTCTTGAGCAATGTCTGAAGAACATGCCTGAAGGGCCTTTCAAAGCCGATCACCCATTGACGACGCCGCCACCAAAAGAGCGGACGCTGCAACATATCGAAACCCTGATCAATCACTTCTTACAAGTGTCATGGGGTCCGGTTATGCCAGCCAATGAATCATTCCAGATGATTGAAGCAACCAAAGGAATTAACAGTTACTACTTAACGAGTGATGGCAGCACGATGAGCTACCGTACTCGTATCCGTACACCGAGCTATGCACACTTGCAGCAAATTCCAGCGGTGATTAGGGGTAGTCTGGTTTCCGACTTGATTGTCTATCTGGGTAGTATCGATTTTGTAATGTCGGATGTGGATCGCTAACCATGCATAATGAACATAATAAGCAGACCAGTCTTGATGGAGTCAATGTTTTTGAGCCTCAAGAAGCACAGCACGGCTTTGTGTTAACGGAAGCTGAACGTGCAGAAATTGAAGGTGAAAAGCACCATTATGAAGACCCGCGCGCTGCCTCCATTGAAGCACTGAAAATTGTGCAAAAAAACCGTGGCTGGGTTGAAGATGGTGCCATTCACGCTATCGCTGAAGTGCTGGGTATTCCCGCGAGTGATGTTGAAGGTGTGGCGACATTCTATAGCCAAATCTTCCGTCAGCCTGTAGGTCGTCACATTATTCGCTATTGCGATAGTGTGGTTTGTCATATTACAGGTTATCAAGGGTTAGAAGCTGAAATCATTAATCAGCTGAATATTCGCCCAGGCCAGACAACAAAAGATGGCCGCTTTACGCTGTTGCCAACCTGTTGTCTGGGGAACTGTGATAAAGGTCCTACCATGATGATTGATGAGGACACGCACAGTTACGTACAGCCTGAAGATATTAAAAAGTTACTGGAGCAGTATCCATGACAAACTCCTTTAAACAAGTGATCCGTACTGCGGAAACACATCCGTTGACATGGCGTTTGCGTGATGACAAACAGCCTGTTTGGCTGGATGAGTATCGCAGTAAAAATGGATATAAAGGTGTGGAACGTGCGCTTAAAGGCATGGCACCGGATGAAGTGGTGAATCTAGTTAAAGATGCTGGATTAAAAGGACGCGGTGGTGCAGGTTTCTCCACCGGGCTGAAATGGAGCCTGATGCCAAAAGACGAAAACATGAAACTGCGTTACTTCTTATGTAATGCGGATGAAATGGAGCCAGGCACCTATAAAGACCGTCTATTGATGGAGCAATTACCACATTTATTAGTTGAGGGTATGATCATCGGGGCTTATGCACTAAAAGCTTACCGTGGTTATATTTTCTTGCGTGGTGAATATGTCGAAGCGGCAAAGCATTTACGACACGCTATCGAAGAAGCGAAAGCCGCGGGCTTACTCGGTAAAAATATTTTAGGTTCAGGATTTGATTTTGAACTGTTTGTACATACTGGCGCTGGACGTTATATCTGTGGTGAAGAAACCGCCTTGATTAACTCCCTTGAAGGCCGCCGTGCGAACCCTCGTTCAAAGCCACCCTTCCCAGCAACATCTGGCGCATGGGGTAAGCCAACGTGCGTTAATAACGTGGAAACTATCTGTAACGTTCCTGCCATTTTAGAGCATGGAGAGCAGTGGTATATCAATCTCAGTGCAGGCAAAAGTAAAGATGCAGGTACTAAATTGATGGGCTTCTCTGGTCGCGTCAAAAATCCGGGATTATGGGAATTACCGTTTGGTACGACAGCGCGCGAAGTGCTGGAAGATTACGCGGGCGGTATGCGCGATGGCCTCACGCTTAAAGCATGGCAACCAGGTGGTGCAGGTACTGACTTTTTAACGGGAGATCACCTTGATTTACCTATGGATTTCGAATCTATCGGTAAAGCAGGAAGCCGTTTAGGTACTGCATTAGCAATGGCCGTTGATAACGAAATTAATATGGTGTCTCTGGTTCGTAACCTTGAAACCTTTTTCGCTCGTGAATCGTGTGGTTGGTGTACGCCTTGCCGTGATGGTTTGCCATGGAGCGTAAAAATTTTACAAGCGTTGGAAAACGGGGAAGGGCAACCGGGTGATATTGAAACGCTGGAACAGCTATGCCGTTTCTTAGGTCCGGGCAAAACTTTCTGTGCTCACGCACCGGGTGCGGTTGAGCCATTACAGAGCGCTATCAAATATTTCCGTGAAGAGTTTGAAGCGGGTATCTCGCAAAAAGATCTGCGCAATATAGCCCAGATAGCAGGTATTCAGCCCAACCTGTTAAAACAGCGTTGGTAATATTTTTTGTGAATGAGCAACCACAAAAAATCGATTTTTCACGAAGAACGTATTTTTGATTAACGCCTGCTGTGAAGCGGGCCTTTGGGAAGCATGCTGACTATGGCTACAATATATGTAGACGGCAAAGAATATGATGTAAACGGGTCTGAAAACCTGTTGCAAGCCTGCCTTTCTCTGGGGCTAGATATTCCTTATTTTTGCTGGCATCCAGCGCTGGGAAGCGTTGGCGCTTGCCGCCAGTGTGCGGTTAAGCAGTATCAAAACGCGGATGACACCCGTGGTCGCCTTGTTATGTCCTGTATGACACCGGCAACGGAAGGGACTTACATCTCTATTGATGATGAAGAAGCCAAACAATTCCGTGAAAGTGTTGTTGAATGGCTCATGACCAACCACCCTCATGATTGTCCAGTCTGTGAGGAAGGGGGCAACTGCCATTTGCAAGATATGACGGTGATGACCGGTCATAATATGCGTAAATATCGTTTTACTAAACGTACACACGTTAATCAGGACTTAGGGCCATTCATTAATCATGAAATGAACCGCTGTATCGCCTGTTATCGTTGCGTTCGTTATTATAAAGATTACGCAGATGGTACCGACTTGGGTGTCTATGGTGCACACAACTATGTCTACTTTGGTCGTACTGAAGATGGCACACTGGAAAGCGAATTTTCAGGTAACTTAGTTGAAGTGTGTCCAACAGGTGTGTTTACTGATAAGACGCATTCAGAGCGCTATAACCGTAAATGGGATATGCAATTTGCACCGGGTATCTGCCAGCAGTGCAGTCTCGGTTGTAATACCAGCCCAGGTGAACGCTATGGCGAGCTACGCCGTATTGAAAACCGTTATAATGGTTCGGTAAACCACTATTTCTTATGTGATCGCGGTCGTTTTGGTTATGGTTATGTGAATCGTAAAGATAGACCTCGTCAGCCATTACTGAATAAAGATGGCGTTAAGCAAGTTATTTCCGCTATCGAAGCAATGCAAAGTGGTGCACAGATTATCAATCAAGCGAAGAAGGTGATTGGTATCGGCTCTCCTCGTGCAAGCATTGAAAGTAATTATGCATTACGTGCCTTAGTGGGTGAAGAAAACTTCTACTCAGGTGTATCAGCGGATGAGCAACGCCGTCTTGAACTGATGCAAAATATCCTAGAAAACGGCGGTATTTATACACCAAGCCTACGTGAAGTAGAAGGTTATGATGCTGTTTTGGTTCTGGGGGAAGACCTCACTCAGACGGGCGCTCGTATGGCTCTGTCTGTTCGTCAAGCAGTGAAAGGTAAAGCTCGTGAAATGGCAGCAGCTCAAAAAGTGGCTGATTGGCAAATCGCGGCGATCATGAATATTGGTCAACATGCCAAGTATCCGCTGTTTATCACTAACGTAGATGATACACGTTTAGATGATATCGCGGCATTTAACTACCGTGCGCCTGTTGCTGATCAAGCTCGCTTTGGTTTTGCTATTGCGAATATGATTAATGGTGATTCGCCGGCAGTCGCGGATTTACCGAGTGAGTTAAAAGCAAAAGTACAAACCATCGCAGACGCGCTGGCGAGTGCCAAGAAACCATTGATTATCAGTGGTAGCCATTCGGCAAGTGATGCAATGATCCAAGCAGCCGCTAACGTTGCTTTTGCGCTGAAAGCGAAAGGGGCACAAGTTGGCTTATCTTATCTAGCTTCACACGCGAACAGCTTTGGTTTAGCGATGATGAAAGCGCCTTCACTCGATAGTGCTTTTGCGCGTATCAACGCAGATGAAGCGGATGTGGCTATCGTGATGGAAAATGACCTTTACCGTCACAGTAGTGTCAATAAGGTTGATAGCACACTGGCTAAGTTGAAGCATTTGATTGTGGTTGACCATCAACATACTGCCATCATGGATAAAGCAACCTTGATCCTGCCAGCAGCAAGCTTTGCTGAAGCAGATGGTACGCTGATTAACCAAGAAGGTCGTGCACAACGTTTCTTCCAAGTCTTTGACCCATCTTTCTACGATAAAGCTATCGTGATGAACGAAAGTTGGCGTTGGTTGCACTCACTACAAACCGAAGCACAAGAGCGCGATGCGGATTGGTCACAACTTGATCATGTCATTGCGGAATGCGTGAACGCTTTACCTCAGTTCGCCGGTATAGTCGATGCTGCACCAAAAGCGTCTTTCCGTATTCGTGGTCAGAAGTTAGCACGTGAACCGCACCGCTACAGCGGTCGTACCGCGATGCTAGCGAACCAATCTGTTCATGAGCAGCGTCAACCTCAGGATAAAGACACGGCATTTGCTTTCTCTATGGAAGGGAACAATAGTCCAACCGCACCGCGCCAGCAAATTCCATTTGCATGGGCTCCGGGTTGGAACTCACCACAAGCTTGGAACAAGTTCCAAAGCGAGGTAGGCGGGCACTTGCGTTTTGGTGACCCTGGTGTTCGTTTGTTCAATTCAACAGAAAGTAAAATAGGCTACTTCACTGACATTCCAACCGCGTATCAAGCGACTGAAGCGCAGTGGGTTGTTGCGCCTTATTATCACTTGTTCGGTAGTGATGAAATGTCACAACGTTCTGATGTGATCCAACAGCGTATGCCTGAACCTTACATTATGTTGAATGCACAAGATGCCGCAACGCTAGGGCTTGCGGCGGGGACTAAAGCTGAATTTAGTCACGAAGGGCAAACTTTCAATTTGACAGTTCGTGTTAGTCAAAACTTGTCTTGTGGCCAAATTGGTCTACCTCTAGGTATGCCGGGTATTGCACCAGCCATGGCGGGTGTGTCAGTCAATAATCTACGGAGGGGGGCATGATGGATTGGATATCCCCAGAAGTGATGGAAATCCTGATTTCTATCCTAAAGTCGATTGTCATCCTATTGGTTGTTGTGATCTGTGGGGCATACATGAGTTTGGGTGAACGCCGTATTCTCGGTTTATTCCAAAATCGTTATGGTCCTAACCGTGTTGGACCGTTTGGCATGGGGCAGTTAATGGCCGACATGTTCAAAATGCTGTTCAAAGAAGACTGGATCCCACAGTTTGCCGATAAAAAAATCTTTACGCTGGCACCCGTGATTGCGTTTTGTTCACTGTTCCTTGCGTTTGCTATCGTTCCTGTTAGCCCGACATGGCATGTTGCAGACCTAAACATTGGGATCCTATTTTTCCTAATGATGGCGGGTCTTGCTGTCTATGCGGTGCTCTTTGCCGGTTGGTCAAGTAACAACAAATACTCACTGCTGGGCGCAATGCGTGCATCGGCTCAAACAGTGAGCTACGAAGTGTTCTTGGGACTTTCATTGATGGGGGTTGTGGCTCAGGCTGGCTCCTTCAATTTGATTGATATCGTCAATTCTCAAGAAGGCATGTGGAACGTCATTCCTCAGTTCTTTGGTTTTGTGACGTTTGCGATTGCAGGTGTTGCGGTATGTCACCGTCACCCGTTTGACCAACCAGAAGCAGAACAAGAAATTGCGGATGGTTACCACGTTGAATATTCAGGTATGAAATTCGGCCTATTTTTCGTCGGTGAGTATATCGGTATTGTTACTGTCTCTGCATTGATTGTCACACTGTTCTTTGGTGGCTGGCATGGGCCGTTCTTGCCGTCATTCTTGTGGTTTGCCATTAAGACTGCCTTCTTCATGATGATGTTCATCTTGATCCGTGCATCTTTACCGCGTCCGCGTTATGACCAAGTGATGTCCTTTGGCTGGAAAGTCTGTTTGCCACTGACTTTGCTTAACCTGCTGGGTACCGCAGCAGTCATTTTATACAACGCTCAGTAAGGGGTGATTGAACCATGACATTGAAAGATTTATTGGTCGGTTTCGGCACTCAAGTACGCAGTATTTGGTTGGTCGGTTTGCATGCGTTCCAAAAACGTGAAACGCAAATGTATCCCGAAGAACCCGTTTACTTGCCGCCCCGTTACCGTGGTCGTATCGTATTAACCCGCGATCCTGACGGCGAAGAGCGTTGCGTTGCCTGTAATTTATGTGCAGTTGCTTGTCCTGTGGGGTGTATCTCACTGCAAAAGGCTGAACATGAAGATGGGCGTTGGTATCCTGAATTTTTCCGCATTAACTTCTCTCGCTGCATTTTCTGTGGGTTGTGTGAAGAGGCTTGCCCAACAACAGCCATTCAATTAACGCCTGACTTTGAAATGGGTGAATGGCGTCGTCAGGATCTTGTTTACGAGAAAGATGACTTATTAATTTCAGGTCCGGGTAAATATCCTGATTATAACTTTTACCGTAAGTCAGGTATGGCGATTGCAGGTAAAGACAAAGGTGAAGCGGATAACGAAGCCAAACCAATTAACGTCAAAGACCTGTTGCCATAAGGAGCGATATTCATGGAATTTACATTTTATATCGCCGGTCTTGTTGCTGTTTTAGCAACTTTGAGGGTGATAACCAATACTAACCCGGTACATGCGTTGTTGTATCTGGTTGTTTCTCTACTGGCTCTGTCGATGGTGTTCTTCTCGCTTGGCGCTTATTTTGCGGGTGCGTTGGAGATCATCGTTTATGCAGGCGCCATTATGGTGCTATTCGTTTTCGTAGTGATGATGCTTAACCTCGGTCGCTCTGTACAAGAACAAGAGCGTGAGTGGCTAACGCCGAAGAACTGGATTGGTCCTGCTATTTTATCAGCAGTACTTCTTGCACTTCTGGTTTACGGCATCATGAGTCTGTCATACCAAGAGGGTATTGCTGGCACAATGATTAGTGCGAAAGAAGTGGCTATCAGCTTGTTTGGACCTTATGTCCTAGCCGTTGAATTAGCATCACTGTTGCTACTCGCTGGTCTTGTGGTGGCGTTCCATGTCGGTCGTGACCGTAATGAAAATGGTGCTGATATTGTGAGTAGCACCAAAGCGAATGCGGAGGAACAATAATGATACCTCTTCAACATGGTCTGATTTTAGCGGCGATCTTATTTGTAATGGGACTAAGCTGTCTTGTTATTCGCCGTAACTTGCTTTTCATGCTGATCGGACTGGAAATCATGATTAACTCAACTGCTTTGGCATTTGTCGTTGCAGGGAGTTTCTGGGGGCAACCAGACGGTCAAATTATGTATATTTTGGCCATTGCACTGGCTGCAGCGGAGGCGAGTATTGGATTGGCGTTGTTACTGCAACTCCATCGTCATCGTCAGAACCTGAATATTGATAAAGTCAGTGAGATGCGCGGATGAACTTACTCTATTTAACAATTCTGTTTCCGCTACTGGGGTCTGTGTTATTAGCATTTTCCCGTGGTCGCTGGTCAGAAAATGTTTCAGCAATTGTTGGTATTAGTGCCGTCGGTTTGGCTGCTATTGTCGCCGCTTATGCAGGCATTGATTTCCTAGAACACAAGGCGTTGATGGCAAATGCCAATGATGCTTATGTTTATACACAACCGCTGTGGACTTGGATGTCAGTGGGTGATTTTACCATCCCATTCACACTGCACCTTGATGGTCTATCTCTCACTATGCTTGGCGTAGTGACGGGAGTGGGTTTCCTGATCCACGTTTATGCTTCTTGGTATATGCGTGGTGAAGAAGGCTATTCACGTTTCTTTACCTACACGAACCTGTTTATCGCGAGTATGGTGGTTTTAGTTCTCGCCGATAATATGATGCTGATGTATCTCGGTTGGGAAGGGGTAGGGCTGTGTAGTTATCTGTTGATTGGTTTTTATTACACCAATCCAGATAACGGCAAAGCGGCGATGAAAGCTTTCTTTGTCACCCGTGTTGGTGATGTGTTCTTAGCTATCGGTATGTTTATTCTGTGGAATGAACTGGGTACTCTGAACTTCAGTGAAATGGCGATTTTGGCACCTCAGAAAATGGCTGAAGGCGGCACGGCAATTACATGGGCAACCTTAATGATCTTAGGTGGTGCGGTAGGTAAATCTGCACAGCTTCCACTACAGACATGGCTGGCCGATGCGATGGCGGGTCCAACACCTGTTTCTGCACTGATCCACGCAGCAACCATGGTAACCGCGGGTGTTTATCTTGTTGCTCGTACTCATGCCTTGTTCCTGATGGCACCTGAAATTTTACATCTGGTAGGCATCGTTGGTGGTGTGACACTGCTGTTTGCAGGTTGTGCGGCATTGGTACAAACCGACATCAAACGGGTACTCGCTTACTCAACCATGAGCCAAATTGGTTATATGTTCTTGGCTCTTGGCGTACAGGCGTGGGATGCGGCAATTTTCCACCTGATGACACACGCATTCTTTAAAGCGTTGTTATTCTTATCCGCAGGTTCTGTGATTATTGCTTGCCACCATGAACAAAATATTTTCAAAATGGGTGGGTTACGTAAGCAAATCCCTTACGTCTACGCGGTGATGTTAATCGGTGGAAGCGCATTGGCTGCATTGCCTCTGTTTACCGCTGGTTTCTACAGTAAAGACGCAATTTTATGGGGAGCAGAAGTGGATGGGCAAACTGTACTGTTATGGGCAGGTCTCATCGGGGCACTACTGACTGCAATGTATACCTTCCGTATGATTTTCATCGCATTCCATGGCGAAGCGAAAATCCAAGCGCACAAGGTCAAAGGTTTTACTCACTCTGTACCTTTGGGCATTCTGGCCGTTTTAGCGACATTCGTTGGTGCACAGATTCACCAGCCGTTAGAGGGGGTATTCCCGGTTAATCCACTGGAACATGAAGCAGGTAAGTTACAGCTGGAAATTCTGTCGGGTAGCCTAGCCGTTATCGGTCTGTTGATTGTGACATTCATTTATCTGTTCAGACGTTCTATCGCTACAGCAATCGCGAAAAGTGCACCGGGTCGTTTCTTCTCTACGTGGTGGTACCATGCATGGGGCTTCGACTGGTTGTATGACGTGGTCTTTGTGAAACCTTTCAAAGGAGTTGCATGGCTACTGGAAAGCGATCCTATTAACTCACTGATGAACTTGCCAGCTTGCTTGTCTCGTTGGGCAAACAAAGGGTTAGCAGTGAGTGAGAACGGTCAAGTCCGTTGGTATGTTGCCTCATTGGGGCTGGGTGCAGTGCTGATTCTTGCTCTGCTGCTTTTGGTTTAATTAAGGGACACATTGCGCCATGCTATTACCTTGGCTAATACTCATTCCCTTCATCGGTGGCCTGCTAAGTTGGCAGGCTGACCGGTTCAGCCATCGCGCACCTCGTTGGGTTGCGCTGGCTTCAATGGGAATAACATTAATATTATCAATCCAGTTGTGGCTACAGGGAAATTACTCTCTGGCAAACCCACAAGGTATTCCACAATGGCAAGCCGTATTCTTTATGCCATGGATCCCATCGCTGGGTATTAATTTCCATCTTGCTATTGATGGGTTATCGCTACTGATGGTGGTATTGACCGCGATTATGGGTGCTTTCTCAGTTCTCAGTTCGTGGAGCGAAAACCAAGCTAACCAAGGTGCTTATCACTTTAACCTGTTGTGGATTATTGCAGGGGTGATGGGGATCTTTACGGCAGTTGACCTGTTTTTATTCTTCTTCTTCTGGGAAATGATGTTGATCCCAATGTACTTCCTGATTGCTAACTGGGGGCACAAAGGGGCAGAAAACAGACAACACATTAATGCAGCAACTAAGTTCTTTATCTACACGCAAGCCAGTGGCTTGATTATGTTAGTGTCGATTGTTGGATTAGCATTAGTCCACTTCAATGATACTCGCGTGTGGACATTTAACTACAATGAGTTGCTTGGTACTCAGATGTCTAGCACGGTTAGCTTTATGCTAATGTTAGGCTTCTTTATTGCCTTTGCAGTGAAAATGCCGTTAGTTCCATTCCATGGTTGGATGGCAGATACCCAAGAGCAATCGCCTACAGCGGGTTCTGTTGATATCTCAGGTATCATGTTGAAAACAGCAGCTTATGGTTTGCTGCGTTTTACCTTGCCTCTATTCCCTGAAGCGTCTATCCAGTTCACACCAATTGCCATGACACTTGGTGTAATTAGTATCTTCTACGGTGCATGGTTAGCCTTCAAACAGACTGACATCAAACGCTTAGCGGCATACAGTAGCTTGTCTCACATGGGGTTTGTAACCGTTGCTATCTATGCAAGTTCAGTGCTTGCGTACCAAGGGGCGGTGATCCAAATGATCACGAACGGTTTATCGGGTGCGGCATTGATTATTATCAGTGGTCAGCTGTATGAGCGTACGCAAACTCGTGATATGCGCATGATGGGAGGATTGTGGAAACGTATTAAGTGGTTACCGGGTCTGTCTTTGTTCTTTGCCGCTGCAACATTAGGTATGCCAGGAACCGGTAACTTTATTGGTGAATTCATGATCCTATTTGGAACATTCAGCCAATTCACTCTCGTGACTTGCATAATGGTCTTCGGTGTTGTGTTCGCATCGGTCTACTCACTGTGGATGATGCAGCAAACTTATTACGGAACACCGAAATCAGATAGCGAAATGAAAGGGTTAACAGCGCGCGAATTTGGTGTGCTGCTGGCTCTGGCTGTATTACTGGTTATTATCGGTTTCTATCCGCAGCCACTGCTGGATACTTCAGCGGGTGCGATGGAAACATTACATAACCTGTACACTGTTTCACTTACAACATTAAGGCCGTAATTCGCCATGACAATAACACCTCAACAATTGATCGCAATACTCCCGCTGTTGATCGTCGGATTGACCGCGGTGGTTGTGATGCTGTCCATTGCGTGGCGACGCGATCATCTAACAAGTGCCACTTTGACAGTATTCGGCTTCGCAGTTGCGTTACTCTCTCTGTTCTTTATTGCAGGGAGTTTACCAATGGAAGTCACTCCGCTTATTCGTGTTGATGGCTACGCCATGTTTTACACCGCGTTAGTCCTCATTGCGGGTATGGCGACCAGTATTTTTGCTTTTCATTGGTTGGAAGGCTTCAAGGATAATAAAGAAGAGTTTCACTTACTGCTGTCTATCGCTGTAGCAGGTGGTGTGCTACTTTCAATGGCAAACCACATGGCGTCAATGTTCATCGGTATTGAGCTAATCTCTCTGCCGTTGTTTGGCTTAGTGGCTTATACTTTTGAACGCAAACGCTCATTAGAAGCAGGCATTAAATATATGCTGCTATCTGCTGCCGCCTCTTCTTTCTTGTTGTTTGGTATTGCATTACTGTATGCGGAATCAGGTAGCCTGAGTTTTGCCGCGATTGGTCAAAGCCTAACAGATAGCCAAATTCATGCTCCATTGATTTTGGTTGGTTTGGGGATGCTGATTGTTGGTTTTGGCTTTAAGCTATCACTGTTTCCATTCCAGTTATGGACTCCGGATGTGTATCAAGGTGCGCCAGCCCCTGTATCTGCATTCCTTGCGACAGGCAGTAAAATTGGTATCTTCGCGGTACTAATGCGTATCTTTATGGAAGCACCAGCGGCACAAAGTCATACATTGGCGATTGTTGTCAGTGTTATTGCGATTGCGTCGATTCTGTTTGGTAACCTTCTGGCTATCACTCAGAAAAGTGCAAAGCGCCTGCTGGGTTACTCATCGATTTCACATATGGGCTACTTATTAGTTGCATTGGTAGCACTACGAGTCGACCCCATTGCATCACAAGTTACCGTAGCGATTTATTTAGCCGGTTACTTGTTTGCAAGCTTAGGTGCATTCGGCGCGATTAGTATTGTCTCTAGCCCATACCGTGGTGATGACCAAGACGACATGAGTTCTTTCCGTGGTCTGTTCTGGCACAAGCCAGTACTGGCAACGGTATTGACAGTGATGATGCTTTCATTGGCAGGTGTGCCAATCACATTAGGGTTTATTGGTAAATTCTATGTGATCATTTCTGCTGTGAATGCTGAATTGTGGTGGTTAACCGGAGCCGTGGTTGTGGGGAGTGCAATTGGCTTGTTCTATTATCTACGCTTTATGGCTAGCTTATATAGCCGTGATGCAGAGCACGCTGACCGCTATACAGGCCCAGAAAAGGCAACATTTGGTACCGTCGTGGCAGTGATCTGCGCCATCATCGTTATCTTAATGGGGGTATGGCCACAGCCGCTGATCAATATCGCTTCAAGTGCATTAGCAGTCATTAGTCTGTAATAACAACGTAGCACAGACATAGCATGTAAAAGAGCGGTAATCGAAAGGTTACCGCTCTTTATTTTTTAATCTGCTAACTGGCGTTGATATTGGTACTCAGTTTCCACAAGAAATTCCATTAATACTTCACAGGATTCTATTGCATTATAGACATTGAATGTTTCTTCATGTAAACAATCAGCCATATAATCGATCCATTGCTGAAAATAGCGTTGTAGTTGTTGAAAGTTAGCAGCAATCTCCTGCCGCTGATGATCGATTTGCGTGACTTCTTTACCTAATATAAGAAAATAGGTTAGTCGGTTATTTCTTTCTTCATACTGTTTTGAATTTTCATGTAAGATAGCCATTTGGTCGATTAAATATAAACGCACATCCACTAATTTCATAAAATCCAAACCATTATCAAGAATGACCAGTAAGCGTTTTGCACAATCAATAGCGATTTTTAATAAATCTTTTTTGGACGGCGGAATATTTAACGATTCAATAAACGCTATTTCTGGAAAAAACTTTTCAAACATATCGGATAACTTATAGTTTAAAATGATCTCTTCGGCGGCTACAATCGCATTAATTTCTTGATTAAGTTCTTGTATCTTTTTTTTATTCTTGGTCGCTAACCCGATAAGCTTGTTTTGATGAGCTAGATAATATTCACTTTTTAACTGATTTTCCTCCTTAAGTTGTACCGCTGTTAGGTAATCGGTGATACTTCGCATTGATAATTTTAGTTTTTCTATTTCAGTCTTAACTTCAGAAAAATCATCGATAAATTCTGTAAGTATTAAATCATGATGTTTATGATGAAGTTCAAACGTTGTATTTATGGGAGATAATTCGTTAATTGTGCTATTGATTATATAACGTGTTTTTAATTTCATTATAGGTAATGAGTCTCTCACTAACTCATTAAGTATTTCTGCTTTATCAGAGATGTTTTTTATACGATTAAAAATAACAGGGTCATAATCTAGAATGTTTTGATTAAATGCACTGAGTTTATTAATACACATCCTCATCTGATAAAATTCAATAGAAGGTAAGGTTGGGGATTTGGCAGTGAGCTTCATAATGTGACCTTTAATATAGATGAGTGTTTTTTGTTAATTGAATGTCAAATAACTCAATGAGTTGTTCTGAATAAGTTTGCACAGAAGCCCAGGCGGTGATAATTTTTTTAAAACGAGTAATAAATTTTAAAAGATTAGCGGCATTATCAATGCGAGCGAAGGTCTCTATCGATTGCTTGATTTCAGTTAAAATCACTAGCCACATATAATCTAAGTGATCAATTGCTAAGCGAGCATCTTTAAAATGACTTTCAATTTTTTGTAGGTTAATTTGAATGTCAAAGATAGTTTTCTTTATAAAACGGTCCTGATTTATTTTGTCATTAATGTTGCTTATCTCTTTTAATAATTCATTTTTTTGATGGCGGATTTTTTCTGCTTTGCTACCAAAAATTCCGCCAGTAATCACTAAACCAATGAGTCCACCCGCAAGCCCTGTAAAGCTCAATTTAACAAAATGGCTATATTCTTTTTCTAATTGAAAAATTTCTTTTTTGAGTAACGCTATTTTTTCAAGATGATAGGTTTCAGAGTCAGTTGCATCTGTGGAGTCTAGCTGCATATAAATAGATTTTACTTTAAAAAGGAGTGAGTCAACATGTTGTCGGTTGGATAGATTTCCACCAATAATGTGAATGCGAAAATCTGAAATGCTATTTTTTATGCTCGCTGTTTTATTGGCTTGTATTTTAATATCATCGTGGATAAGACCGAGTATACTTAATAGCTCAGTAGCAATTTGCTGGTCGTCATTTTGGTAAGTAATGCCATCAAGATCTTCATTAGAAAGGCCCTCAACACTATTCGCTATTTGTTGGATAATAGGCATGTCATTTATATAATGAATAATTTGATTTCCAGTCTGGACAATATTTCTGCTAATTAATGATAAATTAACAGATTGCTGTTTAACCTCTTGTTCAATACTGTCCCAATGACTTGCATGACGGTGAATCAATTGGATAGTTTCAGTCAGAACATTCGTTTCTATAGGTAAGTTTGTGGACTCACCAATTTTAAGCCAAGATAATATTTCTAGTGTAGAAGTGGGTAATGATAGCGCAAAGTGAATATATTTATGGATATTTGATAGGTCTTGGTGAGTAAAAATACCGGCTGACCTTGCAGAATAGGGATCTTGATTAGTTAATAATGCAAGAGTTGCTGTTCCAATATTCTCTTTTTCAATTATTTTATCATAAGCTATGTCACTCATAATGGTTAATTTCCAATTTAACATTAGGGGTTAAATAAAAGGTATACAGCAGAAAATCACTGAATGGTTGCCACGTTGAGAAAGATAAAATAGAAATAATATAATCTCTAATCAAATGGTCCATTTAACAACATTAGATTTTCATTTACCCGCGTAAGAGTGAATAAGCTACTTGAAGCATGCGGTAAAAGTAGATACTAAAATATGAAAAAATATATTAGAAATTGATATGTTAATATAATTAATGTGAAGTTTATTATCGATTTTAGCTTTAATATTAAACGATAAATAATTATTTTTGTTTTTAGTTATACAGTAAGACTCTATTTAAATTGCTGCTAATTATTCACGGTTTAGGGTGATTAGCAGAATCAAAAAATCCTATTAAGAATAGAATTAAATTTAAGCGATTATTTTTAATCTTATTGCTATTTGAGTTAGCTTGTTCACCATAAAGGATGATCATTATTCTTATCAAGCGCTATTTTTATTTTAATCAATTAACAAGAATCAATGGCATTTCACATAAAGTGCTGTCTTAAGCATATTGTAATATGACGAGGTTACTATGAGTGGCTTTATTATAGATAAACATGTTTAATAAATAATCAGCATACATAGGTTTGTTTATCTTTTAAGCTATTACAGCGCAAGCGTTTGATACCTACTAAAGGGGTATTTAAAGTTAAATTTATTATATTGTACAATAAGATAAGTATGTTTTTATTGCTGTGTTTATCATCAATAACGAAGACAAATTTGATTTTATTATGAGTTACATCTATTGTCAGAAATAATCAATGTATTAATAAATTATATTGCACTATATAATTATGAATAGTCTTTGTTGAGTGTGGCAGTAGGGATCGAAAGTGGTACATAAAAAAATAGATAATTTAATAACTGAAATTCTTCATTGTAATCCCCCCACTTTTCACAGTAACTATTTATAGAGTTTAAGCTACCTGTAATCGCTGTCTCGGGGGTATTCCTCCAATCGCCGTATTCGGCCGCTCATTGTTATAAGTCCAAAGCCACTGTGTGGCAAGTTCTTGAGCGTGCTCAACGCTCTCAAATATATTTAAATCAAGCCATTCATGACGAGCTGTTCGGTTAAAGCGTTCAATGTAAGCATTTTGTGTAGGCTTGCCAGGCTGAATATAAAGTAAGGTAATTTGCTGCCGTGTTGCCCAGTTTATTAGCTCTCCTGAAATATATTCTGGTCCGTTGTCGCATCGTATCGCTTTGGGTTTACCGCGCCACTCGATGACTTGTTCTAACGACCGAATAACTCGTGCGCTAGGCAACGATAAATCAACATCAATCGCTAAGCATTCACGATTAAAATCATCAATGACATTAAAGGTTCGAATGCTGCGGCCACTGGCTAAGCTGTCTGACATAAAATCCATAGACCATACTTGGTTAATGGCTACAGGCACACTGAGGGCATCAGGCTTATCGCGTTTTAAGCGTTTGCGAGGCCTAATTCTAAGATTAAGCTCCAACTCACAATAAATTCGATAAACGCGCTTGTGGTTCCATGCGAAGCCCTTTACGTTGCGTAAATACAAGAAACATAGACCAAACCCCCAACGTTTTTTGTTTTCGGTTAGGCGTATTAGCCAGTCAGCAATCTGATCGTTTTCAGCATTAAGTTTACTTTGATAGTAAAAGCAGCTTTCGCTCACATTCATGCACAAGCAAGCAAAGCGAATGCTTATGTCATACTTAATTGCGGCAGCCTTAGCCATCTCCTTACGATGAGATGGCTTTATAACTTTCCCTCAAGCGCCTCCAAACGAATCTCAGCTTTGAGACGTTCTTCCGCATACATTTTTTTGAGCCGACGGTTTTCGTCTTCGAGTTCTTTCATTCGCTTCATCAACGAAGCATCCATACCGCCGAATTTAGCTCGCCACTTATAAAATGTTGCAGAGCTAACACCATGTTCTCGGCAGAGTTCTGGAACGGGCATACCACTTTCATTTTGTTTAATGATTGCCAATATCTGGCTATCAGTGAATTTTGATTTACGCATAGAAAACTCCTTGAGTTTATTTTAATAGAATTTTCTATAAATAACTGCTGCGATTTTTCGGGGGGATTACATCATCAACTGTCAACTTTGGCATTGGGCAACCAAGAATTCATTCGTTTACACTGGCAACTAGGTGAGTCTGCTACATTTCCTGGGTTAGCTTGGCTATCTGAACAATCCTGCTATCCTCAATTTTATTGGTATCACCGTACAGGAAGTGATGAATGCAGCACGATAGGCAAAGTAAAAACCTTTCATTCCATTGTTGATGCTGAACAATTTTTATCTGAGCATACTGAATATCCCGACATGCGTTTATGGGGACTCAACGGCTGGAATGCCGTAGGTGAAGGTATTTCGCTTGAAGATAAGCAACATGCCACTTTTTATTTTTTACCTCGTTTAGAAATTTATCGTGTCCGTTCATCGGTATCTGTTTACCTAAATATCCAAGGGGAACAAGACCGTTTATCGGCTATTGAATTTTTACAGCAAATAAAACCCGCACCAACACAACCTCTTACATTACATACGGAAATCGTCGGTCATGAACATTTTCCTGAAAAAGAGCAGTGGTGCAGCTTATTGACCGAGGCCATTACACGAATGAAAGCGGGTCATATGGAAAAAGTGGTGATGGCCCGTGAAACAAAATTGAGCTTATCCCAACCAATCGCTGCGGCTGAATTTTTGTCTGCGAGTCAACAAGTCAATTTTCAGTGCTATCATTTTATGATGGCGTTTAGTCAAGAATCGGGTTTTATATCATCGACGCCTGAACGTTTGTACTTACGTCAAGGCACACAATTACACTCTGAAGCACTTGCTGGTACGGTGGCGAATCATCTTGATGATACGATTGCAGCAGAAAATGCAAAGTGGTTATTGGAAGATAGTAAAAATCAACATGAAAATTTAGTGGTGGTGGATGATATTTGCCAACAATTACAAGGCGTGGTGACGGGTATCGATGTCTCTGCGGCAAAAGTTATTCGTTTACGTAAAATTCAACATCTTTACCGGTCGATTGCTGCGACGCTGATTTCTCCATCCGACAGCGAATGCTTACAGCGTTTACAGCCAACAGCAGCAGTCTGTGGTTTACCGCGTACGGTGGCTCGGCAATTTTTAAGTGAACACGAGCCTTTCTCACGTCGTTGGTATGCAGGTACTGGTGGCTTTGTGAGTCTAAATAAAAGCGAGTTTGCGGTATCGCTACGTTGTGCGCAAATTGAAAATCAACAACTCTCGTTATTTTCAGGAGCAGGGATCGTCAGCGATTCAGATCCTGAGCAAGAGTGGATCGAGATTGAAAATAAAGCAGCTGGGTTGAAATCTCTGCTGGAGCGTAGCGAAAAACCTTAGTCATAACAGGGTTATTTTCTTTTGGTTTCAATTAGTTCATTAAAAATTGTTCTAAGATCAAGAAATTTATATTAAGCGCATTACACTAACTGATAATAAATAACTTATTGAGCTCATTATGTCGAATTCTGTTTTTAATCTGCGTTGGGCTGAGATTATTATCGAAGCGCTCACTCGTCATGGCATGAAACATATTTGTATTGCGCCTGGTTCGCGTTCCACACCTTTAACTCTTGCCGCGGCAAAGAATAATAAGTTGCATTGCCATACACATTTTGATGAAAGAGGTCTAGGACACTTAGCGTTAGGGTTAGCGAAGGCAAGTCTTGAACCTGTAGGCGTCATTGTGACATCGGGCACGGCGGTGGCAAATCTCTATCCATCATTAATTGAAGCAGGCTTGACGGGAGAGAAAGTCATTTTTTTGACGGCGGATAGGCCGCCTGAGTTAATCGATTGTGGTGCTAATCAAGCGATTCGCCAGACGCATATTTTTGCATCGCACCCAGCTCAAAGCTTGATGTTGCCACGACCAACCCGTGATATTTCACCCAAATGGCTGGTAAGCGCCATTGATAATGGTATGAATCAATTGCGTCATGGCGCTTTCCATATTAACTGTCCGTTTGCGGAGCCTTTATATGGCGAGACGGAAGGGGATTATGACTGGCAGCAGCAGCTCGGTAATTGGTGGAACTCTCAGTTACCTTGGTTAAGCGAACCCTTAACGAATACAGTAGCGCATATTGCGGATTGGTATTTTTGGCGACAAAAAAAAGGGGTTGTGATTGCGGGGCGAATGAACGCCCAAGAGGGTGAGCATGTCGCGAATTGGGCGAAAACGTTAGGTTGGCCATTGATTAGTGATGTTTTATCACAAACAGGGCAAACTCATCCTTGTGCTGATTTATGGCTCGCCCATCCGCAAGCTAAAGCATGGCTCGATGAGGCTGAGTTAGTGATACAATTTGGTTCGAGTTTAACTGGCAAACGGTTATTACAGTGGCAAGCACAATGCCAACCACAAGAGTACTGGATTATTGATATGATCCCAGGACGCCTTGACCCAGCAAACCATTATGGACGCAAATTGACTTGTTCAATTAAAGGTTGGTTGGATGCTCATCCCGCCCAGCCTAGAAGCCCATGGTGTGAAAAGCTATGGGCTTTGACAAAACGCACTCAACAGCATGTCACCGCGAAGTTACACAACCAGTTTTCTGAGGCGGCGGTCGCTCATCAATTACCTCAACTGTTACCCCCTAAAGGACAATTATTTGTTGGTAATAGCCTGATCGTACGGTTGGTTGATGCTTTGGCACAGCTGCCTGAAGGTTACCCTGTGTATAGTAATCGTGGGGCAAGTGGTATTGATGGATTGATATCCACCATGGCTGGTGTGCAACGCGCCACAATAAAACCTACATTAGGGATTGTCGGTGATCTTTCCGCCCTCTATGACCTCAATAGTCTTGCCCTCTTACGTGCGCCTTCAGCGCCGACTATTTTGATCGTGGTGAATAACAATGGCGGACAAATTTTTTCGATGTTACCTACACCAGAAGAGGCGAGGGAACCTTATTACTGCATGCCGCAGAATGTGAATTTTGAGCATGCGGCCTTGATGTTTGGGTTACAGTATGCGGCGCCTAAAGACTGGTTATCACTCAAAACCTTGGTTGAACAATTTTGGTTTAACCAACAAGGCTGTTTGTTAATCGAATTGATTGTTGATAGTGACGAGGGCGCTCGTACATTAAAACAATTACTCGATGAAGTCGGTAATCTTTGATGTTAGCGGCATATCGTTACAATGAGAACCAAACAGGGCCTTGGCTAGTGTGGTTACATGGATTACTGGGTTGCGCGGATGAGTGGCTACCGATTATTAAACTGTATCCACATTTGCCATCATTATGTATCGACTTACCTGGGCATGGGCGATCTCAGGAGATAACTTGCTCAAGTTTTGCTGATTTTGATGAATACCTCATTCAGCTCCTGCAATACCATGGTATCGAAAATTATTACCTCATTGGTTATTCTTTAGGGGCGCGGCTGGCTATGCACACGGCATGTTACCGTCAGCCTACAGGTTTATGTGGCTTAGTTGTTGAAGGGGGAAATGTTGGCCTGAAGACACAATCAGAACGTGATGCCCGTTACCTGAATGACCACTCTTGGGCGCAACGGTTTCGCCATGAGCCAATCGAAAGCGTATTGTACGATTGGTATCAACAACCTGTATTTGCTAGTTTAAGCGATAGCCAACGTCAGCAATTAATTTTATTACGACAAGCCAATGATCCCCGTCGTATTGCCGATATGCTAGAAGGCACGTCATTGTCTAAACAACCATTTTTAGCCGATAAACTGCGACAGTTAACACTTCCATTTCGCTATTTTTGTGGTGAACAAGACCAAAAATTTCGAGGCGTTTCGCAACAATATGCTTTGCCGATTACGCTAATTAAGAATGCAGGGCATAATGCGCATCGGGAAAACCCGAATGGCTATGCCACTGCACTTCAGTATTTTCTATCATCTGTGGTTAAAGGAACTTGATAATGATTTATCCTAACGAAGAAAAACTCTATGCCCCAATCGAATGGCAAGATTGCTCTGAAGGGTTTGATGATATTTTTTATCACAAGTCACCGGAAGGGATTGCAAAAATTACGATTAATCGTCCACAGGTGCGTAACGCGTTTCGTCCACAAACCGTTAAAGAAATGATCCAAGCCTTATCTGATGCGCGTTATGACGATAAAGTTGGTACCATTATTCTAACGGGTGAAGGGGAAAAAGCATTCTGTGCAGGCGGTGACCAAAAAATTCGCGGTGATTACGGTGGATATCGTGACGAGAGTGGCACTCATCACCTGAATGTTCTAGATTTCCAGCGCCAAATTCGTACATGTCCGAAACCCGTGGTTGCGATGGTAGCAGGCTTTGCTATTGGTGGCGGTCACGTCTTGCATATGATGTGTGACCTCACAATAGCAGCAGATAATGCGATCTTTGGTCAGACTGGGCCTAAAGTGGGGTCGTTCGATGGGGGTTGGGGTGCATCTTATATGGCGCGTATTGTTGGACAAAAGAAAGCACGTGAAATTTGGTTCCTGTGCCGTCAATACGATGCAAAAGAAGCCTTGGATATGGGGTTAGTGAATACCGTAGTGCCTTACGCTGATCTCGAAAAAGAAACAGTCCGTTGGTGCCGTGAAATGCTTGAAAATAGCCCAATGGCACTGCGTTGTTTGAAAGCGGCACTGAATGCAGACTGTGATGGTCAAGCAGGGCTACAAGAATTGGCCGGTAATGCAACAATGTTGTTCTATATGACAGAGGAAGGCCAAGAAGGGCGTAACGCATTTAATGAAAAACGTGCGCCAGACTTTTCTAAATATAAGCGTAATCCGTAATGCGTAAAGCAACACTTTATACATTTAGCCTGCCGATGGAGGCAGGCGTTATCCTGCGTTACCAACGTCTGAAAACTCGTGATGGATTGCTGGTTCGCTTACAAGATGGGGATAACGAAGGATGGGGAGAAATTTCTCCTCTCCCCGAATTTAGTCAAGAAACATTGCTAGAAGCGACTGAGGAAGCCAAGCAGAGACTGACTGAATGGGTCAGCGGTCAGCCATTGGCGGATAGTGCATTACCCTCAGTTGCTTTCGGTTGTAGCTGTGCATTGGCGGAATTATCAGGTGAATTGCCTGAACAAGCTGATTATCGAAAAGCACCATTATGTAGTGGCGATCCGGACGATTTAATCTTACGCCTTGATGCTATGGAAGGTGAAAAAATCGCCAAGGTTAAAGTTGGATTGTATGAAGCGGTACGTGATGGCATGGTCGCTAATTTGTTGCTGGAAGCTGTACCTGACTTAACGTTACGCCTTGATGCTAACCGTAGTTGGACGCGAGCGAAAGCCGATGGCTTTGCCAAATATGTGAACCCAGACTATCGTGATCGAATCGCTTTTCTCGAAGAACCGTGCAAAACCCGTGAAGAATCACTGCAATATGCCAAGGATACCGGTATTGCGATCGCATGGGATGAGAGCGTTCGCGAAGAAGGTTTTAAAGTCGAAGCGCAACCGGGCGTGGCAGCGATTGTGATCAAACCGACGTTAACAGGAAGCCTTGCCTATTGTCGGCAGCTGGTTCAAGAAGCTCATCACCATGGTTTGCAAGCGGTGATCAGTTCATCAATTGAGACCAGTTTTGGGTTAACCCAGTTGGCAAGAATTGCTCATCAACTAACACCGAATACGATACCTGGGCTCGATACGTTAGATCTTATCCAGTCTCAACTTATACGTACTTGGCCAAATAGCACGCTGCCTGTTATGCAACTAGATGAACTTATTATCGAATGGCAGAGTTAACACCGTTTAAAGACTGGCCTTGGCAACACTGGGCCAGCCATCAACCTGATGCAATTGCGTTGATAACCGATGTTGCTTCACTGACTTGGCAACAATTGAATTTAAACGTCATAAATCTTGCTTATCATTTTGATAAACAAGGACTCAAAAAAGGCCAAACGGTCATTTTACGGGGCAAAAACAGTGTTGAATTGTTATTAAGTCAACTCGCTATTTTGCGCTGTGGGGCGAAAGTTTTGCCGCTCAATCCTCGCCTGCCCATCTTATTGCTTGAAGAATTGCTACCGCATTTGAATATTGATTTTGTGATTGATTTTGCAGATGGCCTGCTAAATGCATTTCATTATTCGACTTTAACGCTGCCGCCTGATCTCACTGTTTCTCAAAAATTAACACACTATGATCTGCCATGCTTTTGTGAATTAACTCGGCAACCTGCAACCTTAATTCTGACATCCGGCTCTACGGGGTTACCGAAGGCCGCGGTTCATTCCATGTTTGCTCATCTTGATAGTGCTAATGGCGTATTACAGGCGATGGACTATCAACAGAGTGACTACTGGTTACTTTCTTTACCGTTATTTCATGTTTCAGGGCAAGGAATATTGTGGCGATGGTTAGGAAGAGGGGCGAGATTAGCGATTAAATCTTCCCCATTAACACAAGCGTTGCAAGGTATTACCCATGCTTCATTGGTGCCAACACAACTGTGGCGACTTCTCAATCAGGAGGAAAATCCACCATTAACGCTACGGCAAGTACTACTTGGCGGGGCGACAATACCCACCTCACTAACCAATTTGGCATCAAGCCAAGGTATTGAGTGCTGGAGTGGTTATGGCATGACCGAAATGGCTTCAACCGTTTGTGCAAAACGCGCTGATGGCAAAAAGGGCGTAGGATTGCCCCTGATAGGTAAACAGGTTCGCTTGATGGATAGTGAAATACAAATCCAATCACAGAGTCAAGCCATGGGGTATTGGTTTGATGGGGAAATCAAACCGTTAAAAACCCAAGATGGTTGGTTTAAAACCAATGATAAAGGTGCATATATCGATGGAGAATACCATGTGATTGGGCGCTTGGATAATTTGTTTATTAGTGGTGGTGAATGCGTACAACCTGAAGACATTGAAAGCATTATCAATAGCCACCCCGCAGTTAGCCAGAGTTTTATTATTCCTATTGATGATGCGGAGTTTGGTCAAAGGCCTGTTGCCGTCATTGAGTTAATCGACAAAAGCGTATTAGCGGGTATTGCTGATTGGTTAAAAGATAAACTGGCTCCATACCAATATCCTGTGCACTTTTATCCTTTAGACGCCGAATTAAAAAATACCGGTATTAAAGTCTCTCGTCAGCAGGTAAAAAGTTGGGTACACCAACAAATATTCTCCTCTTAATAACAACCGATTGTTATGGAGAGTCAATCAGCTTCATTGGCATCTGTAATAAAAAAATCAGGCTCTAGCAATGAAGCCTGATTTTTCGATTAGATAACCAAATTATTTAAGGTTATTCAGTGCTTTTTCGACACCCGCGCCATACTCAGGATGTACCTGCTTAAAGAGGTCGATTTGACGTTTCTGGGTTTCTTCAGAGGCTTCAATCAATTCACCAGCAATACGTTGGAACATGCGTTGATGCTCTGCATCATCCAACAGCTCATATAATGCACGGGGCTGGCTGAAATAATCCTCATCTTCACGATGGTTCCAATGATCAGCTGCACCTTCAAGGGTTAATGGAGGCTCACTGAAATTAGGTTGTTCTTGGAACATACCTGCACTGTTCGGCTCATAAGTTACGCCGTTACCACTGTTACCGTCAACGCGCATTGCCCCATCACGATGATAGTTATGGAATGGGCAACGCGGTGAGTTAACTGGGATTTGATAGTGGTTCACACCTAAGCGATAACGTTGAGTATCCCCATAAGAGAATAAGCGTCCTTGTAACATTTTATCAGGAGAAAATCCGATGCCAGGCACAATGTTGGCTGGGTTGAATGCGGCTTGTTCAACATCTGAAAAATAGTTAGCAGGGTTACGGTTTAGCTCAAAATAACCAACATCAATCAATGGGTAATCTTTATGTGGCCATACTTTAGTGAGGTCAAATGGGTTATAAGGCACTTTTGACGCTTCATTTTCAGGCATGACTTGGATCTGTAGCGCCCAACGCGGATAGTCACCTTTATTGATTGCATCAAATAGGTCACGCTGAGAGCTTTCACGATCTTTACCAATAATCGCTTCTGCTTCATCGTCCATCAAATTTTCAATGCCTTGCTGGCAACGGAAATGGAACTTAACCCAAAAGCGTTCATTTTTGTCATTGATAAAGCTATAGGTATGACTACCAAAACCGTGCATGTGACGATAGCTACGTGGAATGCCTCGGTCACTGACGTCAATGGTCAGTTGGTGGAGTGATTCAGGTAAGTGAGAGAAGAAATCCCATTTATAGGCCATTGAGCGCATATTGCTATAAGGGCAGCGTTTAACGACGTGGTTTAAGTCAGGGAATTTCAGTGGGTCACGAAGATAGAATACTGGGGTGTTGTTACCAACTAAATCCCAGTTTCCTTCTTCTGTATAGAATTTTAATGCAAAGCCACGGATATCACGTTCTGCATCTGCGGCACCACGCTCACCGGCTACCGTTGAGAAGCGAGCAAACATATCCGTTTTTTTGCCTACAGAAGAAAATATTTTTGCTCGGGTATAGCGAGTAATATCATGGGTAACCGTAAAAGTACCAAATGCACCTGAACCTTTAGCGTGCATACGGCGCTCAGGAATGACTTCACGGTCAAAGTGAGCGAGTTTTTCTAAAAACCACACATCTTGTAATAGCATTGGGCCACGTGGGCCAGCTGTCATTACGTTATTATTATCCACAACAGGGGCGCCAGATGCGGTAGTGAGACCTTTCTTTTTCATCACAATACTCCAGTAATTTACAGACAATAAAACTATAAAATGCATTTAATATACATCAAAATAAACGGTAAATGCAGATAATTCCGTATTATCATTCGATTATAGTTGATTGGTTGGATAATAACTAATACATGGTACCGATTGCTGTGATAACTGATTAAAAATAAATAGAAACACCCGTCTATGTTGTAGAAAAGTCGCCTTGGTGGCATGAAAAGTAAAAAACAGTAATAACTACTGAGAATAGGATTTATATATTGTAATATTAACGCATAATTTCTATTTATTGGGGCAATAATATGCGTAAAGGATTATTCTTTGTCGCCGCAGCGGCATCATCACTTATGTTTGTGGGCACTGCTCAAGCGATATCTGTCAATGCGAGTGCTGGTGAGCATTACACTGAATTAAGTGCTGGGATCGGAACTAAAGGTTCAGGGCTTGCATTTGATGGCTCATGGGCGCGCAGTGACCATGATGGCCAAATGGGGAGCTTAGGCGCAACCTTTGGTTTGCCTTTAGGGCCGTTTTCAGCCTATGTTGGTGGTAAAGCATTATATCTTTCACCTGAAGACAACAAAGATGGTATGGCTCTTGCCGCGGGTGCAGGGTTAGGTTGGCAAGTTATGCCGTCACTGAACATTTATGGTGAAGCTTACGGTGCGCCAGCGTCACTGACTTCAGGTAGTGATGCTTATACTGAAGCGAAAGTAGGGGCGACTTATACTGTGTTTAAACCATTATCAATTGATGCGGGCTATCGTATCATTGACATTAAAGGCAATCATAACAATCCAAGCAACAAAATTGCGGATGGTTGGTATGTTGGAGCAGGTTTAAGCTTCTAATGAGTTAGCACTTTATTGAGCTAAATAGAGAAAACCCGTACATGGTACGGGTTTTTTGTTGGCTAGTGCAGGCTCAAAATTACCCGACATTAGGTAAGAATCCTGCAACAATAGCGAATTGAATCGCAATAACAGCGACACCACAAAGTAGCACAATACCCAACACAACAGAGCCACCTTTCACTTGGTAGTGGGCTTGATTAGCGGTAGGCTTTTCAATCGCTCTGACACGTAGAGTCAGTAAAGCAGGAATGATAAGCGCCAATACAGACAACGCCACTGCCGCATAGGTTAAGGCTTGCACAAAACTACTGAAAAACAAGGCAGAAAGTAGAGGCGGTAAAAAGGTTAATACGCCTGTCTGTAGACGCCCAAATAAACGATTACTGCGTTTAAAGAGATCCGCAAGGTAATCAAATAACCCAAGAGCCACCCCTAAAAATGAAGTCGCTAGCGCAAGATCCATAAATAAACTCACCGCAATATTAACCCGTGGAGTTGCGACAACATCACGAATAGCCGTCAGTAAGCCATTTAACCCAGCTTCTTGCGCTAAAATGCCTAAAAAGGTATTGGCTGGAATGGAACCTAACGTAGCGATTTGCCATAAGATATAAGCGACGAGAGGGATTGCACTACCTGTAATAAAAATAATACGCAGTTTACGGACATCACCATTCATATAGTTCACTAAGCTTGGAACACTGCCATGGAAACCAAATGAGGTAAAGATAACCGGAACGGCCGCAAGCAGTAAGCCTTTCTCGACAGGCATATTGGTTAAATTGACGCTTTCGACATGGGGTAACATTACCGCTAACATAATCACTAAAAAGATAATTTTAGCTGTAAATAAGAGGCGATTAATAAAGTCGACGGAATGGGTACCGATACATACCACGGCGCCGCCGATGAGTGTAAATAAAATAATTGCGGATTTTGTTGAGAGATGTAATCCCCACCAAGACAGTAAGCTATCAGAGATCAGTACGCCAGCACCGCCAATATAGGCTGTGGTAAGAGCGTACATTAATAATAACATACTTAACCCAGTCACAATCTGCCCTACGGGACCGAGATACTTTTTAGCGACTGAACCTAAACCCATATCGGGTGGATTATATTGATAGACTTCCACGAGAAGTAATGAGGTATAACTCATTAACATCCAGAGACCAATAAGTAGGCATATGATACCTGTGAAACCGACACCTGCTGCGGCAAGTGGCATAGCCAGCATCCCTGCACCGATTGTTGTTCCTGCAACGATTAAAACGCTACCTAGCGTACGATTTTTCACAAATTCCTCTGATTAAAAGTCGTAGATTAATAAGTTGTGCAGGTTATGCGATCATGATTTATCTGTCAAATCTAAATTACAACGAGTGTAAATATAATTTTACAGTGATGGGTGTTTTTTATTATGACTGCTGAAAATAACAGCGAATAAATTTTTATTGTTAATTAATTTCAGTTATGAATATTAACTATCAAAAGTGAATTTATGTGGTTAACTATGTTAATGGTGTTAATTAATGAATTGATTTTAATGTGGTTTTTAATTTAACGGGACAGTGTCTCAATAAATTAAAATTAATTTTGTGACAAGGCAGGAAAATAGTGTGGAAAAATAATATTAAATTTTTTCACTCATTAATATAAATCAAAAATCTGTCAATCTTTCATCCGGATAATGTAAGGATACATTAATGAAAAGGATGAACTTATGGACTTTTTGATACAACTCGCCATTATTCTCGTCTGCTTGTTTTATGGCGCGAGAAAAGGAGGAATGGCATTAGGGCTGTTAGGCGGTGTCGGTCTTGTGATACTGGTTTTCGGCTTTGGCTTACCTCCAGGAAAACCGCCTGTTGATGTCATGCTTGTCATCATCGCTGTTGTTGCAGCATCAGCGACGTTACAAGCATCAGGCGGTTTGGATGTCATGCTACAAATTGCAGAACGACTACTACGTAAAAACCCAAAATACATCTCTATTGTGGCACCTTTTGTCACCTGCATTTTAACCATTTTGTGTGGTACAGGGCATGTGGTGTATACCATCCTGCCAATTATCTATGATGCCGCGATTAAAAATAATATTCGTCCTGAAAGACCAATGGCAGCAAGTAGTATTGGTGCACAAATGGGGATCATTGCTAGCCCCGTTTCTGTTGCAGTGGTATCGCTCGTCGCAATGCTGAATGGCATCACCATTAATGGTCAATCTCTTGAGTTTTTAGACTTATTAGCCATCACTATCCCATCGACTCTGATTGGTATATTGGCAATCGGTATTTTTAGCTGGTTTAGAGGGAAGGATCTCGATAAGGACCCAGAGTTTCAAAAATTTATTTCAGTGCATGAAAACTATGAGTATGTATATGGCGATAGTGCCACACTGCTCGATAAAAAATTGCCAAAAATTAATTGGGTAGCAATGTGGATCTTCTTAGCATCCATAGCGGTGGTGGCTGTGTTGGGCGCATTCTCTGAGTTAAGACCTCTGGTGAATGGTAAGCCATTATCGATGGTGCTTGTTATCCAGATGTTTATGTTATTGGCGGGTGCTCTGATCATCATTATTTGTAAAACTAACCCAGGGCAAATTTCGAAAAATGAAGTCTTCCGTTCTGGGATGATTGCGATTGTGGCGGTCTATGGGATTGCTTGGATGGCTGAAACCATGTTTGGTGCCCACATGGATCAGATCAAAGGGACTTTAGGGGCATTGGTAAAAGATTACCCTTGGGCTTATGCGGTGATCCTATTATTGGTTTCTAAATTTGTGAATTCACAAGCGGCTGCATTGGCTGCTGTCGTTCCGATTGCGTTAGGCATTGGTGTTGACCCTGCGTATATTATTGCATCAGCGCCTGCTTGTTACGGCTACTACATACTGCCAACTTACCCCAGTGACTTAGCCGCTATCCAATTTGACCGTTCAGGTACAACACGAATAGGTAAATTTGTCATTAATCACAGCTTTATCTTGCCGGGTTTGATTGGGGTTGGTGTGTCCTGTGTATTCGGTTGGGTATTTGCTGGATTATATGGCTATTTATAACAACTGAGCAGGTTAAGTCATTAGCAGCGATGACATTGTGTTAGCGTTATCGCTGCTATTGTTAGCCGATTTCGATATCAGAAAGGGGGTGACAGCAACAAGGCAAAATTTCACCTTCTTGAACAAAGGCAAGTGGTTTTTGTTTATAACCGACTTTTCCTTTCAGCAGCATCACTCGGCACGAACCACAGTAACCTTCTCGACACTGATACTCCACAGGAATGCGGCTATCTTCAAGAGCATCAAGTAAGCTAGCATGGACTTCGGTGTGATAGGGGACTTGTACACCCTGCGATAAGCGCAGGGTGACTTTATGGCTTGCCATGATTAGAGTTCGAAATCACTCAAGTCATCAGTATTGACTTCAGAGTCAATCTGACCGACCAGATAGGAACTGACTTCAACTTCTTGTGGGGCGACTTGCACGTTATCAGAGACCAGCCATGCGTTGATCCAAGGTATTGGGTTTGAGCGAGTCTCGAATGGCAGTTTTAACCCAACAGCTTGCATACGAATATTAGTAATATACTCAACGTATTGACACAAAATATCTTTGTTCAAGCCAATCATTGAGCCTTCACTGAAGAGATATTCTGCCCACTCTTTCTCTTGCTCTGCCGCATCCACAAACAGTTTATAACACTCGTCTTCGCACTCTGCTGCAATTTCAGCCATTTCAGGGTCATCTTGACCTGAACGTAACAGATTCAGCATATGCTGAGTGCCTGTTAAATGTAGCGCTTCATCACGAGCGATCAGTTTAATGATTTTAGCATTGCCTTCCATTAGTTCGCGTTCTGCAAAAGCAAACGAGCATGCAAAGCTAACATAGAAACGGATAGCTTCTAACGCATTAACACTCATCAGACACAAATACAGTTGTTTCTTTAGGGCACGCAGTGACACTGTGATTTGTTTGCCGTTACAGGTATGAGTCCCTTCACCGAACATATGATAATAGTTCGTCATCTCAATCAAGGTGTCATAATAAGCAGAGATATCACGCGCACGTTTGAGGATTTCCTCATTTTCAACGATATCATCAAAGATAATCGCTGGGTCATTGACGATATTACGAATAATATGCGTATAAGAACGTGAGTGAATTGTTTCTGAGAATGACCAAGTTTCAACCCAAGTTTCCAGCTCAGGGATTGAAATGAGTGGCAATAATGCCACGTTAGGGCTACGACCTTGAATAGAATCAAGTAGCGTTTGGTATTTCAGGTTACTGATAAAGATGTGCTTCTCATGGTCAGGCAATGCATTATAGTCAATGCGATCACGAGAAACGTCAACTTCTTCTGGACGCCAGAAAAATGACAATTGCTTTTCGATTAGCTTTTCGAAAATCGGGTATTTTTGTTGGTCATAACGAGCAACGTTAACCGGTTGGCCGAAAAACATCGGCTCCAACAGTTGGTCATTTCTCTTTTGTGAGAAGATGGTGTAAGTATGTGACATAACAATTCCTATTAAATTTTACACGCGCCGCCTTCACAATCTGAATCCGCTGACTCAACAACTTCTTCCAGATCACCTTGAACATCTTCCGCGCCATCGCGAGTGTTATGGTAGTAAAGTGTTTTCACACCAAACTTATAGGCGAGCAATAAATCTTTTAGCAATTGATTCATTGGTACTTTGCCAGTTGCAAAGCGTGTAGGGTCATAGTTGGTGTTTGCAGAGATCGATTGATCAATAAACTTCTGCATAATACCGACTAATTGTAGATAACCGCTGTTTGAAGGCATTTGCCATAACAGCTCATACGCGCCTTTTAGATTTTCATAATCAGGAACAACTTGACGTAAAATACCGTCTTTCGATGCTTTAATACTGATATAACCACGAGGTGGCTCAATACCATTGGTTGCGTTAGAAATCTGTGATGATGTTTCTGACGGCATCAAAGCAGACAAGGTTGAGTTACGCAAACCATATTGTTGAATATCTTTGCGTAGCGCTTCCCAATCATAATGCAGCGGCTCATTGGTTAACTTATCCAACTCTTTCTTATAGGTATCAATAGGTAGAATACCTTGCGAATAGGTTGTTTCATTGAACCAAGGACATGCGCCTTGTTCTTTTGCTAATTCGTTAGAGGCTTTCAATAGATAGTATTGGATCGCTTCAAACGTTTTATGGGTCAAATTATTGGCACTGCCATCAGAATAACGGACACCGTGTTTCGCCAAGTAGTAAGCATAGTTAATGACACCGATACCTAAAGTACGACGGCCCATGGCGCCTTTCTGAGCAGCAATGATGGGGTAATCTTGATAATCGAGCAGGGCATCTAGCGCACGTACAGCGAGCACCGCAAGTTCTTCCAACTCATCAAGACTTTCAATCGCACCTAAGTTAAAGGCAGATAGCGTACAGAGTGCAATTTCACCTTCTTCATCATTGATGTTATTCAATGGCTTCGTTGGTAGTGCAATCTCTAAACATAGGTTTGACTGACGCACTGGCGCAATCTGTGGGTCGAATGGGCTGTGAGTGTTACAGTGGTCAACGTTTTGAATATAGATACGGCCTGTTGAAGCACGTTCTTGCATCATTAACGAGAACAGATCAACCGCTTTAACACTAGACTTACGGATATTATCGTCTTGCTCATAAGTGGTATACAGGCGTTCAAACTCTTCTTGATCAGCAAAGAAGGCATCATATAAGCCTGGCACATCGGATGGGCTAAACAGGGTAATATCTTGGTTTTTGATTAAGCGCTCATACATTAGCTTATTGATTTGAACACCATAGTCCATATGACGAACACGGTTACCTTCAACACCACGGTTGTTTTTCAGCACTAATAAGCTTTCTACTTCTAAATGCCATAGTGGGTAGAAGAGTGTCGCTGCACCACCACGAACACCACCTTGCGAACAAGATTTTACCGCAGTTTGGAAGTGCTTATAAAACGGAATACAGCCTGTATGGAAGGCTTCGCCGCTACGAATTGGGCTGCCTAATGCACGAATGCGGCCTGCATTCACACCGATACCCGCACGTTGAGAAACATACTTAACAATTGCACTGGATGTCGCATTGATAGAATCTAAGCTATCGCCACATTCGATCAACACACAAGAGCTGAATTGACGGGTTGGTGTACGAACCCCCGCCATAATTGGCGTTGGTAGCGAAATTTTAAATGTCGATGCGGCATCATAAAAGCGACGGATATAGTCAAGACGCGTCTCTTTCGGATAATGAGAGAACAAGCAAGCAGCAACTAAAATATACAGGAACTGAGCACTTTCATAAATCTCACCCGTAACGCGGTTTTGCACTAAATACTTACCTTCAAGTTGCTTCACCGCAGCGTAGGAGAAATTCATATCACGCCAATGGTCAATGAAACTGTCCATTTGCTCGAACTCTTCTTGTGAGTAGTCTTCCAGCAAATGCTTATCATATTTACCCATTTCGACTAGGCGTTGGACGTGCTTATACAGCGCTGGTGGCTCAAATTGACCATACGCTTTTTTACGTAGGTGAAATATCGCAAGACGCGCTGCAAGATACTGATAGTCAGGGGTATCACCTGTAATCAGGTCAGCCGCTGCTTTGATCATGGTTTCGTGGATATCAGAGGTTCTGATCCCATCATAAAACTGAATCTGTGAACGTAACTCCACCTGAGAAACTGAGACATTATTTAGGCCTTCCGCAGCCCAAGTTATCACTTTGTGGATTTTATCGAGATCAATGCGTTCTTTATGTCCATCACGTTTTGTGACTAACAGACTCTGGTTCATGAGCAAGTACACCTTGGTTGACCTACAAAATAGCATATCGCTAACATAAAAAAGCTCATAGATTAACTCCATGAGACTTGTAGTGTTAGATTTAAATTACATACTATATGTAGTGGTTTGTTGATTTTACTATAACAAGATAATGTTAATGTGCAGCTTTAGCAAGTGCACAAATCTGAGTCTTCTGTGGATAACTTTAGGGATAAAAATGATCACCATGTCGGTAAGCTGCAATATAAAAGGAATTCTATTAATCGAAACTCGCCACATGGTGATAAAAATTAATTTTGTAAAATGAGATCGTTTGCTGCTTTCTTAAACGTAACGCTTGCTATTTATTCGCTTACAGTATGGAGCATATAATTGACGTCAACGTTAGGGCCTAAGTAAAATTTATCCTTCAAAGGATTATAATGTAACCCAATGATATGTTTGTCTTTTAATTGGGTTTCATCGACCCAGCCTATCAGCTCAGAAGGGCGAATGAATTTTTTCGCATCGTGAGTTCCTTTAGGTACCATTTTCATCACATATTCGGCCCCGATCACCGCCATCAACCATGCTTTTTTATTACGATTAATAGTCGAAAAAATAACATGTCCACCCGGTTTCACTAATTTAGCGCATGCACGCACTACGGATTGAGGATCAGGGACATGTTCTAACATCTCCATACAGGTCACCACGTCATAAGCGTGTGGATACTTGTCAGCATGCTGTTCAACGGTTTCTTGCACATATTCAACAGGGATACCTGATTCTAATGAGTGCAAGCGTGCGACCATCAAGGGTTCTGCTCCCATATCAAGGCCTGTCACTTCGGCTCCTTCTCGTGCCATACTTTCTGATAAGATCCCACCGCCACAACCAACATCCAAGACTTTTTTACCAAATAAACCATCGATGCGTTGCATGATATAGCCGAGGCGCAGAGGATTAATGCGGTGAAGTGGGGCAAATTCACCTTCTAGATCCCACCAGCGAGAGGCGATCGCTTCAAATTTCTCAATTTCCTGCTTATCGACATTTTGATACGCTGAAGTTGAAGTATCATTCATGAGTGGAGCTCCTGTTACGAAATAGGTGTCCGAGCCGTAATACGTGAATTTATGGTGACTATGAAACATTTTTGTTGCTCTTACGCAATAAACTCAAAGTATCCGGACACATAAAGACATTTTTCCGCTATTATACATAGCTTGAAAGACAAATACTCACTTCTCATTTTTTTTATTAAATTGGCGAATTGTGGTATAGTTCTAAACCTTTGAATCCGAAGTTATGAGGGACAGTGGTTCCATGAGCGACATTGCCAGAGAAATCACACCGGTCAATATCGAAGAAGAACTAAAAAGTTCGTATTTGGATTATGCGATGTCCGTTATTGTCGGCCGCGCACTTCCAGATGTTCGAGATGGACTGAAGCCAGTACACCGCAGAGTACTGTTTGCGATGAATGTATTGGGAAATGATTGGAATAAACCCTATAAAAAATCTGCCCGTATAGTCGGGGACGTTATCGGTAAATACCATCCACATGGTGATAGCGCTGTTTATGAGACGATTGTTCGTCTTGCGCAGCCTTTCTCTATGCGTTATATGCTGGTAGATGGTCAGGGGAACTTTGGTTCAGTTGACGGAGACTCCGCAGCTGCAATGCGTTATACGGAAATCCGTATGGCGAAAATTGCCCATGAAATGTTAGCGGATCTTGAAAAAGAAACCGTTGATTTCGTCCCAAACTATGATGGTACAGAGCAAATCCCAGAAGTAATGCCGACAAAAATACCTAACCTATTGGTTAATGGCTCGTCGGGTATTGCTGTAGGGATGGCAACCAATATTCCTCCACACAACTTAGGGGAAGTCATTAGTGGTTGTCTTGCTTATATAGATGATGAAGATATCAGCATTGAAGGTTTAATGGAGCATATTCCTGGGCCTGATTTCCCGACCGCTGCCATCATTAATGGCCGTCGTGGAATTATTGATGCTTACCGCACTGGCCGCGGCAAAGTCTATATCCGTGCCCGTGCAGAAGTTGAAGTCGATGAGAAAAATGGTCGTGAAACCATTATTGTTAGCGAAATTCCTTATCAGGTAAATAAAGCACGTCTTATCGAGAAAATTGCTGAGCTCGTTAAAGAAAAACGCGTCGAAGGGATCAGTGCATTACGTGATGAGTCGGATAAAGACGGCATGCGTATTGTGATTGAAGTTAAACGTGATGCGGTTGGTGAGGTTGTGCTTAATAATCTCTATTCACTCACACAACTTCAAGTCTCTTTTGGGATCAACATGGTTGCTTTGCATCAAGGCCAACCGAAGATCCTTAACTTAAAAGATATTATTGCCGCGTTTGTTCGCCATCGTCGTGAAGTGGTGACACGCCGTACTATCTTTGAATTACGCAAAGCACGTGAACGCGCTCATATCCTTGAAGCATTAGCCGTAGCATTAGCGAATATTGACCCTATTATCGAACTCATTCGTCAGGCACCAACGCCTGCTGAAGCGAAAGCAGGTTTAGTTGCACGCCCTTGGGATCTGGGTAATGTTGCTGCCATGTTAGAACGCGCTGGCGATGACGCTGCACGTCCTGAATGGTTAGAAGAGCAATTTGGTGTTCATGATGGTAAATACTACCTGACAGAACAACAAGCTCAGGCTATCTTGGATTTGCGTCTGCAAAAACTGACTGGCCTTGAGCATGAAAAACTGCTGGAAGAGTATCGTGACCTTCTGAAACAAATTGAAGCATTACTGTATATTCTACGTAGTCCTGAGCGTTTAATGGAGGTCATTCGCGAAGAATTAGAAGCTATTCGCGAAATTTATAACGATGCTCGTCGAACAGAAATCACTGAAAACTCTGCTGATATTAATATTGAAGATTTAATCAGTGAAGAAGATGTGGTCGTTACCTTATCTCACCAAGGTTATGTTAAGTATCAGCCATTGTCTGATTACGAAGCACAACGTCGTGGTGGTAAAGGTAAATCTGCGGCACGTATTAAAGAAGAAGACTTTATTGAACGTCTGCTGGTGGCTAACACCCATGATACGATTTTGTGTTTCTCCAGCCGTGGTCGCCTATATTGGATGAAGGTTTATCAATTACCTGAAGCAAGTCGTGGGGCTCGTGGTCGTCCAATCGTTAATCTGCTGCCACTCGAGCAGGATGAGCGTATTACAGCGATCTTACCAGTTCGCGAATACGAAGAAGGGTATTATGTCTTCATGGCAACCGCTAGTGGTACGGTGAAGAAAACCCCTCTGCAAGACTTCAGCCGCCCAAGAAGTGCCGGTATTATTGCGGTTAACCTCAATGACGGTGATGAGCTGATTGGTGTTGATTTAACCAATGGTTCAAATGAAGTGATGCTGTTCTCGGCGCAAGGTAAAGTCGTTCGTTTCGCTGAAGATGCTGTTCGTCCAATGGGGCGTACCGCAACAGGTGTTCGTGGTATCCGTTTAGTGGATGAAGATAAAGTGGTTTCATTGATTATTCCACGCGGTGAAGGTCATATTTTAACGGTGACTGAAAATGGCTATGGTAAACGTACGGCTGAGCAAGAATACCCAACGAAATCTCGTGCCACTCAAGGTGTTATCTCCATTAAAGTGAGTGAACGTAACGGTAATGTGATCGGGGCTATCCAAGTGGATGAAACCGACCAAATTATGATGATTACCGATGCCGGAACTTTAGTGCGTACACGCGTCTCAGAAGTGAGTGTTGTCGGCCGTAATACTCAGGGTGTCACTCTGATTAGAACAGCTGAAGATGAAAAAGTTGTTGGTTTACAACGTGTCGCTGAAACGGAAGAGGATGAAACCTCTGATGAAGATAGTATAGAGAATAGTGCGGATGCTGATACAGATTCAGCCGAATAAATGTGAAGCTGAATAATTTAACGGGCGGTTTACCGCCCGTTTTGCTATCTATAACTAGCAGGTCTGACATTTATCGCTTTTTATCAGTTGTATCGAGTATACTTAATCGTCGTTACATAGCTGGTGTAGGATAAAACTTGAGATACTTACCATCATTTAGAACATCATTACGTTTATCACGTGATTTATTTCGTATCCTTGGTTTAATGCTATGGGGAATGGGGGTATTTATTACTCTGTTCTTTCTCTACACTCAATTCAACGAAAGTAAATCCGATATACGCCAGCAATTCTATTCAAGTTTTGAGAATATGCAGGCATTTATCTTACAGACAGGAACAACTTTACGTTCTATTCAGTTTATGACGGAACAGCATGAGGAGAAACTGGTTAATCAACCTAATTATCCGACACTGCCTGTGACCGGCTCTTATACCTTATATCCCTTATCCCCTGAAGCCGATTGTGTATATTTCGAAAATAGCACAACGAATTATCTTACGGCATTCGAGCAATTAATTTATTTTTGGAAAGACAGTATTGCTGCGCCTCAAGGGTTAAATCACGTGTTTGTGATTGGTTCTAAGAGCTACTGTATGATGGATTTTTCGATCCGAACGACAGTATCAGATATCGAAATGCTTAAGAAAATTGGCTATGAGAATATCAGGTCATACCAAAGCCTTAGATTACAAGGGCAAGAACGCAATTTATATACGGTGGTTCATGGCGCACAAACGGATTCAGGACAACTTTATTTAATCCAACCTATCTATGTTGACGGCCGTTTGTATGGATTTATCGGTTTAGAGAGAACGATTAGCTTAAACCAATTTAATCAGCGTTCTAATAAGTCAATTGAATCGGTTGTCGTTAACGCCTATAACCAACCCGTTTTATACAGCACTGCGGACTCTAACCCAAAAAATTCCAGTCTATTATCTATTTCTGAGCCAAGCTTTTTTGGTTTTAATTCCGATTATTCAAAGCTAATTTTTAAAAAGCGCTTAACGCCTTCCTTAATGACGGTTATTTATGCAGTACCAACCAGTGAGATATTAGCAGAGCATAAGGTAGCCATCTTTTATAGTGTGATTATTAACATTATTACAGGAGGGATGATCTTTTTCTTAATTTTGCTGTTAGAACGAAAAATGCTAATACCCGCGGCGAATACGGCTATTCGCCTCGAAGAACACGAACAATTTAATCATAAAATCGTAGCTTCAGCACCTGTCGGTATTATTATTCTAAGGCTCAGTGATGGTGGTAATATCTTGAGTAATGAACTGGCTCATGACTATTTCCGTTTATTAAGTGAAGATGATAAGCAGCGTATACTGACGATTATTCGACAAAAATCGAGTAATTATATTGATGTGGTGACAACGAGTAGTACACATCTACAAATTAGCTTTGTGAATTCACGTTATCAAAACGAAGATGTGGCGATTTGTGTGCTTATCGATATTAGCATTCGTGTGCAAATGGAAAAATCGTTGCAAGATGTCGCGGATGCCGCAGAGCAAGCGAACCATGCCAAATCAATGTTTTTAGCGACGGTCAGCCATGAATTACGAACACCGTTGTATGGAATTATTGGTAATATTGAATTATTACAGCGAGCTGAATTATCAGATAAAGCTAGTCGGTTGGTTACAACGATGGATAATTCATCATCACTGTTATTACAGATTATCAGCGATATTTTGGATTTTTCTAAAATAGAATCCAAACAGTTAAAAATTGAAAATAAACTATTTAATTGCCGTGACGTTTTTGCTTTTGTTTTAGCCAATTATTTGCCTTTAATTGCCAAAAAACAGATTGCAATCTATTCCTTTATTGAACCCAATGTACCGGATTTATTGCTGAATGACTCTGTTAGGCTACAACAAGTCATCTCTAATATTGTTAATAACAGCATTAAATTTACAGACTCAGGTTTTGTGATTTTTTATGTTTGGCGTGATGAAAACTATTTAAAGATTGAAATTAAAGATTCTGGAATAGGGATGTCTCAGGCGGTTGTTTTGCAACTATTCGACCCTTTCTTTCAAGTTTATGATCAGAATAATGTGGGTCATAAAGGGACTGGTCTAGGCTTAGCCATTTGTGAAAAATTGATTAGCTTGATGGATGGTGATATCGAAGTTAATTCACAAACAGGGCTAGGTAGTTCATTTATTATTCGAATACCTCTTTATGGGCAAAAATATATTGAACAAAAAACACCGGAGTATCGTTTTAGTTATCGGATAGCAATTAATTGCCAAAATCAATTTTTAGCCGACTTTTTAGCCAAATTACTCAGATACCATCATTTTGTGGTATTTTCCGGTGATGAAATAGAAAAAACAGAACGTTATGATTTGCTTATTACTGATAGTGAAGAGCCACATAAGTGTAATGTGAAAAAGGAAATCCAACTCAGTGGTTTTTATGTGGGTGACTTACGTGAAATAGCGCCTAATAAATGGCTATATAACACTTATCAAAATGAAAAATTACCCTTTATTATTGATAAAGTGATTTCAAAAACAGTTGAGGGGCAAGTCGCAAAAGCAGAGTCAATCAAAGCGAATTCACTTGAAATTGATGGTTCACTATCTGCTTATCAAGTCTTAATTGTTGATGATCATCCAATTAATAGGGTGTTATTGAGCGACCAGATTGCCAATATTGGCTTTTGTACATCGACTGCGGTTGACGGCCTAGATGCGCTAAAATACTTAGAAAATCATACGGTTGATATTGTCTTGACGGATGTCAATATGCCTAATATGGATGGCTATGAGCTTGCTAAAGAACTCAGAAAACGGGGTTCAGCGGTCCCGATTATTGCATTAACGGCGAATGCAATGGCAGATGAAAAGCAGCGTTGTATAGATTCGGGAATGAATGATTGTTTATCAAAACCGACAAAAATCACAATACTGAAAGAAACATTATTAAAATATGTGATTGCCCAATAGGTATAGAATGAAGTGAGTGGTATCGAGAGGGAAGAGAAAAACCCATTTTATAGGGTTTTTCATCAATAATATAAAGATAACTCAATAGGTTAATCGCTAGGTGAATTATCAATACTGACAGAAGATAGGTAGTTAAGCAATGCGATATCATTATCAACACCAAGCTTCAACATCGCTGATTTCTTTTGGCTACTGATTGTTTTAATACTACGATTCAGCTTCTTAGCAATTTCTGTCACCAAAAAGCCTTCTGCAAATAGGCGTAAAACTTCACTTTCTTTTGGTGATAAGCGTTTGTCGCCGTAGCCACTTGCATTGACCTTCTCAAGCAGTTTACTCACACTTTCAGGGGTAAATTTTTTACCTTTTTGTAATGCGGCTAATGCTTTAGGTAAGTCAGCGGGAGCACCTTGCTTCAGAACAATCCCTTCAATATCCAATTCAAGGATAGCACTTAAGATAGCAGGGTTATTGTTCATTGTCAGAACGATAACCGAAAGGTCCGGATAGTGGCGTTTAATGTATTTAATTAATGTAATACCATCACCGTATTTATCACCTGGCATCGATAAATCAGTGACTAAAACATCAGCATTTAAACGTGCTAAATTATTAATTAAAGATGTTGAGTCTTCAAATTCACCAACGATATTGACCCATTCTATCTGTTCGAGTGACTTTCTGATACCGAAAAGAACAATAGGATGATCATCGGCAACAATGACATTTAGGTTATTCATATTATTGGTTACCTTCTAGCATTAGTTTTTTCACTGAAATATCCAGTTCTCTAATGCAATTACTTATTTTTAAGCTATTTTCTTCTGCTATGTAAAGTTCCAAATCTTCACAAAGCTTGTGAAGGAACCTAAAATCTAGCATAGCAAAAACTCCTTTTAAACGATGTGCTGTGTTTTTCAATTCGGTCAAATCCTCAACACTTTCGCTATTATACAGTTTATTAATATCTATCGGTACTGTTGTTATGAACAATTCCTTATAATCGCTTTTTGATAAAATATGTTGATAAGTGTGAAGTATACTTTCCATTGATTCATCATTGGTTTGAGCAAGCTCTTGGCTAGCAAATGGAATATGACCAATGGACTCTAAATTATTATCATCAGATGCTGCGTGTTCGATAAGCAAAGATATAGCATCAATCAGCTCATCTGCAAAGTTATAGTTAACTTCTAAATGCTGTGATGTGATTGAGTTGACACCTAGCACCGTTCCAGAAACTTTTATGATGTTTTTAAACTGGTTTTCATCATTATCAGTGATCAATAAATCCCAATCCGAGTGTGGCGAACTTTCATGTAAGTCTAAAAAGTCAGCGCCGTAATGTGTTAGTGTGTTTCTGATTATTCTTGAAGCATCAGCATTATGAATAGCTAAACGAATATGTATATCTTCAAGTAAAGTCGGATAGCTATCGGCCATTGTTGCTGATTTAACAGGCAAAATAAGTTGGTAATGAGAGCCAATAGCAGGGCTACTATTAATTGTAAAAGTCCCATTCATCTTTTTACTGATTGCTTTACATAAATAGAAGGTAATGCCGGAACGGCTAAATCGTGATGAGGTAAGTACTTGCCCCGAAAATGGATGCTGAAGATTACTCAGTTCGTGTTTGGTGAGCCCCATACCACTATCTCTGATATCAATGATAATATGGTTTTTATCTTCTTGATAATTAAGGGTAATAGACACTTTTCCAAAAGAGGTGGTATCGATGGAGTACTCAAAAATGAGTTGTAAAAGATGTCTTAGATAGGTTGGATCTAATGAAAACATAGATTCAGGATTAATGTTATTATAAAAATAAAGCGTTAATCCTTTACTTCTAAGACGAAAAAGATTTTGTTTTAAAAATTGAGTGAGTAGTGAACTAACGGAAATTTTCTCAGCAGATGATTTACTGGCAGATGACTCAAGTGAATTTAATAAATTAATATTATTAAACCAGCGGCTAATATGAGTTGTTTGCAGGACGATGGTATCAATGAAATCTTGCTTATTTGCTGTCGGAGATTCAATAAGTCCTTCAACGGCGTTATTTAACAGCGTTAAGGAAGGTTGAATTTCCTTCTGCATATTCTCAAAGACAACCTTTCTCAACTGAATATTTTTCTTATACTCACGGTTAGCGAGTTCTTGTCGCCGTTGTGTCAATGCTTCTTTATCTTTATCAATAATAATGAAAAGATAAGTATCTTCTAGCATGTTAATTTTAACGAGAATGACTTCATAAACGTTGTTCTCAATCGAGATTTGGATCATGTCATGGTTATTTGTAGCCAATTCCTTGATATGGTTAAGATCCATAGACGGTAATAAGGAGTTGGCCGCATTATTACTGAGCAATTTTTTATTGGTTGTAAAGTCATACACCAAAATACCGTAACTAATGTTGTTAATGATGTCGTGATTAAGCGTATCTTTCAGCTTCAACTCATGTTGCATAATCGAGTTAGGTGAAATAATCCGTTTACGAATAAAGATACTGGTAAAGAAAGCCAGTAATGTCACAATAATGATGCAAGTCAACAGCCAAAGGTTATAACCAATGATACCAACAACCAGATCTTTTAAGGGAACACGATAATAAACCTGATAATTGCTACCTTCTATCTGTTGTGCAAAAACGATACTAGTGCCTCGAAGTTCAACATTAGAAAGCTTATTTGTGTCACTGTTACGTAGTGATAAGGAAATATTATCGCCTTTAAGATTGGTTGGCAGTATAGAGTTGATTGATATATCAAAAGAAATAACACTGGTTAACTGCCCTGGCGAGTTAAACATCAAACGGTAGGTATAGTAATAGATATGCTCAGGTGTCAGTTTTTGTAGATTAGAAATAATCTCTCTTCTATCTAACAGTGTCGACTGGGTTAACATGTCTGTACGCTTTTCTTCCGCGGTTAACGTGAGATAGCTCTCTTTAAAGCGTAATTCAGGTTTTAAAATAGAATGTGTGGTTACCAAGACTAGCGTGTTATCAGAACCATTAAGAAAATACATTGAGTTGTATTCATTGCGTGCCCCCCAAACAATTTCCATGTAGTCGGCAAGCTTACTTGCTAACTGAATATTTTGCTCCTTATCATTACCAAATAAAATGGCATCGATAGTTTGGTTTGAACTGCTTAGCCAAAAAACATCGTGGCGGATTTTTGTAAGGTGAGGGGGCGAGGGAAGCGTTGTGACTTCAGAAAGTGGCGTCAACTTCTCATTAACCAGCTTGTACATCAAATTGGCTTGATAACGGTAATCTTCAATCTGATAGGCCAACTGTTTTGCCATGGTATCCAACGCGGCTTTACGGCTGATAACCCATGAATGATATGAATTATAAAGCGACAGAGATAGCATCACGACCAGTAACAGGATAAAGACGTAAAATAGGCGGGAAAGCAATGTCGTTTTTATTAGTAATTGTCTGTACATATTATGGTGAGCAGTCCTGTCGGCAAAAATATATTAATTGATTAAAAATCATACGCCTATGAAAATATGAGACACCGATTTTGCACAGATATTAACACTTTTATTATGAAATAGAGAACAATTGAGTGAAGATTAGCCAAACAGAATAAAAAAATCAATTTTTTTACTTTCAGGGGTAGACAAGCTGCGTCGATTCCTCCATAATCGCGCCCCATGGAAGGATGGCCGAGCGGTCGAAGGCAGCGGTCTTGAAAACCGCCGATGGGAAACCATCCTAGAGTTCGAATCTCTATCCTTCCGCCATATTCGCCGGCTTAGCTCAGTTGGTAGAGCAACTGACTTGTAATCAGTAGGTCACCAGTTCGACTCCGGTAGCCGGCACCAAATAAGAACCCGTTATCTCTCAACCAGATAGCGGGTTTTTTCTTTTTATTTGTGTGCATAATTACAATGCTCTAAGTAGTGGTTGTGCCATATTTGTGTCATCGTGTGACATTAGCTCGTCGATCTTCATGGCGTGTTCAGTTAGATGATTCGGTGCTAAATGAGCATACCTTCTCACCATTTCTATTGATTCCCATCCTCCCATTTCTTGAAGTGCAGATAGTGGCACTCCGGACTGAACAAGCCAACTCGACCAAGTATGCCTCAAGTCATGAAATCGAAAGTTTTCTATGCCAGCTCTGCGCAATCCTGTTTTCCAAGCTGTATTATGGTTAATTCTCATTTTGCTAACTTTAGCTGTGAGCGTTCCATCTGACCTATGCCATGCTTCAGTATGAACAAATACAAAGCGCTGGTGTTTTCCTATTTGTTCTTTCAATACCTTGCAGGCGGTATTATTTAGGGCAACACCTATCGCTTTCCCTCCCTTTGCATCTTCAGGGTGGATCCAAGCTACTTTTCTTTGAAGGTCGATTTGTGACCATTCAAGGTCAAGTATGTTTGATCGCCTTAATCCAGTGGTCAATGCAAAGATAACAACCGGTTTAAATATTTCAGGCATATATGATCGGCTGTCAGAGGTTGACCAGGCGCTATCGTTGATAATAAACGCTTAGGCCGCACATTAGAACTAGTAAAAATGGTTCAAGATAAGCGTGATAATACCCACTTTCAAGCCTTCCCAGCAGGCAATCGCCCATCTCGAAAACATAAAAAAACGACAGAAAAGAAACCCCAATGTACACTCAATAACGACGATATGCTTGAGGCTTTAACAAAACTTCAGATTCGTTCAGAAAAAATATTTGGAAGCAAAGTTTAAAATAATATTATGCGTGCTATAACGGTGAAATCATGGATGCTAATGAAGCCATGGAAAAACGATTGGCTATTATCGTCGAATTTTGAAAAACCTTAAAAGTGTACATAATCGCTCCAATGAATGTTTACCTCCTAGAGGATTAGATGAATCAATTTATTATCGGAGTGAGGGTGATGAACCTTCGGTTAAAACGGCACTCAGTAATCCTTGGGTAAAAGGAACTGAGGATTTTGCCATAACCTCAACAAAAGGTGTTAAACGTTCGATAAATACTGCTGCTGAACTTGGTGTGTTACCTCCGCCTTTGCAAGGTATGAATTTTCTTCTTAAATCTCGGGTATTTCAAAGTCCTCGCATCATGAAAGAAAATGTTGAAGCTATCTATTTATTGCGGTTTGTTTATGACCCCTATGAAAATCTTTCTGAGGTTATCAATATTATCATTGGGTCTATCGTTAACCAAATGCCGCCAACGAGAAAACGAAAGCTATCGGATTATATTCAAATGGCAGGTGCTATTTCTAATATAAACAAACCAATTAATTTTAATGATAGATTTAAAATTGATGAACAAGTGAATGTATCGGTTAGAAATTTTGCCGAAGGCGTGACGATTGATATCATGACGGAATCACAGATTCGGAAATTTATTGTGGCAGCAATAATCACGCGTATTGTTGCGTTCATTATCACAAAGTCCCCGTCTTTTTTTAAACCTTTAGGTGGTCCCCGTGCGGTGATCAGTCGAACAGTCATTGTAGCCACTCTGATATACAGCTATGGGACCATTGAAAAAATGGCGGAAGCGGCAAAGCGACTGAAGAATAAGAATCGCGCCGTCTATGACGCGATGGACAAAAGTCAAATTACCATGGCTTATTATTTCGTTGAAGAGGAATTAAGCCCATTAATCACGTTAGCTGCAAGCCCAAGTAATGCCGCGAGTGATGATGCTTTTGTTGCTGAAATTCGACACTTAATTAATAAGTATAAAAATTAGAATACACTATCATTAGATATACTGTAGCCAGATGTGCCAGCCATAATTTGAGCTGTTGTAATATCACGATATCGGATCGTCAATCGCTCTTCCGGTTCGATATCATTACGTAAAATATTGTTTGAGCATTGATGAGAGTAATCAATAATCGATGCTTCGTTTAATTTTACCGTGAAATATTTTTCAATTCCGCCATTCTGAGCTGTTCGATAATAATGAAGACGAGATTGAGCGTTTCATTATTTGAAACCGCAATTAATAATAATGGCGATGATTTATCTATCTATTTGGTAAATTGGATAGGTTGGTGCGACAAATTTTGCGATCTGGATATGGAAAAATTTAATTCAGTGACAAATATCGCATCTTTTTTATCTGTTTGATAACGGTTTCCGATTGAATCTAAAGTTCCACAACTGCGTGATATCAAACCTTGTTGTTTTCCTTCTAACGTTAGATAGATTAAATTAGCCATTAATAAATAAGTCCATAATTAGGTGAATTTTGGTTATGATAAACAATAAAATTACAATGGTCACTGTACTCCTACTCTTATGCAATCCCGTATGGTCTTATTCTGAACCAACGATCAAATGTATTCCTGAGGAAAATAATTTTCCGGCGTGTGAGGCTTTAGCAAACCAAGGGGATGATGAGGCGTTATTAATTGTCGGGCGTTTTTATGAAACGGGCACTGGTGTCGAAAAAAATATCGAAAAGGCAGAAGAAATTTATCAGAGACTGTCGGATAAGAACGATGCAAACGGGATGAATCGTTTAGCGATGCTAAAAGAAGACCAAGGAAAAAAAAATGAGGCTATTTTGCTTTATCAAAAAGCGGCAGAGCTTGGATCATCTTCGGCTGACTATAATTTAGGCATATTATACGAGTTGGATAATAATTATACCAAAGCGAAAGAGATGTATGAAATTGCAATTAAAAAACATAAATCAAGTAGTGCAATGATGAGTCTGGGTGACCTATACCGTAATGGTCGTGGGGGAGAGATAAACACTGATTTAGCTGAAAAATGGTATAAAGAATCGATAAAATTCGGTAATGATTTTGCGATTACTCGATTAGGTTATTTGTACGGTGATTTAGAAAATTATGATGATGCAATAAAATGCTATGAAAAAGCCATCATCAAAGGGGATCCTGCGGCAATGAATTCAATGGGGTTGCTTTATCAACATGGTTTTGGTGTTCAACGTGATATCAATAAAGCAGTAAAACTCTATCAAGATGCTTCCAATAAAGATAGTCTTGGTGGTTTAATTAACTTGGGATTGATGTATGAGGAAGGGCTAGGTGTTCCTCAAAGTTATGAGAAAGCTGTCGAATTATACAAAAGAGCTTATCAACTAGGTTACACCGATATTCAATTACGGATTGACTACTTAGATAAAAAAATTCATAAAAAAAATAACTAATGTATGGATTTAACATAAAGGTGCTTAAGCTACCCAATGCTTAGGCACTCAAAATTCCCATCTTCCTACCGTAAAAAAGACCATTTTGTGTTGCTCATTTGTTATCAAAATGGCGGTTTCGGTTTCACGGTAAAAATAACGCCAACCGGCTATTTTTCCAGAATTGCCAAGATTTTTGGGTTGGTATAGGTGTGGCTGTTTCGGGGGGGGGAGGGGCGGTAACTTGGATTCGATTAACAGCATTGCCTGTTTAACATCATGAGTCTTGGAGGAACTGGTAGAATATTTCTTAGCAAAAAGTAAACCGAAGAAAAAATGACCATATAATATATATAATGACAATTAGTACATAGGACCACCTTAATTTTTTATTTCTTTCAAAAAAGAACAATAAGATACATGGTATTAATATTAAAATAGGCTCAATTATATACCTACCTCCAAGGGGAAGTTGACAAAGATTATCTACATCCCCATCACCAACCATCCATTCATAGTCAGATGTTGAAAGGATATTAATTAATAGTAATAAAAAGATTAAATACAGAAACGCGCCTATTTTTAGTATTATTTTCATATCAAGGAATTCCTAGAAGCTTTCTAATTCTATCTCTATTTTCTAAAATCCTCCTACCATAAGATGTCCACTCTCTAATAGGTTCTCCTTTGTTTGAGTAATAAGATTGAATAAAATCATCTAGTTTTCTAGCCGTTCCTCTCTTTATATTTGGTTAAATAATCAGCACCACCAAATGTTTTCCACCATACTGCGTCTAGTAAATCCCATTTAGGGTAATCAGGAAAATTGTTCTGCACAACTGAATCAGGACACTTTTCTTAAGGAATTTTGTTCATACTCAATGGGTGGCAGATTACCGTTGGCAGTATGAAGCCTTTGCAAATCACAGTTCTCATCTCGAAACGAAGCGTGACCAATTAGCAGTGTAGGGTCAGAATGGTAAATGCGTAATTGTCAATAAACAGGCCATTTCCTCGCTGTAGGTTTAGATGACTTCATTCCTTAAATATCTAATGAGAACATCAATTACACCCGAAACGTCATCATGCATAAGAATGGAAGTACAAACTAAAAAGATAAAAAAATTTCCAAGTTTAAAAAACATATCTACATTATTTCCATATTTATAATGACTTAATCTTAATACCTATTGTAACAAATAGAAACATTTATCCAATAAAGGTTATTGAGCATCGAAAATAGATGGTTGGGTTAAATATCACTAAAGATACACATTTTCAGGAGTAAACGGCTCAAACAAAAATGCCCCCTGAAGTATCTTAATGCTCTGTAGGCGATATTAGGTTAAAGAGAATAGAACGGCGGTTTGCCGGTATTAGTGATAGTTAACATTATTTATGAGTATATTGGCGCAATCAAAAACAACGACTGTGCTGTTTTGGGCGTTTTTAGTGCAGATTAGCAGCGGGTAGCATGCCGCTTTGGGATATTTTCATTTATTTATGAATACAATCACCAGCAGGTGACAATATTTTTGGCTTTAATATAGATAATACATGACAGTTTTAAACTGACGTATGGTTAATACGTCAGTTTATGATCTCTGGATAAAGCGTTTAGTGATAAGCGGGTTATTTTTTTATCATTCGCTGATAGATTAATGGGCTATATAGGATAATAGCTAAAGCGATATACCCGAATATCCAGCTCAATTGGAAGTCATGGGCATAAACACCAACAAAGCTAATAATTAGTGCGGTTATTCTAAAGCCGAAAAGATTAAAAAGAGAGTATAGTAACTCGAAAAGAAAACTAAAAATTCCCACAATAGCTTCTATAAGAGAGTCCATATTTATTCCTTATTTCCATCATTTCTCTATTTCGAATAATTTTACAGTATTAAGTCAAATTTTTATAGAGGAAATGATGATAGAAAGGGGCATCATTGTTATAAAACAGTCATTAAATTCTGGTGTTTATTTTTTATCTCTTTGATTAAAAAGATAATGTAAATGTTATTGGATTGAAATAGTAGACATCGTTGATTGTGCTTTTTATCGGGGGTAAATGTTATAAATTTTTTCTATAGGGCAAAAATGATGCATTTTTTAGAGACTAGCTTTATTATAATAAACACCTTATTTGAGTGGTTCCGAGTTAATCGGATCTGACAGCAATAAATGTATGCATTATGTCATGATATGGAGCAGAAAATATGTTGCTTAGTAAAGCAGAGAGAGTCGCCCTTCTTCGTTAAAAACCATTATTAATCAACGAGAAGGGTGATAAATGAATTATACTAAAGTGAATATTGATGAGTGGAATAGAAAACAACATTTCTCATTTTACCGTCAGGCGATGCCATGTGGGTTTAGTTTAACGACTCAGCTAGATATTAGTACGCTAAAATCGGCAATTGTTAAGCAAGGTTATAAACTTTATCCTGTTATGATTTACCTTATCTCTAAAGCGGTCAACCATTACCCTGAATCACGTATGGCCATAAAAGAGGGGGAGCTTGTACTGTGGGATCAGGTCAACCCTGCTTATACGATTTTTCATCAGCAGACAGAAACATTTTCACAGTTATGGACTGAATATAATGATGACTGGTCGATATTTTTATCTCATTACCAGCAAGACCAATTATTATATAAAGATTGTCTCGATTTGATGGCTAAACCAGACTACCCAGAAAATCATTTTTGCATTTCGATGATCCCATGGGTGAGCTTTGAAGGGTTCAATTTAAATGTGGCTAATTTCACTGATTATTTTCCACCTATTTTTACGATGGGAAAATATCATTATTCAGGTGAAAAGGTGCTACTGCCTCTTTCAGTGCAAGTACACCATGCAACTATTGATGGTTTTCATATGGCGAGAATGGTGAATCAAATACAAACACTGTGTGATAACGTTGAATATTAGTATCGCTGTCGTTATTCATTAGTATAAAAGAAAGTGCTGATAACGATGATTATCGGCACATTCTATATTTCTAGAGAAACTGACGCATCATCACGGTGCTTCTGATTGTAGATTAATCCCCATTAACTAATCGCACGGCTAAATCAGGACTGAATACACCCGCTTTAGGGCCACCATGGCAATCTGCTTTAGGTGAAAAATCCCCATCTGATTCTCCAGGTGGTTTAATCCATGCGGTTTTAACAGTAGCAGAGATATCTTTCGGGCCTTCACCAATTTTACGACCCATTGGATTGCACCATTGGTTAGGTAGTGATGAGGCTCCATTACCATTACGAGAAGTATCAATAATGATATTCGGGCGAGCATTAGAAAGTGCGGCGATAAATTGATTTATCTCTTCGCCATATTTGATAGTTGGCTCGGTAGGGTGATAATTAGAAACATTTAATGAGAAACCATAAGCGTCTTTTATACCCGCGTTGACCAACTGTGTTGCCATTTCTTTTGCTGGCTGCCATCGCATATGACCAGCATCTATATATAGATAAACATTCGGACTTAGTGTTTTAAAGCGGGTGACAGCATAATTGAGTAATTCAATCCTTTCTTTACGTTGTGATGGCGTTAAACAGCTCATATCGGCTAAGCCATCAGGCTCAAGAATGATCGTCACCTTAGTATCTGAAATTGTTTTAGCGAGTGTATTAATCCATGTTTGATACTTTTGAGTGTTGGCACTGTTATCCGCTGACGCTTGTCCAGAGCAATCTCGGTTAGGTAACCCGTATAGAACAAGCATCAATTGAGTTTTTTGTTTATTGGCCTGCGTGATATAGCCTGAAATTTGCTGAGTTAATTCTGTTTCATTTTCTTGAATTTTGGATAGCCAAATTGCGGTAGGAACAGAGGCAATTTTTGTATTGATGAGTACGGCTCTTGGGTCATGCTTATTTTTTTCTACCCATAATGCAGCTGAAGATTTGGGGTCAATAAAATAGTCTGCTGCCATGAGCTTACCTATATAACAAGCTGAAATTAAAAATGGAAAAATGATTTTATTCATAGTATCAACTCCGGTTTTAATAAGATGTAATAACGTAATCAGTTGATATAAATATTAAACATATTTATTAATGCATTAGCTGCTTAATCATTTAGTTTTACCCTGCTAAACCGGATTGAATAATTTAGATTAACAACATGATTTGATATGGTCTGTAACGAAAAGGAATAATAGACAGTATCAATATTATTATTTTTATAAGATGAATTTTTAACATGACGGAGTGATAAAGTAAATATACTTAGTTATTTTGGTGTGGTGATTCTTGAACTGAGTTCTCATTGTTTATATTAATAGAAATTATCAATAATCATGATGTCTTAATTCAGTTATTAAAGATAGATTGGATATAACTAAAAAAACACCAAGTGTTAGCTTGGTGTTTTCGCATATACGCTCAATAGTTAGAATGTTTTTTCATATTCTTGAGCTTTGACTTCATCATAGTTATGTTCCCATTTAGCAATAACCAATGCAGCAAGGGCATTACCGATAACATTCAAGGCGGTTCGTGCCATATCAAGAATACGGTCAACGCCCGCAATAAAGGCTAATCCTTCTAATGGGATACCTACACTGCCTAAAGTGGCGAGTAGGACAACGAAAGATACACCCGGTACACCAGCAATTCCTTTTGATGTAATCATTAACGTAAATACAAGAATTAACTCTTGGCCGATAGATAATTCAATGCCATATAACTGAGCAATAAAGATAGCCGCAATACTCTGATAAAGTGTTGAACCATCAAGATTAAATGAATAACCAATAGGAATAACAAAGCTGGTAACAGATTTAGGCGCCCCGTATTTTTCCATTTTATCCATAATACGTGGCAATACGGTTTCAGAACTTGCTGTTGAATAGGCTAATAATAACTCGTCTTTTAAGATTTTCATTAAAGTAAAAATATTAATTTTACAATAGCGAGCAACGAGTCCTAACACAACGATTGCAAAAAATAAGATAGCACAATGTACGAGGATCACTAATTTTAATAATGGAACGAGTGAGGCAAAACCAAAGTTGGCAACGGTGACTGAAATAAGAGCAAATACCCCGATAGGAGCGTACAGCATAATCATGTTAGTGACGCGGAACATCGTTTCTGAGAACGTTTGTAGCACATCCAGTAAGGGTTGCTTTTTCTCTTTAGGTAATGAAGAGAGCCCTAATCCGAATAATACGGCAAAGAAGATCACGGGTAACATTTCACCACTCGCCATAGAAGCAAATATATTACTTGGTACCATGGTTAAAATGGTATTAATGATACCGGAAGGGTGACTTTCTACTTCTTGCGTGGTTTTCTCATATTGTGAGATATCAACTTGCGTGAGTTGTGACATATCAATGCCAACACCGGGTTGAAAGATATTGGCAAAACTGATCCCGACAACTATCGCAATCGTTGTAATCACTTCAAAATAGAGAATCGTTTTAAATCCTAATGAGCCGAGTTGTTTAGTATTACCAACACCAGCGATACCCACAATAAGCGTTGAAATAACAATTGGCACGACGATCATTTTAATTAACTGAATAAATATTTTTCCCGCTGGGGATAAAACATTCACAATTAACCAATCTTTATATTCTACGCTTTCATGCAAAAAGGCGCCGACAATAACCCCTAAAATCAGTGCAATTAATATTTGCCATCCTAGGCCAAACTTAAATGTTTTCTTCGTGGAAATGTGGTTTGAAGTCATAATGAAATCTCAAATATATTAATATTTTTTATGTTTATGTTTTTACGAACGCAATTCTTATAACTAATATTCGTTAAAACTACAACTATTGATTCGTAAATATTGAATCATTTAGTTGAGTGATTGATGTTAGCAATCATTTTTTCTCTTTGATTTGTATATATTTGTAACAGTATCTTTCAGTTACTCATAAAGAAAAGGATTGTATGGAGAATCGGTAATACGAACTTTAAATAGATAATGTTTTTTTATTGTTTTCAGTATGTAACTTAAATGTTATTAGATGGATGAAAAGTATTCTAAAAAAAGACATTAATAGAATGGAGATATTAAATAAATGAAGGCGCCATTAATCTATAAATAGAAACTATTTTTAGAATTAATATTCTAAATAAATTGGTGGGATATCAGTATCGTGATGACATGAAGGGGATATTTCATAAAATAGAGTCATTAGCTCTTTATGCTCTGAAAAGCCTCGCTAATAGGGATGGATTAATAGAACAAAAATTAATAGAGCAAAAATTAATAACCGGATTGACGACGCTTGTAGGCTGCAAGTAGGGTACGCTCCGATAAATCTAAATACTGGTGTAATTTTTCAGCGGCTTCAAGATTATGACCTGCATCCAATAATTCTAAGATGGACTGATTCTTATCAATATAAGGCGCATATAAAATTTTAGGGTCATTGAGATGACCAAAAGCCAGTCTTAACTCAGCGGCGATATTACGATAAAGTTTAATCAGTCTTTCACTATCAGATAATTCAACGATAGCGGTATGGAATTTCATATTTGCAGTTCCAACGCCAACCCAATTTTCAATTTTCTCTTGTTCGTGAGCTTCACTGACGGCTTGTTTCATTTTTTGTACAGCTGGATGCATTGCATATGCTTGCCTTAATGAATCACATTCAATCAATCGGCGAACTTGGTAAATATCGATGATTGCCGCCATGTCAGGGATAGAAACAAATACTCCCTTATTTGGTGCATAAGTCAGTAATCCTTCTTGCGTTAAAACCCGAAATACCTCACGTAATGTGTTTCGAGAAATCGCTAATTCTTCACTGAGAGCCGCTTCTGATAAGCGTTGGCCTGGCGTGAGTTCTCCAACCGTAATTTTGTGGCGGATCGTTTCGGCGATAGTGACGGATAAGGTCTGCGCAACAGGTTGTTTAGTCATATAAGTCGGTTTGTTATGGATGAATAGCCAATAAAGCGTGCCATAAAAGAATATCTTCACATATTCCCTAAAGGGCTTCAAGGTTCCTTTTGGTGCACTATGACATGGTAACCCATTATTTTGCACTTGATTGGTGCATCTACCTCTTGGAACGCATTCAACTTATGTTAATTATTTGCACGTTTTGTTAAAAAAGTGATCACCATTTGATTTTTAACCTACCAACCACGATTTTTATTGCTTACTTATTCGCCATTCACTATTAATTGTTCAACAATGCATTAAAGATAGATTAACAATTAATTTCATTAGTAGAACAATGGTACGTTTTTTGCCTTTATCACTATCACAACATCAATAACGACAAAAACAATTCGAAAGGGGTATGCATATGGCAGCTCAAGAAAACACAACCACCAGCAGTGCTGAATTTGTAAAAAATAGGCGCACTTCATTAATTGGTGCGATTTTCTTAATGGCAACATCCGCAATTGGTCCCGGTTTTATCACTCAAACTGCAACCTTTACCGTTACATTAGGGGCTGCATTTGCTTTCGGGATCCTCGCGTCAATTATTATTGACTTTGTTGTCCAACAAAATATTTGGCGAGTAGTGACATTAACGAAAATGCACTCCTCTGAGATAGCCAACGCGACCATTCCTGGCAGTGGCTATGTGTTAGCTGTATTAGTCATATTCGGAGGGCTCATCTTTAACATCGGAAATATTGCGGGCGCTGGGTTAGGGTTAAATGCCCTCGTCGGATTAGATCCTAAATGGGGAGGATTAATCAGTGCATTATTAGCGATTTATATTTTCTCTTCTCGTAAGGCGAGTACATTCATTGACCGTGTAATAATTGTGTTGGGGTTAGTCATGATAGGGCTGACACTATTTGTGGCCTTTGCCTCTAATCCACCAGTTGGGGAAGCATTACGCCAAAGTGTCCTGCCAGATACTGTTGATTTTGCAATGATCACAACGATTGTGGGCGGTACAGTAGGGGGGTATATCTGCTATGCAGGTGCACATCGCTTATTAGATAAAGGTGCGGTGGGTGTTGAAAATATTCATGTTGTTTCAAGTGCTGCGACTAAGGGGATCCTAGTTGTTGGCCTCATGCGTTACATCTTATTCCTCGCTATTCTTGGCGTGGTAGCAAGCGGTGTGACCATTGATATTTCAGGTAAGGCTGCAAATCCTGCATCCCAAGCGTTTCAAGCTGCTGCGGGTAATTTTGGATTGCGTATTTTTGGATTGATTTTATGGGCAGCGGCTTTGACGAGTGTAATAGGCGCTGCTTATACCTCAATGAGCTTTATTACCGCATTTAAAAAATCCATTACAGAAAGGCAGCGTAACATTGCCACAATCATATTCATTGCAATTTCATTAGCTGTTTATTTAATGATGGGAACGGCACCAGCAGCCTTATTGGTATTTGCTGGTGGCTTCAATGGATTAATTTTACCGATTGGTTTAACTATCTTTGTTTATATCGGGTGGAAGCGTGCTGATTTGATGTCCGGATATCATTATCCGCGTTGGTTGCTATGGTCTGGCGTTATTATTTGTGCCCTGACATGGTATATGGGCGCCATGTCGGTTGAAGCTATCTTTAATTATTTGAAGTAGAGGTCAAATAGAACAATGAAAAAAATTATCGATTTAAACAGTGATCTCGGGGAAAGTTTTGGCCAATGGCAAATGGGTAATGATCACGCCATGCTGAAAGTGGTTAGCAGCGCCAATGTTGCCTGCGGATTTCATGCTGGCTCTCCTGAAGGGATCTTTAACACGTTAATTGAGGCTAAAGCCAACCATGTTGTAGTTGGTGCTCATGTCGGATATCCAGATTTAGTTGGTTTCGGCCGTCGGAATATGGATATCTCATCGAATGAACTGATTGCAGATGTGATTTATCAAATCGGGGCGCTGAAAGGGTTAGCGGTAGCTGCGGGTTGTCACGTTGATTATGTCAAACCTCATGGTGCACTGTACAACACCATCGCCCATGATAAACGTCAAGGAATGGCAGTTATTGAAGCGATCTGCGCTATTGACCCTCAATTGGTCTTGGTTGCACTTGCTGGCTCACCGTTGATTGAATGGGCGAAAGAAAGTGGGCTTACTGTCGTTGCAGAGGCATTTGCAGATAGAGCGTATCACGCGAATGGTACCTTAGTTTCGCGTAAAGAAGTCGGTTCAGTTCTACATGATCCTGAGCAAGTAGCACAGCGTATGCTGCAATTTGTCAATGAAGGTGGCGTGATGTCGATTGAGGGAACCTTTACACCGATTGATGCAGGTTCGATCTGTGTACATGGCGATAGCCCCGGTGCACTGGCTATGGCGCAAAAGGTTCGAGAACTGTTGCAACAAAATGGCGTTGAAATTACTGCTTTTGCGGGGAGAGGGCAATGACTAGGTTATTTAAAGCCTCAGAAAAAGCAATCGCCGCGGCGAGAGAAGCAAGGGAGGCGATCCGCCAAGGTTTTGACAAGCCAACAGCAGGTTTAGCGGCAGGTTTGACACAAGCTAATATGATCGCATTACCTCGTGATTGGGCATTTGATTTTTTATTGTATGCCCAGCGTAACCCCAAAAGCTGTCCAGTTTTAGACGTGTGCGAAGCGGGAAGTTGGCAAACAATTTTAGCTGAAGGCGCTGATTTACGAACGGATATCCCACGTTATCGTGTATGGCAAAACGGCAATTTAGTTGATGAAGTAACGGACGCGACCCATATTTATCAGGAACATCCGGACTTAGTAACCTTTTTAATTGGTTGTAGCTTTACCTTTGAAACGTCATTAATGGAAGCGGGGATTGATGTCCGCCATATTACGGATAACACCAATGTACCCATGTATAAAACCAATCGCTTATGCCGCCCAGCAGGGCGTTTACAAGGTGAGCTTGTTGTCTCAATGAGACCTATCTTGGCGGAGCGGGTAGCTGATGCCGTCAGTATTACAGGGCGTTTTCCATCGGTTCATGGCACTCCTGTTCATATCGGGGCGCCTGAACAATTAGGCATCAAAAATATGATGGCACCTGATTTTGGCGACCCAGTCCGTATTGAAAATGGTGAGGTCCCCGTATTTTGGGCTTGTGGTGTGACGCCGCAAGCTGCGGTGATGAAATCGGGAGTCCCCTTTGCGCTTAGCCATGCACCGGGACATATGTTTATTACTGATATACCTGATGCTGCCTACCATGTATAGGAGGGGGTAATGCGATTCTTACCGGTCAATTTAAGCGCTTTTATGATCGAGTTACACAGTCTTGAAGAGACGATGGCATTGACTCATTTACTGCGCAATAGGGCACACAAACTGGCAATTGAAGAGATAACACCAGCGGCAAGAACAGTGCTTGTTCGTTTTAATTCAATGCTCACCAATATTGATAAGTTAATTGACCAAATTGGCCGTTTAGACTTTTCAGCAACGGAGCTGAAATCGGGGCCGCTCGTGACGATCCCCGTTCATTACAATGGGGAAGATCTTGCTGATGTGGCTGAGCATCTTGGTACATCGATTGAAGATGTCATAAGGAGACATACGGAGAATGAATACCAAGTGGCATTTTGTGGTTTTGCTCCCGGATTTGCTTATATGGTGGCGAAAAATGCACAGTTGAATGTACCTAGAAGGCCATCGCCGAGGATCCGTATTCCAGCCGGCTCAGTGGCATTAGCGGGAGAGTTTAGTAGTGTTTACCCGCAGGCTAGCCCTGGGGGATGGCAGCTCATCGGTGTCACGGAAACGGCTGTTTGGGATTTGTATCGAGAGGAACCCGCGCTGTTAAAACCGGGTTATCGAGTCAATTTTGTTGATGCCGCCAGAGCAGAGACGACTTACAGTTTACCTCAGCCGACTCATCACCATAAAAGTCATGAAAAAATGGTCCTGAGTGATGACTTGACGGTGCTAGCAACAGGCTTACAAACATTAGTACAGGACTATGGACGAATGGGGTTGTCGGCTTTGGGGATCTCCGAGTCGGGAGCGATGGATAAAGGGGCATTACGTAGCGCTAACCGCCTTGTTGGGAATGATATTCATGAAGCTGCATTAGAAATCACTCAGGGTGGCTTTAAAGCGCAGGCAAACAGACCTTTATTAGTCGGGGTCACCGGAGCCAGTTGTGATGTTGAAATCACCACAGCGGAAGGGATCCACTATTTTGCGCAGCAATATCAGCCAATTCAACTTGCCAAGGGCGACATTATCCATTTGGGGACGGCGACTAAAGGGGTTCGTAGTTATTTGGCTATACGCGGTGGCATTGAGATGACACCTATTTTAGGAAGTTGTTCTTTCGACACCTTAGCTCAAGTTGGCCCAGCGCCACTCAAGGCGGGGCAGTGCTTAGCCGTGAAAAGCCTTAAGCAGCAAACTGTCATTTCACTCAATGAACTGCCCGTTTTAAATTATCCAAGCGCTCATGAAATTGTTGTATTAGATATTGTTTTAGGTCCTCGAACTGACTGGTTTACACAGCAAGCGGTACGATTATTAACATCGCAATTATGGCAAGTGACTGCGGCATCGAATCGTATCGGTTTGCGATTAGCTGGGGATAAGGGGATCGAGCGCGCTAAACATCAAGAATTACCGAGTGAAGGGACTTGTGTTGGTGCAATTCAAATTCCCGCGAATGGTCAACCGGTCCTATTTTTGAATGATCACCCATTAACGGGGGGCTATCCGGTTATCGGGGCAGTGTGTGAATATCATTTAGACCTAGCGGGTCAAATCCCTGTTAACGCAAAAATACAATTTAATCCAATAAAGGTATTCAACGAATTTGAAGGGAGTCGGGACACTTATGCCTACAATTAATCATAATATTCAACATAAAGTGTTGATCGCGAATCGCGGTGAAATAGCGGTAAGAATTATTCGTGCTTGTCGTGATATGGGGTTTACGTCTGTGGCCGTTTATGCAGATGCAGATATTGCGGCATTACATGTCCAAATGGCGGATGAGGCCTATGGTTTAGCGGGTAATACCCCCACTGACAGCTATCTGGATATGCACAAACTGATTAGGATCGCGAAAAAATCAGGGGCTACGATGGTTCACCCTGGTTATGGATTTCTTTCAGAACGTGTAGAATTTGCACGTGCCGTGCAAGAGAATGGCCTTATCTGGATTGGACCTAATCCAGAAACTATTGAAATATTAGGTGATAAGGTAAAAGCTCGCCAACTGGCCATGCAAGTGGGCGCGCCATTGGTCGCAGGAACAAAAGAGCCAGTGAAAGAGGCGAAGGAAGTCGTGGCGTTTGCTCACGCGAATGGTCTCCCCATTGCTATAAAAGCTGCATTTGGTGGCGGAGGACGAGGTTTAAAAGTGGCATGGCAGATGGAGGAAGTGGAAGAGCTCTACCACTCGGCAGTGAGGGAAGCGACAGCAGCATTTGGACGCGGCGAATGTTTCCTTGAACAATTTCTGCATAATCCTCGCCATATTGAAGCACAAGTGATTGCTGATCAGCATGGCAATGTTGTTGTCGTCGGGACTCGTGATTGTTCTTTACAGCGTCGTAATCAAAAGTTGGTGGAAGAATCGCCAGCGCCTTTTCTTTCGCAAGCATTACAGCAACAAATCATTCAAGCATCTGTCGATATTTGTGCGAAAGCAAATTATATCGGCGCTGCTACAGTCGAGTTTTTACTTAGCCAAGATGGTAAATTATCTTTCCTTGAAGTGAATACACGTTTACAAGTAGAACACCCTGTGACGGAAGAAACGACAGGTATAGACCTAGTCATTGAACAATTACGTATTGCCCAAGGGTTACCATTAAGCATCAATGAAACACCTAAGCCCAGAGGTCATGCTTTTGAGTTTCGTATCAATGCTGAAGATGCGGGAAATGGTTTTCTACCTACACCGGGCGTGATCCAGCGTTTTGATCCACCATCTGGCCCAGGTGTTCGTTTAGACAGTGGTGTTATGGCAGGGTCAACTATACCAAGCACATTTGATTCACTAATGGCGAAATTGATTGTGTTTGGCCGCACACGAGAACAGGCCATTCAGCGTGCTCGCCGTGCTTTAGCCGAATTTACTATTGAAGGTGTAGCATCGGTATTGCCTTTTCATCGTGCAGTGATAGAACAAATGGACTTTTGTGAGCAATTTAACGTGCATACACGTTGGATTGAAACCGAGTTTAGGGTACAAATTCCGCCAGCAAAACGTCAGCTCCCTCAAAATGAGCAGCCGTTAACTCATACTTTTATTGAAATTGATGGTAAACGTTGCCAATTAGGATTGCCCGCACAATTATTAGCAGGGTTATCGTTACAATCTACTGAGCAAGCCTCTACGACAACACAAGCCAATGACAAGCAGGATCATTTGCTGAATGCGCCAATTTCAGGTGTGTTATTTAACTGGTTAGTTGCTGAAGGTGATGAGGTGGCTCAAGGGGAGGTGATTGGTGTGATGGAAGCCATGAAGATGGAGGTTCAGGTAATGGCACACCGTGCAGGTAAATTGAAATATATTGCTAAAAAAGGTGATTATATTAACGCAGATTGTGCCATCGCTGAAATTGCCTAGCTGTTTGGTGGGAGCAAGTTACAACGGGCTCCCACGTTTGCCAATGTTATCGAGAAATACGCGTTGGTAATGAACGTAATGGAGGATTAGGCGCAGGCACACTGTGTTGGTCCTCTTTTTTAATTTCGTCGCTATCTCGATAGACTTCACCACACATAAAGTACAGGTTTGGGCGTTTGGATTCGAGGTAAGATTTACGGCTGATACATTCTTGTTGCGTAAAAATGGTCTCAGTAACAGGTAGCGCATCACATGCATCTGTGCCGCAAGGGCTTACCCATAAGGCCCATCCAATGAGTACCATATGTCCTGCCATTCGAACTGCTCCTCCAACAAGTATGAAAGTAACACTGGGCCACAGCGAGTGGCTGCACTAACGATGACAAATTAACTCACTTGACGGCATCTGTTAGCGACGATAAGTGTAAAAAGCGAGCATTAATTAATAGATTGAACACAAATGTTATCATTGGATTCAGCAAATGTATGTAATGTCGTGAATAATCATTGTAAATTGGCATTAAATAGCAAATCAATAAGTTAAGATTGTAACAAGTAATAATCTCTATTAGAGGCCTATCATTGTTAATATTATGAATTAAAAGGCGTTAATAATGCGTCATTATGTCGTAAAAAAATATTTTTTCAAAATTAGCAATACAAAATAGATGTTATTATCACTATCTAAACAATAAGCATTCTAATTATGATTCAGTTAATGTCACCCCCAAAGACATTTTTGGACTTGGTGTAAGAAAATAAATAGGTAATAGGCTAAATGGAAGGGGATGGATGAAGCGGAGTAGCATTATTCTATAAGATGTTTTTTGCTTATATTCGTTATTGTTGTTCAGCATGTTTGATATCGAAAGTAAGAAATATCATGGGATAGTCACAAATTGCGTTCGGTAATGTCTTATTTAGACTGTGTTGAGTATCCACCACTATTATTAACCATTTTTATTTATGATATATCAATAATGTCAAATCTTTTATGGGGAAATGTAAAGTCCACAATAGACGCTCTAAATTAGAATGAAAACCGATAAAGGCAATGGGTTGGATATTAAAATATAGACTTGTCTGTTTTGTTTTAAATAAAGGTTTCTTAAAAAATACTGATGAATTGATAAAGTACTATGACTCATTTTAGCTAGTTGATTAATTGCAACACTATGATAATAATAAATTTATCAAACGAGAACACCTGGCGCATGTAAATATGGATAACTGAGTTTATAGCCTATACGAATATAATATTGGTTTGGTGTGATTTGTCGTGAAAAATAGCGATGTATTCACTAAATCATTTAACTGTTCATTTTTTAATGAAGGCATCGGTATCTTTTAGGTTAATTTACTTAGGCTATGTGGATTGATAGATTTTAATTATTTTTATTGAATAGCGATAGGAGAACCCTATCAGGCTGATTGATTTATAACCACGATTGGTCGCTAATTTTGGAACCGCTTCGCAAAAACGTAAAATATTTGTCTTATGATTGTTGTTTTAAGAGCTAGCTCATAACAATGATAATGGGTTTTATTTACGATAAAAAATAACTTATCACTACAGAAATTGGGTATCTAACGATTATGAATACCATGGAGAACGTTTTGACATTTTGGTTCGAAGAATCGACACCAAAACAGTGGTTTGAAAAAAGTGCAAAATTTGATGCGGTCATTACCCAACGTTTTGCCGGAACCTTAGAACGTGCGGCAAAAGGCGAACTTGCTTACTGGCGAATTTCTATCCGTGGTCGACTCGCTGAAATTATCGTTCTAGACCAGTTTTCAAGAAATATTTGGCGTGATACGGCAAAAGCGTTTGCACAAGACCAAATGGCTTTAGTGTTAGCTCAAGAAGCGATCAAACAGCCAGACTATAATTTATTGCCTTTATCTCAACGAAAATTCATTCTCATGCCGTTTATGCATTCGGAATCCAGTTTTATTCATCAACAAGCGGTGGAGTTATTTCGAGGATTAGGCGACGACAATACATTGAATTATGAAATGCAGCATAAAGCCATTATTGATCGTTTTGGGCGTTATCCGTATCGTAATGAGATATTAGGGCGGGTATCAACAAAAGAAGAAATTGCATTTTTACAGCAACCTAATTCATCTTTTTAATCATCAATTGTAGTGCTGTGCTTGAGGCTCTCTAACCGCAGTATTAATAGCGTTCGCTTAGCTTCAATTCTGTGTTTGGGTGAGTGAAATGACTTGGCGGTGATTTGACGTTGATAATCTGTAATTCATACTCAGTGTTACAAAGCTCACAGAATAAAATTGTCAGTGTTATTTTGTATAATGGGCAACGACAAGAGAAAGCCTGCAATTTTGCAGGCTTTCTCTTTAGTGGGAAAACAGGTGTAATGATGAATTACATCGTAATTTGCCACAGGTTATAAAAAGCGATACGCCCAGCAAGTTCTGCAAGTAAAACGGCACCCGCACAGGTCGCGAGAGTCGCTTTTGGGGCACGTTGTTTTAATGCCATGCCGACAAAACCAGCTAATGCGATCACCAGTACAACAACTTGGAATCCCCAAAAACCAGTCTGTTCTGCGCTAAGTGCAGGGCCTGTTTCGGATAAAAAGGCCTGATAACCAGCACGGCTTGCGAAGATAACGACAGCACCGACTAAGAAAGCCGCAATACCTAAACCACGAGCACCGATAGCAATCGCCAAGGCTCCGCCACCGACTAACATGGTCATCCACATTTGTAATGTGGTGTAGCTAGTATTCCAGTTTGCAATGGACGCAATATTATAAACTTGCGGAATTGACCAAACAAAAGCGAGGCCAGAGATCACCGCAGCAATGTTCGCGAGTTCGCGTAACAGCGGTTTTTTATAAAATAATGTGAAAAACAGTGTTGCCGCGGCAAAAGTGACAAAAACGCCACTTAAGAACGCCTCATTACTCATTGGCGAACGACCAACACCGAGTAGCATATTGAAAAAGCGTAGCGGTTGGCCAACGTGTAAGCCACCAATAGCTAATCCAATAATCATCACCACAAATGCGAGAATATTGGCATTTTTCAATTGTTTTTCATCAATAGATCCCATTTTTTTGCTCAAATACGCAAATAAAAATAGACCTGCCGCCGATTGCCCTAGGACGGTGAAAAAGACTAATGGTAATTCATGCATTTTACACCTCCGCTGGGTTTTTGAGTTCGCCACTTTTATCGCCAGATGGTTTGGCATCTTTGTGTGGCTTAATGACGATATTTGGATTAGTCAGGCTTGGGTCTGGCATTGGTGCAATACCGCATTCCGTGCCATGAAGCTCACGAAGGACATTGATATCATCAAAATCCAGCGCTCGTTGTGGGCATGACTCAACACAAACAGGTTTCATACCTTTAGCGACACGCTCGTAGCAACCATCACATTTGCTCATCAGCTTTTTCTTCTCGTCATATTGAGGCGCGCCATACGGGCAACGCAATTCGCAATAACGACAGCCAACACAGACGGATTGATCGACAACAACGAGGCCATCTTCTGCACGTTTGTGCATCGCTCCTGTTGGACAACCTTCCACGCAGGTTGGGTTCGAACAGTGGTTACAAGAGATGGATAAATAGTAGCTATAAACATTTTGCTGCCAAATACCATCTTGTTTCTGCCAACTACCACCACCAAATTCGTATACACGACGGAATTTAGGGCCTAAATCGAGATCTTTTTCGTCCTTACAACTGACCTGACACGTTTTACAGCCAGTACATTTTGTGGAGTCAAAATAAAAGCCATACTGTTTCATCAATTAACTCCTTAAGCGCGTTTCACTTCAACAAGGTTAGTATGTTGTGGTGTTCCTTTTGCCAGTGGTGAAGGAACTTGTGAGGTTAGGGTGTTGATACAGCCTCCCGTATCTAATCCCGCTGTATCTAAGGTACGCCATGCACCTTGTGGAACAGCGATAACACCCGGTAATACGCGCTCAGTCACTTTAACTTTAATCTGAATGCGACCACGGTCATTGAATATTTCAGCGACATCACCATTGCTTAATCCACGTTCTTGGGCATCAATAGGGTTGAGCCAGAATTGGTGTGGAATAGCTTCACGTAACATCTCAACATTAAAATAGCTTGAGTGAACATGCCCTTTATCATGGAAGCCCGTCATTAATAATGGGAATTTTTGTTGGCTACGCTGCTGTTCAACGCCTTCTTTATTGACGCAATATTCCGGAATTGCCGGTATACGCTGGCCTTCTGGAAGTTCCCAATTTTTAACACGTTCTGCTAATTGCTCTGAATAAATTTCAATTTTTCCAGAAGGTGTTTTTAATGGATTTGCGACAGGATCATCACGGAAATCCTTCAGTGCAATGTATTTTGACGTATCGGCAAATTGACGGTCGATAATGCCACCACCATCGGTTTCACTGAACTCAGGTAAATGAGGCATTTTTTCACGGGTTTTGTTGTAGCAATATTCAATCCACTCTTCATAAGTACGACCTTCAGTGAATTGTTCTTTTACTCCCATTTTCTCTGCAATGTCAGCTAATACATCATAGTTAGGGCGGTTTTCCCACAGAGGTTTAATCGCATTTTGCAAACGGACTAAATAGTGATAGGCGCCACTTGCATAGGAGTTATTGATAAGGTCATTTGTCTCAACGGGGGTAACATCCGGCAGCAGCAAATCAGCATATTGTGCCGATGGCGTGTGGTGGTTATCCCAAACTAAGATAAATTCACATTTTGATTCATCAGATAAAATATCGTGGGTTTTATTCAAGTCAGCGTGCTGGTTACCGATCACGTTACTTGAGTAGCACCACATAAATTTGATGTCGTTATTGAGCTTATCTGCCCCTTTGATACCGCCATTTTCAGCAGTTAACTCTTTACCGCGGACAATAGCTTCAGTCCACATAAATGAAGGTAATGTCGCTTTAACAGGGTTTGGTAAAGCGAAACCAGCAACAGGGTAAGCAATACTATTGCCCCAAAGGCCTGTATTGGTACCTGGGCGACCAATATTACCTGACATGATAGGAAGCATCATGATAGAGCGGCAGGCTTGTTCGCCATTTTCAGTACGTTGTAAACCCCAACCTTGTGAAATCCACGCATGCTTTGAATTACCAATTTCGCGAGCTAATTGGATAATGCGTGAAACCGAAATACCGGTTAGCTGACTAGCCCATTCAGGAGTCTTAGCGATGCCATCTGGACCGTTACCAAGGATATAATCCTTGTAAGAACCATTACGTGGTGCGGAAGCGGGCAGTGTGCTTTCATCCCAACCGACACAGTAATTTTTCAAAAATTCTTCATCGGTTAAGCCTTCTTGGATCATGACATAGCCTAGCGCTGCAACTAGTGCAGCATCGGTACCCGGATAGATAGGGATCCATTCTGCGCCAAGTGTGGTCACACTATCAGTACGGCGAGGGTCAATGATGATGACTTTCGCTTTACTCTTGTCTAATGCGTTCAATGTTTCATAGAACTGACCGCCACCAGACATACGTGTTTCAGCAAGGTTATGACCAAACATCACAACGAGGTCTGAGTTTTGGATCTCAGAAAGCAGGGATTCTTCCACACTACCATAAACATATGGTGTGATTTCCATTAACTGAGCATAGGAATAGGTACCGTAGTCACCAAGGAACCCACCCGTCAGGCTGAGAAGACGTTTACATGCCGCACGACCATGCAAGTTAGCCCCTGTTGAACCTGTACCGTATTGGTAATAAATTGCATCGCTGCCATATTTATCAATGGTGTATTTGAGTTTTTCAGCAATGATGGTTGTTGCCTCATCCCAACTGATTTTTTTGAATTTGCCTTCACCGCGTTTACCAACGCGCACCATTGGGTATTTCAGGCGATCAGGATTGTAGGTTTTCCAACGTACTGAACGGCCACGTAAGCATGGGCGAATTTGGTGCTCCCCTAATGTAGAGTCGTCGTACATGGTTTCGTTAGAAATACGACTGATAACACCATCCTTAACATGGACTTTGAGTGGACAACGGCTACCACAGTTAACTAAGCAAGCGCTATAACTGATTTTTTCGTTGATTTCATCAGGCATGATTTCTGGTGTTTTTGCTTGAGCAGCAAAAGGTAAGGTGATTGAGCCTGCGACAGCAGCTGCGGTAGCCACTGTTGCGGAAGTTTGAATAAACTCCCTTCTGCTCAGTTCTCCAAAATGAGTATTTTTATTTGTTTTATGCATTGACATTGCCTATATGTAAAGTTCGATATCACTTTCCTATGTATGTTAAAAAAAGTTGTAACAAAGCAACATGACCTACATCAACAATATCCATGATAAATCAAAGGCTATCATGTTTTATCACATTAATATTAAAAGGGTTTTTTCGGCAATTTAGGGAAATATAGCGATTTACATTATCTATCGATATGTATTTATTTATATAATGAGGTGTACTAAAAGCAGTAAAAGAGGGTATTTTCCCTCTTTTACTGTACTACCAAAGTTGTAATACCATTAGATAAATTAATTAGTTACTCTTGGGTATTTGAATTTGCTATGGTTTGACCAATCGCGCGCATATCTGTACCCGTTGGTGATTGATGAACGCGTAGATCAAATTGTGGCAGGATGGAAAAAATATGGTCAAAAATATCCGATTGAATACGTTCATATTCAACCCATGCCGTTGTGTTCGTAAAGGCATAAATTTCAATCGGCAAACCATTTGAGTCAGACTCAAGCTGCCTTACCATGATTGTCATCCCTTTATGAATATTCGGATGCGATTTCATATACGCCTCAACATAAGCACGAAACGTACCGATATTAGTCAGCCGGCGTTGATTCAATGGTGTTGCTTTATCGTCTGGAATCGCAGAGTTGAACACTTGAATCTCAGATATTTTTTGTCCCATATAGGGCTCAAGTAAATTCGCTTTTTCTAAAGCGGTAATTTTTTCAGGTTCAAGAAAATGGATGCTGGTGGTATCTAAACGAATACTACGTTTAATACGGCGACCACCTGATTCAGTCATGCCTTTCCAGTTTTTGAATGAATCCGAAATCAAAGCATAAGTTGGAATTGTGGTAACGGTGTTATCCCAATTGCGAACTTTAACTGTTGTTAGACCAATATCAACGACTGCACCATCAGCGCCATATTTTGGCATTTCAAGCCAATCACCAATGTTCACCATATTATTTGCAGATAGTTGGATACCTGCAACTAACCCCATGATGGGATCCTTAAAGACCAACATCATGACGGCCGTCATTGCACCTAAACCACTAAGTAAGATAAGTGGAGATTTACCGATCAATAATGCAATGATCATGATGGCAATGAGCACGGTAGCGATCAGTTTTATGCTCTGAAAAATGCCTCGTAATGGTAAATGGGCTGTTTTTGCTGCTCGTTGTAAGATACTTAATAAGATATCGAGAATAGAATAAAAGGTGAGCAAACCGAAAAGTAAACACCAAGCCTGTGATGCCACGGTTAATATTTGCTGTGCGGTTGAGCCAGCATGTAGCCATAACACGGCTTGAATATTAACAACAACACCTTGGATAACAAAAGCGATGCGGTTAAATAAATTGAATTGGGTTAATTGGCGCTGCCATCCACTGTCTTTTTGCTGTCCACTTTTCTCGATACGAGGAAGAATAATTTTATGCAAAATAAAATGCAAAACGAGGGCAACGATTAAAATTAAGCCTAAGACCATTAAAAGCGAAGCAATATCGGCATATTCTTGATTAAACTGGCGTACCCAGTCTAGCAGTTGCTGCTGCATGTGCTCTCCTTTTTTATTGACATCAAACGTACAAATAAATGTTTTGGTTAAAGTATTTCACTATAAGTTACGCATAGACAATAACATAAATGTGACTCAATCTCATCTATAGTGGATAAAAAAACTGGGATAGGCAAAAAATTAAGTTGAAAGTACAATTCAATGGATGAAATTAAGTTTTAAATAAAAAAATTATGTATTTAATAGAATATTATAAATTAATAAAAAACACCAATAGCGAATTTACGTATAATTACCTAATATAAGACAATTTACGATTGTTGAATTTCGAACGACTGATTACTTTAAGCGGGATGATTAGCGGCGGAGTTGCAATGATGGAAAAACTGAAAATGGGAAGATGCACTCTTTCTATCTTATTAATGATAATACCTTATAGCGTTCAGGCAGATGCTCGGAATCACCAATGGGAAGGTCATAGTCATCATCAATATTATGACGATAGACCGCATAAACATAAGTATAAAGAGCATAGAAAACACCCTAATGCGCCTCGTTATTATCCTAATTACGGAATGATAATACCAAGTCCTGCTATACCAGTTTTAAGTGTTAATTTAAATGTTGCGTCGATTAGACCGATTGCAATTGATTATGGAATTACAGGCTATTCACGTTTACCACCTAAAATGGCAAGACAAATTATTGTTGGTCAGCCATTACCTGCTGGTATAGGGAGGCATCATTTACCGAGAGGGTTTGTATCCCAATTACCTGTTTATGAAGGGTATGAATGGCGTATAAGTGGACGCGATTTGCTACTCGTCGCAGTCAGCACAGCGGTTGTGGTTAAAGTGATTCAAGATGTATTTGAATAAAAAAACAGCCTTAAAACAAGTTAAGGCTGTATTGCTAAATAATATGCATAGAACGCTAAAGGTGAGGTAATAAAGGCTTTCGTTTTTTACATAAAACGCTTAGCAAGTAATTCAATAACTTCTTGAACGTTGCTAATAAATTCTTTGATGCTATTCATGGAAACTCCAAAAGTTAAAGTGTGATCTAGATCACTTGAATGCATTTTAGCTTTTGGCTGTAGAATGTCAAGCACCTAGCTAAACATTTTTTGAATCTTTAAAAAAATTTTGATGTCAGCAGTTTCCAGTTCAATATTTTTGAATTATCAATCACTTACTGCTATTTTTTAGCGCTCCAGCCAGTAGGAATAAATTAAAAGAACTAAACAGTAATTCAATACCAATAAAGAGCGTTAACAATGTGATTGACGTTTGCGCATTACCGCTTAACAGCATGTAGGCAATGATAAAATCGAGAATACCAATTAAAATATTCATCATTCCCGCCGCAGAGCTGAAAAGTTTAGCGCCAACGAAGATACGGATCACACCACCAATTATGAAGAGAATAGCGACAAATACCGCTAAGAATAATAAGCTTTGTAAGGGGTCAGTGATAAAAGCATAGCCTAAGATTAAGTAAGCAATACCTGCAATTAAGCTGAATAAGACAGATACATTTGCATACAGTCGATTGAATACAATATTTAAAATGACGGCTATACCGCTAATCAATAACATAACACCGATCAATGAACTAAATGCGATACCAGAGACAATCGGGTTAGTTATACAGACCACCCCACCAATGAGAAGCAATAAGGCGACCAAATAGATAAGCGTTCTATGACCTTTTAATTGTGAATCTGCAAGATTTTTAAGTTGATTTTGATTGAGATTAAGCATAATAAAATTTCCCCTTAAATCAAATGAGTGGCAACTGTATGGGTCGATTTGAGTTAATATCCAAAATATAGACCATTAGTGTTTAATTCAATAGCTATTTCACAAAAACACTAATCGTGGCTATTGTTAATACTAGCGATTAAGTCCAAATATGATGAGTTAAAGTGGCAAGAATAAAATTGAACAATACAATACTCAAATAATGAGTGGTTAAGTCAATAACTCAAATAATAGTGTTTTTGTAATACTAATGAGTGAAAACAGATATATCGCATCGTGAAACTTGGTATTTATAAGCTTGAAAAGGAAGTAAACATTATGATTACCTACATAAATGGTCAATTTGTGCCAGAAGAACAAGCATCAATATCCGTATTCGACCGTGGTTTCTTGTTTGCTGATGCAGTCTATGAAGTTACCGCTGTTGTTAATGGTCGTTTGGTTGATTTTAAAAATCATATGACACGCTTGCAACGTTCATGTCATGAATTGCAATTAGCTTTACCTTATACAGAAGAGTCGTTATTAAAAATTCACCAACAGATCATTGAAAAAAATAATCTCACTGAAGGGTTAATTTATTTACAACTCACAAGGGGCAATGCTGGACAGCGCAATTTCTTGTTTCCCGATAAAACGATTACACCCACATTAGTGATATTTGCCCAACAAGCTTCGATTATTGATAATCCACGCGCTACAACAGGGATTAGTGTCGTAACATTTGACGATATTCGTTGGCAACGATGCGATATTAAAACCGTTGCTTTGCTGGCGGCATGTTTAGCAAAAGACTATGCGCATTCTCAAGGGGCGGATGATGCACTTTTTGTGTCAAATGGCGATATCACAGAAGGGAGTTCAAGCAACTTTTTTATCATTACACATGAAAATATAATCAAAACTCGTGCTTTAGGTTATGAAATATTACCCGGTATTACGCGGCAAGCAATTTTAACGCTTGCTCGGGAGCAGCATTTAGCTATTGAAGAAGGTACTTTTACTGTTGAAGAGGCAATGGCCGCAAAAGAAGCTTTTATTACTTCATCAACGACATTCGTTTGGCCTGTTATTGAAATTGACGGGCGGAAAGTGGCCGGCGGAAAGCCTGGACCACTAACACACCGGTTGCGTGAAATTTATATACAAAAGATGTTAGTTGTATAAGACATGAAAAAGAGTCCATTCACTTTAGTTTTCCTTGCAGGAAATCGGCTAGGGAGGAAACGGTGACCATTCCTTGTAATGCTTGCATACTTTGATGATGTAGCTCTAATGTTGCTGCGGCGCATAGTTCATCAATGACTGTGACTTGATAACCGAAATCATGAGCTTGGCGAGCACTGCTTTGAATGGTCATCACTGAACTGACCCCACCAAAAATAACATGTTTAATGTTATTTTCTTTTAACCAATGGTTGAGTTGGTTACCTGTAAATGCGCTGACACCTTTTTTTACTATGATGACGTCACGGAGTTGAACATCTAATTTTTCAGCCCAATGGCAGCCAGCAGAGCTTAATTTTAATGCACCGATCGCTTTTGCATGATGGAACATAGGGGAACCCGCTGGGATATCATGATAATCATCCGCAAAGCCCACTTTTACCCAGATAATAGGGATATTATTTTGACGGGCAAAATCGGCGGCTTGATTCGCTCTGTCGATAATATGGCGTTCTTGAGTTTGTGGATAGCTGGTATTTAATAAACCATTTTCGCCAACGATTTCCTGAATTAGGTCGATAATAATGAGTGCTTGGGACATGAGCTTTCCTTCAAACAAATAAGTAAAAAGACTTACAGTGTTTAAGTATAGACTAAACACTGTTTAAGACTCTGTTAACCTAGTTGCAAAAAGGGCGTTAAGGCAAATCGATAATAAAACCAACACCTTTTTTATCTAGTCCATCGGTGACACGTATCGCTGCATCTATTTTTGTTGCGAGGTTATGAACAATGGATAGACCAAGTCCACTACCTGTTTCTGTTGTACCGGGAACACGATAGAAACGTGAAAATATTAATTGGCGGCTTTCTTCTGGAATGCCTCGACCATTATCTTGTACGGTAATCGTTGCGCCGAAAGGCGATAAATCTTTAATTGTGATTTTAATCTTTCCTTTTTTATCACTATATTTAATCGCATTTTCCAGTAAGTTGGTAAAAATTGTTGTCAATGCGAGTTTATCAGTGGTAATAAAGACATTATCTGCACTTTGTAGTTCGATATCGATATCTTGGTTTATAGCATGTGGTACATGCAATGAAGTAATATGAGAAATTAATACGGGTAAGTTAATCTGCTCTTTATTCACAGAAAAGTCTTCAGCCTCTAAGCGTGCTAAATCGATAAGCTGGTGTGATAACGACGCCGCTCGATTTAATGCTGCCTGCATGTCGTTAACGATTTCTTCTTTCTCTTTTACATTCTGTATTTGCATCAATAAATGAAGCTGAGCAATGACCGCGGCAATGGGGGTACGGAGTTCATGTGCAGCATCTGCCATAAATCGTTTTTCACGTTGGTTTGCAGCATCAACGCGTGACATGAGATTATTGATTGCCGTAATAATAGGACGAATTTCTTTATACTGCTCTTTTACTGAGATGGGAGTTAAATTCCCCGGTTTGCGGCTAGCGATAATCGTTGCAGCTTGTCTTAGCGGTCTTAAACTAAAATAAGCGGTGATGATAATTGCAATTAGCATGATGCCTAATATAAATAATAAAGGTATTGCAGTACCTTCAGCGGGGCTACCTATTATTGATTTCCTGTCAAAGTAAGACTCTCCAAGGATCACCTCGATGGAGTGTTCATCATTCCATGCGAAGGTAAAGTGCCAATTAGGATACTGTTTTTTGAGGTCATTGAACAAAATATTATCGGTTATTTTGATTTGGTCACTATTGCGATATAACACATCACCATGTTGGTTACGCACGGCAACAAATGGTCTATAGGATACCTCTAAACCATTTTCCATTGCGTCAGTATACATTTTTTGCAATGAGGTCATGATACGTTCAAAATATTCTGGGTTATTAGCAACGGTACCTAAAGTAGACGCAAAACCTTCAGTAACGATTTGCTGCTGGAGGTTAAAATCATCATCAATATCAGGTAAATAAAAAAATTGTAACCAACCTACTAATAATACCCATAACAGAATTACTGAGCTTATCTGTAAGAAAAAAGTATAGATAAAAAAGGATTTAACTTTCACTTGATTGCGCTTCTTTTTTAAGTAAATAACCGATGCCGCGAATAGTAATAATACGATCTTTACCTATCTTGCGCCGTAAATTGTGAATATGAACTTCAAGTGAATTACTTTCTATTTTATCATCTAACCCAAATAAACGTTGTTCGAGATCCGCTTTACGTACCACGTTATCTGCATTTTTTACTAATTCATATAATAGCTGATATTCTTTTCCTGAAAGCATTAATAGCTGATCATCTAATAGAACTTGATGGTTGATTGGGTTTAGTTGCAAATTATTCAATTGCCAAATTTCTGAAGAAAATCCTGCCATACGACGACTTACGGCTTTAACACGAGAAATAAGCTCAGGCATAGCAAACGGTTTTGTTAAAAAATCATCGGCACCGGAATCTAAACTGGCCACTAAATTATCCATCTGGTTTCGAGCGGTCAGAATAATAATTGGAATTGATTGGCCAGAACGACGCCAAGCAATTAATTCCTCATATCCATCACCATCAGGTAAACCTAAATCTAATAACATGAGATCAAAATTACGTGAATTTAATTGTTGTTTAGCATCGTTAAGTAATCGTACCCAAAGGGGATTAAAACCAGCAAGTTCTAGACCACGACATAATGCTTTGCCTAGTTGGAGATCATCTTCAACTAATAAGATATTCATTTTATCACCTCTCTAGCGTGCAGTATAAGCAGCTAATATTTTTCCGACAATATAACTAAGGTAAATTCAATGAGAGATTTAATGATCTCTTAAGGTTTGTTTAACCCATTTTTAAGGTACGAAGCGCGAATAGGATTACTATTTTAACATCTTTGCAATCCTTGGAATAACTAAAATGAAATTACAATTAATTGAACTCCCTATTTTCGTTACTGTTATTCTTATCTCAATGTTTTTAATGGGAAAAAACTTTAGTCCTTCAAAGGAAATGCTCATGCCAACGCTTTCATTTAATGAGTTAGCTGAGAATACACATACTAGAAATGGTATTGAAAACGAAAGGATAAAAGACGAATTTAAAAAGAATTTGAAGCCCATAAAAGAAATTAAAGCATTTATTCGACAAAAAATTTATTAACAGAACCAGATAGGATATTTTAATGAAACGTTTGTGTTCAGCGGCAATATTAGTCACTGCCTTGTCACCCTACAGTGTTGTCGTCGCAGGGGAGAGTGTCATAGTTTTGGGAGCAGGAGGTTCTGTTATGCCTGCTTATGAAGGATCTAATAAATACTTATTTTCGCCAACCGTTGATGTGAACTACGGATATATTTCCGATGATTACGGCGTATTTAGCTTAGGGTTAGAGGGAGCCGAATGGGCTATTGGTTTAACCGAAAACTTAACGGTTTCCAGTCGGTTAGGGTATGACGCAGGACGAGATGAAAAAATAGGTATTTTGGGTCATAAGAATGAAGATTTAAAAGGTATGGGGGATCTAGAGAGCTCCATGCTCGTGGGGGCAGAAATTAATTATTCTATTAATAATTTTCAGCTTTACCTTTCTGCCAATATGGCAACGAAAGATCGCCATTATGGTGGACGAAATATTGGTAGAACTGTCAATGTTGAAATGGGTGGGATTGGTTATTATCAGTTTAGTCATCGGTGGGATATCGAATATACGCTAGCAACCACCTGGGGGAATAAAGCTTACAATCAAGCTTATTTTGGCGTTTCTCCACTACAGGCGAGCCGTTCCCGTTTTAGTGAATATGATGCGGGGAGTGGATTTAAAGATGTTCATGGAGGCGCTATCCTAAACTATAACTGGAATGAAAATATAACCTTTTACACGGGGGTTGGGGCTTATTATCTTGTCGGTGATGCAGCAAAAAGTTCCATCACGGAGCAACGCCTAGGTTGGGTAGGTTTAGGTGGAGTAAGGTATACTTTTTAATTTATCATTCTGTTGATGATAAACAATAAAGGAATGCTGGACGCGATAGACGATATCCAGACATTCCTTTAATTTTATGCATGCTTAATCCTCTAACGTTTGTTCTGGGATCCAGCCATCATCCATCCATATTTCTTCTAATATCTCTTCGATACGAACCTTGTCTTGGGCAAGTTTGGTTCCAGAAATATTAATACGTTGACCAGAGCTAAAACCTACCCGAGTCACCATATCTGGATATTGTGGGCTGAGTTTGCGCGTTATCTCAGACTCAAGAGCTTGCAACATAATATCACTAGGTTTTTGTGGTGCATTTTTATCAAATAAAATTTCAATGCGTAACATAGTCGCCTCTAACTAATACTGTGTTTGTATACAGTATTTTTAGATTGAGTCACGAATAAAGTCAATATCAGATCGATAATATTTTTTCAATGACACATAAAATATGTGCAACCACGGTTTTTTACTTTTTAAAGTTAAAATAAAACAATGCGCTAGTAAGGGTTAACACTGGATAAAAACTTAAAATGAGTTGCCTAGAAAAAGAGAATAAGTATGCTAAATAGGTTTTTTTAAGATGATAGGATAGGTTCAGGTCGCATGCTCACAGTAACAAGGTTGACTAGCAGAAACGTTTTAGAAATAGCAAATGTAAACCAACTGTATGATTCAGCATTCCCCGCTCATGAAAAAAGAAGTTATCAAGGGCGGCAAAGTATCCTTAGTCATGAGGATTATTATTTATACTATTTTTCTGATAACGGTATTTTTATTGGCTTTATAGGCAGTTGGAGAGTCGATGATTTCTTTTATGTTGAACATCTTGCAGTTTCATCGGCTCTAAGGGGGCAGGGTTATGGTCAAAAGGTCATACAGTTATTTGCTAAACAGGTGAACAACATTATCTTGGAAATTGATCCTGTCATTGATGAAATTAGTCAAAAGCGATTACGTTTTTATCTGCATTGTGGATTTAAACAAAATGAATATGCACATGTTCATCCTAGTTATCACCCAGAGTTTAAACCTCATCAGTTGGAAATATTGAGTTATCCAATAAAAATCAACCCGCAAATATATCAACGATTTAATCAAAAATTAATCAATGTTGTTATGCAACCTTCTTTACTCTAAAAATATGATGTTGCCAATTAACTAGGCTAATTGGCAAAAGTAAATAAGTTCAGGATCCCCCTCATCAAGATTATCGATGAAGCCACTTGGTTTGAATTGGGCTTTATCGAGTAATCGTTGCATCGGAGTATTTGACTGGTTAGTCGATGTAAATATTTTTTGAGTAAGGCAAGTCTGTTTAAGTTGTTGTAGCAATGAAAGACCAGCACCTTGCTGTCGAAAGGCTTGATTAACCATTATCATTTCAATAAAAGCACATTCAAAAAAATGGTAGTGTAATACCCCATAAGCGATAATTTGGTTCTGTTGTTCAATCAGGTAACAATGTTTGTTGTTGACCCATTGAGATATTTTTTGAGCTCGTTCTGCCGTTGTGACACTATCAAGCTGAATGAGGGATGCTATATCAGGGGGGTTGCTAGTCGAAATATGTGCAATGAGTATTCCTTATTGATAAACATGACTGAATTGTAAATGTGCTTAAATGAGGTATGGCTGCGATGATAAACAGTGCTAATTTAGTGAATAAATAAAACACAATGGGTTATTTCTATGAAAATAATCAAAAAACTACTCAATAGTCAATATGTTGGTTATTGTCTTACTGTCTTTATGATAGTCATCTTTGGTGTGCCGCCATCTGAATGTGAAAAAGAGATGCAAAACGATAAATAAAATTGTGTTGCACTGACTACTTGCTCAGTTTGGGGATGTTTTCGCATTTTCAGTTTAAATCAGTTAGAACAAGCTTGCGGAGATATTGATACATAATCCGAGTATAGCCATATTGAAAATAAAAGAGATGATAGATTGTAATAAAACAGCACGGCGCATAGGTGTCGATGCAACCTCAATGTCTGCTGTTTGTGATGCAACAGCAATAGTAAAAGAAAAATACATAAAGTCAGAGTAGCTCGGTTCGAGTAATTTATCTGGAAAACGTAACCATGGCTGCTGCGGATTAGCATTACTATAATATAAGTGTGCATAGTGCATCGTAAAACCGGTGGGAAGAAGTAGCCATGATGAAATTAAAGTCGACGCTGTGAGTGCATAAGGGATGAATTTATCTGACTTAGAGAAATCACCATGACCGCCTAATGCAAAAAATAAAACTAATAAGCTTACACAGCATCCTGCAACCAAAAAGAAAATAACCATTTGAGCACTTTCGTCTTCAACTTTCGTGATTTCACGGATGTTTTTAGCTTTGTGATTCATAATACGCACAAAAAGAAATAATAAATACATCCAGGCAAAAGCATTCCAGCTGATGATCAAACTCATCATAGTATTTTGATAAGAGAGTAGTGCGAAAAAAGTAGCGAAGGCAACAAATAATGAAATAATAAAGCGTGGGCGAGAGAGAAACACATGACGAAAAAGGCGCATAACGCGTATCGCGTAATGTAACATGACACATACCTTAATAAATATAAAAATAATATTTATTATATCAAATGTTTGAGCCTATGTAGCAATAATACAAGCCCATAATAGGGGGGGGGCAAGTAAATACATTGCCAATAAACTATATCGACACATTAAATTTACTTTATGTGGAAAATAGGACTGTGTTACGTTATAAATTTATCGATAGCAGAATCTATTTGCTATTTTGAATCGTCAGTATCGTTATTTTATTATTATTTAGATGATCATTTTATGAATAAAATATTTTATATCATCATTGGATTATTCCTGCTCGGCGCGGCATTTTTATTTGGCATGTCAGTCGTCTATAAAAATGAAATTAGTATGATAGAACGGGTCGAGCGTGCAGTATTAGGTTATTTAGATAACCCTAAAGCGGAATCGTTTAAAAACGTCACCTATTATTTTGACAAAATATCACATAATGGTGGCGAGGTAGGGTATGTTTGTGGTTTTGTATCACGACACTATGATTTTTCAAGAGAAACTGAAGATAAACGCTTTATCGTAAAAACCTATATACGCCCTGACGGCACAGTGCATATTTCCATCCCAATTATTGATGGGGTAGATGAAATGTTGACGGAAGAGCAAATTGATAATTTATGGAATAAGTTCTGCAAGGGACCGTCAACAGATTTACCTGCGTGATGGCGATAGTTATCTCTAAATAGCTTTATCAATTGATTTTTCAATCGATTTACAGACAGGGGAAGTCCCTGTTGCTTGCTCAATTTTGGCAGGTAACTTTCCTTCGGGAGGATCAATTTGAATCGTGCATCCATTTTGATCAGACACTTGTTTCGTTGCTGTTGAGCAACCTAACATTAGGGTTACTGCAATTAGAATGCATGAAGTTTTTATATTCACGGTTTTGACTCTTTCAATGGAAGCAATAAATTTGCTATAAATACTTTAATAAATCGAAAAATATATTGTTAGTTTTAATAAAAATCAACTAAACAATAATGACCATCTTAATAAGAGCCTTGCTCTGACCATATATTTAGATGATGCAATACGCTTATTCAATTTATTGTAGTCATTTTAATATGTTGAGTATATTAAAATGAAAAAAATAATAAAGGGCATAAAAGTGGTTCAATAATTTTTATTTGAGTTAAGTGTTTAGTGAAAATAAAAATTGATATTCATAATGATGGATAACGAGGATTATCTTATTTTGATGATCTCACGGCGTGGTTTCTATAATTATTAAAGTCACGACTCATCATCCAAAATAGGCGCTGGTGTTTTATTGCCTGAGCTCTGCATTTATCCTAATATTCACATCCTTAACTTAAAGATGGTGATGTATGAAAAAGAGATTAGTCATTTTATTTTTAGGTTTGCTTTCATTTGGCTCAGTTGCTGAAATCACAGAAGATGACAAAGTGCCAGACATGGCTGCAAGTATTAATCGTCAAAAAGCGCTCCTCTGTGGTGAATTTAAGGAAGCGGTTAAAAGTCGTACCTGCAAGCGCTTGGTTGATAACATGGTATCCATGGCATATTTCCAAGGGCAGGTGAGTGTGAAGTGCAAGCAAAAAGCAGATGATCCTGAGTTCAAGAAAGTACCAAAGATTGATGAATTTTGTGGGAAAGCTGAGAATCTAATAAGTGACTTAAGCCCTAATGAATAACCCACTCCGGCAGGCTTTTTATTTACTTCAATTTGCATTCCCGCCAAGCTAACACTGAGTGGGGGCTAGTCTGTCCTTGGGCTGAGTGGGATGAAACGTTGGCGTAATCATGTCAGGACTTTTGCCGCCATTTTACCTTTTGAAAATCGCACCCTAAAAAAAACCAACCTCTTACGGTTGGTTTTTTTTAGGGAATTCTGGTCGGCATGAGAGGATTTGAACCTCCGACCCCCGACACCCCATGACGGTGCGCTACCAAGCTGCGCTACATGCCGAACTGCCATAATAGTACTCATTTTCCCCATTAAAGCAAGACTTGAGTTGCACGACTGATTGATTTTTAAACGTTAATTTTCATTAAATCGCTTAAGCTCAGTAAAGATTTTTAGTAGCTGAGCAAGATCCGGTTTTTGGTCTTTCATTTCTTTACCCTGCAAGTCATAGATACTAAATTGACCATTTTTATCCATATATAAGGTTGCATCATCCGTTGTGATCACGACATCGTTATCATCCCCAGTAATGATCCAAGGGAATTTACGTTCTGGGCTGAATAAATCCTCGCCTTGGCTGTAGTCATCTGGGGAGTTAGAGACATGCAGCAACCGTTGCATAATTGTTGTCAATACATCTTGATGACTGGTGAGCTTATCAATTTGCTGGCTAGGTGTATTCGGCCAATAGATAAATAATGGAACTTGCATTTTTTCACGTGCAAAACGTTTCTGATTAAACCAGTCAGTGGTTTCGGATTGCTCAGCACCATTATAATTCGCGGTAATCACCACGATAGTATTTTTCATCCGCCCATCACGTATCAATGTTTCAATAACTTGATTGATTTGGGCATCCGTTTGTTGACTACCGGGCTGGCCTTTTATGTTCAAAAATGAGAACCAAGGCGATTCATTTTTCAAATTAGTCAGCCATGACGTCCATTGTGTAATGGTCTGCGCGTCGCTATCGGCTGCTTTTGCTGGTAACGAATAATCCGCCAAGATAGCTTGACGAAACAGCGGTGAATTAAACCCATCGGTAGAAAACAGACCGAATTGATAGCCTTGATGTTGTAACGCCTGTATGAGTACAGAAGCATTACGTTCATTCAGAATATTATCAAAGTAGCTAGCTGAAATACCGTAGAACAGGCCGAATAGGGCCGTATCATTACGTAAACCAGTCGTATAATGGTTAGTAAACTCGGTACTCATATCTTTAAAGGCGTTCAACGATGACATGTCATCTTGCTGCTTTTTATCGCCTAAATCGTCCACCACAATGAGCAGTAAATTATAGCCTATACCTTGGTCATAGTAGCTAAGTGGTTTCAATGGGTACTGGACTTTTAACGCCGTAGGGCTACCTTGTTGGAATACACGATTTTGATGTTCGGATAAGTCTAACAGTCCATATCGGTCAAGGAGTTTTCTGGCGGTCATAGGCTGAGACAGTGGGTAGTTATAGCGCTGCATCGTGATAGGACGATAAAAATTGGCATCTGACCATGCATACATCAAATGAGACATAACAAAGGTCGCGATGAAAAATCCGGCTAAAGGCTTACCAAAAGTTTGTCGGTTCAGACTACGTAATTTTTGCCAACTCCAAGTTGCGAATAACATTTGCACTAAGAAGATGATCGGAATAACAATAAACATAAGTTGCCATTCACGTGCCATTTCCCCTTGTTCAGGGTTAATGACGAGATCCCATACTTGTGGTGTTAGATGCAGGCCAAATTGGCTAAAGACACGAATATCAAAGATTAGCAATGTGGTGCCAGCAGTCGCAAGGGCAACACAAATTAGCCTCAGCAACCGCTGAGACATGACAATAAAGGTCAGTGGAAAAACGATGAGTAAGTAGCAAGCAAAGACAACGAAGCTAAAATGTCCTATCCAACTGACGAAGGCAAAAATACGCCCAGCAAGTGTGTCGGGCCAATCAAAAATAAACAGATAGCTACTACTTAGTCCCAGACTAAGTAGGATATTGAAAAGAGCAAACCAGTGCCCCCAACTGATCATCTGGGAGACTTTGTCACGGTAGCGCTGATGGGTCACCATACTGTTTATTTCATTATCTATTTAGTGGGATTTGTCATCTTTAACAGAAGACAGTAAAGCATTGGCGAAAGAGTCTGCAATCATTTTACGCTGTGCTGGTGCAACTGACGTGTTGAGCAGATTGGTCACCATATTGCCTAACACCATAAGTGAGAGATCTACAGGAGTATGGTTTTTTTCTAACACGCTGACAAGTTCAGCAAGTAGAGTTTCAACTTTTTCATCGCTATAGCGAGATGACTGTGGCATAAATTCTGACATCCTAAATTAGTAAAAGCCCACCTATGATAGCGTATAGCGGGATGATTTTCTTCTTTCTTAGCAAGAAATTTATCTTTGAGTGATAATAATGCTTATTAAGATTATTCGAATGAGTATTAGTTCAGCATTTAGGTGTAAAAATAGGCGCAAATGACAGTTTCGGTTGCAGATAAATAGTATCAGTGTTTGAATACGCGCGAGAATATTTCTGCTTGAATAAGGAGCCTACAATGAGTCTGGAAATTTCCCAGATAGCTTTACATCAGTTGATTAAACGTGATGAACAGACACTTGAAGTGATGTTGCGCGATTCTTTATTGTCAACCGATAACGTTGTACAAGACATGATGGCAGAATTACACCGAGTATATAGCGCAAAAAGTAAAGCTTTTGGTGAGTTTAATGAAGAAAGCGAACTGGCCGATGCGTTGAAACTGTTGCGTAAAGGTGAAGAAGAATTTCTTGGCTTTAGTCGAGCAATGACCGTGCGTTTAAAAGATGAATTGGCTAAATATCCCTTTGCTGAAGGTGGGGTCGTGTTATTTTGCCAATACCGTTATCTTGCTGTTGAATATTTATTAATCGCGGTGCTCAGTAGTTGCGATAGTATGTTTGTAACCGACAGCCTCGATTTATCGACCACGCATTACCTCGATATTCCTCATGCAGACATTGTTGCTCGTATCGATTTAACGGAATGGGAAACCAATCCCGAATCTACACGCTATTTAACCTTTTTAAAAGGGCGTGTTGGTCGTAAAGTATCTGATTTTTTTATGGATTTCTTGGCTGCGTCAGAAGGCTTGAATGCAAAAGTACAGAATAAAGGGCTAGTACAGGCGCTCGATGATTTTTGCGATAATGCGCAAATGGATAAGAACACACGTCAAGCTTATCGTCAGCAAGTGCATGCATATTGTACGGAACAGTTACAATCCGGCGAAGAAATTGAGTTACAAGCACTGTCTAATGAATTACCAATAGTAGAAGAACAGAGTTTTGGTGATTTTGCCCGTCAAAATGATTATCAGTTAGAAGACAGTTTTCCTGCGGATAGAGGCACATTAAAACAGCTGACTAAATTCTCGGGGAGTGGCGGGGGAATCACGATCAGTTTTGATGCGATGTTGATGGGAGAACGTATTTTTTGGGATCCGGTGACGGATACTCTGACTATTCGCGGTACACCACCGAATTTACGTGATCAGCTACAGCGCCGTGGTGGAAAATAAGCATATGTTGAAAATAAATAACGCCGCAATTGCGGCGTTATTTACTCGGCGTCCCGATAAATTCTAAAGCTCGGCTTGTGGCTTTAATTAAACGCGCAGGAAGTCAATGTGCGTCACTTTTGGTTTGAACGGGTGACGTTGAACAGCCTGAACTTTGACTTTAGTTTCTTTACCATCGATAACCAGGTTCAGAACTTCATAAAATTCTGCTTTACCTTCTTGGTTAATCACTTCATCGTGGCTAAGAGTCACAGAGATAGCTTCTTGGTTGCCACCGTAAACGATAGCTGGAAGCTGGTTTGCTCTGCGCAGGCGGCGGCTCGCACCCTTACCCTGCTCTTTACGTGCAATTGCATTGATAGTTAACATTACTATTTCTCTATACAAGAAAAAAATAAAATCCTGCTACAGGCGACCCAGCAGCAGGTTCGATATTTGGCTTGGTGTTGTTGAAGTACGCTAATGCGAAACATCCAAGCGGGCGGCATTTTAACGGAAAATGCCTACAACGGCAATCATAATCTAATTAACATCAAGAATAGAGTTGGTCAGCAACGCGGAAGCGTCCTTGATAATCGAATATTTTTTGGCGGATCTCCCAATAACTTTCTTTTTTACGAGCAACAATAAATTGCGGGTATCGTAATGCGGACTGTTGGGTAACGATATCATGGGCTGACGACCATTTGAAAGGAACGCCAGGCGCTCGTAAGTGTTCACGCAAGAAACGATGCTCAAATGCACGGCGTTGTGGTGTTGTATGAAGGCGAAAACGTTCTGAGACAGAAGTACCATCCTCATCATAATAGGTGATTTTTAACCATTCACCTTTATTATCGCGACCTGTTGTCATCTCCATTCCACCACAACGTAAAATTAAAGCATCTTTTAGTTTCAATGCGGCTTTTAGCATATCGTCAGGATCCGATAGCACCTCATCACATTTTTGACAGCGTCGTGCAGCGATATCATTTTCTGCTCCACAGTGAGGGCATTGCTTAAAACGAAAACGAAATTCACATTGTTGCTTGTGTCCTAACGCATTTTCTTCCCAACCTTGGCAACGGCGGCCATAGTGCTCAATAATTTGGCCATCTTCTGTGCATTTTCCCCAAAAAGTATTCGCAAATTGACAGAGTGGACAAAAAACTTGTACAGGCACACTATTCGAATTAGGTTTGCTTGAACCAACTTCAGGGCGAAATAAGTCATGAGGATTACCCGCGTAGTCTAAAATCAAACACTGAGATTTATTAGGTGATAATCGTAAACCACGTCCAACAATCTGTTGGTATAAACTGACCGATTCAGTAGGGCGTAAAATGGCGATAACATCCACATGAGGGGCATCGAAACCGGTTGTTAATACGGAGACGTTAACTAAAAAATGCAATTGTTTATTTTTAAATTGTTGGATAATCGCTTCACGTTCCATCGCCGGTGTGTCTGCGGTGACTAAGGCGGCAGTATTTTGGGGGAGATAGCTGAGTACCTCTTTTGCGTGTTCGACAGTTGCAGCAAAAATCATGCAGCCTTGTCGTGGTGTCGCATAGTCAACGATTTGAGCCACAATCTTCGGCGTAATGCGTTTTTGTTTTTGGATAGAAAGATTGAGTTCATGTTCATTGAAAATGCCCGCGGAACTGAGTGACACCTTGCTAAAATCATATTGCAGTACAGGCATGTCGAGACGTTCAGGCGGTACTAAGAAATGATTTTTAATCATATAGTGTAACGGTAATTCGTAAATACATTCGCGGAAAAAGCAATTTTCATCACCTCTGACCATGCCATGATAATGATATTGGTAAATCCAGCCTGAACCTAGTCGATAAGGCGTAGCGGTCAGCCCTAGAATTTTTAGCGTTGGATTATATTGGCTAAGGCTATTGATAATTTGTTGGTATTGGCTTTTTTTATTTCCGCTAATACGGTGGCACTCATCAATAATGACCAGTGAAAAGTTGTCATGAAAGCTTTCTAGGTTGCGCGCGACAGATTGTACGCTGCCAAAGACCACTTTGCTGTGGGATTGTTTACGATTTAAACCCGCAGCAAAAATATCCGCTTCTAAGCCATAAGCCCTATATTTAGCATGATTTTGTTCAACAAGCTCTTTGACGTGAGCTAACACAAGCACTCTTCCTCGAGCTAAGCGAGCAAGTTCGGCTATCACTAGGCTTTTTCCTGCGCCTGTAGGTAGCACAATAACAGCAGGTTGCGTATGCTGGCGAAAGTAGTGGATCGTCGCATCGACAGCATCTTGTTGATAGGGGCGGAGAACAAAAGGCATATTATTCAGCATTAATTAAAAATAGTGAGTCTCTCAGTGTTAAATTTAGGTTAACACAATGGCATGAGCTAAAAACACCACATAATTTTGAGACGCTATCACTTGTGATTAGTTATTGATATAATAAAAGATGTGAACATAATCACAATAACCTTTCAATTTTATTTCTAACAACTTGGCCGCTTTATAGGGTTGAGTTGCTATTCCATCAAATTAAGAGAATTTATGCGACTGGATAAGTTTTTGTCCCAGCAATTAGGGATTAGTCGGAGTCTGGTAACTCGCGAGCTACGTGCAGGAAAAGTCACTGTCGACGATGAAATTGTTAAATCAGGTGCGCTACAGATTAGCCCTGAACAGTCGGTTGCTTATGAAGGCAGTGTTTTAGTCCATGTTACAGGTCCTCGTTATTTTATGCTGCATAAGCCTGAAGGCTACGTCTGTTCAACTGACGACCCGACACACCCGACTATTCTCTATTTTATTGATGAACCGTTAGCCGATAAGCTGCATTCGGCAGGACGCCTTGATATCGATACAACAGGGCTTGTGCTATTAACGGATGATGGTCAATGGTCGCATCGTATAACGTCACCTAAACATCATTGTGAAAAGACCTATCGGGTCGAATTAGAACACGATATTGCCGATGATGTCGCACAGCGCTTTGCTGAAGGCGTCATGCTTAATGGTGAAAAATATCCAACTAAACCTGCACAATTAGAAATAATCACGCCCAAAGAAGTCTTATTGACGATCAGCGAAGGTCGCTATCATCAAGTCAAAAGGATGTTTGCGGCTGTTGGAAATCATGTTTGTGGCCTACATCGCGAACGTATTGGTGATATATGGCTAGATGCTGAGTTGGCACCGGGTGAATATCGAGTGCTGACAGAAGATGAAATTAATAGCGTGACAGTTCCGCGCTAAATACCAAACGTAATACAAAAGAAGTTTAGTCATGCGCAGTTTATATACGCTTACTGTGTCATTGGCTCGTGCGCCTTAAGCGGAACGAGATAGGAGTTTAAAAGAGTGCAACAGCAGACATCATCCTACTTAGGATTGATATTAATATTAGGTTTATTATCGATGCTTATGCCTTTGGCCATTGATATGTACCTACCGAGTTTCTTAGCTATGGGTGAGTACTTCAATGTCGATGAAGGGCGCATCCAAATGACGCTAAATAGCTATATATTTGGCTTTGCGATAGGGCAACTGTTTTATGGACCAATGGCGGATAGCCTAGGACGTAAGCCTGTCATTTTAGGTGGTGTTATTGTATTTGCTATCGCATCGGCAGCTTGTGCACTTTCTGAATCCATCGATTCACTCATTCTGTTTAGATTCCTACATGGTTTTGCGGCAGCGGCAGCGAGTGTTGTGATTAACGCATTAATGAGAGATATGTTTACACGCGATGAATTTTCGCGAAGTATGTCTTTTGTCGTGTTAGTGATGACGATTGCGCCTTTACTTGCGCCAATTCTCGGCGGAGAAATGATGCGTTGGTTCTCATGGCACGCTATTTTCTGGAGTATTGCGATTGCTGCTGTTTTGGCTGTTATTCTAGTTAGCTTATTTATACGTGAAACGTTGCCTGTTGAGAAACGTCAGCCATTCCATTTAGGTAATACCTTAAAACAATTTGCGACCTTGTTTCGTGCAAAGCAGGTTCTATTTTATATCCTCGCAAGTTCATTTTCATTTTCAGGCATGTTTTCATTCTTGAATGCAGGGCCATTTGTCTATATTGAGCTTAACGGTGTATCTCCTCAAGATTTCGGTTACTTTTTTGGTATTAATATTGTTTTCTTATTTTTAATGACAACCTTAAATAGCCGTTATGTAAGACTCTTTGGGGCGGAGCATATGCTCTACCTTGGAATTATTGTGCAATTTACCATGGGTATTTGGTTATTAGCCACAACAGCACTTGATGTCGGTTTCTGGGCTTTAGTGCTTGGTGTTGCTGTCTATGTCAGTGGCATTGCGATGATCACGTCTAATGCGATGGCGGTGATTTTGGATAACTACCCACATATTGCAGGAACCGTATCTTCATTAGCGGGAACGATTCGTTTTTCGATTGCAGCGTTAATTGGCTCATTGATATCGTTGATTCCGGCTAAATCCGCATGGCCGATGGTTGGCTCGATGGTCGCTTGTGTTGCCTTTTCTATGTTATTTGTTTTATTAGCTAAACGCGCTAAAAAATAAACGACGATCAGTTTCTATCATGTCAAGCGGCTTCTGTTGTTTTAAGCCGCTTACCCGCATTAATTTCAGTTAGTCACCATATTTATTTGAATAGTGTTAAGTAAAAATTAACTACTCGATAAAACCGAATTCATTCTCAGTAAAATTAGAATTTCTGTATAAAAATGATCTGGGTCAACTATCATTTGATTAACGTTTGTTAAATTTATGTATTAAACTAAGCTGATTGGAGTTAAGTGAAAAATTGGTTGAGATGATGATTTTTATTCAAAATAACTCAGTTTATTATTAACCTCCGTTTAGTAATGTAAAAAAAATGGCTAATAGTTAGTCTTAATGTTGAATTTCAATAGTAAAAAAAATTTAAAGTTTAACATTCTGGGTAAAAAAATTCGTATGCAAGGATTTGTGTCACAAAAATTTAACGACACGAGCAATAATTAATGTTATATTTAGGTATGATAATTTAACAAACACGTTACTTTTGTGAGTTGTAGCGAATTCGGTTTGAACGAGGTTTGATGAAGTTTACTGAGCTCTAAGGATTAACTTAGAGGAGGGAGAATCAAATTGCTTAGGAGTAGGGGGGATTTATGGAAAAAACTCTACTCAGCGTTGATTAGGTAAATGGATCTCGTTCAGCAAATAATATGATGGTTAGGTAGCAATAGGAATTTGTTGTGGAAAAATCAGGTCTTTCGGTAGTGCACAGGCTGCCGCAAAGCTACCGCTGGTTATCTGGAAAAATAGGGACTGATGTTGAAGTGGTACCTACAGATGATTTTGGTAGCGATAAACTTGTGGGGCTGAAATTACTCAGTCATGACTGTGCGACAGATTGCATCGCAATGAAGCAGTTATCAGAATCATTGTCTGAATTGCAAATTGAAAGTGCAATTTTAGAGTGGCAAAAAGAAGTTTGCCTCTTTATTCATGCAAATGATGAGCTTGCGGCAATGTGTCGCTTAAAGGCCGATGGCGTTGCTATTGCCGAGCTTGGATCAGGTTTCTATTCGTCTTAATAAAACCGTATTGAATACAATAAAAAAGCTTCCAGTTTGTAAACTTGGAAGCTTTTTTATTGGCAAGGGATTAATGAGATTTTACAGCTTATGAGCCATTAATAACACGACGGCCCGCGTAGTATCTTTTGCTCCAATACTCATTGGTCATTTCAGAAACGATAACACCGCTACTGGTAGAAGCGTGAACAAATTTATTATCGCCGATATAAATGCCAACGTGCTTCATGCGACGACCTGTTTTAAATAAAACTAAGTCACCTGCTTTTAAATTATTGCGTTTGACGCTCTGTCCTGAAGACTCTTGTTCCGAGGTGGTGCGAGGCAAAGCAACACCGAATTGTTCGATAAAGGTGCGCTGAACAAAACTTGAACAATCAATACCACTCTTTGTTGTACCGCCTAGGCGATAGCTGACCCCTTTCCAGTTAGCGTATTGGTCCATAATTTTCGATTTGGTATCGACGCTCTGGACGAGTTGTTCAAACTCATCTTGCGAAGCCATCGCTAAAGAGTCAGAAGAACCATTTAACATGCGAGGTTCAGAGTGGGGAGTACGTTGAGCATTCTTTGAAGAATTAGGGGTAGTACAAGCTGAAAGTGCCGCGGCAATCGCGATTGCTGGTATAATGCGCAAAATGTTGCGCTTAAATTTTTCAGATGTTGCCATTATTCTCGATATCCCTTGCCATTTTGTTTTGTGTTTTTCCACACAATAAACGTAAACTTATCCCTGTGAAAAACGCATTTTATCAAATGCAACACTAGCTTTTCACAGAAAGTGTTTAATACAGAACAACTAAACTTTGTATATGAATGTAAATAAACTGCACGCCGTAGAAGAAGATGTGTGATATGTAAACACAATAACAGCCAGCTAGGCAGACACTCATCGTTAAAATTTGGCAGTTGCATACTTATTTCGCCAAACATAGAGAGCATACATAAACAGAACTGAAATGGCGAGTTAATAAGGGGATAATTTACAAAACATTATATTAAATACGAATAGAGTAAGGGTTTTGGCGGCTTTTTGTTAAAAAAATAGAACTTTAACTGTTAAGTGAACAAAGAATATAATAAAAATAACGATCTAGATCACATTTCAAGTCGGCTTGCTGCAATTATTAACGATTAAGACACTCTTAAATGTAAAGAAGTTTAAATTTACTTAAGCTGACCAACTTAAATAGTGATGGCAAACTCATTATCGTTAACCATCACTATACTGTAGGCATACCAAGTTAGCGAGTTTGTATCTGCATGTTGGCGAGTTTAATATGGTATTCGTTATATATGCGTCGTTCAAAATCAGCAAATCGGCGAGAGAGTGTTGTTCGCGCTAGCGTTGACGAAAAATAATCGACGGGAATTAAATTCGCACTGCCGAGGTTATCAATGATCACAAATTGACCATGAGGCTTATAGCCTAATTGGTAGACAATATTGTAAGGCTTTAATGCCATTGTCACTATGGCGTCTTTAAATATCGTTTTTTTAAAAATATCATACGCAATTCGCATATTTTTTTGATGTTTTAAAAAATAGTTTTTATTTTTAAAAAAATAATCAAGTGTATTAGATACAGCCCCTGTTTTATCTTTAATTAACTGAAATACATAACCCGTCCCCATGTTTGTTTCTTGAGTACCATAATAATCGGAGATTGTCTCTGACGACGATTTATTTCGATAAATCCGTTTGTAATATTTTATTTCGCGTATCGTCTCTTTATCATCTCTATCTGCATGATGCACTTTTACGCATAAATCCTCACGTTCAGGATGATGATAACACGCTCGTTGCCGTCCACTGGCAATCAATTGCGATGGACTAAGTACGATAGGCTTTGCAAGTAATGTCTTCATATTATAGCCATTAAGTGAATGTGAATTAGGTCGACCAAGGCTGTTGCCTTATTTATAAAAATAAACAGGCTAATTTTAATGGATAAGAAAGAAGGAAAGTGGCAATCTGTGTGATCGCTTGTTATTTTGTGATCAGGCTATCTTATTATATTTTATTTCTTAGAGTTAAAGAAAAATAAAAAACTACGGCTATCAGTTAAATATCATTTCATTCATTCAAATTAGAATCTCGTCATTCAGTGATAAAAATAAAAAACAATTTAAATATAAATAATTTATTACAAATGACGATAACTTAATTTTTAATGGATGCTTTTTATGAAACTTATAGTCAATAAAATTTCCATAGCAGCAATATTGGCAATCACAGTCATTAACTATTCACCAATAGCACAAGCGAAAGAAAAAACAGTAATCGGTAGTGGCACGATTACATTTACGGGGGCTATCGTTGCATCGCCATGTCAAATCGGGACATATCAGGAAAATGTTCAAACCACTTGCTGGAACGATAGTGGTAAGCCCGTGACAACGCAAATCTCCCTAAAGACCTTAAAAAAAGGCACTCAAGAGCTGCCAAATAACAAAGGGACTCAAAGCTTTAAATGGATAGATAAAGCACAGACTCTGGGTGTGTATACACTGATATATAACTGATTTGAAAAGAGTCATATGATTTAAAGCAGGAAAGCGAATTCAAATTGTGTAAAGTTCGAAAGCCCTATGGGCGTCCGCCCATAGGTGATAACAACAATTAATCGCAGCGACCCATATAACGACGCTCAGGAATATGGATACGAATTTTTTCGCCGCTGGTGAGGTATTCAGGAACTTGAACCGTTAAACCGGTAGCCATTGTTGCAGGCTTTGTACGTGCGCTCGCAGAAGCCCCTTTAATGGCGGGAGTGGTTTCTACGATGACCATATCGACAGTTTGAGGTAATTCGAGTGCAAGGACTTGACCATCCATTGTTAGCACTTGCATGCCAGGTAGGCCTTCTTCAGGAATAAACAATAATTCCTCTTCAATATCCGCACGTTTAAATAGATAAGGCGTATAGTCTTCATTGTCCATAAAGACATATTCATCACCATCGATATAAGAGAAACTAACAGCTCGGCGAGTGAGTGAGATAGTCTCTAAAATATCATCACCTTTAAAACGCTCTTCGACTTTTTGCCCTGTTTTAATGTCAGTAAAGCGCATTTTGTATAAAGTGCTGGCACCACGAGCGCTTGGCGCTTGAATATCAATGTCTTTAACCAACAACAGTTTGCCATTGTAATTCACTGCAAAACCGCGTTTGATTTCATTGGCCTTTGCCATATATAACCTTCTTGATTGTCTTCATAAAAGAGTGCGACAAAATTACTCGCAGATAGGCGATTAGGCAAGATAGTAAACACATTTTTCAGCAAAAAAATCTCCCCAGTGACTTAGCTGGGGAGGGATGTTCAATTAATAGACTGGGAGTAACCCAAATAAGGAAAGTATGTGTGCTACAGCATTAATGACACCGAATAGAATGACAAACAGAATAATACTGATACCACCAGGAGCCTGATAGCTGTTGTTTGGAAAACGTTTACGACTCGCTTTAGCCATTAATGCAGGTACGATGACAGCCCAAATTGTCGCGGCAAGACCAGCAAAACCAATCGCGTAGATAAAACCATTAGGGAAAACGAGTGCAAAGACAGTTGGTGGCAAAAATGTGATTAGGGCAGATTTAAAGCGACCTTGTTTGCTGTCATTAAATTTAAAGAAGTCAGCAATAAAATCAAATAAACCAAGTGATACACCTAAAAATGAACTTGCCAATGCCATATAGGAAAATAGCGTCAAAAATTGGGAAATGAAATCGCTATTCGTCGATGCATTCATTTGTTTCAATAATGCACCAATGTTATTGCCTTCTTCGCGAATTTGAATAAACGCGGAGCGTGGGATGTTACCTTGAACCGCATACTGCCACAGGATATAAATCGCAACAGTAATAATAGCGCCATACACAAGACTACGTACAACAGAACGGCTATCTTTATTGTAATACTTAACTAGACCTGGAACATTACCGTGATAACCAAATGACGTTAATAAGTAAGGTAATGCAGCGAGTGCATACGGTAAATAGTGGGCATTACCTTGATCGACTTGGTTGAGTAGAATTGAAGGGGATGCTGTTGTGACCATGCCACCAATAGACATCACAAAGGTGATGACCATACCGCCGATTAAAATCGTGCTTAAACGGTCAACGGCACGTGTCGATAACCAAACAAAGAAAGCGACCAGAAGCGCAAAGAACAACCCAGAAACGGCTTGAGGAACCGCCATGTAACTAGATAAGTTCTCAGAAATAATGGAGCTTCCCGCGGATATATAGGCATAAGTCAAAATATACAGCACGAAAGTAATGGATAGACCATTAAGTGAGTTCCATATCGGTCCTAATAAATCTTTGACCATAGTATGAAAGCTGGCACCAGCAGGGTAATTCATATTGGCTTCTAAAATCATTAACCCTGAAAGCAGCATGCAAACAAAGGTATAGATTAAAAGCACGATAGAGCCTGTAAACCAAACACCAGAGGTCACCATGGGGATTGAAAACATACCAGCGCCAACGGCTGTACCCGCGATAATCATTGCGCCACCTAAGATGGAGGGCTGTTTGATTGTTTTTGTTGTATCAACAGACATGGGAACTCCCGATTAATGTTTCTTTGTACTAGCTTAATGATACAGACGGTGTGTGTTGATGTAAATAATAATTAACGGACAAATGTAAAAAATTAAGAGTAATTATAATGAGTTGGATGATTATTGTACAAATGACGCAATGCCATTTGCACAAAAGGAAGCCTTAAGCGGGATGGTGATAAAATTGTTGGTTCAACCATAGGTCGATAGCATTGCGGCTAGCTTCAAAGTGTGGTTCAGGCAACTCATTAGGCGCAACCCACATTAGGCTTTCACACTTATCAGCTTCCATAATTTGTGGCTCTACGTCACCGTTGTATTCAACATGCATACAAATAGAAACGGTATGCTTGCCTTCCTGTTGATAGGTATTCACATTATTACTAATACCAAAAACAGTTGGGGTAGTAATATCAATACCAATTTCCTCTTTTATTTCACGAATAGCACATGCCTCGAATGATTCACCCGCATCGACATGCCCACCGAAAATAGACCAGTACGGTGCGTGTTGGCTGCTGCGTTTCCCCATTAAAATTTGGCCTTGTTGATTCGTGATAATGACTCCCACACCAACGACAACACCATCAACAATAGACATGAGTTCTCCTTATATTCTTTATTTTAAGCCGGCTAATATTGCCAGTTTAGTCTAGAAAAACAATCAGGAAAAACTACAAATATCACTGAAGCCATTGTGTTTTAATGGTATAACTATGGCTAGCATGTATACGACAATAACGATAAGGGAGATTCGAGGTTATGACTCGCCGGGTTGCTACAATTACATTAAATCCTGCTTATGATCTTGTTGGGCTGTGCCCATCAATCGAAGTCGGTGAAGTCAACTTAGTGAAAACAGCTAGCCTCAATGCAGGAGGCAAAGGGGTTAACGTCGCAAAAGTTTTACGAGACCTTGGAATCGATATCACCGTAAGTGGTTTTATGGGAAAAGATAACCAAGAAGAGTTCCAACATTTTTTCAGTGATAACGGAATGGCAAACCGTTTTCATATGGTGCCAGGTAGGACAAGAATTAACGTTAAATTGACGGAAAATAACGGTGAATCGACCGATTTTAATTTTTCTGGTTTTGATGTTAGTAAAGAAGACTGGAATCGTTTCTCAACGGAATCACTCAATTGGTTAGGCCATTTTGATATGGTGGTGGTCAGTGGAAGCTTACCGAATGGTATTGAAGCTGAGGAATTCACTCGCTGGATGAGCCGACTGCGTCAATTGTGCCCGTGTATTATTTTTGATAGCAGCCGTGAAGCATTAAAAGCGGGTTTGAAAGCATCGCCATGGTTAGTTAAACCCAATCGCCATGAGTTGGAAATGTGGGTTGGGCGCAAGTTACCCGACCTGAAAGATGTCATTGAAGCGGCACATGAACTTCGCGATAAAGGCATCTCTCATGTGGTGATATCGTTAGGTGAAGAAGGCGCGTTATGGGTCAATGCCTCAGGCTCTTGGTTGGCTAAGCCACCACATTGTGAAGTTGTCAGTACCGTTGGTGCTGGTGACTCGATGGTAGCGGGCCTAGCGTATGGATTGTTAAATGGTGAGTCGAGCGCACACACACTCCGTATGGCAACGGCAATTTCAGCACTATCGGTCTCACAACCGGATGTTGGCTTAAAAAATCGTAATAAACTTGCGGATATGATGGCAAAAATTGAAATGGAGTCGTTGTAAATAACCCCATTACAAGATGCATAATTTCAAGGCGGTTAAGGAAACTTACCGCCTTGATTCTATTGATTAGTTCTGCTGTGACTTCAACCACGCAATCTCTTGAGGCCAAATATCAGGATTAATGGTTTCCAAAATCAGAGGAATGCCATCAAAACGTGGGTCTTTCATAATATAACTAAAAGGGGTATAGCCAATGTTGCCTTCACCTAAACTGTGGTGGCGATCGACTCGGCTGGCAAATTCACTTTTTGCATCATTGAGATGCATGCCTTTAAGGTATTGAAACCCGACAATGTCTGAAAACTGTTGAAAGGTGTCTTCGCAAGCGTCTTCCGTACGTAAGTCGTAACCAGCGGCAAAGGCATGGCAAGTGTCAATACAAACGCCAACACGGCTTTTATCATCCACATCTTCAATAATTTTTGCTAAATGCTCAAACCGATAACCTAAGTTTGAGCCTTGGCCCGCGGTGTTTTCAATAACAGCGATAACACCTTGCGTTTCATTTAATGCGATGTTGATGGATTCCGCAATACGTGCCAAACAATCATCAACTTCAATTTTTTTGAGATGGCTACCTGGGTGAAAATTGAGTAAATCAATGCCTAACTGCTCACAGCGTTGCATTTCATCAATAAAGGCAGCGCGTGATTTTTCTAAGGCTTCGACTTCTGGATGACCTAGATTAATTAAGTAACTGTCATGAGGTAAGATTTGATGCTTACCATAGCCATATTTGGTGCAGTTAGCTTTAAATTTTTCAATGATTTCTTCGGTCAGTGGAGGGGCTTTCCACTGGCGCTGATTCTTTGTGAATAACGCAAATGCCGTGGCGTTAATTTCATGGGCGCGAATGACGGCTTGATCAACGCCTCCGGAGGCGCTGACATGTGCTCCAATATATTTCATTATTGACTCCTTTTTTAAGGAAGTATGCCATTAATAGGGGAATAAATGAAATGAACAAACAAGGCCGCATAAATAGCGGCCTTTAGAGAAGAGATGGGAAGGTAATTAAAGCATCATTTGGATAATCGCGTTGATGATGACGCCACCAATAATCAACCATGCAAATAGGATCAGCGCCATTAATAAAGGTTTAATACCTGCTTGACGTATTGCGCTAACGTGTGTGGTGAGGCCGAGTGCTACCATTGCCATTGCTAATAATACAGTATCTAAAGTAATAATGTGTTTCACGATGACTGTAGGTAATAAATCAAAGGAATTAAATGCAGCCACTAAGATAAAAATCACCGCAAACCAAGGAATAGTAATTTTGCTTTTTTGTGTATTTTCACCGTTAGTGACGATTGAACGACGGCTTAAATAGGCGGATAAAAGAATTAAGAAAGGCGCTAACATCATGACACGAATCATTTTTGTAATGACGGAAGCATTTTCAGCATCAGGACCGATAGTATGGCCGATAGCAACCACTTGAGCGACTTCATGGACTGTTGAGCCTACATAAATGCCAAAAGTATCTTGTGTTTGGGTAAACCAACCGAAATGTGCGTTAAGCTGATAAAGCCATGGGTATACAAAAATCGCAATAGTACCGAAAATGACCACGGTAGACACTGCAACGGCAACTTTACTCGCAGAAGCCTTTACGACAGGCTCTGTCGCCATTACCGCCGCAGCCCCGCAGATACTACTACCCGCGCCGATTAAAAAGGTCGTTTCATCATCGAGCCCAAAGACTTTTTTACCTAACCAGAAAGCCAAGAGGAAAGTGGAGGTAAGCGTTAAAGCATCAATGAGTAGCCCTGTGGCACCCACATCGGTGATTTGTTGAAAAGTTAAGCGAAAGCCATACAGTATGATACCGGCTCGTAAAAAATAGTGTTTGGCAAACTTTATACCGTTATCACAACGTGCACTCATCACAGGGTAAACGGTGTTACCCACAATAATACCTAAGAGGATTGCGAGAGTTAGCGCCCCTAAACCCACATCAATAAACCATTGCTGTTCACCAAGAAACATCGAAAGAGCGGTTAAGATCCCCGCTAAAATAACACCTGGAATTAGCTTGAGAGCGGGATGACTTGTGCTCTGTACTAATGTTTTTGTATTGCTTTTATCCATAACTTTACCTTCTGTTACTACTGATACCCATTAACAAAAGCTGCTAATTATGGGTATAGATAATTTTGGAATAAGCATATAACAAAACTTTTAATAATTTAAATTGATTGTTTGTATATAATCAATCTAAAAAACAGGTTATAAGTTTCTTCTGGTAAGTTGGTAATAAATCATTAATATTAACAATATTATTACAAACTCAAGTGAACAATGTGGGAGCTACCTGTATGCGAATAACACTTAGGCAACTCGAAGTATTTACGGAAGTACTGAAAAGTGGCTCCACCACGCAGGCATCTCAGTTACTCGCTTTGTCACAATCAGCAGTGAGTGCTTCTTTAACTGATCTGGAAGGGCAACTCGGAGTGCAACTTTTTGATCGTGTTGGTAAACGTCTTGTAACGAATGAGCATGGACGGTTATTGTATCCAAAAGCGCTAGCATTACTTGAACAAGCCCTTGAAGTTGAGCAACTCTTTAAAAAAGAGATGGGGGCTGTGCGCCTTGCCGCCAGTACCACTATCGGCAACTATATGCTACCGCCTTTGTTGGCAGAGTATCGTCATGATCACCCCACCATCCCACTCGAGCTGAACATTAGTAACACGGAAGAAGTTATCAAATCGGTAATGGAATTTCGTGCCGATGTCGGGTTAATTGAAGGGGTATGCCATAGCCCAGAATTAATCACAGAGCCATGGTTAAAAGATGAGCTAGTTATCTTTGCTGCACCAAATAACGCTTTAGCTGGCAAGCCGTTAACATTAAAAGAGTTGCGTGATGCCCCTTGGGTATTACGTGAACGGGGTTCTGGAACGCGTGATGTCCTTGACCAGCTTTTGTTTGCTCATCTCCCTGGTTTTCATATTTTCATGGAACTCGGAAATTCCGAAGCGATTAAGCATGCCGTACGTTTTGGTATGGGAATTAGCTGTTTATCAAGGCGTGTTATCGATGAACAACTGGCAAATGGTTCTTTAGTTGAGCTACAAGTTGCCGATCTGCAATTGCAACGTACACTGTATTTGATTTATCACCGTCAGAAACATTTATCGAACGCGATAAAAAATCTATTGGCATATTGCAAATAACATATTGAATATTATATAAAAATATAGGGTTTATATCAGTGTTATGCCAAATGCGATGACTATTTGAACAAAGATTACCTTCATTCAGTATAAGTGTTTTACTAATAATTCTGTGTGGATTATGAAGGTATCTTATAACAGCTAAGAGTTACTTAGTTCTGACAGGATGTTTTGCTAGAATTCTCTTAATATTGATTAAATAAAGAAATACAGGGAACAGATGTCAGAACAACATACCACTACGGTACAAAGTAGCGGACCTCAAAAATTACGCCGCGAGTTAAAAGCCCGCCACCTAGCAATGATCGCTATCGGTGGTTCGATTGGTACAGGCCTTTTCGTTGCATCTGGTGCGACCGTCGCACAAGCTGGCCCCGGCGGGGCACTTCTTTCTTATGCGATTATTGGTTTAATGGTCTATTTCTTGATGACCAGTTTAGGAGAACTTGCGGCTTATATGCCAGTCTCAGGCTCTTTTGCAACCTATGGCGCTAAGTATGTCGATGAAGGATTTGGTTTCGCATTAGGCTGGAACTATTGGTATAACTGGGCTGTCACCATTGCCGTTGACTTGGTTGCTGCGCAACTTGTGATGACCTATTGGTTCCCAGACACCCCAGGTTGGATTTGGAGTGCGATCTTCTTAACCATTATCTTCTTGCTGAACTATATCTCAGTAAAAGGATTCGGTGAGGCAGAATATTGGTTCTCTTTAATTAAAGTTACCACGGTTATTATTTTCATTGTTGTTGGTGTGCTGATGATTTTTGGCATCATGAGCGGCGCTGAAAATGCAGGGTGGCACAATTGGGAAATTGGTGACGCTCCTTTTGCGGGGGGATTCTCTGCGATGATTGGTGTTGCAATGATCGTCGGCTTCTCGTTCCAAGGAACGGAATTGATCGGTATTGCAGCAGGTGAGTCACAAGATCCCGCGAAAAATATCCCTAAAGCGGTGCGTAAAGTTTTCTGGCGTATCCTTCTATTCTATATCTTTGCGATTTTAATCATTAGTTTGATTATCCCTTATACTGATCCAAACTTACTGCGTAATGATGTTAAAGATATTAGTGTCAGCCCGTTCACATTGGTCTTTGAGAATGCAGGGTTACTATCGGCAGCAGCGGTAATGAACGCCGTTATTTTGACCGCGGTATTATCGGCGGGTAACTCAGGGATGTATGCATCGACGCGTATGCTGTATACCTTAGCGCGTGAAGGAAAAGCGCCACGTATTTTTGCTCGCCTTTCAAAAGGCGGCGTGCCACGTTATGCCCTAGTTGCGACAACGGTGATTGCTGGTTTGTGTTTCTTAAGTTCCATGTTTGGTAACCAAACCGTCTATTTGTGGTTGTTGAATACTTCCGGTATGACAGGATTTATTGCTTGGTTGGGGATCGCGATTAGCCATTATCGTTTCCGTAAAGGTTATATTGCGCAAGGTAAAGATCTCAAGGATTTGCCTTACCGTTCAGGCTTCTTCCCAATTGGACCTATTTTTGCTTTCGTGCTTTGCTTAATCATTACGTTAGGGCAAAACTATCAAGCATTTTTAGAAGATAAGATTGATTGGGTAGGGGTGACCGCGACGTATATCGGTATTCCATTATTCTTAGCAATTTGGTTTGGTTATAAGATTGTCAAGAAAACCTCATTCATTCGCTATAAAGACATGGATTTCCCAAGCTATCGCGAAAATTTGAATAAATAATTAAGATTGCGTTGGCAGCCAAAGAAAGAGCTAACCTAGTTATAGGTTGGCTCTTTTTTTATGAGCTTGAGAAGCGATATCAAATGGTCATCTTTTGAGGTGTAAGAAAACGCGCGTTCTTATGACTGACTTACGACGGGTCGTGAAATGAGTAACAAGCCATCGTCGTTTGGATAGCACAAGGAAGAGGTGTTTAGCCTAATGGCACTGAAAGTAGGGTTGCCCAATTGTCACTAAGTGCTTGGGTGATAGAGTCAATATTTGGTCCTTTTTATTCTTATTTCATAAATGAAAATATTAATTTTCAATTAATTAACAAAAAGTTCGTGTAAGATCACACTTCAATACCAATATGGAATTAAATTGGCAATCGTATTGATAAGTATTCTTATTTGCTTTATTGTTATGGCACAAAAAATGGGGATAAAGAGGTACGTTGTGAAGTTGATGATGAAATCGTTAGGGAAGGGGATGGGGTTAGCTTTATTTGCAAGCTCAATGTTGAGTGTTAGCTTCCATTCTCTGTCAGCAACAGTGACAGATGTTGCTGGGCGGACTGTTGAAGTTCCTGACAATGTGAATCGCATCTTACTTGGTGAAGGCCGTTTATTGAGTGCGATAGCCTTACTTGAAGGTGACAAACCCCTTGATAGAATCGTTGGTTGGCAAGGTGACTTACGTAAACTTGACCCACAAACTTACGCGACCTATAAAGCAAAATTTCCTCAAATCGATAATATCCCCCTGATTGGCAATACAAGTGCAGACAGCGTCAGTGCTGAAAAAGTCTTAACACTTAACCCTGACATTGCCATTTTTGGTCTATCTGGTCATGGTCCCGGTAAAAATAGTGAATTGGTGAACCAGCTTGAAAAAGCGGGGGTGCCTGTTGTTTTTGTCGATTTTAGGGATAACCCATTACAAAATACCTTGCCAAGTATCCGCATGCTTGGGAAAGCATTAAATCGCGAGCAAACAGCAGAGAAATTCGCTGATTTTTATGAAAAAAATCAAAAGTTAGTGACTGATATCACCAGTAAGATCCCTGAAGATAAAAAACCAACGGTATTTATTGATCTACGAGCAGGTGCTTTTGAAGACTGTTGTGGAACCGCAGGCAACGGAAATATGGGCAATTTTATTGATCTAGCGGGTGGTAAGAATATTGCTAAAGAGGTGTTACCGGGGGCTTTGGGTAACATGAATCTTGAAAAAATTATTGCGGTAGATCCTCAAATCTATATTGCAACAGGTGCTAAAGCACCGGGAAGTCAGGATGTTGGCGTGCAGTTAGGTGCACAAGGCACCATCGAAGAAGCGAAAGCAAGCCTGAAAAAAATTACTGAACGCAAGGGGATTAGCTCATTATCTGCCGTGAAAGACGGTAAAGATTATGCGATTTGGCATAACTACTATAACTCACCCTATAACGTGCTAGCGACTCAGGTGTTTGCGAAATGGTTTTATCCAGAACAGTTCGCTGAACTTGATCCACAAAAAACGTTAAATGAATTGCATCGTCAATTCCTTGCCGTTGAGCCGTCAGGCGTTTATTGGGTCAGTGAGAAGTAAAATTTTGTAGGTAATTATAATAATGAGTCTTACTACCGAGACAATGTCAACTGTTAAGCAGTCAGTTCAAGAAAGTGATAATGGTGTAAAACAACATTATCAACACATGTTACGACGTCGAATTGCATGGATAGCCGTTATCATCGCTGCAATTTTATTGTCACTGGTTATTGATTTTACCTTAGGTCCATCAGGTTTATCCTTAGAAAAACTTTGGCAGACGCTTATCTCTCCGGAATCTGTTGAAGCAGGTACAAGAGTGATTGTGTGGGATATTCGCCTGCCGTATGCTCTGATGGCTGTGGTTATTGGTATGTCACTTGGCCTTGCTGGGGCTGAAATGCAAACCATCTTGAATAACCCATTAGCCAGTCCATTTACACTGGGGGTGTCAAATGCTGCGGCATTTGGTGCGGCATTAGCTATTGTTTCAGGTATTGCTATCCCAGGTGTACCTGATCAATGGGTCATTTCTGCCAACGCGTTTATTTTTGCGTTGTTGGCGGCATTGATGCTGGATGCCGTGACCCGCTGGACACGTGTTGCAACGTCAGGTGTTGTGTTATTTGGTATTGCACTGGTATTCACGTTTAACGCACTCGTATCCATGATGCAGTTCATTGCGACAGAAGATACGCTGCAAGGCCTAGTGTTTTGGACAATGGGAAGTTTATCCAAAGCGACATGGGTAAAACTGGGTGTAATGGCATTAGTCTTCGCATTGATTTTCCCTATAGCGATGATGAGTTCGTGGAAACTGACAGCGTTAAGACTCGGGGAAGATCGCGCAATCAGCTTTGGTATTGATGTACGTCGTTTACGTTTAACCACGTTACTTCGTATCAGTATTCTGTCTGCTTTAGCCGTGGCATTTGTTGGGCCGATTGCCTTTATCGGTTTGGTCGCTCCACATATTGCAAGACTCATGTTTGGTGAAGACCATCGTTTCTATTTGCCGGCAAGTGCATTGATCGGTGCATTAGTTTTATCAATGGCGTCTATTGCATCTAAAAATATTATACCGGGTGTCATTATTCCAGTTGGAATTGTCACGTCATTGGTTGGTGTTCCGTTCTTCCTTAGTATTATTTTGCGTCATAGAGGTAACGTGTCATGACAGATGGCCTGATTATTGATCAATTTAATGCAGGTTATCCGAAAAATCCTGTGATTGAAGGGTTGAGCACACATGCTTTACCTAGAGGCAAAATAACGGTGCTGTTAGGGCCGAATGGCAGCGGTAAATCAACCTTATTACGTTCGTTGGCCGGATTAAATAAATCAACGGGACAGTTATTGTTAGATGGGGTGGATTTAACAAAACAGAATTTTGCTCAGCGAGCTCAAAATGTGGTGTATTTACCACAAAGCCTGCCTGCTGGAGTACATCTTTATGTTTTAGAGTCAGTGATTGTTGCTCAAAGAGCGTCAGGCGGACTCAGTAATGAAAATAGTCAAGATGAAGTGATGCGTTTATTACGCCAATTAGGTATTGAACATTTAGCATTAAGTTATTTAGACCAATTATCTGGTGGGCAAAAACAATTAGTGGGTTTGGCACAATCATTAATTCGTCAGCCTAATTTATTGTTATTAGATGAGCCATTAAGTGCATTAGATTTAAATTATCAATATCATGTAATGGATTTAGTCGCGAAAGAAACAAAACGACGTAATATTATTACGGTGGTAGTGGTGCATGATATTAATATAGCCTTAAGACACGCTGAGCATGTTTTAATGCTAAAAAAAGGTAAGTTAATTGCTCAAGGAGAACCTGAGGACGTCATTACGCCAAGCAGCTTAGCCGATGTCTATGGCGTGCGTGGTCGTATAGAGCGTTGTTCGCAAGGTGTGCCACAAGTCCTTATTGATGGGTTAGTTGAGAAATTAGCGAGTTAATTTTATAAGTCTTAAAGATGTCTATTAAATAATATCAATAGGCATCTTATAGACAAGTAAGATGATATTTTGAAATAGTAATTAATTATAGAAAATTTATGAAAAACAGTAATAACCGTAAATTTTCTATAGGTAATTGATATTATCTAATAATCAAAAAAATAATAACAGTAAGTATAAGGTTATATACCTGAATATTGAGCTGATGTCATATCAATAAATTCAAATCAAAATTATCTCTTGGAGAGTTGGGAATGGTAGTTTTTAATAAAAGAAAAATTGCAATGAGTATTATCGCAGCAATTACAGCAGCACCTGCATTTGCGGATGATAGCAAGGATACCATCATGGTGACCACCGCATCTGGTTTCCAACAGAAAATCGAAGATGCGCCTGCATCGATTTCAGTGGTGACTCGTGAGCAACTTGAAAATAAAGCTTACCGTGATGTCACGGATGCACTGAAAGATGTTCCAGGTGTTCTTGTAACTGGTGGTGGTAGTAGCTCCGATATTAGTATCCGTGGTATGGATGCTAAGTATACGATGATTTTGATTGACGGTAAGCGTGTTGATACGCGTACAACTCGACCAAATAGTGATGGGTCTGGTATTGAGCAAGGTTGGTTGCCACCACTGCCTGCTATTGAACGTATCGAAGTTGTTCGTGGTCCTATGTCTTCTCTTTATGGTTCAGATGCGATGGGCGGGGTCATTAACATTATCACTCGCCGTGTGCAGCAAGAGTGGACGACAAGTTTACGTGCAGATACGACAATTACTGAACGTAGAGATTCAGGAAATACAGGACAAGGCAGTTTCTATACTTCTGGTCCACTGATTGATGGATTATTAGGCGTGAAACTTAACGGCCAATATTCACATCGTGGTGAAGATAAAATTATTGATGGTTTCGGTCGTCAAATCATCGCAAGTGGCGGTGGAACACTTTCATTAACACCAGATGAAAAGAATACCTTTGATTTGGATTTCAAAAAAGATAGTCAGCATAGGGATTATCGTGAAGGCTATACGTATAAAGAAGGTGACAGTAGCAGCTTTAGTAAATATGAGATGACCCATACAGCATTAACTCATACAGGGGTTTATGACCTAGCTAACACTGATACTTATATTCAATACGATGAAACTAAAAACCCAACTCGTAAGATGAAATTTGATGATCTCGTCATACGTAATCAAAGTGTATTCTTAATTGGTGATCACAGCTTAAGTTTAGGCGGTCAATACCGTAAAGAAAAATTAGAAGCAGGTGATAATAAATTTGCACTAAACAAACTTGACCGCTATAGCTGGGCACTGTTTGCAGAAGATGAATGGTTAATGACTAATGACTTTGCATTAACTGGCGGGATCCGTATGGATAAAGATGAAAACTATGGTTCTCATTGGACTCCTCGTCTTTACGGTGTTTGGCATGCAGATGACCAATGGACCATCAAAGGTGGTGTATCTACTGGTTATAAAGCACCTGACTTACGCCAATCTTCCGCAGAATGGGGACAATCAACGGGTGGACGCGCAGGTAACGCGGTTATTTACGGTAACCCGAATTTGAAACCGGAGAAAAGTGTTACAGAAGAGATCGGGGTTATTTGGAATAACCAAGACAATATTACCGCCGGAATCACGATCTATAATACAGATTTCAAAGATAAAATTACAGAAGTGAGACGTTGTGATAATAGCAATGCGAATATCAGAGACTGTACATTAGATGATGGTATTGGTGATAATGGTAAACCGTATCGTTTTGTTAGCGATCGTGCAAACGTGGATAAGGCAAGAATGCGTGGTGTTGAATTAACATTCAACTGGGGAATTCTGGATAATTTAGCCTTTGCTGCAAACTATACTTACACTGATACAGAGCAAAAAAGTGGTGTCAATAAAGGTAAGCCGTTAAACAAACAACCTAAACATATGGGGAATGCGACGTTAACATGGGATACCACAGAAGAGTTGCAAACGTGGACTCGTATGAATTTCCGCGGTAAAACGTCTGATTACCAAGGCCGTGGTGAAAGCATGAATAACGGTACAGCATCCTATGCACTGTTTGATTTAGGCGCAAGCTATAAGTTGAATAAGAATGCAAACATTGTTGGTGGTGTTTATAACATTCTTGACCGTCGTATTGATTCGACAAACTATGGTGCTGAATTAGAAGGTCGTCGTTACAATATTGGTATTAACTATAACTTCTAATCGATACAGTAATTGACTGATTGAGGCCTTCTTATCTTGATTAAGAAGGCCTTATTGTTTTTAGGATAAATACACATAAAAAATGCCTTTTAATCGCTAATTTTTATAGAAAAAACTAAGTTATTAGCGCATGCAGCAAAATCTGGGAATTTATCAAAAATTCTCATTAAATATTGGCCGTTTTTTTTACAATAGCTATTGCTATTTCAGCAAGTGAAGTGCAAAATGCGCGAACTAAAAAAATGACTGATACCTTAATTCTGGTATCGGTTTTTTTTTGCTTGTTAAGTTCGAACTATTTCGCGGGGCCGGATAATAGGCCGGATAGATAAATTTATATTTTTACGTGTAGCAAAGAAAATATGCTACCGATTTGAGGAATGCTTGCATGGCTTACTTTTTCGCATTCGCAGCAGGGCCTGGTGGCCGTGGTTGCCGCATTGATGACTACGGAGCAGTTGGTTGCTTCGCAACTTCACCATTCAACCTTTCATCGTTCTTTTCTGCCTATAGGCAGATGCAAAGTCTTCCCAGTAACTGTCGATTAAGTAGGTCAAATAATACTCAATCGAAAGTTATGGGAGGGCTTTATCATGCCAAATAATTCAACGCCATTATCCATCGGTAGCAACCAAACAGGTGCCAACAACCGTGTTGAACTAGCAAAAACACTCACCTTATTACAAGTGGTGATGATTGGTCTTGCTTATATTCAGCCAATGACGATTTTCGATACATTTGGCATGGTATCGGATAAAACCGGTGGTCACGTCCCGACTTCCTATATTATTGCACTTGCTGCGATACTATTTACTGCGCTGAGCTACGGTAAACTGGTCAAACGTTTTCCATCTGCTGGCTCAGCGTATACTTATGCTCAAAAATCAATGAGCCCACATATTGGCTTTCTGGTAGGATGGACCTCGTTGCTGTCTTACATCTTTATGCCAATGATCAACATATTATTAGCGAAGATTTATTTACAAGACATCTTCCCAACCGTTGAACCTGCTATTTTTGTTGTGGGATTAGTCATTTTAATGACAGCGGCTAACTTACGTGGCATCAACGTTATTGCAAACCTAAGTACCGTGATCGCAATTATTCAAGTAGGGGTAATGGTTGTCTTTACCTTTATCGTTATTCATGGTGTATCTAACGGTGAAGGGACGGGAGAGGTGTGGACCTTCCGTCCATTTGCTGATGAGCATACCGAACTTATCCCTTTGATTGCAGGAGCAACGATACTCTGTTTCTCATTCTTAGGTTTTGATGGATTAAGTTCGCTATCAGAAGAAACGCCAAATGCAGGTAAAGTGATCCCGCGCGCTATTTTCTTAACCGCATTAATCGGTGGGATTATATTCATTACAGTATCATTTTTCTTGCAGCAGTTTTTCCCTGATGTTTCACGCTTTAAGAACATTAATGAAACTCAGCCTGATATTATGAGATTTGTTGCTGGTGCATTTTTCCAGTCAATCATTTTGGTTTTCTCATGTGTTACAGTATTGGCTTCAGGAATGGCAGCTCATGCAGGTAGTGCTCGCTTGATGTACGTTATGGGGCGTGATGGTGTATTCCCTGAGAAAATTTTTGGTCACGTAAGTCCAAAATGGCGTACACCTTCTTATAACGTCCTGATGGTAGGGGTGCTAGCACTCGGCGCTATCTGGTTTGAGATGGATTTCGCCACGGCATTGATTAACTTTGGTGCATTGATTGCCTTTACCTTTGTGAATATCTCCGTGATCAGCCAGTTCTTTATTCGTGAACGCCGTATCAATGGAATTAAAAACATTCTAAATTATTTGATATTACCTGTTATTGGTACACTAACGGTATGTGTACTCTGGTTAAATATCGAAGAAGATTCAATGGTATATGGCTTAATTTGGACCGCGGTAGGCCTAGTTTATATGGCTATCTTGACGCGTATGTTCCGTCGACCAATGCCTCAAATGAGTGATTATTAATTGAGTCAATAGAATAAAAAACAGCGCTTTTAAGCGCTGTTTCAGACTGCTGACAAAGTCCTAGCTTTTTAGTTAGGACTTTGATCTAATGAGGTTAGTATAAATAATGAGCTAACCGATATGCTAAAAGCGCCTTCTCCTCAACAATATCAGTTCGAAACCATCACCCTTGATGAGCTCGTTCCTGAAGACCACCTTGTTCGTAAAGTTGATGCTATTATGGACTTCGAATTCATTCGCGATGCCGTTGCTCATCTTTATTGTCCTAATAACGGGCGACCTGCGATTGACCCTGTTCGTCTCATTAAAATGATGTTGTTAGGCTATCTGTTTGGGATCCCATCAGAGCGTAAACTCGTTAAAGAAATCCAAGTCAATATGGCGTATCGTTGGTTTTTACGCATGGGGTTGACGGAGAAAGTGCCCGATGCTTCAACATTGAGTCAAAATCGTATTCGTCGATTTAATGACAGTGATATTTTCCAACAGATATTTGACCATGTCGTTGAACACGCCATTAATGAGGGGATGGCGAATGGGCGAGTCCTTTATACCGACAGTACCCACTTGAAAGCTAACGCGAACCCACGCAAAGCCATTAATGAAGAACGCCCCATTGCGCCAAGTGAATATATTGAACAACTCAATATGGCTGTCGAAAGAGACCGGAAAAATCACGCAAAAAAGCCGTTACCCGACGCAAAAAAATCCAACGAAAACAGCGCCGTCAAAAACACTAAAGTGAGTACCACTGACCCTGAAAGTGGTTTTATGCATCGGGACAATAAACCCAAAGGCTTCTTTTATCTTGACCATCGTACTGTTGATGGAAAACACGGTATCATTATGGATACGCACGTCACCGCAGGTAATGTGCACGATAGCCAACCTTATATTGGCCGTTTACAACGCCAAATTAGCCGTTTTAATCTCAATACGGTAGCCGCGGGTGTCGATGCGGGTTACTTCACTGCACCTGTGTGTCATCTTGCGAAAGAAATGTGTATCGCGCTTGTTCCGGGTTATCGGCGTCCCAATAAAGGGCAAAATGCATATCAAAAAAAACACTTCCACTATGATGCAGAGCGAGATGTGTATGTGTGTCCCGCGGGAGAACTTCTCACTTACAGTACAACCGACCGAAATGGTTATAAGCATTACAAATCAAACCGTCAGCAGTGCCAATACTGTGAAAATCGTTCATCTTGTACCCAAAATCAGAAAGCAGAAAAAACGGTAACCCGACATGTCTGGGAAGAGGCAAAGGAATGGTCGAATGCGTTAAGGCTGAGTAAATGGGGGAAAAAAGTGTATGCAAGGCGAAAAGAGACCGTAGAAAGAAGCTTTGCCGATGCGAAACAACATCATGGTCATCGCTATGCGCGGTTCCGTGGGTTAAATAAGGTGCAAATGCAGTGCTTATTAGCGGCGGTAGCACAAAATATGAAGAAAATGGCGCTACTGGCGCTTCTTTTTTATATTTTGGGGCAGGTTAAAGGTCAATTAGCCTTATATAGAACGAAATATAGGGCACGACAAATATCGTCGATGGGATTTTAGAAAAATATCGCGATCGCGACCTTCGGTCGCTCAAACAATAAACCCCATGCTAAAAACATGGGGTTCGTCATCAATCTGAAACAGCGCTTTTAAGCGCTGTTTTTTTATGTATAAATCAATGCACTTATCTGTCTTTCCCGCAAATTTATTCAACAACTAATCGTAAAACTGCATTAATATCCCAAACTAAAACTTTTCATAATGTGGTATGGTGAGTAGATCACTATAACATGACAAGCTATTCACAATTTATTGATAATCATCCTGACAAGAAGGCGTAGAAATGAATGCAGTAAACAGCCCTGAAAATCAACGATTATTGCTTACATTGAAAAATATTGTAGGTAAAAAAAATATCCTGACTGAACCGCACAAAACGGAACGTTATCGTAAAGGTTTTCGCTCGGGTTTCGGTGATGCTATTGCAGTCGTCTTTCCGACAACCTTATTAGAACAATGGTATGTCTTCAAAGCCTGTGTTGAAGCTGACAAAATTGTCATTATGCAAGCAGCTAATACAGGCTTGACCGAAGGTTCAACCCCCAGCGGTTACGATTATGACCGTGATATTGTCATTATCAGCACACTAAAATTAAATCAGATTCAAGTATTACCTGAGTTTAACCAAGTCGTTGCTATGCCTGGAAGTACGTTATATGACCTTGAGAAATTATTAAAACCATTAGGTCGTGAGCCACATTCACTGATTGGGTCATCCTGTATTGGTGCTTCTGTTGTTGGAGGGATTTGTAATAGCTCCGGAGGTTCATTAGTACGTCGGGGGCCAGCCTATACCGAGTTAGCGCTGTATGCTCGTGTCAACGAGGAAGGTAATGTTGAATTAATTAATCATCTAGGTATTCATTTAGGTGAGACACCAGAAGAAATATTAACGAATTTGCAAAATCGACGTTACCGCACAGAAGATATCGAACTGAGTGAAAAACTGGCTTCAGATCACGAATATGCAGAACGAGTGCGTGATGTTGATGCGGATACACCATCACGATTTAATGCGGATGAACGACGTTTATTTGAAGCGTCGGGTTGTGCCGGTAAATTAGCTGTTTTTGCTGTGCGTCTTGATACTTTCCCCGCGGATACCTCAACACAGGTATTTTATATTGGCTCCAATAACCCAGACGTACTCGAAGATATTCGACGCCATATTTTGAGTGAATTTAAAAACTTGCCTGTTGCGGGTGAATATATGCACCGTGGCTGCTTTGATATTGCCGAAGTTTACGGTAAAGATACTTTCTTGATGATAGATAAGTTTGGTACAGATAAAATGCCGCTCTTTTTTACCATCAAAGGGCGCATTGATGCGGTCTTGAATAAAGTGCCATTGTTACCATCCAATCTGGTAGACCGTACAATGCAAGCGCTAAGCAAGCTATGGCCATCTCATTTACCACCTCGTATGAAACAATTCCGCGATAAATATGAGCACCATTTAATGCTGAAAATGGCAGGCGACGGGATTGAAGAAGCGAAGGTGTGGCTAAAATCATTCTTTGCAACGGCGGATGGCGATTATTTCGAATGTACGGCAGAAGAAGGAGCAAAAGCGTTTTTACATCGTTTTGCTGCGGCTGGCTCTGCTGTGCGTTACCATGCGGTTCATAATAAAGACGTAGAAGATGTATTACCATTGGATATTGCTTTACGTCGAAATGATCGTGATTGGTTTGAAAAATTACCACCAGAAATTGAGAAATTGTTAGTGCATAAACTGTACTGTGGCCACTTTATGTGTCATGTCATGCACCAAGATTATGTATTGAAAAAAGGGGTTGACCCTAAAGAGTTAAAAGAAAAAATGTTGGCCTTGTTAGATGAGCGCGGGGCGCAATATCCAGCTGAGCATAATGTCGGTCATTTATATAAAGCTCAGCCTCAGCTGAAATCATTTTATAAACAAGCGGATCCGACTAATACCATGAATCCTGGTTTAGGTAAGACCACGAAACGCAAACATTGGGAAGGGGATTGTGGCTGCCCACATGACCACTAACTGAGCGTTATTGATTAGTTGGGCAGGTAACCTGCCCAACTATTATTAGCTTGCTAAATCAGCGGCGTAATTGACGAGCGCTTTTAATTGCTTACAGCGTTCAACATCCTCTTGGTGTTCTACCATCAATAATTCAATGGATTGCATGTATTCCATTAACCGGCTTTCGGTAAAGTACTCCCTGCGGTGCTGCAACCAGCGTTGTTGCTCTTCATATGAGAGAATGCTTGGATAATTACGTGCTTTATAGCGAAAGAATAACGCTTTCATCCGTGGATCTTCAAAGGTTAGATCAAGGGCTGGTAGGTTTTGTGGCGATGTTTTTCGAATAATTTCCATGGTAGCGCGGTCAGCACTACTAAAGAAACCACTATAAAGCTTAGCATCGACATCGTCAGGTTCATCGAATGGTTGAGCTTGAGCAAAAATTTCAATGACCTTATTACGGATGTCAGGATGTTTGCGTAAAATTTCTAAGTTACGGAAACAGATGTCACGATCAATGCCTGTTCGCTCGGCATCTTCGTTACGCAACGTTTTAGCGGGAGCAAGTATTGGGCACTTATTGATATGCACTAGCTTTATCGGCACGGGTAATGCATCACCTAATTCACTTTTTGGCGTATACAGGCGTTCACGAAGCTGATCGACAGTTAAATTGATGAGGGGTGAAATATCAGCGGATAAATCACACATAATAACCGCATTACGATTATCAGGGTGCCATGCTAGCGGTGCGACAAGGCTAACATAAGAACGTAATGCGCCAAACATACCGGAAACATGCACTAATGGAGTCATTTCGACAATATCAATTAATTGGCTAACTTTGTTTTTATTTCTCAATTGATAGAAATAATCAAACATTCTCGGTTGCGCTGCTTTGAGTCGCTTAGCCATATTGATTGTTGCTAGAACGTCAGACATAGCATCATGAGCATTTTCATGGGCAACGCCATTAGCTTTAGTAAGGTGTTCAAGACGCATACTCGGCAGTCCATCCTCATTTTCAGGCCAATTAATGCCTTCTGGACGAAGTGCGAAGCAAGCACGTAATGTATCCAATAAATCCCAGCGTGAGTTATTTTGTTGCCAGCTATAGGCGTAAGGGTCGTAAAAATTACGATAAAAAATATGACGAGTGACTTCATCGTCAAAACGAATATTGTTGTAGCCCATGATACAGGTGTTCGGCTGGCTAAATTGATGATGAATACGTTTCGCAAATTCAGCTTCATTAACCCCTTGGGCTAATGCTATTTGCGGAGTAATACCTGTGATCATCACGGCTTCAGGTTGGGGGAGATAATCATCTGATGGGGCGCAATAGAAGACTTCTGGCTCATCAATGATGTTGAAATCGAGATCTGTTCTTACACCCGCAAATTGTGCTGGGCGATCAAGTGCAGGGTGCTTGCCAAAGGTTTCATAGTCATGAATAAAAAATGTAGGCTGTTTTTTAGTATCTTGCAACGTGATTCTCCGTTAGCCTTAGTGCTATTTTAGCGATGAAAATAATTTGTGATGGCTATCTACAGAAAATATACGCTAAAAGCGGTATGTCACAATACTGCTCAGAAGGAACACTGTAACTTCACACTACACAAATATTTTATGGCCTATCATACCTGATACGTGACAAAACCTGAACCTAAGCTATCGTCGGCTCTGCAAATCAGAGAATGTTAATCACTGTATTAACTTTTAATTTATATCTCAGTTATCGACGCTTTATTTTTATTTATCTTTTTGATTTTAAATGCAATTAATAATAAAAATTTGTTTTTGGAAATTTAAAAAGTCGGTAAATCAGCGTAAAAATATGCGTAAATGCGGTTTTTTTGATCTATTATTTTTAAGGTCATAGACAAAAAAGGAACGTATGATGAATACATATGATGAAAGAACGCGCTTAATTTTAGCTGAAATAGGTCGAGTCACATTGAGGCTGCTGGCTAGCGATGGAGTGACTAAACAGGGTATCGTAGATAAATTGAAAAATGATGCAAAAGAAGAAGATAACCCGGCTCGCAAAAGTATCCTTGATGATGCCGTCAACTACCTTAATAGCCAAATCTAGATAACACGAGCCCTCAAATGAGGGCTAGGGATAGTATCGCCTGCGTTTTCCTTGATATTCTCTAACATATCGGAACCATAATAAAAGCAATGCCACCGTTAGGTGTAAGTCATTCAGCTAGTTTTAGTGATCTATTTCACAAAACATAATTGTTAACGTTAACATTTTGTGCTTAACATCACAATATAACGGTGAATCAGTAGTCTATTAAGAATGTTAACCTTAACATTTTAGTTAATTAAGGGAACGTGTAGGCAAAATTTTAATGAATAGTGAATCGAAAAAATATTATGCTTCATTGAGTGCGCTGCTGTTTTTTTTCTTCTTTACTTGGTCATCCACATTTTCTGTTGTTGCTATTTGGCTTCGAAAATATGTGGGTTTAGAAGGCACGGATACAGGAATAATTTTTTCTTGTATTTCAATAGTTGCACTTTGTGCCCAACCTCTTTATGGCTTCTTACAAGATAAACTCGGCTTACGCAAAAATTTACTGCTATTCATTGCCGTATTATTAATATCATCTGGACCATTTTTTATGGTATTTGGTCAATTACTACAATGGAATGTGGTCGTTGGCAGTTTGATTGGTGGGTTATTTATTGGTATGACTTTTCATGCAGGGATTGGCGTACTCGAGTCTTATACTGAGCGTATCAGCCGACTACGCGATTTTGAGTATGGCAAAGCAAGGATGTGGGGGTCATTAGGATGGGCTGTTGCCACATTTTTTGCTGGGCGCAATATTAATATCGATCCTAACTATAATTTTATTATGGCCATGGTTTCCGGTGGATGTTTCTTCGTTATTCTTTTAAGGCTAAAAACCGCAAAAGCCAATGCATTTAACGATTTAGAACATGGTAAGCCTTCAAATATTACCATCAACGATGCCTTGCAATTATTTGTCCTTCCACGGTTTTGGGCGCTGATTCTATTTGTGCTGGGTACTTGTATTTATAGTGTTTATGATCAGCAATTTATGGTTTATTTTGCGCATCAGTTCCAAGACGAAAAAACCGGTAATGAAATGTATGGCTACCTGAATTCATTACAGGTTTTCTTAGAGGCTGGGGGAATGTTTCTTGCGCCATATATTGTTAATCGTATAGGTGCTAAAAATGGTTTGTTGTTTGCGAGTAGTGTCATGGCGTTAAGAATCATTGGTTCCGGACTCGTTGACGGCCCGCTTATGATTTCTATTATGAAACTCCTACATGCTGTTGAGTTACCGATATTATTGATCGCCATTTTTAAATATAACAGCCGCCATTTTGATAAACGTCTATCTTCTACCCTATATTTAGTTGGATTTAGTTGTATCACCTCAATTGTTGCCAGTATTCTGTCGCCATTAGCCGGGTGGGGCTATGATAAAATTGGTTTTGCGGAGACTTACTTAATCATGGGTGGCTTTGTGGTAATGACAACCATATTGTCTGTCTTCTGTTTACGTAGCGACAAAATGGAGCCTGTTGAGCAAACTGTCAATTTACAAGAAAACCATTCGGAAACATTAACGCAAAAGGTTTAACTGAAACAATTCAGCCTATTGATAGCATTCATTGAGTAAAAATGCCATTTTCTCTGTTTTTATATCAATGAATATGTGAAATAGGGTTGTCACATAAGGCTGTTAGAAGGTATTGTGTTATATCTATCGTAGTTTTAGTTGTATGTTAGCTAGCAATATCCAGTGGGTTGGAATAGCGAATATGATCGATGTTCATCGAATAGCCTTATGTGTTGCTGACATATCACTCGAATTATTTAGGGTATAGAAATAAATGCGTTTTGTTTTTCTAACAGAGGGTTTTTAAACATGGACAACGCTAGCAAGCCGTCTTTCCAAAATGTGTTGGAATTTGTGCGTATGTATCGTCGTAAAAATAAAATTCGCCGTGAAATTACGGATAATGAAAAGAAAATTCGTGATAACCAAAAACGTGTTTTATTGCTTGATAACCTGAGTGACTATATTAAGCCAGGTATGACGATTGAGGAAATTCAAGCCATTATTGCGAATATGCGCAGTGACTACGATGACCGCGTTGACGACTATATTATTAAAAACGCAGAGCTTTCTAAAGAACGCCGTGAGATCTCGAATAAACTCAAAGAGATGGGCGAGCTGAATAAAAAAGACGTCAAATAATACCGTATGAGAGCCGAGTTTAACTCGGCTCATTTGATATTGGCCTTAGCGCCAATTCGGCTGCAAATCGGGGTCAATAACCGCATATACTTGCTGGTAGCTATGTTTATCATCCACAAGATTTGCGAGTAACATCGCCACATCTTCTCGACTGACAACACCATGAGCTTCGCCTTTGACTAGCTTGGCGTTATAAGTCGCTGCTGTATTCATTAAGCCACCCGGTCTTAAGATAGTGTAGTTTATCTCACTTGTTTGCAAATAAGATTCAGCCATGGTTTTTTGGCGAACTGACTGACCAAAAAGTGATTTTGCTCTAGGGGATAAGGTTGACCAACTGTCACCACAACCGATTGACGTGACAAGTAATAAACGACTTATCTGAGATTGTTCTGCCTTGCGGATGATATTGTAGTTACCGTAAAAATCGGCTTGGCCACCGCCTATCGTAGTAAAAATAATGCTATCGGTTGTTGTGTCAGCGAAAAGAGACTCTAAAGAGGCGATATCAGTGGCATCACCAATAAAGGCTTGCATGCCTGCTGCTGCTAATGTTTCAGCATCTACTTGATGACGAACTAAGACGGAAACGCGGTGACCCTGAGCAACGCCCCATTTTGCTAATAACAGACCAATACCTTTTGTCGCACCAAAAATTACCCAATGAGCCATGTCATTTTCCTTGCGGTAATATTCATTAAATAGGAATGTGATGGTTTAGGTTGGTATTATTAACAATGCATTAATATTTATCTACAAATAAAAAAAGCCCTGCAATTAGCAGGGCTTTTTGTCGTAAAGAGAAGGGTTATTCAAAACTTGCGGGTTTTGCCATTCCAGACGTTGCGTGGTTAGTCGCCACGTGGCCACCAGCACCTTTACCAACAAAAGTTGATGCTTCACGTTGGTAAACTTTAATCTCGAATGAAGAATCAACGACTTCAGGCGCAGGCGCTTTCATCATTGGCGAGGTTGCGTGGCGGATAGCCTTGTTAGTGACTATCACAGCAGGTTTTGATACTTTTTCTGCGATAACAGGTGCTTCCACGGCTTCAGTTGAAACTTGTTCAACCTCAACAGCCATAGACTGTGGTTGTATGACCCGTGTTTCTTCTGTATCCGCAACAGGTTGAGCTTGTTCAATAACGGTATTTTCAATCACTTCTTCTACAATAGTCGTAGATTCAACCGCAGGTTGTTTTTCATCACTCACGATTTGTGATTGAACAGTTTCTTGAGCTGACAGAGCAGGCTGTTCGGTATGTACAGCGATAACCGGTTCCGCTTGCGGAGCACTTGCAGGTTCAAGCGTCATGACTTGTGAATCGGTTGATTCAGCAACAATCTCAGCTTCTTCGACGTCTGTTTTTTGCGTTTGCTCAACAGTGACGGCCTCAGTAACTTCTTGCGAGGATTGAGTCGCTGAAGAAGAAATCGCTTCCGCTGCCTCAACCGTTGCTACGGCTAAAACACCTTGTTGTTCAAGCATTTCTTCATTGGTGATGATCGCCATGGATTCTTGCTGTGGTTGAACAAGCGGGTAACTGATACACACTTTACCTGAAGCCAGCTCAGGAGAAGCAACAGCGGCGAACAGCGGCATTGGTGATTTAGTTAAATGGCGCTCATCACGATAACGACGGCGACGTTGACCACTGACACGCAAGTGACGTGGTGAACGACGTGAGCGACGAGGAATGATCGTGTCTTGCTTCTCTTCCTCATTGCCTTGGTTATCTTGTGAATGCTCCTCGTTAACGTCAACAAGTTCGATATCTTGCTCAGCGATGTGTACTGGTGCCGGTAATGCTGCAACCGTTTTAGCACTGTTTTGGGTAACGACTTCAGCCTTGGTCGGATCTTCGTTTTGTTCAACAATGTCTACGGTATCAGTGATACGTACCTTCTGAGTTAACTGACGACGCTGACGGCGCGGTGTGACTGGGCGCGGTTGAGCTTCTTCTTTCTCAGTAGCGGTGGTATCGGTATCTTGAGTCGCATCTTGTTGAGCTTTAGCGGCCTGTTGTTGGCGTTTCTCATCTTGACGACGACGACGTTCAGCACGTTGCTCACGACGCTGTTGTTGTTGAGCTTCGCGGCTAGCATTATCAACAGTTTGCTCTTCTTGTTGACCGGAATTTTTATTGTTACGGCCTTTACGATTGTTATTATCGTCTGCTTGAGCATTACGGTTAGAACGATTTTCGCGGTTATCGCTGTTTTCATCACGATCACGGCGATTATTACGGCGATTGTTGCGGCGTTCATTATGACGACGTTTATCGTTACCCGAGTTCTGACGGTTTTTCTCGACAGGTTTTTCGGCAACTTTCTCTTCTTCACCGAATAACTTTTTAAAGAACGCAGCGAGTTTGCTGAATAAACCCGGTTGAGCATCGGCTTTAGCCGTTTGTTTTGTTGGCTCAGGACGTGTTTTGCTCTCTTTTGGCTTAGCCACTGCTGTTTGCTCTACAGGTTCTTGTAAAGCAAATGCAGAAATAGCCGGCTGCTCAGGCATTTTGCGTTCAGCAGCAGCGTCTTCTGTACCATTTAATGTTTCGGTTTCGTGGTATTGCGCAAGGTTGTAACTCAGAGTGTTAACTTCTTCACCTTTACGAATACGGATCACGTGGAAGTGAGGGGTCTGCATTTGGTCGTTTGGTACGATAACCACACGAACATTTCGCTGACGAGTCTCAATTTCACTTACGGCTTTACGTTTTTCGTTGAGTAGATAAGAAGCGATTTGTACAGGGACAATCGCATGAACTTCATGAGTATTTTCTTTCAGTGCTTCTTCTTCAATTAAACGAAGTACAGATAGCGATAAAGACTCATTATCACGAATGGTTCCGGTTCCCGAACAACGAGGGCAGACATGGTGGCTAGATTCACCCAAAGATGGGCTTAAACGCTGACGGGACATTTCTAATAGGCCGAAACGTGAAATACGTGCGATTTGAATACGCGCACGATCTTGACGAACAGCTTCACGTAAACGGTTTTCGACTTCACGTTGATGCCTAACTGGCGTCATGTCGATAAAGTCAATAACAATGAGACCACCAAGGTCACGGAGGCGTAATTGACGTGCAATTTCATCTGCCGCTTCAAGGTTAGTATTAAATGCAGTTTCTTCGATATCACCGCCACGAGTAGAGCGTGAGGAGTTAATATCAATAGCGGTGAGAGCCTCTGTGGTATCAATAACCAAAGCGCCCCCTGAAGGAAGACGAACTTCACGTTGGAACGCAGATTCGATTTGTGATTCGATCTGGTAGTGGCTAAACAGCGGAACATCACCGCTATAATATTTGATTTTGCTGGCAAAATCGCCACGGCCAATGGCTTCAATATGGTTACGCGCCATCTCGACAACTTTTGGATTATCAATCAGGATTTCACCAATATCAGGACGCAGATAATCACGGAATGCTCGTACAATCACATTACTTTCTTGGTGGATTAAGAAAGGAGCCGGACGGTTTTCAGCCGCTTTTTTGATGGCTTCCCAGTGACGTAGACGATACAACAAATCCTGTTGTAAAGACTCTGCTGATTTGCCAACACCTGCGGTACGGACAATCAAACCCATACCATCTGGAATTTCGAGCGAAGACAACGCTTCTTTTAATTCCGTACGATCTTCACCTTCAATACGACGAGAAATACCGCCGGCACGTGGGTTATTTGGCATTAAAACCAAGTAGCTTCCAGCTAGGCTAATAAAGGTAGTGAGTGCGGCGCCTTTGTTGCCACGCTCTTCTTTATCAACTTGAACGATCACTTCTTGGCCTTCCTTGAGAACATCTTTAATATTAGGGCGACCTTGGGAGTGATAGTTGCTTGGGAAGTATTCGCGAGCGATCTCTTTGATGGGAAGGAAACCGTGTCTTTCAGCACCGTAATCAACAAAAGCAGCTTCTAGACTAGGTTCAATACGAGTGATTTTACCTTTGTAAATATTTGCCTTTTTTTGCTCATGACCTGGACTTTCGATATCCAAATCATAGAGTCGTTGCCCGTCAACAAGGGCAACACGCAACTCTTCCTGTTGAGTCGCGTTTATTAGCATTCTTTTCATATTGTTACTTACTCATTATTTTTCTTTCAATAATAGAGCAGCGAAAAAGGGAGCTATTGTAAACCGATGGCCTCGTGATTTTTACAAAACCGCCTGCCTCCCGGCAGTCGTTCGTATAGAGACGCGCAGTATTCGGTGAACCTGATTTTTAGATTAAAAATTCAGCGTTCTTAATCAGGAAGCCGTCATAATTGTATTAACGGAAGTTCCTAACCCAAAAAGCTAATAATCGTTGCTCGCTAATTATTTGATTTCGCGAAGCGTCTTACGCCATTGCTGCACTTGTACTCAATCAAATAGTAAATTTGTATCTTATGCCAATTATCGTTTTATCGAACATGGTGGCAATTGCATATTATTCCATTGCCGACCTCATTATAGCAAGTCGAGACATGAGTTATATGAAAATTTTATTTAGAAATATGACTAACAAGCTATTCTTTGACCAATTAAAAAAAAATGATAAAAAAATTTACGGAGTCGGTATGATATATCCTGCAAATAAGGTCGTAATTTAATCAACCAGAGTTAACATATTTTTGAATGAAAACACAAAATCAAGTTCAGTTTATCGATATTGGCGATGACGAAGCCGGACAACGAATCGACAATTTTCTGCTCGCAAAATTAAAGGGTGTGCCTAAAAGTATGATTTATCGCATTATCCGTAAGGGAGAAGTGCGGGTGAATAAGGGGCGCATCAAACCTGAGTATAAGCTTGCCGCAGGTGATCAAGTTCGTGTTCCGCCAGTCAGGGTTGCAGAGCGCGAAGCAGCGCCCGTTTCGGCAAAACTGGATAAAGTCTCCGCTTTGGCTGATTGTATCCTGTATGAGGACGACGCAATATTAGTGATTAACAAGCCTTCTGGTACGGCAGTGCATGGCGGAAGTGGGCTTAGTTTTGGGGTCATTGAAGGATTGAGAGCATTACGTCCAGAAGCTCGTTTTTTGGAATTGGTGCATCGTCTTGATCGCGATACGTCAGGGATATTATTAGTGGCGAAGAAACGCTCAGCACTGAGGGCGTTGCATGAGCAATTACGTCTTAAACAGATGCAAAAAGATTATCTGGCGTTAGTACGCGGGCAGTGGCAATCCCATACTAAAGTGATTCAAGCGCCATTACTGAAAAATATTTTACAAAGTGGTGAGCGCGTTGTTCGAGTAAGTCCTGAGGGAAAACCTTCAGAAACGCGTTTTAAAGTTGAAGAGCGTTTTGCACAAGCCACGTTAGTCAAAGCCAGTCCGGTTACGGGGCGTACGCATCAAATTCGCGTCCATACGCTGCATGCAGGGCATCCGATTGCATTTGATAACCGTTATGGGGATAAACAATTCGATAGCCAATTAGCCGGTACAGGGTTAAAAAGATTATTTTTACATGCCAGTTCGCTGAAATTTATACACCCTAAAAGTGGCGAAGAGATGCGCTTACAAGCGCCACTTGATGACGAATTGAATCAGTGCTTGAAGGCTCTACGCGCACAAAAACAACATTAATATCGTGAGATTGCTAATAAGAGGTCGGTAGGGTTCCTGCCGACCTCTCTAGCCTCTTTTTAATCGCTTAACGGATTAAATCCGTGGTGGCGTAGCATGTCCAGTAATAGGATTAGCGGTAAACCAATTAATGTGTTTGGATCGCGTCCTTCTAACTTGTCAAACAAAGCGATACCAAGTCCTTCCGATTTAAAACTTCCTGCACATTGATAAGGTTCTTCTTTGCGTAAGTAAGTGTCGATTTCGTGATCACTTAAAGCGCGAAAATAGACATTAAATAATTCACATTGCACATTATAACTGCCTGTTGCGGAGTCTAATAAGCACAGCCCAGTATAAAATGTCACCTTGCTTGCTGAGGCTTGCTTCAACTGTTTAAACGCATTGTCGTAATTGAGTGGTTTACCGACAATTTTCCCATTAATGACGCAAACCTGATCCGAACCAATGATTAAATGTTGTTGATGCTGTTCGCTAATGGCATGGGCTTTTGCGTGGGCGAGACGAGTCACTAATGCTTCAGCGGATTCATTTAATATCGGGGTTTCATCCACATTGGGCGCAACGGCTAAAAAGGGCACACCTAGCTTCTTTAGCAACTGCTGCCGATAGGGTGAGGTTGATGCTAAAATAATCGATTTCATATTTTTTCTCGAAACTCATAGCCAAAAGGGTGAACTCATTTTAAACTATCCGGCGCTTAACAGGCGATTTTTTGGTGAAAAGGCGAGTTTTGTCCGCCTTTTTCTTTGACTATAGCTCATTACAAAGTTAATATGCGCGCCTTATGCAAAAGGTAAAATTACCCCTGACTATCGATGCGCAGCGTGCAGCTCAAAAAAACCTCGACTATGTCGGGAGTTACACGCCTGAGCAGGTAACACGTATTGCTGAATCAGTAGTCAGTGTAGACAGTGATGTTGAGAGCGAATTATCATTTAAAATTGATAATCAGCGTCTGACGGTCATAGAGGGGCATTCTGATGTGGATGTCACCCTACAATGCCAGCGTTGCAGAAAAGATTTCAAGCATCATGTTTACGTATCGTATTGTTTTAGTCCTGTCGTCAATGACGAAAAGGCCGAAGCATTACCGGAAGCCTACGAACCAATTCAAATTGATGAATTTGGTGAAATAGATTTGCTGGGAATGATAGAAGATGAAATAATTCTTTCCTTACCAGTGGTTCCGGTTCATGATTCTGAACACTGTGAAGTGTCCGAAGCGGACATGGTTTTTGGTGAACTACCTCCAGAGGCGGAAAAACCAAACCCATTTGCCGTATTAGCCAGTTTAAAGAAAAGTACTTAAGGAGTAAGGTCAATGGCCGTACAACAGAATAAACCAACTCGTTCAAAACGCGGTATGCGTCGTTCACATGATGCACTGACTGCTACCCTAGTTTCTGTAGACAAAACTTCAGGTGAAACCCACCTGCGTCACCATGTGACAGCAGACGGTTATTACCGTGGCCGTAAGGTTATCAACAAGTAGTTTCTGATTTACACGTTGATACTTTGGCTAATCTAACCATTGCGTTAGATGCTATGGGCGGGGATGTTGGTCCCCGCGTCACAGTGCCTGCTGCATTGCAGGCTCTGGCATCTAATCCATCACTCAAATTACTGCTAGTCGGTCAACCTGACGCCATTCAACCTTTGCTTGCACAACAAAGTGTCGAGCTGACTTCTCGTGTCGAAATTATTCCTGCTGAAAACGTGATTGCTAATGATGCTAAACCCTCTACGGCAATAAGACAAAGCAAAGGAACATCGATGCGAACGGCGTTAGAGTTAGTCAAGACTGGGCAAGCACAAGCGTGCGTGAGTGCCGGTAATACTGGGGCGCTGATGGGCTTGGCGAAACTGATGTTGAAATCGATTGAAGGCATTGAGCGACCTGCGTTGATGACAATTTTGCCGAATCAACAAAAAGGTCAAACCGTGGTGCTGGATTTAGGGGCTAACGTCACGTGTAACAGTGAAATGCTGGTGCAATTCGCTGTGATGGGGTCAGTGGTTGCAGAAGAAGTGGCTAAGATTGTCTCACCGAGAGTGGCACTGCTGAACATCGGTGAAGAAGAAACCAAAGGGTTGGATAATATCCGCGAAGCCGCCGCACTCCTCAAAGAAACTGCGGCAATAAATTATATCGGTTATGTTGAAGGCAATGAATTGCTAACAGGCAAAACGGATGTACTAGTCTGTGACGGCTTCGCAGGTAACGTCACGCTAAAAACAATGGAAGGGGTGATCCGCGTCATTCTTTCATTGTTAAAATCAACAGAAGAAAGCAAAAAGAATAAAAAACCTAGCTGGTTGATGCAATTGGCTAAAAAATGGCTTAAAAAACGACTTATGAAGCGTTTTGGGGAGCTGAACCCCGACCAGTATAATGGTGCAACTCTGTTAGGATTAAAAGGAATTGTCATTAAAAGTCATGGCGCAGCAAATGAAAATGCATTTAAAGCGGCTATTGAACGTGCAGTTCAAGCAGTAGACAGACAAGTTCCAGACAGAATAGCAGCTCGACTGAATATCGTATTACCCAGGAGTGATCAATAACCTATGTATAGCAAAATATTAGGCACAGGCAGCTATTTACCCGCACAAATTAGAACGAATGCTGACCTGGAAAAAATGGTTGATACTTCTGATGAGTGGATTGTGACTCGCACAGGTATTCATGAAAGAAGAATTGCAGGCGAAGATGAAAGTGTTGCGGTAATGGGGTTTCACGCCGCACAAAAAGCGTTAGAAATGGCTCAGGTCGATAGCAGTGACATTGGGTTGATTGTTGTTGCTACAACGTCATCGACTCACGCGTTCCCAAGTGCCGCATGTCAAATTCAACAAATGTTAGGTATTCACGATTGTGCGGCATTTGATGTTGCTGCTGCTTGCGCGGGTTTCACCTATGCGATTAGCATTGTTGACCAATTTGTAAAAACGGGCATGGTAAAAAAAGCATTGGTCATTGGCGCTGATGCACTCTCTAAAACATTAGACCCGAATGATCGTGGTACGATTATCTTATTTGGTGATGCAGCAGGGGCCATGGTTATTGGCGCTTCTGAGCAACCCGGTATTTTATCGACACACCTTCATGCCGATGGCCGTTATGGTGATTTGTTGGCGCTGCCAAATCGTGAGCGCGGCTCAGAAGATGAAGCCTATTTAACCATGACGGGCAACGAAGTATTTAAAGTTGCTGTACGTGAGTTAGCTCACATTGTTGATGAAACATTAGCGGAAAGTGGTATTGCAAAAGAAGAACTCGATTGGTTAGTGCCGCATCAAGCGAATTTACGCATCATTTCAGCAACAGCAAAAAAACTGGATATGACCATGGAAAAGGTGGTTGTGACGCTTGATAAACATGGTAATACCTCTGCTGCATCGGTGCCGACCGCATTTGATGAAGCCGTGCGTGATGGGCGTATCCAACGTGGCCAGTTAGTGCTGTTAGAAGCATTCGGTGGTGGCTTCACTTGGGGCTCTGCACTCGTTCGTTTTTAATTTACTGAGAAAATAGACATGACACAATTTGCTATGGTTTTTCCCGGTCAGGGATCTCAGTCTCTTGGTATGTTGTCTGCATTAGCGGCAGAAAGTCAGCTTGTAGAGCAAACATTCGCTGAGGCGTCTGAAGCATTAGGTTATGACCTCTGGGCACTTGTCCAGAATGGACCAGAAGAAGAATTGAACAAAACATGGCAAACTCAGCCTGCTTTGTTAGCTGCATCTGTCGCTATCTTCCGCGTTTGGCAAGAAAAACAAGGGCCAATGCCTACAATGATGGCAGGGCATAGCTTAGGTGAGTATTCAGCGTTAGTGTGTGCTGGTGTCATCGATTTTAAAGCCGCCATTAAACTGGTTGAATTACGTGGTAAATTAATGCAAGAAGCGGTCCCAGAGGGAACCGGAGCCATGTATGCGATTATCGGTTTAGATAACGAATCTATTGAAAAAGCTTGTCAGGAAGCCGCACAGGGTCAAGTTGTATCGCCTGTGAATTTTAACTCTCCGGGACAAGTCGTTATTGCAGGTGAAAAAGAAGCAGTAGAACGCGCGGGTGCAGCCTGTAAAGAAGCTGGGGCTAAACGTGCGTTGCCATTATCAGTCAGTGTTCCTTCGCATTGTGCGTTAATGAAACCCGCGGCTGAAAAATTAGCGGTTGCATTGCAAGACATCACGTTTAATCAGCCAAATTTCCCAGTTATCAATAACGTTGATGTAAAAATTGAACAATCAGCTGAAAATATTCGTGATGCTTTGGTTCGTCAATTGTATAATCCGGTTCGTTGGACTGAAACTGTAGAATTAATGGCAGATCAAGGTATTGAACACCTTGTTGAAGTAGGCCCAGGTAAAGTGTTAACTGGTCTTACCAAGCGTATTGTCTCTAATTTAACTGCCGTTGCAGCCAATGATCCTGTATCATTAGGCACTGCGTTAGAAAACCTCTGAGGACGATATGAGCTTTGAAGGAAAAATTGCACTGGTAACAGGCGCGAGTCGCGGTATTGGTAAAGCAATTGCTTTAACACTTGCTGCGCGTGGTGCGACTGTTATTGGTACAGCAACAAGCGATAAAGGAGCAGAAGCGATTTCTGCTTATTTAGATGGAAAAGGCAAAGGTTTTGCTCTGAATGTGACAGACCCTGCATCAATTGATGAAACCTTGAATAATATTCGTCAACAATTTGGCGAAATTGATATACTGGTTAACAATGCAGGTATCACTCGTGATAACCTTTTGATGCGTATGAAAGATGATGAGTGGCAAGATATTATTGACACCAATCTATCATCCGTTTACCGTTTATCTAAATCCGTATTACGCGCCATGATGAAAAAACGTTGTGGGCGCATTATTTCAATCGCATCTGTTGTGGGTGTGATGGGAAATGCGGGGCAGGCGAACTATGCAGCAGCGAAAGCTGGGCTAATTGGTTTTAGCAAATCATTAGCACGCGAGGTTGCTTCCCGTGGTATCACCGTCAACGTCGTTGCTCCTGGTTTTATTGAAACTGATATGACCAAAGCATTGACAGATGAACAGCGTGCAGGCATTTTATCTCAAGTTCCTGCCGATAGGCTGGGTGATGCGCAAGAAATTGCCAGTGCTGTAGCGTTTTTAGCTTCTGATGAAGCTGGTTACATCACAGGTGAAACATTACATGTCAATGGCGGCATGTACATGATCTAAAGAAATGATGGAACCATTTGCATTATTAGTGTTAATTAGCGCAAAATAATGCAAAATTTAGGTTCCAACAGCCGGGATTGGGTTGTATCTTTTCCTGTATTTTATAAACTACGAAAACCATCGCGAAAGCGAGTTTTGATAGGAATTTTAATAGTATGAGCACTATCGAAGAACGCGTTAAGAAAATCATCGTTGAGCAACTGGGTGTTAAAGAGGAAGAAGTTGTAACAACAGCTTCGTTTGTTGATGACTTGGGCGCTGATTCTCTTGACACAGTTGAGCTGGTTATGGCTCTGGAAGAAGAGTTCGATATCGAAATCCCTGACGAAGAAGCTGAAAAGATCACAACAGTGCAGGCTGCGATTGACTACGTCGAGAACGCATCTAAGTAATTGTTTTAAAACTTATCTAGGCGGTCACTCGACCGCCTATGTTTCTTTGGTAACTTTTTCCCTCCTTGGAGGATATACGTGTCTAAGCGTCGTGTAGTCGTAACTGGACTGGGCATGTTATCTCCTGTCGGCAATACAGTTGAATCATCATGGAAAGCTGTTTGTGACGGACAGAGTGGTATCAGCCTCATCGAACATTTTGATACTACAAACCATGCAACTAAATTTGCTGGTGTAGTGAAAGATTTCAATTACGAAGATTATGGTATCTCCCGCAAAGAAGCACGGAAGATGGACCCATTCATCCAGTATGGTATCGCTGCTGGCTATCAAGCCATCAAAGATGCAGGTCTGGAAGTAACAGAAGCCAATGCTACTCGTATCGGTTTGGCGATTGGTTCTGGTATTGGTGGTCTAGGCTTAATTCAAGAGAACTGTGAAGCACTACAACACGGCGGTCCTCGTAAAGTTAGCCCATTTTTCGTTCCTTCTACGATCATTAACATGGTCGCAGGTCATCTGAGCATTATGTACGGTTTCCGTGGCCCAAGTATTTCTATTGCCACTGCTTGTACCTCAGGTGTGCACAATATCGGTCATGCGGCTCGTATGATCGCTTATGGTGATGCGGATGTTATGCTCGCAGGTGGCGCTGAAAAAGCAACAACACCATTAGGTGTTGCTGGTTTTGGTGCTGCACGTGCTCTTTCTACTCGTAATGATGACCCACAAGCAGCTAGCCGCCCATGGGATAAAGACCGTGATGGTTTTGTGCTGGGAGATGGTGCGGGTATTATCATTCTTGAAGAGTATGAGCACGCTAAAGCACGTGGTGCTAAAATCTATGCAGAAGTCTCTGGCTTCGGCATGAGTAGTGATGCCTATCATATGACATCACCTCCTGAAAATGGAGAAGGTGCAGCGTTGGCGATGATGAATGCTCTGCACGATGCTGGAATTGAAGCAAACGACGTGGGCTATATCAATGCTCATGGGACTTCAACGCCAGCGGGTGACTTAGCTGAAGCCCAAGCCGTTGTATCTGTCTTTGGTGAAGACACTAACGTACTGGTTAGCTCAACCAAATCGATGACTGGTCACCTATTAGGTGCAGCAGGCGCGATTGAGTCTATCTTTACGATCTTATCATTGGCTGATCAGATTGTTCCGCCAACGATTAATCTGGAAAACCCAGATGAAGCCTGCAAACTGGATTTCGTTCCAGGTGAAGCAAGAAAAGTGGAAAACATGGAGTATGCTCTGTGTAATTCATTTGGTTTCGGCGGCACCAATGGCTCATTAATTTTCCGTCGTTATCACCAAGAGTAAATTAATCTAACATTATTGCCTTATTATTAGCGCTATAATGTATTTAAAGCCCCAGTATGTTCCATACAGGGGCTTTTCTTTTATTGTCATTTTGCAGTCTCAGTCAGTTTAGTTTATGATAATAAACATCCTGTTACTGACTGATTTATCAGCCATTATTATAAGAATTATCAATGTCATATTGGGTTAATGGAATTGCATGCCGTCATATTGATGTTTCTGATCGCGCTGTGCAATTTGGTGATGGCTGCTTTACGACGATTCATGTGTTTAATCAGCAGCCCAAAATGCTTGAGCACCATATTAGGCGCTTAATGCAGGATAGCGCTCGTCTCAAGTTACCTCAACCTGATTGGCAACGTCTGCAAGAGCAAATTCTCGCCATTTGTCAGCAACAAAGTCATGATGAATGGGTACTCAAAGTGATCATGAGTCGTGGTACAGGTGGCCGAGGCTATAGTTCTTTGGGTTTCAATCAACCAACAGTGATTATGTCGATAGCGCCTTTCCCTTTGCATTATCAAGCATTGCAGAAATCGGGTATTCACTTGATGTTGAGCAGTGTGCCGATCAGCAAGAACCCATATTTAGCCGGCATTAAGCATCTCAATCGTCTCGAACAGATCTTAATTCGTCAGGAAATTGATGAAGCTCAAGCGGATGAAGCATTAGTTGTTGATTCAGATGGTATTTTGATTGAGTGTTGCAGTGCAAATCTCTTTTGGCGCAAAGGTGAAACAGTATTTACTCCAAACTTAACGTTTTCAGGGGTAAATGGATTAATGAGACAAAAGATTATAGCGCTTTTAGCAACCAGTCAGTACGATCTACAAGAAGTTGAACGATTCCCTGAAGTTTTAGGATGTTGTGATGAGGTGTTTATTTGTAATGCTTTGATGCCGATATTACCGGTTGCGACGATCAACTTAGGTAAAAACAAGCCTCTCTGGCAATATTCCTCTAGAGAATTATTTGAATATTTGTTGTTACGTTGCCAAATTTAGTCACAGAAATGGTTGATGAATGAAACTAGCGAAAAAAATATTTATTGCAGCGGTCGCGATTGTGTTGGTTGCAGGAAGTGTAGCCTACGTCTTGTATCAACAAGTTTTAAACTACGCGAAAGAACCGCTTAATTTAACCCAAGAAAAAATTTTTACCGTGCCATCGGGAACGGGGCGTGTTGCGCTTGAGGGTTTATTAGTTAATCAAAACATCATTAATCAAACTGATAAATTCCAATGGCTGTTAAAGTTTCGTCCCGAGTTAGCCAAAATGAAAGCAGGAACATACCGCTTGCAGCCGAATATGGATATTGAACAGATGTTGGCATTAATTGCGAGTGGTAAAGAAGCACAGTTTTCTATCCGTTTTGTTGAAGGTTATCGTTTATCCGATTGGACGAATATTTTACTTGATGCGCCTTATTTGCAGCATGAGATTGAAGGAAAAACCCCGACTGAGTTATATGCACTGATTGGCTTTGATGGCGATACAACTCTGGAAGGTTGGTTATATCCGGATACTTATTTGTATACCGCGGGAACACGCGATGTCGATATTTTGAAACGAGCTCATCAACAGATGAAAAAAAATGTCGAGGAGATATGGCAGGGACGTGATAAAGATCTGCCTTATAAAAATGCTTATGAGATGTTGATCATGGCATCAATTATTGAAAAAGAAACCGGCGTCGATAGTGAAAGAAATCAAGTCGCTTCAGTGTTTGTGAACCGATTGAAAAAAAATATGCGTTTACAAACCGACCCAACGGTAATTTATGGTTTAGGTGATAAGTATCAGGGGAAAATTTATCGTAGTGATTTAGATAACTATACGCCATACAACACTTACCGTATTGATGGGCTACCTCCAACACCGATCGCAATGCCGAGCCTTGCATCGATTAAAGCAGCAGCCCATCCGGCTAAAACGGATTATTTATACTTTGTTGCAGATGGTACTGGTGGTCACACATTCAGCCGTACGCTGAATGACCATAATCGTGCAGTCAAAGTGTATCGAAAAATTGAAAAACAGAATGATAAGTAAAATGAAAAATGCCTATATTGTCATTGAAGGATTAGAGGGAGCAGGGAAAACAACGGCGATTAAAACTGTTGTTGAAACTTTAAACCAAGCGGGTATTCAAGATATTGCTTTTACGCGTGAGCCGGGGGGAACGCCGTTAGCAGAAAAATTACGTGAATTGATCAAGCAAGGAATCAGTGGTGAGAAAGTGACCGATACTGCGGAGCTGCTTATGCTGTATGCAGCACGTGTTCAATTGGTTGAAAATGTCATCAAACCCGCCCTTGCCGCGGGCAAATGGGTTGTTGGGGATAGGCATGATTTATCTTCCCAAGCTTATCAAGGCGGGGGGAGAGGGATTGATCGCGAATTGATGCAATCCTTGCGTGATTTGGTGTTAGGGGAGTTTAAACCTGCTTTAACCTTATATTTAGATTTACCACCAGAACTTGGTTTACAACGCGCTCGGGCGCGTGGTGAGTTGGATAGGATTGAACAAGAATCCTTGGCATTTTTCGAGCGTACTCGTGCTCGTTATCTTGAATTAGCCGCAACAGACGAAACCATTTTGACGATCGATGCCAGCCAAAATATTGAGCAAGTACAACAAGATATTCGCCAAACACTCCAGCAGTGGTTGGCGAAGTAAGGTGAGAAAATGAACTGGTACCCTTGGTTGAATGAAACTTATCGTCAAGTGATAACGTCCTATCAGCAAGGCCGTGGGCACCATGCATTATTGTTGCATTCACTATCTGGTAATGGTGTGGAGGCGCTATGTTATGGGGTCAGCCGCTGGTTAATTTGCCAAAACACCGACGGTCTAAAAAGTTGTGGTCAATGTCATAGCTGCCAGCTGATGTTGGCCGGTACACACCCTGATTACCATGTATTAGAACCTGAAAAAGGTAAAACCACCGTCAGTGTAGATGCAGTAAGGAAACTGACGGAAACCTTAAGTGGCTATGCCCAGCAAAATGGGGCGAAAGTTGCTTATATTCCGCGTGCTGAAGCGTTAACCGATGCGGCGGCAAATGCCTTATTAAAAACGTTAGAAGAGCCAACACAACAGACTTATTTTTTATTAGGCTGTGAAAAGCGAGAAAATTTACTCGCGACACTCCGTAGCCGCTGTTTATATACTTATTTGTCGCCTCCAGAGTTGCAGACGGCATGGTATTGGTTACAAAAACACATTGCAGGCGTTAACTATAATGATGCATTGACCGCATTAAAGCTCTGCCAAGGGGCGCCAGTAGCGGCGATGTCACTGTTGCAGCCTGAAAATTGGCAGCAGCGCCATGCCTTGTGTCAAGGGCTAGCCCATGCAATGCAGCATAATGATATGTTGTCTCTGTTATCTGTCATGAATAATGATAAGGCCACTGAATTGATTGGCTGGTTGCTCGGATTGTTAACCGATAGCATGAAATTACAACAACAAGCTGCACAATTCTGTTTAAATCAGGATCAGTTGCCTCTCATTAGTGTGCTCGCGTCACGAATGACCTATACGCAATTGTTTAACGTTTATGAAGCTTGGCAACAATGCCGCCACCAATTGATGACAGTGCCTGCACTGAATCAAGAGTTACTTTTAACCAATCAGTTATTACAATGGGAAGCATTAATTGCGACTCTAACACGATGAAAAAGAGTGAAATATGTTTGTAGTTGATTCACACTGCCATCTCGATTGCCTTGATTATGAAAAATTACATACAGGTGTCGATGATGTTATCGCAAAAGCATCGCAGCGCGATGTGGGTTTTATGTTGGCGGTTGCCACAACGCTACATGGGTTTGATAGTATGAAAACCCTGATAGGCAAACGAGATAATGTTGCATTTTCTTGTGGGATCCATCCGCTTAATTTAGATGAAGGCTATGATTTTGAGCGTTTAGCACAGTTAGCGGCAGGGAAGGAAGTGGTTGCGTTAGGGGAAACGGGACTCGACTATTATTACCAAAAAGAAAATGCGGCACTGCAACAGGAGTCTTTCCGTCAGCACATTCGCATTGGTCGTCAGGTAAATAAACCGGTCATTGTACATACTCGGGATGCACGAGACGATACTTTGGCCATTTTGCGTGAAGAGAATGTGACTGATTGTGGCGGTGTATTACACTGTTTTACCGAAGATAAAGATACCGCGAAACAATTACTCGACCTTGGGATGTACATCTCTTTTTCTGGTATTGTGACTTTTCGTAATGCAGAACAAATTCGTGAAGCAGCAAGAATTGTTCCTTTAGATAGGATCTTGGTCGAAACGGATTCACCTTATTTGGCACCGGTTCCTCATCGTGGTAAAGAGAATCAACCGGCCTATGTCCGTGATGTAGCAGAATATATGGCTGTTCTCAAAGGGGTTAGCCCAGAAGAAATGGCGCGTATTACCACTGAAAACTTTAACCGCCTCTTTCATTTGAATGTCGGCGATAACAACGCGTAATTATTAGTCAATATTAAAGGAAGTTGAAATGGCAGAAGAAACAATTTTCAGTAAGATCATTCGACGTGAAATCCCTGCTGATATCGTTTATCAGGATGAGCTTGTTACCGCATTTCGTGATATCTCGCCGCAAGCGCCTTCACATATTCTTATTATTCCAAATAAATTAATTCCAACAGTGAATGATGTAGCTGCGGAAGATGAACAGGTATTAGGACGTTTATTTATCGTTGCAGCAAAAATAGCTCAGCAAGAAGGCATTGCTGAGAGTGGCTATCGCTTAATCATGAATTGCAATAAAGATTCCGGGCAGGAAGTGTTTCATATTCATATGCACTTAGTTGGTGGTCGCCCTCTAGGTCCATTACTCGCCAAATAAGGCAATGACGTGAAGAAAGTCGAATATGTACTAATACGTGTGTTGGCGCTCAGTATGGTGGTCTTTTCACTGAGCGGCTGCCTGTGGGGAAAAAATGATGGCTTGGTATTTAATGAACAGCAACGTGTCATTATGGAGCCCTCGGTTTTAGCGCATGGCATTATCGTAGAACAACCCGTAGTGAGTGTTGAAAACTATGCGACAGTGGCTAAAGTCAATATGAGTAACAGTCAATCCGAGGCGGTGACCATCATGTACCGCTTTTATTGGTATGATAATAACGGCTTAAAAATAGCGACAACGCATGATATACAGCAAACAATACCTGCCAATTTATCTATTAGTGTTAGTAATCAAAGTACTTCATCACTGGCGCGTAATGTACGTATTTATGTCTTCTTACCGAAAACGCTTGGAGAAAAATAATGAAACGTATCCTATTTGTTGCAGCGGCAGCGATGATATTGGCAGGGTGTCCTTCTTTTCAATCAGAAAGACCAAAAACACCACCGCCTGTTGTACCGGTTGAACCCGTAGAGCCGACTGAACCAGTCACACCGCCACCAATCGATAAGGTCCCTACGCCACCTAAACAAAAAACGACGGACTGGTCTGCGGCGGTATCACCATTGGTGAGTGAAATGTCTGGAGCAAGCGGTATTGAAAGTGGCAAAGTATTGTTAGTCGATTCAGTCAAAAACAACACAAATGGTTCATTTTCCGTACAAAACGCAACCTCAGCGATTGTAAAAGCGGTTGATAGTAGTCACCTTTTTAAAGTTGTTCCTCAGGATGTTGTGAATACAGCACGTAAAACGTTAGGCCTATCACAAGATGATAGCTTAGTCACGCGTAGTAAGGCGATTGGGCTGGGGCGCTATGTGCAAGCAGACTATGTGTTGTACAGTGTAATTTCAGGCTCAAATAAGCAACGTGATATTGAAATGCAGCTTATGGCAGTACAAAGCGGTGAGATTATTTGGTCAGGAAAAAACGATATTGACCAATAATGATTCATTGTGGCTACTGTTAAGGCGTTATTTCCCAAAGATTGATATTAAACACTGGGAAATAACGCCCTTAGCGGGGCTGTCTGGGGGAACTTATCGTTTGAGAGCCGCCTTGGCAGATCAAGTCGTTGAGTTAATTGCTCGTGCACAGGGGCAAGTTCAACATGCGCTCTATGTCAACCGTCGTAAAGAAGCAAAGGTGCTACAGCAGTTGCACGGGTTCGGCCAAGCCCCAAAACAGCTAGCAAGAAACAGAGACTGGTTATTACTCTCGTGGTGTGATGGTCAACATCCAAGCCATATTCAATATTTATCACCTGAATTTCAATCGTTATTAGCGGCAACCATCGCTAAATTGCATACTCAACCCTTATTAAGTTACCCGTTACAGCTGCGGCAAGAGATGGCTCATTATGGGGAGTTGATTGATCCAAAGCGTAAAACCCCACGATGGCTACGGTGGCATAAATATTTTTTGTCCGCCCCAATGCCTAAAACGTTAAAGCTTGCTCCCGCCCATATGGATATTCATCGGGGTAATATTCTCTATACAGAGGATAACAGTATCATTTTGTTAGATTGGGAATATGCTGCGAATACAGATATTGGGTTGTCATTAGAAACCTACTTTCAAGCCAATCAACTAAACACCCAACAACGACATGACTTCCTATCAGAATATTGTAATAAACATCAATCATATACAGATGCTGAACGGTTGGCTGCTCAGTGTCGCCAATGGACACCATGGGTAAAATATATGATGTTGATGTGGTATGAAGTGCAATGGAATCAAAGTCAAAATAGCGATTTTTTGTTACACTCTGGAGCATTAAGGCAATATTTTCATTTGCCGTATTAAACCGCTTTGTTTAACACAAATGAAAGCATTGAAATGCGTGTTATGACCGCAAAATAGTTTAAATAGTGAGGCATGTATGGGTCCGATAATGCTAGATGTTCAGGGCTATGAGCTGGACAGTGAAGAGCGTGAAATACTGGCACATCCGTTAGTGGGGGGATTAATTTTATTCACCCGTAATTTTCATGATGCAGCACAATTAAGGGAGCTAGTGCGTCAAATTCGTGATGCATCACGCCACCGCCTATTGGTCGCTGTGGATCAAGAAGGTGGGCGTGTTCAACGTTTTCGTGATGGTTTTACCGCGTTGCCTTCCGCACAAGCTTTTGCTGCATTAAACAGTGAGTCAGAAGGGGCTAGGTTGGCCGAAGAAGCGGGTTGGTTGATGGCATCTGAAATGATAGCCATGGATATCGATATTAGCTTTGCGCCGGTACTTGACCTTGGTCATCAAAGTATTGCCATTGGTGAACGTTCTTTCCATGAAGATCCGGAAATAGCCATGGTTATGGCAGAACGCTTTATTAAAGGTATGCGTAATGCAGGCATGAAAACAACGGGTAAGCACTTTCCAGGGCATGGAGCCGTAAAAGCGGATTCACATAAAGAAACGCCTAGGGATGACCGTGACCTTGAGATCATTCGCAAAAAAGACATGTCAATTTTTAGAGATTTTATCCAGCGTGATTTATTGGATGCAGTGATGCCAGCACATGTTATCTATACTCAAGCGGATGAACGCCCTGCAAGTGGTTCGCCTTTTTGGTTGAAATCCATCTTACGTGAGCAACTTGGTTTCAATGGTGTCATTTTCTCGGATGATTTATCGATGGAAGGGGCCGCTATCATGGGAAGTTATCCGGAACGCGCTGCGGCTTCATTATCTGCGGGCTGTGATATGGTATTAGTCTGTAATAACCGTGATGGTGCAGTCAGTGTACTAGACAATTTACCCAAGCAACATGGCAGCTTAGCCTCATCGTTATTCCACAGTGGACGGCAATATAGTCTTAAAGAGTTACAAAGTACTCAGCGTTGGCAAGAAAGCCACAAACAGTTGGTTGGTTTATCCCGTCAATGGCAAGAACAACGTTAGTGAATTGACCTTACAATGCGATGATATTGTCCTATTAGGCAATGTTGTTGTCGTCAGAATAAAAAAACACCCAAGCGTTCATTCGTTGGGTGTTTTTTTCTATCATTTGATTTAGCGGGAAAGGCCGTTGATAAGTCGTTTAGTTTTGCACTCTGTCTTGTTCTCTTACACAACCTAAAAGCTTTATGCAATGGGATGAGTGTCACCAAGAAAATTGGGTGCTTAAGTAGGCTAATCACGAGAGTGACTTGCTAAGTGTTTATGTTTTCGTCGAGTGAAGGGGTTACTGTAATTGCTAGCAGAAATAGGAGAGCAAGGCATAACGTCATGGTATAAGTGATAACAAAAGTGAAAGAGAAAGCAATCAAGCGGATACGATACTAGTCACGGTTTGATAGATAAGGAACTTCACTCAACATATCCCTTCGTATTGATCTTTATGATAGGCGTCCATTCGACATATCTAAGTATTTTAGGTACAGCTGAATAGAGTGATACAAACATTATCCGAATTGTATTTGCTATCGCCCTTATAAAGAGGGTAAGGTCGCAGGCTAGATTAACTAATTATCATTATCAAATAGGTTGGAAATTATTTCGAATATTGATTAATATCAATATATCGCTAGCTGACACGATTCGTATTTTGCATAATATGAAACTAACCTGTGATCGATGTCATATTAATCAGTCAATTTGATATGCGTCAATATTTGGTATGACCAAATAACCAAGCGTGTTATTCTCAACATGGAGTTGAGGTTTATCGATGAAATGAGTGTTATTTAAGTGTTTTATCTTTTAAAAGGCTTAAATAACATTAATTTATTTTGTAATGAGGTATCCATGGCCTTTTCTCAACCAAAGATTGTGATAGTCGGTGGTGGTGCTGGTGGTTTAGAGCTAGCAACCCGTCTTGGGCGCAAATTAGGACGTAAAAAGCGTGGGGAAATCACCCTTGTCGACAGGAATCCAAGTCATTTATGGAAGCCTCTGCTGCACGAGGTTGCTACGGGGTCATTAGATGATGGTGTTGATGCACTTAGTTATCTAGCTCATGCACGCCATAACGCATTTAATTTCCAACTAGGTTCATTAACGCAAATTGATCGCGATAATAAAAAGGTCATTTTGGGTGAGTTGAGAGATAAAAATAATGAACTGTTAGTTCCTGAACGTGAAATTGACTATGACATATTGGTGATGGCGCTAGGAAGTACATCCAATGATTTTGGTACGCCGGGTGTCAAAGAACACTGTATTTTCTTAGATAATCCTCAGCAAGCACACCGCTTCCATGATGAGATGCTTAACTTATTTTTACGTTATTCAGTCCGTGATAATGCGGAAGAAAAAGTGAACATTGCGATAGTCGGAGCTGGTGCTACTGGGGTTGAGCTATCTGCTGAGTTATATAACGCGGTAGAACAGTTAACCAGTTATGGCTTTAAAGGGCTGGATACGGATGCTTTGAATGTCACCTTGGTTGAGGCAGGTGAACGTATTTTGCCAGCGCTACCTCCTCGTATTTCAGGAGCCGCGCATCAAGAATTAAACAAACTTGGCGTCAAAGTCCTGACGAAAACCATGGTAACCAGTGCAGATGATGACGGTTTGAATACTAAAGAAGGCGAAAAAATTCGTGCTGACTTAATGGTGTGGGCCGCAGGTATTAAAGCCCCTGACTTCATGAAAGAAATTGCAGGGCTAGAAACTAACCGCATTAATCAGCTGGTCGTGAAACCAACATTACAGACAACGCGTGATGAGACTATCTTTGCGATTGGTGATTGTGCTTCATGCGCTAAGCCAGAAGGGGGCTTTGTGCCACCAAGAGCGCAGTCGGCACACCAAATGGCAACGCATTGTTATAATAACATCTTAGCAATGATGAAAGAGAAACCATTAAAAGACTATGTCTATAAAGACCACGGCTCTTTGGTATCTCTTTCACGTTTCAGTACCGTAGGTAGCTTGATGGGGAATTTAATGCGTGGCGATATGATGGTTGAGGGGCGAATTGCACGTTTCGTCTATATCTCATTGTATAGAATGCATCAAATAGCGCTTCATGGTTACGTCAAAACGGGATTAATGATGTTAGTGGGCAGCATTAACCGTATTATCCGTCCGAAGCTGAAGCTTCATTAATTTTCTATGTCGTTACCTTCTACACAGAAACCCTCGTTCAGTGTTGAACGAGGGTTTTTATTCTGATGAATACTATTGTTATATTAAATATTCATTCAAATGATTAATTACCCTTCATATGATACTAAAAAAGATTAACCACTTTATTGATAACGTGTTCATTCAATAAAAATAGTTCTATTAATTCTAAAAATAGAGGCTTATTTGTGAATTATTTAGTAACAAATCATTGTTAGTTTAAGTTAATCTACGTATTGCTTAGTGATTAAACATGATTTTTTAATGAGCCTTAAAGGCTTTTTTATTAAAAAATAGTTTGCATATTAATGTTAATATAATAGTTAACTATCTAATATATAACATTATCTAATAAACTAAGAAAATGTATAAAATTTCATGATTGATAATTTTCTTGTTTAATAAATAGTTATCGATAATTTATCGGTTTGGGATAAAGCATTAAGTGACTAACACTAAAAATATAATAAAATAAATTGATCATAATCAAGATGTAAAATTAAATTACATTTTAATTTATTGACCTAATGATGGATGAGGTCAAAGTGAATTTTTCAAAAGTTATCGTGAGTTAAGAAAATTCCAAAAATTGTGGCTATATTGTCTGCAATCATCGAATTATCAAAATGAACGGATACAATAGAGATATTACTAATTTTGTAACTAATAAGGGCGCCTATGAAGCTAACATATAAGTTTTTATTAGCAGCAATAGCTATTTGCCTCATTATTATTGCATCAATAGTATCGTTAAGCTGGTCTGAGAAGCCAACCAAACACGCAACAGTGCTGTCTATTGAACCTATCAAATCACATCGGCTGATTGAGCATGAAAATTGTTCGTTCATGGGGGTGCTAGATGGGTTTAATCAAGCATATTTATCACGTTACCATCCAGCACAAAGTGAATGTAAGATGGTATTTATGATCCAAACATTACAAAGTCAGTCTTTGCCTAAATTAGTGGATCGTGAATATCGTAGCTGTGTCATTACTGAGAAAGTCGAACAAATCATTGTGGGTTATGATGTGGTGTATCGTATTGGTAATACGCTAGGTAAAGTGCGCACAGCATACGAGCCGGGGCTATTGATACCTCTTGATCAAAAAGGTCGTTTAGATTTAAGTGCTTCTAGTAATGAACTTTGTGACGTTGCTCGTAGCGACGCTAATGCACTAATACCTTTTTATTGTGTCAAAAATGATGAAAAAGTATCAAACACATTCAATAACGCTGTTGAGATTTATCCTGGAAAGAATACGTACGCCTATTTTGATTAATATTTATTGAAACAACCTCCAGAGAAGGCTCAACTGAAGGTTGTTTCAAGGCATTTGAGCAGAGAATTAATCGATTAAGTTATCCGCAAAGTCATTTAATAACTGTTTGATAAATTCAATACGAGCATGTCTATCATTTAAATCGTGAACAAATTTGAGTCTCACAGGCCCATCGAGGCGGAACGTTTTAGGTTGATTCTGTAATAAACTGATTAAGAAGTTTGGCGACACTTTATTTTTCTCGCCAAATTCAATAAATCCACCTTGCTCATGAGCTTCTATACGCTTAATACCCAATTTTTCTGCTTCAAGCCTAATGGCTGCACTCGCCAGTAAAAAGCGCCCAGCATCGGGTAACATGCCAAAACGGTCCACTAACTCTGTACGCAGCTCGCTTAACTCCCTTTCATCACTCGCACTTGCTATACGTTTATAGAATGATAAGCGAATATTGACATCATGAATGTAATCATCAGGCAGTAGCACGGGCATGCGTAATTCGACTTCCGTTTGCTGATTCACGAGATCTTCCAATGAAGGCTCTCGTCCGTCTTTTAATGCATCTACCGCATTCTCTAATAACTCCATGTACAGTGTAAAACCGATTGTGGTCATTTGGCCGCTTTGCTCTTCACCAAGTAATTCACCGGCTCCTCGAATTTCAAGATCATGAGTTGCTAGTGCGAAACCAGCGCCGAGATCTTCAAGTGAAGAGATTGCCTCTAAACGCTTATGGGCATCAGTTGTCATGGCTTTAGGATGCGGGGTCAACAAATAAGCGTAAGCTTGGTGGTGAGAACGACCTACACGACCACGTAATTGGTGCAGCTGTGCTAGTCCAAAGTGATCAGCACGCTCGATAATGATTGTATTTGCCGTTGGAATATCGATACCTGTTTCAATGATCGTAGTACAAATTAAGACATTGAAACGTTGATGGTGGAAATCACTCATCACGCGTTCAAGCTCACGTTCGCGCATTTGACCGTGGCCAACCACAAAGCGCGCTTCTGGAACCAATTCTTCAAGGCGTTTTTTGGCTTTTTCAATATTTTCGACATCATTGTATAAATAGTAGACTTGTCCACCACGTAATGTTTCACGCAAAATCGCTTCACGAACAACCAGGTCATCATACTGACGCACAAAGGTTTTGACGGCTAAACGGCGAGCTGGCGGTGTCGCAATAATCGATAAGTCTCGCATACCACTCATTGCCATATTCAATGTACGAGGAATCGGTGTTGCGGTTAATGTTAAAATATCGACATCTGCACGCATCGCCTTGATACGTTCTTTATGACGAACACCAAAACGGTGCTCCTCATCCACCACAAGTAAGCCTAAGTCATGCCAGACGATGTCGCTTTGTAGCAATTTATGCGTACCGATCAGAATATCAATTTTCCCTTCCGCAGTTTCCTCAATAATTTGCTGCTGTTCTTTTGCCGTTTTGAAACGGGAAAGCATTTCGATTCTTATTGGCCAATTTGCGAAACGGTCGCGGAAATTATCGAAATGTTGCTGAGCAAGTAGGGTGGTTGGTACAAGTACCGCTACTTGTTTATTGTTGTTGATAGCTAAAAAGGCCGCGCGCATAGCCACTTCGGTTTTACCAAAACCAACATCACCACACACTAGACGATCCATGGCGATAGGTTGGCACATATCGCTAAGGACGGCATTGATAGCCAATTCTTGGTCGGGCGTCGTTTCAAAGGGGAAGCCTTGACAAAACTCTTGGTATTGCTCTTTATCGTGCTTAAATGCAAAGCCAGGCTTGGCTGCACGTTGCGCATAAATATCGAGTAGTTCTGCTGCCACATCACGTACTTTCTCTGCCGCTTTTTGACGGGCTCTGCCCCAACTATCACTGCCAAGACGATGGAGAGGTGCATTTTCATCTGCACCGCCAGAATAACGGCTAATAAGATGTAAAGAGGAAACAGGTACATATAGCTTATCGTTACCTGCATAGGTCAGGATCAAATATTCAGCTTTAATGCCACCGGCTTCTAAGGTGGTCAAACCTTGATAACGTCCAACGCCATGTTCAATGTGTACAACGGGTTGACCAGGACGTAATTCGGCTAAGTTGCGAATGAGCGTATCGGTGTTGATCGTTCGACGGTTATCCGTACGGCGCCGAACAACACGTTCCCCAAGTAAGTCACTTTCACAAATTAAAGCGCGGTGCTGCTGAGGCTGAATAAAGCCATGTTCAGCGGCGCCGACCATAATAGCAAAACGGCTGTCGGATGGACTGGTATAACGGTTAATAATTTCAGGGCGAATTTTTATGCGACCTAATAGTTCAGTCACCGTTTCACGTCGACCTTCACTTTCAACAGAGAAAACCACGGTTCCATCAAAATGTTCAATAAATTGACGGAGCTTTTCCAATGGTTGCTTGCTTTGCCCTTGAGTACTAATGTCGGGTAAAGGTTGATAGTCTAAATTGGTATTCGCTGCTTTATCCGCTAATTTCTCAACCGAAAGTTGAACTCGAGGCCATTGTTTTAATGCTTGGTTAAGTTGTTCGACAGTGAGCCATAAATCGGTTGGCGGTAGCAGAGGACGCATGGGGTCGACACCGCGGCTTTCGAAACGCTGCTGGGTATCTGTTTGGAAACGTTCTGCTGCTTCTTGATAATGTTGCGAAATAAAAAGTGTGTTAGCAGGCAAGTAGTCAAATAGAGAGGGTAGCGGTTGACTGAAAAATAGGGGTTGCCAGTATTCAATACCGGTAGGCAACGTTTTCTTACTTACCTGTTGATAAATATGCTCAGGATCGCGTCTAACTTCAAAACGTTCGCGCCATTGGCTGCGAAAACGCTCAATAGCCTCTTTATCGGTAGGAAATTCGTGTGCGGGTAATAAATTGATGCGTGCTACTTCTTCAAGGGTTCGTTGGCTATCGACATCAAAAGTCCGTAAGCTATCAATTTCATCATCAAAAAAGTCAATTCGATACGGTAAAGTGCTACCCATTGGGAATAAATCGAGTAACGCGCCTCGAGTTGCATATTCCCCATGCTCTAAAACCTGTTCAACGTGACGATAACCTGCTTTATCAAGTTCATCACGCAAGCTATCACGTGAAAGTTTATCGCCTTTCGCCATGACTAGCGCGTGACTAGTTAAAAATTCAGCAGGGCATACCTTTTGCATTAAGGTGTTGACGGGCAGGATCAACACGCCTTTTTGCATTGTCGGTAGGCGATATAAGGTTGATAAACGGTGAGAGATAATTTCTTGGTGTGGTGAAAAATTATCGTAGGGTAATGTTTCCCAATCAGAAAGTATTTCTATCGGTAGTTGGGTAAATTGTTGAATTTCATCGCGTAGGCGCAGTGTGTTCTGCATATCTCTTGTGATGATGACCACAGGCCCTTGATGACGCTCTATCATCTCTCCACATTCAAGCGCACCAGCGGCCCCAATCAAGCATCCTAGATGACGGACATCACCACCGCGCGTAGGGAGTTCATAACGAAATTTTGCAGACATAAAAATATTCGGTTTCTCAATGCATCATGGTTAAACAACCTGTTTTACCCCGTACAATTGTCTGAAAGTAAGACAAACAGGCCGTGCCAATAAGAAAAAAAACCACAAAACCGGGGCCGGGTGGTTCCATTCATCATTCGTACCCTTTATTATCGCTGAACACTTCGCTTTGGCAACAGGGGCGTTACAGATTTCATGTCTCAATCTGTCTCAATATTTATAGGTCTGCGTTATATGCGCGGACGAGCTGTCGATAAATTCGGCCGTTTTGTATCCAGTCTATCAGCGATTGGTATCACGTTAGGGGTCGCTGCACTGATCACCGTGACCTCTGTCATGAATGGGTTCGAACGTTCGTTACAAGATAGCATACTCTCTTACATGCCGCAGGCCGTTTTAACATCGGCTTCAGGGCATATCGATCCTAAAAAATACCCAATAGCGGATTTACAGCATCTACAAGGGGTTAAACATATTACGCCCATTGTTCAGTCGGATGTGGTTTTACAAAGCCGTTCGAATGTTGGGGTAGGCATGATGGTGGGTGTCACGTCAGAGGAAAGGTCACCCTTGTTAGATAATGTAATTGATGGGCAGCGCTCAGAATTGGTCGCGGGGCAGTACCGCGTGTTTTTAGGCCAAAAGTTAGCTGAAAATTTAGGTCTAAAACGGGGTGATGAAGTTCGTTTAATTATACCGGGTGTGAGTCAATTGACGCCAATGGGACGTATTCCCAGCCAGCGTCTATTTACGGTGGCTGGGATATTTCAAACCAATGGGGAAGCGGATGCGAGCGAACTGATTGTGGCACAAGATGATGCGGCAAGAATGATGCGTTACCCGTCAGGGCATATTACTGGCTGGCGATTATTTCTCGATGAACCATTAAAAGTCGACACATTGAGTCAGCAAAGTTTACCCGAAGGATTGGTATGGACTGACTGGCGAGAGCGTAAAGGTGAGTTTTTCCAAGCCGTTAGAATGGAAAAAAACATGATGGGCTTGTTACTAAGCCTGATTATTGCAGTTGCGGCCTTTAATATTATTACATCACTGTCATTACTGGTGATGGAAAAACAAGCGGAAGTCGCCATTTTAAAAACCTTAGGTCTGAAGCGTGGCCGTATTTTGGCCATTTTTATGATCCAAGGGGCAGGTGCAGGAATTGTGGGAACCCTGATAGGCACACTACTGGGTATGCTACTTTCGAGTCAATTGAATATTTTAATGCCTTTATTTGGTATGTTACCAAAAGGCGTTCAATTACCTATCGTGCTTGATTTTTCTGGTATTTTAATTATTGCGATATCCGCAATGCTGATTTCGCTGCTTGCGACGCTTTATCCTTCTTGGCGTGCGGCGGCTGTGCAACCTGCTGAGGCGTTACGTTATGAATAAACAACCACTTCTTGTCTGTGAGCATTTAAGTAAAATCTATCAAGAAGGGACACTATCAACACAAGTATTAAAAGATGTCTGTTTTTCGATGAATGAAGGCGAAATGATGGCCATTGTTGGTAGCTCAGGTTCCGGTAAAAGCACACTACTGCATCTATTAGGGGGTCTAGATACACCGTCAGAAGGTGAGGTGATTTTCCGCGGTCAGCATATTAATCGACTTTCTTCTGATCAACGAGCGGCTATTCGCAATAAAGACTTAGGATTTATCTACCAGTTTCATCATTTGTTACCTGATTTTACGGCATTAGAAAATGTAGCGATGCCACTATTGATTGGTGGCATCAAAAAAGCCGAAGCTTTTGAGCGTGCAACTCATATGCTGGAGGCCGTCGGGCTAGCTCATCGCTCAGGGCATCGTCCTTCTGAGCTTTCAGGAGGCGAACGTCAGCGTGTGGCGATTGCCAGAGCATTGGTGAATCAACCTGCACTGGTACTGGCGGATGAACCAACAGGTAACCTTGATTTGCGTAATGCAGATGCCATTTTTGAATTATTAGGTGAATTGAATAGCACACAAGGTACGGCATTTCTAGTCGTGACCCATGATATGAAATTAGCTCATCGCTTATCTCGCCAGCTAGAAATGCGTGATGGTCATCTACAACAAGATGTTACTCTGGGGGCAGTGTAATGTCTGGATTACCACTGACTTTACTCACTGCGCTACGCTTTAGCCGAGGTCGCCGTCGTACGGGCATGGTATCACTGGTGTCTATTGTCTCAACACTCGGTATTGTGCTTGGTGTGGCAGTACTGATTATTGGCTTGAGCGCCATGAATGGTTTTGAACGCGAATTGAAAAATCGTGTGTTGTCAGTTGTTCCCCATGGGCAAATTTACGCAGTTAAGGCGCCTTATCAAGATTGGCAGTACGCAAATAATGTGATCCGCAATACGCCGGGCGTTAAAGCCGTTAGCCCTTATGTTGGTTTTACAGGCTTGTTAGAGCGAGGAGCTAATCTCAAAGCGATACAAATAATGGGGGTTTCACCAGAAACAGAGTCTGAGGTGAGTGAACTGCCGAATTTTGTTCTCGACGATGCTTGGAAAAATTTTAAGGCTGGGGAACAATCGATTATTTTGGGTCAAGGCGTGGCGAATGCATTGAATGTCGCAGTAGGCGATTGGGTCACTATTATGATCCCCAATACGGATGCGAGTTTAAAAATACAACAACCTAAACGGATCCGTGTTCAGGTTGCCGGTATTTTTCGTTTAAGCGGTTTGCTGGACCATCAACTGGCCTTGATTCCGCTGGTCGATGCCCAAGCGTATTTAGATTATGGCGAGGGTATTACAGGATTTGAAATTAAAGCAGATGATCCGTTTAATGCCGATAAAGTTGTTTATGATGCAGGGTTGAAGACAATGCATCATGTCGTCGTGAAGAGCTGGATTGGCGATTATGGTTACATGTACAACGATATTCAAATGGTGCGCGGTATTATGTATTTAGCCATGATCCTTGTCATCGGCGTTGCATGTTTCAATATCGTTTCAACACTGGTCATGGCAGTGAAGGACAAGAGCAGTGATATTGCGGTATTACGTACACTGGGCGCTAAAGACAGGCAAATTAGAGCGATATTTTTGTGGTACGGTCTGTTAAGTGGATTAGTGGGCTCATGTATTGGTGCGGTACTGGGTGTGGTGATTTCCTTAAATCTAACCACCATCATCAAAGGTCTTGAATATGTGATTGGCCATCCTATTTTATCAGGTGATGTGTATTTTATCGATTTCCTGCCTTCTCAACCGCATCTGTTAGATGTGGTGTATGTGTTGTTGACGACGGTAGTATTAAGCCTAGTCGCTAGTTGGTATCCAGCGCGTAGAGCTAGCAAATTAGACCCTGCACGTATTTTGAGTGGTCAATAAAGCGTAATTCGCTGGGGGAATAGCGCCCCAGCGATGCTTAGCAAGTGATATTGCTCTGTGCAAGTTGGATCTCTTTATAGCTGCGTCGTTCAATCATTGTTTCATTCAAACCGTATTGCTGAGCGAGTCGCAGCATCTGCTGGGTTAATTGGGGAAGCAGATGAGATTCGTTAGTCATAATCGCAAATTCCGCGAACCACCCAATATCGACCAAATAATCAATGGTAATGTGAGCATCACCAAGAAAATAGATACTACGCACTTTACTGGCAGTAAAATAACACTGGTATCCTAAGGTGGTGAGCATCTTTTTGACGTGAGTACAATCCTCAATATCAATCGCTTTACATTCAGAGGCTTCAGGCCCTTTCACTATCCACAGTTTAATTCCTGAAGGGTGCATTTCTCGTACCGACATACTTATACCCTGTTGCGCTAGTTGCTGATCTGGGGTATCAAAAAAGTAGTCAGTTTCCGTATTGTCGGCAGTAAAAAGGTCGGCGCCATTAGCCTTGATAGCGTGTAAAAATTGCTGGTGGTGAGGTAATTTGAACTTAATTTCTGCCTCATATTGCCCAACAAAATGTTTGCTCATTGTTATGCTCATTTATCTATAAATTGAAGATTATTATTCCTCAACAAGAATGATTTTTCATGTCGTAAAATGTGTTTTAAAGGAAGAGCATTGACTCTTCCTTTAATCAAGAGGGTTATTTGCTTTTTTTCATGATCGATTGGTCGAGGTAACCCATGACAAATGCAGAAAGAACAAAGGTTAGATGGATGATGACATACCACATTAACTTATTATCAGGTATATTTTTTGAGTCCATAAACACTTTTAATAAATGAATCGAAGAGATTGCAACGATTGAGGCTGCGACCTTATTTTTTAGCGAGGTGGCATCCATTTTACCTAGCCAGTTCAATTTTTCGCTGCTGTCAGAGATATTAAGTTGAGATACAAAATTTTCGTATCCTGAAAACATTACCATCACGAGCAAACCGCCGACTAATGCCATATCAATTAAAGATAATAAGATCAGAATTAAATCAGGTTCAGGAATAGAAAATATATTGGGGATAACGTGCCACAGCTCTTGGAAAAACTTAATGGTTAACGCTAATAAGGTCAGTGATAGCCCAAAATAGACAGGTGCGAGTAACCAACGTGAAGCATACATCGTTTTTTCAAATAATTTTTCCATGCTAACCTTTTATCTGTGATGAAATAATTAAGACGTGCGTAAAGTGAGGCTATTTTAGCTCGTCTCACTCAAGACTTCGATATTTGATGGTCGATGAAAATACACTATTTTGTAAAAGAGCGTGTTTTCATAATCCTTAATTAAAATTGTCGCTAAACATTCATCCTCACACTTTCTGTTGTTATCTATTGCGTTATACTTACATTCGATTTAGGTTTGAGTCATCAACCTTGTTATTCAAGGTACTGTATGGCATCTGTGCTATAAAGACATGGAAGAAGGAAGTATATCGATGTTGCGTTTTCGTCATAGGCTAAAGAAACTTAAAAAAATTAAAATGTTACGTCGTCAACGAGATCGCAAACGTTTTTTTTACAGTGAAAATAGAATAACCAATATGAAAAATGTGAAAGTAGTCGTATTAACAGGAGCCGGAATTTCAGCCGAATCAGGCATTAAAACGTTTCGTTCCTCCGATGGATTATGGGAAGAACATCGTGTTGAAGATGTTGCAACCCCTGAAGGATTTGCGCGAGACCCTAAATTAGTACAACGTTTTTATAATGAGCGTCGCCGTCAGCTGCAACAAGAAAATATTAAACCAAACCCTGCACATTTTGCATTAGCACAGTTAGAAGCGTTGCTAGGCGATAACTTTCTGCTCGTTACTCAAAATATTGATAATTTACATGAACGTGCGGGCAGCAAACGTATTGTGCATATGCATGGTGAATTATTGAAGGTACGTTGTAGTTGGTCAAATCAAGTCGTGGAATGGAAAGGGGATCTCAGCGTGGAAGAACGCTGCCATTGTTGCCAATTTCCTCAACCACTAAGACCCCATATCGTCTGGTTTGGTGAGATGCCTTTTGGTATGGACCAAATCTACCAATCGCTTGAAGAAGCGACAATTTTTATTGCAATTGGCACATCTGGACATGTTTACCCCGCTGCGGGTTTTGTGCATGAAGCGAGGTTAAATGGGGCACATACCGTTGAGCTTAATCTAGAGCCGAGTCAAGTTGAAAGTGAATTTGAAGAGAAGCATTATGGTCTTGCTAGCCAAGTGGTGGTGGATTACGTTAATCAGCTTATGAGTGAATTGAGTTCGACTCGCGAAAGTCAATGATAAACCCCTGTATGTGAGGGATGCTTCTCCCCCTCACATCATCATGCTTATGAATTTATATTAGACGTTCTCATCTAACATAGCCGGCATGGTAATTTCTTTTACACAGGTTGCATCACTAGTACTTAAGATAAACTTCACCGCATTTAATACGTCTTGTAATGGGATCAGTGCTCCTTCAGTTCGTGAAATAACATCTTCGATAGGCGTTGATAAATCATATTCAGTTGCTAAATAACCGAGGTTTATAACTGAGATAGCGATTTTATCTTGGCGTAGTGTTTCCCTTAACGATTGAACAATACCGCGTAATGCGTATTTTGAAGCAGAGAAAGTCACTTCATGACCATTATGGTTATCCAGACCCCAAGTTGAACCAATTAAAATGATTTTACTCTTTTTTCCAAGACGTAGGTTTGGCAACATTGCTTTAAGGTGCAAGATACAGGCGCTAATATTGGTCTGAATCATATTGACTATTTCAGTGTCTTCTGTTTTTTCAAACAGATATTCATCAGTAAAAGCATGTTTTTCCCAAATACCGACGTTAAAGATGAGACAATCAATGGGCGTATCTTGAAGAATGGTTTTGACAGTTTGCGCTGAATGGTTATCTGCTAAATCAGTTTGAATCCAATGGAAGTTATCGCCAATGAATTGAGGAATTGAACGAGAAACCCCATAAATAGTATCTTGAGCCGTAGGAATACCCTCTATGAGTGCTTTTCCTAATCCTTTACTAACACCATACACTAAAAATGTTTTTTTCATCATTATTCTCTTTATTTTCAACTGATTAAAGCTGTTTAGAAGTTGTTGTGAGTCAATGTAGAGTCTATACAGGTAATAAATAAAGTCATTATCCGTTAATGTGGATGGCAAGTATGTAATTATAGTACAGCTGTGGTTACTGTTAGTATAAATATTTAATGTTCAAATTAATTAAATAACACCTATTAAGTGTCAAATAATTAATGGGAATGAATGATTAATATGTTCAATGTCTTTTTGAGTGGCGACTCTTTAAAATCAATGCATTTTTCATCCAACAAAGTTTTATTGTGGCTTGATTGAAAATATGACTAACACCGCTGTCATTATAATGAAGTAAGTTTTTATTTTAATAAAAGATAAAAATTAATAGGGCTTGAAATAGTACCCTGATATTTTTTATTAATAGATGAATTAAAATGAAATTTATTTTTATAGAGCTCCTTGTCAATATAATGTAGATGTAGGGAAGCGTTTCTTAATCGATAATTATTATATTTTCAATGTGAGCTAATGGGTTGATAAACATTAATCAGCAAGATAGCTAAAAACATTTTAATGGTAACAAGAATAAGGCATATTTAAAAATGGCAATACCGCAAAAACAACAACTATTTTGGTTTTTACCGACGCAGGGAGATGGACGCTACTTAGGAACGTCAAAAGGGGGACGTGCGGTCACTCTAGCGTATTTACAACAGCTCGCGATAGCGGTAGATAATATTGGTTTTCATGGTGTGCTCGTTCCCACAGGAAAGGCATGTGAGGATCCATGGGTAACCGCGGCAGCACTGGTGTCAGTGACACAAAAATTACGATTTTTAGTCGCGGTTAGGCCTGGCTTACAACCACCAAGTCTTGCGGCGCGTATGGCAGCAACACTGGATAGGCTTTCTGGTGGAAGGGTGCTGATAAATGTGGTGGCAAGCGGGGATCCGATAGAAAATAAAGGTGATGGCCTCTTTTTCGATCATCAAGAAAGATATCATATGACGAAAGAGTTCCTTGAAGTTTATAAACCGCTAATGAATGGCCAACAAGTTAATTATCAAGGTGACTATATTCAAGTTGAAAATGCCCATCTACTGTATCCGCCGCTGCAACCTTCAGGACCCGCGCTATATTTAGGAGGCTCATCGGCTGAAGCAATGGAAATTGCCGCAGAATATGTTGATACATACTTAACATGGGGTGAACCATTGGCAGAGGTCGCTGAAAAAATTAATCAGGTTAAGCAACACGCAGCCGATAAAGGTCATTGTCTGGAGTTTGGTATTCGCCTACATGTCATTGTGCGAGAGACTGAACAAGAAGCTATCGATGAAGCCAACAAACTGATTGCCCATCTTGATGATGATACCATTGCACAGGCACAAGCGACCTTTGCACGGATGGACTCGAAGGGGCAGGCTCGTATGCAGGCGCTGCATAAAGGTTCAAGAGAAAATTTATTTATTGCGCCTAATTTATGGGCGGGGATTGGTTTAGTGCGTGTTGGGGCAGGAACGGCACTGGTAGGAGATCCACAACAAATTGTCTCACGCATAAAGGAATACCAAGCTATCGGTATCACCAAATTTATTTTATCGGGTTATCCACACTTAGAAGAAGCTCATCGATTTGCAGAATTGGTCATGCCATTATTAGAGACATCAACAGAGATATTGGCTGCAACATCGACATTAAATGAACAGTCGAAAGGAGAAGCTATTGGGGCACATTCACGTCCGAAATAATCGTCTGTAAATTAATATAAAACGTTAACTGTTTCAACGTATAAGGTATTAGTTATTTCGTTATTTTAAATAGATTAAAATGAAATTTGAATTGAAATAATAATGACAAATTTACCTATTTATCGTCACCAATAGAGAATAACGAGAAAAATAGGTTTATAAAAATTATTCAATAAGGCTATTTTATTATCATCTCTACGATGTTTTTGTCTAAAACGATTTGTGATTAACCGCAAAAGTGATTTGAAACAAGAATTGTTGATACGTTCATCCCCATAATAAGGCAATAAATATTAGGGGGGAATAAAGCATGGATAAACTTTTAGAGCGGTTTTTTGAGTATACCGCTTTTGACACACAATCAAAACTCAACGCAAAAACAGTACCTAGTAGCACAGGGCAATTAAAATTTGCTCGTGCTCTCGTCAATGAATTAAAAATGTTGGGCTTTGAAGACGTCGCGCTTTCTGAGTATGGGTGTGTAACGGCTTGCTTATCCGCCAATGTTGATTGGGAAGTCCCCACCATCGGCTTTATTTCACATTTAGACACGTCACCTGATTTTTCAGGTAAAAATGTGGCTCCACAAGTTTTGGAAAATTATCGTGGTGGTGATATTGCTCTAGGGATTGGTGACGAAGTGTTATCGCCCGTAATGTTTCCGGTCTTACATGAAATGATTGGTAAAACGCTGATCATGACCGATGGCAAGACATTACTGGGCGCTGATGATAAAGCGGGTATTGCAGAGATCATTACGGCTTTAGTTCGTCTTAAAGAGAATAAAATTCCACATGGTAAAATTTGTCTTGCTTTTACGCCTGATGAGGAAATTGGCCGAGGGGCACAACATATTGATTTAAAAGTTTTTGATGCTCGTTGGGCTTATACGGTCGATGGTGGTGCTGTCGGTGAACTCGAATATGAAAATTTTAATGCCGCTAATGTCGCTATAAAAATCGTAGGAAATAACGTTCATCCGGGAACAGCTAAAGGGGTGATGGTGAATGCTTTAGCATTAGCAAATCGTATCCATGCTGAATTACCAAAAGAAGAAACACCTGAAAATACGGAAGGTTATGAGGGTTTTTATCACCTAAACTCAATGAAAGGCTCTGTTGAAAAAGCAGAAATGAATTACCTTATTCGTGATTTTGATAGTCAGGGTGTAATCCCCCCGAAAAATCGCAGCAGTTATTTATAGAAAATTCTATTAAAATAAACTCAAGGAGTTTTCTATGCGTAAATCAAAATTCACTGATAGCCAGATATTGGCAATCATTAAACAAAATGAAAGTGGTATGCCCGTTCCAGAACTCTGCCGAGAACATGGTGTTAGCTCTGCAACATTTTATAAGTGGCGAGCTAAATTCGGCGGTATGGATGCTTCGTTGATGAAGCGAATGAAAGAACTCGAAGACGAAAACCGTCGGCTCAAAAAAATGTATGCGGAAGAACGTCTCAAAGCTGAGATTCGTTTGGAGGCGCTTGAGGGAAAGTTATAAAGCCATCTCATCGTAAGGAGATGGCTAAGGCTGCCGCAATTAAGTATGACATAAGCATTCGCTTTGCTTGCTTGTGCATGAATGTGAGCGAAAGCTGCTTTTACTATCAAAGTAAACTTAATGCTGAAAACGATCAGATTGCTGACTGGCTAATACGCCTAACCGAAAACAAAAAACGTTGGGGGTTTGGTCTATGTTTCTTGTATTTACGCAACGTAAAGGGCTTCGCATGGAACCACAAGCGCGTTTATCGAATTTATTGTGAGTTGGAGCTTAATCTTAGAATTAGGCCTCGCAAACGCTTAAAACGCGATAAGCCTGATGCCCTCAGTGTGCCTGTAGCCATTAACCAAGTATGGTCTATGGATTTTATGTCAGACAGCTTAGCCAGTGGCCGCAGCATTCGAACCTTTAATGTCATTGATGATTTTAATCGTGAATGCTTAGCGATTGATGTTGATTTATCGTTGCCTAGCGCACGAGTTATTCGGTCGTTAGAACAAGTCATCGAGTGGCGCGGTAAACCCAAAGCGATACGATGCGACAACGGACCAGAATATATTTCAGGAGAGCTAATAAACTGGGCAACACGGCAGCAAATTACCTTACTTTATATTCAGCCTGGCAAGCCTACACAAAATGCTTACATTGAACGCTTTAACCGAACAGCTCGTCATGAATGGCTTGATTTAAATATATTTGAGAGCGTTGAGCACGCTCAAGAACTTGCCACACAGTGGCTTTGGACTTATAACAATGAGCGGCCGAATACGGCGATTGGAGGAATACCCCCGAGACAGCGATTACAGGTAGCTTAAACTCTATAAATAGTTACTGTGAAAAGTGGGGGGATTACAAGGGCTTTGAGGCACGTAAGAAAAATATCATTCGTATTGCAGAGAAAGTAGGGCAAGGTCTACATCCCAGCTGTTATATTGAGCTGACGATCGATGATAGTTATTACAACATGCATAAAGAAGTGATGAAACACCCACATGTTATTGAAATTGCTCATCAAGCTATGAAGGATTGTGGTATTGAACCCATTATTCAACCTATTCGTGGCGGTACTGATGGTGCTCAATTATCTTATCGAGGACTGCCTTGCCCGAATATTTTCACGGGTGGCTATAATTTCCATAGTAAACATGAATTTATTACATTAGAAGGCATGGAGAAAGCGGTAGAAGTGATTATGCGTATCGCTGAATTGACTGCGCAAAGAGCAAAAAACGAGCAGTAAATAGCATTGTTACCGTACCTTATGGAGAACATAAGGTACGGTATGATAGAAATATTTAATTAATCATCGAAATACCAATAACCGCTATTGATTAGTGCTGTGATTAACGCAATAAAATTCACATCATCAATAGCATCACCGAGTTGCTGAACGTTAACGGAATCGTAACGGCATAGGCTATCAGCAGCTTCATAGCAAGTTGTTTCTAGGCATTCGCCATTGACAAAAAACTGGTCGCCAACTCGTAGTGCTCTCAACCCATTGAGTTTATATAAGGTCTCTTGCTGAGTTTTGAGAAGGTCATAGATTTCGTCTTGCTCATAAGGTGGTTCCGGTGGTGCAAGATCCAGTTCATGACGTGACTGAGAAATGAATTCACCCAGCCATTTACGGAAAACGTCTGGTTCATGCAGCATAGATTCCATCATTTCCCGTAACTTAATCTGCTCGCCTTGTAAAATCTCGGCAGGGTTATCTCTAAATGACAAGTCTGGGTCACTGTAACGATAACTTCCTAAGTCATTTGAGATCAGATAATCTGCAAAGCTACTCATGAGCTCACGTGTATTCGGCGCTCGGAAACCAACAGAGTAGTTTAATGATGGTTCAATCGCATAACCTTCATGGGGAAATCCAGGTGGAATATACAGAATATCACCCGGCTCCATTTCTTCATCGATGATCGCATCGAATGGTTGAACCTGAAGAAGGTCAGGGTGCGGGCAATGCTGTTTCATCGGCACTTTTTCACCAACACGCCAACGTCTACGGCCTTCACCTTGGATAATGAAGACATCATATTGGTCCAAATGAGGCCCAACACCACCACCCGGCACAGAATAGGAGATCATGAGGTCATCCATTCGCCAATCAGACAAGACTCTAAAAGGCTTCATCAAAGCTGCACTTGGGTGATGCCAATGGTCTACTGCCTGCACTAAAATAGACCAGTTTTCTTCGCCTAAATGCTCATAGCTTTCAAAAGGACCATGAGCCACTTGCCATATGCCCTCATTGTGGCTGACAAGGCGGCTATCAACTTCATCTTCCATCGCTAGTCCCGCGAGTTCGTCAGGCGAGATAGGATCAATAAAACGTGTAAAACCGTTTTTGATGAGTAAAGGGCGTTTCTGCCAATGACTATCGAGAAAACTCTGCCAGTCAAGATTCAGTTTATAATCCATCTTATTGTCCTAGGTTAACATATCTGTTGATAGTATACCTGAATTTGCCACTACGGCAGATGGTAAACAGACACGATGATCACAGATTAACTATCTTCATTGACACTCTGTCGACGGAAAGTCACTTGTACTCTGGCACCGCCAAGTGGGCTATCACTGATCGTGATATTACCGTCATATTGGTCAATAATTTCAAGGGCAATGGATAATCCAAGGCCTTGACCTGGGCGTAACGTATCTACGCGTTGTCCTCGGACGAAAATGATATTACGCTGGCTTTCTGGCACGCCAGGCCCATCATCATCAACAGTAATCACTAAACTATCTTGCCCAACAGCTGCTGTCACCTCGACAAATTCAAGGCAATATTTACACGCATTCTCCATAATATTACCCATGACTTCCATAAAGTCATTTGGTTGGCCTAACCAGGTGATTTCAGGAGAAATATCGACTGTAATCGACACGCCTTTATTTTGATAGACTTTATGTAAAGCACTTGCAAGGCTATCTAACACAGAGGGGACTGAGGTGATTTCGCGTAACATCAGGTTATTATCGCCTTGAGTAGAAGCACGGTGTAAATAGTAACCAACCTGTTGAGAGATACGACCAATCTGTTCTAACATGATAGGCTCTGCTTGCTCAATGGTCATTTGCTTCCCTGTTCGCAGTGAACGCAAAGTCGATTGCAAAACGGCCAAAGGCGTTTTTAAGCTATGTGTTAAATCAGAAAGGGTAGTGCGATATTTGCTATAACGTTTGCGTTCATTAGTCAGCAAGTTATTTAAATTGCGAACTAAGCCACGTAATTCATTTGGTGGGTTTTCATCCAACATTTCACGTTCGCCTTTTTCGAGGCTACTAATTTGTGATACTAAAGATTTTATTGGACGTAAACTCCAATATGCAGCCAGCCAAAGTAGTGGAATCACTAAAATTAAGTTAGCCAGCAGCACATAACCAAACCACTCCCAAACTAAGCCTGTTTTTTGTAAGTCTTGGGGTAACGTATCAACCACAACAATAGTAAGGGGAGGGAGATTTTCTGTTGCGCCATATTGGTTTACTGAAACGGAATGCGTTAATGGCTCATCGTTGTGGTTCATATCATCTAACTTGCTGTTAAATTCCGGATTATTTTGTAACAGCTGGCGTGTTTCACCAATATCGGTATCAATTTCGTACAGGCCTTCTTTTTTTAGCCAATCACGACGAATAAGATTTTCGACATTAGGCACTTCACGTTGTCGCCAAAGTACTTGTCCATTTTCATTATAAATGATGATAAGTGTTGGATTATTCAGTGTGAAATTTGGCGGTACACGAATATCAATTTTGTTATTTTGCCACTGAACTAGGCTATAAATAAGATTACTTTGGCTACGAAGTAAGGTGTATGTGGTTTTATCAAAGCTAATCAGATAGCCTAATATCGCAACGATACCGTAAGAAAGCGTAAGCGCGAGGATAACCGCTGAGGTGGCACATAAAAAACGTGCTCTCAGCGATAAAGGTTTAAGTTTAAATTTTTTTGAACGCATATTAGCCATTCACATCAAAGCGATAGCCTTGTCCACGGACTGTCACTATCACATCTTTTGCGTGGAATTGTTGTATTTTCTTCCGTAACCGCCCCATTAATACATCAATAGTGTGACTCTCACGCAGCTCCGCGTCAGGGTACAGCTGACGCATTAAGGAATCCTTACTGACCACTTTGCCGTTATTGCGGAGCAAGGTTTCAATAATCGTGTATTCAAAAGCAGTTAATTTAACGGACTCACCATTTACCATAAATTCTTTTCTTGATAAATCAATGATAAAGCCATCTAACTCTAAAATTTGAGAGGCAAGTCCACTGTTTCTCCGCATCAATGCTTGCATTCTAGCGACTAGCTCTTCAAGGTGAAAAGGCTTGGTGACATAGTCATCTGCACCACTGTTTAATGCTTGTACTTTCTCTTGCCAGCTTTCACGCGCTGTCAGCACTAAAACAGGGATATTGATTTGTGTGCTACGCCAGCGTTTAATCATGGATAAACCATCTTCATCGGGTAAGCCGAGGTCAACCATTGCAATATCTGGGCGGCTTTCATGTAGAAAATAGTCAGCTTCTTTAGCGTCTTCAGCTGCATCAACTTGATGACCCAGTTCTTTAAGTTGTACAGTTAAGTGGTGACGAAGAAGAGCATTGTCTTCAACGATAAGAATTCGCATCTAAAACCTCATATTAAAGAAGAATTACAGGTTACTTGACGATAGTTATCGCCATAATAGTCGCACTAGAGGGGATATGGTAAAAAGATATGTGCTTTACAACAAGAGATTAAGTAAACCAAAGGCAAACAAAACAGAGATATGTCAAAAAAAGAGAAAAGTAAGCGAAGAATTCTTCGCCTACTTGATTCCACTAAGACTTATTGAAATAAAACGCTATTTTAACTCATCAATAAAAGTGACAGCGTAACCGATGTAATTGGCAGGTGTCATTGCTTTCAAGCGCGTCTTTTCTTCTTCAGGGAGGTCTAATCCATCAATAAACTGTTTCATGCCTTCCGCAGTGACTCGCTTACCGCGTGTTAGCTCTTTTAGCTTTTCATATGGTTTTTCAATACCATAACGGCGCATAACGGTTTGAATTGGCTCAGCCAGAACTTCCCAGTTTTGATCTAACTCATCGAGCAGATGCTGCTCATTAACTTCTAGCTTATTCAAGCCTTTAAGAGTCGATTGGTAGGCAATTAAAGCGTAGCCAAGACCGACGCCAAGGTTACGCAACACCGTAGAATCCGTTAGGTCACGCTGCCAACGCGAAACAGGCAATTTACCAGCAAGGTGGTTAAGTACGGCATTCGCCAAACCTAAATTACCTTCTGAGTTTTCAAAATCAATTGGATTGACTTTATGTGGCATGGTTGAAGAACCGATTTCACCAGCGATTGTCTTTTGCTTGAAGTGATTGAGCGCAATGTAACCCCAAATATCACGATCAAAGTCTAATACGATAGTATTAAAACGAGCGACGCAATCGAATAGTTCAGCGATGTAATCATGAGGCTCAATTTGTGTGGTGAATGGGTTCCATGTGATCCCTAAAGAGGTCACAAAAGTCTCACTAAATTCATGCCAGTTGACTTCAGGATAAGCCGCAATGTGTGCGTTGTAGTTACCTACAGCACCATTGATCTTACCTAAAATTTCCACTTGCTCTAACTGGCGATATTGACGCTCCATACGATAAGCAACATTGGCAAACTCTTTACCAATGGTAGAAGGTGTCGCCGGCTGGCCGTGAGTACGTGAAAGTAGAGGGAGATGACGATATTCATGCGCCATTGCTTTCACTTTATCAATAATTTGACGCCATTGAGGCAGTAACACTTCTTCTCTGGCTGTTTTTAGCATTAATGCATGCGAAAGGTTATTGATATCTTCAGAGGTACAAGCGAAATGGATAAACTCAGAAACGGCGTGCAAGGCGGGGACTTGTGCCACTTTCTCTTTTAGAAAGTATTCAACCGCTTTAACGTCATGGTTGGTGGTACGCTCTATTTCCTTAATACGCATTGCGTCTTTTTCGCAGAAGTTCGCGACTATTTCATCTAGGTAAGCGTTTGCGTCAGCATCAAATGATGGAACTTCTTTGATTTGGGCGGTTGCCGCCAGTTTTTGTAGCCAGCGAACTTCAACCTGAACGCGAAATTTCAGTAAGCCAAACTCACTAAAAATAGTGCGTAGTGCGCTGACTTTATCACCGTAACGGCCGTCAATCGGGGATACAGCGGTCAGTGAGGATAATTCCATTGGTAGCAACTCCAGATTTAAAGGTGAGACAAAATTTCTTTCGCCTGATGACTCAGACGGCTTCGGGAAAACATTAATTGCAGACGGCTTCCCCCAACTTGCTGCCATAATACAGCACTTCGAATACCACACAGCAAGAGCGTTCTGACTTTGGCTTGCACGAGTGAATTTTTTAAAATTTCAGGGGAACCTGTAACTTGTATACGTGGACCGAGTGGACTGATCACATCCACATAAATTCCAGCTAATGCATTAAACACACCTTCAGACATCGGTTCAAAGTAATCCGCTTGGCGCTCGAATTGTTCAATACGTTGTCCAAGTTGGTTCATGGCTTGTTGATCTTTATTGAGACGTCGTTCTAGCACCATGATACTTAACATATAGCGGGTCATTTCGGCAGATAAACCACTACCGCTATTACCGCCTGATAACATGCTGAGCATCGCGCCTAGTCCGACTTTTAGATTCGCAGGGTCGTTACCATAAACATCAATCGTTGAAGATGGATTCATGTTAGTTAAACTGTTGACCATGACTTCAAGGTCATGGTCATTGCAAATACCTTCTTGAGCAAGTTTCTGTACCATGTGACTTGCTTGGCAAATGCCCGCGAGCGCAAGTGTAATATCGCGATAATTTTTAGCCACAATTACTCCTGAATACGGGATTCAATAATACCGCCACCTAAGCATACCTCATCAAGGTAAAACACAGCAGACTGACCTGGGGTAACCGCCGCCACTGGATAGTCGAAAGTGACTTCAACTTTACCTTCATTGAGCGGGGTAACAGTGCAAGGGATGTCTGCTTGGCGATAGCGCGTTTTAACAACACAGCGTAGTGTTTGTGTTAATGGCTCTCTATCAACCCAGTCTAATTGTTGTGCGATCAGTCCTGTAGACATTAGTCTTGGGTGCTCATGGCCTTGCGCAACAATCAGCTGATTATTTTCAACATCTTTATCGACGACATACCAAGGTTCATCTGAACCTTCTTTTGTTCCACCAATACCAAGTCCTTTACGCTGACCGAGCGTGTGGTACATCAATCCTTCATGCTCGCCGATGGTTTCACCTTCAACAGTAACAATAGGACCTGGCTGTGCAGGTAAATAACGACCAAGGAAATCACGGAATTTTCGCTCACCAATAAAACAAATACCGGTTGAATCTTTTTTCTTTGCGGTGACCAATCCAATTTCTTCAGCGATACGGCGAACTTCAGGTTTTTCTAATTCGCCAACAGGGAACAGACTTTTACTGATTTGTTCATAGCTGAGTGTATAAAGAAAATAACTTTGATCTTTATTACTATCCAAGCCGCGAAGTAATTGGCTTTTACCATCAACATCACGACGGCGGACATAATGACCAGTTGCAATATAATCTGCACCGAGATCTTCTGCTGCAAATTCAAGAAATGCTTTAAACTTAATTTCTTTGTTGCATAGAATATCTGGATTTGGTGTGCGTCCAGCTTTGTATTCAGACAGGAAATGTTCAAAAACATTATCCCAATATTCTGCCGCGAAATTGATGGTATGAAGTTCAATACCTAATTTATCACAAACGGACTGCGCATCAGCCAAGTCGGTCGCTGCGGAGCAATACTCCTCATCGTCATCTTCTTCCCAGTTTTTCATGAACAGACCAACAACCTGATACCCTTGCTGCTGGAGCAAATAAGCTGAAACGGATGAGTCAACACCACCGGACATACCGACGATGACTTTTTTTTGGCTGTTATCTGACATGTAATACTCTCACTGCGGAAAAATTAAGCCCCATACTTTACCATGTTGTCCCCTTGTTACGCCAGCGTTAGCCAGGGGAATATTCTTATCGCTCGTAACAGATTACATCTTCACCGTATTGAGGCACGCCATTGCCATGACAACATAGCTGGGATGTATCTTTAATCAGCCATCTATAGGCTGTTATTATGGTGGAGAATTGATTATCAATAGTGATCACCAAATGCACCAAGTACATCAAGAGGATAGCTAGTTCCTTCAAGGAAACATCGAATACTTTCAGCAACAAGTGGAGAGCGTAAGCATTGACTTTCAAGAATATCTTGCGCACTAACCCAGTGACAGCAAGAGATATCGCTATCTTGAGGTTGAGTTTCACACTGTTCAGTCAGCGCTAAAGAAAAGAGAAAACGTATAAACGGTGTCTCATCAGGCGCAATCCATTGATGAATTTTAATGAGCCTTTGAGGCTGTCCCTTGATCCCTGTTTCTTCGAACAGCTCGCGTTCAGCAGCAGCGAGTAGCGTTTCATTCGCTTCTAAATGACCGGCTGGTTGATTCCATGTCGCTTTACCATTAACTAGCTCTTCAACAACTAAAAATTTATCGTTTACATGGACAATTGTTGCAACGGTAACGTGAGGTTTAAACAAGAGTGATCTCCTTCCATTCGCCTGGCAATAAATTATTCAGTGTATATTCACCGATCTGGTAACGGACCAATCGTAAAGTCGGGAAGCCAATATTTGCGGTCATTCGCCTGACTTGGCGATTTCGCCCCTCATTAAGCGTGATTTTTAACCAACTTGTTGGAATGTGTTTTCGTTCACGGATAGGGGGCGTTCTTGGCCATAACCAACTTGGCTCATCGACTAACTCGATACCTGCGGGGCGAGTTGGTCCGTCATTGAGCACTAAACCGCGACGAAACTTTTCTAGCGAGGTTTCGTCAGGAATGCCTTCAACTTGTGCATAATAAATTTTATGCGTATTTTTGTGTGGCTGCGTTAAGTGCGCTTGCAATTTTCCATCATTGGTCAAAATTAAGAGGCCTTCACTGTCACGATCTAATCGACCAGCCGCATAAACGCCTGTAATAGGAATATATTTTTTTAAGGTATCTCGGCCTTGCTCATCGGTAAATTGAGGGAGCACATCAAAGGGCTTATTAAATAAGATGACTTTGCGTGCAACGACTGATTTAGGTTTAGATGAGAATGCATGAGAATGATTAGAGGCTGGTTTGCGAACAAACTTACGTTGACTTTTTTTATTGGCTGGAGGCTTTGCTTTATGATTCGCTATGGGCATGGGAACTCATTTTAACCGATTAATATTGTATTAATAAAACTCAGACCAGCATTCTACTGACTGATTTTTTTAGTCTAGTTGATTTTCACACAAAATGACACCGGGATAAGCGTGAGCGAAGCAAAACTAAAATACAGGGCTAATTCAAGCAGTAAAATCATAATAGGATACGATAAGTTAATAAGCAAAGAATAACGCTATGGTATTTATTTCAGTATTATCAACCGCATGAGGACACGCCATTTCACTTATCCTTGTAGGATTTTTATTAGGTATTCACCAAATTAGCCACAGTTAACGAGCAGAAAACGGTGGATACTTAATCCATCTATTTAAAAAACGTCATTGTCAGCAGCTGTAGATTGATGCGATGTTATTTCCGTTAATCGATAAATAACGGTTTACAGTAATTTGCTATTTTCGGAGCAATGTACTCACAAAATATCGTTGTTTCTCTATCATTTTGAGGGGGTAAATAGAAAATGCGTTCGATTTACATGTGTCAAACATACTGTAAAAAATACCTATCAGGTAGAAAGGCGACTGAATTTTCTATTGGCACTTTTGTCTTAAAAAGATTGGATAAATCCGTTTTATTTAAAAATAGACATAACGAATAAATATATTTATATAGGCTCAGTGATATTTAATAAATTACATTAATATAAAAAATACATTAACAAATATTATATATATAAATTAAATAAAATTTAACAATGCTATTGATTGAAAGTGACCTGTTAATAGTTTCTTTTTTCACCAATTTTTTATTGGTTTAATAAATTATTGCTACGACATAATTTTTATGTGATATCGCCAATAATTCAAAGGGATTTGTAATGTTATGATTTTAATCCGATTCTTTCTTTTTTATAGGGATGTAACAATCATTGATAAACACGTTTAATGCGATCCACATAAAACCTTGAACGACTAACCATTGGCGTTAGAGAAAGATTGAAGTAGTATTGACGGGTCTCTTACAAAAAATTAACAAGCAAATGCGCAAGTGAAAGGAGAGGTTAATGGAAAGCAAAGTAGTAGTTCCGGCAGAAGGCGCTAAAATTACCATTGATGCCAAAGGCAAACTGAATGTTCCAAACAACCCAATCATTCCCTACATTGAAGGTGATGGTATTGGTGTTGATGTAACTCCAGCGATGTTGAAAGTGGTTGATGCGGCAGTTAACAAAGCCTATAACGGCGAGCGCAAAATTTCCTGGATGGAAATCTATACCGGCGAAAAATCTACTCAATTATATGGTAAAGATGTTTGGTTACCGCAAGAAACTCTCGATTTAATCCGTGATTACCGTGTTTCGATTAAAGGCCCTCTGACAACCCCAGTTGGTGGTGGTATTCGTTCTTTGAACGTTGCACTACGTCAACAGCTTGACCTCTACATCTGCCTACGTCCAGTTCGTTACTATAAAGGTACACCAAGCCCAGTTAAACAGCCTGAGCTGACTGATATGGTTATTTTCCGTGAGAACTCAGAAGATATCTATGCAGGTATTGAATGGAAAGCGGGTAGCGCAGAAGCAGATAAAGTCATCAATTTCCTAAAAAATGAAATGGGTGTCACCAAAATTCGTTTCCCAGAAAACTGTGGTATTGGTATTAAGCCTTGCTCAGAAGAAGGGACAAAACGTTTAGTTCGTGCGGCGATTGAATATGCGATCGATAATGGGCGTGATTCAGTTACTCTAGTGCATAAAGGCAACATTATGAAGTTTACTGAAGGTGCCTTTAAAGATTGGGGTTACCAACTAGCTCTAGAAGAGTTTGGCGGTGAATTACTTGATGGCGGCCCTTGGGTTAAAATTAAGAATCCAAAAAATGGCAAAGATATCATCATTAAAGATGTGATTGCCGATGCCTTCTTGCAACAAATTCTGCTGCGTCCAGCGGAGTATGATGTTATCGCATGTATGAACCTAAATGGTGACTATATTTCTGACGCATTAGCGGCACAAGTTGGTGGTATTGGTATCGCTCCAGGTGCAAACATTGGTTCAGAATGTGCGCTGTTTGAAGCAACACACGGAACAGCACCTAAATATGCAGGTCAGGATAAAGTGAACCCAGGTTCAATTATTCTTTCTGCTGAGATGATGTTACGTCACATGGGCTGGACAGAAGCCGCTGACCTAATCGTTAAAGGTATGGAAGGCGCAATCGAAGCTAAGACCGTAACTTATGACTTCGAACGTCTGATGGACGGCGCTAAACTACTGAAATGTAGCGAATTCGGCGACGCAATCATCAAACACATGTAATTTATTACGTGGTGTGATTAATAACGGGAGCTTAATAGTTCCCGTTTTTTATTGTCACATTTGAAGTGGTTATCAAAGATAGCCTACATTATCTACAGATAATTTATATCTTGATGACATCGTCCTAAGGGAAACTAGTATGAGAGTATTCAAGTATAGAGGTGGAGATAAAGATGTGTTTTCAAGGGATTTATCTTCATTAGAACAGGATTATTTTTGGTCCCCTAATTATGATAAGTTAAACGACCCATGTGAAGGTCTAGTATTAACAGATCAAGTATTTGATCAATTAGATGTTTTAAATAGTGCGCTTAGTAATACAAAACAAACCTCTTTAAATTCACTTGATTCATTAAAGGAAGCATTTAGTGATTTAATTGCTACTAAAGATAAGTCTGGAATTTACTCTTTGAGTAAGACTTTTACTGATGAATTGTTATGGGCGCATTATGCTGATAGCCATAATGGTTTCTGTATTGAATATGATTTAGATAAGTTGTGTGAATTTGAAGGTGCTAGATATTCTATTTTTGATGTCATATATCAAAATAAACCACCGATAATAAATGTTGACGATATATTTGCATCGGATGCGCAAAATGAAGTTATTCAAAAATTAACAAGTGTAAAGTCTAAGAGGTGGGACTATGAACAAGAAATTAGAATTATCACACCGAGTAAGGGTAAACAGTATTACGATTTCAGGGCTGTAAAGGCAATTTATTTTGGTTTGCGAATGTCCGAAAAAAAAATACGGTTGATCATGAAAACCCTTCAAGGAAGGGGAGTTAAATATTTTCAAATGCAGCTTAAATCTAATTCATACGAATTGACATATCAACGACTAGATGACTTGTATCCTACACAACAAAAGTACAAGTATTCAATTTCCCCTATTGATGAATATACTATTGATGTGCAAAACTTAGATAATAAATGGAGCAAATATAAACCTTATTTATTTAAATTAGCAGAGATAGTTAGAAGAGAACCATACTGTCAAGAAGTCACAATGGTTACTCTTGATACTACAAAAAGTACAATTGATAATCCTATTTTCTTTGCTCTATATAAGAGAGTGGAACATAAATACCTAAGAATGAGCTTAACTATCAATCAGATCGATGAACAATTCGCGTTAATTGAAGATTTAGATGAAAATTGGTGTAGCTTACATGCTAAAGCTTAATTAGTAACTCAGTCTCTTGAAAAGGACTTATGAACAAAAAGCACCTCACAATGTGGGGGGGGGTTATGACACTGTTCTTATCAATTGACCATGACATTCTATTTCTCGTATTGAGTATTGATAAGAAGTAGATGACAACGAATACCGTTGGCTTAGTTGTTTTATCAGTTATTTTGGTGATTTTTTATTGTCTGAAATCTGCAATTATCCTAGTATTTACGTACTTAACTTAACTTAACTTAACTTAAATATGAATATGGTGATGTATGAAAAAGGGAGTTGTAGCTGGTTTATTAACAATGGCTTGCTTTAATGGTTATACAGCGGAGCTAAATAATGAAACTAAAGCACCATTCGGCTTGAAGTGGAAACAAAGCTTTGAAGACGTCAATAAAAATGAAGATATCGATTTAAGAAATTGCAAAAGTATGCGCGAATATAAGGCATGCGATATCGATTTGTATTTTTCAAATGATAAAGCGCCTTTCACTCCGTGGACTATGAATGCCATACTGTTATTTAAAGATAACGAGCTGATTTCAGTGACAAATGGGTATCATGTGAGTGAATCTAAAAAGAGTGATTGCGGTAGCATACCTGAAGAAATTAAGTACCTTTCGAGTCTGGGTGTTGACACGACACAACTAACGGAATTAACAAAATTATGCGCCACTTTCGAAAATAAGGGTATAAAGAAAATCATTAAAACACACTATGGTACTGTCGAGTTTGTCGTCATGAAAGTTCCTTTTGGTGAAGTCATTGGTATCACCACTTATAAATTGGATAATCAATAGAATCTGCACTTCTACTCAGTTAATATTCCGATGCTCACTCTTGAATTGAAGTTGTGGAACAGCGTTAGAAGCTGTATTTTGCTTTATTACTGATAAATCATAAATTACTTGTGAATATGATGAAAAAAGCTCTCTCTTCAATTGCTCTGCTATTTGTACTTCCTTGTATATTTAGTGTCAGTGTTGCTGATACTAATAACAAAATACAAAAAATTGAAAAACTTCCTCAACCATACTCCGAGAGTGACTTATATGGCTATTGGTTTGATGCTTATAACACTCCAGAAATAAAAATTCTTAAACTTATGATACTAGCTCCAGATGGAGTTGCGATAGACTCATTATTGATTCAAGCAGGGAATGATGTCGAAGAGGTAAAGCAGGAATCTAGATGGCGTTTTGACCCAAAACCCAGTGTGCTAACGCAAGAAGTCACCAGCATGACTTATACAATCAATGGGAAAGTAGAACCAAAAGATCTTGGTAAGATAGAACCGGTAAAAGTTTCAGTTGTTATTCAGAAGAGTGGTGATGATATTTATATGGGTACCGTTTCTAGTGATGGAACATTAGAAATTTACCAAAAAATAACGAAAGCAATGAAAGATGAAATTCATAAAAAAGCACATGAAAATGTACGCGAATAAAATTCAATATCACTTTGATATCTTTCCCAATAATCTGACCGCACCGTTGATTGAGGGAAGTTCGAATTTTGAGGCGTGTAGCTTTAAGTAATTTTATTCAGACTCTGTTATCGAACGCTTCAATGCCGACAAACGTAATAATCAAAAATTGCTGACTAAGGCAAGCTGTTCTGGGTGGATAAAACCCAATATTCTCTTGTTTACATTTTTGCAAATGCACTTCGCTATTCCTTTAACCTTGGGTCATTATCTTTTGTCCACACGCGCCCACACATGTCACATGACCAGTTATTTTTATTTTTGCGTATTCCATAAAAATGACAGAAAGGGCATGTTTTAGGAGTGTATGGGGTCGGTCTCTTTTTGATCGCTTCTTTCATTTGCTTATCCATTATGCTGCTATTTGAATATAAGTTATTTTAACGTAATTTAATGGCTAGCATGGGATTTCATCAAGGAAATCTGTCGGTATTATTATCACTAGACGCATGCAAACTAGCGCTGTTGGTATCATTTATATATCTCCTGTTGTTAGCACCTTGAAAAACTTATAGTTTATCCCCATAGTTGATTGTACGTAGCGTTGGGTGATGTTTGATTAGTTGATTGATAATCAAGGGGGTTAAAAGGAAATATAAAAATTATGTTTTGGGGACTTGAAAAACGATTATGAGTTCCTATTTATATCATGGGTAGGTAAGAGACCCTTAAGTTTAATTAATATTGGAGGAGGAATTATGGCTAACATTAGACCTTTTTCATTATTTCCAACACTTTCTGATAATATACTTTCCAATCGATTTGACCAAATAGACCGTTTATTTAGTCAACTGACAGGAAGTAAGCCTATTTCATCGCCTATACAAACTTATAACCTCAAACAGGTTGATGATAACCGCTATGAGCTGACGGTGAGTGTTCCTGGATATCAAGAAAGTGATTTAACGGTTTCATTAAAAGGTGGTCGCTTATTGGTAGAAGGGAAAAAAGAAGAAAAAATTCAGGAAGATAACGAAAAGTGGATCCATCGAGGTATATCTCAAGGACAATTTACCTTACAGTTTGACCTCGGTAAGAATGTCCAAATAGAGAAAGCGGACCTATCCAGTGGGCTGCTCACAATTAATATTGAATATGAATTGCCAGAGGAGGAAAAACCACAAATGATAGCGATAGAGAATAAAGATAAGCAATCATCATAATAGGTTACATCAATATATTAGGCTGCACATATTGTGCAGCCTTTTTTATTCTTAGTTGGCGTCAATTATTGATGACTTAAACAGAAATGCATTCCCTTTGCAAGAGGAGATAATATAATCTTTATTTATATAATCAAAATAATCGTTTTTTATAAATAATCATGTCATAATCTTTTTGAATTAAAATTAGTTGTTAATGTCTAATTTTGATTGCATACCGTAAAGATAAAATACAGAGAAACATATGTACGCTAAAAATCTATTCTCCCTAAAACTGCTCCATCCTAAATATATTATAACATGGTTGGGAATCATCCTATTGTTTTTATTAGTTCAATTACCTTACAAATGGCTTTTGTGGCTTGGTGCATTTCTGGGGGAAAACTCGAAGTATTTTATTAAAAGAAGAGTTTCAATTATAAAAAGAAACTTAGAGCTATGTTTTCCAAATAAAAATAGTAAAGAAATAGATGATCTCGTTCATGAAAACTTACGATCTTTAGGTATTGCATTATTTGAAACGGGAATTGCATGGTTTTGGAGTGATAAAAGAGTTAAAAAATTATTTCAGGTAAAAGGAATTGATAACTACCAAGAAGCCATTGCGAAAAATAAAGGTGTCATTATAGTTGGCGTTCACTTTATGTCGCTGGAGCTGGGAGGGCGGATAATGGGTCTCTGTTTTCCTGTGAACGCTATGTATCGGCCGCATAACAATAAAGCGATGGAATATATTCAAACTAAAGGTCGATGCAGATCAGGCAAAGGGATGATTGATCGTAAGAATTTAAAATTTATGGTCCAAGAATTGAAAGGTGGGAAAGCAATATGGTTCGCACCCGATCAAGATTTTGGTAAAAAAGGAACGGTATTCGTCCCCTTTTTCTCAGTTCAAAATACCTCAACCTCAAAAGGCACATCAACACTTGCGCAACTGTCTCATTCTCCAACACTTACGGTAACACTGCTACGGAATAAAAATGGTGTGAATTATGATTTAGTGTTAGGTAAGGAACTGATTGATTATCCAACTAATGACACATTACGTGATGCGGCAACGATTAACTCTGTATTAGAAAAAGAAATCATGAAAGCGCCAGAACAGTATTTATGGGCACATAGACGGTTTAAAACAAGGCCAGATGGGGAACCTTCTCTTTATATTTAAAAGAGAGCATGATGATTTAAGGCGGATATCCAACTTTGACAGTGAAGATTATGGTTAAGTTGTCTAGGCAGAGTTTGAAGGTGTTTTTATGGACAATAATGAATAATCATTAATTTTATTAATGGACGTTATTTGTATGTTGGAAAATCCGTTTTGGTCATTAATATAATCAATAAAAATCTAGCTAGTTTAATTGACGTTTTGAGCATCTAGTCAGATGGTTACAGAGATTTCTTTATGAATAATGATGATAAAACCCTCATGTCGAGGGTTTTAATATTAAGTTAAGATAGTAATGCGTTATGGTCCTTCACCACCGGAATCAATACCACCTATTCCTGGCGTATAGTTGATACAAATTGCTTCGCCAGTGAGAGGGTCAATACTTGGATTTGGCGGACACCATGTTACCGTTTCAGTGGCATAAGCTGCGAAAGCTGATGAACAAAGAATAGTAAGTATAAGCAAGAAACTTTTCATGATAGTCTCCTCTGTTTGTGGGGGGTATGTAAATTTTATTATTAATAATATGCAGAGGATAAATCAGCTATTATTTATTGTGATGAACATCAATTAAATTTAGTTTTATTTAATTGATTGATTTTAAATGGCAATTAAAAGCCAATCGATAATTAGAATGAATTTTAAGGCGACATGAATATAAAACAAATGGCAGATTTTATTTTAAATTAAAAGTGAGAATAAGATTATTTTTAATAATAAGATGGTTGAAATAAAAAGAGGTATATAGCTTTAGGCTAAAGGCTTATTCTTCTGAGAGGCTATCTTGATAGGTGAATTCACTTAAAAAATTTCATGTGGCCTTAATAACCAACGGTATGATATGACAACAATTGGATTTAACATGATGACTCATATGTATTAAGGTTAATAAATTCTATTTTTATCAGAGGATTAAAATAGTCAAGCTTATAGTATTGAATACAAAAAGCAGTGCTATTGTTATATGCCCATAAAATCCTATTTGTTGGCTTTTGTTCGCGTTTTTTACCTATAATTAATTTTTTCATGGCATTTGTTGAAGAATAGACTTGAAAAGAATGTGCAATGACAAAATATGTATTGAATAATGTTTTTAAATAGATGGAAATTAAATATGAATAATATGAATTTTGTTCAACAGGCTCTTACAAGCGTACTTGGCAAAGAAATTGGCTCAGTTGCGGTTATTGAACAATATTTTTCACCGAATTACATCCAAATTGTTGATGGTAAGCAAATAGATTATGATGAATTTGTTGCTCATCTCAAAGTACTAAAAGAAGCCACCAATAGTATTACTATCACGATCAAATCTATTGCTGAAGGGCAGAACTGTGTTCATACTCAGCATATTGCACATGCAGAGAAAAAAAATGGAGAGGTGAGTGAATTTGAAGTGTTCGCTTGTTTCCATTTATCAGACGGGAAAATTATTCGTTGTGAAGAACTCACGAGAATGATTTCTGGCGCAAAAAGCGATGGTGATCTTGGTTCAAGAGTATAGTTATTATTGAGGAATACAACAAAATTATCGAGTGATGGTGAAGAGTAGGCACCATCACTCTGCGGGTGATTATGAAGGATAGTTTAATACTAACCCGACACCAACCTCTTGAATTTTAGTATATTTTGAAAGATGAATTTTAGCTGCTAAATCAGTGCAATGACAAGGATGTATCTGTTTAGCATCAAGTTGGCTAAAATAGTCACCAGTTTGGTTTAAGACTTCATCAGAAGCTTGTTGTAAATGGAACCCACCGATAACAGTGACTATTTTATCCATTTTGGTAACTTTTTTCGCATATTCAACGATATTACAAATACCTGCATGCGAGCAGCCTGTAATAACGATTAGGCCTTCAGACGTTTTAATCGCTAATGCACTGTCATCCCATACATAATCATCAATAGGCTGATTGTTATTATCAACTGTCGTACCAATAGGTTCTTTTCCTTCAAAAGTATTAGTTCTGGGAATTTGTCCTAAGAATATAACATTATCAGTCAGATAAAATGGCTTAACGGTTTCATGGTTTTCAAAATAAGCCGTTAATACAGCTTTAGGAATATTAGCGCCGATAACTTTATCACCAAAACGTTTGGGAAGAAGGGCATCTGGATGATAGATCAGACGTATTTTTTTGGGGAAAAGGCTGTTACGACGGTCATAGTGTTGTATTAAATGATTTAGCCCCCAAGTATGGTCATTATGTCCATGTGATAAGGCTAAGTCAGTGATATTTGCTAGGTCTATGCCCATTGTGTGTGCATTATCGATAAATATGTCTGAATAGCCAGTATCAAAAAGAATTTGATGTCCATCAGCATCAATATGATAGCAAACTCCGGGTTCACCACAAAAATAGCTATCAATAAGGGTATTATTATCAACAAGAACGGATATTTTTATTGTCATGTTAACTCATTATATATTTGGTTAATCTCTTATTAGCAACATCGTTATATCAGAATAAAGCCAAAAAATAACTTATTAAAAATGCTTTCTATGTGCAAGAAAATTACGAAGGTAGTGACTAATAAGCCACTACCCAGTTAAAAAATTAAATATTTTGAGTTCAAGTATTCTGTGCTTCTAATGTGTTAGAAGTCGCATCAAGGTGAAATATATCCATAATTTCTTTTAGTAATTCAGATTGTTTTTTTAAAGATTGTAGAGAACTCTGTAATTCCTTAGTCATTGTTGCATTAGCTTGGGTTGTATTGTCCAGCTCATTAATGGCAAGATGAATTTGTCCAACGCCGTGGGTTTGTTCAGTGGATGCATGAGAAATACTTTGGATCATATCATTAATATTGGATGTACTTTTCGCAATGGAAACAATATTGTCATTAGCATCCGCGGCAAGTTGAAAGCAATGATGAATTTTCTCATTCGAATTATCGATCAGCGTTTTAATCTCTTTAGAAGCTTGGTTACAGCTCATGGAAAGCTCGCGCACTTCATTAGCGACGACGGCAAAGCCTTTACCATGTTCACCTACACGCGCGGCTTCTACAGCGGCATTTAAAGCCAGTAAGTTAGTTTGAAAGGCAATATTATCAATTGTAGAGGTAATTTTGCTAATTTCTTTCGAAAAATCGACGATATCATCCATATTTTCAACTACATCAGAAATAAGCTCATTGCTTTTGTCAATCGTTATGCTGGTTTTCTCCATTAATTGGCATGATTCATGAGTATGGGCGCTATTAAGTTTAAAAGAGGAATCGAGTTCTTCTATACTTGCCGCAGTTTCAACTATTGCAGCTGCTTGCTGATCTGCTCTAATAGAAAGATCTTGATTCATTTGTGTAATTTCATTTAGTTCGTTTTTTATACTATGCGCGTTTGAATGGATATTCTTGACAATATCGATCAGTTTTTTTTGCATGTTAGAAACATGTGATTTAAGTAACTTTATTTCAGCAAGGCCTGTGTGATCAAAATTGTGGTAAAGAATGCCTTGGCTGACTTTTTCGATGCCGTCAATGACTTGGTTTAGAGGACGAATAAATAGATATTGAAGAATGAAGCGAATTAATAATGTGACTAGCGTTAGAATCACAATGACTGTAATGATACCTATAATGCTTTTTCGGTATAGCTGTTCACTCGCAACGGATATTTCATGATAGCTTTGATTGAGATTTTGGTGATAATAATTGAGGTTTTGTTCAAATGCATCTTGAAACTTTTGTGTCGGTTGATTCAAAAAATCATACGTTTTGCCTTGTACTAAAAAACTGGACAACTCTATTAGCGCGGTTCTTAGTTCAGTATAACTTTTATCTAACTCATTAAATATTAACTCATTTTTATTTTGTGATAAGCTGGCGAATTCTAGCCATTGCTGTTCTGTATCCTCTATTTTTTCATGAAATTGTTTGACTAAACTATCAACGTCAGTATTTGCTGTTTGCATTTTATTAATAACTAATAAATGTCTTGAACTTGCTCTATTTATAGTATTTCTCGCTTGTAAAAGAGATTGCCATGTCTTATTTAACGCGGATTGCTCTTGATAAATGTTGTCCAGTTTATCGACGGTTATTTGGTAGTTTTTTAGATAGCTAAAAAATAACCAACAAGAAGAAAGCAATAATACAATCAGTAATCCTGATAACAGCCAAATGAGTGTAGTTGTTTTAAGACCTGAAAACGAAAATCGGAAATTAGGTAATTTAGTTTTTTTTGCAATAGCAGACATCATTGATTATTTCCTTACATACTGTCGATAACATGCTTGAGCATGTACAAATAAACTACTTGATAGATATAAAGTGATGACCAAATAGATATAAACAATCTGGCAATACCTTATGGCAGTCGTACAGAAGTCAGGCGTAGGCACTAATCAAAGATATCGGCAAAAACAGTGTATACTTTATATTCAAAAGGAAAATAATTTAAATATATACAGAAGCTAACTTAATGTTATTAAAAATAACTTATTGTTTTAAAATTGTATTGCCCCATGTTCCTCAGGTAAACTTAACGTGACTCGATGCGGTATAAAATCGCTGAGTATTTTTGCTTGTTTAGCGATAATGACGTTCAATAATTGAATAACATGAAGAGGTCATAATGTTTTCATTATTTATAAAGTGCTCGTTAGGTGCGCTTGCAGTTTTAATTATTGCTTTATTATCAAAAAGTAAGGTGTTTTATATTGCTGGTTTGGTTCCTTTATTTCCAACTTTTGCATTAATTGCACACATCATAGTGATTCAAGAGCAGGGAGCGTTAGCTTTACGTAAAACCGCACTATTTGGCTTGTGGTCATTAATCCCTTATATGTTGTATTTATTAACAGTTTATTTGTTAGCGATGAAGACTTCAGCGTGGGTTTGCTTAGGCGTTGCAACCCTCAATTGGATTTTAGCCGCAGCCATATTGATCTATCTTTGGCAAATATATCAATAACTTTGCAAGCAATATAAGTTAATCTCTTATACAATAAGCAACAAAAGCAGATGATATAGGATTAAATTATTTTTTTAAGGTGATTATTTTTCTGTCGCAATTTGTTACAATTTACTATAATAAATCAGTTTACATTTCATAAAAATCACTGTGAGAAATATGTTATTAAGAAGCCTAGTGCTATTGCTTATTGTGGGTGGTGCCTATATTGCCGGTATTATGACTGATATCGCTCAGGTATCAGAATTCGACACTAAGAAAAAAATTGAAAATTCAGTGGAAGATTTTCTTGCTTATCCAACTGCGGCCCAATATAGAAACGTTAATTATCATATGCTGAACAAAACGGCAGATGGTGAAGAGACGGGGTATTATTGTGGGGAAGTCTTCGGGTTTAAGAATGAACTCCCTTACGGTTTCAAGCGCTTTATTGTTAGGTATCATAAAAATGCGGTAGGCAAAACGATGGTATCTATTCCCTTTGTTGAAGAAATAGATGACATTATTCCAAAAGAACAGTTTGAATTAGTGTGGGCGAGATATTGTCAAGATAACAATCAGGCTGATCTAACAGAAAATCAACCTGAATAATTTCAAATTAGGCGACTTTAATGGCGAGTGTTGCTAAGAAAGTCGGTAGATAATTATCGATGACAAATCGTGGATTAGGTTGCCAGTCTTCTAAAAAACCTGCGATATGAAAACCAGCATTTATTTGCCCACCAATTAGGTCAGTTAATGAATGACCAAAGACAAAAGCTTCCTCATTGCGTTGTTTCAAGCTAATTTGCTCTTCCGTAAGTACTTCTATTTCAGAAAAAGGCAGTTTATAAATAGGTTTAATCAATTGTTGTTCATGTAGCTGTGGATCACGATCACCAATAAACACAACAGGATTAAAAAAACTGGATAGCAATCTTCCCTGTGGTTTTAAGACTCGCTGACACTCTTGCCATACAGGATTGACATCTGGAATATAGAGATTTGAGATAGGGTGAAAAATAAGGTCAAAACTATTATCCGTAAATAGATGTAGGTCACGCATATCTCCTTGGACAGTTTCTAATTTTAGGTTATCTCTAATCGCAACTTGCCTATCTTGCTCTAATTGTTTGTCGGAAAGATCAAATACGGTCACATCCGCGCCAGCAGCGGCTAAAATAGGCGCTTGTTGCCCCCCAGCAGAAGCAAGACACAGGATCCGTTTACCTTTAATATCACCTAACCATGCTTTAGGTAGGGGAGAAGGGGTTAAATGAATTTGCCAATCGCCTTGTTTTGCTTTGGCAACCGTTTGTGAGTCAACAGGAATAGACCAAGGCTGCTGTTGCTGCGCTTGCTTATCCCATGCTTTTCGGTTGGAAGTTAAAAAATCAGTCATAAAAGAGTACTCCATAATACACATTTTTCTAATGTAACCGATAATGACGGAAATAAAAACAAAAAATGTACTTTTTAGTACATAAAATAACGCAAAAAGATCAGCGTGGCCTATTTATAAGTATCGAGCCATTAATGAGTGACAAGATAATAATCTACATTATTAAAAGTAAACTGAGCCACTTCCTGCATACCTATTTTTTGATGAGCAATTAAAGAGCGTTGATTACTGGCATTAATAAAGGCAATAGGATTTCCTGCATGCTTGGCACGAAGCGCATCAAAAAGTGCTTGGAGAATACCCTTTCCACGATAGGTCTTATCAATACATACAGGACCGTAAAACCAATTATTTTCCATTAACTCACTAAATTGTTGTGTAATATATTTAGCAAGAGGCGGCAGAGTGTCCGCATATGGGCTAAAACTGAATACAACACCAACGATGAAATTCTTATCATAAGCGACTATCGTATGGGTTGAGTGAGTAAACATCATCTTAACTTTACTTAATGGGTAATCCCCTAATAGTCCACCGCCTTGAGATTCTGAATTAGCTTGTAATAATTGAGCAACATTTTCACAATCGGTTATCTGCATTAAACGATATTGAATAGGCATGTTTTCTCCAAAGACGATTTGAATAATGATTAATATAGCAGGAGTTATCGAAATAAGATGATTGAAATGGCTTTTTTATGATGATGTGAAAATCGATTGTTATAGATTTTATTGTTATTCTCAGCATAATGTCATCATTATTTACTATCCGTTATTTTAAAATGCTTGCTAAATCTTATCCTATTTTATTGCTCATTATTTCGAATGTTTTTATGATGTTTGCGTGGTATGGACACCTAAAGTTTACCGATAAACCATTGTATAGCATTATTTTTTTTAGTTGGCTAATCGCACTTGTCGAATATTGCTTCGCTGTGCCTGCTAACCGCCTTGGGCACCAGTATTACAGTGCTGCGGAACTGAAAACAATGCAAGAGGTGATAACACTCTGTGTGTTTGTGATTTTTTCAGTTCTCTATTTAGGCGAAAGTATCACAATTAACCATATTATTGGTTTTCTTCTGATTTTTGCTGGCGCATTCTTTATTTTTAAAGGTCCATTCTGACGTCTTGCTTAATAAGCGCTCTGTGTCATGAGAAATGTGCGATATTGGCTAAAAAGTTAAGCTTGAGTATGATGTTGAATAACATGAAGGAAAGAGGGATAGCGTTGCAAGAGAGAAGTGTTATACCTTGCTGACCCTTACAGGAACAAAATAAAGATAAGCGTTGCTGTATAACGTTGAATGACGGATTGACTGAGTTGACTCTGGGCTGAGTGTTAGAAAAGTCTGGGTTTGAGTATGGGCTAATGGGATGTGAAATGAGTTTGTTGTTCTGTGATGTATTTCATTAATCCCCCCATACACCTAGTATGCGGGGGAAGCAATTTAAACTATACCCAACCTTTTTCGCGGAACTGTTTTAATATAATAACAAATTGTTCCATTTCTTCAGGTGTACCTAATGTTAAACGACTCCATCCTAATGCTGGTGGAAATTCTCGGCCTACCATCACATGGGCATCTGCCATTCTTTGCTGATAAGTTTTTACATCACCTTTTACTTTATGGAAAAGAAAATTAGCTTGAGATGGCGCATAGGTAATTCCTAATTCATTTAATGCAGTCTCAACAATTTTTCTGGATAAATTATTTGATTTCAGACTATATGCAATAAATGGCTTATCTTTCAATGAAGCTAGTGCGGCAACTGCCCCTGCTGTATTTGTATTATCTATAGACAAAAATGCATCAATGGCTGCAATGACTTCTGGGTTAGCGATTCCGTAGCCGACTCGAAGTCCCGCTATAGCAAAAATTTTAGAAAATGTACGTGTCACGATAAGGTTTTTGTGACCTTGTTTAACCAGTTCAATTGCACTGGTAAATTTAGGATCTTCCACATACTCAGCATAGGCTTCATCTAGGATAAAAAATTGTTTTTCTGAAGCATGACTAATCCATTTTGCTAATTCACTGGCAGGGGTGATCATTGCTGTTGGGTTATTTGGATTACAGATGTAGATAATAGACAATCCATCAAACTCATTTGCTAGCTGTTCCATCTTTTGCAGGTCAAAAGTCAGGTCTTCTTTTAACGGCACTTTAGTAATTTTTCCACCGAGTGGGATGCTGTATAGCTCAGCATAATTAAAGGTTGGATCCGGTGTAACAAGTTGAAAGTTGATATTTTGTTTTTGTGCTTGTGCTGCCAGCATAGCGATGGCGGCTTGAATTGTTTCTGAAGAACCGTTCCCAAGAGAAACATGTTTATCAGATAAAGCGTACTGTTGCCCAATAGCGGTAATCAATTCCGCGCGAGCGCTATCTGGATAGCGAAAAGAGTTCGGTAAAGCGGCCACAACGGCATCTTTCGCTTTCGGGGACATGCCTAACGAGTTCTCGTTAAAATTGAGCAGTAAAGGGTGTTGAGCATCAAGTACAAGAGGGCTTTTGGTTTCAGCGATTGCTTGATTTAATAAAGTTGTGCTAGCCAATCCGCCCATGATAATTGAGCTTGTTTTTAGAAAAGAACGACGATCCATGGTGTTTCCTTACAATAGAAATAGTACAAACTGGATTAGTTATAATTGTTAATTGTTTACTTGTAAATAATTATTTAAAAAAAATGCGTTTTTATTCATTTCTATGCATGAAAATAGATGTGTGGATACGGGGTGGATATATAACGATATGATAAATATGAAAAATTATTCATTACTGTTTTTATCAAAATACTGGGCTTTTTTACTTTGAATTTATATCGATGTGTAATAAATTACATATCGATATTGGAAGATAAAGTCGGAATACAAAATGAAGTTATTTATGTTTTATATTGGTGGAAATGCAGGTAAATCAAATATTGAAGTGCATGATGTGCAATTTGTTGTCGCTCAACAAGCAACAGATGCATGGCCAGCATTAAGGGAAGCGTGGTTCGGTGATAAGGATAAAGTCCACATTGATGGCTATGCAATTATTGATTGGGTGGATGGCTATAGAATTGAGTTAAGTCGCGAACCTTCTGTAAGTTCACAGCGGTTGTATTTTGTTAATGTTGGAGGATATCAATCATCTACTTTAGCGGAACTCCATGAGTTTGATTTGTTTGTTGCAGAATCAGCAAGCGCTGCAAAGCAAAAAGCGATTCATTCACTTTTAGTTAATTGTCAGCAGCAGCATAAAGATAATTTAAAGGATGTTGATGATTGTCTATTGTTCAATCAGGTGGGTGAGTATTACATACATTTAGTTGAGCAACCAAACGGTGAACATTTTAAACCTGAATGGCAAGGTTATCAGCCAATAGGGATTTAAATTTTTAGTGACTGTCATTTTGTCACTGAACAGGGCAGTCTTGCTGCCCTGATTGAATTATGGATTTTGAGAAGAGTCGTTATTTAAAACTTCGATAACGGAAACACGAATAAGGTATTGCTTACCATTTTCTCCTTTAGGCGTATCTTCCGCAATTTTTTTCAGTGTTTCAGAGGGTTGTGCTGTTTGAATTGAGGTTGAGTACTGCATCATGCCATTATGTCGCCCTGAATGAGTATAGTGACGAGGACCATCACAAGGACGATTATTATATTGTTGTTGATTGTGATAACTGCCTCTATGCCAAGTGCCATCACAATAATTATTGTTATATGCAAAAGTTGTAAAACTTACGGCAAATAGGCTTGCTGAAATTAAAAGAGGTTTAAGATAATTCATAATTATACTCCTAGTGGGTATCTATTAATGATTATTGTGGCTCTTTTATTTATTATTTCAATCATATTTACCTAAATGGAGGTATAAATCATAATTTCATCAAAATCCCTCTTATTTTATTCACAATGAAAAGAAACTGTTTCAATTTTTAAAATAAAGTGATTAAGGTGTATTTTTTATTATAAAAAATACAGTTTGTTAATTTCGAAATTTATTTTTATCTTTTTGATATCAATCTTAGGTCGTAGCGATTGTATATAATGCAAATAAAATATTTTCCTTTAAAATCAATGGGTTTTGTTTTTTTGCTATAAGTCAGTGAAAAACTTGGCGAGTTTACTCAATGAACTAATAGAGGCTATGGCGATATCTTTATTATAGTCATCACATAGAACTAGTAATCTATTAATAGCTTCTTGTTGTTCAATTGAGCATTTATAATCACCTAATGCATTGATAGCCGCGATTTTAACATCATTATTTGAGCCATAGGTGAGGTCAACTAAGTTTTTCACTATTTTTTCTTTCATTTGGTTTATGTTGGTTAAATGAGAATTGTTTCTGGATTATAATGTTGAGAGTGAAAATTGAAAATGTTTTTTTATTAATATATAATGAAAATTAATAAAAAAAGAATATTAAAATTTATTTTTTATTTTTATATAAATATCTTATTCAAATAATTTATTTTAACTATATATCTATCATAAAGATAACCAAAATAAAGGTCTGTTATCCCATTGCGGGATAGAATGGAACCAAATTTAATGAAGCGTAAATTTGACTCATTTTGTTCACTTTCCCCCATTTAATACAGTTATAATTAGAGATAAAAGTAAACGCAAAGAAGGGTTATCTGTTGAAACGTGTAAAAACCAAACTGTTTATTGTGATCTTGATTATTATTGCTGGCTTTATATATCAATATGTTACATCAATAAATGATGCAGATATTCAAAAAATGGCTCAGCAACTTGTTGAACAAAAGTTGCCTTCACAACAGAAAGTGACCTGTTCTGGTCTAATTCAAATAGACACTTCAATTTGAGACACTAGAAGTTGTCTGACTTGGAGTGATTATGAATCAGAAACGTAAATATAATAGCTACACCAAAGAATTCAAACAAGAAGCTGTTGCCTTGGTGACGGAGCAAGGTTACAGCGTGGTTGAAGCGGCTCAGGCCGTAGGTGTTAATCCCAACCAAATTTATGCTTGGAAAAAGCATTTTGAAGACCAAGCCAGCGGTGTTGCTCTATCTGATGATGAGCGTGCTGAGCTACGCAAACTACGCGCTGAAAACAAGCGTTTGCGCATGGAGAAAGAAATATTAAAAAAGGCTTCGGCCTTCTTCGCCAAGGAAATGAAATAAACTTTAAGTTTATTCACCAAGCACGGCAAGAAGGCTACCCAGTAGGCTTAAGTTGTAAGACGCTTGGGCTTAGTCGTTCAGGCTACTATGCATGGGATAAACGCCCAGCACAGCTCATTACTGAGGATACACTGATGTTGTATCGCACAGCTAAGCAACTTTTTAAAGACAGCCGTGAAAGCTTGGGTAGCCGTGAATTAATGAAAAAACTGAATCAGCATGGCTTCGCTATTGGTCGTTATAAAACGCGTTCCATCATGCAAAGGCTTAACCTTGTCGTTAGGCAGCGCGTAGCTTACAAGGTAACAACACAGCGCGATAAACGTCATTTGGCTGCGCCGAATTTAGTCAGTATGGACTTTAACCCAGAACGGCCCAACCAAGTATGGGCGGGTGATATTACCTACTTAAAAACGGCACAGGGCTGGATGTATTTAAGCGTGGTCATGGATCTTTATTCGCGGCGTATTGTTGGCTGGTCGATCAGTAAACGCATGACGACAGACTTAGTTTTAAAGTCATTGCAACAAGCTTATTGGCTAAGAAAGCACCCTAAGGGAGTTATCTTCCATAGCGACCGCGGTTCGCAATACACCAGTAAAAAGCTAAGGAAAGCCTTAGTCAGAATGGGTATAAAGCAATCAATGGGCGACACAGGCGCTTGCTGGGATAATGCAGTAGTTGAACGCTTCTTTGGAAGCTTAAAGCATGACTGGATATTAAAAGTCCATCACGCAACTTACGAAGAAATGGTTGCGGATGTTACGGCTTACATGAAGTATTATAACGTAAAAAGGCTTCATACAGCTAACGGGGATGTGAGCCCTGTTGAGTATGAAAATTATCAATTAAAAGTGTCCACTTGGACTTGACCAGTACAACCTTCAAGGATGTTAAGGTGGTGAAGCGGAATCACTATAAAGAGGGGGAAGGCGTTCGCGTGTGTGGTATGTATCAACTGAATGATAACAGTTCAGCTTTGCCTTTTGTTGCGAATATTGATGTGCGTGATGGGAAATTTTCTGGATACAATCAATTATTATTGAGTGATACTGAAGCAAACCAAGCAGCAATAACCGGTATCTGCCAAGAGAAACAACAGTAAATCAGAAAGCGTCGATAAAATGCGCTCAATATTATCTGAACAAATATTGAGCGCATTTTTATATTGATGATTATTTGGCTTTGTTTAGAAGCAATTCAGTTTGGATCTTACACGCTGAAATAGAGTCATTTAGCGATGCGGTAAATTCATCTTGGTTTTTAAATTGACTTTTATTATCACGGACTGCTTTGATTGCGACATCTAAGTTTTTTTGCAAATCAGCTTCGTTAGTCTCTAATTTGGCAAGATCAACATTTTTGCTCTTTAATTGGCTAAGTGTATTTATTGCTAATTCATTGCTGCTTTTATCTGAACGATAAGCATCGTTAAGCGCTTGGCCAGTGATATCACAGTAGTCATTGGCAATTTGGCTAATGTTAAGTGGTTCATTAGCACCCATAGCAATGACAGGGGCAAAGCATACAGCAAGTAAAAGACGTTTCATGGCAGTACCTCTAGTTTTACACTAAATGAGATTTAACTTTATAGGGTAACGAACTGAAACTATAGCAGAATAGGCTGAAAAGGTCTTAGTTTACGTATCTTTTCGCATTTTGAAACAAAAAAGAGCCAGTAAAAATACTGGCTGCCATAATGAGCAAAAGCAATGTAAATGAAAATTACGTTATATAATCTATCATATAGCGGTAGAAAGAAAAGGCGTTTCGCTTTTTAAGCAGGTTAGATTGCTACAAACATGATCTTGATCAGAATTAAAAATGAGAGGAATAATCAAATAGGATAGATATTGTTCACCGGCCTTCAAATGTCGTGAACGTTTAAATTAAAGGCCGGTAAGCATGAGTCAAAAATAATTATTTTGACCAATGGCCATGATGAAGAACATCTTCAACCAGTTCATGGAGAACAATATGTGCTTCTTTATCATCATGGAAACCTGAAGTGTCGAATGTTGTCGCACCACTGTCATGAACAATATATAGGTCACTACCTGGGTAGACTTCTAACACTCTAGCGCGTAATTCAGCGGTAAAGGCATCATAGAGGTTTTTAGATACTGCATCATCAGAGATTTTAATGGTGATTTTCATTTTTTAACCTTCAATAGGGCTACGATTTAGCTGTAAAGTTTATTGTGTTGCACTAATAGAAGCAATGGCTATTTATCATTGTCTTTTTTCGATTATTTTCGGATAGGTTCAGGCGCGTATTTTATCAACACTCTCCCATGAGTGTTCGCGTTCATACCAAATAACAAATGATTGAATAAAAAATTAGCATTATTGATAAATAGATTTATTGGCCTTATTAGCTGAATAACTATATTCAGGAATATAGTAAGTTCATTTTATTACAGCCATTAATATGAGAATATGATTATTATATATGCAAATAAGATAAGGTGTTGGCAGAATAAAAAAATCAATTGATTAACTTTTCTATGATTGGTTGGGCTGCTTTGTAATCTATTGATAAATATTAATAATAATTGTGGTTAACCCAAGGGGGTTAAGCGTGGCGATAATAAAATTTGATCTAACATATTCTCAATACAGAAAATGTTTTACAGAAAAGATAAAAAAATATAGTTTTATGATCCTTTGTTCTGTATTTAATTAGGGGCGCTATAAAAGTGAGTTTATATCGTGAACTTTGTATGCCTGAGAGATGGAATATCAAAAGACTATCATTATATAAACAATAATCTTTATTTATATATTCATATAAGGAGAATAGTTTGGTAGAAATTGTAAATTATCTAAATAACATTGTTTGGGGCTCTATCCTCATCTATTTATTACTTGGTGTGGGTATTTACTTTACTCTTCGAACAGGATTCATCCAGTTTCGCCATTTTGGTCATATGTTCGGTGTTTTAAAAAATAGCAACCAGTCCAGTAAAGCGGGGATATCTTCTTTTCAAGCCTTGTGTACCAGCTTAGCCGCAAGAGTGGGAACCGGAAATTTAACGGGGGTCGCTATTGCGATAACGGCGGGTGGTCCAGGTGCTATTTTTTGGATGTGGGTTGTGGCGATGCTAGGAATGGCAACTTCCTTTATCGAATCTACACTTGCACAATTGTATAAAACGAAAGATGACCAAGGAAATTATCGCGGTGGCCCTGCTTATTATATGCAAAAAGGGTTAAATCTTCGCTGGATGGGCGTTCTCTTTTCTATTTTTTTAATTATTGCATTTGGGTTGGTATTCAATGCCGTTCAGGCGAACTCTATCGCACAAGCAACGGCTGTAGCATTTGATTTTAACCCTCTATATGTTGGTATAGCCCTTGTCGTGATGAGTGGTGTTGTCATATTTGGCGGATTAAAATCAATTGCAAAGGTTGCTGAGTTTATTGTTCCGATTATGGCGTTAGCGTATTTGATACTTGCATTTTGGGTTCTCGGTCATCATATAGAGCGGCTACCAGATGTCATCATGCTAATTATCCGTAATGCTTTTGGATTACAAGAAGCTGCTGGAGGAGCAATTGGTTATGGCGTAGGTCAAGCTATGACACAGGGGATTCAGCGCGGTTTATTCTCGAATGAAGCCGGAATGGGATCAGCGCCGAATGCTGCCGCTTCAGCAGCACCATATCCACCGCATCCCGCATCACAAGGTTATGTGCAGATGCTTGGTGTTTTTATGGATACAATCGTGATTTGTAGCGCGACAGCCATCATCATTCTCTCTTCTGGTGTTCTTGACAATCCAGTTGAAAAGATTAATGGGATTGAGTTAACTCAGCTTGCCTTATCGTCAGTTGTGGGGAGTTGGGGGGCGACATTTATTGCAATTGCTATCTTCTTTTTTGCATTCACCTCTATTATTGCCAATTATGCTTATGCAGAAAGCAATATGATATTTTTAGAAAATAATCACACGACTAGCTTATTTATTTTGCGTTTGGCAGCATTAGCGATGGTGATGTTTGGGACGTTAGCGGAAATGCCGCTTATTTGGAAAATGGCTGACTTATCGATGGGGTTGATGGCAATAACTAATTTAATTGCAATTTTACTGTTATCAGGAATAGCCTTTAAGTTGGCTAAGGATTACGATCGACAAAGAAAAGCGGGGGGAATACCGACATTCGATATTGACCAGCATCCAGAATTAAAGTCCCAAGTTGAACAAGGTATTTGGGAAAAAGAACAAGTGCAACAGTGGGTTGATAAACAATCAGTCTAATCATTACACAATAAGAGTCATGTTTTTAACACTGGCTCTTATTGTGTTTTCTATTATATAAACAGTATTAATAATACTTGCTTTCTAATTGTTTGAGCTTTAAGGTTTTTCTTATAGGTGAACAAGACAATTATCCAACCGAGAAAACAATGAATTTAAAGCGGTATGCAGCAACATTTTATGGTGTGGTCTCGATTTTACTGTGGAGCACAATCGTAGGGTTAGTACGCAGTGCGAGTGAAAATTTTGGTGCTGTTGGCGGGGCTGCATTAATTTACAGCTTAGGAACAGTGATTTTGGTTTTATTCATGGGGTTGCCCAAAATTCACCTTTATCCTAAACGCTATTTAATTTGGGGCACGTTGTTATTCGTCAGTTATGAAATCTGTTTTGTGCTTGCATTAGGGTTAGCGCGAGACCGCCAACAAGCGATAGAACTCGGTATGGTGAATTATTTATGGCCAAGTTTTACAATTGCGTTAGCTGTCTTTTTTAATCGGCAACGATTTACCTTGCTTCTTGGTATTGGGCTGTGCTTAGCGTTTGCAGGTTTAATTTGGGTTATTTCCGGTGATCAACCTATTTCTATTGAAGCTATAGCGAATAATATTTCAAGCAACCCTGTCAGTTATCTTTTAGCTTTTGTTGGGGCGATTCTTTGGGCGTTTTACAGTAATGTGACGAAGCGTATTTCAGGTGGGCACAACGGAATGGTGCTGTTTTTTCTATTGACAGCCGTGGGATTATGGATACTGTTTGCATTTGAACCAGATAAACATTTTCATATTTCGTTATCAAGTATTTTATTACTCGTGATTGCATCATTAGCGACAGGTGGAGCAAATGCTTTATGGACGTTAGCCGTGATTAGAGGCAACGTGGCTTTTTTAGGAACGCTATCTTACTTCACCCCAGTAATATCAACCGCTTTTTCGTCGATGCTATTAAGTACAACATTGACTTTAGGTTTTTGGCAAGGTGTCGTAATGGTAACACTCGGGTCAATAATTTGTTTTTTAGCGACTCGGCGTGCTTCTCTTGTCAAAGTTTCAGTGAAAAGCGCCCAACAAAAATAGAGGGCGCTATAGAAAGGTGAACGGATTAATTAAGCAAGTTCATCATTGAGTTGCGCAGGTTTACCTGAAAACATTTTTCCGATAAATAAAGAAATAATGAAAGCAATGATCCCCGGTATTAGCCAGCCCATACCTTGTTCAAACAGCGGTAAATGACTCACTAAAAATTGTTTAACGCCTTCGCTGAGTAATGCCATATTGTTGAGCGTATCTAACAAGCTCATGAAGACAATAACGGCAATTGTGATGCCATAAGATACTCTTGGTGCCGCCATATAACGTCGAGCAAATTGCAAGAACACAATCGTCACTGACGACGGGTAAATCATCAGTAGAGCAGGGATAGTGACTCTTAACAGCGTATCCAGGCCAAAGGTTGAAACAATGGTCGTGAGTAGTGTGAAAAAGACGACCCAAAAACGATACCCTAAACGATGATGGAAGGTCGCAAAATAGTCCGCACATGCGCTAGTAACACCAACCAGTGTTGTCATACTGGCTAATAAAACAATGCCACACATAATCCATGTGCCAATTGAACCAAACAGTGCATCAACGTAGCGTGAGAAGATTTGCCCACCATTTGTCGCGGTATTCGCGACAACTTCACTGGTCGCACCAAGATAGAATAAACAAATGTAGAGAGCCGCCAGTAAGCTCACGGAAATTAAACCGGCTTTAATGGTGATAAAAGCAACTTGGCGAGGTTCAGTGATTTTTTTCGAGGCTAATGCGCGAGCTACGATCCCACCAAATGCCATTGCGGACAATACATCCATAGTTTGGTAGCCATCAATAACACCGCCAAAGAAGGCGTAATCCGCATATTGCTTCACGGGGGCATTAATTGGAGACAGCGGCTCCACAACGACAGCGATACCCACAACCACTAAGAGAACAAGCAAAGCCGGTGTCATGAATTTGCCAATAGCGCTGATCATCGTACCTTGCTTAAGCATGAAAAACAGCGAACAAACGTTGAAAATCAAAGCAAAGGTCAAATGAGATGCTGTACTTTTTTCAACAAATCCTAAAGGGATAAAGCCCATTTCAAATGCCGTATTTGTTACCCTAGGCATGGCAAAAGTGGAGCCAACAATTAAGTACAGAGCAACCCAAAAAATAACAGCGACCCATTTGGGTAAATCAACGGACAGTCTTTCTCCTCTGCCTTTAACGGCGACAGTGACCAGTGTCATGAAAGGCAGAATAACACCTGTGATAATAAAACCGAGCGAGGTACTAAACCAATCGGTACCGGACTGATAGCCTGCCATTGGAGGAAAAATGATGTTGCCAGCGCCTAAAAACAGCGCGAAGACCATCATCCCAAGAATTACCATATCTTTAGTTGAAAACATTTTACTACCTGTTTGTAATGTTTATTTTGCAATGAATATTTTAGTATTACAGTATTTTTAAGGGGGCAGATAGTATCAAATTTAGAGAAGTAAGTAAGGTTTTGCTGTTGAATTATATTTTTAACAGCAGCGAAATTAAGAGGGTGATACGTAAATGAATGGTATTATTTTGTGGTATATCTTCATTTGGCAGTGAAGTTCACTGCCAAACAGATTATTGGTGGTTGATAAATTTATTTAGTGCAACAGCAACACCATCTTCATTATTGGTTGTTGTAACAAATTTTGCGATGTTTCGAACATTATCAATCGCATTTCCCATCGCGACAGGTACTTTGGCATATTGTAGCATTTGCACATCGTTATTTTGATCACCAATACTCATGACTTTATCGGGTGTGATGCCGAGTTTCTCACAAATCAATTGTAATGCCGCGCCTTTACTGGCTGTTTTGTTCGAGATTTCTAAAAAGTAAGGGCTTGTATGCATTAAAGAGTAACTTTCAAAAGCGTCTTCAGGAATATAACCGATACCGACACTGAGCTTTTCAGGCTGGTCGACCATCATGAACTTTGTAAATTTCAGGTCAGTGTCCATTTCATTTGCAGGGCAATATACAAGAGGTGTATTGGTCAGATAGGCATCGTGGACCGTGTAATGGCTGATATGACGATTCGCTGTAAACATGGTGTTTTGTGCAAGCGCATGCATATGTACACCCACATCGTTAGCAAGGGAGACAAAATATTGGTAATCAGCGAAATCAAGTAAGTTTTCAATTAAATGAGTACCATCATTGGCTTGATGAATGACACTCCCATTATTACTAATACAGTAATCAGATGCGTTATCTAGCCCGAGCTCTTTAAGGTAAGGGGATATCCCAGAAAATGGTCGCCCAGATGCGAGTACAACACGAACACCTTTATTTTTAGCCTGAATGACGGCATCTTTGACAGCGGGTGTAATTTGGTGCTGAGAGTTGAGTAAAGTACCATCTAAATCAATCGCTACCAGTTTGATAGACATCAACGCCTCCGATTAATGATATTTAATTGAAATACCTTACTCTATTTACAAAAAATGTAAATTAGCTAAAAAAGAGTGGTGACGATAAATGTGTAAGATGGCTTTGCATATTGAATGCGTTATCCCAAGGACTTGCCTCGTCGCTATGGGATAGTTCGGGTGCGCTGATAATATAAAATTACTAAAGTGACAATGGCTTATGGCATTGAATGCGTGAAGAGACGTGATAGTTTCAATGCCAATAAGGCATCTTCACTCACGGTGGTTCGCTAAATGTAATGGTTCTTTGACGTCTAAATCAATATCAACATTTTGCCTAAAATCAAATGGCGTGATGCCATATTCTTTACGGAACATGTAGGTGAAATGCGACTGTGAACCAAACCCAAAGTCTAGTGCAATATCGAAAATAGACTGATCGCTGTTTCTCAACAGGTTTACCGCGCCAGCAAGTCGGCGTTGGCGAATATACTTACCCAATGAAATTCCAGTGACTTCTTTAAAAATTTTCTGCATATGCCAAAGTGAATAGCCTGAGTAGGCAGCAAGCTCTTCTAAATGGATAACACGGCCTAAATGTTCTTCAATCCATTTGCTTAGGGCATAAACAAGTGCTAAGTGGTTGTCTTGTGGCATCTCGATTTAATTACTGAGGTCGTTGACCTTTTGGCGTTAAATTTTGTTCGAAGTACAGTTGTTCTGTCGAATTGAGTTAATTAAAGCATTATTCCTCAATTATGTAATAAAGAACAATAGTAAAACATGTATACCCGAACTCCGTAGGGGTCATTCGTGACCAATCTAGCACGGTATGACGAACCCGTATAAAACTATTTGTCTATCGTTATTGATGAAGCGGCGAGCAGAATATTTATCAATATGATTGAAAAATAAACATTAACTTCTGATAGCCCTTAATAAAGTAGCTGAAGTATACACAACTTCATTTGTTTATGACAAAGGCTGGTTGTGCGGAATTGCCATTGAATTGATGAAAAAAAAGTCAATCAAACTGGGTTTTTAACGATTAGTTGGAAAATTGAGCATAAATACAAAAATGGATGGAAATTGCTTATTTTCCTCAAACTTTACTTGAATGACTGATGTAACATTTTATGTTAACCATCATCGACAGATAGCCATATCACCTTACTCGAGAGTGAATTAATTATAACACCATGAAAAGTAATATGTATTACGCCGTTTTTAAGGGAGATCATAGTTGAAATACAAATTGGTGATCGGTATTTGCATCGTGATAACCTGCATTTTCTTATATCTTTTAGCGATGGATAGCCTTTGCGACCAAGGCGGCGAAAACTTTATATATGGTATCTGCGGAGTCACTGACTGGTTACCGTTTTGAATTTATTCTTTTATGCGTCATAATGTGCTCCTTCTGCAATTTTTGTCACGTAACCTCAATATTTAATATGCTAAATGCTCATAATAGGGCAGAGTAGGTATTGAGATAGTGTTAATAATAAAATTCAAATAAACGTGTATGATTTGCTCAATAATTAGAGATAACAAGCAAATACATAGGATGATAAGGGTAAAGTTATGGCGCAAGAGCAGCAGACGCTAAAGCGTGGATTAAAGAATAGGCATATCCAATTGATTGCTTTGGGGGGCGCCGTAGGTACAGGGTTGTTTCTTGGAATAGCCACAACGATTAAGATGGCGGGGCCTTCTGTATTACTAGGGTATGCATTATGTGGTTTTATCGCCTTTCTGATTATGCGTCAGTTAGGGGAAATGATTGTTCAAGAGCCTGTTGCAGGTTCATTTAGCCACTTCGCGTTTAAGTATTGGGGCGGTTTTGCAGGCTTCTTGTCTGGCTGGAATTACTGGTTTATGTTTATCCTCGTAGGGATGACGGAACTGACCGCAGCTGGGGAGTATATGCGACGTTGGTGGCCTGACTTACCTATTTGGGTCTCTGCTGCTGTTTTCTTTATTGCTGTTAATGCGGTCAACTTAATCAATGTGCGCTCTTATGGCGAAACCGAATTTTGGTTTGCTTTAATTAAAGTGATTGCTGTAATTGCGATGATTGTCTTTGGTTGTTATTTATTATTGAGCGGTAAAGGTGGCCCACAAGCCAGCATCTCTAACTTATGGGAGCATGGTGGTTTCTTTGCTAATGATTTTATAGGGTTATTAATGGCATTAGCCATTATTATGTTCTCATTTGGTGGCCTTGAGCTGGTTGGGATCACTGCCGCGGAAGCCGAAGAGCCTGAAAAAAGTATTCCGAAGGCGATCAACCAAGTTGTTTATCGTATCCTGATTTTCTATATAGGCTCACTAACGGTATTACTGGCCTTATACCCATGGGTTAATCTAGATGGTGAAACAAGTCCATTTGTTTTAATTTTCCATGAATTAGGTGACATGCTGGTTGCAAATGCATTAAACGTGATTATCTTGATCGCTGCTCTTTCGGTGTATAATAGTGCAGCTTATTGTACAAGCCGTATGTTATATGGCTTAGCGCAACAACAAAATGCCCCTCAATTTATGGCGAAAGTAAATAAAGGTGGCGTGCCTGTCATGGCGCTGATCGTATCGGGTATTGCAACTTCTGGCGGTATTGTGATCAACTTTATCATGGAAGGTAAAGCATTTGCTTTACTGATGACATTGGTTGTGACAACGCTGGTTCTTAACTGGATTATGATTTGTGTTTCTAACTTAAAGTTTAGAGCGCAAATGAACAAACAAGGTATTGAAACGAAGTTTAAAAGTATTTGGTATCCATTCGGCAATTACCTGTGCTTAGCCTTTTTAGCGATGATTTTAATTATTATCTTAATGATGGATGGGCTAAGGATCTCGGTCTTGATCATGCCAGTATGGATTGCGGTGCTATGGATTGGTTATCAGTTCTCTGGGGCGAAGAAACAAGAAGCTGAAAAAAACAAGGCATCGACAGCTAATTAATTAGCTTCAACATCAATTAATGTAATTATTCATTTCATTGATGGGAGGCTTTATGGAGACACGATTTGCCCAATGCCATTGTGGCAGCGTTAAATTCAAAGTAACACTCACCGATGGATTGAATACCCTAAGACGATGCAATTGCTCCTACTGCCGAATGAGAGGGGCAATTGCAGTCTCTGCACCATTATCTGGTATTGAAATTCTTGAAGGCAAACAAAAGTTAACCGAGTATCGGTTTAACACACAGCAGGCTGCTCATTTCTTCTGTTCTGTTTGTGGCATTTATACCTTTCATCAACGGCGCTCAAATCCTGAACAATATGGCGTGAATGTTGCTTGCCTAGAAGGCGTTTCGCCTTTTGATTTCGAAACAGTCAATGTTATGGATGGCATAAATCACCCGCAAGATGGCGGTGGTGGTGTTGTTGGGTATTTAACTTATCGGAAAGCAACGAATCAAAAATAATGCATCAATCAAAATGGCCAGTAACAGAATACTGTTGCTGACCACTTTTGTTGTTATTTAATGAATAATACGGATTACCACTGCCAACGAAGCCAGGCAAATAACACGTTGCCGTTATTATGAGTTCCTGGAATATAAGTGGCTTGAACCGCTAATCGGTCATATTCCATAGAAACTAATGGGAGTGGTAGAGGCAATGGAATATAGTAGTAGTCATCACGAGCCGTCACGCTTAGCGTGAAACCTGCCCCCATTTTAAAACCATCCAGTTCGCCTGGGATCCACATTTTTTGAAAAGCATAACCTGCGATTGGCTCGACTTTGTTATGTGAGTCCATGAACGCCATAGCATATAAGGCATGCCAGTCATTATCTTCATCATAGCGATATTTACCGAGACCAAATCCCCAAGGATTTTCATTATAACTGTCGGTTTTTTCTTTATCGTAAGTAAACCGGTTATGCCATGTTAAAACAGGAATATAGATGTCGTATTGATCCGAATCCCAAGTAGTACTGACATTTCGAGTAAATTTATCCCAGAGTCCCTCAGACTCTTGAGCTGTGTTGGTGGATGACGCGAAGCAGATGGAAGTCATCATTAAAGCTGATGCTCCTACAACTTGCTGCAATTTTTTATTAACTCTCATTGTAAATCCGATTCAGGTTAATGCGTGTTTCGATGGCATTGAAGTAGATAAATATGGGTAATAAGTCTCGACTATCATGACTGATAATATGCTTATACACTTTAATTATTTTAGTTTACATAGGTGAGTTATAACAGCATTAATTGAATTTGCCTAATATTGGGCATTATCTTAATTGTCTCTGCATAATCAGCCATGTAAGGAAAGCTATGGCTGATAGGCTGGTCTGCTGCGAGAAAAAATGCGATACTTATTCAGTATTTTTGGCTCGGGGCGTCGCTTAAGACTGAGAAGCACCCGTATTACCTGATCTGGATAATGCCAGCGTAGGGAAGTCGGAAGCGTCAATGATAAACCTTCCAATAGACCACTCCTTATGCTGTGCTTAGGAGTGACATTTCATGAGAATCAATGCGTTAACCATTGCTGGAACAGACCCTTCTGGTGGCGCTGGGATCCAAGCGGATTTAAAAACGTTTTCGGCACTCGGTGCTTATGGAACGAGTGTAATGACTGCTTTGGTAGCGCAAAATACCCGAGGTGTGCAATCAGTTCACGAATTACCTGATACGTTTGTTGCTGCGCAGCTCGCATCGGTACTTAGTGATGTGCGTATTGATAGCGCTAAGATCGGCATGTTATTCAACCAAGAAGTCATTGCTGTCGTGGCGCAAGCCTTAAACCAATATCATATTCCTCATATTGTTTTAGATACGGTGATGATCGCTAAAAGTGGTGACCCATTATTACTTCCTGACGCAATTGATGCGATGCGACGTGAGCTTCTGCCTTTGGTTTCACTTATTACCCCTAATTTACCTGAAGCGGCGGCATTGTTAGATGAACAAGTCGCGAAAACAGAAGCCCAAATGCTCAGTCAAGGGCATCGATTACTAGAAATGGGCTGTCAGGCGGTTTTAATGAAAGGTGGACATTTAACTGACAGTGAAAGTCCCGATTGGTTGATTACTCCTGAAGGCGAGTGGCGCTTTACGTCACCAAGAGTGAATACGCGTCATACTCATGGTACAGGCTGCACTCTGTCTGCCGCATTAGCAGCACTGAGACCTCGATTTGCTAATTGGCAGCAAACGATTCCTGAAGCCAAAGCATATTTACAAGCGGCGTTAGAGCATGCGGATAGCTTAGAGGTGGGGGAAGGGATCGGGCCTGTTCATCATTTTCATGCGTGGTGGTAAGGTGAACCACAAAAGTGCCTTCTTATGAAGGCACCATGTTACTGATTGACAGAGCGTGCTTGCTGGCATATTGGCTATGCTGATTGAAAATCAATTAGGAAAATTGGTATCATTTTTCCTGATAACATAAAGCGGGAAAAGAGGTTTTTTATCCCGCTTTGTCAACAATTTTATCCTGCAATCAGAGGACGTTAGGTAGATAAAGCTTAAGCGATGGTGATGTCTTTATTCAGGTAAACATCTTGCACGGCATTGATTAACTCGACGCCTTCCTTCATCGATTTCTTAAAGGCTTTACGGCCTAATATTAATCCCATACCGCCTGCACGCTTGTTGATTACAGCAGTACGAACGGAATCACTTAAATCATTTTGCCCTGAAGCGCCGCCGGAGTTGATCAGGCCCGCTCGTCCCATGTAGCAGTTGGCTAATTGATAACGTACAAGGTCGATTGGGTTATCTGTTGTCAGTTTGGTATAAACGCGCTCATCAGTATGACCAAACCCAATGGCTTTATAGCCCCCATTGTTTTCAGCCATTTTCTGCTTAACAATATCAGCGCCAATAGTCGCCGCGATGTGGTTAGCTTGCCCTGTTAAATCGGCACTTGCATGGTAATCAACGCCATCTTTTTTAAATGCGGAGTTGCGTAAATAAGCCCAGAGAACTGTGACCATACCAAGTTCATGTGCCCGTTCAAATGCCGCTGAGATTTCTTCAATTTGGCGACGAGACTCATGAGAACCGAAGTAGATGGTAGCACCTACAGCAACCGCCCCCATTTCAAATGCTTGTTCGACACTTGCATAGAGTGTTTGGTCATATTGTGCTGGATAACTAAGGGTTTCGTTATGATTGAGCTTAACTAAAAAAGGAATTTTATGAGCATAACGACGGGAAACGGCAGCCAGTACGCCATAGGTAGAGGCAACACAGTTACAACCGGCTTCAATGGCCAACTCTACAATATTTTTAGGATCAAAATAGAGGGGGTTAGCGGCAAATGAGGCTGCTGCTGAATGCTCAACGCCTTGATCCACAGGAAGAATAGATAAATAACCCGTTCCCGCTAAGCGACCATGATTAAATAAAGTTTGCATTGAACGAAGGACGCTATTGGGGCGGTTATTATCGATCATGACACGATCGACAAAATCAGAACCAGGTAAATAAATGCTGTCACGGGGAATGGTTTGGCAACGATGGTCAAGAAGCGTTGATGCTTCAGAACCTAACAGCTTGGCGATATCAGTCATGACTTCCTCCATTTAACAAAAGTCTAGGGGATGTTAATCATTAAATTTAAGATAACAAGCCACATTGAGGCGGTAATCGGCAGTGGATCGCTTCAGGTAGTAACTCAAAGGTGAAAGTTTCACCAGAAAGTGGCTCTCCGTCCAAATTAAATACCATTTCATGGGGGGATGAAATTTTGACCCAAGAAGTTGTTTTTTCAATTAAATGCTGATTTTTGTCATTGGTGAATAAATTCGTCAGTAGGGCGGGTATCACATCACGCGCAGGCACGATCAATAAATTCAATTTACCATCATCGATTAACGCTTCTGGAGTGAGTTGCTGACCTCCACCTGCTTGTTTACCATTGCCGATGGCGACGACTAAAGTTTCACCTTCCCAGTTAAAATGTTCAGTTTCAATTTTACAGGTATCAGTTTTTAGGGTGTCAGGGCGTAATAGGCCGTTAATCACATAGGCCGCGCCACCGAGAGCGGATTTTAGGGCTTCTGGCGTTTCTGTGGTGATGCGTGTACCAAATCCCCCAGTGGCCATGTTCATAAAAAAAGCATCATGATTCACTCTAGCAATATCGATAGCAAAAGCTTTACCTTTTACTGCTAATGCTAAAGCAGCATGGATATCCATAGGAATATTAGCGCTAGTGGCGAAATCATTCGCGGTTCCTAATGGTAAAATCCCCATAGCAGGGCGTTGTGTGTCAGGTAAAGCCATTAGCGCGCTTGATACCGCATTGATGGTACCATCACCGCCGCCTGCAATAATGGTTTCTACGCCTTGCTTTATGGCTTCCTCAATAAAAATAGGTAACTCACTGTTTTCCCATGGGATACGCACCCAAATCGTATGACCTTCGTCACGTAGTTGATAGATTGATTTTCTGAGTTCAGGATTGGCTGCTTGTTTGCCATTAAGAATAACGAGTGCGCGATGAAGCTTATCGATAGCCATTTTGATCCTTGTAATGAAAAAAAGAGTGATAAAAGTATAGACCCGATAGTTGGGGGAGTGGCAACTATTAAATAATCACATGGCTAAAATAAGTATAATTAACGGGGAGTTGCAGAGGTAAAAAAAGAAATGGCTAGCTCAAGGGAGATTGAGCCAGCCAAGGAGGTGGTTCCTAGTCTTATTTTATGACTTTCTAGTTCTTCATTTTCGATTGTGACTATACGACATTGAATAGCTAATTGTTGTGATCTATTGCATAAAAATGGATATTAAATACATTTTCACGGAGAATCACTATTTATGAGAATGATTATCAATTGATAATCCTGTTTTATAAGGAAATAATATAAATTGAGGAAATAAAAAATGCTAGAAAATCAATAAATTAAATTATTGATATCTAGCATTATAATCAGAATAGATAATAAGTGTCTGAACTAAGCAGTAGTTGTCATTTCTGGCTGATGAGGTGAACGTGTTGTGGTGCCTGCCAGATTCCGAATCAATAAACCAAAATCGAGTTCAACATCATCGGGAACAGGAAGGTACACAATATGCCCATTTCCTGGTGCCACTTCAATTGCTTCCCCTTTACGGTTATGAAGCGTCTCAAGGGTGAACACAATATTGCCTGCGGGTGTCATTAATTCTAGGCTATCACCAACACTGAATTTATTTTTTACATCAACCTCAGCAAGTCCATTAACGCGTTTTCCTGTGAATTCGCCCACAAATTGCTGCGTTTCTGAAACTGAGTAACCGTACTCATAAGTCTGATAAGCATCATGAGTATGACGACGTAAAAAGCCTTCCGTGTAGCCGCGATGAGCTAAGCCTTCTAAGGTTGAAAGAAGGGTAGGATCAAAAGGTTTGCCTGCAACAGCATCATCAATAGCACGACGATAAACTTGCGCCGTACGTGCACAATAATAAAATGACTTTGTACGTCCTTCAATTTTCAGTGAATGAACACCCATTTTTGTTAGATTTTCGACGTGTTCAATAGCACGTAAGTCTTTCGAGTTCATGATGTAAGTGCCATGCTCGTCCTCAAAGGCGGTCATATATTCACCTGGACGCTTTGCTTCCTCAATCATAAATACTTTATCCGTTGGGGTGCCTTCGCCTAACGTAGGGGCAACATTTTTGACAGGGATAGGCTCATGCATGTGGACGATATTGCCAACCTCGTCTTCTTTACCTTCTTCGACTTTATATTCCCAACGGCAAGCATTGGTGCAAGTACCTTGGTTGGGGTCACGTTTATTAATATAACCTGAAAGAAGACAACGGCCAGAGTAAGCCATACAAAGTGCACCATGAACAAACACTTCTAATTCGATATCAGGCACTTGCTTACGAATTTCAGCAATCTCTTCAAGGGATAACTCACGCGATAGGATCACTCGCGTTAACCCCATTTGCTTCCAGAATTTTACCGATGCCCAGTTAACGGCGTTTGCTTGCACGGACAGGTGAATATCCATGTCAGGGAAGGCTTCACGTACCATCATAATTAAGCCAGGGTCAGACATAATCAATGCATCTGGTCCCATTTCAATGACAGGAGTGAGATCACGGATAAAAGTCTTGAGTTTGGCATTATGCGGCGCGATGTTAACAACAACATAGAATTTCTTACCTAACTCGTGGGCTTCTTGGATCCCTTTAGCGAGATTTTCATGGTTGAATTCGTTGTTACGTACGCGCAGGCTATAGCGAGGTTGTCCCGCATAAACGGCATCGGCACCATAAGCAAAGGCGTAACGCATGTTCTTTAGCGAACCTGCTGGAGATAATAATTCTGGTGTAAACATGGTTGGTTCTCTGTCTGATGTCAAGTCAGGACTTACCCTTTAGAGGATAAGTATTTTAAAGGGAGCTGATTTTAGCGCGATTTTTCAGGAAATCAAAATATTCCCCACAAAAAGTAAGTCTAACTGACCTGTATCAATGAATAAGGCTAGACCTCATCCCACCGATAACCAAGACCATAAATAGAGCGAATAAACGTTTTTTCACTGTCGAGGGATTCAAGTTTACGACGTAAGTTTTTCACATGGCTATCAATCGTTCTATCGGTAACAATACGATGGTCATCATAAAGAATATCAAGTAGCTGATCACGAGAGAAAACGGTTCCGGCGTTATCAGACAAGAATTTCAGTAAACGGAATTCAGCGGGGGTCAATTCTAACAGCTGTTCGCCGTAGCGAACCTGAAAAGCATTTTCATCGATGACCAGTTGTGTCTTGCTTTTATCGGAGATGGGGAGACGCTGACAACGTCGTAAGATAGTTTTCACGCGTGCCACCACTTCGCGGGGGCTAAAAGGCTTACAAATATAGTCGTCAGCACCGATTTCAAGACCTAATAAACGGTCGATCTCTTCGGTTTTTGCCGTCACCATAATAATCGGTATTTCGCAAAACTTCCGCAGTTCGCGGCAAATGCTCAATCCATCCATACCCGGCAGCATTAAATCAAGTAGGATAATATCCGGCTGATGTTGTCGCACATAATCAACGACGCCATCACCCCTTTGTAGCAGTGAAGGCTGGTACCCAGCGGCGTGAAGATAATCGTACAGTAGTTGTCCAAGTTTTGGCTCATCTTCAACAACCAATACATTGGCACTTGAAGTTTCTAATACTGTCACTGCTCATTTTCCTTTTGATTAAGCGGTAAATGGATAGCAATGCATACGCCACCTAAAGAAGAAGGGCTAGCATGTATGCTTCCTTTATGGGCTTCTATAATATTATAACAAATTGCCAATCCTAGGCCAGAGCCGCCGCTAGCACGGCTACGAGACTCTTCAGCGCGATAGAAGCGTTCGAACAGGTGGCTACATTGCTGTGCCGTTAACCCCGGAGCACTGTCTTCCCAATAAAGGGAAAACTGGTCATTTTCAACAGTGGCTCGAATCACTATTTTACCGAGAGGGTCGGTATAGCGTAGGCTATTTTCCATTAAATTATAAAAGAGCTGTAGGATACGGTCAGGATCGATATTCATGATTTGCTGCTGAGGTAAATTGGCCTCAACGGTTAACTGTTTTTCTTCAAGTCGCCAATGGGCTTGGCCAATCGTCATATCAATTAATGGAATAATATCCGCAGACTGTATGCGATACACTAATGAACCACGATCAGACAGAGACAGTTGATGCAAATCATTGACGAGTTTAATCAATGTTTGCGTTTCTGCGAGTAAAGAATTAATGGTCTCAGGGGTGGCTTTACGAACACCGTCTTGTACCGCTTCTAATTCACCTTGTAAGACGGATAATGGTGTTCGTAACTCATGAGAGATATCCGCCATGTAGTCGCGACGCATCTGTTCATTTTTTTCAAGGGTTGAAGCTAAATGGTTAAAATCTTTCGCTAATTGCCCCAGTTCATCGTGGCCGACTTCCGCAACACGGATTGAAAAATCACCATTAGCAAGCTGATTAGTCCCATATAAAAGCCGTTTAATGGGCTTTAAAAAGCCTCTTGCTAACAAAAGAGTCGCGATTAAGGCAACAACTAAAGATAATCCTGCAATTAGCCAGCTGGTTAGCATCTGTTGTTCATCAAAGCGGCGGTCAATTTCACTGCTGATACCATCGCCACTACTGGCAATCACCCAACCCACAGTCTTGCCATTGGATGTGACGACTGGTTGACGGATGACATCATCCGGTAAAGGAACATCACGGCCTAAAATCAACTGATCTTGGCTATCGTAAACCCAAAAATAAGAACGCCAACCTTTTGGTTTGGTAGGAGGAAGGGCACGTTGGTGATGTTCTATGCTGCGTAAAATATGAAAAAAGGCACGTTCATTCCGTATTAAAAAACGCCAGCTGCCGGTTTCATCGTATTGTTCAGCAAGAGCATCGGCAATAAGTTCAGTACGCTGTTGATCATTCTCGCGAATATAATCGATAAAACCATGTTGAAAGCTCATGCGCACACCTTGGTGCATGATAACAACAAGCAGTATGCAGGTGGCAAAAATGGCCAAAAACAATCGGGTGCTGACACTATTAAATCTCAGTTTCATTATGTTGCCTTAATGAGTAAGCTTTACTGCTTTTTTGCTATAACGCTGTCTGAGTTGATCAAAGCATAAATACACGACGGGTGTGGTAAATAAGGTGAGAAGCTGACTCATCACCAAGCCACCCACAATCGTGATACCCAATGGTTGACGTAACTCTGCACCATCACCACTTCCTAACGCGAGTGGTAGGGCGCCAAAGATTGCTGCAAGCGTAGTCATTAAAATAGGTCTAAAACGGAGTAAACTGGCGCGGAAAATAGCGTCACGGGCCGTTAAACCTTCATTACGTTGAGCTTGGATTGCAAAATCAACCATAATAATGGCGTTCTTCTTCACTATACCGATGAGAAGCATGATCCCGATTAGCGCGATTAGGCTAAATGGGGTATTAAATAGCTCCAAAGCGAGTAAAGCACCAACACCAGCCGAAGGCAATGTCGATAAGATGGTTAATGGGTGAATATAGCTTTCATACAAGATACCTAACACTAAGTATACGGTGATAATCGCGGCAAAAATCAAAAATAATTGTGATTTTAGAGTGTCTTGAAATATTTGAGCCGTGCCTGCAAACGTCCCTCTAACCGTGGAGGGGACGCCAAGCGCTGTCATTGTTTTTTCGATTGCTGAAATAGCCTCTTCAAGGGTATACCCCTCAGCGACGTTGAAGGCAATGGTTGAGGATGCCGATAGGCCTTGATGGTTTACGCTTAATGGTGCATTTGCAGGTTGCCAGCGAGCGAAATAAGACAATGGTATCGCTTCACCGTTACTATTGATAACAAACATCTTATCCAGTGAGCTGACATCTTGAGTGTACTCAGGAGCAACCTCCATGACGACCTTATATTGGTTCATGGACTCATAAATGGTGGAAACTTGACGCTGACCAAAAGCGTTATTCAATAGGTCATTAGCAATCCGGACATCGATACCTAATTGAGCCATTAAATCTCTATCATAGGTCATAGCCATTTCAGCGCCTTTATCTTCCTTATCCGAGTTCACATCGGTGACTTGAGGAAGGTCTGCAATAGCTTTACGTATTGCGGGTTCCCACTCGCGTAGGGCATTGAGTTCATCGGCTAATAGTGAAAATTGATAGCTGGAGTTTGCTTGCCGACCACCAACACGAATATCTTGTACTGGCATCATAAATAAGTTAGCGCCCGGTTCTTTGGCTAACTTAGCTCTCAATCGATTAATGACCGCATTGGCGCTCTCTGTGCGTTCATCGAGTGGCTTTAAAGAAATAAACATAGAACCACTATTCACGCGACTACCGCCTGTAAAACCTGTGACACTTTCGACGGCAGGATCAGCTTTGACTTGCTGCATAAAGCGCGTCATTTTTTCTTTCATCGCTTGAAATGAGATACTTTGGTCAGCACGAACAAAACCGAGTAAACGCCCCGTATCTTGCTCAGGAAAAAACGTTTTAGGGATAGCGATATACAAATAGATATTGAGCCCAATTGTCGCAAATAAAATCGCTAGCACACTGCGTTTATGTGATAACACCCAATTTAACGTGACGCCGTAACTTTCTTGTATCCGCTGTAAATAACGGTGAGTGCTATTAGGCTTGTCGGTTTTTATAATCCGTTTTTTTAATAAATGGGCGCACATCATCGGTGTGAGTGTCAGTGAGATAACCAATGATATGCCAATGGCGGTGGCGAGTGTGATAGCAAATTCACGGAATAGACGCCCAACCAATCCTTCCATTAAAAGCAACGGAATAAATACGGCAACAAGGGAAACGCTCATGGAAACAACGGTAAATCCGACTTCGCTAACCCCTCTGACCGCGGCAATAAAGGGTTTAGTGCCATTTTCAATATGACGTGAGATATTTTCGAGTACCACAATGGCATCATCTACCACAAAACCGGTTGCAACGGTGAGTGCCATCAATGACAAATTATTTAAACTGAATCCACAAAGATACATGGCAGTAAAGGTGCCAATTAAGGAAACAGGTACCGCAATTGCGGGTATTAGCGTTGCGCGCCCTGAGCGTAGAAACAGTAAAACGACAAGTATAACTAAAGCGATTGCAATGATGAGTGCGCGCTCAACTTCAACCAGGGATGCACGGATCGTTGGCGTTCTATCCTGCGCGACTTTTAAATCAATTGCTGCGGGGATCATATTTTGAAATTCGGGCAGTTCAGCACGAATTCGATTAACCGTTTCAATAATGTTTGCCCCCGCTTCACGACGGATGACAATCAATACAGCGGGTTCTCCTCCAGACATACCTGCGGTACGCACATCTTGGATGGAGTCTTTAACGTTGGCGACATCACTTAATTTGACGGCATTGCCATCTTGATAGTGGACAATAATGGGGCGATAATCCGCGGCTTTCTTTAATTCATCATTGGTTTGCACTTGCCAGCGTTTGTCATCATCATTGATATAGCCTTGAGGCTGACGCACGTTGGCACTGCTTATCGCCGAACGCACTTTATCAAGCGATACACCTTGATTAAACAAGGCCGTTGGATTGAGTTCAACTCGAACAGCAGGCAGCGAACCCCCACCAACAGAAACTTCACTCACGCCTTCAATTTGTGCGATACGCTGTGATAAACGGGTTGATGCAATATCATAAATCTCACCCGTACTCAGGGTTTTTGACGTTAATGTCAAAATCATGATGGGAGCATCGGATGGGTTCGATTTATAGTATCTAGGTTTGCTTGGCATACCGCTTGGCAACAGGTTTTGTGCTGCATTAATCGCCGCTTGCACTTCACGAGCTGCATTATTGATATCTTTATTAAGATTAAATTCTAATGTAATTGTCGTACGACCCAGTGCACTGCTGGAGGTCATCTCACTAATACCCGCGATACTCCCTAATGAACGCTCAAGAGGGGTCGCAATAGAAGAGGCCATTGTTTCAGGAGAGGCGCCCGGAAGTGACGCTGTCACGTTTATCACGGGGTAATCAACCTGCGGCAACGGGGCAACAGGTAAGAAAATAAAGCTCAGCGCGCCACATAGCGAAATGGCGACGCTAATCAATGTGGTCGCTACAGGGCGGCTAATGAACAGTGCAAAGAAACGCTTCATTATGACACCTGTTGTTTACGGCTTTGACGACGGGCTTTTAAGTTATTGGAAAGACTATCAAATAACAGGTAGATTACAGGCGTCGTAAATAAGGTTAAGATTTGGCTCATAATTAGCCCTCCCACCATACAAATCCCCAGTGGTTGGCGTAGCTCTGCGCCGACCCCTGAGCTCAACATGAGAGGTAATGCCCCCAGTAATGCGGCCATGGTTGTCATGAGTATTGGGCGGAAGCGTAATAAGCAAGCTTGGTAGATAGCCTCTTTAGGCGACATGCCTTGCTGGCGTTCAGCAGCAAGAGCAAAGTCAATCATCATGATAGCGTTCTTTTTAACTATCCCGATCAGCAATATGATACCAATCACCGCAATCACATCGAGTTCACTGCCTGCCATCATTAAGGCAAGTAATGCACCCACCCCCGCAGTTGGAAGCGTTGACAGTATTGTAATCGGGTGAATAAAGCTTTCATATAAAATACCTAGCACGATATACATAGCGACAATCGCCGCGGCAATCAACCAAACGGTACTACTTAACGCCGCTTCAAAAGCGAGTGTAGCGCCTTGAAATTGAGTGGTAATTGATTTAGGCATTTCAATTTGCGCCTCAGCGTTTTTGACGGCATTTACCGCTGATTCTAGAGAGGCACCTTCAGCAAGGTTGAACGAGAATGTTGTCGCTGGGAACTGATCTAAATGATTGATGGCTAGCGGGCCATAACCTTCCTGAATGTTGACTAAGGTACTCAATGGAACTATTGCGCCATCAGTTCCTTTCAGACGGACATCATTTAATGCGTCGATGCCATCACGGGTTTGTGTATTATGCTCCAGAATGACACGATATTGGTTAGACTGGGTGTAAATGGTTGAGATCATGCGCTGACCGAAGGCATTATATAAGGCATTATCGATAGCTGACATGCTAATACCAAAACGACTTGCTGTATCTCGGTCAACATTAACGTAGGCAACTAACCCTTTGTCTTGCCAGTCACTACTGACATCCACTAATTCAGGTTGTTGTTTTAATTCCGCCAGTAATTTAGGCACCCATAAAGTTAGCTCATCCAAAGAGCTGGCTTGCAAGGTAAATTGATATTGCGTCCGCGCTAATTGTGTATCGATAGTGAGGTCTTGCATCGGTTGCAAGTATAAATTGACACCTGAGACAGTATTCGCTATTTGTTGCAAGCGCGGAATAATGGTACTTACACGATCAGGGCGCTCGTCTAATGGTTTCAAGGTAATTTGAATACGTCCGTTATTCAGTGTTGCATTGGTTCCATCGACGCCCACATAAGTCGTGATATTTTCGACCGCCGGATCTGCCAATAATTTTTCGGCCACTTCTTGCTGTTTTTGCGACATTGCTGCAAATGAAATCGATTGACGGCTTTCAATGGTACCTTGAATAATCCCACCATCTTGTAATGGGAAGAAACCTTTTGGGATCCACATATACAGTAATACAGTTAGAACCAAGGTACCGATAGCCACAGAAAGTGTTAACCAACGATGATTTAATACACGTTTGAGCCAAATTGCATAACCTGCAATCATGCTATCGAAGAAACGCTCACAAGCGATTTCAAAGCGATTATACTTATGTTCTGACTCGGGTTTTAATAAACGCGCACACATCATTGGCGTGAGTGTTAATGAAACCACGGCAGAGATGAGGATAGCAACTGCAAGGGTTATAGCAAATTCACGGAATAAGCGACCAACGATATCCCCCATAAACAGTAACGGGATCAGAACAGCCACGAGCGAGAATGTCAGTGAAATGATGGTAAACCCGATTTCACCGGCTCCCTTTAGGGCTGCTACGACGGGTTTATCCCCTTGTTCGAGATAACGGGAAATATTCTCAATGACCACAATCGCATCATCCACGACAAAGCCTGTGGCAATAGTTAATGCCATTAATGTGAGGTTATTGACGGAGAAACCGCAAAAATACATAACGGCGAAGGTGCCTACCAAGGAAAGCGGAACGGCAATACCGGGAATTAACGTAGCGATACCATTACGGAGGAACAGGTAGATCACCATGACAACCAGTGCGATAGCAAGCATTAATTCGAATTGCACATCGTTGACAGAGGCTCGAATCGTGCTAGTTCTATCCGTTAAGATTTTAACATCCACTGATTTAGGCAGTGTCTCGATTAATTCAGGCAGTAAATTGCGGATAGTATCTGTCGTTTCGATAACATTAGCGCCAGGTTGGCGTTGAATATTAATGACAATCGCTTGTTGCGTATTGGCCCAAGCACCCAAATAAGCATTCTCTGCGGCTTGCTCGATTGTCGCTATATCACCAAGTCGTACCGGCGCCCCATTCTGGAAAGCAACAATTAAACGACGATAATCATCCAGTGACTTCATTTGGTCATTGGCTGATAGGGTGACAGCTCGGGTAGGGCCATCGAAACTCCCTTTTGCAGAGTTCACGTTGGCATTGTTGATCGCAGTGCGAATAGTATCACTGTCTAAGCCTTTTGCTGCCATTGCTTGTGGATTCAAACTGACACGAACCGCTAGGCGTTGTCCACCTGCCAGTGTCACAAGACCGACACCATTGACTTGAGAGATTTTCTGAGCAATACGGTTTTCAATAATATCTTGTACTTGCGTTAGAGGCATCGCATCTGAAGTTACCGCAAGTGTTAATATCGGTGGGTCAGCAGGGTTAACTTTGTTGTAAATTGGCGGATAGGGCAAATCAGAGGGCAATAAACTGGACGCTGAATTAATCGCGGCTTGAACTTCTTGCTCTGCAACCTCTAATGGCAAAGTGAGCTGGAACATCAGTGTGATCACTGAAGCGCCGCCTGAACTTTGCGAAGACATTTGCTTAAGACCTGACATTTGCCCAAATTGTGTTTCTAACGGTGCAGTTACCGCCGATGTCATGACTTCAGGGCTAGCGCCAGGGTAGAGCGTCACGACCTGAATCGTTGGATAGTCCACTTCAGGTAATGCAGATACAGGGAGAAAACGATAACCGATAATCCCTGCGAGTAAGATCGCGACCATAAATAAGGTTGTGGCGACGGGACGTAGAATAAATAGACGAGAAGGGCCGCCACCTTTTTGGATCCCTGGCTGCATCAGGCTTTCTCCGCTGTATTTTTATTTTTTTGCGGTTTGGCTGATTTAGCGACCGTTTCACTATTCACGACCTCAACGCTGGTACCATCCGTTAAACGATCAACACCGTCAGTAATCACTTTTGTATTCGCGGTTAGACCACTTTCAATCACGACTTGATGACTATCTTGCATTCCAACAGTGACGGATTTTTTACTCACATGGTTATCATCACTTAATACCCAAACATAATGGCCTTCATTCCCCATTTGCAAAGCAGCAGTCGGTATGACAACGGCATTTTGCAGTGTTTCGACCTGCATTTTGATATTGACAAATTGGTTAGGGAATAAGCTTTGTAACTCGTTCGTGAAACGGGCTTTCATTTTTAATGTGCCGGTGGCTGGGTCTATTTGGTTGTCGGTGCTCAAGAGGTAGCCTTCACTAATCATCGCAATATTATTGCGATCCCACGCTTCGACTTTGACTTTTTGACCGGATAATTGGGCTTTTTGAACCGCGGGAATATCGCCTTCAGGCAGGGCAAATATGACATCAGCAGGTTGAGTTTGTGTGATCACGACCAGAGGAGTTGCGCTGCCAGCTGAAATGAAGTTACCTACATCGACTTGTTTTAAACCGACGCGCCCTGAAATTGGGGCGGTGATCTTACTGTAAGTGAGCTGTAATTTTGCGTTATCAACAGATGCTTGATCGACTTTAATACTGCCTTCTGCTTGTAACACTAAGGCTCGCTGATTATCGAGTTCTTGTTGTGAAATAACCTTCGTATTGGCTAATTTTTGATAACGGCTTAAATCTAGTCGAGCATTCGCCAAAGTTGCTTTATCTTTAGCAAGCTGACCTTCGGCTTGTGCTAATTGTACTTCAAATGGACGCGGATCAATTTCAGCAAGTAAATCACCCGCTTGCACTTGTTGGCCTTCAGTAAAATGCAATGACATTAATTGTCCTTCAACGCGGCTGGTGACAGTGACGACGTTTGCAGCCTGAACAGTGCCAAGGCCAGTTAAGTAACGAGGAACAACTTTTTCCACCGCATTAGCGTATTGAACAGGTGCGAGCATGCGATTTGGCATTCCACTAGGTCGTGTCGGCCGCGGGGTATTGGAATTATTTTGCGTGGTACTGGAAGGATTTTCTTGCGAATAAAAATACCAACCTGCACCGGCAGCGATTATGACGGCAACGAAAATGGCTGAACGGGTGAATGTAGTACGGCGTTTTTGTTTATTCATTTAAATTTTCGCTTAGCTCAACAACAAGTAGAAAAACATCACATTAGAAGGACAAAGTCGCAGATATGCATCTGCTATATAGTTAAAAATTAGTCAGTTGCGTTATGTTAATAGTTTAACGTGGGGGTTACACGTAAAAATGAAGGAAATATGAAAAAAACGTCAACTAGTGTGCAGAATAAGCAGGTTAGCAGATTAAATTGTATAAAAAAACCTGTGGCGATTAACAACCACAGGTTTATAAACAAATAACATAACAGAGGGGGTCACATTAGCGTGATGCGCTGGTGTTTAATGCGCCAACTTTATTCTGTTCTGCTTCGCTGTTGGCGGTCCATCCTTTCCAAGCTAATGGCAGGTAAGCAACAGCAACGGCTAATAAAGAGACTCCCGCCACATAATACGCTGGCGCCATATGAGATTGTTGTAACCATGCTCCGGTTAAGATAGGCGTTAATCCACCAAAGATGGCGTAAGCCACGTTATAGGCAAATGATAAACCCGAAAAACGAATTTCAGGTGGAAATGCGCGAGTACTGATAATAGGGGTAGTCGCGATAGCACCCACAAAAAAGCCCATCAATGCATAGTTAAATATTAATGTTGAGGCTGCAATATCCGTGGATAAAGACGAATAAAAATACAAGGCAGTGACGGCCAACCCCCCCCATGACAAGGTCATTGAGGCACGGGTACCCATTTTATCGCCAAACCAACCCCAGAAGATACAGCCTAACGTTAATGTTAAAGTTGCAGCGCAGTTTGCTTGCAGTGCGATATCACGGTCGATCTGGTAAAGGCCTTTAAGCACAACATCAGGGGTCATCAAAATGGTCACAACGATAGCGGTAGATAATGACCAAGTCAGTGCCGCAGTGATCATACATGCTTGTTTATGCGATTTTATCACCGTTTTAACAGGTAACTCTTTTGCTAACGCTTTTTTTGCCGCCAGTTCTTTAAAAATAGGGGTTTCTTCTAAGAAACGACGTAAATAAACGGAAATAAAGCCAAAAACACCACCAAGAATAAAGGGAATACGCCATGCGAAATCATGAATTTCCTGAGCGCTATAGCTACGTTCAATAATGATGGCGACAATGGAGCCTAATAAGATGCCACCAGTGATACCAGATGTTAACGTACCGACGCCAAGGCCATAGCGTTGTTTGGGGGTATGTTCCGCAATAAATACCCATGCGCCTGGCATTTCACCACCAATAGCCGCACCCTGCATAATACGCATCAACAGAAGCAATAATGGTGCAGCGGCGCCAATTGTGGCGTAGGTAGGCAAGAAACCAATGACAAAGGTTGGGAAGGCCATTAAGAAAATGCTAAGAGTAAACATTTTCTTACGACCGATTTTATCGCCAAAGTGCGCCATGATAATGCCACCAAGCGGGCGAGCAAGATAACCCGCAGCAAACAAACCTAGTGTTGCCATCAGAGCTAAAAACTCATTATCACCAGGGAAAAATAGCTGAGAAATAATTTTCGCGTAAAAGACGAAAATGACGAAATCATAAAATTCAAGGGTTCCACCTAAAGATGACAACCCTAATGTTTTATAATCTTCTTTTCTCAAAGGCCTTGCCGAGGGCTGGCTGGTTGTTTGCGATGTCATAATATTATCCTTTTCAAATACCGAATATATTTTTTTATTTTAAATTCGGAATAACCGCTAAATTTACTGTCGCAGACAGTAAATAATATTAGATGTGTGCAGATAAGTGGTATAAAACCTTGGATGGAACAACCTAGTTAATACGCTGTATCTTTATGCATGCACTCATTTATAGCAGAAAATTCCATATTTTGTAAACTGCAACTCTGTAAACAAGATGAATAATCTAACTATATATCTTTGTTTAATTATATATTTCATCACGCAAAACAATCACATTATATGATGTTAATAAATAATTTTTTGCAGCAGATCATATATTCTCATTTTTGAATTAAGAGAAAATAAGGCGATTTATTGCTGTTTTTGTTGATTAATTCATCAATCCAGTCACAAATAATTAATTTCATTATTTGTCATGAATTATTTCAATAATGACAATCAACAGCGTCGTAAAATGCGAGAAAATAAAAAACAATCAAAAAGCGTGTAATTATTGGGAGAGAGTTTGAAATGAATAATGTGAGTAATGGGGTAGGCTAAGTATTATAATTGGCATACCCAGAGTGTAATTTTCTGGGTATGCCAAAAGGGGTTAAACCAAAAACAGCGTTGCTAAACCTAAGAAGATAAAGAAACCACCAGTATCGGTAATTGCAGTGATCATAACACTAGAACCGATAGCCGGATCTTTACCCACTTTGAGCATAATCAATGGGATAAGAACGCCCATAATGGCCGCCATCAGCAAGTTGAGGATCATTGCTAATGTCATGACTGCGCCCATTGCGAGGTCACCATAGAGGAAATAGGTAATCACCCCCATAATTCCCCCCCAAACGACACCATTAATAAAGGCAACCCCCAGTTCTCTCAACATTAAGAATGAGAAACTACCTGTTTGGATTTGGTGAAGTGCGATTGCACGCACAATCATAGTAATGGTTTGGTTACCTGTATTGCCTCCAATTCCGGCAACGATAGGCATTAAGGTCGCTAAGGCGACTAGTTGGGAGATCGTGTCCTCAAAGACACCGATAACACGAGATGCAATGAATGCCGTACAAAGGTTAATGGCAAGCCAAGTCCAACGCGTTTTCACCGCTTGACCAACAGGGGCAAACACATCCTCTTCTGGGCTCAACCCCCCCATACGACGGATACTGTTGTCATTCTCTTCGTTTAAATTATCAACGATATCTTCAACGGTTAACCGTCCCATCAATAGGCCGTTACTGTCGACAACAGCTGCTGAAATCAAGTCATAACGTTCGAACGCACTGGCTGCATCTTCACCTTTTTCATCGGGTAAGAAGGTGACCGTGTCTGTTTTCATGACATCAGCGACAATACGCTCTGGTGATTGCGTTAATATCGTCGTGAGGGGGAGTTCACCCTGCAAATAATTATGACTATCGACGACGAAAATTTTATCTGTTGCTTCAGGGATTTTTCCACGTTGGCGGAGATAACGTTGAACTGTTTTTAAAGTGACATTGGGGCGGACAGTGACGAACTCAAAATCCATCATTTGTCCGACGCTGTCTTTTGCATATTGCAGAACTTCACGAATACGACTTCGTAAGCTCGGGTCAAGGTAGGTGAGTAGCCTACGCATGGTATCTTGTGGTAAATGCTCTGCAATATACGCTTGTTCATCAACATGTAAGTTAGCAACAGCGCGAAGTAATTCCCTGTCAGACATATCCTTGATCAGGCTATCCCAAACGGCGACAGAAGCCTCGACTAACACTTCACCACGTTCCGTGTTATCGACGAGACGCCATAGCGCTAGACGCTCATCATAAGGTAACATCTCTAAAATATCGGCAATATCGGCGGCGTGTAAATCAATGAGGAGTTCTTTGACTGCATTGATTTTTTCGCTAAGAGCCTTATCGCTTAAGATAGCGTGTTGGTCATGTTCGACAAGCGTTTGGACAAATTCTTCATCATCCAAAAATAGCGTCAGAATCTGCTGGCGGATGTGAGCCAGTTTCTGAGAATGCGGATTGATTGTTGGTACCGCATCGATTGAGGAAGCAGGTTGTGACATTTTAATCCTTAAAACAATGACGGGTACTTGGCGTACCTGTGTGGATCCATTGGCGAAAAAACACGTATATTTTGCCATTTATTGATCGTTAACCCAAATAAATATCAACAATCAAGGCAAATTAACGTAAAACTAACTAGAACCCTATCTTAGGGAGACAGTATTCACGGTCGTCATACTAATTAGATTCTTCGCGTATATCTAATTTCCAGCCGGGCACATCCTCCCAGTAAGCGCTCTCTTTTTCGAGATCAAGCTGCATCAAAGCATTTTGCGACAAATACTGAGCAGGTAGGTATAGTGTCCAGTGTCCATCATCGGTTTCTAAGCGTAATGATGATGGGATGGTTGTGGATTGTCTTTGGTTATTTAATAGTATGGATAACCGTAAAATTTGTATCAATGGTAAAAATTGTTTTCTTTTATATAAATTAAACTTAGGTATATCATCGAATTTAATCACACGTCGGTGGTTACGTACAAGCGTCGCTAATAGAGTTTGCTGTTCTTGGTTAAACCCCGGTAAATTGGTATTTTGTAGAATATAAGCGGAATGGCGATGTAGACCACTCTGATTAATGTGTAGGCCTACTTCATGCAGCATCACAGCCCAAATTAAAATGGATTCAAGTTGCGGATTGGCTAACTTGGGATTTTGCTGAGCCCACTGATGATATAGCTCCTCCATCGTCTTTAACACGCGCCGCGCCTGCTCTCTATCTATATTATAGTGTTCTGCAAGGCTCAAGGCCGTACGTTGGCGGATATCTTGATGGCGAAAACGTCCTTCCATTTCATAAAGTACACCTTCACGTAGCGCCCCATCGGAAAGCCGTAACTCTTTAATATCTAATGAATCAAAAACAGCACAGAGTATCGCTAAGCCAGGAACAAACACGTGTTTGCGCTCAGTCGAGAGACCAGGGATTGCAACAGCTGAAAAAGTTTTATACTTCAGCGCCATTTGCTTAATCTTTTCGAGCCGTTCGCGGGTAATAATACCGTCACGTTCGCCCATCTCGACAATCACAGCATGTACTGCTTTGATTGTCCCTGAAGCACCCATTGCGACATCCCAGTGCATATGTTTAAACTTGTTGGCGGTCTGCTCAAGCTTTAAACAAGCCGTGAGATAGGCGCGATTGAAGTTTTCTGAACTAATGACTTCATTTGGGAAGTAATTTCGCGCAAAGCTCACACAACCCATTCGACGGCTATCGATTAAAAGAGGTTCAAAACGTTCACCTACCACTAATTCAGTAGAACCGCCTCCAATGTCAATAACCAATTTGCGTCCTTTTTCGGGCTGGGTGTGTTCTACCCCCATAAAAATAAGACGCGCTTCTTCTTGCCCAGAAATGATTTCAATTGGATAAGGGATGATTTTTTTGGCTCGTTTCAAAAACTCTTCAACGTTTGTGGCAACACGTAAAGAGTGGGTGCCTACGATACAGACGTTTTCTTCCGTAAAGCCTTGTAGGCGTTCTGCAAATAACGCAAGGCAGGCAAGGCCCCGTTCCATGGCTTCTTCACTCAGTTCATTTGTATCACTTAAACCATCGGCAAGATGCACGCGTTGTTTTAAACGCGTCAGTATTTGTAGAGCACCGTTAACAATACGCGCAATCACCATATGAAAGCTGTTTGAACCAAGGTCAATCGCTGCGATCTCTTGAGGCCTAGGGGTTGATATATCAGTTAATGGCATAGTATTAAGACCTTGTCTCAGGCGTTTCTAGTGATTTCAAATAGTCATAAACAGCAAGTTGCGCCCGAATTTTGCGCTTATTACCGCGGGGAACATAATGATTACTGAGATCTTTGTCAACATAACGCGCCTTAACGGTATCGTTAAATTGTAATTCAAGGATATCTAAAACTAGCTGTTTCAGTCGACTGTCCACTAGGAGGACGGCCACCTCAATCCGATAATCAATATTACGGGTCATCCAGTCAGCCGATGAAATGAAGACTTTTTCATCACCTGCATTCGTAAATACATAAACACGGTCATGCTCTAAAAAGCGATCAACAATACTGGTGACTTGAATATTTTCACTATACCCAGGTTGCCCAGCAACGAGTGAGCACATCCCTCTGACTAATAAACGAATTTTGACGCCAGCATTGGAGGCGTCATACAACTTGTCGGTCAGCTCTTTATCAACCAAATTATTGATTTTTAACGTAATGCCGCTTGGTAAACCGGCTTGGGCATTCGCCATTTCTTGGTCAATGAGTTCATTGAGCTTGAGGCGTGTGTTTTGTGGTGAAACCATTAAATTGTCAAAAGTGACAGGACGGTATGGGTTTTCAATAAAACTAAACACGCGGCGAACTTCATTGGTAATTTGCTCGTTCGCAGTGAGTAATGAATAGTCGGTATAAAGACGAGCCGTCTTTTCATTGAAGTTACCTGTTCCGATATGGGCATATCGAATAATTTGACCTTCTTCCATGCGTGAAATAATAAATAGCTTGGCATGAATTTTTAGGCCAGGAGCCGAGAAGATAACGTGTACCCCAGCCTCTGTGAGTCGCTTGGCCCAATGAATATTGGCTTCTTCGTCAAAGCGGGCTTGTAACTCAACCACCACCGTGACTTTTTTACCGTTATGGGCCGCATGGATCATGGAATCAATAATGCGTGAGTCTTTGGCAACACGATAAATATTAATTTTTATTGATAAGACACTCGGGTCAAAAGAAGCTTGTCTTAACAGTTCTAATGTGTGCTCAAAAGTATAATAAGGGTAGTAGAGCAAAACATCCCGTTCGCGAATGGCATCAAAGCCGTTACGGAAATTGTCAAACCAGCGGTGGCGCAGCCGAGGCAAAGGTTTATTGAGTAGACTTTTATTTCCTTCATTAGGGAAATTAATAAAATCTTTAAAATTGTGATAACGGCCGCCAGCGATCACGGAGTCGTCATTCGATAAACCTAATTTTTCACGTAGTACAGCGACCATTTCGTCAGGCATATCACGCTGATAGACGAAACGCACAGGCTCAGCCGTGAGCCGCTGTTTGAGTGTTGATGACATGATTTCAAGTAAACTTGATTCCATTTCTGTCGCGATATCATATTCCGCATCACGGGTCATTTTCATGGAATACGCATTTAATTCGTCGTAATCAAAGAATCCTTTAAAAATTTCATCCAAGGTGTAACGTAAAATATTATCAATCAGAACCATCGATTTGCGGCGTTTTGGCATTTCGGGTGGCAGATTAACAAACCGAGGAACTTTATCTGACGGAATTTCTAAGAGAGCATATTGCACATTACTGCTATTAATAATCTCAACAGCTAAGTAGGTGTAGTCATCTTTTAAGAACTCCACCAAGTTAGTATCGGGATTAATCAAGATTGGCGTAATATGTTGACGCAAGTGTTGACGAAAATATTGGCGTAACCAAATTTGTTGGCGAGGGGATATTTGCCGTTCGTTAATTAAGAAAATTTGGTTGCGAGCCATTTCAAGCAAGAGGTCGTTGTACAAAATATCGAACTCTTGATCCTGCTTAGCAACTTTATTTTGAATACGTTTAAGTAAATGACGAGCGCCGCTGGCGGAGCCGCGCTCTTCGTTAATTAAGATACGACGTTTTACATCGGCAAAACGGACTTTGTAGAATTCATCTAAGTTATTGGAATAAATACCTAAAAAACGCATACGCTCGATAAGAGGGTTTCGCTTATCTGCTGCTTCTTGTAAAACCCGTTCGTTAAAAGCAAGCCAGCTTAGCTCTTTTTCGTGGTATAGACGTTCTTGGGACATCGTTGCTCCATATTGTAGGAATAGATAAACTTAAGGATGAATAATTACCTTACCTTAAACGTGCTGCTTAATTGTGGCATGTGGATTAACAACACTTTCAGGGTTTGCAGACTGAGCTTTGCTTGCAAAGTATTGGTGTTGAAAAATACACATGCGGATCGCGGTATGATAGCGACCATTGACGAAAAACTCATCGATAAGCTCGCCTTCCGTATGGAAGCCCAGTTTATTGTATATGTGGATAGCTTTGATATTTTCTTTATCCACGATGAGGTAAAGTTTATATAAATTGAGAACAGAGAAAGCATAGTCCATTGCGAGTTTAGCTGCACGTGTTGCGTAGCCATGGCCTTGGTGGCTCGGAGCAATGATAATCTGAAACTCAGAACGACGGTGAACATAATCGATTTCAACCAATTCCACTAAGCCAACTTTTTCACTGTCATTTTCAACAATAAAGCGCCGCTCAGATTGGTCATGAATATGTTTATCATAGAGATCACTCAACTCAACGAAAGCTTCATAAGGCTCTTCAAACCAGTAACGCATTACACTGGCATTATTATCAAGTTGATGGATAAACGCTAAATCTTCACGTTCAAGTGGGCGCAACCTAAACGGATGAACTTGCCCGGTCGTCATATAACACCTCAATTCTATTTAAAAGATACGCATCTACTATCGATATTTTTAAGTCATAAAGACAAATAAATGCCACGAATTATTTTCACTCTTAATCAATAAGGATACCACTAATTTACGATAAAATAATGACACAAAGCAGGAGGCTCTACTAAGTGGTGAAGATTAATGCACTTTGTCGCGGATAGAGTGGCTTATCCAACAAAAAGGGCAGAGATCTCTCTTTGCCCTTAGTGAATGTCATGGTCTAGCGTTGGACAGTGATTAGGCTATTCATTTGCATAGCCTTGTGGTGGTAAACATTGACCATCTAAATAAGCAAGGTTATCTTTCATGACTAAACGGTCATCGATAAACCATTGCACAACAAGTGGATAAATATTGTGCTCTTGCGCTTTCACTCGCTCTACAACCGCTTCTTCACTATCCTCTGCAAAAATAGGCACTTTGGCTTGTAATATCACAGGACCGCCGTCTAGCTCTTCAGTGACAAAATGCACGGAAGTCCCATGTTCGCTATCGCCGTTCTCTATTGCCTTGCGGTGGGTATGTAATCCGGGGTACTTCGGTAATAGAGAAGGGTGAATATTCAGCATTTTTCCCGCGTAATGTTTCACGAAGTCCGCCGTTAAGATGCGCATGAACCCAGCAAGCACCACTAAATCAGGCTGATATCCATCCATCATTGCCATCAATGCAGCGTCATATTCTTCACGACTTGCCAATGATTTTGCACTTAGCGTTAAGGCAGGGATCCCTGCCTTTTGTGCACGAATCAACCCATAAGCATCGGGTTGATTACTGATGACAGCCACTATCTGCGCCTGAAGGCCATTGGACGTCGCATCAATCAGCGATTGTAAATTACTGCCGCTGCCTGAAATAAGAACAACAATTTTTTTCATTAGCGGATAACAACCTGTTCTTCACCCGCAGGAAGCTGAGCAATAGAACCGATTTGCCATGCTTTTTCACCTAAACCGTTGAGCAGCGTGAGTGCCGCATCAACGTCATTTTGTGGCAAGGCAATAATAATGCCGACACCACAGTTAAAGGTGCGATACATTTCGTGATCTGTCACACTGCCTGCTTTTTGTAACCAATTGAATACCGCAGGCCATTGCCAACTCGCTTTATCAATTTGTGCTTGTGTATTTTCAGGCAATACACGAGGAATATTTTCCCAGAAACCACCGCCAGTGATGTGTGCGATTGCGTGGATATCACATTTTTCAATCAGCTCAAGGACGTTTTTTACATAAATACGTGTTGGTGCTAATAGGTGGTCAGCCAGTGATTGACCTTCAAGGTCTGTTGATTCTGGGTCGGTTTGACTCACTTCAAGAATTTTACGTACTAATGAGTAACCATTAGAGTGGGGGCCACTTGATGCTAATGCGATCAGTGCATCACCGGCACTAACCTTGCTACCATCAATGATCTCGGAACGTTCAACAACACCAACGCAGAATCCAGCAACATCATAGTCTTCACCGTGGTACATACCGGGCATTTCCGCGGTCTCTCCCCCGACAAGGGCACAACCTGATTGTTTACAACCTTCTGCGATACCTGTGATCACACTTGCTGCGGTATCAACATCCAGCTTGCCTGTTGCGTAATAATCTAAGAAAAATAGCGGTTCGGCACCTTGTACAATTAAGTCATTAACGCACATAGCGACCAAGTCGATGCCGATCGTGTCGTGGCGTTTTAAATCCATTGCAAGGCGCAGTTTAGTACCAACGCCATCTGTACCTGAAACTAACACAGGTTCCCGGTATTTTTGTGGCAGGGAACATAACGCACCAAACCCTCCCAATCCTCCCATAACTTCTGGTCGGCGAGTTTCTTTCACTACGCCTTTAATACGTTCAACCAATGCATTACCTGCATCAATGTCAACACCGGCATCTTTATAGCTGAGAGAGGTTTTATCAGTCACTACGGCCCCCAAGGCAATTGTGTTTTGGAAAAATAGACTTCAATAAACGCTATTCTAACAGGCTAAGCAAACGTTTGCGATAGCTTTATGAATGAAATCATCATCGTGTTTTTTATCGTAGCGAAATGAAGCTTTAGTGTTTATGGGGGAATGCTTGTTGCAAATATTTATACCGTTTACATAAGGTAAAATGCGATTGAGCATCTATAATTTTACATTGTGATTTTATTGAATATATTTCATTGCATGCATGCGGTTATTCGGTTCAAGGTAGTGGAATGTGCTATTGGCATATTGAGTGAAATGGTGAGTTTAAAAATAAGCTATTTCTGATTGTTTTGACATCAATCAAACATGGCATAGTGGCATCTTCCATAAAAAGAGGTATAATCCCGCGATTTTTTTGTGCGCTGACGTCTAAAATAGTAGGAGAATTCCATGAAGATCGTTGAGGTAAAACACCCTCTCGTTAAACATAAACTCGGCCTGATGCGAGATCATGATATAAGCACCAAACGCTTTCGTGAACTGGCCTCAGAGGTTGGTAGCCTACTAACTTATGAAGCAACCGCTGACCTAGAAACTGAGAGAGTTACCATTGAAGGTTGGTGTGGTCCTGTAGAAATAGAGCAAATTAAAGGGAAAAAAATCACTGTTGTACCTATTCTCCGTGCAGGTATCGGCATGATGAATGGCGTTCTAGAAAGTATTCCAAGCGCTCGAATCAGTGTTGTCGGTGTGTATCGTGATGAAGAAACCTTTAAACCTGTCTCTTACTTCCAAAAATTAGTTTCCAATATTGATGAGCGTATGGCTTTGGTGGTTGACCCAATGCTGGCAACGGGTGGGTCAATGATCGCCACGATCGACCTGTTGAAAAATGCGGGCTGTAAATCAATTAAAGTATTAGTGCTGGTTGCAGCACCTGAAGGGATTAAAGCACTTGAAGAAGCTCACCCAGATGTCGAGCTCTATACCGCGTCCATTGATCAATACCTAAATGAACATGGTTATATTGTTCCTGGGCTAGGTGATGCTGGCGATAAGATATTTGGTACTAAATAATAATTAGCCGACTTTAGAAGTCGGCTTTTTTTTGATGATAAAAATGCATTAAGGGGATGAAAAAATGACACGTCGTGCGATTAGTGTTGAAGAAAGGCCACCACTACTACAAACCATACCGCTAAGTTTTCAACATTTATTTGCCATGTTTGGCGCGACAGTGATTGTACCTATTTTGTTTGGTGTTAACCCAGCAACGATTTTGTTGTTTAACGGTATTGGCACCTTACTTTATCTATTTATCTGTAAAGGGAAGATCCCTGCGTATTTAGGTTCCAGTTTCGCTTTTATTTCACCCGTGATGATTTTGCTACCTCTTGGTTATGAATTGGCATTAGGCGGCTTTATTATTTGTGGTGTCTTATTCTGTATTGTGGCGTTAATTGTCAAAGTTGCGGGTCGAGGTTGGATAAATGTCATGTTTCCACCCGCGGCAATGGGCGCCATTGTTGCGGTTATCGGCCTCGAATTAGCACAAACAGCCGCGGGAATGGCGGGTTTGTTGCCTAAAGAAGGCGCTCCAGTCGATTCAAGTACCTTAATCATTTCGATTACCACACTGGTGGTGACCGTGTTGTGTGCTGTTGTCTTCCGCGGCTTTTTATCCATTATTCCTATCTTAATTGGTTTCTTGGCGGGATATGCGTTGTCTTATTTTATGGGGATCGTGGATTTTACACCTGTTATTGAAGCGCCATGGTTTGCAATACCGACTTTTTATACACCACGTTTTGAATGGTTCGCTATCTTAACTATCTTACCTGCTGCGTTAGTTGTCATTGCTGAGCACGTCGGTCACTTAGTTGTGACGGCAAATATTGTTGAGCGTGATTTAATGAAAAATCCTGGTTTGCACCGTTCTATGTTTGCAAATGGTTTTTCTACTGTCATTTCTGGCTTTTTTGGCTCAACACCGAATACCACGTATGGTGAAAATATCGGGGTCATGGCAATTACTAAGGTTTACAGTACGTGGGTTATCGGTGGTGCGGCTGTGATTGCTATTTTGCTTTCGTGTGTAGGTAAATTAGCCGCTGCGATTCAGTTAGTGCCAGTACCTGTCATGGGTGGGGTTTCATTATTACTTTATGGTGTCATTGGTGCGTCCGGTATTCGTGTTCTTATTGACTCGAAGGTTGATTATAATAAACCGCAAAACTTAATCCTAACCTCTGTCATCTTAATCATTGGTGTCAGTGGGGCGGTGATCCATATCGGTCAAGCGGAACTGAAAGGCATGGCCTTAGCAACAATTGTTGGTATTGTGATGGCTTTAGTATTCCGTTTTATTACTTTTGTGCGTCCTGAAAAACAATTTGTAACGTCAGACCTTGAAGAAATAGAGACTCACCAGTCTAAGAAATAAAAGCATTCTGCAATTGCCGATGTGATGAAAGCATCGGCAATTGAGTTTCTTCTTGTTCATTTATGCTTGAAATTTATGGTAAACTTTCTACTGTTAATTGTTTTGCACAGCCAGAGGTGCTTCTGAACACGCCATCGCAACTTTCACTACCACTCTATCTACCTGATGATGAAACGTTTGCTAGCTTTTATGCAGGCGAAAATGAAGCGTTGTTGTCTGCGATTAAACTCGCCATTAATCAACCCCACGGTAGCTATATTTATTACTGGTCTCGTGAAGGTGGAGGAAAAAGCCATCTATTGCATGCCGCTTGCGCTGAACTTTCCGAACAAAATATGGCGGTAGGGTATGTACCACTCGATAAACGTGCCTATTTTGTTCCTGAAGTTTTGGAAGGTATGGAACACCTTTCTTTGGTTTGTATCGATAACATTCAGTGTATTGCGGGTGATCCTGAATGGGAAATGGCGATTTTTAATTTGTATAACCGTATTTTAGAAATCGGTCGTACCTGCTTGTTGATCACGGGTGATAGGCCACCAAGGCAAATTGAACTTTCTCTTCCTGACTTAGCCTCTCGTCTAGATTGGGGGCAAATTTATAAACTGCATCCACTGAGTGATGAAGACAAAATCTGTGCGTTGCAGCTACGAGCTAGGATGCGTGGTTTTGAATTACCAGAAGATGTATGTCGCTTTGTGTTAAAACGTCTAGACAGAAAAATGGGGACGTTATTTGATATTTTGAACAAACTGGACCATGCATCAATTGTTGCACAACGTAAACTGACAATTCCTTTTGTCAAAGATATCCTCCAGTTATAAAAAGGCAGCCTCTTAGCTTAATGCCGATCAGTTAAGAACTAAATAATGAGTTGAACGATCCTACAGTTCTGCAAAAATCCGTAATCATTCCAAAAATTACGGATTTTTTTATGTTACTTAGCCAAGCACTCGAGACTGTTCAGGCTTTCTCTCCAACAGAATTTACAGCCCTTTCGGACCTCCTTTCCGCTGAACTTATTGATGAATGTCTCGTGGATGCTGGGGTTGTTACGATAAGAAAACGCCGTCTTCCGATGGAAATGATGGTATGGGCTGTAACAGGAATGTCCCTTTTTCGTTCTCTTTCCATGGCGCAACTCGTTTCTCATTTAGACATTGTTTTACCAGGTAACCGGCCTTTCGTTGCACCAAGTGCCGTTGTTCAGGCACGTCAACGGCTAGGGGAAGATGCAGTCCGTAAAGTATTTGAGAAAACAAGTCAGCTCTGGCTTGATAAACTGCCATTATCACACTGGAACGGATTAACCCTAATGGCTGTCGATGGCACATTATGGCGTACACCAGATACCCCTGAAAATGATGCCGTATTTGGGCGAACAGCCAATGAACACTCACGTTCTGATTGGCCGCAACTTCGCATGGTTTGCCAGATGGAGATCACAAGCCATCTGATTTCGGGCGCACATTTTGGTAGCGTTTCCGAGGTGAGCGAAATTGGCCTTGCTGCCAAATTGACAGAGCAAACCCCGGATAGTTCTCTGACCATTTTTGATAAAGGATTTTATGCTCTGGGGTTACTTCACCATTGGCAGTCCTCTGGCGTAGAGAAACACTGGATGCTCCCATTACGTAAAGGCTCACAGTACCTAGTCGTAGAGAAACTCGGCTCCGGAGATGAGTTAGTTGAATTACGTCTATCCCCTCAAGCACGCAAAAAATGGACTAACGCTCCAATGATATTGAGAGCTCGATTGATAACAAAAGACGTGAATGGGAAGAGGGTTCAGATATTAACATCAATGAGTGATCCACTTCGATACCCCAACGCCGATATTGTCGACCTGTATGGGCATCGTTGGGAAATAGAACATGGCTTCAGAGAAATGAAGCAGCATATGTTGAATAATGAACTCACATTGAGGAGCAAAAAGCCCGTCTTAGTAAATCAAGAGTTATGGGGAATGGTACTCGCGTATAACTTACTGCGGTTTATGATGGCTCAGATGGCATACAGCTTGAAAGATACAGAGCCCTATCAGATGGGATTTAAACAAACTGCGATATACCTGAGTGCCCAACTGAGCCTGCTTCCCGCGGTTGCTCCGGGAAACATACCAAAATTCATTAATGGGATATTGGCAATGGCTAGAAGTTTTGTTCTACCGAGTCGACGACAAAGGCATTACCCTAGGGCGGTAAAGAAAAAGCCGCAACGATACCCGTTACGGCGATATTAATGACTTAACTGACAAGCATTAAGCCTCTTAGCTGCCTTTTTTGTATCCTTATAAAAGCTCAAGGACTTGCTCGGGGGGACGTCCTAGTTTTGCCTGTTTGCCTTTGACAACAATAGGGCGCTCAATCAGTTTTGGGTTTTCATGCATGGCTTGAATGAGTTGTTCTTGCGTTAAAGTGGTTTCCCCTAAATTTAGCGTTTTATAGCACTCTTCTTTCGTGCGCATGAGTTGGCGAGCATCTGCAAAGCCTAACGCCTTTAACAATTGTTTTAGTTGAGAAACACTAGGCGGATTTTTCAAGTATTCGACGATAGTCGGTGTAACCCCATTGGATTCTAATAGGGCTAGGGTCTCACGGCTTTTAGAACAACGTGGATTATGATAAATGGTTATTGTGTCCGTCATGGTCATCATTTCCTTACGGTTTGGCTTTACTGTCTCTTAATTGTAACTTTCTTAATTCATCAATACGTGCATCATAGCGTTGCTGTTCATAGCTGCCTAAACGACTTTTACGGCTGGCTTCGCTAAGATAATTGATCGCATTATCATAGTTACCCCGTAATGCCATTCCTTCCGCATAGGCGGCCAGCTCTTCATTCCGTTTGCCTTGTTTGGCGGACGTTTCTGCTAATAGATCCCACCCATTTGGGTCGTCAGGATTATTGAATGTATATTTATTCAGCAAAGAACTCGCATTTTGGTACTGTTTATTATTAATTAACGCATTGGCAAGGTTAATTTGTAATACAGGGTTATTAGGCGATTTTTTCAATGCGTTTTGTAAGCGGGTCACGGCTTGGGATGAACGACGTTGTTCAATATCTAAATCGGTCATACTATCGATAAACCATGGGTTATCGGGTTGTTTTTCCAGCAAACTCGCCATGATTTTAGTTGCCTCAGCATATTTTTTATCTTGTGATAATTTTAATGCTTTACCGTAGTCCGCGGCCATGCGTTCTTGCGCCGTGCCTTGACTATAATTTTCAAGAATTTGGTCAAGGGCATGCTGTTGTCCCGCTGTATACATTGATAAGATACGCACTCGTGCATACATAAAATCATCGGAAGACGGTACGGTGAGTTTGGGGTACTGATTAGAGCGGTTACGCGCATCCGCTAAACGGCTATCGGGTAATGGGTGCGTTAACAGTATTTCAGGTGGCTTTGACATGTAACGAGTTTGGTCTGACATGGTTTGCATAAAGTCAGCCATAGCATGAGGGTCAAAGCCTGCGCGTCTTAGTGTTTGTAAGCCGATGCGGTCTGCTTCTTGCTCGTTAGCTTGAGTAAAGCTGATCATACCTTGCTGAACGCCGGCCATTGTTCCTGTTAAGGCCGCAAATCCGGCTTGTGGGTTTGCCATGACCAATAAGAGTGAACCAATAGTGCCAGCTATAGCAAGCGGTGTGGTACTTTTTTGGTCTTCCATCATACGTGCAAGGTGGCGTTGCGTCACGTGAGAGATTTCGTGAGCCATCACAGAGGCAAGTTGACTCTCGTTTTGGCTGTAACGAAAGAGTGCTGAATGCAATACGACATTACCACCAAAGTAGGCATAAGCGTTAATGTTCGGATTATTCACTAAATAGAACTTAAAAGGTGTTCTAACGGAATCCGCATTTTTGACTAATCGCATACCGAGCTTATTGATGTATTGATTGAGGAGAGGGTCATATATCAACGGGGTACTTGCACGAATTTGGCGCGTGATCGCATCACCCATAATAATTTCTTGGTTGATACTCAGCGTACCGCCAGCGGTCGTACCGATGTCAGGAAGCGTGTCCTCAACGGCACTGTATGCGGGGAATGTCGCGCCGTTGACGCACGCTGCTATCAATAAAACTAGAAGTGGATTTTTCAGTTTTTTATTCATGAAAAAATTGCATCCCGTACAACGATTAATTTTCAGCTTAATCCATGATAGCAAAAGCTATCGAAATGTCTGTTAATTGGTATAATTTTCGCTAATTTAGGAACTGTCTTTAAAGCATCACTTCCCAAGGAGCTATATATGTTGGAAATGCTATTACAATGGTATCGGCGACGCTTTGCTGATCCTCAGGCTGTTGCGTTGTTTACGTTGCTCATTGTTGGCTTCTGTATCATCTTTTTCTTTAGCAATATATTAGCTCCGTTGTTGGTCGCTATCGCCTTAGCTTACTTACTTGAATGGCCGACACATTTACTTGAGCGTATTGGTTGCTCTCGTGTTGTTGCGGTTACGATTATTTTGACCTTGTTTGCGGGAATTAGTGCCATGGTCATTTTAATTATTGCACCAACGGCATGGCAACAAGGGATTAATCTGGTAGGGGATTTGCCAAATATGGTAAATCGTTTTAACGAATTCGCACAAACCTTACCTGAACGATATCCGGCTTTAGTTGACGCGGGTATCATTGATATGATGGCTGATAATTTACGTGGTCGTTTGTCAGGGATGGCGGAATCCGTCGTGAAAATGTCGGTGGCTTCTTTAATCGGTGTATTTACTTTAGCTATTTATACCGTTCTTGTGCCTCTAATGACATTTTTCTTATTAAAAGATAAACAAAAAATCATTAATAGTGTCCAAAAAGTCCTTCCACGAAACCGTTTATTGGTGGGGAAAGTATGGATAGAAATGAACCAACAAATTACCAACTATTTACGTGGTAAAGTCACTGAGATGATCATTGTTGGCGTTTGTACCTATGCGGGATTCGCTTACTTTGACTTGCGTTATTCGGTGTTATTATCGGTACTGGTCGGGGTGTCGGTATTGATCCCTTACATTGGTGCCGTGGCGGTAACCATCCCAGTGGTTCTTGTGGCGTTGTTTCAATGGGGGATCGGCAGTGATTTTTGGTCGCTAATCATTGTTTACCTTGTTATTCAAGGGTTAGACAGTAATTTATTCGTTCCGCTACTCTTTTCTGAGGCCGTGAATCTTCATCCGCTTGTGATTATATTATCGGTAGTGATTTTTGGGGGATTATGGGGTTTTTGGGGCGTATTTTTTGCGATACCGTTAGCCACATTGATCAAAGCGGTGATTAACGTCTGGCCTGAAGAAACAACGGAAAACCAAGCTAAACTGGAGTGAAGGGGCGACAATGCTGGCTAATATCGAGTTACAACAAGGTGATATCACTAAAGTTACCGTCGATGCTATCGTGAATGCAGCGAATAGTTCTTTATTAGGCGGTGGTGGCGTCGATGGCGCTATTCACCGTGCTGGAGGCAGTGCAATTCTTGATGAATGCCGCCAAATTAGAGCTAAACAGGGAGGGTGTAAACCTGGGCATGCAGTTATAACGACAGCGGGTCGTTTGCCTGCTAAATATGTTATTCATACGGTAGGGCCGGTATGGCAAGACGGAACATACGGTGAAACACAGGTATTAGCAAATGCGTATTTATCCTGTTTACAATTGGCCAGCCAGTATAAGGTCGCGACCATCGCATTTCCCAATATTAGCACTGGGATCTATGGTTTTCCTAAGGCATTAGCTGCACAGGTTGCTTGCGAAACCGTCGTAAATTACCTTGCCGCTCATGCGTTGCCGATGAAAGTCATTTTCATGTGCTTCGATGCAGAAAATTACCATTTATATCAACAGCAACTGCAACAATAAAACAGGATTGTGGAAGCGTTATTGTTCATGATTTTATCGGTTCAATCTGGCTTAGATTAACCTATATCGAGTTACGCTTGCTGACGAGGTTATTGCTCCAACGGGAGCAGTAACCAGTTTATTTTTGTTGTTTGGTTGGCTATTCATCGAGATTCATTGTCTTGTCCTCTCTGTCGATAATGCCGGAACATGAATGGGATGAATTTGAATATCATAGCAATAAGTTGTCTCTATCTTTGTTTCGCGTTCAGCGAAGAATAGAGGTGTTGGTACTGTTCAGATGAACAATCATCGTTAGTTTTTGATTGTCCTGTCTTTTGCGCGGTAGGATTAAGGTTGCTGGAGAAAGAAGAGAGGGTTGTGTAAAGCTTAACAACCCTATCAGGTAAAATATTAAGCGTGACTATTTATGTATTCGAGAACAATTTCATGGTGATTGCTGGTTTTGAAATTATCGAATACATGTTCAATAGTTCCATTTGCATCAACAAGGAAACTAATACGATGGATGCCATCATAAGTTTTCCCCATGAACTGTTTTTCACCCCAAACACCAAATTGTTCACAAACTTGATGATCTTCATCTGAGAGCAGTGTGAAGTTCAACATTTCTTTTTCAGCGAAACGAGACAATTTTTCGGGTTTATCTGTGCTAATGCCTAAAACTTCAACACCCTTTTGTCTAAGTGTATCCATTTCGTCACGCAGACCACATGCTTGGACTGTACATCCTGGGGTCATGGCCTTAGGGTAGAAGTAAACTAATACGCGTTGACCCTGATAATCTGAAAGATTGATGATTTCACCATCTTGGTCAGGAAGGCTAAATTGAGGCGCCTTATCACCGGCTTTCAATGGGTTCATTACATATATCTCCGTTAACTCTGCATTTTAGGATTATTAACAATGCTTATGTTGCCTTTTGCATTGAGTATTGTACATAGTTGTTGAAATTTATTCTTTATAATTATGCCATTATCATCCAATGGATGATGCGCTGTAATTTGAATTTCGAGCTGAGCCGGCATGCCATTGTTTGCGGGTTGTGTTTTTGACACAAGCTCCGCGATATTACATTGTTGAGTTGTGAATAAATTCGTAAATTGTTCTACGATACGCGGTGCATCATCAACCATAACGTTCACTGTGACTGTTGATGGATAATCGGTTGTTTGTACACTTTGTGTACGCTTCATCACAATCAACAGATCAAGTTCGGCCCCTTTCAGCGGTAGAATAGCTTCAATTTGGGCTATCGCGTTCCAACTACCGGAAAGCATCATAATAAAGGTAAATTCCTTACCAAACATGGCTAATCGGCTGTCTTCAATATTGCAATCACACTCGCTCACAAGACGTGTAATAGTATTCACAATGCCCGGACGATCGGTTCCTAGCGCAGTAATCACAAGAAATTGCTGTTCTGTCTTAGGCAAAGTCTGTTCCTTATTTTTAATTGGCAGATCCACTTTTTAGCTTCAAGATTCCAAGCATAAAATCTGCTTGTTGATATCGGTAAGGAAACCATAAAAATGAGAATCTGCCAAGTAGGCAGATTCACTCTTGCGAAGAATGATCGAGAATTATTACTTCTGTTTAAGTTATTCATGGCGGTATTAACAAAATTCATTAAAAACCTGTGGTTGGGTGGTTTTCTTCTTTCAAATGAAAAAGTACCATGGAGACTAAACTATTTAGGGGGTATAGCTATGTCTCATTCAAACACAAACTATAAAGCGTTTTTAACTGGCAGTATTGTTGCAGTAATTACACCAATGGATTCAAATGGGCGTTTGGATAAGCAAAGCTTGAAAAAATTGGTTGATTACCATGTTGAGAGCGGTACCTCCGCCATTGTCTCTGTTGGGACCACAGGTGAGTCGGCAACCTTAACGCATAAAGAACATGTTGAAGTCGTTCACACCACGTTGGAACTTGCCGATGGGCGTATTCCTATTATTGCTGGAGCAGGGGCGAACGCGACCGCAGAAGCTATCTCGTTGACAAGAGAGTTTGAACATTCCGGAGTGGTTGCCTGCCTGACAGTGACACCGTATTACAATAGACCTTCACAAGAAGGCTTATATCAACACTTTAAAGCAATTTCAGAAAACACGAGCTTGCCTCAAATTCTCTATAATGTACCATCACGCACAGGATGTGATTTATTACCAGAAACAGTGGGGCGCTTAGCTAAATTGGCGAATATTGTGTCAATTAAAGAGGCGACAGGGAACTTAGCAAGGGTTCATCAAATCAAAGAACTGGTTAATGACGATTTTGTTCTGCTCACTGGTGATGATGCAACCGCACTTGACTTCATGCAGTTGGGCGGTCAGGGCGTTATTTCTGTTACTGCTAACGTTGCTGCCGCACAAATGGTAAAAATGTGTGACTTAGCGCTTGCGGGCAAATATACTGAGGCTCGTGAATTAAACAAACGTCTGATGGGTTTGCATCATCAGTTATTTGTTGAGCCTAATCCAATTCCAGCGAAGTGGGGCTGCCACCGCCTTGGCTTGATTGCTGACGATACATTACGGTTACCAATGACACCGTTAACCGCAGCCGGTCAACAAAAAGTGGAAGAAGCCCTGAAACTCGCTGGGTTACTGTAAAATTTAGGGAATTTTAATGGCAACACTATTGCAAAAATCGAAGGTTATGAAGGTTGCTGGCCTGTCACTCGTTGTGTTACTGGCAGCCTGCTCCAGCGATCAGCGCTATAAACGTCAGGTCAGCGGTAACGAAGACTATCTCGATGCCGCGCCATTGAAAGTGTTAAATATACCTCAGGGAATGACATTACCATTGCAAAATGGTGAATATGAAATCCCTAAAGTCACCTCATCGGGCCCAGTAGGTAAAGCACTTGATATTCGCCCTCCAGTATTGTCTATCTCGCAACTCGCGGGTTCACGTACTGAAGATAGCGCTGAAGCAAGCCGTTTGTTGCTTGAGAATACACCTGAAAATAGTGCGCTTTGGTCACAAGTCGCAATGATTTTGGAACAACGTAATATTCCTGTTTCTTCTAAGGATGATGGTTCGCACGCGATTGAAACCGATTGGGTGAAATGGGAACGTGCAGACGAAGATGTTCCGTTAGAAAGTCGTCATAAAGTGACTGTTCAGCCGCAAGGCGGGATGATCGCATTGACTGTCACCAACTTAGGCTTGCGCCAAGGTACCGAGTCGATTAACGATCAGGCCGAAATTCAGCGTTACAATAAATTATTGTTGAATGAATTAACTGAGAGCCTGTACGCACTCCGTGATACCTCGAATAAAAACAGCATTCAAAGTGCTTATGGCATCATTGATGTTCAATCAGGTAGTGATTCTACAGGTTTACCTGTGGTTATCGTACGTGCGCCATTTGATGCAGTTTGGGAACGTTTGCCACGTACTCTCGAAAGCGTTGGTATGAAGGTGGGTGACCGTAGCCGTTCAAATGGTTCTGTTATGGTCACCTATAAGGGGCTAAGTAGTTCCGAATGGCAGAATTTAGGTATTGATGATCCTTCCATTCCTGAAGCAGATTATAAAATTCAAGTGGGTGATTTGAATAACCGTAGTAGCCTACAGTTTATCAACACCAAAGGTGTACCATTAACTCAGAAACAAAATGATGATATGGTTGCTGCCTTGAAAGCCGCTTTCAGTAAAGTGGGTAATAAGTAATTTTTTCTGACTTATCAAGCCGTGATCCAGCGATATTGGGTCACGGCTTTTTTTATAACTCACAATCCTGTCTTAACTCTCGTCATGGTCAACGGCATAAAAAGAGCCACCTTGATGACTTCTTTAAAACCTGAATTTTAAAATTCGCTGTCAATGGACAAAAAACCAGTGTTTAAGCTTAAGTAATCGTTTGCGTCTACACGTGAATTTTATTATCATAAATAGGTGAGGTAGATAAAATATTTAATATCAGTTAGTTAGAGAATTAGATGCATTTATTCAATCACTTATCAAAACAGAGCAGATAAGTAACGGTAGAGAGCAGATTTAACCCCTTCTGCGGTTACTTATCTGAATCTGCGGGTGTCATTTTGCAGGTTGATATCCTAATTGAATAATCCCATCTCTGGAGTGTGTAAGATGCAAAAGAAAGCTGAGTTGTATCGTGGTAAGGCGAAAACGGTCTATACCACTGAGGATCCTGACCTTTTAATTCTGGAATTCCGTAATGATACATCAGCACTCGATGGAGAGCGAATCGAGCAGTTCGAGCGTAAAGGGATGGTAAACAATAAGTTTAACCATTTTATTATGAGCAAACTGGAAGAAGCCGGTATCCCAACGCAAATGGAAGCGCTGCTTTCTGATACTGAAGCACTAGTCAAAAAATTGGATATGGTGCCGGTAGAGTGTGTTATTCGCAACCGAGCAGCCGGTTCTTTGGTTAAACGTCTTGGTGTTGAAGAAGGGATGGTGTTAAACCCGCCACTGTTTGACTTATTCTTAAAAGATGATGCAAAACATGACCCAATGGTTAATGAGTCCTATTGTGAAACTTTTGGCTGGGTAAACAAAGAAAACTTGGCGGAAATGAAGCGCTTAAGTTATAAAGCGAATGAAGTATTATCAAAGATTTTCGCCGATGCAGGGTTGATCTTGGTTGATTTTAAACTTGAATTTGGCTTATTTAAAGGTCAAGTGGTTCTCGGCGATGAGTTCTCTCCAGATGGTAGCCGTTTATGGGATAAAGCAACCTTAAATAAAATGGATAAAGACCGTTTCCGTCAAAGCCTTGGTGGTTTGATTGAAGCTTATGAAGAGGTGGCTCGTCGTATTGGCGTAGAACTCGATTAATGAACAATTAAAGCCGTCACTAAAAAGTCGCTCATATAAGAGCGACTTTTTTTTGGGGATTTATTGTTGATTCGTGCAATTAGATTGTTGATTTAACCGTTGGCAGCCCGCTGTCGCTGATAGGTTAACGGGTTTACCTTGTTCGGATAGCCATAATTTTAGCTGCTCAGCCGCTGGGTGGTGTGTAAAGGCCGTCTGGCGCATTTTTTCATTCTTTTCACCATACTCTACTAGTTTATTATCAATAAAAATAAAATGTTGGACGGTGAAGGAGGAGGAAGACGTCATTGTAAAATGTTTTGTATAGAGCAGTAGAGTGGCATCTTGCTGTGTCGCTGAGTCAGCAGGGGATCCCATAATAGAGACCACTTGTTGTGGCGTCATGCCAGCGGTGATAGCCGTTAATGGGTTTGTTGAAGCATAGCCCACAAGGGAAAATGCTAGAATAAATATTACATAGATAGCTTTAATCGTGTGCATAATGTTCTCCGTCTTATTGAGTGGGAATAAAGCTATTATTTTTAGGCTAGCCAGCGTGGACAGTTTATGGATATTGGCGTCGTTTAATTAATCGAAATCACGTGAGTACCGATAAATGTCGATGACTTGGCAATAAATTTGTTAGCCCAACATTTAGGATCGTTTTCTCGTTCAAGACCAAGTGCATTGCTCAATGAATAAAGTGTTGGGGCGGGTAAGACCGAATCAGATTGTAAATCAGGGTGGCATAACGTATGTTCCGGAGGACCATCAGCAATCACGGTTCCCGCAGATAAGTGGATAGCTCGCTTAAAATTACGTGCGACAAAATCAAGATCATGGCTAATGGCAAGTATTGTTGTTCCCATCGATTGCTGTAAGGCGAGCCACTGTTCAAAACGGCTCAACCAACATGCATCAAAGTCACGAGTAGGTTCGTCTAATAAGAGAATTTTAGGGGCAACAGCACTCAAACAGGCGACGGCAACCATTCGTCGTTGACCCGCGTTTAAATCGAGAGGGTGGCTATCTGCCACATCTTGCAGATGAACACTTTTCAGTGTTTTTAGGGTGCGTTCATTAATCTCTTGTTGAGATAATTTCTGACGACGAAGCCCAAAGGCAACTTCATCTTTCACACGACTATGAAAGATTTGCTTTTCAACTTCTTGAAATAAAATACCAATTTGATTGGCTCGTTGCATGGCGTTGAGCGCTGAAAGCTTGTGACAATTAACCTGAATTTGTCCTTGTGTTGGACGTAATAATCCTGCAACAAGCCGCAATAGTGTTGATTTGCCAGCGCCATTATCCCCCACGAGTGCAACACTTTCACCAGTATTTATCGTGAGTGTCAATTGAGAGATCGTCGCATGCATGGCATTAGGCCAACGGTATTCTAGGTTATCAACGACTATCATGGTAATCCTTAAAGGCATTCAGCAAAGCGTTATCGTCAGTTGGGAGTGCGGCTTGCCAATGGTTTTGATTCATTAAGTGACCCAAAACACGCCAAGCATCAGGCATATTAATAGTCGGTTGCGCCGCAGTAAAAACACGCATTTTGTCATGGCTAGCAATCACCTTGCCATGCGCTAATAACATTAATTGTTCACAAAAGCTGATCGCAGGAAGCAGGTTACGTTCGAATAAAATCACACTGCAACCTGTTTGCTGAGAATACTGTTTTAAGTTGAGTAACATGGTTTGTGTGGCTTTTGGCGTTAAACGACTGAAGGCTTCATCCAATAAGAGCAGTTTAGGTTGCATTGCAAGGGCACAGGCAATCACAACACGTTGCGCTTCTCCTCCTGATAAAGAGTTTGGGTGGCGGTCACGAAGTCTCTCACTATGAGTTAACCGCATAGCGTCATTGACTCGTTGTCTAATTTGTTCTTCAGGTAATCCAAGGTTTTCAGGGCCAAAGGCAATTTCTTGTTCTACGCTAAATCCACATCCTGATAATTGAAGTTGTGGTGCTTGTTGAACCAACTGCCTTTGACTACTGAGTGCAGCCAAATGGTTATTCGATATTGGTTGTGATAAGACTTCAGCGACACCGTCAAGCTTGCCTGTGAGCAGCTCAGGAAACCAACCGCAAAGAAGCTGAGCTAACGTGCTTTTGCCACTACCATTACCACCAAATACCGCAAGCCACTGACCTGCGGACAATTGGATATCGACAGGTCCGAGAGGAGAAAACTCGGTATTGCTAGGTATGAAAACCAATTGCTGTAAATTTACCACCACCAGCGGATCCCTCCTTCAATGACAATGACCATTAGAAGGCTATAACGGAAAATACTTTGCATCGTACTGTCTTTAGGGGCATCTAGAGTTGTGCGATGACTGACAGAACGAAAGCCTCGCATATCTAATGCCGCGCCACGAATTGACATCTCACTCAATGTTTGAGTCATGAGAGGCAATAATAAAGCAGGTAATGAAATCAATCGTTGCCAAAGATGACCATCAAGGGGAACGCCTCTTGCGAGCTGAGCTTCCTTAATGCTCGCTAATTGCTGACGTAATTGTTCCAAAAAGAGTAATGGCCCAGCGAATAAATATGAAAAGCTGCTGGGCAATCGGCTGGCGAACAGTGCTCGAATAAATTTTTCAGTTGGTACGTATTGTAACCACAGCTGTGCGCTACTCATAATGGCGAATAGTTGAAACCATAAAGTAAGCGCTTTTTGTTGCTGGGGTGTTGTTGTAAATTCACCAGTCAGCCAATAGGCTAGCCATCCGCCATGGATCAACCATAAGCCACACGCCATTGGTAGCATAAACCAACACACAAACCGCCAACGATAGCGAGCCTGTCGCCAAATCAGCAAAGCAGCGAAGCTGGCTAAACTGATTGTGATTAATGGCCAGCCAAACGGCAGCAGCACTACGCTGATACTCAACCAAAGCCATAATGTTAGCGACGTAAAAGGGTGCATACTTATCTGACTCGAGCCATATGCGGAAAATTCTGTTGTGCACGTAACGGTAAGCGGCGTACTAACAACCAAGCGATTAATGCAGAAAGAATTTTATCCGCGATATTGGCACCTAAGACAGTAATAGCGACAGACTCAAGTAAGTTTTCCCCAACAGCATGGAAATAAGCGACAAAGAAATCCGCACCGCTACCCGTTGTGCCAGCAAACAGGTAGGTACGAATTGGTACGGCAACTAGCATCAACGCCAATGTAATAATCACGCCAGACAGAATAACGCGCGGTAATGTACGGAATAGCCCTGCATGAGCGAGCAAACCAGCAGTAAGACCTATCATCATAGCAACGGGTGCGAATGCCGCTGCAATAGGGCCACTTAGCAATCCCCATAATAAATTGGTTAATAACCCTGTTAATACCGCAATCCATGGACCGGCTAACAATGCACAGATCAACGTGCCGATCGAATCAAGAAAGATAGGCAGCTTAATCATGGAGCTGATTTGTCCACCTAACATATTAATGGCGATTGAAAAAACAATAAGTACCAAAGTACGACTTGAAAGAATAGGTGATTTAGACATGGAAATTTCGATCCTTAGTGGATTAACCCGTTATTTATCATGATGGTTGTGGCGTGGGGTAACAACGAGTTCGTCATAACCGGATAATTGACAATATTCTCGAGTGAAGGTGATGTTATCTAACTCTCCAATGACTAATTCTAAGGTTGTTCTCACGGTACAACCGTTCATCATATGCCCACCTTGAACATGACCATTTTCATCTGAGATAGCTAAATGCAAATGTTCACTCGTCGCATCTAAGGTGCCGATCAGAGAAACGACTTCATACTTACCCATGATCTGCTGGGTTTCTTCTCTTCCAGCAAAACGTAGATTAACTTGGGTTAAGCTACCAACACAGCCCGCAATAAAAGCGGCTTTCAATTGATTTTGTTGAATAAAATTACGTAATGTTGGAATGACATCATCGTCTGGCTGCAAGCGAAGGGCGAAATAACGCGCGCCAGAAGATGGAAGCCGAGCTGCATTCATGCTTATGATCCTAAATATACTTATAATTTGAATATGATATGGTTTTTCTATTAATAGAAACGCAGTGATAGAGTTAATTATAATAATTTTATATTTATCTGCTGGTATTGTAAGTAACAATCAATGAGATATCAGCAACAAACTGTTTTATCGTGATCGTTTGATTAAAAGTAGGCTTAATTTATGTTAAGTAAAGAATAAACGTCTAAGAGGCAATATAACCATTTTATTTGTAAGGTTAATATCGCGAATATCTGTGTTAATTCAGTGGACTCATTTATCTATTTGCGTGTAATGACGATGTGCAAATAAAAATAATTAATCAAGTTATGCCATTTTTAGGTTTAAACTACGGGTTAACAATTTATTAACTCATTATGGAGGTAACGATGCGTTGGCAAGACCGTCGTCGTAGTAACAATATCGAGGATAGACGATCCGAAAATACCCCTCGTGATTATCGCAATACTGGTGGTGGAATGCGTATTCCTCTACGCGGAAAAAGTGGCCTTGTGATCCTGATTGTTATTGTGGTCGCCGGTTACTATGGTGTTGACCTGACAGGTTTAATTACAGGTGAACCTATTAGTAACCCATCATCTCAGCAAGCACAAAAAAGAGCGATTAGTCCACAAGAAGAACAGCTGGCAGATTTTACGTCAGTGATGCTGGCTTCCACTGAAGACATATGGCAGTCAGAATTCAAAAAATTAGGTAAACAGTATCAGCAGCCAAAGCTCGTTATTTATCGCAACGGCACCTCAACAGCATGTGGTCAAGGTAAAGCCTTTATGGGCCCATTTTATTGCCCAGCAGACAGTAAAGTGTATATCGACCTCTCATTTTATAATGACATGAAAACTAAATTAGGTGCGGGTGGTGAATTTGCACAAGGGTATGTTGTCGCTCATGAAATTGGTCATCATGTCCAACACTTATTAGGCATTGAGCAGCAGGTGAGACGATTACAGCAAGGCATGAGCACAAAAGAAGCCAATAAGCTATCTGTCAAACTTGAGTTACAGGCCGACTGTTTTGCGGGAGTTTGGGGACATAATATGGACAAAGAAGGCATATTAGATGATGGGGATCTGCAATCGGCGTTGAATGCCGCGCAAGCCATTGGTGATGATAGGCTGCAACAACAAAGCCAAGGCCGTGTTATCCCTGACAGCTTTACGCATGGCACGTCTCAACAACGCTATTTTTGGTTTAAAAAAGGGTTTGAAACGGGAGATATCAACAGTTGTAACACCTTTTCGGCTAAAAACAACATTTAAGGGGAGTGAATGAAACTTAGTGAAAGTGTTAGCAGCGCCATAAGGACGTTTAGTTATTTTATGGCCAGTGGTTCACACGTTATGCTTGAGGGGGTTGATTACTTATCTCTTTATGGTGAAGAGCCCAGTGCAATTGAACAAGCCTACGCTATTTTTATCAATACCCTTGAAATTGATGAAGCAGGGGAAGTTTTGAATTTTATTCACGCACAAAAAAGAGCAACTGATTATATTCCCAGTTATTGTGATGCATCCTTTAATGTGGAGCCCCCCTATGAAGAGTGGGAAGTCGCTTTATATTAAGTACTGAATGGATTATTAAAACCCCCTTGAGAGAGGTTTCAGTGCCACAGCTAAAGTGTACGATAACTGCTATTTGCTTATGTATAGGATTGAATCATGCGTTAGCGAAAACGCATTATGCGATGCAAGATTTTTCATCTGAGGGGATGTTAACATTTTCTATTGATTTACCTAAAACCGGTCATGAGCAAAAACTCATCGTTAGAGGAGAGGCTTGGGGCCTAAAGTCGCAGGTTAGTCAGCCACAATGCTAAGGTACATTATTAAATAAAAACACCAATAACGAATGGATAGTGCCAAAAGATTGCGAGTGTGTTTTTTGGCATGTACATCCGTATAAAATTGAGAAAGGGCACATTGATGCTGCTAAACAAGCCACAGTGTTTATTGCCGATGACTCCCATCATAAAAAACGCGATTACTCTCTGAACTGACGTCCTTAAATTTCAAAAATAAAATGATAGCGATAGGTGGTGAGCCTGTTAAAACGTTATTTCAGGCATATATTGGGCAATAATAATATACGCTTAGGTTTGATTCTTATTCGGGGAGCCAATAACATAGGCGTTACTTTTTATTTTTAGCGATCCTTATAAGCAAAAAATAGTGTTTTTTACAGGGAATATGATATGAGTCAGGTTGATCCTACTTTGATAATTTTATTAGTTTTAGCGGGTCTTGGGATCATTAGTCATAATATGACAGTGACACTAGCGATGTTATTTCTTTTAGTCGTACGTATAACGCCTTTAAATAATTTTTTCCCTTGGGTAGAAAAATATGGTTTAACGATCGGGGTTTTAATCTTAACAATTGGCGTTATGGCCCCTATTGCAAGCGGTAAAATCTCTGCACAAGATGTATTAGGTTCTTTTTTAAACTGGAAATCACTGCTGGCTATCGTGATAGGGATTTTAGTTTCTTGGCTAGGTAGCCGAGGCGTGACATTAATGTCACATCAACCCTCAACAGTGGCAGGTTTATTAGTGGGTACGGTGATTGGCGTGGCGCTATTTCGTGGTGTGCCTGTCGGTCCTCTTATTGCCGCGGGGATATTATCATTGTTGATTGGGAAATCTTAGCAAAGATATGAATGACTCACTTCCTGAAATATGTGCTCAATTAAGTGACTATGGCTATCGACGCTTACTGGTATTATCGGGTGAAAGCCAGTGGGTGGTTGAACGGTTGCAAGAGATCCAATCCACCATAAGTGGTGACTGGCTGACACTTTCATCAACCATGCCAAATGCTTTACCCGTCAAAAGTGCCCATTTATTATTAGGTCGAGAGTTTTTACATGCTGTTTTCGATGCCCGAGAAGGATTACACAGTGAAGCATTAGCCATGCTGGCAGGAACATTAAAAGCGGGCAGTTTATTGATTTTATGTACACCAGCGCAGCATATTTGGGCCGATACGCTAGATAGTGACAGTTTACGCTGGAATGAACAAAATGGCGCGATAGCAACGCCTAATTTTGTTCATCATCTACAACGAGTTATAAAATCACGCCCCGATGTCTTGCTGTGGCAACAGTATCGGCAACCCTATTTTTCACGACTACCAGAACAAGCACATTGGCAAGCACCTTCAGGTGAAGCAACAGCGGCACAACAAATAGCATTAAACCAATTATTAGCAGCAACATCTGGGGTATGGGGAGTGATTGCCCCTAGAGGGCGTGGTAAATCCACTCTCGCGGGGATGCTGATACAAAAATGGCAAGGAAAATGTTGGTGTTGTGCACCCGCAAAGGTTGCTATACAAACCCTTGAAAAGTACGCTGGTGGCGCAGTGAGCTTTTTCTCGCCTGATGAGTTGCTACGTTATTGCCTGAAGGATGGCGAAATTGATGCAGACTGGTTAATTATTGATGAAGCTGCGGCGATCCCTAGCTATATTTTGCGACAATTAGTCAGCTATTTTCCTCGAGTCTTATTAACGACCACAGTGGAGGGTTATGAAGGCACAGGTCGAGGCTTTATCAATAAATTCTGTAGCCATTTGGATAATTTTACATCACTTCATTTAGCGGCACCTATCCGTTGGGCAGAAAATGACCCTTTAGAAAATTGGCTTAACCAAGCATTACTGCTTGAGGAAACTGACATTAGCACAGAAACTCACCCGGTATGCTTAATCGAACAGACGACTCAACAACAGCTAGCGGACAACCCAGAACAGCTAAAAAACTTTTATGGACTCTTAACTAGCGCTCATTATCGAACATCCCCCCTTGACCTACGTCGCTTACTTGATGCCAGCCAGCAGCAATTTATGACAGCAAAATCATCGACTCAATTGGTCGGGGCACTATGGATGGTGGAAGAAGGGAGTTTAGACCATGCATTAAGTTGGCAGGTATGGGCTGGTTTGCGTCGTCCTCGCGGTAATTTGCTGGTGCAATCTCTTGCGGCGCACAGTTATTTTCCTGAAGCAGCACAAATGCGTTCCCAGCGTACTATGCGAATTGCTGTTGCTCCTGCCTATCGCCGGCAAAAAATAGGTTTACAACTACTTGCCGCACAAAAACACCTAGCCCTTGAGCAAGGAAGGGATTTTTTATCTGTGAGTTTTGGGCTGACCCCTGAATTATTAAGTTTTTGGCAGCAAGCGGGTTATCGATTAGTGCGTGTAGGCAGTCACCTTGAAGCGAGCAGTGGATGTTATACCGCAATGGCGATACTGCCGTTATCAGCACAGGCCTCACTGTTATGTGAACAAGCTGAATGGTGTTTATCAAAAGATCTGTTCTGGCGAAAAGACCTTAGTCATTTCAATTTGCCATTCTGTGAACAACAACATTTGAGTGACGAAGACTGGTTAGAACTCGTGGGTTTTGCTTTTTATCACAGAACACTTGAAGCTAGCAGTGCGGCGATACAGAGGTTACTGACTCAACACGAAGGTGGGTTGTTGTTATTGCGTTTCTATTTTCAATTACAATTATCGCTCGAAGAGATATGCCAGCAACTACAGCTAGCAGGACAAAAGGCTTGGTTAAAGCAAGCTCGGGCAGAATTGAAGCAATGCCTTCAACGTGACTACCCTGAGCTTGTGGAAATGGTAGCGCAAAAAACTAATCTTTCTTGTTTTTAGGCCAATCGTCCTCATCATCCCAAAGATGGTTGTTATCTTTATGTGGCGGTATCTCTGGTTTATTATCAAGAAATTTTTTATGATCAAACCGCATCATCTCTTTGATAGCGTTCCAGATGATGCCGACTAAAATCAGTAGGACTACCCACCAATAATCTGCTAACCAATGCATATGTAGCCTTCTATACTTGCCAATATGAGGTTACTAAAAAGGTGGAAGAAAAGTGAACACTTTTACTGGCACACATTTAGCATCACATTAAAGTTTGAAATTCGATAGGGTATTTTCCTTATCGATCATTCAGTTTATTTAACCATGTTTTCGGTGCGGTTGGGAGAGCCATTTTGAACATAACAAAAGGATTTTTAATTTTATTAGGTTGGCTCGCGGTAATACTCGCCTTTTTAGGCGTTGTATTGCCGGTATTGCCAACAACGCCATTTTTACTCTTAGCCGCATGGTGTTTTTCTCGCTCATCACCGCGTTTTCATCACTGGTTACTCTATCGCTCTTGGTTTGGTGGATATATTCGGCATTGGCAAACCTATAAAGGCCTACCAAAAGGGGCTAAACCTAAAGCAATGGTAGTGATATTGGTGACATTTATGATATCGATTTGGGTTGTTAACTTTTGGTGGTTAAAACTCGGACTATTTATTTTGTTATGTTGGTTACTCTTTTTTATGTATCGCTTACCTGTGATTGATAAACCAATCCCGAGTAAAAATGAATTGCCATGATTGCGTTATAAAAAAGCACCAAATTGCTTGGTGCTTTTTGGGTTTATTCCGCTATTTTAATATAGCGATTAAAAACGTACTCTAAATTGGCTAATAACCAATCGTGACCCAAAATATCTTCTTGTTGCAAAACAGTTTTGATGACTTCAGGTGTTAACAGTTGCTCGGCCTCATGTGACAACGGCCAATAACTAATATGCCAAGGCTCATAAGCAACACCGGCATCTTTGGCGGTAAAAGGGCGGTAGAAATCGTAGGTGGCCATATTGTCACTCAACCATTGATTCAGTTCAGCAAAATAACCGCCTGATTCATATTCCCAAGGTTCAAGTTGCAGTGACTGCCCCGCGGGAAGGCGTAAAGGGTCATAAACATCGATTTCAGTTCCCCAGTGATGCCGACTTGCTCCGGGCAGGGCGGACCAATGTAAAATTGCCTCACATAACTCGCCTTCCGTTAACAACGTAATGTCTAATGGCTGGCTCTGTTTATCAAGTACAGGGCGTTTCCCTGAGAATTTCTCATTCCAAATCAGTTGCTGGCGAGAAAAATCACGAAATGCACTCGCAGACTGGAGTTTAAAGCCTGCTCTTGCCGCGGCTTGTTGCATGGCTAAAAATGCTTTGGTCGCATTAAACTGAAGGCGATGAGGACCACCTAATGTGACGAGATGCTCCGTTGAACGACCTGTTAGCATTTCAATCGAAATCATAATAGCAATAGCTCCATAGTTCGCTCATAGATTAAAGCGAGTTGTTGCAAATCACTGACCTTGACACACTCGTCAACCTTATGAATAGTTGCATTTAATGGACCTAACTCAATGACTTGAGCCCCCATTTGCGCAATGAAACGGCCATCAGATGTTCCCCCGCTAGTCGATAACTCAGTCGTTCGACCGGTTAATTCACGGATAGCTTGGGTCGTCGCATCAACTAAATGACCTGAGCGTGTCAAAAAAGGTTGACCTGATAATGACCAAACCAACTCATATTTTAGCTGGTGGCGAGCAAGCATCTCTTCAACACGCTCTTTGATCATTTTATCCGTTAATTCCGAACTGAATCGGAAATTAAATTGGACAAAAAACTCACCAGGAATAACGTTGGTTGCGCCTGTTCCTGCTTGTACGTTAGCTATTTGCATGCTGGTTTCAGGGAAAAATTCATTTCCTTGATCCCACTGTGTCGAAACGAGTTCATCTAAAAAACGGGTCGCACGATGGACTGGATTATCGGCAAGATGGGGGTAAGCGACATGTCCTTGCGTGCCTAAAATGGTTAAATGAGCGGTCAATGAGCCACGTCGACCATTTTTAACGGTATCACCAAGTTGCGATTGACTAGAAGGCTCACCCACCAAGCAATAATCTAAACGCTCATTGCGCTGCATTAGTGTTTCAACAACTTTGACCGTACCATTGGTTGCTTTAGCTTCTTCATCGGAAGTGATCAAAAAAGCCAACCGACCACGGTGGTTAGGATGTTTTTCGACAAAGCGTTCAGCAGCCACAATCATTGCGGCTACGGAGCCTTTCATATCAGCGGCACCGCGTCCATATAGATGCTGATTAATAATCGTCGGTGTAAAAGGCGGTGTTTGCCATTTAGCAGGATCGCCAGCAGGCACCACATCAGTATGCCCCGCAAAAGCTAAGGTTTCACCATCTGTACCATGATGTGCCCAGAAATTTTGGGTATCACCGAAGGGCATATCTTCCACCACGAAGCCTTTCTTTTTTAATCGTTCGATTAATAAAGCTTGGCAGCCTTGATCATCAGGGCTAATTGATGGGCGAGAAATGAGTGCTTGAGCAAGTTGTATAACAGGACAATCCATCGTAGCTCTCCAGCTTATTGGGTAAACTGTTGGTATTCAGCAGCAGAAAAGCCGACAAGATAACGCTTATCTGCTGATACAAGAATGGGTCGTTTGATCATTGCGGGTTCTGCCAACAAGACTTGCTTAGCACTTTCAGCATCGACAACGGCATTTTTTTCCTCGTCGCTAAGTTTACGCCAAGTTGTCCCTCTTTTGTTGACTAAGACTTCCCAACCCAGTTCTGCGATGAAAGAGGAGAGTAAGGCATCATCAATTCCATCAACGCGATAATCATGAAATTGGTAACTAATATCATTGTCTTCCAAGTAGCGGCGAGCTTTTTTGATCGTGTCACAATTTTTGATGCCATACATGATGTAAGAGGAAGTGTTGGACATGAGGTTTTCCTTTGATAACTAACAGTTAGTTGTACATGATGCGTGAAAATGACATTATGATCTACCCCTTATCTCCAGAAAGAAAAGTTAATCTATTGATTAAATAAAAAAGCGACAATCCAGTTTTATCTATTTTTTAGTGAAGCGATAAACAATTTGAAAGTTTATTATTTAGAGCGCATATATATTAAGCTGGCTTCTAAACGAGAACGTACATTTAATTTTTTTAGTAAATTACGGATATGCACTTTCACCGTTTCTTCCGAGATAAAAAGTAATTTCGATATTTCTCTATTTTTTAGTCCCGCGGCTATTTCATGTAGTATTTCACGCTCTCGGCGCGTTAACGATGACACAGGATCATGCAGCCGATGACGATTGCTCAGGCACTGATACACTTTTTCACTAAACACATGATGGCCCGCAGCCGCTTTACGCATGCTGTTCATGAGCATATCAAGGTCACTATTTTTGAGTAAGTAACCTTGTGCTCCAGAATCTATTGCGCTATAGACATCTGTTTTAGATGAAGAAAATGATAGAACGAGCAGGTAGGATTTCAGGCAGTATTTGCGTAATGACCTGATCGTTTCGAATGTTTTAATACCATAGATGTTGGTGTCAATAAGAATGATATTAGGTTGTATTTCCTCCGCAATATGTAGTGCTTCAGAGCAATTACAGCTTTCTGCTGTGACATGAAAATCTTCATCTGCGTTGATTAATTGTCGTAAACCATAGCGATAAATCGGATGTTCATCAATGATCATAACGGTTTGGGAAGACATAGTGGATTCCTTTTATGCCTATACTGACAGTATGAAGTTAGTAAATAATGAATATAAAATTAATGTTTATAATATAGGGTCACTTTATTTTTTTATCATTTTTGTGTTTTATTAATATACGATTTTTTATATTAATGGATGTAGTTAAAATAGAAGTACAGATATTTAAAAACAGACGGAACATAAAAAATAATAACGTGATTTTTACATGATTAAAATTATCAAGGATAATTATATCTATATAGAATTATTATTTGGATTAGCAGGGAAAGGGCGCAGTAAATTGTACTGAATCGTCTCATGCAATACTGTAAGCAAAAGAATTTTCTGGAAATTGTCGCCAAGATCATGATTTGCTTGCCTGATATGTTTATACTGTCACTGCTTTTACCCTACCTACTTTGAAAGGACTTGATGATGGATGATAAATTAAAACAAAGTGCTCTTGATTTTCATGAGTTTCCTCATCCAGGAAAAATAACTGTAACACCGACCAAACCATTGGTAACTCAGCGCGATTTGGCTCTTGCATATTCACCAGGCGTTGCAGTCCCATGCCTTGAAATCGCTTCTGAACCACTTAAAGCGTATCGCTATACTGCAAAAGGGAATCTTGTCGGTGTGATCTCGAACGGTACCGCCGTTTTGGGATTAGGTAATATTGGAGCCTTGGCGGGTAAACCCGTGATGGAAGGGAAAGGGGTGCTATTTAAGAAGTTTTCTGGCGTTGATGTCTTTGACATCGAAGTTGATGAAACAGATCCGGATAAACTTGTTGATATCATTGCCTCTCTAGAGCCTACTTTTGGTGGTATCAACTTAGAAGATATCAAAGCGCCGGAATGTTTCTATATCGAACAGAAACTACGTGAAAGAATGAACATTCCTGTATTCCATGATGATCAACATGGTACCGCGATCATCTGTACAGCGGCGGTGATTAACGGGTTACGTATCGTTAAAAAGGATATCGGTGATGTACGCTTAGTTGTTTCTGGGGCTGGTGCCGCATCCATTGCTTGTATGAACCTATTGGTGACATTAGGTTTAAAACATGAAAATATCACGGTATGTGACTCGAAAGGGGTCATTTACAAAGGCCGTGATGAGAAAATGGATGTCACAAAAGCCGCGTATGCAATTGAAGACAATGGCACAAGAACGTTGGCTGATGTGATCCCAAATGCGGATATTTTCCTTGGCTGTTCTGGCCCTGGGGTATTAACTCAAGACATGGTAAAAACCATGGCGAAAGACCCTCTTATTTTAGCGCTTGCTAACCCTGAGCCAGAAATTTTACCGCCATTAGCCAAAGAAGTACGCCCAGACGCTATTATCTGTACTGGTCGTTCAGACTATCCAAACCAAGTGAATAACGTGCTGTGTTTCCCATTCATTTTCCGTGGCGCACTCGATGTTGGTGCAACAACGATTAATGAAGAGATGAAACTCGCTTGTGTTTATGCAATTGCCGATTTGGCATTAGCGGAACAAAGTGAAGAAGTGGCTTCTGCTTATGGAAACCAAGACCTATTCTTTGGCCCTGAATATATTATTCCAAAACCGTTTGACCCACGATTGATTGTGAAAATTGCACCAGCAGTTGCAAAAGCGGCAATGGATTCAGGGGTAGCAACACGTCCTATTGCAGATTTTGATGCTTATATTGAAAAACTCAATCAGTTTGTCTACAAAACAAACTTGTTTATGAAGCCAATTTTCTCACAAGCAAAAACACAGAAAAAACGTATTGTGTTGGCGGAAGGGGAAGAGGAGCGAGTATTACATGCGACGCAAGAATTGGTTTCTCTTGGTTTAGCCTTCCCAATCCTAATTGGTCGCCCAAGTGTCATTGAAATGCGTATTCAAAAATTGGGTCTGCACATTGAGCTTGGTAAAGACTTTGAAGTGGTCAATAATGAAAATGACCCACGTTTCAAAGAGTACTGGCAAGAATACTATCAAATCATGAAACGCCGAGGTGTTTCACAGGAGATGGCTCGCCGCGCCGTAATTGGTAATCCGACCTTAATCGGAGGCATCATGGTGCTGCGTGGTGAAGCTGACGGCATGATTTGTGGCACCATTGGCAGCTATAGTGAGCACTACAGTGTTGTGAAAAATCTGTTTGGTTTCCGTGAAGGGGTTCATGCCGCGGGTGCGATGAATGCGCTGTTATTACCAACCGGAAATACATTCGTTGCAGATACTTACGTCAATGAAGATCCAACACCTGAAGAGCTTGCAGAAATCACATTAATGGCAGCAGACACTGTGCGTCGTTTTGGTATTGAACCTAAAGTGGCACTCCTATCTCGCTCAAGTTTCGGTTCATCTGACTGTGCGTCAGCACAAAAAATGCGTGATACGTTAGCACTTGTTAAAGCTCGAGCACCACATCTGGAAATTGATGGTGAAATGCACGCTGATGCGGCATTAATTGAATCAATTCGTAAAGATGTTATGCCGGATAGTCCATTAAAAGGCTCTGCAAACTTGCTGATTATGCCAAATATGGAAGCGGCACGTATTAGTTATAACTTATTACGTGTGACGAGTTCAGACGGTGTGACTGTCGGGCCTGTATTGATGGGAGTTTCCAAACCTGTCCATATACTGACTGCGATAGCTTCCGTGCGTCGTATTGTGAATATGGTGGCATTAGCTGCTGTTGAAGCACAGACTCACCCCCTGTAATTTGATTTAATCTTGGAAGACCTCTGAGTTTTTAAATTCAGAGGTCTTTTTTAATTGAAAATAATTATCATTATCTGTATTTTGAGTGGTTCTATACACAATTATTAATAGATGGAAAAGATAATGATATCAGTAAGATTGAAGGTAAAATCCTCCCTTACAAACCCCTTTAGATAAACCGTAGTCGATTACCTCATAAAATACATTGGTATGGAGCGGTATTTAAAAAACCTTTGATAAGGACAGCAAAACCTAATTTTTTTGGGTGTGTTAGCGGTTACCATGTCCAACGCGTCATATATCTTTCGCTAATAAACTTCTGCGTTTTCAGCACAACTTTTTTTCTTAGATAAATATTTGTTTTTCGGTATGGTCTATAAAAATCCAAGATTGGCTTTGTAGGTATTAATGTATTCGTATATAGGCATTATGCAATTTAATAAGTCTGTTGATACAGACTTATTAAACAAATAAAGCAAGCTGACAACAAGCATCTATAGGTTTTGGTCAGATACTAAAGTGAATGCCGTTTTAAGACTTAACCTAAATATCTATATTTGTGTTTATTGTAATCTTCATTGTAATCGGTAGAAGAGTTAGTCTTTACAAAGGAAAGTAAATGTCAGATATAATTTATTTAACATTAAAAGGACATAAACAGGGAATGATTTCTGCTGGCTGTTCTTCTTATGATTCAATCGGTAATAGGTATCAATCAGAACATACGGATGAAATTTTAGTTTATTCGACAGATTATGAGGTAGCTCGTAGTCAAAACTTATCTCATGGTGCATTCATTTTCATCAAAGCAGACGATAAGGCATCGGCTTTGCTTCTTACCGCTATATCAAATAACGAGATACTTGATTGTGAATTTAAATATCATCGAATTGATAAAAGTGGTGGGCTATTACACTACAAAACAATAAAGCTTACAAAGTCGTCAATTACAAGAATAAAAAATATTCACCCAAATTCATTAACTGAAAATGAAGCCTATCCGTTAGAAACAGTATATCTAAATTACGAAAGTATAACTGTTAATCATCTTTCAGCTAGCGCATCAGGTTATAGTATAAAAAATAACATCTAAAGGTCATATTACAAATGAGAAATGATGTTTATAATAACCGATTCAATATTCCTGTTATTCACTCACTTGATCCGATTTACGAAACTTTGATGGAAGATCCCGTAAGAATTTATGTAATGGCTAATACTGTTCTGATTGGACATATCGGCTTAGTCATCGGAGAGGGAGAGGATGCGTGGCTATATGATCCTGCGGGAAGCTATACAGGTTGTAAAGAAAACAAATGTGATGGCTCGATAATAACAAAACGCGGGTCAGGTGATTTTTTTGAATACCCTGATTTTAATTGGGATGATTATCTTGATTACCATAGACAGGATGGAGAAAGTGTTGTTGTTATAGAATTTATTATCCCTAAAGAACAAGCCAAACTTCTGAAAGAAATTATATTAGAACACGGTGGAGGGGGGATTGCTGATTGTGCTTCTCAAGTTGCCGCAGTTTTACAAGCCAGTGGAGGGATATTCAAAAATTTGGGTACGGGTTTTAGAACACCAATTGGATTAAAGCATGAACTTATTGAGTTCCATCACAAAAAAGGTTTACTTCCTTATGCTCTTTTCGTGCCAAATGCCTACTAATATTAAAGAAGCATGGATCTCATATGCGTCAATTTGTATAGGCGTAATTTTTTACTTTCTTGAAGTAGGTCATCAGTTATTTTTTACGCTATATAAACCTGGAAGTAATTTCGATTACTTATTGTTTGACTATCATAAATCAATGAGTTTGTATTTTTTAGGGTATTTAGCTATTCTCGCACCGATATTTATCTTATATCTAAAAAATAACTTAAATTTCATTTGTCGTGTAATTATTTATTTTATAATCCCTAGTATATTTGCAATGATATTGTGGTACTTCACTGTTCACCTTCAATTACCTCTAACAATTAATAAATTAGTTAACTCAAAGTTAGACGCTATTATATATTTTATATCACAATCATATTTAGTTGGGATGACGTTTTTTATTACAATTATTGCATCAATAAGTGATTTTGTATTAACCAAGTTGTTCAATAAATAAAAACACTATAATAATAGGCTGTTAGGGAACGATGATATAATATCATTAATTTGTTTAGTGATATTACCTGCATCGATAATCGATTCCTCAAAAACTTTAAGATATTGATAAATCTAGCTAGCGTTATCTCCTACATCTAATTTATATTTGGTGGATAGTTAAAAATGGAAGCTTTTTTAGGCTCCATAAAAATATCAATATAGCCTGTTTTTTAACAAGCAATCGGTAAATTGGCCTATGCGATTATTGATTTTAACATTAGGGTATATTTATAACTGCACTATATAGACAAAGTCTTATTACCTTAAAAGAATCATTGATTTACTAGTCAACAATGCTTTAAGGGAAGTATCTTTCCGTCATAAATTTTTCATTTGTAATTTGACTTAATCTTGGAAGACCTCTGAGTTTTTAAATTCAGAGGTCTTTTTTAATTGAAAATAATTATCATTATCTGTATTTTGAGTGATTCTATACACAATTATTAATAGATGGAAAAGATAATGATATCAGTAAGATTGAAGGTAAAATCCTCCCTTATCGCGATGGCATTACTGCTTGTTGCAGGTTGTGCGCAGCAAGTCGAACAAAAACCTTTAGAGCTTGATAGCCGATTGACAGGGCAAGGGCAAATCATTGATCTACAAACGGGGCAATCCATCACACCTCAGCAACTTATTGAACAACTATCGCAATCATCGCGCGTTATTGTTGGCGAAAAGCATGACAATCTGTATCACCATCAAATCGAGCAGTGGCTCGCACAGGAAATGCATAAAACACGTCCACAAGGATCTGTTTTGCTTGAAATGATTAAGCCGGATCAACAAAAGAGTGTGGATGCCGTTAAGGCACAAATGCAGGGGAATCCCTACATTCGGGATGAAAAGCTTCAATCAAAACTAAAATGGCAAAAAGGTTGGCCATGGGAGCAGTACGGTGAGTTAACGAAATATTTACTTAAAGCGCCTTACCCTGTGCTTTCGGCTAACTTAAATACTGAGGAAATCACAGAAGCTTATGAAAAACCTCCCGTTCTTAATGGTATCTACTCAACTCAACCCGTTGTCCAAGAGTTGATTAGTAAAACGATTGAAACATCTCATGATGGTGCATTAACGCCAGAGCAAGTGCAAAAGATGACGGTTATTCAACAAATGCGTGATCGCAGGATGGCAAAATCATTATTACAAGCACCAACGCCAGCAATGTTATTTGCAGGTGGGTATCATGCTACACGCGCGATCGGTGTTCCATTGCATGTACAAGATCTTGCACCAGACGCTGAATTTAAGGTGTTAATCATTTCTGAAAAAGACAATGCCATTGATAACATTCATGCCGATTATGTTTGGTATACACCAAACCAAAATAAAGTGGATGCAAAGTAACCATTTGATAACTATTAGTAATGTATTTGTGATGCTTTTACCATTTTAACTTGAAATAGTTTTCATTTGCATATGTAATTAATTATCATTTAGGTTTTAGGCATAGCAAAAATAAATAAGATTAAAATGGGCACGATGACATTAGGGTACTACCAAACCACCAAAATGAGTGGGGCGGTGATTATTGCGATTGCATTACATCTTTTAGTGATTTGGTTTTTTATCCACAGCAATGATGACCAAGCATGGGATGAGCTAACGCCACCTCCATCCGTTGTGATGGAGCTTTCCATAGAAGCGGAAGCTAAACAGTTAACGGAGGTGAATATCGGTCAAGTTCAGGAGGTTTCGGTGGCAAGTAAAGCACAAGAGGCTACGCCTGATGAACTTGACCTTCCTCCTATTCCGGTGAATGAGAATGCAGAACTGCAAGTCACAAAAGCGGAAAAGAGAAAAGCACCAACAGTTCCTAAAAAAGAAAAAAAAGAACCTAAGAAAAAGCCCGTTGAAAACGTCGAAAGTGATAATTCAAAAGCAAGTAATGCCCCTGTAACCAGTGATGCAGCGGCGCTAAAAAAGACGGACAAAATAGCAGCTGACTTCAATAGTCAATCACAAGCGACGCTTGATGCTGAAAAACAGTGGCAAGCGCTAGTGTTAGGTAAATTAAATACGTTTAAACGCTATCCTGAAGATGCCCGCCGACGTAACCGAACAGGCATTCCTGTCGTGACGTTCGAAGTGGATGCACAAGGCTATATCATTCATAGTTCGTTGACGAAAAGTTCAGGAACTCGCTCTCTCGATAGGGAAGCGGAAAGAGTTCTTTCTCGCGCACAGCCTCTCCCCACACCACCGACTGAAATGCTAAAGAACGGCAAAGTGACAGTAAAAATGCCGATAGACTTTGCACTTGAAAATTAATGGTCAATTAGAGTAACAAAATGATTATACGAACAAATTTATTGCCAGCATCAACTCGAATCGCTAAATTTTGTCTAATAGCACTTATTGGACTACAAACCAGTCATAGCCTTGCGGAGGAATTCATGTCAGCACCAAAGGCGAAAAAACAACCTTATACGATGACAACACACGGAGATGTACGTGTTGATGATTATTATTGGTTAAGAGATGATAAAAGAAAGTCACCAGATGTCATTGATTATCTTGAAAAAGAAAATGCGTATAGTCAGCAGCAATTAGCGCAGGGTGAAGGGCTTAAAAAACAAATTTATGAGGAATTACTTTCGCGTATGAAAGCGGATGATGAGTCGGTTCCTTATAATTATAATGGGTATACCTATCGTAGCCGCTTTGAAGCGGGCAATAATTATCCTATCTATGAACGTCGTCCTGTTAATAGCCATGAACCTTGGCAGGTACTTGTCGATGGCAACCAGCGCGCAGAAGGGAGTGAGTATTATCGTTTAGGCACCCTGACGGTTTCGCCTGATAACAAAAACATCGCGATTGCAGAAGATAGAGAAGGTCGTAACAACTATAGTATCTCTTTTCGTTCTTTAGATAGCCAAGAGTGGCAGAATGCTGAACTGACGAATACATCGGGTAATATTGTTTGGGCAAATGACAACAACACATTATTTTATGTCAATAAAGATCCGCAAACCCTCTTACCGTACCAAGTTTTTTACCATCAAGTTGGAACACAACAGCAGCAAGATGTGATGGTATATGAAGAAAAAGATGATACTTTTTATGTCAGCTTGTCTAAATCGACATCAAAAGATTATATTTTTATTGGTATCACAAGTACCGAGACTGCTGAGTATCGTTTACTCGATGCAAATCAGCCACGTAAACAAGTTGAAGTCTTTCAAACACGTAAAACAGGGGTTGAGTATTACCCAGATCATTTCCGTGATCAGTTTTACATACGCTCTAATCATCAGAATCCATTATTTGGCCTGTATTCAGTAAAGCACATTGGTGACGATTGGAATACTGTGGTTGCCCCTCGCGATGACATTGACCTAGAAGGCTTTGAGTTATTTAACCAATGGTTGGTACTGGAAGAACGACAAAATGGTTTAGTGAATATTCGTCAAATCAATTGGCAAACCAAAGCAGAAAATTTTGTGAGCTTTGATGATCCTGCCTATATGGCATGGATTGGCAACAATCCAGAGCCTGATACCCGCAAATTGCGTTATGGTTATTCGTCAATGACGACACCATCTTCTGTTTATGAAATAGATATGCAGACGCAACAAAAGCAGCTATTGAAACAACAAGAAGTCAAAGACTTTGATAAATCGAAATATCAAAGCCAACGCCTATGGGTAACTGCCCAAGATGGCGTGAAGGTACCTGTGTCATTAGTGTATCGCAAAGATCTGTTTAAAGAAGCACAAAATCCATTATTAGTGTATGGCTATGGGGCTTATGGTTACAGTATTGACCCTTCATTCAGCTCCTCTCGTTTATCTTTATTAGACCGTGGTTTTGTCTATGCGATTGCTCATGTTCGCGGGGGTGGTGAGTTAGGGAAAAAATGGTATTTACAAGGAAAAACCATTAATAAAATGAACTCATTTACTGATTTTGTTGATGTAACAAAATCATTGATTAGTCAGGGCTATGGTCAACCAGGGCATATTTATGCCATGGGAGGCAGTGCAGGTGGGTTATTGATGGGAACCGTTGTCAATATTGCGCCTGAATTATATGAAGGTGTTGTCGCTTCAGTGCCTTTTGTTGATGTGGTGACTACGATGCTAGACCCCTCAATTCCATTAACAACTGGGGAATATGATGAATGGGGTAACCCTGAAAATGAAGAGGCGTATTGGCGAATCAAAGCCTATAGCCCGTATGATAATATCAAAAAGCAAAAATATCCCCATATGCTAGTGACAACGGGTTTACATGATTCTCAAGTGCAATACTGGGAACCAGCGAAATGGGTCGCTAAATTACGCGAATATAAATTAGGTGATTCACTATTATTATTAGAGACCAATATGAATGCAGGCCATGGAGGTAAATCAGGTCGTTATAATGCATTGAATGATATTGCTCTTGATTATAGTTTTATTTTAATGCTAGAAGATAAAAAACAATATTTCCCGCAATTAAAAAACTAATATACTAATAACCCATTATTAAATGGGTAATTAACAGCAACAGTTAGGTTATAGCCTCTTTACTATAACCTGATTGTTGTGCCAAAAATTTCAATACGAAATTTTCTTTTGAAGCAAGTGAGCGCATGTTTAATTATTGCGTTTACAGGAATGGTTTAATGAATAACAAATTAAAACTACTAGGAGCCGGGTTATTATATACAGGGCTTTATGGAATTGCTTTAGCAGAAGACACACAGCGACAAAATAATAAAGACATCATAAACTTTAGTAAGTTAAAGGTTTCAGGTGCACAAACACAAACACCATTGGTTAAGGCTTTAGAACGACCAGGAGCATATAGCGCTGTTGGTACGGAGAATAAACTAGAAGGATTAGATAAAATTATTCGAACAATGCCAGGGACTTATACTCAAATGGATGCAAGTCAAGGTACTGTAAACGTGAATATTCGCGGCTTAAGTGGTTTTGGTCGCGTTAATATGATGGTTGATGGTGTTACCCAAACTTATTATGGTATTTCACCGAGTAATTATACTCACGGTCAGCAACCTAATAATGATTTTGGTGCGTTAATTGATCCGAATTTTATCGTTGAAGTTGAGGTTGAAAAAGGTCAATTAAATGGGGGGAACAGTGTTAATGCTCTTGCAGGGAGTGCCAATTTTAGAACAATTGGCATTGATGATGTGATATTCGATAAGCAGTTATATGGCGTAAGAAGTAAGGCGCGTTGGGGAGATAATGGCTTAGGTTATAACGGAATGGTTGCCGTTGCAGGAAAAACATTAACGAATTCAGATAATGGGTATTTTGGGGGATTGATGGCGGTCAGTGGACATAATATCCCTAGCTCCTATAAAAATGGTGCGGGTTATAATAGTGATGATTTTGCAACGGATAACACCTTTAAACAAAAGCCACAATCACAATTAGCTAAGTTAAAATATAAACCTAATGATAGCCATGAAATAGAGCTCAGTGGTCGTTTATATCAAAATAAATTAACGCGTCGTAAAATAGATAGTGAAGATTATTATATTAAATATAAATATACGCCACTTAATGAGCTAATTGATACTGAATTAATGATTAACTATGGTAATAGTAATCAAAAATTTAGCGGTGATTCATTAGGGTGGGCTTTACGACAAGGAGAATCTAAAAATATTTCCGAAGGTATTAATTTATCCAATACTAGCCGTTTTTCGTATGGTGATATGGATTATGAATGGCAAATTGGCTCTAAGTTGATGAAAAACAAATATGAGCGAAATGTCTCTAGTGCGGTTAATAAGGATACCTTGATTTATAATGCATTCTCACCAAGTGGGACATTAGATCTATCCAGCCTTTATACGCAATTTAACGTCAAATATGATATTTACAGCGCATCATTGAATTTAAATTACATGCACTATCAATTAAAAGGATTTAAACCTGCTTGTGACGATGATGTGAAATGTTTCCCTCAAGGAGATGCTTCAATCGATTTACGTGAAGGGGGATTCAATCCAGGCGTGCTACTCTCAGCTGAAATTATCCCAGAGTTTCAGCCTTTTGTGAGTTATTCTCATTCGATGCGCGCGCCTAATTCACAGGAAGTCTTTTTTTCTCAAAATGGCGGTAATTCGATGAACCCGTTTTTAAAAGGGGAAAAAGCACAAACATGGCAAATAGGCTTTAATAGCGTCAAACCTGATTTAATTGTACAAGGTGACCAGTTCAATATGAAAGCACTCTGGTTCAATACAAAAGTGAAAGATTACATCACGAGTAAACCTTATTTGCTATGTCGACCAAGAACAGAAGCAGAATTTGCATGGTGTTTAATGAACGACGATGTCTGGGATAAAGAGTTTCCTGATTTTATGCAGAAAAGTTATATCTATATGAATGATCCAAGAAACGTTAATTTACGTGGTTATGAACTGCAAGCTAATTACGATGCAGGCGTCTTCTATTCAACATTGTCTTACACCAAAGAAACCAGTGCTCAGCCTGTCTCAATTGCCAGTGTTGCTGACTTCAGTGCAGGTGATCTGACTGAGTTACCTGATTATTATTTGACGCTGGATAGTGGCGTTAGGCTATTCGATGAAACATTGAAATTAGGTTCGACCATTACAGTAACAGGACCTGCTAAGCGGATCGGTGTGGAATCGCTGGTCGACAATAATGGTGATGCATTTAAAGATAAATATGAAAAGCAACCTACCATTATTGATCTTTATGCTGATTATAAAATCAATAAAAATGTCAAATTGATGTTCTCGGTGAATAATGTGACGAATGAGACGTATTCGGATGCCTTAAATCGTTCAAACTCTACCGCTATTATGGAAGAACGCGGGAAGAATAATGCCACTGCAAGAGGGCGTTCCTATATGCTTGGGGGAGAAGTTCGTTTCTAACTTAATTATCGGGGTATCTAGATTAGATACCCCTTAAGACCCTTGATAGCGGTATGAGGCCTATCTCGCGGGTTAAAGGCTATTAATCCTCAAAAATCAGTCTATTATTTTCTGTTGATACGGGCCAATAGGACTCCTGCATTGGCTCGCCATTTTAAAACTGTCTGATCTTGTCCTTGCTAAATTTGATGACATCTTTTCAAAATTAACCTTGAGAAATGAATAGGTTGAAAATTTTGAGAATAACCGATTCATTTATTTGCTGATTGAGCGAGGTGTACGTTTCGCTTTCATTTTCGTCACCTCAGTGACTTCACTTTCTACCCAACCATCATTGAGGCGTGTTTTCAATTTCTGCCCCAATTTCACCTGTGAAGTCTTTTTCAACACAGTGCCATCGGCCGTTTCACTGATACTAAAGCCTCGAGCTAAAGTGGCCAGTGGGCTAACGGTTTCCATTTTTGAGCAAGCTACCGCAAAGCGCTGTTTATAGCGATTAAGTAACTCGGTCATCATATTTTGCAGATGATATTGCGTTTGCTGTAATGAGCTGTGTCGTTTTTGCAATAAAGGGCGCAAATCTTGTTGTAACAGTCGACGCTGTAACTGATCATAGCGCAACTGAGCAATTTGTAAGCGTCGAGTCATCGCTTGATTGATCTTCTGATTTAGAAGACTCAATTGGTGCTGTTGTCTAGCTAAACGAAGTTGTGGATGTTGCTGCTGCAAGCGATGCTGTAAGCGGCTAAAGCGTTGTTGCTGGCCTGCAAGATAATAATCCATCGCCATTTCAAGGTGCTGTTGAGCGGATTGCAATTGACGTATTAGTTCAAGTTGATTGCGGCTGACTAACTCAGCCGCAGCTGAAGGTGTAGGCGCTCGAACATCGGCAACAAAGTCGGCAATCGTGACATCGGTTTCGTGGCCAACTGCACTGACAATAGGCAGTCGGCTAGCAAAAATCGCTCTTGCCACAATTTCTTCGTTAAAAGCCCACAGGTCCTCTAATGAGCCACCACCACGTCCAACAATCAATACGTCGCATTCATGACGAATATTTGCTAATGCAATCGCTCGTGCAATTTGTGCAGGGGCTTGCTCACCTTGAACCGCAGTCGGATAGATAACGACTGGCAGTGAAGGATCTCGGCGACGTAAAATATGCAGAATATCGTGTAAGGCTGCTCCTGTTGCCGATGTAATGACGCCAATACGTTTAGCAGGAGAGGGCAGTGGTTGTTTATGTATGGCATCAAACAAGCCTTCCGCCCCTAATGCCTGTTTGAGCAATTCAAAACGCTGCTGTAAAAGGCCTTCACCCGCTGGCTGCATGCTGTCAATGATGATTTGATAGTCACCCCGAGGCTCATAGAGTGTTACCGTTGCACGAACTAACACTTGTTGGCCATTTTGAGGCCGAAAAGTTACACGCGCATTTTGCCCGCGAAACATAGCCGCACGAACTTGCGCTTTGTCATCTTTCAACGTCAGATACCAATGACCAGAGCTAGGCTGCGAAAAATTCGATATTTCGGCGGTCAGCCAAATTCTCCCCATCTGACGGTCTAAAAGTTCACGAACCGCCTGATTGAGTTTGCTGACAGAATAAATTCCACTATTTTCTTGAGTTGACATGTGAGCTAGATCAAATTCTAAAACAATGACTTAATTGATTGATACTAACCTAGTCAGAACAGTTATCAAGTTTTTTTTCAAAAAAGGACTGGAGGCAAACGGTTTCGGTGTGTATAATGCCGCGGCAATATTTTATACCTTTCCACAACGCTGCCTGGTGAGATATTGCCTATGTTACGCATTAAAAAAGAAGCACTAACTTTCGACGACGTATTGCTCGTTCCTGCACACTCAACCGTATTACCAAACACGGCCGATCTATCAACTCAATTAACTGCAACTATCCGCCTGAACATTCCGATGCTCTCCGCAGCGATGGATACAGTGACTGAATCTGACCTTGCGATTGCTTTAGCTCAGGAAGGTGGTCTTGGCTTCATTCACAAAAACATGTCTATTGAACGCCAAGCGGAAGAAGTTCGTCGCGTGAAAAAACATGAAAGTGGTGTCGTGACTGACCCTGTCACCGTAACACCTGATACAACAATCCGTGAAGTTCAAGAAATGGCTGAACGTAATGGTTTTGCTGGTTACCCTGTCGTTGCTGCTGATAAATCCCTAGTGGGGATTATTACCGGTCGTGACGTGCGTTTCGTTACTGATTTGGATCAGCCAGTAACTGCGGTGATGACGCCTAAAGAGCGCTTAGTGACGGTCAAAGAGGGGGAAGCTCGTGAGATCGTGCTACAAAAAATGCATGAAAAACGCGTCGAAAAAGCCCTCGTCATTGATGATAACTTTCATCTGTTAGGAATGATCACCGTTAAAGACTTCCAAAAAGCAGAACGTAAACCAAATGCGTGTAAAGATGAACAAGGTCGCCTACGTGTTGGCGCGGCTGTTGGCGCTGGTGGTGGTAACGAAGAGCGTGTTGACGCGCTAGTTGCTGCGGGGGTTGACGTGCTGTTAATTGACTCTTCACACGGTCACTCTGAAGGTGTTTTACAACGTATTCGTGAAACCCGCAAAAAATATCCTGACCTGCCAATCATCGGTGGTAACGTTGCTACTGCTGAAGGCGCAAAAGCGCTGGCTGAAGCAGGAGTTAGCGCCGTTAAAGTTGGTATAGGTCCGGGGTCTATCTGTACAACACGTATTGTAACGGGTGTGGGTGTACCACAAATTACCGCTATTGCAGATGCGGTAGAAGCACTCGAAGGCACAGGCATCCCTGTCATTGCGGATGGGGGTATTCGCTTCTCGGGAGATATTTCTAAAGCGATTGCAGCAGGTGCTGCTTGTGTGATGGTTGGCTCAATGTTTGCTGGAACTGAAGAATCTCCGGGTGAAACCATCTTGTTCCAAGGTCGTAGCTATAAAGCTTACCGTGGTATGGGGTCACTGGGCGCGATGTCTAAAGGTTCTTCAGACCGTTATTTTCAATCTGATAATGCAGCTGACAAGCTGGTTCCAGAAGGGATTGAAGGACGTGTGGCATACAAAGGTCGCCTAAAAGACATTATCCATCAACAAATGGGTGGACTACGCTCCTGTATGGGTCTAACAGGATGTGGTACTATTGACGCCCTGCGTACTAAAGCCGAGTTTGTCCGTATCAGTGGTGCGGGTATTCAAGAAAGCCACGTACATGATGTGACCATTACTAAAGAGTCCCCGAACTACCGTCTGGGGCAATAATCGATAATGATTCAGGGTAGCTCCGTGAATAATGGCGGAGCTACCAATTTTCTATTTTTGACTTGAATTTTTGGAATTCTCCTCAAATGACAACAAATATCCATAAGCATCGCATTCTTATCCTTGATTTCGGCTCACAGTACTCACAATTGATTGCTCGCCGTATTCGTGAAATTGGCGTTTATTGTGAACTCTGGGCGTGGGACGTATCAGAAGAGCAAATCCGTGAATTCAATCCAAATGGTATCATCCTCTCTGGTGGCCCAGAAAGTACGACAGCAAATGATAGCCCACGTGCGCCTGATTACGTGTTTAATGCCGGTGTGCCTGTCCTTGGTATCTGCTATGGCATGCAAACTATGTCAATGCAACTCGGTGGTGCAGTAGAAGTTTCTGGTGAACGTGAATTTGGCTACGCACAAGTTGAAATCAAGGAACAATGTGATTTATTCCGTGATATTCAAGACTCACTCAGTGAAAATGGTACGCCAGTACTGGAAGTGTGGATGAGCCATGGCGATAAAGTGACGGCTATCCCAGCAGATTTTAAAACTATCGCAAGTACTCCAAGCTGCCCATTTGCCATCATGGCCAATGAAGAGAAAAAATTCTACGGTGTTCAATTCCACCCAGAAGTGACTCATACATACCAAGGCCTGAATATCTTGAAACGTTTTGTACAAGATATTTGTCATTGTGAAGCACTGTGGACACCAGCCGCAATTATCGATGATACAGTCGCACGCCTGAAAGAGCAGATCGGTGATGACCATGTGATTTTAGCCTTATCAGGTGGCGTCGATTCTTCTGTAACCGCATTACTGTTAAACCGTGCGATTGGTAAACGTTTGACTTGTGTATTCGTTGATAATGGCTTATTGCGTTTAAACGAAGCTGATCAAGTCATGGAAATGTTTGCAGGTAAATTCGACCTGAATATTATCCATGTTAAAGCTGAAGATCGTTTCCTTGGTGCGCTGGCGGGTATTCATGATCCTGAAGCAAAACGTAAAGCGATCGGGCATGTCTTTATTGATGTTTTCGATGAAGAAGCCGCTAAACAGACGCAAGTAAAATGGTTGGCGCAAGGAACGATTTACCCAGATATCATAGAGTCTGCGGCATCAGCGACAGGTAAAGCGCATGTTATTAAATCTCACCATAACGTCGGTGGATTACCAGAAGACATGAAACTGGGCCTTGTTGAGCCTCTGAAGGAACTGTTTAAGGATGAGGTGCGTAAAATCGGCCTTGAGCTTGGACTACCTTATGACATGCTATACCGTCATCCATTCCCAGGCCCAGGCCTTGGTGTACGTGTATTAGGCGAAGTGAAAAAAGAGTATTGCGACCTGCTACGTCGTGCCGATGCGATCTTTATTGAAGAGTTGCATAAAGCAGAGCTTTACCACAAAGTTAGCCAAGCTTTCACTGTATTCTTACCTGTGCGTTCAGTTGGTGTGATGGGGGATGGCCGTAAGTATGATTGGGTTGTTTCTCTGCGTGCTGTTGAAACTATCGACTTTATGACAGCACATTGGGCACATCTACCTTATGACTTCTTAGGTCGTGTCTCAAACCGCATCATCAACGAGGTCGATGGTATTTCTAGGGTCGTGTACGATATCAGCGGCAAGCCACCAGCAACAATTGAGTGGGAATAAACTAGCTATTGTTGATAACAGTTTTTAGTTGTCGATAAATTCAAAGGCATCAGTTAGTTACTGGTGCCTTTTTGTTTGGGTAAAGAATGTGTAGATGGTGTTGCATGTTCGTTTTTAGGCTGGTTTGAATACGTAAGACGATAACAAGATTCTTCAATTGTGGTGGCAGAAAATGATTAATTCATCACAGCATTAAATATTTAGCCTTAAACTAGCGTTAAATATTCAACCTTAAATTTTTACTCATCTCGTCGCTTAATGACTTAGGCACATCCCACTCTTTGGCTAAGCTCGGCCACGACGAAACACATTCAATGGTTTCATCAATCACTGCATTTATTTTCTTTTTACTAAATAATGGGCTCACCTTCTCTAAACTATAGAAATCTTCTCGAATAAAATTATCACGTTTGCCATTTAGGCTCATCCAATGACTGTTTACCCATTTACTGCCCGGTTTGTAGCTATAGGCCAAGTCGTAAGCAGGCGCCAATCTCCATTTATTTTCTTTCAGCATAAAGGCAAAATTCTTTGAGTGATCATCGTGGTTTCGCGCAATAATGTTAAACGTCATACGTTTGAATAATTGTAGGGCATCTTGTGCAGATAATTTTAATTGGCGAGCAATGGCAAATAACTCAGCATAAGAATATGACCCCGGCTTTTTATAATCGACATGCGCTAATCCATTGAGTGTTTGAATATGAATTTTGTTGTTACCAACGCGATCAAAACGTTGGGTCATAAAATGTCGTCGAGCACCTTCATGTAATAATTTACATGGCATCATCTCAATACCACATTCTGTTGCCATTATGTGGTAAACAAATTCCATCGCCCCATAACCTAATGGGTCACCAAAAGTTTCTTGGTTTTTATTGTGTTCACTGACCCCATCAAACTTCATAAGGTAATGTGTAAATCCATTGGGTACTGTTGTTTGTCCCGATCTCACCTGTGTGAAGTCATCATTAAAGGCTAAGACCGCTTTTGGGCGAGCACCGCCGGCGCTCATACCGACAGACAATAGCGATAACATGGCCTCGCGTGATTCTTGACCATCCCGATTCAGTTCAACTGAAAAATTCCCTCGGGTATCCAAGATTTCTTGCGCTATTGCAACAAGTGATTCAATTTCAACTTGTTGTGATGAATTAAGATTACGCATTTGAGTGGCTGGAGAATATTCAAGGGCGCCCATACCTCGTTTCCCTGTGTATTGTAATCTTTGTAGCGGGGTGATTTCTTGAGGGGATAACCCCTTATTTGCGACCCAAGCATTAAGTACAGCATTGCCGAAATCGTCGGGCAGGGAATCTGCAATTAAACCGGGAAGCCCTCTAAAGGTATTGAAATCTAATTCGGGAAAACGAAATATTGTTGAAGACAAAGGCATTTTTAAAGGGGATAGCTCGATCCCTTTTTTAATAAAGCTAGGGTCATATTCAAAAGCACCAATGCCGCTATCTGTATCAAAACTGAGGGCGCCGATGGTTTGATCATGATAATTAACATTAATGACTTCCATTACCATTCGAGGTGCTCCTCTTTATTTTCTTGTCGTTGTCCTGAGGCTCGTTGGCGTTTTTTACCTTGTAATTTAGCTAATTGCAAAGGCGATATAGGTTGTCGTGGTAAAAATAAATCAAGTTGATCCGTTAAATTTAAAGCCTGCATGATGGCAATAAAAATGTCTAGTTGCGCTTTGCCTTTTTCTGCATTAATGACCGTTTTACGTGCGACGCCAGCAAATTCCGCAACTTCGGATTGTGTTAAGTTTTGGTTCAATCTTGCTTGTTTTAGTCGTTCGCCAAGCTGTTCCGCAAGTGCAATAGCACTAATTTTCTTGTTCATATAAAGATCCCATTGGGTGACTTTAAATGCAAAAACAACAAATAATGTTACTATTATGGTACCTGATTGATATTAAGTAAAGGTGTCTATAATGTAACTAAATGTGCTCTTTGCTGTCATTTTGATGCAATAAGGTAACCATAATGGAACTTTATATGTTTTGTTGTTTGGTCGTGAATTTCATTAAAGGTATAGATGGCTAAAAGCCCCTATAGTTAAGGGGCTTGTGTTCTGCTTAATTTTATGTCGCAACATAAAATTCTAGTAGAGAAAAATTAGCTTCTGACAGGGAATTTTTCACCAACTAACTGTTCGCTTTTAAGCCATAATGTTGTCGCTAATTGAGGGTCAATGGCATAAGAACGAAGACCGTAAAAGCCAGGGCCGTCATTAATTGGTGCGACTTGGCAGTCTTCACAGTATTGCCCACCAATTTGGTCAATATCTGCAATAACAGCAGCCCATACAGTGGTAGCTGCCCCTTGAGGAATTGTTTTTGTCGTTAATTCAGATAAACCGGCTTGTTGATTAAGCGTATTAATCATAGTGCCAATTTCGACTTGATCTTCAACTGACATATTACGGCTTAGGTTGGTGGCAATGTTGCCTGGATGAATAGCACAAGCGCGGATACCAAGATGCCGATAACGACGGTCAAATTCAACAGCAAATAAGATATTGGCTGTTTTAGAGCGGCTATAGGCAAGCTGTGGCTGATATTCGGTAGTGGTAAAATTAAGATCGTCGATGTCAAAATCAAATAATCGATGTCCCGCAGAGGAAACACTAATAAGACGAGAGCCCGAATGCAATAAAGGCACTAGGTGATTAACTAACACAAAATGCCCTAAGTGATTAATACCAAATTGGGTTTCAAAACCATCACGCGTATGTCCGAAGGGGGTTGCCATCACCCCTGCGTTGGTAATAATGACATCAATTGATTTTGCTTTCTCTAGAAGTCCGCTTGCACATGCACGCACAGAGTCTAATGATGAAAGATCTAATTCAATCAGTTCGAAACGACCTTGTGGGTTAGCACCACGAATAGCGTGAGCCTGTTTTTCGTTGCTAGCAATATGACGAACAGTACCTATGACATGAGCACCGCGAGCAGTCAGTGCTCGAGCAATTTCCACACCAAGTCCCGATGATGTTCCTGTTACAAGAATTCGTTTATTGGTTAAATCGATATTATTTAAAACATCATCCGCTGTGGAGGTTGCACCGAAAGAATTTTGTTTCATGTCACACTCCTAATATAAAAGTATAAAAAATCAAAAACAGTTATTGCAAATTAAGTACGAAAATAAAATATTACATGATGCTTTTTAATTGATTTTTTAACTACATTGCATTTTACCATGACAAAATGTTTTTATGTATTGAGCAATGTTACAAACGTTGAATCATTATCAAATTGAGTAAGTTGAAACCTATTTTATATTTTGACCACATTGGTCAATGTTAACTTAGAAGCATGCTTATCTATAAATATAAATAAGCGGTCTACCCCAACTTTACAATCTATTTAGATAGTATAATCACGGACGTTATTTTTAGTTTATCTTTTGATGCTGGCAAAAATAATAAAGACTGTCAATGCGTTAAAATAACTAAATATGGATTTAGAATAATGAAAAATAGATGCGCATTCACGGGGTTGATAGAGTTAAAAGCCAATAATAAAAACATAACCTAATGATGTTAAATAATTTTTATTTTTTTTGTGGATAATTGAAAATATCGTAAGTTTATTTGGTGGAGATTGTTCATCTTATTTTCACTGAAGCACAGGAAGGCGATTCTTTCGTTAGTTATTGATGAGGAACAATCAGAGATTTAATAGTAACAGGGTAAAATCATGGATAACGGCGTTAGCGATATCCATGGAACATTATCTATATCTATAAAACCTATTCTATATTGATTAAATGTCGTTTTATATGTAGTGCAAAGTTGAAAGGATATTGACTCTTTTACACTGATTTGAATCAGTGAAGTATGTTATAAAAATCAAATGACCACTGGTTATAGAGATAACATCATCTTTATACAAGGAAGGTGGTTTTTAGCCAGTGCAGAATAATATAGACAGGTTTCCTGGGAGATACACTCGTGTTTTAATAAAAACGTTCGGCATTAGGCGTTGATTCTAAAGTTAATATCTTAATATGACGCTGTTTAGCTTATTGTTTTATTGCCTCTATAATTAACCCCGCAGCGCCTAAACCGATCTAAACCTATTTAGTCAGGTAAAGTAAAAGCAGCATCGACACTATGCTGCTTAAGGTTTAAAAAACCAGTAGCGATTGGAAGATCAGCTTCATTTACAACAAAAAAAAGGGTTATCGTTTATCCTAGTTCGGTAACTTACAGGCAGGGTATCTGGGGTCCAAGCAGTGATTGTGTTTTGATCAAGGCTCTATTTACAACTTGCTCGGATTACTTGATTTCTGATAAACCAGAGGCGTTTTGCTTCTTCTAGTTTCGCCAGTCTAATTTTTATAAATATTACTCTTAAGGGTAAATAAAATATCTTAACGACAAGTATAAATCTTATTACTCGAAACCTAGAGTCGTTTATTTAAAAATTAAAAACCATTAATCACCAATACTCTCATCTTTTTGGGCGATAGCAGTAATCTAAACCGACGTTAAGATACTTATGGCAATAAAATAACAAATGGTCATTATCATAAAAAGGGCGCCTTATGAGAAAAAATAAAAAAAACGTATGTTTAATTTCAGTTTTACTCATCACATCGTTCTATGGCTATGCAAATCCAACGAATAATGAATGTGGTGTACCTGCATTAGCTAAATGTCCTCAGCCTATTGATAGGACTTATCCAAATGTCAAAGATATGCTGAAATGGGATCAAAATGAAAGGTTACTCGGTTTTCGTAATGACTATCGCGCGTATCCTGGGGATGTTTTTCATGCCGTTAATCCTAAGCCCTTGGAAAGAAAAATCCAACGTTTAGACGATGTGACTTACCAATTGAAAGGGATGACATATAACCTTGAAAATTACATAAAGCGTAATGATGTTACTGCGTTAATGGTTATCAAAAAAGGGAACGTTGTCTTTGAATATTATGGACGAGGTAACACTCCCCAAACATTATGGACGTCGCGCTCTGTTGGTAAATCCGTGGTTTCTACCCTAGTAGGGATTGCGCTACAGGAAGGCCGGATCACGTCATTAGATGATGCTATCGAAAAATATAATCCAAGTGTCAAAGGAACGGCTTGGGAAGGCGTGACTATAAGGCAATTACTGCAACACACCTCAGGGGTTGAATGGGGGGAGAATTATGAAAAAGCAAATTCAGATTTTGCCAAAATGACAGAGTGTGAAGCAAACCCAGAAATTTATGCATGCGTTCAACAATTAGTGCTAGACCCGAAACGGCAACGTTATGCAAAAGCAGGGGATGTGTGGCAATACAACTCAGGGGGAGCATGGTTATTAGGTGATACACTTGAAAAAGCAACAGGGGTATCCATTGCAGATTATCTTGAAAGTAAAATTTGGCAGCCTTTTGGGATGACTCACGATGGGGTATGGCAAAGCTATCAGCTTGGTAAACATAATAGTGGCGCGCATGGTTTTAATGCCACATTAGAGGACTGGGGTAAGTTTGGGCTATTTTTTGCAGAAAATGGTGTATTAGCAGATGGTAAACAGACATTACCAGAAAATTGGTTAAATGAATCGAAATCATGGGTACAAGCGAAAAATTCTGTTAATGAAAGTTACCCTGAAGGTATTTATGGCTTTGAGTGGTGGAATAATAGTGTGCCACAAAACATGCAGAATGTAGAACCCAAAATGGGTTTAGATAGCAATAATACATTATGGGCTTTAGGTATTTTCGGACAAATTATTGTTGTTAATCCTAAAGAGCAGTTAGTGATAGTTCAATGGTCAACATGGCCTGTAGCGCATCCTGCTGATGATGGACAACCACTCGAAGCATCTCTAATGTTTAATGCAATCAATAACCAGTTAAATAAAATATTAAATTAAACATTTAATTTAATATCGAGATTATAACGGCCGTTCGTTACAGCGAGCGGCCGTTATATTTTATCATTTAATAAAGGAAACTTTTTATATTACTATTTTCTCTAAAGCTTAATATTCTCTGCCATTTTATTTTTCTATTGAGTTATTCATAGGAATAAAAATAAGCAGTCGTGAATTAAATAAATTTTCAGCCTATTTTATCTTTAAACTATCCTTCTTAGAATTAGATATTAATGATTATCATGAGTAAATATAATAAAAACATGATGTTATCTTTTTTTAATAAGGTTTTTTGAAGTAAAAAAAGGCGTGGAAACTCTTATGTTTATTGGGTTTGATGTTTGAAAATATAAATTAATTAAATGAGTTCAATGATAGGTGGTTATTGATGCAATGACGGTGGAATAGAAAGACATGAATTTAATGGGTAACGGTAAATTGACGTTTTATTTACTATTTGTTGATTTTTCCGTATTGAAAATCAACGGTGCATCAACCAACTGAATAAATAAATTATCAAAGATAACCTATAAAAAATTTATAAATCTTTAAGTTTGTCCTATTGTGAATTATTCATAAAACATGATTTAGTAGCGGAGCAAGAACATCCTTGTATATATTAATTTGAAGGTGCTTATAATGAAAAGATTTTTAGCAGTAGCAACGCTATTGTCACTTGCTATTTCTGGTTCGGCATTAGCAGCAAATAATACAGTAAAAAGCGGGCAAGCCACTCCAACTGTTAAAGAGCAAAAAAGCAATAAAGTACATGCAGCAGGTAAAACCAAATCACACAATACCGTAGAAAAGAAAACGCCAACCACATCTGATAAGGGTTAATCTTCTTTCTTGTTAGAACCTTTTCAGTATCAGTGCCATGGGAAATAAGCTACCCGTGGCGCTGCATCTCTATGGTATACTGTTTTTTATTTATCAAACTATACCTGTTATGAACTATCAATGTCCTTTATGTTTTAACTTATTAACGCTGCAAAATAACAGTTGGCGATGTGAAAATAATCATCAGTTTGATTGTGCCAAAGAAGGTTACGTTAATTTGTTGCCAGTTCAACACAAACGTTCTAAAGATCCGGGCGATAGTGCAGAAATGATGCAAGCACGTCGAGAGTTTTTGAATGCTGGTCATTATGATGCAATGCGTCAATTGGTTGCAGATAAGCTCAATCACTCTATTTCTGAGAAAAAGAGTACGGTATTAGATATTGGTTGTGGGGAAGGGTATTACACGAATTATTTTATGCAAAGCTTAGCTAAGCAGAGTAAAACTCAATCTGTGTTTGGATTGGATGTGTCAAAAGTGGCTATTCGCTATGCTGCAAAACGTTATCCTTCAGTTCATTTTTGTGTTGCCTCTAGTCATCGTTTACCTTTTGCGTCGCAAAGCATTGATGCCATTGTTCGTATCTATGCACCCTGTAAAGCCGATGAGCTGGCTCGAGTTTTACGGCCAAGCGGTATTCTTATTACCGTGACTCCGGCGCCTGAGCATTTACAAGAATTAAAACAATTGATTTATTCTGAAGTAAAGTTACATCCGCTGAAAGAGGAACAGCTACCTCAATTTAAATTATTGGATGAAAGTCATTTAAACTATGCTATGCCATTGGCGGGAGAGGAAGCATTTGCATTATTGCAAATGACTCCATTTGCTTGGCGTGCTTCTGAAGAAGTCAAACAGGAATTAAAACGTTCTGGGATAAAAAATTATACTGCGGATTTTATGGTTCGAGTTTATCAATTGATCGATTAACGGATATTCAATATTTCCCCCACAAAGTGTATGTGGGGGAGATAAAATTAAGCGCTATACATAAATAGTTCGAGATGTTCAAACAAGATATTGAAGCCGATAGCCATTAAAACAAGACCACCAATAATTTCTGCTTTTTTCCCGAGTAATGGCCCGACATAGCGACCAATCATCATACCTATAGTGGCCATTATCATGGTCATTAAGCCAATCGTCATTGCGGTATGAACAATATCCACTTGTAAGAATGCGAGCCCAAGGCCGATAGCCATTGCGTCAAGGCTGGTGGCAATGGCGGAGAGTACTAAACTCATTGAGCTATTACGGGATGGCTGAGTACAGCAATCTTCTTCATTTTTCGCTTTAATACCTTGCCAAATCATGCGCGATCCTAATAAGAACAGCAGGGCAAATGCGATCCAATGATCCCAGCGAATAACATATTGGCTGGCTAAAATACCGATTGCCCAACCAATGATGGGGGTTAGGGCTTCAATAAAGCCAAAGATAAAACCAGTGCGGAGGATCTCTTTAAAGCGGGGTTTATGCAGGACCGCACCTTTGCAGATAGCGACAGCAAATGCATCCATAGAAAGTGCAAGTGCTAAAATTAGGGTAGCGTAAAAACTCATAATATTAACCTCGGTTGGCGCATCCATATACACATGAATTACCCCCAACCAAAAGGCTTATTCATGTGTCTATGGTCTTGCCAACCAAGATGGCGTCCGTACCACGTTTAAACAACAAACGAGTATGTTGACACGGACATTCTGGATATATTTCCAGAATAGGCTACTCCCCAATGACTTGGAATGAAAGATATCATAAATTAATTTAAAGGCAACACTTAATTTTGTGTGCCTATTAAATGGTATTGAGAATAATTTTCATTTGCGAGAATGGGAGAGTTGAGGTTAACTTAATTTTTAATTAACCTCAATCTTAATGTGAATATATATAACTATTATTTATGATTAATAAGAAATTCATATATTCTTTGTAAATCATCAAGTTGTGATACTTTGATGTAAATTTTTCGATGCTCTAAACCAACAATCAAAATACCGTCTTCTGATAAATTCATTGTTTTTATTCTGTCATACAATATAAATGTATTCGCAAAATAAAAACCATTTTGTTTAAAAAATAATTTTGGTGTTCGAATAAAAGCCAAATAGACTGACATTAAAATGGTAGCCATTAGCAAGTATGTGGTTAATATACTGCCATGTCGTGAAATATTAGTATAAATAACAATACAGATTAATACGATGAATATAATAGCATCAGCTCTATGTTTCCGCTTTAGATTAATTTTTAGTAGAGTTTTCCCTTTACGTATATGTTGAATAAATTCATCGTAAATCGCATACAGTAGCATCAGTAAAATAATAATGGCCAGTATGAAATCATTTAAGGTCATGTTGAGTGCCTTTGGCTAAGTTAACATTCTAGAGAGCTTAAAAGTAAAAATGGGAGGCTGCAACCTCCCATTTCAATTAATGACAGTAAATTATGGTGCTAAGAACTTCAACCAAGCACCCAAAATACCTAATCCGAAGAAGCCAATGATAATCCACAATGGATTAACTTTGCGGCGAAGTAGCCACATACAGGCAAAGGTGAGTAATAATGGCACTAAACCGGGCATCAAGTCATTCAAAATATCTTGAATCGTTTTGATTTCCATGATTTTTGTTTCAGGATTCTCAATACTCGATACCACGACAGGGATATTCACATTTGTCCATTTATTCACGAGTGCCCCCATGACAAATAGACCTAATATCGATGCTCCCTCAGTCAGTTTTTGTAAGAAGCCGCCACCGATATCTTGAACAATATCAACCCCTTTTTTATAGCCATAGGATACGCCATAATAGAGCGTGAGTAGGCGAACGAGGTTGAATAGCACGAAGAACAAAATTGGACCCAACAGGCTACCTGTCATCGCGATACCTGCACCCAGAGCAGCAAACACTGGACGAACGGTACCCCAGAAAATCGGGTCACCAACACCCGCTAAAGGCCCCATCAAACCAACTTTGATACCGTTAATCGCACCGTCGTCAATATCAGCACCATTTGCACGTTGTTCTTCCATCGCCATGGTCACGCCTAGAACTGGAGCTGCAACGTAAGGGTGGGTATTAAAGAACTCAAGGTGACGTTTAATCGCTTGTTTACGTTCGTCGTTATTTTCTGGATAGAGGCGACGAATGACAGGCACCATTGAATAACAAAAACCTAAGGCTTGCATACGTTCGAAGTTCCAAGAACCTTGTAATAAGTTAGAACGTATAAAGACACCTCGGATGTCGCTTTGTGTCAGCTTTTTAGCTGTTGGACTTGTTGTATCTACCATGTTGCGATCCTCCTAGTCTAATTCATTATCAAGGTTGTTGTTGCCATTGGCATTATTTTGAGTCACAACAACTTGAGACTTATTATATTTCGGGCTGAGTTGGATATAGAGAATAGCCATAACTGCACCGATAACACCCAGTGCAACTAGGTTGAAATCAGTAAATGCAGCAGTTACAAAGCCCAAGTAGAAGAATGGCATTAGGTAGCCAGCACGCATCATGTTGATGACCATGGCATAACCGACAACCACGATCATACCACCAGCAATGTTTAGACCATCGGTGACAACCTCAGGGATCGCATCCAACATTTGTTTAACTTCAGATGTTCCCACAGAAACTGCAACGATCAGTGCTGGAATTGCGATACGCATCGCTTGAAGTAGTAGTGCCGAAACATGGATCCAGCTAATTGCTGTCAGATTACCATTGTTCGCTGCGCGGTCAGCTGCGTGTTGGAAAGCAACAGTGACTGTACGAACGATAATGGTTAATACTTGCCCAGCTGCGGCCAGTGGAATTGCGATTGCGATACCGGCGCCGATACTTTGCCCACCAGCGATAACCAAGATGGTTGAAATAATTGACGCAAGCGCGGCATCAGGTGCAACAGCAGCACCGATGTTCATCCAGCCTAATGCGATCATTTCGAGTGTACCACCGATGATGATGCCGGTTTTCATGTCTCCCAAAACGATACCGATAAGCGTACAGGCAACGAGTGGGCGATGGAACTGAAATTCATCGAGTATAGAGCCCATACCAGCGATACAAGCAACGATGAAAACCAGTACTATTTGAACAACGGTAAGTTCCATTGTTTAATCTCCTGTAACCAAACATGTTTGGTAAATCTGTTTTCGAGTAATGGTTAAAATTTAAAATTATTAACGGCTTAACTAGGACTAATTTTTTAATTTTTTAATCAAATCCATCATCTGAACTTTACTGTCAGAAGAAACTTTACGGACTTCCAATTCGATGTTTTTCTCATTGAGATAATTGAAAGCGTCAATATCTGTTTGATTGATAGACACGGCATTTGTCACTTGAGTTTTACCTTCATGGAACGCCATGCCACCAATATTGACTGACTTTATATCTACACCTGCTTCAACGAGTCGTTTTACATCTGTTGGGTTAGTGAACAGCAACATGACACGTTCACCCGCGTATTTCGGGTTGTTATAAACACGAATACATTTTGCAACATCAACAACATGGGCTGTAACGCCCGGAGGGGCAACTTGTTTGAGTAATGTTGAACGAACTTGGTCTTTTGCGACCTCATCACTGACAACGATAATACGTTTTACACGTGTTTCTTTTGTCCAGCGAGTTGCGACTTGACCATGAATTAAACGGTCATCAATACGGGCGAGTGCGATCACCATATGTTCGCCAGGCGCTGCGGTGACAACTTGTGCAGGCGCAGGTTGTTGAACAGGCGCTGGTGTTACAGCGGCTTCTGGTTCTTTAAATTTCAGCGCGCGGATCCCACCACGGCCAGTTTCTAAAGCAACGGAGATTAACTCCTCAAAGGAAGGGTTATCATCGCGACACATAAAAGTTTCTACTAACATAGGCACGTTAACACCAGTGACTATTTCATAGTTTTTATGTTCGTTTACGATACGACTCGCCGCGTTAAATGGGCTACCGCCCCATGTATCGACTAGAAAAATCACTCCATTGGAGGTCTCTAAATCAGCTAGTTTTGCTGTGTACTTTTCAAATAGGGTGTCCGCGTTTTCCCCTGGTACAAAGTCAATAAACGAGACATTTTCCTGCTCGCCAATTAACATTTCGGTGGTACGGAGAAGCTGCTCTGCCGCCACACCGTGGGTACCAATCATAATAGCTATACTCACTTGATTTCCCTCTTAACAGATATAGAACGGAATTTGTTTATCAGGTCAAAATTGAATCAGGGTGATGAAACCTCCTAATTAAAGAACGGTATTAATAATATTAGCTGATTAAATTCACTCCACTTAGTACAACGAGTAAACAATTATCATGCTAATTACGATCATTAGAAAAGGTAGCATAACATTTTGTATAAGCGTAAAAACTTGTTTTGCGTCAGAAAATTAAAAACATGCAGGTTATTTCAAATAAAATGCAAGTTTTATCTGTATATATTTGTTTCGTTGAATCAATTATCTAAAAATGATTTTTAAATGGATAATTAAACTGTTATCGGTAACAAAAAAAGAATAGGAAATGTAAGGTTTTTACGCGTGAGATTAAAAAAGTGTCAAAAAATGACACGATTCAGCAGTAGTAAATTCTGAAAGGGAGCCGTTAAAAGATAAAGAATATAAAATCACTTTTCATTAAATCTTTATCACAGAATAAAATGGCTCCATGTGATGAGCAAAGTAGGAGAAATATAGAGCAGAAAAAGATATCTGTGAGGTGAAATAATGCTCAAAGTAACCGTTGCTAAATAAATACCGCGTATACAAAATAAAGTGCTATACGCGGTATCAAATAACCATTTAATGGTAGTGTGAGTGTTTAATCACATTGGACTTTAATGGCTAAACCACCGCGAGAGGTTTCACGGTATTTTGCATTCATGTCTTTTCCTGTTTCATACATTGTCTCGATAACTTTATCGAGAGAGACTCGTGGTTCACTTGTTCGACGCAATGCCATACGCGTTGCGTTGACAGCTTTGACGGAAGCAATCGCATTACGTTCGATACAAGGTACTTGCACTTGGCCAGCAACAGGGTCACAGGTTAAACCTAGGTTATGTTCCATACCAATTTCAGCCGCGACACAAACTTGTTCAGGGCTACCACCAAACAGCTCGGCGAGGCCAGCAGCGGCCATTGAACATGCGACACCGACTTCACCTTGACAGCCAACTTCTGCACCTGAAATGGAAGCATTCATTTTATAAAGAATACCAATAGCGCCAGATGCAAGGAAATAACGGGTATAAAGCTCAGGAGTGACGGGTTCAATACAGTGATTATAATAAGCAAGTACAGCGGGGACGATACCACATGCACCGTTCGTTGGTGCAGTTACGACACGCCCGCCAGCCGCATTTTCCTCATTAACAGCTAAAGCATACATGTTAATGAGGTCCACAACGTTCATTGGGTCATTAGACAGTTTGCTTGATGAAGTTACGAGGCGATTCAGTGCTGGAGCACGACGAGGCACGCGTAGTGGCCCAGGAAGAACGCCTTCAGTATTGAGTCCTCGTTCTATACAAGCCTGCATGGTTTTCCAGACATCGGCAAAATATGCCTCAATTTCTTCTTTAGTATGAAGGTCTAGTTCATTCTTCATCATCAAGCTAGAAATGGATAAGCCTGTCTTTTTGCAATGAAGTAACAGTTCTTCTGCTGATTTAAATGGATAGGATACAGGTTTGCTATCGAGAGTGGATTGACCAAAGTGTTCTTCATCAACGATAAAACCACCGCCGATGGAATAGTAAGTTTTGGTGTAAATTTCATCTTCACCTGAAAACGCATGGATGGTCATGCCGTTTTCGTGTAAAGGGAGGTTATCTGAACGGAAATTCATACCACCTTCACGAGGAAAATCGACGGTGTGAGTACCATTGGCTAGCAGTAATTTTTCCGTTTTTTCAACGTTATCGATAAAGCTTGGAATAGATTCAATATCAACGGTTGCAGGTAAGTTGCCAGCAAGGCCCATAATGATTGCAATATCGGTATGGTGACCTTTTCCAGTGAGCGAAAGAGAGCCATAAACGTCAACCGCAATGCGTGTGACGCTTGGTAATAATTGTTTATTTACCAAATCATCGACAAATTCTTTTCCCGCCTTCATTGGGCCGACGGTATGAGAGCTTGAAGGACCTATGCCCACTTTAAACATGTCGAATACGCTTATCACGCAGGACTCCTTAAAAAAAGTAGATATTTAGTGATTTATTTTAAAGGGCGCTACTTTACTGTTATTTAGTAGTGTTAACCAGTAAGTTTAAATTATTTTTTAAAATAAGGTAGCAACAAAAGGCCTATTGATTAAAAATAGCACAAAATGTCAGCGATTTCGTGATGAAGGCGCTATTTTAGTTGAAGAGCTAACTGATGAATAATGGCGGCAGTCAGTCCCCATACTAAATGGTTATTATGCCAATAGAAAAAGATGCGGTTACTGCTTCCTGCCCGTTTTACATCAACATACTTATGTTGGCTCAATGATAATGCATCAAATAGAGGCACTTCAAAGACAGAAGCAACTTCACTAGGGTTAGGGTGATAGTCAATACCTGGAGGCAATAATCCGACAACGGGGGTGACCTCATAGCCACCAAGGCTTTGTTGGGGGGTGAGCTGCCCGAGTATTTGTACTTTTTCTGGAGGAATGGCTACCTCTTCATACGCTTCCCGTAAAGCAGTGGTGATCAGAGAACCATCTTCAGGATCGCTAGCGCCACCCGGAAAAGCGACTTGACCTGCGTGAGAGCGCAAGAAAGGTGAGCGCTGTGTTAACAGCAAGGTTGGTGTTTTTTTATTAATGATCGGCAGAAGTACAGCAGCAGATTTACTCGCCGTACGTTGCGTTTGGCGAGTAACAGGAAGTGTAAACTGAAAACGGCTAATAAAGTCATTCAGTTTAGTCATTATGCTGCAATTCTCCTAACAAGGGTAATATAAGCCGTAATTTATCAAACGTTTCCTGATATTCTTTATCTGCTTGGCTGTCAGCAACGATTCCGCCACCGGCCCAGCAGTAAATACGTTTCTTATCAGTTAACAAAGTACGAATCGTTATATTAGTATCCATTTTACCACAAAAGCTAATATAGCCAATTGCACCACAATACCCATGCCGACGATGAGGTTCAAGCTCTTCTATAATTTGCATGGCACGAATTTTAGGTGCGCCAGTTATTGAACCACCAGGAAAACTGGCACGAAGCAAATCTGTTGCAGTATAAGGTGCAGCAAGAGTTGCAGTGATGGTGCTAACGAGGTGATGAACGGCTGGAAAAGCTTCAACAACGAATAATTCCGGCACTTTCACGGAGCCCGGCACAGCAACGCGACCAATATCATTTCTAAGTAAATCGACAATCATCAGATTTTCAGCGCGATCTTTAGGCGAATTAGCTAACTTTTCAGCTTGAATGAGATCCTCTTGTTTATCTTCTAATCGTGGAAGTGTACCTTTAATTGGTCGAGTTTGAATTTCCCCATCCTGCAAAAGAATAAAACGTTCAGGTGAAATGCTTATCACCGCATTATCAGGTAGGCGTATAAAGGAGGAAAAAGGCGCTCGGTTTGATTGAGTGAGTGATAAAAAAGCATCCCATTCATTGCCTTTATAGGTGGCATCAAAACGCTGTGCTAGGTTGATTTGATAACAATCACCATTGCGCAGGTATTCATGTATTTGTTGTATTTTTTGCTGATATTGCTCTTGTGTCATGTTTGAATGCCATGCGCTAGTGAGCGTAAATTGCGTTTTGCGTGGTGCTTTTTGCTTTTTTAGCCAATTAAGACGTTCATGTACATCGGAGTAACTCAATAATGTGACCGTTTTTTCTTGATTATCGACAATCAAAGCCCATTCATATATACCGACGGCCATATCGGGAAAGTGCAGGTCAACATGGGCTATTTGTGGCATTTTTTCAATACGTCGACCGAGATCGTAGCTCCAAATACCTAAAGCCCCTCCTGTAAAAGGGAGCGAATCGTCACGAGCGTGTTTAGGTGTGAATTGTTCAATGGATTGTTGGAGTAATTTAAACGGGTCGTCACTCGAAACTTCGACAGTTTGTAAGTGGGTTTTGGTCGTTTTATCCCCCTCGGTGATGAGCGTTGCAATAGGATCAGCAACGATAATATCGTATCGATTATGTGGATGATCCGCATTGCCTGAATGCAGGAGCATGGACCAAGGTTGATGAGCTAGTGGAGCAAAGTAATCAATAGCTGCATCAGGATGATAAGGAAGTTGTATTTTATTGATAACCATTTGTCTATACTAATCTAAAAATCCACAAAAAGAATTACTGTCCAGATTAGCATATATCTTATCTTAAACAGCTAACAGCTGTTAAAATTAGGCTAAAATTTTTTATTTTCACCTAAATCACTTAATGATTAACCAGTAAGAAGAGAGGTAAAAATGTTTTCAGGCATGCCTGCACTCAATCATCAAGAACAACAGGAAGCTGTTGAACGCATTCATCAATTAATGGCAGATGGAATGAGCAGTGGGGAAGCGATCGCACTGGTCGCACAAGAAATTCGTGAGAAGCATAAAGATAAAGAGCAGATTCATGCTCGGTTTGAAGAATAAAATAAATATGAGTAAAACAAACTATTAACATTTATGCTAAAATCTGATACATATTAGTTAAGTCATACCATTTCTGGCAGTTTATAAATATTTCGACTATTTTAGTTAGATGAGATAAATGTCGTAAAAAATTAACTATGGTCACTGAACTAATTTGTTACCTAACATTTTATAGGGATCGGAGGAAGCATGAAGGCTGGAAAAAAAATCGGTTTTGCTTTAGGTAGCTGTGCATTGTTGTTCAGTTCAATTGCATTCAGCGCTAATCAAGAAGAAGGCAAAGCAGCCCCCTTTATTAGCTGTGAAAAATTAGCAGAGCCTCAAATCGCTGCACAAGTTAAAAATGATTTTATGAACAATCGTCTACCTCGTTGGGGAGATGAAAAGGCATTGGTGGGTAAAAAAGCAGTTGCTTGGGTGAATAATCAAGAAGTGACTAAAACGGCGACAGGTTATCAAGTGCCGTTAACGGTAAGAGGATCTAAACAGGATTTACATTATAACGTGGTAGTTGATTGTGAAAAATCCACGATCACTTATAACTCTACAAAATAATCCTCAATATATTATTTAAGTATTGATAGGAAAGGGAGGCATTTAGCTTCCCTTTTTTATGACGCTTGATAACGTCTAACGATTTTTAGGCTCGTATGGAAGACGAGAAAAATGTTGTGAGAGTTGACGATAGTGGATCAACCTTTCCCTAAAATAGTTTCGAAGATGTTCAGGTTGTTCTTGTTCAACGGCTTCTGCAATGACGGCGATATTATAACGCTCTTTAAAGGCAACTCCGGAAGCTTGAAGATCTACGTTGATTTTATCCATTTCGTCTTTAGGTAATAATGCAAGATTATAGCTCATATCCACTCTCAATCACTTCATTGTAGAGAGGATAGTGTAGCAATTTATGGATAAAAATCACTAGATTCATGATGTTTGAAGAGATATAAATAATTTAATACTTTTTATAAAAAAGAGAATTTTGCATATAAAACACGTAATAAATTAATCAATAACCATAATGATATAATGTGTTTTTAAATAAGAATAATTCTTGTTCCTCATGAAAAATAATGAAATGACATGAATAAAGATAATGAGATTGATTATTGTTAATCTTACGTAAAGTTATTAATTATCAGTAGATTATATTTTTATGTTTTATTATTGTTTTAGGGTTTTAATTATTTTTATTATATGCATAATAATGGAATTAATCTTAACAGCTAAGGAAAGAATATGTTAACAAATGATATGATCAATAAATTGAATGAGCAGTTAAATCTTGAGTTTTATTCTGCTAATTTATATTTACAAATGAGTGCATGGTGTAGCGATAAAGGCTTTGAAGGTGCTGCGGCGTTTTTAAAAGCGCATTCTCAAGAAGAAATGGAACATATGCAGCGTTTATTTGACTACTTAAGTGATACAGGTGCATTACCGAAGTTAGGTCAAATTGCAGCTCCACCGGTTGATTTCAAATCTATTGCTGATGTATTTACACAAACTTATCAGCACGAACAGCAGATTACAGCAGAAATTAATAAGTTGGCGCATTTAGCGATGACGACGCAAGATTATTCTACGTTTAATTTCTTACAGTGGTATGTTGCAGAGCAGCATGAAGAAGAGAAATTATTCAAATCCATTCTGGATAAACTGGATATGGTGGGTGAAAGTGGCAAAGCGCTATTCTTATTGGATAAAGATCTAAAAAATATGTCTGCCGCTGCACACGTTTAATATAAAACATCAATAGGCTTATGAATCGTAGTGATTAATTTCAACATTCATGAGCCTTTTTCTTTTCATTTTGTGTCAATAATCACACCTTAAACAGCTAAATCGATTTTTTTGGCGATAAAGCGTATTTCTTCCGTATAATGGTTGGCAATAAATCTAAATTCACCTGCAAATTAAGGGGTTACTATGCCAATCTATCAACTCAAATCATCGTGGCGCAAATTAAGTGCGGTTGCTGTATTGTTTTTAGGCATGTCATTTCAACAGGCATTTGCGCATGCGCATTTAAAAGATCAACTTCCAGCAGAGGGCGCTTCAGTAGAACAAGCTCCAGAGTCAATTACCCTAAACTTCTCTGAAGGTATTGAGATCAACTTTACTAAGGTAAAAGTGACGGGGCCTGATAATAGTGTAGTGAAAACAGGTAAACCGGCATTAGACCCAAGTAATGATACTAAGGTTATCGTACCTATCGAAAGCAACCTTGCGACCGGTAAGTATGATGTTAATTGGAGTGTTGTTTCTGTCGATGGACATAAAACAAAGGGTGAATATAGCTTTACTGTGAAATAATCATGTCTCTAGAGGCATTTTATACAGTCATACGCTTTTCCCATTTTGTCGCTGCGATGTTGATGTGTGGTATGTCAATATTCGCGGCTGTTCTCAGTGTTGGCGCTTTTCGTCAGGTTCTTCGTCAGCTCCTTAATCGTGCGATTATCTTTAGTGCAGTCATCACGGCACTTACTGCTTTTGCGTGGATGTCTGCTCAAGCTGGGTTAATGGGAGATGGCTGGGAAGATACACTTGATATTGATATTTGGAGGAGCGTTTTTAGTACAACATTCGGTCAAGTGTGGCGTTGGGAATTACTCTTTTCCTTAATGACGCTTGTCGTTGTTTTTATTCGTTCACAAAATCTTCGTTTATACCTGCTGTTAATACTTTCGATTATTCTACTCGGATTACATGCTCTTATTGGTCATGCAGCGATGCATGATGGTTTAATTGGGGGCCTACATCGTTTGAATCAATTCATTCATCTTATCAGCTCTGCCTATTGGTTTGGTGGTTTGTGGCCATTCCTGATTTGCATTCAATTTTTACGTGATAAAAATGAATTAGCTACAGGCTTAGATAAGCAAATATTTGTTAGTTTGATTCGTTTCTCACGTGCAGGACATGTTGCTGTGGTATTGGTATTAATGACAGGGGTCATGAGTTCGATAACATTATTGCCAAATTGGCCGTTAAGCTATTCTGGCTCAGAATATCAATCTTGGCTTTGGTTAAAAATTGGTTTAGTCGCGTTAATGGTCCTACTCGCCTTGATTAATCGTTATATACTGGTGCCGACGATCAAAAGAAAAGGGCGATTACAATATTTGATTGTTAATAGCTGGATTGAATTGTTGTTAGGAAGTGTGGCCATTTTGGCTGTCGCTATTTTTGCAACTTATCAGCCGGTATAATAATACGATAGTGAATTTGATGTTCTAACAAGGTAATTTTCATGAAACTGAAATTAGTGCTTTATTCTATGTTGTTGGTAAGTAGCACTTTTAGTGTGGCAGCTGTCCCTATCGAGACCGTGAGTAAAAAGCAATTTGGTGATGATTGGCCATTTACCCGTGAAGAGGTGATGCTAGAGTGCCGAGGCAATGGGGCACTTATTGTGATCAATCCAGCGACACTAATGCAATACCCACTTAATGATGTCGCGGATAGCCAGATGAAGAATAAAGAGATAAAAGCTCAACCAATTGATGTGCTATTAAAGCCCATTGATACACAGAAAACCACCGAAGAGCGTATTCAACCGCTTAAGTTAGCAGCAGAGAAGCTGTGCAAGAAAGCCTGATATTATATTTATAGTAAAATAATAAGTGCCGTAAATCGTAAGTATATTACTTATCATTTATGGCATTTTTTTTACCATTTATGCATTTAACCCCAGCTAAACTTGAAAGGTTACACTTATTTTTGATATAGAATTTACCTATCAATCAAATAGCTCGATATTCGAATATTAAGAAATAAATTGTGTTAATAATATGTAAAAAAATTGATAATTTATGTGGTAAGAGTGCGCTTAGCAAGCTAGTATTAAATTGTACTTTGTTACGTCTCAATGGCAATTTTTAGCGCACGGCTCTGCCAGAGCCATTTCCCAAGGCCCGGTAATCGGAATCTACCAGGCCTCTTTTTTTGCCTGTAACTTGCTGTTGATATGATAGCGACTTCATCAATTAAGCCACTCTCATCACCCAATGATGGTTATCTTTGTCATAGCGATGACGATATAACAATACGGGTTTTTCATTAATAAGCGCTGGAATACTGGTATTTTCATCCCAACCGTCTAGCTGCATGCAAAATTCGGTATCCGAATCACAAGGGATACTGAGAATATCACTTTTATGATCATGCATAACAGCATCGTTGATTTCATAGGAAGATATTTTCAAATTAACTATGCTCATTAGATTACCTCTCATAGGGTCTGTGACAATAGATTATCGACTTAACAAAACTAAGCATAGTATAAATGAAACCTATTTCCAAAATATTTTTTTGGTGGCGTTAAAGAAAAGGTGCAATATTGTTAAAATATGCACCTTTCTAGTGATTATTGTTTAGGGATAGATGTCCCCCAGTCTAACCAATCTTTTGGTGGTTCTAATTTTAGAATGAAATGCTGATCGGGCTTGGCTTTAGGGGCAAGAGGCACTGTCGGTGGGGTAGCTAAAGAAATGCCACCACGAACGAACTGTTTGAAAGTACCACTCTTAATCATGCCGCCAGTAAGGCCAAATGACATGTTATAGCCAGATGAGATCCAAAATTGGGTATTATCGCGGATCAGGTATTGGTATTCTTTTCCGATACGTGACGCAACATAGACGCGATCGGAAAGCTCTCCCAAATATAAACCAGTAACAGTTCCTATTTCCATTCCTCTAAATAGTAATGGTGTTCCCACTTGGATTGAGCCTACTTCACTTGCATCAAGTACAATAGTTAACCCATCCAAATAGCGGGAGTCGGTGATATTGGCAGTTTGTAGTTCAAATTGGTAACGATTTCTATTTCCTCTACCGGGTTCAGCGCTGATATAAGGTTGTAGAAGGGTATCAAGGTTATTGAAACCCGCAGGAGAAAGCTCGGGAGTGACGATAGCAAAGCGGCTACCGCTTTTGGTAAAGGCCTGAACATATTCAGGGTAGAGGATCGCGCGCGCATTCACCTCGCGATTGTTCGCTGACAATTTCAATGTGTCTATTTGCCCAATATCAATCCCTAAGTAGCGAATAGGCATTCCTTCTGACAATTTAGATGCATCAAAAGTGGTTAAAGTCACTACGCTACCGATAGCTTTTGCTGCGGTCTCTGTTGGGTAAAGAGTGTGTTGTCTTGTGCTATCAAGAGCTGCACTTTGAATATTATCAAAGCTAATTGCGCCTCGAATTGCCCGTGTCAATGGAGCCGCTTGTACGGTTAATCCGTTACTGTTTAATTTGACTTTTGCGCCACCTTCCGCCCAAAAGACACTCTTTTTGGTTAATAAATGGCGATACTGGCTAGAGATATGAATATTAATCGCAAAGCCTTCATTAGTCGGCTGGATTGAGACAATTTCACCGACCGTAAATTGACGGTAAAGCACGACAGAGCCTGCTTGAATGTCGGGAAGGGTCGTTGCGTTTAATGTGATAGTGGTCGTGGGTGATGAGCCGGTTATCCCCGCTTTTGCATTATCGTCGCTACGATATAACGGGAAAGTTTCAGGCAAGGTCTCTTTCCCTTTACCAACTAATAAGTGAATGCCGCCGTCTAACCACTCTTGAGGCGTGGCCCCTTGAAACTGAATTCCAGTTAATCCTAATTGAACATCAAGGCGGCTGTTCGCAACAAATTTAGTATCAGCAAGGATGAGGTGGCGATATTTATCTAAGATGGCAACTTGAAACATCACTTTGTCGTCAAGTAAGTTACGCTGTAACACCTTACCTACTTTAACGCCACGATAAACAATAGGTTGCCCTTCATTGACGCCATATGTCTCAGGCGACCATAAAGAGACAACTAAACTTTGTTTGTGTTGCTGCTCATCCTGTTTAAGTTCATCTTTGTTCGGATGTAAAACAAACTGCTGTCCTTCTTGTGCAGGCGCACTTTGAGAGGGAGAGTCAAACGCGATAGCACCATTGATGACAGCAGAAAGACTTTCCATTTTGACATTGACGCCCGAGTTCAGGTCAAAGCCGCCTTGGAAACCGGAGACATTCCAAAATTGGCTATTTTCTTTTACCAATTTGGTATAACGTTTTTCAATGACCGCCGCAATGGAAACACCTTTATCATCAGGTAAAATAGAATAATCAGAGATATAGCCCACAGGTACTTTTCGATAGTAAATGGGGGAGTTTTCATGCAAAGAGCCTAAATCTTTTGCCGTTAAATAGATCAGCAATTGCCCTTCTTCCGTTTGCAACTGAGGGGGAGAGTCTTGAGCGATAAAATTGTGTTGCTCTTCACCTGTACCGGGCTGCATTCCAATATAGTTCCCCCCAACCAAGGCATCTAACCCAGAAACGCCAGCTAAAGAAGCTTTGGGTGTGACCAGCCAAAATTTGGTACCTGCGGTAAGTGCAGGTTTCATATCTTTATTTATACTTGATTTAACAATGATTTTTTTCATGTCTTGGCTAACCGTGACGGATTGAACTAATCCAACCTCAACCCCCTGATAGCGAATGGGGGTTCTCCCAGCAACCACCCCCGGCGCTGAAGAAAATTCAATGGTCACCTCTGTACCTTGCTCTAACCAGTGTTGGAAGAGCAACCAACCTGCGATGAAGACCGCCACAAGCGGTAAAAGCCAAAATGGTGAGATACGCGCTCGTTTGCGTAAAATGGCTTCTTGCTCAGCAGGTTCATTTTGTTGATTGTGATTTTGCATAAGAGTCCCAAATTAAACGACTATCAAGCCACTCGACAGCGAGTATAGTTAAAATAACAGCAACACCGAAAAACAATGCGGCAGGGCCCATAGTAAAAGACATCAATTGATCGCGATTGATGAGTGTCATCATGAGTGCAATAACAAATAAATCCAACATTGACCAACGACCAATCCATGATACGAATTTCAGTAACTTCATTCTCAGCACAGGGTCAGTACCACTTCTATGTTGGATTGAAAATAGCAGTAGAATCATGATCAGTATTTTAATAAATGGCACCAATATGCTCGCGATGAAAACAATGGCTGCAATGGGCCAATTTCCTGAATCAATGAGTGAAACAACGCCAGAGTATATGGTGTCCTCCATTCGTTGCCCATTAATGTAGACAACGGAAATCGGCATTAAGTTAGCAGGAAACAGTAGGATCATCGCAGCAATCAGTGCGGCCCATGTTTTTTGCAAACTATAAGGTTCTCGATGATGTAACGGGCGATGGCAGCGTTGGCACACTCCGCGTTGGTTTGCAGGTGCCGTAAAATGACAGGCTTGGCAAGTTAAGGCATGAGGATCATCAGCTTGCTCACGTTTAGGATAAAATGTCCGCCAAAGTTGTTCGATATTGAGATGAATTAATATCAATAGGCTAATAAGGGTCATTGTGATAAAAGCAATTAGCCCATTACCGATAAATACACTTGCGTAATCTTGCAGTTTAATCGCCGCGATACCGACGCCAATGAGATAGACATCTAGCATTACCCACTCTTTTAAACGGCTCAAGACCAGCAAAACGGGGCGTAAATTTAAGGAAAAGTATTTTCCGATATAGAGATAGATAAGTGCTATTGGCAAAAACAAGGGGGCCACAATCGCACAAAAAGCAATAATACTCGCTGATAGGGGATCCCCTTGATGGTTAATCAGGCTAATCCCTTCAATGACATTGGCGTAAATTTGCGTACCGAGCAAATGAATCGAAATAAGGGGTTGCCAAAATGCAATAGGAGCTAACATCAATAATGTAATCGAAAGAATAAACAAGCGCTTTAATGACCAAGAGCGCCCATCATCTAACTGACTATGGCACCGTGGGCATACGACAACTTGGCGCGCATTATGCGGTGGAATAGATAATTTAAGATTGCAATAGCAGCAATGTTGCGAAATTATATCACTATGATTAATGTGGTTCATTATATTGCTCGTTGGTTTTAGCTGCGCGTGTAATCTAGTGTAAAAAAATTTACGATTTAGTGACAACTTGCTAACCTACAGGTTGCACGAAATGTTAAATTTATTGCATCATTTTATTATTACAAGAAAATTTTATGGATAAAAACAAGTATTATCACGAACTTTCAGATAATTTGTCTGCTCTTTTAGCAGGAGAATATGATCTAATTGCTAGTTTAGCGAATACATGTGCACTGTTGTATGAACGATTAGAGGGGATTAATTGGGTTGGTTTTTACCTCAAAAATGGGCAAGAATTAGTTCTAGGTCCTTTTCAAGGAAAAATAGCTTGTGTCAGAATACCGTTTGGCAAAGGTGTTTGTGGTACGGCATATAGCCAAAATAAAATACAGCGTGTCGATGATGTGCATTCTTTTCCAGGTCATATTGCCTGTGATGCAGCAAGTAACGCTGAAATTGTGCTTCCTTTGGAAGTTAATGGTCAAGTTTTAGGCGTGTTGGATATTGATAGTCCGAATTTCAACCAATTTGACCAAGATGATGAAAATGGTTTAAAACACCTTGTAAGTCAGTTGTGCCAACATCTGGCAATGTGTTCAATGCCTAATTATCACTAAATATTCGTGTGTTAACTTAATAGGAACGTGGCAATTGTCTGCAACGCTATTATAATGTCGGCTTGTTCATGCCCGTGCTGGTTGGCAAAATCGTTGTTATCAGGAAATTTCATGGAAAATCAACCTAAGTTGAATAGTAGTAAAGAAGTTATCGCATTTTTAGCTGAGCGTTTTCCACGCTGTTTTATCGCTGAAGGCGAAGCACGTCCGTTAAAAGTCGGAATTTTTCAGGATATCGTAGGTCGTTTAACTGAAGAAGATGGTATTAGTAAAACGCAATTGCGTTCAGCATTGCGTATGTATACCTCTAGCTGGCGTTATCTCTACGGTGTTAAAGAAGGCGCTAAACGCGTTGACTTAGATGGTAATGATTGTGGTGAATTAGAGGCGGAGCATATTACTCATGCACGTCAACAATTGACTGAGGCAAAAGCTCGAGTTCAAGCGCAACGTGCAGAGCAAAAAGCGCAAAAACGACCCGCTGCCAAAAAATCAGGTGATAAAAACACCCGTAAGCCGGTAACTGCAAAAGAAAATGCACCGCGCCATCGTCAGTCAGAAAATAAAGAACGCCCACAAAACTCCTCGACTAAACCTCAGCGCCGTAGCGGTGCAGCATCTCCAGAACAAAAACTGAAATCAGTGACTGATATTAACGCACTTCAAGTCGGTCAGACTTTGAAAGTGAAAGTTGGTACTAGTCTGATGGAAGCGTCTGTGCTGGAAATTGCAAAAGACGGTGTCAGAGTTCAGTTGCCAACAGGAATGGCAATGATTGTGCGCGCGGAACATTTAAAGTTCTGATACGGAGGTCAATCAGGGCATGAACAAACTTTTAAAAATTGCATTAGTTGTTAGTGTTGCCACTTTTGGTAGTGCAATTGCTAATCCTCAAGCAGTGACTCCGGTCACTGCTGCTCAGTTACCTGTTTTAAAACAGGACACTCAGCATGGCACCGTCAGTGAAAGGGTAACGTCTCGATTTACTCGTTCACATTATCGCCAGTTTGATTTGGATGAAGCATTCTCCGGTAAAATATTTGATCGTTATCTGAATATGTTGGATTACGGTCATAATGTTCTGCTTCAGTCTGATATTGATGAGTATGCAAAAGACAAAGCGAAAGTCGGTGAATGGCTTGAAGATGGAAAACTGGATAAGTTCTATGACCTGTACAACCTTTCGCAAAAAAGACGTTTTGAACGTTTTGAATATGCGCTAGCGCGTCTTGATCAGCCAATGAATTTTGATGCCACAGACTCAATTGAAGTCGACCGTAGCAAGATGCCTTGGCCAAAAGACAAACAAGAATTAGATAAACTTTGGGATCAAAAAGTTAGGTATGACTGGCTGAACCTGAAGCTATCGGGCAAAGACGATAAAGAGATCAAAGAAAAACTAACTAAACGCTATAATTTTGCGCTAAGACGTTTAACACAAGGGCAAAGTGAGGATGTTTTTCAGTTGATCGTGAATGCATTTGCTCGAGAAATCGATCCTCATACCAGTTACCTTTCTCCTCGTAATACTGAGCAATTTAACTCTGAAATGAGTTTGTCGCTTGAAGGTATTGGGGCTGTATTACAGCAAGACGATGAGAATACAGTGATTAATTCTTTAGTTGCCGGTGGCCCAGCCGCGAAAAGCAAAGAGTTAAAAGTCGGCGATAAGATTATTGGTGTCGGTCAGACGGGTAAACCCATGGTGGATGTTGTTGGCTGGCGTCTTGATGATGTGGTGGCTTTGATTAAAGGGCCGAAAGGCAGCAAAGTTCGCTTAGAAGTGCTATCCGACACGAAAGGGGCTAAACCGCATATCGTGACTATTGTTCGCGAACAAATCCGCTTGGAAGATAGAGCGGTTAAGCTAACAATTAAAAATGTGGGTAAAGAGAAAGTTGCCGTTTTAGATATTCCTGGTTTCTATGTTGGTTTGACCAATGATGTGAAGACTCAACTGCAAAAAATGGCCAAGGATAATGTGTCTGCACTGATTATTGATTTGCGTGGTAATGGTGGCGGCGCATTAACCGAAGCCGTAGCGTTATCCGGTTTATTTATTCCTAAAGGGCCTATTGTTCAGGTTCGTGATAATAATGGTCAGGTTCGTCAAGATATCGATGATGATGATGTCATTTATTACAAAGGGCCGTTGGTCGTGCTCGTCGACCGTTTTAGTGCTTCAGCATCAGAAATTTTTGCGGCGGCAATGCAAGATTATGGACGTGCTTTGATTGTCGGTGAACCGACTTTTGGTAAAGGTACAGTACAACAACACCGTAGTTTAAGCCGTGTTTATGATCAAATGCTAAAACCTGAATGGCCAGCACTGGGTTCTGTCCAATATACTATCCAGAAATTCTACCGTGTGAATGGTGGGAGTACGCAACGTAAAGGGGTAACACCTGATATTGTTATGCCAACAGGGCAAGATCCTGCTGAAACAGGTGAGAGCTTTGAAGACAATGCGCTACCATGGGATAGTATTCCGCCTGCTAATTACAGCAAGGTAGGGGATATTACTGAGGATGTGTCTGAACTCAAAACGAAACACTTAGCGCGTATTAGCAAAGATACGGAGTTCAAGTATATCGATGAAGACATTGCGCATTATAAAGCGAATAAAGAGAGTAAAAATCTTATCTCGCTGAATTATGCCCAGCGTTTGAAGGAAGATAATGAGCTTGAAGCCACTAAACTGAAACGTATAAATGAACGTTATGCAAAAGAGGGTAAACCATTGTTGAAGTCTATCGATGATTTACCTAAAGATTACGAAGGGCCAGACCCATATTTAGACGAAACAGTTAAAATTGCGATTGATCTTGCTCATCCTGAGACCAGTCTATTAACCAATAAAAAATAAATTGGTTATACAATAGATTATAGTTAGGGCCAGCAAAAGCTGGCCTTTTTTATGATGTGTGTAAAGTTATGTTAATTTTTGGTTTTTTCTTGTTAAGCCACTTGAAAAAGTATGAAAAAACCTTATTTATACAGTAAATTCTTCGTGATATTTATTTTTACCAAGGAAACAAAAAATATGATGCGAATAGCCTTATTCTTACTCACAAACTTAGCAGTTATGTTTGTGTTTGGGATAATCTTAACCTTGACGGGTGTTAAAGGAAGCAGTGTTCAAGGTCTGATGATCATGGCGGGCCTGTTTGGTTTCGGTGGTGCGTTTATTTCGTTATTAATGTCAAAATGGATGGCGCTTAAGTCCGTTGGTGGCGAAGTTATTGAATCACCACGTAATGAAACTGAGCAATGGTTGATGAATACGGTGAGCCGTCAGGCACAGCAAGTCGGTATTCAAATGCCACAAGTTGCTATTTATCATGCTCCTGATATTAATGCATTTGCAACAGGTGCTCGCCGTGACGCATCGCTGGTAGCGGTAAGCACTGGGTTGTTAGAAAATATGAGCCGTGATGAAGCAGAGGCTGTTATTGCGCATGAGATCAGCCATATTGCTAATGGTGACATGGTCACAATGACGTTGTTACAAGGTGTTGTAAACACGTTTGTTATCTTTATTTCACGTATTATCGCTCAGTTTGTTTCTGGTTTTATGTCGAGCAACGATGAAGAAAGTGAAAGCAGTAATGGTAACCCAATGGTTTACTTTGCTGTCTCGATGGTATTAGAAATCGTATTCGGTATTTTAGCGAGTATTATCACCATGTGGTTCTCGCGCTATCGTGAATTCCATGCGGATGCAGGCTCTGCAAAACTCGTTGGTAAAGAAAAAATGATTGCGGCATTACAGCGTTTGAAAACGAGCTATGAGCCACAAGAAGAAGGGCGTTTAATGGCATTCTGTATTAATGGCCGTGGTAAAGCATTCAATGAACTGTTCCTGTCACACCCTCCATTGGATAAACGTATTGAAGCACTACGTTCAGGTGAATACTTAAAATAGTCGAAGAGTCGCAATGATATAATTGATGCTCCAAATTAGACAGAAGCCCGCGTTGAATTAATCACCGCGGGCTTTTTATTTGAAAATAAAAAATTAGTTACGGGCATTAATTTAATATAAATCAAAATAGTGTATTCTCTAAGTGAAATAGCGTAGTTTTTCTTAGGCTGTAAATCGATGAATAGTCTATGATGGATACGGGTAATAGGCCAATAGGCTTTAATAGTGAATGAGTTATAAGGATAGAAAATGGATATACTTGTGAAAACGCTGGTATTTGGTAATGAATTTGCGACAGTTGAAAACCCAGCTCGTTTAGTGCCATTTAAATTTGAAATCTATCAATCTCCAAATGGTTTTTATCACCGTATGTATAAAGAAGTTGGTATGTCTGGTGCCAATTTAGGGCAAAATTTTAAAGTATGGGCCTTTGAAGAACAAAGGGCACAGGATAATAAAACTGCCGACATGACATTAGAGAGCTATATTCAGCATTGCCAAGATATTTATGATGGGAAAGTAAAAGCCTAATTTTAAGCAAAAAAAGCCCCCTTCATAGGGATCTGAAGGGGGAGCTAAATGAATAAAGAATGGTTTAATTCGAGATCAAAGATAAGCGATTTCAATAAATGATATTTAGTTATTTGTGCAGTTTTAAGTGTAATTGAAAAATTAACGCCCTTAAATAGCACTAATCGTTAAAATAATCTATTGGCGATAACCTGCTTTTATTTGATCTAATGTATTTCGATAAATTTCAGCTTGTTTTTCATCTTCCATTGATGCAATTTCACGCTCCATTTTAATTAAAATTTTACCTGCATCTGCTTGACCAATTGCTTTTAACATATGAGCCAGCAGATTTTTAATACAAGTCACTTCTGCCGCGAGTTCATTAACATCAGGCTGAGTAGGAAAATGTGTTTTCATCAAAAAGCGTCCTTTTAAGAAAGATAAATTTGCTAATATTCTATCATAGAAAGTTTATCCAATGTGCCATCAATGAATGGCTTAATATGAATTATTCAAATTAAGAAGAGATAATTTACGTCATCGCGCTGTACGAAAATTTAAGGAGTGCCAATTATGTTAACGATAGAAGAAAAACAGTGGCTAGCAGAACAGTTTCCAATATTCGTACAACCAAGACCAGAACAAAGTCATAAAGGCACTTTTGGAACGCTAAATATTATAGGTGGCTGTGTTGGTATGACGGGAGCTTGTGTATTGGCAGGGGTCGCTGCGCTTAAAAGTGGTTGTGGTAAAGTCATCATTGGGTTGAATCAGCAGCCACAGGCATTACACTTAGTGGAACAGGCTCCTGAGTTGATGTTACGCCAAGCGAGTCATGTTATGGATGGTGAAACCCCAACGGCTTGGGTCATAGGGTGTGGCTTAGGGACTGCTCACGAGGCGAAAATGTTGCTAGACGGTTCTTTACGTCTTATAGCGCAAAATCAGCGCGTTTTAATCGATGCTGACGGTCTCAATCTATTGGCACAGCGCCCTGAAGCTGTAAAACTCTCGTCAGAAACAGTCATCACACCACACCCTAAAGAAGCGTCTAAACTACTACAAACAACGGTCGCACAAATCCAATTAGATAGGCATTTTTCTGCGCAACAGCTCAGTCAACGATTCGGTTGTTGGGTGGTGTTGAAAGGACACCATACGATCATTGCAGCTCCGGATAATCAAACATGGTGTAATGAAACGGGGAACAGTGGTTTAGCGACAGCAGGTAGCGGTGATGTATTATCAGGAATTATTGGTAGCTTACTGGCACAAAAGCTGCCAATAGAACAAGCCGTACGGGCAGGCGTTTGGTTACATGGTAAAGCCGCAGATGTATTGGTACAAAAAGGTATCGGTCCTATTGGCCTAACCGCTCACGAAATTATTGATGAGGCTAGAACGATAAGAAATAGAGCCATTATTTATTGATGGTTTGATATTGAGCGGCTTTAACTGCGGTGAAAAAATGTGATACAATTCACACAAAATCGATTGCTTCTTATTATGTCAGCGAAGCAATATCAAATTTCAGCTAACTCATGACTTCTGGTTTTTAACCAATCACTTTGTGATTGGGGGATGAGTATTTGCTGATACCAACAAAGGCGTAAGCAAGACAATGACACAGGTTTCTAGAAAAACAGCTTGGATCCGAGTTGTGGCACTAGCAGTCGCCGCATTTGTTTTCAATACTACAGAATTTGTTCCCGTCGCATTATTGAGTGATATAGCTGCAAGTTTTGATATGACAGTTGCGCATACAGGGCTAATGATCACTATTTATGCTTGGGTAGTCGCAATAATGTCATTACCCTTGATGCTACTAACCAGTAAGATTGAACGTCGCAAGTTATTAGCATTACTGTTTATTGTGTTTGTGCTTAGCCATATTCTTTCCGGTTTTGCTTGGAATTTCGATGTATTAATCATTGCTCGGGTTGGGATCGCTCTATCACATGCGGTGTTTTGGTCAATTACCGCGTCTTTGGCAATCCGTGTCGCACCAGCAGGTAAAAAAGCGCAAGCATTAGGCTTACTCGCAACCGGTACGGCATTAGCGACAGTTTTAGGACTGCCAATTGGCCGTGTGATTGGACAATTATTAGGTTGGCGAGTCACTTTCTTATGTATCGGTGCTATCGCATTGTTGACGATGATTGCGCTAATTCGCTTCTTACCTAGGTTACCAAGCGAACATTCAGGCTCATTAAAAAGTTTACCTGTGATTTTTAAACGTCCTGCATTAGTGGGGTTATTTGCATTAACCGTTATCGTTGTGACGGCACACTTTGCCGCTTACAGCTATATTGAGCCATTTGTTCGTGAAATAGCACAACAAAGTCAGAATTTTGCAACGTTATTGCTTCTTATTTTTGGTGCAGCAGGCATTGTCGGCAGTGTGATATTTAGTCGTTACAGTCATAAATATACATTATCCTTTTTACCAATTGCGATAGCGGTATTAACAATTAGCTTATTATTATTAATGCCAGTGAGTGGCCACGTTAGCTGGCTGGTTCTATTAAGCCTATTCTGGGGAATTGCAATCATGTGTGTAGGCCTAGGTATGCAGGTCAAAGTGATTGATTTAGCGCCTGATGCAACAGATTTAGCGATGGCAATTTACTCTGGGATCTTTAACATTGGCATCGGTGGTGGCGCCTTATTAGGTAATCAAATTATTGTTCATATGGGAATGACGAATATTGGTTATGTAGGGGCCATATTTGGATTGATTTCATTGGTGTGGTGCATTTTTATTTTTAGGCGTTATAAAGGCTCATTTAACGAACAGCTGCAAGCATCCACTGCGTTACACTAAATTTCCGACGAAAAAGTGAAAAAGCCATAATAGAATTATTTCTATTGTGGCTTTTTTTATGTGAGGGTGCGTTACAGGGATCGCGAACTATGCTAAATTCGCTACTATTTTAATAAGTTCAAAGAGTAAGGATGAGCGGATGAAAGGGCTAGGTTTTTTATTGATGTCTATTATCGCAGAGGTGATAGCAACAACGACATTAAAAGCATCCGATGGTTTTAGTCGTTTTTGGCCGTCCTTGATTGTGGTGATTGGCTATGCCGTTTCTTTTTGGGGGCTATCACAGGTTGTTAAGTTAATACCTTTAGGGATCGCATATGCCATTTGGTCGGGTTTAGGTATCGTATTGGTGTCTATCGCGGCGATATTTATTTATCAGCAGAAGCTCGATTTACCAGCAATTATTGGTATGCTATTAATTATCGTTGGTGTGTTGGTCATTAATCTGTTTTCTAAAAGCAGTGTTCACTGATTCAGGGAGCAGAAATCATCATAAGCGGAGTATAGAATGAATAGAAAAATCAGTAACCTGCTTAATTCTACTTTTGTTAAAGGTTTACTAGGTAGCACAATACTTATTTTAGCGGGGTGTTCTAGCTCAGATTCGATGAATACAGTGCAAGTCGATCGCTCGGCATCCCAATATGCACAACAAGTGGTTAATTTAGGACCTAAAGCCCAAGAGGCCTGTGTTTCAGCGGGTGGACTACCTTCACTTAACTTAGAACTGGATGGTGCTCAGACGGCGGTGTGTCAATTTGCCAATGGGAAGCGTTGTGCTGCCGATGTCATATTGACGGGTAGCTGTATTTAATAAAATTATTCAGTAGAACCCATCATTAACAGGTGGGTTTATGGTTTGTATTGCAGTTTCAATAAATATTGGCTTCTTTTTATGTTGCATAACCCGCCTGATATCAAACCCAGTATTCAACAGATTTCCATCATACTTTTGGGTTTTAAACTGGGGCCGATGTTTATTCAAACGTTGGCGATACAGATAAAAAAGTGAAGAAGCGATTCAAAAACGTAGCTTGTCAGGAGATAAAATGACCCCCGATAGTGTTTATCGGGAGCCTTAACCGTAAAATAATCAATATCCTTAATTGATGATGGTTTCGATATTATGCTTTTTTGTGTGAAGGGAAAAATTGGCTGATTGTGACGATAATAGCAACTAGCAGGTAAGCGCCATAAACACCAATTAGCCATTGTGGCATATCTAGCCCTAAGAAATCCCACTGTTTAACAGCACAGTCACCAGTTGCTTCGAAAATAGCTGGCGCCCATTCATTCAATGGTAACCATTCAGGGAAATTGACAAAAAAGTCACATGATGCGAACGGGGATGGATAGAGTTGTAGCATAGTGTGTTCCCATGCAAGCTCTAAGCCACGCCATGCCGCGTAAATCCAAATAATGATAGCGACCCAACGTAAAATCACATTACGTGGCGCAATAGCCCCGACTAAGCCCGCAATCATAATCCCAAACAATGCAACGCGCTCATAGATACACATAACACAGGGTTGTAGCTTCATAATGTGTTGAAAATAGAGCGCTGCGCATTCCAACATAAACGCAATAAAGGCCATTAACAGCCAAGCGCCTCGTCCTTGCGAGCAGTAGTTAAAGAATCTGAACATACTTTACTTCCCTAAATTAATGATGCGCACATTTTGCCCCTATCGACACAACAAAAAAAGATGTTAGAGACTATTTATGTGATTTTAGATAAGGATTTACCTAATATTACAAATCAAACCACTCTAGCAGGTATTTCAGAGCAATGGTGACGGGATATCAATGAGAAGAATGATAAAGGCCACCCATAATGTGTCATCTGCGTGGCCTTTATGCGTTTCGGTGATGACGAAACTAAGGTAGGCTAATCCAGCCTAAGCTTTCTAGCCAATGTGTCATTGGTATCAGCCAAAACTCGACGCCTAATAAACCAACGACTGTCATTACAATGGTGTAAGGTAAGGCCATCCATACCATGCGCCCATAGGAAAGACGGATCAGTGGCGATAGTGCCGAAGTGAGTAGAAACAGAAAAGCTGCTTGCCCATTCGGTGTCGCAACAGAAGGGAGGTTAGTACCTGTATTGATAGCGACGGCCAATAACTCGTATTGATGATGGGAGATTAAGCCTTCATTGGCGGCTTTTAATGCTTCCGTAATGTATACCGTACCGACGAACACGTTATCTGAAACAGCAGAAAGTAAACCATTGAACAGATAAAACAGTGATAGTTGCGATGATTCAGATGACTGTAAAACAAACTGAATAAAGGGGGTAAACAGTTGTTGGTCAATGATGACAGCAACAATAGAGAAAAAGACTGTCAGTAAGGCAGTAAAGGGTAATGCTTCCTCAAAAGCTTTACCTAACGCGTGCTCTTCTGTAATACCACAAAATGCAGTTGCCAAAACGATGACAGATAAGCCTATAAGCCCGACCTCCGCGAGGTGGAAAGCAAGGGCGACGATCAGCCAAATACCAATCAAACCTTGGACTATGAGCTGCGCTTTTTCTTTTTGGGTGCGTTTAGCGCTATTCTTTTTGTCATTATTAGTCAGCACTTGGCGAACCGGCTCCGGTAACTCAGCACCATAGCCAAATAATTTAAATTTTTCGACTAAAAAGCAAACCATGAGTCCACAGGCAAAGACTGGTAGGGTAACCGGTGCCATTCGTAAGAAGAAGGTCACGAAATCCCAATCTGCATGTTTAGCGATGATAAGGTTTTGTGGCTCCCCAACCATCGTCATCACGCCACCTAAAGCAGTACCGATACCGGCATGCATCATTAGGCTGCGTAAGAAAGCCCTAAATTGTTCAAGGGTTTGCTTTTTCTCTGCGGTATCAATGAAGCTATCGTTTTGTATATCAGTATGACTATGCTGACTAGATGCATATTGATGATAAATAGAGTAAAAGCCAACCGAAACACTAATGACAACCGCAATCACCGTCAGCGCATCTAAAAAAGCAGATAAGAATGCGCTAGCTAAGCAAAAGGCCAAGGACAATGTGCGTTTAGAGCGCACATTCAGTAACAGTTTGGTGAAGACAAACAGCAATAGCTGCTTCATAAAATAGATACCAGCGACCATAAAGATCAGCAGCAGTATGACTTCCAAATTGTTACTGATCTCATGAGAGATCTGTTTAGGCGTTGTCATGCCAATAAGGACCGCTTCGATAGCCAGAAGGCCCCCAGGCTGTAGCGGATAACATTTGAGTGCCATTGCCAAGGTGAAGATAAACTCGATGACGAGTAGCCACCCGGCGATGAACGGGTTAACGAAATAAAATACCAGTGGATTGATAACCAGAAATATTATTATTGCGAGCTTATACCAATCAGGTGAGTTCCCTAGAAAATTTTTCAAAAAAGCTCTTTTTAAACTAAAATCCATTATGTGCAGTTTTCCTCTTACTGGGTGTATTGTACAGTAAATTCACATACTACTCTTATCTTTCACATAAATTAAGTCTAATCAGTAATAGATAATATATTAATTATATGAGGGTCTTATGATTGGTTTCATTGTTTATGTGTGGTCTAACTATCTCAATTTACGACAATCTGGTATGATTTCTACAATAATCCGTCTGAAAATGTTTGGAATAATAAAAATATGGTCATAAAAGCTCAAAGTCCTGCAGGTTTTGCGGAAGAGTATATTATTGAAAGTATCTGGAATAATCGCTTTCCACCAGGGTCGATTTTGCCTGCAGAACGTGAACTATCGGAGCTGATTGGTGTGACTCGTACAACGCTCCGAGAAGTGTTACAGCGTTTAGCTCGTGATGGTTGGTTGACTATTCAGCATGGTAAGCCAACAAAAGTAAACAATTACTGGGAGACATCGGGTCTAAATATTTTAGAAACCTTGGCTCGACTCGATCATGACCGTGTGCCGCAGCTTATCGATAATTTATTGGCGGTAAGAACGAATATTGCGGCTATTTTTATCCGCACTGCATTTCGTCAAAATCCTGAAAAGTCTCTGGAAGTCTTGTCTGAACGTGAAAAAGTCGAAGACAACTCAGATGCCTTTAGCGCCTTGGACTACAATATTTTCCGAGGATTGGCGTTTGCGTCTGGAAACCCTATTTATGGTTTAATTATCAATGGGTTGAAAGGGCTTTATACCCGCGTTGGGCGTTATTATTTCTCGAATCCAGAAGCGAGACGTCTTGCGCTTAATTTTTATCAGCAGCTAGCCAATTTATGCCGCGAGCAAGCGTATGAACGTATCATGGAATGTGTTAGGAATTATGGTAAAGAGAGTGGGATGATTTGGCACAGTATGCAAGGCAATATGCCTAATGATCTCGCCAATAGCCGATAATTTTAACGGAGCGCACCTCAATTGCCTTCTTTAATCTAACATCTGTTTGTCATCACTAAGGCCAGTTTGGTTTATTTAACCGACTGGCTTTTTTATTTTGTGTCCTAAGTCACTAAATTTTCGTCAATTCTAAAAACTGCGCAATAACAAAGGTATTATTCACACTAAGTAATATGATTAGAGTAATAATCTGTCATGCTGTGGTAAATTAAAATATATTAAAAGTTGTCCTTCCAAAATAAAATCCCAACAAGACAGTGTAAAACTCTAAATTAAACCACGAGTGAGCAACTGTCCAGACCGCGGAAAATACATATTTTATTGTTTTTATTGCTTATATTTAATTTTGCAAAATTTCGCCAATAGAATTTAAAACCAAAGTGTAAAGTATTTGTAATGAAATTTGAATTAATTATCTGAATTGTTAAAAATGTTAATCAACCATATTGGAAAATAAATTATAGAATATTATTCTAACTAAAAATATTTCATGCTACATGGCAGGGGGAATAATGAAAGTTTTAGTATTAGGTGCAGGTGTCATCGGTGTTACGACAGCTTGGTATTTAGCACGAGAAGGGCATGAAGTGACTGTGCTAGATAGACAAATGGATGTCGCCGAAGAAACGAGTGCAGGTAATGCAGGGCAAATTTCCCCTGGTTATGCCACTCCATGGGGAGCGCCCGGTATTCCCCTTAAAGCAGTGAAATGGATGTTTGAAAAACACGCCCCTCTCGCAATTCGGCCAGATGGAACATTGTTTCAATTACGTTGGATGTGGCAAATGTTAAAAAATTGCGATATTCAGCATTATGCAATGAATAAAAGCCGTATGGTCAGAATTGCTGAGTATAGCCGTGACTGCATTCGTCAATTACGTGCTGATACAGGCATTACTTATGAAGGACGTGAAGGCGGTACATTGCAGCTATTTAGGACTGAAAAACAGTTTGATAATGCAGCAAATGATATTGCTGTTTTACAGCAAGAAGGGGTGCCATACGAGTTATTAACGGCAAATGAGTTAGTGAAAGCCGAACCAGCCCTAGACTATGTGAAACATAAATTGACAGGTGGATTGCGTTTACCGAACGATGAAACGGGTGACTGCCAGCAATTTACCAAAAAACTCGCCAAAATGGCTCAAGATTTAGGCGTGAAATTTCGATTTGGTTGTCACATTGAACAAATTCTGACTGAGGGAAATAAAGTCAGTGGCATACGTTGTGAAGGCGAAATATTGCAGGCCGATCGTTATATCGTGGCAATGGGCTCGTATTCAACATCGTTATTACATAATTTAGTAAAAATCCCAGTTTATCCTTTGAAAGGCTACTCTTTGACTATGCCTATCATTGACATTCAACGTGCACCAACATCAACGGTATTGGATGAAACATACAAAATAGCCGTGACACGCTTTGATGATCGTATCCGTGTCGGTGGTATGGCTGAGGTTGTTGGATTCAATTTGAATGTATTAAAAAAACGCTGTGAAACCTTAAAGATGGTGGTGCAAGATCTTTATCAGGGCGGTGGGGATATTTCTCAAGCCACATTTTGGACTGGATTAAGACCAATGACACCAGATGGTACGCCGATTGTTGGTCCGACGGCTTATAGCAATTTATATTTAAATACTGGGCACGGGACATTAGGCTGGACGATGGCATGTGGCTCGGGCAAGCTATTGGCTGATTTGATTTCTGGCAATAAACCCGATATTGCATCGGACGATTTATCCGTATTCAGATATATAGATGGATTTAATACCAAATTAATTCCAAACGGTGATTTATCGCCTGCGCGTTGAGCAATTGGCTGGAAATACATTCGGATAGCATAAAAAGAAGGAAACACGATGCCTCGCCCAATTAGTGCAGTCATTCACCTGCAAAATTTTACCCATAACTTATCCATTGTGCGTCAGCATGTTGGACAAGCGAAAATATGGTCAGTCATGAAGGCAGATGCCTATGGGCACAGTATTCAACGAGTCTGGCATGCGTTAGCCGCATCAGATGGTTTTGCCATTTTAGATTTGGATGAGGCTATTTTGTTACGTGAGCAGGGTTGGCAAGGCCCAATTTTATTGTTAGAGGGGTTTTTCCAACCTGACGATCTACAGCTGATAGACCAATATCAGTTGACAACGGCACTGCATAGCCATTGGCAATTAGATGCGCTAGAAAATGCAACGGTTAACTCTGCAATACCCGTATATGTCAAATTGAATAGTGGTATGAATCGCCTTGGTTTTAGACCTGAAGAGTATGCAGCGGTACTGCACCGACTCTCTGCAATCAATAATGTGGCTTCGGTGACATTGATGACTCACTTTGCTAACTCAGATACGTTGACAGGAACAGACAAACCACACCAAATCATTAAGTCGTTTATTGATGAGAGTCTACCTGTGTGTATTGCTAATTCAGGTGCCACGTTATGGCATCCAGATACGCATTATGACTGGGTACGTTCTGGCGTCATTCTGTACGGCGCATCACCAAGTGGTTGTTGGCAAGATATTGCTGATAAGGATCTGCGCGCAACGATGACGTTGCAATCACAAATTATTGCAACGCATGATATCGCTAAGGGTGAATCAATTGGTTATGGCAGTAAGTTTACGGCGACTCATCCAATGAAAATTGCGACAGTCGCATGTGGTTACGCGGATGGTTATCCTCGTCATGCGCCAACAGGCACACCCACTTGGTTAAATGGAATGCGTTGCCCAATATTAGGGGCTATTTCGATGGATATGTTGACTATCGATATTAGTGACTGTCCTGAGGCCAAGATTGGTGATCGAGTGGAACTGTGGGGGAAAAATTTACCCATTGATGATGTTGCACAGGCAGCAGGCACTATTGGCTATGAATTGATGTGCGCATTGGCTAAAAGGGTGCCAGTGAAATATGAAAATTAGAATAATTGCATAAACTATTATTAGACATAGCTATAAATTTAGCTAAAAATGTGATCATCTCTACTAGCATTTTGGCTAAGGTGTGCATCAAGGTATGATGCACACTATTGTTCAATTATCTAATATTTCAGGTTTTATATGTCTAAAACAATTAAATTAACATCACTTGCTGTTGCACTAGGTTTCTTATCTTCCGCTGCGGTAGCAGGCACTTGGTCTGTAGGTGGTTCGGTTTTAGCACAATCAACACCGTATAAAGGCATAAAAACAAAAGATTATGTTACACCAGTTCCCATTGTTAATTATGAAGGGGAAAATTTTTACTTTCATACCTTAGCGGTAGGTTACTATTTGTGGAATGATCAAGTTGACCAATTATCCCTTGACGCTTATTACTATCCACAATTTTTTAAACCAAAAGACAATGATGATCGCGATATGCGTGAACTGGATCGTCGCAGAGACACGGTCATGGGCGGTCTGACCTACAAGCACAGAGCGGATTGGGGAACGATCAGAACCATCGCTTCAGGGGATATGTTAGGCATCAGTAATGGTTTACGTGCGGAAGTTGCTTATCTGTATGGTTTCCATGGCGATAAATGGTCTTTGGTGCCAGGTGTTGGTATCAAATGGGATAGCAAAAACCAAAACCGCTATGAATATGGGGTCTCCTCAAAAGAGTCACAAAATAGTGGTTTAGCTCGTTACCACCCAGGTGATAGCTGGACGCCATATGTGGAGCTATCAGGTAACTATAAATTTACTGAAAACTGGAGTGCATTCGCCATGGGGCGTGTTGACCGTTTACCAAATGAGGTGAAAGATAGCCCAATGGTTAACAAATCTGTTTCTGCAATTGTTTGGAGTGGTGTGACCTACACATTCTAACGGCTGAATAGAAATGCCTAAAAAGCCCCAGACGTGCGATATGCTTGAAGTGTTCCCCAGTAATGGATAGTCTAACTATTGGGGGGCACTTCAAAATCTGGGCTTATTTAAGAGAGATAAGTGAATATCAGCTAACAACTTCCATGATCCAGAGACCACGACGTTTGTCAGTTTCAAGGTCGCTATAACCAGTCATATTACCCTTACGCTCAAGAACCTGAGCCTTACTGGTGCGCACTTCGGAGTCTTTCCAGAAAACAACAGTGTCTCCAATTTTAGTGCCAGAATGCTCGACAGCTTTTTTAAGACCAATAGCCCAAACTTTAGAGAGGGCTAAAGTGACTGATAACGTAAGCAGGGGGTAAATCAAACGTAATAACAGGGGTAACCGTACACGTTCGCTGGAGCCTACACAAAACACCCCCATGCGCAACTCACAAACGACCCTGATTATATGTATGAAGAAGGTTGGCGGTGTTCTTTTAAGTGGTGGTATCCCGCCAATTAATTTACCTGTAGATGTTGGAGATGCCACAAAGCAATATGGTCTCTCTATTGACGTTTATGATGTCACATCTAGAAATTGCACTACTCATACGATAAATGCATTAAAAGCTGGTGGGACTGAAATTTTCAAAAAAAACCTATCTCTTTCCGACTCTATACCGGGAATAATTCAATATTTTGACTCAGGTCAGGAATCTATTGTTGTCCCATTGACGTTGGAAGAGTATATGGTAGGGAAGAAGCATGATCTTTCATCATTGGTGGTAGTTGAAGTGACTGATTTATTCAAAGAGCAATATCTTAATTTTGAAAATATTACGCCAATTGAAAAAAGCAAAAAAATGCTACTTCACGAGACGGCAACTACAGCAGCCTCATTGCTGGGGCATTTAACTGATATCTCTGCCGAAGGGTTGAATGGTGCCATTGGAGAGTGGTTTTATAAAAGGAATGGGCAATGAAAGCTAAATGTTTCTTAAAATGGTTTTTGACGCTTTGTGTCGTAGTGGTAAATACTATTGTATTATTATTTATGAGCTTCGGCATGGCCCTTAATGATAAATATCTATCGCAGCAGCCTTGGGAAAGTGAAAGAACAGTAAGCCAACTAAAAGCTGAGTTGGAAATAGTGACAGATACAAGCGCTTCAATCCTTATTGTAGCAATTTTCTCTCTACCTGTTTGCTTAGCAATAGTATTAGGCATACACAAAGCACTTAAGTGACACCTTATTCCGCCCGAAGCATTTAACAAGTAGTTAAAGCCCTGTCAGAAATGACAGGGCAAAATAAATATAATTACTAGTTAAATAGTCCTACAACAATCCATCCATTGATAAATCATGTATGTTGAGTCTTGCCCTTTCCCCGTGGGGTAGCGATACATATTACCTTGCCACTGATATGGAGATTCTCCGACTTCAGTGGGTCACTTCATCTTTTGGGGCTTTATTTTATGTATTACTCTTGCGGTTTATTGTCTCGTGTCATCATCACTAAGGAAAGGCGAGCAGGGTGCTGACTTTCGCTTTTCATTGGCTGATTAATGCGTGCTGTTTCGACACAGACCATCTGTTTATAACCATTATTTGGCATATCTTGCATGCTGCATGATAATTCAGCCCATGGATTCCAGCACACGACATCAGAATTATGATAATGATGGATTTCAATAGTGCGTGACCAGCAATCATCTCTGACCAAGCTATACTCTTCTGGCTCAGAATAAATTCTGTCAGTATGAGCGGTTATTTTTAGGGGTTTATCTGCATAGACTTCACGGTCACTCACCTTATCAAAATAATGACCACCTAGGCCATAGACCGTCGTTTTATGGATATCACCAACGTTGAGGTAAGTGTGCATGGCGGCCGTAGTGTCAAAATCACCATAGCTTTCTAACTCTAATTCACAGGTTTCACCGAGTTTCATACGTAATATGAGGGTAAACTCATGTGGCCAGAGTTTACGGGTATAGTCGTTATCGGTGAGGGTAAAGGTGAGGATCACACCATCTTCGTGTTCATTATGTGCAGTAAACTGCCACGGTAAAATCCGTGCAAAACCATGGCTAGGGCTGCCAGCAGGACCAAACCAAGGCCAACAAATAGGAATACCACCGCGAATAGCGGTGCCTGCTTTGAATGCACTTTCACTGCTGAGCCAGATACACGGTTTTTGACCATGAGGTTGCCAATCAATTAGTTGAGCACCTTGAATGCTAACAGCACCACGTACTTTAGGGTGAGAAATAATAATTAAGGGCAGTTCACCCAACTGACGTTGGCTAATGTAGGCTGAAAGTTGCTTAATAACGGGTAAAGCAAAGAGTGTATCATGCATAATTATTTGCCTGTATATATGGAACAGTGAATACAAATAGGTTAGCAGAACTCAGGAAAACCGTCATTCTCCCTGAGACGTAAGTGGGGGACTCCCGACAAAATTGGCGGTAAATAAAACAAAAGAGCCGCCAAAAGGCGGCTCAAATTAACCTTAAAACATGAATGACTCTTATTTAGAAATATGAGCAATCAGGTCAAGAACTTTGTTTGAATAGCCAGTTTCGTTGTCATACCAAGAAACCAGTTTTACAAAGTTATCATTCAGTGCGATACCTGCTTTAGCATCGAATACTGAAGTCAGTTTTTCGCCGTTGAAATCTGTTGATACAACGTCATCTTCAGTATAACCCAGAACGCCTTTCAGCTCGCCCGCAGCAGCTTCTTTGATAGCATCACAGATTTGAGCGTAAGTCGCTGGCTTTTCCATACGAACAGTTAAGTCAACAACGGAAACGTTAGGCGTCGGAACACGGAAAGACATACCGGTCAGCTTGCCATTCAGTTCAGGAATAACTTTACCTACTGCTTTAGCTGCACCTGTTGAAGATGGGATGATGTTTTGAGAAGCACCACGACCACCACGCCAGTCTTTGTGAGAAGGGCCATCAACAGTTTTTTGCGTTGCTGTAGTTGCGTGAACAGTTGTCATCAGACCTTCGATGATACCGAATTTGTCGTTGATAACTTTAGCCAGAGGGGCCAAGCAGTTAGTTGTACAAGAAGCGTTAGAAACGATTTCTTGACCTGCATAGCTCTTATGGTTAACACCCATAACAAACATTGGCGTGTCGTCTTTTGAAGGACCTGTCAGAACAACTTTTTTCGCGCCTGCTTGGATGTGCTTACGTGCGGTTTCATCTGTTAAGAAGATACCCGTTGCTTCAGCAACGACGTCAACACCGACTTCGTTCCACTTCAGGTTTGCAGGATCTTTCTCTGCGGTAACGCGAATTTTTTTGCCATTTACAACTAGGTGACCATCTTTAACTTCAACAGTACCGTTGAAACGACCGTGAGTAGAGTCATATTTCAGCATGTAAGCCATATAGTCTGCATCGAGCAGGTCGTTGATAGCAACGATTTCGATATCAGAACGCTCTTGTGCAGCACGGAAAACGATACGGCCAATACGACCAAAACCATTAATACCTACTTTGATAGTCATAGTATTTCCACCAGCTATTTATTCGTGAATTAAGTTGTAGTTAAAGTTACCAAAACCTTGCCAGCCGTCAAGCGGAATCGTGTCAATTATTGAAAAAAATCAAAACTACTCGCACTAATTGCTTACTTGTCAGCCACTTTAGAGGCAAATACATCCGCACGTATTATCGGGATTGTGCGGGATAATGAAACCTGCTATCAGTGATATATGTGAAACCCGTCACAAATCAAAACACAAAGCAGCGTGTTAATTAGTTTAGAATATCTTTATAAAACTTGTTGTTAATTTTTTGTTGCGTCAAATGGGGGTATTATTAGCTTAATACCACTAAGTGATTTCAATATTTGGGTTTGATATGACAGATAAAAGTAAGCAACCGATTGATATTTCGGAGCTAAATGATATTCAGCAATATGTGACTCAACAAGCAGGAACAGAGCGTCCTTTTACTGGGGTTTTATTGCATAATCGTAAAGATGGGGTGTATGAATGTCTGTGTTGTGGTACACCACTTTTTCTATCAGAGACCAAATTTGATGCCGGATGTGGATGGCCTAGTTTTTATCAGCCAGTGAATGAAGATGCGATTAAATACATCGAAGATTTCTCTCATGGCATGCATCGAATCGAAGTTCGCTGCCAAAACTGTGATGCTCACTTAGGACATGTCTTTCCTGATGGACCGCAACCTACTGGGCAGCGTTACTGCATTAATTCAGCATCATTAAGCTTTATCGATGAGCAAACCGGCGAAAAGACTCGTGGATAGGGTGCTGAAGCAAGCTGAAGCTAAAAAACAAAATAAAGCATTATCGATTCAGCTAAATTGAAATAGATCATGAAATATCGATAGATGATTTGCTGAGTCTCTTTGAAGGAGTCGTGAAGTGAGTATAGAGTTAGAGCCAGAACAATTAGAGCAACTGTTATCAGTGATGACCCCTGAGATTTATCAGCGTTTAGTGACCGCTGTTGAATTAGGAAAATGGCCTGATGGTGTCGCTTTAACCGCAGAACAAAAAGAACATAGCTTACAAATGGTGATGTTATGGCAATCGCGTCACAATCATGACCCTGAACATATGACGATTGGTACGGATGGGCAAATTACCATGAAAAGTAAGCAGGAGCTCAAATCAATGTTTCAAGGCGAGATGCTGGCGACATTGAAACCACAAAACAAAGACTAGTTTCATCTGCTTGCCTCTTTATCTCAATAAGAGGCAAGCCATATCGATAATACGCTATTGCTAAAACGGTCTTCTCTGCTAATACAAAAGGTTAAGAGACACATTATGAAATTGTCTTCTCATTTACTCTTTTCTTTCAAATAATTTCTTCCGACGATTTTTCAAACATAAAGTCTGGCATGAGAAAGATTTTTACGGCCTCAAAGTCGGCTTTAATTAATTTGTTCACTGTTTATTTAAATTGATGATAGTCATTGATAATTAAGGTTATTTATTGGGGGTGCCATAAAAAGCATCAAAGCACTGTTTCGATAAACACGCCTGTAATTTTGCTTAATAAATAAAGATAATTTATGGCAAATAATGATTCTCATGAGCGTATCGGCAAGCCTTGATAGTGATGAGTCACAGGTAAGGAGGAGCTGGTGGGAGCCATAGCAACTCATATTCGCGTTCCGTAGCTATTGTTCCAGTAACAGAACGGAAGGTTACTATATTGACTAAAACTGCTCGTTAAGTTTCAACCATTAAAGCAACAAGAACGCAGCGGTTTAAACAGACGGTGAGCAAACTTAAGTGTGTCACAGCAAGGGCAAAGTGGGCTCGCAACATGATAGCTTTAGTGATCAAAAGAGGATGCAGTTAATCTGAAATGATAGCGTGATGTTTTACCCACTGCATCATCGGATCCAGCGGGTATTTTTATGTCTATTGCAAGGAGTCGGTTGTCAGTAAAGTCGCCCCTTTTTGCGACATTTCAGCTAAGGCAAGCTCACTGTCCATGGCTGATAAGTTTACACCACGGCAACCATCAATCAGCACATCGACGTTATAGCCTAGTTTGAGTGCATCCAGTACGGTAAATTTGACGCAATAATCGGTGGCAATACCCATAATAAATAATTGTGTAATTTGCTGTTCTTGTAGCCATGCATGCAAGCGTGTTTGGCTAATCCGATCATTGTCGAAAAAAGCGCTGTAGCTATCTACTTGAGGATTTTCCCCCTTAGTGAAGACTTCACAGATAGCCTCTCGATTGAGCTTTGGATGAAAGTCAGCGCCCGTTTCACCTTGCACACAATGCACTGGCCACCAGACTTGAGGAATGCCATTGAGAGTGCCAATATCCCCCTCACGGGTTCCTGAATTAACGGCAAAACTCAGATGGTTGGCAGGATGCCAGTCTTGGCTAGCGATAATCGGAATATTTTGTTGTTGGCATAGTTCTATGGCTCTATTCGCTGTCTCTATCACTATTTCACTGTCTGCGACAGCAAGTGCGCCGCCAGTGCAGAAATCATTTTGTAGATCAACTAAGAGTAAAGCGGATTTAATTAAATCCTCATGGGGATTATTCATCGGCATAGCTGAGTTCACCTCTAAGATTATTTTGCATTAATTCCCGAACATGTGCCGGTGTATATTCTTGACTGAGTAAGTAATGTAATTTACTTAAAGCGGCCTCAAATGTCATATCAAATCCACTAATCACCCCAGCTTCGGCAAGAGCGTGGCCTGTTGCATACCCCTCCATATTGACGCGACCAGAAATACATTGCGTCAGATTTACCACGATAATGCCGCGGTTTGTTGCATCATGGAGGATTTTCAGTAATTCAGGTTGTTGGGGAGCATTACCAATACCATAAGAACGCAGAATGAGTGCTTTCACGGGTTGCTGGAGAATATTACGTACAATTTCAATCGATAACCCTGGATAGATCATGACAACGCCAATAGGTTGAGGGGTTATCCTATGGGTAATCAACGGACCTATACCGATGGGAGCTGGACATGTGTTGAATGTGCGAATATGAATACCCGCCTCCATCAAAGGAGGACAGTTAGGAGAGGTAAATGCATCGAAGCCATCCGCATGAGATTTGACAGTACGATTGCCCCGATACAGCTTGTTGTTAAAGAACAATCCAACCTCATTAATGGGATAATTAGCGGCAAGATACAATGCATTCAGTAGGTTAGTTTGGCCATCAGAACGCAATGCCTCCAAGGGAATTTGTGACCCTGTCACAATAACGGGCTTGCGTAAGTTCTCTAACATAAAGGATAGCGCAGAAGCGGTATAAGCCATGGTATCTGTGCCATGAAGGATGACAAACCCATCATAATTGTCATAATTTTCGCTGATATCATCGGCGATATTTTGCCAATCCTCAGGTGTGATATCAGAAGAGTCGATTAAAGGTTGATGTTCTCTGATTGTAAATTCTGGCATTTCAGGACGATGAAACTCTGGCATTTTAGCTAGCTGGGCCTGAAGATGCCCTGAAATAGGAATATAACCTTGGGGAGAGTGGCGCATACCAATGGTTCCACCGGTATACACAACATAAATCGATTTCTTCTGCATTTAATTACCTAATTTATTTCTGAACACATTGCCTAACAAGATACAAAGCGCTTGTTACCATTGGCTCTATTTGGAAGCGAGATAATTCTGACGCATTTAATTGCAGTTATCTACTGCTTAAATGGCTTTTGCTAGGGAGAATGACAAGATAAATCAATTAATCCCCTTTAGATATTCTAAAGGGGATCGGGGAGATTAATGAATATCCGCGCAATTTAGGCAAAAGGCATAACGATTTTGAGGATCGTTCATTTTTAAGAAAAATTGGGCTTGCTGGCGAATATCAGTGGCGACGGCGGGAGGTAAGAATACCTGTAACACATCGGGTACTATCGCTTGTGCGCTGTTGCTCAGTTCTAGAATTAACTGATCCATAAATGACAACTCAGGTTGCATCCAGTCCAATTGTACAGAATCAAGCTTGGCTAATTCAGCGGCTTTGGTGACGGCATCATCGAAATCACCTAATTGGTCGACTAGACCAAGTTTTTTCGCATCACTGCCGATCCAGACGCGACCTTGTGCAATTTTGTCGATCTCTTCCGGTGTTTTATGGCGTGCTTTCGCCACTAAACCAATAAAGGTTTTGTAACCATTTTCGATGGTAATCTGCATCATATCAGCAAATTCAGGGCTTATGCCTTTAGTGGCAGAAATATCAGCCAGTGGGGTTGTTGATACGCCATCCGTATAGACTCCGACAGAATCTAGTGTATTTTCAAATGTATTGATCACACCAAAGATGCCGATAGAACCTGTTATCGTATTTGGGCTAGAAATAATATAGTCAGCTGGTGTTGAGACCCAATAGCCACCTGATGCCGCCATACCGCCCATAGAGACGATAACCGGCTTACCTGCTGCTCGCGCAGAGGCTAATTCATTACGAATCAGATCAGAGGCTGTGACACTACCACCGGGGCTATTAACACGTAAGATGATTGCTTTGATGTTGTTATCTAAGCGAGCTTCTCTAATTTGCGAGCTGATCAGGTCTCCACTGGCAATGCCCGGCGCTTGGGGGCCATCCATGATCGCACCTTGTACAACGATCACCGCAATATTGCCGGGCATTTCAGCGCCGATACTGGTGATTTTTGCTGAATAATCATAGATACTCACGTAATTAAAATGTTTCTCTTGGTCATTCCAACCAAATTGCTTCTTGAGCACATTTTCAGCTTGTTCACGCGTATAGATTTTGTCGACCAGTTTTTGGTTTAGCGCATATTTCGCGTTATCACCGTCAGAAGCACGTAATTTATTGAGTAATGCCTCTGTACCTGGAAAAATTCCTTCCGCTGTGGTTTTACGGTTTTTAGCCAAAGTCTCTAGATAGTTACCCCATAAGGCATCTAACCACTGCTTAGTCGATTCACGAGCTTCTGGTGACATATTGTCACGCATTAGCGGCTCAACTGCCGATTTATACGTCCCTACACGGAAAATATGGCTACTGACTTTGAGCTTTTCTAACAGTGATTTGTAATAAAGGGTATTGGTTGAAAAACCTTGAATGCCGACCATTCCCTGTGGTGCAAGGAAAATGTGGTCAGCATAACTGGCTAAGTAATATTGAGATTGACTAAAGCTATCACCAACTGCATAAATAGGTTTACCAGAGTCTTTAAACTCGGTAATGGCTTTACCAATAAAATTGAGCGAAGGTTGGTCGGCTCCAACAAGATTGTCTAAGCGGAGTACCATACCGGTAATACGGTCATCGGTGGCGGCACTGCGGATCGTATCGACAATATCAAATAGCGAGTTTTCTTGCATTCGGCTATTGGGAGTCCCCAAGAGTTCACGGCTCATACGACCAAAAGGGTCAGGTGTTGAGACTTGATCAACAACTACGCCCTGTAAATCAACATACAGTGCACCAAAATAGTTTTGGTCAGGTTTAGAATCGGATTGATATAGCGCTATCGAACCAATGACTAAAAAACACAATACAAGAAAAATGGTATTGAAAACCAGCTCTCGAATAAAATTTAGTATTCGCCAACTAAACTTAAATACAGTGGCGATGATTTCCCATATTTGACGCATAATTTCTCCGACACACGAATTTGCACTTGTTATCTTAATGAAATAAAAACAGTTGTCTGCTAATGAATGATATTTTTATTCATAACAATGTTTTCTAGCGCGTTGTACAATATCGTGATTATATTTTTCAACACACACAAATGATATAATTCAATTTATTAATCAATATAATACTGTAGTCTCTCTCAAGCGAATAAGACTGCCAAAAAGCTTTGTAGACACAGTAGAATAACCTTAAATCGGTTATTTAATCATTAAATAGCATGATTATGATTGCTTGTTTGAATGACTATTATATCAGTTTACTCTGAATCGGAGATGAATATGGATGCTTTAACCCTTTTATTGAACCGCCGTTCAGCTTCACGGCTAACAACGCCAGCACCACAAGGTGATGAGTTACAAAATATTTTGGCCGCAGGCATGCGAGCGCCGGATCATGGTGCTTTACGTCCTTGGCACTTTGTTGTTATGCAAGGTGAAGGGTTAAATCGTTTTAGTCAATTACTGGAAAAAGCGGCAAAAGAAGGCAATTTAGGCGCAGAAGTTGAAGAAAAAGCGCGTAATGCTCCCTTTAGAGCGCCATTGATTATTACCGTTATTGCGAAGACACAAAAGCACCCTAAAGTGCCTGAATGGGAACAAATTGTCGCCGCAGGGTGTACTGTACAAGCCATGCAAATGGCCGCAGTAGCACAAGGTTTTGGAGGGATCTGGCGTTCAGGATCTTGGACGGAAGATGCTATTGTTCGTGAAGGTTTAGGTTGCACGCCGAATGACCATATTGTTGGTTTCTTATATTTAGGCACACCTGAGCTGAAGGCACCTGCAAAAGTTCAATTTCCTGATATGCAAGATTTTGTTTCTCACTTTTGATAAGGCCAAGTTCAGTGGAAAAAATCAGATTAACTCAGTACAGCCATGGCGCAGGCTGTGGTTGTAAAATCGCCCCAAAAATATTGGAGCAAATTCTTCATACCGAACAAGCTAAATTTCACGACCCTAATTTATTAGTCGGTAATGAAACGAAAGATGATGCGGCGGTGTATGACTTAGGAAATGGCATCGGTATTATTAGTACGACTGATTTTTTTATGCCGATTGTCGATTCACCTTTTGAGTTCGGTCGGATAGCCGCCACGAATGCAATTAGTGATATTTTTGCCATGGGGGGCAAACCCATCATGGCGATTGCGATTTTAGGGTGGCCAATCGCAAAATTACCCCCGGAAGTGGCAAAAGAAGTCATCGAGGGGGGGCGAGCAGCGTGTGCTGAGGCGGGGATCTCTCTTGCTGGTGGGCATTCGATTGATGCACCTGAACCTATTTTTGGTCTTGCAGTGACTGGCGTAGTGAATACGGAATATGTGAAGAAAAATAGTGCGGCTACCGCAGGGTGTGAACTATTCCTGACTAAACCGTTAGGTATCGGTGTGTTAACGACCGCAGAGAAAAAAGGGGTATTGGCGTCAGAGCACCAAAACTTAGCCACTGAAACTATGTGTCAGATAAATAAGTTAGGGGCAATTATTGCGCCATTAACGGGTGTGACGGCCATGACCGATGTGACGGGATTCGGCCTACTTGGTCATTTGAGTGAAATTTGCGAAGGTTCGAAAGTCCGTGCAGAAATTTACTTTAGCCAAGTACCCAAATTGGCGAATGTTGAGCAATATATCGATGCGGGTTGTGTTCCCGGTGGAACCCAACGGAACTTTGACAGTTATGGGCATCTCATTGGGCCAATGACGGAAGCTCAGCGCAAGTTACTCTGTGATCCGCAAACATCTGGTGGATTACTCATCGCCGTAGAGCCTTCTGAGGTCGCTAAAATTAAAGACATTGCACAGCAGCAAGGTGTTTTGTTACAGTCTATTGGTAAATTATTACCCCAGCGGGAAAATGTTCCTTTAATTGAAGTGAAAGATTAACTTAATGCGTTTGTTTATTGCGGAAAAGCCTAGCCTTGCGCGGGCAATTGCGGATGTACTTCCTAAGCCTCACAAACGAGGTGATGGTTTTATCCAGTGTGGTAATGATCAAATAGTCACGTGGTGTATCGGGCATCTATTGGAACAAGCAGAACCCGACGCGTATGAACCTCGATATGCACGCTGGAATTTGCAAGACTTGCCGATCATTCCTGAAAAATGGCAACTCAAACCGCGTTCCGCAGTAACCAAACAATTAAAGACAATTGATACTTTGCTCAAACAAGCGACTGAGGTCGTGCATGCAGGAGACCCTGATAGAGAAGGGCAATTGTTGGTGGATGAAGTTTTAGATTTCTTAAAACTTCCGGCCGATAAAAGGAAGCAAGTCAAACGTTGTTTGATTAATGACCTTAACCCACAAGCAGTAGAAAGAGCCATCGACCGGCTACGAGAAAATCGCGAATTTATCCCATTATGTGTTTCCGCACTAGCACGGGCACGAGCAGATTGGTTATATGGAATTAACATGACTCGAGCGTACACGCTGTTGGGGCAACGAGGCGGTTATCAAGGTGTGTTGTCGGTGGGAAGAGTGCAAACACCAGTACTAGGTCTGGTTGTTCGTCGTGATGAAGACATCGAAAATTTTGTACCGAAAGATTATTTTGAGGTCAAAGCGCATATAGTGACGCCTCAAGATGAACGTTTTGTGGCCATTTGGCAACCAAGTGAATCTTGCATTGATTATCAGGATGAGGAAGGGCGTCTATTTCATCGTCCTCTCGCTGAACATGTTGTCTCGCGAATTACCGGAAAACCGGCTTTTGTCACCCAATATCAAGACAAGCGTGAATCTGAAACGGCTCCGTTACCTTTTTCACTATCTGCATTACAGATTGAAGCGGCTAAAAAATTTGGATTAAGCGCACAAGAGGTGTTGGACATTTGCCAACGTCTGTATGAAACCCACAAACTCATCACTTATCCACGTTCAGATAGCCGTTATCTGCCTGATGAGCACTTTGCTGGACGTCATTCGGTATTGAATGCGATTTCAGTTCATCAACCAGAATTAACCCAGTTCGAACTGCCTGAACTGGATAAAAAAAATCGTTGTTGGGATGACAAAAAAGTTGATGCTCATCATGCGATTATTCCGACAGCTAAAGCAACGGCGGTTAAATTAACTGAAAATGAAGCTAATATTTATCAGTTAGTGGCGCGTCAATATATCATTCAATTTATGTCAGATGCCGTTTATCGCAAATGTACCATTGAGCTTGATATTGAAAAGGGTAAATTTATTGCTAAGGCACGTTTTTTAGCGGAAGCAGGTTGGCGAGTGGTTCTTGGGAATAAAGAGCGAGACTCTGAAAATGATGGTAGTCCATTACCTGTTGTGGCTAAAGGGGATGAGTTATTGTGTGAAAAAGGAGAGGTTGTTGAAAAGCAAACTCAGCCACCAAGACCTTTTACTGATGCAACTTTATTATCAGCAATGACTGGGATAGCGCGCTTTGTTCAAGATAAAGCCTTAAAAAAAGTATTGCGCGAAACGGATGGGTTAGGCACTGAAGCGACACGTGCAGGGATCATTGATTTATTATTTAAACGTCAGTTCCTATTTAAAAAAGGTCGTTATATTCACTCCACCCCCGCAGGCCGAGCGCTCATTCATGTATTGCCTGATATGGCGACATTACCGGATATGACCGCACATTGGGAATCTATTTTGACGCAAATCAGTGAAAAGCAAACGCGATATGATGATTTTATGAATCCGTTAAGCGCCACCTTGACACAGCTGATCTCTCAGGCTCGCCAGTTGACTAATTTACGTGCGTTTCGTGAATTACCACCGGTAACGCATGCCAAAGGCACTAAAAAAGCCACTAAATCGGCTAAAAAAATGAAAAAGAGTGTACAAGAGTAGTTAACAATCCAAGAATCATTCTTGTTTTTATCATGATCAATAAGGGAATGAGAGTCACTCCCTTATTGAATGGGGAAAGGTTAGTCTTTCGTTAAATCGAATTCAGCCCAAACGGGGGCGTGATCTGATGGTTTTTCCATTCCTCTGATTTCATAATCAATCCCTGTCGCTAAACAGCGGCGAGAAAGAGCCGTTGAGGCTAATAGTAGGTCTATACGTAATCCTCGATTATCATCAAATCCTTTTGAACGGTAGTCAAACCATGAATAGCAATCATTGGTTTCAGGGTGCATGGCACGATAGGTATCGACTAAGCCCCAATTGAGTAATCTTTCCATCCATTCCCGCTCTTCTGGTAAGAAAGAACATTTCCCTGTTTTTAACCAACGCTTACGGTTTGCGTCACCGATACCAATATCGAGATCGGTTGGGCTAATATTCATATCACCCATGATTAACAGTTGTGACTCAGGTGTCTGAGTTGATGTAATATAGTCTTGTAAGTCCTGATAGAATTTTTCTTTGGCAGGAAATTTTGTTGGATGGTCGCGACTTTCACCCTGGGGAAAGTAACTATTCACGACAGTTAGCAGACCATTATTGGTCTCAATATCCGCCATAATAATTCTGCGTTGTGCATCGTCGTCGTCAGTAGGGAACCCTTTACGCACAGCGACAGGTTCATTTTTGGTCAATAGCGCTACGCCATAGTGGGCTTTTTGGCCGTGATAAAATACATGATAGCCTAGCTTGCTGACCTCATCATAAGGAAACATGTCATCATGAACTTTGGTTTCCTGTAGCCCGATCACTTCAGGCTGATGCTTATCAATAATAGCCGCCAATTGATGTGGGCGAGCACGGAGGCCATTTATGTTGAACGAGATAAATTTCATGGTCTTTTATCACCTGTTAGATATTGTCTGTACAGGGGGATTCTATCAGATGCGGAGTTAACTGTAACTATTAAAGAACTATTTAAACAGGACTTTAATTATGGGGAATAAATATTTTTTACCTTAATTATAATAATAACATTACATTTCAAATTTTAAGTAACATTATTAATTGTACAATTAATGAAAAATATGTTCATTGATTTCCAATTGGTGATTTATATTTAATGTGATTTAATAGTCGAGCCATAAAAAATAATGAAATGAAACAGTATAATATATTGCTTTGCATTGTTGGAAAATATAAAAATACTTTTATGAAATATTGTTACTCATTCAATGAAAAGTTAAATTAAAGTTTTCATCTGAAATGTCAAGTGATGGGCTATTCAACATATTGTTTTTAATGATTAATAATGTTGGATTCTGCATGTTTAATAAACAGAATGGGGTCATAGATATGTTCTTTTCAAGAAAATTAGAGGCATTTATGGCAGTTGTTGAAAATGGCTCATTAAGTAAGGCTGCTAGAGTGATGAACCGAACGACGCCACCTATCGCCAAGTCGATTAAAGATTTCGAAACCAGCTTGGGTAAGCGGTTATTTAAGAGAGAAAAATTTGGTATGACTTTAACTAAAGATGGACAAGAATTATATAATGACTTGCGCGATCTTTACTTGCAGGAGAAAGAAATAACCAAAAAACATTTCACGGGCTATATTGTCAATGAAGCAAATATTTATTATGACTGGGGGAAAGAAAACTTTCTTATTAATCTTTATCAAGCCGCTAATAAAAATAATGTCCAAATTAATATATTAAGATTTAATTATGAGGAGGTTGATGAAATAGTCGATTATGATGGAAATACACTAATTTTAAGTTCACAGCCAGTCGTGAGTGAGCGTTTTTCCTTACAACGAAAAATAGAAAATGCATCATTAGGAATTTTTTGTCGAAGTGAGCTATATCAAAAGCATCAACATAATATTATGGCACTATTAAAAAATTGTACTTGGTTATGTGACCCTGCATTCTATAAGAGTAATTTAATGGGGGAATTACTCGAAAAGGTGGAGCTTGAGGGTAACAAAGCAAGTGTTCGGCAAATGGATAACATCAGTAGTTGTCAAAGTTTTCTACAAGTGGGTGATTTTATTGCTATTATTGATTGTTATCCTGAGCATGAAATCGCGGACAACTTACTGCAATATATTCCCTTGAATTCCATTATAGATGAGTGTATTTGCTATATTTATAAGTCTAAATCACATTCGAGTGTGTTAAATCGCTTTATGGATACTATTGATGATTTAGGTCAGGGAGTTGCTTGAATGGTGGTGGGAGAAGGATTCGAACCTTCGAAGTCTGTGACGGCAGATTTACAGTCTGCTCCCTTTGGCCGCTTGGGTATCCCACCAGATTTTGAATTGCTGTATTCGTTGACAGCGGGCGGCATCATATCAAATGACGCGCCCCTGTAAAGCATTAATTTTTAAAAGCTGTTTAAGTGCTGTTTTTTTACTCTGCATGCATATTTAAACAGCAGCTAAGTGTCTTACAAGATAATAGTTCTATTTCCGTAAACAAAAACGCGTTGCGCTAATACCCAATATAATGCATGGCTAAGCACGTTTTTTTCTACATCTCTACCCGCTCGCATCATATCGTCAGCAGTGAAGGTATGGTCTACATTAATGACGTTTTGCGTGATAATAGGGCCTTCATCAAGATTATCATTAACAAAGTGGGCGGTTGCTCCAATGATTTTAACGCCCCGTTCATATGCTTGATGATATGGACGGGCACCAATGAAGGCGGGTAAAAATGAATGATGAATATTAATGATTTGATTCGGGTAGTGCTGGACAAATGCGGGAGTCAATACACGCATATATTTGGCTAAAACAACATAATCAGGTTGGTATTGGTCGATTTGCGCAATCATTTTCTCATCATGCTGCTCTCGGGTTAAACCTTCATGGCTAATATGATGGAAAGGAATACCAAATTGCTCAACAAGGTTTTTTAGTGTGTCGTGATTACCGATAACAGCTGCAATTTCAACGTCTAAGCCATCGTATGCGCTTTTCATTAATAGGTCACCTAAGCAATGAGCTTCTTTCGTAACCATAATCACGATGCGACGACGACCCGATGAATTTAATTCACGTTTTGAACCTACTGGTAATGCATCATCTAGGTCAGCGAGAAGGGTTTCATCATTAAAAATCCCTTCAAGCTCCGTTCTCATAAAGAACCGACCAGTACGATGATCAACAAATTCATTATTTTGGACTATGTTGAGTTGGTGCTTGTAACAAATATTGGTGATTTTAGCGATCAATCCTTTTGCGTCAGGACATATAGTGCGAAGGACTTTTTTTTGTACATTTTTTTGTTGCATGGAGGTGTCTGATCCTTAACTTACAAAGCGAATTGGCTATCATTCTTTCTTTGCGGCGACTTATGACTAGGTTCATAACGCTCTGGTGCACAAAGATCAATACTCTCTCTGTGAACCAGTTAGCCGCGTGAATGATAAAGCAAACAATTCAGCAAGCGATACATTCTGCATTTCCGTTACGATGGGTAAAACATAACCACTAATTATTGTTACAGCATTTTTTAAATTTTTTGCCGGAACCACATGGGCATAGGTCATTTCGACCCGTCTTAGGTGTCACACCATCTATGTAATACCAACGTTTATCTATGCGAAGAAAACGGGAACGTTCATGAATAAGCTGTTTATGATCAGCTTTTTCATCAATAAAGCAAGTTGAAAATTCGACATATCCTTCATCGCTATTTTTAGCATAAGAAGAACTAATAACACGAAGAGAGATCCATTTCGTTTGTGAGAAACTTTGTTGGAGTTCTTCTCGCCACTGTTCAGCCTGACAATCAGGATGCCAAGTTGCGATGAGATAATCCGCATTGTGTGTCACATACGCACTATAGCGGGATCGCATCAGTTGTTCTGGGGTTTCAGGCGTCGCTTTATTTTCGAGATAAGGTTGGCAACATTGGTCAAAAGGTGCGGTATTGCCACAAAAACAGCACTGGTTTAAGGATTGTTCCATCTTTTTACTCTATAAAAATAAGTATAGGTAATAAAAATAACTATACTTTAAAAGTGATAGTACAATGATTTTGTCATATGAATAATAGTATTGGTAGTTAATCGCCAATTATAGCCAGAAGTAGGTTCAACATGAAAAATAAAAAGATACTCATCGTTGAAGATGAAAAAATTTTTCGCTCAATGTTAGAAGGGTACTTACAAGCACAAGGTATGCAGGTTTTCGTCGCTGATAATGGTCAAAGCGCATTAATAAGACTCACGGTCGAAAAAATTAGGCCGGATGTTATTTTGTGTGATCTTAATATGCCAGTGATGAGTGGTGAGGCTTTTATGTCAGAACTGGTCGCTCAGCATATTCATATACCTGTCATTGTGATATCGGCGACAACCGACTTTACTCAGTTGGATCGTATGCTGAGGTTGGGAGCAAAAGATGCCTTATTAAAGCCAATCAAAAATTTAGAAGAGTTGAAAGTCACGATTCACGCCAATCTTTATCCAGAGCTATATGATAGTGAACTGATAAATACATTACATCCTCAAGATATCTCATCATTAATGGATTATGATGAGCAGGATATCATTCCTGTCTTAAAGCAACTGCAACCACCAGTAAATCAGGTTATTAATGGCTATCGAATTAATTACCGTCAATTAAATGCAATTAACCAATTTGGATTATTACTGGATTTAGCACCGATATCAGATACACAAATTGGTTTTTACTGTATTGATATTGAGCGTTCGCCTCGAGAAGGTATCATGGCAGCATTTTTGATCCGGGTTGTATTTAATGACTTATTAAAAAATGCGGTGAGTTTTCCTGATAAAAAGTTGCCGAAAATTGATAAAATTATTAATCAGATAAATTATTTATTAGAAGACTCTGGTTTTAGCGGGCAATTTCCAATATTGCTGGGGTATTTCAATACATATAATAAAGCAATTATTTTGGCTAGTGGTGGTTTGGAGGTTGAAGTATCTACCGAAAACGCACAATATAGCTTGTCACGAAGTGTTCCACTAGGCACTTTAAAGCATCAACCCTCCAATCATTTGGATGTTCGAGGAACATTTTGGCAGTGTCGAATTTGGAATAATCATCAAAATATTAAATTAATGTTTAATCCAGAAGCTTAAGTTTTGTTTAAATTTAATCCATTAGATGCAATATCATTCCTTATTAGGGATTAGTACTATTTATCCAGAAATTATTCCTGTTATACTGCCTCGCACTAAAAACGCACCACATTATTACTGTTGATTTAGTCTATAGAATAAGGTGCTTAGGAGAATTCTGGAGTTATGACGAATATGACAAAAAGAAAGGTACGTAAGGCAGTCATTCCTGTTGCGGGTCTCGGCACACGTATGCTTCCAGCGACTAAAGCAATTCCAAAAGAGATGTTACCTCTTGTTGATAAGCCACTCATTCAATATGTAGTTAATGAGTGTATCGCAGCAGGTATTAATGAAATTGTTTTAGTCACTCACTCATCAAAGAACTCGATTGAAAACCACTTTGATACGAGTTTTGAACTTGAAGCTATTTTAGAAGCGCGTGTAAAACGCCAGTTACTTGATGAGGTGCAATCTATTTGTCCTAGTCATGTCACTATTATGCAAACGCGTCAAGGTATCGCTAAGGGATTAGGCCATGCAATTTTGTGTGCTAAACCACTTGTGGGTGATGAGCCTTTTGCCGTTATTTTGCCCGACGTAATTTTAGACCGCTATAGCACCGATTTAACGAAATTTAATTTGAGCGAAATGCTTGAACATTTTGAAGCAACAGGTGCAAGTCAAATTTTAGTCGAGCCTGTTCCAGAAGATGAAGTATCCAATTATGGTATCGTGGATTGTGATGGTGCGGTTTTACTTCCTGGTGATAGTAAACCAATCAGTCGTATGGTTGAAAAACCGAAGAAAGAAGAAGCGCCATCAAACCTTTCTATTGTTGGACGTTATGTCTTATCCGAAAAAATTTGGGATACATTGGCGAAAACAGCACCTGGAGCTGGTGATGAAATTCAATTGACCGATGCTATTGCCATCATGATGGAAAATAATGAACCTGTTGAAGCATATCACTTATGTGGTAAAAGCCATGATTGTGGTAATAAGCTAGGTTATATGAAAGCCTTTGTAGAATATGGGTTGCAGCATGATACTTTAGGCAAAGACTTTTCCCAATGGATTAAAAATTTATCACACGAGTTGAACAGTTCTAAATAACACAGCTTCTCTCTATGATGATTGATAAAAGCTAACTGGAAGGTTGGCTTTTTTTGTTTGTTGACTTTAGAACAGTCGATAGTTGAGGGTAGTGTAATGTAAATTATTATTTAATTTAATTTACATATTGAATGGGTAAATACATCATTTTTTTTGTATAACCCTAAATCTGATTATTCAATCACGCGTTTGAGGGTAGGCCAAATTACATAACTTTACTTTATGGTGTGACAAAATTTAAATCATAATGATAAATAACTTGGAGATAAAAAGTTCAACGACGGTTATAGCAGGTCGCGGTGTTTGGCTTAGGGGGCTTTTATTTAATACAGGGAATATTGGCGGTGCTATTTGTATAGACAGGCTTATATAATAAAAAAAACAAATATCAGATAAAAAAAACGCCCTTATATTAGGTAATGCTTGTCAGTTAAGTCATTAATATCGCCGTAACGGGTATCGTTGCGGCTTTTTCTTTACCGCCCTAGGGTAATGCCTTTGTCGTCGACTCGGTAGAACAAAACTTCTAGCCATTGCCAATATCCCATTAATGAATTTTGGTATGTTTCCCGGAGCAACCGCGGGAAGCAGGCTCAGTTGGGCACTCAGGTATATCGCAGTTTGTTTAAATCCCATCTGATAGGGCTCTGTATCTTTCAAGCTGTATGCCATCTGAGCCATCATAAACCGCAGTAAGTTATACGCGAGTACCATTCCCCATAACTCTTGATTTACTAAGACGGGCTTTTTGCTCCTCAATGTGAGTTCATTATTCAACATATGCTGCTTCATTTCTCTGAAGCCATGTTCTATTTCCCAACGATGCCCATACAGGTCGACAATATCGGCGTTGGGGTATCGAAGTGGATCACTCATTGATGTTAATATCTGAACCCTCTTCCCATTCACGTCTTTTGTTATCAATCGAGCTCTCAATATCATTGGAGCGTTAGTCCATTTTTTGCGTGCTTGAGGGGATAGACGTAATTCAACTAACTCATCTCCGGAGCCGAGTTTCTCTACGACTAGGTACTGTGAGCCTTTACGTAATGGGAGCATCCAGTGTTTCTCTACGCCAGAGGACTGCCAATGGTGAAGTAACCCCAGAGCATAAAATCCTTTATCAAAAATGGTCAGAGAACTATCCGGGGTTTGCTCTGTCAATTTGGCAGCAAGGCCAATTTCGCTCACCTCGGAAACGCTACCAAAATGTGCGCCCGAAATCAGATGGCTTGTGATCTCCATCTGGCAAACCATGCGAAGTTGCGGCCAATCAGAACGTGAGTGTTCATTGGCTGTTCGCCCAAATACGGCATCATTTTCAGGGGTATCTGGTGTACGCCATAATGTGCCATCGACAGCCATTAGGGTTAATCCGTTCCAGTGTGATAATGGCAGTTTATCAAGCCAGAGCTGACTTGTTTTCTCAAATACTTTACGGACTGCATCTTCCCCTAGCCGTTGACGTGCCTGAACAACGGCACTTGGTGCAACGAAAGGCCGGTTACCTGGTAAAACAATGTCTAAATGAGAAACGAGTTGCGCCATGGAAAGAGAACGAAAAAGGGACATTCCTGTTACAGCCCATACCATCATTTCCATCGGAAGACGGCGTTTTCTTATCGTAACAACCCCAGCATCCACGAGACATTCATCAATAAGTTCAGCGGAAAGGAGGTCCGAAAGGGCTGTAAATTCTGTTGGAGAGAAAGCCTGAACAGTCTCGAGTGCTTGGCTAAGTAACATAAAAAAATCCGTAATTTTTGGAATGATTACGGATTTTTGCAGAACTGTAGGATCGTTCAACTCATTATTTAGTTCTTAACTGATCGGCATTACCTTATATTAGGGCGTTTTTTTGAATAAGGTTAAAATTTTAGATTAAGAAATCGTCCAAAGATTTACCTTGTTCTTCAATGGCAATCTTGATAACAGCTGGCGTACGGCCTTGGCCTGTCCAAGTTTTAGTTTCGCCATTTTCATCAACATATTTGTATTTAGCAGGGCGAGCAGCACGTTTAGCACGAGTGCTAGTGCCTTTACCTGTATCTAAAATTTGAACAAGTTCGTTTAGATCGATACCTTGTTCCTCTGCCATTTGACGGAAACTTTCCAGCTTACGGCTTTTCTCTTCTAGCTCTGCACGAGCTTGATTTTCTTCTTCACGACGTTCTTCAACAACGACGGTTAATTTTTCCAGCATTTCTTCCAGTGATTCTAAAGCAATTTCTCTTGCTTGTGCACGAAGAGTACGGATGTTATTTAATGCTTTTAAAGATTCGCTCATTTTCCTGGTCTCAAATTTAATTGTTGGCCTGTGTACACTAATAATAGAATGCTATTTTATTTTCTGCAATAGCTAATTTACACTATTAGTTTAAAAGTTATCTTTACCAAAAGCAATTTTTTTACAAAAGAAATATTAACTTTTCACTGATATATATATACCGCTATTATCAATATCCAAACTAATGAAAAACGGATTCAATTAACCGAAGTTTTTTTGGATTATAATTTGAGGTACTCACTCGTAAACGGTGACATCTTTATTAGTGGTAAAAGCTCAAATAAATGAGCCTAAACGTAAATTTTCTTTTTTTGATACAGCAGGCTAGCTATATGGTTGATAAAATAACAGGCTATTTTGCACAAACGATAGTTCGTTATTTTACCTGTTATAGGAGCGAAAAAGGTGTTTAGTATCAGTCTAAATTCATTAAAGCCAATAGAGTTTTGTGTATTGTGCTGTTTTTAAACCCTTAAAATGCGGATTGTTAATCTAATAACATGTTTTATGGTAAGATTATTTCGTTTATTAATTTAGAGGAACTAGGCTGATGGCTCAGCTATATTTTTACTATTCTGCTATGAATGCGGGAAAATCGACATCCCTGCTGCAATCTTCTTATAACTATAATGAAAGAGGAATGCGCACATTGATTTTCACCGCTGAAATCGATAATCGCTTCTCGCAAGGTAAAGTCTCTTCTCGAATTGGGCTGTCTGCGGATGCGTTACTATTTTCGCCTACAACGAATATGGCTGAAATCATCAAAAGTGAAAATGGGATAAAAAAGGTACATTGTGTCTTAATTGATGAGTGTCAATTTTTAACAAAACAGCAAGTTGAACAGCTATGCGATATTGTCGATAACTGTGATATTCCCGTTTTATGTTATGGCCTGAGAACCGATTTTTCAGGAGAATTGTTTGCGGGTAGTCAATATTTATTAGCATGGGCAGACAAATTAGTCGAATTAAAAACAGTGTGCTATTGCGGTCGTAAAGCAAATAAAGTGTTGAGGATAGGGAATGATGGTATTCCCGTCTACGAAGGCGCACAGGTCGATATAGGCGGTAACGAGAAGTATATTTCAGTGTGTCGTAAGCACTATACGGAAGCCATCGAACAAGCAAAACTAATGAATCAAGGGGTTATTCCTAAGGTTGCTATTCACTTTAATTAACGCTAACTAATTGATGGTTACTGGAAATAAAACAGAGGCAGGGCGTTATTAGTTGATAAAAGTGTATAATAAATAATTACTTATTATATTACCCAAAAAGGCACTGGTTTTTAATCAGTGCCTTTTTATTAATTGTGCAATTATTTAATTATTTCTTTGAATTTTTCTTTTCTGTTTTCGCGGTTGCGACAACAGGTTCTTCAGTAAATTCACGTCCATAATAGGAATCAAGTAGCAGTTGTTTTAACTCGGAAATTAATGGGTAACGTGGGTTTGCACCTGTACATTGGTCATCAAACGCGTCCTCAGACAACTTATCAACATGCGCTAAGAAGTCTGCCTCAGCAACGCCAGCTTCACGTATAGACTTAGGAATGCCTAAATCTGCTTTGATCTCTTCAAGCCAAGCCAATAGCTTCTCAACTTTCGTATCGGTACGATCACCCGCTTTCGTCAGACCTAAATGGTCAGCGACTTCAGCATAACGACGACGTGCTTGTGGGCGGTCATATTGGCTGAATGCGGTTTGTTTGGTTGGGTTATCGTTAGCGTTGTAACGAATCACATTACTAATTAATAGTGCATTAGCTAATCCGTGCGGTATATGGAATTCAGAACCCAGTTTATGGGCCATTGAGTGACATACCCCTAAGAAGGCGTTTGCAAATGCAATACCTGCAATGGTAGCGGCGTTATGAACACGTTCTCTTGCCACAGGGTTAGTCGCCCCTTCATGATAGCTAGCGGGTAGATAGTCTTTTAATAAGCTCAGCGCTTGTAGTGCTTGCCCATCTGAGTATTCGTTCGCTAAAACAGAAACATAAGCTTCTAGAGCATGCGTCACAGCATCTAAACCACCAAATGCAGTCAACGATTTCGGCATGTTCATGACTAGGTTTGCATCAACGATCGCCATGTTAGGTGTTAGAGCATAGTCTGCTAATGGATATTTTTGACCTGTTTTATCATCAGTAACTACCGCAAATGGTGTCACTTCAGAACCAGTACCAGACGTTGTGGTAATAGCGACTAATTTTGCTTTCACGCCCATTTTGGGGAAGCGATGGATACGTTTACGGATATCCATAAAGCGTAATGCTAACTCTTCGAAATGGGTTTCTGGGTGCTCGTACATTACCCACATAATTTTGGCGGCATCCATTGGTGAGCCACCACCTAATGCAATAATGACATCAGGTTTGAAGGCGTTCATTTGTGCTGCACCTTTACGGACAACGGTTAAGGTTGGATCAGCCTCAACTTCAAAGAAGACGTCAGTTTCAATATGATGTTGTTTAAGGACATTAATGACTTCTTCGACATAGCCATTATTGAATAAATAACCATCAGTCACGATAAACGCACGTTTTGCGCCATCCGTTGCTATCTCTTCAAGGGCAATAGGAAGACAACCGCGACGGAAATAAATTGAGTTAGGAAGTTTATGCCATAACATATTTTCAGCTCTTTTCGCCACAGTCTTAGTATTAATTAAGTGTTTTGGTCCAACGTTTTCAGAGATGGAGTTACCTCCCCATGAACCACAACCCAGTGTGAGAGAAGGCGCTAATTTAAAGTTATATAGGTCACCGATACCACCTTGTGAGGCGGGGGTATTAATCAAAATACGCGCTGTTTTCATTTTCACGCCAAAATAATTAACGCGTTCAGCTTGGTTATCTTGATCTGTATATAAACAAGAAGTGTGACCAATTCCGCCCATTTCCACCAGTAACTCTGCTTTTTCTACGGCATCTTCAAAGTTTTTACCACGATACATGGCGAGTAGTGGGGAAAGTTTTTCATGAGCGAATGGTTCTGATTCATCAATGACTTTAACTTCACCAATCAGAATTTTTGTCGTCACAGGAACAGTGATACCGGCCATTTCTGCAATTTTGTAGGCAGGTTGGCCAACAATGGCGGCGTTGAGATTGCCATTTTTAAGAATAACGTCTTGAACAGCTTTCAGTTCTTTGCCTTGCAAAATATAGCCGCCATGGCTAGCAAAGCGTTCACGAACTTGATTATAGATTTCATCAACGACCACAACGGATTGTTCTGAGGCACATATCACGCCATTATCAAACGTTTTTGACATCAAAATAGAGGCAACAGCGCGTTTGATATCCGCAGTTTCATCGATCACTACAGGGGTATTTCCCGCACCTACACCAATAGCCGGTTTACCGGAACTATAGGCGGCTTTTACCATACCCGGACCACCAGTTGCTAAAATCAGATTGATGTCATCGTGATGCATGAGTGCATTGGATAATTCAACAGATGGCGCATCTATCCAACCGATGATATCTTTTGGTGCACCTGCGGCTATTGCTGCTTTTAGAACGATTTCAGCCGCTTTATTGGTTGCATTTTTTGCTCTTGGGTGTGGTGAAAAAATAATTGCATTTCGTGTTTTTAAGCTAATCAGCGACTTAAAAATAGCGGTTGATGTTGGGTTAGTGGTTGGCACGATACCACAGATAATGCCGATAGGTTCTGCAATTGTGATGGTACCGAAAGTTGGGTCTTCTGAAAGCACGCCACAGGTTTTTTCATCTTTATAGGCATTGTATATATACTCGGAAGCAAAGTGATTTTTGATCACTTTATCTTCAATAATACCCATGCCTGATTCTTCAACCGCCAGTTTTGCGAGAGGGATTCGTGCATCTGCTGCGGCAAGCGCCGCTGCGCGGAAAATACGGTCAACTTGTTCTTGAGAGAAGTTAGCGAATTCACGCTGAGCTTTTTTGACACGAGCAACGAGGTCATTGAGTTCGGTAACATTAGTTACTGACATAGAGATTACTCCTGATAAATGTTAAACTTTTTAAGCCAATGAGCAGTGCATCCAGAAACACAACGATGTTACAAAAGTGAGTAGATAATTATAGTTTATATTTATTATCATACTTTGCTTATCCGCTTATTGGCTTAAAAAGCTTTTAAATCAATATGAAAAGCGTACTTTTCTTAAATTTTCTCTCCCTATCAGTTAAGAATAGATTAACATTATTCATATTTATTAACGTGATCTAAATCACAAAAAATCAAAACTGAAACCTTTCAGCATGGCAATTTTAGCCAAATTCGCTTCTTTTTTGGAAATTAACCAAAAATATCGTTATTACGCTGGTGAAATAGAGAAATAGCCTGCTTTTTGTATGCTTATTAAGCCGATGGTTAATCGTGGTAACTAAAACAAAACTTAGCACAATGTATTTCATTAATTTAATGATAAACTTTATCTATCGATCATTTTCTCAAACGAGACTTTTTGAAGGTGCTAATGAGTGGGTGCAGGATTACTTGATTTATCAGGCTATATAAAATTTTTTATCGGCCTTTTTGCGTTAGTAAACCCAGTAGGGATCTTACCTGTGTTTATTAGCATGACCAATTATCAAAGTAGTGCAGGGCGTAATAAAACCAATACGATCGCGAATACTTCTGTAGCTATCATTTTATGTACGTCCTTATTAATTGGCGATTCTATTCTTCAGCTATTTGGTATTTCTATTGATTCGTTTCGTATTGCGGGGGGGATCTTGATAGTGACTATCGCAATGTCAATGATCAGTGGGAAAATTGGTGAAGATAAACAAAATAAGCAAGAGAAAACAGAAACTGCCGTCCGTGATAGTATCGGCGTGGTTCCTCTTGCGTTACCTTTAATGGCAGGGCCAGGGGCAATTAGTTCTTGTATCGTTTGGTCATCTCGCTGGCATGGATGGCAAAATTTTATCGGCCTTGCGCTGACAAGTATTGTATTTGCATTTTGTTGCTGGTTACTGTTTCGTTCAGCGTCATTATTAGTTCGTTATTTAGGACAAACAGGTATCAACGTCGTGACGCGTATTATGGGCTTACTTCTGATGTCATTGGGGATTGAGTTCATTGTCACAGGTGTTAAAGCGATATTCCCAGGCCTTCTCTAATCCACTCCAAAAATGACTAATACCTCCTAATTAATCGTCACTAATATGGCGATTAATTAGGTTGTTATCGCATTAGTAATAATATTCTGAACGTTATAGTGCTTAAGCAATAAAGCGTATGTGAATTTTTGTACTATCTCGTGTTAATAGAAAAAATAAAAGTCCAATATCATTATTTGATTGTCATCAAAGGGATAATTTCACACATTAATGTGCTGTTATTTTGTACTATTATAGTCTGGCAATACTTATAATAATATGTCGCATTTTTTGTCAAAGAAGGTATAAAAAGTAAGGAAATGTGAGCTGAGTAAATTTTTACGCTATTTAATTTATCTAATGTTAATGATATGTTTAAACCAGTCCTTGGTATTTAAATATAGCAATAACAGATAAATCCTCTGTTAGTACCGTAAAATCATAATGTTTATTGATTTGTATAGTAACGATAGATTTCAGCATAATTACACAATGTTAACAATTTGTTGTTTTTTATAGGTGGTACTTGTGAATTATGAAAACTAATCTAAAAGGTGAGTGGTATCGCTAACTTAGGATATTACTTTGACGAAATAAGCCGATTAAGTGCTGGATTTTGTTGTAGCAACACTTATAACCTTTGAGGGTGATGATGAATTTTCTTTATAAGAGTTTGTGTTCACTACCTATTTTTTTAGTTGCATTTCATTCTAATGCCGCGCCTGTAGCGACGGCAGTTAAACAAACTATTACGATTAATAATGGTTCTGAAGTTGCTTCATTAGATCCACATAAAGTTGAGGGTATACCGGAAACCAGTATTATCCTTAATCTGCTTGAAGGGCTCATTTATACGGATGTTGACGGTAAAGTCACGCCAGGCGTGGCTGAAAGTTGGACTAATGAGAATTATACCACTTGGGTATTTACGCTCAGAGATAATGCGAAATGGAGCGATGGTTCTCCTGTGACTGCCCAAGATTTTGTTTACAGTTGGCAGCGATTAGCTGATCCAAAAACAGGTTCACCTTATTCAAGTTATCTGCAAAGTGCCTATATTGAAAATGCTGCTGAGATTTTAAAAGGTCAAAAACCACTGGAGTCGCTAGGTGTAAAAGCACTCGATGAAAAACATTTACAAGTCACGCTGAGCCATCCTGTGCCTTATTTTATTGATATGCTTAACCATACGGCGATGAAACCCGTAAATAAGCAAGCAATTGAAAAATATGGGGATAAGTGGACGCAAAGTAATCATTTTGTCGGAAATGGCGCCTATTTATTGGATAAGTGGGTTGTTAACGAACGTATTGTTCTTAAACGTAACCCTTTGTATTGGAATAATCAGAATAGCAAAATAGATGAAGCAACTTTTTTAACCATTTCGTCGGAAGTCAGTGATGTCAATCGTTATCGTAGTGGTGAAATTGATATTAGTAATTCCGCTATTCCCCCCGTTTTATATAAAAAAATGCAATCAGAGCGACCAGATGAATTATATGTTCGTCCTTACTTATGCACTTTTTATTATGAGATTAATAATAACAAGCCACCTTTTACTGACCCCAGAGTGCGAGAAGCCATAAAACTCGGATTGGATAGAGACATTATTACTCATAAAATTATGGGACAAGGGCAGATAGTTGCTTATGGTTTTACGCCTACTTTTATTAATAATAGTGATTTTTCACCGCCTGAGTGGGCAAGTTGGAGTGATGAGAAACGCTATCAACGTGCAAAAGCGCTTTTAGCTGAAGCAGGCTACAATGCCGCGAATCCACTTAAATTTTCTCTGCTTTATAACACTTCTGATCAAAACAAACAGCAAGCCATAGTTGCTGCTTCCATGTGGAAAAAAAATATTGGGGCAGAAGTGAGCTTACAAAATCAAGAATGGAAAACATCATTACAAAGCCGCCACGACGGTAATTATGATGTCGTACGTGCGACTTGGTGTGCCGACTATAATGAGCCTTCTGCATTTTTGAACATCATGTCTTCAGATAGTAGTAATAATACCGCTTTCTATAAAAACCCTCAGTTCGATTCTCTATTAGAAAAAGCATTAGTTGCGCCTGATGATGCAGCGCGCAAGCAAATTTATCAACAGGCGGAGGCCTTGCTTGATCAAGATTCAGCGCTTATTCCTGTTTATTACCGAGTAAGTGTTCGATTGGTTAACCCAGCAATTGGAGGATTTAAAGGTAAAGACCCTCTTGATTATATGGATATTAAGCGGTTATATATAAACCAAACTAATAAATAGTACTAAAATAATATAATAAACAGTTTACCGCGTTGGTAAGCATCACAATCCACAATATAACAATGAAATATGGTATGGGAGTAACGGATAAGATGAGTAAATACATTCATAAAACCATGGTTGCTTTAGGTGTTACTGCTGGATTGATGGCTGGAGGAATGACGAGTAGTGTTGCTGCAACGGTACCTGCTGGTGTTGAGCTTGCGCAGAAACAAACACTCGTTCGTAATAATGGCTCTGAACCTCAATCTCTTGATCCACATAAAATTGAAGGTGTTCCGGAATCCGCTTTAGCTCGTGATCTTTTTGAAGGTCTCACGATCGTTGGACCAAATGGTGAAATTTTGCCTGGCTCGGCAGTCAGCTGGGAAAATAAAGATTTTAAAGAATGGACTTTTAAAATTCGTGAGGGAGCTAAATGGTCAAATGGAGATCCCGTAACGGCCCACGATTTTGTCTATAGTTTCCAACGTCTTGTTGACCCTGATACCGCTTCTCCTTATGCAAGCTATTTACAGTATGCGCACTTGAAAAATGTAGATGACATTATTGTTGGTAAGAAAAAACCAGAAGAACTCGGTGTTAAAGCATTAGATGACCATACCCTTGTTCTCGAATTGAGTGAAGCAGTACCGTATATCCCTAAACTTTTGATCCATTCTTCAATGTCACCAGTAAACAAAAAAGTGATTGAAAAATATGGTGCAAAATGGACTCAACCACAAAACTTTGTGGGGAATGGGGCTTATAAATTAAAAGACTGGACAGTCAATGAACGCATTGTCCTTGAGCGTAGCCCGAGCTATTGGGATAATGCTAATACCATTATCGACCAAGTCACTTACCTGCCAATTTCCTCTGAAGTTACCGATGTTAACCGTTACCGTAGCGGTGAAATCGACATGACTTACAGTAATTTACCCATTGAGCAATTTAAAACGCTGCAAAAAAATATGCCAGATGAGCTACGGGTAAATCCTTATCTGTGTATCTATTACTATGAAATTAACAACGAAAAGCCACCCTTTAATGATCCTCGTGTAAGGGAAGCATTAAAACTTTCTATGGATAGAGACGTCATTACTTATAAAGTGAAAGCTCAAGGCGATATCCCTGCTTATGGGTTTACACCACCATTTACCAACGGCATGAAAACGGAAAAGCCAGATTGGTATGCGAATATGACGCAAGAGCAGCGCAACGAAAAAGCGAAACAGCTGCTCGAAGAAGCGGGTTACAACAAAGCAAATCCATTGAAGTTTAATTTATTGTATAACACCTCTGATTTACATAAGCGTATTGCGATTGCCGCTTCCTCAATGTGGAAGAAAAACATTGGCGCAGAAGTCAAATTAGAAAACCAAGAGTGGAAAACTTTCTTAGATAGCCGACATCAAGGCGCTTATGATGTTGCTCGTGCTGGTTGGTGTGCAGACTATAACGAACCTTCTTCTTTCCTCAATATGCTACTGTCCCATAGTAGTAATAATACTGTTCATTATAAGAATAAAGACTTCGATGCTACGATGAAACAGACGTTGCAAGTGAAAACGGATGAAGAACGTGCCGATCTCTATGATAAAGCTGAAAAAATCTTAGATAAAGATTCCGCTGTTGTGCCATTGTACTACTATGTAAACACGCGTTTAGTTAAACCGTATGTGGGGGGGTATACAGGTAAAGACCCTCTCGATAACCTTCATACTAAAGACCTTTATATTATTAAGCACTAACAATAACAGTCCGGCTCTGAGGAGCCGGACAACAATGTGATGATTGGTCCGGCTAAGCAACAGATGTAGGGAAGGGCAATGTTAAAATTTATTATACGTCGCTTACTAGAAGCGATTCCGACACTTTTTATTCTTATTACGATTTCATTTTTTATGATGCGGTTAGCACCAGGCAGCCCTTTCACGGGAGAACGTAAACTACCGCCTGAAGTTATGGCGAATATAGAAGCGAAATATCACTTAAATGATCCGATGTATAAGCAATATTTCAACTATTTAGTGCAATTATCTAAAGGTGATTTTGGCCCATCATTTAAATATAAAGACTATAGTGTTAACGACTTAGTCGCGAAAGCATTTCCTGTCTCTGCAAAATTAGGGGCTACTGCCTTTATCGTTGCCGTATTCTTTGGTGTGTCTGCTGGCGTTATTGCCGCATTAAATCAAAATAGTAAATGGGACTTTACGGTCATGGGGTTTGCCATGACGGGGGTTGTCATCCCTAGCTTTGTAGTGGCACCGCTATTGGTGCTGATTTTCGCCATTCATTTGAAATGGCTCCCTGGTGGTGGCTGGGACGGCGGTAATATCAAACACATGATATTACCGATGGTGGCATTATCGCTAGCCTATATTGCAAGCATCTCACGTATTACACGTGGCTCAATGATAGAGATTATGCACTCAAACTTCATTCGTACTGCGCGTGCAAAAGGCTTACCACTTCGTACTATCATCTTACGTCATGCATTGAAACCTGCTTTGCTTCCTGTGCTTTCGTATATGGGGCCTGCATTTGTGGGAATTATCACAGGTTCAATGGTGATAGAAACGATTTTTGGTTTACCAGGCATTGGGCAATTATTTGTTAATGGTGCATTGAACCGTGACTATTCATTGGTTCTTAGTCTAACCATTTTAGTCGGTGTATTGACCATTGCCTTTAATGCGATTGTCGATGTGTTATACGCTGTTATCGACCCGAAAATTCGTTATTAATCCGGAGAAGACACTGTGTTATTGAATCAAAAGAATAGTGAAGCTCTGGAAAAACTTTCGGAGCAATTAGATATTGAAGGGCGTAGTTTGTGGCAGGATGCACGACGTCGATTTATGCATAACCGTGCTGCAATATTTAGCCTGTTTGTCCTATTTTTGATTACGTTATTTGTGATTTTTGCACCGATGTTATCCCCCTTTTTATATGATGATACGGACTGGGAAATGATGTCGATGCCGCCAGATATGGCGAGTGGGCACTATTTTGGTACCGATGCTTCTGGTCGAGATCTTTTAGTTAGGGTCGCTATCGGTGGGCGTATCTCTCTGATGGTTGGGGTCGCTGCTGCACTTGTGGCTGTTATTGTGGGCACACTTTATGGCTCTCTGGCTGGCTATGTTGGTGGAAAAGTAGACTCCTTTATGATGCGTTTATTGGAGATCTTAAACTCATTTCCATTTATGTTCTTTGTGATTTTGCTAGTGACATTATTTGGCACGAATATCTTATTGATATTTGTCGCTATTGGTATGGTTTCTTGGTTGGATATGGCGCGTATCGTGCGTGGGCAAACCTTAGGGCTGAAACGAAAAGAATTTATTGAGGCCGCTTTAGTTTGTGGTGTGAGCACTCGCCACATTATTTTACGCCATATTGTTCCTAACGTATTAGGTGTTGTTGTCGTGTATGCATCATTACTCGTGCCAAGTATGATCTTATTTGAATCGTTTTTAAGCTTTCTCGGGTTAGGTACTCAAGAGCCGTTGAGTAGTTGGGGCGCATTATTAAGTGATGGTGCTAATTCTATGGAAGTGACGCCATGGTTATTATTGATCCCAGCGTGTTTTCTTGTTGTCACACTATTTTGTTTTAACTTTATCGGCGATGGTTTACGTGATGCCCTCGACCCGAAAGACCGCTAGAGGGAATGACTATGTCTGAAATTAAATCATCTAACCCTCTACTGAGAGTTAAAGATCTCAACGTCACTTTTTCAACGCCAGATGGTGATGTAACAGCCGTTAATAAACTGAATTTTGAATTACGAGCCGGTGAAACCTTAGGTATTGTGGGAGAATCAGGTTCAGGAAAATCCCAAACGGCTTTCGCTCTCATGGGGTTGTTAGCCCGTAATGGCAAAATAGGTGGCTCGGCCATATTTAATGGTCGTGAAATCCTTAATTTAAAAGAAAAGGATTTGAATAGGATGCGAGCAGAAGAGATTTCGATTATCTTCCAAGATCCTATGACGTCATTAAATCCTTACTTAAAAATTGGAACACAATTATCTGAAGTGCTAATGCTGCATAAAGGTATGGGGAAACAGGAAGCTTTTGAAGAGTCCGTACGTATGCTCGATGCAGTAAAAATGCCAGAAGCCCGTAAAAGAATGAATATGTATCCTCATGAATTTTCTGGTGGGATGCGTCAACGTGTCATGATCGCCATGGCATTATTGTGTCAGCCTAAATTATTGATAGCGGATGAACCGACAACGGCATTAGATGTTACGGTTCAAGCGCAGATCATGACGTTATTAAATGAACTGAAACAAGAGTTTGATACAGCCATTATTTTGATCACTCATGACTTAGGCGTGGTTGCTGGGGTGTGTGACAAAGTTCTGGTGATGTATGCAGGGCGTACCATGGAATACGGCACAGCGCGCGATATTTTTTATCATCCTTCTCATCCCTATTCGTTGGGATTACTTGCAGCAGTACCGCGTTTGGATGGTGATGATGAAAGCCTCGCAACCATACCTGGTAACCCGCCTAATTTGTTGCGCCTGCCAAAAGGCTGCCCATTTTCTCCGCGCTGCCAATATGCGAATGAACAATGTATTGAACATGAGCCTGAGCTGAGCGTCTTTTCAACGGATCGTTTGAGAGCTTGCTTTAAGCCAGTGGAGGAGTTGGTATGACACAGCATGAAAATAGACCCGTTTTGCTCGAAGTTAATGATTTAAAAGTTCATTTTGCTATTCGAGACAAAAAACAATGGTTCTGGCAGCCTGATAAAAGTTTAAAGGCGGTTGATGGTGTGACACTGCGCTTATATGAAGGTGAAACACTGGGTGTCGTGGGGGAATCTGGGTGTGGAAAGTCCACTTTTGCTCGCGCTATTATTGGGTTAGTGAAATCATCGGGAGGCACCGTCAGTTGGTTAGGACGTGATTTACTAGGGTTAAATGAAAAACAGTGGCGAGACGTACGTAACGACATTCAAATGATTTTCCAAGACCCTTTGGCGTCACTAAATCCGCGTATGACAATCGGTGATATCATCGCTGAACCGTTGAAAACCTATAATCCAAAGATGCGTCAATCTGAAGTGACGGAAAAGGTCAGAAAAATGATGATGCGAGTAGGGTTATTACCCAATTTAATCAACCGTTATCCTCATGAGTTTTCTGGTGGGCAATGTCAGCGTATTGGGATTGCAAGAGCACTGATCCTTGAACCTAAACTCGTTATTTGTGATGAACCAGTATCTGCACTTGATGTGTCCATTCAAGCACAGGTGGTTAATTTATTGCAAGAATTGCAAAGGGAAATGGGCTTATCCTTGATCTTTATTGCTCATGATTTGGCCGTCGTAAAGCATATTTCTGACCGGGTATTAGTGATGTATTTAGGTAATGCGGTTGAGTTGGGAACCTATGATGAGGTGTATAACAATCCTCTTCATCCTTATACGAAAGCCTTGATGTCAGCAGTGCCTGTTCCTGATCCGGATAAAGAGAAAAATAAAGTGATAGAGTTATTGGAAGGGGAATTACCTTCTCCCATTAATCCACCGTCGGGTTGTGTGTTTAGAACTCGTTGCCCATTAGCTGATGAAGGTTGTGCGAAAACGAAGCCTTTGTTAGAGGGAAGTTTTAAACATGCGGTATCTTGTTTAAAGGTTGATCCACTTTAACGATGAAATTTAAAAGGGCCGTTAGGCCCTTTTTTTAATGCGTATTTTATGCGAAAGCCGTATCAATATTAATCAACGCTTCCATAAAATATGGTGGAAGGGAACGGCTGGATTACGGCTAATCAAAACTCGAGCAAAGATATCGTTAATATCTTCATCTGCGGATTGCGCTAAGCCAATAATCACTTCGCTAAAATTTTCTAAATTAAATTCAGGTTGAATAATGCTTTGCCAATGCGAAGTCAGTGGCACAATTTCAGCAGCGCCACACTCTTCAAATTGCAGGGCAAAAATCACCTGATCAGCAGGCTCTAAGTTTGTCATAGCGCCTTCTCATAGGTATGATCTTTAGGAGTTGAAGAGGTGCTTCATTCGTGATCTAATTGATTTACCAGAAAAAAAAGATCACCTTTGCAGGAAAAACGAATGAAGCAACAACAAGATACCCGATTTTCGAGCGCTTTTGAACGATTTTTTTCAGCAGCAGAGCTTGATGCGCTTGGCAAGCAATCAGGCTTTATGAAGCGGCGGCGGCAGGTGACGCCACAGAAGTTTTGCATGGCGCTGGTCAGTGCGCTGGGTGCAGGAACAACGAATTCGATTGCCGATGTGCACCGGCAATTTAACCATATGCACTCAACGGACATAAAGCTTAAACCCTTTCATAAACAGTTGGTTAAAATGGCTGCTCCTGAATTTATGCGTGAAGTGTTTGAAAAGGCGCTGGCTCTGCATCTCCCTGATATGTTTGCTATCAGGAATAAATATCAGGACATGTTCAAGCGCATTATTTTACAAGATGGCACCAGTTTCGCTGTACATGACGACTTAATGTTCTATTTTCCAGGACGTTTTAATGAAAATAGTCCGGCAGCGGTTGAGTTACATGTCACTTATGACGTGTTTAAGGGGCAACCTGACGGTGTTAGTCTGACTGAGGACACGGCACCCGAGCGGGACTATTTGCCTTCACCCGCCTCTTTATCAGGCTGCTTATTTATGGCAGATGCAGGTTATTTTTCAAAAGCTTATATACAACAGCTTCAAGAAGCCTGCGCGTATTTTATTATGCGGATGTGTAACCGTGTTAATCCAATGGCGGTTTGTACTAAGACTCAGCAGATGAAGCCGCTGAAAACATGGTTAAAAGAATTACCCAATGCAGGTGTATTGGATTTAGATGTGCAGTGGCCGAATGGCCCGGTTTATCGTTGCGTTGCATTTGCAGCATTAGATCACAAAAAACGTCATGTATTGGTCTGCACTAACCTTGACCGTGAGCAGTTTCCTCCAGCTGTTGTGGGTGATTTTTATCGTGTTCGCTGGCAAATAGAATTATTATTCAAAGAGTGGAAGTCGATGAATAATTTAAATAAATTCGATACAGGTCATGCCACAATCGTTGAGACATTAATTTGGGGTAGCTTGCTGGCAGCAACCTTAAAACGCTGGCTAATCAACGCGGCACAAAAGAAGTATAACCGGGTGTTGTCGCTTTTTACCGGAGCAAAAACTGCCCATATGTGGTGGATACCATTTTGCTTTGATATAGCCATGAGTCGTGGTACGGATTTAGCAAAAGCCATGAATAACGCGCTGGCATTTTTAGCGCAACATTGCCAACGGCAAAATGTTAAACGAGACCAAATAAGTGGCGTATATAAGCTGCTTAATAACACAAATAAATCATTGGGTTAGGTCGTTAAGGTCATACGTATGAGCGCCTTCTAGGAACAAGTCATAGGCTATTTCAATGATTTCATCCTCATCGATAAGTTGTACAGTTAGTGGCTTAATCATGACAGTTCCTAAAGTTAAATAAATTACAATAACGGGCTAAAGAAGTAGCATAAACGTTCAACAACGCGATTCCAGAATGGTCGTTGTTCCCATTCCTCGATTTCGAGTCGTGTAGAACGGGCGATATAATCATACTGTACCATCGTTAGGTCGCTACCAAAGTTTTTATCGTCGATCACAACGGTGATTTCAAAATTCAGCCATAAACTCCGCATATCCAAGTTGACCGAGCCTACGAGGCTAAGCTCTCCATCAACTAGAACACTTTTCGTGTGCAAGAGTCCATCTTCAAATTGATAAATTTTGACGCCGGCTTCTAACAACTCAGAATAAAACGAACGGCTTGCCCAACGAACAAGAAACGAGTCATTTTGCCTTGGCATCACAATACTGACATCGACTCCACGCATTGCTGCGGTGCAAATAGCGTGTAATAAATCATCACTAGGAACGAAATAAGGCGTAGTCATTATGAGCTGTTTACGAGCGGAGAAAATCGCCGTCATTAATGATTGTTGAATCAACTCGTCAGGGAAACCTGGACCAGAAGCAATCATTTGCGTGGTATGACCGTTAGCTTGTTCAAATGGCATAATATTGGTGTCTGGTGGCGGTGGCAAAATACGTTGTCCCGTCTCCATTTCCCAATCAAACGCATAAACAATACCTAACGTGGTACTGACAGGGCCTTCCATACGTACCAAAATATCGACCCATTCACCCACACCAGCATCCTGCTTGAAATAGCGTGGGTCAACCATATTCATACTTCCGGTATAAGAGATATAGTTATCGATCACCACAATTTTACGGTGTTGACGTAAATCCATGCGGCGCAAGAAAAAACGCATTAGATTTACTTTTAATGATTCAACAAATTCAATTCCAGCAGCCCGCATTTTGGCGGGGTAATCGCTACGGAAAAAATGCCAACTACCCGCAGAGTCCACCATAATGCGGCATCTTACACCACGTTTAGCCGCGTTGAGTAAGGCTTCGGTAACGCCATCGACTAATCCACCGGGTTGCCAGATATAAAATACCATTTCAATAGAATGCTGTGCATTGTTGATATCGTTGACGATAGATTTAAGGGATTCTTCACAAGTAGTCAGGAGCTGAATGCGATTCCCTTTAACGCCAGCAATACCTTGGCGTTTTTCACACAACTGAAAAAGTGGCTCGGCGACAGGGCTATTTTCAGTGGCAAAAATATGTTTTGAATGACGCAAGTTTTCAAGCCAAGTCGCGACAGATGGCCACATTTGCTGTGCTTTATCAACACGCCGTTTCCCCAAATGGAGCTCGCCGAATGCAATATAGGCGATAATACCGACTAATGGCAGAATATAGATAATTAATAACCATGTCATCGCTGAGGTGACAGGGCGTCGTTTCACAAGAATTCGAACGGTAATTGCTGCAATTATTAACCAATATAAGAAAAACAATAACCAGCTCAATAGCGTATACACGGTTGCCATAATCGATTACATGCCTCACAAAATAGGAGAGTGTAAAAATAGTCAAAAAATGAAATAGACCTTATAAAATAAAAACTGATGTTAATCCTAATAGAATTTAGCAAAAAGTCATCTTAAAAGCTTTGCTAAATCTTATAGATTAATAATGAAAAAACAATTTATTCTCTTGATAGTTATCTTTTGATATCAAATTCATGCAGAGTTGAAATATTTTACCAATTTTAAGGTTATTCTTGGCTAGCGCGACTAAAGGTCTATAATATTTTACCAATTTCACTCGTAGTTAAATTCAGTAATCAAAAGGATAAAAAAATGAGACGTAGTAGGCATGAAGTGGGTCGCTGGCGGATGTTAAGACAATCCTTAAGACGCCGTCGACGCTGGCTTGAAGGGCATTCAAGGCGCAATATGCATATCTACTCAATCAGAAAATTTGATATCTATAAACGCCGCCGTTCCTTACTATTTACCCAGTGGAGTGAGTAAAAAGAGTAGGGCTCAGTCTCACAATTTTCACTTTGAATGACAAACCTTATTGAATATGATTGCTATTTGCATTTAAACTATCGATCATATTCTTTAGGTTGAAAGTCGTAGGGTAGAAAATTCGTATGCGTTGGATCCGTTGGCCTCTTATTATTATCATTTCGTTGTCTATTCATGCAGGGCTTGCTATGGCATGGATTTTCAATCAGCCGAAGACAGCAACCGTGGTGGAGCCTATGACGATAGCCATGGTTGCATTTGAGTCGGATGAACCCGCGGTCGAGCCTGCCGCCGCTCAACCGGAACCAACACCACAACCTGAACCTGAACCTGAGCCAGAACCAGAACCTATTGTTGAACCTGAACCCGTTGTTGAACCGGCTATCGCATTAGAAAAGAAACCTGAAGTTAAGAAAAAGCCAAAGCCTAAAAAAGAAGAAAAACGTGAAGTTAAGAAAGAGGCGAAGCCAGTTGAAAAACAGCTAGCAAACAACGATTTAAAACCGCTATCTAACTTGAATGCCGCGGCGCCTAAATCAACGGCGAATGTCACTGCAAACAACAAAGGGGCAACGAGCTCTCAATCTACCAGTCAACGTGGACCTAAAGCTATCCGTAAACAGGCTCCTTCTTACCCAGAACGTGCTCGCCGTTTAGGTAAAGATGGTTACGTTAAGGTTCGCTATGACATTGATGCTGATGGGCGTGTTACCAATATTGAGTTTGTAGAAGCAACGCCAAAAGGTTTATTTGAACGTGACGTAAAACGCGCGATGAATCGTTGGACATTCGAAAAATTGCCTGCAAAAGGTTATGTGACGGAAATATATTTCAAAATTGATGGCACAGTAAGCCAAGTGTAAAGCCGTTTTGTTAAACGATAGAGAAAATAAAACGCCCCCATAAACGACTAAATAGGTTTTGGGGGCATTATTGATTGGTCAGATACTCGAATTGATATGCAAAGTTACTCAGTGCTCTCTAACTGAAAATATTGTTTTTCCTGAGGTAGTTGACGAGGCGAATTATCATCATTAACAGCCACATAGGTGAAGACGGCATCTGTTGCTCGATAACGATGACCCACTGGCTCTGTCGCCACTTTTTTTACCCATACTTCAATATTAATGGTAATGGAGCTTTTACCTGTTTTTAAACAACGCGCATAGCAGCAAACCACATCACCAACGGCGACAGGTTTTTGAAATTTAATGCCATTTACGGCAACAGTGACAACGCGCCCAAGTGCAATTTCTTTTGCTAAAATTGCACCGCCAATATCCATTTGAGACATTAACCAGCCACCAAAAATATCACCATTTGCATTTGTATCTGCTGGCATGGCTAAAGTACGTAAGACTAATTCCCCGTTTGGTAATTGCATATCAAACTCTTTATCAAAATATAGAAATATTTAAACCCATTCTCATCATAAACTAGAATGAGCGTATCCGTCACGATGAATCATGAACTGATACGCTTATTGCTGTTAAAAGCGTCAAAAGATAACTGGAATGTGTTATCAATAGCTTTTTATAAGGCAATAAAAGCAAATAAATAGACTAAAAATATGCAAAGAAACTGCAAGAAGTGTTTTTTATATTTCATATTGAGACTTGACTGTCTACAATGGCAAAATATTTGCTAAAGTTGGGTCGTAAACTCTAGGGAGATAATATGAGATTGATATTGGCAATTTTATTACCTTGGTTACAGTTTTTTACTATCGGTCGCCCATTCGCAGGCATTATTTGCCTCATTCTACAAATTACGTTAATTGGTTGGCTTCCTGCCGCCATTTGGTCAGTGTATGCCTTATCCCAATACAATACAGATAAGAAAATAGATCAGGCTCTCGGAAGAGGTCGTTAAAAATAAAAAAACCTGCAAATGCAGGTTTTCTTTTTTCTTATTCGTAATCGCGTAACTAATCTATTACTTTTCTTGTTCGATGGGTTCTTTCGACATGTTTTTGTAAATATAAATAACACTGAGGACAGTAAAAATTAACGTTCCCGCGGTTAAACCAAACACTTTAAAATTCATCCAAGTATCCAGCGATAACCAAAACGCGATATAGATATTTAATGCCGCACAGACAATAAAGAAAATAGCCCATGCGCTATTTAATTTAACCCAATGACTATCTTGTAACTTAATTTCTTGATTACTACCTAACATACGCTGAATTAATGGTTTTTTAGTGAACCATTGGCTAATCAGTAATGCCAAAGCAAATAATGCATAAATAATGGTTACTTTCCATTTGATAAAGGCGTCACTGTGGAAAATCAAGGTGAGGGAAGCAAACACCATCACCAGTATACAAGTGATTTTTGCGACTTTTTCGACGTGTTTATAAATCAGGTATGTTGCGAGTAATGCTAAAGGGGTTGCTACCAGTAACGCACCGCTGGCATAAAAAATATCATAACTTTTATAGACAATAAAAAATATCACCAAAGGGATAAAATCAATAAGTTGTTTCATAACAGTGAGTACCACAGCCTCGCATAAAGATAATGGGGTAGTTTAACCGATTTTTAGATGAGTTGTTAAGAATTTGCTTCTTTTTACCAATAAACACGCTTTGTTACCAATCATATTTGCATTATTTTACGGTTATTTGAGATAAGTGATAGATAATCTTTGATACTTCAGATATATATAGTATCTATAATAATTTAACTCATTAATTTTTAGAGAGTTTTCTGACAATGATAAAGGCGCGACTGTTTGTCTGGATGCCCGGCTTAGAAACGTTATTTCATTATCGTTTTGCTGACTTAGGTCCTGATGTTAAAGCGGGTTTATCGGTTGCAGCAGTCGCTTTGCCTGTCGCAATTGCTTATGCTGAACTGATGGGAATTAATGCCATTATCGGTTTATATGCATGCATTTTCCCAATGATTTTTTATGCATTATTTGGCACATCAAAACAATTGATTATCGGCCCCGATGCTGCAACTTGTGCGGTGATTGCCGCTGCGGTTAGCCCTTTGGCGATGGGGGATGAAGCAACGCGATGGCAATTGATTATTGTTATGAGTCTCATGACGGGAATGTGGTGTTTGATTGCGGCTCGGTTTAGGTTAGGCACGTTTGCTGATTTTTTATCGCGACCAATTTTACAAGGGCTGTTAAATGGTGTTGCTATTACTATTATTGTCAGCCAAATCGGTAAAGTTTTTGGTATCGTCGATTTGCCGAGTGGTTTTATTGAGCGCTTAGTCGCTTTTCCAACCGCATTATTGGCTACCCATATTCCCACTTTGTTGATGTCAGTTATGACATTCATCATTATCATTACAATAAAAAAAATACGTAGCATGTGGCCATCATTATTGATTGCGATGATCTTTGCTACATTCGTCAGTTATGTTCTCGACATTGAAAAATATGGAATTAGTGTGGTGGGGGATTTGGGGGAAGGGCTTCCTTTCATTCCTATGCCGCAATTTAACCCAGGATTGATGCGTGATTTAATTACCCCTTCTTTAAACTTGGCTGTCATAAGCTTTGTGAGTTTTATGATGACAGCGAGAAGTTTCGCCAGTAAAAATGGCTATAGCATCGACGCTGATCAAGAATTACGCGCTTTAGGTATGGCCAATATTGCGTCAGCATTCTCTCAAGGATTTGCGGTTAGTGCGGCCAGTAGTCGTACCGCGGTAAATGATATGATGGGGGGGAAAACTCAGCTGGTCTCGATTGTTGCTGCTGTCGCGATTGCAATGGTGCTGCTTTTTTCTGTCGATTTATTGGAATATATACCGATGCCTGCATTGGGTGTGGTGTTAATTGTTTCGACGTGGTCATTGCTCAGTATTCGTAATATAGGGTCGATGCGCAAACGCAATAAGCAAGCCTTTACTCTGAGTATCTTTACACTCGGTGCGGTATTAGTTGCTGGGCTGATAAATGGTGTTGGCTTAGCGGTTTTGCTTGGATTATTGCAGTTTATTCGCGTTATTTTCCGTCCAACAGACCAACTGTTAGGGGTTGATGACCAAGGGATGCTACATTCAATTTCTAAAGATAATGGCGTTCAACCTGTTGAAGGTGTGTTGATCTACCGGTTTAACTCACCATTGACCTATTTTAACGTTAATTATTTTAAAGAACGTTTAAATAAACATTTGGATAATCAGCCCAAACGTCCAGCATGGGTGATCGTTGATGCCGCTGTTAGCTTCACTCATAACGATGTAAGCGTTTTTTCTGCGTTAAATGATATCGTGACGGCGTTAAAAGCAAAAGGGGTAACACTGGTACTGGCGGGGCGTAGAACATCAATCAACAGCTGGTTGGAGAAGAATAAAATTAATCGTTCAGACGATGACCTGTTGGTTGTACCTGATATCTATTTTGCTATTCGTCTGATCCAAAGTAAGCAACAGAAGCAGCTAAAAGAGCTGGAATCACCCGATCCCGAATAACGCCGAGATATTGATTAGCGTTAATGATGCTAGGCTATAAAATCAAACGGCACCTTAATGAGAGAACATTTAAGGTGCCGTTGAGCGTCATTTTTAATCAGTAATGATTACTTTTGAGTGATCAGCATATATAACCGATAAAAATACAACAACGCGAAAGCAGCAATGATGTTGTTGATGAAAAAGGACAACCCATTAGCAACGATGTGATTGAGTTGGAGTTTGTTAATTAATATGCTGACGAGCATTTGCGATGCCATCCAAATCAGAACCATCGGTAATACCACTCGCCAGTTGGCATAGGCCATTTTCCAACTTTTCCCCATTGCGCTAAAGGGATTAACATTTTCACTCATGAGTACCGCGGGGGCTAATGAGAAGCCAATAGCCAGCACTATCCCTGGGATCAGCATAATAGTGATGCCGAGTTGCACCAGCAAAGAGCAGACAACTAACAGCAAAAACATAGAAGGCGCTTTAGGTAAAGATGCTGATAACGCTTGAGTTGCGGTGATGTCTTCGCCACGGGATAACCCCGCAATATAGGATAAAACACCGCAAATCAAGATTAGGCTACCAAAGGTAACCGATAGGATAAGACCAAAAGAAACGCGTAAGATACTGCTTTTATCTTCTTCCGAAAGGTCTTGTACCCAATTTTGTAAGCCTGAATTTCCTGAATCAATTAATTGTGCCTGTGCATTATACAAAACGGCAAGCATATGGGCATTTGGTACCATTATTGCGTAAATCACAACACTGACAACCGTTGCTAACAGCACAATTGTGAATAGGCCACCCAACTGATTCTTGAAAAAATTCACACTATCATTGATGAGTGAGTTGGCCGAAATGGACATGTAACTGCTCCTATCTACAAAAACGGGACAAAATTTTAGGTGATTGTAACCGAGTATCTAACGTATAGGTAGAGAAAGTTCAGATAAGACGAGGGGTGAGCAAAAAAGGATAAATGCGGATTGTTATTTCATGAAGGACTATTGTTATCTTAAATAGATCTAACTCTGCATAAGATGCATTTAAAATATAACTTATATCTTTTGAATAAAATAACAAAAGCGAGGGATCAATTCTTATTTTAAACGTATACCTGACAAAAATTGATTTAAATCAAAATTAAAAAATTTATAAATGAAATAATAAATTCAACGTAGTCAGATTAGGTCATTTTTATTAAAAGATGTGATCTTGATTTGAACATTAAATAAAATTAAACGGTATATTTTATACCAAAATAAAAACACAGGAATGGGATTAATAATGAAAAAACTCACTGCGCTTGTCTTAGCTGCTGCAACTCTTGCACCAGCAGCTTCATTTGCTCATGAAGCTGGCGATTTTATTTTCCGTGCGGGTACTGCAACTGTTCGTCCAAATGCAGGATCTGAAGATGTATTAAATCTTGGTCACTTTAATGCGAATAATAATACTCAATTAGGTCTGACATTCAGCTACATGGTGACAGATAATATTGGTGTGGAATTATTAGCTGCGACACCATTTGAGCATAAAGTTAGTTTAGGTGAATTAGGTAATATTGCGACAGTCCATCATTTACCACCAACATTAATGGCGCAATATTATTTTGGTAGCAAAGAAGATAAATTACGCCCATACCTAGGTGCGGGTCTTAACTATACCTTCTTCTTTGATGAGAAATTCAATTCAGGTGCTAAACAGCTTGGTTTGAGCGACCTAGACCTATCAAGCTCATGGGGCTTTGCTGCACAAGCAGGTATGGACTACATGCTAACGGATAACTGGATGTTGAACGCTTCAGTTTGGTGGATGGATATCGACACTGACGTTAAATTCAAATTCCAAGGTGAGCAACATAAAATTGATACTCGCTTAGACCCATTTGTATTTATGTTTGGTGCGGGTTACCGTTTCTAATCAATTTGTATTGAAGACCTTAGATAATAGGTAAAAAATTAACTCTAATGGATGAGAGTGTCATCGTAAATCCGAGAATCTATATTCTCGGATTTTTTTATTAAGAAATAATATATCCGAAAAATAATCGCTGAGTTTTTATAAATTATCTGTCAGGAAATAATAAAGCCACATCTTTTAACAATAATTAAACATGCGCGTAACTCATTGCGTTATAATAAATGGCAGTGATCATTTTATTGAGATATATAAAATTAATTTAGGCTATCAATATCAGCCCAAATTGAGCTGATATTGATAAAATTGACAGGTAACCGTTTAGCGGATTTTCATTGAATCAATCACAGACTGAACGCCTTTGACCTTTTTCGTTGTTTCAATCGCTTTATTAGCGTCAGCTCTTGAATCAACAAAACCACTTAATTGCACTCGGCCTTTAAAGGTTTCAACACTAATTTGTGTTGATTTTAAATCCTTCTCAGCCAGTAGCGCTGATTTTACTTTAGTTGTAATGACGGTATCATCAATATAACCACCGGTACCTTCAGATTTGTCTGTTGGTGCGCAGGCCGCGAGTGTGAAAGCCATAAAGATAGCGACAAATAATGCACTAACGGATTTGAATAATTTCATCCTTTTATCTCCTAACGTTTCAAACTACAAAATACGTTGATTGTTAAGTCATCCAGCAAAAATTTATCAGAGACTATAGATCATGGTGTATCACTGATAATTTTAGTATCAGTAGAAAGCGAAAAAAATTCAACTTAAAGAAGAAAATAGTGGGTATAAAATAGATAGGGTAGACAGATTGCCATATAAGATATGGGCAATCTGTCGTTATGGTTACAGGTTATTTTTGTGTAGCTGCTTTCATTTTTCTCACAAATTGAGTTAATTCAGCTAGCATGATATCTGGGCGTTGCAGATTATTCTCAATAATTTTCACAACAGCAGAACCTGAAATCGCTCCCGCAGCGCCATTGGCAATAGCTTCACTGACTTGTGCTGGTTCAGAGATACCAAACCCTTGTAGAGCAGGGGCTGCCTGATATTGGCTTAATTGACTAATGAGGTTAGTCAATGGTATTTCAGCACGTTTTTCTGTCCCAGTGACACCAGCACGGGATAATAGATACGTATAACCTTCGCTATACTCCCCAATTTGCTTAATTAATGCTTCATCAGCATTGGGTGGGCAGATGAAAATGGGGGCAATACCGTGAGCAATTGCAGATTGACGAAATGGTGTTGATTCTCGCATAGGTACATCTGCAACTAATACAGAATCTACGCCAGCTTGCTGGCAACGCGAATAAAAATGATCAATGCCATTACTGAACACTAAATTAGCATAAACTAATAAGCCAATTGGCATGCCAGGATGTGTTTGTCTAATACGAGCTAAAAGTTCAAAACATAGCGTTGGTGTAATATCACTTTTAAATGCCCTTAAGTTGGCATTTTGAATGGTAGGCCCATCAGCAAGTGGATCCGAAAATGGAATACCAATTTCTAAGGCATCTGCGCCACCAGCAATTAAAGCATCAATGATTTTCAGCGAAAGTTCAGCGTCAGGATCACCTAATGTGACGAATGGAACGAATGCACCTTGGTTTACACTGCTCAAACGCTTAAAAAGTTGTGTATAGCGTTCCATTAGATTTCTCCCTTGCTTTTTAAAATATCGTGTACTGTAAAAATATCTTTATCGCCACGGCCCGATAGATTAACGATCAACAATTGCTCTTTATTTGGCTCTTGTTCAGCCAGCTTCAAGGCATAAGCGAGCGCATGAGATGATTCTAGCGCGGGGATGATCCCTTCTTTGCGAGATAACAGTTTAAAAGCCGTTAAGGCTTCATCGTCAGTAATAGAGACATAATCTGCTCGGCCAATACTATTCAAATGCGCATGCTGAGGGCCGACAGAAGGGAAATCCAGTCCTGCTGAAATTGAGTAAGACTCTTCGATTTGTCCTTCGTCAGTTTGCATCATGGGGGATTTCATTCCAAAGTAGATCCCAACACGGCCATGTTTAAGTGGGGCACCATGTTGACCGGTTTCTATCCCCAATCCGGCAGGTTCCACACCGATTAAACGGACATTTTCTTCTGGAATAAATGAAGCAAATAGACCAATCGCATTTGAACCACCGCCAATACAGGCGATGACGGCATCGGGTAAACGGCCTTCTTTTTCCAAAATTTGTTGTTTCGCTTCATCACCAATCATGCGTTGGAAATCGCGTACAATTGTTGGATATGGGTGTGGACCCGCTGCCGTTCCCAACAGATAATGCGCTTTGTCATAACTGCCAGACCAGTCTCTAAGCGCTTCATTACACGCATCTTTTAATGTCGCTGAACCACTGTGTACAGGAATGACTTCTGCGCCCATTAATTTCATGCGAAAGACGTTAGGTGATTGGCGTTCTACATCTTTTGCACCCATATAAATACGGCATTTCATATTAAGTAATGCGCAAGCGAGTGCTGTCGCTACACCATGCTGACCCGCGCCTGTTTCAGCGATAATCTCGATTTTGCCCATTCTTTTAGCTAATAACGCTTGGCCTAATACTTGGTTGGTTTTATGTGCACCACCGTGTAGCAAGTCTTCACGCTTAAGGTAAAGCTTTGTTTTAGTACCGTCGGTTAAGTTTCGGCAGAGTGTGAGCGCCGTTGGTCGACCCGCATAGTTTTTGAGTAAGTCATGAAACTCTTTTATAAATTGAGGATCGTTTTGTGCGTCAATAAATGCATCTTCAAGCTGATTAAGCGCAGGGATTAAAATCTCTGGAACATATTGTCCACCAAATTCACCGAAGTAGGGGTCTAATTTACTCATTTTATTATTCATCTCTTTATGTCATGCGACTTAATTAGGGTTCAGTTTAGGGCGTTGAAGCCAAATATAATGCCAATCAATGGGGCATTAGCTGGCTAAACAACTGAAAACTTGTTTGATCTTTGTCTCGCTTTTGATACCAGGTTCAATTTCGACACCGGAGTTAAAATCAAGGCCATTGCATAATAGTGTTGCCGCTTGTCGACAATTGTCGGCGTTTAATCCGCCGGCAACCATAACGCGGAACGGACTATGACTAGGTATTTTTTCCCAATCAAAGGTGTGTCCGCTGCCACCAGCGCCATTATCGAGAACGAGTAGGTCAATGGGTTGTCCTTCAAACTGACTAAAGTCAGGTTGCGACATGTTGACCGCTTTCCAGATTTCACAATGTTTAGGTAAGATAGCGCGCAGATTTTGCACATAGTCGATATCTTCATTGCCATGCAGTTGTACCGCGGAGAGTGCGAGTTGTTCTACCATGTGGGCAATAAAATCAGTAGATTGATCACGAAATACACCGACATATTGTAGAGGTACAGTATGGACAATCTGTTTTGCTTGTGACAGTGTCACTTTTCTCGGGGAGCTTTCAGCAAAAATCAGTCCTCCGTATGTTGCGCCAGCTGTGAGGGCGGCTTTAGCATCTTGGCCTCGAGTAAGTCCACAGACTTTATGTTCACCGATTAATAATTTTTGTAATCCTTTGTCGATATCCGCTTGTTCCATCAATGCACTGCCAATTAGAAAACCATTTACGTACTGGCTTAAGGCTTGAATATGTTGATGACGGTGAATACCTGACTCACTGATGATAATCGTCTCTTTTGGTAAACGTGGTGCGAGTTGACGCGTTCGGTTTAAATCTATCGAGAGGTCACGCAAATCACGGTTGTTAATACCGACAACGTGTGCTTTTAGCTTTATGGCGCGTTGTAATTCTTCTTCATTACTGACTTCGGTTAATACACCCATATTTAATTGGTGTGCGACGTCAGCGAGTGCAGTATATTCCTCATCATTGACGACGGAGAGCATTAATAAGATAGCATCTGCCTGATAATACCGTGCAAGGTAAATTTGGTAAGGGTCGACAATGAAATCCTTACATAAAACCGGTTGTTTAACGGTATTGCTAACGATGGTCAGGTACGCCATATCACCTTGGAAGTACTTCTCATCGGTTAAGACAGAAATCGCGGAAGCATAGGGGGCATAAATGCTGGCAATCACTGCCGGATCAAAGTCTTCTCTGATTAATCCTTTTGATGGCGATGCTTTTTTACATTCAAGTATGAAAGCCGGTTTTTTTGCTGATAAGGCTTCATAGAAACTGCGGCTAGCAGGGGTGACTTGACCAATGAAGCTATCCAAAGGCTGTTTAGCTTTGCGCGCCGCTAAATACGTTAGCTTATCATTAACAATTTTTTGTAATACAGTCGCTTTCATTTTATTGGTTCCTTGACGCTAGAGCAGTAACACGATCATACGCGGCACCACTACGAATAATATTTAGAGCATGTTCGCTATTGGCCTTGAGGTCTTCAAAGCCATTAATACGCATTAGCATGGCAACATTCGCTGCAACGGCGGCTTCGTGGGCAGGTTTTCCGTGACCCTGTAACAAATTGCTCAACAAAATCCGATTTTCATCGGGCGTTCCACCTTCTAGGTCAGACAGCTGATACGGTTGCAAACCAAAATCACTGGCAGTGAGCTGATAAAAAGATAAAGTTCCTTGATTGAGTTCTGCAACTTGAGTTGTTGCATGAAGAGAGACTTCATCCATTCCTCCACTGTGTACCACAGCTGCACGTGTAAAACCAAGCATTTGTAGCGTTTTTGCTACAGGTTCAACCAATGTTTCTTGATACACACCAATTAAGGCAATAGGTGGGCGTGCAGGATTAATCAGTGGCCCCAGTACATTGAATAAAGTTCGTGTTTTTAGTTGGGTACGTACAGGCGCCGCATGGCGAAAACCACTGTGATATTGTGGGGCAAATAAGAAACACACGCCTAATTCATCTAGTGCATCACGCGCGCTTTGGGCACTTAAATCCAATGAAATACCAAAAGCAGCGAGTAAATCCGAAGAGCCTGAGCGGCTAGATACACTACGGTTGCCATGCTTAGCCACTTTAATACCCGCTTGTGCGGCAACAAAAGCACTGGCTGTAGAGATATTGATACTATTTGCACCATCACCTCCTGTACCGACAATATCGCTGAAGGGGTAATCAGGACGTGGAAAAGGTTGCGCATTTTCTAGGCAAGCCAATGCTGCACCAGCAATCTCTTCTGGTTGTTCACCACGCATTTTCATGCTGACTAATACACCGGCTAATTGCGCCTCAGTTAATTCACCGCGAATGATGGCATTAAATAATTGTTGGCTTTCTTGTTGTGTCAGCGCTTGGGCACGGAATAATTTATCGAAAATAGTTTGCATAATAGGTTCTCTCTTCCCTGGTTATAACGATGGTGTGATTGAGCAAGTTGGTGTTGAAAGAGCCCATGCCACGGTTTTTTCCAGTAAAATGGCACCTTCAGTGGTTAAAATAGATTCCGGATGAAATTGAAAACCACAAACACGGTCATGATCATTACGTACAGCCATCACCATGCCATTCGACTGTGCACAAATTGTTAATTTTTCAGGGATTTGACTACCCACTAATGAATGATAGCGAGCGACAGGAATTGGATTATCAAGTCCGCTAAACATCGCTTGTTGGTCATGTGTTGCCATAGACGATTTACCATGCAGAATTTCCCCAGCGGCAGAAACATGGCCACCATAAGCTTCGATAATCGCTTGATGACCTAAACAGATACCAATAATAGGTAACTTACCGATAACCTGTTGTAGAACGTCAGGCATACAGCCCGCATCACTGGGTTTACCCGGACCGGGAGAGAGCACGAGTAATGGCGATTCCATCTTATTGAGAACGGATAAAATATGTTCTGAACTCACCGTGTTACGATAAATAACGACTTGATGACCACCAGAGCGGAGTTGATCGACAAGGTTGTAAGTAAAAGAATCAACATTATCGAGTAATAGTATGTTAGCCATTAGAACAACTCCTCTGCTTGGTGGGCTTGGGCAATCGCGCGAATAACAGCACGAGCTTTATTACGTGTTTCATCAGCTTCACTTTGTGGTGATGAATCAAGTACTACACCACCTCCGGCTTGTACGGTAGCAATACCATTTTCGACATAAGCAGAACGGATGACGATGCAAGTATCAAAATCGCCTTTACCGGTAAAGTAACCAACCGCGCCACCATAGGAACCGCGGCGCTCTTGCTCATATTCCGCGATTAATTGCATCGCTCTGACTTTAGGCGCCCCCGTCAGTGTGCCCATGTTCATACACGCTTGATAAGCATGAAAGATATCGAGGTCATCACGTAGCGTACCGACAACTTGCGAAACAAGGTGCATGACGTATGAGTAACGATCCACTTTGGTTAAATTCGCCACATAACGGCTACCTGGGGTACAGATACGCGCGAGGTCATTACGTGCTAAGTCCACGAGCATAAAATGTTCGGCTAATTCTTTATGATCAGTTCGCATTGACAGTTCAATACGACTATCAAGGTCTAAATCAATCTTACCTGAAGCATCGCGACCGCGAGGACGCGTGCCAGCGATGGGGTAGATTTCGACCTTACGGCTACTCGCATTGTATTTCAGCGCACTTTCGGGTGAGGCTCCGAATAGCGAAAAATCATTGTCTTGCATAAAAAACATATAAGGACTCGGGTTCTGTGCTTTCAGTTTTTGATATGCGATTAATGGGTAAGGGCAAGGCATTGAAAATTTACGTGATGGTACAACTTGAAATATATCACCACGATAAATCGCTTCTTTCATCGCATTGACCACAGCACCGTATTGCTCATCACTTTTATTGGTTTTTACGCTGAATTTTTCCGCCTCACCTAATGGTAGAGGGGATAAAAATGGACGGCATGCGGCAATGATTTGGTTATGTCGTTGCGTCACCGTTTGAATATGTTCATCAATAGTTGAAAAAAGACAACTTTTTAGGCGAGCAGCCTGGTTTTGATGGTCGATCACTAAATAATGTTCAGCGACAAAGAAGCAGTAATCTGGGCAACGATTGATGTTTTTCACTTCTGGCAGCGATTCAAAACTGGCGATCAAGTCATAAGCAAATAGCCCACCGACAAATAAATTGTCACTTTGGTGTGAATTAGCCTGTGCCAGTGTTGGTAGCAAACGTAATACATCTAAGCATGATGGGCTTTTTAAACGACTGTCTTCATCGAGATCACTGCTAGGCTGCTTAAAGGAGACGGTCAAATGTTGGGCGGATAATTCACAATGTTGTGCTTTATCTGCTAAGTGTGTTGCGAGCACAGGGAGTAATTGGCAGCCATTATCGGTGAGTGCGTCGATTTCTACACGTTGACCAAACGCTCGGATGCGTAGAGCACTGTCAACAATCAGCAAGCTTTGTAAGTTTGCTTTACTATTGATTTCGGCCGATTCTAATAGCATCGTCGCCGGCGTATCCTGACACAGATGATGAAATAGCAATGTAGGGTCTTGCTGGTAGTTAATTGGGCTATCCAGAAAACTAAAATGTGGTAATGTTGTGTTTTGGTTATTCATTTTATTGCCTTTTATATTGTTTTTAGACATAAAAAAACCCGCTGATAAAGGCGGGTTTGGCACTAAGGCATATCAAATTTATGCGTGTGCGACTTCCGCCCAATTTGGGAAGTTACGCCACCAACGATTTGATAAATTAATGATAGCCATAAGTGCCTCTCTGGATAATCAAACTAATATCGGCTAGCAAGCCGTCCTGTGTACTAGTAAACTGGATCGCATTGATTGTGTCAAGCTGTTTATTATTTATATTTAGGAAAAATATCCAGAAATTGGAAAAAAGGAGAAAAACACCTCATGTCACAATTTTCGAGTCCATTAATTACTCGGTATGATTTACATTGCCATACGAATGCCTCCGATGGTGATTTATCCCCAAGTGACGTGATTGAGCGTGCGATTGATATGGGAATTGATGTGCTGTCCATCACCGATCACGATACATGTGAAGGGGTTATTGAGGCGCGTGAATACCTTGAACAAATACAACGGCCTCTAACACTCATTAATGGCGTTGAAATTTCAACGCTATGGGAAAATATTGAGATTCATATTGTTGGATTAAATTTTTCACCTACTGCACCGTCAATGGTTCAATTATTAAAGCAACAGTCTCAGCTACGTTTAGAACGCGGGATCGAAATGGGTCGGCGTTTACAAAAAGCGGGCATACCGGATGCATGGGAAAATGCATTGCAAATTGCAACAGGTGGGCAGGTGACCAGAGCGCATTTTGCACAGTATTTAGTGAAAATAGGCAAAGAAAAAAATATTAATAATGTCTTTAAACGCTATTTATCAAAAGGGAAGATAGGGTATGTTCCGGCCAAATGGTGCAGTATTGATGATGCAGTGAATGCCATTCATCAATCAGGAGGCGTTGCAGTACTCGCTCATCCATCGAAATATCAACTATCTAATAAATGGATCAAACGGTTAGTTGCCTATTTTAAGCAGTCTCAAGGGGATGCGATGGAAGTATCTCATTGCCAACAACCCGCAAACGAGAAGCAATATTTAGCGGAATTGGCTCTATTAAATGATTTAAAAACCTCTGTGGGGTCAGATTTTCATCGCCCTTGTTCATGGATAGAGTTAGGTCGTAACCTTTGGTTGCCGGATGACCAACAGGCTGTTTGGACCCTATGGAATGAGGTGAAAACAGCATAAACCGTTGATGTATAATAAATACGGTGTAAAATATACGCATTATACTTAAGTGGATTCAGGTTAAGTTGCTTATTTTCTATCGCGATAGAGAGAAAAATTTAATGGTGGAGAGGTGACGTTATTTGGCGCTTCTGGGTCATTGAATTGGCACACGATAAGCAAGTTAACTTGTTAAAAACTAACCTAATCATTCAGTGAACATATCATGACAGGTGTGTGCACTAGGGTAAATAATTAATAAAAGATAGTACCATTTTAAGGTTTTTTACCGGATGATGCTGTCAATACTAAAGATCAGAGGTCTGTATGAGTCAGTTTTTTTATATCCATCCGGATAATCCACAAGCACGGCTAATTGCGCAAAGTGTTGAAATTATAAATAAAGGTGGTGTGATTGTTTATCCGACGGATTCTGGTTATGCGATAGGTTGTCGTTTAGAGGAAAAAGATGCGCTGCAACGCATTTGCCGTATACGCCAACTGGATGCAAATCATAACTTCACCTTAATGTGTCGTGATCTTTCTGAACTCTCCAATTACGCCCATGTTGATAATACGGCATTTCGTTTAATCAAAAACAATACACCGGGTAATTACACGTTTATTCTTCGTGGCACAAAAGAGGTTCCGCGCCGTTTGATGAATGAAAAGCGTAAAACAATTGGGTTAAGAGTGCCATCAAACCCAATTGCTCGTGATTTGCTTGAAGCCGTTGGTGAACCATTAATGTCAACCAGCCTGATAATGCCAGGAGATGATTTTACGCAATCCGATCCTGAAGAAATCCGTGACGTACTGGGTAAACAGGTCGATTTAGTTATCCATGGAGGCTATATTGGCCAGAAACCAACGACGGTCATTGATTTAACTGACGATAGCCCAGTTGTTGTCCGTGTTGGCACCGGTGACCCATCTCCGTTCGAATAACGTTAAGTTCGATATATGGATTAATAATAGGGGATCTCCATAAACCTGTGTATAATGCGCAGGTTTTCCAATTCGTTATTTTTTGTCATCATTATTGACGAAAAATTATCTGACGCCTGTGAAGGCGACATTTGAGGGTTATATGAGCGCCAAACCGCAAAAAACTGAAAAGTTACAAAAAATTCTTGCCCGTTCAGGGCATGGCTCCCGCCGTGAAATCGAATCCTTTTTAAAAGAAGGGCGCATCAGTGTCGATGGTAAAATGGCCACGTTAGGTGATCGCATTGAAGTTAAATCATCGACAAAAATTAGATTAGATGGGCGTATTTTAGCGATAAAAGAAGCTGAAAAAGAGATCTGCCGTGTAATGGCTTACTATAAACCTGAAGGGGAGTTATGTACTCGTCATGACCCTGAAGGTCGCCCGACAGTCTTTACCCGTTTACCAAAACTTGTTGGTGCACGCTGGATTGCTGTTGGACGTCTTGATGTTAATACAAGTGGATTATTACTGTTTACGACTGACGGTGAGCTGGCAAACCGTTTGATGCATCCAAGTCGTGAAGTCGAACGTGAATATGCTGTGCGTGTATTTGGTGAAATTACCGATGCGAAAATACGTCAGCTAACTCAAGGTGTTCAACTTGAGGATGGTCCCGCAGCATTTAAAACAGTTTCATACCGAGGTGGTGAAGGTATGAACCAATGGTATAACGTTACTTTAACGGAAGGACGTAACCGTGAAGTGCGTCGCTTATGGGAAGCCGTTGGTGTACAAGTTAGCCGCCTGATCCGTGTAAGATATGGTGATATTGACCTACCAAAAGGCTTACCACGTGGTGGTTGGACAGAACTGGGACTGGAACAAACCAACTACTTAAGAGAGCTGGTGGAACTGGAGCCAGAAACGGAAACGAAAGTGGCGGTTGAACGTGACCAACGACGTATTAAAGCGAATCAAATCCGTCGTGCAGTTAAACGTCATTCACAAGTCGCTTCAAGACCGGCCTCTAAACGCCAATCATCTAGACCGACAGCGAAGCGCCGTACACGTATCTAACGATATTTGGATTTATTATTTCTTTAAAAAAGGTTATAGAGTTTTCTATAACCTTTTTTATTAATTCTAGTAATGTATTTGTCACAAAATGATAAAAACGTATTTGAGAATACCCGGTGTTTACGGTACTTTCATTGGCTGTAAGGATAGAATAAAAGGTTATTGTCTTCTATGATTGGTTTTCGATTAATCAAGACGTTGCTAGTCGTTAGTTTAGGCTTCAGTATTAGTGCTTGTGATGATCCCAAAACGATAACATCTGAAAGTGGGCGTTTTTATTTTACAAACGATTCATCAGAAAGTTTGATATTTTTTATCGATTACCAGCCGATCGTTATTCCACATCAAGGGGTGGGCAGTATTCTATTACGGCCAGGGCCGCATTTGATGACGACAATGTCAGGCAAAGCTGTACAATTTATTGTGTACCCAGGCAATAAAGGCGGCATTCTCAATCCCAATAAGCAAATTTATTATACATACAGTTTTGTTCATGGCACTGAAGGTATTCCTTCTATTCATCATTTAAAGAAACAATCCTTAGTCGTGAATGGTTATCTGCTAAATGGTAGAATCAATAGTAGTAATGATTATATTATTGATAATAATGTGTTTAATTGTGATTTTCACGTTGGGGAAGCGGTGCCTGAAGAGATAAACAGCTCGACAACAGTCAGCCAAGTGAAAACGAAATGTTTGACGCATAAAGAATTAGTAGACTTAATTCATCAAGAGGATGGATTGATATCACAGCTAATTGTGAAAAAAATGGTGAATCACGCCAATCAATCAGTGACTGTTCATTTTGATTACCCTCTCACTCAACCCGATTTCTCAGATGAGGCCTTGCAGCTGCATGCTCAAGAGGTGGTTAATCTGATCGATAGCTTCCGGCGTTCACTCGATCCGCAAAGAAAGCAATTTTATTACAATCAATATCATAATAAAATTTCGCATATGGCGATCATTTATAGCCAAATGGGGAGCGATAGAAGCTCATTACAAGAAAAACGCAAATATGCTGAATTTATGCAGCAAACACGCGCGATATTTGGTGCTGGTACGTTGATGTATCACTAAGTTGCCGATACGCGAGTGAGCCTACCGGCAGTTGAAAAGAGAGTTACCAATCTATCCCTTTTTGGGCTTTTATACCGGCATCAAATGCATGTTTGACAGGGCGCATTTCTGTCACAGTATCGGCTAAATTGAGTAAATCACGATGACAGCCTCGTCCCGTAATAATCACTGATTGATTTTCAGGCCGATGAGTGAGGGCATGTATCACGTCTTCTAGCGGCAGATAATTGTAGCTAATCATATAAGTGATTTCATCAAGCACAACCAAATCGATTAATGGGTCGGTCAGTAACTGTTGTGCATGATGCCATGTATCAAGGCAGGCAAGGGTATCGGCTTCACGATCTTGGGTCTCCCATGTAAAACCTGTGGACATGACATGAAAAGCGACACCATGAGGTTGCAATAATTCACGTTCACCGTTATCCCAGCTGCCTTTGATAAATTGCACTACCGCCGCTTTTTGGCCATGACCTACCGCTCGGCAAACTGTACCAAATGCCGCGGTTGTTTTGCCTTTACCGTTTCCTGTAAAAACAAGCAAAATGCCTCGCTCTAATTGAGCGGCTTCAATTCGAGCATCGACTTTTTCTTTTAGACGTTGTTGGCGTTCTTCATGTCGACTTTGAGACATAAAATCACTCCGTTGCCTTGACTTGTTGAGCCGGTTGAGCATCAAAACTAATGCCAGTTTTACGTAAGCTATCATTACTCATCAAGAATAGATAGATTGGCATGATATCAGCGGGGGCTTTGATGGTCATTGGATCTTCATCTGGCGCAGCGCTAGCACGCATACTGGTTCGTGTACGTCCTGGATTAATGCAATTCACACGTAAGCCAGTATTTTTATACTCCTCTGAGAGAATCTGCATTAGGCCTTCAGTCGCAAATTTAGAAACAGAGTAAGCTCCCCAGTCTGCGCGGCCTTTTTTACCTACGCTGGAACTGGTGAAAACAAGGGATGCGTTTGGCGCTTTCAATAATAGAGGAAGCAAAACTTGAGTTAACATAAATGAAGCATTAACGTTGACCTGCATAACATCATGCCATAAGTCAGCGGGCTGCTCGATGATTGGTGCTACAACACCCAATAGCCCAGCGTTATGTAACACGCCATCAAGATAAGGGTGCTTTTTAGCAATTTCATCGGCTAACTCAACATACTGTTCATAAGAGGCTGTTAATAGGTCTAATACATAGATATCAGCCGCTTTGCCAGTGAGTTTTTCGATTTCTTGGCTAACGCTTTCAAGTTTATGTTTTGTTCTACCTACAAGGATTAAAGAGGCACCGAAGCGGGCATAGGTTAATGCGGCTTCACGGCCAATACCATCACCGGCCCCAGTAACTAAAAGGGTTTTACGACTTAGCAGGTCATGTTTGGGTTGATAGTGGAGCATAGTATTTTTCCTATCCTATTTGTTAACAGTTACGATATCATCTCATTGATTGATGCTATTGGCTAATGTAGCGTAGAGATTTAAGTGAAATTACGATAAAAAGCAGAGTTATTTTACTGGTTGTTTAAGAGCAATCATGAGACTATTTTTATCAAGATAAACATGAGAAGGATGATTTTGTGGAGTATTTCTCTCTGTATGGACTATTTTTGGCAAAAGTTGTCACGATAGTCGTTGCGATTATCGCACTAGCCGTTTTTGTTTTTGGTGTTGGAATGCGTCGCCAAGGTGGTAGAGGTGAGCTAAAACTTACTGATTTAGGTGAGAATTATCGTGAACGCCAACGCCAAATGCAGCAAGTTAAAATGAATGCATCTGAGCATAAAGTTTGGATGAAAGCATTTAAGAAACAACAAAAGGCGCAGGAAAAAAATGAAAAAGCAGGGGCTAAAATAGGTCAAACGACAGTTAAAAAGCCTTGTTTATATGTTTTAGACTTTAAAGGCAGTATGGATGCGCGAGAAGTGAATTCTTTAAGAGAAGAAGTCAGTGCTATTCTGGCTGTGGCAGAAGCTCATGATGAAGTTTTATTACGTCTTGAAAGCCCAGGTGGGATGGTGCATGGCTATGGTTTGGCTGCATCGCAACTTTCGCGCATCAAAGAAAAAAATATTCCGTTAACGATAGCTGTCGATAAAGTTGCGGCAAGCGGTGGCTATATGATGGCCTGTATCGCGAATAAAATTGTTGCGGCTCCCTTTGCTATCCTAGGATCAATAGGCGTGGTTGCTCAAGTACCTAATATCCACCGTTTGTTAAAAAAACATGATGTTGATGTTGAGTTACATACAGCGGGTGAATACAAACGTACGTTAACTATGTTAGGTGAGAATACCGAACAAGGGCGTAAGAAGTTTGTTGAAAACCTTAATGAAACTCATGAGTTATTTAAGCAGTTTGTTCATCAAAACCGCCCATCATTGGATATCGATGCGGTTGCGACTGGCGAATACTGGTATGGTAGTCAAGCACTTGAGAAAGGGTTGATTGATCAAATTGGTGTCAGTGATGATATTATTATTTCTGCGGTAGAAACCAAAGAAATAATCAGTGTTCGTTATACTCAAAGTAAAAAAATGTTAGAAAGGTTTACGGGGAGTGTTTCTGAAAATGTCGATAAGTTGTTATTACGCTGGTGGCAGCGTGGTCAGAAACCATTTATGTAATTAAATTGAGATTAAGTTTTCTCGCAAAAAATACATTTCATAACTATTATTAATTACCGGCTAAAAGCCGGTAATTTTTTGCTTAGGCATTATTACTTAAGGCGATACTGTTCAGACAGTATATGTGATAGATGTTTATACATATTGAAAGCCGCGGCACTTTTGGTTGTTGGAATACCATTGGCATCAAGAAAAGATTCACCTTTAAAGACTAAAGTGTCACGGTGTTGCTCGACGGTATGAACGAACATCCCATGAATGAAGTCATCATGCTTCCTTATGATCTCATTGGCTTTTTCTAGAAGTTCATTTTGTGTTATAGATTGAATATTGTTATCCATAAGTTAGCCCCATAAAAAAAATAATTGGTTGCGTCTGGCGTTTTATCAGGTAGAGTGTGTGCTTTTCGTTAGCCATAATTAGTTATTATACGGCTAAAATCAGTCAGCTAGCACACTTTGTATTCTTTTTAGCATAGCGTGATTGGTCTGGTAGTTTTTGCTTAAACGCAAACTATTTAAAGAAATTATATTGATATATTGCAATTGTGCCGCAATATAAAAAAGAGATTTTCATTTTGTGCATTTTAATGTAGAAATGCGCCATTGTAGAAATTTAGGTAAAGGTAAATATGGGTAAAGCTCTTGTTATCGTGGAGTCCCCGGCAAAAGCCAAAACGATCAATAAGTATCTTGGCAGTGGCTACGTTGTAAAAAGCAGCGTTGGCCACATTCGCGATCTGCCGAAAAGCGGGTCCGGCTCACAAAAGAGTACAGGCTCATCTACCGACAAAACTAAAAAGGTTAAAAAAGACCCTCAAACAGCGCTTGTGAAACGTATGGGGGTTGATCCTTACCATGGTTGGAAGGCGAATTACCAGATATTGCCAGGTAAGGAAAAAGTCGTTTCTGAATTACAAGCGTTAGCGGAAGATGCAGATCATGTCTATCTTGCGACGGACCTTGACCGTGAAGGGGAAGCAATTGCATGGCATTTACGCGAAGTGATTGGAGGCGATGATTCTCGCTTCAGTCGTGTCGTGTTCAATGAAATTACTAAAAATGCGATTACTCAAGCATTTGAAAACCCAGGTGAGTTAAACATTGACAGGGTCAATGCTCAACAAGCACGCCGTTTTATGGATCGTGTTGTGGGTTATATGGTATCGCCTTTATTGTGGAAAAAAGTTGCGCGTGGTTTATCCGCGGGGCGTGTGCAATCCGTTGCGGTACGTTTGATTGTTGAACGTGAACGTGAAATTAAAGCGTTTGTGCCGGAAGAGTATTGGGAGCTTCATGCAGATCTTGCTGACAAAAATATTGCAGCATTACGTATGGAAGTCACACACCAATTAGGTAAACCTTTCAAGCCAGTTACAAAAGCTCAGACCGAAGCGGCGGTGAGCGTGCTTGAAAAAGCTCGTTTCCAAGTTGTTGATCGTGAAGATCGACCAACGTCAAGTAAACCAAGCGCACCTTTTATCACATCGACATTACAACAGGCGGCAAGTACTCGCCTAGGTTTCGGTGTGAAAAAAACCATGATGATGGCTCAGCGTCTTTATGAAGCGGGTTATATCACTTATATGCGTACTGACTCAACGAACTTGAGCCAAGACGCAATCAATATGGCGCGTGGTTACATCAATGACAATTTTGGTGAGAAATATTTACCAAAAGAAGCTAACGTTTACACGAGCAAAGATAATTCGCAGGAAGCTCACGAAGCAATTCGTCCGTCAAGTGTTGATGTCTTAACTGATTCACTAAAAGACATGGAAGCTGATGCGAAAAAACTTTACCAGTTAATTTGGAATCAATTTGTGGCTTGTCAGATGACACCTGCAAAATATGATTCGACGACATTAACGGTGAAAGCGGGGGATTTTGAGCTAAAAGCCAAAGGGCGTACTTTGCGTTTCGATGGTTGGACGCGTGTCATGCCTGCTCTGCGTAAAAACGATGAAGATAAAACATTGCCACCAATTCAGGTGGGTTCTGAATTGTCACTCGTTGAACTGCTACCAAGTCAGCACTTTACTAAGCCTCCAGCACGTTTTAGTGAAGCCTCTTTGGTTAAAGAGCTCGAGAAACGTGGCATTGGTCGCCCATCAACTTATGCGGCAATTATCTCGACTATTCAAGATAGGGGTTACGTTAAAGTTGAAAACCGCCGTTTCTATGCAGAAAAAATGGGTGAAATCGTCACTGATAGATTGGAAGAAAACTTTAACGATCTGATGAACTACGATTTCACGGCGCGTATGGAAAATCAACTTGACCATATTGCTAACCATGAAGCTGAATGGAAAGCCGTGTTAGATGAATTCTTCTCTGACTTTAGCAAGCAGTTGGATATTGCAGAGAAAGAGCCTGAAGAAGGTGGAATGCGTACTAACCCGATGGTGATCACATCAATTACTTGTCCTGATTGTGAACGTCATATGGGAATTCGTACTGCATCAACCGGTGTATTCCTTGGTTGTGAAGGCTACGCGCTTCCACCAAAAGAACGTTGTAAGAAAACCATCAATTTGATACCTGAACATGAAGTATTGAATATACTTGAGGGTGATGATGCGGAAACTAATGCGTTACGTGCTAAGCGCCGTTGCCCGAAATGTGGCACAGCGATGGATAGCTACTTGATTGATAACCAACGTAAATTGCATGTTTGCGGTAATAACCCAGCCTGTGAAGGTTATGAGATTGAAGAGGGTGAATTCCGTATTAAAGGCTATGATGGCCCTGTCATTGAATGTGACAAATGTGGTTCTGAAATGCACCTAAAAACAGGGCGCTTTGGGCCTTATATGGGATGCACAAATGAAGAGTGTAAAAACACGCGTAAGATCTTAAAAAATGGTGAGATTGCACCACCAAAAGAAGATCCGGTTCCCTTGCCTGAATTGCCATGTGAGAAATCAGACGCTTATTTTGTATTGCGTGATGGTGCTGCTGGGGTATTTCTTGCGGCAAACACGTTCCCTAAATCGCGTGAAACTCGAGCACCTCTGGTGGAAGAACTGCAACGCTTCAAGGACCGATTGCCTGAAAAGCTAAAATATTTAGCAGATGCGCCAGCGCAAGACCCAGAAGGTAATCCAACAGTGGTACGTTTTAGCCGTAAAACCAAGCAACAATATGTCTCTTCTGAGAAAAATGGCAAAGCGACGGGTTGGAGTGCATTTTTTGTAGACGGTAAATGGGAAGCAAAAGAGAAGTAACATTCTTTATATTGCCCCTCTAAAAGCCAAAGGCGATAGACGATTCTATCGCCTTTTTCTCTGTAAGAACTCAAATAATTTTCAGGGGTGACATAGGGTTCATCCTCTCTCCCTGAAATCCCATCTTTGATGAACGGTTTATTATTTTATCACTTTTCAGGCGCAGTCTTAAAAATGCGTATATTTAGGTTAAGTGTTGATTTATGTGGCTAACCGCAAAGCAATATGATGCGGGTTTGCTATGCTGATAAATAGCGAATATCAATAGTTATCAGTTTATTGATATTTATCCGCTTTTTAGCAACAAACGCAATAATCAATGTAACGATATAAACGTATAAAAATAGACCCACGACTGGAGGTAGAATGAAATTCAAAATGTGTTTACTCGCTGGTTTACTCACCGCTTTTGCAGCTAACGCAGCGGAAAAAACAGTAGTCTTGAAAGAAGCAACTCCACAAGGTGAAGGTAAAGCCATTGGTGAGGTTGTTATTTCCGAAACGGATTATGGGTTACTGTTCTCACCAAAATTAACAGGCCTACAAGGCGGGGTTCATGGCTTCCATATTCATGAAAACCCAAGCTGTGAAGCTGGCGAAAAAGAAGGTAAAACAGTGCCTGCATTAAAAGCGGGTGGGCATATGGATCCAGCGAAAACCGGCGTTCACAAAGGCCCTTATGATAAAACAGGTCACTTAGGTGATTTACCTGGTCTAGTTGTTGATGCTAAAGGTAATGCGGACTATGCCGTATTAGCGCCACGCTTAAAAACACTCAAAGACGTTGAAAACCGTGCTCTAATGGTGCACGTTGGCGGGGATAATTACTCTGACCATCCGGAAGCGCTAGGGGGTGGTGGTGCTCGTATGGCGTGCGGTGTTATTAAATAATACTGTATGTAAATACAGTTATTAGGGAAAGCCTACCAAAAATCAATCTTACTATGAGGCTCTGAGGTATTCAGGGCCTTTAATTTATTGAAAATAAATAATTTATTTTTACTAAGAGAAGGGTGATGCTGAATTCATGGGTGGCTGTATAAATATACAGTTATTGATAAAACCCGACCAAAAATCAATCTTACTATGAGGCTCTGAGGTATTCAGGGACTTTAATTTATTGAAAATAAATAATTTATTTTTATTAAGAGAAGGTTGATGCTGAATTTATGGGTGACTGTATAAATACACAGTTACCTGTATTTGTCAGAACTAACAAAGGCACTCATTGCTAGCGCCTTTGTTAATGGTTAATTACCAAATACGGATACGCTGTTCTGGCTCAAGATATAATTTGTTATCTTTATCAACAGAGAATGTTTGATACCATTCATCCATATTTCGTACGACACCATTCGCTCTGAATTGGTTTGGGCTATGCGGGTCGGTTAAGATTTTGTTTCGTTCAGATTCTTTATTTGACAGTTCTTGCCAAGTTCTTGCCCAAGAAATGAAGAAACGTTGTAATCCCGTTGTGCCATCAATAATAGGTGCTTCACCATTTGGGTAATTCTCTTTGACGAATTGCTTATACGCGCTCAGTGCGATATTAAGGCCGCCCAAATCACCAATATTTTCCCCTAATGTGAGTTGACCATTCACTTTTTGGCCATCGACACGAAAGCCATCATATTGCTCAACTAATTTATCAGTTTTCTGCTTGAAGTGTTGTTTTGAAGCATCACTCCACCAGTTACGAAGTTGCCCTGTACCATCATATAAGCTTCCTTGATCATCGAACCCATGGCCCATTTCATGGCCGATGACAGCGCCAATAGCGCCGTAGTTATAAGCAGGGTCAACATTAGGGTCAAAGAATGGCGCCTGCAAAATTGCGGCAGGGAATACAATCTCATTTTGAACAGGATTAAAATACGCATTAATGGTTTGAGGTGTCATTCCCCATTCCCATTGACGAACCGGTTGTCCTATTTTGCTCATGTTATCCTGATAGGACCAATTCAAGACTTGCTTATAGTTATCCAATAAAGTATCAGGCTTTAAATTAATGCTACTAAAATCATTCCACTTATCAGGGTAGCCTACTTTAACGGTAAATTGTTCAAGCTTTTTGAGCGCTTCTTCACGCGTTGGGTTATCCATCCAGTCATTATCTTTTAAGCGTGAATTGAAAGTGCCTCTAATATAACTCACCAGCTCAGTAATTTTAGCTTTTGATTCAGGGTCGAAATATTTCTCGACATAAATCTGGCCCATCGGCTCGCCTTGTAAACGGTTTACTGTTTCAAGAGCACGTTCTTTGCGGGATCTTTGTTTTTCAATACCATTCAATTTACGTGAATAAAAATCAAATCTAGCGTCAGAATAATCACGGTTTAAATAGGGTGCTTGGTCGCTTAAATAATGAAAACGCAGATAGTCTTGAAGTGTCGAGACGGGGGTATCAGCATAGATTTTCGCTAACTGTTTTACAGCACTATCATTTTCCACAATGACCTTATTCAATTGTTTGTTTGAAAGTTGCCATTGATTTATGAAGTTATCCCACTCAAATCCTTCAGTGAAATTTTTCATTTCATCGAGCGTCATGGGATGATAATTTTTGATCGTATCGCGACGTGCTTCTGGGCTCCAATGCACCTGAGCCATGGATTTTTCTAGAGCAAAAATTTGCTGAGCTTTCTGCTCAACCTCTTTTTCACCCGCTAAGTTTAAGATTGTTGCGATATAAGCAATATAGTTTTTGCGAATATCTTCCATCTGAGGGGTGTCGTCGAGATAATAATTACGATTCGGTAAGCCTAAACCGCCTTGACCAAGGTATAAAACATAAGTATCAGGTTGTTTGGCATCAAGGTCGACCCAATAAGAAATAAATGGCGTATAAGCAGGTAATGCCATCAATTTGCTAATATCATTATGGTTTTTCGCATGGCTAATGGCATCTAACTCTTCCTTAAGAGGCGCAATGCCAGTTTTTTCGATGGCCTCTTCATTAAGGTAGCTAGCATACAAGTTACGAATATTTGTTTGATTATGATTGAGCGTGTTGGCCGGCGCGTTTTGAAGTTGGTCAATAATACTTTGTAGCTGCTTTTCTGTGGTTAGGTATAGCTCAACAAACGAGTTGATGCGTGGCATACCGGTAGGGATCTTTGCCTTACTGATCCAATCCTGATTCACGTAGCGATAAAAATCATCACCAGAAGCGATGTTGTCTGATAAAACAATCTTTTGATTTCCATAGGAAATTTCTTTGGCATACAGCTGAGGGGCCATGGCGATAGTCGACATACTGATAATGAGCGCCAAAATGTTTTTCTGCATGTAACGTCCTCTCTTCGTTGAGAATTTTGATTTCCATTACTAAGGCTAAAGTGGATTTACCCATCTTACAAAGTTGCTTATCTCCTATTCAATCATAGTTTACGAAAATTGGGTCATAACTTTGCATTTCCTTACTAGTTAACTGTATAAATAGTTTTATATTTAAATTAACTTATGTGGAATTTCATCATCTGGCTATTCACAGTCTGCATTATGGTGTTATATTAGTTATATTAAATATCATATATATAGCTTTTAATTATAAGTAATAATTTTTAGCTATAGCTAAATTCTGACACGCTCTGTAGAGGTGAACCTAAAAATGAAATTACAGCAATTACGCTATATTGTTGAAGTGGTTAATCATGACTTGAATGTCTCTTCAACTGCTGAAGGGCTATTTACCTCACAGCCAGGCATCAGTAAACAAGTTCGCATGCTAGAAGATGAGCTAGGTATTCAAATCTTTGCTCGCAGTGGTAAACATCTCACTCATGTTACACCCGCCGGTGAAGAGGTGATCCGTATTTCTCGTGAGGTTTTGTCAAAAATAGAGGCCATTCGCTCGGTTGCAGGGGAGCATACATATCCAGATAAAGGCACCTTGCATATTGCGACAACGCATACCCAAGCACGCTATGCATTACCGCCTGTCATAAAAGGTTTTATCGAGCGTTATCCACATGTTTCATTGCACATGCAGCAAGGTTCGCCGACCCAAATTGCTGAAGAAGTCTGTAAGGGAAATAGTGACTTTGCAATAGCAACAGAAGCGCTGCATCTCTATAGTGATTTGATCATGCTTCCTTGTTATCACTGGAATCGCTGTGTTGTGGTGAAAAAAGATCACCCGTTAGCGGAGAAGAAAAATGTCACGATTGAGGATGTAGCACAATACCAGATAGTGACTTATACCCACGGTTTTACAGGGCGTTCTGAATTAGATATTGCTTTTCAAAAGGCAAATCTTGAGCCTAAAATTATTTTTACGGCAACAGATGCGGATGTTATTAAAACCTATGTTCGTCTTGGGTTAGGGATTGGTATCATTGCGAGTATGGCGGTGAACCCTGAGTTGGATAGTGATCTCGTTGTGATTGATATGCGGGATAAATTTAGCTATAGCACAACGAAAATAGGCTTTAAGCGAACCAGCTTTTTGCGTAGTTATATGTATGACTTTATTTGGCGTTTTGCCCCTCATCTTACTCGGGATGTTGTGGATAAGGCGATTGCACTTCGTAACAATGAAGATATTGAAGAGATGTTTAAAGACATTAAATTGCCTATCGTGTAATGACACCTTTCAACCCCTTTCTTTACCTTATGTCGCCTGTTTTTATGCGCGACATAAGGTTTCTATTTAAGTCATTTAATGATTACTCATAAGACGAGCGAATTTCTCATATTATATTTCGATACCTATTTTTCTTAAATTTTTTTGTGTTTTTTGATGAAAAGCACAGAGAATTTAAGGATTTGACACAAAATCCATAAAGTAAATATTTTCAGCAACTATAATTACAAGTAATTAACAAAACATTGTGAATTTGTTAGGCAAGTAAGATGACCCATAATCATCATAAAACCAAGGAGGAGTTATGTCGTTGAGTCTAAAAACACAGAGTGCATCAACACTCAGTGTCGGAAGCAAGCTCTATAATTACTTCAGTTTGCCGATTGCTACTAAACAACTCGGTGATGCTACTAAGCTACCCAAATCCCTCAAAGTCCTACTTGAAAACCTGTTGCGTAATATTGATGGCAAATCAGTGGTCGAAGCTGATTTGCAAGCGATCATCGATTGGCAAAAAACGGGGCATGCTGAGAGAGAAATAGCTTATCGACCCGCTAGGGTACTGATGCAAGACTTTACAGGGGTACCGGCGGTTGTTGATTTGGCTGCGATGCGTGAAGCGGTGAAATCGTTAGGTGGTAATGTTAATCAAGTCAATCCATTGTCTCCGGTGGATCTTGTTATTGACCACTCGGTGATGGTTGATGAATTTGCGACCGACAAAGCATTTGATGATAACGTTGAAATTGAAATGAAGCGCAACCATGAACGTTATCTCTTTTTGCGTTGGGGACAAAAAGCGTTTAACCGCTTTAGAGTCGTTCCACCGGGTACTGGTATTTGCCACCAAGTGAATTTAGAGTACCTCGGTAAAGCAGTGTGGTATGAAGAAATTGATGGTCAATTATATGCCTACCCAGATACTTTAGTGGGTACCGATTCACATACAACCATGATCAATGGCCTTGGTGTATTAGGCTGGGGGGTTGGGGGAATTGAGGCTGAGGCCGCTATGCTCGGTCAACCCGTCTCAATGCTCATCCCTGATGTTGTCGGGTTTAAACTGACAGGCAAATTACGTGAAGGTATTACTGCAACGGACTTAGTTTTAACGGTCACACAAATGCTACGTAAGCATGGTGTGGTTGGTAAGTTTGTTGAGTTTTATGGTGATGGCCTTGCGGATTTACCATTGGCGGATAGGGCAACGATCGCGAACATGTCGCCAGAATACGGTGCGACTTGTGGTTTCTTCCCTGTTGATAATGTCACATTAGAGTATATGAAGCTAACAGGACGCAGTGATGATGAAATTGCGTTGGTGGAAGCTTATTCTAAAGAGCAAGGTTTATGGCGTCATGCCGGTGATGAACCGATCTTTACGAGCACCTTAGAGCTTGATATGTCGACAGTGGAATCCAGTTTAGCAGGGCCTAAGCGTCCACAAGATCGCGTCGAACTGAGCCAAGTACCAAAAGCGTTTCAAGCCGCTGTCGAATTGGAACTGAATAAAAAAGATAAAGCGGCACATCCAACGGTAAATTATCAAGGACAAACCTTTGACATGACCGATGGTGCTGTTGTCATCGCGGCAATAACATCTTGTACAAATACCTCAAACCCAAGTGTCCTAATGGCTGCTGGGCTATTAGCGAAAAAAGCAGTAGAAAAAGGCTTAACGCGTCAACCCTGGGTTAAATCTTCTTTAGCGCCGGGTTCTAAAGTGGTTACCGACTATTTAGCTTTAGCCGGTTTGACGCCGTATTTAGACAAATTAGGCTTTAATCTTGTGGGTTATGGTTGTACAACTTGTATCGGTAACTCAGGTCCATTACCAGAACCGATTGAACAAGCGATCAAAGAGAGCGATTTGACCGTAGGGGCGGTATTATCTGGAAACCGCAACTTTGAAGGGCGGATCCATCCTTTAGTCAAAACCAATTGGCTTGCGTCACCACCGCTGGTGGTTGCCTATGCACTCGCGGGCAACATGAATATCAATGTCAAAACAGACCCGCTAGGTAAAGACCATCAAGGTAATGATGTCTACCTGAAAGATATTTGGCCATCAAGCGCTGAAATTGCCCAAGCGGTTGAAAAAGTGAAAACAGAGATGTTCCGTAAAGAATACAGTGCTGTTTTTGATGGAGACGAAGCATGGCAAGCATTACAGGTTGAAAGCTCCTCTACTTATCACTGGCAGGAGGATTCTACCTATATCCGTCATCCACCTTTCTTTGAAGGTATGAAGGCGGAACCAGAGGTTGTTCAGGATATCCATGGAGCGCATATTCTGGCCATATTAGGCGATTCAGTCACAACGGACCATATTTCTCCAGCAGGGAATATTAAGGTAGATAGTCCAGCGGGACGCTACTTGCAGGAACATGGTGTGGCTGTCGCTGATTTTAACTCCTACGGTTCTCGCCGTGGTAACCATGAAGTGATGATGCGTGGTACGTTTGCAAATATTCGTATTCGTAATGAAATGGTGCCAGGGGTTGAAGGTGGCTATACAAAACATATTCCAACAGGCAAACAAATGGCAATTTATGATGCCGCCATGCTGTACCAAAAAGAAAAATTGCCTTTAGCCATCATTGCCGGTAAGGAATATGGTTCTGGTTCGAGTCGAGATTGGGCAGCAAAAGGTACTAATTTGCTGGGTGTTCGCGTGGTGATTGCAGAATCTTATGAGCGTATTCACCGTTCTAACCTCATTGGTATGGGGGTTATTCCTCTGGAATTCCCACAAGGCACCACGCGTAAAACGCTGGGGCTTAAAGGTGATGAGCGTATAGATGTTGAGTACTTGCAATCCATTGAGCCGGGTCAACATATCGTGGTGAAAATCACCTATGGAGATGGGCAGGTAAAAGAAATCGCCACACGTTGCCGTATTGATACAGCCACCGAGATGGAATATTACCGAAATGGCGGTATCTTGCATTATGTGATCCGTCAAATGCTGCACTAATTTTTGGCATTTGTTGGTTAAAAACGCCCATCTGTATTTTTACAATGGGCGTTTTTTATTGTTATTTCGCAATATAATGCGATTAACTTCAGGTTATGATGATGTTGCTGTTAGGCTCTATGAATGGATGTACAGAGTGTTTTTTGGTGGCGAAATACATTTTGTGGTCGGTAAGGGGGGAATAACTGCTCACAGGGGGATAAAAATGCGTAAGGAGTGGGGACGTATTTTTAAATCGGCGGATACAAATAGCGTATATTGATATTCGATAAGATATAAACGGGCTAATGAAATGATCTAACGTAAAGGAAAAAGATATGGCAGATATTAATGCAACGGATTTTTACAAAGGTGCACTTTGGGCTGCAGATATTCTCGTCTCTACCTCGTCAAGTTCGTCAAGTCATCATTATCAAAATGAAGTTCGAGATATTCTTGAACATATTCCAAATTTATATTCCATTGTGATGCAAACACCCGAAACTGAAGTTTGTGATCTCCGTTTATTGGTAGATAAAGAATTCCCATTAGGTCGTCATGCGGATTATGTCGCAATAGATATAGTCCCCTTATCTCAAAACAACGATATTGTGGCCATGCCAGAAAAAGTAGCCAATTTGGATGAAATGTCTCACTCAAGGGCGGATATCGCCTGCTGGGGAGTGGCTGCAAAGACTGCCGATGAAAAGCAAAAATTGTTGATTACAGGCCTACATGACTCAAGTGTTGCGCAAAGTTATGCCCTACGATTAACAGAACAACTTAACAGGCAAAAAGGGTAAATGAAAATGCCCGTTAATGAATGCATTAACGGGCACTGTAGACAATCATTAGAGGGACAGAATTTTGTCTTCAGCGAGTTGAAGTGCAAAATAGGTGAAAATCATATCAGCACCAGCGCGTTTGATCGCACCTAAAGTTTCAAGCGTCACGCGAGTTTCGTCGATCGCTCCCGCCATTGCAGCAAATTTAATTTGTGCATATTCGCCACTAACCTGATAAGCGCCAATAGGCAATTCAGTACGTTCGCGTAGGTCACGAATGATATCTAAATAAGCTCCCGCGGGTTTAACCATTAGTGCATCAGCGCCTTCTTGAACATCAATCAATGACTCATGAATGGCTTCGCGGCGGTTCATCGGATTCATTTGATAGGTTTTTCTGTCACCTTTCAAACAAGAGCCTGCCGCATCTCTAAATGGACCATAGAGCGCTGACGCAAACTTTGTGGAGTAAGACATGATTGCGGTGTCTGTAAAACCCGCTGCATCTAGAGCGTGGCGAATGGCTGCAACTTGTCCATCCATTGCAGCTGAAGGGGCGATAAAGTCCGCACCTGCTCGAGCAGCAGCCACTGCTTGCAAACCTAAGTTATGGATTGTGGCATCATTATCAACAATATCACCCTGCATAACACCACAATGACCATGTGATGTATATTCACAGAAACAAGTATCTGACATCACAATCATTTCGGGGACGGTATCTTTACATATGCGTGACATACGTGCGACTAAACCATTTTCTTGCCACGCATCGCTACCCGTTTCATCCAAATGATGAGAAACGCCAAATGTCATCACAGATTTAATGCCTGCTTTGGCAATACGTTCTATTTCAAAGGCTAAACGTTTTTCAGGGATACGTACAACGCCAGGCATACTGTCGATTTGTTTATAATCGTCAATACCTTCTTCAACAAAGATAGGTAGACACAGGTCATTAAGGGAAAGATGCGTTTCTTGGAAAAGGTCACGCATTTTTTCAGTTTTGCGTAATCTTCTCATACGTTGGATAGAATGCAGGTTATTCACCGTAGCTCCTTATTATCAGAGAAATAAATTTAAGTCGTTAAATTTATTTTTCGAGATCATTGATGGGTAACAGTATAAACCTTATAGAGTGAAAGTGAATATATCAGAGAGGGAAAGTCATACAACCGATTGTTATTATTTTAATATTGGTAAAGGAAGAGCGCGATCATAAGCTCTTCCATTTTTGAAAAATTATTGATGCTTAAATAGCATATGCCCCATTTTCTCAGCTTTTATATCTAAGTAATGAGCATTGCTTGGATTACGGCCAACAATTAAAGGAACACGTTCAACAACATTAATGCCGGCTTCACGCATAATATTAATTTTTTTAGGATTATTGGTTAATAAGCGGACTTCGTTAATACCCAATAATTTATACATGTCAGAGCACAGTGTAAAATCGCGCTCATCCGCTTTAAAACCTAATTTAAGATTCGCTTCGACGGTATCTAAGCCTTGATCCTGTAATGCATAGGCACGAATTTTATTGAGTAGGCCAATATTGCGACCTTCTTGGCGATGATAAAGTAGCACTCCACGGCCTTCTTTACTAATCTGAGAAAGTGCTGCTTCTAATTGGAAACCGCAATCACAGCGTAAGCTGAATAACGCATCACCCGTTAAGCATTCGGAGTGGATACGACTGAGCACTGGTTCCGGACCTGATATATCGCCAAAAATGAGAGCGACGTGGTCACGACCGGTTGCTATTTCCTCAAACCCGACCATTAAGAACTCGCCGAAAGGAGTGGGTAATTTGGCTTCGGCAACACGTATTAGCTGCATATTTTCATTCATTAGTTGAAATAACTCTTGCGTAATTAAGAACGTTAATCGATAGGGGATAATCTATCGATGCTATATGGTGTTTAGCATATAGAGAAGACTTTTATTTGCACACGGTCTCCTATTCATTACTATAACAGAGTTAATCACTTGTGAATCAAATTTTATTAATTCAAATACTCAACAGGCATAAATAGCATAAAATGAATAGATCAATATATCCCATCATCGCTTTTGCTGTTTTATTACTTATTCCGCCTACCGTACTGTGGATGAGCGGCTGGTATTGGCTGCCGTCATCGAAAGTAGAATCGATTAAATGGCTGTTTTGGTTAACCGAAACTGCGGGGCTCCCTTATAGCCTAATAACCTCAACCGTTTTACTCGCTCTGACTTTTTATGTTTGTAAGCTCAAATTAAAACACACCATTTTATGGGGGAGCGTGATTATCTGTTGTATTCTTGCGGGGCAAGGTATCAAAGGGATTGTTAAAAACAGTCTCCAAGAACCACGACCTTATGTGGTTTGGTTAGAAAAAGAGTATGGCCTTTCGAATTCAGATTTTTATGAATTAAAAAGAAAACAACGGGCCGAGGTAATTAAACAGTTTGTTAAAGAAAATGCTCAGGTTCCGTCATGGCAACGGAAACATTGGCAGGCTGAAACAGGGTATTCATTTCCATCAGGCCATGTTTTATTTGCCGCAGGTTGGGCGTTATTATTGATCGGGCTATTTTGGCAGCGTAGGCAATATCTACTTTCAGTGATAATTGCTGTGTGGGCTGAAGGGATTGTTTTGAGTCGATTGCTACTAGGAATGCATTGGCCAGTTGATGCTATTGCCTCCATTATCATTAGCGCGATTCTAGCCTTGGTGGCATGTGCTGTATTAAAAGAGCGAGCATAAGCCGCGAGTGATAGCACAAAAGTCGCTTAAATAAGCGCCATAAGGCATCAGCAAAGTCGGCGTATAAGATAAATTACTTTGTCTGAGTGCGCCAGAAATGCTACCTTATCAGGTAGATAATTTCATTTCATAAAAACGGATAACGGGAAAGAATGTGAAATATTTTCTGATATTATTACTAGCTGTTGTGATTTTTATCATTTCAATAACGCTAGGCTCAAGCAATAATCAGGTGATTACATTTAACTATCTGATTGCGCAGGGAGATTTTGCATTATCTTCGCTTTTGGCTTCGTTGTTTGGGGTCGGTTTTGTGCTCGGTTGGTTAGTTGCAGGGCTGTTTTATTTGCGTGCGGTGGTTAGCCTGAAAAATGCGCGCCGTAAAATCAAACGCCTTGAATCCCAACTGAGTGTGGATGATAAAACATTCTCTGATTCTACAGAAATTGTGGCTCAGAAGAACAAGGAATAAACTTGTATGTTTGAGCTGCTGTTTCTGTTGTTACCTGTCGCGGCTGCATACGGCTGGTATATGGGGCGTCGAAGCGCTCAACAAGACAAGCAGCAACATGCTAATCGCCTGTCACGAGACTATGTGACGGGTGTTAACTTTCTTTTGTCAAATCAGCAAGATAAAGCTGTTGACCTCTTTCTCGATATGTTGAAAGAGGATAGCTCCGCATTTGAAGCACATCTCACATTAGGTAATTTATTTCGCTCCCGAGGTGAGGTTGAACGAGCAATCCGAATTCATCAATCGCTTGTTGAAAGTGCATCATTATCTTTTGAACAACGTCTTTTAGCCACTCAGCAACTCGGCCGTGATTATATGGCGGCAGGGGTTTATGATCGCGCTGAAAATATGTTTCAGCAATTAACTGATGAGGTCGATTTTAAGCAAAATGCCTTGCAGTCATTACTCAGTATTTTCCAACTGACTAGTGAATGGAGTAAGGCTATCGAGATTGCCACCAAATTAGTTAAATTGGGTAATGAAGAGCAACGTGAAAATATTGCGCATTTCTATTGTGAGCTAGCTAGCCAACATCTTAGCAGTGACGACCTTGATGGTGCATTAAGCTTACTCAATAAGGCAGAACAGGCCGATAAAACTTGTGCTCGTGTGTCGATTATGAAAGGGCGCATTTTTATTGAGCAAGGGCAGTATGACAAAGCCATTGCGGTCCTAAAACAAGTTTATGAACAAGACAGAGAGCTGGTGGCTGAAACCTTGCCTTTATTGCATGATTGCTACCAACAAACTGCGAATATCGAAGATTGGGAAACGTACTTACGTCAATGTGTTGCTGGCAATACGGGCGCAATTGCTGAACTTTACTTAGCCGATATTATTGTTGATAAACAGAATCATGAGGCTGCTGCAAGTTATATTAATGATCAGATTCAACGCCATCCCACCATGCGATTATTTTATCGCTTAATGGATTACCACCTACAAGAAGCGGAAGAAGGGCGAGCAAAAGAAAGCTTAATCCTGTTACGCAAAATGGTGGGTGAGCAAATTAGAACTAAACCCGATTACCGTTGCCACAAATGTGGTTTTACCTCACATTCGTTATATTGGCATTGCCCATCTTGCCGTTCATGGGACACAATCAAACCAATTCGTGGATTAGATGGACAGTGACAGTGTCACTTTTTACCAAATATGATTAAGGCTACAACTAAATGATTTCTTCAACAGAAAACCACGCTCGTGTATCTACTCACTCGCCAGTCATTGTTGCACTCGACTATGAAGATGTAGACGCTGCATTGGCGTTTGTTGACCTAATTGATCCCCGTGAATGCCGTTTGAAAGTCGGTAAAGAGATGTTTACCTTTAATGGCCCGCACTTTGTCAAGTCACTGCATCAACGAGGCTTTGAGGTTTTCCTTGATTTGAAATTCCACGATATCCCAAATACCGTTGCTCGTGCAGTCGCTGCGGCAGCAGAGATGGGGGTTTGGATGGTGAACGTTCATGCAGGTGGTGGCAGCCGTATGATGGAAGCCGCCCGAAAAGCATTAGAGCCTTATGGTAAAGAAGCGCCATTATTAACAGCAGTTACCGTTTTAACCAGTATGGATCAATCTGATTTGCTGGGGGTTGGTATTAATGCGACACCGGCAGAGCATGCTGAACGTTTGGCATTATTGACGAAAGAGTGTGGTTTAGATGGTGTCGTGTGTTCAGCGCACGAAGCAAAAAGATTGAAATCATTGTGTGGTCGTGATTTTAAATTAGTCACGCCAGGCATTCGCCCTGTAGGAAGTGATGTGGGTGACCAACGTCGTATCATGACGCCACAAGATGCATTACAAGCAGGGGTTGATTATATGGTGATTGGTCGGCCGATCACTCGTAGCGATAACCCTGCATTAGCATTACAGCAAATCAACCAATCGATTAAGGCTTGAGTATGAGTGATTCAAATAGTCGCCTAGTCTATAGCACTGAGAGTGGGCGAATAGAACAAGAGAAGCCTAAAATCCAACGCCCTAAAGGAGACGGTATTGTTAGGATCCGTCGTGAAACGGCTGGGCGTAAAGGTAAGGGCGTTTGTATTGTTACCGGACTTGACCTAGACGATGGCGAACTGGCAAAACTGGCTGCGGAATTGAAGAAAAAGTGCGGTTGTGGCGGCTCAGTAAAAGACGGTGATATTGAGATCCAAGGCGATAAACGCGACATAATCAAACAACTTTTAGAAGCAAAAGGCTATCACGTTAAGTTAGCGGGTGGCTGATCGTAGTACAGGCTAAGGGGAAAGCCCCTTAGCCATGAATTTATTTTCCGACTTGATGTCCAATAATCCCACCAACAGCAGCGCCACCAACAGTTCCTAGTGTGCTACCTCCCGTTAGGATTGCCCCACCTACGGCACCTACGCCAGCACCTACAGCGGTATTTTTGTCTCGTTTTGACATATTTGAGCATGCACTCAGGCTAATAGCGATAATAGTGGCTAAAGCGAATGTCGTAACGCGTTTACTTGTCGTGTTCATTTTAGTGACTCCGAGTTTTGTGGACGTAACCAAATTATCACAATCAGTAATTATACGAATCAGAATTATCGGGAATTAATATCTATAAAAAACGGAAATATAACTAAGTGTTGTAGACTAAATAAGACGGCAATAAAACAATATGCTACTGATAAAATCAGTAGCATATTTATAGTATAGTATTAAAAAGAATTATGCGGCGGGGCGAGCAACGATATTACGTGTTTCCATACGAACTTCGGCGATATTGACATTAATAATATCGTTGAGTTTGTACGCAGGTTCACCTTTAATTAATACGCTGCCCGTTTCTTGGCTACATTGTATTTCGTCGCGCACAGCATGTAAGAACGGCGCTGGGATAAAAGCAACAGCACCATTATCGGTGAGTCGGACACGAACACCACCACGAGTAATATCGATGATCTCCGCTGGGAAAACTTGGTCAGTCCCCTCAAATGGCTTTAAGAAACGCGCATATAGCCAATCACCGACATCGCGTTCAGCCATGCGGTTTGCACGGCGGCGTTCAGCTAATTTTATTGACAACTCTTCTGTTGGCTTATTCGTTGAAGGCTGGCCAGCAATCACAGACTTTAATAACCGATGGTTAACGATGTCTGTATATTTACGAATTGGTGATGTCCAAGTTGCGTAAGCGTCAAAACCTAAGCCAAAATGCGGGCCGGGTTCACTTTTCACCTCAGCAAATGTTTGGAAGCGGCGGATACGACTGTCTAAGAATTGGGTCGGTTGTGCATCTAACTGACGACGTAGTTGACGGAAACCGTCCAAAGTTAGCAATGCGTCCGCGGTCGTTTCGATACCATGATCTTTCAACGTTTGTACGACTTGGTCAATTTGTAATGGTTCAAAGCCCATGTGGACATTAAATACACCAAAACCTAAGCTGTTTTTCAGTTGTATTGCTGCACACAGGTTAGCCGTTATCATGGCTTCTTCGACAATACGATTTGCTGTACGGCGGCTTTCTACAATGATATCAATGACATTGCCTTTATCATCTAATAGGAAACGATAATCAGGGCGATCTTTAAACACCAGTGCATTTTGTTGACGCCATTGATGGCGTTTATCAGCCATCTCTTTTAGTAACTCGATCTGTTGTTGATCCGCTGGATTAGCTGGCTGCCAACTACCTGTTTTTTCCAACCAATCAGAAACTTCGTCGTAAACCAATTTAGATTTAGACTCAACCCAAGCACTAAAGAATTGAATATCTTCAGCGATACTGCCATCTGCTAATATCGTCGTGGCACAGACAAGTGCAGGGCGCTGCTCATTAGGGCGCAAAGAGCATAGGTTGTCGGATAGCTCACGAGGTAGCATTGGAATGTTAAAACCAGGAAGATAATTGGTATAAGAACGTGCCAAAGCCAGTTTATCTAATTCACTGCCTTCTTTGATATAACTGGTTGGATCGGCAATAGCAATATAAAGCTTTAGATTACCTTCAGGGGTTCTTTCAACATAGAGCGCATCATCCATATCTTCCGTGCTGGCACTATCGATAGTGACAAAATGAAGGTGAGTGAGGTCAATGCGTTCAATGCCTTCATCGTCACGTTCACTATCCACCATTTGTGGCTCTGCACGATCAAGTTGATGACGACGCAGTGTTACCCACCAAGGCGCAAAATGGTCTTCACCATCCGTAATGAATTCTGTAATGTCAGCGTAAAAACCTTTATCACCTTTTAAGGGGTGACGACGCATTTCAGCAACAACCCAATCCCCTTGTGCAAATTCATGGGTAACGTCTTTGGTTGGGCGGCAAGAAATCGTATCTTTTAGTAGCGGATGATCTGGAATAACGAATAAACGGTTATCATTATCTTTTTTCTGAATTCGACCTACAAAACGCGTGAGAAAAGGTTCGACAAGTTCTTCTGGCTCAGCGAATTCACGGTCTTTATCGGTATGAATGGCAGCCACAACACGGTCACCATGCATGACTTTCTTCATCTGCGGAGGAGGTACAAAGTAGCTTTTTTGTCCATCTACTTCGAGAAAACCGAAACCTTTGTCGGTACTTTTTATCAAACCCTCAACTCGTGGGGTTTGAGAATGTAGCTGCTGTTTGAGTTGCGCGAGCAATGGGTTGTCTTGAAACATACTTACCGTTTTTATGGAGGTTGAGTTTGACTCCCATTGTTACGTAAGACAAAGTCTTAGAGCAAGAAAAAATTGCATCGTGAACAAATTACTGGGAGCAGTGTAATATTAATTTTCAGGGTAAACTTTATCTTTAAATTCGCATAAGTCTTCGATAATGCAAGAACCACAACGAGGCTTACGAGCAATACAGGTATAGCGACCATGCAAAATAAACCAATGGTGGCAATCGACTTTAAACTCAGCGGGGACGACTTTTAGGAGCTTTTCTTCCACTTCGACAACATTTTTACCCGGTGCAAAGTTAGTTCGATTACAGACCCTAAAAATATGGGTATCAACAGCGATAGTTGGCCAACCAAATGCGGTATTTAGAACAACATTGGCCGTTTTGCGACCCACGCCGGGTAAGGCTTCGAGCGCGGCACGATCTTCGGGCACTTGGCTGTTATGTTTTTCAATTAAGATCTTACAAGTTTTAATCACACTTTCCGCTTTGGTGTTAAATAGCCCAATGGTTTTTATATATTCTTTGATGCCATCAACACCTAGCGCCAACATAGCTTCAGGTGTATTTGCTACCGGATATAATTTAGCGGTTGCTTTGTTAACACTAACATCCGTGGCTTGTGCTGATAGCAAAACAGCGATCAGCAGCTCGAAAGGGGAATTAAATTGTAATTCCGTTGTTGGATTGGGATTGTTATCGCGTAAACGAGTTAATATCTCAATACGTTTTGATTTATTCATAGCTCACAATCAATTTTATCTAGAAATATGGCTGCCGCATCCTTGTTCTTTTGGGTATTCACGTTCAGGTTGCAGACCTGACTTGAGAGCGGCTCGTTTTTTCATTTTTTCATCAATTAAATATTTACCCGCAAGCATTAATGCTAGACCGATAAAAGCACCCGGTGGCAGCATAGCGAGTAAAAACGGAGAGTCAAGCTGTAACACTTCAATTCTTAATGATTTAGCCCATGGCCCTAAAAGTAAATCTGCACCATCAAATAACGTGCCATTGCCTAAAATTTCACGCATAGCGCCGAGAACAAGTAAAGCCGCGGTAGCCCCTAATCCCATAGCAAGTCCATCAACGGCTGAAAGTGGCACTGGATTCCTTGATGCATAGGCTTCCGCGCGGCCAATAACAATACAGTTTGTCACAATTAGGGGGATAAAAATGCCTAAAGACTCATAGAGGCCGAAAGCATAAGCATTAATCAACATCTGTACGGCGCTAACAACAGAAGCAATAATCATGACATAAATAGGTATACGGATTTCACTCGGTACCCAACGACGAAATGCCGAGACAGCCACATTGGTACAGATTAATACCAGTGTTGTGGCAAGCCCAAGTCCTAGTGCATTGGTTGCTGTTGATGAAACCGCGAGTAAAGGGCATAGTCCTAAAAGTTGTACCAGCGCTGAGTTATTTTTCCATAAGCCTTGGGCAAAAAGTTCTTTAGATTCACTCATGATTATTCAGCTCCACAAATTGGGTAACTTGATAGATTTTGTGGTATTTTTTGCATAAAAACAGCAGTGCGCTTAGTGGCATTCACAACCGCTCTTGGCGTTATTGTCGCACCTGTAAATTGATCAAAATTACCACCATCTTTTTTTACCGCCCATTTAGGGTCCTGCTCAGAAGCAACGTTACCTGTTAATAGCGTGATCCAATCGGAAATTCGAGTTTCAATTTTATCGCCGAGTCCGGGGGTTTCATGATGTTCAGTCACCCTAACACCAAGGACATTACCGTTAAAATCAGCGCCAACTAATAGATGTATCGCGCCAGAATAGCCATCAGGCGCAATCGATTCGAGAGCGGCGGCGACAGGTTCACCATTCTTTCGTGCAATGTACAGTCGATGGGGTTGTTTACCGCCAAGTTGGGCCTCAGCACCGACTAAATAACACTCTTGTCCAAAATCATTATCATATAAACGGGTTGGCACGACTTGGTCAAGTAATTGCTTTTGCACAATCGCCGCTTGTTGAGCAATGGTATCCTTAGTTAACGTATAAACCGTAGCACTGAGAGCCGTTGTACCTGCTGCAAATAGCGCCAAAATAGCCCCATGACGGCGCATCGTATTCAACATACAGCCTCCTTACTTATGTCCATGCCCGTATGCACGGGGTTGCGTATAGTGGTCAATGAGAGGAACGGTAATGTTGGTTAATAAAACAGCAAAAGCGACGGCATCGGGATAACCACCATAAACACGAATTAACCATACTAATAAACCAATCATCACACCATAAATGAGGCGACCTTTTGGTGTTGTGGAGGCTGTTACCGGGTCAGTTGCAATAAAGAAGGCCCCTAACATAGTTGCGCCTGAGAGTAATTGCACTAAAGGTGGAGAGTAGCGCCCAGAATCGATTAACCAGCTTACGATTGCACAAAATGCCAATGTAGCGAGAAATGCAACAGGGATTTGCCAACTGATAATACGGCGATTCAACATGATTACGCCACCGACTAAATAGGCAATATTCACCCATTGCCAGCCAATACCAGCGAGAGAGCCTTGCAAAATAGGCTGCTGTAAAACATCTGAAATAGGATGAGTTAAAAGCCCTGTTTTAAAACTGTCTAATGGGGTTGCTTGGCTCATTCCATCGACACCCATTCGTAAGGCATCAAGCGTAACTCCAGTTGGGGTATGCCCTGTAAAAATAATTGATAGACTTTCTAATGCATTGATATTTAAAGTCTGTAACTCATGGGGAGGTAACCAACTGGTCATTTGTACGGGAAATGAAATTAAGAGTACAACATAACCGACCATAGCAGGGTTAAATGGGTTTTGTCCTAATCCACCATAGCATTGTTTTGCAATAATTATCGCGAAAGCTGTCCCTAAAACGATCATCCACCACGGCGCTAATGGCGGTAGGCTAATACCTAATAATAGCGCCGTTACAACCGCAGAGTTATCTTTGAGTACATTCAATACAGGCTTTTGACGAAGGCGAATAGCAATGCCCTCGACGATAATGGCCGTGATTATGGCTAAAACAATTTGATAGAGAGTACCAATACCAAAAAAGTAAATTTGTGCCGCAATACCAGGCAAAGCGGCCAATATCACCCATAGCATAACAAGGCTAGTGCTTTGATTATCATGGGTAAATGGAGCGCTTGCAATTTTCAAACGGCGATTATTTGGGTCAATAGGCCTAAATTTCATGGTATTTAATCACTTACTCTGTCATGGTTTGTTCGTTTTGTTTTTGAGCCTGTTTCGCTTTTACACGAGCTATCGCTGCGGCAACGGCGACTTTACGAGGATCTGTTTCTTCTTCAATTGGCTGCTCAGCGGCAGGGGAAAGCATTTCCTCTTCATCGGCTTTCGCGATAAGTTGTGCTTTATCTTGTGCTGCTTTTTTGGCTTTTGCACGAGCAATAGCCGCGGCAACCGCAGCCTTACGTGGATCAACCTCAGCCGGTTCGTCAGCGCTGGTTGGCTCTACGTTCTCTGAGGCGATAGTCTCCTGTTGAGCCGCTTTTTTGGCTTTCGCACGGGCAATGGCCGCAGCAACCGCAGCCTTACGTGGATCAACCTCAGCCGGTTCGTCAGCGCTGGTTGGCTCTGCGCTCTCTGAGGCAGTAGCCTCCTGTTGAGCCGCTTTTTTGGCTTTTGCACGAGCAATAGCGGCGGCAACCGCAGCCTTACGTGGATCAATCTCAGCCGGTTCGTCAGCGCTGGTTGGTTCAGCGTTCTCTGAGGGGATAGTCTCCTGTTGAGCCGCTTTCTTGGCTTTTGCACGAGCAATAGCGACGGCAACCGCTGCCTTACGCGGATCAATCTCAGCCGGTTCGTCAGCGCTGGTTGGTTCTACGTTCTCAGAGGCGGTAGCCTCCTGTTGAGCCGCTTTTTTGGCTTTCGCACGAGCAATAGCCGCAGCAACCGCAGCCTTACGTGGATCAACCTCAGCCGGTTCGTCAGCGCTGGTTGGCTCTGCGCTCTCTGAGGCGATAGTCTCCTGTTGAGCCGCTTTCTTGGCTTTTGCACGAGAAATAGCGGCGGCAACCGCTGCCTTACGTGGATCAACCTCAGCCGGTTCGTCAGCGCCGGTTGGTTCTACGTTCTCTGAGGCGGTAGCCTCCTGTTGAGCCGCTTTCTTGGCTTTTGCACGAGCAATAGCGGCGGCAACCGCTGCCTTACGCGGATCAACCTCAGCCGGTTCGTCAGCGCTGGTTGGTTCTACGTTCTCTGAGGCGATAGTCTCCTGTTGAGCCGCTTTCTTGGCTTTCGCACGAGCAATAGCCGCAGCAACCGCAGCCTTACGTGGATCAACCTCAGCCGGTTCGTCAGCGCTGGTTGGTTCTACGTTCTCTGAGGCGATAGTCTCCTGTTGAGCCGCTTTCTTGGCTTTTGCACGAGCAATAGCCGCAGCAACAGCTGCTTTACGCGGATCATTCCCCTCGTTTGCTTCCGTAGGTTGAGTGACAGTGTCACCTTTGCTTTCTTGCGCGGCCGCGGCTTTTCTCGCCTTAGCACGAGCAAGTGCAGCGGCTACGGCAGCCTTACGTGGGTCGTTAGTATTATCTTCTGCTATCATTGTAGCGGCTTGTTTCTCGGCCTGTTTTGCTCTCGCTTGCTCTTTACGTGCCGCTCTTGCGGCAATAACCGCACTGTTATCGGGCTCTGCACCTACAATGACATCAATTGCGGATGTGGCAGCTGATTTTTTGGCTTTTACACGAGCAAGGGCTGCGGCAACAGCATCTTTATCGGATGCCTCCACTTGAACAGCTGATTTTTTATGGCGTTCTTCTCGGGCCAGTTTTTCGCGTTCCATCCGCTGCTGTTTCGCTTCAAAACGTAATTTTGCTTCTGCTGCCCGTCGTTCCTCTTGCTTAATCTCACGTATTTCTGCTTTTTCTTGTCGGTAATATTGCACGAGAGGAATATTACTTGGACAAACATAGGCGCAAGCGCCGCATTCTATACAATCAAAGAGGTTATGCTTCTGTGCTTTCTCATGCTCTTTACCTTTACTGAACCAATACAGTTGCTGAGGGAGCAGAGCAGCAGGGCATGCATCAACACATAAACCACAACGAATACACGCTTCTTCAAGAGGCTTTTGCCCAACCTCTTCGATACTAGGAACCAGTAAACAGTTACAAATCTTAACAACGGGCGCGTTAAGGTCAGGCAAAGTAAACCCCATTAATGGGCCACCCATAATGACCATTTGCTCAGTTGCAGGCGTAAAACCTGTCTGTTGTAAAAGGTGTTGTACGGGGGTACCTAGACGAGTCCAAAAGTTACCCGGAGAGGCGATCGACTCACCCGTTACGGTCACGACACGTTCGATTAAAGGTTGACCATCAATCACGGCTCGTTTTATTGCAACCACCGTTCCCACGTTCTGCATTAATACGCCGATTTGAGATGAACGAGCACCGGAGGGAACCTCTTTACCCGTCAAAATTTTAGTAAGCTGTTTGGCTCCGCCAGAAGGATATTTAGTCGGAATGATCCGAATAAAAATATGCTTATCATGAGTGGTTATTGCTTTTTTTAAAGCCGCAATAGCGTCTGGCTTATTGTCTTCAATACCAATAAGAATTTGATCAGGATTGAGTAGGTGTTGCAAAACGCGACAGCCTTCGATGACCTCATCCGCATGTTCTTGCATGAGGCGATCATCCGCGGTGATATAAGGTTCACATTCCGCGGCATTCACAATTAAGGTCTTGATCGCATCTTTCCCCCCGGCAAGCTTAGAGGCTGTTGGAAAGCCTGCCCCCCCAAGTCCGGCGATACCTGCTTGTTCAATTTTTTGTAATAATTGCGCTGGGGTGAGTTGTAAATAATTAGGCTCAGGAAATAATTCGCACCAAGTATCTTCGCCATCAGCGTTGAGGCAAACCGACAGTTCTTTTAAGCCAGAAGGGTGAGCGGTAACCATCGGTTTAATTGCGGTGATTGTACCGGACGTTGAAGCATGGACAGGTACGGTTCGGCCAACACCACGTGTTAAAGGTTGGCCTTTGAGTACATGATCACCCGCTTTAACAATTAACTCACCTTCAGGGCCTAAATGCTGTTGTAACGGAATAATAAGCTGCTCAGGGATTGAAGCCACGCGCATTGGAACTTGGCTGGATTGAAGCTTCATTTCAGGTGGATGTATGCCGCCTGAAAAATCCCAAATAGTATCTTTTTTCAGCCAATTAAATAAATTAAACATGTGCATCACCTTTTACCGCAGAAAAGGGTGATTTGGGCTGTTGTTCATTAGCTGATACAGGAATATTTTTAACTGGAATACTGTTTAAATCCCATTTCCAGTTTGCCGTCGTCGTTTTCACGGGAACCAGTTCAATACAGTCGGTTGGGCAGGGCGCGACACATAGGTCACAACCTGTACACAAGTCTTCAATGACGGTATGCATCGCTCTGGTTGCACCAACAATGGCATCGACAGGGCATGCTTGGATACATTTGGTGCATCCAATACAGTTTTCCTCATCAATAATGGCAACTTTACGAACGGGATTCTGTGCACTCTCATCGCCGTCAATCGGTTGAGGGTCGACATTCAGCAGCTCGGAAATTTTCAACATAACTTGCTCGCCGCCGGGGGCACATTTATTGATCATCTCACCATTATTAGCGACGGCTTCCGCATAAGGGCGACAGCCTGGGTAGCTGCATTGACCACATTGGCTTTGAGGCAAAATCGCATCAATTTTTTCGACAATAGGGTCTTCTTCAACTTTAAAGCGTAGAGAGGCATAGCCAAGGACTAAACCAAAAATCAGTCCCAAAACAGCTAAAATGCCAATAGCAATCCATAACGACATCATTAGAATTTCACCAAACCACTAAAACCCATAAATGCTAAAGACATAAGTCCAGCAGTAACTAGGCCAATAGATGAACCACGAAAAGGAGCAGGGACATCGGCAACAGCAAGCCGTTCACGAATAGCGGCAAACAAAACCATGACCAATGAGAAGCCGACTGCGGCAGCAAAACCATAAACGGCTGACTGTAAGAAACCATGTGACTGGTTGATATTTAACAGAGCAACACCTAACACAGCACAGTTAGTTGTAATGAGTGGGAGAAAAATCCCTAATAAGCGGTAGAGTGTTGGACTGGTTTTTCTGACAACCATTTCGGTGAACTGAACAACGACGGCGATCACTAAAATAAAGCTGAGGGTGCGTAGATAGAGAAGGTCAAGAGGCACTAAAATTAACGTGTCCATCAGCCAAGAACTGATGGAGGCAAGTGTCATGACAAAAGTCGTAGCAAAGCCCATTCCAATGGCTGTTTCGAGTTTTTTTGATACGCCCATAAATGGGCACAGACCAAGGAATTTTACCAGCACAAAGTTATTAACCAGCACTGTTCCAATAAATAGTAAAAGATAATCAGTCATTTCATAGCCTGAAAACAAAATTAAAGAACAAAGACCGACGTATGTCAGTAAAACTGAGCGTATGATAACAAGCTATTTTTGTGATGCTTATCGATCTTGTGTGAAAGTCATTTTCACGCGGGCAGAATTTTTAATGTAAGGCACAAAGATTCCCGCGCCAATAAGTGGCCAAGCGAGTGTTTTTAGTGCGATATCGTCTTCAACGGCAGCGAAGGCGAAGGTTTTTAATCCCAACAGCAATAACACTAATAGCCAAATAATAAAACGGCGAGGGAAATGTTTAGAACGAATAAACATCAATTTCAAAATATGAGCGGTAAATAGCGCCATCACAACGGTAATAAGAAATGATAAACACCAATCTAACGGGATATAACTGGACCAATTCTCAATAGTGGTGACAATTTGATAAAGTTTAATGGAATACATTACTACCATGGCGCACACAGCAAAAAATGTCATTAAAATAAAGGCGGCTGGAGCAAGGAGCCAACCCGTAATTCGATGATGGTCATAGACAGGCGTCATATCAATTTATTCCATATTTAAGTTCATAATAATTCAAATACATATTGTTACCTGCCTAAGAGCATCTAAGCTAGCGTTTAAAATGCTTTTTTTCAGTGTTCAATGGTACTTAAAATTATTTTGATAGAATCAATCAATGGATATCCTACCATAGTTTTATTTGCTAATTAATTGGTTATGGTGATACTTTTTATACGTTTTGTGGAAACTAATAAAATGAGGTTATTATGTCTGCACCAATTAAAGTGGGTATTATTGGTTATGGTTATGCAAGTAAAACATTTCATGCACCTTTTATTGCCACTTTGCCAGGTTATGAGCTGACAGCAATTTCAAGCAGTCAGCCAGATAAAGTGACGACAGATTGGCCGAATGTTACGGTAGTCTCCTCTCCAGAACAGTTACTTGCAAATCCTGAAATAGAATTAGTTATTATTCCAACACCGAACGATACTCATTATCCGCTGGCGAGCCAAGCACTAGCGGCAGGTAAACATGTTGTTGTGGATAAACCTTTTACTGTTACTGTTGAAGAAGCCGAAGCGCTACAACAACAGGCCCAAAAAGCAGGAAAAATACTTTCTGTGTACCATAATCGTCGTTGGGATGCGGGCTTTTTGACGTTAAAACAGCTCTTTGCTGACGGCTGCTTAGGTGACATTAAATATTATGAATCTCATTTTGATCGCTATCGTCCAGTGACACGCCAAAGATGGCGTGAATCGGCTGTTGCCGGCGGTGGAATTTGGTATGATTTAGGCCCGCATTTATTAGATCAAGCCTTACAATTTTTTGGTAAGCCTACCAGTATTCATGCAGATTTAGCGATGATCCGCCCTAATGCAGAAGCCGTCGATTATTTCCATGTATTGCTTAATTACGCAGATAAAAAAGTGATTCTTCATGCTACCACCGTGGCTGCGGCGGAATCTCCGCTTTATGTCGTCCATGGCATGAAAGGCAGTTATGTTAAATATGGTCTTGATTCCCAAGAAGATAAACTAAAAAGTGGGGCGTTACCCAACGATGAAAATTGGGGGATTGATGAACGTAACGGAGTTGTGACGCTGTCACAAGGCGATGAATTGATTTCTAAAGAGTGGGTGAACAAAAAAGGTCATTACGGTGGTTATTACCTTAAGATTTTCGACGCAATCCGTCATGGCGCCGAAAACCCAGTACAACCCCAAGAAGCGATTGAAATCATGAAGCTGATTGAAGCCGGTATCATTTCAGCCAAAGAAAAACGTACTGTAGATATTGATTTCTAAAATTAATTTTAAATTAATGAGCCAGCAAAAGCTGGCTCTTTGTTAGGTACTAAAATGAATTTGTTAGCAAAACTTAAAATTGATCCTTTCTTGCTTATCATGATTTGTGTTGTGGTAATTGCTAGCCTATTTCCTTGTGAGGGGGAGATTAAAATCGGCTTTCAATACTTAACGACAGCAGCAATTGCACTGTTATTTTTTATGCATGGCGCAAAGCTGTCTCGCGAATCTATCATGGCCGGAATTGGACACTGGCGACTGCATTTATTGGTTTTTTCTAGCACATTTATTTTATTTCCTATTATTGGTTTAGGGTTGCATTTCATGGTGCCAACTTGGATGTCACCAACCGTGTACATGGGCTTCCTTTACCTTTGCGCGTTACCTGCAACGGTACAATCGGCAATTGCATTTACTTCTGTTGCAGGCGGGAATGTTGCCGCGGCAATTTGTAGTGCTTCAGCATCGAGCATTTTGGGAGTCTTTTTATCGCCGATCTTAGTGGGCTTCTTAATGGATGAAGATGGCAGCCAAGCGATGGATACACTGAATGCAATTGGTGCTATTTTATTACAGCTAATGTTGCCATTTGTCGTAGGGCACCTTTCTAGGCCGTTATTAGCGAATTGGATTAACCGGAATCGCAAACTAATTAATATTACCGACCGGTCATCAATATTATTGGTTGTTTATGTTGCATTCAGTGAAGCGGTCGTTGAAGGGATATGGCAGCGTATTGATGTCTATTCACTCTTTATGATCGCTGTAATCAGTTGCCTTATTTTATTTATTGTTATGGTGCTCAATACATTAGCGGCTCGCCTATTTAAATTTAGCAAAGAAGATGAAATAACGATTGTATTTTGTGGCTCTAAAAAAAGTCTTGCTAATGGTGTTCCGATGGCGAATGTTCTTTTCCCAGCCTCAGTTGTTGGAGTGATACTATTGCCATTAATGATATTCCATCAAATACAGTTGATGGTTTGCGCTGTTCTTGCTCAACGCTATGCAAAGCGCTTAGCTAAATAATTAGTCCTGTGTCGAGTAGAGGTATCTACTCGATAAAACACTCGCATTTAGTTACAACATACTAATGAGTGGAAACAAACTTCATACATTAGCCACTGAGTATGAAAATGAAAAAGCTAAACAGGGCAGAATTTGGTTGAACTGCCCTAAACGGGGATGTTTGGGGTTAGAATACAGCTTATCTGACTTTATCTTAAAATCCGTTTAAACATTTAATGACAGCGGATAGTAAGGTTGAAAATGAATATTCAATCTATTAACTAATTGAATAATAATCTTATATATTATTTCTATGTCCCATCAACTCAATAACATCGATTTTATCCACTGTTAAAGGAGGTTGTTTATGGCGGGAGAGCGGCTCGAAACTCTCATGCCTTAATGCGCTAGAGCAAGAGTTGATAGCTAGCAACCGTTTGTTCTCTAAGCCAACCTCCCAAAATCAAAAAGGAATATCCCCTGATTAGCGAAGGGCGGCTTTTTGTCGTAATTGCTGCTTTTCGCTCTCACTGAGAAAAGACATCGTTAATCCATTGATTTGCGCCTGTTCAATTTCAGCTTGCGTTAATCCTGCCATCGGAGCGGCGATATTATATTCATGGTCTAGCTCAATACCTTCAACCGCGGGGTCATCTGTATTGATTGAGGCTAATACGCCGTGATTTAAAAACATTTTCAACGGATGTGCAGATAATGATGATACTGTACTCGTTTGAATATTGGAGGTCAGGCAGCTTTCAATACCGATTTTATGTGAGGCTAAGTACTCAATGAGTTCTGGGTCTTCATTTGCTTTAACGCCATGACCGATTCTTTGCGCACCTAACTGTTTAATCGCATGCCAAATACTCTCTGCACCTGCCGCTTCTCCCGCATGAACCGTTATTTGCAAACCGGCATCACGAGCTCGGGTAAAGTGGGTATTAAATAGGGAGCCAGGAAAACCAAGTTCGTCACCAGCAAGATCTAGCGCACAAAGCTTATCACGATGAGCGAGAAGACCCGCTAATTCTTGAGAACAAGCTTCTGGTCCGAAAGTCCGGCTCAAAATACCAATTAAATTGATCTTGATATCATACTGCTTACAACCCGCCATTATCCCATCAATCACGGCTTCAACGACACCCTCAATGGGTAATTTGTGTTGCATTGCCATATAGTAGGGAGAAAAACGTAGTTCAGCGTAGTCAATGCCTGCATTATAAGCATCTTCAACATTTTCTTGAGCCACTCGTTTGCAGGCATCTAAATCTGCTAACACAGCGACTCCCCAATCTAATTTTTGTAAAAATCCGACTAAATCAGCTTCTTGCGTCATGATTTGTACGTGAGGGCGTAGAGTTTCTAGCTCATAGGCAGGCAACGCGATATTATGCTGTTGAGCGAGAGAAAGAATCGTTTCAGGGCGGATATTACCATCTAAATGGCGGTGGATATCCGTTAATGGCAGCTGTCTGTTAATCACTAATTGCATCCCTTTATCTTGCTGATAGTTCGTTGTATATATGTTCTTAGTATAGATGTAAAAACGCCAGTCAAAATTGATTGACTGGCGTTTTAAGATTTATTTTAAACTAAATTAGTTTGCTGGTTGTGCGACTTCTGCACCTTCAGCTGGCGCTTCTTCAACTTCAGGAACGATGATGTCTTCTTCTTCATAATCCAGAGTGCTTTCTGGGCTAGACATAATCTTCATCTTAGTTAAGAAGTCAGCTAAAGTGTATTTATCCGCGTTGAAAGTAATATCATTACCTGCAAATTTGATAGTCATTGTCAGGTCATTACCTTTTTCAACCATCCACGGTGATTTTTTCTGCTTAGCTTTTTCAGCACGTTCTTCGTCTGTCATAAACATTTCTTCAAACGGAGAAGAGAACATATCAGAAGTCAGCATCATTTGTGCTTGTTCAAATTCAGCTGTTGCTTGTTCCACATACTGTTTTTTGATTTCAGCATCGACAGCTTTACCTTGATCTAAAATAGCTGCTTGAGCAAGCAACTCGATCGCCATAGGTTTATTCAGCGTGAAATTAAAGTCAAAAGAGGTCAACAGGCTCTTAACTGCTTCATCAACCTTATTCGACAACGCTAATGAAGTCAGTTCGTCTTGATTCCATTTGTTGAAAGTCATGCTTAAGTCAATTGAGCTTTGTCCAGCATCATTTTTCCAGTAAGCAGGGCTAATCGAAAAGGTTGGTTTGCTTTGCAGCAGTTGAGGTAATGTTTTTGTGACTATATCCATAGCAATTTGTTCCCCAGCAGCGGATGGATTACCACTTGCCAGACCTTCTGCTAAGGCTTTGTTATACTGCTCAACAAATTGACCTAATGCTTTTGCATCTAATTTATCGATTGAAAGAACCGCTTTACCTGAACCTAAGTTTTGTCCTAGCGCTGTCAGTCCATCAATACTATAAGCTAAATTCCCTTTGACCGTTTCTTTTTCAAGAACAGTATCTGAATTGATAGCTAAATTTTTGAAAGAAAATTTAACTTCAGGGATATTAAAATCAGTATCTGCGATAACAAACTCTTGTTTACCCGTATAGAAGCCATATTGAGTTTTCGTTACGTTAGAGATTAATTTCAATCCTTTTAAGGTCATTCCCTCAGATTTATCTGCTTTTTGAATCACTAAATTATCAGTGATTAGAGATGCATCCACTTTTTCGAGGTCAGATGTCGTATTGAACACCATTTTTGAACCGCTGAAAGAGACACTTGCATCTTCTTTCGAATATTCAATCGGTAACAGTTCTAAATCTGAATCAATACTTTTGCTATAACCAATTACAGCATCACCTGAAATAAAAGGTTTACCTTTTGTTATTTCAAATAATTCTTTTGTAGAAGCGTTATTTGCCAATTCAATATGTGCTGCACCTAATTTCGGCATTAGGTTAAATTTAGCAACTTGTGATAGCGGGAAAGGGCCGTGATCAATATCGGTATTGAAAACGATAGTTTCATCAGGACCTGCTGACTCAGCTGCTGAAATAACGATATTTGCTTGAGATGAGAATACGCCACGTTTAAAGTTTTCAACTTTAAATGTGAGTCCAGCTTCTGGCGCATTTGCAGCAAAAAATGCGTTAGTGTTGCTGATAACTTTGTTTAATTCCTTTTCTACTTTAGAGCCAGTATACCATGACGCCCCTGTCCAAGCAGCACCCACAGCAATAATAACACCAACTGCAACTAATGACTTTTTCATTATAAACATCCATCCTTTCAGCACGTTATTCAACATGCAATGAATTTTGTACAAGTTTTAACAAACCGTCTTTTGCGTGCAATCAAGACGAACAAAACGCAAAATAAATCAAAGGTTATACACGCGAGCAAGTTCACCTATACCTGTTAAGCGAACTTCTTTTTCAAAGGCTGAAATAAAAACAGATTCTCCAGAACTGATTTTTAATTCTTCACTGCCTGATCTCAAAACTAACTCACCGTCTATACAAAATAAGATAGAAGCTGTCTCATTAGTTATGTTTATCTCCGTGCCGTTAATAGAATATATATTAAATGCAAAATCTTCTACTGGTATATGGTATTTACAGATATTTCCTGATTTCTGGGGTTCACTAAGTAAACTTTTGCTTGTTTTAGGAACAAAATCAACGTTAGCTATCAATTCAGGCACATCAATATGCTTATTGGTCAAACCAGCTCGTAGGACATTATCTGAATTTGCCATGATTTCTAAACCTACACCTTCAATATATGCGTGTGGCGTTCTTGCATATAAGAACATCGCTTCGCCAGGTTGTAACTCAATCACATTAAGCAGAAGTGGCACAAATAAACCAGTATCTTCAGGATAAAGGCTAACCATTTGTTTTATCGTATTCCAAGGTTCACCTTGGCGGCTATTAAGTGCCGCTTTTAATACACCTAATGCTAATTCTTTCTGCTCCCCAGAAAGACTGAGAATTTGTGCAAATAATTTAGCCAGCTTTTCTTCCGTCGGTGATTGAACAAAAAATTGAATTTCAGGGTGTGCCGCGGAAACAAAATCAAGTAACTCGGCGATCTCTTGCAATGGGCGAAATGCATTCATCGCTTTAAAAGGGGTGAGCGCATAAATTAGCTCAGGCTTATGATTATCATCTTTATAATTACGGATAGGTGAGTCTAGAGGGATACCCGCTGCATTTTCTTTAGCGAAACCAACCTCAGCGTAAACTTTATTCGGATGAACCTGTACAGAAAGGGGTTTTGCTGCACACAATACTTTGAATAAAAAGGGCAAGCGTGATGAAAAAGACGCGGCTACTTTTTTGCCTAGAATTTTCTCAGGATCACTGGCAATGTAATCAATTAATGAGAGTTTTTGACCGGTTTTAGCGTTAACAACATAAGAACTCGCTTTAGGATGGGCCCCCATCCATAATTCGGCCATTGGCAAATGTTCTGGGTTAGGGATAGCGTATAACTGTGTGAGCGCAGTTTTACTTCCCCAGTCATAATTTTGAACTTTATTAATCATTTTTAGCATAGCCAAACTCTCTTTTTCTAAAAATCAACTTATTTCCTTGATACTACAATACAATAAACACGGTTAAGTCGCATTATTGAAATTAAATGTGTGGCATCATAGAGGGGTATTGCCAGCTTACCTGCAAGCTGGTGATTTTAAAACCGATTATTCTGTGTATGTACTTAAGGAGATAGTAATGGCAGCCACTCGCATTGAAAAAGACTCAATGGGACCAATTGAAGTACCAGCTGACCAGTTGTGGGGCGCGCAAACCCAGCGTTCTTTAGAACATTTCCGTATATCTGTAGAGAAGATGCCAGTTGCTTTAATCCATGCCTTAGCGGTGACTAAAAAAGCAGCTGCAAGCGTTAACATGGATTTAGGATTACTTCCTAAAGATCGTGGCGATGCGATTATCGCTGCTGCTGACGAAGTACTCGCTGGTAAGCATCCGACAGAATTCCCTCTTGCTATCTGGCAAACAGGTTCTGGCACTCAAAGTAACATGAATATGAATGAAGTGCTTGCAAACCGTGGTAGTGAGATCTTAGGTGGCCAAAGAGGTAATGACCGTCTTATTCACCCGAACGATGATGTTAACAAGAGCCAAAGTTCCAATGACGTCTTCCCAACAGCTATGCACGTTGCGGCCGTTGTTGCTATTCGCGAACATTTACTTCCTGAGCTAAAAGCATTACATAAAGTATTAGATGCTAAGGCAAAAGAATTTAAAGATATCGTTAAAATTGGTCGTACACACCTACAAGATGCAACTCCGCTGACGTTAGGCCAAGAAATTTCTGGCTGGGTAGCGATGTTAGCTCACAATGAAAAACATATTGAAAACTCTGTACCTCATGTGTGCGAACTGGCTCTTGGCGGTACCGCGGTCGGTACGGGTTTAAATACTCACCCTGAATATGCTGTACGTGTCGCTAAAAAAATTGCTGAGTTAACAGGGCAACCATTTGTTACTTCACCTAACAAGTTTGAAGCATTAGCAACGTGTGATGCTTTAGTTCACGCTCATGGTGCACTAAAAGGTCTTGCTTCATCTTTGATGAAAATTGCGAATGATGTTCGTTGGTTGGCATCTGGTCCTCGTTGCGGTATTGGTGAGATTGCAATCCCTGAAAATGAGCCAGGTAGCTCAATTATGCCAGGTAAAGTTAACCCAACACAATGCGAAGCGCTAACGATGCTTTGTGCTCAAGTTATGGGTAACGATGTTGCTATCAATATTGGTGGTGCTTCAGGTAATTTTGAGCTGAACGTATTCCGTCCAATGGTCATTGATAATTTCTTACAATCAATTCGCCTCTTGGCCGATGGTATGCGTAGCTTCAATGAGCACTGTGCGATTGGTATTGAACCAAACCGTGAGCGCATTGAAAAACTTCTGCATGAATCACTGATGTTAGTGACTGCACTAAATACCCATATTGGCTACGATAAAGCAGCTGAAATTGCTAAAAAAGCCCATAAAGAAGGGTTAACGCTGAAAGAATCAGCTTTAAAACTGAATTATCTAACCGCTGAACAGTTCGACGAGTGGGTTCGTCCTGAAGATATGGTTGGCAGCATGAAAAACTAATTAACAGATTAGTTTAAGCTAAAAAAAGCACTTGCTTAACAATAAGTAAGTGCTTTTTTATGTTGCATAATCTATGCACTTTTTATTACGCTCAATCTCCAACGAACATCGCATCTTATCTCTAGACTTCTTGATATAAGTTGAGGCGAGGGATCAATAATTCTATGGGCTTTGAGCGGGGGCGGTTGCGAAGAGTAATATTGTCTGCGTTATAATCCGGCAAATCACCGATCACAATATCATCTAATGATTTTTCGACGGCAAATATGATTAACGGATTGGCACAGGCAAGTTGAGTCTGTTTTTGTTGTGCGCTATCCCAAACACGAGCAATAGGCTGAACTTTCACCGGTCTCTGAGTTTTAAGTACGGCATCCTGATTTAGCTGACTAATTAGAGTAATTTCTTGCTCTAATTGCTTCAGCCAATGTTCTCTAGGTATACCTAATGGTTGACGGCCATTTTCTAATGAGGCTTGCAACTTATTTAATACCTGTTCTTTGGTGGTCTTATTGATGACTTTTTTATTTGCCCAGCCAAATCTAACGGTATCGACATCCGTAAGATAAGTTAAAGAGCGATAAGTATTTAACGTCAATAGACCATGGAGACTATCATGAATAAACTCAAAACGTTGTGATTCATCGACGCCAGATTGCTGAGTCACAATCTTCTTTATTTTCACTTTTAACTCATTGATATCTTCTAGTAATGAATGAAACATCCGATAAGTAGAATAGGGCGCATTTATACAAATAGCACCGGGTAACCTAACTGCCGATTTGTTGCTGGTTAACTCTGATTTATCATGAATAAACAACAAATTAAAATGGGCTATAGCATGATTAATTGCATCTTTCCCTGTTATTTTTTCAACCTCAATATGTTTTATTTCATTATTTTCATCACCTTTCATAATTTCAGGGAGACGAAATACGGAGGCAGAAAAAACGGGCTGTTCAGCCATGAGATGACTAAACTTACTTATTTTGTTCTCTAATTGATTAAAGCAATTTATAAGCTCATATTTAGCATTTGTCATAAGCCAACACCCCATTTAGTTACAACATTCTATGTATTGAAAATATAACAAATATTCAGCATCGTGCAAAATAAATCTGTCAAACAGAACGAAAGGGGCCTTCTTTCCCCTTTATAAAAAGTCTTATTTGATATTGAGGTCTATCACTTGATAAAAAGCATTACCCGTATCAGCAATCGTCCAAACCGCTAACACCAGTTGATAGCCTAAATTTTCTTTTGGTAATGTACAATGATGCTCGACGACTGAACCAGGGTGTTTGGGTTCATCATACTGGCAAAATGGTGTTAAAACTAATTGATTACGGCTTATTGGTAAATTAGGGTTCCAATTCGGCTTGGTAATAAAGTATTCCCACTTAGATGTTGAATGTCTGGCAGTTAAATACCATTTAAACGTTTGTTGAGAGTGATGAAGATCATTTTTGCTCCAACGAGCGGCTGTTTGCACATCAAGTTCAGCAAAGCGAGTAATACCCGCACTTGCGATTTGACCATCTATAGGGCCTGATAAAGGGAAACCTTTTGCAGCTTCAAGAGATTGTGGCTCATATTGTATTGCACCACACTCGGCATTGAGCTTTTGATTACACAGGTAAGCACGGCTTTGTGGTTCAAATACATAGCCGTGCGCGAATATAAATGTTGAAAAACAGAGTAGAAAAGGAAGTAAAAATAGATTTTTCATTGGTTGCCCTCATCGTTGTTGAGAGCAACATTTTCACTGAATCAAACTCACAAAATAAATTTCATCATTTAATAGGTATTGATAAAGTAAAGACACCGGCTTGATCAGCAGTTAGCCTTTAATTTGTAAGCGATTAGCATACCAATAAGAAGCAGCCCAGCAATAAACCAAGCAACGCCAGCCCATCCAAATTGCAGCCAAAAAATCCCACCAACAGTTCCTGCAATACTTGAACCTGCATAATAACTAAACAAGTAAAGTGAAGAAGCTTGGCCTCTAGCCCGTTTAGCTCGGTGTCCAACCCAACTACTGGCGACTGAATGAGCAGAAAAGAACCCAGCTGTTAACACCGTCATGCCCAAAAGGATGAGCCAAAAACTCGAAAATAGTGTTAACAAGATCCCTGACAACATGAGAACTAATGCAGCAATCAGCACACTTCCCAAACCAAATCTAGAGGTTAAACTTCCGGATTTCGATGCGCTATATGTACCTGTTAAATAAATTATTGATAATAAGCCAACAGTAGCTTGGCTAAAATGATAGGGGGCTTCAAGTAATCGATAACCAATATAGTTATACATAGTGACAAACCCTCCCATCAAAACAAAGCCTTCAACAAATAACCATGGTAAACCTTTATCACGAAAATGAAGGCGTAAGTTAATCCACAAATTTTTGGGTTTTAAAGAGCTTGCTCTAAAATGTTGTGACGGTGGCAATAACCGCCAAAAGCCAATTGCAGCAATTAAAGCTAGGCTGCCCAACAAAACCACAGCGACACGCCATGAATAAAAATCAGCGATAATGCCCGTAACAAGACGTCCGCTCATTCCACCAATAGAGTTACCACTAATATATAACCCCATTGATAACGCGACATAGCTAGGATGGATTTCTTCACTTAGGTAGGTCATCGCAACCGCTGCAACACCACTCAACGATAATCCAACGAGCGCTCTAGCAATTAAAATACCTTGCCAACTTTGCATAAAAGCACTTAACAGTGTGAACAATGCCGCACTTGTTAACGCAACGACCATGACATTCTTTCGTCCAATCGCATCGGAAATTGGTCCAGTAATCAGTAGCCCTAGCGCCATTAATCCAGTACTTAATGATAACGAGAGACTAGCCGTAGCAGGGGAAACATTAAAATCCTCTGATAACATCGGCAAAATCGGTTGCACAAAATAAAGTAATGCAAATGTGGCTAACCCCACGGTAAAGAATGAGAGTGTCACGCGCAAATATAGTGCATCATCACGTTGAATATAGTGCTTTTTAGGGACAGTATTCTTATTTGAGTTATCCCGCGTTCCGTTAGCGGTGTCTTCAGTAGTAAGACTATTTGATGAATGTTCCATAGAGATTTCCTTGCCATATAACCCAATTGATTTCGATCAAAGGATAGAAATCTCAGACTATTTTGTCTAATATATTAATAATTACCAATAATACTTTAAAGATATCATAAAGAAAATGGCTATTGAATTAAGACACTTACGCTATTTTGTGGCTGTTGCAGAAGAGTTACATTTTGGGAGAGCGGCTGATCGACTGCATATTTCTCAACCACCATTGAGTCAGCAAATTCAGTCACTTGAAGAGCAAATCAATGCAAAGTTACTTGAGCGTAATAATAGGAATGTATCCTTAACCCCCGCAGGCACTATGTTTCTTAAAGAGGCTTATCAAATATTGTCTCAGGTCGAAGCTGCCGCCACGAAAGCCGCAAGAATGGAAAAGGGCGAGTTAGGCGAACTTTCTATAGGCTTCACCTCAACAACCCCCTTTATGCATAAAGTGACTATGTGTTTACGTCAATATCGTGAATCCTACCCTGAAGTCGCTATTCATATGCATCAAATGAATACAAAACAACAACTTGCACCATTATTAACGGGTAGGATTGATATGGGTATTATGCGTAATACTCAATTACCTGAACAATTGAATTACCAATTATTGTTTAAAGAACCTTTCATGGTTGCGGTGTATGAAGGGCATCCGCTATTAAAATACGAAAAAACAGGTGTCGATATTCACTTATTGGCTGATTATCCTTTAGTTTTTTTCGAAAGAGAGGTGGGAACGGCGCTTTATGATGAAATACATAATCTGCTTACATCCGCTGGGGTCACGCCTAAAATATCTCAAGAAGCCGGTGAAGCGATGACCATTTTAGGATTAGTTGCAGCTGGCATGGGAATTTCTATTATCACAGAGTCCTTCACTCGCATGAAGATTGATGGTGTAAAGTACATCAAATTTTCTAATATCAATGCAGCATCGGAGGTATGGTTAGTCTACAATAGTCGTAGGACATTACCAGCGGCCGCACAAAAATTAACTCAGTTACTCATAAAAAACATTGTTGGTTAAATCATGTGATTTAAGTCACAATTAACATGTGGATCAAGGCGTTGATGACTTATATTACGCATAATAGCTGGCTGCTTTAGCATGGGATTTAATATTTCATAATGGAAAATCAAACCGGTCATATCGATCAGATTAAGCAACTAAATACAGGGATTGTTTACCGAGTGATTGATCAACACGGGCCAATCTCGCGTATTGCGTTGTCCAAACAATCACTACTCGCTCCAGCGAGTATTACAAAAATCACCCGTGAATTGATCGATGCTCACTTAGTGAAAGAAATTGAATTCCCCGTCCTTGGCTTACGTGGTCGACCAGCCATTGGCTTAGTAATAGAAAGTGAAGGGTGGCAATTTTTATCTATCCGAATTGAAAATGGTTCTATCAGCTTAGCCCTAAAAGAGATCAATACCCAAACCATCGTAGAACAAAGCTATCCTTTTCACGTAAAAGGTAATGATGAATTCTCAAATACTCTCTCATCTTTAATTAGCCATTTTTTTGCCACTTACTCACAACACCTTGAGCGTGTCACTGCAATTAGCATTATTTTAGATGGTCTAATTGAGCCTTTTTCCGGTGTGATTTATAAATTACCGGACTATGATATTGATCATTTATCACTTGGCCATCACTTAACAGAACAAACCGGTTTACCAACCTATATTCAACCTTATGTTAATACGTTAGCCTTAACCGATTATTTTTCTTTTCATGCTAAAAGAACGGCTAAAAATATTATTTATTTACAAATCGATGATGTGGTTAGTGCCGCCATTATCAATAATGGTATTGCACTAGATAGCCATACCAGACGTACCATTTATTTCGGTCATGGACAGATTCAGAACAGCCACGAGAGTTGTTATTGTGGCGGGATTGGCTGCTTAGAAAGATCGATTTCGATTCCAGCGATCTTAAAGCGTATTCCTAAATTATTTCATTTATACCCAGAAACCTCGCTTTTAAATGAAGAAATTAATTTCGATAATTTCTGTTTAGGTATCGAAACTGAAGATCCTCTTTGCCTGCACATATTAGATAATATTGCTCAAATACTCGCAGGGCAGCTCTATCAATTAATTAATATTTTTGGTATTGAGTTAATTTTGATCAATTCGCCATTAAATCGTGTCTCTTCGCTATTTTATCCACTTTTATATCAATACTGTCGCTCTCAGTGTATTCATATCTACTATCAAGAATTGCATATTGAAAAATCTGAAATTACTAAAAAAGAGAGTGAAACTGCTTTAATTCAACAGGCTTTATACGATGGCTCTTTATTGATCCAGTTACTACAAGGTTAACAAAAGTTGATAAAGTTTTTGCTATTAACTAGAAAATTGAGCTAACGCAAACTTAAGACTTGCCCATTCCCATAAACTGATTCCATATCATTTTTCACTGCAATTATGCAGTCGTCTGTCACTTCAGGATAGAAAATAACTATGATGAATCTATTTATTACCGGGACAGATACAGATGTCGGGAAGACAGTATCCACATTGGCCATATTGCAGGCGCTTAATAGCCAAGGAATTAAAGCGGTAGGCTACAAGCCCATTGCTGATCAATGTATTGATACTCCAGAAGGTATGAGAAATAAGGATGCTTTACTCATTCATGGGATATCACAAGAGGTTGTATCATATGATGATATCAATCCAATAAAAATTAAAGATAATTACAATCACGAAAACCGTATTGATTTCAGTAAAATTAAACTAGGCTTAGAAAACCTAAATAGTCAATGCGATACCGTTGTTATCGAAGGTAATGGTGGCTGGCGTTATTTATTAGATGACAATACGTTTTACACTGATTGGTTAAAAGGCCAAAAGGTTGGTGTAATACTTGTTGTCGGAATTCAACACGGTTGTGTTAATCACACATTGCTTACAGCAGAGGCAATACGAGCCGATGGTTTACCACTTGTCGGCTGGATAGCGAACCGAATTAATCCAGGTCTTGCCCATTACGCTCAGATTATTAGTCGATTACAAAAGCACTTAAAAGCACCATTACTCGGTGAGATCCCCTATTTATTGCGGCCAGAAGAGAAAGAACTCTGTCAATATTTAGATAAAGATAAGCTTAAAGAATTTATGTGTGAATATGCTTAGATAAAATTGAAAAGGGCGCTCAAAGCGCCCTAGCTATTTATTGGTGACGAGTATAAATGATTTTATACGTTTCATTCTGACAGTGGCCAACAACCTGTCCTTGTGTTTGATCGACTTCGTCATTTGGAACAGCCACTAAGCTAAAATTATCAGCAGGAACACCATTATTGATAATCTTTTGCTTAATTTCTTCAATCACACTTTCACATGATGCCTGTGCTAATACAGGGGCAAACAGGATACACAGTGCTGGAAGTATAAGTCTCGTTTTCATAATAACTCCTTAATTAGGTTAATGAGTTATGGGCGAGCTAATGGGCGTCCAGTATTTACATCAAGACAACGTTGTGTATTAGGTTCCCAATAAGCATTTAAATTAAGACTTTTTTCGCATGCATCTTTCGCATCAAACGCGGCATCAACCTTATCGAACTCTTTTTCAGTGCGCGCATTCACTTTTGTACGTAACTGACGTGTTTGATCCCACTGTTCTTTTTCTTGGCGAGCTTGCTCTTTCGTCAGAACACTATCAACATTTCCTGACGTTACACAAGTACTTCCCGCAGTGCAGTTGACATTCGCAGCATGCGCTGAAGAAAGCCCTAACAAAGGAAGACACAGCAATAATGCTGACAAGCCTTGCTTAACAACTTTGAGAGATGAGTTCATCATTAAATCCTTACTAAATGAGTTCCATTTCGCTATTTAACCACAAATATGAGGCGAATCCCTTTAGAAAAGTACGAAAAATCACTCTTCTTTATGAACGGTTAAACCTGCAAATGTTTGGCACACAGGCATTAATTCAAGTGTATTCACATTCATGCGAGCAGGCAAGGTAGAGACCCAATAAACTGTTTCAGCGATATCTTCAGGGGTAAGTGCATCGGCGCCTTTATATATATTAGCAGCTTTAGCATCATCGCCATTGAGTCGAACATTAGAAAACTCAGTTCCGCCAACCAAGCCAGGTTCAATGTCAGTGACACGTACTTTTTTACCTTGAAGATCTGCACGCAAACCTAGTGAAAACTGCCTAACAAAAGCTTTGGTTGCACCATAAACGTTACCACCTTTATATGGCCAATTTGCAGCGGTTGAGCCAATGTTAATAATATGTCCATGATTATTGGCCACCATCGTTTGCAGTACTTCATAAGTCATGTTAACCAACCCTTTAGTATTAGTATCAATCATGGTGGCCCAATCTTCTGGATTAGCATTGAAGGCGGGTTCGATACCCAACGCTAAGCCCGCGTTATTAACTAATACATCAATGTTTTTTAGTGATGCTGGCAAGCCTGCAATTGCTGATTGAATAGCTTCTCTATCACGAATATCAAGCGTAATAGGGTGAAATTTATCGCCTAACTCTTTTTGTAATGCGACTAAACGTTCAGTTCGTCGACCGGTACCAATAACGGTTGCTCCATGCTGAATGAAACGACGAGCAATTGCTTCGCCAAAACCTGATGATGCTCCTGTAACTAAAATGATCATGCTTACCCCTGTCTCTTATTATTGCTTAGTGTTCAGTTATTCTAACGCGCTTGCGGTAATGATCTACAAAAAACTTATTGTTATTACACAATAAAGGGTAGAGGGATGACGCTGTGAGGCCCCAAACTTGGCAGCTACAATCTTCACAATTTGCTGTTCTGAAGCTGTGTAAGTTAATAAAAACGTCATTTTTCAGCATAAAGAAGTCAATCTTTTGCTGAAATAAAGGGCATTAAAATATTGGTGGCTATGTCGGATAAAGAATAAAATCGGGTCAATGTGATTCAAACCGTGAGTGATAATCCTAACGGTATCTTGGAAATGCCAGCGGATCGGCCAAAATCTTGTAATAAATTCAATAAAACTGCCTTTCAAATTATTAATTACCAATATTATTACTGGTGCAATAATAACGGCTATCTATCTGTTTTTATTAGTTCTTATAAAAAAATCTTCCTTGCCAGGTTACTCCATTATTTCACTAAAATGCTATCATTTAGATGGCTGCACTCATAACTAACGCGTGATTTTTCACTTTATTCAAAATGTTCTTCTCTCCAAATCAAGGGCACAAAACATGTTAAAGATATTTTTCTATATTCTAATAATGTCTTTTTGCACCACAAGTCATGCTCATTGGGATTCTGCGTACTTCAGAAAGGCTAGTGACGGATTCACTAGTAAATCAAAGTGGATGAGCTCGATTAGGGATGATGTGTTACTTTCTGAGATAGCGATACCAGGTACACATGATAGCGCAGCTTACAAAGGTTTTGTTGATAGCGTCGCAACTCAAACTCTTAATTTTGATCAACAACTTGAATATGGAATTCGGATGTTTGATATACGTGTTAGGCATACGAGCGACAGGTTTGCTTTGCATCATGGGACTGTTTTCCTAGACGTCATGTTTGGCGATTTTCTTAACTCCGTTGATAGGTTTCTGGAAAAGAACCCATCCGAAACCGTTATATTTAGATTGAAAGAAGAAATGAAGCCAAATAATAACAACACTCGCTCTATGAGTGAAACCCTAGAATATTACATTTCCTTGCATAAGGATAAATATGTGAAATTAACGTCTTTAAACACAAGATTGGCTGAAGTGAGGGGGAAGTTTGCCATATTGAGTGATGGAAGGGAGTTTTGGGACTATGGCGTCTCCTATTGGCAGGCTAATATTCAAGATGAATATCATCTTAAAACCAATTGGGACTTATACACGAAGTGGGAACATGTTAAAGAACAGTTAGCGACAGCAATAAGCGGTAGTTCTCGTACTACATATATTAACTATCTGAGTGGTTCTGGAGGTTCATTTCCTTACTTTGTAGCAAGCGGTCACTCATCTCCTGGTACTTCAGCCCCAAGGTTATCTACAGGGCTAACGACCCCGGGCTGGAAGTATAGCTATCCTGATTTTCCTAGGGTTTCTTGTTTTATTGGGATTTGTACAATCGCGTTTGAAGGTACAAATATTTTGACAAGAGATAAAATTAATCAATACAACAGGCTGGGCGTTAATCGAACGGTTGGAATAATAATCGCTGACTTCCCAGGAGAGTCTTTAATTAGCAGCATTATCGCTAATAATAAAAATCTTCAAAAATAGCTTGATTGCGTAAGGCTAAATTATTAAGCCTTATGCATTTATATAAACCAGTAAATAAACTTTTCGTTTGATTGCTCATACGATATTACAATCTATCCAAAATAACATTTCCATTTTTATTTTAAAAACATAAAGTCCAGCGCTAAAATAAACTTGCTCCAAACTGAAGCCTCGCATAGGTCTGCTAAGTCGTTTAACTCTAAGGAAGCAAATGCTCTTTGTGGGTCACAATTGTTTCGCATTTTCTCTTCGTCACCATTCTAGAAAATGTGAGAATGGTTTGATAAACAAATCAAACAGATGAATAGTTATGAATAGAATGCCTCAATCCGAACTTGGCATTGAGGGAGATGAAGTTATTCCGTGATGCTAACGGCAGAGAAGGGCCTTACGCTTACATCAAACCACAGCATGCGAATTCAAAAGTGTTATTATATTTTATAGAGAGAGAAATAACTTTGTAACTCAAGGTCAAACTGGACAATATTTAGCTGTTTTAACTTATCTTTCCAATTTTATCTATATATTCCACCAAATAGTTAAATTATGATGCATGTTACATATTGTTCATCACGAATTATGTATCCTCGGTACTTTGACACCTGAGGAAATTCTAATGCGAAGAATAATATTACTGGCATTACTTACGGCGGCCCCCTTATTAAGCTATGCCTCTGATTGGATTGTTCCTGATCTAAATATCGGAGAGCCAAAATTGAACCAGTCCGTAATTAAAAAAGATTTGAGTGAAGGAGCCACTCTGTATGAAATAAAAAGAGGAACAGTAGGGAAGGATGGGTATATTCTTTCCACTGGTGTAATAAATTCTCAGACAAAACAAAAATATATAGACGAACTTAAAAATTTAAATATTCCCTTTGAAGTCAATTTCGCCCCTGAAACAGCGCCACTAGGCAATTTCATTGGCCCCATAATTAGAATTAAGGGTTTTAATAACCAAAATGAAGCTAAAGACAAGGCGGATAAATTACAAGCCAAAGGCCTTGAATTTAATGTGCGGTATAGCGCACAGGAAGGTTTGCATACAAGTGGGCCATTCGATATTAGCGTATTAAAGATTGATTTAAATAAATTTGATGGGAAGATTGTTAGCGCCCTAGCTAAAGATAAAATACAGGGAGCAGAATCCGTTACATCAATGATTGACAGAAAAAAAGCAATCGCAGGCGTAAATGGTGGTTTTTTTGCCTTTGATAATTCAGTCGGTGATTACGGCGCTCCAGCAGGTATATATGTAAGTAATGGAGAGTTGATACGCGAGGCTACAAATAATAGACCCGTCATTATTTTTGACAACAGTGGTAATAAAACAAATGTATTTTTTGGAACGTCAGTGGTAACAAAATCATTTATAACGCAAGGTGACCTGAGTTACCAAATAAACGGGTTAAATAGAGTTCCGGGAAAATTATTAAATTGTGGCGGTTATGAAAGCAAGCCAACAGAAAAACCTGTTCATGATTTTGTGTGTCACAATGATAACGAAGTTATTGCTTATAACCGCATGTATGGAAACCACACCCCAAATGTAACGGCGACAGAAATAATAATAAATAAACGTGGCGATATTATAAGTTATTCAGATAAAGTAAATACAAAAATAGAGAGTGATAAAACTTACATTCAGGTGACTGGTAATAAAAAGTTGGAATTGAAGAAAGATATACCCGTGAAGCTAGTTCACAAAGTGTTTATTGATAATAAAGAATTCACACTCAAGCCTGGAATAACAATGATAAGTGCGGGGCCTTCTCTTCTTGTGAATGGTAATATTCCTATTGAAATCAGAGCTACTCAGGGCTGGGATCCTTACCCTAAAATAAAGGATCTTAACCAAAGTCAAGACGATGATGGATTGTCACTCGCAAATGATTCCGAAAATAGAGAGGGGTTTTATGAAGGCTGGATACTTCGCCGGCACCCTCGGACAGCTATTGGTATCACTAAAGACAATGTTCTTTTCATCGCGGTTGTTTATGGAAGAAATCCAACTAATTCAGAAGGGGCAACCATTACAGAAATGGGGCGTTTAATGAAGGCGCTAGGCGCTATCACTGCGATGAACCTTGATGGTGGCGGGTCATCAGTGATGATTGTAGACGGCAAGCCTACAGGTCCCTTTTCTGATGAAGAAGAAAGGTTAGTCTCGGATGCCATCCTTTTGATTAAAAATAACTAACCAATGTTACCTTGCTCAAAAAGAAGAGCAGTAAACTCAGCTCTTCTTTTATCACTATTTATTGATAGATAGCCCTAACCATGAAGGTACTGGTCTATGTTTACCGTCGGGCTGAGATATTAATGAACACCAGACCCCCGACGTGTCGCATGATGAGGAAGGCCTTGCATCTCCCTTAACGACAAAAGCATTACTGTCTATCGCAATGGCGGCAGACCCACCTCCATCGAGTTCCATTGAACTTGAAACACCTAAACCATAATACAGATTTTTAAGATCCGTTCTACTTATCCCATTACGGTAACTTCCGCCTTGAAACACATAAATCACACTATTATTATCGTCCGCGGCAATGCCTATGCGGGTAGTTTCTGACAAACCCGAATCAGGTGTAGGTTTTGGTGAAACAACACTAAGAGGTAATCCTGTTCCTGCAATAGCAAGGAATTTATAACCACTATTGTCTAACTCTATAGCATGTTGTTCGATCGCTGGATCAGATACACCGTTGCTGTAATATACTTCAATGCTTGAATTTAAATCCATTTTCCAAAACAGGGCATCAAGCGGCGCTTTGCTGCCATCTTCATCAATGAAATAGCTAGGCCCCGCAAAATACTTATTGGGTTCGTTGTGAGTACCTTGTGTTGGCCCGTTAGAAATATTATCAAAATAAATCCCCAAAGGCGTTGAGCATTTATTGCTTTTCCAAGTCGCTCCATTTAATTGAGGCCTCACATCAAAGTAATTTGCATTCAGCGCTACTAATGGCTTTTCAAGCTTTAACCAAGCCTCGTCTGGATTATATAGCTCAGCATACTCAAGCGTACCGTCTGACGTGCGGGCGGAAGCAGTGCCTTCGCATCGAGCTGCTTCCCCTTTGTGAGTATCACCCAGCAAATGAGGAATAATATATTTCTCATTATTTCTCACCCTCGGTATAATTAATAGATTCCCTTTATTCGCAAGGGTATATTTTCCAGAGCCTGTGCTCATTGGGATTTCGTAGTTTCCACCAAAAACGATATGACTTGGTTTGCCAGTTTGCAAAGTTTCTTTTTTAGCCTCATTAATTAACGCCATTACTGCATCGTTGGTGTAGTTAGGCTTTATATAGCCATTCCCAGTACGAACATTATCACCTCTTATTTGGAATGAACCAACAGTACGGCCATTATTTCTAAACATCAACCAAATTTGTTTGATAGTTATTTCATATTCCCCAGACTTTGCAGCAGGATACTCAAACCGCTTCATATACTCACTAACCTTGCCAACATCCTCAGTTATTCGCATAACTTCAGTTTGACCAGTTAACTTATGTTCTATATCAACAATAATATCAATTGAAGTTTTATTATAACTTGCCCCGCTAAATTTGATATTATGCAAATAAACATCAACAAATAATGGTCTAATTTCCTTTCTATCGCATATGTCTGTATTAATACTTAAAGAGACTTTCTTATTATCGTTGTTTCTATTTTCGAATGTATAATATAAACGTCCCCAGCAATTCCAATTTTCAGATCTTTCACTGCTATATTCGTCAATATAATTAGCATGCACAACGGAGATATTTAACCCTAATAGAATAGCAAGAATAGAGTATTTAAACATGAGTTAATTTCCTATATTGTATTAAAATGATACCTTTGATTTAATTTTTAATCGTATTAGCTGAAACAATTCCAATTTCAATTTCAATACTTAAATTTCAAATAATTAATTCACCATGTCATCCTCAAATTGATTTCGATTAAATAAAGTTATAGATGAGTAAGTAAAATTACGCAAACTTAAAAGATATTAATTGTCCTTACGAATAAAGAAGAATCCACAAGAATAGTATTATGTTCTTAGAGTGATAAGCTATGTACGCCTAGTAAAATTCATTTTTCGATATAAAGAACCTCAAAAATGAACGTAAAACGTCTTGACAACAAAGTGTATGTTCTTACTTGGCTGGTTTGTGGATTCGCAGAGACGCTAAGGGTAGAAAGAGATTTTATGGCTACATCAATAACAGCATACGTATACAGAATTGGTTGTGACTATTATTAAAAGGGTTAATGCACACCGGTAGATATTTCTTCAAGGGTAAAGCTCAGGCTAGTTCATGTCATTTATACATTAGATGTCAGGTATTAAGAAACCAACTCAGATAACCGATCATATGTGGTAAAGGGAAGGGGGATAAGACCCTGTAAATAATTCTGTGTATTTGCCTTTCATTAAATGTGACCGTCTAGGCGGTCACCGAACTCAATAATAAAACGACTCATTGCCTATTTCCAGTTTTGAATTGGCATACTCCATTTTTTAGAGGCTGATTCAATCGCTAAATAAATCACCTTCCGTACAGAATCATCGCTGGGGAAGACCTTACGTTTCTTAATGGCATGACGGATTACGCTATTGAGTGACTCAATGGCATTTGTTGTATAAATGGCTTTGCGGATATCATCAGGGTAAGCGAAAAACGTATTCAAGTTTTCCCAATGCGCGTACCAACTTTTACTAATTTGGGGGTATTTTTCATCCCAGATTAAAGCAAATTTCTCCAACGCCATGTACAGCAGGCAGTTCTCCACCGTGGATAAGTTATTCAATGGAATATTCCTAGAGCACTTGAAAGAAGAATTGGGGCATGATGAAATGCTTCCGGAGAGCGGCGACTGGGATCCGGAAATTGACGCGTTCGGTAACTGGTTCGTCCTCAAAATGCTTCAGCTGGATAACCTGGAAAAGCTTGTTGTCGTTCATCTAGTTCTGGAAAAGTGCGCGGATGTATTCCACTCCTTTGCAAAACGCAATATATCCGAATCCGGGGAATATATTGATGCTCATGCGGAACTGGATCACGGACACTCAGAGTTGGGTAAAGAGCTGTACGACAACCTCACAGAAGAACAATACGTGGGAATGGAACGCCTTTGCGAACATTCCTGGCATATGCTTGAATTGCTGCTCAACCGTGTGGCAGTACTGACGCTTCAGGATATTGGCGCCAAAGGGCGTTTAAAAGAAGTGGCCATGGATTAATGTGGAATTGAGGAGTTCTACTTGGAGGTAATGTTGAACAAACTTTATAGAAATATGTCAGTGGAAGAATTTGAGAAAGGATACTTCTACGCGACTGAACTGAAAGCCTTCGCTAAAGAGTTGGGCATTGATGTGGGAACCTTGAGGAAAAATGAGGTGGAAGACCATATCAAGGCCCGTCTGTCGGGAAGTTATGACACGCCACTACCTAAAGGTGTGCCAAACCGGAAGACCAGTGGAAGTAGGGATAGACTGTCGCCCGACTCTTATATCGTTAACTATGTCAGTGACAAAGCGACCAAAACTTTCCTGAAAGAAGAAATCTCAAAAAGAGATCCTGACCTCAAGGATAAGTCCGGACAATGGTACTGGCTGAACGATTGGCGTAAAGAGCAGATCAGAAACAACCGAAAAATTACATATCGGGAATTGATAGACCGACTTTATGAGCTGATGACCACCAAGGGACGGCTGCCAAGAATTCCGTCAACCCGATTCAACAATTTCATCACCGACTTCTTGGTAGCCCCCGAAAATGAAGGCGCGACTCGTCAGGAGGCGATGGACGAATGGGAAAGACTGAAAAAAATTCCGGTCCAGAAGAATTATCAGGAATATAAGAAATTTCTTAATAAAACCGCCTAATAATTCACCGTATGACTGCCATATGGCAAGAAATAAACAAATCAATTTAAGGAAAACACCATGAATTTGACTGATTGTGGGCATAAACATCTGCTTGGTATTACGATCAGAACCCGGAATGAAAATGAAAGATCCCGAGAGACGGCCCAGATTCCAGGTCTATGGAAGACCTTCTACGAAGAGATTTACAAGAAGGTACTCAATGGCGAGACCGTTTATGGTGTGTATTCCGGTTATGAATCAGATCATGCGGGTTATTTTGATGTCAGTGCCGCAGTCGAAAAGGTCGGCAATGAAGTCGAACAAAAAGACGTCAAGCCAATCGTTCTCCAGAGCGGAAAATACCTGAAGTTTACGTCTAAGTCCGAAGGGGACAATCAGATATGGCAGCTTTGGGAGCAGGTCTGGGAGTTCTTCTCTGATGAGAATCAGGAGCTGGAGCGAGCCTACACCACGGACTATGAAGTCTTTTATCCCAACAAGGAAGTGGAACTATACATCGCTATTAAATAGCGAAAGCATTTTTAAGGCGCTTTATCCTAGTGTTGGTTACTATTTTGGATTTGAATATGTCGCAATGAGGCATTTGGAACCAGATATCGGATCATTTTCATTTGAAATTACCAAGACGCTTTCAGATGAATTCCCAAAAGGAAAAGTGATTTATACTAAATTCTATATCCTAGACGATAAGGTTTTCACTATGGCAGTTGTTTAATACCGGAATCTGTGAAATTTATTGTAAGCGCTCCATAATCCCACGGGCGTTTTAGTTTCAGTGTAAGAAATTTCAGGGAAAGAGTGAGTTGATATCTGGCTCTGACTTTGCCAGCTCTTGCATACATTTCACCAGGTAATCGTAGAGGATTAGCCCGTTATCATTTGCTGTTTCAATAATGCTGTACAGCAGCGCACTGGCATCAGCACCATGAGGAGCATCGGCGAAAAGCCAGTTTTTTCTGCCTATGACCAGCGATTTGATCGCGCGTTCCGCACGGTTGTTATCGATAGATAAATGACCATCATCAACATAGCGTATCAGCTTAACACACATACAACCATCAATCTGGATAAGCTCTCCAGTACAGGTTCTTCAGTAGCGTGGTTGCTGGATTTTAGGGGCGCGTTGCTTACGAGGAGCCCATAAGCCGGCTTTAATCATGAGTGTTCGAACGGTTTCTTTAGAGAGGTAAATATCATGTTGCTCAGCTAACTTTTCACAGGCTTAGGTTGGACCGAAATCATGATAATGTTCACGAATAATCGTGAGTGCGTACTCAGATAATCCAGTGGGAAGTGGGAAGCTGATTATTGCTTGGTTTACCGCGTCGTTGGTTGGCTATCCCTAAAGGTCCATCCGCACGATAGCGGACTAATAACCGTCGGCATTGACGAGCGGATATGCTTAATCGTTGTGCCGCCATTTTGGTTGGCAGGCGCTGGTCAATCACATCCTGGATCACTTTTTAGTCGTTTAACATCTTCCAATGTAAAAAACTTCGCTCTATAAGCCGTCATGTGACCCCCTTAATGGTGAACCTACGTGACGGACATCTTAACTTAGCCCAGAGCGGACATTACAACTTTGCTATTACACCTCAGGTTCGCATAATGCATATTATGTTAAATAGAGTATAATGACCAATAACTTCATAAGATGAATCCCTTTCAATGTATTAGCGCTTCTAACCCCTATTGATTCAGATCAGATACGTGTTAAAAATTTAATCACTTCACTTCTCGCCAATTTGTGCATTTTAATGAGATACGTAGTACAGCATGGATAAGAAACAAATACTGACCTAAATCGATGAGCAAACCAACTCTTCCATCCTTGTTTGTTGCAATATACTCAATAAGAAAGCTTTCACTTCTACGTTTCCGCACCAAGAAAAGAAATTGTTCACGCTGAAGTATTTCTTTAAGTGTTGGGAAAATAAATTCAGTAAAAGATTCGATTTTTCTTTCGGGGAATCTAACGACGATATTGCAAATTGCATTTCTGAATTGGATGGTTTCTATCATCACTTGGGTAATAAAAAAGTACTAAAAGCATAGTTTCAATTCAAAATGTATCTTTTGAATCATGCAAAAATAATGCTGAGCACCTACGAACAATGTCTAAATTCTTTCAATAAATAGGAATCAGTGCTTTCAATGATTGACAGGTATGACATCTGGACGCCACGCGATTGAAACGGATGCTACATAAAGTAATCGACCAGAATTTTAGCAAAGTACAGCCAGGTGATATGAAGCACAATCCCAATTACCGGAGTTTAACGAAAGAGCAACTATTATGCCTTGATAAAATGCTACTACCCTATTCTCCTTTGATATCTGAATCATTACCTGTAGTGACCCCGTGATTCTATTAACTATTTATTAAAAATATTATTTTTATAAGCGTGATTTCAACTGAATCCATTCATTTTTAAACTTCATCTTAAGATAATAGGTAAAAAAAGACATTTTTAGCCTTCCTAAGAATTTGTTTTTTATACTTTTTATTTTTTCTATCTCTGTAAGCAATTGCTCTTCATCAAAAAAATAACAAACAGGCGGAACTGGCGATATAACATTGAAGTAGCAAGCTGGAGCCACATAATTAAACAACACATCTTCAATGTATTTAATATCATAATTTTTAACCATGTAAGCTATATAATCGTAGTCTATAGCGTTATCAACAAAAATAAGTGACAACGTCACACAAAGACGTTCTTCATTATTTAACGAATTGCCCATTTCGTAAGCTCTTCTATTTCATCATCAAGACTATCCGTTACAACTGCTCCGGAAATTATTGCACTTAAGGAGTGTGCCGGTGCTTTACCCTTATTCAATAAACTCAGGATGATATTGAACGGTTTAGCGAAGAATTAACGCCATCAGAATTTCATCCCGATATTCCATGCCCTCTTTCAGTGCACGAGGTTCCACACCGTAGATTTTGAAACCCTGTTTTTCATAGAGCTTGATAGCGGCGACATTTCCATCTACTACGCTCAGCATGATTTGTTCAACATGCTTAATCGCATAATTTTTCACTGACTGTAATAGCTTTTCAGCTATACCTAACCCTCGAAATTCAGGCTCAACAAAAACACTCGATAAATAAGCTTTGTGAGCATCTTTAACGCCATCCTCTTGTTTAAAAACACACAAACCGACAATCTTTCCGTCTATGTATGCACCGAATGCCGTAAAACTATCCAACCGTTTTACAAATGATTGAAGTGGCTGCTTTTCCTCACAATCATACGTGGAGCCGAACATCTCTGGCGATTTCTTCAACGCTGACAGGCGAATGTTACGAAAATCTTGTACATCAGCTATTCCGAGTAGGCGAATTTTAGGTTCAATCATAGTATTAATTTTACTTCCTGATTATTGCTAGTTAACATCAACACCAAAAATTGGCCATGCTTTGATCTCATTGAGAATCACTTGATTAAGCTTATCAATATCCGCGCCATCACAGACTTGTATTATTACCCCGTTAATCACTGTAATATAAAAATCAGTAAAGGTATGTTCATCCTTAACCCCCCCCCTCTAATCCCCAATAAATCACAGAAAAAATGCAAAAATTCCTTTTCAGCTTCATATTCATATAACTTAACTTGAACATGTAGATTTATAGAAAAATTATGGCATTAATCGCATAGTCGAAATATCTATCACTCGACCACTTTCTTCACAAATGTGGCTTTGGCATCTAAAACCTTTCCATCTTTGCTGACTGGTAACATTAATCCAATTTCTGCACCCGTCTCTTTATCCACTAATATTGAACGTGGCTCGTTTGGCTCGAAAAGATACTTTTCTCCCCACTGCCTAAAAGCAACGACTATTGGGAACAGGTTTTCCCCCTCAGGCGTCAATATATACTCTTGATACGCGGTTCCATCAGAGGCCTCCCTCATTTCTAAAATATTGGCCTCAACCAATTTACGTAACCTGTCAGATAAAATATTACGCGCAACACCTAAATTCTTCTGAAAATCACGAAAGCGCCTAATTCCATCGAAAGCATCACGGATAATAAGTAACGACCAACGGTCACCAATTAAATCTAAACTTCTGGCAACAGGACAAGGCGTTTGGGGTACTGCATTTTTACTGAGCATAAAATTCTCTTTTTAAATAAATGAATTTCTAGTTGCATTTTAAAACTAGCTAGCCTATTGTTCAACTGGTTTTAATTTGAAACTAGAATGCAGGTATTAAATGAAAGAATTAATCACAACCCCCAATACCCACTGTCATATCAGCCATGGACTCGAGTCTAAATTGTCGAATAGCCTTGTTCTGCTTTTTGCGGTTGCCTGTGGATTAAGTGTGGCAAATGTTTATTATGCTCAACCATTACTTGATGCCCTTTCACTTGAATTTCGTATAAGTAATGCAGCAATTGGTAGTGTGATCACCCTGACTCAAATAGGATGTGCCCTTGCCCTTTTATTCTTAGTGCCACTTGGCGATAAAATAGAACGAAAAAAACTCATGTTATTACAGTTGGTTGCACTGGTTATATCGCTTATTGTTGTGGGAATGGCAAAGGCACCAATGACATTAATGATAGGAATGTTAGCTGTTGGCATGCTAGGGACAGCGATGACTCAAGGTCTTATCGCCTATGCGGCAAGTTCTTCTAGTCTTAGTGATCAAGGGCGAGTTATTGGTACTGCGCAAAGTGGTGTGTTCATTGGTCTTTTATTATCACGCACTTTTTCTGGCCTTATCAGTGACTTAGTGGGTTGGCGTGGTGTTTATATCTGTTCTGCTATCTTGATGCTAAGTATTGCATACCCACTATCGCGTCGCCTACCAAACCTAAACGTTATGACAAAAGATATAAAATATCACCAATTAATATTTTCTCTATTTTATTTATTAAAAGAGCAAAAAGTATTACAGGTTAGAGGACTTTTAGCTTTACTCATGTTTGCTGCTTTTAATATCTTTTGGAGCGCTATTGTTATTCCATTAAGTGATGCACCTTTTAATTACTCCCATACAGTTATTGGTTCTTTAGGATTGGTTGGTGCTATTGGAGCATTAGTCGCTTCAAAATCAGGGGGTTGGGCAGATCGTGGTTATGGAAAACAAGTCAGTTTTTATGCGTTAGTTATCTTAATTTTAGCTTGGTTCCCAATATCATTAATCAGTTGGTCAATATGGGCTCTGATTATTGGGATTATTTTATTAGATGCAGGCGGGCAAGCATTACATGTTACCAATCAGAGCATGATTTATCGTACTAAACCGGAAGCAAACAGCAGAATGATCAGCTTATATATGATGTTTTATGCAATAGGTAGTGGTTTGGGCGCTATCAGCTCAACGGCCATGTATGCTTATGCAGGTTGGAATGGTGTTTGTATTTTAGGTGCATTAGTTAGCGTATTTGCACTTATTATTTGGGGGATAACACGCAACCGCTCTTTTTGAAAACAAAAATATTAGAGGAAGGATTTTTTGACAATCTATAATAAATAATGCGTTATATTATTTATTATTAAGAATATCAACCTTCCTCACTATTCATCTTTATTAATTGAAACTGAATTAAAATTCGAGAAAATTGCGTGTTCGAGTTGACCATTTTGGAAATAACATAAACTCCAGCCTAATTTTATTACTGAATTTAAATCTAAAACTATAAGTAAAAATAAAATTTATCGGGCTAGTTATCATAATGGAGTGTGAAGCCTAACGAACGTGAGCCACTCTTCACCCGCGACATTGTTATTTACGTCCACTACAGCCAGTATGATTTGTTCCACATATTCGCTTGCGTAATCCTTCACTGCCTGTAGTGATACCGCTTAACGCATAATAACGGAAAGTTCCACGGAACCACGTGCTACGCCGGTTATCCCAGCCCCCTTTGAATATAATTCATATTCAAGCGTTTTCGTCATATTGATATTGTTTTCATTTGCGTTAATACGCCCAAGCTCGACCATCGTCTGATCTAAACGTATCGGTAATTTAGAACCGTTATGGTGTACAAATAATTTCACATATGCAGCAACTCTACGACTTGCGTTGTTTAAATTAACATCAAAAGCATTACCAGAATAAAACTCTGGTTTAACGTTAGCTGAAATTCCGATATAGGCGTCAACTTGATCTTTAAATTGGCTACAATTTATCGTCATAGGACGTTGAACAGAAGCTAACAAAGTACCTTCAGCCGCACCTGAGTCTTGAATACCAAAATTAATTTTATTCGCAGTCTGTAAATTACAAGTTAGCCCAGAAACCGTGACATTTATTGGATCTGATTTTGGCACTAGCACCGACCATGCGCCTTCATACTGAGTACGCCAATCTTTAATAGAAGTCCCTATATTATCCTTTAAATAGTATCTTCCACTTTTTTGATTTCCTGTTCCGTAAACTAACAAACGACCCGTCACTGTTACATTATGTCGTAGAGTAATTACAGGTGTTGATTGGTAAGGTTCAAAAATACAGCTTCGAGAATGTGGAAATTGATTAGTACCCGACCCCCAACCATTGAAATGTCCTGTTACTGTGTCTATCCGTTGGTAAGGATACGTATCTCTTGTTCGTCTATTTGTAAAAGTAAACTCAGGCACTAGCATTAAATCATTACTAATTGGTATCCCAAATACACCATCAATTTCCATCAAAGTAGAATCATAGCATTGATTGAATGAACCATTAAAAAAATTGGTTAACGAAACATACGGATAAACATCACCAACATTAGCGTATGTAATATGAGTGTTAGTTGTCGAATAATAACCAAATACCCCGACTAAACCTCGCCCATTGAATACCTTAACGTCCGCAGCGAATGTTGGTAACGTTATACTTGTCAAAACTATTGCTAATAAAATCTTTTTCATCATATTACCTAAAAATAGAAACCGCTATAACCAACTCCTAAGGTTGTTATCGTATCCTTACATGCCCAATAATCTTTTAAAATAAATTGAATCTCATTTGCCAAGTGTTCGATTTATATAAGATAAAAAACGACTGTATTGATATCCGCTTAACCACAATGCAACATTATCTTTTAGGCGATAGTCCGTATGGTTAAATTATGAAAAACTACCATCAGGGTTTTATCTCTATCTTCAGTCCCTTTTTGAGAGTCAATCACAGTATTAAATCTACTGTCATGATTATTGGTGAGCTATCGCTAATTTTAAAATGCCTAGTTTAAAATCAATCTTACGATAAACTTAACGCATAATGACGGAAAGCTCCACGGAACCACGTGCTACACCGGTTATTCCGGTCCCTTTTGAATAAAGTTCATATTCAAGCATTTTTGTCATATTGATATTGTTTTCATTTGCGTTAATATGCCCAAGATCGACCATACTCTGATCTAAACGTATCGGTAATTTAGAACCGTTGTGGTGCACAAATAATTTTACATATGCAGCACCTCTACGACCTCCGATATTTAAATTGACATCAATAGCATTACCAGAATAGAAATCTGGTTTAACATTAGCTGAAATTCCGATATAGGCGTCAACATGGTCTTTAAATTGGCTACAATTTATCGTCATAGGACGTTGAACTGAAGCTAACAAAGTACCTTCAGCCGCACCTGAGTCTTGAAAACCAAAATTAATTTTATTCGCAGTCTGTAAATTACATGTTAGTCCAGAAACCGTGATATTTATTGGCTCAGTTTTAGGAACTAATACTACCCATGCCCCTTCATTTAAATTACGCCAGTCTTTAATTGAAGTTCCTAGATTATGTTTTAAAAAATATGTGCCACTTTTTTGATTTCCAGTTCCATAAACAAGCAAACGCCCCGTGATTGTTACGTTATGATTTATACTCATTTCGGGGGTTGATTGATAAGGTTCAAAAATACACGCTGAGGTATATGGATATTGGTTGGTACCAGAACCCCAGCCAGTAAAGTGCCCTGTTACAATATCTATGATACCATATGGGTGTTTCAGACTTTTTCGTCTATCCGTATAAGTAAACTCAGGGACTAGCATTAAGTCATCACTAATCGGTATTCCCCATACGCCATCAATTTCCATCATAATACGCTGATAGCATTGGTTGTAGTATCCATTAAAAAGATTAGTTAAAGTAACATACTGATATACATCACCAACATTAGCATGTGTAGTCATACTATTAGTTTTCCAATAATAGCCAAACACCCCGACTAAACCACGACCACTGAATACCTTAACGTCCGCAGCGAATGTTGGTAACGTTATACTTGTCAAAACCATTGCTAATAAAATCTTTTTCATTATTTTACCTAAAAATTACTGACATGTTATCGTTAAATTACGCAGTGACGAATAAGTGTTTTCAGTTGATTGACTCATATCAAATGGGGTTTGGCATTGCTCAGAAGTCGCTCTGCCCCATACAACCAATAATGTGCCTTTTTCAGGTAATCCGCTTATATATACACGGCCATTGTCACCAACAATTCCTGATATTGCCCCAAGGTTCTCTTGTTCAGATTGCTGTAGTGATGCTACAGCCCCCATTGGAATAGGTTTTTCCCCTGTTAATGTGATCATTGCTTGATACCCTTTTAGGGTATTAAACTTAGCCTTGACTAAAGCCCCTTTTGTTGGGTAAACATTCGTGGACGTATCTTTACTCTCAACATCTGTCGGTAACGTATTAATATCTAAGTTAATAATATTTTGGCTATATTCCATCATATTAGGCACAATAGCGTAACCCCGAGAGTCAATAACAGCCGCTCCATTATTGATGCTTGTTCCCGCAGCTTCTGGTGCATAGACTACCGCGGCAGAATTACCAATGAACTGACTTAATGTTATGCCACCTGGGTGAATGACAACACCACCATTTCCATTCACATAAGTAAGTTGGTTTTCACGGCCATAACTGTAACCAACACCCGCATAACCTTTACTTCCTTGATAACCAATATTGATAGAGCTGGATAATTTCTGGTCACGGTTATCGCCACTTTCACTTAACTGATAAGTCAATTTATTGTCTAATAACTGGCCATTAATACCCAACTGTTGATAGGTTCTACCTGTATTATCGTGACTTATTTGGAAGTTACTGTAGATATTTTCAATATCTTTGTTATGTGAAAACAGACTAAATGGCACGCTAACGTTGAAGCTAACTTGGCGGTTTTCAGGCCAGTTTCCATCGCCTTGTGTACGGCTAATACTGTAATCGATACCATAAGATAAACCTTTATAGAAACCGCTATAACCAACCCCTAAGGTCGTTACTGTATCTTTACGGCCCCAATAATCACTCCGCATACCTCTAAAATAAATTGCCCCCCATTTGCCAAGTGATTGGTTTATATAAGATTGAAAGCTACTGCGTTGACGCCCGTTCAACCACGGGGCAACATTATCTTTCAAACGATAACCTGCATGGTTAAAGTCTGAAAAGCTATAGTAGTCTTTTGTTGAGTACCTCAACGCGGTCAAGTCAATAGATGTACCAAAATCAGATAAGTTTTTTGAATAACGAAGTCTGAAAGATTGACCTTGCTTATTTTCATCTCTGATTGTGGCATAGGCATGGGTCGCATCGATTGACATAGCACCAAATGAGCCTAATGAGAAACCTGTACCAACAATACCTGTCCAGTAATGATTAGCCCCTAAAAAACCAGTATAGAGTGTGACCGCTTTTGGTAATCCGTATATGAGTGTCCCCATCAAGAAATTACTTTTTTTATTACCCTCGGTTATGCCACCATTGTATTGACCTGCTGTAACTTCATATTTAAATGTTCCAGCTCGTTGCATTACGGGCAATGATGAGAATGCTTGAGTGAATACTCGAACAGAACCATCTTCCTCATGAATTGAAACCTCCAAGTCCCCTGCTGTACCTGTTGGATAAAGGTCATTAATCACAAAGGGGCCTGGTGCAACGTACGTTTGGTATATGGTATTACCATTTTGGCTTATCGTGATTCGGGAATTAGATAATGATACCCCTCTAATTTGTGGCGCAAACCCTCTATCACTTCGTGCTAACATCTGTTCATTGGATAATAAACGAACCCCTTTGACTGGAACACTGTCAAGTACATCATTGAGAGTGCTCGTTTCACCCATTACAATTTCAGAATTTAAGTGCTGAATATCTCTTGAAACGGTTGTGTTATTAAAATCGCTTTGACGATTACGTGCTGTCTGACCATCAAATTTATTTTCATTTTCAATGTAAAAATATTGGGAACGTAAACGCCACGCACCAAGGTTTAATCCACCTGTAACGTTGGCAAAAATAGAGTTATTTTTTGTTTTGCCGCTAATTCCACCCGTAAATTCTTGACGACTCCCACTGACTTGATAGTTTAATATCAAGCCAGGCAAACCTTGGTCAAGAAGCTCTATCGGTACAGCCCCTCTAGCCTTCTGGCTCATAGAGATTTGTGGGATATTTAAATTTAGTGTTAATTTTGAAACATCGAATTGAATTTGCGCATTTTCTATTACCGATGATAGAGAGGTAATTTTGTGAGTCACAGGCATTCCTTTCAATACAGGGTTACCTTGAATATTTACGCCGAACTCTTCTAACATCGCAGGCGTAAATTCAGGCACAATGTTACCTTCCTCATCTTGTATGAAATATATTTCCTTCTGGCCTATCTCTTCTTTATTTATTTTCATAGTAACCATATAACGGCCAGGAGCTACTGTATCAGAACGTGCAAATACAGATAAATCGATACTATCTTTATCTGTTCCTGCCGGCAGGTTTAAAAGAGAAGGATCAAAATAAGGTTCAGCATTTGTGACACCACCAAACAGACAAAACATAAGCGCTATTGAGATAGGTTTTAAGATAAATATTTTGTTATTCATAATATACTCTCATCCAATACGCCAATGCTCAGTTTTGTTATTAATCCATATTCATTTAAAGCTTGCCAAGTCACCTCTCCAGAAACAGATTGAGGTAGTTCAATTTGGTTTTCACTAAATGGAGGAAAACTGTCATCGATTAATTTCATTGGTACTTTATATGAACCAATAGTTAATGAGGTTAATGTTATTGAAAGAGCTGACGGGTTTTTGATCATCAGTTTATTTTTATTTATAGAAAAACGCATTTTGTCCACTTCCTTGTCAATCCGTAATTCTTCAATTGCTTTAGGTCGATACAGCATTTTAAAATAGAGTGTCGGAGTAATAATAAACTCCGAGGTATTCTTATCTGATACTTCGGGAATGGTTTTTAATGAAACATAAAATACACTTTCTCTATCTTTTGCTAAATTACCATCAGCAACCCGTTGTATTTTCCAACTATAGCGAACACCACTATCTAAACGATGTAATGGTGGTGTGATTAAAAAAATATCTGATTCTTTATTAATCAGTGGTTTCAACGTTTTTTCATTTGCAGCAATGATTTGAGACTGGACGAGTATTGCCTCGTTATTCGCATTCTCTAACATGGTTGAAACACCTTTTTTTTCCGATTCTTTATAAATTATACGTTCAGGTGAAAATAACAAACCATCCGTGATATCGATATTTGCGAAAGAAGACCCCATATAATAAACAAATGAAACAATTAAAATAATGATTTTTTTAACTATTGACATGTTTTCCTCTCGCCTAATATTAGTGAAGCCGTGTTGTAATCCCCCCGAAAAATCGCAGCAGTTATTTATAGAAAATTCTATTAAAATAAACTCAAGGAGTTTTCTATGCGTAAATCAAAATTCACTGATAGCCAGATATTGGCAATCATTAAACAAAATGAAAGTGGTATGCCCGTTCCAGAACTCTGCCGAGAACATGGTGTTAGCTCTGCAACATTTTATAAGTGGCGAGCTAAATTCGGCGGTATGGATGCTTCGTTGATGAAGCGAATGAAAGAACTCGAAGACGAAAACCGTCGGCTCAAAAAAATGTATGCGGAAGAACGTCTCAAAGCTGAGATTCGTTTGGAGGCGCTTGAGGGAAAGTTATAAAGCCATCTCATCGTAAGGAGATGGCTAAGGCTGCCGCAATTAAGTATGACATAAGCATTCGCTTTGCTTGCTTGTGCATGAATGTGAGCGAAAGCTGCTTTTACTATCAAAGTAAACTTAATGCTGAAAACGATCAGATTGCTGACTGGCTAATACGCCTAACCGAAAACAAAAAACGTTGGGGGTTTGGTCTATGTTTCTTGTATTTACGCAACGTAAAGGGCTTCGCATGGAACCACAAGCGCGTTTATCGAATTTATTGTGAGTTGGAGCTTAATCTTAGAATTAGGCCTCGCAAACGCTTAAAACGCGATAAGCCTGATGCCCTCAGTGTGCCTGTAGCCATTAACCAAGTATGGTCTATGGATTTTATGTCAGACAGCTTAGCCAGTGGCCGCAGCATTCGAACCTTTAATGTCATTGATGATTTTAATCGTGAATGCTTAGCGATTGATGTTGATTTATCGTTGCCTAGCGCACGAGTTATTCGGTCGTTAGAACAAGTCATCGAGTGGCGCGGTAAACCCAAAGCGATACGATGCGACAACGGACCAGAATATATTTCAGGAGAGCTAATAAACTGGGCAACACGGCAGCAAATTACCTTACTTTATATTCAGCCTGGCAAGCCTACACAAAATGCTTACATTGAACGCTTTAACCGAACAGCTCGTCATGAATGGCTTGATTTAAATATATTTGAGAGCGTTGAGCACGCTCAAGAACTTGCCACACAGTGGCTTTGGACTTATAACAATGAGCGGCCGAATACGGCGATTGGAGGAATACCCCCGAGACAGCGATTACAGGTAGCTTAAACTCTATAAATAGTTACTGTGAAAAGTGGGGGGATTACAGGTGCCAACATGGACATTCATTATTTTATTGGAATTAAAATAAAAGCGCGGCGAAAAGAATTAGGTTTTTCCGGTTCTGATTTAGCCAAGAAATTAAATATAAGCCAACAGCAAATATCTCGCTATGAGAATGGAATCAATAAAATACCTCTAAATCATTTGGTTAGCATAGCAATTGTATTGAAGTGCCCTATAGACTGGTTCTTTCAAGGTTGTATAATTGATGAGGATGACTCAATTCAAGATAAGAATATAAACATAAAGAACCAAGAATTAAAATATGCCGCAGAAAGTGTTATTGTTCATAGCAAAAATGTTATCTGATACTTCGCTATTTTTATTATTACACTCATGATACCTCTACAGCTCAATAATAGTAACACTGTAAATTAACCTTTTAAAAAGGACAAAAAAAAATAACATAGCCCATTAACTGCTATGTTATTTTTTTATTTGATTTTATAAAATTAAATTGTTAGTTATACTGTATTTCGTACGTTGCATAGCTTGCCATTAATCCAGTGGTCACTTCACTCGCATTCTCAGCAGTATAACCAATATAATATTGGAAGATGGCGTCTTTATTGTCTGATATTTTCGGTGTCACTTTCAATTGTTCAGGATCCGCAGGAATAATTTTATTATCCGCATCTAAAATGGTGCTGTTATTGATGGATAATGCAAAGTTAATATTCTTTGCACCATCAACTAGCATATTTTTCAGTAATCCCGCTGTTTCAAAGTTTGTTTTCGGCACCAAATAACCATCAGCCCAAGTGACACTCAGCTTATTAAGATCAGCATCAACAACTTCACCATTATGTTCCACAGATTGACACTGCGATAACTTGATAGTGAACATTTTAGATTTTAAATACGCACCACCTGCACTATTGTTGATTTCCATCAGTGAGATGGGAGCAAGATAGATATTGGCATCACTTCCTTGATCATTCACTGAGACTTTACAGGAAACATCAACAACTCTCCCCGCAAAAGATACCTTTCCTTCGTCATAATTTGTTTCAAAAGTGGGTAATGCATTTGCATAACCTACCACTGAAAAAAGTATCGGCATTATCCAGTTTTTCATTGGGATCCCCTATTAATCATAGGTTATGTTGAATTGCATCTTAGCCTGCACTTCACCAGCAGAGATTTTATCTTCATGTTGGTAATAGCGGGCAATATAGTTCATATTAATCGCTTTATCGCGTGCGGTTGCTAACTCACCAACTTTATAAGTTTCACCCCAATGCAATTTTTCTCTTTTATCAGTAAGAACCTGCACGCCAATACCTTGCGCAGAAGATGATTTGGCGGTGTTCGCTAACACCCCATCTTTAGCGGTGGTATTCCGAGCTAATGTGCCATAGAAATTCATATTCACAGAAACGGAATCCGGGGAAATACTCACACCACCATTGCATAATAGATTAATTGGAAATTGTTTTTCCCCTGCTGTGGTTCCCCGTCCTCTAAACTCAGTGCGCCTAACGGTATCTAAATGAACGTCTTGGTTTGCACCTGTCGTAATTTTACAAGACGGAGATACGATGGTAATGGCATCAGCTGATAAATAGGTAATAATCGCAGGTTCAACTGAATTCGGTTTATAGCCATAACGTGTATACTCACCCTGAGTAATTCTCCCTGACCCCGTATTTTCTGCTGTCTTAATGATTTGTAACTTAAATGTTGAGCCAGCTAAATACACATTGATCTTCTTTTTACTTTCCCCTTTGACTTTATAAGTATCAGGGTAAGTCATTGCAACAGCGCCCATACGTTGGAAACGTAGTCCTATCCCTGGGATATTGGTGTTGTAGACTTTATTCGGCCCTTCCGTCACCCCTTTAGCGGTGACGATTGCATCTAAAACAGTTCCACCATAGCACACTGCCCAATAGCTTCCGGTTTCTTTCATCGGCCAGGTTTTTTCTTGTATCACACTACCGACAGGAAGATCAGGTGAGACAATAACTCGGCCAAATTGCATATCGATATTCTCTGCTGGAACCCGACTGTCTCGCGTACATGTCGCATATGCAGAGATACTCGATAGCACTGCCGTGAGTGCTATCCCATGACGTAGAATTGTATTTATCGACATACACTATCCTTACTGGTTCCTGCTTCCAGAGAAAATACACATTGGCCATTATCCCATTTTACAATGGCTTCTTTGGCTTCTTCGTTACTAATAAATACGGTTCCCCCCTGCCCAACGACACCAATAGATTCACCTTGAAGGTTAGTTACTTCAGCACCAAATGGCATAGGTTTTTTATCAAGACGTACAACGTTAAAAGTACGGTTACGTTCAACTTTGGTTCCAAATTTCACTTTAACAATACTGCCTTCATAAGGCACAACTTGACTCGATGTATTTTCAAACACGATATCTTCAGCGCTGCCTTTAGGGTCAATTTCAATATTGTTAATACGATAAGGACGTACATATGGCGCTAGCGCATACCCCCCCTTATTAACACGAACACCTGGTGCACTGATAACTGAAGCACCTTCTGCTCCCTCAGCTTCAATGAGTGCCATTGTCGTTGACGTATTTGGCGTCAGCACAACACCGTCAGAGTGGACGACAACAGAGCCATTCGCACCAACACCAAACTGTCGATACCCTTGCCCTTGGCTATAGTTGGCATTGGTGTTGACATAAGGTGTACGATAACCTGTATTCATCGCAATACTGTGTTCACCACCGCTAGCCGTTGATGTGTTTAGTCCATAAGTCCAGTTATTTTCATCATCCAATGTTCCATTAACGCCAAGCTGAGTTGAACCAAACTTCTCGTTATTAAATATGGTGTTTGACGTTAATGTGGTACTTCTGTTGTCACCAAAATAGAGTGGAATATTTAGGTTTAAACTAATACGGTCATCTTTCTTACCATAGGTACTGTTATTATCCGAATAGACTCGCATAAAGTTAATGGAATAAGAGAGACGCTGATATTGGTTGTTATAGCTAAACTGATATTGTTTTTCAGTGCCAGAACGCTCCCAATAGCTGGATATACGACCAGTAAAATACAACCCGCCAAACCCATCAGGTAAGTTTTGGTTTACCGTGTAGCTAAAGCCATTTTTTTCACGCCAACGATTATTCGAAAGTCCACGTTTATCGTAGTCAATCGCATACAGAGCATCATTAACATTAAAATAGTCTTTCGTTGAATAACGGTATGCAGCCAACGAAATATTGGTATCAGTTTGTGATATCAATCGGTTAAAAGTGATGCGATAACTCTGACCATTATCAGTTCGATGCTTTAACGCGGTTCGAGATTGCGTCATATCTAGCGCAACCGCACCAATACCTGTATTGATACCTGTACCAATTAAATAAGCTTGATAGTCATCAAACGCCGTTACACCACCATAAAGAGAAAATGTGTTATTTAGGCCGTGTTGAATAGTCCCTTGCATAATATAAGGACGATTGTGCAAGCCATCTGTGTCCGATTTACCCGCGGCAACTTGATAGCGCGTAAAACCAGGACGCAAAAGTTGCGCTAATGATGAATATGGAACACTGAAACTACTTTCACTACCATCAGCTTCTTTTACCGTGACATTTAAGTCATTACCATAACCCGATGGATAAACATCATTAAGAATAAATGGGCCAGGTGGTACTGACGTTTGATATATAATAGAACCATTTTGGCGAACAGTGACCAGTGCGTTACTTTGCGCTACACCACGAATTTCAGGCGCATAAGATGTCATTCCGTCAGGATACATGCTGTCATCTGTTGCGATTTTTGCACCACGCAAGCCAATACTGTCAAACAGGTCGCCATCAGTGTAAAACTGACCGGCTGTCATTTTGGACTTCATGCTTGCAATAGGTCGTTGCAAGTATGTCTGGTTGCTGTTCCAACTGGTGCTTCCGGAACGTTGCCAACTTAAATTACCAATATGCTTTAACAGCCATCCATCAAAAGATAACCCTGCATTTAATCCTAAATAGGCACTGGCATCATTTTGCCCTTGAGAACCACTCGTATGACTATCATAGTAGTTGGCCATATAGGCAACATTAAGTGCGGGTATACCTTTTTCCCAGAATTGTGGTGCAACATACCCACGTGATAAACGTTGCTCGTAAATTTGGGGAACTGAGATATCTAGACGTAAATTTGATGCGTGAAATTTATCGTTCACCTCGCTCAAACCATTCCACTCTTTTAACGGTAAACAAGTAGACTCTTGTGAATTGAGTTGTGGGTTTAGCTTTTCTGCGTCGATACCAAAATTGCTCAACATTATTGGCGTGTAACAAATCCCTAAATGACCTTCTTTTTGTCGAACAACATTTAAATCATAGCGCCCTTTCCAATTGCCATTGGTATACACATCAACGGAATATTTACCTTCACTGATTGGCGCGGTATTGAAGCGTTCTAAATCAATATTATCTTTGCTGCCTACTATGAATCCACTGTTAAACTCGTAGGTGGTACCTTCCGCACCCCATGCGTAAAATGTCGGCATCATACATACAGTGACAAAGCAGGTCACAGAGAGTGTATTACTATATTTATTTATTAACTCTCGCTGTTTCATTTTTCTGTCCTATTTAACAGTTGTTTTAACTGCTATATCCGCCCCATAATCATTGATATTGTTCAAAACAATGTTTTCGCCTACTTTAATTGCTTTTTTCAATACCACTGAACTTTGGCTTTTGGGTGCCAGCATAATCGCTTTATCAGTTAACCCATTTTTTCCATCTGTAGAAATTTTTGTAATAGTAATAAAAAATGGTGTTGGGTTATTTATGGTCAAATTGTTTCCATTAGCACTGACAATTAATTTTTCAGGTGCTAACTCACGACTACCTAAACCTACAGGACGATAAATAAATTTAAAACGTGAACGAATTGCCAGTTGTAAAAAGTTTTGATCTTCTTTTCCAGCCGTTCTAACGGTGGGGGGGATATCTAAAATATTCAGCCACCATAAACTTTCCTGATCTTGTGCTAATTGGTTTTTATCCATTAATTTTATACGGAGAGTTTGTCCCCCTTTCGCATCAATTCGAGATATTGGAGGCGTAATTTGAAATGGTGTTTTTATTGTATCTGGTGTTTCAGATGCATCACCGGTATCTAACCACGCTTGTGCGACGGCTGGTCTATCCGCGGTATTATTTAACTGCACTGTAATTTCTTTTTCATTTCCAGGATAAATAAATCGAGTGCCGTTAACAATAATATTATTCGCTAATGAAGATGCACTGAAAACGAAGCAGAAGAATAAAACAATTGCTTTCATTTGAACCTCTAAATAAAAGCGGCAGTGAGCCTACCGCTTAGATAAATATTACTTTTAAATTAATTTAATCTTATTCGTAAGTAATTTCGTAAGTTGCGTAGCTTTCTACAATACCGCTGCTAACAGTATCTGGTGTAGAAGTTGCGTAACCTACGTAATAAGTGAAGCGTGAACCATCAGCAATATCGATTGTTTTTGGCTTAGGCTGAGTAGCGCTGGTTGGGTTGATTTTGGTTTTTAAATCAGAATCAGCGTTAGTTGCTAAAACTAATTGAATATTTTTAGCACCCGTTGAATCTGTGTTAGCTAAATAACCTTCGTTAGCACCAGAAGCACCCGCCAATACGTTACCACCAGTCCAGTTAACGTTTAATACTGTGTCATCATTTGTGCCTTGGCAATTAGTTACATCAATCACAAATGATTTTGGTTTCAGATAAATGTTTGCACCTGCATCTTTAACTTCTTTAACAGAAATAGGAGACAAATAAACTTTAGCATCGCTACCTTGGCCATCAACAGAAATGGTACAAGAAACATCTGTCACTTTACCGTAAAAATTAACTTGGCCACCGCCAGCATTTTCAGTTCCAGCATAAGCAGAAGATGCGCCAATAATTGCAGTTGCAACTGCTGTCAGTAATACTTTTTTCATTATCATTTCCTAATATGAGGGGTTTTATTATTACACTAAACAGGACTTATTAAGTGCCTAGTTTTTTAATAAATAATTAACATAGTGTACTCACCATATATTTAATACGGACACATATTTATTTCTGTGTATTTAAGCTACTACTAATAATTAAATTAAAAATATAGTTTTATCTCAATTAGTCCATCTTAGAATTAATAATCATAACGTGGTCTATATGATTTCGAAGAGAGGATACATAAAAACTTAAATTACATTAAATCGTTTTTATTATTACATAGTGTAATTTTTAATAGATGGCACCTATCAAATGAGTGCTATTGATCGAAAAATTTTATTAAGCCAATTCTCTGAATTACTCGTATTATGCAAGTTTATTACACTTGATAATTTATTTTTCAATTTTATATTACAAATAAATTCTAAAAAATGATCTTATGATAGTTTTTTGTAAAAAATGAAAACAGCAAAATACATCTAAATATGACCATCATTATCGTAATAACTTATTCCAAATTAAAATCCACTAAAGAATGAGTCATCTAAATTTGATAGCTAACCTCTGCATAATATAAATTAATTTTATGTTATGTAGAGGTTGATATTCATTCTTATTTGAGCATATATTTATGAAATAATGATGACACATCATAATTGGACTATTTACTCACTATTGGAGTAATTCTGAGAAATTAAGCTAACAAAGAGATATTGTGGTGATAAAATACTGGGTATAACCAATATCGTTAGTGTTGATATTGATAATATTAGTCTAGCAAGTGAAATATCTAAGCTAAATTTACTTGGATTTTGATAATTTTTATTAATTTAATATTTTATTTCTTGCCAATAACTAAAAATGTTTTAATGAATAATGGAGCATCAACGTCTTCTGTTAGTAAATGTTATCAATTAATTTGATATATAGCCGGTTTTTCTACATAAAATTTTATCTATTCAAATTATTTTAAAATTGTAACCAATTGATAATTAATATTAAAAAATAATTTGTTTTCTGGGTAACATAGGTCTATAAATCGGCATTCAGAAAACTCTTAAAACTCATCTACAGAGTAAAAATAGCTCATATTTCAACCAAACCTAACTAAAATCGATATTCGATTAAAGCCCCGATCTATTAGGAATCCTATAATCTAACTAAAAATGTAGATGCTAATTGCTAAAATAGCCACATTTTATACAACTTATTCGGGCCATAACATAAAACACACATCATATATTGAATATCTATTGTCGTTAAAAGTGAGAGTTAGATCTCTTTCAATCTATGAGCTGTACATTAATTAATCTTATTTGTTAATCTATCACTCTATCCCTTTCCGCCATTGGCAAAGTCATATGATGTCCATTGGTACGAACAGCAAAGCACCCCATCCGCAAGAGAAAAGCGCCATAGAGTACAGGTAGCAGTTAACCTTTATGCGCTATTAAGCGAATACAATTCACGCTATAGCTATAGCGCAGTAAAGATGCGTTAATTGCCTTCAAATTGGTGAGTGGCGTATCCCGATGTTATGACCAAGTGCGCTCAATAACCGCGCTGTAATGGCACTATGAAGACTTGTGGTCAATATCATTATTCTCGGGATGATCTGGTGCGGCAAAGGCAAGTTCTTTCATCCATTCAGAAAGGATGGGCTTCGTTTTTTTTGCGTCAAGCTCCGCTCTCTCTTTTTTAGTTAACCTAATGACGACAACCTCTGTTTTCATTTGATGCATTTTAATTTCCCCCTTTAGAGGGTTAACCATGCCATAGTCAAGCCAAAGACAGGTCTTAATTACTTAATTTTACAAAAACAGAAGACAACGATACAAACAACTGAAATTAATCAATATATGTATTGATAAAAAGAGACTTGAGACTAGTTGCATGTCGAATTAATTGAAAACAACGCCATTTACCCTTTTGATAATCTAATAATGAATATAAAAATTATAATATTGTCAGTAAGTTACTCATTGATTACAGTATTCATACTAAACAAATTTGGCCTATATCATAAAATGAGAAGCGAGAACTTCTGATGTCAATTTCTTTGCACCAAATCCGTAGTGCACTTTTACTCTCTCTATGGGTTATTGCTCCTTGGATTTTCGGTATATTCTATGGACAAGCCATGTTTGGCACTCTTATGTCCTTTGGTGCTTATTTATTAGTGGTTTCATACCCTAAATTACCCAAAAAAAATCCAATTCCCGTATTACTACAAGGGGCTGGGATTTTATCTGTCTTTGCAATCATCGGGATTAATGTCACTTTAGGTAGCCTTTTGTTTTTTATTTATGCTGCTCTTGGTGCCCTTATTCAAGGCTATGCTGAATTACGAGCCACGTATTTGCGTTTACCTATCGCATTAGGCGTATTGGCTTATTTTCTTTCAATAGGACAAATACCTTCCCAAGGGAGTTTATTTTATAGTTGTGCATTTACACTCGGTACCTGTTGGGGCGTTATCATTTCTTATCTTCAGCTCCCTCGAAATGAAGCCCCCGCTTCTGCCACTCATATTGACTTACGTTCTCCAGCGGTACAACGCTTCTCCATTGCAATGGTCTTAGTCGCACTAATAGGCAGTGTGCTCGCGACGCTATTGCCTAGCTCACATCCTTGTTGGTTACCGGCTGCGGGTTTAAGGGTGATGAAATCTGAGCGTATGGCGACGTGGGCGCGATTAAAACAACGGGGGATAGGCACCTTACTGGGCGCTGCTGTTGGCGGATTGTTACTTGGTTTTTATGAAAATCAACTATTACACGTCTCACTGGTGGGATTATTATTATTTGCCATGTTAATAATTGGGGCTAAACGCTACGGTTATTGGACATTCTGTTTAACTGCCATTGCATTGACTTTTAATATTACCGCTACCGCTGGACCTATAATCCTCGCGCTCGACCGAGTATTGCTCACAATTTGCGCACTCATTATTGCAATAACCATGCTGTTAGTACTACCCAAATCGACAAAATAAGTTTCGACAAGGTTGATATATTGAATGTAATGCTAATATCAACAGGAGGCACTATGACCCCGACATATGAATTACTCGATGGATTCCAAATTCCTCAAATTGGCTTTGGAACATATGCTTTAAAAGGCTTACAGGGCACGCGGATCATTGAAAGCGCTTTAAACAATGGCTACCGTTTACTCGATACCGCATTTAATTATGAAAATGAAGGCATCGTCGGTAGAGCAATAAAAAATAGTTCTATTCCAAGAGATCAAATCAGTGTGACTTCAAAGTTACCTGGGCGCCACCAGCAATATAATAACGCAATACAGACGATTCAAGAATCTATCACACGTCTAGGATTAGACTATATTGACCTGTATTTGATCCACTGGCCAAACCCGAAAAGAGGAACATTCGTTGAAGCTTGGCAAGCTTTAATCGACTCACAACGTTCTGGCTTAATAAGAAGCATTGGTGTCTGTAATTTTCTTCCTGAGCACATCGAGATTTTAGAAAAAGAAACAGGCGTGCTCCCTGTCATTAACCAGATAGAATTACACCCTAACTTTAACCAAGCAACACAGCGTCAATATCATGCATCAAAAGGCATTATTACGCAGTCATGGAGTCCATTAGGACGAGCTGGAAATTTATTCTCTCACCCAACGCTGGTCAATTTGTCTAAAAAATATAATCAGACTGTGTCACAGATTATCATGCGCTGGCATTTACAATTAGGTGCATTGCCGATACCGAAATCCGCGCACTCAACTCGTCAGATTGAAAATATTGATGTTTATGGTTTTATCCTGTCGTCAGAAGATATGCAGGCAATAAATGCATTATCTTCAGTAGAGGGAAGACTAAGAAACCAAGACCCAGCAGTGTATGAAGAGTTTTAAATACGGTTTAGGAAGTGATACAAGCGGTTGCAGTAATAGCCCTATCGAATAGGGCTATTATATGATCCCGTGTCAATGAACACGTGATTATGTTCTGTCTACGGGACGGTTCATTATATGGTCTTCCCACTCAACCACATCTTTTTCCCTAACGGCTATGTGCCGCACAGAAATCCTTTCCGCATGCATTGCCGCTTTTGACCCCGTCTTTAACGGATGCCATGCAGGCAATGTTTTCCCTTCAAGCAACAGACGATAAGCACAAGTATGTGGTAGCCATTCAAACGTCTCTAAATTGTATCGATTAAGTTTGATACAATCTGCCTCATAGCTGAAACGGTCTTCATAATGTTTACACTGGCACGTTTTGATATTTAATTGATTACAAGCCACATTAGTAAAATAAATTTCATCTGTGTCTTCATCCATCAGTTTATGCAAGCAGCACTGCCCACAACCGTCACACAGTGATTCCCATTCATCGTCAGTCATTTCATCTAACGTTTTTACCTGCCAGAAAGGCTGAGACATAATACTTAATAATCCTATACTTATATCACTCTGGTCGTTAACGAGTGATCATTAATTGAGAGCTTTAACATATCACCCGATGTCAATGGTCCCACACCTTCTGGGGTTCCTGTCAAAATGATATCCCCCGCACGTAAGGTAAAAAAGCGAGACATATAACTAATCAATGGCAATATGGGCGTGATCATATCACGAGTCGAGCCTGACTGGCGAATTTCGCCATTAATCTCTAAGGACAGTTGGGCACTTTGTGGGTCACCAAAGCTATTGACAGGAATAAAACCCGAAATTGGGCAAGACCCATCGAATGCTTTACTTTTTTCCCATGGTTGTCCCGCTTTCTTAAATTTTGCTTGTAAATCTCGTAGCGTTAAATCTAACGCCACCGCAAAACCCGCAATTGAACGAGAAACCCGATCTTCATCGGCATTCTTTAATGGCATACCAATCAAGACAGCTAATTCAATCTCATGATGCACTGCTCCCAGATCTTTTGGGATCACTATCGGTTGGTTTGCATCACATAATGCAGTTTCAGGTTTAATAAAAATAACAGGTTCTTCTGGGTGTGCGGAGCCCATCTCTTTAATGTGTTTTGCGTAATTACTGCCAACACAAACGACTTTATTTGCAGGAAAATCCAATAAGGCACCTTGCCAGTCACGATGTTGGTACATAGTTGTAACTCCTATTATCGTTATTGTATTTTTTGAGCAACGCCGTCAGCCATCAAGCATACACTCAAAGCAAAGTAATATGAGCGATTCCAATGCATAATAGTGCGGAAATTTTCTGTCACTAAGTATGCGCGCCCCTGCGGATCATCAGGGATAACAACCCATGTTTTTACACTGGACGGTAATTGTGCGAATGCTGGTAATTTGACGCCAAGTTGTTGCCACTGAGCAACGGTTTTACCCTGCTCTGCTTTAACCCCTTCGAGCTGTTTATCAAAATCAGCAGGTAATGTAATTTGGTAACCCCACGGTAAAGCGGCTTGCCAGCCTTCTGTCGAAAGATAATTCGCGATGGAGGCAAAAACATCTGCCGTGTTATTCCAAATATCCATTTTTCCATCACCATCACCGTCCGCCGCATAAGACAAATACGATGTTGGCATAAATTGGCTTTGCCCCATGGCTCCAGCCCAAGATCCTTTTAATTGCTGATCTTCTGGGATATAGCCTTTGTCCATAATTTCCAATGCAGCTAGCAATTGTTTGCTAAATAAAGCTTCACGACGCCCTTCAAATGAAAGTGTTGCTAATGCTGAAATAACATCTTCTTTACCTTGGGAACGACCGAATCCACTCTCTAGTCCCCACAAAGAAACAATATATTGAGGCGGAACCCCATAACGTTTGCTAACCGCATTTAAGATTGCTTCGTTTTCCCAATATTTTTGAGCACCTGCGTTAATGCGCGAGGCGGGTAACACATTCTTTAAATAGCTTTCTAAAGTCACGGTGGCTCTTTTTTCAGGTTGCCCTTTATCGGCCTTAACCACACGCTCAATAAAATGGATATTAGCGAATCCCCGTTCAACCGTGCTCGGTTTAATTCCTTGCGCTATCGCGTGCTGTTTTAATAACTCAACATAAGCCGGAAATTGTGATGGCTCACGATTTTCAATTGGAAATGCTTTATCTAGCGCTTCAACTTCTTGCGCAATTGCGACATTTTGTTGAGTAGTCAATTGTTTCGGTGCAGCTGAAACCGGTGGCTTCGCTGAACAACTCACTAAAAATAAGCCGCTAATTAAAGTAAATAGTAAAGTTGGTTTCATTTCATCACTCCCACCGGTCAATTATCATTTCAGGATTATCCTAATTTTATTCGCTACAAGACTCACGATATTCAGCGAGTAAATTTTCAACTGGTGGTGGAAATTGAAGATAATATCCGACTTCAATTAAATCTGCTTTGACCTTTTCAATATCAGCATTTGCCAATTTATCGCGGTTTGTAAGGGATAATGTCATCGCAAACTGTGGAACGCCGAATTGTTTCATCAGTTCTTCGGGGACTCGAGAAAAATCATCTTTCTTCTCAATATAAAGATATGTTTGATCACGGTTAGGACTACGATATATTGCACAAATCATTATATTTAACTCTTTTTCTTGGTTCATTGGCTTGCTTGAGGAATGCAGTAACTATAACATGCTATTGTTTTACAGAATATCGTCTCCCGAAGTTTGTTTCGGATATTTTAATTTGCTGAGCCCGGATAGATGTCACAGTCGCCAATAGAACTCAAAGGCAGTAGCTTTACTCTTTCAGTGCTTCACTTACGTAGTGAAGAAACTAAACTCATCAAAAAAGCGCTTCAAGATAAGGTAAGCCAAGCACCTGACTTCCTTAAAAATGCGCCTGTGGTTATTAATATTGCCGATTTAACAGCGAATGCGGATTTATACAGTATCCATAAGGCTGTTATATCAGTTGGTTTAAGGGTTGTCGGAATAAGTGGATGCACCGACCCTTTATTACGGAAGAAAGTCAGTGATGCAGGTTTAGCGGTACTGAGTGAAGGCAAAAGCCAAAAAGCCGTTGACATTCAGCCTGAACCAACGCCGTCTAACGTTGAAATTGCTTCGCCAGCGGACCCTGAGTTTAGTTATCGAAAAACTCGAATTATTAATAGCCCAGTTCGTTCAGGTCAACGAATTTATGCCCCAAATAGTGATCTTATTGTCACAAGTAATATCAGCGCAGGTGCAGAATTACTTGCAGATGGTAATATTCATATATATGGCATAATGAGAGGTCGAGCTCTTGCGGGCGCCTCTGGTGATACTGAAAGCCAAATTTTTTGTACACACCTGCAAGCCGAATTGGTGTCTATTGCGGGTGAATATTGGCTGAGTGATCAGATCCCTTCTGAATTTCTCGGCAAAGCAGCGAAACTTTGTCTCGTTGATAACAGATTAAATATTGAAAACTTAATTTAGACCTTATTTACAAGGAATTATTCATGGCACGCATAATTGTTGTTACATCTGGTAAAGGTGGCGTAGGTAAAACCACTTCAAGCGCGGCCATAGCTACAGGCCTAGCACAAAGAGGGAAAAAAACAGTTGTGATCGATTTTGATATCGGTCTGCGTAACCTCGACCTTATCATGGGATGTGAACGCCGAGTAGTGTATGACTTCGTTAACGTCATTCAAGGTGATGCCACGTTAAATCAGGCACTCATTAAAGATAAGCGTACAGAGAATCTCTATATTCTACCTGCATCACAAACTCGTGATAAAGATGCCCTTACTCGAGAAGGCGTTGAAAAGATACTCGACGAATTAGGTAATGAATTAGCATTCGACTTTATTGTCTGTGATTCACCAGCAGGTATCGAAAGTGGTGCATTGATGGCACTTTACTTTGCAGATGAAGCGATTATCACTACCAACCCAGAAGTCTCTTCAGTACGCGATTCTGACCGCATCCTAGGTATTCTTGCCTCTAAATCACGCCGCGCCGAAAAAGGTTTAGACCCTATCAAAGAGCACTTATTATTAACCCGTTATAATCCAGGAAGAGTGACTCGTGGCGATATGTTGAGTATGGAAGATGTCTTAGAAATACTCTGCATTCCATTAATTGGTGTGATCCCTGAAGATCAATCCGTATTACGTTCATCAAACCAAGGTGAACCTGTGATTTTAGACACAGAATCTGATGCTGGTCAGGCATACAGCGACTGTGTTGATCGTATTTTAGGTGAAGAACGCCCTATCCGATTCATTGAAGAAGAGAAAAAAGGTTTCTTGAAACGCCTATTTGGGGGGTAAATAATGGCTTTATTGGATTTCTTTCTGTCGCGGAAAAAACCGACAGCAAATATCGCAAAAGAGCGATTGCAAATCATCGTAGCAGAACGTCGCCGCGGTGATAGTGAACCTCCTTATCTTGCTGATATGAAAAGAGATATTTTACAGGTTATTTGTAAGTATGTTCAAGTTGACCCTGAGATGCTTTCTGTACAATTCGAACAAAAAGACGACGATATCTCAGTACTTGAATTGAACGTGACATTACCTGAAGGTGATGAGCTAAAAACAACTGAGAAATAATCATAGCAAATAGCCGTTGTTTTTAAGTGATAAATAGCGGCTCGCTTTATCAGTTTTTCAGTCAATTGAATTGGCTTAATCATTAGTAAGCTAAATAGCCATAATATTTTTTATGGCTTGGGTTTTCTATCGCTAAAATAATGTTTGCGATTCTTTTAGATAAGCTCTCTGCTTGCAATATAACCAAATGTTAAACACCGCATCTTGTAGATTACCTTATTAGCATAACGCACTATCTATTCACGCTAATTTAATCCTCTTCACCAAAATAAAGACTCATCGGCAATAAAACTTATATACAAGATCGACAAAATAACGGGTCAGTTATCTTTTAAGGAATAGAGGCGATTAACAATAACTTTAAAATGATAAACTTCATTCCACATCTTGCCTGCTATTTTGGCTAAATATTGTTCTTTGATTATTTTTGAAAATACAGAAACAACCTTTCACAAAGAGTGAATAAAATGCTTTTAATATGCCTAAGGATTATATGGGCAGTTTTACCCAAGGTCTCATTAACGCTATGTTGTTCTTTGTTGAGAGAGCCTTAAATCCAGCGAGCTCGATTTAAGGCTACAATTTGGTCGAATAACGCGGGGATACAAACTAGTGTGTTTGATTAAGCAGTTTTGTAATGGGTTCCGCTAGCAAGCGACCTCGCCAGCCATCTAATAATTCAGGCTGCTTAGACAAGGATTTAATCCCCCAATGTACCGATAACAACTGATTAATTTGTCGACGAGATGCCAGTAATTCAGCATTAAATTTTTCATGTTCAGCGATTTCTTTTACTACCGCCTTAATTTCTTTAAATAAACTTTTATACTGGGATTGTTCATTCAAGTTTGCAACCATTGGCGGATAGTCGCTTTCATTCATTTGTTTGGCTTTTTCCACAATACTGAGCAATCGTCTTCCGTGGCATCGGATTTCTTGCCCCGTGAGTCCCAAAGCATCAAGTTCACCTAACGAACTAGGCAAGTAACGAGCCACCTTCCATAAATGCTCTTCTTTAACAACAAAATTAATGGCCATATCACGTGCTTTGGCCTGATTTAAACGCCATTCAGCCAGCATTTGCAAACAAGCAAGCTGTTCATCTTTAAGCTGACACACATTCGTGATGTTTCGATAGGCTAGCGCCGGATCCGTGATTTTCTGTCTCCGCTCAACGGTTCTTTGACACTCTTCTAAGGCATCAGCAAGATAGCCCGCTTCTTCCACTTTTTGCATGAGAATTTTCGCTAATGGCAACAGATATAAAACATCTGCTGTCGCATATAGGCATTGTTTTTCACTGAGTGGACGCGCTAACCAATCGGTTCGAGATTCACTTTTATCCAGCGTTACCCCTAGATATTCTGCAACTAAAGAGGCAAAGCCACACGAAATTGGGTAACCTAAAAATGCGGCGATCACTTGGGTATCAACCATCGGCTCAGGGACACATTGAAAGTCATGCAAGAATACTTCAAGGTCTTCACTACCTGCATGCAAAAATTTAGTGACAGTCTGATTAGTCAGCAACGCTTTAAACGGTGAAAAGTCGCTGATTGATAAAGGGTCGATCAATGAAACTTGTTTTCCATCATAAAGCTGTAGCAAACCTAATTGTGGATAATAAGTTCGAGTACGGACAAATTCGGTATCCAATGCAAGCCAATCAGCTTCACTTGCCTGCTGACATACTTGTGCAAGCTCACTGTCCGTTGTTACTAAACGATAATTCAAAACAAATTTCTCTTTTTATATACTCATCACAGTAACGCCGGTAAAAACCGGCGTTACTCATAGGGATGCAAACCGATAAGCTAACATTATGCTGTTGAGCTTTCTTTTTGCTGTTTTTCTTCATCACGTAATTCTCTACGCAATATTTTTCCAACATTTGACTTTGGCAACTCTGTTCTAAATTCAAACAGCTTGGGGACTTTATACGCGGTGAGTGAACGGCGACAAAATGTTTTTAAGTCATCAGATGTTAATTTCGGATTACTGCTCACCACAAATACTTTAACAGCTTCCCCTGTGCTGGTACTTGGTACACCAATTGCCGCACATTCAACCACATCAGGGTGAGATGAAATCACATCTTCAACTTCATTTGGATAAACATTAAAGCCAGAGACAATAATCATGTCTTTTTTACGATCAACGATACGTATATAGCCTTCACTATCAATTTCAGCGATATCGCCCGTCGCTAACCAGCCATCACGCAAAATTTCAGCGGTTGAGTCAGGTCGGTTCCAATAGCCCTTCATGACCTGAGGGCCTTTGACCCACATTTCACCCGGCTCTCCCGCAGCAACCTCATTGCCGTCGTCATCAACCAGTTTAATTTCTGTTGATGGAACAGGTAACCCGATACTACCACTATAAGCGGTCAGATTATACGGATTTCCGGTCACAAGTGGTGAACATTCTGTTAAGCCATAACCTTCTAATAAGTGCTTACCGGTGAGCTTTTGCCATTTCTCGGCAACGGCTTTCTGGACAGGCATTCCGCCACCGACCGACAACCTTAACTTGGAAAAATCAAGTTTCTGGAATTCGGCATTATGCAACCACGCATTAAATAAGGTATTGACTCCGGTAATTGAAGTGATGGGATAACGAGCTAACTCTTTGACGGTACCAGGTACATCGCGAGGGTTGGTTATTAATAGGTTTACCCCACCAACATTGATAAAAAGGAGGCAGTTCACCATAAGAGCAAAAACATGATAAAGCGGCAGTGCTGTCACCACAAACTCTGAGCCAATTTTTAAGACTGGGCCATAAGCGGCTCTCGCTTGCTCAATATTCGCTAACATGTTGCGGTGTGTCAACATTGCACCTTTCGCAACCCCTGTTGTGCCTCCTGTGTATTGCAAAAATGCTAGGTCATCGCCCGTAATATTCGGTTTAATGTACTGCATACGATAGCCATAATGCATCGCACGCCTAAACGAAATGGCATCCGGTAGATGATATTTCGGAACGAGCTTTTTGACATACTTCACCACAAAATCAACTAACGTCGCTTTAGGGCGAGAGAGTTGATCCCCCATGCGGGTCAAAATCACATGCTTAACTTTGGTATTAAAAACAATTTTCTCAAGGGTATGCGCAAAGTTTGACACAATCACAATAGCGCTTGCACCACTGTCGTTTAACTGATGCTCTAACTCTCTTGGTGTATAAAGTGGGTTAACATTAATAACAACCATGCCCGCACGTAAGATACCAAATAGCGCTATTGGGTATTGCAATAGATTGGGCATCATTAATGCCACACGGTCGCCTTTTTTAAGCCCTAAGCCATTCTGTAGGTATGCCGCAAAAGCACGGCTTCTCTCTTCCAACTTGCGGTAAGTCATCACTGCGCCCATATTAATAAACGCAGGTTGATCCGCATATTGCGAAACCGAATTTTCAAGTAACTCCGCTAAAGAAGCAAAGCGATCAGGATCGATCTCTTCCGGAACATCGCTTGGGTAATTTTTCAGCCAGATTTTTTCCAAAGTATGACTCCTGAATTTTAGTATAGTAATATGACTCAACACCCTTTTAACAAATTATTAACTCAGCGTACCAGTTTGAAAAATACCCTGTGCCAAGGTTGAGAGCTCTATCACTAAATAAATTTCATTCCTTCGAAACAAAAATAGGCGGGACAGTCCGCCTATTTCATTTTAGTGTGTTTTACCAGAACGATATCCGGTATAGATATCGTAATAATACACTCTTCTGAACAATTTTTGGAGAAATTAACACATTACCCGTGCATACGCCTAAAAATAAGTCAGTCGAACTCACAAATCAAATAAAGAGGAGGCCAAATTGCCTCCTCTTGCAAATTGTCCAATTTAATCTTATTCCGTTAAATACGTTTGTACTGGCGCGACCCCGCCAGGGTAGCCGTAACCATATCCATAACCCCAAGGGTGATTATAGTAATAAGGATTACCATAATAGCCATAACCCCATGGGCCAGCCGGAGGTAAAATAACACTTTGTGTTAAATTCCAACGTTGATATCCCGTTGCATCTAAAGTGACATATTTATACGGTATATCACCTATCTTGCCTGGCTGTTCTCCTGTAATTTTACCGACAACCGTTATATAACGACCATTGTAGTCAGCTGGATCAAGGAAGCCATTCACGAAAGCATAAATACGACCTACAGAAGGAACACCTAATTCAGGAGCTGCATCATATTTATTTAACGGAATAACAGCGATTTCTAAACGTGTTTTATTAGGTTGATTAAATACAGAGATGACTTTTCCGCCAAAACGGCCTTCTTGCCCAATATACATTTCAGGCGCATTTTGTACTGATGATAAGTTAACCGTTGGATTTGGTGACGAACCTTGAATTGAGGAAGGAATCGACACACAACCTGTTAGCGCTAATACGCCGACAAATAAGACAACGTTAAGTGTAGTGCGACAGTTAATTTTTATTCCCATATACCACCTCCATTTAAGTGAATTATAAATTCAGACGGCAAGGATTAATATGAATATCATCGTATATCACACGATATGTTCAATGGGCTGAGTGAGAAATGTACTATCCAGTCAATTATAGACGTATTGCAGAACCTTTAGTCAATTTCTATTTGTTTATTTTAATCATTTAATTAAAAAATCATTCCAATTTAGATTATTTAAATTGAAATGATTCATAATTTTAATACGCTAAATAACCCTAAAATAAATACAACAACTGAAAATTAACGCATTAACGACCAGGCAGTTTTTTCCACGTCACTTCATTACGTAAGTAAGTGGGTTCCACGTTTTCCACTGACTCCACCTTACCTGCTCGCCATAAACGCTCAGCGATAGGCAACATATCTTGTGCTGTTGGCAATTCAACAGTGCTATCATTCAAGACAATATCGTTATCTTGTAATTGTGGATAGGCTTGCCAACCTGTCCCTGCGTGGCTCCATTCCCCAGTAAGTTGGCTAATTTTATCACGGAAAAGATCTGGGCTCATGACCGCTTCACTGTCCTCGCCAAGCCATATTCCCTCTGCATTACGTTGATATTGAGCACAATACACTTCTGTCATTCGAGCATCGATTGCGACCAATACCCGAGCATGACCTCCAACGCGATATGCTCCTTCAGCCAATGTCATTAGCGATGAAATGCCGATCATTGGCAAATTAGCGCCTAACGCCAGCCCCTGAGCTATCCCCACACCAATTCGAACGCCCGTAAAACTGCCCGGTCCCCGCCCGAATGCTAATGCATCCAATTGACTTAACGAAAGCCCCGCTTGTGATAAAACGTCTTCCACCATGGGCAACACTTTCTGAGTGTGCTCTCGTGGTGAAACTGCAAAGCGAGAAATAATTTCTCCATCGCATAATAATGCGACTGAACATGCTTCTGTTGCTGTATCAACAGCAAGAATACGGCTCGACATGCCACAACTCCGGCAAATGATTAGGTTTGATGCCACTGCCTGTCAACAGTGACCTGAAAATGCGATTTATAGTAGCATAAACTCAAGAGGAAAGAGTACAAAAAAGCCCTTATGGCCTTGGTTTACTTACTATTATTAATATCAGTTCTTTTTTTCTCAAGAAACTCAATCGCTTTAGTTAAACTACGAGTTCTTGGCGATGGCGGTAAACTGTTCAAGAAAACCTCACCATATGGGCGCGTTACTAAACGATTATCACAAATCACAATCACACCATAATCGCTAGTGTCACGGATCAAGCGCCCCACCCCTTGTTTCAACGTAATCACGGCATCAGGGATTTGTACATCAGCAAAAGGATCCCCTCCTCTTAGCTGACAATCCTCAATACGCGCTCGTAATAGGGGGTCATCTGGCGCAGTAAAAGGCAATTTATCGATAATAACGCAGGTTAAATCATCTCCACGAACATCGACGCCTTCCCAGAAGCTACTCGTCGCGACCAATACGGCATTACCTGCCTCAATAAACTGTGTCAGTAATTTATTTTTACTCGTTTCCCCCTGCATAAAAACAGGCAGAGTCAAGGTCACTTTAAACTCTTCGGCTAATTCACGCATCATCAAATGTGATGTACATAAGAAAAAACAACGCCCTTGGTTTTTGATGATCAGGGGTCTTAACATGGTAGCCAGTTTTTGTGCGATGCCTTTTTGATTCGTTTCTGGCAGAAAACGCGGTACACAAAGTAACGTTTGGCTTTGATAATCAAAAGGACTTGCTAATAATAATGTTTTGGCTGAATCAATTCCTAATCTATCTGTAAAATAGTTAAGTTGCTCATTGACTGATAATGTCGCGGAGGTAAATACCCAGCTTGCTGGGGTGCTAGATATCATTTCACTAAATTTATCTGCTACCGTCAGAGGGGTTAATGCTAATAAAAAGTGGCGACCATAACTTTCAAACCAGTAGCTGTAACCTGGAATAGTGACTTCTTTCAACCTATTGAGTCTATTGCGATACAGTGTTACTCGTTCAAAAATAGAATCTAATGTTTGTGAGCGCCCTAGTGACGTTTTAATGACTTCATAACAGAGCTCAAGGGAATCTTCGAGTAGTGTTAACGCTCGCTGTACCGTGGGCGTTTTTAATAATTCACGTAAATTCCCTCGAAAGCTGTTTTCCCCCAAATTTAAACGAAAATCTAAGGTACTTTGAGTTAGCCTGTCTGCACTCTTTTGTAGCTGAACCAGATCCTTAAGCTCTGTTCGGTAACTCATTACCATATCACGAGCAAGATCCAACAATTGGCGACTGCTTAATTGTTGACCAAAGTATTGGCTAGCGATATCTGGGATTTGATGCGCTTCATCAAAAATCATCACATCGGCTTGCGGCATCAGCTCACCAAACCCCGTATCTTTCACCACGCGGTCAGCCATAAATAAGTGATGGTTTACCACTATGATATCGGCATCTAATGCCTTACGACGCGCTTTTAAAACAAAGCACTCTTGATAACGAGGGCAATCACTGCCTAAACAGTTGTCATTAGTACTGGTGACTAGCGGCCAAACGGCATGATCTTCCGCAATATCATGGCACGTACTCACATCCCCTGATTCGGATTCAATTGACCAACTACGCAACCGTACAATAGCAGAGAGAATTTCAGGTTCAAGGCTGCCACCACCTAACGATTGCTGATCTAAACGCTCTAAGCACAGATAATTAGAACGACCTTTGAGCAATGCTGTACGACCGGTATATTGCATCGCATCAATAATCGTCGGTAGGTCACGATGATAAAGTTGATCTTGTAATGCCTTCGAGCCTGTTGAAACAATCACTTTTTTACCTGATCGTAATGCAGGAACTAAATACGCAAACGTTTTACCTGTACCTGTCCCCGCCTCAGCCACTAGCACTTGCTGTTTTGCAATGGCTTCAGAGACAGCATTAGACATAGTCACCTGCGCTGCACGTGGTTGAAACCCAGGGATTGTTTTCGCTAAAAAGCCATCAGAAGAGAAATCGTCGTACACCGCAAACCTATTAATCATTCAATTTGAAGGGGATTACTTTACCATGTCTTGCCCTCACCTGCTGAGCTAAATGGTGTATTCATGCCAGAAGGGATTTTCATTAATAGAACTAACTGTTATTCTTAAAAAAACTCATAGATAAAGTACTAAGGAACCCTAATGACGATTGAAAGGATAGATCCAGATAAGCGTTGGTCTGAAGCGGTTATTCACAATAATGTTGTTTACTACACCAGCGTTCCTGAAAATTTAGATGCTGATATTATTGCGCAAACCACAGATACACTCTCCGCTATTGATATTCTTCTACAACGTGTTGGTTCTGATAAGAGTAAGATCTTAGATGCCACTATTTTCTTAGCTGATAAAGCTGATTTCGCTGGCATGAACCAAGCATGGGATGCATGGGTTGTTGAAGGTAGCGCGCCTGTTCGTTGTACAGTTCAAGCGGCACTAATGAAACCCGAGTATAAAGTGGAAATTAAAATCGTTGCGGCGATTGATTAGCCAATAGGGTGGATTAATCCATATAAAATATTAAAAGCGCCGCATACACACGGTATCGGCGCTTGTTTTTTATGACATTTTAATGAGCACCATTCCTAGTAGCAGTACCGCAATGCCGCCCCAACCCTTGTAGTTGAGTCTTTGGTTGAAAAGTATCCATCCCGCGGCAATTGTCGCGATAATCCCAAACGCCCCCCACAGTGCATAAGCGATTGACAGCTCGATTCCTTTTACTGCTTGAGCAAGGGAACTAAATGCCCCTAATACCGCTAATAATGAGAGAATACCTAACCAGTAACGTTTAAATCCATTCGACATTTTTAACAAGATATTCGCTAAAATCTCAAGTACGACTGCTAATACCAAAAAGGCACCGTGCCACCATTCAAATTGCATATCCATAATTAGGCCTCCGTTTTCGTCATCGATTGTGTCAAGCTGCTTGATTTAACAGCGGTGTGTGCTTTTTGAGATGACTTAGTGGCGACAGCCTTTTTAGTACCAAATTTTATCAATCCAATACCGACGATTAGCAAGATTAACCCACCGATTTTCATTGGTGAGAGTGATTCACCAAACCACAGTACGCTAAAGGTGGTGATGAATAAAATACCGATGCCTTCCCATAAGGCATACGCGACCCCTAACGCCACTTTTTTAATCGCAATAGCCAATAAAATATAGGAAAGTGCGATCATGACATACATGATGACCATTCCGGTATAGTCACCACTGACACTGGCGTGTTTCATGGATAAAGTACCGGTCACTTCGGCGATGATAGATAATACTAAAAATATCCAATATATCATTATATAATCTCTCTACAGACAGTCGCATGCCTGCTTTTTTTTCATACAGAAAAAACGCACTTTTCGTCAGCGAAAAATTTCATGCGAGTATAAAAAAATAATAAATATCAAGAAAATGCTGGTTTTATTCAGCAAAGTGAATATTTTAGAGAGACGCTATAAAGCACCGCACCAGTGATGCTCACTGGAAAGGATAGCTGAAAGGAAAAGTCTGTGGGTTGTTCTTCTTTGTGACTTACTGATTTTAATGCTATTCACGCTAAGCATGATATCTCATTCATTTCATCGGATGGACATCCACCCAAGTTACTCCGAACCCTCATATAATTGTTAAGACATGCTATTTTTAGCATGCCAAAAATATTAAGTCAATGAATATAAACAGCTTTTTATAATGAATTTTTATTGCATAATTATGCATCTATAACCGCAAGAACCTCAGTATTGTTCATAAGATAGCGAATAAACAACCAAAAAACCCTCACTAAATAACCCTATTTTTTATTGATAAAAATACATTTTTTACTGTTTTCTTTTATTAGACAACACATCAACTGTTTATCATTGACTTCAACAACAAACAGGCTTCTTATATGAGTCATATTCGTAAAATATGTATTTCGTCCGAAAGAGAGATAAATGGCTACCTTCAACCTCACCTCTAATAGTTTTCAAAACGACACAAATGCGACACCACTCCCCTATGATGTCATCTCTATCCAATCTCAGGTTGTTTATGGCTGTGTCGGTAATAGCATTGCCGTCCCTGCATTAATGAAACAAGGCTTGCGCGTTGCCGCTGTACCAACGGTTATTTTAAGCAATACTCCACATTACGCGACTTGCCATGGTGGTGAGTTACCTTCAGAGTGGTTTCGCGGTTACTTAAGTGGCTTAGTGGAACGTGGCTGTATGGGGGGTGTACGTGCCATTTTAACGGGTTACTTAGGCTCTAAAAACAAAGCACATGATTTAGCACAGTGGCTAACTGCTATACGTAAAACGCACCCTTCTATCCCCGTGATCGTCGATCCCGTTATGGGCGATGAAGACAGCGGTTTCTACATACCACCTGAAATCGCTGACGTTTATCGAAATGACGTTATTCCACTTGCGACAGGGATCATTCCAAATAAATTTGAGTTAGCAACGCTCAGTGGCCAAGAGATACAAACTTTAGATGATGCAACTAAAGCTGCCCGTAGTTTATTAAAGGGGCATACTCAATGGGTCATTATTACCAGCGCATTTCAACCCGATGAAGAGAATATCGACGTCGTTTGTGTCACGAAGCAAGATGTGTCAGTTATCCGCCATAAACGTTACCCAGTCACCCCCAAAGGCACAGGTGATTTATTTGGTGCGGAGCTAACAGCTCAATTATTAGCGGGGTTATCCGTGCCCGATGCCGCGAAAATGGCCTGTTTACGCATTGAGCAAGGAATTATTCATATGGCGGCAACCGGTCGCAGTGAATTGGTGCTTTAATGGCGACCTACAAGAATGTGATAAATCGCCGTTGATATCACGTCAATCAATAAGGCCAGTTGGCTTATCTCTGCAACAACTGGCCTTATAAAAATAATATTAGACGTTATTATTCAAATTCATTCCATGAACGCCCATCACGGGTGATCATAGCGACAGAAGCAATAGGCCCCCAAGTCCCCGCTTGATATGGTTTAGGTGCTTCGTTATCCATTGCCCATGCGTCCATAATGGAATCAACAAATTTCCATGCTTCTTCCACTTCATCGCGACGAACAAATAATGCCTGAATACCGCGCATTGCTTCGAGCAATAAACGCTCATAAGCATCCGCTAAGTGAGTTTGATTGAATGTTTCTGAGAAACTCAAATCCAACTTCGTTGTTTGCAAGCGATGTTTATGATCGAGCCCAGGTGCCTTATTCATGATCTCAATATCAATACCTTCATCAGGCTGTAGGCGGATAGTGAGTTTGTTTTGTGGAAGCTCCTGATAACTTTCTGAAAAAATATTCAGCGCAGGTTTTTTAAAGTAAACCACAACTTCTGAACATTTTGCAGGCAGACGCTTGCCTGTCCGTAAGTAGAAAGGCACGCCAGCCCAACGCCAATCATCAATATCGACACGCAATGCCACAAAGGTTTCGGTCATACTTTGCTTATTAGCGCCTTCTTCCTCAAGATAACCAGGCACCTTATTACCTTGAACAAAACCAGCGGTATATTGGCCGCGAACTGCTTTTTCTCTAACATTCGTATGGTCAATGCGACGTAGTGAACGTAAGACTTTAACCTTCTCATCACGAATGCGATCGGTCGTCAAATCTGCGGGAGGAGACATGGCAATCATCGTTAAAATTTGTAATAGGTGATTTTGCACCATATCACGCATTTGCCCTGCCTGATCAAAGTAGCCCCAACGACCTTCGATACCGACTTCTTCCGCAACCGTAATTTGTACATGATCGATGGTTCGGTTATCCCAGTTATTGATAAACAGCGAGTTAGCAAAACGAAGCGCCAACAAGTTAAGCACCGTTTCTTTTCCGAGATAGTGGTCAATACGATAGACTTGGCTTTCATCAAAATACTTAGCGACTTCATTATTAATTTCTTGTGAAGAAGCTAAATCCGTGCCTAAAGGTTTTTCCATGACAACACGGTTAGGTTGCTTATTTAATCCTGCATGTCCCAGCCCTTGGCAAACTGCACCAAACGTACTTGGCGGCATGGCAAAATAGTGGATCGCGGGATGACGATCCTGCTTAAGCATTTGTGCCAAACTATCGAAATTTTCAGTTTGATTAACATCTAGATTGCAGAAATCTAAACGTGCGCTAAGTTTTTCCCACAGTACCGGATCAAGGTCTTCTTTCAAAAATTCGCTGAATGCTTTTTCAACAAATTCAATATAATCGCTCTGGCTCCACTGCGCACGGCCAACACCGATAATACGCGTGTCTGGGTGAATGTAGCCTGCTTTCTCCAACTGATACAAAGATGGAAGCAATTTACGACGAGCGAGGTCTCCTTTGGTGCCGAAAATAATCAAGTCACAGGCTTGAGCAGCATTATTTACCGCCATATTGGTTCTCCTCAATTTGCGGAATTTATTGTAATTTTGTTACAAAATTAGCCAGATGTTCCGCTAATGTACCCTTTTGAAGGTACTCAGTAAATATTGATGATACTGATCACAGTTTTTATGCTGAAAAAAACAACAAACGTGGCTCGTGTCATCATAACTGAATGGTGACAGCATTTGTAATAAAATAACAAAACCGTCAGTGAACTGACTGAGATGAAAATTAGATACAGCTCATAGTTTCGTAAAAAATTACGCCACAAACTTGGAACATTCGGATAGGTTAACCATAACCCATAGTATATTCCTGTTATAAACACTGCCTTCAAAAACGATATTAATAAAATACAGAGTATCTTTATGGCAGAAAAATTTCTCCTTTTGATGAAATAGGCACTTTCGTTATATGAATATTTTAGAACAAATGAAGAGCAGCCTCGATTTTTTAAGTAAATCAGAAAAGAAAGTTGCCGAAGTTATTTTAGGTATGCCACAGCGCGCTATCCATCTTAGCATTGCAACCCTTGCTCAACTGGCTGATGTGAGTGAGCCCACCGTTAACCGCTTTTGCCGCAAGATGGATACCAAAGGATTTCCTGACTTCAAACTGCGCCTAGCTCAAAACCTTGCCAATGGCACCCCTTATGTCAATCGTAATGTTGAAGAAAACGACACAGTAAATACCTACACCCATAAGATTTTTGAGTCTGCAATGGCAGGGTTAGATAATGTCAAACATACCTTAGATATTACAGCGATTAACCGAGCTGTTGACCTTCTCACCCAAGCTCGCAAGATTAGCTTTTTTGGCTTTGGTGCTTCTGCTGCTGTCGCTCATGATGCGATGAATAAATTTTTCCGCTTTAATATTCCCGTCATCTATTTCGATGATATTGTTATGCAGCGGATGAGTTGTATAAATAGTAGTGAGGGAGACGTTATCGTTTTGATTTCACATACTGGCAGAACAAAAGCGTTAGTCGATATGGCACGTTTAGCCCGAGATAACGATGCGACTGTCATCGCAATTACTTCCGATAACTCCCCACTTTCTCACGTTGCCACCCTTTCAATCATCATCGACGTACCTGAAGATACTGATATGTACATGCCTATGGTATCTAGATTAGCGCAACTAACCGTTATTGATGTGCTAACAACAGGTTTTACCTTAAGAAGAGGTGAAAAATTTAGAGATAACTTGAAACGGGTCAAAGAAGCATTACGCGATTCGCGGTTTGATAGCGTGTAGCGATAACTGCTTTTTGATTATTGATGCTAAATAACTCAAGCTATAGCAAAGTGACAAATCAATACGCCATAGGTACGGTAATAATACGAGAAGCCACACAGATGGAGGTGACCAAGGGGGTGGCAACGTGGAATATAACGAGTATCGCTTTAATAGTTTTGCAGACCTGATAGCATTAACTAATTAGCAGTATATAATAGCTGTGCTCGTGTCAGCACAATAACTTGTCGCAAAAAGGTCTCGAAAATACGCAAAATGGTTCAAGTTATGTGCAAGCAGAAACGAGAAGTGATCCTGAATGGATAGGTTTCTGTCATGAGCAAGATAGCATTTTTGATATAAAGCATACAATTGAAGTATGAAGTCATTTCATTCAATAAATTAACACCATTACAGGTCAACGGAGTAATACATGACTAGACGGCTTAGAAGAACGAAAATTGTTACTACCCTAGGTCCAGCTACCGATCGTGATAATAATCTCGAAAAGATTATTAACGCCGGCGCCAACGTTGTACGCCTTAACTTCTCTCACGGAACTCCAGAAGACCATATTCTCCGCGCCAATAAAGTGCGCGAAATCGCTGCTCGTTTAGGTCGACATGTTGCCATTCTTGGTGATTTACAAGGTCCTAAAATTCGTGTGTCTACATTTAAAGACGGCAAAGTATTCTTAAATGTTGGTGATAAATTCATCCTTGATGCCACGCTTGGTAAAGGTGAAGGCGACCAACAAAAAGTCGGGATTGACTACAAAGGCTTACCCGCTGACGTCGTTCCTGGTGATATTCTGTTACTGGATGATGGACGTGTTCAACTCAAGGTTCGTGAAGTTCAAGGTTTACAAGTTTTTACTGAAGTGACAGTTGGTGGTCAACTTTCTAATAATAAAGGCATCAATAAACTAGGTGGAGGGTTATCTGCTGAAGCCCTCACCGATAAAGACAAAGAAGATATCATCACTGCTGCAAAAATAGGTGTTGATTACCTTGCGGTTTCTTTCCCACGCTCAGGCGAAGATTTAAATTATGCGCGCCGCTTAGCCCGTGATGCCGGCTGTGAATGTCAAATAGTTGCCAAAGTAGAACGTGCTGAAGCTGTTGCCACTGACGAAGTCATGGATGAGGTTATCCTTGCGTCTGATGTTGTCATGGTGGCTCGTGGTGACTTAGGTGTTGAAATTGGTGATCCTGAATTAGTGGCCGTACAGAAGAAACTGATTCGTCGTTCACGTCAACTTAACCGTGTAGTGATCACCGCGACACAAATGATGGAGTCAATGATCACTAACCCAATGCCAACACGTGCAGAAGTCATGGACGTTGCCAACGCTGTTCTTGATGGAACAGATGCCGTTATGCTATCAGCAGAAACGGCGGCAGGGCAATATCCAGCCGAAACTGTCGCCGCCATGGCACAAGTGTGTTTAGGGGCAGAAAAAATGCCTGGCCTCAATGTTTCTAAGCACCGTTTAGATGCGGAATTTAGTTCACCAGAAGAAGCGATTGCGATGTCAACGATGTATGCTGCCAACCACCTTAAAGGGGTAAAAGCAATCATCGCTATGACTGAATCGGGTCGTACTGCCCGTATGATGTCTCGCATTAGTTCCGGCTTGCCTATTTTTGCGATGTCTCGCCATGAAAAAACACTTAATCAGTCTTCACTATACCGTGGTGTCACGCCGGTTTTCTGTAGCACACACACCGATGGGATCGCCGCAGCAAATGAAGCCGTCACTCGTCTACGTGACAACGGTTATTTAATGTCTGGTGACCTGGTTTTAGTGACTCAAGGCGACTTGATGGGCACTATTGGTAGTACAAACACTTGCCGTATTTTAGAAGTGGAATAAATCCAAACGGTTATTTTCCTAAACAAAAAGGGAGCGTTAACGCTTAATGCTTGTCAGTTAAGTCATTAATATCGCCGTAACGGGTATCGTTGCGGCTTTTTCTTTACCGCCCTAGGGTAATGCCTTTGTCGTCGACTCGGTAGAACAAAACTTCTAGCCATTGCCAATATCCCATTAATGAATTTTGGTATGTTTCCCGGAGCAACCGCGGGAAGCAGGCTCAGTTGGGCACTCAGGTATATCGCAGTTTGTTTAAATCCCATCTGATAGGGCTCTGTATCTTTCAAGCTGTATGCCATCTGAGCCATCATAAACCGCAGTAAGTTATACGCGAGTACCATTCCCCATAACTCTTGATTTACTAAGACGGGCTTTTTGCTCCTCAATGTGAGTTCATTATTCAACATATGCTGCTTCATTTCTCTGAAGCCATGTTCTATTTCCCAACGATGCCCATACAGGTCGACAATATCGGCGTTGGGGTATCGAAGTGGATCACTCATTGATGTTAATATCTGAACCCTCTTCCCATTCACGTCTTTTGTTATCAATCGAGCTCTCAATATCATTGGAGCGTTAGTCCATTTTTTGCGTGCTTGAGGGGATAGACGTAATTCAACTAACTCATCTCCGGAGCCGAGTTTCTCTACGACTAGGTACTGTGAGCCTTTACGTAATGGGAGCATCCAGTGTTTCTCTACGCCAGAGGACTGCCAATGGTGAAGTAACCCCAGAGCATAAAATCCTTTATCAAAAATGGTCAGAGAACTATCCGGGGTTTGCTCTGTCAATTTGGCAGCAAGGCCAATTTCGCTCACCTCGGAAACGCTACCAAAATGTGCGCCCGAAATCAGATGGCTTGTGATCTCCATCTGGCAAACCATGCGAAGTTGCGGCCAATCAGAACGTGAGTGTTCATTGGCTGTTCGCCCAAATACGGCATCATTTTCAGGGGTATCTGGTGTACGCCATAATGTGCCATCGACAGCCATTAGGGTTAATCCGTTCCAGTGTGATAATGGCAGTTTATCAAGCCAGAGCTGACTTGTTTTCTCAAATACTTTACGGACTGCATCTTCCCCTAGCCGTTGACGTGCCTGAACAACGGCACTTGGTGCAACGAAAGGCCGGTTACCTGGTAAAACAATGTCTAAATGAGAAACGAGTTGCGCCATGGAAAGAGAACGAAAAAGGGACATTCCTGTTACAGCCCATACCATCATTTCCATCGGAAGACGGCGTTTTCTTATCGTAACAACCCCAGCATCCACGAGACATTCATCAATAAGTTCAGCGGAAAGGAGGTCCGAAAGGGCTGTAAATTCTGTTGGAGAGAAAGCCTGAACAGTCTCGAGTGCTTGGCTAAGTAACATAAAAAAATCCGTAATTTTTGGAATGATTACGGATTTTTGCAGAACTGTAGGATCGTTCAACTCATTATTTAGTTCTTAACTGATCGGCATTAAGCGTTAACGCTCCCTTTTTAGTGGACAATGCAAATAGAGTAAAACATCCGTTCTAGTTGTGTTATTCAGTGAACAGGAATAAATTCATTTTGGATATCTATTTCCATACCCAGAGTGATTGAATTAGTCAGCTCGTTATCACTTAATTAGAATGAAGACTGACGATCTTTCCAATTATTAAAAGCCGCTGCAATCACAGTTGCTATTTTATCGTAATTTTCCCATGTATTCTCAACATGGTATACCGTTGGCAATCCTTTCGCTAAAATGCGTTCATAATCGTCGAAATAGCCGCCCTCTTCAGCCTGATAATAAAACTCGGTGAATGCTAAACCTTCTTCATTGACATCTTCATCAATAAATTTTTCATCGCACATTGAGATTAAAAATGTGCGACCATCCATTTTACGGGCGCAAACTGCCGCGATTTCATCAACGGATTCTTCTTGATGAAATTCACCCACTAATCCATTTTGAATAAGCCATGCCAGATAAAAACCAATATGTGTTCCCGCATTTTCATGCGACAAATTTTCGGGATAATCCCCACCATAGTGCCAATCCATTCTATCAAATGCCATTGCAGACCTCAGCTTTATCACAATAAAAATAACAAGAAGCCCAACCCCCTATCAATGTTGGGCTTCTCATGAGTTATAGCGAATTATGGCGAATTAATCTGTCCGATTTTTCTGGGAGTTAATGATATTGCAAATTAAATTGGAGCGTACCATTTGCTTGACCTGCTTGCGTATTATTTGATGTCTGAATATAGGCAGCTTGCAATGGGATACTATAAAGGCCTATTGCTGAATTTCGCTCTTCTATTGTCATCATTTGATTAATTTTAATTGGTTGGTCTTTGTACTTAACTTGTATACCATACCCTTTAGCTGTGTTGATATCACTAGGGTTATTTAACGCAATTGTTCCGGGTGTTAAACTATTATCAACAGCTGTACCTGTAAACGTGATCTTAATCGGTGATACTGGGTCGCAACTAAGATTTATTTTAAAATCTTTAACGCTATTTGGACTCACGCTCCCTACGCCTGAAAAACTTCCTTTATCCACGCTATTAAATGGTACAACAATATTATTGTTAATCACTTCACAGCCTGTTGATATGATATTAACGGGCCCTAAACTCACTTTCGGTTCTGTATTCCCATAACTGTCCTTAGTTTTAAATCCATTATTATAAATAATTAACATCGCAGCTTGGGTCGCGGGTAGCACTTGAGTCTGCACATTATTGCGCATCTTATAAAAAACTATTTTTAAAGATACGATATATTCACCAGAACTTGAGTTCACTTGGCATATCATTCTGTTATCCACATTACCGTCAATCGTATTTAAACCATCAACATAAGCATGCCCTGTACATGGACTGATGACATTACCATATAATGCATAACCAACACCGGATTTATTGAGTTCTCTCACATAGGCACCATTATATTTTGGTGAATTCCCCGGTAAGAATGGAAAATAGAGACCTACCTGAACAGGGCCTGTCACACCACTCCAACTCCAAGCGGAATAGGTCCCCAATTCAATCGAAGCAAGTTCTGTACCTACAGGTGCTGTCCTTGAGACATAAATAGGCGTGTTAACTGTATAGGATAAATTTTTAAATAATGCTCTAAACTCTGCCGCAGCTGATTGTGTAAATAGAAGCATCGATGTACAACTAAGTAATAATAATTTGTTCATGTCCGCTCCTATTGGCAGTCTCTTGCCAGAAACTGAATTTTATCGTTATTGAGATCAATCGTAAGTGGGAATTGGCATTGTTGCTCTATATGGCTTCCCCATTGAACGCGAATTAAGCTTTGTTCAGGAACACCGCTTAAATACACTTCACCATCATTTGCCACAATACCTGTCGTTATTTCATCTTTATCGACAAACACGGTAACCTGTGCACCAAAAGGTATAAGTTGCTGATGGTGAGTTAATTTGAGCATGACACGAGCCCCCCGTTTTCCTTTAAAATCAGCTAATACAATAGCACCTCGAGTTGGCACAACTGTCGTTGTACTTAACCCCACGTCGTTATTTCCAGTTAATGTAGAGGGATCAACGCTGATTTTATTTCTTTCATAACGGGTCGCACTGGGAACAACCGCATAACCCCATGAGTCGGTATAAAGTGCCTGCGCATTGTTTACTTGCAAATTATTAATATTTTTTGCTTTCACTAAAATCGCTGAATCATAAATATTGCGAGCCGCCGTCACCCCACCTGAATGCAACAGTAATGCACCTGATGCCCCAAGGTTCGCATTTTGATAACGGGGATCATAACTATAACCAGCACTATATTCCCCTGATGAAACAACATAATTACCACTGACCGAGCCACTATTTTCATGACGGCTATGGTTATAATTTTGTGTTACATCAAACTGTAAATTATTATCCGCTAAACGCGTACCGCTGACACTCACCGAGCTGATAGAGTCGCCGTTTCGACTCGTATTATAGCGATAATTAACCCAGTTATTTTTCTGTCCAATAGTAAACGGAATACTAAAGTTAACTGATAACATTTCATTGTTGTTATTCGTGTATTCTTGCTTAGTATATGAATAAGAGATACCGTAATTAATCTGTTGATAATTTGAGTTAAAACCTATTGTTACGTTTTTATCAACTCCGCTTCGATCCCAATAATATTGCTGATAGCCATTGAGTGATAAATAGCCCATATCTTTCAGTGATTGGGATATTGATGCTTGGAACTGCTGTTTTTTTCTGCCACTCGCATAAAGATCATTATTTGATGATGAAAAATCATAATATTCTTTTGTCGAATAACGATATGATGCAAGAGAAAATGACGTTCCCGTACCAGGTAAATATTTTGAGTATTGCACTCGATATGATTGGCCTTGAGCCTCTTTTTTATCAATTAATTCTGTTTTTGACTGTGTTATATCCGCAGAAATAGCACCGATATTACCTAAGTTTATCCCCGTTCCTGCTGTATATGCCTGATAATCTTTCGATAAAATAAATCCACCATAGATCGACAAATTATAAGGTAAACCATATATCGCCGATGCCTGAGCAAAATTAGGCTTACGATAAGCATTATCTGCATTATATTTACCAATATCGACACTGTATTTTAATGCGCCCGCACGTTGCATCATCGGGACAGCAGAAAAAGGCTGAATAAATGAACGAATAGTTCCATTTGCCTCTTCAATTTGAACCTCTAAATCCCCGCTATACGATGTAGGATAGAGGTCATTTATTTCAAATTCCCCTGGTGGCACTGTCGTTTGATAAATCACACTGCCATTCTGGCGTATCGTCACGACAGCATTCGTTTGAGCAATACCTTGAACAACAGGCGCAAAGCCACGTTGACTCTGTGGTAACATACTTTCGTCTGAAGCTAATTTTATTCCACGATACGGATTACTCTCCATAACCCCATTATCAGAGGCGGTTTCTCCAATTGTTAAATGGCTTTTCAGTGAACGAATATCTCTTTCTATATATGTTTGTAAATTATTCCAGTGACTTTCATTAGAAGTGCGGCTGTAATTACTGTGGTTACGTAACCGCCATGCCCCCACGTTTATTCCACTGCGTAAGCCAACAAAAGTGTTATTTGTATCATCACGGTCTTTATACCAATTTTGGTTATGGCGAATATTATAATTAACAAAAGCAGCATTAATCCCATCATCCCATTCATTAGGATCAACATAACCACGGCTATAGTTATCTAAGCCTATTTGAGGAATACTGATTTTAAGTCTACTATTTCCAAAGTCATACGAATAAGAGGCTCCTGGTATTGTCGCAGAAATATCCGTAACTTTATCTTCATCATTGATATTGCTAAATGCTTGACTTGCTGTTTTTTTAACCCCCCAACTTAATAACATTTTTTTTGATATGAGAGGGGATAGTTTTTTATTATGCTCATCAAAGATAAAACGTAAATGTTGTTCATCAACAAATTTATCATTAACATAAATGTCTACATGATAGTTTCCAGGTACTTGCCCTCCTGAGTAGGATAAGTAATCTAAACTATTTACGTCCGCAATTTGACTTTCTATGCCTGTATTTATTGCATTTATATCAAAAACATCTTTTGTATTAGCATTGTTAGAATATAAGATTATACTGACCGCAATAAATATTTTTGAGTGGTATAGATTCTTACTGTTATAACTTAAGGCAGACATTTTTCATACTCTTAATTAGATGTTTTTTCAATAATCGCGCCATAGTCATTAATAAATTTAACAACCACTTTCTGATTATTATTTATTGTTTTTTTGATCACATATGCTTTTGAATTAGGGTAGATAACATCAGCACCTTGAATATTTTCGCCATCAACCAATATATCCCTTACTGACAAGTGGTATGGTGTCTGGTTATTGATGACAACGCCATCTGATTTCTTTTCTATAATAACTTTGCTAAAGTCAAATGGCTCAATATCTTGCGACCTTAAAAACAGCTTAAACTGTGAATTAATAACTATTTGCAATTGATTTTCAATTTTCGAATCTTTAGGTGGAATTGACTTTATATTTAATAAATATAATTTTTCCTGATTTGAGCCAATCGGCTCACCAACATAAGAAATACGTGCCGCCCCATTACTATCAGGCTCAAGACGAAATAATGGTGGTGTCGCAACAAAAGGTGTTTTACCTTCTCCTTCAAATGGGCTTACCCAGCTTTGAATAAGAAATGGCTTTTCTTTATCACTATTATAAATAGGGATATCAATTTCACGTTTATTTTCTTGGTAAACAAAACGCGTTCCACCGACACTGACCCCCGCAGCTGAAGCTAAGTGTGAAATAGAAAATAAAAGAAAAACTGCTGAAAAAATCATTTTCTTCATAATAAGGCCATTTTTTGTATTTAGAATGAGAGGGTAACTTTGTTACCCTCTATACCTATTATTCAAATTAGCATATGACTGACATGCTCATTCCCTCCAAACAACGTTATTATTTATGTTGCTTAGAATAGTTTTGGCTTATCGATTAAATGTAATTAGAATTTGAAAGTATATATTTGTTATTGGTATTGAATACTATAAATCGCTGTACCATTTGCTGAACCTGCTGTCGCAGTACCCGTTGCTTTATAACGAGCAACATAGTCTAGTTCTACAGAATCCCCTGCCGCATTGGTAAATTCAACCAGTTTTGAATCATCAAATAATTTAATTTGCGTTGTGGCATCTTTTTCAAATAAAGCAATACCTACCTGTGTTGCTTGGCCTGTAGTTTGTGCAATCTGCAAAATATCGCGATCGTTATTATCGCGTGTACCACCGAATCTTACCGTCACTTTTGCATTCGCAGGGCAATCAATCAACTTAATTGTGAAATCTTTTAAACCTGCTACTTGCCCTGCTGTGGCTAAGCTTTTTGATGATACCTTACCAAGATCAACCGTTAAATTTTGTGAGCTGCTATCCACAGCACAGGCTAAATCTGTAATTTCCCCTGTAAACTCAATAGTTCCTGAAGCAAACACAGCCGGAGAAGTTGTTACAGCTAAAGCCACCCCTAAAGTTACTAAGGATTTTTTTAGAATACTCATATCGATTCCTATAATTAGATGTTCTGATATTAATGCCACCGTATTAATAATATATTTACTACATACAAGTGTGCGATGGAAATATAACACCAGACGTTTATTTAGTTAACATCCTATTACATTGAATTTTTTGTTATTATATCAAAACAATAAATGTATTATTTTGATTAATCCTTTAATGACTGGTAAAAATTTGAGCTATTATATTCAAACTGATTAATAAACGCTTCTAACACATATTGAGCTAACGAGTTTTTATTAACATACAAATAAAAACTATAATAAATATTATCCGTTGTTATTTTGAGCTGTTTTAATGCGTTTTTATTCAGTTGATTTTGTATTAAATTTTTCGGTAGCCAAGCATAACCTATACCACTTTCAACCAGTCCAATGACTGTTTCTAATGATGCCGCTTTGATTGTTTGAGCGCTTTTAACAGCATCTTCTAATGAAGACTCCAGAACAATTTTTACGTGTTTAGATAGGCTTTCCAATAATTGAGCATCCTCCACATGTTGTAACATATGTTCAGGTTCAGTAACTAATACAGCCTCTACTTTCTCTAAAAAAATAGGGTTTAAAATTTCAACATAATGATGGGTAATTAAAATATCATAATCCTTTAAGGAGAATATATCCGATTTTGCTATGGCTTGCTTAGCAATATCAATATCATAGTCTCTGTGTGTTTGAATAAATCCCCCCATTTTATTTAAAATATTATCTGTTTGGTAAAGAGTATCAATCACCAAATTTATTTTTGAATTATTGTTTTTATTCAGCGATTTAGCCTTATTTTCTAATGAGATCGCTTTATTTGTCAGTTCTCGAGATAATGCTAATAATATTTCCCCTTTTGGCGTTAAAACTGCCCGCCTTTTTTCTAATGAAAATATTTCAATATCTAATGTTTGTTCAAGTTTGCTGATTGTATAGCTAATCGCTGATTGGGTTCGATGTAATACTTCTGCTGCTTGTGCAAACCCGCCACAATCTACGACAGCTTGCAAGGTAATCCATTGGTCCAATGTAGTTCGAGTTTTTTCCATAGCATCTCCAAATCAATTTTTGGACTCAATTTTTATTATTTAATAAAAATATATCAACATATTTAACACTCGTTAATAGGTATAAGCACTTACAGTATATTTTACCATCATTAGTTAAATAATATTTAAGTCAAGAAACATCATGAAACTGAATGAGTTCTTTTATAAATTAACTATCTTGCTTATTTTAAGATGAAAAATAAGACATCTGTTTTAGATAATGGCGTTGATGCTATAAACTAAAAATATAAAATAAGTTTATTAAATAGATTTCAATATAATATTAAAGTAAAGTCTCTTAATACTGTTTATAAAATAAATTAGTCATATTAGGATGATTACTATTGAATATTCATAAAAATTAAAAGCGAGTTTTCAACTCCAAGCTTTCAATTGCTACAAACAAAATGGATTAATATATAATTATGTATAAAAAACTAAAAACAAAATTCAACTTAAGGCACTACAATAAGCCAGATATGCACACCTTGATAATTAAAAATATTTCATTATATCAAAGTGACAAATTATTTTTAATTATTACGTTCTCGACAGCCCACTCGCCCGATGTGAGATGAAATAGAAATAATATAAAGACTTTTATTCATCACCAAATGAGACATTCTCTATCATTCGCTTTACCGGATTCTGATATAAAAACTTCAGGTTATTTCGATGTCTTGTTTCTTATCTTTCCGTATTTCCCTAAAACTTATACCAATATTAACTTCAGTTAAAGATTATCATATTTAAACAACCCATTTACTGATATTTATAATAATCCCTCCTTTCCTTTTCAAGAGATTAATTTCTTAAATATCCCCTCACACGTGTAATTTATTCATCATATGGCTTACATTGGTCATTGATAAGGATTTTTGACCTTTTCGCTTGATAATTTACTTAACATTGTACTATTCACAGTGTATACCCACATAAAAAACAAGGCATTTCATGTTGACGGCATAATAATAATTTCATTTATTATCAATAACATCTAAATATATTTGACATAAATAAATCATATTAAAAGTTAAGAAAAAAACCATAATAGTAAAAAATAAATATTTTTTATTTTTTTATTACTCACAATACCTACGGTATTAATCGTAATTCGATTACTAAAAAAGGATAAGTAAAGTCTATGCAATAAAATATATCGGCTAAAAAAGAAAAACACTTCAACCTTAATAACATGTTGAAGTGTTTTTTTCGTTAAGTACGTCAGAAATAAGCGAGTATTGAGCCGCGACTATCGATATAAATCATCACGCTGATAAGGTTCTATTTCATCACCTTTTCTGGTTTTTAATAACTTAAGTATCCACGTATATTGCTCAGGATTTGGACCAACAAGGAACTCCAGTTCTTCATTCATTCTTCTGGCAATGTATTGATCATCTTGTCCATCAATATCATCCATCGGCTGTCGAATATAAATATGCAGTTGATGTGTACGATGGTCATAGACTGGAAATAAAGGAACTATCTTCGCTTTGCAAACTTTCATTAAGCGCCCCACCGCTGGCAATGTCGCCTTATAGGTCGCAAAAAAATCCACGAATTCACTGTGCTCTTCACCATGGTCCTGATCGGGTAGATAAAACCCCCAATAACCTTGGCGTACAGAGGCGATAAACGGCTTAATCCCCGCTTCCCGAGAATGTAAACGACCACCAAAATGATAGCGTGCTTTATTCCATAAATAATCTGCTACTGGATTTTTTTGATGGTGAAACATGGCTGCCATTTTATGACCTTTTGCAGCGAGTAACATTGCGGGTGCATCTACAGCCCATCCATGAGGCACCATGAAAATAACATGACTTCCTTGCTGTTTTAAATTATCGATAATCTCTTGATTGTGCCAATGTGTTCTCGCTAGTGTTTTATTCGCACCACGAAGGCAAAGCTCTGCAAGCATCACAAATGATTGGGGGGCAGTTTCAAACATCTTATCAACTAGCTGCTCTCTTTCCTGCTCTGTCAAATCAGGAAAACAATATAATAAATTTATCTTTGCACGACGACGTGCACTTTTCGCCAATTTGCCTACCCATTTCCCCACTTTAGCCAACATGGGATCCCGAATTTTAACAGGTATATAGGCTAAAGCAGCAAACACGCCGGCGCCTAGCCAAACACCCCAATATTTAGGCTGTAAATAGGATTTATGAAAGGTAGGCACATAGCCTAATTTACTATCGGTATCTTTGTCTTTATTCATGATGTACCTAAAAGAACTATTTGCGCTCTTTTATAGCTTAAAACGATAACAAGTGGAAGCTTTACAAAAAAAACTGGCAGATATCAATTATCTGCCAGTAGTGAGATGCTTAATTAAGCTTTAACTGTGGTTTCGTTTCTTTCACCATAGCTAAGTATTCTTTACGCTCTTTCCCTGTTAAACCACCTGAGCTAGGCAATTTCGCTGTCAGAGGGTTGACAGCTTGCTGGTTAACCCACATTTCGAAATGCAGATGTGGACCCGTTGAACGCCCTGTATTCCCTGATAACGCAATACGGTCACCACGTTTAACTTTTTGCCCTGGTTTCACAAGTAGCTGACGCAAATGCATATAACGCGTGGTATATTGGCGGCCATGACGAATAGCAACGAAGTTCCCCGCAGCACCGCTGTATTTAGCCACAATAACTTCACCATCACCAACAGCCAGAACGGGTGTTCCTACTGGCATGGCAAAATCGACCCCTTTATGGGGAGCCACACGGCCCGTTACAGGGTTAACACGACGAGGATTAAATTGTGATGATACACGGAATTGTTTGGCGGTAGGGAAACGCAGGAAGCCACGCTCTAAACCATTCCCCTCACTGTCGTAATATTTACCGTCTTCAGCACGGAATGCATAATAATCTTTCCCACCACTACGCAAACGCACACCAACGAGCTGGCTCTGCTCGTTACGGCCATTCAGCATTTCACGGCTCATTAAAACGGTAAACTTATCGCCTTTTTTCAGTTTACGAAAATCAATTTGCCACTGGAGAGCCTTGATCACTTCACGGCCTTCACTACGTGTCAAACCCGCTTGGCTTGCACTTTGGGCAAAACTACCATTAACGACACCCGGTAAAACACTGTTTTGCCATTCGCCAGTACGGATCTCTTTCTTTTCTTCAAATTTATTGGTACTGCCAACACGGCTATAAACACGTGTTTCACGGCGAGAGACTTCCCATGTGAGTGTGGCAAGTTCGCCTTGTTCTGTTAAGTCCCAATTTAACGTTTGACCAATTTTTAAGTTGCGTAACGCCTTATGCTGGTTTGCCAACGTCGCAACATCGCCTGATTCTATGCCGAATTGGGTTAAAATACTTGAAAGGTTGTCACCACTGGCAACGACATATTCATGAGGGATTGGTGCGCCATCGGTTTCCCCTTCGCTACCATCACCATCCGCGACACCTTCATCAGGTAGTTGATCACTACTATCTTGAATAATGTCATCGGTTGCATCCGTTAAAGGTGCAAATGTAAGAGGAATAACGGTATCTACAGAATTTTCGGTATCAGAGTTAGTTGTTGGTAAATGCGCTGGCCGCCAAATCGCGACGGCCAATGTTGCTATTGTTAATGTCCCTAACATGATTTTGTGAGACTTGGACAGGCTACCGTAAACCTGTGCAAGTCCTTTAGCCATTTGCTGCACTAAACAATTCCTTCTTGTTTAATTCAGGCAGCTCGCGTATTGCTTCGACAGTTGCATTAAAAACTGCATATAGCTATCTGGGCCTATTTCCAGCCCGCTACCTAGCGGGTCGAGAGTTCCCATTTTGACTCCCGTATTCTTAGCAACACTCTCTATGACGGCTGGCCTGAATTGAGGTTCAGCAAAAACACATTGTGCTTTATGCTCAACCAATTGAGTTCGTATTTTATGTAATTTCTGTGCACCAGGCTGAATTTCCGGGTTTATCGTAAAATGCCCCAGTGGAGCTAACCGATAGTGTTTTTCAAAGTAGCCATAAGCATCGTGAAAAACAAAATAGCCCTTGTTTTTGGCTGGCTCTAAAATATTAACAATATTCTTATCATTTTGCGTCATTTTTTCATTGAATTTACGAAGGTTTACGTCCAGCTTCTCTTTTTGGTCAGGATAAAGCACTACCAAACGATCGTGAATATCTAATGCAGCCTGTTTTGCAATCTCTGGTGACAGCCAAATATGCATATTATACTCACCATGATGATGATGTTCGTGATCCTCATCATGATTAGCTTCATCGCCATGGTCATGCCCCTGTTCGTCTTCTTCATTATCCTTCATTAACAATGGGATGATATTTTCCTGTTCAGCCAGCGCTAGACGTTTATTCTGCGGTAATGTCTTGAGTGGCTTATCTAAAAACATTTCCATATCGGGACCTATCCAAACGAATAAGTCTGCCTGTTTAATTTTTTTTAAATCAGACGGTTTAAGTGCATAATCATGCGGTGAAGCACCATCGGGGAGTAATACTTGCGTCTCTGTCACACCATCAGCGATGCCTGCTGCGATAAAAGCAAGTGGTCGGATGGAGGTCACAACATCCGCTTTTGCGACCGTTGCCATCGTTGTCGTCAGTAGTGAAGCCGTCGCCATTCCTATAATAAATTGTCGGGCATTGAATTGAGATTTATGTATCATAGACGTCTTTTTCCGTGATTTTAATTTTGAAATGTTATAATATAACACAACATGAATTCTGCAAGATGTTTTTCATATGCAACCATTACTGAATTTAAATAAAATTTCTGTTTCCTTTGGCGAAAAGCAAGTGCTGAAAGAGGTGAGTTTCTCACTTAATAAAGGCGATATTATTACCTTATTAGGCCCTAATGGTGCCGGTAAATCGACGATTGTTAGGGTTGTGCTCGGCCTTCTCGCACCAACCTCAGGAACCATTGAACGAGCAAAAGCACTGTCTATTGGTTATGTGCCACAAAAACTACATTTAGATGCCACATTACCATTAACGGTTAAACGCTTTTTGATGTTAAAGCCGAAAGTGCGTACAGAACAATTACTACCCGCTCTCGAACGCGTCAAAGCAACGCACTTACTGAGTCAACCTATGCAAAAGTTGTCAGGTGGTGAAACACAACGTGTATTACTTGCCCGCGCGTTACTCAATGAACCCGACCTTCTGGTACTCGATGAACCCGCTCAAGGCGTTGATGTGAATGGCCAGGTCGCTCTTTATGATTTAATCAATCAGTTGCGTACTGAGCTGGGTTGTGCAGTATTAATGGTGTCACATGACCTTCATTTGGTGATGGCAAAAACAGATAAAGTGTTATGCATCAATGGTCATATTTGCTGCTCAGGCACCCCTGACGTTGTGTCAAATCACCCGGAATTTGTCGCTATGTTTGGTTATCGTGGCGCTTCGCAACTCGGCGTTTACCGCCATCATCACAATCACCAACATGATTTAGAAGGTAATGTCGTAACAGCGCATACCCACAACAAGGAATGTCAACATGATTGAGTTGCTTCTACCCGGCTGGATTGCTGGCATGCTACTCGCCATTGCCGCGGGCCCACTCGGATCATTTGTCGTATGGCGTCGTATGTCCTATTTTGGTGACACACTTGCCCATGCGTCTCTATTAGGTGTTGCGTTCGGTTTATTATTTAATATCAATCCATTCTATGCCGTCATTGCTGTCACCTTACTGTTATCGTTGATCTTGGTCTGGCTGGAGCGCCGACCTCAGCTCGCTGTTGATACTTTATTAGGTATCATGGCCCATAGCGCTCTGTCACTGGGATTGGTCGTGGTCAGTCTAATGGCTAATGTCCGTGTTGATTTAATGGCCTATTTGTTTGGCGACCTACTCTCGGTAACTTACGATGATATTATCACTATCTTGATTGGCGTGATTGTCGTGTGTGGATTACTATTTTGGCGATGGCGTTCGTTGTTATCTATGACGGTCAATCAAGAGCTTGCTTTTGTTGATGGAGTCGATATTCAACGTCTTCGTCTGTTATTGATGTTAGTCACCGCATTAACTATTGGTATTGCGATGAAGTTTGTTGGGGCATTAATCATTACATCGTTATTAATTATCCCAGCAGCAACGGCTCGACGTTTTGCTCGCACACCTGAACAGATGGCCGTTGTGGCAATTTTGATTGGAATGTTATCTGTAACAGGGGGCTTAGCTTTCTCTGCCTTTTACGATACCCCTGCGGGCCCTTCCGTGGTACTAACGGCCGCGATACTATTTGCTGTTAGTTTATTAGCAAAAGTCAAAAACTGATCTTTTCGCGCGTATGTTGAGGCGTGTTATTCTCTAACGTGTTGCGTCATTTTCATCAAAAATCCCTTGTTTTTAACAAGGGATTTTTTTAGCCGATAATGTCGTACAACTTACACGTCTTTCGGTGTTAACCCAAAGTGTAAGTATGCATGGGCGGTTGCCATGCGACCCCGTGGCGTTCGTTGGATAAAACCTTGTTGGATCAGAAATGGTTCTAGAACATCTTCGATTGTTTCACGCTCTTCACCTATCGCCGCTGCAAGGTTATCAACACCGACCGGCCCTCCCATAAACTTATCAATAATCGCGACAAGCAGTTTTCTATCCAAGTAGTCAAAGCCTGCTGCATCCACATTCAGCATATCGAGCGCTTGACTCGCAATGAGCTCATTGATTGAGCCATCACCTTTTACTTGTGCAAAGTCACGCACACGACGCAATAAACGATTAGTTATCCGCGGAGTACCACGTGAACGCATCGCAACTTGACGCGCCCCCTCTTCACTGATTTCTAACCCCATAAATTGAGCGCTACGCTTCACGATATGCTGTAGATCATCAACGTTATAGAATTCAAGACGTTGTACAATACCAAAGCGATCACGCAATGGTGATGTTAATGACCCAGCCCGTGTCGTTGCGCCAATTAAGGTAAAAGGAGGTAGGTCAATTTTAATTGAGCGTGCCGCTGGCCCTTCGCCAATCATAATGTCGAGTTGGTAATCTTCCATGGCGGGATAAAGAATTTCTTCAACGACTGGCGACAAACGATGGATTTCATCAATAAAGAGTACATCATGAGGCTCTAAATTGGTCAGCATTGCGGCTAGGTCACCCGCTTTTTCGAGCACGGGTCCTGACGTGGTACGTAAATTTACGCCCATCTCATTTGCCACAATACCGGCAAGTGTCGTTTTCCCCAAACCCGGCGGACCAAAAATTAATAGATGATCAAGCGCATCACCTCGTAACTTAGCCGCTTGAATAAAGATCTCCATTTGTTCTTTGACTTGCGGCTGACCAATATACTCATTGAGTAATTTTGGTCGAATAGCGCGGTCAATCGCTTCTTCTTCATCATGGATCACTTCAGCAGAAATTAGGCGGTCAGCTTCAATCATCGTTATATTCTCTCAATCAGAGTGCTGCACGTAATGCATCACGGATCAATGTCTCACAATCACTGTCTGGTTTGGCGACTTTACTGACCATACGGCTGGCTTCTTGCGGCTTATAACCTAATGCCACCAGCGCGGTTGTCGCTTCTGCTTCAATATCGGCACGATTAGGTAGATGACTGTTGACATCTGGTAGCTTAATATCCGTATGTTGGTTAAATAAATCACCATTAAGGCCTTTAAAACGGTCTTTCATTTCAACAACTAAGCGTTCCGCTGTTTTCTTACCAATGCCCGGTAGCTTAACCAACGATGAAATAGCTTCTTTCTCTATAGCAGAAACAAATTGCTGTGCTGACATACCCGATAAGATTGCTAAAGCAAGTTTTGGCCCTACGCCATTCACTTTAATCAATTCTTTAAAGAGTGCCCTTTCTTGCTTATCATTAAAACCGTACAGCAATTGAGCATCTTCACGCACAACAAAATGAGTAAAAACAATGGCTTCTTGGCCTATTTCAGGTAGTTCATAAAAACAAGTCATTGGCATATGAACTTCATAACCAACACCTTGCAACTCTAACAGAACAATGGGAGGTTGTTTTTCTAATACGATGCCACGTAAACGACCAATCACAATGAAGCCCTCAGGTTATTTTATTAATAGCGCTGTTTATACCACAAAAAAGGCTGGATGCATATCCAGTCACTATCTTAATCGACCGCGCGTTAATATTAGGCGGGGATCTCCTACTCGAAGTAGGTTCTGGTTAAAGTGGCAATGGGTGATAGCAATGGCTAATGCATCGGCCGCATCCGCTTGTGGGTTTGCAGACAGTTTAAGTATCGATTTAACCATATGCTGTACTTGGCTTTTTTCAGCAGCCCCCGTCCCCACAACCGTTTGCTTTACCTGCCGTGCTGCATATTCAAATACAGGAATGTTTTGATTAACACTCGCGACAATCGCAACCCCTCGCGCCTGACCGAGTTTTAATGCCGAGTCTGCATTTTTGGCCATGAAAACTTGTTCGATCGCTAATACATCGGGTTGATATTGTGTGATAATTTCCGAGACTCCCGCATAAATTCGCTGCAAGCGACTGGGTAAGTCATCAACTTGAGTGCGGATGCAACCACTCCCCAAATACAGAAGTTGTCGGCCTTGTTGGCGGATAACACCGTAGCCCGTGACTCGAGAGCCGGGATCTATACCTAAAATAATCGCCATATCAAAGCCTATTAATATTCATTATTACTTTTAACATCATCTTATCGATATATTTTAGACGCTACAATAGCGACTTCCCAACCATAAGTTGAGTCGATTATTATACATAAATAAGCAAAGTAATTGATAAGAAATGGAAATTGAAAAGAGGCGCGAGAGAAAGTAGGAATATACTCTCAATAAATCTTGGTGCAGCTCAGCAACCAAAGCCTGTTGCTAGGAGCCTATATCACTCTGTGACTACCTAAAATGTCTGTAGCCAAGCCAACAAGCGTGCACTTCAAGTGTGGCGAGTATAGCCTCTTTCTCTACGCGAGTAACATCTGATTACAACTGAGCGGCGACTTCGTCTGAGATGTCACCATTGTGATAAACTTCTTGTACGTCGTCAGAATCTTCCAGCATATCAATCAGACGCAGTAATTTAGGTGCCGTTTCGACATCTAATTCTGCTTTTGTTGATGGGATCATGGAAACTTCTGCACCTTCACTTGTGAAACCCGCGGCATCAAGCGCATCCTTCACTTCACCAAAGGTCTCTGGTGTTGTGTAAACATCGATCGCTCCGTCATCGTAGGTTTCAACATCTTCCGCACCAGCTTCCAATGCCGCTTCCATCAGTGCATCTTCATCCACACCAGGCGCGTAAGTAATCACACCACGTTTAGTAAATAAGTAAGAAACTGAACCATCAGTGCCTAAGTTACCGCCAGTTTTAGTGAAAGCATGACGAACTTCGGAAACGGTACGATTACGATTATCGCTCAAGCATTCAACCATCACGGCTGTACCACCTGGGCCATAACCTTCATAAATGATAGTTTCCATATTATCATTTTCATCATTCCCTACACCACGCGCAATCGCACGGTTCAGGGTATCACGTGTCATGTTATTGGATAATGCTTTATCCACAGCGGCACGTAAACGTGGGTTAGTCGCAGGGTCACCGCCCCCTAAACGTGCAGCTGTCACCAGCTCACGGATAATTTTAGTGAAAATTTTACCGCGCTTAGCATCTTGTGCCGCTTTACGGTGCTTGGTGTTGGCCCATTTACTATGACCTGCCATGAAATCTCTCCAAAAACGTCAATAAAATAATTAAACAGCAAATTCTAAAATAGCTTGACGGTTACTCCATGATTTCGTTAATTCCGCCGCTTTTTCTGGCGGCAGCCAACAAAATTCAGTATGTTCCGTCAAAATCGGTACGCGTTCTTCACTGAGTACCATTTTAAACCAATGCTCTTTACAGTGAGTAACATTAGGAGCATAACGATGCCTGAAATGCGCAAAGATTTCAAAAATGACTTCGCGCGCTAAATCGAAAAACTGCCCTTCCTGAGGAAAAAACCCAGTTTCTTCGACAACTTCTCGCATTGCCGTTTCAAGGCGATCTTCGTTATTTTCCAAACTGCCGGTCACTGACTGCCAGAAATCGGGATCATCCTGACGTCTTAGCATCAGAACATTACCGCTGTTTTCAGCGGTAATGATCACCAATACCGATTCTGGGCGTTTAAAACCCTTCATAACGAATGAATTAGTCTTCCGCGTCTTTTGCAACGACTGAAATCGCCAATTCTGTCAATGCGTCAGGGTTGGCGTGACTTGGTGCATTCGTCATTAAACATGCCGCTGCCGTTGTTTTAGGGAAAGCGATAACATCGCGGATATTATCGGTACCGGTTAACAACATGACGAGACGGTCAAGACCAAATGCTAAACCTGCATGTGGTGGTGTACCATATTTTAATGCATCTAGCAGGAAGCCAAATTTTTCTGCTTGCTCTTCTTCATTAATACCCAGAATATTAAACACGGTTTGTTGCATTTCACTGCGATGGATACGTACTGAACCGCCACCGACTTCGTAGCCATTGATGACCATATCATACGCATTAGCAACCGCATCTTCTGGTTTCTTAGCCAGATCTTCTGGTGAATAATCACGTGGAGAAGTGAATGGATGGTGCATTGCCGTTAAACCACCTTCCCCATCATCTTCAAACATTGGGAAATCAATAACCCATAGCGGCTTCCAGCTATTTAAATCTGTAATGGCAAAATCGCGTCCAACCTTCAGACGTAAAGCGCCCATTGAATCCGTCACGATGTTTTTCGCGCCAGCACCGAATAAGAGGATATCACCGTCCGCCGCATCCGTAATATCAAGCAATTGATTAATGATTTCTTCATTTAAGAATTTAGCGACTGGGCTTTGAATTCCTTCTGCCCCTTTAGCGCGCTCATTAACCTTCATCCAGGCAAGCCCTTTAGCACCATAGATACCGACAAATTGACCATACTCGTCAATTTGTTTACGTGTCATGGCTGCTCCGCCTGGTACTTTTAATGCGACCACGCGGCCTTTCGGATCATTCGCGGGCTGTGCAAAAACAGCGAATTCAACATTTTTAACGATATCGGCAACATCAACCAATTCCATTGGGTTACGCAGGTCTGGCTTGTCTGAACCATAACGACGCATTGCTTCTGCAAAAGTCATTATAGGGAAATCACCTAAATCAACATTCTTCACGTCTTGCCATAATTGGCGGATCATGCGTTCCATGATTTCACGCACTTGTTCCGCCGTCATAAATGACGTTTCAACATCGATCTGAGTAAATTCAGGTTGACGATCTGCGCGCAAGTCTTCGTCACGGAAGCACTTCACGATCTGGTAATAACGGTCAAAACCCGACATCATCAGCAATTGTTTAAACAATTGTGGTGACTGCGGTAATGCATAAAACTTGCCTTTATGAACACGGCTTGGTACCAAGTAGTCACGAGCCCCTTCTGGGGTTGCTTTTGTGAGCATTGGTGTTTCAACATCAACAAACCCTTCTTCATCCATAAAACGGCGGACAAAACTGGTGATTTTAGCTCGGGTGCGTAGACGCTCTGACATCTCAGGGCGGCGAAGGTCAAGGTAACGATACTTTAAGCGACGCTCTTCTGTATTCGTTTGATTACTATCCAGAGGTAATGGCTCTGATTTATTAAAGACATTAAGCTCTTCAGCAAAGATTTCAATTTCCCCTGTCGCCATATCTTTATTTTTTTGGTTATCTGGGCGAGCACGGACAGTCCCTGTAATCTGTATACAGAATTCATTACGCAATTCCGAAGCTTTTTCAAAGAGGTCTTTGCGCTCTGGATCGAAAAAGACTTGAACGACCCCTTCACGGTCACGCATATCGATAAAAATCAAACCACCTAAATCACGACGGCGGTTTACCCATCCACAAAGAGTGACTTTTTGGCCTTCATGGGCAATATTTAACTGCCCACAATAGTTAGTACGCATACAATATCCTTTTTACTCAGCTTGTTGTGCATTTGCTTGCTGCGGAAATTTGGCATTTTGCTGAACATTCAGAATGTCAAAAAAGGCAGACATTATACAGGAAATTCTGTTGCACAAACAGTTACGTATTAGGAGGCAATACCTAATATTTTTGTTTTTAATCATATTTGCATCGATTAAAAGGTCGCCAACATAACGTAACGAGTACTGTACATTGATAGAGACAGAATTTATGACTGAGGGTAATTTTAAGTGACTCTGTCGGTGATGTACATATTCCAACTCGGGTTTATTTTCTCTTGATTGCTTAATAGACAGGCCATGCCCCCGCCAATATCTATCATTGACTAGCCAATAAAGGACAAAACCATCAATATTCGTAATCTAGGCCACTTAATAACCAAACGACGCATTGACTTGATGATGGCATATTGCATCAGTCATAAAGAAAATGTGATAAATAAAAAGATTCCACGCACCAATAAACTACCTGTTTCATTTCACATTCATCGATTTCAGAATCATTACCGCTGTTATTTGTTATAATTACACTAATTTCAACTGTATGTATAAGGTTATTCGATGAAAAAATGTGTATTCGTTTCTTCACTCCTTTTTGTTCTTGTAGGCTGCCAAACAGTGAAAACTACTGATAACACTAAAACTTTTTATATCGATTCAACTCTCGCGGATTGTGTCGGCGTTGCTCCGATGAAATGTATGAAAATCAAACAGAACCAACAAGCTGATTGGGAACTGTTCTATGGCACTATTCAAGGATTTGACTACCAACCGGGTTATCAATATACCTTAAAAGTCAACCAATTTGATGTCGTCAACCCGCCAGCAGACGCGCCAAGCCTGCGTTATGAGTTGGTTGAAATCATCAACAAAACCAAAAAATAAGTTTATTGTATTTTAAATCCGGCCATGAGGACTTTATCACTCAACCCCCCATGGTCATTCAAACACATTCCCCATTGTTTTCATTATATTTGGGTAATATTATTGGTTACCTTAAATGGCGTAAAACAACTGGCGCCTATACACAGCATAGTAAAAAACATTCAACAGAAGGTAATGGCTCACCGTGAACCATAAAATTATCGATAAATTAGGTTTAATTACACTTTCTAACCGAAAAGTTGCCATGGTTCGTTCCCATAATAAAGAATTGTTTTACATTCCAGGTGGAAAACGTGAGCCAGATGAAAGTGATGAGCAGGCCTTGTGCCGTGAAATTAACGAAGAGTTAACCTTAACGTTAGAGAAAGACTCAATACGTTTTTATGGGGAATTTATTGGCCCTGCTGATGGTAAACAAGAGGGTACGCAAGTGCGTATTCGTTGTTATTTTGCCAATTATGATGGGGTCGCTCAGCCTGCCGCGGAAATTGCAGAACTTGCTTGGTTTAATAGCTCAAATTTAGGCCATTGTTCCGCCACAGCCGCAAAGGTTGTTTCGCAACTACAACAAGACAACCTAATTGATTAAATAACAACCAGCACGTGTTTGGGATTTGTGTAAACTTTGTTTGAATATTAATGATTAATAGTTTTACTATTAGTAAATTTTACTAGTTTCTATTAATATAATGCGTAGTTTTAATCAGTTAGTCAGTCAATTTGATTAAGCAATGGAGTGAATAAATGGTCAGCTCTCTGTATGCTGTACTGGGCGCTTTGTTACTACTTAAGCTATCGTTAAATGTTGTAAAGCTCAGAAATCAATACCGTGTATCTTATGGTGACGGGGGTTTTTATGAGTTACAGACTGCGATCCGCGTTCATGGTAACGCAATTGAATATATTCCTATCGCTTTAATTTTGCTACTGTTTATGGAAATGAACGGTGCACAAGTTTGGATGATCCACCTTTGTGGACTCATTCTGATTGCAGGACGAGTCCTACATTCTTATGGTTTGAAAAATCATGACGGCTCTTATCGTCGTTCAGGTATGGCGGCAACGTATATCGCAATGACGTTAATGGTTATCGCCAATATTTACTACCTACCTTGGATCCAAATTTTTTCTTTCAATCTTTAGTTATTATTATCAATGCGGCACTGTGAACGAGTGTCGTAAAACTTTTATTGCACTTTTGACCGATTGATTTTCAGGTTACGTCCCTTTTCTGCTACAATCCGCAACTACTTTTTGTTTTATATATACAGATCTTATGTCAAGTCAGGAATCCAATAACAAAGACAGCCTCTTTAGCGCCCCAATTGCTAATTTGGGTGATTGGCAATTTGATGAAAAAGTTGCCGAAGTCTTTCCCGATATGATCCAGCGTTCCGTACCGGGTTATTCAAACATCATTACGATGATTGGCATGTTAGCAGGCCGTTTTGTCACCGAAAATAGTCATGTTTATGACCTTGGTTGCTCATTAGGCGCTGCAACACTCTCTATACGTCGTAATATTACAGCTCAGCATTGTCAGATTATCGCTGTCGACAATTCACCCGCCATGATTGAACGTTGCCGTCGCCATCTTGATGCCTATAAGGCAGAAACGCCTGTGGAGGTTATTGAAGGTGACATTCGCGATGTCCATATTGAAAATGCCTCGATGGTGGTGCTCAACTTTACGTTGCAGTTTCTTAATCCGAATGACCGCCAACAGTTATTAAATAAAATCTATCAAGGTCTCAAACCTGGTGGCATTCTTGTGTTATCGGAAAAATTCAATTTTGAAGACCACGAAATTGGTGAATTATTATTCAATATGCATCATGATTTTAAACGTGCTAATGGCTATAGCGAGTTAGAGATTAGTCAAAAACGTAGCATGCTAGAAAATGTGATGCTAACAGATTCCGTTGACACACATAAATCACGTTTAAAACAAGCAGGTTTTACTCACTGTGAAGTGTGGTTCCAATGCTTTAATTTTGGCTCGTTATTAGCCCTTAAAGAGGCTCAGTTATGATCGATTTTGGCCGTTTTTATCAGCAAATCGCAACAGGCCCTTTAAGCCATTGGCTTGATACGCTACCAGCACAACTTAGCGAGTGGAAAAGCAACCAATTGCATGGCGGCTTTAAGTCTTGGGAAAAAATACTAGATAATTTACCTATCATGGAACCAACCCATCTAGACTTAAAAAATAGCGTCACGGCACTACGCGAACCTGAGTTATCCGCGGGTGAAACACGCCGCCTAAACAATATTCTTGAGCAACTAAAACCTTGGCGTAAAGGCCCTTTTTCGCTCTATGGAATTAACATTGATACTGAATGGCGTTCTGATTGGAAATGGGATCGCGTTTTACCACACATTTCCCCTTTAAAGGATAAGATGATCCTTGATGTCGGTTGCGGCAGTGGTTACCACATGTGGCGAATGTTAGGTGAAGGCGCTTCATTTGTTGTCGGGATAGATCCAACGCAACTCTTTCTTTGCCAGTTTGAAGCCGTAAGAAAATTATTGGGGGATGATCAGCGCGCTCACCTCTTACCATTAGGAATTGAGCAACTGCCAACGCTTGCTGCTTTTGATACCGTATTTTCAATGGGAGTACTCTATCATCGCCGTTCACCACTCGACCATTTGTGGCAACTGAAAAACCAATTAGTCAATGAAGGCGAACTGGTACTAGAAAGTCTAGTTATCGAGGGGGATGAATCTCAGTGTTTAGTACCGGGCGACCGCTACGCACAAATGCGCAATGTTTACTTTATTCCCTCTGCAAAAATGCTGAAAGTGTGGTTAGAAAAATGCGGTTTTGTCGATGTTCGCATTGTTGACCAAGCGATTACAACGGTTGAAGAGCAACGTCGTACTGAATGGATGAAAACAGATTCACTGGCTGAATTTTTGGATCCTCATGATACGACCAAAACTATTGAAGGCTATCCTGCGCCATTACGCGCCATCCTTGTTGCACGTAAACCATAAAATCATAGAATAAGGGTGGCTAATGCCACGCTTATTCTTTTCCCAGCGATTATTCATCATTTTAAATCTGTCGTTATTAATACTAATTTAAATACTTAGGTCATAATAGATTAACCAAACTGTATAAACATTTTATTTCCTCAAAGCTTATCGATATAATAATATTTATATCAATATGAAATAAAATTTAATTATTGTTAATTACAGACTTATTTGGATATTCTTATGAAGCCTTCCCTTATTTTTATCGTTCCTTTCTCTTTTCTTTTACTCGCTTGCTCTCCTCCAGAAAATAGAATTCATACCGCAATAAAAAAAGAGATTGCCACATATTACCCTGACCCTGACCCTGACTCAATACAATATAAAGATATTGTTGTTCATCGAAATGCCAATGAAGCTATCGTTTGTGGTGAGTTTAATGCAAAGAACAATCAAAATGAGTTGATGGGGTTTAAACCATTTGTCAGTGAAATTTATATTGGTGACAATATAGAGATCAACTCTATTCGCGTTGGTAATCGTATTCGCAAAGAGAGTTTTCCTGCCTTAGTTTGTCAGCATGGCAGCTATGATGAAGGTGTTAAAGCACAGAATCGGCAAAATAAAGCGTTTTTAGATAATATGAATGGGTTAGCTCAGATAGAAAGCTATATTGACGATTCATCCGTCGGCAATCGTGTAAGGTCTTACCTTATTAATAGAGCAAAAGAGATCTACGAGAATGAATTAAGCCCCGAAACACTCAAGGTCGTGGACTCCACTGAAGGTCGTTTGGTCACTGTTGTTGCCTATAAAAAAGGTGATGATGTCTACTTTGCTTCTATACTCAACCAAGAGATCTATGAGTTAGAACCAATACAAAATTCCGTCGTAAAATATATTCATGGGGCTGAAAAAGATAAGAACCTCGTTGTGTTAGGAAATTATACGACGGAAGATAATGGTGAAAAAGTCTCTGAACTGCTCCTATTAGCCGTAGAGATCCTAGAAAATGGTGTATCATATGCAAATGCCGTTTTCCCAGCCAAGTCTTAATTAAACGTCATTTAATTGGGCACATTATTTTTTATAATTGCCCAATCAATTTAAGCGTATTTATCGCATAAAGAAGGTTATCTTATACGCCATTACGTCTATTTTATCGATACAACCAATCATATTATTGACGCCTTTAAAGAGTGAAATTATTGTCGTCGAGTTGATACCTTCTTATTATCGCCCTACTCTTTATTTCTAGAGCAATATTATCTCTAATGGGCTTGGTATATTATTTATCGTGAAAAGAATACATTCGATGATATATTGTTAATATTGATTAACTGACCAAAAAAAAGAGAGATAAATATCCCTCTTTTTTATCGTTCTATTGTTGAATAACGTCGCCGCTATGCCGAAATTTTTTCAGTAATCGAAATAAAATCTTTCATTGCCTCAACTGTTGGCCCATCAACACAGTAATGTGTAAACTCATCATTTTCACTGTTTGATGCCATCGTCACACCAACTTTACGGTAGTTCATGCTTGAGGGAACTGATTTACCCGCTGAGCTGTGCACTTCCGTCAAACCGATTTCCATAAACTTACTTAAATTAGCTAATCGTACCCCAGCGCCAGCCATAATGATTGGGCCATTGATTTCTCGGCTTTTTTCGTTTAGCTCTTTCAGTAATGGTAAACCTAACTCTGCATTTTGTTGTTGTCCAGAGGTCAGGATCCGAGCCACACCTAAGTTTTTTAACTGTTCAAGGGCAAGCAATGGATTAATACACATATCAAAGGCACGGTGAAAAGTAATATGCATTCCTTGTGCTATTTCCATCAATATATGCATACGATCAATATCAATACGCCCTTCGGTATCAAGGATACCGATGACAGCACCAGGAAAGCCCATTTCTTTTACCATAATCAAATCATCTCTGATCACATCAAATTCATTTGTGTCATAGCAAAAATCACCGCCGCGAGGACGAATTATTGGGTGAACGGGAATATGCAGTTTTTCGTTTGCTAACTTTAAATACCCATAACTCGGTGTTAGGCCACCATCAGCTGCACCAGAACATAATTCAATGCGATCAGCGCCATATTCTTGGGCGACTTGAGCGCATTCAATACCAAAACAGCAAATCTCCAGCTTTGCCATGACCACCTCCAAAGATAGAATCAAACTCTGACGTTAAAACTTAATTCATCAACTTAATATGAGCCTGTTATTCGTTAACATTTAGCTAATAATGCCATTAATTTCTGAGCGTTATCGGATAGATATCACACCATGAACAGTTTTTTCCGAATTATTAGTCATAACGTTAATTGCATCACTTATTTTTCGCTTTCTATCACCTGTTTTAGCGTGTAAGGGTGATATTTTACCGTTATCTCCCCATTAGTGACTGCTAATGTTGGATTTGGCAAGCATTCACTCTGCCCTTTAGGCTGGCTCATTTTCACGCTATAACCTTCTGGTAGTGGTTGAGGTAACAGGGCAAGCGCCGCACTTTCTAACTGTTCAGGCGCGACGTTCATCACCAGCTCAATATGTTCCCATGATTCTTGGGCATACCTTTTATCTTTTGGAAAAGGGAGTTCAACGACAGAGACTTCCTGAGCTGCAATCACTAAAGGTCTATTAAGCTCAAATAAACAAATAGGACGTCCGTTGATTTCATTTTCAGATAAAAGCTGAGCGCATTTTAATAGGCCTTTTTGCCAACGTTGTGCTGTCTCAATATGATGGCAACGAACAGAAATGTGGTCAATCTGATAATCAGTGAGTGAAAGAGATAACTCTGCCGCCACCTTCGCTAATTTTTGCTCAAACTCAGGTAATGCATTCCACAAATCATGCAACTCAAGCACTTCAACAAATTCAGTCATTCAACATACTCTTTTTCATACATTAATATTTCGTGTGTTAAATCACTCGTCGTGAGTATCCTCATTCAAATTGAAGAATGATCAGCAGACAGTGAATAAAACGGCTTGACTGTAGCACGACTCCTCAAAAATATGGTATAAAACCTGCCGAATTTTCTCTTCTTTCTTTTAGTTCTGCGCGTGTAATGGCACAATGCGCTAACTATGTTCGTTATTTAAGGTAATCCGGTGAATATTCAGGCTATTCTTTCAGATAAAATCAGTGCTGCAATGCAGGCAGCGGGAGCCCCAGAAGGCAGTGATGCACTTGTGCGTCAATCAGCAAAAGCCCAATTTGGTGACTATCAAGCAAATGGTGTCATGGGCGCAGCGAAAAAAATGGGCATCAATCCCCGACAACTGGCCGAGCAAGTTGTCAGCCATTTAGATCTTGAAGGTATTGCAAGCAAAATAGACATTGCTGGGCCGGGTTTCATCAATATCTTTCTTGAGCCAAACTGGATCACGACCCAAGCTGAACACGCATTGAGCAGTGACCACCTTGGCTTATCACCCGTGAAATCTGAAACGATAGTTATCGACTACTCTGCCCCGAACGTCGCTAAACAAATGCACGTGGGCCATTTACGTTCAACGATTATCGGTGATGCTGCTGCCCGTACCTTAGCGTTTTTAGGTCATAAAGTGATCCGCGCTAACCACGTAGGTGACTGGGGTACCCAATTTGGTATGCTCATTGCTTATCTTGAAAAGATGCAAAATGAAAATGCCAGTGACATGGCACTGGCTGATCTCGAAGAGTTTTACCGCGAAGCGAAACAGCATTATGACTCAGATGAGGCTTTTGCCGAACGTGCGCGCGGTTATGTGGTGAAACTGCAATCAGGTGATGAGTATTGCCGCAAAATGTGGCGTAAATTGGTTGATATCACCATGCAACAAAATCAGCAAACCTATCATCGCCTCAATGTCACTTTGACTGAAGATGATGTGATGGGTGAAAGTCTCTATAACGATATGTTGCCAGGGATTGTTGCGGATCTTAAAGCCAAAGGCTTAGCGGTTGAAAGCGAAGGAGCCACCGTCGTTTACCTTGATGAATTTAAAAACAAGGAAGGCGAACCAATGGGTGTCATCATCCAGAAAAAAGACGGCGGTTTTTTATATACAACAACCGATATTGCTTGTGCTAAATATCGCCACGAGGTTCTGCATGCAGATCGTGCTCTTTACTATATTGACTCACGTCAGCATCAACACTTGATGCAAGCTTGGACCATTGTTCGTAAAGCTGGCTATATTCCTGAGTCTATGTCACTTGAACACCATATGTTCGGGATGATGTTAGGTAAAGATGGCAAACCTTTCAAAACACGTTCTGGTGGCACCGTTCGCCTTTCTGATTTATTAGATGAAGCGATCGAACGCGCGCAAATTCTAATCCGTGCTAAAAATCCTGATATGCCCGAAGATGAGCTTAATAATGTTGCTAATGTTGTTGGTATTGGTGCCGTTAAATATGCGGATCTATCAAAAAGCCGTACAACAGACTACATTTTTGATTGGGATAACATGCTCGCTTTCGAGGGAAATACTGCGCCATATATGCAATATGCCTACACCCGTGTCGCCTCAATCTTCAAAAAAGCCAACATCACACAAGCTGATCTGACTCAGCCAATGGCGTTACAAGATCCTCGTGAACTCGCACTTGCTACTCGTCTCATGCAGTTTGAAGAAACAATATTGATGGTAGCACGTGATGGTACGCCTCATGTCATGTGTGCTTATCTGTATGATTTAGCAGGTCTGTTCTCTAGTTTCTACGAGCACTGCCCTATTTTAACTGCTGAAAACGATGCACAACGTCAAAGCCGTTTAAAACTCGCACTATTAACTCAAAAAACCTTGAAAGCGGGCTTAGATACATTAGGCATCGAAACTGTCGAACGCATGTAATATACCGCTTGACCATCAACCCATATCCTAGGATATGGGTTTTTTATAGGTATCTTAATAATAAAAAACGCGCCCAAAACAGCGCGTTTTTTATATATGAATCAGCAAATAATGTTAAATGCTGTGCTTTTTAAAATCCCTTGGGCGGAAGCCTAAAGCAAACAGAGCCGCAAAATAACTCCCCGCACCGATAATCACGACAAACATTAAACGCAACATGCGCATGGCCATATTCCCTTCTTGCCATTCTGGCATAAACTGCAATACACCAAACAGAACCGCTGCCATGACAATAAGTGCGACGATGAGTTTAAAAATAAAGACTTTCCAACCTGCAAGTGGTTTGAAAATTTCTTGTTTGCGTAACTGCCAATACAGAACCCCAGCATTAAAACAGGCCGCCAAACCAATTGACAGCGCTAAACCTGCATGCTTCATTGGCCCAATAAAGGCTAAATTCATTAATTGCGTTAAGATTAACGTAACAATAGCGATTTTAACTGGCGTTCTAATATCCTGACGAGAATAAAAACCCGGTGCTAAAATTTTCACTAAAATCATGCCGGTAAGCCCTACACAATATGCCATCAATGCATATTGTGTCATCAACGAGTCATGCGCCGTAAACTTATCATATTGGAATAAAGACACAGTTAATGCTTCTGACAAAATAGCTAATCCAATGGCGCAAGGTAAGGCTAACAATAAGCAAAGGCGTAGCCCCCAGTCCATTAAATGACGGTATTCTTGATGATTGCCACTCGTAAAACTTTTTGATAGTGATGGCAATAAAATAGTCCCTAACGCAACCCCAAGAACACCGGAAGGTAATTCCATCAACCTATCGGCGTAATACATCCAAGATACGGAACCTGACTGCAAGAATGACGCGAAGATCGTATTGATAATCAAAGAAATTTGACTGACCGATACCCCAATAATAGCTGGCCCCATCATTTTCATCACTCGCCAAACCCCACTATCACGAAAAGAGATCCGCGGGAGGACAAGCATACCGATTTTTTTCAAATGAGGGAGCTGATAGACCAGCTGTAAAACCCCTCCCACAATAACCGCCCAAGCCAATGACATCACTGGCGGATCAAAATAAGGGGCAGCAAATGCAGCAAAGAAAATCATACTCACGTTCAGAAGGGTCGGGGCAAACGCGGGGACCGAGAAGCGGTTCCAAGTGTTCAATATTGCCCCTGCCAGTGATGCTAATGAGATCAAGAAAATATAGGGGAAAGTAACACGTAAGAGATCGGTGGTTAACGCAAATTTATCGGCATCTGTGGTAAAACCGGGTGCAGTGACATAGATTATCCATGGTGCGGCGATCATCCCAAGGACAGTCACAATGGCTAAAGCCAATGTCAGCATTCCAGAAATATAAGCAACAAAAGTACGGGTTGCTTCATCGCCTTGTTGATTCTTATATTCCGCTAATATTGGCACAAACGCTTGTGAAAATGCGCCCTCGGCAAAAATTCGGCGCAACAGATTGGGCAGTTTGAATGCAACAAAAAAAGCATCTGCCGCGGCTCCAGCCCCAAATACTCGAGCAATGATAGCATCACGGATAAACCCAAGCACTCGAGACATCATCGTCATGGAGCTTATCGCTGCTAATGATTTTAATAAATTCATGATAGGCAAACTAAAAGAAAACAATCGTGCCAGTTTATCAGTGCAGAGCATAACTGACTATGATTGAAAAGTTAAAATCGGATTTTACTCGTCTACTGAAAGCGACAACCCAGCGAGCATAGCCAGTGGCTGGTGTTTAGCAGCTCTTCAGCATATTGAGCAAGACACTTAATCAAGGTTTTATTTGTTTCCAATTTTCATTGGTAAGTGCTGTTAAAACATGATCACGCCATTGACCATCAATTTGCAAATATTGTTTTGCATAACCTTCTCGTTCAAAACCAAGACGTGCTAATAGATTGCCACTACGCAGGTTATGTGGCATATAGTTCGCCATAATCCGGTGCATTCCTTGATGTGTTTGCATATAACGGATAGTGTGAGCAAGAGCCTCATACATCAATCCCTTCCCTTGCCATTTTTCACCTAACGAGTAGCCTAAATAGCATGCATGAAAAGCGCCACGCAGCACATTACTAAAGTTAGCAACACCGATCACTTCATTTTCTTGATTATCTAATAATAAAAAATGATAGGCATTACCCTGACGATGCAATTCGGTCATTAGGTGTAAACGATTGTTCCAACTTGATGGATTGAAATGTGAGCTATCGCGAGTCGGCTCCCATGGTTTTAAAAACTCTTTATTTTCGCTGTAATAATCCGCTAACCGATAGCTATCACGCTCATACGCTAAACGTACAACCATTCTTTCTGTCACAAGACGTACTTTTGGCTCATTTGTTCGATAACCAAACATCGTTAACCCTTTTAAAATTGAATCACCAGAAACGGCGTAATGCTAAAAAATAAAACATTAATAACTCATCGTTCTAACGATAAAAAAATATCATCTTCCCTTGCCTATTCTACTGATATTATTGATGGGAGACATTAAGAATCCTTCCTTCTTTGTTATTTTTTACGATGGTGTGTCATGGCGCAGGTATCACAGGCGAGAAGTCTGGGTAAATATTTTTTACTCCTAGACAATATGTTGGTTGTTCTAGGTTTTTTTGTCGTGTTTCCATTAATTTCCATCCGTTTTGTTGACCAATTAGGTTGGGCGGCAGTCATTGTCGGCTTTGCACTCGGTCTTAGGCAATTTGTGCAACAGGGTTTAGGCATTTTTGGTGGCGCTATTGCAGACCGTTTTGGTGCCAAACCAATGATTGTCATAGGCATGTTACTGAGAGCTTGTGGTTTTGCATTAATGGCAATCGCTCATGACCCATGGGTGCTGTGGCTATCCTGCATACTATCCGCATTAGGTGGCACCTTATTTGACCCTCCCAGAACGGCATTAGTTATCAAATTAACCCGTCCCTATGAGCGTGGCCGTTTTTATTCGCTACTTTTGATGCAAGATAGTGCTGGTGCAGTGATCGGCGCACTGATTGGCAGCTGGCTACTCCAATATGACTTCCATTATGTCTGTTGGGCGGGTGCCTTCGTCTTCGTGATTGCCGCAATCTGCAATGCTTGGTTATTACCGGCTTATCGTATTTCAACGGTTCGAACACCAATCAAAGAAGGCATGGGGCGTGTTCTTAAAGATAAACGCTTTGTCACCTATGTTGTTACCCTTGCCGGTTATTTTATGTTATCCGTACAAGTGATGTTGATGTTTCCCATCGTTGTTAATGAGCTGGCAGGTACCCCAACCGCAGTAAAATGGATGTATGCGATTGAAGCGATGATTTCATTAACGTTGCTTTATCCTATCGCTCGTTGGAGTGAAAAGCATTTTCGACTCGAGCAACGTTTGATGGCAGGACTCTTTTTAATGAGTTTAAGCATGTTCCCGATTGGCATGACAAGCTCATTACAGGTTCTTTTTGGGTTAATTTGTTTATTCTATTTAGGCACGGTGACCGCAGATCCTGCAAGGGAAACGCTAAGTGCTTCACTGGCTGATCCCCGCGCCCGCGGCAGCTATATGGGGTTTAGTCGCTTGGGATTGGCCTTAGGTGGCGCAGTTGGTTACACTGGTGGCGGCTGGATGTACGATATCGGTCATCAATGGAATGTACCACAACTACCTTGGTTCTTATTAGGAACGATTGGATTTATTACCCTGTGGGCACTGCATAAACAGTTTAACCGCAAAAAAATTGAATCCACCATGCTAAGTGGCTAATTCAACGTATGTTTAAGTGACTCAAGCAATCATAAATTGTAACGCTCACCAATAAAAATCAGAACAGAAGACCAACTAACCCCAATTATAGGATAAGATAATGGGGTTACTGTAAAAGGAGTGTTTATGAAACAATTTATCTTGGCGGCAATGATTGGCTGTTTGACGATACTGACTGGCTGTAGTCAAATCACTGAATTTTCTATCAGTGAAAACACACTTAACCAATATCTTGCGACAAAAGTTAAATATAACCATAAAGTCGGTATTTCCGGTGTGGCTGATGCAGATATTCAATTAGCTAACTTGAAATCAGAAATTGGTCGTAGTGAGCCCGGAAAAGTAGCATTAACAGGTGATGCAACCGTCAACTTAGACACTTTATTAGGTAAAACAGAGGCTAAAATTGCATTAACATTGACAGCCCGTCCCTATTTTGATGTAAAAACAGGGTCAATTTACTTAAAAGAACTCAATATTAGCCAATACCAAGTGACCCCAGAAAATATGGATACCGCTATCGCCGCTGTCATCCCTTATTTAAATAGTTCACTGGAAACTTTTTTTGAAACACAACCCGTTTATGTGTTAAATCCTGACAATGGTGCAGCTGAAGCAACCGCGAAAAAACTCGCTAAAGGGTTAGAAATTAAACCTGGGAAGTTAATTATTCCTTTAGTCGAGTGACATCCATAAATTTTTTCGATTGAAAACAGCACAAAAGGCAACGAATAATACGTTGCCTTTTTGCTATTTCGTCTTATTAGAAAGAACTTCACCGCTAATGTTGCACATGAGCAACCTATAACAGGTTCAAAAACACAAAACTTATCGTCAGAATAGTCCCTCATAAAGAGAAACGGCTCACCTATAGGATGGAGCTCCCTCTGAATAAGTGAATCGCAAAAGTGACAGCGTCACTCTGATTCTAATTCGTCACGCAGTGCAATAACTGCATCACGAGCAATTTGAGCTAATGTACGATAAAACGCGGTTGTTGCATGTGCTTCCATTTTTCCCAAAAATGCCCCATACCAGCTCAAGATAAAGCTATCAAATAACTCAATTTGGGCTGCTATTTCATCTTCTGCCGCTTGATCTTCCAACCACGATGCCGCCAATAGCAACGCACCAAACGCATCGACTCGGCCAGCAGTGAGTGTCATTCCTCTTTCAACAAGAAATTCACGAATTTCGGCTTCTGCTATTTCTTCATCATAATCATGAGCGAATACTGAAACTGCCGGTGTTTCACCAGTAAATAAAGCTTGATAGTCAGCAACGATAGCTTTCATATCAACCGATTTGGCCATACGTGCCCACAACTCATCCTGCTCTAATGGCCATGATGCTTTCAGTTTATCTTGAGCGATCATATCCAGTAGTGGCTTAACCACGCTATCATCAGGAGCACGTTGAAAAAGCGTTCCTAGAATACGACAAACGATCGAAAATTCGTTCATTTAAGTTTCCTGTGTTGCATTACGCGATAACTTATCATAAGTATACTCTATATCACTCCAGACGTAGTGAGACAAAAAACGAATCAGCGGCTAGCCATACCAATCACTCTATGGCTAGCACACCTAAACGCAGGAAAATGTTCTCTCGCACTCGCCTACCGTTTGAAGTCTCTCAAGTATACCTTAATACCCCCGCTGCATATCAACAACACCAACAGGTTCTTGTCCATTTTCAATTCGTTGAATATTGCTACTGATCATATCCATCGCTTCTTTCGGTAAAGTAATAGCAGCAATATGAGGGGTTATCGCCACACGTGGGTGGGTCCAAAAAGGGTGCATCTGAGGTAATGGTTCACTGGCAAATACATCTAAAGAAGCACCCGCAACCTGACCTGAGTCAAGTGCTGCCAGCAGATCTTGCTCAACTAGGTGAGAGCCTCGAGCCAAGTTAATAATATAGGCATTTTTTTGTAACTGACTAAATAAGCTTTGATTTAAAATACCGACGGTTTGTGCTGTACTCGGCAGTAAATTGATTATTACCCGAGTGCCCTGCAAGAAGCGACTTAATTGATCCTGCCCATAATAACTTTTCACTTTATGAATTTGTTTTTCGCTTCGGCTCCAAGTTCTCACATGAAAACCAAACTCTACCAGTCTTTTGGCGACGGCTTGCCCTAAGGCCCCTGCTCCCATGACTCCCACCACAAACTCTTCGTGTCGATTGGCAGGAAGAGGTTTCCATTGGCGCTGTGATTGAAATTGACGGTATTCATCCATGCGACGGAAGTAATACAGCACTTTCGCCATTGCGTATTCTTCCATCTGTTGTGCCATACCTGTGTCTTCTAAGCGCATTAATGGAACGCCAGCGGGTAAAGTGCTAGGGTTCTCATGCTCTTGTTTTAAAATAGCATCAACCCCCGCACCAAGGGCAAATATGCCTTTAAGATCTTTTCGGCCTGCTAGGCACTCATAAGGAGGTAGCCAAACCATAGCATAATCGGCACTTTGCTTATCGCCTCTAACCCACTGACGAATATTGGCTTGTGGAAGTCTTGCTTTCATGCCGTCTATCCACTCATTGGCATCAAAAAATGGATGATAAAATAGAATATTCATGACAACTCCTCTTGTGTTTACCACAGAGTGTGTCGAAAATGTTTTATTTTCAAGCGAATGCAACGAATGATAAGCGCTGTGATTGAGGTTTTGTTAAGCGGATAACGAATTTAATAATTAAGACTTGAAGTTTATAATTATTAAAGATCCTCGTCAAAAGATTAGATAGTAACCAAATTGTTTTTTATTTAACTAAACAGACCATCAAACTGCTAAAAAGCATCAATAGGGAGTTGACGCAAGGCCCACTTTTCCCTATAGTAGCGCCCCGTTGCAGTACGAGTTATTATCTAGCACTGCAACAAGGTATTTAAAATACGGTGAGGTGTCCGAGAGGCTGAAGGAGCACGCCTGGAAAGTGTGTATACGGCAACGTATCGAGGGTTCGAATCCCTCCCTCACCGCCATTTTATTTATAACTGCCTGTCCTCTGAGTATTTATTCTGTTGTAAGTCGTTTCTCTGTTTCTTCCTGCTTATTGTCTTGATGATGTGATTGATATTCGCGACTAATTTCTTCCCATACTTCCGCATTTTCGATACCGGCTACCTTGGGGTCAAATACAGGGTCGATACCTAATTTCTCTTGTCTCTCATAGTCACGTAACGCACGAAGAGCTGGCTTAGATAAAAACACAATCGCAATTAAGTTTAGATAGCTCATACTGCCAAAACCAATATCACCCAAGCTCCACATCATGCTAACGGATTGAATACTGCCGATAAATATAATGACCAAAAAGACAATTTTTAGCAGCAGCTTTAAAATAGGGTATTTGAGTTTGCGATCCAAATAAACAATCGTCGTTTCCGCAATATAGTAATAAGCCATCAACGTGGTAAAAGCGAATAAAAAGACCGCTACTGAAACAAACCCAGAGCCCGTTGACTCAAAGACTGTTGAAACCGCCATTTGTGTCCATGCCGTTCCCGCCGCGACGCCCGGTATATGTTCAATGAGTGCAGTCGAGCTCCCATCAGGAAAGACGTTATACATATTAGTGACCAAAATCATCAGCCCTGAGGCTGTGCACACTAACACCGTATCAATGTAGATGGAAAAAGCTTGAATCAATCCTTGCTTTGCAGGGTGACTCACTTCTGCGGCTGCGGAACTAAAAGTGGCTTCCCCTGCTCCAGCGACATTCGAAAATACCGCTCGACGAACCCCCCAAGAGACAGCAGTCCCAACGATCCCCCCGAATACCGCATCCATCCCTAACGCACTACGGAAAATCAAACTAAACATAGCGGGCACTTTGTCATAATGGCTAGATAAAATAATCACCATCATCACAATATAAGCGAGTGCCATTAATGGAACAATTTTGTCCGCTGCGCTAGCAATACGTTTAACACCACCAAAAATTAGCCATGCCATGAGTAATGTCACGATTAATCCCGTCACCACAGGCGGAATATTAAACGATGTTTGGAATGAATCAGCTATCGTATTGGCTTGAATACCCGGAACCAATACGCCGTAAGACAGACAAATTACTGCCGCAACAAAAATAGCAAACGGCGTTAGCTTTAACCCTTTTTCGATATAGTAAGGTGAACCGCCGCGATATTGCCCATCAGAGCGTTGCTTATAAATTTGTGCAAGAGTTGACTCAATAAACGCACTCGCACCCCCTAAGAGCCCCATGACAACCATCCAAAATATCGCCCCTGGGCCACCTGCGGCAATAGCCGTTGCAACACCAGCAATATTACCGACACCAACACGACCTGATAAGGCTAAACAAAATGCTTGGAATGACGAAATCCCCTCTTTTGATGCTTTATTTTCTTTGAGTAAACAGATCATTTTAATCAAATAGCGAAACTGCACACCGCGTGTAGCTAATGTAAAATAGAGACCAACGCCAAGTGATAAAATCACTAAAGCATTACCCCAAATGTATCCAACGAGCGTGTTAACGATGGCTTCCATATGAGTACTCCTTCGTTATTGTCATGATGTTTGCAAGGTAAAAAAAACCTGAACTTAATAAGCTCAGGTCTATCAAGGAATTAATGGTGGATCATCCAAATCACTTTTGTTTGTGTGTATTGCTCGAAAGCTTCCAGTCCATTATCTTTCCCGCCAAAACCGGATTGTTTAAATCCACCAAACGGCGTGGTAATGTTGCCCTCGCTAAATCCGTTAATGGATACCGTGCCAGCATTAATTTGGCGGGCCACTTTCATGACCCGGTGCACATTCTGACTGTAAAATGAAGCCGCTAACCCATAGTGAGTCTTATTGGCGAGAGTGATAGCCTCTTCATCGCTAGAAAACGTGGAGACGGCAAGTAAGGGACCAAACACTTCATTTTGAAACAGTGACATCTCCGGAGTAACATTGTCGAATATCGTCGGTTCAATGTACCAACCACTCCCGAGTTCACTGTGAATTTTGCCCCCAGCCACCCTTTTTGCGCCCTGTTGTAACGACAATTCAATAAAGGATTTTACTTTTTCAAAATGGGCTTTTTCGATCATTGGCCCAATTGAAACAGATTCATCCATCGGATTGCCAACTTTCCAATCCGCAATTGCAGTAACAAGCTTATCTAACAGTTTACGATGAATGCTTTCATGAACAATTAAGCGCGAACCACAACTGCAATTTTCACTCATATTCCAGAAAGCGGAGGCCATAATATGTGGTACTGCGGCATCGAGATCCGCATCGGCAAAAACGATTTGTGGGCTTTTACCACCACATTCTAAGACTATCTCTTTTAAATTACTTTCAGCGGAGTATTTAAGGAATAATCGGCCCACGTCAGTCGACCCCGTAAAAGAAACAATATCAATATCGTTATGCCGACCTATCGCCTCTCCTACTTTTTCACCTAGCCCACACACTAAACTCAAAGCGCCCTTTGGTACACCGGCTTCATAAGCCAGTTCCACCATTCGATAAGCGCTAAGTGTGGTTAATTCTGCGGGCTTGACGATTACCGAATTACCGGCAGCCAACGCTGGCGCCACTTTCCAAGCAAACATTTGCGCTGGAAAATTCCACGGTAAAACAGCACCAACAACCCCGATAGGTTCTTGAACAATCAATCCCAACTCTTGCTGACCCGTTGGGGCTACTTTGCCGAACATTTTATCCAGCGCTTCTGCATACCAATAAAAGGTTTCCACCGTTGCTGGCATGTCCGTATTCAAACATTCAGTAATTGGTTTACCTGCATCGATACAATCGAGCGCCGCCAGTTCCTCACTATGATATTCAATCAATTCAGCCCAGCGCAGCATTACCTGTTTGCGCTCTTGGGGTGATAAATTTTGCCAACAACCCTCAACAAAAGTACGCCTTGCGGTCAATACCGCGGCTTCAACATCTTGAGCATTACCATCTGCAATAAAACCGATTAGGCTATCGTCGATAGGTGTGCGGTTTTCCAGTTTTGCGCCACTATCGCGATAGTTATCGATTAAGTTCCCTGCCCATAATTGACCTGCACGTGCACGTTTAAACACCTCTTCTTTAGTGGTTTTCATGGGGTTCTCCTTATTTAATCAGAGCGAGAAAATCACGTTGTTGCTGTGGTGAGATATTTGATAGCGGCATTCTTACTGGGCCAACATCAACAGTGCCCTTGATACAACCGGCTTTGGCTTTCTGGTTATAATCTCCCGACTCCATTGAATAAATGGCAGGATAAATCTCGGACATGATGCGTTTTGCTGTTGACCAATCACCTTGCTGTGCCGCGTTATAAATAGCGACTTGCTCTGCTGGAAAGACATTTCCAGCACCTGCAATCCAGCTTTTCGCTCCCCAAAAGAAAAAATCAACGGGTTGGTCATCACACCCACAAATCACTTCAAAATTGTCAAACGAGGTTTGCAATAAGCGTAGCGCTCGACTGAAATCCCCACTACTTTCTTTAATGGCGACAATATTTTGAACTTTAGATAAATGCACTACGGTGTCATATTCAATTTCAATACCAATTCGAGCAGGGAAGTTATACATGATGATCGGCAATGGCGTTGCTAAAGCGACTTTTTCATAATGCGCGATCACACCCTGTTGATCAGGCAAGCTATAGGGAGGAGGTGACAGCATCAATCCTTCGTAACCTAAGGATTCCGCTTGATGCGCTCGTTTAATCGCTCCTTCGGTAGATAAGTCATTAATACCCGCAATTAGAGTGACTCGTCCTTTGGCGATTTTACTTACTGTCTTAAGAACTGTTTCACGTTCCTCTTCACTTAATGCGTAGTATTCTCCAGTCGTACCACAGACGACTAGGCCAGATACCCCCTTTTCGATTAACGTTTCGGTTAACTTAGCCAATCCACTGATATTTAAAGAATAATCATCATGAAAAGGTGTCACAATTGGAACGACGATGCCATGAAAATTCATATTAAATCTCCTTAAAATATTAAATAAAACGCTCAATTGAATAAGGGGAACAATCGATTGGTGTCGGTTGTTTTTTAAACAAGCAATGCACAATTTTGGCGGTGATTGCCGATTGAGTTAGCCCTAAATGTTGATGGCCAAAAGCAAAAATGTAAGGTCCTTTTTTATCAATAACTGGTAAAGAATCGGATAGCGTGGGGCGAAACCCCATCCACTCAGTACGTTGGTTTTCATTAAGTGGAGTTTTAAGCATGGGGTTAGCAAGAGGAATAAAATGGCGGGCACGTTGCATATTGGCAGGACGTTTTAATCCTGCGTACTCAACGGTGCCAGCAAGACGTAACCCCCCCTTCATTGGCGTCATGATAAAACGTCTATCTAAACTTGAGACAGGTATGCTCAAGCGATCCGTTTCATTCGGTAGCATTAAGTGATACCCACGTTCAGTTTCAAGTGGCACGCGAATACGACTGACCATGTTCACTAATGATTTAGAAAAGGCACCACCTGAAATAACGACCTGTTTAGCAACTAACTGCCCTTTGGTTGTCGTTAAAATGACGCGCTCACTTGAGGGAGAGTGAATGGCAGTCACTTCACATTGAGAGAGCACTTCACCACCTAATCTCACAAAATGCTCGGTTAATTTAGTGTGTAACGCTTTTAAGTCGACAACATGGCCAGTATCCGGATAGTAGAGCCCGCCCAATTGGTTGTTCGCAAGCCCTGGCTCACGTGCTAACAATTGCGCTTGGCTCAACCATTGGTTACTAACCCCTATTGAATTGAGATATTCACCTTGCTTTTGTAACTTTTCACCGGAGGCTTCTTTTTCAACGACTAATAAAGACCCCTGAATTTTGACTAACTCGGTTAATTGCCATTGGGCGCTGAATTCTTGCCATGCGGCAAGTGCTACACCATTAATCGTAGAAAGTGCATGATGAATATGCATGAAAGGCTTATGGCGCATATTACCTAACAAACGCAATAACCACGGTGTTAAGGGCAATAGGTAGCGCCAATCCAAACGCAAAGGACCAAGAGGATCAAATAGCATTGCCGGAATCGCTTTTAAAATCGCTGGGTCAGCGACAGGAAATACTTGTTCAGTCGCGATATGCCCCGCATTACCAAATGAAGCACCAGCACCAATATGATCTTTTTCCACAAGCAAAACATCGATATCATCGGCCTGTAGCGTAAGCGCGATACTTAATCCAATAATGCCGCCACCAACCACAATAACGGAATATTTTTTGTCCATAGGCACCTCTCACGAAGCCGTGATCCCCCAGCGAAACGGGTCTTCTTCATCAATGAGCAAGGTATTACGACCGCTAATATATGCCGTCCCTCGAATCGTTGGGATGATGCCATTACCATCGGCCCAGAGATAACTGGCTTCAAATTGGCTCCCAATCACACTTGCCTGATGCCAAAGTGCCCCTTCATTGAGTTTTCCATCTGCGGCTAAACAAGCGAGTTTAGCGCTGGTACCAGTACCGCAAGGGGAACGGTCATACGCACCACCAGGGCACAATACAAAACTTTGGCTATCTGCTTGTGAATGAGGAGCGAAAAGTTCAATGTGATCAATCTCTTGACCATCTTTTCCATAGATATTTTGCTCGGCTAACGCTGATTTGATTTTCAGGCAAATTTCCGTCAATGCTTTGCTATTACGGTGATGAATTGCTAATGGCGATTGCTCAACAAGAAAAAACCAATTTCCTCCCCATGCAATATCCCCTGTCACAATGCCGACTTCCGGAACATTCACGCTGACAGCTTTGCGATAGCGATAGGAGTAAACGTTTTGAATACTCACACTTCCGTCAGCATGTAATGTTGCCTGCACATCACCAACCGGTGTTTCAATCCTGTGCTCACCCACTGTTATTTTTCCGAGGTAAGCTAAAGAAGCCACAAGGCCAATCGTGCCATGTCCACACATGCCTAAATAACCTTCGTTATTAAAAAATATAACGCCCGCAGCGGCTTGTGGGTTTTGCGGCTGACAAAGTAGTGCGCCAACTAAAATATCATTGCCACGCGGCTCAAGTATGGTGGCCGTACGCCATGGGTCATATTCGTTTTTTAATCGTTGTAAACGCGATGCCATACTGCCATTACCAAGATCAGGAAAACCGTCAATGACTAATCGCGTTGGTTCACCTGCCGTATGGGAGTCAATTACCTCAATTTGTGTATAACGCTTGTGCATATCACATCCTCTGTTCACATTAATTGTTAACAGAATGCTTGATTATTGTTAAAGATTCTTGATATCTTTCGTGCACACTGATGCGCAATTCAGCACAATATAAAAATATTTCAGAGAACTAATCACATTTGTTGAACCTGCCGGAGGCCGCATGATTAATTTAAATAAATTGCTGTTAATTAGTCAGGAAAATATGCTGTTTCCCGTTGATAATATTGAAATATTATTAAATCACCTCGGTCTCGTCATGCCGTTAATTAATACATTACCGAATGTCACTTTTTTTGTTAAAGATGAAAATGCAAAATATCTTCTTGCGAATGAAAATCTCGCTAAGCGTTGTAAAATGAATACTGTTGATGACGTCATTGGAAAACGTGCCGAAGACATCTTTCATTCTGAATTAGGCCGCAGTTACAGTTCACAAGATTATCTTGTGATGCAGAAAAAAATTAGTGTTATTAATAAACTGGAGTTACATCTTTATAAAGCTGGAATGCTAGGTTGGTGTGTTACGACGAAAGTCCCTATTTTCAATACCCATAACCACGTTATTGGTGTAGCAGGGATTTCTGTTGATTTACAAGACGAAAAGTCAGTAAGCCAAAAATTAAATAAACAGTTAGATCAAGTTGAAAAATTTATTAGTCACCATTTTGATACCCCGATCAAAATAACAACGCTTGCCGACATATCAGGTTTATCATTATCACAGCTTAATCGTCAATTTAAAGCGGTGTTTAACATTACTCCTCAACAATATATTCAAAAAAAACGCCTAGAACATGCTATAGAATTACTTGAAGAAGACCATTCAATTACTGAAATATCCATCAAATGTGCATACGCAGACCACAGTGCTTTTTGTCGAAAGTTTAAAGAAATGACGACCATGACACCGAGCCAATTTAAACGAATGAGATTAAATATTGCGAATAAATATGTGATTGATGAACCGCTAATTTAAACAATAAAGTCACGGTTAAAATTAACTTATTCTTCCATCTTTTCGAAAAACATCTTCTATTAAGATGTTTTTTTATGTTTTACATTTTATTCATGCCAAATAGCAGAATGGCTACCTTACCTATCTATCCTTCATCGGCACAATAATGAATATGATTAAACAGTCTGGAGGATTTTGATTTTATCGGTGTTCTTCAACTTATTATTCATTAAACACCTCCTTCACCTTATTATTTCATTATGTCTACCTGTCAAAATAGCATCAATCTATTTTACACTCTGATAACATTTAAGATTGAATGATGATCTTACTCACAAGTAGCGACATGATTATATTTGACAAATTTGAAAACAACTCTTTTGTTTAACGGATATAAAATATCATTTAATATCAAATTATTAATAACGCTCACACTGAAACTTAATCTTGTTGAGTCCCCCATCAAGGCACTAACTTAGGATAGATCTTATTGCGGTAGAAAGATAATAGCGTATTGATATAGTGTATATTTGCAACATAATGGTTGTGATTAGCAAGGATGAATGGATGACAATTTACGATCTGAAACCCAAATTTCAGAACCTGCTGCGCCCTATCGTTAAAAAACTTTATGACGCTGGTGTAACAGCAAATCAGGTAACGCTTGCTGCAATGCTGTTATCGATTTTAGTCGGCTCGCTACTGTTTATTTTTCCAAATCCACACTTATTTATTCTATTACCCTTTGTATTATTCATTCGAATGGCCTTAAATGCCATTGATGGTATGCTTGCTCGTGAATATCATCAAAAAAGCCATCTTGGCGCAATGTTAAATGAAATCGGTGATGTTGTTTCCGATATCGCATTGTATTTTCCCTTTGTCCTACTATTTCCTCATAGTTTTGGGTGGATATTACTGCTCCTCTTTCTTTCTATCTTAACTGAATTTATTGGTGTCGTGGCTCAAGCTATAGGAGCTTCACGACGTTATGATGGTCCTATAGGTAAAAGTGACCGTGCTTTTATTTTTGGGGCATTTGGACTCGTTATCGCGTTATTCCCACAACTGATGACCACAAACTGGTTTACCATGGTATTTGCTCTCCTTTCTTTATTGTTGCTTTATACCTGCTATAACCGTACCCGCAAAGCTCTGAATGAACTCAGCACAAAAGTGGCGCATAATAAGGAAACTCCATGAATATTCAGGAAGACTATGCGACTCAACGCCCTGTCGTTGAATCACAATTTATCACCAGTGACCGCACTTCTTTGTTTTATCGCTATTGGCCAACAGAACAATCAACAGATAAAGCGATTATTTTATTTCACCGAGGACATGAACACTCCGGGCGAGTCGCTCATCTTGTCGATGAATTGAATTTACCCGACTATGCCATGTTTGCTTGGGATGCTCGGGGACACGGCCGTAATGATGGCCCTCGTGGTTACAGTCCCTCTTTAGGTACATCAATTCATGATGTTGATGAGTTTATTCGCTATATTTCCACTCAATATCAAATTCCATTAGAAAATATTATTGTTATCGGCCAAAGTGTTGGAGCTGTATTAGTGTCTACTTGGGTGCATGACTATGCGCCACCCATTCGGGGAATGATCCTTGCATCTCCCGCGTTCAAGGTTAAGCTATACGTTCCTTTTGCTCGTACTGGGCTTGCTTTAATGCAAAAAATGCGTGGCCTGTTTTATGTCAACTCCTATGTTAAAGCAAAATTTTTAACTCATGATCAAAAACGTATCGATTCTTTTAATCGAGATCCCTTAATTACACGCCCTATTGCTGTCAACATTTTGCTCGAATTATATAAAACGGCTGATAGAGTCGTTGCCGATGCCGGTGCAATTACGCTACCGACACAATTGTTCATTTCCGGTAGCGATCACGTTGTACACCATAAACCCCAGCATCAATTCTATGAACGTTTAAACACCCCGATCAAAGAAAAACATGTATTAGCAAACTTTTACCACGACACGCTCGGGGAAAAAGAACGTCATATACCTATCGCTAAAATCCGTGAATTTATAGATAAACTCTTTTCATTACCTCATTACCGACATAATTATCAATATGAAGATACTTGGAGCGTGAGTGCTGACGCTTATCGCGAACTTACTCAACCACTCCCCCTCTGGAACCCTAAACATCTAGGTTATAAACTACTTAGCAAGTCTATGAGTACGCTAGGTAAAGCTTCAGAAGGCATACGTATAGGTTATGATAAAGGTTTCGATTCAGGCTCTACCCTTGACTACATTTATCGCGATAAGGCTCAAGGTAACGGCTTATTTGGTCGCATCATCGATAGACAATATCTTGATAGCATCGGCTGGCAAGGGATCCGCCAACGCAAAATCAATATAGAGAACATGATCAGACAAGCTATCCGTGACCTCAATGATAACCACCAGCCCGTACGTATTTTAGATATTGCAGCAGGACAAGGGCGCTATATCTTCGATGCCATCAATGACTATAGCAAGGTAGAATCGGTCCTCCTACGTGATTATAGCCCTGTTAACGTTGAACAAGGACGACTACATATCAAAGAGCGCTATCTTGAAGATAAAGCGTCTTTTGAAGAAGGTAATGCTTTCGATGCCGATAACTTAGCCGCCATTACCCCTGCCCCAACACTAGGTATTGTCAGTGGTTTATATGAACTTTTCCCTGATAATCATTTAATTCGTGCCTCTTTAAATGGTTTATCCCGCGCCATTCCTTCCGGTGGATTGCTTATCTACACTTGCCAACCATGGCATCCACAAGTTGAAATGATTGCTCGTGTATTACCAAGCCATCAAGGTGGTCAAGCTTGGGTCATGCGTTGCCGTAGCCAAGGTGAAATGGATTCACTTGTTGCGGATGCCGGTTTCGAAAAACTTAATCAGCTAATTGATAACTGGGGAATATTTAGCGTTTCTATTGCACGACGCCGATAATCCCTATTTCAGCGATTCTCTTTGATAAATAAGGTGACTTCGTTCACCTTATGTCTTGATTAATTAAAGAGTCCTAGACTTCTGGCGCTATAATAACGCCTTATGTACCGCCACAACGCATAAATCCTGTATTTCCCATAAGAATACACAACAAAATGGACAAAAATGGACATAGATGGACAGACTAATGACAACCTCACATCAGCCTTTACCTCCTACTTCACGACGAAAAATTGGGTTATACGCTTTTATTTGGTTGCTCTTTTTAGCCCCTTTTTTCTTCCTTACCTATGGACAAGTTAATACTTATACTGCCACATTAACAAACGTCCCTTCTTACGTATATTCTTGGGAACAGCACATTCCTTTTTTATCTTGGACTATTATTCCTTATTGGAGTATTGACCTTTTTTATGGCCTATCTCTTTTTATGTGTACTTCATTAAGAGAACAAAAGATCCATGGAATCCGTTTAATAGTCGCGTCATTAACTGCTTGTATTGGTTTTCTATTATTCCCCTTAAAATTTAGCTTTTCTCGACCGGACACGAGTGGAATAGCCGGTTGGATGTTTGAGAGCCTTGAATTATTTGATCTTCCCTATAACCAAGCGCCCTCATTACACATTATTTTATTATGGCTATTATGGTTACGCTTTCGTGCTCATACCCCAACAAAATGGCGGTGGTTACTGCATGGCTGGTCACTATTCATATTAGTTTCTGTCCTCACAACATGGCAGCACCATTTTATTGATGTCATCACTGGCTTTGCTGTTGGAATCCTGATCAGTTATTTTTTGCCAATCGACAGCAAGTGGCATTGGAACTACACAGGAAGCCGCCGCAGCTTAAAGATGACCATTAACTATGGCTTAGGTGCTATCACCTGCCTACTATTGGCTTTTATTATTCAAGGGGCTGCATGGCTATTTTTATGGCCTGCTATTGCCTTATTTATGGTTTCATTAGGTTATCTCGGGTGCGGTGCCTCCGTATTTCAAAAGACTCCCGAAGGCCAAATCTCCCCTTCCGCTTGGGTATTGCTTCTCCCTTACCGATTAATTGCTATTGCTACCTATCATTACTATGCAAAAGCATGTCGGCAACCCAGCCAAGTCAATGAACAACTTATTTTGGGAGGACGCCCACTGTATCATTTGTCAGCTCAGTCCGTTTTCGACATGACTTGCGAATGGCCTCGTAATTCTTATAGTCGCGGCTTAACTTACTGTAGCCAACCGCAAATAGATTTGTTACCACTGAGTGCCGCTGATATTGAACGAGCCATGTCGACAATGGATGCGCTAGCCCAAAATGGCGTGGTTTATGTCCATTGTAAACTCGGTTACTCACGTAGTGCGACAGTCGCCGTTGCATGGCTAGTCCATCGCCGTAGTGCTGTTAGCATTGAAGATGCCATTGAACAAGTCATGCAGGCTAGGCCACAAGTGATCCTCAATGCTGCAACTCTTGAGCAATTACATTATTGGTACCAACAATATTATTCAAAGCGGGCGCAATTATGAGTCATTTATCCAATAAGCAATGTGGCGATGTAATGATTATTTTTACAGCAAGTTGGCGTTATTTATGTTGCGCATCATTACTCGCTTTTATTTGCCAACTAATCTTATTTATCGATTCATTTACACAGCATCTTTATTTCTTTTTAGGAACTGTCTTTTTTATTATTAGTCATTATTATATTTTTAGACTCAGTTTAGATAACCATCTCTTTAAAGTATTATACCAAACCCCCGATGCTCATCATTTTGACCTAGCTCTACAGTTTCTTTTCAAGAAAAATCAACATACTTTGTCTATGGAACAGCGTTGGATTGGAACAAAAAAACTCTTCAACTACGCCCTTGTCTTTGTCATTAGTGCGTGGGGTTGGCTATTAATTTCAATATTGATGACTAATCAATAATTAAATTTAATTCATCAGCCGTGTTATTTAAAAACGGTTATCACAATAATATAAAATCTTAAGGATCCCTTTTTAGATAGTTCAATGCCGAATATTCGTAGGTTTTTTTACTTTTGTCACTGTAAACGTTATGATAATTGCGAATTCATTGACACATAACAGACTTTTTTGTGTGAGTTCGGCGTATCCTTTGGTCTCTATTTTCCGTTATTTAACCCTGTTATTTTGGTGGGGTACAATGAGTACAAAAAAAATTAATCGTTTGCGCCCTTTTAGCGCTCTTATAGATTCATGTTGGAAAGAAAAATACACTTTTGCTCGTTTTATTAAAGATTTAATTGCAGGGATTACGGTTGGAATCATTGCTATTCCCTTAGCAATGGCGCTTGCTATTGCCAGTGGTGTTCCACCACAGTATGGCCTATATACTGCGGCCATAGCAGGTATTATTATCGCCATTACTGGTGGCTCACGTTATAGCGTTTCTGGGCCTACCGCTGCTTTCGTGGTGATCTTATATCCTGTTTCCCAACAATTCGGTTTAAGTGGGCTACTGGTTGCCACTTTAATGTCAGGAATTATTTTGCTGGCAATGGGATTTGCTCGTTTCGGTAAATTTATCGAATATATTCCTGTTTCTGTAACATTAGGCTTTACCTCTGGTATCGCCATCACTATTGCGACTATGCAAGTTAAAGATTTTTTTGGCTTGCAGATGGCCCATGTACCAGAAAACTATGTTGATAAAGTGGTTGCACTGGTCAATGCCTTACCAACATTGCAATACAGTGATACCTTGATCGGCATAATCACACTACTGGTACTGATTTACTGGCCAAAGCTGGGTTTAAAGTTACCGGGTCACTTACCAGCTTTAGTGGCTGGAACACTGGTTATGTGGGGTCTATCGCTGTTTGATAAACAAGTCGCGACCATTGGTTCCCAATTTAGTTACTTATTACCTGATGGGACTGAAGGTAATGGTATTCCACCTATTTTGCCTCAATTTATTTTACCTTGGGAGCTTCCCGGAAGTGCTCCTATTAGCTGGTCAATGATTACCGCCTTGATGCCTGCCGCTTTTTCCATGGCTGTGCTAGGTGCGATTGAGTCACTACTTTGTGCCGTGGTTCTGGATAATATGACCGGTAAAAAACACCATTCAAACAGTGAACTTATTGGACAAGGTTTTGGTAATATTGCCGCCCCATTCTTTGGTGGGATCACAGCAACCGCCGCGATTGCGCGTTCAGCAGCCAACGTCCGCGCGGGCGCCACTTCACCAATCTCTTCAGTCATTCATTCGCTATTAGTATTAATGACTTTATTAGTACTGGCACCAATGCTTTCTTACCTGCCTTTGGCTGCAATGTCATCCTTATTATTGATGGTCGCTTGGAATATGAGCTCGGCGCGAAAAGTCATCGACCTTATTCGTAGAGCACCTAAAGATGACATCATCGTTTTACTTCTGTGTATGTCTTTAACGGTTCTATTTGATATGGTTATTGCTATTACAGTAGGGATTGTTCTTGCCTCTTTATTGTTTATGCGCCGTATCGCGAATATGACCCGAATTAGTGAGCTACCGGAAACCGATGAAACAAAAAGTCGTTTAGTCGTACGCGTCAATGGCCCCTTATTTTTTGCTGCGGCAGAACGTATTTTTGATGAATTAAGAGTCAAAAGTGAAGGTTATGAAACGATCGTTATGCAATGGGATGCCGTTCCTGTACTTGATGCCGGTGGTTTAGAAGCATTCCAGAAGTTTATCGACCTAGTAAAAAAAGATACTCACATTGTTATTTGTGATATTCCATTCCAGCCATTAAAAACTTTGGCCCGTGCACGTGTAACGCCGATTGAAGGCGTACTGAGTTTCCATAACTCTATTGATAAAGCGCTAGAAGAGTTAAATAATCCACAACACTAGGCTTAATAACTCGCCATTGCAGGTCAATGGCGGGTATGTCATTTGCGCATGATTAAGACGACATGCAGTCACTTTCATTGTGACACTGCAATTTTAAACTGAATTTATATTAACTATACATTTTTGCTTATTTATTAATAAGCTACATATAATTTGAAACAACTTGCCATCCTTAATCGCCCATCACACGATGTATCATGGATAACACAATGATCAGTCTCAATAATTAACATACTTAATCTTAGACGATACCAAGATAACGCCTATAGCGCAGAACCTTGACCGCCATTCGTCAACAAGTATTGATATAGGTGATTCATTCCCAACCAGCGGTTTTCACACCATTGAGGAGCCAATAACGTGGGTCGTCGCGCACTCGCACAGATACGATGATAAATAATATCGACTGGCGTATGCCGGATCATTTCTCCCGCAATGTGTGTGTAATCATCTAATGCAATCGGCTCTATACGTCCTGCAAGCCAGCTTTTTGCCATAATACTACCATCGACAATATGCAACGGGTGTAATTTAATACCATCAGTACCGCAATCCAGTACCTTTTCTAAGGTTTGCATATTCATTTGCGCAGTTTCATTGGGTAAACCACAAATAAGGTGGGTACAGACTTTGAGCCCCAGCTTCCGTGCCTTCACCGCCGTTTGTTGATATTCAGAAAAACCATGCCCTCGGTTAATACGATGCAATGTTTTATCATGCGCGGTTTGTAATCCTAGTTCTAACCAAATTTCATAACCTTGCTCACGATAACTGTTAAGTAAAGCTAAAACCTCATCAGGCACACAGTCAGGGCGTGTACCTACGCACAAGCCAACGATGTCAACCTGCTTCAGCGCTTCTTCATATAACTGTTTTAAGATACAAACTTCAGCATAAGTACTGGTATAAGCTTGAAAATAGGCAAGGTAGCGATTGGCTCGGGTGATCTTGGAGACTTGATGGCGAATTTGTTCGCAAATAGATTGAGTTGATTGGCTTTCATCAGAAAAAGAGGCAACATGACAAAAAGTACAGCCACCGCGTCCTAGCGTTCCATCGCGATTCGGGCAATTAAAACCACCATGAAGCGTTATTTTATGGATTTTTTCACCGTAACGGCGCTGAAGATCAGCGCCGAACATGGTCACAACTTGGTTAAGCTGCATAATAGATTAGGATTAACGGCTAGTATCTAGCTCTGGAAAACTTTTCACTAACGAATCGATCGCTTGAACTTGCTGTAAGAATGGCTCTAATTTAGCCAAAGGCAATGCTGATGGGCCATCACAACGTGCATTATCTGGATCTGGATGCGCTTCAAGGAATAACCCAGCAAGACCAACCGCCATACCCGCTCTAGCGAGTTCAGCAACTTGAGCACGGCGACCACCTGACGCGGCTCCAAACGGGTCTCTGCATTGTAAGGAGTGCGTGACATCAAAAATGACAGGGCAACCATTTGATGCTTGCATCATAACGTTAAAGCCAAGCATATCAACAACTAAATTATCGTACCCAAAGTTAGAACCTCGGTCACATAAAATAATTTTGTCATTACCACCTTCAATGAACTTTTCAACAATATTGCCCATCTGACCAGGGCTAATGAATTGTGGTTTTTTAATGTTGATCACCGCGTCAGTTTTTGCCATTGCCGCAACAAGGTCTGTTTGACGGGCTAAAAAAGCAGGCAGTTGAATCACATCAACAACTTCTGCAACTGGTTGCGCTTGTGATGGTTCATGCACGTCAGTAATGATTTTCACACCAAAGGTTTCTTTCAATTCTTGAAAGATTTTCATTCCCTCTTCAAGGCCTGGGCCACGATATGAATGAATTGATGAACGGTTAGCTTTATCGAACGAGGCCTTAAAGACATAAGGAATGCCTAATTTTTGTGTCACCGTCACATAATGTTCGCACACTTGCATTGCCATATCGCGGGACTCGAGGACATTCATTCCACCAAAAAGAACAAACGGAAGATCGTTTGCGACTTTGATATCGCCAATGCTGACCATTTTTTGTTGCATGCTGTTACCTTTCATATCGAGACAGTTTGCTGTCTGTGCATAAATTAATGTAACACTACTGGAAGATTATCTAATGAATATATCTGAATTTTAATCATTTCAGAAATAGGATCTTCTGGGCAGTGCTCAATAAAATAGTTTAAATCATTCAGTGCTACATGATTACAATCTAGATGTGCGAGAATTAATCCACGGTCACGAATTTCATAAGGATCTTCAGGGTCTAACGTTAATAATGTTTCACACACTTTTAACGCTAATTCCATTTTCTTCTCTTCCATTAAAGAGGCTTTTAGCGTGTCAAATAATTTACGGATGATCACACTATTTTCAGCCACATCGAGCTGGTCATCTTCTAGTTCAGAATAGGGATCAACCGTTCCTTTCATCCATAAATTTAGTGTATGCCAAGTTAGCGTTTCACCATTAACTGGATTAATAAACCATTGTGAGCCATCATTTTTTTGAGCTGATAATAACAGCTGTGTTGGAAATACCGCTGGTTCAATATCGATTTCTAGTTTTTCAGCGATATAAAGGAAAATCGAGCCTAATGAAACTGGTGTGCCTCGTTTGGAAGATAAAACTTTATCTAACCACAGCATATCAGATAGTGCATAAATGCCATCTGCCCCACCGAATTGCCATTGACGATAAAAAAGCATCAATAATTGGTTAATTTTACTTTCATTATCCGCTTTCACATCAATAGCAGTCTTAGCGGCCTCCACGAGACTATCCAACTGAGCCTGTACTTGCATAAGAGGAAAATCGACACGAATGCTTTGGGAGACAATCATAATACCTTCGCTCAAAGGTATTTTGTTAAATTCAATATTTGCTATGGTTTTCATTACCTTTCCACTGCTTTATTCCACTGCCCAAGCGTAATTCTATCTCTACCGCCATAATCTTGGCAGGTTTCGATATTGCTATAACCATACTGTTTGAACAACTCACGAACTGCCACACCTTGCTGCCATCCATGTTCAACAAGCAACCAACCCTGCTGGCTTAGGTATTCTCTCGATTTAGAGACAATATGGTCTAAATCTGCCAGTCCTTGATTATCTGCCACTAATGCAGTTAAAGGTTCAAATCTTACATCACCTTGTTGTAAATGGAGATCATTTTCATCGATATAAGGTGGATTGCTCACAATCATATCAAAATGTTGTGAAGAAAGTGAGGAAAACCAATTACTTTGTAAAAACTGCACATTATCAATGGCGAGACGTTGTTGGTTTCGTTGTGCTAAAGACACGGCCTCAGGGTTAAAATCAACACCAACAACTGAGCTATCTAAGCGTTCAGAAGCAAGCGCTAGCGCTATAGCCCCCGTTCCTGTACCGAGGTCAAGAATACGATAACTTTGAGGAGGTAGTCTTGATAAAGCCTGTTCAACAAGGCATTCAGTATCAGGACGCGGAATCAAAGTAGCTGGTGAGACAAATAAAGGCAAAGACCAGAATTCGCGCTCACCGATAATATAGGCAATGGGTTCACCTTGTTCACGGCGGCTCAATAATGCTTCGAGAGCTTGATACTCCGCGGGTGTTAAGGTCGTTTCTGCAAATGCAAAAATAAAACTACGACTCTGCCCTGTAATATGTTGGAGCAGAATTTCAGCATCTCGCTTCGCACTGTCACTGCTCGACAATCTCGCAACCGCTTGATTCACCCATTCGCCGTATTGCATTAGTCTTGCTCAGACAATGCAGAAAGTTGATCTGCTTGATATTCATTAATAATTGGCTGAATCAGCCCATCAAGTTTTCCTTCCATCACTTCATCTAAACGGTAAAGTGTCAGGTTGATACGATGATCCGTGACCCGACCTTGTGGGAAGTTATAAGTTCGAATACGGTCAGAACGATCACCCGAACCTAAAAGGTTACGGCGCTCTGAAGCTTCTGCTGCTTGACGTTTATCCATTTCAGCTTGTCGAATACGCGCACCTAATACAGACATCGCTTTGGCTTTGTTTTTATGTTGTGAACGCTCATCCTGACATTCAACCACAATGCCGGTTGGAATATGCGTAATACGGATTGCCGAATCGGTGGTGTTAACGTGCTGTCCACCCGCACCGGAAGAACGGAAGGTATCGATACGTAAATCAGCTGGATTGATCTCTGGCAGTTCAGCCTCAGGCAATTCAGGAAGGATGGCCACTGTACAAGCTGAAGTATGGATACGTCCCTGAGATTCCGTTTCTGGCACACGCTGCACACGATGACCACCAGATTCGAATTTCAAGCGTCCATAAACACTCTCACCAGAAATCTTGGCGATAACCTCTTTATAGCCACCGTGTTCACCATCACTCGTGCTCATTAGCTCGACACGCCAACGGTTAGCTTCTGCATAACGGCTATACATACGGAATAAATCACCGGCAAAAATAGCCGCTTCATCGCCGCCAGCTCCTGCGCGGATCTCTAAGAAGCAGTTATATTCGTCATCAGGATCTTTTGGCAGCAACAACAATTGTAATTGTTGTTCAAGCTCTTCATTGCGCTCTTTAGCTTCTTTCAGCTCTTCCTGAGCCATTTCTTTCATTTCAGGATCATCTAACATCATTTCTGCTGTTTCGATATCTTCCTGTACAGTTCGCCACGCTGAAAAACATTTAGCGACATCTGTCAGTTGAGCATACTCTTTTGAAAGGGCTCGGAAGCGCCCTTGATCAGCAATCACACCTGCATCGGCAAGGTGTGCTTGAATTTCTTCATAGCGTTCCTGTAATGCTTCCAGTTTTGCGACAATAGAAGGCTTCATTCGTTATATCAGACCCATAATTAAAATGTGGTTATTGATGGTTCAGCCCTAAGCTGTCCCTAAGTAGATTCAGACGTTCCATATCACCATCTCCAGCGGCTTGCTGTAAAGATTTAGTCGGTGCATGGATCAGGCGGTTGGTCAATTGTTGGGTAAGTTGTGTGATAACTTGTTCAGGGTCTGCACCCTGACTAATCGCCGCGAGTGCTTTTTCTGTCATACCCGCGCGGATTGCCTCAGCCTGCGCTCTGTAATCGCGAATTGTAGACACTGCGGCTTGCGAGCGCAACCAATCCATGAAATGGCTGCTTTCTTGTTCAACGATAAATTCCGCTTCAACCGCTGCTGCTTTACGCTGAGCTAAGTTTTGCTGAATAATCGACTCAAGGTCATCCACCGTATACAGATAAACATCCCTAAGCTTTTCAACATCGGGTTCAATATCGCGAGGAACCGCAATATCGATTAATAACATTGGCTTACTACGACGGATTTTCATTGCTCTTTCGACCATCCCTTTACCAATAATCGGTAATGGGCTTGCCGTTGAGCTGATAACAATATCCGCTTGCGCCAGCCGAGTATCAATGTCAGGTAGTGTGATCACTTCCGCATTAACCTCATTGGCTAATAGCTCAGCTCTTTCACGAGAACGGTTTGCTATCATCATTTTCTGTACACCATGTTCACGTAAGTGACGAGCCACTAATTCGATCGTTTCGCCCGCCCCTACTAACAATATATTCAGGTGTTTAAGTGACTCAAAGATTTGCCTTGCTAAAGTACAGGCAGCAAAAGCAACAGAAACCGCATTCGCACCGATCTCTGTTTCGGTACGAACACGTTTTGCGACAGAAAATGATTTTTGGAACAAACGCTCTAGTTCACTCGACAAAGAATGATTATCTTGTGAAAGTGCGAACGCTTTTTTGACCTGACCGAGAATTTGAGGTTCACCGAGAACTAAAGAATCTAAACCACTAGCTACTCGCATCAGATGGCTAACCGCGCGATCACCTTCGTGCCAATACAAGCTTGGTTTCAAATCATGATCGTTGATATCGTGAAACTCACATAACCACTGGATCAGCTGCTCTTGAGCACGCTCTTGTGATTCAAGACTCAAATACAGTTCGGTTCTATTACAGGTCGACAGCACGACGCCACCGCTAACTTGGGGCTGTTTTAGTAACTCCTCAAGTGCATGGTCAATTTTTTCTGGTCCGAAAGCCACTCGCTCACGCAAGGCCACCGGTGCCGTTTTATGATTGATGCCTAATGCTAATAGGGTCATTGTGCTTAACTACATTGCTCACATTGCTAATTATTTTTTCAGCAGTATAACCACACCACTGTTAATTGTTTACCCGCTATTGTAGATGATCTAGGCCACGCTTTCTATGGTCTACACGTAATGAAAACCATAAAGATGATCAACTCCTAACTTTTTCAGTACCAATGATGAAGAAGTTAGCCGATAACAATACTATTAGTCATGTTATTTTACACCGGATTATATTCGAGATGTACCATTTTTTTATTATATATATTAAGAAATTATCAATATTGATAATATATAGTGAGAATACGGTCACTTAACAGATCAAATCCATGATCACTCTCGTTTTCCTATTGTATAGATAGGCAAAACTTCTTCAATCCGATTGATAATTTGGTCGTTTTAACGCAATATTTCCGTTCCTTGTCGCGCTATTTTCTCTTTCCATGTTATCCATGACGATAATTTTCTCGATTGCGATAACAGAGATGCTTCGGCAAGAGTCACCATTATTGAAAGACGCGTTGTTATTTTTCACCCGATGATTTTTGAGAGTCGCTATGCAACTGTTTACTACTTGGTCTTTTCTGGGTCCTTCCTCCACTCGAGGCTTTTGGCGCTTATTACCACTTTCCTGTTTGTTGCTAACGGCGTGTGTCACCACAAAACAGACGACAACATCAGGTACTGGTTCCTCTGCGGATCCTGAATGGAAAGCTCACTTACAAGAAGTGAACGCGCTTCGGAATTACCAAACACGTGGCTCTTTTGTCTACGATGGTGGTCAAAGTAAAACCTATGCCAAATTCTTCTGGCAACAATATACACCTGAAAAATATCGCTTATTGTTAACAAACCCTCTGGGTAGCCGTGAGTTAGAGCTCACCGTAGAACCCGATTTAGCACGTCTGACGACAAAAGATGGACAAACTCATATGAGTGACGTGCCTTCAGAGTTGATTTATCAACTTACAGGCATGGAGATCCCTCTTGACGACCTAACAGCTTGGCTAACGGGCTCTCCGGGACGTGCGACAGAATATGAACTCGATGATAACCATTTACTCAAATCCGTCACCTTACAACAAGGTAATGGTGAAAAATGGCAGCTTAACTATCTTTCCTACGATACCAGCACTAAACCAATGTTACCAAGCAACCTTGAACTGAGTCAGGGTTCGCGCCTAATTAAGCTAAAAATGGATAGTTGGACCTTACAAAAATGACGTTAACATGGCCTTCACCTGCAAAATTAAATCTTTTTCTCTATATCACCGGTCGTAGAGCAGATGGCTACCATGAGCTACAAACGCTGTTTCAATTCCTCAATTATGGCGATGAGATTACCATAACCACTCGAGCTGACGATCAAATCAATCTACTCACCACCATGGCAGGTGTTGAGCCAGAAAAAAATCTAATCGTCAAAGCGGCTAAATTACTCCAATGCTATTGTCGTGATGTCCTTAACCTCTCCAAACCGCTGGGTGCTGATATTCACATTAATAAAATTTTGCCAATGGGCGGTGGTATCGGCGGTGGCTCGTCCAATGCGGCGACCGTGTTAATTGCTTTAAATGAACATTGGGCAACTGCAATTTCAGATGAAACCTTAGCCGAATTAGGTAAAAAACTCGGTGCGGACGTTCCGGTGTTTGTTCGAGGACACGCTGCTTTTGCGGAAGGCATTGGTGAAATTCTGACTCCAGCCACGCCTAAAGAGAAATGGTATCTGGTTGCTCACCCAGGAATTGAAATCTCAACCCCGATGATCTTCACAGATCCACAATTAAATAGAAATTCTCCAAAACGCCCACTACCCGCATTATTACTGGCTCCGTACGCAAATGATTGCGAACCAATTGCAAGAAAACGTTTTCGTGAGGTTGAACAGCTCGTTTCTTGGCTGTTAGAATATGCTCCGTCTCGCCTGACAGGAACAGGGGCTTGTGTTTTTTCTGAATTTGAAACGCAAGCCGATGCCCTAAAGGTGTTAAATAAAGCCCCATCGTGGGTGCATGGTTTCGTCGCTCAAGGAGTGAACGAATCGCCACTGCACAAGTTCCGCGCTGGGATAACCCGTGTATTGCACCAATAGTGACAAACTTAACTGTCTTATTGGTCAACAATATCTCTCTGGACGCAAGCCTGAGGTTTTTCTCGTGCCCGATATGAAGCTTTTTGCTGGTAACGCTACACCGGAACTAGCACAACGTGTTGCTAACCGCCTTTACACTAATCTTGGAGACGCGGCTGTTGGTCGTTTTAGCGACGGCGAAGTCAGTGTTCAAATTAATGAAAATGTTCGCGGTGGTGATATCTTTATCATCCAGTCAACCTGTGCACCTACCAATGATAACCTAATGGAATTGGTTGTTATGGTCGATGCGCTGCGCCGTGCATCTGCTGGTCGTATTACCGCTGTTATCCCTTACTTCGGTTATGCTAGACAGGATCGTCGCGTACGTTCTGCCCGTGTACCAATCACCGCTAAAGTTGTTGCCGATTTTCTGTCTAGTGTAGGTGTTGACCGTGTTCTCACCGTTGACCTACACGCTGAGCAGATCCAGGGCTTCTTTGATGTTCCTGTTGATAACGTGTTTGGTAGCCCTATCCTTCTGGAAGACATGCTCCAGAAAGATTTGGAAAACCCAATCGTTGTATCTCCAGACATCGGCGGCGTCGTACGCGCTAGAGCAATCGCGAAACTGTTAAATGACACTGATATGGCTATTATCGATAAACGTCGCCCACGTGCGAACGTTTCTCAGGTTATGCACATCATTGGTGACGTTTCTGGTCGTGACTGCATTTTAGTCGACGATATGATAGATACTGGTGGCACGCTGTGTAAAGCGGCTGAAGCGCTGAAAGAACGTGGTGCAAAACGCGTATTTGCTTACGCGACTCACCCGATTTTCTCAGGTAACGCCGTCGACAACATCAAAAATTCAGTTATTGATGAAGTCATTGTTTGTGACACAATTCCTCTTTCACCTGAAATTAAAGCATTGAACAAAGTTCGTACGCTGACGCTTTCAGGCATGCTAGCCGAAGCAATTCGCCGTATTAGCAATGAAGAGTCAATTTCTGCGATGTTTGAGCACTAAGCATTATTAACGAGGTATAACTACCTCGTTTTTTCTATTTGCTCAGCAGCAGAACGTCATGATTTAAGTAGCGCCCCTACGCTTGATATTCAACCGTAGGGGCTTTATGTATTGTCATACAACAACGTTATTCCCTTACCTAACTCTGTTATTTATTGTTATCTACATCTTTCACTCACCGTCAATCTGAACTCAAATGAAAAAATAAAAAGATATTGATGATAACCTTGAGGCCATTCTTTATTGATAGGCTGTATTATCGCCTGTTTATTTCAACTGTTATGTCGCTTTTAACTATCACATAAAAGAAATAAAAATAGAGGTAGGAATAACGTTGGTAATATACTGGGTTGCAATCAGAAGAAATGCGTAAAAACAAATTCAGTGTGTTTCAGTCTATCTAAAGATAGTCATTAAATAATCAGCTACTCATACACCAATACACATAGTTGCCCATGCTCCAGCCATTATTACAGTAACATTCACTCAAAACATTGGTATTCAATCCACAAAATAATAGCGGGTCCCCAAATAATAAAGGTGCTGTAATCAGCACCCTTAGAAACGCTTAATTGACTTGAATACGTTATTTTACTTAATTCAATTTATTTAACACAATAATTTTACATTGTATTAAATCAGACAAAATGACTTATGGATAGCGGTGATTATCACGGTTTGAATGGTTATAGTGTTTTATCAACCAGTAACGGTCTGCAACTTTGTCTCTTCCACCTAATCTTGCACCCGCCAGCCAAATCATAGCGCCGACAAAAATACCAAATAAAGACCCCATCGTAAGCATATCTGGTAAGTTAAGACTAAATACATGAGAAGATAAATTCAGCGCAATGCTTCCTATCATGACAATTAGACCCAACGCCATTAAAATATTACCAATTAAGAGAGCTGTTTTACGTTTCATATCTACCTCCCGTATCAGTAGATTGATAAGCAAAGCATGTTTGAAACTTCCGAAAAAATATATCTTTATGCTGTTATTATAGTGCATTAAGTAAAATTATTTGCGATGGCAATCACAGGGTTAGACTTTTTTCATTATTTCTGTACAAAAGATGCTTTTTATAAAAATATTTACCCATAACTACATTTTATATTAAATCAGCCCGCAGCAGCGCTATTTCAATTTTGTACATCTTCCCCTCTCAGGGTAAACTAGGCCTAATAATTGAATTAACTGACAGTGAACTATTAGCCGTGAGCAAAATAAAACTAATTGTTGGCCTTGCCAATCCTGGTGCTGAATACGCCCAAACTCGTCATAATGCTGGAGCATGGTATGTCGACCAGCTGGCAGAACGTCACCATCAATCCTTAAAAGAGGAAGCCAAGTTTTTTGGCTACACCGCCCGTATCAATTTGAATGGTCATGATGTACGACTCCTCGTTCCGACGACCTTCATGAATTTAAGTGGTAAAGCGGTTTTATCCATGGCTAATTTTTATCGCATCAATCCTGATGAAATTTTAGTCGCTCATGACGAATTAGATTTACTTCCAGGTGTTGCTAAGATGAAACTTGGTGGCAGTAACGGTGGTCATAACGGCTTGAAAGATATCCAAAACAAGTTCAGCAATAACCCTAATTTTTACCGCTTACGTATTGGTATCGGCCATCCAGGTGATAAAAATAAAGTGGTTGGTTTTGTTCTCGGCAAACCAACTGCTACGGAACAAAAGCTGATTGATGAAGCTATCGATGAATCATTACGCTGTACCGACATTTTACTCAGTGATGGAATGGATAAAGCAATAAACCGTCTGCATAGTTTTAAAGCGACAGCGTAAAATCAGCCTATACAAAGAGTTCATTTCATCAAAAACAACTTTTTGTGTATAATCAGCGCCAATTTTCTAACATTCAGGGCAGCACTCGCCTGCCCCTTGCTATTTTAAGGTGAGAAACATATGGGTTTTAAATGCGGTATCGTTGGTCTGCCTAACGTGGGTAAATCCACACTGTTTAATGCGTTGACCAAAGCCGGCATCGAAGCAGCCAACTTTCCTTTCTGTACGATTGAGCCGAACACAGGTGTTGTGCCAATGCCAGACCCACGTCTTGATCAATTGGCTGAGATTGTAAAACCACAACGCATTTTACCCACTACAATGGAATTCGTTGATATCGCTGGTTTGGTTAAAGGTGCATCAAAGGGTGAAGGTTTAGGTAACCAATTTCTAACTAACATCCGTGAAACGGAAGCCATCGGGCATGTTGTTCGTTGCTTTGAAAATGACAATATTATTCACGTTGCGGGTCAAGTAAACCCAGCGGAAGATATTGATGTTATTAATACTGAGTTGGCTCTCGCTGATCTTGATACCTGCGAACGAGCGATCCATCGTATTCAAAAACGCGCCAAAGGCGGTGATAAAGATGCGAAAGCGGAACTCGAAGTTCTGGAAAAATGTTTGCCGCACCTTGAAAAAGCCGGCATGTTAAGAACTTTAGACCTTAGCACTGAAGACAAAGCAGCCATCCGTTACTTAAGTTTTTTAACGCTCAAGCCAACGATGTATATTGCAAACGTGAATGAAGATGGCTTTGAAAATAACCCATATCTTGACACGGTATATAAGATCGCTGAAGCAGAAGGCTCTGTCGTTGTTCCTGTTTGTGCTGCAATCGAGTCAGATATCGCTGAACTTGAAGATGAAGAACGTGATGAATTTATGGCAGATTTGGGAATTGAAGAACCCGGACTGAATCGCGTGATCCGTGCAGGTTATGAATTATTGAATCTTCAAACCTACTTCACCGCGGGCGTAAAAGAAGTTCGAGCTTGGACCATTCCTGTTGGCGCAACTGCACCTCAAGCGGCAGGCAAAATTCACACAGATTTCGAGAAAGGCTTTATTCGCGCTCAAACCATCGCATTTGATGATTTTATTAAATATCGCGGTGAGCAAGGAGCAAAAGAAGCCGGTAGAATGCGTGCTGAAGGTAAAGATTACATTGTCCAAGACGGCGATGTATTAAACTTCTTGTTTAATGTGTAAGCCTATACTCTAGTTTTAGATTGTCCCATTAAGCATCATTTAAAAACAGCATAAAATTCATAATATTACTATGGTTTTATGCTGTTTAATGTCTCACTGAATTTCATGAAAACTCACACCTAAATAAATATATTGCTTATTTATCTTCTCTTTTTTCAGTGAGTATAATTATATAAATCCACATAATTACTTGAATTTATTATATTTACTGACACAAAATACAGAACAGCAAAATCTAAAGAAAAACTTTCCGTATCAATGACTTCAACGGTTTGTACCTTGAAGTGATACCTAATGGTAAAAAAGCTGGCAGTTTCATTTTCAAATAAATGGAAAATCGAGCATGCTGGCATTAGGCAACTACCCATTGGTAACACTAGCTGAAGCCAGCTCTAAATATGATGATGCTAGAAAACTCGTATCAGCAGGGATTAATCCAACACAAGCTAAGCAACTAGATAAGATCAGAAAAGCGAACGAATCTGCAAATACATTTCAAATCATCGCAAAAGAATGGTTGCAAATGAAAGATTGCGCTGATGTGACCAAATACCGTCGCCTTGATATGTTGGAGCGCATTTTATTTCCTTCTATCGGCACATTACCAATAAGAGAAATTACATCTCACCATATTCTCAAAATATTACAGCGTGAAGTTCAAAGAGGCGCTCCAACAGTTGCAGCTGAAGCTAAACGGACGATATCCGCGATTTTTGAATTGGCTGTTGCCATATTAAGAACTGATAGTGAGCCAGTATGGGCAATAAGAAAAGCTCTCCCAGCAAACAAAACATAAAAAAGCCCTCACGACGGATCAAATAGGTCAACTACTCAGTAACTTTGATAATAGCCGTGGCACCTTTCAACTGAACTATTGTATGTGGTTAATGTGGTGGACGCTTTCTCGTCCATCTAAAGTCGCTGAGGCGGAATGGTCTGAATTCGATCTTGATAATGCACTTTGGACTATCCCAGCTGAGTGTATGAAAGCACGAAGAGAACATATTGTTCCTCTGCCTACACAAGAGCTATTACGATTCTAAGATCTCTTTATGGTTTTACTGGTAACCGTAAACATTTATTTCCCGGTCGTGATTCTTGCCATAAACCAATGTCTACTAACTCACTAAGGCAATTTCTTAAAACGAGAGGTTGGAGTGGTATATATAGCCCTCATGCGACACGCACAACAGGCAGCACACGATTAAATGAGTTAGGATATCGACCTGATGCTATCGAAGCACAATTAGCCCATATAGACTCAAATAGCGTTAGACGTTCATATAACCATGCAACTTATCTTGAAGAGCGCAAAATCATGATATTACCACTGGATACGCAATCCCTAGAATACCGTTGCTTGATTCAGGCTATCGTCTGGCAACGAATCGTGGTTTGGGTCGAGGAAATCGAAGTTGAAGGCGGTACAGCCAATATATTGAAATCTGTCTCACCATTTGAATACCTGATTGATACGCACAGCGATGACACTTATCGAGATACGCTCAGCAACAATGCCAGTTCTTACCGTTTTCTAGCCTCCCTGCGCCCTGAAACCCCATTAGACGTATTAAGGCAACATGGACGCATTAGTTATCAACCCTGCTGGAAGCTACCTCGAATAGCACAAAAAGAATGGCAAGGTTTATGGGTACCGAATGAGGATGGATGGGAAAGCCTATATGAGAAAAATATTCATCAACCAAAAGGGATTGGTGAGTGGCATGATTTACCTCATAAAAGTATGAAGCCATTGGTGCATGGGCTGCAAGAGGATGGCGGAGATTATTTGCGATATTTGATTTATTGGAAAAGCCAGTGCCAATAATCAAAAAATATGGCACATCACGGAAAACACGCCTATTCCCCAAGGAGGTCTAACCGCTTCCTTTTTATATTCTTTGCTGAATCCGACTAACGCTTTATCTCACCCAGATAAATCCTATTCATCACCTATTATTCAATATTGTTTCACATTCAATTTGTCTTTATGCGCAGTAATCCGTTATCTTAACGTAAATTACTTAACATTAAAGTGGGTAACCTCACTCGCGGCTTATTGTATTTTCGGTTACCACGGTGGACACAAAGGAAATAAGATGAGCTTAATGGATAATGCACTACGACCTTTTTTATCCCATAATCGCTACCAGCTTGCTGTACAAGGTTGCCAGACCCACTTAGATGTTGAGCACTTCACGGGACGTGAAGCCATTAGCGAAACGTACCGTTATCAGATTACCTTTACTTCCACAGAGAAAAACCTGCAAGCGCCACAGTTTCTTCGCCGCAGTGCTGATTTTACCTTTTCGTCACCCACTCCACCGCTGGCTGCGCTGAACACACTGACTGAACCGCAAAAACGTGTTCATGGCGTGATCACCCACTTCAAGCGGCTGTCTGGCTCCGCTGATGAAGCACAATACCAAATTGTGATAGAGCCATTTGTCTCTCTATTACGTCATCAAATGCGCTCTCACCGTTTTTTCTTAAATAAATCCGTGCCGGACGTCATTGACCTCATTTTGCGTGAGCATGACATGAAAGGCTGGGAGTTTGAATTTCATTTGCAGCGCCAATACCCCAAGCGAGAGCAAATTAACCAAATCAATGAGAGTGATTGGCAGTTTATTGAACGCCTGTTAAGTGAAGTGGGGATTTTCTATTCGTTCAGCTTGCAGCCGGATACCAAAACCGAAGTCATTCATTTTGGGGATAGCCAACGTGCGTATGTGTATGATTTGCAGCTCCCGTTAAACAGTCCTTCTGGCATGAATGATAATGGCGTGGAGAGTGTGTGGGGATTATCGCTGCGTCATCAAGTGGTGGAGCGTAGTGTGACCACCAAAGATTACAATCACCGCCAAGCAATGCAAACCTTGCAATCCATTGAAACGGACATGACCCGAGGCAATGGCGACGACATCAATTATGGTGATGTGTACCATTATCAAGCTCGCCACCTTGAGCGCGGTGAGAAGTACCAACCTGAAACGGAAACCGCTCACTTTTGGTCACGCCTTGACCATGAGCGTTTTCTGGCTCGTCAGACTCAGTTGCACGGTAAAAGTAACTCACCGATGCTAACGCCATTATTGGTGCTCAAAATTACCGATAACCAACTGCCTTCAACATTACCGTCTGACTTTCAATCTGAAATCTTAATCACACGCTTGCGATTTTCAGGTAGCCGCAGCAATGCCTTAGTCGTGCAGTTTGATGCAACGTCGCACACCGAAACTTTGTGCTGGCGACCAGCTCTCAAACCTCGCCCCGTGATTGCAGGCACATTGATGGCGCGTATTACCAGTGCCAAATCCCACGATATTTACGCTCATCAAAACGAACACGGTTTTTATTGGGTGAAATTCGATGCCGACCGTGATGAAAAACCGACGGGGTATGAAAGTATGCCCGTACGACTGGCGAAACCGTACGCAGGCGATACCTACGGCATGCACTTCCCGTTAATCCAAGGAACAGAGGTTGCCATTGCCTTCCATGAGGGTGACCCAGACCGACCGTATATCGCCCATGCGTTACATGATTCACATCGTCCCGACCACATCACTGACAAAAATAATACCCGCAATGTCATTCGTACCCCTGCGAATAATAAGCTACGCATGGAAGACAAACGCGGGGAAGAACACATCAAATTCAGCACCGAATACGGTGGCAAATCCCAACTCAATTTAGGGCATCTGGTTAATCAAGGGCGTGAAAAGCGCGGTGATGGCTTTGAGCTGCGAACCGACAGCTGGGGGGCGATACGTGCGGGGAAAGGGCTGTTTATCAGCACCGATTTACGCACTAAAGCCTCTTCAGAACAACTGGATATGCGCGAAGCCAAGCAACAACTGGATGATGCGTTGAACCTAGTGAGCTCCCTACGGGAAGCAGCCGAAGTCGCAAAAGCAGAGCTGGCAGACATGAAAGCTCAGCAACGCTTATTAACTGAGTCCATCAACGAATTGCAGCAGGCAGCGTTATTGCTTAGTGCGCCAGCAGGTATTGCCTTAACCTCACCCAAAACCGTACAGGCTCACAGCGGTGAAAACATTACCCTGACGGCCAATAAACAGGCAGATATCTCAGTCGGTAAAAAAATCACCTTAGCCGCAGGCCAAGCCATCAGCTTATTTGCTCATACCCTAGGAATCAAAGCCTTTGCAGCAAAAGGCAAGGTAGAACTTCAAGCCCAAAGCGATGAAATGCACCTCACGTCACTCAAGGACATGACCGTCACCAGTACCGGCGGTAAAACCGTCGTTGCCGCTAAAGATGAACTGCTATTGACCTGTGGTGGCGCCTATATTCGATTAAAAGGCGGGCAGATAGAGTACGGTAGCCCCAATAACCAAACGGTGAAAGCCACTAATTGGGTGGTTGAAGGACCGGCGTCTATGGATGTCACTCACCCGCAATTTCCACAATCGATGCCAAAACAAACCTTGCGTTTTCAACTGAGCTCCTCACCACAAAGCCCGATGAAGGCGCGTGCATTTGAGCCGTATGAACTGTATGCCAATGGAGCACTGATTTTAAAAGGTATGAGTGATGCGCAAGGTAATGTCCAAATTGACCATGATATTCCCACAGATAGCTATCAACTGTACCTACTCAGTGGGGATCGTTATGACATTACAGTGCCACCACCTGCTGAAGATGATGACAGTAACGAGCCTACAGTCAATATTGGATTTAGACCAAGCGCACCTAGCCAAGAGCGTGAAAATGCACGCATTGGCGATGCATGGGGCCAAAACCTTTCAGAGTTTTTAACCGCATTCAAAAAGGATAAGTAATATGTCTGGAGGTAATTGGAGTCAATTCCCGCTAGGAGTTCAACTCCCAACATCAGCAACGCCACCGATGATTGATATACCAGTATCAAGTTGCATGGTGGCACATGTGACGCCAAGCTGGATACCTGAACGAACGAAATACCCCATGAGTTTATTTACCTATGCACCATTAATTAATGGACAACAAACCTTTGCTGCCGTTGCGGAAGCTATTCGTAAAGCGAAAAAAAGTATTGATATTATTACATGGGGCTTTCAACCCTCTATGTATTTTGAACGTAGTTCGGATGCCCGAGAAGGTCAATATCCGATGATTGGCGAGTTGTTAGAGCAAAAGGCCAATGAAGGTGTGCAAGTGCGTGTACTTGTGTGGTTTGATCATGTGGGAAAACATTTTGAGAAAAGCTTTCCCGGTTGGGGGAAACAAGTGATATCGCCATCCCAACTCAATGATTTTCTTGTCTTTGGTGCAAAGCTCGATTATCAAACCCAAAAACAATATCAGTTTGATATCGCTTGGAACCGTAAAGTTCATATGGGCCTTGTCAAAAACTTGTCAGTACGGACTCGTGATATTGCAATGAGTATACCTGATTCGCGATTAAAAGATGTTACGGCGCGAACCAATCATCAATTTTCGAGTCAAGAAACTGAGCTAAGTGCTCGCTGGGCTGCTTTAGCGGCTGGTTCAACGCATCATCAAAAAGCGGTTTTAATCGATTATGAAGAGCCTGAAAATGCGATTGGTTTTGTGATGGGGCACAATATGCACTCGGAATATTGGGATCAAGATGCACATGCCATCACTCGTTATAAGGAAGAGTCATGGCTTGGTCGCGATGGCGTAACTGCGTGGCAGGATACCTCAAACTGTGTGTATGGTGAGCTACTGTATGATTTAAATGATAACTTTGTGTCGGCGTGGAAAAAAACTGATGGTTTTTTCGCCAGCAAAGGTGACGATGTAGAGCAACTTGCACAGAGAGAAAGTCGCTCACGATGTGACTATATCCCGACACCTGAGCATATCAAAAAACTCAACGCCCATTACACATTTTTAGCCAATAATCCTTTAGTTCCCACGGGCGGAAAAATTTGCCGAACCCAGCCACAACACGATGAATACGATATATTAAAAGCCTATGATCATGGTGTTAAACATGCCCGTAACTACATCTATTTTGAAAACCAATATTTTCGTTTGTCATCTATAGCGACCAATTTACGGGATATGGTTGAAGAACGAAACCGACGTTTTTTACAAGCTGCTGAAACTGACAGCAAATTACAAAGCATTAAACCACCTCCGTTCTATCTTTTTGTTGTCACTAATTCAACGGAAAAACCCTCTGTCGGAAGTTCGAATGAAGTAGGCGGTTATCAAACTTATAAGATGTTAGAACAACTTGGTCGTCGAGATTTAATGAAAGAGCACGTTTACGATCAATCGTTCAAACCTAAGTCGGGTTATTGGGGGGTCTATATTCGAAGTGAAGATATCAAAAGCCCTGATGATATTCAGCCTGAAAAAATTGAGGGGCTAGAAACAATGATCTGTACACTTGTCTCTCCTGATTCGGATAGATGGCAGCAAGTGTATGTACACAGTAAATTAACTTTAGTCGATGATACCTTTTTAATTCAAGGCTCTGCCAATATTAATTTACGCAGCATGGCATTCGACAGTGAAATCGCCGTGATATTGCAAGATACCGATGATTTTCCAATTGTGAAGCCGTTAAGGGAAAAGTTATGGGGATTGCATAAGAGGACGGGGAGTGTTTCAAGTGATTTGACAGCCGAATTTAAAGAATGGAAAAAAATAGTTGCTATAAATGCGAGCAATAAAAAAAATAAAGAATCACCTAACGGATCATTAATCCTTTTTGAAGATAAAACTATTAGCCTAAAAAATGCGGATTAACTGATGAACATAGAAATAAAAATCGCATTATTATTGGGATTTATTCTGCTGACGAGCTGTAAGCCTATCGATAAAAAGGACGTCACTGTGACTCAAAAAACAGAACCTGATTTAACTTTCACTTGTGTGTATGAAAAAGACACGCTACCCCCTGTTGATCCGGAAGCGGATGTTTGGTTTAAACAAGCGCGTGAGCTTGAAAAAGTGAATAAACATCAACGAGATTATAAGCAAATTGGTGATCTCTACCGCAAAGCCGCAGAGCGTAATCACCCTAAAGCCATGCTTAACTTAAGTAACTTAATCAGTTATGGCAAAGTGCCCCCGATTGGCGGGAAAGGCCCAGCGCAAGAAGTGTGGGATATTATCCAAAAAATGGCTAAATTGAATATCAGCTATGGTTATTACCAAATGGGACATTATCTCGATACGGGTTATGGTGTACCTGCTGATAGAACGAAAGCGTTAGCTTATTTTAGGCAGGCTGCCGATTTAGGCAGCCCAGAAGGGCAATATGTTATTGGTGATATTTTTCTCGCTCAACGTTTATCAGATAAAGACAATCCTGCTTATCAACCTGAAATTGGAAAAAAAATGCTTGCTTGTGCTGCTCAACAAGGTAATAAAGAAGCTGCATTTACAGCAGCGATGTTTTATAAGAGTGTGGAAAAAAACTTTGACATAGCATTAGAATTTTTTCAATTAGCATCGGAAAATGGACATAGAATCTCAGCTTCAATACTCATTGATACATTTAAAATAGACACAACACCAAAAGACTATTATTACCTAGCGGTTAAACCAGACCCAGAACGCTCAGCCCGTTATGAAGCAATTGTCAAAGAAATGGATGCTTCTGACGAAACCGCCAAGTTCCCCGATATCGATAAAATCGTTCCCCTCCCCCCTGCTGAACTCCCTGAGTGGGATGGGTCCTTTGAATATAAAAAACAGGTTGAAGGACAATAATCATGACTTGTTCCTTTTTATCCTCTAACCATCTAGCCTGTCAATATGCTGTCGTCGTATTAGGCTTGCTATTGATGGGTTGTAAACCCATTGATAAAAAGGACACCATTGTAACTCAAAAAACAGAACCCGATTTAGCCTTCACCTGTGTGTATGAAAAAGACACATTGCCTCCCGTTGACGCTGAAGCCGATGTTTGGTTTAAACAAGCCCGTGAACTTGAAAAAGTCAATAAATCTCAACGGGATTATGCTCAAATTGGTGCACTCTACCGTAAAGCCGCAGAGCGAAATCATCCTAAAGCCATGCTGAACTTAAGTAACTTAATCAGTTATGGAAAAGTCCCCCCAGTTGAAGGCAAAGGTTCTGCACAAGAGGTATGGGACATTATTCAAAAAATGGCAAAATTAGACATCAGCTATGGTTATTACCAAATGGGACACTACCTCGATACAGGCTATGGAGTCGTCGCTGATCGTACTAAAGCTTTAGCCTATTTTCGCCAAGCGGCTGATTTAGGTAATCCAGAAGCGCAGTATTTTATTGGTGATATCTTTATATCACAACGAGTTTCAGATAGCGATAATCCAGCTTATCGTCCCGATATTGGTAAAAAAATGCTTGCTTGTGCCGCGCAACAAGGACATGGAGAAGCCAGTTATAATTTAGCTGCGTACTCAAGAGATGTAGAAAAAAATATTGATAATACTTTAAAGTTTTTTCAAATTTCCGCAAGGAACGGGTATCGAATGGGAGCTTCTATGCTAAGTAAAGCATTTTCTCCAAATTCAACACCTAAAGATTATTATTATTTACCAATTAAACCTGATCCAGAACGCTCAGCCCGTTATGAAGCAATTGTCAAAGAAATCGATGCTTCTGACGAAACCGCCAAGTTCCCCGATATCGATAAAATCGTACCCCTCCCCCCAGCTGAACTCCCTGAGTGGGATGGGTCCTTTGAATATAAAAAACAGGTTGAAGGACAATAATCATGACTTGTTCCTTTTTATCCTCTAACCATCTAGCCAGTCAATATGCTGTCGTCGTATTAGGCTTGCTATTGATGGGTTGTAAACCCATTGATAAAAAGGACACCATTGTAACTCAAAAAACAGAACCCGATTTAGCCTTCACCTGTGTGTATGAAAAAGACACGCTACCACCCGTTGATCCGGAAGCGGATATTTGGTTTAAACAAGCGCGTGAACTAGAAAAGGTCAATAAATACCAGCGGGATTATAAGCAAATTGGTGTGCTATATCGTAAAGCAGCCGAGCGAAATCACCCCAAAGCCATGTTGAATCTCAGTAACTTAATTAGTTATGGCAAAGTCCCCCCGATTGAAGGCAAAGGCCCCGCACAAGAGGTGTGGGACATTATTCAAAAAATGGCAAAATTAGACATCAGCTATGGTTATTACCAAATGGGACATTATCTCGATACGGGTTATGGTGTACCTGCTGATAGAACGAAAGCGTTAGCTTATTTTAGGCAGGCTGCCGATTTAGGCAGCCCAGAAGGGCAATATGTTATTGGTGATATTTTTCTCGCTCAACGTTTATCAGATAAAGACAATCCTGCTTATCAACCTGAAATTGGAAAAAAAATGCTTGCTTGTGCTGCTCAACAAGGTAATAAAGAAGCTGCATTTACAGCAGCGATGTTTTATAAGAGTGTGGAAAAAAACTTTGACATAGCATTAGAATTTTTTCAATTAGCATCGGAAAATGGACATAGAATCTCAGCTTCAATACTCATTGATACATTTAAAATAGACACAACACCAAAAGACTATTATTACCTAGCGGTTAAACCAGACCCAGAACGCTCAGCCCGTTATGAAGCAATTGTCAAAGAAATGGATGCTTCTGACGAAACCGCCAAGTTCCCTGATATCGATAAAATCATGCCCCTCCCCCCTGCTGAATTACCAGAATGGGATGGTACGTTTGAATATAAAAAACAACAGGATAACCAATAAAAGGATCTTAACATGCGCGCACTTGTTCGATTAGGTGACAAAACTACTCATGGCGGCGAAGTTATTTCCGCTTCTGGCTCGATGATGTACGGTAAGCCCATTGCCTTAGTGGGAGATAAAGTCAGTTGTCCGAAAAAAGGACATGGTGTCAATGCCATTTTACCCGGATCAACGCGCATTTTAATATCCGGTCGCCAAGCGGCATTGAATGATTTTCAAACCGAATGTGGCTGTACCCTCATTGCGAGCCTTTCCTCGTCAGGTGAACAGTCATGATGAGTTGGAAAATCCCCTCTTTAGAGCATCCACCAGAGCCTCCATTACCGCGTGTGGGGCTTTGGTTGTTTTTGGTTGTTCTCATTGGTATTGCTGGATTTGGTATTGGCGTGTATTTATCTTCAATTACCTTATTGTCTAGCGAAATCAGTAACAATCAAATAATCGCTTTATTTGTTGTTCTTCCGGTGATCATTATCTTGTTCATCCGATTACTTGTTTATTCAATCACGGCTTATCGTCATCAACTTTTTACGAATATGTTAGATGACGCCCACAATGAATGGCGTTATTGGGCGGGTAAGCACCTTGGATTATTAACGCATTCACGATTAACTCAAATCGATGAAGAGAAACTAGAGGGCGTACCTTTATCTTCATTACCAATCAATAAAGATAATATATTGACACTAAACGCCTTGAAATCCCTTTCTTCATGGGAAAAACAAGAAACGGCGATACAAAAATTGCTTGCCCCAATCGCGGCATTTTATCATCAACACGCTCTCACACAGCCGATAACACTGTATTGGCAAGCAGAAGAAAGTGGGACTAATTGGACGGAACTTATTGAGCAGGAAGCTGCTCGCCTATCATTGCCACTTGAATCTGTTGAAATATTACCATACATGTCTCTCAGTGAATGGCTATTGACACTGTATGAAAACTCCTTTGAACCTAAGTTATACGCTATTTTAGCATTTCAATTAGACTCAACGGCGAGTGAAGAGGCCGCTAGTCTATTACTCGCCCCTCAAGGATTCTACGAGAGTTTAAGAGTACCTATCAAAGCGAAGATCCTGCGCCCAATATCTACGGATAAAGAATCTTTTTCTGATGCATTGAAAACACAATGTGAATTTCAATTAAGTGGAGAGCAATTAACCGCCATCTGGCATAGTAATATTAGTGATAATAATAAAGGGGAATGTATTCAGGGTTATATTCAGCAAAACATGGCTTGTCTTTCTGAATATTTTTATGATGCTGATGCCCTACTAGGGATAAGCGACTTAGCAAGGTATGGAGTGGTGTTGTCTTTAGCAAGTGAATCACCACAACCTGTACTCATTACTCATCAAAATGGGAACAATCTGTTCTTACAACAATTAGTTACCTAACACCACATACCAAGAAATGGGTATTAATGAATAGTCTAGAGTTACGCTTTTATTCAGGTGCTCCCTATTATGAATAGCCTTTATGCTGATATACTTTTACTTAGATAATGTTATCAGCACTAAGTTTAATACGATACTTTTCTCTAAATGAGTACACCGCTGAGTACAAAATATAAACCTTAAAATAAAATCATTATGATTCAATTAAATAACCTAAACCTAACGGTTTAATGTGTAAGCCTATACTCTAGTTTTAGATTGTCTCATTAAGCATCATTTAAAAACAGCATAAAATTCATAATATTACTATGGTTTTATGCTGTTTAATGTCTCACTGAATTTCATGAAAACTCACACCTAAATAAATATATTGCTTATTTATCTTCTCTTTTTTCAGTGAGTATAATCATATAAATCCACATAATTACTTGAATTTATTATATTTACTGACACAAAATACAGAACAGCAAAATCTAAAGAAAAACTTTCCGTATCAATGACTTCAACGGTTTGTACCTTGAAGTGATACCTAATGGTAAAAAAGCTGGCAGTTTCATTTTCAAATAAATGGAAAATCGAGCATGCTGGCATTAGGCAACTACCCATTGGTAACACTAGCTGAAGCCAGATCTAAATGTGATGGATGCTAGAAAACTCGTCTCAGAAGGGATTAATCCAACACAAGCTAAGCAACTAGATAAGATCAGAAAAGCGAACGAATCTGCAAATACATTTCAAATCATCGCAAAAGAATGGTTGCAAATGAAAGATTGGGCTGATGTGACCAAATACCGTCGCCTTTGATAGACCCTGTAAATAATTCTGTGTATCTGTAATTTCTTACGGCCATAAGCATAGTAAAATCGTTAATGTTAACTTCTCCATTACAATATAGAGAATCTAACTATAATCATCCTAAATTTTCATAAAGAGAGGCTAATAATATATTATTTAATTAAAGGCGCTGTATATTTATTCACTGACAAAATAGTTTCAATAGTAATAGACTGTTATCTCTAACACTCGAAAGATAAGAAAAGATTAATTTCAAAGAGAACAGTATGATGTGATTGCTAGAACAACAATGCTATCAAGTAAATGATGAGCAATGCATAACTTCTTTTAGCGAGTCATCATGATAATAAGTGACCTTGGCCACTTATTATCTAAATACTCATTGTTGAATTAACCAAAAGTGTAATAACGCTCAACATCCTTTTCCGCATACTCTTGGTGTGTATATCGATGCTCTTCGTAGTAATAATAATTTTTATCACGCCCAATAGTAGGCTTAATCACTGTAAAGGTCTCAACATCAACACCTTCAAGTAAATGTGCCTGACACCAGATGTTTTGCCCAACACGGCAAAAATTGCTTTTTGGATAAAAATATAATTCACCATCATCAGGTAGTGTTAATGGTTGAAGTTGTTGATTGAAGTACCATATATGCTGCTTATCACGCCAATAAGCCCCATGATAAACATCAATGAGTTCTACTGTTGACGCATCAGCGTTCTCTATATTTTTCCAACAAATCCTAACATTGTTAGCATCTTTCACTAACCCTAAACGCCAATCAACAATTTCAAAACTGTGGGGATCGAAACCTTCTAATAATTTTGTTCCCTCCCAGACATGTTTTTTATCGAGATAATAATTTTCTTGTTGGCGAAATGTTGCTGCGTCAGCATGTTCTAACACACCGTTATAATAAAAGACTTGATTACCCGATATTGAAAATATGTTGTCAAATTTTGTCACAGTACGAGGGTCGACCCCTTCAATTTTAAAAACTCCCTTTTGGTGGTTTGAGCCGTAAAAAGCATTTTTATCGATATAATGGCTATCATTGATTTTTTGAAAAGTTGCCATATCCACGGTGATAGAGCCAAGCTTAAATTGACGATTTTCTATCACAGAAAACCATAATGTATTGTCAATTTGTAATATAAAGTCAGTGTCGTAATCCCCCTCAAGCAAACGAATCGTTTTTCCTAATAAATTCGTATCTATCAATATGGGCATATTTAACGATAGCTTAGGATGCAGCCATACCGAATTATTGTCAGAATAGATATTGTTTAAACTATCGGTAAATATGCGCTTAAACGTGAAAGGATTAGCATTAGGCAATACCTCATTTTCCCAGCTAACAACCTGAGTTCCATTAGAGAAGAAATCTGTGTTTTTAATATGAATACGGTTATCTGGGGTCGCATTACGCAAATATATATTGTACTGACGTTTAGTTTGATTCCATAATTTGCTATCAATCCATTTTTTTATATTATCTTCACTGGCATCCTCAAGCTCTTGCAACCACTCCTGTGCCCAGTTTGGAGTATCAAAACGAGTGACTTTATCTGATAGGGTTGATTTGTCTTTTTTAACAATCAAAGTACCTGCGATATTTTCACCATATATTACCGTCGCGGTAGTATTTCTTGCGACAAAAGAGGCCGTTGTTTTTAAAATCTCAACAAGATGTAAAATATTATCACTAAGCTCATCCGATACTAACCATAATCCACAACGTAAAACTGCCTGCTGTTTATCATGTAACAACAAAAAGCGTAATTCATCTGAAGGGGCATTGAGATAAGTTAAAAACGATTGAGCAATGGTTTGTTGCTGTAATTTCTGGGCATGACCTGATGCTTCTGCTATCGTAAATTCTGATTTTAACCAACGATCAAAGGCTGCCCGTGATAAAGGTATTTCTCCAAATAAATACTGCGGTTCTGCCATAATATATTCCCTCTTACTAACGCATATGTTCTATCGTCTTGTCTCCCTAAGAGTAAGTAAACCTACATTTCCCTTCAATAAATAGCCATCGATAAAGGAATATACCTCAAATGCAATTTAGGGGGATAGACAGAGATGTCAGTGTCTTTTAATGATAACCGTACATCATGGATAGACAATAAATTGACTTAGGCAACAATATTACCCGTTATTTTGTTAGTAGGGAAAATATTTTTTAGAAACCGCTTAGCGTTTCGTGAATAAATCTGCGCCTCTGTATTCATGATATAGAGAATGACATTTAAAATTAAATTAACAAAAATATCACTTTAAATACATTTGACCATCATCATGATAAATAGGCTAATCTAATTGGAAAATCTCTAACAAACATAGTTATGATATTTAATCATAAGAATTACTCAAACAAAAAACCACGATAAAATATATCATACCAGTTTGATTTTGTTATATCACCCACAGTAAAATCCACTACATGGGGCTAGTGACAATGACTTTTTTATATTTACTATTAAGAATAGGCTCATTATTAAATATACTAAAAAATCATTGAGTGAATATACATAAATCTTATTCAGTTATTTTATAGATATCATGAGCCATTCTCATTACTCTCACATTTTTCCCTATAATTCCAATGATATTCCTCCTTCTATTTTGCTTGTTTTTTGGATTAACTTTAATATCCAAGATATTGAAATAACAATATCAAATAGCATTTTCCATGCTTCTATATAGGAATTTAATTTTCAATATAAATAATACTATTATCTGTTCATATAGCACCAATCATAAATTCACTTTATAATGAATTGATTGAGTTATATTTTAACGTTCTACAGCTGTATCATTGTTTGATAAGATTTCTTGACTTGAACTTACCTCACCCTCTTCATTATTGATGATGCTATCTTGACATGCTAATAAAAAAGTCGTTAATAAAACCATTATCACCATTGTTATTTTATTCATAAATTCACCTCATCACATTTAATTATCACCATTAATTGATTTTTCTATTATCGATAATCCATAAAAACATTTCATTAAAATTATTATTCATTCTTAAAATGATGTCCATATTTAATATTTATATAACAATAAGATACCGTTAATGGGCTCCACCACTAGCGATAAAATTCCTCTTTGATATCTGTAGTTCTTTAAACTATAGCATAGAATATAAAAAACACCTTTACAGTAAAAAATAAAAACAAATAGCTTTGCAGAAAATAAAACAGGAAGAAAAACCTTATATTTAATACTTATTATGATTGATATCCGTATATTCTCTCACTAATGACTTCATTTCCTTATCTTTATCATAAAACATAACAATAAAAACTGTTATTAAGTGAGCACATGAAAAAAAGTTTCATCTTATTGATATTATCATTTAATTAATCAGTAATTTTATGTCTATATTTTATTAATCATCATAAATATTAAAGCCTATTATTAGTTATAGAGTAACATTGATTATATCAACCTTTATTCTTATGCATCGATTTTACTCGTTATATCATGACTCGTGTTATTGATAATCAACTAATATTTTTCGAGATTTAGATAAGATGATTACGTTTATTAACGATAAATAGGTATATCTTTATAGAGTGCGGTCATTAATAACAAGAGAGACGATAATTTTTTGTTTTATCCATAGTGCAAAGACATCCTTGTCTACTTAGCTTAAAGTGATACTGTCATCACTAGATTATTAGCTCACTTTTATCTCACTCCGGCACTCCATTAGTGCCCCTTCTTCGCTATTAGCGCATAAATATAAATCGAGCTTCATTCACTCCGAACTTAATAGTTCATTTGATAGTAATTCAGCCTGTGCCAGTACAGTCTCTGTTGCCAACAATGACATATCGGGCGGATAGCCATAGCGGTTAAGTAAGCGTTTTACGATCACTCGGATTTTTGCTCTAGCAGATTCTTTTATTGTCCAATCTAACGTTACATTGCTACGAATCATTTCAGTCAAAACCACCGCGAGTTCTCTCAGTTTATCTTTACCAATTAACTCTTTAGCACTGTCATTTTCAGCAACCGCAGTATAAAAGGCATATTCATATGGCGATAATTTCAGCTCATTTGCCTCTGCATCTACTTTGTTAATATCTTTAGCTAATTTGATTAACTCATCGATAACCTCAGCTGCCGTTAAAATTTTATTTTGGTAGTTTTTTATCGCTCCACTAAGCATTTCCATTAGTTTTTTACCTTGAATAATACTAGTGGTGGTTCTAACTTTTATTTCATCTGCTAATAGCTTTTTCAATGTTTCTAATGCAATATTTTTATGTTGATAGTCTTGCATCTCCATTAAAAACTCGTCAGACAGAATTGATATATCCGGTTTTTTAATTCCAGCTGCATCAAAAACATCCACAACTGTATCAGTCACTAATGCCTGATCAATAGTTTGTTTAACTCTTAGCTCTATATTTTCATTACTTGTTATTCCTCCAACCGTATTATCGAATTTCACCAAGCGCGCTTTCACCGCTTGAAAAAAAGCGATTTCGGGTGTGGATTCCATTGCAATGGGATGAGGAGTCGCGAGGGCAAATGCTTGAGACAATGCTGTCACTGCGGTGAGAAAACGTATTTTTCCTTTACCTTCATCCAGCCCTAAAATGAAATCTTCTGCTTCTAAAATAATGGCTAATTTACGAGAAGTACTTGCAGTAAAATACTCTCTATAATCAAAACCAAATAGCATTCCTTGCAGAATTTCTAGTTTCTCCTGCATCACAGTAACGGCTTCATCCTGATCTAAGGTTGGTTTACCTTTCCCCCCCGCATCCGAATAAAAAGATAGCGCCGATTTTAAATCAGCCGCAATACCTAAATAATCAACGACCAACCCACCTGATTTATCCTTATACACTCGGTTAACACGTGCAATGGCCTGCATCAGATTATGGCCTTTCATCGGTTTATCGATATATAAGGTGTGCATACTTGGAGCATCGAATCCTGTGAGCCACATGTCTCGGACAATGACTAATTTAAGTTTATCATCCTCATCTTTCATACGGTTAGCTAATAGCTGTCGATCTCTTTTCGTTGTATGATGTTTAGAAATTTCAGGTCCATCAGATGCAGAAGATGTCATCACAACCTTAATCACGCCGTCATTAAGGTCATCGCTGTGCCATTCAGGTTTTAACGCAACTATTTCATTATATAAATCCACAGCAATACGACGTGACATTGCCACGATCATGCCTTTACCTTGATTAGCATTCGCGACTAAACGTTCTTCAAAATGGGTCACTAAATCCTCAGCGATCGCTTTAATTCGTTCCTTGCTACCAATAATTCCCTCAATACGAGCCCATTTTGCTCTCTGCTGTTGAGTCAATGTGAGCTCTTCTTCACTAAATTCCTCATCAAAAGCTTCTATAAGCTGTTTGCCTTCTTCGCTAATTTTGACTTTGGCTAAGCGACTTTCATAATAAATCGGTACTGTTGCACCATCTTCCACTGCTTGGGCAATATCATAGATATCAACATAGTTACCGAATACAGCTGGTGTATTCACATCCGTTTTTTCAATCGGTGTTCCTGTAAATCCAAGGTAGGTTGCGTTAGGTAACGCATCTCGCATATATTTAGCAAACCCATAAACGGTTCGCTTACCAACAACTTCTCCTTGTTCATTTTTAACATCAACCTCTTTTGCACCAAAACCATATTGAGAACGATGCGCCTCATCAGCAATGACCACAATATTGCTGCGATCTGAAAGTAATTCATAAATACTGCTACCCGTATCGGGTTGGAATTTCTGAATAGTCGTAAATATCACGCCACCCGAACCAACCTTCAGTAATTCTTTCAATTCTTCGCGGTTGTCGGCTTGCTTTGGTGTTTGACGTAATAATTGCACCGCAGATGAGAAGGTACCAAAAAGCTGATCATCTAAATCATTACGGTCTGTAATAACCACTACGGTTGGATTATCGAGTGCCAATACAATTTTTCCGGTATAAAACACCATAGAAAGCGATTTACCAGAACCTTGTGTATGCCAAACAACCCCTGCTTTTCTATCACCTATTTTTTGTTCTTGTACTAAGTGCTGCTTATTACGCCCTTGATAACGTAATGCAACTTCTGCTGACGGGGAGTCTGCATTCACATTTGCGGCACGTATTGTCGAAAGTACCGCTGCGTTCACTGCATAATATTGGTGATAAGCGGCCATTTTTTTGACCGTTTTGATCGAGATAATGCCATTTTTATCTTCCTGTTTGCTCGACTCAAATACAATAAAATAGCGGATCATATCGAGTAAGGTCACTGGATTTAGTAAACCTTGCGTTAATACTTCTAATTGTGGTTGCGTTCTTTTCGCTTCAGTCATGCCATTATCGGTTTTCCATGCCATAAAACGCTCAAAATCAGCCGATAACGTTCCAGCTTTGGCTTCCAATCCATCAGAAATAACACTAAAAGCGTTGTAGGTAAATAAGGATGGAATATCCTGTTGATAGGTTTTTATTTGTTTATATGCCCCTTCTATCGTGGCATTTTCATCAGTCGCATTTTTTAGTTCAATAACGACAAGCGGTAAGCCGTTAATATAAATAATTACATCAGGTCGACGCTCTTTACGATCTTCTCTAATGGTTACCTGATTAACAACAATAAATTCATTATTATCAGGCTGTGAAAAATCCACCAGCCAAATATATTCACCTTGTGTATGGCCATTTTTGGTCACCTCAATATTAATTCCTTCCGTCAATAAACGATGAAAATTGAGGTTATTATTCATTAAATCTGGGGAGTTTATTTGTGTAACTTGTTTCAGTGCTTCTTGGCATTTTTCTTCGCTCAAATGAGGATTTAAACGCTTTAATGCTGTTAATACGTTTTCCTGAAGGATGACTTGGTTGTAGGCGCGTAATGAATTAATGCTTGTTGGCTCTATATCAGGACCATAAACATATTTATAGCCTAACAGTTGTAATTGCTCAATCGCCATTTTTTCAATATCGGATTCCGTCATTTTTGACATTATTATCATCCTATCAGGTAGAGGTAATAAAAAAGCAGCGTTCAATTCACGCTGCCTACTACAATTATTGTTCTGCTTCTGGAGTATATTTTACGCGCACTTCCCCACTCATCAGTTTAGGAAGTAAGGTATCACGGAGTTTTTCTAGGGTTTCTATTTGAAAACTATTTTTGATAACTTTATCATTTATAGGCTTAGTAATTAATTCGAACTCATGAACTATCTCATCAGGAGGAATAATTACTTCTATTTTTTCAAAGTCAGACTTACTAATGGAACCAAATACTGTACCTTCATCATTAAATTGTTTTATCTCATTCATTAAATAACGTAGTTTAAAATACGTGTAGGTATACCACTCAGAAAATTTTGCATGCCTGAATGCTGAAACTCCACGCCCAATACAGCATTTCCCTCTAGACATATTCTGAGCACCAACGGGAGCCCTAACACTAATTAGCGTGTCAAACTTTTGAGCAAACCTTGTTGGTTCTGTTGTATATACTCTTTCTTTAGGAAATCTAAAACCAAAATCAGCGTTTCCTTGAAACATAGGAGTGCCAATATTTTCCTCATTAAATGATGAACCTTTGGGTGATTGTCCCATGATGAAGTTAAATTCATCTTTTAATATTCCACTTTGCCAATAATTTTGAGCTTTCTCCACAAACCACTGTCGAAAAAGCGTTTCCGCCATAGCTTCTAAAGTTTTATTTTGACGATGGAGAAGATTTATTTTGTCATCCAACGAAGATAACACCGAAGCGATAGCTTTTTGTTCTATACCATCACGTGTTGTTTCTACTTCAATTGCATTTAATAATGTCTGAGTTAACAAAGGATGGCTTGAACCCTGAGCATACTGGTTTAAATCTAAATACTTAAATAAATAATATAAATAATCAGGATTATTATTATCTAAGGCTTTGGCTGATAACGCATTATCAGAAACCCATACAGGACTTTTCTCTAAATACGTTGCCCCACAATACGCCCCTACCCGACCAATAATCAGTGTTTCACCAGCATAGTTATACTTATCAGTAAAGTCTAATATTCCATTACCACCATAAACAGGTATTTTTCCTTTTTCTTTTGGTCTACTTTTACCATTTCCAAATTTGACTAACTGTTTAAGAGTCACATTTTGCCACTCACTCATACCATCACCTTCGCCAAATTCTCAGCAATTGCTTGATTGAGTTTTGCTTCTTCTTCTAATTGAGCTTCGAACTCCGCTTTCAACTGGGTAAAGCGCTCTTTAAAATCAAAATCATCTTCCTCATCGGCAAGTCCTACATAACGACCTGGAGTTAGCACATAATCCAGCTCAGCCACTTTCTCAACGGAAACCGATGCACAAAAACCTGCAACATCTTCATAAACACCATCTTTATTACGCCAATTATGATAAGTATCCGAAATTAGCTTAATATCATCATCGGATAACACTTTAGTGCGGCGATTAATTAAATGACCAAGATTACGCGCATCAATAAACAGAATTTCACCACTCCGATCTTGATATTGAGTAGAGTTCTTACGGTCACGACGCATAAACCATAATGCCGCTGGAATTTGCGTATTAAGAAACAGCTTAGCAGGCAGATTAACAATACAATCGATTACATTGGCATCTTTAACTAATGCTGCACGAATATCGCCTTCGCCTGAAGTTTTCGACGTTAATGCGCCTTTCGCTAATACAACACCGGCTTGTCCTTTTGGTGAAAGGTGATACAAGAAGTGTTGCATCCACGCAAAGTTAGCATTACCAACAGGTGGAGCTCCATGCTGCCAACGGGCATCTTTGCGCAACTGTTCACCAGACCAATCAGAAACGTTAAACGGTGGGTTAGCAATAATAAAGTCAGCACGTAGGTCTTTATGAGCATCATTAAGAAACGAGCCTTCACTATTCCATTTCACTTGTTCAGAGTTAATGCCTCTGATAGCCAAGTTCATCTTCGCCAAACGCCATGTGGTCTGGTTAGATTCTTGCCCATAAATCGAAATATTATCGATATTTCCTTGATGTGACTCGACAAATTTTTCAGACTGCACAAACATACCGCCGGAACCACAACATGGATCGAATATACGACCTTCATAAGGCTCAAGCATATTCACTAATAGAGAAACTATCGATTTAGGTGTATAGAACTGGCCGCCTTGCTTACCTTCCGCAAGAGCAAACTCACCTAAAAAATATTCAAAAACATGGCCTAAGACGTCAGCGGAACGTGATTTCGCATCCCCTAAAGCAATATCACCAATAAGGTCAATCAATTCCCCTAATACCGTCGCATCAAGGTTTTGACGTGCATAAACTTTCGGAAGCACCCCTTTTAGTTGCGGGTTATCCTCTTCAATCGCCTCCATTGCCTCATCGACTAATTTACCAATATTCGGTTGTTTAGCGTTACTGAGAAGGTTTGACCAACGGGCTTTCTCTGGAACAAAGAAAACGTTATAAGCCATGTATTCATCGCGATCTTCAGGATCTGCACCAGCAAACTCACCCTCACCTTTTTTGAGCTTTTCATAATGCGACTCAAAAGAGTCAGAAATATATTTTAAGAATATCAGTCCAAGAACAACATGTTTATATTCGGCAGCATCAATATTCTTACGCAGCTTATCTGCTGATTTCCACAGAATAACTTCTAATGGTTCAACTTTTGTCTCTTTTGGTTTTCTTGCCATGATTCCATTACTTACATCAATAAAGATAATGGAACTATTGTGACTTATTTATTGATGAAAATCTAACTATGGATGGCTTATTTTAAGGATCAGGCCGATTTTACTACCTCGATATCCATCAATAAAAAGGCCACCACTTTTTATGGGGATAAAAATCATAGAAATAGTCACAGTATGTTGATATCTATAATCTTTACAATAACTACAACATTTCTATCGCCAAATCATGCCATGCTTTCGCTCTACGGCTTTGCGGTATATTTTTCAGTGTTGCTAATGCTAATTCATACGAAAGTACCGGCTCAACGACAGGGATGATCGATAAACCATCAGCCCGCGTTTTATTCCACATACTATCAGGCAGCAAGGTGATGCCGACACCTGCTCTCACCATTGCAGTAACTAAATCTAAATGGCCACTACGCCCCACAACCGTAGGCTTTTTCCCATAAATACCGCACGCACTAGTGACGAGTTCATTAATTCGAAAATCATCTGAGAAAAAGATAAATGGTTCATCGACAACCTCTGCAAATTTTACCGAGCTATGCAGCGCTAATGGATGCTGTTCACTCACCAGTAACATTAGTCGGTCTGACGAAAAAACATGCAAATCAAATTGTTCATTTTCGAATGGGAGCATGACTGCGGCGGTTTCGACTTCGCCCTTCAGCATCGCCTCCATCATTTTACGAGAGCCAAGCTCAATAATTTTTAATTCTATCTGCGGATAACGTTGACTGAACACCATGATAATGTCAGCAAAATACGTCGATGCAATCACAGGGGGAAGTCCGACATTTAAAACGCCAGATAACGGCCCTGCTCTTTCTTTGAGTGCTTTATTCATACTATGGAATTGCATCAATATTTGTTTTGCATGACTGAATAAAATCTCGCCTTCATCTGTCAGTCTGACCCCATCAAATTCTCTGACTAATAATGTATAACCAAGCTCTTGCTCCAGTTTTTTTATACTACGACTAATGGCGGGCTGGGTGACAAATAAGTGTTCTGCCGCTCGGCTAAACCCATTCAGTTGTACGACCTCAACAAAATAGCGTAATGAACGTATATCCATTGCTCCCCCTATGACTTTTAGTTATAGATAGAATAATTATAAATAATTTCCGTTAAAGAAAAATCCACGCTAAAACTAATAAAAAGCAGAATTATCGACCATATTAAGTATTAGGAGATAATATAATGAATAAAACCGTCATCGAATATGTTTTAGCTCGTCTAAATGAGATCGGCATCAATGATATTTTTGGTGTTGCAGGTGATTATGCCTTTCCAATAGAGGATGCCGTCTGTGAAAGCACGAATATGCGCTGGATAGGTAACTGCAATGAACTGAATGCAGCATATGCAGCAGATGGCTATGCGCGTATTAAAGGCGTTGCCGCCCTTTCTACAACATTTGGCGTCGGTGAATTAAGTGCATTAAACGGTATTGCTGGATCTTATGCCGAACATCTTCCTATTTTTCATTTAGTTGGTATGCCTACCAGTGGTGTACAAAAAAACCATCGCTTAGTCCACCATACACTTGGTAATGGTGATTTCGACGTGTTCTATCAGATGAGCCAACATTTAAGTTGTGCTCATGCGATTTTGACACCTGAAAACTGCATTGCCGAAACAGAACGTTTGATAGCGACGGCTCTTCATGAGCGTCGACCGGTTTACATAGGATTACCATCAGACTATGCAGTAATGCCCGTTATAGCAGATAAAAACACTGAAGAAACCATTATTCATAAAAGTAATAGTGAGTCATTATCATCCGCCGTTACTGCTATTTTGGAAAAACTCAACTCAAGCCAAAAAGCCTGTATTATTCCTGGTATCTTAAGTGCTCGCTTAGGCTATGCCGATGATGTTCAAGCAATTATTGATAAAACAGGATTACCTTATGCCACGATGTTTATGGATAAAAGTATTGTCAGCGAGTCCAATCCATCTTATATGGGCATTTACAATGGTAAATTGATGAACACACAAGTTGGCAACTTTGTTGAAAGTTGTGATTGTGTGATGGGAATTGGCGCTGTGTTGACAGATTTTAACTCCGGAAGCTTTACCGCGACCATCCGCCCAGAAAACCGCATTAATATTCTTGCGGATCATGTTAAGGTTGGCTCAGCCATTTATCCGCAAGTCTATATGCATGACGTGCTCGCTCAACTTAAGCAACTGGCTCCAGCATTAAATCACTCAGGTATCAAAGCTCAAGATCTTGGGGCGCCTATCCAAGGTGAAAATGGGCAAATTACGGCGGGTTATTTGTACCCTCGCCTCGAAAAAATGTTTAAAAAAGATGATATTATTATCGCGGAAACAGGAACTGCCTCAATGGGATTAGGGTTTGCCTTGCTTCCTGAAAATGCACAGTTCCACAATCAAACCTTATGGGGTTCGATCGGTTGGGCGACACCTGCTGCTTTTGGAGCTGCAATCGCCGAACCACACCGCCGAGTAATTTTAGTCACCGGTGAAGGCTCCCATCAACTTACAGCGCAAGAAGTCAGTCAATTCGCTCGCTTTGGCCTAAAACCCATTATTTTTGTACTTAATAATGATGGTTATCTTATTGAACGTTTACTCTGTAAAGATCCTGAAGCGTATTACAACGACCTGCCACAGTGGAATTATGCTCAATTACCTGCCGCGCTTGGCTGCAATGATTGGTATTGTCAAAAAGTCACCACCTGTGATGAATTAGATAAGGCAATTCAACATGCAGAATCTCAAGACAGTGCGGCTTATATCGAGATTGTGATGGATAGATATGCATCCTCAGAACTTGCCGAAAAACTGGGGCAATCCATTGCGTCTTTATATTCGTTCTAAATGATTTTGATTGATGTTATTGCTGGCAGCTTTGACGATGGATATCAAGGTTGCCAGCGATGCCCTGAGTCACTGATACAGTCAGGAAAAAGAAATATCCACATCATTTCTTGATTTATGGAGTATTTTTGAAACCGTCAGCGCTAATTCGAGCAGTTCATAACATAGCGTCAACTTTTGCGATGCGATTTGATCTCGAAAGAAAGCGAATTCAAATATCATATGATTAGTTGATGCTTCATGCGCAACTGAGGTCACCTGACCTTCAATACAAGCTTCCACAGATTGGCAAAGACTCGGTGCACCTTCGACCCGGATGTATCCTTTAGTCCCTTGAATAATAAAGTAACCTGGACTAGCAGAATCTTTTGCACCTGAGCACACGGCAATGGCTGAACCAAATTGTAGTGTTAATATCCCTGAGGTATCGATGCCGTTATAACCTTTATTACACACATAATGGCTATTATCAGGAGCGCCCATTAGTGCAGATAACACATAAATATTATAAAGGTTAATATCGTATAGAGCACCGCCGGCTTGCTGTGGATCAAATGCTGCATGCACGCTACCACGTAAATAGTCATCATATCGGCTTGAGTATTGTGAATAGTTGCCTTGTATAACCTTTATTTCCCCTATTTTATTGATATTTTGTTGGATGAAATGAAAGCCCGGGGTGTGTATTGCCGTAATCGCCTCAAATAAATACAGTCTCTTTTTTTTCGCTAACAGCATAAGCTCCTGTAACTGCTGCCATTCTGGCGTAAATGGCTTCTCGCATATGACATGTTTGTCTGCCATTAATGCCTGAAACGTATAGCTATAATGCAAATGATTTGGCAAACCAATATAAACAACGTCAATTTCTGTATCTTGTAATAGCGCCTCGTAATCTGTGTAAAGTTTATTGATAGCAAATTGCTGACAGATCGCTTCCCCCTTTGCAATACTTGATGCTCGAACACATAAAGCCATCACCTCAATGCCCGAAACCTCTGTTAAAGCATCTAAAGCTGACATGATTATTTTTCCAGAACCAATAAGTGCTATCTTCATATGTTATCGACCCATCTAATAGGCTTATACAAAAACGGCGAGCATATTGCCCGCCGTTATAATTTATTTTAGCAATCTCACTTTCACTGATTTGCCTTTAATTTTACCTTGTTGCAATTGTTTCCATGCTTGATGAGCAATAGAGCGTTTTATCGCAACGTAAGCGTGTGTCGGATGAAGAGTGATTTTACCAATATCCGCGCCCTCAAAGCCCAGATCACCAGTCAAAGCACCTAAAATATCCCCCGGACGCATTTTCGCTTTTTTACCACCATCAATACACAAGGTTGCCATTGTCGCTTCAAGCGGTGTGATACTTAACCCTGTTGGCAGTTGTTTCCAGTTAAGCTTCATCTGCAACATCTCTTCTAGCACGTTTGCACGTTGAGCTTCTTCGGGAGCACACAGGCTGATCGCTAGCCCCGTTTCCCCAGCTCGTGCGGTACGACCGATACGATGAACATGCACTTCAAGATCCCATGACAGCTCATAGTTAATCACCATTTCGAGTGATTTTATATCAAGGCCACGTGCTGCTACATCCGTTGCCACTAATACACGGCTACTACCGTTAGCAAAGCGAACCAATGTTTGATCTCGTTCACGCTGTTCCATATCACCATGAAGAACTAATACACTTTGACGACTTTCATTCAAGGCATCATAGACTGCTTGGCAATCTTTTTTGGTATTACAAAAGACAACGCAAGAAGCGGGTTGTTGTTGACTCAGTAACTTCTGTAATAAATCCATTTTTTCATGGCGAGCAACTTCATAAAATTGCTGTTCAATCGCGGGTAATTCATCGACAGTATTTATTTCAATCGTTACTGGGTTACGCTGAATACGTTGACTCATCGCAGGAAGAGTTTCCGGCCATGTTGCTGAGAACAATAGTGTTTGGCGATCGACAGGGGCATAACTCATCACCTCATCAATATCATCAGCAAATCCCATATCTAACATACGGTCAGCTTCATCCAATACTAAAGTTTGCAGCGCATCCAGTTTGACTGTTTCTTTACTTAAGTGATCAAGGAGTCGACCTGGCGTCGCCACAATAATATGCGCGGCATGAATCAAAGAATCACGTTGCACACTAAATGGCACCCCACCACACAGGGTTAAAATTTTAATATTGGCCATATAACGTGCTAAACGACGTAGTTCACTCGCGACTTGATCTGCCAATTCACGGGTTGGACATAGAACGAGAGATTGCGTATTAAACTGTTTCGCATCAATATGTTGTAAAATACCTAATCCAAAAGCGGCTGTTTTACCGCTCCCTGTTTTTGCCTGTGCACGAACATCTTTGCCCGCCAGGATAGCGGGTAACGCCGCTTCCTGAATGGGCGTCATCGTTAAGTAACCTAGTTCAGTGAGGTTGGTAAGTTGTTCTTCAGGGAGCGTGTTAAGTTCAGCAAATGAGGTCACAATAAAAATTCCGAGTATAATAAAAAGCTAATGGATAGCCATGATACTATCCCTTTCCTAGCATGTCGTGAGGAATTTACATAAATGGCACTTCAGCAAGTCGCTTTATCGCTTTTTTCAATGTTCATACCCGTATTTACCTATATAGAGCCTATTAGCAATTTTTATTATTGCTATTAATGACTCAATTTCATGCTTTAAATACGGCAAACTTCACAACATATCGAATATATAAATTTCGTAAAATAAAAGGTTAGAGACTATTTTATCTCAACATCTCATCACTGATTATTGCGCTGCTTTTGCGATTTTCCTGTATCCCTATCCTTTATCTCTTAGTCTCACTGTAGAACCGCTATCCAACAAATAAAAAATGTTCGGTTTAGTCACTCTTTCTTGATAGATTAACTTAAATAAAACTCAATCTTTTATGTTTTATTTATCTATTACGCCACTCTTGACCATCAGAAACTAATAAGATCGATTCGTTTTTTTTCAAAAAACGCGGATTATCACTAAAATTCAAATACACTTCGGAGGTATATTGAGAATTATTGTTGATATAAATTCTTTTCGTTTTATTAAGTAAAGATGCTGTTGGAATAAAAATGGATTCACTCCATTCACTATCGCTAAGATTGATGATAACGACTTCATGTTCTTGCAGGTATCCTTTAATATCATTCGCATAAATATCCTCATCATTTTTAATATCAAAATAAATGATGACCCTTTTGAGTTTTTCTATGGCATTTCTAATATTTGGCAACGCACCGATATGACCACGAACTTCATTCCCTTGAGCAAGCCCCGTTTCAATCAGCAAATTTCGCATTTCCAACGGATATAAAACATGGTTTGTTGCTCTTTTATACCAAGATTGAATCGCTACAACCGCAGAAGTCACTATAGCGCCAGCAGATGAAGTACCCGCAAAAGTATGCGTATAATCATTATCACCGGCCGGCACACCATCGTATAGATCGCCAATCCCCGTTGTTACAACAGTCCAGTCACCCCATCCTTGTACATGAACTCTTGTTCCATAATTAGAAAAACTGCATTTATTACGGCCTATTTTGGTTCCCGCCCCTGTAATCCCCCCGAAAAATCGCAGCAGTTATTTATAGAAAATTCTATTAAAATAAACTCAAGGAGTTTTCTATGCGTAAATCAAAATTCACTGATAGCCAGATATTGGCAATCATTAAACAAAATGAAAGTGGTATGCCCGTTCCAGAACTCTGCCGAGAACATGGTGTTAGCTCTGCAACATTTTATAAGTGGCGAGCTAAATTCGGCGGTATGGATGCTTCGTTGATGAAGCGAATGAAAGAACTCGAAGACGAAAACCGTCGGCTCAAAAAAATGTATGCGGAAGAACGTCTCAAAGCTGAGATTCGTTTGGAGGCGCTTGAGGGAAAGTTATAAAGCCATCTCATCGTAAGGAGATGGCTAAGGCTGCCGCAATTAAGTATGACATAAGCATTCGCTTTGCTTGCTTGTGCATGAATGTGAGCGAAAGCTGCTTTTACTATCAAAGTAAACTTAATGCTGAAAACGATCAGATTGCTGACTGGCTAATACGCCTAACCGAAAACAAAAAACGTTGGGGGTTTGGTCTATGTTTCTTGTATTTACGCAACGTAAAGGGCTTCGCATGGAACCACAAGCGCGTTTATCGAATTTATTGTGAGTTGGAGCTTAATCTTAGAATTAGGCCTCGCAAACGCTTAAAACGCGATAAGCCTGATGCCCTCAGTGTGCCTGTAGCCATTAACCAAGTATGGTCTATGGATTTTATGTCAGACAGCTTAGCCAGTGGCCGCAGCATTCGAACCTTTAATGTCATTGATGATTTTAATCGTGAATGCTTAGCGATTGATGTTGATTTATCGTTGCCTAGCGCACGAGTTATTCGGTCGTTAGAACAAGTCATCGAGTGGCGCGGTAAACCCAAAGCGATACGATGCGACAACGGACCAGAATATATTTCAGGAGAGCTAATAAACTGGGCAACACGGCAGCAAATTACCTTACTTTATATTCAGCCTGGCAAGCCTACACAAAATGCTTACATTGAACGCTTTAACCGAACAGCTCGTCATGAATGGCTTGATTTAAATATATTTGAGAGCGTTGAGCACGCTCAAGAACTTGCCACACAGTGGCTTTGGACTTATAACAATGAGCGGCCGAATACGGCGATTGGAGGAATACCCCCGAGACAGCGATTACAGGTAGCTTAAACTCTATAAATAGTTACTGTGAAAAGTGGGGGGATTACACCCCCACCATAATCACGCCATTGTCTCCCCAACTTCGATACTCGGCAAACTGCTCGCTATCTAAATCCCAATTACCATTACCTGCTGTCGCGACCACGATAATACCGGCATCGGTCGCCGCTTTAATCATATCCCAAATAGCTTTATTGTAATCTGCGGGCTCTCCATAATATTCCTGCATTTCGAATAAAAAAACATCGCCAGCCCTTAATTGTTCTAATCCAATCGCAATATTGGTCGGCCGGGTGCTGTAACCCTCTGTAAATTCAGTAACACCGTACACAACATCGGCATCATAGACCATGCCTGTAATTCCAGACTCATTGTTTTTTGCATATAATACGCCGACTACATTCGTGCCATGGTAATCAAACTCATGCTTTGATAATGGAATTAATTCAACAAAACGCGCGCTTTTTAAAGCAATATGGTTAAAGTTAAAACCCCAATCGATAACAGCGATCCTAACACCTTGGCCCGCAATACCAAGAGACCACGCATACATCATATCGATACCATAATAATGTCCCCTATTCCCATATTTATAATCTTGGTAATGCGTAAAATTAGGAGAATCACAAAAAGTATTATTTATTGAAACTGCTGGAGGCAACGGGGACGTTTCCGGTATCTTTTGGATATAGTCAAAATAAGGTAACATTGACAACGCGTTTATTGTGGCATTGAGTTGCTCTTCATTCATTTCTTTTTTAATGCAAGCATAGTAAATACCAACTAAACTTTTTGTATTAACTTTATTATTTTTATTATTATTTCTAATAAAAGAATCTGGCATAGCAGGAATAAAATATAAATTCTTTAATGGATTATCTTCTCTAATACAATCCTTAATATTAATACTCAATCCATCATTGATTAATAAATAGCGAGATTTCACCCTAACAATTAATCTTTGTAGCTTTTTCACAACTGACTTCCTTTTTTGCAAAATTGAAAATCATTAATGATTTTCAAACCTTCAATTAAAGACAAACACTTTTATTTTCGTATTTTGATGTTCCAGCGTAAGGCAGTCATAACTCCACTATATGGAGACCTATCCTATCAATAACTACATTTACACTTAATAACATAATGCAGTATAAAAATATCAGAATATCTCCTTAATTTAACACCCCGAATCATCTCATAAGATGAGCATTGAAAATAAAGTTTAATATATAACATTATCAAATATTGACATACTCATTAGTCAATAAATAAGTTAAAGAATACCAACTCAATACCCTCCGTGTTGGTAAGTATTGAGATAGGTATTCATCACAATTAAATGCTTAATAGTATTTATTAAAATAGAAAGCGATAATAAATTATCTTTTTTTACATGAATTATTATCTGACATTCCACTCTTCACCATCAGAAACCAACGAAATAGATTCATTCGTTTCTAAAACAACAGGAGTTGAACTAAAGTTAAAATAGACTTCTGCATCAAGTGTCGCATAATTATTAATATAGATTCGTTTACCCATATTAAATCCCGATGCCGCAGGAATATAAGTTGTATTACTCCAATTGCCATTGCCAAAATTAATAATAACTACTTGATAATTATTAAGATAAGAATTAATTTCATTTGCGTAAATATTTTCATTATTGATAACGTTAAAATAAGTAATAGATTTTTCTAGCTTTTCAATTGCATTCCTAATATTAGGCAAAGGCCCGATATGACCATGGACTTCATTACCTTGGGCAAGACCCGTTTCAATCAGTAAATTTCGCATTTCCTCTGGATGTAAAACATTGTTTGTTTCTCTTTTATACCAAGATTGAATCGCTACAACTGCGGAAGTCACGATTGGCCCAGCGGCAGATGTACCAGAAAAAGTATTTGTATAATCATTATCGCCATCAGGGAGGCCATTATATAAGTTCCCGCCCCCTGTTGTGACAACAGACCAATCGCCCCATCCTTGTACATGAACCATTGTTCCATAATTAGAAAAATTGCATCTATTACGGCCTATTGCCGTTCCCGCACCGACCATAATCACGCCATTGTCACCCCAACTCCGATACTCGGCAAACTGCTCGCTATCTAAATCCCAATTACCATTACCCGCTGTCGCGACAATAATAATACCCGCATCGGTCGCCACTTTAATCATATCCCAAACGGCTTTATTATAATCCGCAGGTTCTCCATGATATTCCTGCATTTCGAATAAAAAAACATCCCCCGCCCTTAATTGTTCTAATCCAATCGCGATGCAGGTTGGGCGAGCGCCATCACCATTAATGAATTCAGTAACACCATATAGAACATCGGCATCATGGACCATACCTGTAACACCAAAACCATTATCTTTTGCATACAATACTCCCGCAACACCCGTTCCATGATAATCATGCTCATGTCTTGTCAGTGGGATTAATTGAATAAAACTCTCTCTTTTTAAATCAATATGGTCAAAATTAAAACCCCACTCTATATCTGCAATTCTAATACCTTGACCTGCAATACCGAGAGACCATGCATATTCCATATCGATACCGCTATAATTACCCATAAATCCATTTTTGTAAGTTTGGCGATAGGTAAAATCAGGCGTATCATATGAAGAGGTTTGTAATGATACTGTTGGAGGCGGTACTTCTGATATTTTCTGAACATATTCAAAATAAGGAAGCAATGATAGCTTTTTGATTATTTTATTCAATTGTTCATCAGTAACCTCTTTTTTTAAGTCAACATAATAGATACCTAAAAGATTTTCTGTATTCAATTTGTTATTATTATTACTAAGCTTCATAACAAACGAATCTGGCATAGCTGGGATGAAATGATAATTCTTTAGCTGATAATCGTTTATCATATCCTCTTTAACTCTAAATCTTAAGACATTATCAATTAAAATATGTTTCAATTTTATTTTAACAATCAACCTAACTGTTTTTTTCATAACTTTATCCTTTTTTGGTTTTATCAATCAATTTAATATTAGAATGCTTTTTCTTATTTTCATTGCTTACCAACAAATAAAAATAAAAAATCGAATAGAAGTGCTATTTTCTTATATTAAATTACACCTTTTCATTTTCAGATATCATTTACAGTATGTAAAACCAAGAATAGCATCATCACACGAATATCTTTATAGTCACGTTATAATATATATAGTTTATAGTAATGCACATTAATATAAAAAATCTTCATATAATGAATCAAGAGATCACCTGAATAATAAAATAGCCTTAAAACATTAATTAAAGATATCCTTTATAAGATTGATTTATAGTTAATACAATTATTATGAATAATTTTTTATTTTAATTCGATTCATCCTTTTATAATGGTTTTATATCATTCTTATAAAACATCCTTAAATTGGCAGGATAACAACTATTTCTAGAATAATGGTAATCGAGCAATTCATCCTCGTTAAGACGTTTAAAAAAATGTTAGTCAGCCCTAAAAAGACAAATGAAACACAACTATCAACTTAGCATCATTAAAAAATAGTCAATTACTTGTCATGTTGTATAGTTTTTATTTAAAACTATGCAGTTTTATTAAACATTGCCTTATTCGCAAAACTTCGCATCCATATCGCCATATGGATAACTATAAGCATGATATGCTGTATCCACACCATTTCATTTTTATAAAAATCAAACAGCATGACATCGTTAATAACAACAAAAAAAGTTCAACACAAGATAACGAAATTGAAAAATCATCTTTATTTTCATTGATATACCAAAAACAAAACCAACTAATAACAAAATAACCGTCATTTTTTCAAATAAATATCCAACTTGTAAATACTTTGATCCAAATTATCAAAAAAAACAATTATTTAGTTTAATACACCAAAATCACTTTACATAACAATACAAAAATCCACTATTGATCACATTATCAACATAAAATATCAAATAATATGACCACCGTTAAATAGGAAGTGGTATGAGCATAAACCACTTATCCGTTTATTTAACACTCAAACATTAATTTATTTAAAAGTAAGGGGTATTAAAATGAGTACAACATTTATTGAAAATAGCAGCATTGCATTTGCAAGTAATAATAATGGCGAGTCTTGGCAAATCTCACAAAAGAAAGGTATGCTGACGGGGATTACTGGTGCAGTATCAGGTCTAGGTGCAACAGTTAAACTTAAAGGTGATATGACTTTTGATATTATAAGCCTAGAGTCTTCGTCAACCTACAATAAATTACTCAATGAGTATAAGTTTGGTGGAGGCGTTTCAGGCTTCTTTACATGGATTGGGCTTAGCGTTAATGCTGAAGTTCATAAGGAAGAAATTCATGAGGTGCTCGAACAATTACAGAACTCTCAGAAAGTGACTGGTCGAGTGACTATTGATATGAACGTGACAGGTTTATATCCTAATGTCGAAGTCACTGCTATGGCTTATGTTAATGTTCTCCAAATTGAAAACTCAACAGGTAATACATTTAGAATTGCGAGTGCAGGTAACCCTATTGATGATACGGGTGCGACAGATGAGAATGGTAATGACCTACCAACAAAAGACAATAACTCAGTAATTTATTTATAATGTACAGGTTAATTTTTATTTATGCTTTAATAAATAACTAATATGACCTCATACATATTTAATTATGAGTTTATTATATTAATCTATCTACTGTCATATTGCTCAATGAGCAATTACCCTTTGCTCATTGAGCTTTATATTTCATTGATTTTCGCGCCAACACAGATTTATTTTATAGATAAAATTCGTCATCAAAAATAGAAGGAGAAATAAAACGAACATATGATTAACTTTAAAAACCGAATGTACTTTATTCAATGGCAGCGAGCTAATTTAACCCAAAAGTCAAATAAAACACTACATAAGACTCGTGTGTTTCGACATTTAAGCGGCCTCTATTATTAAGACAATATCTTTTTAAATATTGTCAATCATTACTTTAATGAAAATTTAATTCTAAATCTAACTGTATTAATTTTTTCGCAATTTGGAGTAAGTTAAAAATGAAAAAAATGTCTCGAGGTGTACGAAATAATAACCCTGGTAATATCAATTACAATGAGGCTCATTATTGGAAAGGACAGCTACCACATGATAGTTCTATTGAAGATAAATTTTGTCGTTTTGAATCTCCGGAATATGGTGTTCGGGCATTATTCGCCTTACTTCGTACCTATCAACGTAGATACTCACTACAAACCGTATCGCAATTAATCACACGATGGGCACCACCCGATGAAAATAATACAGATGATTATGTTCATTATGTTGCTCAAAGTTTAAATGTGTCCCCTGATACGTTTATTAACCTTGAAAACAAAACCATTTTAATCAATCTTTCGACGTCAATCATTAAGTATGAAAACAACTCACAACCTTATGATGAATTAATTTTTGAAAAGGCATGGGGTTTACTGTAATGAATGTCTTAAATCATCTAACGATGTGTATTTTAAACTGATGATTTAGTATTCCAAGTGGGGAGCTTTCAGCTGTTTTTGAGTTTAAGTGATTTTTAGAAAATTTATTTATGACATTTTAAACTATTGGCAGTTTTACTTATCTGAACCTGTTGATATATATCTCAGTTTACAGAATATAATGGAGAGAGTGGATAAATTAATTAATAGACAATCGATTGATTATCTGTAATTGTTTTTCCACTGCTCAACAAGTTAAAAAACGAATATCGCCATCAATCAGGGTTCGGAACATAATAACACAAACCGTATAGTGATTTTTGAAAAAACATGATTAACCTAAAATTATAACTACTTATTCATTTTTCAAAAAACCATTAATTTGTTTTTTATTTAAAACAATATTGCTATTTATATTGCTACTTGAATCAAGACCAATATAAGTAATGATATTTTACTATTTTAAAATAGTAAAAAACCATAGAGAGGCGCTGACCTCATCGTTCTTAATCACTTTTAAAATATTTTTTGATAAATATATAATATAAGGGCACTTCTGATGAAAAAGACATTTATCACTCTATCGGTGTTATCTATCTCAACAACCACATTAGCTTATGATACGACCTCCCGCCACGGTTATATTGATAATCCACCCAGCCGAGCATATCTCTGTTCATCAATGGGGAATAATCTCAATAAAATGTGTGGCGCCGTCCAGTATGAACCTCAGTCGGTTGAAGGAGCAAAAGGGTTTCCAGATAGTGGCCCTAGAGATGGGGAAATCGCCAGTGGTGGCAATGCGAATTTTTCTACATTAAATGAACAAACTGCTCAGCGTTGGCATAAAGTCGATATCCGTAGTGGAAGAAATATATTTTCTTGGTCATTAACCGCGCCACACAGAACCACATCATGGCAATTTTTTATCACTAAGCCAGATTGGCAACAAAATAAACCTTTAACGCGTGCTGATTTTGATCTAAAACCATTTTGTGAACAATATGATAATGGGAATATCCCAATAAATAGAGTGAAAATAGACTGTAATATTCCAGAACGCACGGGGTATCAGGTTATTCTCGGTGTTTGGACTATTGCTGATACCTCTAATGCATTCTATCAGGTTATCGATGCCAATATGTCAGCTAAATAATGCGTATTTATAGAGTATTATTTAAATAACGCGTTGTTTAAATAATCCGCTAAACAATGCGTTATTTGAAAACTAACTTAAGAGCATAAAAACGTTTTAATATGATGAGAAAACCATTATTGGAAAGTAGATATTTTCCCCTCTACTTATAGCTTATTAACCGAATATGCGGTGATATCAAGCCATATTAATTTGCTACCCGCCTCGCTGGGAGTCAGATGCCCTTCACCAATATCGGGCAACCACCACCCTCCTTGGTTTACTTTCATGCTATTACAATTCGCACCAAACACATCCCATTCACCCGCTAATACATATACCATGCCAGCCTGTCCTATTGGTAAACGATGTTCCTGAGTAATAATTTGACTCGTCACCGACCAGCGTTCAGGGTTAAATAAAAGATTGAGTAAGCGAACAGATGAACCTTGTAATTCAAGCTTGGCAAGCTGCTGGGCAGGAGCATAAAAAGTATCGCCAATTTTGGCCATTGAATGCCTCTGTTGTTGACAATCAACAATCGACAAATTGCCGTTATCAAGAGAAACACAAAGACGTTTCCCTTTTGTGTATTGCTTTAAATAATTCGAATCGCTAACCTGCGAAAGACTTGCTCGTAGTGAGAAGTCAGATGCGACAGGCCAACAAAAAATTTCGGCATTAGTACCATAACTCTCTTGCCATTCTTCGATCGGTAACTCAGTCGCATCAAAACATTTAATTTTCATACATTCCCCCGAGCAATCGCTGTCCATTAACTTTCGTTTCTCGTATTAAGAGTGGCAAAGTTAACCGCCCAAGGCAATGTTCCTACATGTAAAGTGTGACTAGCCGCGTTTCTCAGCAATCAACGAATGGCATAAACGCCCCAGAGTTTTCATTGCCTGTTCCAACTGCTCATTCCAAGTGAATGACGCATTTAATCTAAATGCATGATTGAACTGATCACTGGTTGAGAACATGCTGCCTGGAGCAATACTGATTCCCTCTTTAAGTGCGAGCTGATAAAGGTGTATCGCATTAAATGGAGGTTCAAATTCTAACCATAAGAAATAGCCACCTTTTGGTGTATTCACTTTGACTGAGGATGGCATATATTGCGCTATAGCGCCTAACATTTGATGTTGGCGTTGCTCCATCGTTTGCCGTAGCTTACGTAAATGATTGTCATATCCACCTTGAGTAAGGTATTCCGCAATGGCAAGCTGGGTTGGCACACTGGCAGATACTGTACTCATCATTTGTAAATGTTGAATCTTGCTCGCATGCTTACCGGCAGCCACCCAACCGACACGGTAGCCTGGTGCTAAACATTTTGAAAATGACGAACAATGAAAAAAATTGCCTTTCACATCGAGGGCTTTAGCGGGTATCGGTTGTTGATTACCAAAATAAAGCTCGCCATACACATCATCTTCAATGAGAACAATTTGATTCTTGTTGAGGATCTCCACCAGCCTTTTTTTATTGGCAGGTGGCATTGTGCCTCCTAACGGGTTCTGATAATGAGTCATGAGCCAACACGCTTTGATTGGATATTTTGCCGCAATATCTTCCAGCGCATCCAAATCAATACCAAACAAAGGATCTGTTTTAATTGCGATTGCTTTTAATTTGAGGCGCTCAATCGCTTGTAATGAACCATAAAAGGCCGGTGATTCAATAACAACCCAATCACCAGGTTGGGTCACTGACTGTAAACTCAGCACTAACGATTCCATCGCTCCTGCGGTGATCACTATCTCATCGGGAGCCACGTGGATCCCTTGGCTAGCGTATCGCTGAGCAATATTTCGTCGTAATTGTTCATTACCCGGCGGTAAATTGGCTGTTGTATTAAATCTTGCTAAACGACGAGCTACTGAGGCTAGTGTTTTTCCTAATTTAGGCTCATCAAGTAGTGCGGGTTCAGGGAAAGCCGAACCAAATGGAACAATATCAGGATCCTTACAAGCTTGTAGGACACCAAAAATCGACGCATTGATTTCTACATTTTCATTAAGATGTAGTCCTTTACCGCCTTTTGCCGCAGCGAAATTGGTATTTCTGCGGGCAACATAATATCCCGATTGTGGCCGTGCGGCTATCCAACCTTGGCTTTCAAGTAATTGATAAGCTTGCACTACTGTCATCAAGCTCAATCCAGACTGTTTTACACTTTCCCTAAGTGACGGTAACCTATCACCAACTTGCCAGATATTATCTTCAATCTGTTGACGTATTTGTGCAGCCAGTTGTTCGTATCGCGTCATACCCGCCTCAACTGTTATAATTAATAACTAAAAAATTGTTACTATTATAGTTTATCGTCTCATGTTCTACTTATCCATACATTTACCTGACTTTTTTCACTATAAGCACAATGCATTTTTCGATAGGTTTGCGATTTGTCACAAACCAACAGTTTTAATCGGTAATTTTGCTATGGATAGCACCGTTATTGTTGGCTGAATATCAAACATGCAGCGTGCGCATTATCAATTCCAATCAGGGGTCAATATGTTTGGACTAACTGCGCTGGAACTGGCTCGTATTCAATTTGCGTTTACAGTCTCGTTCCATATTATTTTCCCAGCGATCACCATTGGGCTCGCGAGTTTCCTTGCGGTACTCGAAGGCTTATGGCTGAAAACTCGGGATAAGGACTATATAAAATTATTTCATTTCTGGTCGAAAGTTTTTGCGGTCAATTTCGGTATGGGGGTGGTGTCTGGTTTGGTAATGGCATACCAATTCGGCACTAACTGGAGCTTTTTTTCTGATTTTGCCGGTAGTGTGACTGGACCTTTATTAACATACGAAGTACTTACTGCCTTTTTTCTTGAGGCAGGATTTCTCGGTGTCATGTTATTCGGCATGAACCGTGTTGGGGAAAAATTACATTTCTTTGCGACCTGTATGGTTGCTCTCGGGACGATTATCTCAACTTTTTGGATCCTTGCATCCAACAGCTTTATGCAAACGCCACAAGGATTTGAAATTGTTGATAACCGTATCGTCCCCGTTGATTGGTTAGCCGTTATTTTCAATCCCTCTTTCCCTTATCGCTTATTGCATATGACAACGGCGGCCTTCCTCGCGGCGGCATTTTTCATAGGGGCGTCAGCGGCATGGCACCTGCTTAAAGGCAATCGCTCTTCCGCCATGAAGAAAATGTTTTCCATGTCACTATGGTTAATCTTAATTTTAGCACCTCTTCAAGCGCTTATTGGTGATGCTCATGGATTAAATACATTGAAACATCAACCCGTTAAAGTCGCCGCGATGGAAGGACATTGGGAGAATAAACCCGGTGAAGCTACCCCATTGATCCTGTTCGGTATTCCTAATATGGAAAAAGAGAAAACTGAATATGCGCTCGAAATTCCCTATCTTGCGAGCATCATTTTGACACACAGCTTGGATAAGCAAGTTCCCGCGTTAAAAGATTATCCACCCGAAGATAGACCGAATGTGTTTATGGTGTTCTGGTCATTTCGTGTCATGGTTGGGCTGGGTTTATTGATGATCGCCGCTGGCGTTTGGGGATTATGGTTGCGCTACCGTAAAAATCTTTATGAATCAAAAACCTTCTTACGTTTTATGTTTGTCATGGCACCCTCTGGTTTGATCGCTATTTTAGCCGGTTGGTTTACCACAGAGATAGGACGTCAGCCTTGGGTCGTCTATGGATTACAAAGGACATCCGATGCCGTCAGTGCTCATGGCGAAATGCATATGAGTATCAGTCTATTAGCATTCTTTATTGTTTACGGTAGTGTTTTTGGTATTGGCTATATGTACATGATGAAATTAATTCGCAAAGGGATCCAGGAGGATACAACTCATGGGCATTGATTTACCACTTATTTGGTTTGTCATCATTGTATTCAGTATTTTGATGTACATTGTTATGGATGGTTTCGATTTAGGGATTGGTATCTTATACCCAGCCCTGAAAGATAGCCAAGATCGCGACTTGATGATGAACAGTGTCGCGCCTGTGTGGGATGGCAATGAAACATGGCTAGTATTAGGTGGTGCGGGTTTATTTGGTGCCTTCCCCCTCGCCTATGCCATTGTACTGGATGCGCTATCGATTCCTCTCACCTTTATGCTATTGGCCTTGATTTTCCGAGGGGTTGCTTTTGAGTTTCGTTTCCGAGCCGATGAATCACACCGCAAGCATTGGGATCATGCCTTTATCTGGGGTTCTATCTTTGCCACTTTTGTACAAGGTGTTGTTGTTGGTGCCTTTATTCAAGGTTTCCATGTCGAAAACCGTGTTTACATGGGAGGCTATTTTGATTGGTTCTCACCATTCCCATTATTCTGTGGTTTCGGCTTAGTTATTGCTTATGCCCTACTCGCTTGTGGCTGGCTGATTATGAAAACCGAAGGACACTTACGACAAACAATGTACCGTTTATTACGCCCATTAACGTTATTAATGCTTGCCGTGATCGCGGTCATTAGTGCATGGACGCCTGTCCTTAATGAGGCTATTTATCAGCGCTGGTTTAGCCTTCCAAACCTATTCTTCTTCCTACCAGTACCGTTACTAGTCCTTGGTTGTGTCTATATCATGTTAATCAGTGCCAAACGCAAACGGTCAGATAGCGTGCCTTTTTTAGCGGCCTTAACATTGATTTTCCTTGGCTTTACTGGTTTAGGCATCAGTATTTGGCCAAACCTGATCCCACCTGCGATTAGCTTCCGTGATGCCGCAGGACCAATGGAAAGTTTAGGCTTCATGCTGGTTGGCGCACTGTTTATTATCCCTATTATTTTGGTTTACACCTATTGGAGTTACTATGTCTTCAGAGGAAAAATTACCCCAGACCAAGGCTACCACTAATCACACTGTTTCATCGCCATGGTGGAAAAAAATAGGTTGGATGGCAATAATTTGGTTTGGGAGTGTCCTAGCGTTATTTGCCTTCTCATCCCTATTTAGGCTGTTAATGACCGCCGCGGGAATGAAAGTGAAATAAATTTCGTTGTTTGGAATGCCGTATTGTGTCAAATACGGCATTTTTTTACTCTAAAAATGTTTGGTTTTCGGTGATTTATATTCAAGAAAAGCATGATATGATAATGATAACAATTCCCAAATAATAATTTTATCATTATCATTAATAAAAGGAGACCGCCTGTGGCAAATGACAAACCAGTCGAAAAAAATATTTACCGCCCGGCGCCACCACAGCTGATTCAGGTCAAATCGGTTACCGATATTAGCCCTTCAATTCGTAGTATCACTTTCACTGGCGAACGGCTTGGTGACTATCCAACCCAATGTGAAGGTGGCCATATTAAAATTTTCCTTGCCCCCGATTTAAAAAGCCAGCCTGCATTACCTATCCTCAGTGAACATGGCCGTAGTTGGCCTACCGATAAGCCACGTCCGTTTGTTCGTACCTACACGGTGCGTGCGATCCGTCCGGAAGTGAAAGAAATAGATATTGAGTTCGCCATGCATGACGGTAATGAAGGTCCTGCTTACTTGTTCGCTCGTGATGCTGTAGAAGGTAACTGGATGGGAATAACCAACCCAGGTGGTCCAGACCCATTATTACCGCATAGCCAGCATTATTTTATGGCTGGAGACTCTAGCTCCTTGCCCGCCATTGCAGCCTTACTGGAAAAAATGCATGCAAAAGCAACCGGTAAAGTGGTTTTACGTTTAGACCACCCAGACGATATGCGTGAATTAATCAAACCAGCAGGGATTGAGGTGATATGGGTTTGTGGCGGCATCAACAAAACTGAAGAATTAATCAATACCTTCAAATCTTGGGATATTCCCTCTGAAGATGCTTCATTTTGGATCGCTGGCGAAGACCAAATAATTCGCGATTTGCGCCGTTTTGTACGTCGTGATAAAGGCTTTGGTCGTGAAAGCATTTATGCTATTCCTTATTGGCGTTATGGCTATGATGAGGAAGGTTATCATCAAGAAAGACATCACGTCATGGATAACCCTGACGATTAAGAAGTAACAATAGCGAATAACATGAAAGTGATGGTTATTACCATCACTTTTTCTATAGCGCAATGCGTGTCAATATGTGCTTTATTCTGTCAATCACTTTTCAATAATTATCATGTGATCTATTGTATTTGCTTAACTTTAAGAAGGAGTTCTTATGCGTATAGGATTATTAACCGCTTTGATAGTCGTCCTTTCAGGATGCTCAACCCCCTCCCCTGATGATAAAAAAGAGGTTCAAGTAAAGAGCGACCCATATGAAGATAGCGTGCTAAATACGATCAAAAAAAATCAGGACATTTATAAAAAACAACAAGAAAGCAAACCTAGATAATCAATGACTCATTTATCAATTATCAAAGGAAAAGATTTATTGCATTCTTTTCCTTTGATTTCAAACAATTAGACACATTCTCATAAATTCTATTTATTCAAATTTAAAAATAAATTTTTGCACCTAACAAATGTTATGTTATAACATAATGGAATTCATTTATGACTATGGGAACATTTCAATGATTAACAAACCCTTTATTGCTATTGCTCTGAGTCTCAGCTCACTATTGATGAGTGTTAATGCTCTAGCCCACAGCCATGCACATCCTCAGTCAGAAAAAGCCAAACAAGCCAGCAAAGGCTTTTTTGATGATGCAGATGTCAAAGATAGAAAACTCAGTGATTGGGATGGGATATGGGAATCTATTAACCCGCTGTTATTGTCAGGGAAATTAGATCCTGTTTTAGAACATAAAGCAAAAACCAATAAAGATAAAACGATTGAAGAATATCGCGATTATTATAAAAAAGGTTATAAAACAGACGTCGATAATATTAGTATTGAAAACAATATCATTGAATTTAGCCAAAATGGTCATGTCAGCCGCTGCGAATATCATTATTCAGGATTTAAGATCTTACAGTATGCATCAGGTAAGAAAGGCGTTCGCTATTTATTTGAATGCCAAGATGCGGCATCGAAAGCCCCTAAATATATTCAATTTAGTGACCATATTATAGAACCGCAACCTTCAGGTCATTTCCATCTTTATATGGGGAATGAATCCCATGAAAAATTATTACAACAAATGGATAACTGGCCGACTTATTACCCATATTCGCTAAATGATGAACAAATTGTTCATGAAATGCTACACCACTAATTGGCATTAATACTTTAAATAGCCCCAGCGAGCTAATTCGCCGCTGGGGCTTAACAAGCTATTAATGGCTATAAGCTAATAATGCACGATGACACAGTGTCGAACGAACACAATCATCAACTGAAAAATTCACCATCGAGACCATTTCATCGCTACTAAAACGTTGCAATGCATCGGCCAACCCTGATATGACCCCTTCAGGTAAGTCACACTGAGTCACATCACCATTCACAATTACGGTGACATTTTCCCCCAGCCGCGTCAAAAACATCTTCATTTGACTAACGGTGACATTTTGCGCTTCATCTAAAATCACAATGGCATTTTCAAACGTACGACCACGCATGTAAGCAAATGGCGCAATTTCAACTTTCGCAATTTCAGGCCGCAAACAGTATTGTAAAAAGGAGCTGCCAAGCCTTTTCACTAATACGTCATAGACAGGACGGAAATATGGCGCAAATTTGTCAGCCATATCTCCGGGCAGAAAGCCTAGGTCTTCCTCTGCTTGTAAAACAGGTCGTGTGACAATAATTTTATTGATATCTTTATTAATTAACGCGTCAGCCGCCAATGCGGTACTAATATAAGTTTTACCGCAGCCAGCTTCACCATTAGCGAAAATTAACTGTTTATGTTTAATGGAATTAATATAGAGCTTTTGAGCATCATTACGTGGAGTAATTGGCGACATATCACGTCGTTCTTTTGCCATGCCGATTGGCTCAATCCCAGTAAAATCAGCAAAAGAGGATACACTTGCCATTTCGTAACGACCAGCGCGTTCTTTACGTAATGAACGTTTCATTTCACGGCGCGTCTTTGTTGCAGCTTTCTGTCTACTCATAGTATTAACCCTTCCAGGTATCGTTAAAGTCAATTCAAATGACGGACTATTCAGAACAGAGAGGAGCTCCCTTCAAGCTCATGTTGGTTGAACATGCAATAAAAAAACCGGTTACTTATCTCACCATGACAACAACATGATGGAGTAGTAACCGGTCTTGTGCGCATACAAACAAAGACTTAGTTCCCATTAGTTCCTCCCTGCTAGGTTATACCCGTAAACTAATGAATTTCTATGACACTATTATGACAAAATCGATAAAACTTAAATGCTTTGGCTATTATTGAGTTACGCTTATTCCTATTACCCGACTATAACTCTGCCTTCACGTTGTATGCAACAATAAATTAACATTTTTCTCACTGCGTATTTAATTTGTGTTTTAGTCTAGCTTAAGAAAATTCTGACTGATATCTGGCTTATTATGACTATAGTTTATTGATACTTATTGGAAAAAACATTATTTATCACTACTTAAGTAAAATTTCATACCTCTATCAATAGGGATATTATGCTAAAGCTAAATCTATTAAAACCAACATTATCCTTTTCATTCGCTTTGCTTATTTCGGGTTGTCAGCTACTCACACCAACCTCCTCTCAATCAGATTTGAATGCTCTGAATGAGCTTAAAGGCTACGAATTCCCTTCAACTCAAGTACCTAAAGGTACACCGAATGGCCCTTATGAGTTCCACTATGATAATGGTCAATTAGAGTCAAAAAGCTGGGTGAAGAATGGTTGTTTAGATCGTTATCTTGAATACTTCTATGAAAATGGTAAAACGAAAATGTACACGCCAATTCAAAATTGTCAGGTCAATGGACTGGTGAAAATATATCATGAAGATGGGCGTAAAGATCTCGAAATGACCGCAAGCAATGGGAAATTAACGGGTCCATTTAAAGTTTATCATGATACCAAAAGCAACAAACTTCAGGCTTCTGGTGTATTTAAAAATGGTGAACCTCAAGGCACTATTTCAGAATTTGATGAGAATGGCCAGTTAATCCAAAAATTTAATGTCATCAATGGCAAGATAGTGACTGCACAATAAACGTAAAAATCCCCCAACCAATATAATTGGGGGATCCTTTACTGAGAAGATAAAACTAAAATGCCCTTTACCTGATGACGTTAAGGTTTGCAGTTACCTGCTAATTCATATCCCGCAGCTTGTGCCGCAGATTCATCAACAAACATTACCGCATTTTTATCTGCCGTGGTTTTAAAACCAGAACAATGTGACAAATGGTATTTATGCGAATTACGATTTCCTTTTACCTGCGTCGTGGCTTTAGGCGTTTCCGCTTTTAATGCCTTTGTCATTGGTTGTGATGACGCCTTTTCGGGTGTCTTTATCCCTTGCCCGCTATTTTTATGCCCTAATTCCCATTTCATTTCTCCTGTCACGAATGGATTATGGTGTCCCATCACTGCGGCAATACGTTGGTCACGTTGTTTTTCCCATTGGCTCGGTGGATATTGTTTATCCCAAGCCATCAATAATTGCTGCTGCTGACGAGACATGGAAAGATTATAGCGATCGTGCATATAAAAATAGACACGTGCTACTTGCCCTTTGACTTCATTACGAGGTTCAAAAACGCGCTGTTGAAAATCCACCCGACTACGACACTGTCCATAAACATACGCGGCATTTGCGGGTAGTTGAGCATAACTATAATTACTACGGTCACCATTAACTTCACCTATTGATGGTGCTAAGTTATGCATATCCGCTTCCATTTTGCGAAAAATAGCATCTGTTGACACACAATTTTTACGCCCACCATTTTGCCAACATTGTCTTTGATGACCAAAAACCCATGCTGGAACAATATGCTCCCATTCGATGCGTTGCGCTCGATTTTGTTGTTTGCGCACTTGATAACCACATGAGGCTAAATCGACTACCCCCCCACTTTTTCCTGCCCAGTTCCATTCACATCCACAATATAGCGTTCCCTCTCCTTGATGGTTTTGATCCATATACACTTTGGTTTTACTTAAGACTTTTGCTTCATCAAATGTAGCTGGAGCTGCGATAAGTGGGAATGTAAATAACAATAATAAAAATGATAGCACCCATTTTGGGCACCAAAAAACATCTGTTCTACTCAAAATAACACCACTGATGGTTTAAGATTAAACGATTAACATAGATGCTTTACTGCATCCCGTAATATACTGCATATTTTCTGAACGCAGCTTCAGTTAGCTAAATATAAGCTTTTTTGTCGTGAATGAATATTAGAGGCACACTATTTTACAATTAAAAAATACTCTCAATAGGGCGTCACATACTGATATTAAAGCAATTTGATAATCGCAATTATCTTAATCGTCGGTAGTGTCTGTCTATTAATTAATCGAATATTTAATAATAAAAGCTAATTAAATAGCTTTAACATCTATTTTATCAATTGCAATATTTTTATAAAAACGAAGATAATAGAATCCTTCAGCAATATTATATTTGCCAAAGGTTTCTATTCAATGTTATACACTCGGGCGCTTACGATATAACCATAAACCAGGAAGGGATAATCCGATTGATAGAGCGCCAACAATAAATGAAGCTCTTAAAAAGTTAGTGACTAATGTTTCAAATAATTCGGGGGTGTAGCCTAAATGAGAAATCTTTACAACAGAGATCATGGCTGTATAAGCACTAATGCCAGGAAACATGGGAATAACTGCTGCCACAGTAAATACTTTAGGGTGTGCAAGCCACGTTCTTGACCATTGGATCCCAATCGCCCCAACAAGAATAGCAGCAATAAAACTTGCCCATTCAATATTGAGACCTAACGTCATCATGGTCATACGGGAACCATGGCCAATAGCCCCAAGCAAGGCACAATATTTTAATGCCTTAACCGGCACATTAAATACCATTGCAAAGCCAACCGCTGGAATTGCCGCAAGCAACATATCTTCTAAGAGTGCGAATAAAAAACTCATGCCCATTCCCTTAAATTCCACACAGCCATTGCAATAACAACACCTATACAGGTCGCAAGCGTCAATAAACTGGCCATCGTCCATCGAGCGAGTCCGGTATTAACATGTCCTTTAAACATATCTGCTACCGCATTAATTAATGGAAAACCAGGTACTAATAACAATACGCTTGCTGCCATAGAAATACTTGCCGTCGGTGCAAAATAAGACATTTTAAGTAATAAGCCTGACACGGAAGTGGCGATAAAAGCAGTAATACAAAAATTAATTAATGGATTCATTTGTCGAGAAGTGAGTACCTGCCGAATATACATGGCGCAGCCACTCGCAATAAAGGTCACTAGTGAACCATCCCATCCCCCACCGTTTAATTTACTAAAACAGGCGCAAGATAGTGCCACCATTAAAACCATTATCCAACGTGGATAGCGTAGCGGTTTTATAGAAGATAACTTTTTCTGTAGATGTTTACGATCGAGTAAATGATGCTCAACTAATATCACGGCATGCTGTACTTCCGTGACGACATGCATATTAATTCCACGGTCAATAATACGTCGAGTAGAAGTTAAACAATGGTCGTTAATGATGGTTGTCAAAACCAATGAATTTGAAGAAATAGCACTATCAACTTGATCTGCGCCTAGAGCGATACCTAAACGAGTTGTTAACTGTTCGACCAACATGCTTTCGGCACCATGCTGAAGCAATAGCAGGCCACACTGCATACACAATCGTGTGATTTCTCTTTGCATCTCAGATACGGCATGCTCCCCCTGCCACTCATCACTTGCATATCCTTTCATTCCCCTTCCCCTCGAATACAGCGCCATTATTCAGATAATTATTTAAACATGATAATCTTTGACAATATCATAAAGAGAAATAATAGCCTGAATCATGATCTCTTTCAGGTTAAAGCATGATTAGTCAGCACTAGCTGCGTCTTTCGTGTTAAGAATAGTTAAAATTAATCGTAAAAAATCATAATTCTAGGATAAACATTGCATGAATAGCCCATTTCCTGCCAAAACCCCTAAAGGACAGCGCCGTAATAAAGCATTAATCAGTGCAGCCTCTGATATTTTTATTCAATATGGGTTTGAAGGAACAACGCTTGATATGATAATTGAGCGTGCGGGAGGTTCTCGGTCGACTTTATATAAAAACTTCGGAGATAAAGAAGGATTATTTGCTGCCGTTATTGAGTCTATGATTGATGATATTTTCACCGATGATGATGACAGCACACCGACCAAACAGACTATTGAATCCATTTTATCTTTTTATGGCGCTCGCTTTTTATTAAATGTGATCAAGCCACAATCTATTGGTTTATATCGGTTAATCCTCGGAGAATATAATCGTTTCCCTGAAATTAGCCATGCTTTTTTCGAACAGGGCCCTGTTCGTAGCTATCGGCTATTAACTGAAAAGCTGCTCAGCCTACCTGAAGTCAAAGTCGATGAACAAACATTATTAAGCATCTCATCTCGATTCTTAGAAATGTTAAAAGCCGATGTTTTTATTAAAACTTTCTGTGTCTCTAACTTTAAACCTAGCGATGAATTTATCTCCAAGCAAATTACGCTTTCCGTAGATATCATCGCCAGTTATATTCGAAAAATTAGCCAATAACCTGTCATTATGCGACCAATGCCGTAGCACGTCGTTTTGCTGCGGCGGTGTCATTTTCAATCAATACTTCAGGTCCATATAAAGCAGAAAGTAACGGCGCCATTTGTTCCATATCTTCTTTATCACTTGCATCAGGTTGTAATGTCACAATCATGGCTCGGCAATGTTCTAACATGGGTTCTCTCGCATGTTTTAACCAACGGCGGACATATTTCATCGCGGCGATATGCTCATCTGAAGCTTTCCCTTTTTTCTGTTTAACGGGTGGATAAACTAACGCAAATTGCATTCTTTTTGCTAATAAGAGATCCATCTCCTCTAGCCATAAACGAGTCTCATCCACTGTTTCAGGGAATGATTTTATGACACAAACAGGCCATTCCGTCGTATCAATCACTATTTTATTCTGCATACCTTATTTCCTTCATGACTAAAAGTGTACTTAACTGTACACTTTTAAAGTTCAGTGAGTCAATAATGATTCTCATTAATATTTATGCAATTTATGCTATCTTGATAATGCCAATATTACAGATTATTCCTAATATGCTTAAAAAACACCTTCTGCTGAAAATATTGATTGATGGAGGAGGTGTCTTTTTGAATATGGGATGCTATTCTCGGCTTATTGTTACATCAAAAAAGCGAATAAATTATGAAAAAATTACTTCCAGTTGTTTTCGGGATATTGACGGCATTAACTGCATTTAGCGCGAATGCAGGAAAAAATTGTGATACTTATTTTCAAGAAATGAATACGCTTGTTAAACAGGCGGAAGAGCAGTACAAAAGTGATCCTAATGTGAAAGAAAGAATTTCTGAAATGAAACAGCAATTAGAAGATGCCAAAAAAGCACTTGCTGATTACCCTGAAGAAGCTCAAGAACAAGCTTGTCAACAAGGTATTGAAGCAATCAAAAAAGCGAAAGAAGCCGTAGAAGGTAAATAATCGTTTTATTTTTATACCCATAGCACTTCACTTATATGGGGATAAATGCCCTTCGAGTTAACGTAACAATATATTATCTCTCAATATGCCATTACATTAACTTAACTTGGGTAAGACCAGTATCATACTGGTCTTACCCTTAATAATATTATCTCACGACTAACACAGAGATTGTCGCATAAGAAACAATACCTGAAGCATTTGAGCCTAATAAATGTGTTGAAATACTAGGGTTACGTGAGCCAATAACAATTAAGTCAGCGCCAATTTCTTCTGCTTCCGCGAGTACTTTATCGCGCGGCGATCCAAAAGCCACTTTATAAGAGATGTCTTCATGCGGATAATCGATCTTAGCGATAATTTCTTTTAACTGCTCTTCTGAGCGTTCAACCGCTTTTTTGGCGAATGAAGATAAAAGATCATAATGATAGCTATAGCTCATCGAAAATCTTGATACATCGGGAACTGAGTGAAAAAGATGTATTTTTGCTCCTGACACTTTTGCCAAATAAATTGCATGTTTTAATGCCTTATCTGTCAGAATATCCTCAGAAATATCTACAGGAACCAAAATTTTACTATACATGCGATACCCCCATTAATTATTTATATTTTTGTTATCAGTCACTTAAACCATTTATGACTAAGTTCTGATAACAAGGAGACACTGTTGGATGCTTATCATTTTTGTTCACTAAAAGTATAGTATTAATAAAATCAAACTGCCGTGAGCTACCAGACTATTTGTAAAATCGAGTTCACAATTTTATCAAGACACTAGTTATCTTCTAAATGCCATTTATGCAAAATACGGTGTAAAAAAGGCGTGACAATTAAACCAATACTGATAATGAACACACTCTGTAAAAATAAGCCATAAATAGCAATAAAAAATCGTCCACCTTGAGTTATTGGCGCTGGTTCTATTGATTGACCACTTAACATCGATAATGCGTTAAGCATCGACTCCATTAACGAATGCCCTTCAATAACATAAAAACCAAGAATACCCGGTAATAGCCCAAGGAAAAAAACCAGTAATGATATAAAATAGAATCGTAATACCCTTAATACGAAATGCTCAATTCTCAGCACTTCTTGAGAAAACTTTTCCATAAATACGTTTACCATCCCGATAGAAATAACAATAATCAGGTTGAACTATAACATTCAATGCATTAGGTGAATAACAGTAAAATACGAATCTAATCGTAAATCATCATTTAACGATGAATAAAATAAAAAGAAAGCCTAGTGAACAATTCCGTGAGCCTAAGCATTAGCATAGGCTCACGGTCAATATTAACGGACAACCAATACAGAAGTTTCTGCGTAACGAACAATTCCTGCGGCTGTTGAACCTAAGAGGTGAGTGGATATATTAGGACGGCGCGAACCGATGACAATAATATCTGCATTAATATCTTTCGCTGTATTAATGACTTCATCACGAGGTGAGCCAAACGTAATGGTATAGCTGACATCGGCAATAGGTAAATCAATGGAGTCCATTAACATTTTCATATCTTCTTCTGCTTTAACCGTTGCTCGGTCTTTTATTTCCATATAACCCAGCGCGTATGCATTAATAATCGCAGAAGAAATTGGCAATACATGAATCAAGTGAATTTTTGCACCTGATTGTTTGGCTAAATTAACCGCATGACGAACAGCTTTACTTGTTAGTTCATCTTCGGTGAGATCTATAGGAACCAGAATCGTTTTATACATATACCCCTCCTGATAGAAAATAAAATTTAAGTTAACGGTAAAATTATAATCGAATACTCAAGAATGTCTCTAAAACAACAAGATAAATGAGATCTACCGCTACAAATGATTAACGATTATTCTTTTAGCCATCGTGTGATTGTTAATCCAACGAATGTATTTTTAGGATCCAAGAATTGAGTAATAACGTCCTTCTCCAACATCATGCGCTGAAAAACCTAAACGGAATAATTTTTATAGCGCAATTATCATATAACTGTTTGCGGTTAATCCCTTCCGCTTATCTCAAATTCGACTCAGCCATAGACCACATTTTTTCAATCATTTGTTGCGCATATATGGCTTGCTCTCCACTAATATCCGGTGGCGTATTATGGCTTACTGCCTCAATAAAGTGACGGATCGCGCCATCAAAGCCACGCTGCACTAATATCGAGTCCCAATTAGAAGGCTGTTTTTGTATCACACCTTGTTGATTTTCGCTGACCCAATGATTCATATTTGTCACTTGATAAACACTACCATCACAGATGGCCGAGACTTGCTCTTGTTGACTTCCTGCACGACGATGCATTGATGTCGTTATCCAGCATTGATTAGCATTAAGATGATGCTCAGCGTAAAATAACTCTCGATTCGCTGTCGTACTAATACTACCACTTACTAACGACGCATGGCCTCCCGCCAGCCAAATAGCGGTGTCCACTACATGCAAATAATCATCAAGCAAAGTGAAACGCACATCGTTAGGGCCAACACTATCACTACGGTGCTTTTCCATCCGTATCGAAGAGACCTGATTAAGTTGTTGTTTTAGCTGCTGATAAAAAGGTGAAAAACGTCGATTGAAGCCAACCATCAGCGAGCGTTTTTGTTTATATGCTAAATGAATAAGCTGTTCTGATTGAGTCAGGGTTTCAGCGAGTGGCTTATCGACATAAACATGCACACCCGCCGATAGCAAACTGTGGATCACACTAAAATGACTTGAGGTACTACTATGAACAAAAACCGCATCGCAGTCTGCTGCTAGTGATTTTATGCCTGAATACAACGGAATACGATAACTATCACAAACGATTTTCGCTTTCGCTTGGTTAGGCGAAAAAGCCCCCATAAGTTGCCAATTCTCAGTTTTACTGAGCACAGGTAAATAGGCTTTCTGTGCAATAGCCCCCAAACCAACAATGCCGACACGTAGTTTTCTCATTAAACCATAACCTGTATATGAGGTTTCACAAATGCATTCCGCTGAGTATAACGAATAATTTCTTTATAAACCCATTGTTTTCTTAGAATTTAAAGCCTATCGCATAAAAACATCAAAAGGTAACAACTTGAAATTTCAGTTTTTTTTAAGACTGATTAATGCGTAAGAAAATAAAATCATGCTAACACATAAAAAAGGGGTTGATTTATTAAATGAGAATGGTTATCTTTTACCTAACGAATACCTGAGTAATTTACTCAAGTTTTCGTAAACGACATTGCTCACATTGCTTCCAGTTTTAGCAGGCCAACTTCTCTGAGTTGGCCTTTTTTTTCAATAAATATTGCCAATACTCCGTTTGACGTCCTGCATTATTTCCGACTAATTGCGCTGGAAAAGCTCCATGATTTTAAATGTCCAACGTAACTTAAGCGCTGAGTTGGCACAAAGGTTGGAACATCTCCTGTTCGCATATGCAGAATATCTGCTGGCGTTATCCATGCAGAATTACCTTCAAACAAAGGCAGCCCCGCATATTTATATGCGTCTAGGACAAACTGCGAACAAAAGAAACCATTCGCTTGATCAACATCATCACCTAGTTGTACTGTCGCAAGCGTTTTTAAACAAAAATTACGTATTGTTTGGCCAATAAAGGGAAGTTCACAAACACGTTTAGTGAGCATCCAAGGGGCAATCATCACAATACCTTTATAGTTATACTTGCTACCATCATTTTGCATTGAGAATTCGCGAAGTTTATCCGCATGAATAGAGGTTAAACCTGCTTGCCGTAAAACGACCATATTATTTGAATCCGCAATTGCTTGGTCGAGAGAGATAATCCTCACCCCACTCCCTACTGATTCAGCGACTTCACCAGCGCCTAAATAGATTGATGCATGGCTAACACCGCTAATACTGAATAGTCGGATCCCCCATGAATTCAGTCCTGTTGCTGAAGATAATAAAATATCACCAGGTAACATATCAGAGACGGCCAGCACTTCTACCGACTCTTTAATCGGTATGGTGTTCGGCTGCTGAATGCTAAACTTTAGCCGATTACTTTCTTCATCTTTTTTAAATCCGGTTGAACAGCCTGTCACAATAATAAGACAAAAATAGCAGAACAAATATTTGAAGTTTATCAATAGAGATACCTAGTTAATTTTTATATTTATGAGCTAATTTAATGTAACCAAGTTCTGCTATTTTTTCATCGGAAATATCTTAATATTCGATGTTATTCGTGATGTAGAAACGCTTACCACATCACATGTTGACTCGTTAAATCACGTTAAAACTGAATATTCATCTCACAATCAATATGTTGGGGGAAATAAGGCAGGTATACTATTAGTAAATCAGCATATCAAAATGATTATTTTTTTGTTCTTTAACCCCCTAGCGATGCCAGAGGGTTAACATCCATTCAATTAACTAATAACATATTCTGGATAGAATACTGTCGTTGAATGATATGTTTTTTTCTCTGTCGCTTTATTACTTAATGCAGCAACTACTGATTTATTTTGTAACTCAGTAGGCAGTTGTTGAGTTGCATTTTCTTTTGCAATGATGGAAACACGCATATTTTTTTTAGAACGACTCAATTTATAAGGCATTCCTAATAAGCGACGTGCTGTATTATTACTTACCATTATCGACTCCTTAACTACAACATTTAAATTCAGCGATATGCTGAATATCAAAAACATAGTCAGTGTTGACCACATGGTGTTATTTCTTTCTTTCCATAGGAAAAGCTAAAATAACGATAGTATTATAGCAGCAATAAAACATAAGTGAATGAAATTAAACTAATTAGTTTCATGATGTGATTATGTGAGAGAGAAAAAATATATACTTAAAACCTCACTAAGTGCTAATCATAAAATAAAACATAACGACATTCACAAATTGAAAATAAACTAATTTATAAGGTTAACTTTATTTTATGATAAAAAAACACCTTTTTATTCATTTAAAAAGGTGTTTGTACTATCATCATTAGTTAATTATTTAACTCGCCCCTCGGCGATTTTTCGCATAAGTATCAAAAGCAACAGCTAAAATAATAATTAAACCTGTAATGATCTGCTGGTAATACGCTGAGACATTCATTAAAACTAGACCATTAATTAATATTCCCATGATGATTGAGCCAATTATTGTCCCGCCTATACGCCCATATCCTCCCATTAATGATGTCCCTCCAATCACGACCGAGGCGATCACACGCAGCTCAAACGTCATACCTGCCACTGCTTCAGCACTCCCTAAACGAGCACTTAATACAAACCCCGCCAGACCAGCTAAACAACCAATGACCACGTAAACACTCACGAGAACGCGTTTTACATTCACTCCAGCCAATCGTGCGGCTTCTTGGTTGCTACCCACGGCATAAACAAAACGTCCCCAACGACTTTTATGCAGAGCCAAATAACCGATTAATGCCACTAACGCAAAAATCCAAATAGGCACCGATATCCCTAATAATTCTCCTCTTCCCCACCAACGATAGCCGGCATCAAAACCTGATATTGGTGCGCCATCATTAATCACTAACGTTAAACCGCGCCAAATTGTCATTCCGCCTAATGTCACGATAAAAGGAGGGATATTTAATCGAGTGATACCGAGACCGTGTAAAAAACCAATGCCCGTTCCTACCGCTAGGCAGATAGCTAATCCCACTAACCAACTCATTCCCCCCCATGCATTCGGATCTAAGCCAACTAAATTGTCACCTTTAATCACGAATGCCGCTGTCATTGCACAAACAGCCAATATCGATCCCACCGATAAATCAATACCTGCTGTCAGAATGACGAGTGTCATACCAACAGCCATGATTCCATAGATAGAGACTTCAGTGAGTATGTTAGTAATATTACGTTCAGTGAGAAAATTACTGTTTTGTGTTTGAAAAAAGAGCACCAGCAGTACCATGAAAATCAATACGCCAAAACGTTCGAAAAATGCAATAAAATCTATTTTTTTACGGCTAACTGCCGTAGAAGATTGTTGTTGCAACATATTAACCTCTCTTATACGGCAGCTTCTGCTGATAAATTTTGATGACAAATCGCCATCATCGTCATTAATTTTTCTTCTGTCGCATCATCACCCGTCATTTCTCCAGTTAATCGCCCTTCACTTAATGTGATGATCCTATCTGAAATAGCCATAACTTCAGGTAAATCAGACGAAATAACGATAACTGCAACCCCCTTTTTAGCCATTTCAAAAATGACCTGATGCACTTCTGATTTGGTACCAACATCAATTCCCCGGGTTGGCTCATCCACAATTAATACTTTTGGATCCATTGCCATACAACGTGCAAGAATCACTTTTTGTTGATTTCCGCCCGATAATTTACGCACTTCTTGCTCTTTACTGGCCATTTTTATTTGTAGTGCTTGCTGATAACTGTCTATCAAGGCGTTTTCTTTATTGGTATCCACTATCCATCCCATTTTTAATAGATGGGATAAGGCGGAAAGCGAAAGGTTATAGCGAATCGACAGCCCCAATGCCGCACCTTCTTTTTTGCGGTCTTCAGGAACAAGGGCAATTCCCTTGTCTAACGCATTCATTGGCGTTGTTGGGTGATATGGTTCTCCATCGAGAAAAAACGTCCCAGTGGTGTATTTATCCGCCCCAAACAAACAACGTGCAATCTCAGTTCTGCCAGCCCCCATTAATCCTGCAATGCCAAGAATCTCACCTTCATGCACATCAAAACTAATATCATGAAGCGCAATACCGTGCGGGTCGAGTGGAGGCTTAGCTTTAGATAAGTGCCTTATCGATAGACGAATAGGCTTATCACGATGATAGGTTTCACTCGCTGGTCGACGTTCAAAAATAACGTTACGGCCTACCATCATACGGATAATTTCTTGGACGGTTGTTTCTGCCACATTACCTGAACCCGTATAGCGACCATCTTGAAACACGGTAAATTTATCGCAGATTTGAAACACCTCATGTAGGCGGTGTGTAACATAGATGACACTTACGCCTCGATTCTTCAATTCTCTGACAACACGATGTAAACTTTCGACTTCTGTATCACTTAGTGCAGCAGACGGCTCATCCATCACGATAAGCTTAGCGTTAAGGGTTAACGCTCGAGCAATTTCAATCATCTGCTGTTGAGCCACACTTAACCGTGCGACTTGAGTCGTTGGCGAAATCGCTAATTGAAGGTAATCAAGAATCGCTTTAGCTTCTTGATTCAACACCTTTTCATTCACCATCCAATGCATTTTAAGCGCTTCACGTCCGAGAAACATGTTTTCAGCTACTGTCATATTGGGAAGGAGATTAAACTCCTGATAAATCGTGATAATGCCCTTTTGTTGACGATCTATTGGAGAGTCTACGGCTGACAGCATTTCACCATTAAACCAAATATCGCCACTGGTTTGCGGTTGAGCCCCTGCTAATGCTTTGAGGAAGGTCGATTTACCTGCGCCATTTTCACCCAATAAAGCATGTACCTCTCCTGGCATCACAGTCATCTGTGCTTGGCTTAATGCCCAGATCCCTGAAAAGCTTTTGGCAAGATTAGTAATTTTAAGTAATGGCTCTGACATAAAAACTCCTTTTCAGGAAAACAGGGCTCGTAGAGCCCCGAATAATGCTAAGTAACTATTTCAATTCACCAATACGTTCAGCTTGTTCAAGGTTATCTTTGCTAATAATGGTCGGTTGGTAATCCGCCCCCGTAATTTCTTGCTTATCGCGAATATTATTCACCAATTGTTCCATCGCCATTTTCACTGCATACCCTGCCCGCTGATCGGCCGTTACTGCCATCCAGCCCTCTTTGATACGGCTAAGCGCTTCTGGACTTGCATCAAAACCTGTCACTAGCACTTCACCCGGTTTAAATCCTTGTGCACTTAATGCTTCAATCGCGCCGAGTGCCATATCATCATTAGCAGAGAGAATGACATCCGGTTTTTTGGGTAAGGATGGTAATAAGCTCTCTGTGATCCTCATACCTTCTGCTCTCATCCAATTACCATTTTGATCTGCAACTAAATGGTATTTACTTCCCCCTGCCTTTAAGCTGTCGCGGATACCTTTTGTCCGTTCAATGTTAGAAGAGGAGCCTGGTTGGCCTGTAATTAAGATTAAATCAGCACCATTAGGAAACTGCTGCTTAACATACTCTGCGATGGCATAACCGCCTTTATAATTATTGGCACCAAAATGCGGTACAGGTTTTTCAGCATTAATATTTCGGTCCAGAGTCACAACGGGTAGGCCTGCATTTTGAATTTCAACGACGGCATCAGCGATAGCATTAACATCATTGGGTGAAACAATGAAACCTTGTGCGCCACGCGTGATGGCGTTTTCGATGTCCGCAACTTGTTTAGGTGAGCTACCTTGTCCATCCAAGACTTGAATATTCACATCCAGTTCCTTGGCCACTTTCACCGCCGATTTTTGCATATGCACTTCAAATGGGCTTGCCAGTGTTGGTGGACTAAATACGATTTGTTCATTTTTTGCCATCGCATGCGATGACAAGCCAAGTACAGCAACCAGCGCGGTTAATTTCATGATATTTTTCATTTTGCCCTTCCACTGATTATGAATAGAGATGCGTTTAAATTTCACCAATTATTAACATGGCGATAACATAGGTATACATCAATGAAATATACATTCCAATTTTTATTATATGAAAATTTTATTTTTGTAGCGTTGATAACGAAATTAAGCCAAAAGTCATAAAATAGTGTTAAGAGGATCACAGATTATTCCCGCTATGGCAGCAGTAGTTGACAGTATATCGCTGAATTTTTCATGACATTTCACCTATATTTTCTTACAATAAAAATGAAATATTTGTTTCATTTAATGTGTTTATTGATTATTTTTAATCTAATCAATAGGTAAGCAGTCACTGATAATCCCTATTTTATTGCTACTTATTTAATGAATAATTAAGTAGCAGTTTAAGATTAACTATAAAATTATTCTCTTATCATTTTTATTTTTTTATATATGATTAACGTTAGTTAATAGGATGGACTCATTAGTAAAGTATTAATCACTTAAAAGGAACTTATATGTTAATTTGCACGATATGTGTATGTCAGAACCAGCAAAACAATATTATTCCGGTCACAAATTCATTTAATGAAAATATAAATAATTCAACTATCACTGGAGCCTCTGATCCATTACACAGTAACACCCTATCACTCTATGATATATGGCAATTCCTGAATGAAAACACCTCAATTTCTCATCACTTAGAGGTGGCCTTGCATAATAGAAAATTAGCCCTTGAAAATAAAAATGAAGATAGACGCTATAATGCATTACTATCTGATTATAGAGAAAAATTAGGTAAGGTTTTTTATTTTAATCAAAATAATTACCCGAGTGATACCGCCGGCGACCTTAAAGGGAACGTATTTTATGCTCAAAATAGTATTATTCCTGCCGTTAACCGGATAGACGGTGATATACACCCTCACCTTGTTCCTGATCGTAAAACGCTTATTATTTTCAAACCTCATGAAACCATTAAGCAGAATGAAAATATTGAAGTAAAAGTCTACAATGATAAAAAAGAAGAAATATATTCAACTCATTTATTATCACCGTCTCAACTCCCCAATATTGCAGGGAAAAAATACAGCTTTACCCATTTAACACCTAGTGATTTTAATATACCCGAGGCAAGTGATTTATACATTAATTCATCCGACATGCTTGAAAAAGTCATGACAGATAAAAGTTACTTTAATAAAATCATAAGTGAAAACAATATTATACAACTAGATATTGGCAATTCAACATCAAACATTAATTTGAATGCATTAAAAAATCATGTTAATAAAAAAATTATATTTAAATTAGATGATAATGCTAAACTTAATATAAAATACAAAAATAAATCAATTTCACGAGAACACCAACAATCCTTTGTTATGGTAAGTGATGCTTCTGGGAATTGGTATAGCCGCGATGAGGCTAGACTCAATCAACATTTAAAACAAGCGTTACATCAACATAAAAATCAAATCCCAGACTCTTTTGACACTGAGTTTAGTACTAATGCCGATATTAACAAAATATCCAATGATACAAAGCTATTTCATCAAATTATCAGTGAAAATGATGCTATCAAAATAACGACCAAAAATTGTCATTGGGCAAAAGACTTTATTATTCCTAATGGTCGTCAATATGCCAATAAAAAAATACTGTTCACGTCTAAGGCACATTATAATAGTGATGTTGTTTACGGGGATAATAAAGTCAGCATCGTCACTAATGATAGTCTTCTTTTTGTCAGTGACCAAAATGGTATTTGGTCCATCGCAGAGACTCAATCCAATACCCAAGAAAACAGCTATTATGATATTCCCAATTCATTTGCTTTAAAGATTAACACCAATAAAGAATTACTAACCCTATCCAGAGATATTGATTATTTTAATAAAATTATCGAAAATAATGATACAATTCATATCGCAACACGCAATGCAAATTGGGCAAGACATTTTACATTAGAAAACAACGTTAAATTTAAAAATAAAAAAATCTATTTCTCTTCTGAGGCGGATTATAGTAGTCATGTTTTTTATGGCGATAAAAAATTAACCATAAAAACGAATGAAAATCAGTTGTTTGTTTGTGATGAAAACGGCTTTTGGCGCACTTCTAAAGATGAGCCACTGATCAATGAGTTAACTGAAGAGATAAAATATATCAAAAATGGTTGGTCTATTTCTCTCCCTAGACACATTATTAAACCCGGCATTGAGCTTGAATTTAATTACAAAAATCAGAAAGGTACTTTATCGGATATTAAAGTTGGAGCTGCTAGTGAGCTCTTATTGCATACAATTGATATTGGAATGTTAACGCCAAACAAAAATCAATTCGCGTTTCAAACAGACCCTGAGCTTCAGCGTCAATACTATCAACAAATTCCTGTCAATCGTATGATTGTATCTAGTTATGCCCCTGTCTATTTAAAAGAAATTGTTTTTCCTAATGGGCAATATTTAATTGAACGTTCAACGGATGAAGGTGGAGGCCATAAAGGTGATATGAGGGAAATAATCGGTAAAGGCCTGATTTCCGATGGCATTAACTTGGCAAATTATGGGGTTAACTCTTCCTCACTAGAAGAAAACCGTTTTTTACCTACCTCACAAATCACTCTCCATCATTCACGTGGTAGGTATAAAAATGGCCTACAAGTACACGGCTGGTCTGGCGGTGCAGGAAAAGCCACATTGTCGAAATCAGTAGATAATGAATTTAGCCATGAACTTGGTCATAACTACCACATAAGCCACTATTTTAAAGGATTCCATGGTGGCGTTCATGCGACAGCCGATAAACCTAATTCAACTTGGGGCTGGGATGCAGACAATAACTTCTTTATTCCAAATTTTGAAAAGGCACAACGAAACCAAACAACCTATTTAAAAGAGAAGAAAGAAGGTGAAATGGCGGCAGAACCCTTTATGCAACACTCTATGGCGAAAGATGCGATGTCTGGCGGAGAAATCTATGATGTAGATTATAACGCCTATACATTACACACGCCTGCAAGTTCAGAAGCTATTCAACAGTATTTCGAAAATAATGCGGTCTTTAGTAAAGAATCATCAACAGGTTATAAAAAATGGAATTCAGATACACAAAAAATGGAAGATTTTTTACTTCCTCATAGCCTAAAGAATATATTCATTGAGGCAAAAATCCAGAACGGTCATGATGTAACCGAAACTCAGCTAATAGACTTACTTAACGTCAATGACCATATAAAAATCAATAGCTATAACGCGCATTACCCACCAAATGTTTATATACCCAAAGCAGATGTAACAAATATCAATAAAGTCATTGAAATCGATTGTACTTCTCAGCTCAGTATAGCGCTACACGTTAATGATCAGGTTGAAACAATCAAAGAAAATACAAAAATTTACTATATTTCAAATGGAAACACATGGGAGACTCATTCTGAATATACTTACAGTAAGACACCTTATAAACAAGGTGTTCCCGTTTTCACCTTGGTAGGTTTTTATGATATCAATAATCAATTAAAGAGTTACATTTACCCCGCTTTAGAAGGATCTTATGGCATGGTGTATGACACTCATACGATTAATAAAACCAAACCTTATATTGCAGTGACATTAGCAGATGGAACTAAAAAGAAATATCAGCTTGATGAAAAACAAACGAATAAAGATTTAATGAATAAATTCCACATCAATATTGAGCGTGATTTAAACCCAATAAAAGCGGAGTTATTTATTGATGATCAGCTTATTTCATCAAGAGATATAGCACTTAGCAATCTCTCTCTTAATACGATGGTAAACGGTATTATTCAATAAATTGATGCCTTCTAGCCCTTTTTATTATTGATAAAGGGCTAGAACATTTCTTGCATTAGCAATAATGGCTATTTTTCCCTCGATAACGACTTTCAAATTGCAGTTTTTACGAGGCTATGCTATTTCCAGTATCTCTATTGATGCTTTTTGAGGCCACTATGCTAAAAATTTTAGGTCGTACTACATCCATCAATGTTAGAAAAGTGCTTTGGACTGTAAGTGAAACTCAGCTACCTTTTATTCATGAACCTGAGTGGGGAAAAGAATTAAGTTTAAAATCAGCTGATTATCTTAAACTTAATCCTAATGGGCTGGTTCCCGTACTTATTCATGACAGTGGCGTGTTATGGGAAAGTAATACGATTTGTCGCTATCTTGCCACAAAGGCACAACGTGTCGATCTTTTACCTGAAAATCCTGAAGCAAGAGCAGATGTTGAAAAGTGGATGGATTGGCAAGCAACAGAACTCAATAGTGCATGGAGAGCCGCTTTTTTAACTCTCGTTCGCAACAGTGACAGTTTTAGTCAATACCCTGAATTAATTGCTAAGAGTACCCATGATTGGAATAGTAAAATGTTACTTCTTGAAAAGGCGCTGGAAAAAAACGGTGACTTTATTAGTGGTCAGCAATTTACTGTCGCAGATATTACAATTGCGTTATCGATTCATCGCTGGTTACTCACGCCTATTACTCGGCCAGAAGCTCCCGCGATCGCTCATTATTATCAAAAAATGTTAGCTCGCCCTACTGCAAAATTATATTTAGACCCGAATATTGCTTAAACCCGTTATAGCAGCAGAATAACCTATATAAAGTGGTAGCAGAGATAACTGCCCCACTTTATTTTATAGAATCAATAATAAATATTTAAATTTATTAATAAAAAATAGACAACTCGTTGAGAGTAATTGCCTACTTCACTAATTTACAGATACGGCCTTTGTCATCAGAAACGCGTTTATTGACGACATCATCTTCAGAAATTGAGGCTAGATTAAACTCATTTTTTCCTTGAGCCCATAACTGCATATTTTCCCCAACATAACGAGCACCACTTGCCGATGGAGCACTTTTTAATACGATAAGTTCATCGCTATAAAGCATCACAGCCGTATCTTCGTCTGGGAATGAAACTCTAATTTTTTGATCTTCGCACTTATAGGTATCTGTCTTTGCTGCAAAAGCAGAAGATGCTGTTAATGCAGATAAAAGCGCTATTGCCGAAACTGTAATAACTTTACGCATAAATTCTCCTTGAAACACTTAGAACCATTATGACTCTACGCCTATATCATTACAAAAATCGTTATTTGATACATAAGATTCATCCGTAATTACTCTTTTTTTGACCTGTAAATTTCGCCCATTAAATTAAAATAAGAATTTATACTTATTAAATTAGTATCATGTATAAACTACATGCTAATGCTGTTCATTTAATGACATTATTGTTATAACGAGAATATGTTTTTAAACGGAATAGGCGAAAAAATAAAAATGAAAACCATTGGTTTAATCGGGGGAATGAGCTGGGAATCAACTTTACTTTATTATCAGCAACTCAATGAGGGTGTCAAACGGCAACTGGGTGGCCTTCATTCAGCAAAAATTGTTTTATACAGTGTCGACTTTGCTGAAATAGAACATATGCAAGCGACAGGTCAATGGGCGCTGGCTGGTCAACATTTGGCGCAAGCAGGAAAAAGTATTGAAAGCGCTGGAGCCGATTTTATTGTGTTATGTACTAACACGATGCATAAAGTCGCCGAATATATTGAAGAGAGCACTAATATCCCACTACTTCATATTGCAGATGCAACTGGAGAAAATATTATCGAGTCTGGAATAAAGACCATCGGTTTATTAGGAACCGCTTTTACAATGGAGCAACCTTTCTATAAACAGCGACTTCAAGATAAATATGGCCTTACCGTGATCACGCCAATGCCTGAAGAACGAAAAATTATCCATGACATTATTTATCAAGAACTTTGCATGGGTGAAGTGAAAGATACATCAAAGAAACAATATCAACAAATCATGGCTTCATTAGTAGAAAGAGGTGCTGAGGGGATCATTTTAGGCTGTACTGAAATAACCCTTTTAGTCAATCAAGACGATACTTCCGTGCCTATTTTTGATACAACCGCCCTACACGCACAAAAATCCATTGAATTGGCCTTAAGCTAAATATTGCGTTAAGTCATATTTGGACTCACTATGATTACATGTCTGCTATTTATTAAAATGGCAGTCACTTTTTTCATCAGACTAAGTAACTAATTGATATTAAATTTCATTTTTAATCTTAGTTTATATTTACAATGAAAAATAAATGAATAAGCATATTTTATATGGTTAATCTAGCGATAGTATCTCCATAATCGTAAATTAGTTTTATTTTCTTCAAATTCACCAATTAGCTATTTTTTTACTTAATTTATGGGTAAATCCAATATTTAATAAAGCGACATTTTATCGCTTTTATTTTTATTTAACATAGGAATTAGACTATTGAATTATCCATTTTATTTCTGATAATAGTATTACTCTTTTATGCTAGGGATAATAGAATCATGAGGCACTCAAATTCTAGAGGGATCGCTTTAGGTAAATATATTAGAGAATTACGTATATCCCGTCGTATTTCAACATTAACAATGGCAACGGCACTGGAGATATCAGAGAGTCACTATATTCAATATGAAACAGGAACTTCTTCTATTTATGTTGAGCATCTTGTGATTATCTCAAGTATTCTTGATATTGATATTAAGCATCTACTTAATGCTTTCGAAGGCGCAGAAAAAAACATATGGATATAAAAAGTCCATCATTCGTTGAATATTATAGAGTGAGCAGTGAGGCCCCCCCCTTACTGTTCAAGCATCATCATATTTATTATCTTTTATAAATCCTCTCCGTACTATTATTAGTCGACATTTTAAAAATTGATGATTCATATATCTTTATATTATCGCTTCACAGAGAATAATAATCATATTTTGAGTAATCGATATAACCCTATGCTATTTTAAAAATAATAATTTTATAAAGCTGTTTTTACTTTAATGACGGCAGATTTTGATAAATACTTGTATTTTATAATAGTATTAACGCTATACTTATTCCGTTATTACACTTCAGAATGGAATACTCAAAAATTTTTTTAAATTAATATAAATCAGTTAGATATAAAATGATCACCCCCACAATAATCATAATACTGGTCTGATAATATTCATTTTTTCATTTGGCTTCTACTTGTATTGCACCCCGATAGAGGCGCAGTGACCCACTACAGCCCCAAAAAAATTGTTCTGTCTAGACTTATCCATACCAAAATCCCCCCTGTATCTGTTATTATGGCCTCCTTTTTGATAATTTAATGGATCGTTTGTCACATGTAACAGCCTATTCTTTCTGTTTGTGAGAGAAAATATTCATAGGTTGTGCAAATTGTTATATCAACTTAGCATCCAAAAAGAACACATAAGCCATTAATTATCATTAAGTTAACGTATAATCAGCAACGGTACAGAACAGCAAAACATGAACGCACAGAAAGAACAATATAACTTCAATAAGCTACAAAAAAAATTACGCCGTGACGTAGGACAAGCTATTGCCGATTTCAATATGATTGAAGAGGGTGATCGCATTATGGTATGCCTATCTGGTGGTAAAGATAGTTATACTTTGCTATCTATTTTGCAAAGCTTACAAAAAAGTGCGCCAATCTCTTTCACGCTGATTGCCGTTAACTTAGATCAAAAACAACCCGGCTTCCCCGAGCATATTTTGCCTGAATATCTCGATAATTTAGGGGTTGAATATAAAATTGTTGAAGAAAATACTTACGGCATCGTCAAGGAAAAAATCCCTGAAGGAAAAACGACCTGTTCATTATGTTCACGCTTACGTAGAGGTATTCTATATCGTACAGCGACAGAATTAGGCGCAACTAAAATTGCGCTAGGACACCACCGAGATGACATATTACAAACACTTTTTCTGAATATGTTTTACGGTGGTAAATTGAAAGGGATGCCCCCTAAACTAATGAGTGATGATGGAAAACATATTGTTATCCGCCCTCTTGCTTACTGTCGTGAAAAAGATATTGAACGTTATTCGCAGGCAAAAGAATTTCCAATTATTCCGTGTAACCTGTGTGGTTCACAACCTAACTTACAACGTCAAGTGATCAAAGATCTGCTTCGTGATTGGGATAAACGTTACCCAGGGCGTATTGAAACGATGTTTAGAGCAACACAAAATGTTGTTCCATCTCACTTGTGTGATACTGAGCTATTTGATTTTAAAAATATTTCTCATGGTGATGAAGTCGTTAATGGCGGTGATCTTGCCTTTGATCGAGAAGAGATGCCTGCTCAAACTCAGCTCGACGACGATGAGCGACCGGCATTCACGGCACAACGTCTGGATGTGATTGAAGTTAAATAACCAGCCCACCACCCTTGATAGAGGGTGGTTGTTTTGCCCATTTGAGCATTTATTTCCTTACTCACAGAATCTATTCACTCCCGATAAGCTATCTGTAAAGTGAACGTTTGCAGCGCTAATGCTTCAAACACCGCTAATGGCTGTGGATTGCGTAAATTTAGAATAAAAAAAAGCCGATGTAACATACATCGGCATTACAGTGGTCAATTATTCTGTATAAGAACTCAATATGAGAAAAACTACAATTATGGAGCACAACGTTCATCGCTCAACGTTGCATTCACCTGCGGGATTAATAGTGCCCCAAAACCATAGGTCTTTTATTGATTTACCTCAAACTAGGGTCGGTTTATGCCAATAACTTGCAGACTACAGCCAGCGACTTTTTCTCAACCACCAGAAAACGGTTCCGATTAATGCAGCAAGTAAAAGACAAAATACACTAAAAGCGAATCTGGATTCACTACCAGGAATACCGGTTAAATTGACACCAAATAGCCCCGTTAAAAAGGTAGTTGGCAAAAAAATCATCGCTAACATAGACATCGTATAAATACGACGATTCATCATCTCGGTGATCATGTTCGTTATTTCATCGGACATAATCGCGGTACGTGCTACAAATCCGTCTAAATCTTCAATACAACGACCTAAACGATCTGAAATTTCTTGTAATCGTCTTCTATCAGTATCGTCAATCCACAATAGTTTTTCCGTCGCTAAACGTGCCAGCATATCACGCTGTGGCGCCATATAACGGCGTATAACAATAATCTGTTTACGCAATAATGCGAGCTCACCACGTTCAGGGATATCACCATTGAGAATGGTATCTTCCATTTCTATCAAACGTTCATGTAAGGTATCTGTAAAATCGCTGATTTCATCGGTAATGGCATCAGCAACTTCCACCAGCCAATCTCCGGTACTTTGTGCACCCACGCCTTCTTTCAGGTCTGTTATCACAGAATCTAATGAATTGACTTTTCGATGGCGACTGGAAATGATGAGGCGGCTGTTAATAAATACTCGAAAGGCAACGAGTTGTTCGGGACGTTGGCCAGCATTCGTATTTAATGTTTGTAACGTTAATAAAACACCATCCCCTACTCGTAAGATCCGCCAACGGCCAGCATGACCGCAAAGTGCCGCTTTGACTTGTTCGCCAAGTAGCTCTGACCGTTGGATCCATTTCTCACTCTCACGATTTTTATAGTCATAATGCAACCAAAAAGGAGATTGCTGAGTTGCACTCGCATTAACATCAATGGGAAGAAACCCACCGTCTCCATTTAATTGAAATGCATGTACGGGGTTTGAGCTCTGAAATAATGAACCATAAATCAGCGCCATGCGGCATTCTCCTTCCATTTAAGCGATTTATTAGTTATAGCATAGAGGGAATACAGCAGGAATATCAAGCAAAGGTTATAAAACAAGCGCATATTGAGAATAACACTGAGACCTAATGTTAAAAAACCTGCAATTAAGGAGAGGTCATGAAATAACGACAAACACCGAACCGCCATAATTGCTAAATAACAACGGCTTTTTGCCACAAAAGAACAATAAATTAACATCGGACTACACTAGTATTCTCTGTGTAGTGTTTATTCCTTTTTTGGTCCTCCTTCTGACTCTCCAGCAGAAGGAGTTTTTTCTTTTTTAGCCGCACAAAGAGACAGCCCATATCACCTATATAGGCTGAATGTACGATTAATGTGCAATAATATAAAAACTATGACTGTAAGCCACATCTTCTGGGTTTTCTATCGGATATCCTTTTAGCCAAGGTTTAATCAATCGCCCATTAGTATATTGATAAATTGGCGCGATTGGCGCTTCTTGTGCAATTATCGCTTCCGCCTGATTATAATAACGATTACGTAAATCTTCGTTAGTTTCTATACTTGCTGAAGCCATCACCGCATCGTAATTTTTATTATTAAATTTTGGAATATTGCCATTATGCTGTGAGGTTAATAGCGACAAAAAGGTTGATGGCTCATTAAAATCACCTATCCAAGATGCCCTAATCACATCAAAGTTACCTGTATTGCGGCTATCAATATAAGTTTTCCATTCTTGGTTAACTAATTTAACCTCAACGCCCAATTTTTTCTTCCACATTGAGGCAACGGCAATCGCAATTTTTTGGTGATTTTCCGAGCTATTGTATAAAAGCACTAATTCAAGTGGTTTTTTGGGCCCATAACCAGCCGCTTGCAATAAGACTTTGGCTTGCTCATCCAATTCTTTTTGAGTGTAATTTTCATAAATACTTTTTTGTGGTTTAAAACCAGCGGTTACATCCGGTGTAAAACGGTTTGCAGGCTTCTCTCCAGTACCTAATACCTTTTTGGCTATCACTTGCCTATCTATCGTCATCGCTAACGCTTTGCGTACACGAATATCGTTAGTCGGTGCTCGCTGCGTGTTGAAGGCATAATAATAGGTGCCAAGTTGATCAGGGGTAAACACCTCATTCGGTATTTCGGCAAGTAATTTTTGATAACGTTGTTTAGGGAATGATTCAGTAATATCTAAATCTCCCGCTAAATAACGATTAGTCGCACTGGACTCTTGGTTTATTGGCACAAACGTCACTTTGGTGATCACCGTATTCGCATTGTCCCAATAGAATGGATTTTGGGTTAAAACGATTTTTTCATTAACCACTCTATCGGTAAGTTTAAATGCGCCATTTCCAACTAAGTGGTTCACTTTTATCCAGTCTGCGCCATATTTTTTAACCGTATTCGCATGAACCGGAAATAAACTAAAGTTAGCCGTTAATGAAGGGAAATAAGGAACTGGTTTATCTAAAACGACTTTAAGCGTCTGTTTATCAACGGCCTCAACGCCTAATTGCTCAGCAGGTAGTTTTCCATCAATAATTTGTTGTGCATTATTGATCCCAGCTAATGCCGCAAACCATGCAAATGGAGAGGTATTTTCTGGCGTCACTAAACGTTGCCAACTATAGACAAAATCTTCCGCTGTTACAGGTTCGCCATTCGACCAGCGCGCTTCTGGACGTAATTTAAAAAGCCATGTTTTATTATCCGTCGTACTCCAACTTTGAGCCACGCCAGGAATCGGTTTGCCATGCTTATCTTGATTCACTAATCCTTCGAATAAGTCACGCATAACTTGTGCTTCGGTCAACCCAACCGATTTTATTGGATCTAATGATGCCGGTTCATCTTTAAGATGACGGGTTACCTCTTGCTTTGTTGCCAGTACTGTTCCGGCAGGAACCTCTGCCGAAATAACAGGAGCTGCTGTAAACATCGCGGTGAAAACAATCGCTAAAGATGAAAGTGTGCGTTTATGCATGTTGGGAATTCTGTCGTATTAGCAAAAGTGAACTAGCAACTCTCTCTTATGGATATAAGTCAATGGACAAACAGAAAGAATTAACTAAGCAAATAAGAAGGTACTTTAAATACCATTAATCAATAAAATACCTCGGTTAAAGGTTGCTGACGTTATAAAACGGCCAAAAAAACCTTTCCAGCATCATATTCTTTCAGCGATTAAAAATCTATACACGATGACTTAATCTGTAAGCAGTTCATACTTTTAAAATTTATCCTAATTTCTTCAAGGTATTATGAACAATTTTTTATCAATTCATATGATTGTTCATCGGCTTAGCTGACTTTTTTTCGCGCAATAATGCGTAAACGCAGCTATCCGCAACGGCATCCCCCCGAAGCCAAAATCACTGTGCTATGTTGATATTGAATGCATCTAGTGCTAGCTTGGTCGTTAACAAATTGATCAATAATAATATCCACGCTTTCACGCACTGACTCATTAATGGGAGAAATCGATATGTCACAGTCAGTTAAATTAAAAGGTAATGATGTCACTGTTAGCGGTGAGTTTTTACAAGCTGGCCAACAAGCAAAAACATTCACTCTAGTGGCTAAAGACCTGTCTGAAGTCACTTTAGAAAACTACAAAGGTAAACGTAAGGTACTGAATATTTTCCCAAGCGTCGATACCGGCGTCTGTGCGGCATCTGTGCGCAAATTTAATCAATTAGCAAATGACCTTAACAACACTGTTGTACTGTGCATTTCAGCTGATTTACCGTTTGCACAAGCACGTTTCTGTGGTGCAGAAGGTTTAGATAACGTCGTTACCCTCTCTGCTTTCCGCAATCCTGAGTTTGCTCAAAACTACGGCGTTGCAATGACCAGTGGCCCACTGAAAGGCTTAACTGCGCGTTCCGTTGTTGTCTTAGATGAAAATGATAAAGTGATTTATAGCCAATTGGTTCCAGAAATTACAGAAGAGCCTGATTACGATAAAGCACTTGATGCATTAAAATAAGTCTATTATGCAGCCAGTTTCAAACTGGCTGCTCATCCCTAATCAATTACTCTACGTAAAGCCAATTGAGGGTTTTATGCTGTTTTGCGTTAACCACATTCGCAAATAACTTATTTTCACTCATCATATTCACGAGTGAGTGAGAACAACAGCTGAGAATTTTCAGTGCCTGCTCTTTATTGGCAGGGCATGACGAGGTGAGAATATCAATAATCAGATCACGGGGTTTGTTACCATTTTTGACCAACGCTTCCCAAGTGAAACGATTTCTTTTTTCTAGGTAACGCACTGCCGCTCTATTCATTAAATATAACTCTGCTGCTGAAGCGGCGGACTCAAACATATCATTTTGATAATGACGTTGATTGAGATATTCTCGCAGTTTGGTATTCACAATAAAGTTAAGAGCAAATTGATCCATAGCAACTCCTTGCAGGCACACGGGCGGCCTTGCTGTTTTCGTTATCATCAATCAAAATATCGCTTTAACACTTCAAATGAATATTCAGTTAATTTAAGTATAGTTTGCTTTCTGTGCTAAAAGATATCACTGTAGTCGAAAAAATCGCCAACGATCACATATTTTCAAAAAATGATGAGTTACTTGCATAGGGCGCAGCCTGATTAATCAGGAAACATCCTTATTTCGAGCTTAGTTCCCTTTGCCTCTTCAGTATATTTGTAAGTTGTTTCTCCACCTTCAAATAGTAAACTGATATCTAGCTGTTTATCATTCGGCCAATAATACTCTGCTTCAACGCAACCACCCTGACTGCATGTCACCTTCATATTTTTATTTCTAACCAGTTTGTTAATAAAGTTAGCGTTGTTTTCAATATCCAGCTGTTTATAGCGTTCAAATGCCGAAGGAATATCTGCCCCATCAAAATGACATTCGATTAAATAACCATTCTCATAAGTCTCTTCAGGTGTTTGTTGTTGATTGCGGCACAGATCCTCTAATACTTGTGAATGTGTTGACTCCTGCCCATAGCTCGGCCCAATGAAGCAGACGAATAAAAAGCCTAATGTGAGGGACTTATTCATTATCCGGCTCTTTTTTCTGGTTTAGCCCATATTCACGTAATTTATTGGCAATCGCGGTATGAGACACTTCAAGACGTTTTGCGAGTTTACGCGTGCTTGGGTAATCGCGGTATAAACGTGATAACACTGAGGCTTCATAGCGTTTGGTTATTTCATCTAATGAGCCATTTAATGAATCAACAGCTACTGCGGGCAAATTATCTGTTTCTGGTAAATCAATATCATGCGAATTTAGCACTTCCCCTTCTAGCTGTATCAATCCTTGATAAATCGCATTTCGTAGTTGTCTGACATTACCAGGCCAATAATAACGGCTTAAATAATCAATTAGAGACGGTGCTAGTCGTGGTTTTGTAATATTCAGTTCTTTAGAAAAGTTAGCTACAAAAGCTTCTGTGAGGGGTAATATATCTTCTTGTCTTTCACGTAGTGGCGGAATAGTTAACGTCAAAACATTTAAGCGATAATAAAGGTCTTCTCGGAATTTCTTCTGAGCGACGAGTTCTGGCAGGTTTTTTTGTGTTGCACAAATAACCCGCACATCCACTTTCACTTCTCGCTCCTCACCCACCCGTCTAAATGTGCCATCATTTAAAAAACGCAGTAACTTGATTTGCATTTGTGGCGACATTTCGGCGATTTCATCTAATAAGACGGTTCCACCATTGGCTTGTTCAAAGAAACCTTTTTTACCATCTACTGCATTTGGATATGCACCAGCCGCATAGCCAAATAATTCACTTTCAACCACATCATCAGGCATTGATGCGCAATTTAAACCTAAGAAAGGCGCATTACCACGCGGACTGTGCAAATGGCATGCTTTCGCTAAAATATCTTTTCCTGTGCCAGTTTCCCCAACCAATAATAATGGTTCATCTAACATGGCAATGCGTTTTGCACGTTCAACCACATGTGACATTGCGGGACTATTGGCGATAATTAAATCGAATCCTTCCGTATCCACACCAACGATTTGTTTTCGTTGCTTTTCGAGTAATGCGACAGATTTTAATAATAAAACAGCACCGGTACAGTGCAACTTACCATTCTCATCCGCCAAAACAATCGGCGTAACTTGCATCAGATAATCATTGCCTTTAACGGTGACTCTTTCTGTGTAAGGTTCGGGATCTTCGCGTTCAAACCAACGTTGTAAACCATGATTGCCAACGAGCTGTGAAAAGGTTTTTTGTTTTATCTTGTTTTCATCAACCCCAAAAATCTGTAATGACATCGGGTTAACTAATTCAATATTCAACTTATTATCAATGGATAGGACAGGCTCAGGGAATGAGTTTAACAGTGCCCATACCGCCTTATGCTCTCGCTCTGACGGCATGAAATAGATGCGACGTACATCAATCACACCATTAATACGACGTATCTCCGCCATTAGTGTGCTGAATACCTGAAAATCAACAGGTGTGAAATTAAGGTAAATCCGTCTCTGTGCTGATATCTCAATACCCTTAAGATCAATATTCTGTAAGACTAATAAGTCAAGCAATTCACGTGTTAGACCGATCCGATCTTGGCAAGTTACTTCGAGACGCATGGATAAAAACCTTTAGCAGAAATGATATAGGCTTATTATTTTAGCTTGATTTACGGTAAGAATACAGCACATGTGTCACATATTGTTGACACCCGTGATTTACAATAAGGAAAAACAGAGAAAATCACTATCAGAACAAGGAATAATAAACGCATTTAATCGGACAAATAACAATTAGGCGTTTTTTTGCTGGAAAGTGTACTTTACTATTCAGTCCACCTACCAGCAATATCGTGATTTATTGGGGTGCTTTTTTACTGGGCATTGCCCTTTTGATTTGGCTCAGTAATTGTCCACGAAAATCGGCTAACCTTGGCTTATCCTCAATCCATGGCAATGGTCGACACAATTCCATCGCCTTGATGCCTAACCGAGCGGTTAATAGTCCTGCACCAATACCTTGTGCCGCACGTGTAGATAAACGAGCCGTAATATCTTGAGATAGCCAATCCATGCCTACTTCACGAATTAATTCCGAAGCTCCCGCAAAAGCGATATTAATCAGTACCATTCTGAATAATCGAATGCGACTGTAATAGCCCAACTCAATACCATAAATGGCTGCAATTCTATTTATTAAGCGAATATTGCGCCAAGCAATAAATGCCATATCAACAATTGCAAGTGGGCTGACTGCAATCATCAAAGCAGACTCTGCCGATGAACGGCTAATTTCTTTACGTGCTTGTTCGTCAAGAACGGGTTGAACTAACTGGCTATATAACTCAACAACTTCACGGTCGTTATGCGAGTCATGAAGCGTGGCCTGCCAATGCTGTACTGCTGGGTGTTGAGCAGAAAGGGCGGATTGTTTGGCCAGTTTTTCACAGAATGCTTTCCCTTGCCCCATGCCATGGCTATGGAGTAACTCACGCGCAATATCACGTTCCTGAGCGCGCTCTTTTAAACGATACAAACGACGCCACTCTGTGACCACAGAACCAACACCAGCAACAACAATTAATCCGCCAGCTGCCGCAGTACCTAGTGCTGTCCAATCTTGAGTTACCCATGAGGTATGGATCCAGATCCCCAATTGCGCGATCACACTCACCCCAAAGATACCTATCGCTGTCCCGACTAGCTTACGCCAAAAACTACGTTTTGGTCTTAGCGCCTCATTGATGAGACTTTCCACTTCCCCTTCCTGAATATCTTGTTCCGCTTCAGCTTCTACGGGGATAAATTTATGTTGCTCTTGTGAATCAAAATGATGGGCTTTTTTTAGTGTTTCAGTCTGTTCAACACGACTATTTTCATTAAAATCGACGCGTTGTTTGATAGGTTCATTCATTTCAATTTATCTCCCAACAAGAACTCAAGCGCACTATCCATTCGAATATGAGGCAACGGCTGGTCAAACGGTGTTTGTCGAGGACGAAAATTTTCAAACTCAAACCGCTGATTTTGCCAAAATGTTTCACTCGGTAATCTTTTCGGTACCTCGCCAGGATAGAATGTCATTGAGTGACCATCACTCAAACGCTCACCTTTTAATGCGGGTAGCTTTTCCCCTTGATAATCAATAATGCCGCTTTCGGTAGCTTGAATTGAGGCTAGCCCCATACAGTCCATGCTGATCCCTTCAAATGCTGCATTTTGCCATGCTTCTTGTACCAGCTGTTGCAATAGCGATACTAAATTAGCATGTTGATCAGGCGTGACATGGTCTGCTTTGCTTGCCGCAAACAAAAGTTTATCAATACAGGGAGAAAATAGGCGTCTTAGTAAAGTACGCTTACCATAATGGAAGCTACGCATCAATTGCGTCAGCGCCATACGCATATCATTAAAGGCATCAGGCCCACTATTTAATGGCTGTAAGCAATCAACTAACACAATTTGGCGATCAAAACGCTGGAAGTGATCTTTATAAAAACCTTTTACCACGTTTTCGCAATAATACTGGTAGCGACGCTGTAACATGCCAAAGTTGGTATGTTTATCAGCCTGAGCAAGTTGTTTTTCACTATATTTTTCAATATTAGGCCATGGAAAAAATTGTAATGCCGGTGCACCTGCTAATTCACCAGGCAGAACAAAACGTCCAGGCTGAATAAAATGCTGTCCTTGTGCTTTACACTGCTCTAAATAAGCAGTGTAGGCTGTCGAAATCGCTGCCAATAAATTCTCATCAGCGGGTGCCAATGGGTCACAGGACTCACACAAAGTTAACCATTCTTGCGCTAATTTACCGCGTTCCCCATTTTGCAGTTTTTGCATTTGAAGTGACCAATCTACGTAGTTTTGGTCAAGCATCGGGAGGTCAAGTAACCACTCGCCGGGGTAATCGACGATCTCAAGGTATAACGATGAGTTATCCACAAACCGCCGGAAAAAAGAGTCATTTGAACGATAATGTAATTTTAAACGTATTTCGCTCACGCCGCGCGTCGGTGTTGGCCATTGAGGTGGATTGCCATATAGTTGCGCAATGCCTTCATCATAGGTAAAACGTTGAATTGAAAAATCACGTTGAGGAATGCGCTTTACCCCAAGTAAACGTTTATCCCGCGCAGCAGAAAATAGCGGTAATCGAGCACCACTATTCACATTCAATAGTTGATTCACAAGAGAAGTAATAAATGCCGTTTTTCCACTACGGCTAAGTCCGGTTACTGCGAGTCTGACATGGCGATCGACACTACGATTTACCATATCGGTCAATTCATTTTGCAGCCGTTTCATAGTTCTCCCACTCGCTCAATATTATTAATGCCTAATTTAGCATAAATTCAGCATTTCTAATTTGTTGAGTGCAAATTGTTTTTATATCGTTCAATAAATAAACACAACATTTAATATGATTATTTCACCATCCTTTTTGTGAAATAGCCTATCACCCATTTACTGCCTACTATTTTTAATATTTTACCAATAATCCCACCGGGCCCATAAGTGATTGCAAGAGTGACAATGATTTTTAACCCTTTACTAATCGCTTGCTTTTTGGCTTGCCGTTTTAATTTACGTTTAATATCCATTTGCATGGTGCTACCACATGAATTTAATGAATCAAGAAAGCCATTTTAGGGAATAAAACCCGAGTTCTATTCCCCGAAAATGTGAGGGCATTCATGTATTATAAATGACGGAACTTACTATTCACGGTATAGGTATCAGACGTGACATAACGTTCTATTTGACGTAGACGTTGTTCTCCCGATTTTAACTGCGCATCAACCTCATTAAATAAATTCGTTACTTCCACACTGATATCTTGTTCGCTTTGATAACCACTCGGTGCTTTTGGCACCACAAAACACATCACAATATAGAGGATCAGTGTTATCCCAAAGCTCATAAACAGTGCTAATACAGCTAATGCTCTGACTAATGCAACCGGTAGGTCTAAAAACTGTGCAATACCAGAGCATACCCCACCAAAAACACGGCGGTCAGTTAAACGATATAATTTACGGTTGCGAAAATCAGTCATTATTTTTGCCTCCAATTAGGATGTTCCGCATCCAGAATATCTTCTAGCGTCTTGATACGTTGTTGCATACGCTGTGATTGTTCTGCAAGCTGCACTAAACGCTGAATTTCATTTTCTGTTAGCTGGCTCCCCTGCCTATTATTTTGCTTGTTGTAATGCAACCACAACCAAAATGGCAGAATAAAAATAAGAAAAACAATTAAGACGAGAGACAGAAAAACATAGCCCATCACATTTCCTTATATCAAATGGTTATATCCGTTTCTCCCTAGTGCAATCGTGAACCGCACTAGGGATTAGGATGATAAATTACTGTTCTTTATTAGTGTTAATTTTAGCCTTAAGAGCAGCTAACTGTGCACTGATTTCATCATCCGCTTTTAATTCAGCGAATTGTTGATCCAACGATTTTTGCTTACCGATACCGTAGCTTTGCGCTTCGCCTTCCATATGGTCAATACGACGCTCAAACTGTTCGAAACGCGCCATCGCTTCATCAAGTTTACCACTATCAAGTTGGCGACGTACATTGCGGCTTGATTGCGCAGCTTCTAAACGAACCACCATTGATTGCTGTTTCGCGCGAGTTTCTTGCAGTTTGTTTTCGAGCTCAGTAATTTCACCTTTTAAGCGAGCCAGCGTTTCTTCAACAATAATAAGCTCATGTTTCAAGGTATCAACCATTGAATTAACTTTCTGTTTTTCAATCAGTGCGGCACGCGCTAAGTCTTCTTTGTCTTTAACTAAGGCTAACTCAGCTTTTTCCTGCCAATCCGCAATCTGTTTTTCGCCCATTTCGATTCGGCGCTCTAAACCTTTTTTCTCTGCCAAAGTTCGAGCCGATGTAGAACGAATTTCAACCAACATATCTTCCATTTCCTGAATCATCAGGCGAATCATTTTTTGTGGATCTTCTGCTTTATCGAGTAAAGATGCGATATTTGCATTAATGATGTCGGCAAAACGAGAAAAAATACCCATTATTTATATCCTCTTGATGGATTTATCATTCAGTAGAGCCTCAACCCACTTTGGCTTCCAACCAATACGTGACGCTCCATAGTAAAACTGACTTAGCCAAATGATGGCAGTGATAGTTTGCTTATTACAATCAGTATATTGCAACCACTGTGCCAACTTATAAAAATAAAATACAACATGTTGATTTATAATGAATTAATTATTTTGGTATCAATCATTCTCGTTCTAGACTATAGTCTTGAACTGGTCAATAAAACCAACTATTGGTGAAAATAACCATGAAAAATACGAACGATATCATTATTGGTAATTCTTCCAACTTTTTAGATGTACTTGAGCGAACTTCAGAACTGGCCAAACTTAATAAACCTATATTAGTTATTGGTGAACGAGGAACCGGAAAAGAGCTCATTGCAGATCGTCTGCATTATCTTTCACCTCGCTGGCAAGAGCCTTTTATCTCTCTCAATTGCAGCGGACTCAATGAGAATTTACTGGATTCTGAATTATTTGGCCACGAAGCGGGATCTTTTACAGGCGCTCAAAAACGACATCAAGGCCGCTTTGAGCGCGCCGATAAAGGCACACTCTTTCTCGATGAGCTGGCTACTGCGCCCATGTCAGTACAAGAAAAGCTCCTGCGCGTTATCGAATATGGTGAATTAGAACGAGTAGGCGGTAGCCAATCATTAAAAGTTGACGTTCGTCTGGTGTGTGCAACTAACGCAAACTTACCGATATTGGCGAAGGAAGGCCGCTTCAGGGCAGATCTACTCGATAGGTTAGCGTTTGAAGTCATCCGCATACCACCATTACGTGAACGAATATCTGACATTATGTTGCTCGCGGAGCACTTTGCTATCGCCATGAGTGGTGAACTAAAACGCCCTTATTTCACAGGTTTTACCTCTACGGCCCAACAGGCCTTAGAGCAATATTCATGGCCCGGCAATATCCGTGAATTAAAAAACGTTGTAGAGCGTTCCGTTTATCGTCATGGAAATAAAGAAGCGCCTGTTGATACTATTATTTTTGACCCATTCGGCGAAAAACTCGCTGAACTTTCAGATACAAATACGCCAATAGTGCATAAGTCTATATCCCTTCCTTCTTTACCGTGTAATTTACGCCTTTGGCAGCAACAAAGTGAAAAACAATTAGTCGAGCAAGCTTTGCAGCAGAGTCAATTTAATCAACGAAAAGCGGCTCAACGATTATCTCTGAGCTACGATCAAATCAGAGGTTTAATTAAAAAGCATCAGATTGAACTTAATTTAAATTTTGATAACGATAAGTTTTCTAATTGAAATCATATTTAATTTATTCATTATTTTTGTAAAATAACACATCAGTTGAGTAAGTCTAAACAATCGGCTTACTCATCATCAATGCATTATTTTTCTTGTAATGTTTTCGTTCTCATTTCTGTTTGCTCTATTTGACAAGCGAGATAAATATCGCCTGCGCCACTCCCCCCTAAAAGGGTATCTGATTGACGTTGGCATTCGCTATTACGATATACGATAAAATCTTTTTGCGATGTCGCCAATGATTCAAGTGCTGGTTTAGTGGCGCTAGAATCAACGGCAGCTAAGCTTTCTCTGGCTTTTAACAGAGATTCATTCATATTTTTTTCTGCAACAACTAATTTGACTTTTAAACAATCCGCTATTTGTGTCCGTGGATTATCACCTATTTCTTGGTAACATTGCGCTAATGAATTCGCTATATTTCCGTTTGCAGCGAATAACATACTTGAATAAGATAATAATAACGTAGTTAAAATAATAGGCATTGTTTTTTTCATATTGTTAATATTCATATATCACTCTACTATTATCTAATATATTGAGATTTAACCACCTCAACACCAAATGAGTAAAATTACGTACAATCAAATAAATATAAAATAATTCATAACGAAAATATATGACATTTACTTTAATTTAATTTATATCGATAACAATTGAATTTCTAACTTACTCATTATTTGCACTTATAACTGCTTATGACTACTATTTGAGGGTAATAAATGAAAATCATTAAACAAGTGACCTTGTTTTTTTTATTTATGGGTCTTACCTACTCTGTCAATGCCAATAGTATTATCGAATCCCTCTCGTTCTGCGATCATCGGTTTTTTGATAAAGTCAAACACGATTCGCAACTTGATACCCTTCCTCAAAATATCACGCTTTCACAATTATTTAGTGATTCCGGCCTCACCATTCCACTGCAATACACGACCGAAGAAGGCATTGAGTTGACTCGTTTTGTGGCTATCGCGATTGACCTCGAGCGTGACAACAAAATTTCGAATAATAAAATTGATGAAACCTTTTATTATTGGGGGTTTGAAACATCGCTACCTGAACAGGAGGTCATTCAACGTTTATCCACCCAGATCCCACTCACTGAGGGAGGTGAGTTTTATGTCGCTAATTCAATGATAAGAGATGCTATTTCAGCGCCTTGGCAAAAAAATCTAACGCCGATTAGTCGTATCTCCCCAACAAATGACTGGGCAGAAAAACTCTTTTTTATTGAAGCAAACAAGGAAAGTGGGATCGTCAGGATAATGTGTACTTTACAGGGTAATGTGAATGAGAATGATTTGAAAACAGTGGGTTTAATCAATTAACTCTCACACAGACTAGCTAAAAACCACTTTAAACCCATAGTTTTTAGATAAAAAAAAGCCAGCACCCATGCTGGCTATAAAAAAACACTGGAAGCAATGTGAGCAATGTCATGCCAGACCGTAAGCTTTTCACTTAGGTGGCAAAGCGAATGATAATAGTTATCAGTACCATTTGTAAAGCTTTTTAATGAGATTTTTTCTCATTAAAAAGTAATAATATGATTTTAAAAATAATTATATTTTCTTTTTAGATAATTTTTCATCATAATCATTGGTATTAGAACGAAAAATAAGCACAATTTTGCTTATACCCTGTTGAACCATTTTTACGATACAATACGTTTTTTAAGGTTAACGATATCAGTGCTATGCGCCTAATAACTCTTTGGCTTCTATATACTCTTTCACTAACAGCTCAGGCTCTTAGTGGCAATATGTCATACAAAGATACCATGGCAAACGATGTTCCTGAGAACATCCGCCAAAATGGCTTTATCTATTGTGTTAATGGCATTGTCACCACATTTAATCCACAGTTAGCGAGCAGTGGCCTGATCGTTGATCCTTTAGCAGCACAAATCTATGACCGTTTACTGGATGTTGACCCTTTTACCTATCGGCTAATTCCGGAGGTTGCCTCTAAATGGGAGGTTCTTGATAATGGTGCCACTTACCGATTAACACTGCGTAAAGACGTAAAGTTTCAAGAGACGCCGTGGTTTACACCAACACGTAATATGAATGCGGATGATGTCGTTTTTAGTTTTTCCCGCATGTTTGAAGTCAATCACCCCTATCACTATATCAGTGGGGGTCATTACCCCTACTTTGATAGCTTGCAGTTTGCTAATAGTGTGCAGAGTGTCCGTAAATTGAATAACTACACTGTCGAATTTCGTCTTAATGCGCCCGATGCTTCTTTCTTATGGCATTTAGCCACACACTATGCCCCCATTTTGTCAGCCGAGTATGCAGACCATCTTTCTCGTATTAATCGACAAGAAATGATTGATTGGCGTCCAGTAGGAACCGGCCCATTCCGTTTTGATGATTACCAAGCAGGACAATTTGTTCGCTTACTGCGTAACAATCACTATTGGAAAGGTCAGCCTCGTATGGAGGAAATTGTTATCGATATGGGAGCGGGTGGCACAGGGCGCATATCAAAATTACTAACGGGTGAGTGCGATGTACTGGCTTATCCCGCAGCTAGCCAACTTTCTGTCTTACGTGATGACCCTCGTTTACGTATTTCGATGCGTTCAGGTATGAACATTGCTTATTTAGCGTTTAACACTAGCAAACCACCGCTTAACCAATTGAAAGTACGTCAAGCGATTGCTTATGCAATTAATAATGAACGTTTAATGCAATCAATCTACTATGGTACCGCGGAAACAGCAGCTTCTATTCTTCCTCGCGCGTCTTGGGCTTATGATAATCAAGCCAAAGTAACAGATTATAATCCTGAGCTATCAAAAAAGATGCTACAAGAACTAGGTCTCGAAAACCTGACCCTTGATTTGTGGGTGCCTATCTCCTCACAATCCTATAATCCCAGCCCACTTAAAATGGCAGAGCTTATCCAAGCCGATCTAGCACAAGTTGGGATTACCATGAACATTCGTTCTGTTGAAGGGCGTTTTCAGGAAAACCAATTAATGGATCGCTCCCATGATATGACCCTCGCTGGCTGGGCAACTGACAGTAACGATCCCGATAGTTTCTTCCGTCCGCTGTTAAGTTGTGCCGCGATAGCCTCTCAAACCAATTTAAGTCATTGGTGTAGCCCCTCTTTTGATGAGATATTGCATAAAGCTTTATTGACAGAACAACTTGCCGCTAGAATTGATTATTATCATCAAGCACAGCAGATATTAAGTGATGATTTGCCTGTTTTACCCCTAGCCTATTCTTTACGTTTGCAGGCATACCGTTTTGATATGAAAGGATTAGTGATCAGTGCATTTGGCAATACCTCGTTTGCTGGCGTATACCGAGATATGAGTGAATATGCTCAAAAAATCAAACCTAAACAGGAGCAGCAACCATGATCATCTACTCGCTGCGCCGTATACTGTTGCTATTAGTTACCGTCTTCTTCCTTTCTTTGGTAAGTTTTAGCCTCAGCTACTTTACGCCTAATGCGCCTTTAAGTGGTGCCTCATTAGTTGATGCTTATTTATTCTATTTCGATGGTTTACTCCATTTCGATTTTGGCGTTTCCAGCATTAATGGCGAACCTATTACCGAGCAATTAAAGGATACCTTCCCCGCCACCATGGAGCTGTGTATTTTAGCCTTCATGTTTGCTCTCATCGTCGGTATTCCTCTTGGTATGATCGCCGCATTTTGGCGCAATAAACCTGTTGATGTCGCAATCAGTACGTTTGCATTATTAGGCTTTTCGGTGCCTGTATTTGTACTCGCATTAGTACTCACACTGTTCTTTTCATTGCGCCTCGGTTGGCTCCCCGTTTCTGGACGTATTGACCTTCTCTATAATTTAAAGCCGATTACTGGCTTTGCATTAATCGATGCTTGGCTTTCTGATTCACCTTATCGCCAACAGATGATTATCAATGTGCTAGAACATATGGTGCTTCCTGTATTAACTCTCGCGTTAGCACCAACAACCGAAGTCATTCGCTTAGTGCGAAACAGTACCGAGGAAATTGCCAGCGCAAACTATATAAAAGCCGCTGCAACGCGTGGGCTATCAAGGCTGACGATTATTCGCCGCCATATTTTTCATAACGCAATTCCCCCCATTATTCCTAAATTAGGCTTACAGTTTTCTACCATGCTAACATTAACCATGGTGACTGAAGTCGTATTTAACTGGCCCGGACTAGGCCGTTGGTTGGTGACAGCGATACGCCAACAAGACTATTCCGCTATTTCAGCAGGTGTCATGCTAATCGGAGCCTTAGTGATTGCCGTTAACGTGTTATCAGACATTTTAGGTGCGATGATGGATCCGTTAAAACATAAGGATTGGTATGTCCTCAGATAATTTTTATCGTGAACAAAAAATGCCTTCCCCAACGCGGGTAGTTTGGAATATTTTTTCATCTGATATTATTTCGATGATTGGCTTCTATGGCGTATTGTTTTTATTAGCCCTTTCTTTTATAGGCAGTTACCTCGCACCTTATACTATCGACCAGCAATTTCTAGGTTATCAATTACTGCCGCCCTCTTGGTCTCATTACGGTAATGTGGCATTTTTTCTGGGTACAGATGACCTTGGAAGAGATATCCTTAGCCGGCTTATTCTGGGTACTAAATCCACTTTCGGTGCGGCTCTATTGGTAACATTTATCGCCACCATGATAGGGCTGGTGCTTGGTTGTCTTGCCGGTATGACACGCGGTTTAAAATCCGCCATTTTTAATCATATACTCGATACCCTTCTCTCAATTCCCTCTCTGCTACTTGCAATTATTGTCGTGGCATTTATGGGGGCGAGCTTACAAAATGCGATGCTGGCTATCTGCTTAGCCTTGATCCCTCGCATGGTCAGAACCATCTATGTCGCCGTTCACGATGAGCTGGATAAAGAGTATATTGTTGCGGCACGTCTTGATGGCGCTTCAAATATTTTTATTTTGTGGTATACCGTATTACCTAACATCACCCCGATATTAGTCACCGAATTAACCCGAGCGCTCTCTATTGCCATTTTAGATATTGCGGCTTTAGGATTTCTTGACCTTGGTGCACAATTACCCTCTTCAGAATGGGGCGCTATGCTCGGTGATAGCTTGGAACTGATCTATGTTGCACCTTGGTCTGTGATTTTACCTGGCGCTGCCATTATGATGAGTGTCTTATTCGTCAACTTATTAGGCGATGGTTTACATCGAGCCATTAATGCGGGGGTTGAATAATGCCTTTACTAGACATCCGCAATTTAACCATTGAGTTTATGACCGCCAATGGCCCCGTCAAGGCGGTTGACCGTATTTCTATGACGCTGACCGAAGGTGAAGTTCGAGGCTTAGTCGGTGAGTCAGGCTCAGGTAAAAGCTTAATCGCAAAAGCCATTTGTGGGGTAACTAAAGACAATATTCGCGTCACGGCAGACCGCTTTCGTTTTCAAGATATCGATTTATTAAAATTGAGTCCGCGTAAACGCCGAAAACTAATTGGTCACAATATCTCGATGATTTTCCAAGAGCCGCAATCTTGCCTTGATCCTGCTGAGGATATTGGCAAACAATTAATACAAGCCATCCCAAGATGGACGTATAAAGGCCGTTGGTGGCAGCGATTTAATTGGCGAAAACGTCGTGCTATTGAACTGTTACATCGTGTTGGTATTAAAGATCATAAAGATATTATGCGTAGCTACCCTTATGAACTGACCGATGGTGAATGCCAAAAAGTGATGATCGCTATCGCTATTGCTAATCAGCCTCGTTTATTAATTGCTGATGAACCCACTAACGCGATGGAATCCACGACGCAGGCACAAATTTTTCGTTTACTCGATAAGCTAAATCAAAACAATAACATGACTATTTTATTGATCAGTCATGATATGGAAATGATGTCAAAACTCGTCGATAGAATTAATGTGCTTTACTGTGGGCAAACCGTTGAAAGTGCCACACCTGAAGATATTCTACAGCGACCTCATCACCCTTATACGCAAGCACTTATTCGTTCAATACCTGATTTCGAAAGCCCTATTCCGCATAAAGGACGGTTAAATACGTTACCCGGTGCGATCCCATCACTGGAGCATTTACCCATTGGCTGTCGCTTAGGCCCTCGATGTCCTTATGCTCAACGAACCTGTATCGTGGCACCCCCTTTACGTAATATTAAAAACCATCTATTTGCTTGCCACTACCCGTTAAATACGGAGGAACCAAACTGATGGATACCTTACTTGAGGTACGTAACCTCACAAAAACATTTCGTTTTCGTGAAGGGTTATTCCGCCGATATGAATTAGAAGCCGTTAAACCGTTAAGTTTTAATCTGCAAGCAGGGCAAACTTTAGCGATTATTGGCGCGAATGGTTCAGGAAAATCAACACTGGCGCGCATGCTATCAGGTGTCACTGAACCGACCGCGGGTGAAATTATGATCCGCGGTCATCGACTTAGCTATGGCGATTATAGCTATCGTAGCCAGCGGGTGCGTATGATATTCCAAGATCCTAGTACCTCATTAAACCCACGACAACGTATTGGGCAAACACTTGAATTACCGTTAAAGCTCAATACTGATTTGACCGGAATTGAACGAGAACGCCGTATTATTCAAACACTACGGCAAGTAGGCTTATTAGCCGATCATGCAGAATATTATCCGCATATGCTAGCATCTGGGCAAAAACAGCGTGTTGCGCTCGCAAGGGCACTGATTTTACAACCCGAAATTATTATTGCGGATGAAGCATTGGCTTCACTCGATATGTCAATGCGTTCACAAATCATTAACCTCATGTTGGAACTACAGGCCAAACAAGATATTGCCTATATTTACGTAACCCAGCATTTAGGGATGATGAAACATATTAGCGATAAAATGCTCGTCATGGATAAAGGCATTGTTGTCGAACGGGGCAATACCGCTGAGGTACTCGCATCACCACTTCATGATGTGACACGCCGATTAATTGAGAGCCATTTCGGTGAACCACTATCCATTGATGCATGGCGCCAGGATATTTGACTGCTCCGAGGAGAACAGCAAAATACCCTTCTTAATGTAATACATGGTAAGATATCGATAATTCGTCAATAAGGAACGCGAAAACTACCCAAGGCACGGTGTCTTCTGGTATATTCGCGCTTTCAATAGAAAATAAACAAGGATAATGCTATGGGTTTTTTAACCGGCAAGCGCATTCTAATCACTGGTGTTGCCAGTAAATTATCAATTGCATACGGTATTGCTAAAGCAATGCATGATCAAGGCGCTGAACTGGCGTTCACTTATCAAAACGAAAAATTAAAACCGCGTGTTGAAGAGTTTGCTGCATCTTTAGGCTCTAACCTCGTTATTGAATGTGACGTTGCTGTTGATGCAAGTATTGACGCTCTGTTTGCTGAATTAGGAAAATCCTGGCCTAAATTTGATGGCTTTGTCCATTCAATCGGCTTTGCTCCAGCAGACCAACTCGATGGTGACTATGTTGATGCGGTCACTCGTGACGGCTTCCGTATCGCTCACGACATCAGTGCTTATAGCTTTGTTGCAATGGCAAAAGCATGTCGTGAAATGCTGAACCCAGATGCCTCTCTGTTAACGCTGACCTACTTAGGTGCTGAGCGTGCGATCCCTAACTATAACGTCATGGGCCTGGCAAAAGCCTCTTTGGAAGCTAATGTGCGTTATATGGCCAATGCTATGGGTCCTCAAGGTATCCGTGTGAACGCGGTTTCTGCCGGTCCAATCCGGACACTAGCGGCATCTGGTATTAAAGATTTCCGTAAAATGCTTGCGCATTGTGAAGCTGTAACGCCAATCCGCCGTACTGTCACGATCGAAGATGTTGGTAATACAGCCGCCTTCCTGTGCTCTAACCTTGCAGCCGGTATTACTGGTGAAGTCGTTCACGTTGACGGTGGTTTCAGCATCGCTGCGATGAATGAGTTAGAACTAAAATAAGTGTCAGTTTATCTTGAAACGCCATCTTATGATGGCGTTTTTCTTATTAACGTCCAATAGCAATCTTTCTTTTATATCGCTAATATATCGCTAAGGTGAACGATAATCATAAAAGTCACGCTCACCAATCATGGCTAAGCCTTCCACTCCCCTGTATACATCATTAATCACGCCTCCATTTAAGCTGGATATCTTCAAGATCAAAGCAAGGAACAATCGTAATTATTTATTGATATCGCGCGATTTATCGGTTTGCATTAAGCCAATTAACTATTTTGCGATTAAACTGACACCTTAAAGCAAATTCTTTCCCGCCAGTCATGATATACTCTATAAAATATGTGTCTTCTGATTGCCAACATAACTATTTAGGAGTTTTATGATGAAATTGTATTATGCTCCCGGTGCTTGTTCTCTTTCTCCTCACATTATCTTGCGCGAAACAGGGCTGGACTTCAGCATTATACGCGTCAATTTAAAAGATAAAACAACGGAAGATGGCCAAGATTTCTTAGCTATCAACCCTAAAGGGCAAGTTCCTACCTTGATTTTAGATGATGGTGAACAGTTGACGGAAGGTGCAGTGATTGTGCAATATCTCGCTGACCAAAAACAAGATAGACATTTAATCGCCCCTGCTGGCACGATGAAACGTTATCATCAACTTGAAGCACTGAATTTTATTTCCACTGAGCTACATAAGAATTTTGCGCCTTTATTCACACCAGGAACCCCTGAAGAATACAAGCAAATAGCCAAAGCAACTCTCTCAAGAAAATTCCAATATGTTGATGATGTATTAGCTAAACAAGCTTTCTTTGCAGATGATAGCTTTACTGTTGCAGATGCTTATTTATTCACCGTGAGCAATTGGGCAAAATTAGTGGGTGTTGATATTACTCACTTGAAACATTTGACTGAATATTGCGGCAAAATTGCTAAACGTCCTAAAGTTCAAGAAGCATTATCGGCTGAAGGGCTGATCTAATTTATCATAGCGCTTCATCACTGGAGCGCTATGTAAACGATAAAAATATTAATCGAGTTCTGTGGCGCAAAATTTATGGTTTGGCGTCACTAATTTATCTTGAGCCGCCACTAACTGAAGCTCATACTCGCCCATTTCTTTGGTGGTTAGCATCACTTCATACACTGCTGCAGTAACATGTTCCAGAGCTTTTGGTAAACTTGCGCCTTTTAATAAATTCACCAACATTAAACCGCTGGTTAAATCACCTACGCCCACGGGCTGTTTTTCGCCAAAATCAACCAGTGGACGACTTACATGCCAACTGTGTTCAGCCGTCACTAAGATCATTTCAAAACGATCAGCACGATAGCCAGCTCGGCTCAAATGTTTGACTAAAACAATTTTAGGTCCTTTACGACACAATTGCCGTGCCGCATGTACCGCCTGCTCTACCGTTACAATCGTTTCACCTGATAACGTTTCTAACTCTAGTAAATTAGGCGCAATCACATCACTCATTTGTAGGGCTTGCAGACAAAGAAATTCAGCCACTCCCGGTGCAACAATACAACCTTTTTCAGGATGCCCCATTACTGGGTCACAAAAATAAATTGCTTGTGGATTAGCCGCTTTGACTTGCTTAACAATCGATAGAATATCCTTACCTTGTTCCGCTGAGCCAATATAGCCACTTAGGACAGCATCACATATTTCCAGTTTATGAATTTTGGCTAAACCACTGGCAATATCTGTCAAATGCTGAGCTGGAAAAACCGTTCCCGTCCACTGTGGATACTGCGTATGATTCGAAAACTGTACAGTGTTAAGTGGCCAAACATCGACCCCCATACGGCACATAGGAAATACCGTAGCACTGTTTCCAGCATGACCGAAAACTACGTGGGATTGAATTGAAAGAATACTTTTCATGGAAAATCCAAGGATTTATTATGACGAATGAAGAGAAATTAGTGATTAGCCATTGTCGATATACGCTAATAATTCAGAGACATAGCATTGGTGACAAACACTGCTTGCTATTGTTATCTTGCCAACTGTCGATGCAAAGCAATCCGTAAAGCACGTTAATACATCACACCTGCCAAGTAGCTTGAACTATCACAAGTACAAATAGCCCGAGATTTTCTCGGGCTATTATCACAACGGTTAGTCAGAGTTATTTCCAGTTGATTAAACAGTCGTTTTTCTTACCACGACGAATCAATGTGAAACGACCGAATAAGCGGTCAGAATCATTAAATACATACATAGGGTCAGTTTGTTTCTGACCATTAATGGCAACGGCATTTGAGCTAATCGCTGTTCTTGCTTGGCCACGTGATGGTGTTAGCTCTGAATCAACTAATGCTTGTTGTAAGTCCGCACCATTTTCAAGCGTAATACATGGCATACCATCTTGAGCAAGCTGTTCAAAATCCGCCTCAGTCAAATCAGAAACAGCGCCTGAGAAGAGACTTTCAGTAATACGACGAGCAGCCGCTAAGCCTTCTTCACCGTGTACCAGTCGCGTGACATTTTCAGCCAAAACATATTGTGCACGTGGAGCTTTACCACTGTTTTTATCTTCTTCTTCTAAGGCGTCAATCTCACTTAACTCCATGAAAGTGAAGAACTTCAAGAAGCGATAAACATCGGCGTCTGCGGTATTGATCCAGAATTGGTAGAATTTATATGGGCTTGTTTTCTTCGGATCAAGCCACACTGCCCCACCTTCTGTTTTACCAAATTTTGTCCCGTCAGCTTTTGTGATGAGTGGCACCGTCATACCAAAGACTTGGTTTTGATGTAAACGACGGGTTAAGTCGATCCCAGAGGTAATGTTACCCCATTGGTCTGAACCACCAATTTGTAATTCTACGCCGTGCTCTTTGTTCAGATTTGCAAAGTCGTAGCCTTGGAGTAAGTTATAAGCAAACTCAGTAAAAGAGATACCTACATCATCACGATTTAGACGCTGTTTAACGGCTTCTTTATTGATCATCTGGTTAACAGAGAAGTGTTTGCCGATATCACGTAAGAAAGTCAGCACATCCATTTTGCCAAACCAGTCATAGTTATTGGCTAATTTAGCGCTGTTATCGCCACAATCAAAACTCAGGAAAGGCGAAACTTGATTACGGATTTTTTCCACCCACTCTTGGACGGTCTCTGCGGTATTTAATTTACGCTCAGAGGCTTTAAAACTCGGATCACCAATCAGACCCGTCGCGCCACCGACCAACGCCACAGGCTTGTGCCCGGCTAGTTGGAATCGTTTTAAACACAGCAAGGGAACCAGATGTCCCAAATGCAAGCTGTCGGCGGTAGGGTCGAAGCCGCAATAGAGAGAGATAGGGCCTTGCGCCAGTCTCTCTGCTAACGCATCCTCATCCGTTACCTGGGCAACGAGGCCCCGCTCTTGCAATTGTTTAATCAGGTTATTGCTAGACATCAATGACTCCATCAGTTGAATTTTGTCTATCTATTTTTAATAAAAAGCCCCTGAGATGAGAAGACTCTCCCGATCTCATGGGGATCGCTTGTCAGTTTTCGTAAACGAAGCTATAGCATAAAGCGCCTAGCTTTTAAGTGCCAGCTAAAAAACAATTTATTACGGCGCTAACCTATCAATTTTCCATCCGTCCCCATCACGCTGGTAAATAAAACGGTCATGTAAACGATTAGCTCCCCCTTGCCAAAACTCAACACTATTAAAGACCACGCGAAACCCGCCCCAAAAACTAGGAAGAGGTACTTCGCCATTTTGGAATTTTTGTTTTAGCTCTAAAAACTTACCTTCTAAAATACTCCGAGCCGAAATTCTCGATGACTGTTGAGATGCCCAAGCTGCAATTTGGCTATCTTTTGGCCGACTATGAAAATACTTCACCACTTCAATCGGATTCAAACGTTCTGCCACACCTAAAAAACTCACTTGTCGCTCAAGTGGATACCATGGAAAATGTAAGCTCACCTTATTATTTTTTTCTAGATGCTGAGCTTTACGGCTCCCCATATTCGTGTAAAAAACTAACCCTTTTTCATCGAAGTGCTTCAATAACACAATACGTTGATAAGGTTGACCTGTTTCATCAACCGTCGCGACGCACATAGCCGTTGGATCACTGAGATTTGCCTCACAGGCCTGTTTTAACCATCGTTCAAATAATGCCAGAGGTTCTGGCGTTAAATCGGTTCGTCTTAAGCCGCCTTGAGTGTATTCACGGCGTAGTGCTGCAAGCTTTAAGTTTTGTGCGTCGTTCATCGTTGTCTCATTTCCTTAACGCAATTATTTTTCATCGGTATTGGCAGGGTAAATCGCGCCAAGAACAGTGGCACGCTCAGCACCTGTCACTGACGCAAGGTTACCCGGTAGATTCGCGATCGTTCGTGCAGCGAGCCAAGCAAAAGCCAGCGCTTCCATATCATCACCACTTAATCCATATTTATCGCTTGGGCCAACTTCTGTTCCCGGCAGTAACGCAGCAAGGCGCTGCATTAAAAAGGTATTTTTTGCTCCGCCACCGCACACGATTAAACGCTCACAGCCACCACAAAGCAATATTTGTTCAGCAATGGACACCGCGGTTAATTCACATAAGGTGGCTTGCACATCTTGAGGTAACAGTGCGGGGAAATTCGCTAAATGTTTATCTAACCATTGCATATTAAAATATTCTCGCCCCGTGCTTTTAGGCGCCGAACGTCTAAAATAGGGATCGCGTAACATCGCTTTAAGTAGTGGTTGATGCACAATTCCCGAGCTTGCCCAATTACCGTTTTCGTCATAGCCACATTGTTTATGACGCCATACCCATATATCCATCAACATATTCCCAGGCCCGGTATCATAACCTTTGACATAAGCGCCTGGCAGTAAAGCTGTAATATTCGATATGCCACCAATATTTAATATAATTCTTTTTTCTATCGCATGACCCAATACCGCTAAATGAAAGGCAGGCACAAGTGGTGCCCCCTGCCCGCCATACGCCATATCTCGCCGTCTAAAGTCACCGACTGTCGTAATACCCGTTAATGCGGCGACCCGATTATTATCACCAAGTTGCATTGTGAAAGGTGCTTCACCATCAGGCTCATGCCAAACTGTTTGCCCATGACAACCTATTGCAATGATATCGGTAGCCGCGACTCCCGTTTTAGCTAGCAACTGGTTCACAGCATCTGCATAAAGAGAACCTAACTCACGATCAATTTTTCCAACTTCAGATAATGTGGTTTCCTGACCTTGGCATATATTGAGAATTCTTTTTTTCAACTCAACAGGAAACGCAATACTAATACTGGATTGCTCAGCAACAAATTTATCGCTGATCGCTGCAAGAACAACATCGACCCCATCTAAGCTGGTTCCTGACATGATCCCTATATAACGACCTTGCTTTATCATTATCGTTCCTTTAGTTAGCGTTACGGCTTGTGAGTTTAAACCTAAAAAGATTGTGCTTTGATGGAAGTTTTTGTCAACCAGACATTGTGATTTCTCGGGCTGACTCGCAGAAAAAAAGAGAGTTAACGAAATAATCCCCTTCTATGTTTAAAATATACGCAAATCTCATTATTTGAACGTGTAATCCCCCCACTTTTCACAGTAACTATTTATAGAGTTTAAGCTACCTGTAATCGCTGTCTCGGGGGTATTCCTCCAATCGCCGTATTCGGCCGCTCATTGTTATAAGTCCAAAGCCACTGTGTGGCAAGTTCTTGAGCGTGCTCAACGCTCTCAAATATATTTAAATCAAGCCATTCATGACGAGCTGTTCGGTTAAAGCGTTCAATGTAAGCATTTTGTGTAGGCTTGCCAGGCTGAATATAAAGTAAGGTAATTTGCTGCCGTGTTGCCCAGTTTATTAGCTCTCCTGAAATATATTCTGGTCCGTTGTCGCATCGTATCGCTTTGGGTTTACCGCGCCACTCGATGACTTGTTCTAACGACCGAATAACTCGTGCGCTAGGCAACGATAAATCAACATCAATCGCTAAGCATTCACGATTAAAATCATCAATGACATTAAAGGTTCGAATGCTGCGGCCACTGGCTAAGCTGTCTGACATAAAATCCATAGACCATACTTGGTTAATGGCTACAGGCACACTGAGGGCATCAGGCTTATCGCGTTTTAAGCGTTTGCGAGGCCTAATTCTAAGATTAAGCTCCAACTCACAATAAATTCGATAAACGCGCTTGTGGTTCCATGCGAAGCCCTTTACGTTGCGTAAATACAAGAAACATAGACCAAACCCCCAACGTTTTTTGTTTTCGGTTAGGCGTATTAGCCAGTCAGCAATCTGATCGTTTTCAGCATTAAGTTTACTTTGATAGTAAAAGCAGCTTTCGCTCACATTCATGCACAAGCAAGCAAAGCGAATGCTTATGTCATACTTAATTGCGGCAGCCTTAGCCATCTCCTTACGATGAGATGGCTTTATAACTTTCCCTCAAGCGCCTCCAAACGAATCTCAGCTTTGAGACGTTCTTCCGCATACATTTTTTTGAGCCGACGGTTTTCGTCTTCGAGTTCTTTCATTCGCTTCATCAACGAAGCATCCATACCGCCGAATTTAGCTCGCCACTTATAAAATGTTGCAGAGCTAACACCATGTTCTCGGCAGAGTTCTGGAACGGGCATACCACTTTCATTTTGTTTAATGATTGCCAATATCTGGCTATCAGTGAATTTTGATTTACGCATAGAAAACTCCTTGAGTTTATTTTAATAGAATTTTCTATAAATAACTGCTGCGATTTTTCGGGGGGATTACAAACGCACTGATATCTATATCTCACTAATTATAATTTAGTGTATAATTACTAAACTGAATTTAATAAAGACAAAGATAATTGATCGTAAGAACATATTTTTTTGTATGATTAATACTCAATTATGATTGTTCATGAATTTGTGTCATGCAAGAATTTAACAAAGTGTGCCTTAGTTTATGAAATATTTCCTACTTTGAGATATTTTACCTAGTGTTTACACTCTGTTTAAATCAGAATCAGTAGTCTTATACCCGTTTTAACTTGACCCAAATGTAACATTCATATTGCGAATATGGTTAAAACAACTATCCAATGCTATGTTAGTGCCACAGACAGCAAGTCTCATAGGAGTAATTATGCTTAAGAAAGTTTTCGTCGGTGTTGTAGCAGTCGTTGTATTATCTGGCTGTGTCAATACCAGTACACTTTCTGGTGATACTATTTCAGCTAAAGACGCTAAACAAGTACAGACTGTAACTTACGGTACTGTATTGAATGCACGCCCTATTACCATCCAAGCTGGTGAAGATGAAAATGTTATCGGTGCGATTGGTGGTGCAGTACTAGGCGGCCTATTGGGTAATACCATTGGTGGCGGTTCTGGTAAAACGCTTGCTACCGCAGCGGGAGCAATTGCGGGTGGCTTAGCCGGCCAACAAGCTCAAGGTGCGCTGAATAAGAGCCAAGGTGTACAATTAGAAATTCGTCTTGATAGCGGTAAAAATATCGTCGTTGTTCAAAAACAAGATCCAAGTGTTTTCCGCTCTGGCCAACGTGTCATGATTGCGAATAGTGGCGGCACAGTCACTGTATCACCACGTTAATAATAATGAGTATATGTTCACCGGTACCCTACCGGTGAACATACTTTTTATCTTAGGGAATTTATAAACTATTTCCGTATAGCCTCTTCATACCTCTAGTTGTCTATATACTCACCTAATTTGTATTTACATCATCTTGGATTCTAATAACCGATTGATAATGTATAAGTGATTTACCACCATCAATTGCTAATCCTATTTGATTTATTGTTTGTTTGCTCTGTGTGACTTATTCCTTAAAAACCAGTTAATCTTACAAACGTTTATGAATACTAAAGCTTGTCATGAATACTGCTTTGAATAACTTTTCATCTTTAATTGGTCAATTTAGTTAAAAACGAGTTATTACTAAACAATAAGCTTAATCAATAATTAAATATCAAAAAACATCTATTTAGCAAAAACTCAGAACAATAATGGCCCAGCAAAATAGAAAATTAATTCTGCTGTAATAATTGAAACACTAATAATACACTTAATTTATTATTAAACTCTAACTACAAATCTCCTTGTAATCTTAAGATATTTTTTTCTAGCTTTAACAACAGAACGGATAATTGACCAAGCTCATCTTGAGATATATTGCCTAAAATTTCTTTCCTTGTGTTATCAATAACTTCATCTACTTTCTTAATAAAAGGTTCAGACTCCTCCGTTAACTTTATTCTTTTCGCACGTCTATCATTGACACAAGTGTGTCGAGATATCAGTTTTTTTTCTTCTAACTGATCAAGTGTTCTCACTAATGATGGCTGCTCAATACCGATAGCTTTTGCGAGTTGAATTTGAGACTGTTCAGGTGGTAATTGACTAATATTGTGCAATGTAATCCAATGCGTTTGCGTTAACTTAAGCGGTTTCAAACGATGATCAATGAGTGATCTCCACATGCGTACTACACGTGATAAATCAGTTCCTATTTGTGACTCCAATGTTCCCTCCTTATATAACACTATTCTGCCTAACAAATATACAACCAATAAATTATTTTTTAAATTATATATTCACTCCCTCTCGCTATGACAACTAATTATTAAAAATAACCATGATAAATACCCATTTATGGTCATAGTCAATCATTTGATTTGTGATTTCCATCATAAATCAAATTCAATTTTCTTATATATTAAATATCATTTTATTCACTAATATGAACTCTCAATTATCTTGTTAATAAGAATAGCCTTACTCTTCTTTCAAATCTATCTATTTTAACCCTTATAGTAATTACAATTAACAATAAAAAAGACAATTCCAAATTACTTCTTAAAAAACAATTAAATATAGTTATTCTTAAAATCATGCTATTTTTAATCACCGACACTTTATTTAATAATTATTTTGAATAACTAAAATTTAATTGAAGAATATGTGTGGTTATTAACTTTTTTGAATTAATTAGAATTGAAATTAATTATATTCGAATAAAATTTACTTTTTAAAATAGTTACTCTCTATTTCAGTTTAGATATCGACTAAAACAGTTCTTGTTGCGTTGAAGGTGGCTCATCTTTTTGTGTTTTAACCGAGATTGAACGAAGGTAGCGCTGGCGACATAAACGTAGAATATTGCGTTTTTGGCTATCTGTAAATTTTAACCACTGAAAGCGTTCTTCCCTCGAACGAAAACAGCCTCGACAATAACCTTGTTCATTGGTTTGACAAATTCCACGACAAGGGCTTTGAATTTCAAAAAACTCGAGTTGCTCCGCCATATTGATATCACCTAACTAAAAACACCCATTAATGATATACTCCATGAATTAGATTATATCTACTATTTGGTTAATAAATAAACCTATTTCATTGTGTTCGATACTATAGGTGCGTTATATTGATCGTTAAACGATTCAGTTTCACTTAGTTACTTTTAAGGGAGTTCTTTATGCGCTTACTACATACTATGTTACGTGTGACAGATATGCAGCGTTCAATAGATTTTTATACTAAGGTTTTGGGTATGCGTCTACTGCGTACCAGTGAAAACCCTGAGTATAAATATTCGTTGGCATTCGTCGGTTACAGTGACGAAAGTGAAGGTGCAGTCATTGAGCTAACCTATAACTGGGGTGTTGATAGCTACGAGATGGGAACCGCTTTTGGCCATATTGCGCTTGGTGTCGATAATGTTGCTCAAACCTGCGAAGATATTCGTCACGCGGGTGGTAACGTCACTCGAGAAGCAGGCCCTGTAAAAGGGGGCAGCACGATTATTGCTTTTGTTGAAGATCCCGATGGCTACAAAATCGAGTTGATTGAAAATAAAAGTGCCAGTAAAGGCCTAGGTAATTAATTTACCTTGATGAGTGAATCACTAGGCAGTGTGCTTCCTGCCTAGTTTTAGTTTATCTGCAAAATTTTTTTGGCTTTGGCATAATAGCCACTAACCAGAAACCTAATATAAAAACCTAATGTCTGATAAAAATAATCCCAATGCACTCGTTAACCGCTTCAGAGGATACTATCCTGTCGTCATTGATGTGGAAACGGGTGGGTTTAACGCCAAAACGGATGGCCTACTTGAAATTGCCGCCATTACTTTAAAAATGGATAAAGACGGCTGGTTATCCCCTGATGAGACCTTACATTTTCATGTAGAACCCTTTGAGGGAGCAAATTTAGAACCAACAGCTTTAGCCTTCACCGGCATTGATCCCACTAACCCATTACGTGGTGCAGTTAGTGAATACGACGCTTTGCACGCTATTTTTAAAATGGTACGCAAAGGGATGAAAGCTACCGATTGTAATCGAGCCATTATTGTTGCTCATAATGCGACATTCGATCATAGTTTTGTCATGAATGCAGCTGAACGTGCAGGCTTAAAACGTAATCCATTCCACCCATTTGCCACATTCGATACTGCGGCATTAAGTGGTCTGGTTTTCGGACAAACGATTTTAGCGAAAGCTTGTGTGACAGCGGGTATTCCATTTGATGGCAAGCAAGCTCACGGGGCCTTATATGATACGAATCGTACCGCACTGTTGTTCTGTGAATTAGTAAATAAATGGAAAAAGCTAGGTGGTTGGCCACTCGCAGAGCAAGAGTAACCCCGCCCCCTTAAGCCCCTTAAGATACAAAAAAACCGCATTAGCTTAACCTATGGGGCTAATACGGTTTTTTAGATTTACTCGGCGTTCTTAACTAAGCAGATACTTACTCCGCACGAGTCTCATCCGCAGAGCGATACTTATCAGCAGTTTCTTTAATCAGTGACTGGAGTTCACCGCGCTGATACATTTCCATGATGATATCGCAACCGCCTACTAGCTCACCATCAACCCATAATTGTGGGAAAGTTGGCCAATTAGCGTATTTTGGTAGTTCTGCACGAATATCTGGATTTTGCAGAATATCGACATAAGCGAAACGTTCACCACAAGCAGATAAAGCTTGAACTGCCTGAGCAGAAAAACCACAGCTAGGGAGCTTAGGAGAGCCTTTCATGTACAGAAGGATTGGGTTTTCTTTAATTTGGCGCTCGATTCTTTCAATTGTCGTCATTTTTACTTCCTTAGAACATGGGTGCTGATTTGCAGTCAGTCGCCATCGTCAGCCATTTTCTCAACGATGGCGACTAAGCTAGAATATTTGACCGGAATGTTAAAACGTGATTGTTTCATACAATATGCCAGTTTTACAGGGGTATTACTATAGCACTCCAAGCTGGAAAAAGGGATTTTTTCTAGAATCCTGTTTTAAGTTACACGAACTTCCTTCAACAAGGCAGAAAAGCGCGATCTTAAACTCTATTGATTAAGATAATTATCTCTATGATTTTAAGGTGTTTTTGTTGAAAAAATTTGGTAATATATGACGCAGAATATCCATGCCTATAACTCGGCAAGCATCTCATGCTATTATTAATCTATTAAAGAATAAGCAAGACCGCATGAACGTTCGGTTCGTGTATAACTCATAGCAAGATATACGTATTAAATTATTTGCTCACTTTTATGAGCACCACACCCATATGTGTTGTTTTAAACGCAAACAAGGAGTACGCAATGTCATTTGAACTTCCCGCTCTACCTTATGCTAAAAATGCGCTAGAACCTTATATCTCGGAAGAAACCTTAGAGTATCACTATGGTAAACACCATAATACCTATGTTGTTAATCTCAACAATTTAGTCAAAGGTACGGCTTTCGAAGGTAAATCACTGGAAGAGATCATCAAGACTTCAGATGCGGGTATTTTTAATAACGCCGCACAGGTTTGGAACCATACTTTTTACTGGCACTGCTTAGCACCAAATGCGGGTGGAGAACCAACCGGTAAAGTTGCTGAAGCCATTAATAAAGCTTTTGGTTCTTTCGCTGAATTCAAACAACAGTTCACAGATGCTGCGATTAAAAATTTCGGTGCCGGTTGGACTTGGCTGGTTCAAAAAACCGATGGCAGCTTAGCTATTGTGAATACATCAAATGCGGCAACCCCTATCTCTGGTGATGATAAACCTATCCTCACTGTCGATATTTGGGAACACGCTTATTACATTGATTACCGTAATGCGCGCCCTAAATACCTAGAGAACTTCTGGGCCTTAGTCAACTGGAAATTCGTTGAAGAAAACCTCGCTTAATCATTTTCTTTAGAGAATAGCTAAAGGGCGAGTCAACACTCGCCCTTCTTAATTTCACCTTTAATTAAACAGTAAAATTAAAAAATATGTACTGCAAAAGCAATGATCACAGCCAAAGAACCTAACGCTGCTAATAGTCCAAATTTAAAATCTGTATCCATGAGTCCCTCTCATCATAACGAACAGTTAACCAGCAAAATAACCATAACTTATACATGGTTAAATAAGTATGACATGACGATTTATAAAAACCAGTGTCTATATCACAGGTTATAACATCAATTATTTCTTTTGTTTTTGCGCTAGATCAGACAAAATCGATAACTAATCGCTAAATTATTGCCAGTTAAGGCACTATGCCTCAATATGTAGGTAATATTAGGTAATTTTTTAATAAGAATTCATAACAAGACCGATTATTGGTCAGGAGTTTTTTTTTCCCATGGCAACGATTAAAGATGTGGCGAAGCGCGCTGGCGTCTCCACCACAACCGTATCCCATGTAATAAACAAAACGCGCTTCGTAGCTGATGATACTAAAGCGGCTGTTTGGGCTGCGATAAAAGAACTCAACTATTCACCGAGTGCTGTTGCTCGTAGTTTGAAAGTTAATCATACAAAATCAATTGGCCTACTCGCGACATCAAGTGAGGCGCCTTATTTTGCTGAAGTGATTGAGTCAGTCGAGAATAGTTGCTATGAGAAAGGTTATACCCTTATTTTATGTAACTCTCATAATAACTTAGGTAAGCAACAAGCTTACTTACAAATGCTTGCGCAAAAGCGTGTTGATGGGCTACTCGTCATGTGTTCTGAATATCCCGATAAACTAATCCATATGCTGGAAGATTATCGCAATATTCCTATGGTCGTCATGGACTGGGGCACTTCCCGTGGTGATTTTACCGACAGTATTATTGATAACTCTTTTCATGGCGGTTACCTCGCAGGTCGTTATTTAATTGATCGGGGTCACCGTGACATCGGCGTGATCCCTGGCTCTTTAGAACGCAACACCGGTATTGGTCGACTGACGGGTTTTAAAAAAGCCATGGAAGAAGCGAAAGTGACTTTACGTGATGAATGGATCGTGCAAGGCGACTTTGAACCAGAATCTGGTTATAAAGCAATGATGCAGATCTTAAGTAATAAGCAAAAACCTACTGCCGTGTTCTGTGGCGGTGACATTATGGCGATGGGCGCAATTTGCGCTGCGGATGAGATGGGATTGCGTGTTCCTCAAGACATTTCTATCATTGGCTATGATAATGTGCGCAATGCGCGTTATTTTACTCCCGCGTTGACGACTATCCACCAGCCTAAAGAGCGTCTAGGCCAGATGGCATTCGCTATGCTGCTTGATCGTATTGTGAACAAGCGCGAAGATGCACAAACGATTGAAGTCCATCCTCGCCTAGTTGAGCGTCGCTCTGTCGCTGACGGACCATTTATTGACTACCGTCGTTAATTAAGGCGCTAACCATTCGGCGTTGAGTGTTTCACTATCCCCAAGATATTCAAGTAACCAACTCAACGCCGGTGATGTATTCTTTTCCACCCACGTTAAACAGCAAGGACTCGGAGGGAATGGCTGAGATAGCTGCAATTGGGCTAATTTCCCCTCATCACAAAAGGGCTTTGCTCGGTGCTCAGGTACCATGCCAACACATAAGCCATTAACAAGACATGTCATACCATTTTCCCAAAATGGCACCACTAAACGCCGCTGATTATCTAATGCCCATGTATCTCTTTTCGGCAAGTTACGTGAGGTATCTTCAAGGCATAAACTTGGGTATTCGCGCATTTGATCGTCTGTCAATTTTCCTTTTAGCTGTGCCAGAGGGTGGTTTGGACTGGCCACACAACGCCATGACATAAACCCCATATCACGAAAACTATAACGCTCTCCGATGGGTGAAGCACGCGTCGCACCAATCGCAACATCAACACGCCCATCGGCGAGTGCATCCCATACACCGTTAAACACTTCAGGATGAATATATAATTCGATATCAGGAAAATGACGATAGAAATCTAAGATCAGTTGCTCTGTTCGCTGAGGTTTGACAATACAATCTACCGCGATACTAAACTGCCCTCGCCAACCATTTGCTGCCTGTTGACATTGGTGACGCGTTTGTATCATTTTTTTGATAACGGAGCGACTTTGTTTGATGAAAATCTCCCCTGCCTCAGTTAAGGCAACATCGCGGTGACGACGTTCAAAGATAGGTACAGCAAGCCATTCCTCTACTTGCTTAACCGTATAGCTAATTGCTGAAGGAACACGATGCAGTTCTTCCGCAGCGCCACTAAAACTTCCCGTTCTTGCAACGGCATCAATAACTTCTAGAGCATGAGCTGACCACATAATGATACCTTTCAAAAATTTTGATAGCAGATTCCAAATATTACCGTTTCACAATGTAAAAATACAACCTATAAAATAGAGTCTCTGTTAACAATTATGTAAATTCTGGATAAGTAAGCTTCCATGACAAATTCTGCGACAAAAAACTCCCCAGGCTTTATGCTTTACCTTGCTGGTTTGAGTATGCTTGGTTTTTTAGCCATCGATATGTACCTGCCTGCATTTGGTTCAATGCAAACGGCATTAAACACTTCTGAAGGTGCGATTAGTGCTTCTTTGAGCATTTTCTTAGCTGGTTTTGCCTTTGCACAACTTTTGTGGGGGCCATTATCTGACAAACTGGGACGCAAACCGATATTGATCGCAGGTTTATCGTTATTCATTGTGAGCTGTTTAGGCATTTTATGGGTAACGGATGCGACTCAACTCCTTATTTTGCGTTTTTTACAGGCGGTTGGCGTCTGTAGTGCGGCTGTGCTCTGGCAAGCTCTGGTCATTGACCGCTATGATGCTGCGAGCACTCAAAAAGTCTTTGCTTCGATTATGCCTTTAGTGGCTCTTTCTCCGGCTTTAGCACCGTTATTAGGTGCATGGGTTCTTGAACATTATGATTGGGAAATTATTTTTATTGTCTTAATGGCTGTTGGTATTTTATTGTTAATTCCAACCCTGTTATTGAAAAAGAATCCTTCAAAAGACATGACGGTGGATTCCCATGACCAAGAATCTATTTCGTTTTTAAAACTACTGGGTTCACGTATCTATAGTGGTAACGTGTTAGTCTACGCTTCATGTAGTGCGGGTTTTTTTGCTTGGTTAACAGGTTCACCATTTATTTTAAGAAATATGGGTTTTAACCCTGCTGATATTGGTTTGAGCTACATCCCACAAACGCTAGCATTTATTATTGGTGGCTATGGCTGCCGTTTTCTATTAATCAAAATTCGTGCTGAAGTATTATTTCCATTACTGTTGGTCGGTTATGCGGTGAGCATGTCGATACTCTTTTTGATGGCGATATACACAACACCGAGCCTCACCATGATCTTAATTCCATTCTGTTTTATGGCAGCAATGAATGGGGCGTCTTATCCAATCGCGGTGTCAAAAGCACTCAATACCTATCCACAGGCTAGCGGTAAAGCCGCTGCATTACAAAATGCTTTGCAACTTGGTTTATGTTTTTTAGCCAGTTTATTGGTTTCAGCGTTACCTTTCGATCCTTTATTGTCGACAACCGGTGTCATGGCGGCAACCATCATACCGATGATTATTGGTTATTTTATGCAATATACAAAAGATTGCACTAAACAGACTAATGAAAGAACAAGTTATCAGAATTAACAACCAGTTAACTCATCAGCCACTGCTTTGTCGTGGCTGATTTCCTCAAAAAACCCTCTTCCGACCATCTTTCTATGATTATCCACACTTTATCTGATACTCTAATTCAGTGTTATCGTTTAAAATTCTCCTTTTTTACCAAAAGTGACATTTTTCGCCATTGTTAAATAAAATTATCACTTCTATACTCGGATAATACTTAGTCCGAAGTGATTTTTGAGTTAATACGATATTCATGGTTTAAACTCAGGGCGCGACGGTATAAATGCGTTCCTGTCTTTGTGAAGCAATTCTTCGCAATCCTACACCTTCAGCAAGCTGAAATTCTATCTCAAAAACCTTCATCTCAAGTTGGAGAGCATATGAGCACTTGTGTAGATGAAACCAAAACTAAAGTTTCTAATTGGCAAAGAATCGCAGAATCTTTATTAAATCAAGCTGGAATTGAAATAAACGGCTCTAGACCGTTCGACATCCAAATACATAATACTGATTTTTATAAAAGGGTTCTGCAAAAAGGTTCTCTCGGTCTAGGCGAGAGTTACATGGACGGTTGGTGGGACTGTGAACGCTTGGATATCTTTTTTTATAAAGTTTTAAAAGCCAAGCTTGATACAAAGCTGCCAAATAACCTCACAGATATCATGAAAATCGCCATGGCGCGCCTACGAAATTTGCAAACAGAGAAACGCTCTTGGATTGTTGGGGAAGAACATTATGATTTGGGAAATGATCTTTTTACCCTAATGCTAGATCCTTATATGCAATATTCTTGTGGCTATTGGAATAATGCAACGACACTTGAGCAAGCACAAGAAAATAAATTAGATTTAATCTGTCGCAAATTGCAAATTGAGCCGGGTATGCGTCTGTTAGATATTGGATGCGGATGGGGTGGCCTAAGTGCTTATGCTGCACGCCATTATGGCGCATCTGTTACCGGTGTTACCATTTCTAAAGAACAACAAAAATTGGCTCAAGAACGTTGCGCTGGCCTAGATGTTAATATTATTTTGCAAGACTATCGCGAACTAAATGATAAATTCGATCGTATCGTTTCTGTCGGTATGTTCGAACATGTTGGACCTAAAAATTATGCAACCTATTTTGATGTAGCACGCCGCAATATTAAAGACGATGGCTTATTTTTGTTACATACCATTGGCTCTAATAAAAATAAGGTAAATGTCGACTCATGGATCGGTAAATATATATTCCCCAATGGCGTACTTCCTTCCATTCAAAATATAGGTCAATCCAGTGAAGGAAAATTTGTCATGGAAGATTGGCATAATTTTGGTGCTGATTATGACAAAACGCTCATGGCTTGGTATGAGCGCTTTTTAAATAGCTGGCCTGAATTAAGCGAGAATTATACGCCTCGCTTTAAACGTATGTTTAGCTATTATTTAAATTCCTGTGCTGGTGCTTTTCGAGCCAGAGATATTCAGCTATGGCAAATTCTCTGGAGCCCTAATGGGGTCAGCGGCGGAATGAGAGTACCACGTTAATTAACCAAGCGAGTATTCTTTAAAACCGTCGTTAAGGCTCTATTATTGAGAAAAAATCTCTTGATAGAGCCTTAATTTCGTCGTGAGTATTAATTTATTAGTCTTTCGACTAAAAAACGTTATTATATGTTATCTTAATAACTCTTTACGTATAGACTATGCTCAAACAGTATTATCCACCAGCTGAATTGAATGGTTTTATTAGCTCCATCTTAATTTTTAAAAAATTTACTAAACCCATTAAAATTTTTCCTGGTACTGGCGCTGAGATTTGGGTTTCCACCAAAGAGTTACATTTATCAACAGCACACCAACAACAAGTTAGCCAATATCAACTTGTCATTCCCCGAGTCGAGACATTTACAGCAAAACCGAATCAAGGAAAATTAATTATATTACGTGTGCGTCATGATGCGGTGCGTTTTTTACTGCCTGAACGTACTTTAGCTTACACGGATAATCCCACCTCGCTTGAGAGCATATGGTCAGAACCTTGGTATCAAAACTTAATCAATGCTTCTTTTAAAGAGTTATTAGAATGTTTTACTGTGACTAAGGCCTCAAAACAGCATCAATTAGTCGATGATATATTGGCTATTCTCTATCGCCATCCAAACAAAAAGATTAACGATATTGCCGATGAAATGGGATATAGTGCACGTTTTATCCAAAAAGAATTTGTCAAAGAATATGGGATCACGCCTAAAAGATATCAGATAAATTGCCGTTTAGAACAATTACTTAAATGCATGCTTCACGAGCAAGATACCTATCGTTGGCTGGAAACAGGCTATTATGATCAGTCTCACTTTTACCGTGATTTTAAGCGTTATTTCACCATGACCCCGTCCGCCTTCTTAAAGTCCAGCTATTCGTTTTTTTACAATACAAAAGTCAAGTACCCTTTAAGATAGTTCTCAATACACATTAAGGAGAACGGAATGAGTATTGTTGTATATGCACAAATCACAACGGAAAATAAGGATGGGTATTTAACCAAGGATATTATCAAAAATTTAGCTAAATTAAGTCGACGTGAACAAGGGTGTATCAAATACGACCTCTTCACTAAAGATGATGGCTACATTGTTTTTGAAGAATGGGAAAGTGCTGATGCTCTTGAGATGCATAAAAAATCAGCGCATTTTAAACTGTTGGTTGAAGCTATTGAACGTGATAATGCAAGCATCTCGATTAATTTTAGTGAAAATTATCAATGCAAAGATTAATTAAGTAAGTTAATGGCAAGGGCTGCAAAGCGCCCCCTCACCGTTAACTTTTCAAACAAATAGGTTTTCACGCTAATGCATAACACCTTTAATTTGTTTGAATTTTTTAATGCTATAACCGCCGTTGATCTTACGGTGTTATAGCATTTTAAGTAAGCCTCACAGCCTACCCCGCTCGGGTATTTAACTATCGCTCTCTTGTGTAAGCGCTTCTTGGGCTTTCTTTTCTTGTTCTTTCTGCGCTAAAACCCTTTCCACTGTATCTACAATGGCTTGCGTTTGTGGGTCTATTTCTATATTCACTTTGTCCCCTAAGCGTTTTTTACCTAATGTCGTTCTTGCTAGGGTTTCAGGAATTAAATGAACACAAAAACGATTATTGATAACATCGCCTACCGTTAGGCTTATACCATCAATCGCAACAAACCCTTTGTGCAAAATATATTTCATCAGCGATTTGTCATAAATAGACAGCCAAATTTGATGGTTATCTTCTGAGGTGAAAATTTTGCTAATTTCCGCGGTCGTCACAATGTGTCCTGATACCACATGACCACCTATTTCATCACCATATTTCGCGGCTCTTTCGATATTAACGACATCGCCAACTTTCAATTCGCCAAGATTGGTCAGCCTTAATGTTTCCTTGATGAGATCAAAACTAACATACTCGCCATCTATTTTTGTCACGGTCAAGCAACAACCATTATGCGCAACTGAAGCGCCGGTTTCTAACCCGACAAGTAGTTCTGGTGTAAATTTCATCACATGGGTACGAAAATTCGCTCTTTCCGTGACCTCAATAATTGGGGCTGTGCCTTGAACAATACCTGTAAACATAATGATTCTCAGTGCTGTGAATTGATAGACTCAGTTTACCTGACATTTCTTAGAGATCTACCTAATTTGAGTGGTTTTATCTAACCTCGTAATGAATTCTTCTAGACCATCACACTTGTCTATTGATGACTTTATTTGATATTCAGACTTGCGAGCCATTGGATTAAATTATTAAAAGAGTTAAAATATAACGTTGCTATTAACTATTTGATATATCAAAAATCATTAGCATTTCTTTCTCTAAATTCTATTAATCAGTGTTTATTACTCTAAAGGTGTATGCGTGCAGAAATATTTTACAGAAGCGCGTAGCTTGCTAGCTCTCGGCATTCCGATCATTCTTGCCCAATTTTCACAAACTGCAATGGGTTTTGTGGATACCGTCATGGCAGGTAGCGTCAGTGAAACTGAGATGTCAGCAGTTGCAGTCGGATTTTCTATCTGGCTGCCAGCTATTCTTTTTGGTCAAGGGCTATTAATGGCATTGACACCTATCGTCGCTCAGATGAATGGTTCCGGTCGTCGTAATTTAATTGGCAATCAAATTCAGCAGGGATTATGGCTCGCCTTCTTTCTTTCACTTGGCGTGATTTTTTTACTTTATAATAGCAAGTTAATCATCGGCAACATGCCACATATTGATGAAGAACTGGCAGATAAATCGGTTCGTTTCTTGCATGCCATTATGTGGGGGGCGCCTGGTTATTTATTTTATCAAGTGTTCCGTAGCCAGTGTGAAGGCCTGTCAAAAACCAAACCGGGGATGGTGATTGGTTTTCTGGGTCTAATGGTTAACATTCCGATTAACTACATCTTTATTTATGGCCATTTTGGTGCGCCTGCGTTAGGTGGCGTGGGTTGTGGTGTTGCAACGGCGTCGGTTTATTGGGTTATGTGTTTAATGATGCGTTGGTATGTTCGAAGAGCGCCGACACAACGTGATATTAGAGCGACCCAACGATTTGCGTCCCCTAACCCACAAATTATGAAACGTATTTTTGTATTAGGTGTACCTATTGGTTTAGCGTTGTTCTTTGAAGTGACATTATTTGCCATCGTTGCCTTGATGGTCGCGCCATTAGGTGTTGTCGCTGTAGCGGGTCACCAAGTTGCATTAAACTTCAGCTCAGTGATGTTTATGTTCCCATTGTCATTAGGCATTGCAGCGACGATTCGTGTTGGCTATAACCTTGGGCAGCAATCCACTGAAGCCGCCAAAGTCTCCTCTTATACCAGTTTGGTTGTTGGGTTATTAGTCGCTTGCATGACGGCGATCCTCACTGCAACCTTACGTGAACCTATCGCCTTAATGTATAACAAGAGTCCTGAAGTCGTCGTACTGGCTTCAAGCTTAATGCTATTTGCAGCCATTTATCAGTTATCGGATTCAGTACAAGTTATCGGTGCAGGTATCCTACGTGGCTATAAAGATACTCGTTCTATTTTCTTTATTACTTTTACCGCCTATTGGATTTTAGGGTTACCTATTGGATATGTGCTCGCTTTAACAGATATCCTCTTGCCAGCGATGGGGCCTCAAGGTTTTTGGATTGGCTTTATTGTTGGCCTGAGCGCTGCCGCTATCGGTATGGCAACGCGTATTTGGTGGATCCATAAACAACCTGATAGCGTTGTGCTGTTACGATCAACGCGCTAGTTGAGCGAATAATCAGCAAATTATCGTATTGGGGAATGTATTTTCGACTTAGTCGCCGTAAATACGAGCAAACTATCACGAAAATACATTTTCCCCTTGCCAGAACGGCGACAGAAAGTTAATATTCGTTCCCGTTGTCACCCAGACAATTTTGAAATGCGTCCGTAGCTCAGTTGGTTAGAGCACCACCTTGACATGGTGGGGGTCGGTAGTTCGAGTCTACTCGGACGCACCATTCAAAAACGTCAATGAAATCATAATGCGTCCGTAGCTCAGTTGGTTAGAGCACCACCTTGACATGGTGGGGGTCGGTAGTTCGAGTCTACTCGGACGCACCATTTCAAAGACGTCAACGAAATTGTAATGCGTCCGTAGCTCAGTTGGTTAGAGCACCACCTTGACATGGTGGGGGTCGGTAGTTCGAGTCTACTCGGACGCACCATCTTATCGTTCTCTAGTATCATCAATATCCGCTTATATTCATGCATTAGTGCACATAACTTGATTTTGTTGCGCAACTTCCCATCTTAAAACCATCATTTTTTGATCTGAAATATCCCTTCGCTCAATTTTGTAAAATTTGATTTGTCTCACAGTTTTTTGTTGTCTATAATAAGCTCACTAGCTGAAAGGTTTCATCAAAAATAAATCAGTAAGTTAGCTTTAGTGATTTAGGTTACAATAACAATAATTTGCATAAAAAATGAGATCTAATTCACAACATAATTGGATTAAACACCAGACCGTCGCCTATTCTTAATACAATGTGTTGCGCAACTTTTAATATTCTGCGCACCGTAAATAAGCCGGCGACGATACCGATTTCCTTTATAACCTTTAGATAGACTGCCATGAAAAAAACCAAAATTGTTTGTACCATCGGCCCAAAAACCGAATCAGAAGAAAAATTGAGTCAACTTCTTGATGCAGGCATGAATGTCATGCGTCTTAACTTCTCCCACGGCGACTATGAAGAACATGGTCAACGTATCAAAAACCTACGCGCAGTCTGTGCGAGAACAGGCAAACAAGCCGCTATCCTGCTTGATACTAAAGGACCAGAAATCCGCACAATGAAACTCGAAGGCGGTAATGACGTTTCTTTAGTCGCTGGTCAAACTTTCACATTCACGACAGACACCTCAGTCATCGGTAATAAAGATAAAGTTGCCGTAACCTATGCGGGTTTAACGTCTGATCTGAATGCTGGTGATACCGTTTTAGTTGATGATGGTTTGATTGGTATGAAAGTGAAAGATGTCACCGCAACAGAAGTTATCTGTGAAGTCTTAAATAATGGTGACTTAGGCGAGAAAAAAGGCGTTAACCTACCAGGCGTATCTATCGGCCTACCTGCTCTCGCAGAAAAAGATAAAGAAGACTTGGTGTTTGGTTGTGAACAAGGCGTTGATTTTGTCGCTGCCTCTTTTATCCGTAAACGTTCTGACGTTGAAGAAATTCGTGCGCATCTGAAAAAACATGGCGGCGAGAATATTCAAATTATCTCAAAAATTGAGAACCAAGAAGGTTTAAATAATTTTGATGAGATCCTTGAAGCTTCTGACGGTATCATGGTTGCTCGTGGGGATTTGGGTGTTGAGATCCCAGTAGAAGAAGTCATTTTCGCGCAAAAAATGATGATTGAAAAATGTATTACTGCACGCAAAGTGGTTATCACAGCGACACAAATGTTAGATTCAATGATCAAAAACCCTCGCCCTACTCGTGCCGAAGCGGGTGACGTAGCGAACGCTATTCTCGATGGTACCGATGCCGTGATGCTTTCTGGTGAAAGTGCGAAAGGTAAATACCCTATTGAAGCAGTCACTATCATGGCAACGATTTGTGAGCGTACTGACCGTGTTATGCCTTCACGAATCGATAACCAAAAACCTGGTCAGCGTTTACGCGTCACCGAAGCCGTTTGCCGTGGTGCAGTAGAAATGTCACAAAAATTGGAAGTACCACTGATCGTTGTGGCAACTTTCGGTGGTAAATCTGCAAAATCGGTCCGTAAATATTTCCCTACCGCACCAATTTTAGCATTGACCACCAATGAAGAGACGGCGCGTCAGCTGTTATTGGTAAAAGGGGTTATTCCAATGATGGTCGGTGGATTCACGTCAACAGATGACTTCTATCGTGAAGGTAAACGTGCAGCGCTAAATAGTGGTCTCGCAAAAGAAGGTGATGCCATTGTCATGGTTTCTGGCGCACTCGTACCAAGTGGAACAACAAATACTTCATCAGTACACGTTTTATAATCGTAATATTACCTATAGCATGACTTTACTATAGGTACTCCGATTATCTTTGAAACGGGAAAAACTCACTTTTTCCCGTTTTTTTATTTATCTCCGACATTTCAATAACACAATTCACAGGACTTTGTCCTAGCGCAATAAACAGGTCGTCGTTATCCGCTAATTTCAGACTAATACTATTCGTCTAATATAGAAGGCTATTTTGGTTTAACATAAAATGCTTTCATTAGATAACTTTTTAATTTATGACATTATTGCAATCTATTATTCATTTGCTATATTAGACTAATATCTGAGAGCTAACTGAGTTCTACCGAATAATAGCCTTGAGAGTTAAAAATTAATTTTCTTATTTTTCCTACTATCTGGCGTAAAGTATTTCTAGCAAAACTGGAAATTAAGTACTAGCATAAGACTAAGTGGGTACCATTCCACAACACATTAAGTGTTAAAGTGGATAAGTAGATGTGGAGCAATCTAATATCTATTTTGTTGGTAGCTTACTTTGATATTTTCAAGATAAATCTATCTAGAGGGTAAAATAATGATTCGTACTAAAATTGTACTGGGCTCTATCGTATTAGCTTCAGCATTACTGGCGGGTTGTTCTAACAGCACTGAAGTGCAAAAACTCTCTTCAGACGTGCAAACTCTGAATGGTAAAGTTGATCAACTGAGCAACGATGTTCAGACTATCCGTGCTGAAGTACAAGCTGCACAACAAGAAGCAGCTCGTGCTAACCAACGTCTTGATAACCAAGTTCGTTCTTACAAAAAGTAAGTTTAAATTAGCTGCGATATAGCAAGTATGTTTTGATATCGTACAATAAATAATAATAAGAGGGCCTAATTTTTAGGCCCTTATTTTTTGTACTTTAAAACCCCAATCAGTGGCTTTCAGACTCCTGATACACAGGCTGAGGCTGTGTAATGGTAAACTGATCGATCGGTTTTAATTCAGGGTAATGCCCCTGATCAGAAGCTTCCTCACTCTTTTCTGGTTCGTTGACTGCGTATTCAGGTTCATATTGTCTCTCTACGCCCTGCTCTACATTCACCTTCACAGGCAACCCTGAACGTCTTGCCAGCTCTTTTTCCACTAAGGATTTATCAATGCCTTCATTCTCAAGGAAACGTTTGAAATCATCAGATAGCGGGATAGGCATCGTTTGGGGATCATCTGTCGCTTTCTTCGAAAGGGGTTGGTGTACTTCAATATAGTAGCTACCATCTGGCTCTTTGGAATACTTAACAGGCTGGTTAATAACCTGAACGCGCGTTCCTTTAGGTACCGTTTTAAACAAGGCTTCAATATCATCAGGGCGTAAACGAATACATCCCGAGCTCACACGCATACCAATCCCAAAATCGGCATTAGTCCCATGAATTAAGTATTCACCTCTGCCGTAGGCTAAGCGTAGTGCATAGAGTCCCATTGGGTTATCTGGCCCAGCAGGTACTACCGCTGGTAATGTAATACCTTCTTTTGCATAATTTTTACGAATATTGGCTGTAGGTGTCCACGTCGGATCTTTAATTGATTGACTAACCGACGTCACCATTTCCGGTGTGTCACGACCTAATTGACCAATACCGATCGGGTAGACGACCACTTCTTGGCTACCAGCAGGATAGTAATAGAGCCTTAATTCAGCAAGGTTGATAACAATGCCCGTTCTAGGCGTGGCGGGGAGTAACATTTGAGTTGGGATAATCAACTCTTTTCCCGCTTCCGGTAAATAAGGATCAGTACCTGGGTTCGCTTCTAACATCGCAAGTAAACCGATTTGATATTCACTGGCGATCATTTCTAGCGAACGCCCATCATCAGGTACGACATAACGCGCATTTTCCCCGATAAGACGCGTATTGCTATCTGGTAATGGATAATCCATTGCTTGCACTGGCGACAGCAATGCACTCGCTATAAACAAACTTGCTACAGTTAACGCTTTCTTCATACCGACTCCAGGGAATAATACCATATGCATACTCTAATTATTCAAGGTGCAACTTAAAGCCTCATGAGTATACCGTTTAGTGAGAGATGTACATAATAGCAACTATATTACATATCTTTAATAGCTATTAAATATTTTAGGCTGTAACCGCTGCCGTGGGCTGACGAAACGACATACAATCATTAATGAATAGGTTAACAATTCACTTAAGTACCGTTGATAGGAATAACACGAAAAAAGAGCAGGGAAATGCATTCCCCTGCTTACCGCTTATTGTAACTCGGTTGCTCGAGACAAAATGGTACGGATCATTGCATTTAACCCTTGAGTGCGTGACGGGGTTAAATGCTGCTCTAAAGCAAGTTGCGAAAAAAATGCTTTTACATCTAACGACAGAATATCTGCTGCTGTTTTATCCTGAAAAAGAATAATGACTATTGCCACTAACCCTTTCACAATAGCTGCATCACTGTCACCAGCAAAATGAATGCGGCCATCCGCTTGCTTTTGCATGTCTATCCATACTTGGCTCTGACAACCTGCAATCAGGTTCTTGTCACTACGCTGTTGCTCTGTTAATGCCGTTAAACGTCCACCAAGCTCTATCATATACAGATAACGCTCTTCCCAGTTTTGGCAACGTGCAAAATTCCGTAGCAATTTATGTTCATCGGGTAAAGCAGGCATACTTCTTTCCTTAATAAGTCACAAATGTATCTAAGCTTAGTTGGCCTGATTAACGCTTTGTTTATTATCGATTCATGATGGAGATAAGGCTAACTCAGTACAAAACTCGTTATGCTAATAATTAAAAAAGCCAATCGTGATTGGCTTTTTCAGTCAATAATAACAAAAAATCATCAGGCGTTAATGCTTAGCCTAATAATTTTTTAATGCGCAGTAATGCATCACATAAAGAGTCTATCTCTTCTTTCGTCGTATAGATACCCACGGATGCCCGACACATTGCAGGAACATTATAGCGCTCCATTAATGGCAGTGCACAATGATGCCCAGTTCGAATGGCGATACCGTATTGATCTAAAAAAGAACCGACGTCATAAGCATGATGAACTCCCAGATTGAAAGCGATCACCCCTTCACGCTGGTCGTTACCATATAACGTTAACGATGGAATCTGTTTCAGCTTTTCGGTGGCATACTCCATCACTGCTTTTTCATAAGCAAATGCGTCAGCGCTTCCTAAAGCATTCAGATAATCAAACGCTGCACCTAGGCCAATAATTGCGCTGACATTCGGGGTTCCTGCTTCAAAACGCCATGGCGCATCGGCATAGGTAATACCTTTCTTAAGGCTAACATGGCGGATCATCGCTCCACCACCTTCCCATGGCGGCATCTTATCAAGAAGGGATTTTTTGCCATAAAGGATACCTATCCCTGTTGGCCCATACAATTTATGTCCAGAAAAAGTATAAAAATCACAATCTAAATCCTGCACATCAACAACACTGTGCATTGCGCCTTGAGCACCATCAACCAGTACATAAAGCTTTGCACCACGCTCGGCGGCAATCGCTCTTGCATCTTGAATAATGGTTTTCACAGGATTGACAGTACCGAGCACATTAGAGATATGAGTAAAGCTCAACAAGCGCGTATTCGCATCAATCAATGCGTCAAGTTTTGCTAACTCTAACTCACCATGATCAGAAACAGGAATGAGGCGAATTTCACAGCCGATCTGCTCTGCCAATAAATACCAAGGAACGATATTGGCATGATGTTCCATCTCGGTAATGACAATATTGTCGCCTTTACCGATAAATTTGCGGCCAAAGGTGTTCGCTACCAAGTTAATTGCTTCTGTTGTTCCTTTAACAAAAACAATTTCCTCTGCTGAGGCGGCATGAATAAAATCCGCGGCATTTTGGCGAACGTTTTCCATCATCGTTGTGGCTTGAGCACTAAGCGTATGTATGCCCCGATGTACCGCAGCATATTGATGCAACGTAAACTCGCTCTCTTTTTCAATCACCTGAAGAGGCTTTTGTGCACTAGCCGCGCTATCAAGATAAACCAAAGGATGATTATGGATACTTTGGGATAAGGCAGGAAAATCCTGCCTAACTGCTGCTACGTTGAATGTCATACGCGTATTAGACCTCTGCTAAGCGCTGACGAATATTCGCCATAACCGCTTGTTTGAGTTCTTCAGATTCGATCGATTCTGTCAATTCAGCTGCAAAAGCAATAATAATCATATGTTTTGCTGCTTTACCGTCGATCCCTCTCGAACGCAGGTAAAACAATTGTTCATCATCGATACGACCAACCATTGCACCATGTCCGCATTTCACATCATCAGCATAGATTTCTAACTGAGGCTTAGTATCAACTTCGGCCTTATCACCCAATAATAAGGTGTGATTACTCATTTGACCATCTGTTTTCAACGCATCCGGAGCAACTTTGATCATGCCGTTGAAGACGGCTTTACTGCTATCCATCGCAATAACTTTATGTAACTGACGGCTTTCGCAGTGACCGACATTATGTTCGAGATAGGTACGAGTATCGACAATTTCATTATCTTTAGGCAATAACATGCTATTCAATGAAAAGTCAGCATTTTCACCCGATAACTGTGCGCTAGTATGGTGGCGAGTCAAAGTACCGCCAAGCAGAAAACTGCTGCTCAACACTTGGCTATCACGACCAACGACGATGTCATTATGCGCAAAATGTTGTGCTTGGTTATTCTCGTTATTCAATTTGAAGTGCTGATATTGTGCGTTATCGCCCACCTCAACCGTTAAACGACCACCCGTAAAGTGCGGTTTATCATTCACACTGACATAGTGCTCAATCACTTGTGCCTTGCTATTGGTATCCAATGTCATGTGATAACGATAATGACTGTGATTCACGGTTTCCTCATCATCACCACTCGAAATATTCAGCAGATAAAGTGGTTTTGGTGCGATTTGGTTTGCACCGAGGTGAATAACAATCGGTTGTTGCGCAAGACTTTCTGTTAAATGCAAGAAAACCTCTCCATTAACAGCATCTGGTAACATATCTTGGCTGTCTAATAACGCAACTTTGAACGGCCCCATATCAATTGAACTGAGTGTCGAATTATAACGACCGTTAACAAGTACAATTCGGTAAGCATCGATAGGTAATGCCAATAACTCACATGCTTTTTCATCAACAACGTTTTCAGCAAAGCGATATTGAGTATTTAAGACCGTTTGCAATGGCGTATAATGCCAATCTTCATGACGAAAGGCAGGTAAGCCAACGTGGTTCGCTTTTTCCCAATGTGCTGCTGCATGCTGGGATTTATCCCCAGAACGTTGTTCGAAAAGTGTTGCAAAACGCGCCATTGCTTGCTCATTTAGTGCAGCGACCTGAGCACGTTTGTTTGCTCTTTCACTGTTGGTCAATAAGCCAGCCATAACCTTGCTCCTCCAGTTTTTTCGCCAAGCTGAAATCACCTGATTTGATGATTTTCCCCTGATACAGTACATGCACGAAATCAGGTTTGACGTAATCCAGAATGCGCTGGTAATGCGTCACGATAATAAAAGAACGTTCTGGAGAGCGCAGTGAGTTAACACCATTTGCAACAATCTTCAATGCATCAATATCCAAACCTGAATCGGTTTCGTCTAAGATACACAGCTGTGGCTCAAGAGCTGCCATCTGTAAAATATCATTACGTTTCTTTTCCCCCCCCGAAAAGCCAACATTCACTGAGCGAGTCAGTAGATCTTGTGGCATTTCAAGTAAGTCGATTTTATCTTCAATAAAATCTTGGAAATCAAAACGATCTAAGGGTTCTTGCTGACGATATTCACGTACCGCATTCACGGCTGTTTGCAAGAAAAACTGGTTACTCACACCCGGAATTTCAACCGGATATTGGAACGCTAAAAAGATACCTTCCCCTGCACGTTCTTCAGGGTCTAACTCGAGTAGATCTTTCCCTTTAAAGATCACCTCGCCGCCGTCAATCTCATATTCTTCACGGCCAGCTAACGTCGCAGATAACGTACTTTTACCGGAACCATTTGGGCCCATAATGGCGTGAACCTCACCCGGTTTAACTTCCAGTGATAAGCCCTTTAAAATTTCATTACCTTCTACACTTACATGTAAATTTTTAACACTTAACATATCAACATGCCTTTGGCGCTTTTGCGCATATAAACCTGATTGTGATCAGCCGACGCTATGTTCTAAGCTGATTGCCAGCAATTTCTGTGCCTCTACCGCAAACTCTAATGGAAGTTCCGAGAAAACATCTTTACAGAAACCATTTACGATCATTGAAATCGCATCATCTTCACTAATTCCACGCTGTAAGCAGTAAAATAGCTGATCTTCCCCAATACGGGAGGTGGTTGCTTCGTGCTCGAGTTGCGCAGTGTTGTTTTTGACTTCAACATAAGGGAAGGTATGTGCTCCACACTGAGTTCCAATTAACATTGAGTCACACTGAGTGAAATTGCGTGCATTATGAGCGCTTGGTAATATTTTGACTAAGCCGCGATAGCTGTTTTGACTTTTACCGGCGGATATACCTTTAGAAATGATCGTAGAACGGGTATTTTTCCCGATATGGATCATTTTTGTTCCCGTGTCCGCTTGCTGATTACCGTTCGTGAGTGCGACAGAGAAAAATTCACCAACAGAGTTATCCCCTTTTAAGATAACGCTTGGGTATTTCCATGTGATAGCCGAGCCTGTTTCAGACTGCGTCCATGACATTTTCGAATTTTCACCTTCACATAACGCGCGCTTGGTCACAAAGTTAAGGATGCCCCCTTCCTCACTGTCTCCACCTGAAAACCAGTTTTGTACAGTTGAGTATTTGACTTCGGCATCTTTATGAATAATAACTTCCACGACCGCGGCATGCAGCTGATAGCTATCACGCACAGGTGCAGAGCATCCTTCGATGTAGCTAACATAGCTACCTTCGTCGGCAATCAAAATAGTCCGTTCGAATTGCCCTGTTTTTGCGGCATTAATACGGAAATAAGTCGAAAGTTCCATAGGGCAGCGTACCCCTTTCGGGATATAGACAAAGGTGCCATCTGATGCAACTGCTGCATTTAAAGCGGCAAAGAAGTTATCGTGACTGGATACGACAGTACCTAAGTACTTTTGTACCAGCTCAGGATACTCTTGAATTGCTTCGCTGAATGAACAGAAAATAATACCGTGTTTCGCAAGATCATCACGATATGTAGTAGAAACAGACACTGAGTCAAAAATCGCATCCACAGCAACGGCTTTCCCCTCACGTACAGGAACCCCTAACTGATTAAATGCTTCTTCAACTTCAGCTGTCAGGTAATTATTCGTTTCTGTCATGCCAGTTGCTTGTGTCGCACCGGTTTGCGAGCCACAACTATCGTCACACGAACCACAAGACGGTGCTGAGTAATAACTGTAGTCTTGATAATCTAAATTTGGGTAATGGGCTTTTAACCAATGTGGCTCTTCCATACCTTTCCAATGATGATAAGCATCAAGGCGGAATTTTAGCATCCACTCGGGTTCATTACGTTTCGCGGAAATAGCCCGGACAACATCTTCGTTGATCCCTTTGGCCATTTCATCTGTCGCGACATTTGTAAAAAAGCCTTCTTTATAACGCTGGTCATTAAGCCAGCTTTGAACTTCATCGCCAATTTCTACATTGCTCTGAGACATAATCTGACTTCACATATTAAATACCAAAGCTTTCACCACACCCACAGGCATGTTGCGCTTTCGGATTATTGAATTTAAATATACGATTAAGACCTTCTTGGACATAATCGATCACTGTGCCATCGATAAATGGCATTGCTTCTTTAGGTACAAATAGACATGCACCATCGTGCTCAAAGAGTAAATGGTTCTCTGTTGGGTTTTCTATCATTTCGAAAACATAGCCAAAACCGGCGCAGCCTGACTGTTTAACTCCCAGCGAAAGCCCTTTAGTTTCAGGATGTTGTTCCATCAATTTTTTGATTTGTTTCGCTGCGCTATCAGTCAGGTTAACACCCTGCCAATTCGTTTCATCTATAGAAAAAGTTTCTACATTGTCATTCATTTTTGCAGTCATATTGACCCCACAATTTTCATGGCTTTTCAGCCAGTTATCAGGAGAATTCACTCCGTTTGTACTATGGTAGCGATAACCCTTGTCACTTCAACCATTTGTTTTGAAAGGTTATACCTATTTCAGTCTATTTTTTAGGCATTATGAGCCTATTTATTAGGCAAGCAGAGCAAGAAGCTATTCTAACTTATTAAATATTAACGATTAAAAAAAGTTACATTTTTTTTAATATTATGTACTCATCAATACATTTAAATGGCACAAATTAATAAACATACATTTATTATACAACTTAATTTACTCAACAAGAATTGAAATTATAATGAAATAGTTGAAGTAACCTCAACTCGATATGAATTGAGGTTAACGAGGATTAATCAGAGAGTACTGCTGTTGTTAATCGAGAAGTACAACACAGTTGCCCTTTCTCATTGAAAATATCAATGTTCCAGACCTGCTGACGACGTCCAAGGTGAATCGGTTTACAAATACCTTTAACCGTACCTTGTGTCGCTGAACGAATATGATTGGCATTAATTTCAAGGCCAACAACACGCTGTTCACCTTCACTGCACAGATAACCTGCTATTGACCCCAATGACTCCGCCAAAACCACTGAGGCGCCACCATGTAATAATCCAAATGGTTGCTTGGTACGCTGATCAACAGGCATCGTTCCTTCAATATAATCATCACCATAACCTGTGATTTCAATGCCGAGATGGCCTAACATACAGTTTTTTGCCATTTCCGACATATGGTCAAGCGTAAATTTACGTTTCCAAATCATTCAACTATCTCCAATAGCGCCTGTATAGGGTGCTTAATTTGCGTATTTTCCATCCGCTTCACTTGGCTACGGCATGAATACCCAGTACTCAGACAACGTTCTTTAGGTAACTTCTCTATTGCTGGCTTCCACGACAAATTATAGATGCCTTTTGAGTTTTTGATATTCGCAACTTCATGACCATATGTTCCCGCCATGCCACAACAACCCACGCTGATATTCTTCAACTCTTGCCCATAACGTTTAAATAAGTTTGCCCATTGGGAACCACTGTTTGGCAGTGCTGTGGTTTCAGTGCAATGAGCAAAGAAGTACCACGGCTCCGACGGTGCTGTTTGGCGTTGTGGCGGCTCTGGCAATGTAGCAAGCCATTCATGCGCAAGTTGCACAGTAAACTGACACTGCTGTTTTCCTAAGATTTCATGATATTCATCGCGATAACACAGTACCAACGCAGGATCCACACCCACCATAGGCAGTTCTAACTTAGCCACTCTATTGAGAAACGTTGCTGTTTTTTGTGCTGTTTTAGCAAAACGAGATAAGAAACCTTTGATATGTTGGGCTTTACCATTTGGAGAGAATGGTAACAATACTGGTTTAAAGCCCAATTTTTCGACTAATTTAACAAAATCCGCGACAACTTTGGCGTCGTAATAACTCGTAAAGGGATCTTGTACAACCAAAACATAATGTTCACGTTGTGATGCAGACATCGCTTCTAACTGCTCGAGCGTCACAGTTATCGCAGCATGGCCGGAGAGTTGCTGTTTCAATGTTGGCTGTGAGAATAAAGGCAAATCGACCATGCCAATGGTTTGTTCACTTAACTTTTGTACCCAAGGTTGACGCAAGAAGAAATTAAATACGCTAGGGGCCTTAGACAATAAAGGGGCGCTATTTTCAACTCCCGCAACGATATGATCACGAATCGGCCTCAAATAACGCCCATGATATAACGCCAAAAATTTTGCTCTAAATGAAGGTACATCAATTTTAATCGGGCATTGCGTTGAACAGGCTTTACAGGCTAAACATCCCGACATAGCCGCTTTAACTTCATGAGAGAAATCATAATCCCCTTTTTGTGCCCGCCATGTGTTACGAGTTTTATCTATTAATCCACGTAGTGATGGGCGATCTTCTTTGATACCTTTTTCAAGGCTTTCAGGGGTTACTCCCTGCTCGGAAAGTAATCGTAACCATTCACGCACTAAGGTCGCACGACCTTTCGGGGAGTGAATTCGCTGCCCACTGATTTTCATCGATGGACACATAGGGCTTTTTACATCGAAATTAAAACACAAGCCATTACCGTTGCAATCCATAGCGCCACGAAACTCTTGACGTACTGATATGGGTATTTGGCGATCATAAGTGCCTCGTTTCGCCGCATCAACTTGCTTCATCGGCGCATCGAGACCAGCGGGAGGACAAATTTTTCCGGGGTTAAGGCGATTGTCTGGGTCGAAAGCGGCTTTAATATTTCGCAGCTCACCGTACAGCACTTCACCAAAGAATTCAGGACTGTATTCTGCCCTAAAGCCTTTACCATGTTCTCCCCATAGCAAGCCGCCATATTTTGCGGTGAGCGCAACAATTTCATCCGAAATTTGTTTCATCAATACTTCTTGCTGTGGATCACACATATCTAGGGCTGGGCGAACATGTAACACCCCAGCATCCACATGACCAAACATACCATAGTTTAAACTATGGCTATCCAAAAGCGCCCTAAACTCAACAATATAATCGGCTAAATGCTCTGGGGGCACGCAGGTGTCTTCAACAAATGGAATTGGTTTCGCCGCGCCTTTACTGTTCCCTAATAAGCCAACGGCTTTTTTACGCATATTATAAATACGGTTGATATCATCTAGGTCATCACAAATTTGGTAACCAATCACACCCGCTTTATGCTGCTCCATTAACTCATCTAGACGCTGGCACAAGCTCATTGTCAAATGATTAATTTCGTCTTCATCATCACCACTAAACTCGACAATATTCAGGCCAAGCATCTCTTTATTAGGCACATCGGTAATCAATGCTTTTACTGAATGCCAAACGATATCTTCCCGCGCTAGGTTTAATACTTTTGAGTCGACCGTTTCAACAGATAGTGCTTTCGCTTGCACCATAAAAGGGGCATTACGCAAGGCGGATTCAAATGAATCATACTTTACGTTAACCAAACGGCGCACTTTTGGTAAAGGCGTAATATCTAACGTCGCTTCCGTAATAAAAGCTAACGAGCCTTCTGAACCCGTTAAAATACGCGTTAAATCAAATTCGCTAAGATCGTCATTAAAGACATGACGTAAGTCGTACCCAGTTAGAAAACGATTGAGTTTGGGAAATTTTTCTTCAATCAAAGGGCGTTGCTCCAAACAACGCTCAAGTACAGTTTTATAAATACGTCCCGTCACAGAATCTTCTGACGCAATCGTTTGGGCAAGCGCAACAGGCATAGCGCGAGTATCGATGCATTCGCCCCCCAATAAAATTGCTTTAACGCCGAGAACGTGGTCAGAGGTTTTGCCATACACCAAAGAGCCCTGTCCAGACGCATCGGTATTGATCATGCCACCTAACGTCGCGCGGTTACTGGTCGATAACTCAGGTGAGAAAAAATAGCCATAAGGCTTGAGGAATTGGTTTAGCTGATCTTTGATCACCCCCGCTTCCACCTTCACCCAACCTTGCTCAGGATTAATCTCTAATATGCGGTTCATGTAACGGGACATGTCCACCACAATCCCTTCCGTTAGCGATTGACCATTGGTGCCCGTTCCCCCACCTCTTGGAGTGAAAGTCAGCTCACGGAATTTCTCTAGCCCAGCGACCCGAGCAACAATTTGCACATCGGCACTGGAGCGTGGAAAGACGACCGCCTGAGGTAATAATTGGTAAATACTATTATCCGTTGCCATTGATAGACGTTCTGCATAACTAGTACCATTATCACCGGTAAAACCGTGCTCTTGCAGTTGATGTAGAAATTCAATGACAAGCTTACTTAAATTAGGTGCTTCTATTATACGCGGGATCATTATTAACGATGACTCTTGTTGTTTAGTGTTCGCATTACTCGTTATGTACTATCTTTACTTTAAGTAGCACAATAGTGCCTGATTGGTTTGCAGAGTTTCGCCTGCAAAACCTGTTGTTGATAGAGAGAGTACAACCGCTGATGACATTGTCAGTGATGAACCATATCACAATATTGTTTTTTTTTGATCGTGAAAAAAAATTACATTATTTTCACCTAAAAAAACGGCTCACTTGCAGTGTTTTTATTTGTTAAGGATTAGGCATTAATGGAAAAATCGCAAAAACGACTCGACTTACCCAAACTTATCTTTGGATTGGCATCTATCATTTTAATGATAGCCGCCTGCTTTTGGGTACTAAATCCCTTTATTCTTGGCTTTGTGTGGGCTGGTATGATGGTGATTGCTACATGGCCTTTACTGTTACGTATCGAATCTCGATTATGGAATAAGCGCTGGCTTGCAGCCTTGATCATGGTCTCATTAATACTCCTTCTATTTGTAATACCTCTCGGTATTCTCATTGGTAGTATCATTCAAAATAGCACCCCGCTTGTTGAATTGGCGAAATCGCCAAACAGCTTACGCTTACCGGATTTAGAATGGCTTAATACAGTCCCCTTTATTGGTGAAAAAATTTATTATGCTTGGCATAGCTTAGTGGCTAGCGGAGGCAACGCATTATTAGCGAAAGTTCAACCTTATTTTGGCCAAGCGGCTGGCTGGTTTCTCGCTCAAGCCATCAATGCAGGACGCTTTATGTTCCATCTTGCATTAATGCTGCTCTTTAGTGGATTACTGTACCTAAAAGGGGAATCCGTGATGCTTGGTATCCGCCATTTTGCGGTTAGGTTAGCGGGGATCCGGGGTGATGCAGCGGTGGTATTAGCCGCACAATCTATTCGAGCAGTGGCATTAGGTGTCGTTGTAACGGCATTAATTCAAGCCATTGTCGGCGGTATCGGCTTAGCACTATCAGGTATCGGCTACGCGGCTATCCTCACCGTATTATTGTTTATCTGTTGCGTCGCACAACTCGGCCCCCTTTTGATTATGGTTCCTTCTGTGATTTGGTTATTTTGGACGGGGGATACAACATGGGCGATTATCCTTGCTATATGGGCTGCCGTTGTCGCAACCATGGATGGTGTGTTACGCCCGTGGCTAATAAAAATGGGTGCTGACTTACCTATGGTACTCATTCTTGTCGGCGTGATCGGCGGCATCCTCTCTTTTGGTATGATTGGATTATTTATCGGTCCTGTCGTACTTGCCGTTTCATATAGCCTATTAAAAGCGTGGATGAATGAAGTCGCAATGCCAAATGAAAACCTTGAAGAAACCGAAAAGTTTCTTGAGGAAGAGTTTATGAGTAAAAAATAAATTAAAGTAAAATTCACCAACAGTATGCTTGCTATTAAGCATACTGTTGGATTAATGTTTATTCTCATTAATATTTAGAAACAATATTTAACAGACTTATATTAGTATTCAAACTTATTTGTGATATTATCCTTTGCGTTGAAACGAATTCTATTTATCTTACAGTCACTAAAGTTTACATTAAGAGTCTTCTTAATGAATATAAATTTTAAATAAATTATTATTAGTAAGCTAATGATTTACGTTTTGATTAATACAGATCTCAAAATCATGCCTCTTTTTTAAGCGTGATTGTCTCAATAGAATTGCTGTGTGTAGTCTTTGCCTGTCAGCCCATGATAGGCTTTTTTTTTATCTCCCCATTCAACATGAAGTTTATTCATATTCCCTAAGCGAACACGTTTCCATAGCAATAATTTCCCCCATGACATTACTCTAATTTAGAGTAAAGCATTATCGCATTGGGTTTATATGTTTATTTACTTATTCAATTCGAATTTTACTTAAAATGATTAACACTAATGGATCGGTTTATTAACCTTCTTAGGATTCTAATATGAGTAGTTCTAATTAAATTTTTTATGACTTATCAAATAGCTTCTTTTATTTTAAAACCAATAACGGCAATGAAACCTATCGATAGATTTTATTAATTTCTTTAATTGGTATATTCAATTTGATTTATAAAAAAGCCGACAATAAATTTGTCGGCTTGAGACTCTCGTCTTAAATAACGTATTAAGTTATTAAGAATCCGCTAATGTTAACCAAGTTTGGACAACAGTATCTGGATTTAAAGAGAGGCTATCAATCCCCTCTTCAACCAACCATTGTGCAAAATCTTGATGATCTGAAGGACCTTGCCCGCAAATACCGACGTATTTATTTTGACGTTTAGCGGCTTGAATTGCCATCGATAGCATTGCTTTCACGGCATCATTACGCTCATCGAACAATTCAGATACCACACCTGAGTCACGGTCTAAGCCTAACGTTAGCTGTGTCATATCGTTAGAGCCAATTGAGAAGCCATCAAAATGCTCAAGGAATTGATCAGCCAATAACGCATTAGATGGGATCTCACACATCATAATCACTTTCAAGCCGTTCTCGCCACGTTTAAGGTCGTGCTTCGCTAATTCGTCTACAACCGCTTCAGCTTGAGCAACGGTACGCACAAATGGGATCATAACCTCAACGTTCGTTAAGCCCATATCATTACGTACTCGTTTAACTGCTGCACATTCAAGTGCAAAACAGTCACGGAAGCTGTCAGACACATAGCGACCTGCCCCACGGAAGCCCAACATTGGGTTCTCTTCTTCAGGCTCGTAAATATCCCCCCCCACAAGGTTGGCATATTCATTAGATTTGAAGTCAGACAGACGCACGATCACACGTTTTGGCCAGAACGCAGCGGCTAGCGTTGAGATCCCTTCGGTCAATTTACCCACATAGAATTCAATAGGGTCATCATAACCTGCCATCATGGTCCGTATTTCATTTTGTAGCGCTGGTGTTTGAGCGTCAAACTCCAGTAATGCTCTTGGATGAACACCAATCATGCGGTTAATGATAAACTCCAGCCTTGCTAAACCAACACCTTCATTAGGTAAGCAAGCAAAGTCAAATGCACGATCAGGATTCCCCACATTCATCATGATCTTGACATCAAGGGCAGGCATTTCATCTACAGCGGAACTATGAATTTCAAAGCCAAGTTCACCTTCATAGACAAACCCCGTATCGCCTTCTGCGCAAGAGACAGTGACTGGGCTATTTTCAGCTAGGCGTTCTGTTGCATCACCACAACCCACAACAGCAGGGATACCTAATTCACGCGCAATAATTGCAGCGTGGCAAGTACGCCCCCCACGGTTAGTGACGATCGCGGCGGCTTTTTTCATGATAGGTTCCCAATCTGGGTCAGTCATGTCCGTCACTAATACATCACCAGGTTGGATACGATCCATTTCATTTAAGTTATGAATCACTTTAACTCGCCCTGCACCTATGCGATGACCAATTGCACGCCCTTCAACCAAAACATTACCTTGCTGCTTTAATTGATAGCGTTCCATCACTTGCTGATTTGAACGAACCGTTTCCGGACGAGCCTGAACAATGTACAGACGACCATTATGACCATCTTTTGCCCATTCAATATCCATCGGACGGCCATAGTGTTTTTCAATCTGCAACGCTTGGCGAGCTAACTCTTCCACTTCCTGATCAGTTAAAGAGAAACGATTGCGCAATGCTTCTGGTACATCTTCAATCTGTACCTGTTTGCCATGTTCTTGGCTATCTGCATAAACCATTTGCAGTTTTTTAGAGCCAAGGGTACGACGGACGATCGCTGGACGCTGATTGATTAACGTCGGTTTATGAACATAAAACTCATCAGGGTTAACCGCGCCTTGTACAACCATTTCACCTAGACCATAGGCGGAGGTAATAAACACGACTTGATCAAATCCTGACTCAGTATCAATGGTAAACATCACGCCAGAAGACGCTAAGTCTGAACGAACCATCCGTTGAACACCCGCAGAAAGCGCAACGCCACGGTGGTCATAACCTTGGTGAACACGGTAGGAAATCGCACGATCATTAAACAAGGAAGCAAAAACATGTTTAATCGCGACCAATACCGCATCAATACCTTGAACGTTCAAGAAAGTCTCTTGCTGCCCAGCGAATGATGCATCCGGCATATCTTCTGCCGTTGCAGATGAACGCACAGCAAATGAAGCATCCTTTTCGCCTTCCGACAACGTTTGATACGCGGCGCGAATATCACTTTCTAACTGTGGTGTGAGAGGTGTATCAATTACCCATTGACGGATCTTTTCACCCGCGGCAGCGAGTTGATTAACATCATCAATATCCGTTTCATCTAGCAGCTGATAAATGCGTTGATTGACGCCGCTCTGCTCAAGAAAATCATTAAACGCCTGTGCGGTTGTCGCAAATCCGTTAGGTACGGATACACCAAGATCGGACAGGTTGGTAATCATTTCACCGAGCGAGGCATTTTTGCCGCCAACACGGTCAACATCATTCATCCCTAATTGGTTATACCAAAGTACATTACACGGAGTGAGGCCATTTGTGGACATTGAAAGCGATCCTTTATCTTTATCTAGCAATTTAGTGACAAGGTACAAATCGTAAAAAAATCTCATTGGCGATAATTCGCCTCACGAAATAGACTAGCACAGACAATATATGAAGATAGATAGGTGAATCGTTCCAACTAACAAGAAAAAATTTTTGTTCTAAAAATTGTTCAAATATTGGCTATACTTGTAATCCCCCCGAAAAATCGCAGCAGTTATTTATAGAAAATTCTATTAAAATAAACTCAAGGAGTTTTCTATGCGTAAATCAAAATTCACTGATAGCCAGATATTGGCAATCATTAAACAAAATGAAAGTGGTATGCCCGTTCCAGAACTCTGCCGAGAACATGGTGTTAGCTCTGCAACATTTTATAAGTGGCGAGCTAAATTCGGCGGTATGGATGCTTCGTTGATGAAGCGAATGAAAGAACTCGAAGACGAAAACCGTCGGCTCAAAAAAATGTATGCGGAAGAACGTCTCAAAGCTGAGATTCGTTTGGAGGCGCTTGAGGGAAAGTTATAAAGCCATCTCATCGTAAGGAGATGGCTAAGGCTGCCGCAATTAAGTATGACATAAGCATTCGCTTTGCTTGCTTGTGCATGAATGTGAGCGAAAGCTGCTTTTACTATCAAAGTAAACTTAATGCTGAAAACGATCAGATTGCTGACTGGCTAATACGCCTAACCGAAAACAAAAAACGTTGGGGGTTTGGTCTATGTTTCTTGTATTTACGCAACGTAAAGGGCTTCGCATGGAACCACAAGCGCGTTTATCGAATTTATTGTGAGTTGGAGCTTAATCTTAGAATTAGGCCTCGCAAACGCTTAAAACGCGATAAGCCTGATGCCCTCAGTGTGCCTGTAGCCATTAACCAAGTATGGTCTATGGATTTTATGTCAGACAGCTTAGCCAGTGGCCGCAGCATTCGAACCTTTAATGTCATTGATGATTTTAATCGTGAATGCTTAGCGATTGATGTTGATTTATCGTTGCCTAGCGCACGAGTTATTCGGTCGTTAGAACAAGTCATCGAGTGGCGCGGTAAACCCAAAGCGATACGATGCGACAACGGACCAGAATATATTTCAGGAGAGCTAATAAACTGGGCAACACGGCAGCAAATTACCTTACTTTATATTCAGCCTGGCAAGCCTACACAAAATGCTTACATTGAACGCTTTAACCGAACAGCTCGTCATGAATGGCTTGATTTAAATATATTTGAGAGCGTTGAGCACGCTCAAGAACTTGCCACACAGTGGCTTTGGACTTATAACAATGAGCGGCCGAATACGGCGATTGGAGGAATACCCCCGAGACAGCGATTACAGGTAGCTTAAACTCTATAAATAGTTACTGTGAAAAGTGGGGGGATTACATACTTTCCCCTATAAACTATTTTTTAAACTTTAATCAAATATAATATCTCTCTAAAACCAACGAAAAATACAATAAAAGATAAAATATATGAGTGAAATAACCGCAACTAATCGTAAAACAAACCTCGCAGAACGAACGGTTTTCTTTATTTCTGATGGAACAGCCATTACCGCAGAAACATTAGGGCATGCTGTTTTGTCGCAATTCCCTTTAGTTTTCAACTCTTATACGCTGCCCTTCGTCACGACAGAAGCACGTGCTCAAGAGATAAAACAGAAAATAGATACCATTTATCAAGAAACACAAAATCGCCCCCTCGTGTTCTATTCCATTATTTCACCTTCTGTTAAAAAAATTATTACTGAAAGCGCCGGTTTTTGTCAGGACATCGTACAAACCTTAGTTGCCCCCATCCAACAAGAAGTGGGCCTTGAACCAGAACCTAAACTGAATCGCACTCACGGTTTATCCCTACAAAATATCAACCAATATGATGCCCGTATTGCCGCTATCGAATATACCTTAGCGCATGATGATGGCATTTCATTACGTAATTTGGATCAAGCCCAAATCATCTTGCTGGGTGTCTCCCGTTGTGGCAAAACGCCCACCAGCCTATATTTAGCCATGCAATTCGGTATTCAAGCAGCAAACTACCCTTTTACTGCCGATGATATGGATAATTTACAACTGCCAGCCGCATTACGTCCGTATACTCACAAATTATTTGGTTTAACCATTAGCCCAGAACGATTAGCTGCCATTCGTGAAGAACGTCGGGAAAATAGTCGTTACGCCTCATTGAGGCAGTGTCGTATTGAAATTGCAGAAGTAGAAGCATTGTTTCGACAAAACAAAATTAACTACCTCAATACAACCAATTATTCTGTAGAAGAAATTTCAGCCAAAGTCATTGATACAATGGGCTTACAACGACGAATTTTTTAATTCGTCAGCATTTTTAAAAAAATCTTTCATTCAATCTCATGTTGTTGGTTGAATTTGAGCCATTTTCGTTTATTGTGATCTCAATCACTGATATGGCTCAGCCTATTACCGCTTTTGAGAAAAAAGAATGCAAAAAACTGATGAACTACGTACTCAGCGTGTTGATAGCTTGATTACACCACAAGCACTCGCTGATGAATTTCCTATTTCTGAAAAAGTCGCACAAAACGTGACAGCGTCACGTCAACGCATAGAAAAAATATTATCGGGTGAAGATCCTCGTTTATTGGTAATCGTGGGTCCTTGCTCTATTCACGACATTGATGCCGCTCTAGAATATGCAAATAGGCTTAATGTATTACGTGAACGTTACCAAGATCGCCTCGAAATTGTCATGCGGACCTATTTTGAAAAACCACGCACTGTTGTTGGCTGGAAAGGATTAATCTCTGACCCCAATTTAGATAATTCTTGCCAAGTTAATACCGGGATCCGTCTCGCGCGAAAACTGCTTATTGATGTTAACCAACTTGGGCTACCGACTGCGACAGAATTTCTCGATATGGTCACTGGACAATATATCGCCGACTTAATCAGCTGGGGGGCAATTGGCGCGAGAACAACCGAAAGCCAAATCCATCGCGAAATGGCATCGGCCCTTTCCTGTCCGGTTGGTTTCAAAAATGGCACTGACGGCAATATTCGAATTGCTATTGACGCTATTCGTGCGGCAAAAGCACAACATATGTTTTTGTCCCCAGATAAACATGGCCAAATGACCATCTACCAAACCAGCGGTAATCCTCATGGTCACATCATCATGCGTGGTGGTAAACAACCAAATTACTCTGCTGGTGATATTGCCGCCGCTTGTGATACATTGCGTGAGTTTGAATTAGCTGAGCATTTAGTCATTGATTTTAGCCATGGCAACTGTCAAAAAATTCATCGTCGCCAACTGGAAGTGGCTCGAGATATCGCGGAACAAATCAAAGGAGGCTCTACAGCCATTAGTGGGGTTATGGCTGAAAGCTTTTTAATCGAAGGTACTCAGAAAATTATACCTAACCATCCTCTCACTTACGGTCAATCCATTACTGATCCTTGCTTAAGTTGGGATGATACTGAACAACTAATCGACGTTTTAGTGGAAGCGGTAGAAAGCCGATTCAAATAATATCGACGAATGATTTAACCACATCGGCTTTTTTCATCCTATCCTGAGTAAAAAAGCCGATTTCTCTCAAATTTTCTGAACAAATCCCCCAGCTATTCAACTAGGTAAACGATTAACATACCGATTGTCGCCATTTTGTCACCTAAATGTAAAAACCTCTTGATGTTACCAAACAACTTAAAGATAATGATTCTCACTATGAGTTTTATTATCACTTGGGTTGATTATGACTGATAACATGACAAAACCAGCCGTTAAAAATATCGCCAAACCCGTGGTTCAACCAGTCAAAGTTGATGTTGTCGATAGCCTGCAACTATTAGGTTCTGAAGGTAAACTGACCATTCAACATCATGGAGAGATTTACCAATTAAGGCAAACTCGCGCTGGAAAACTTATTCTCACTAAATAGTTTTTTATTCAAAATTTGTTCATAGCAAGCCACCCAGATCTCGTATCAAGGCAGCCAGCTTAATTCACCACATAAGGAAAGGATTTCCTATGGAGTTTAAACTGATGTCTGCTACACCTACCCTATCGTTAAATGGATCAAAACTCACCGCTTCCGCCATTGCGACAACACTTGCTATTTCAGGATTTAGCGCGGTGGCAACAGCAAAAAAAACGATAGGTGATACTGTTCATGTCACCGCCCCCCCTTATCATCACGAAAACATTGCCGTCGCCGAGCAAGTTGATGTCATTGATGCGCAAACCCCTGAATATCAATCAGCAACTTCTGCACTCGATTTGCTCAAAGGCCAAGCAGGTATCTTTGTTTCAGGTACTGGGGGAACTTATGGCCAAGAAATTCATATGCGTGGCTACGATTCTCGCGCAGTAAAAATCACGGTGGATAACGTTACTCAAGATTTTAATTCTGGGTTATATAACGCGACATTTATTGACCCGTCACTGGTAAAAAACGTCTTTATCCATAAAGGTGCATCCTCTGTTGCACACGGTAGCGGCGCATTAGCAGGTGTTGTGGCCATGAAAACCGTTGATGCTGCCGACTTATTAAAAGAAGGTCAGCGTGTAGGTGGTCGTTTATTCAGTGGGATCAACCGCAATGACCATAGCTACCTTGCTGGGGCATCTGTATACGGATATACAGGCCCTCTGGATATGCTATTGAGTTATAGCCAACGTAAAAAATACTCACTCGCATCTGCGGATTTTCCGACCCAAGATAATCACGAGAAAGTGCATAACTGGTTATTAAAAACCACTTGGTATGCACAGCCTAATTATCATTTAGCCCTACAACTACGTGAATATCGCAATGATGGATTGGGTCTCAAACAACCGACAGTAAACAATTTCGCAGATACGCGTTTTAAAAACACGCCCCACGAGCGCAATAGTCACCAGCGTGATGTTTCAATTAGTCAGTATATTACGTCAAACCGTTTTCCTAACTGGCAAACAAATTGGGAGCTGTACTATACCGACCTCGCTTTGAGCCAGTTAGATAGAGAAAAAGCAAAAGCCGATCATCAATATCAACGCGAAAAGCGGATGCAATATACCTATGGTACAAAATTGACGAATCACGTTATCGTCCCTATTGAGAGTTGGGTGAACAACCAAATAGAAAGTGGTCTCGAGTATTATCAACAACAACAAAAACCCAATCAACACGCAATCAGCTATCCCCCGACTCGACTCGCTAATATTTCGGGCTGGATTAACAACGATATGACGTTGCACCACCTGCCTATTACGCTTTCAACGGGAACCCGTTTCACAAGCTATGAAGCTTCACGCCAAGGGTTTGCAAAAAATAGAGACACGAATTGGTCGTCACGTTTTGCGGTCAGTATCACGCCGGCACATTGGTTAAACCTATACTCCTCTTACTCCGAAGGTTATCGGACGCCTCGTATGGCAGAGCTGTATAACAATTCTAATCACTTTTCGGTGATGGGCGGCTGGCTAACTTCCGATTTTAGACCTACGCCTGACTTACAACCTGAGACAAATAAAACAGTAGAAGTTGGTTTAAAAGCAAGTTTTGATGATCTGTTATCAAATGGCGACGAGCTGCAATTCGGATCCACGTATTTTGATACCAAAGCGAAAAATCATATTGCCGTTGAAGGTCGTTACACCAAAAAATACCATTTCATGAAAGGGCAATATCAATGGTTCCCTAATGAAATTTATTTTAGCAACATTCCTTCCGCCACCATTCGAGGTATTGATAGCTTTATTCGCTATAAAACCCACTGGTTTGATTTAAATATCAGTCATAACAAAACAACAGGTAAAGAGGACGGCACAGGCTATTCCCTCTCTTCCATTCGCCCTGAAACGTTACTTGTTCGCTTCAATGCCCCTATTGCAACCACTGGCCTTAGTCTTGGCTGGGTAGGTGAATTTGCGGCTAAAACACAGTTCCAAGGCAATGCTAAGTACCAATTAAAACAACACAAATCTCAGCATGGACTCGATCGTTACCATAAAGAAGTCATCCAGTATGCAGGCTATAGCCTTCATGACTTTTATATGCACTATCAAGCTGACCAATTTATAAAAGGGTTGAATACGACATTAACGATGAAAAACGCCTTTGATCGTCAATATGTCTCTTCGATGGGGGTTCCCCAAGAAGGCCGTAATTTCTATTTCAATGTGAGTTATCAATGGTAACCATTTAATAATTATAAAATAAATAATACTCGCCGGTTTGTTTCCCTGCATACGGCTTTAGGCAAAATCGAAACTTAGGGAGCAAACCGGTAACACTTTATGGAGTATAACTATATGTCTCATGTTTTACGTTTATCCGTTCTGACAAGCGCAATACTTTCCGTTATGGCAAGCGCTCATGCAGAAACAACAACATCAAATCGCAATGATGTGATGACCGTCTATGCTACAGGTACTGAAAGAGATAGCTTCGATGCCCCTATGATGGTGACTGTTATCAAAAATAATTCACCTGAAACACAAACGGCAAGTACTGTAAATGACATCTTACGTAAAGTTCCGGGTATTGGTGTCACAGGCACCAGCCGTGTAAATGGGCAAGATATCTATATGCGTGGTTTCGACCGTCGCGGTATTTTGACATTAGTCGATAATGTGCGCCAAGGTACTGATACTGGCCATGTAAATGGTACTTTTATTGATCCGGCATTGATAAAACAAGTTGAAATTGTTCGCGGTCCTTCAGCTCTACTGTATGGTAGCGGCGCGATGGGCGGTGTGATCGCTTGGGAAACCGTAGACGCTAAAGATCTATTACGCGAGGGTCAAAACAGCGGTTTCCGTGTTTTTAGCCAAGCGGCGACAGGGGATCATAGTTTTGGTTTCGGTGGTACATCTTTTGGGCGAACTGAACAATTTGATGGTTTATTCAGTTTTGTCACCAAACAAGTGGGTGATATTCGCTTGAGTAATGGCGATGATATGGAAAACAAAGAAACCATAGCCAACATGCTTGCCAAAGGCACATGGCAGGTGAATGATGACCAAAAGTTATCAGGGCAATTACGCTATTACAATAACAATGCTTATGAACCCAAAGACCCACAACAAATCGATATTACTAAGGATAATCTAAAGGTTAACCGCACTACACGTCAACGTGATGCCCAAGCGACTTACCAGTTAAATCCAGAATCAAACGATTGGTTAAATCTTAAAGCGACCACTTACTATTCTGACGTTAATATTACCGCTAAAGGTAAAAATACTCACTATGAAGGCCGTACCCAAAAAACTTATGGTCTGAAAGTTGATAATAAAACACACTTGTATGACTTACCTATCGCAGCCCATAACTTTACTTATGGCGGCGAAACATACAAACAAAATCAAACACCTTACGCGTCAACAACGCAATTCCCTGATGCTGATATCACCTTTGCATCCGGTTTCTTGCAAGATGAAATCGCCTTAAAAGATTTACCTGTATCGTTTATTGTTGGCACTCGCTATGACCATTATAAAGCAACCGCTAAAGATAATGAGGACGTGAAAGAAGGCAAATGGTCTTCTAAAGGCGCCGTTAGCATTACCCCAACAGACTGGTCAATGTTATTTGCCTCTTATTCAGAAGCTTTCCGAGCACCTTCTATGATGGAAATGTATAACGATGAAATTCATTTCCAAATGGGCCCAATAGTCAATAGATGGCGACCAAATCCCAACCTCAAGCCAGAGTCTACGCGTACTGCTGAATATGGGTTTGGGCTAAGGTTTGATGACCTCCTAACTGAGCGTGACAATCTACAATTTAAAGCTAGTTATTTTGATACTAAAGCAAAAGACTATATCAATACCTATGTGAACGTTGACTTTAGAAATCCTCAGAATAACTACACAACCTCCATCAATACAAAACGAGCTAAAATTTGGGGTTGGGATGCTTCAATGGACTATAAAAACGACTATTTTGGTTGGAATTTGGCTTACAACCATACCGAAGGTAAAGACGAATCAAATGGTAAATCAATTACCTCCATTAAACCTGACTCGCTAACCAGCAACCTTAACGTCCCCATTTCAGACAGTGGTTTTTCTGTGGGTTGGTTAGGTGAATTTACTCGTCATACCGATTTCAACGATGCATCCAAAGCACCACGCCAAGCAGGCTATGCAGTTCATGATTTTTACGTTAGCTATCAAGGTGAAGGCCAATTAAAAGGTCTAGGAACCAGTGTCGTTTTAGGCAATGCTTTCGATAAAGAATACTACTCATCACAAGGCGTCCCGCAGGATGGACGTAATGCGAAGCTATTTGTCAGTTTTCAATGGTAATTTATTGTTAATTAAGGAGATACACTGTGAGTTCAACACTGTTTGAGCGTTATCAACAAGCAAAAGTAGAAAACAAAGCCAAATATGCTCGTGATCTAGCTGCTTATCTCAATGTTTCGGAAGGCGAACTTTTACATAGCCGTGTTGGCCATGACAAAGCGCAAAGACTGAATGTTGATGCCCCTACACTACTCAAAGCGTTAGCGGCGGTTGGCAATGTTAAAGCCATCACTCGCAATGAATATGTTGTTCATGAACAAATTGGTCGTTATGACAATGCTAAATTCAGTGCGCATGCCGGATTGATTTTAAATCCACGCGCACTCGATTTACGCATGTTTTTCAGCCATTGGGATTCGGTTTTCACCTTGACTGAAGACGCTAAAAACGGTGAACGTCATAGCATTCAGTTTTTTGACAAACAAGGTGATGCGCTACATAAGGTCTATACTACAGATGAGACCGACATGGCTGCTTGGCATGCATTGATTGAACAATATGCAACCGCTGATAATCCTCCATTGGTTATTGAAGCCGCAGAGCCTTTCTCTGAACAGCCTATCAGCGATGAATTGAAACAACAGCTTGAGCAAGAATGGCGCAACATGACCGATGTTCACCAATTCTTTATCTTACTGAAGAAAAACAATTTAAGTCGCCAACAAGTCTTTCGCGCTGTCAGTGATGATCTCGCGTGGCGAGTGCCTGCTGATTCATTTAACCAATTGGTTAATACTGCGTTTAACGATCAAAATGAAATTATGATTTTTGTCGGTAACCGCGGTTGCGTACAAATTTTTACAGGCCAACTCAAACGTTTGATGCCATATCAAGCTGAAGGTTCTGATATTAAATGGCTGAATATTTTCAATCCAGATTTTACCTTACATATGATTGAAAATGGTGTTTCAGAGTGTTGGGTAACGCGCAAACCAACTCAAGATGGTTTCGTAACAAGCCTTGAAGTCTTCGATAAAGACGGTCATCAAATTGTACAGATGTATGGGCAACGTACAGAAGGTACGCCTGAGCAAGAACAATGGCGTAATCAGGTTATGGCGCTACCGCACATTTAATCGTAGGTAAATAAAATGAAACAATGGCTTCTAATTGCAGTCACTTTAATCATGAGCTTCACTGCTCACTCGGCAGAACGTATCATCACACTTGGTGGTGATGTCACTGAAATTGTTTTTGAGCTTGATGCAGGTTCACAAGTTGTTGCTCGGGATAGCACCAGCCTTCATCCCGCTCAAGCTGTTAAGCTACCCGATGTCGGTTATATGCGAATGCTCAACGCTGAAGGCGTACTTTCTATGCGCCCAACGCTTGTGCTAGCCAGTGAACTAGCAAAACCCTCAATCGCACTTTCCCAAATAGAAAAAAGTGGCGTAAAGATTATCAAAGTCACTGGTAAACCTGCATTAGAAGCCATTCCAGAAAAAATTACGACTGTTGCCAACGCAGTTGGCAAAACAGAACAAGGTCAACAGTTGGTGGAACAATTTAATCAACAAGTTGCCGCCGTAAATACGTCACCAATAGATAAAAAAGTATTATTTATCATGAGTCATGGTGGTGTACTCCCTCTTGCCGCTGGACAACAAACTGCCGCAGATAGCCTGATCAAAGCAACAGGGGCTAAAAATGCAATGACAGGCTTTAATAGCTATCGACCTTTATCACAAGAAGGCGTTATCGCGAGCCAACCTGACCTCATTATCGTGACTCATGAAGGCATTAAATCGTTAGGTGGAGAAGATAACGTTTGGAAACTCCCCGGATTAGCCATGACTCCGGCAGCAAAAAATAAAGCACTGATCGTTGTTGATGATATGGGAATGCTTGGTTTTAGTCTCGGTACGCCAAAAGTCATGCAGCAAATGCGAGAGGCATTAGAGAAGTTTCAATGAATCGAATTAAACACCCAAGGTTAGCTATTGTTGTCCTTTTACTGCTTTTGAGCGTCATTGCCTTACTCGCTTCCAATGCGGGTGCAATGAATGTTTCCTTTAAGACTCTGTGGCAAACACCAGCCACAGACCCCGTTTGGCAAATTTGGCTTAACATTCGCCTACCGCGTATCTTATTGGCTATTTTAGTCGGCTTAGCGCTTGCCGTTTCTGGCGCTATTATGCAAGGACTCTTCCGTAATCCTCTCGCCGACCCAAGCTTATTAGGGATCAGTAGCGGTGCGGCTTTATGCGTTGCCGCTTTTATCGTTTTTTCATTTTCATTGCCAAGTGTCTTACTTAACTATGGGCATATCGGTGCGGCTTTCATTGGCAGCCTTATTGTTTCAGTGATTATTTTTAGCTTGAATCGTTACTCTCATGGCAACCTGTCACGCTTATTACTTGCTGGTATTGCTATCAATGCATTATGTATGTCATTCATTGGGGTGTTAAGTTATATCAGTGATGACCAACAATTACGTACCTTTAGTTTATGGATGATGGGAACACTGGCGAATGTCGATTGGTCCTCACTGGCCATTGCCGCTAGTGTGATTTTACCTACCTGCTTTGTCTGCCTTTGGCAAGGTAATAAACTTAACCTACTTCAACTGGGTGATGAAGATGCGCACTATCTCGGATTAAACGTTGAACGCTCAAAATTTATTTTGCTTTTCCTCAGCGCTCTACTTGTCGGGTGCGCTGTCGCAATGAGTGGTGTGATTGGGTTTGTGGGATTAGTCGTGCCTCATCTCATTCGCATGACTCTGGGTCCAGATCATCGTTGGCTGATCCCTGGTTCCGCAATTGTTGGCGCAACGTTACTCCTAGTCGCAGATACTCTTGCACGGATCGCGGTTTCCCCCGCTGAAATCCCAGTTGGGTTACTTACCGGTTTAATTGGTGGCCCTTACTTCTTATGGCTAATTTTACGTCAACCAACAGGGAGGGTTTAAAAACCATGACGACATCATCTCTCCTAGAGGCACGCAATCTCAGTTACCAAATCGGTGATAAGCGACTAATACAGGACATTAGTCTATCCATACAACCGCATGAAATGGTTGTCATTATTGGGCCTAACGGTGCAGGTAAATCCAGTCTACTAAAGCTACTAACTGGATTTACGCCCCCAACCACCGGCGAATGCTTATTAGAAGGCATAGCGCTGGGCCAATGGCAACACAAGGCATTAGCAAAAAAACGTGCGGTGATGAAGCAGCAAAATAGCCTATCATTTGCTTTTACCGTTGAAGACGTCGTTGCCATGGGGCGAAGCCCTTACGGTTCAGAGCATAAGCAACAAGCCATCGAAGAAGCTTTAACACAAACAGATTGTCTTGAACTACGCCAGCGTGATTTTCGCCAACTTTCAGGCGGTGAACAGCAACGGGTTCAACTTGCGCGAGTACTGGCGCAAGTGTGGCAACCAAATACGACGCCAGCCTGTTTATTTCTGGACGAGCCAACATCTGCTCTTGACCTTTATCATCAACAACATAGCTTACGTTTATTGCATCAGCTAACTCGTGAGCGCCCATTTGGCGTATGTTGTGTTTTGCATGATCTCAACCTCACTGCACTTTATGCTGATCGGGTTTATTTAATTCATCAAGGGCAACTCGTTGCAACAGGTACACCTGAACAGGTACTCACTACCGCAAATTTAACTCAATGGTATAAAGCCGATCTCGGTGTGATCTCACACCCAGAAATTGCAACACCTCACGTATACCTACGACGCTAACAATCTCTTAGGTTTCTTGGCGCATTTTATTCAAGAAACCTTCTTTCCTTTTTATCAATTTATCACGCCATACAGTCGCGACAAATATGCGTCATGACCGCTTCCCCCTCTCCCATCACTGACCTTTTATTATCATCGATAAATGACTCTTTAGGTTGTTACCAATAAGTTAATACGAATTACTTGTCAAATTAACTTCCTAAAATTAAAAATACAGTTAATAACATTGAAAGATAAAAATTATAAAGCATTTACATCCATTACTATTAGCTCGGTATTTCCTAACGATTGATGGTTAAAATCGCGTCTCACTACAGATTTAAGCAAAATTAATTTTTCAATATTTTACTTGGTTAATAATTTCGAATGCTTCCGACAAAAAATTTGAATAAGGGGTCAAATAAGGATACAGATTGATTAAAATAAAACACACAATTCATATCATATTGATTTGAAATAATAAATAACATACGCTAATGTATGTATAAAATTGACCGATTGGTAAAAACTATCGAAGTTATTATTATTCTCATTAAAAAAAAGCACGTTATGCCTATCGATATATCGGAAAAATAGGAAGAATAGATACTAATTTCTTTAGTTATTATTAGTTATTAATGAACAATAACCCATAGCAGTGGGAGGTAAATATGTCTGAGAGTGTAGTCAACGATATCGTTAAATGGCTGGAAAGTCAGTTACAACGCAATGAAGGCATCAAAATCGACACTATTGCCGATAAAAGTGGTTATTCTAAATGGCATTTACAGCGTGTTTTCAAAGAAATGAAAGGCTGCACGCTTGGCGAATACGTCCGTAAACGTCGTTTACTCGAAGCAGCAAAATCATTACGTGATGGTAATCTACCTATTTTAGATATTGCTCTACAGTATGGCTTTAGCTCACAAGCGACATTCACACGTATATTTAAAAAACATTTTGATATCACTCCAGCAAAATTTCGCCAAAGTGGTCAAATGCCTGAGTGTAAAACCTTTATGTCTTGCAATTGTAATAGCTAAGTAAATTTCAGTTGTATAGTTGAGTATTATTAATCCCCTTAACAATTTTTTCATTCCCTAAACATTGAAGTCTATGTCCGAGCCGGTAAATACCGGCTCTTTTTTATACCGCGTCAGCCCCACACTAACGTTGAATCTTTCTTTAAAAAGAGAAAAATTTCCGCCTGCTACTATTACGTTCGTTCCAATAATCGCTTAAGTTCGCTTTCTTTTTAAATAAAACGCTCGCTATGATCTTTTGACATTCTACAAAAAAAGCAATAACCTTCTTTCAATTATTCTACAGCGTTATAATTAAGTTACTCTTAAGTATATTTTAAAGGCTATTTGTGAAACACCCCAGATTATCTGAATGGTATAAAAATAAGTTACAAGATAAGATTGTAAAAATAAAAAACTTACTTATCTACATTATCCCTCTTATCATACTTATTATTTCATCTAAATTAATGTTGAAGGGATCAGGCTACGCCCATCCAACCCCTAGAGATATTACTCTCGTTTGTGCTCTTTATATTATTCTCTATGCATCCAAGAAAGCCTATGTATGGATAGGAATACCAATTGCTATTCTGTATGCAATTTATACGCCCATTGGCTTAACATTTGATAAACCGACATATCAATATTTTGCATCGGTTATTGCAACCGATGCGATCGAAGGGATTGAATTTTTTACACAGATTTCAATAGTAAATTATTTTTATGCCATATTAATTATTATTGGTATTTTAGCCTTTAAAAAATTATGCTCTAAGCTAAATATTAATTACTATCGCAACAAAACATTAATGATTGTTTTAGTCATAATCGCTTTGATTAATCAATCTCCATTTGAATATTTCTATAACGTTTATGAATCTGCCACCAAGGTGAAAGAAGAAATTATCACACTACGTGATTTTACTAAATCTAGTGAGTGGGGAAAATCGACATTAGATAATAACCAACATTATGATGATTATGTGTTAATCATTGGTGAAAGTGTGCGCCGTGATTATATGGGAATTTACGGATACCCGATAAACAATACGCCATTTTTGAATCGCGTGAATAGTACCATTATTGATGGTTTAAACAGCGCAGATAACAACACCATTGGTTCATTGCGGTTAATGCTAACGTTATCGGATAAAGAAACAGTTAAACCAAATTACGGACTTAATATTGTTGGATTAGCTAAATCAGCAGGTTTTAAAACGTACTGGATATCTAATCAAGGTTATATTGGTCAACATGATACACCGATTACGTTTATCGCAAAACATGCCGATGTCAAAAGATTTAATAAACTTGGCGCATTTAATTCTAATGATGAGAGTGATTTTTCACTGATCCCTCTCTTTAAAAAAGAATTGACTAGCCCGACTCAAAAAAAGCAAAAAAGGCTTTTTATTATACATCTCTATGGCTCTCACCCGAACCCATGTGGCAGAATTGAGGACTATGATAATCCGTTTACCACTAAAGATATTAAATATCACAATATCTCGTGTTATGTCGCTAGCATCAATAAAACAGATGAAGTGATTGAGGCAATTTACTCATTACTAGAAAAGCAATACAAACAAAAAGATCGTACATTCTCAGTGATTTATTTTGCTGACCATGGTCTTTCTCATCAAGACACAGAAGAACAAATAAAAATTATGCATGGAAAAACGAAATATGCGTATCGCGTACCTTTAATTCAGCTTTCTTCAGATCAGGTATCGACACAATATATTATCGCTAAAAAATCAGGCATGATGTTTATTAATGGATTAGCAAGTTGGCTTGGTATTTCTAACCCACATTTAAAGGAAAGCTATCATTTATTTACTCCAGAGAGCGATGAAGAAGATTTTGGCTTAAGTGAAAAAATCGAAGCTAGAATGGATGATGCGATTAATATTCAAGGAAAATAAATAACGTTAACGGTTACTTGGCCTCCATTTATTTAGGTTCAATGGCTAAGTAACCGTTAACGAAAAGTGAATTTTATTTAGCTTAATTCGTGTATTAACCAACCTTCTAGGTCTGAAATTTGTTCAGCCAGTTCAGGCCACATCTGACGCATTTGTACAATCAGTTTACGGATAGTGTCAGTTTGATAAACTTGTTCGCTCAACTGCTGACTAAGCCATTCTAACGGTGATGGTTCAAGACTATCTGTGAAAAATTGACAACGTTTAATGACCCCTTTCTCGATATCAAAATGAAACTCAATACCTCCCCAAGGGAAACGAGTATCACTGTAGTGAGTAAAAGCAGGTGCTTGCCCAAAATTCCACTCCCAACGACTTTGTTTCGCAAAAGTGTCACTAAAATTGGGTAAATCTGGCAGTTTTTCAGGGGAAATAAATTCAGCGTCAACAGTTTCGCCGTAATAATCGAAGAAACTTTGTATAATGCCTTCACACACCTTTTCATGGCTAATATCCGCGACCAATTCGCACAAATTAGCCACTCGTGAGCGAACCGAGGTGATCCCTTTCGCCTGTAATTTTTTGGGATCGGGATTGAGGTAATCAGCTAAACGGTTTAAATCTGAATTAATTAATAAAGTGCCATGATGAAAGCCTCTATCTTTTGTTTCACGGTACGCTGAGCCGGAGATTTTACGCGGCCCATCAATCGTATTTAAGATTAAATCATTGCGTCCAGAAACTTCAGCGTCGATCCCCACACGCATCAAACCATCAACAATAATTTTTGTCGATATACTTTTATCATATTCAGGTTTGCCCGCCATAAAGGTGAAACAGGTATTGCCTAAATCCTGAAAAACAGCCCCTCCTCCACTACTACGGCGAGCTAAGCGGACATTATCTTCTTCCATACGACGCGTGTTACATTCTTTCCATGGGTTCTGCGCGCGTCCAATGACGACGGTATCCGCATTGCGCCATAAAAACATGACCCGCTGGTCTGCTGGCATTTGGCGAAAAATAGTTTCTTCTACAGCAAGGTTAAACCAAGGATCGAACGATTCAGATATCAATAAACGTAAGCTAGACATAGTGCTACCTTAAAAGCAAAATTTGCTCTTAAGATAGCATAAATGAAGATAAAAATGAGGCAATAACAATGAAATCAGATGCGGCGAGCTTGCCAAAACACTTTTCGCCAATAGACGTTATCCATTGAAGAACGGATGACACCTTTACTGGTTGAAGCGTGAATAAAGGTATTATCTGTATCATAAATCCCAACATGTAAGCCATTTTCACCTGAACCGGTTTTGAAAAAAACCAAATCACCTGGCATTAAATCTGATTTATCAATACGGGTACCTAATCGGGTTTGATCTATCGTGGTACGGGGTAATTGAATGGCAAAACGATCATTAAAGGTTCGATAAACAAAACCAGAGCAATCAATACCGCTTTGACTCATCCCACCATAGTTATAAGGCGTGCCATACCACTGTTGTAATTGCTCCTTAAGTTGAGCAATTGTCATAATGGGATCCGATAATTGTGTTTTTAATGGCGGGGGCGGCGTCTTTTTTACCGATGTAGACGAACAGCCGATTAACACCAATGAAAACAATAATGGTAGATACTGCCATTTTATTATCATGCTGCACCCTGTGAATAAATCAGTGACATGTTTAATTTATTATCATAGCCGCTGAAAGATGAAAAATAAATAATCAGAAGTTTAAACTACCTCATTCTATTATTGAGACTTTGCTTTCACAGGTCGACTAATCAACCAGACGCCCAGAATAATAAAAGCAATTCCCCCTGCTTTTAGCCATGTCGCAGGCTCATTATACCAAGGCAAAATAACGGCTAATAGATAAACAAAAACATAGCTTAAGCTAATCAATGGATAGGCTTTATTAAGTGGAATTGATTTTAATGCCAATAGCCAACACAGCATCGATAAGGCATAACAAACTAAACCAACGCATACAATACTCAGATTAACCACATTGGTGATTAACCATTCGAGTTGCAACCAATGCCAGCCTAAAGTAAATGAAGGCAATCCCACAACGCCAGCTTTTAAGCTTAATTGTGCAATCGTGACTAATAGTGCGCTACCTATTACCCAAAAATAGCCTTTATTCATCCACTTATACTCATCAAGAAAATACCAAACATAATTGCCGCTACCCCTAACCAATGATTAAGACCTGTAGGTTCATGGTAAACAAATTGGCCAATTAAGGTAACTAACACAAAATTAATACTGAGCATAGGGTAAGCAATACTGAGTGGCATGCTTTCCAGTAGTTTTAACCAAAACAACATACCTAACCCAAGCATCAATACTGCTAGCAGCAGCCAACGAATGGCCGCTGCTGTTTTATTATGTTTATCACCTTGCCAACAGACAACGGCTTGTTTTTGTGCAATTTGCCCAAGACACGTTAGTACGCTGACGAAAAGCAATAGGAATAATTGTGCAATCATTGTTTGTGATATACCACTATCGCAATACGCGAATTACTAATGACTTCATCAGGTTTAGGAATGTCAGGTAATCCCTCTTTACGGCCGAGTAAGAAGACGACCGTTACTTGACCTTCTTGACGCGCTTTTGCTAGCCAAGCTGCAAATTGATCCGGTTTCACCAAACGATGTTGACTGTCTGGATACTCTAGGCCGTAAGTCAATTCACCACTGCTATTATACAAGTAAATATTTGAGTTTTTAGTTTCCCAAGCCAGTCCAGCCGCAATACCAACGTTACTTGCCATTAAGTATTTGCTATCCATTAATAAATCATGATGCTTATGAATAAAACTTTGTGGCAACTTTGAATTAATGGTGTTGTTTGGCAGAGCACTACCGATACATAAGCTTACTGCGAGTGAACAAGATGCAGCCCATAACCAATACTTCGCATTTAACACGGTACATAGGTAACCAATGATGCCCCAAATGGAGAAAGCAACGATACCAAGCACCATTTTCGACCACTCATCCGCTTCATACAAAGGACGCTTAATCACCGTTCCCGCCACAATAATTGCGATCACTGCTAGAACACCAATTGCAACATTGATGATCCCATTGGCTTTTAAAGCTTTCATTTTACCGCTACGCACACAATCCACACCATATTTGGCCATAAGTAATGCGAGCGGAGCCATAAATGGCAACATATACGTAGGAAGCTTACCGCGCGAGATACTGAAGAAAATAACTGGCACAATAAACCAACAAAACAAGAAAAACATATCTGGATTGGATTTACGCTCTTTCCAACCTTTAATTAGCGAGCCTGGTAGCAGACCGGCCCAAGGGATACTTCCTAACAGGATAATAGGAATGTAATACCAAAATGGGGCGATATGCTGAGCATCATCAGCGGTAAAACGCTTAATATGTTCTATCCAAAAGAAGTAATTCCAATAATCAGGCTCTTGCTTGGCGATAGATAGTGCCCAAGGTAAGCTAATGATTACTGCGGAAATAATCGCCAATGGCCCATACTTCACCATCTCTAAGAAGCGTTTTTGATAAAGGGTAATCGGTAACATCACAATCACAGGAATCGCTAATGCTAAGAAGCCTTTTGTCATAAAGGCCATCCCACACGCTAAACCAAGGCATATCCAAGCGCCTAGTTTTTCTTTTATCCCTCTCGCCTTCATCGCCCATAGGCAACAGTACATACTTGCCGCAATCCACAATGATAACATCGGGTCGAGTACACTGTATGTTCCTACGGCAAATACGAGAAACATAGACACATAGATGAAGCTGGCAACATAAGCTACATGATTGTTACGCCACATCATTTTTGCCATGCGATAAATCAGTAGCGCACTGAGCAAGATACAGAATACTGAACCAAAACGAACCGCAAAGTTAGTATCACCAAAGATCATTTGGCTGATATTGTTAATCCAATAGCCCGCAACAGGCTTTTCAAAATAGCGTATATCCAGCATATACGGCACGATCCAATCACCGCGTTGCAGCATTTCACGGCTAATTTCTGCGTATCGTGTTTCGTCTGGTTGCCAAAGTAAACGGCTATTTAACGGTAGCAAATAAGTTAAGATAAAAAAAAGAGCCAGCAGAGAGGCTCCTACTTTGCTCGCTCGGTTATTCAACATGCTTATACTATCCCTCTTCTTGGTAGCCAAGCCAGCCCTCACGCCCTGGGAATGGTGCACGAACCACTTTTCCTTTAGGCAGTGTGTTTATGTCTTCTGGCAGTAAATCACTCAATGTACAGAATTGGATTTCTTCTTGGGCAATTCGTTCCAATAATTGTGAAAATTGTTGTGATTTCGACATCCCTTCAACTTCGGTATGAATGGTGTAAACAGGCACACCTAGATCATCTTTAATGGCCTGTAGGATAAAATCATTAAAATCCTCATCACTCACAACAGTCCCAACAACTTCATCATAAGTGGGTAATGTGACAGGAATTTGCACTGTACCTATTGAACCATCTCGTAAAACAGGTCGAAATGGGTATTTACCACGACAGTCACTGTTGTAGTGAAACCCAAATTTTTGTTTAACGTCCAAGACACGCTCATCGCCTCGCCACCCTGCAACAGCCGAACAGGTCACTGGTTGCCCAATCGCTTGCTGCAATGCATCGACCCCCAATTTAACTTGCTCAGTCAATTGAGCATCGCTCCATTTGGCGACTTTAGCTTGCCAACCTTGATGATCCCAAGCATGTAATCCAACCTCATGGCCTTCATCTAAGGTTTGTTTCATTAAATAGCCTAAATCTTTAGCTATTTTTTTGCCGGGCCACGCCGTACCCGCAAGTAAAATATCGAGTCCATATAAAGAAGCTGCATTCGACCTTAGCATTTTCCACAGGAATTTAGGACGCAAAAGGCGCCATAAATGGCGCCCCATATTATCGGGTCCTACACTGAAGAAAAAGCTGGCCTGAATATTATGCTGTTTAAGCACTTTGAGTAGCTGTGGTACACCTTCTAATGTGCCTCGATAGGTATCCACATCAATTCTCAAGCCAACTTTTTTCATTAGTTCTTACCTAATTCTTCCACTGCACCTTGCAAGAAGAAATCCAGCGTTTCTTCAATGGTATCTTTCATGTCAATGGTTGGCACCCACTCTAGCAGGCGACGCGCATTTTCAATACTTGGTTTACGATGCTCAACGTCTTGATAACCTTTACCATAGTAGCTGCTACTTTCAATTTCACGGAAGCCCGCAAACGGAGGGAAGTGGCCACGTAATGGGTGATTTTCAAAGCTTTCAAGCAACATTTCCGCTAACTGACGAATGCTCGCTTCGTTCGTTGGGTTACCGATATTGATAATCTGACCGTCACATTTACCATCTTTGTTTTCAATGATACGGAACAGCGCTTCAATACCATCTTTAATATCAGTAAAGCAGCGTTTTTGTTCACCACCATCCACCAACTTGATTGGCGAACCTTCAACTAAGTTCAAAATAAGTTGCGTGATAGCGCGTGAACTACCGATACGAGCCGAATTCAAGCTATCTAAACGTGGTCCCATCCAGTTAAATGGACGGAATAGTGTAAACTTCAAGCCTTCTTTCGCACCGTATGCCCAAATCACTCGGTCTAACAATTGTTTAGACACGGAATAGATCCAACGTTGTTTGTTGATTGGGCCAACAATCAAGCGTGATTCGTCCTCATCAAACTCTTTATCATCACACATACCATAAACTTCAGAGGTCGATGGGAAGATAATACGCTTGTTATATTTCACACAGTAACGCACAACTTTCAGGTTTTCTTCAAAGTCTAATTCAAAGACACGCAGTGGGTTACGCGTGTATTCAATTGGCGTTGCAATGGCCACCAACGGCAAAATGACATCACATTTTTTGATGTGATATTCGATCCATTCAGTATGAATGCTGACATCGCCTTCAATAAAGTGGAAACGTGGGTTACCAATGAAACGATCAATCGCCGATGAACTGATATCCATACCGTAAATATCATAATTATCATCTTGCAATAGACGCTCAGTTAAATGGTTACCGATAAACCCGTTAACACCAAGAATCAGAACACGCTTACGACGCTTGATTTGAGCGGTTGGCTTTGGTCCTACACGAACATCGGTGACGATGCCCATTTCGTTCGCCAGACGGTTTCCTTGCATATATAAGCCGGAATCGCCTTGTCCGCTAACGACTTCAATCGCACCTTCACCACAAGCGATACGCAGAGGATCGCTTGAGAGTACCGTTCCCGCACGTTTACCTTGATTGTCATCTAATACACGGGCACGCCAAATAACCATTTTACGCTCACCTAAATAGGTGAATGCTCCTGGATATGGTTCAGTCACTGCACGAACTAAGCAATCAATCTCTTTTGCAGAACGATTCCAATCGATCAAACCATCTTGCGCAGTACGACGACCAAAATAGGTTGCTTGGCTCTCATCTTGAGCGATCGCTTTATAGCTGCCCGCTTCAATTAATGGTAATGTTTTGTCTAACAAAACTTCAGCAGCTTCACGAACTTTGGCATGTAAAGTCAATGCGGTATCTGTGTCAGTAATCGCGACTTTTTCTTGCGCAATAATGTCACCAGCATCCGCTTTCGCAACCATTTTATGTAACGTGACGCCAGTTTCTTTCTCACCGTTCAATAGCGCCCAGTTAATAGGTGCACGGCCACGGTATTTAGGTAATAAAGAACCATGTAGGTTAAATGCCCCCTTAGGAGCGAGAGCCAACAGTTCTTCACTCAACATATCACGATAATAGAATGAGAAAATCACATCTGGTTTTAATTCACGAATACGTTCAATCCACAGTGGATGGTTCACGTTTTCTGGCGCGTAAACAGGAAGTTCCATGTCTGCGCTGACACGCGCTACTGAAGAGAAAAAGTGGTTTTCGTTAGGATCATCAGTGTGAGTAAAGACTGCCTGAATGTCGAAACCTGCTTTTTTAAGCGCTTTCAGCCCTACACAGCCAATATCATGATAGGCAAAAACAATAGCTTTCATTAGTTTTCTTCCTGATTTTTGTCAGTCTTATCACTAGCACCGACGACTTTTTGAATAAAATAACGGGGTCTCGCGCGCACATCATTATAAATTCTGCCGATATACTCACCTAGTAAGCCCATCGCGACAAATTGTGCACCGATAAACATAAACAGTATGGCGAACAGTGTGAATACGCCGTCGGCAGCCCAAGTTGCACCGAAGAGTAGACGTAATACAATTAACAACACTGCTAGCAAGAAACCACCGACTGCAATAATACTACCAACGACACTTAACAAACGTAGAGGCGCCGTTGTTAAACAAGTCAGTAGGTCATACATTAAATTAATCAGCTTCATAAAGCTGTATTTTGAATCACCAAACTCACGTTCAGCATGAGCGACATCAATTTCAATGGTTCTACGCGCAAACGTATTTGCTAAAATTGGAATAAATGTGCTTCTTTCATGGCATTGCAACATCGCATCAATAATGTGACGACGATAAGCGCGTAACATACAACCGTAATCGCCCATTGAGCGGCCAGTTGCTTTCGTGATCATCGCATTAATCATTTTAGATGCGGTTTTACGGAACCAAGAATCCTGACGATTTGCTCGGCGCGTACCAACTACATCATAACCTTGAGCCGCAGTTTGGACTAAACGTGGGATCTCTTCTGGAGGGTTTTGCAAATCTGCATCCAGAGTGATAACTAAATCACCATCTGCCTGATTAAAACCAGCCATAATTGCAGAGTGCTGCCCATAATTACGATTCAAAATAATCGCGATAACGTGGTTATCAGGATTTTCTGCCGCCTCAGTTAACATTTTAGCTGAACGGTCGCTACTGCCATCATCAACTAAAATTAACTCATAATCTTGCGTAAGTTGTTTACATGATTTAATTGTACGCTCAAGTAACTGAGGAAGACTTTGCTCTTCATTATAAACAGGGATTACAACAGAGACCTTTTTGATCTCTTCAAATTCATCTACAAATGACACTATTTTGACTCCAAAAGGATTTCATTTATCGCTTTAACAACCCGGTCAACATCTGCATCAGACATATCAGGGAAGAGAGGCAGAGAACAAAGCGTCGCGGTGTTCCATTCTGACTCTACAAGTGAGAGTTGCGGATATTTCTCACGGTAATATTTCTGTGTATGTGCTGCACGGAAATGCAAACCTGTACCGATATCATACGCTTTCAATTTTTCCATAAAGCTATCTCTATCAATACCACAGACATTTTTATCAACACGCACCATAAATAAGTGATTGGCGTGTAAATGCGGGTATTCAGGAACTGAAAGCATTTGCAATGGCGAATTTTTCAGCGCTTCACGGTAACGTGCCACCAATTGTGCGCGTCGTTGATTCATCTCTTCAACACGGGACAACTGAACAACAGCTATCGCAGCATGAATATCAGATAAATTATATTTTAGACCGGGTTCAACCACTTCGGCTTGTGGTTTTCGTCCTTGCATTTGTCTATCAAAAGCGTCAACACCAAGTCCATGGAATTTCAATGTACGAACACGTTGCGCCAGCTCGTCGTCATCAGTAACAACAAGACCACCTTCTGCACAGGTGACATTTTTAATGGCATGGAAAGAAAAAATGGCCGTGCCGTGTTGACCAACCCATTCCTCTTTATAACGGGTGCCGACCGCATGGGCAGCATCTTCAATTAATGGAACCCCCGCTTTTTGCGCAATAGCGCGTAAAGCGTCGAGATCACAAGGAGCACCTGCATAATGCACAGGAATTATCGCTTTCGTTTTCGCAGTGAGCGCTTTTTCTACCGCGTCAGGTTGCACCATTAGTGTATCACGGTCGACATCGATCATAACCGGTGTCGCACCTAGTAACTCAATCATATTGAGGGTGGATACCCACGTTTGTGAAGGCGTGATAACTTCATCGCCGGGACCAATCCCCAATGCCATTAACACAACGTGCATACCCGCAGTGGCTGAAGCTAATGCTATGGCATGCTTGCAACCATAACGCTCACAAAAATCTTGCTCTAACTGGTGGTTCTGAGGACCCGTAGTGATCCACCCCGAACGCAGAACTTTCTCTACTGCCTTAACCTCTTCGTCACCGATTGCCGGTTTTGAAAACGGAAGGAAATTGCTCATATAGTTTGCAGCCTAATTTTTTTATTAAGAAGAGAGTATTCTAGTCAAAGTTACTTTAACCGAACATCAACACCTGAAAACATTTATTATTACATAAAGCATAACCAAACAGACGATTAAAACAATTTTTCTACTCATCGTCAAAACTAATTACTCGCCAACTTTTGGCATCATTATTTGTGATTAAACTTATTTTACTTGCAAATATCTCAGATAAATTAACCTCAGTCATAACTTGCTCAGGTTTACCTGAAAAAATAATTTTACCTTCTTTTAACATCCAAATTCGGTTGGCATGTTGATAAGAGTGGCTAAGGTTATGACCACTCATTATAACCGTTCCTTGGCAATCACAAAAATATTTCGCCCATTTATCGAATCTGGATTGTTGAATAATATCCAAATTGTTCGTTGGCTCATCAAATAGGATAAATTTTCCACTTAAATCTTGACGCTCCCAAACTTGCAAAAAAGTTGCAATAATACGTACTCGCTGCCACTCACCACCTGAAAGTTGTGCAATAGGTTTCATGAGCAACGATGTTAACTGAAAATCTCGGCATAGTTCCTCAAACAGTGCAATTTGATAATCCGTTGACGAATGGAAAAGGGTTAAATATTGAAACACCTTTAAAATAGGCTGTGTCGCAACTTGCTGAGGAAAATAGGCTCGCTGTTGACGTAGATCTTGAGTTCGATACTCTTTAAGTGCCCTACCATTGATATTTAACTGACCTGTAAAATTCAAAAAACCGCTCATCCCATTCAACAGCGTACTTTTACCAGCCCCATTTGCGCCGAGTATATGGATTTGCTCACCCGGAAATACGGATTCATTAATATTGATAAGTCGATGGTCTATTGAAAATTGAATTAGCTCAATGGTAGGTTGTTCATTCATGCTCATATTTATCGCCATTGGTTATTACGCGCTAAAAGCCAAATAAAAATAGGGGCTCCTAAGGTTGCCGTTATCACGCCAATTGGCACTTCGGCATTAGCAATTAATATGCGGGACAAAATATCGGCTAATAATAACCCGCCTGCCCCCGCAATAGCACATCCTGGTAATAATGTGCGATTATCCGTCAAGCCAATTAAACGTAAAACATGTGGGATCACCAAACCGACAAAACTGATAGCCCCTGCAATAGCAACACTCAATCCAATTAAAACCCCCGTTACTATAATTAATACAAGGCGCCAACGATGATGAGAAAAACCAAGTTGATAAGCTTGTAACGAACCGAGGGACAAATAATTAAGTGTATTACCTTGGCAAATAGCCCATAACAAAAAAGGAGCACATGCCACAATTAATCCAAATTGACGCCAATCGATACCGCTAAAACTGCCCATCATCCAATAAAGTAGCTGACGCAAATCCAAGTTACTACTCATGTAAACCATCCATGTCATGATGGCACCGCATATTACGCCAAGGGCAACCCCTACAAGCAACAAGCTACTATTATTAAAATGTTTTACACGTGCGAAAAAAGATAATAGTAAGGTTAATAATAATGCACCAATAATGGCACCAACACTGATTAACCCATACTGAGTGATGCCATGGGATAATAAGACGGTCAATACGACTGCTACCCCCGCCCCATTACTGATACCCAATAGCCCTGGTTCCGCCAATGGGTTTTCAAATAGGGCTTGCATAATAGCCCCCGTCACCGCCAAAGATGCACCAATCGTAATAACAGCCAATAAGCGAGGAAAACGAATTTGCCAAACAAATAATTGCGCTGCCTCTTCACGCCATTGATGAGGCCATAACCACACTTCCCCCGCACAAAGAGAAAATAGTGCGATCACTATCAGCAATAGCCCTAGTACAGCAATACGTCGGCAGTCTGTTTTACGCTGTTTGGCCTGTAAGTATTCAACCGATTGATTCATTTAAAAATTATCTGATTTTTCCAATGGATTAAAGGATTATAGCTTTTTATGAAAGCAAAACCAAAGCAACGATTTTATGCTCCAGCTTAGTTCTAAGATCATTATTAAATAAGGTATTATATGGCTATAAAAACTTCAAACACTCCAATAAATAACCCCGTATCGTTGATTGAATCCGTCTTTCATCATGAGCAGAAAGGCTTTCTGGCTTCTATTCGCAAGATCATTAATTGTTGTAAAAATTACTTTGGCATTCCTGCTCAATATCAGCATGAGTTAATAGAACAAAAAAATAAATCTATTGAGCCAATAAGTATCAAACGATTAGATATACAGGAGCAAGAATCTTTGTTGCCACCTTCGCATTATAAAACATTTGATGAATTACAAGAGATGGAATCAAGAATAACACAGCAACAAACAGCAAAACGGATTGAAAAACAGAATGTATGCGCTATCAATGAATATATTGGTATCGCTTATGAAGATCGCCTTAAATACCAACAAATTAATGAGATTGGTACGGCTATTTTATCTCATCCAAATTACTTACATGAAACAGGACCCTTTCGAATCTCAGGCAACAAACAGAGAGTTGAAATAATATTGCAGCATCTCGCTAGTAATAAATCTATTGATTCCTTTTTTATTCAACAAAATAATATTGAAGTATCTGATCTAACATCAGCATATAAAAAATTAGTTGGCAACGTGTTAGATGGCTCATCGAGTGAACGAAAAACATTATCGACTCTCTTCACAAAATATCATGATGCCGTCGTAAACAAAGCCACCGTTAAACGTTTTATTGAAACAAAACCAACATTAGCAACAAGCGAAAATCATATTTTAGCCGTTTCTGATACAAAAATTGCAGACTCACTGCCACCACTAAAAAAACAGCCATTGATATTACAAATAGCAGTACCTCTGCTGATCGAAATTGGCCGTCATGCAGAAAAACACCAGATGACCCCAGAAAATTTATCGATTGCCTTTGCCCCGACTCTCGATAGAACCGATTATTCTAAAACAACGGGAAATCCGCTTGATCAACTCAAACAAATAGAACTTGCACAATTACCGATTCATTATTTTAGCGCATTATTGCATAGATAGACGTCTGAATATAAATTTTTGCACCTTTAAATCTATAGCTACCGATACCATTGGTAGCTATTTAAAATATCGATAAATACATTCGTGTTATCCATTCTCAATAACCTCTAACGATTTTTTAACTGACCGTCTGAAAGTCCTCTTCTGCCTCAATATAGATAGATAAAATTTATTGAGATAATGCTTTGCTATTAAAAAAACAAAAGACCGCCTAGGCGGTCTTTTATTAGCACTGCAAGTTTGCAATTACTCTTTCGGTGTTGCTTTTTCCACACGGCTTTTCAATTTTTGGCCAGGGCGGAAAGTAACAACACGGCGTGCAGTAATTGGAATATCTTCCCCAGTTTTTGGGTTACGTCCGGGACGTTGATTTTTATCACGTAAATCAAAGTTACCGAATCCAGATAATTTTACTTGCTCACCATTTTCTAAGGAAAGGCGGACCTCTTCAAAGAAAGTTTCCACAAGGTCTTTAGCATCACGTTTGCTAACACCCAGTTTTTCGAACAAATTTTCTGACATTTCAGCTTTAGTAAGCGCCATAGGTTTAGTCCCTCAAGGAGGCTTGGAATCGCTGTTTTAACGCAGCAACACACATATCAACGGTCGCGGTTATCTCTTCTTCTTCCATGGTACGAGCGGTATCTTGGAAGATGAGACTGATAGCCAGACTCTTGTAACCATCTGCTATCCCTTCACCACAATACACATCAAACAAGTTTATGCCAACTATATGATTTATGCCAACTTTTTTACACTCTGCCAGAACATCTGCGGCGGCAACGTCTTCTGGCACAACAACAGCGATATCACGGCGGTTCGATGGATAGCGTGAAATCGCCTTTGCATCAGGGATTACACGTTCTGTTATCGCATCACAGCGAACCTCAAAAATCACTGTACGACCATTTAAATCAAGTTTACGTTCTAACTCAGGATGAACAACACCAATGATACCAATATGTTCATTTTCCAGATAAATCCCAGCACTTTGTCCAGGATGCAACGCTGGATGTGCCTCAGGTTTAAATGTAATTTGATTCAGTTTGCCAGTCAATTCTAAAACAGCTTCGAGATCACCTTTTAAATCAAAGAAGTCCACAACTTGCTTATCTAATGACCAATGTTCTTCGAATCGATTTCCCGCGATCACGCCCGCCAGCATGGTTTCTTGGCGTATTTGATATTCTGCTTGATTATCAGGGATAAAGCGTAGGCCTGTTTCAAATAATCGAATTCTATTTTGCTGACGATTTTGATTATAGACGACGGTTGTCAAAAGTCCGGTTAACAGCGACAAACGCATCGCTGACATATCCGCTGAAATTGGGTTTGGTAACACTAACGCTTCTTGTTCAGGGTGAAGCAAGGCTTGTACTTTAGGGTCGACAAAACTATAAGTAATCGCCTCTTGGAAGCCACGGTCAACCAACAGCGCTTTGATACGCTTAAGTGGCAATTTTGCCTCTTTGTGTTCGGTCATGACAAGATCGGCACGTAACGGTACATCAGGAATATTGTTATACCCATATACCCGTGCAACTTCTTCGACCAAATCTTCTTCAATCTGCATATCGAAACGCCAGCTAGGTGCAACAACATCCCAACGGCCTTCAGACACCGCAACTTGGCAACCTAATCGCGTCAAAATATCGGTCACGACATCATCGGCAATAACATAACCAATCAATCGATCGAGTTTATTGCGTGTTAACGTAATATTTGCCGCTTTTGGTAAATATTCTGCATGGGTCGCATCGATAATTTCACCGACTTCCCCACCACAGATATCTAAAATTAATTGTGTCGCACGCTCAATTGCTTTGAATTGCAATTCAGGATCAACACCACGCTCAAAACGATGAGACGCATCCGTGTGCAAACCATAATTACGCGCACGACCCGTAATAGATAGTGGATTGAAAAATGCACATTCTAAAAGAATATTTTTCGTTTCACTGTTAACACCAGAATGTTCACCACCAAAAATACCCGCGATACCAAGTGCTTTTTGCTCATCGGCAATGACTAATGTATCCGTTTTCAGTGTCGCTTCACTACCATCTAGCAAGACTAGCTTCTCATCCTGCTTCGCCATACGAACGACGATAGCGCCGTTTAAGCGGTCAAGATCATAAGCATGCTGAGGTTGACCTAATTCGAGTAGTACATAATTGGTAATATCAACAACCGCATCAATTGAACGGACACCACCACGACGTAATTTTTCTTTCATCCACATCGGAGTTGGTGCGGACACATCAATATTTTTGATGACACGACCAAGAAAACGAGGACAAGCTTCTGGTGCTTCAACACGGATTGGGAATGTCTCTGAAGTGGTTGCTTTCACTGCGTTAATTTGCGGTTCGATCAGCTCATGCTTATTAATCACCGCAACATCACGAGCAACACCGAGAATACTTAAACAATCCGCTCGGTTCGGTGTAATGCTAATTTCAATAACACGGTCATCAAATTTCAAATAATCACGCAAATCAGTACCAATTGGCGCATCAAGTGGCAATTCTATGATACCACTATGATCATCAGAAATACCGAGCTCAGAGAATGAGCAAAGCATCCCTTCTGAAGGCTCACCACGCAATTTTGCTGCTTTGATTTTGAAATCACCAGGCAACACGGCACCTACCGTTGCAACTGCGACCTTCAAACCTTGACGGCAGTTTGGGGCACCACACACGATATCGAGTAGACGCTCACCACCCACATTGACTTTTGTGACACGTAATTTGTCCGCATTTGGGTGTTGGCCACACTCAACCACTTCACCAACAACCACACCTGTGAATTGCCCTGCCACCGGTTCAACACCATCAACTTCCAAACCGGCCATCGTGATTTGTTCAGATAATGCTTCACTGCTAATGGCTGGGTTTACCCATTCACGTAACCAAAGTTCACTGAATTTCATGAGAAAGTCCCGCCTTATTTAAACTGTTTGAGGAAACGAAGGTCATTTTCGAAGAATGCGCGTAGATCAGAAACACCATAACGCAGCATTGTAAGGCGCTCCATTCCCATTCCGAATGCAAAGCCAGAGTAGACTTCAGGGTCAATCCCCACATTACGCAGAACGTTTGGATGAACCATACCGCAGCCCAACACCTCTAACCATTTGCCATTTTTCCCCATAACATCCACTTCAGCAGAAGGCTCTGTGAATGGGAAATAGGACGGACGGAAACGAACCTGGACTTCTTCTTCAAAGAAGTTATTCAAGAAATCGTGCAATGTGCCTTTAAGGTTAGTAAAGCTGATATCTTTATCCACAATCAGCCCCTCTGTTTGGTGGAACATTGGGGTATGCGTTTGGTCATAGTCGTTTCGATAGACACGGCCTGGGGCAATGATACGAATTGGCGGTTGCTGACCGTTCATAGTACGAATTTGTACACCCGAAGTCTGGGTACGCAATAAGCGTTTAGCATCAAACCAGAAAGTATCATGGTCTGCTCGTGCTGGGTGATGAGCAGGAATATTCAAGGCATCGAAATTGTGGTAATCATCTTCAATTTCTGGCCCCGTTTCCACACTAAAGCCTAACTCACCAAAAAATTCTTCAATTCGCTGAATGGTACGGGTAACTGGATGTAATCCACCATTTTCCATACGACGGCCAGGTAATGAGACATCGATCTTCTCCGATGCCAAGCGTGCATTCAATATATCAGCCTGCATGGCTTCTTTACGCGCATTTAATGCATCTTGTACCTGTACTTTGGCTTCATTAATCACAGCCCCTGCTGCTGGACGTTCATCAGCTGGCAGATCACGCAACGTTTTCATCTGTAGTGTGAAGTGGCCACTTTTGCCTAAATATTCAACACGAACTGACTCTAACGTAGCAACATCTTGGGCCTGTTCAATGGCTGCTTTTGCCTGTGCAACCAACTCAGCGAGATGTGGCATTGTTTCCCCTTTATGACCTTCTGGTCGTTTTGCTAGTTATTCACCGATTTATTAAGTTATCACTTGCCATTCGTTAAATGGATAAGCACTTAACTGATTTTACTGCATTTTTCTTCAATCAAAAACAAAAAAGCCTCCTAGCGGAGGCTTTAGCGTAACTTTTAGTTTCTTTTCTTACGCGCGAAAGCCCCCGACATTCAGGTGCTAAAGTAAAAGAAGAAACGAAAAGCGACGATTAGCATATAATTAACTCGGTAAATAATGTGTACTATTAATGTAGTAACATAAAACAACATAAATGAAAAGAGGAAGTTACCTTCCTCTTTTCAAGCAAACATTAAGCTAAAGCGCCTTTCGCTTTTTCAACTAAAGCAGTAAATGCTGCTTTATCGAATACGGCGATGTCTGCTAGGATCTTACGGTCGATTTCAATAGATGCTTTTTTCAAGCCATTGATGAAACGGCTGTAAGACAGACCGTTCTGACGAGCCGCAGCGTTGATACGCGCGATCCACAGTTGACGGAACTGACGTTTACGTTGACGGCGGTCACGGTAAGCGTATTGACCAGCTTTGATTACCGCTTGAAATGCTACGCGGTAAACACGAGAACGTGCACCATAGTAACCTTTCGCCTGCTTCAGAATTTTTTTGTGACGTGCACGGGCGATTACACCACGTTTTGCGCGAGCCATAGCTATCTCCTATCGTCTTTAATCTTATTAACCAATGTTTACTTATGCGTAAGGCAGGCAGGCAACTACCAGACCCAGATCGCCCTTAGATACCATTCCTTTCGGACGTAAATGGCGTTTACGCTTAGTAGACTTTTTAGTCAGAATGTGACGAAGGTTTGCATGCTTGCGCTTAAAGCCACCGCCTGCAGTTTTTTTAAAGCGCTTTGCTGCGCCACGTACAGTTTTAATCTTTGGCATTTCTTTAATTTCCAACTTCGCATTGTGATAAACTACGAATTAATTAGGCGAATAATCGTGCATTACTGCACAGTTACTACTTGATGGCCTAATTATTTCTTCTTCGGTGCCAGCACCATGATCATCTGACGTCCTTCAATTTTTGAAGGGAATGACTCCACTGACGCCAGCTCATCTAAATCAGCCTTAATACGGTTAAGTACTTCCATGCCGATTTGTTGGTGAGCCATTTCACGACCACGAAAACGTAGTGTAACTTTGGCTTTGTCACCATCTTCGAGAAAGCGAATCAGGTTGCGTAGTTTGACCTGATAATCACCTTCATCTGTACCAGGGCGGAATTTAATTTCCTTCACCTGAACAACTTTTTGCTTCTTCTTCTGTTCTTTTTGAGATTTGCTCTTCTCATAAAGGAATTTGCCGTAATCCATGATACGACAAACTGGCGGTTCGGCATTTGGGCTGATTTCAACAAGGTCTACCCCTGCTTCTTCTGCTTTTTCTAGCGCATCGCGCAAGCTCATAATGCCAAGCTGTTCGCCGTCTAAACCGGTTAAACGGACTTCAGTCACACGAATTTCGTCGTTAATACGATTTGGACGTGCTGTTGGGATTCTTTTTCCGCCTTTAATACTTTATTCCTCCAACTGGATAAAGAGAATTGCTAATCTTCTCTAAAGCATACATTTCAATAATCATTAAAGGTAACATATTCAACATGTTGATTACTAAAATGTCATATTCATTTGCCTATATGGGTTCCAATCTCTACGGACCGATATGGCGATTCGACCGCGGATTTTAATGCTTATTGCCCGATTACTCAAGTAGATAATCAATTTTTTCGCATTAATCGTTGCCTTTTGTTATTACCAATAGGGCCTAACAGAACGAAATATAAACAAATAAACACGTTTTAGGTTATTTGGTCTGCCGTGGCATCGCGTCATTCAATATACCACTAGCGTATAGGCAAAAAGGCTATTAACGCCGGTATACTCAATAACCTTGCTAATGACAATAAGGCAGTATAGCACCCACTTTTACTGTGGGTGCTGGTCATTATGACTTAATTATTTTTTCTTTGGTGCTAATACCATGATCATCTGGCGACCTTCAATTCTTGAAGGAAATGATTCCACTGACGCCAGTTCATCCAGATCAGCTTTAATGCGGTTAAGCACTTCCATACCAATCTGTTGGTGAGCCATTTCACGACCGCGGAAACGCAATGTCACTTTGGCCTTGTCACCATCTTCCAAAAAGCGAATGAGGCTACGCAATTTAACTTGGTAATCACCTTCATCTGTTCCTGGACGGAATTTAATTTCCTTCACTTGAACAACTTTTTGTTTTTTCTTCTGCTCTTTTTGAGATTTACTCTTCTCATAAAGATACTTACCGTAATCCATGATTCGGCAAACAGGTGGCTCAGCATTAGGGCTAATTTCAACTAGGTCAACACCAGCCTCTTCCGCTTTAGCGAGTGCTTCACGAACACTCATTACACCGAGTTGCTCACCGTCTAAACCGGTGACACGGATTTCAGTTGCACGGATTTCTTCGTTAATACGATTTGGACGTGCTGTTGGGAGTTTTTTTCCGCCTTTAATACCTTATTCCTCCATCTGATTGAGCTGACGACTGCGAATTTCTTCCAGCAGTTTGCTTGTAAATTCATTAACATCTAGGCTGCCTAAATCTTTACCACGACGGGTACGAACAGAGACTTTACCTGATTCAACTTCTTTATCACCACAAACTAGCATGTAAGGAACACGACGCAAGGTGTGTTCGCGAATTTTAAAGCCGATTTTCTCATTACGTAAATCCGCTTTCGCACGAATGCCAACACTTTGTAGCTTGCTAACTAATTCTTGAACATAATTTGATTGAGCATCCGTAATATTCATCACAACGACTTGTTGCGGCGCTAACCAAGTTGGGAAGAAACCTGCATATTCTTCTGTCAAAATACCGATAAAACGCTCAAGAGAACCTAATACCGCACGGTGAATCATCACAGGAACGATACGTTCGTTGTTTTCACCGACATAAGATGCATTGAGACGCCCTGGTAAGAAGAAGTCCAACTGGACAGTTCCGCATTGCCAAGCACGGTCTAAGCAGTCATACAGCGTGAATTCAATCTTAGGACCGTAGAATGCCCCTTCCCCTGGTTGGTATTCAAATTCAATACCTTGATCTTTTAATGCCTGAGCCAGATCCGCTTCTGCGGTATCCCACATATCGTCAGTACCGATACGTTTCTCTGGGCGTGTAGACAATTTAACAACTATTTTTTCGAAACCAAAAGTTGCATAAACGTCATAAATCATTTTAATGCAGTTAGTGACTTCACCTAAAATTTGCTCTTCGGTACAGAAAATATGCGCATCGTCTTGTGTGAAACCACGTACGCGCATTAATCCATGCAGTGCACCTGATGGTTCGTTACGATGGCAGCTACCGAATTCCGCCATTCTTAACGGCAAATCACGATAAGATTTCAAACCTTGGTTGAAAATTTGCACATGTCCTGGGCAGTTCATTGGTTTAACACAATATTCACGGTTCTCTGAAGAGGTTGTAAACATCGCGTCTTTATAGTTTTCCCAGTGACCTGTTCTTTCCCAAAGTACGCGATCCATCATGAATGGACCTTTCACTTCTTGATAGTTATAAGCTTTTAATTTAGTACGTACAAAGGTTTCCAATTCACGGAAGATAGTCCAACCGTCATTGTGCCAGAATGCCATACCAGGCGCTTCTTCCTGCATATGGTATAAATCTAATTGCTTACCAATTTTACGGTGGTCACGCTTAGCGGCTTCTTCAAGACGAAGCAAATAGGCATTCAATTGTTTTTTATCTGCCCATGCGGTGCCGTAAATGCGTTGCAACATTTTATTATCGCTATTACCACGCCAATATGCGCCTGCCACTTTTTGTAATTTAAAGTGGTGACAAAAACGCATGTTTGGCACGTGTGGACCGCGACACATATCAATATATTCTTGGTGGTGATATAACCCAGGACGATCATCTTGACTAATATTTTGATCAAGAATTTCCACTTTATAATCTTCACCACGCGCAACAAATGTTTCACGAGCTTCAGCCCAAGAAACACGTTTTTTAATTACGTCATAATCTGTTTTGGCAAGCTCCAGCATGCGCTTTTCAAGCTTCTCCAAATCTTCCTGCGTCAGCGCATAGTCCAGATCAATATCATAGTAAAAACCGTTATCAATCACTGGACCGATAGCCATTTTGGTATTTGGCCAAAGTTGCTTAATGGCATGACCTAACAAGTGAGCACAAGAGTGACGAATAATTTCAAGGCCATCGTCATCTTTACTTGTGATGATGGATAGATTGGCATCATTTTCGATGATTTCACAAGCATCAACTAGCTCACCGTTTACACGACCCGCGATACACGCTTTTGCTAGACCTGCGCCAATATCGCGCGCAACATCCATGACAGAAACGGCATGGTCGAACTGACGCTGACTTCCATCAGGAAGAGTAATAACAGGCATTAATAAATCCTTATCAGCAGTGGTGACCCACACGAAAGATCACTTGCTTGATTATTCCAAAGTTTATAAATCAATACGTTACCTTTAATTTCTCGCTGCACAATGCGAGGTATGCACACCAGTCTGTACACAAATGACAAAAATACTATGCACATTAAATGCAACTCAAAGACAATAATAACACAGACATATTTTAAGGCGATAGAGAGATAAGATTATTAATCCATTATATAAAGCCGCTAAAAAAGATATGCCTGTATAAAAAGGACCGAAAATTTAATCAATACTGCACAAAATTATTCAGCAACTCACCCCATTGAAAAGCGTAAATATAAAGTTGCTGATATTCATCATCGCTAGCCTAGCCGTATACTCAGCGACAAGTCAGCAAACAGTAATTATCTAACTGACATTGACTCCAAATAAATTAGGTTGTGCTTAGACAACACATAATCAGATCTGATAATCGTTAATAGTGAATTAACTCAGATAGCGTCGTTGCCAATCTTATTATCTGCACAACTTGACTTATAAGGAGCATAAGTGAGGTGTAATATGAAAAGCTTATGTAACGCTATACTATCGTTCTGTGCTATTGGTGTTATGTTACTCCTGTCGTCATCCCAAGTGAGTGCTCATGGTTACGTGTTAAGCCCTGAAAGCCGTGCTTACCAATGCTATAATGGCTATGGAAATGGCAAAGAACCAACCAACTTTGATTGTGGTATTAGAGGCACATCTGACCCACAAAGTATTGAAGGTTATAAAGGTTTTCCAGAAGCTGGCCCTCCAGATGGTCATATTGCAAGCGGAAATATTTCAACCTATTCTGAGTTGGATGTACAAACCCCAGATCGTTGGACAAAAGTTGATATGAAAACCGGCGAGAATACTTTCGTTTGGTATCTAACAATGAGCCATACATCGGCTTCATGGCGTTTTTTCATCACTAAAGCAGATTGGAACCAATCAGAAGCTTTAACTCGAGCAGCATTTGATTTAGAAAACTCTATTTGTGATCCTGAGCCAATCAGTGTGAGTGGCATTAATCCACCCACAAAAGAAAATATAGAGTTTAAATGTTATATTCCGACGGACCGAGAAGGCTACCATGTTATTCTCGCAATATGGGATGTTGCTGATACCAATAATGCTTTCTACCAAGTTATTGATGTTAATTTAAGCAATTAACGCAATAATGACTCTCTTTATCCCTTTATTAAGAAGAGAGGCTCTTTAATGTAAGAGCCTCTCTACACTCAAATCATGATGGATTAACCAACAGATTATCTCAGTATCGACTTAGCGTTATTGATATCCTTAAAAACTATCAATAATCAGCAATATACTTTGTCACCGTTAATTTCTTGCCGCCGCGAGATAGATCTCTATCATCGGGTTTTTTATGGGGTGTTTTTATGAAAAAAATTATACTGTTACTGACTTTTTTTGTATCAACAGCCTCTTTAGCTGATTGCCATTTAAAAAAGCCGCTAGGAATAAAATGTTGGATCAAAAAATTGGAATCTCCGGCCGTTGTGACACACAAAAAGCGATTAAAGATCAAGCAACCAAGCAACCAAGCAAATCGATGAACGTTTGGGTATTCATTCTCAAAACATCAAGCAAAATATCAGCGATAAAAAAGAACATATCGAGATTCAAGCCACTCGCGTTAATATCAATAAAGCTACCGACAAAACAACATAGTTTAAATATGAGTACTATTTAACCATCCCATCATGGACAATAGTACTCGTATGATTTGATTATTGAAAAAGAACAGATATTGCACTGGCTGCTAATAATAACCCCATCACTAGGTTAAATTTTTTCAATACCTGTGGATTTTTCAATCGCTCTCTTAATTCACTACCAAACATTGCCCAAATCGTCACACACGGAAAATTAATCAAACTAAAAATAATGGCGACTATCAACATGGAGCTATAAGGATTCATAGATTCTGTATACAAAGCCATCCCTGACACGGCCATCATCCAGGCTTTAGGGTTAACCCATTGAAAGAGTGCGGCTTCTAATAGAGTTAATGGCTTTTCATTACCGTCTTTCGGTGAGCCAACTGAACGGCTAATCGTCGTTTTCCATGCCAGCCACAATAAATAAATAATGCCTATATATTTCAGAATATTGTAAACCACTTCTGAAGATTGAATTAAGGCCCCTACACCTAGGCCAACAGCAACCAACATCACAAAAAAGCCAAGGGATACCCCTAAAGCATGCGGCATAGTCCGTTTCAATCCAAAGTTCATTCCTGACGCAAGCAACATAATATTATTGGGTCCAGGCGTGATGGAGGTTACGAAAGAAAACATCGATAAAGATAAGAAAGTTTCAATATTCATAGTGTGTGCATCTATTGAGCAAATTATTAATAAAAAATAACCACAGAACCTTTACTCAATGCAGCAACTTTTATCCCGCTGAATACTGAGTAACTCGCAGTGTAAAGCGGTTTGATTTCAACTTTTTTATCTCTACGTGCGCATGCTTAGCTTAACCCCATTAATTCACAAACAGATATAACTGGTCATTGCTTTTTCTACCTATCTATAAATCAAACTATGTGGTCAATCGCGATATATTTCTCTAGCTGTCATAAAGAGAAATAATATTTAGTCGCTATTTTAGTCACGATTCTATTGTGTATGGTTACAACCAGCGCCGAGTCTGTTGGCGATAACGTTGCCACTCTGCTTTAAAGTGTTCCGCTAAACATTTTTCTTCTTGCGGGATGGTATACAAATCGGTGATTAACCAAAACACTAGGCCAGACACCAAAAAATAGGGGGATTGAGTGAATAGCGCTAAGCTAACGCACATTGAAGTAAAAGCGAGATAGAGAGGGTTGCGAGAAAATCTAAATGGGCCTTCGGTAATTAAAGCTGTCGCAGGGCTGATAGGATTAGGAGACGTTTTGAAACGATAAAAATAATATAAACTGGCGGCTATCCATCCAAAACTTTCTAAAGCAACTAAGATACCTAGAACCCCCGTCCAACCAGAAAAACTCCACGCCAATATATTTTTTGCGTAGAGCGCATAGAAGGCAATTGTGTTTAAAATTAACCAATTTAAGAAGGGCAATCTAAATATGCTCATGACAATCTTCCTGAATCAACCTAGCATACGTAGACTAACATAAATCAATTAGCTTGTTTTAAGTCGCCAATCATATTTTTTGATCTTGGGGGGATAAAGCGGCTGTGCGTTTGTACCATCAACGCTGATTATGTCCTAAAAAGAAAACACTTTTTAATCCTTCAAGACGAGCATATTCTTGCTGACAGACTAATTTACGCACTTGCATTGGCATACTATCAATACGCGAGCGAATTCCATTGAGTTGATCATCTAGCCCATTCATCCCTTTGATACTGACGATATCTTCATTGGTCTTTAAATAGTCTGCGAACGTTTGTAGGTTACTTTCTAAACTATCGCATACATTATTATTGACATCCCGACTTGGTATTAATGAGCTAATGGATTCCGGCAAAAGGTTTGCAACACTAGGATAAATATTTTGTTTCCATTGTTGTGGGAAAACAATAAATAGTGCAGCCATTGAGATACCAATCAGCATCACTAAGGCTGTTAGAGCCGTCATTACATTTTTCATTTACAACCCCAAACTGTCCTGTTTCACTGTCTCTAGGATACTGCATAAGGCGTAAAGCAATTTTTATAATAAAAAATTGTTTGTAAAGAAAACTTTAGCTAGCGTATTTTACTAATAAAAGCAGACAAATTAAGATGATACGTTATTGTCCAATAATTTATAGAAGAGTGTTGTACTTTCAAATTCATGCTGTGCATTTGTCACAAAATGAGGGATTTCTCCCGCTTTAATATAGCCTTGTTTACAATACAAATGAGACGCGGTATCCCCCGTTCGGGTATCCAGTACCAATAATGTCCGTTTATGATTAAGCGCTAACTGCTCAATATTCATCAACAACTGTTTCGCCATACCATGCCCCCGAAAAGCAGTATGTACCATGAGTTTTTCAACTTCTGCTCGATGACGTCCATTTGCTTTTAAACATAAAGAGAGTTGAATGGCGCCAACTAACTGTTGATCAATATATTTCACCACTAATAGGCGCTCACCTTTACGTAAATCATTATCGACCTTTTGCCAATACTGTCGGGCGTCCTTCGGCATTAATGGTGCAATAAATCCGATTGATGCTCCACTATTAACACTATCGATTAATAGAGACTCTAACTGCTGTTCTATGCCTTCTATAGATGTCATTTCTTTGATAGACATTGTATTTTTCCTTAATACCTTATTTTGTTATTAGCATCAAAAATAGTTATTTTGTAAAGGCCAGTTAACAAGGACACTAATCGTAAAACACCATATTCTCATAAGGTGCTTTTTGGCAATGTGCTAAACGCCCTATTAATGAACCAACATGAATTTCTAGCTTATGGCCATCCGGATCCAAAAAGTAAAACGAATCCCCTTCGCTACGATTATCTTTCCAAACGGTAACATCTGCACGTTGTAGCTTTTCAACTACCGTAGAAAAGTCTTTTGATGATACGGTGAAAGCATAATGCGTATAGTCTGTCTTCTCTGGTCGTTGGGCCTTTCGGGTGGGATCGACTGAAAGACATACCCATAACTCCCCGCATGTGAGGTAAGCACCATTTTTCCATCTTGCATGAAGCTTCATTCCTAATATTGAATGATAGAAGAACAGGCTGCTCTTAATATCTGTGACTGCCAGAGTCAAATGATTAATCCCCGTAAGCATATAACCTCTATATTAAATTGCCAGAAAAAATATGTTTTTTATATATATTCAATTAGTTAAATAATATACGGATGGGTATTTCGATAATAATAAACAATAAATGTTTATTCTTTTAATGAATTTACATAACCAATAGTTAACTAACATAATTAAGCGTATAACTTAAAGCATATCGAAATTTTGACAACCTACTAATAGATGCCCTTTCCCTTTTTATGTCCCCCATAAAAAGGGTTTTTTTTACCCTAAAAATTGAACACTTTTAAAACACAAGCCTATCTAACTGTTATATAAGAAATAAGATAAGTTATTCACAATGGAATGCTAATGTTATCCACAGTTAATGTGAACAACTGCTCTTATTTCATATTATTTGAATACACCTCTTTGTAATTTAGAAATGTCATTATGAGACTCGTCATGGCAATATTTTATCGTTAACTTCACTAGCAAACAGCAGTCGGAGTGCTTTTACGGGGCATACAATAATAATTTTTGTTATAGTGCTCATTCATACTCAAAATTGTTAACATCTATAAGAGCTTAATTTGCCTATTATGAATGATATTTTGGAACTGTTTCAGGCCATCGGTATTGGATTGGTTTTATTACTACCACTTGCCAACCCTCTGACAACAATCGCTGTAATGCTCAGTTTGTCTGGCAATATGACCAAAGAACAACGAAACCATCAATCACTTTTGGCTGCCATCTATGTTTTTGCAATCATGACAATTGCCTTTTATGCTGGGCAGTTAGTCATGAATACATTCGGTATATCCATCCCCGGTTTAAGAATTGCAGGTGGGCTCATTGTGGCCTTTATCGGATTTGGAATGCTATTCCCTAGCAGTGAAAATAACGATGACACTAGTGCATTAGCGCCTGATGATTCGACTATTTCTAAAAAACGTCAACGATCTCCAAATATTGCCTTTGTTCCCCTCGCCATGCCAAGTACTGCTGGACCAGGAACTATCGCTATCATCATTAGTTCTACGGCATCTTTGCAAGGTGATGTCGGATTTGCACCTTGGATCTTAAAAGTTGCTCCTGTTTTGACATTTTTTATTGTCAGCCTAATCGTGTGGTTAGCGCTAAGGGGCGCAACTTCAATTATGAAATGGTTAGGTAACGGTGGGATTGATGCTATTTCTCGTATTATGGGATTCTTATTAATTTGTATGGGAGTCCAGTTCGTGATCAACGGTATCGTTGAAATAGTCGCACAACTCCCACATTTAATCGCAACACATCAATAGTTTATGGCTAATGCATTATAGGCATTTTTTACTTTCCACAAATAGCGCGGAGCTTGAGGCGCTGGATGCTTAGATTGAACGTGCTGGTAGAACTCTTCAGGCGTCAAACTATTAATCATCGCAATAGCTCTGCCCTTATCATTATCAAATGTTCGCAATAACGCCCCTGCACCATTAACGTAAGCAACAACAGTCGCATAGTACATGGTTTGTGGATGATTAATCCCCGCTAGGTGCTGCTCTTTAAGTATACGAATATAAGTGGTACCGATATCAATATTGGTTTTTGGGTCTTTTAATTCATGACTTGACGGTTCCCCCGACTTACCCTGATAACGATAAGCATCCCGACCCGCTGTCGATGCTTTTATTTGCATTAGGCCAATAGCATTGGATTTACTCACCACTTCAGGTCTAAAGTTGGATTCGACCTCAATTATCGCTCTAATCAACGTTTCATCGACATTATACCGATTTGCTGATTCTCGAATAAATTCATCAAATGGCGTGCGAGGGAATGAAATATTTTGCTGTACGGTTGATAAATTGCTACTTTTATTTAACATCCGTTGTGTTGATACTTGTTTTTCTGGTTCACTGGAGCATCCCGCCAGTAACAGAAATACCAATGCGCCACCGATATTTTTTTTCACCGAGATATCCTCTGCTAACAAAACTGACGGAAGAATAACTAATCGTAAGAAAAATAAAACAATTTTTACTTAACTTTTACTTTAAGACATGTTCTATTCATACCAATATATAATCACAATAATTGATGAATCACACACTTTTTGTCTTGACTTTATCCAATTGATATTGATAATCATTATCAATTGAGTTTTAATCCTGTTATGCTTTTTTGTTAATAACAGTACAATTAAAAAATCCACTAAGCCAATGATGTCAGGGTCTGAACTATGAACAAAAAATTTTCGCTCTTTTCTAAACCACTGCTTTCTGCTCTCTTTGCTTTATCCGCTATTCTACTAGTCAGTCAACCTGCTTTGGCTAAAAAGTTTAAGGTCGTCACAACTTTTACTATTATTCAAGATATCGCACAAAACGTGGCGGGTGATGCCGCAATCGTAGAGTCCATTACTAAACCTGGGGCAGAAATCCATGGTTATCAACCTACCCCGAAAGATATTATGAAAGCTTATGATGCTGACTTAATCTTATGGAATGGTCTAAACCTTGAAGTGTGGTTTCAACGTTTCTTTGAGAATTTCCAAAACGTTCCTGCCGTCGTAGTCACTGAAGGTATAGAACCTATGCCAATTCGAGAAGGTGAATATAAAGGAAACCCAAACCCTCATGCTTGGATGTCTCCTGCCAATGCCAAAATTTACATCGAAAATATTCGCAAAGCCTTGGTAAAGTATGATCCAGAAAATGCAGAAATCTATAACGCAAACGCTAAAAAGTATGCTGAAAAAATCGCACAACTTGATACACCGCTTCGCGAACGTCTTAACCGTATCCCTGAAGATAAGCGTTGGTTAGTATCCAGTGAAGGTGCATTTAGTTATTTAACAAAAGACTACGGTTTAAAAGAAGTGTATCTATGGCCTATCAATGCTGAAGAGCAAGGCTCCCCACAGCAAGTTAAAAAAGTTATCGATACCGTACGCGAATATAATATCCCTGTTGTTTTTAGCGAAAGTACTATTTCAGATAAACCCGCACGCCAAGTTAGCAAAGAAACTGGGGCAAAATATGGTGGGGTACTGTATGTGGACTCATTATCAACTGCTGATGGCCCTGTACCCACCTATATTGATTTGCTAAATACAACAGTAGACACCATAGCGAAAGGATTTGGTCAGTAATGATGAGTAGCTCAAACCGCTTTGAACACCCTAAATTGATTGTTGATGATGCCACTGTAACGTATAACAACGGTCATACCGCTATTTATGATGCAAGTTTTAATATTACTGGTGGCTCAATTTGCGCACTCGTTGGCGTCAACGGTAGTGGCAAATCAACCTTGTTTAAAACGATCATGGGGTTAGTCACCCCATCATCTGGTAGCGTCACTTTAAATGGCGAGCCAATTAAAGCTGCGCTAAAAGAAAATATTATCGCCTATGTTCCACAAACAGAGGAAGTTGATTGGAACTTCCCTGTGCTCGTTTCTGATGTAGTGATGATGGGACGTTACGGTAAAATGGGCTTTTTCCGTATCCCCAAAAATGAAGATAAAGAAGCAGTCAAAAAAGCGCTAGAGCGCGTGGACTTAGCAGGGCTTGAGCATCGCCAGATAGGTGAGCTGTCTGGAGGCCAAAAAAAACGGGTCTTTCTCGCTCGTGCTCTTGCTCAACAAGGTAAAGTTCTGTTGCTCGACGAGCCTTTTACTGGGGTTGATGTTAAAACTGAAAATGCCATCATTGATTTACTACGCAGTTTACGCGATGAAGGCCACCTGATTTTAGTATCAACCCATAACTTAGGTAGCGTACCCGAATTTTGTGACCAAGTGATTTTGATTAATCGTACAGTACTGGCCAGTGGCCCAACTGAAACCACCTTTACCCAAAAGAATTTACAAGTTGCTTTTGGTGGCGTACTGCGTCATATCAATCTCTCCGGACAAGAGCTTCATGATGATGATGACCCCCGCTCTATCACGGTCATTACCGATGATGAAAGGGCTGCTGTCTTCTATGGTCACGACCACGATGCACCCGTTAGAACGAACCAACCTAAGGATTCAGAATGATCGAGTTGTTACTTCAGCCTTTCGAGTACAACTATATGGTTAAAGCCATCTGGGTAAGTGCCATTGTAGGTGCCGTCTGTGCATTTCTGTCCGCTTATTTGATGCTCAAAGGCTGGTCATTAATGGGGGATGCCCTTTCCCATTCTGTTGTTCCTGGGGTAGCAGGCGCTTATGCGTTAGGGTTGCCTTACGCCGCTGGTGCTTTTTTTACTGGGATCTTGGCAGCTCTTGCGATGACGTTTATCAAGCATATCACCCGTTTGCGTGAAGATGCCGTAATTGGCTTTATCTTTTCCACCTTCTTTGCTGCGGGCTTATTGATCGTATCGTTAAACCCCACTTCAGTGAATGTGCAGACTATTATATTTGGTAATATTTTAGGTATTGCAGATGCCGATGTGCTGCAAGTTGAAATCATTATTGCCGTCTCTTTCATTGTATTACTCGCGCTTTGGAAAGATCTACTCGCAGTATTTTTTGATGAAAGCCACGCGCGTTCAATTGGGTTAAATCCACTACGTTTAAAAATAATCTTCTTTACCTTGCTGAGCGCCTGTACTGTTGCTGCGTTACAAACAGTTGGGGCAATTTTGGTTATTGCAATGGTCGTGACACCTGGGGCAACCGCCTACTTACTGACTGACCAATTTAAACGTTTATTGATCATTGCGGTGGCTATTGGTACAGCAACCAGTGCAATTGGTGCTTATGCGAGTTATTTCCTCAATGGTGCAACTGGTGGATTAATTGTTACTTTACAAACAATTATTTTCTTGTTGGCTTTCTTCTTTGCACCCAAACACGGTATTTTTGCATCACGACGCAAAGCAAAACAAGAAGTGGAGAATTTGCATAAAATAAAGCAACAAGGAGCCTCTAATGAGTGATTTTATTGACTTACTAACGGCACCGTTTCTCTTCCCTTTTATGCAAAAAGCGATCATCACCGCCATTGTGACAGGTGCTGTATGCGCCATTTTATCTTGCTTTTTAGTCCTAAAAGGCTGGTCATTGATGGGGGATGCTATCTCTCATGCCGTATTACCAGGTATCGTCATCGCTTCTGTGGCAGGTATTCCTCTTGCTATAGGCGCCTTTATTTCAGGGCTATTTTGCGCATTCGCGACGGGTTATTTAAAAGAGAACAGTCGAATAAAAGAAGATACCGTGATGGGAATTGTGTTTTCCGGCATGTTTGCCGTCGGTTTAGTGATGTTTGCTAAAATCGATACAGAACAACACCTTACCCATATTTTATTCGGTGATATTTTGGGAATTACTGATGCCGAGTTTAAACAGAACTTATGGTTCGCAGGTATCACGATCGCCATAATCTTACTAAAACGTAAAGATTTTATGTTGTACTGTTTTGACCCTAATCAGGCAAGGGTCATTGGACTCCCCGTTAAACTCATCCATTATGGTTTACTGTCCTTACTTGCTTTAACTATTGTCGCCTCGCTACAAGCCGTCGGGATCATTTTGGTTATTGCCATGTTGATTTCACCGGGGATCATCGCATTCGTGCTATGTCGAAGTTTTGGATGGATGTTGGTGGTTGCCGTCATCGCCTCCGTCACTTCCAGCGTGATTGGTACTATTATTAGCTTCCACATTGATGGGGCAACCGGCCCTTGTATCGTGATTACCCAAGCGGTTTATTTCATTATTGCTCTGCTCTACAGCAAAATGGTATTAACACGCAAAAGAGCTAAAATGCCGCAAGAAAAGTTACAATCAGCCTAAAAATTCTTTTGTTATTAAAAAATAAAGGCCGCTTCCTATAAGAAGCGGCCTTTGACTATGCAGAGTAATCATGAGTACTTAAGAAGCTACATCAACTTTTTCCAATACGATTGGAATATTTTTATAAGCAGGAATACCGCTTTGTGGATCAAAATTATCCAAAGCGATTAAGTTATTCGCTTCAGGAAAATAGGTCGCAACACAACGGTCTGCCATATCATAAATCACGACTTTCAAGTTATCTAAACGGCGATGAGTGCGTTTTTGATCACTATCAAGTGCGATAATGTTGACCCTATCACCAGCTGCCAAGTTTTGTTTTTTCGCTTGCGCTTCACTGATAAACATCACGTCACGTTGACCAAACACGCCTCGATAACGGTCATTTAATCCATAAATCGTGGTGTTATATTGATCATGGCTGCGAACTGTCGCTAAGATTAACTCGCTGTTCACGGCTGATTTAGGATCTTCAATCACCCCTTCTGTGGTCATGAAATTTGCTTTACCAGACTTCGTTAGCCAGCGTCGTTCTGACGCCGCGTTAGTGAGGTGAAAACCGCCAGGCACACGAATACGCGCGTTATAATCGTCAAAACCAGGTAAAACAGCTTCCATTGCGTCGCGGATTTTATCGTAATCATCAATAAAATCATCCCATTCCACTTTAGTATTTGGCAATGTGGCTTTTGCCATACCAGCAACAATGGCACATTCTGATTTTAAATGTGGGCTAGCTGGTTTTAACTTACCGTGAGAAGCATGTACCATCGACATGGAATCTTCTACTGTAATACTTTGTGGCCCTGTTTTTTGCATGTCACGTTCAGTACGCCCTAATACAGGGAACAAAAAGGTATTTTTTGCCGTTAATAGATGTGAGCGATTCAGTTTTGTCGCTGCATGTACCGCCAAATCTAATTTTTTCATGCCATTAAAACAAGCATCTTGATCAGGCATTGCTACTGCTAGATTTCCTCCCATGCAGATCAGTGCGCGAGCTGTTCCCTCCGCGATTGCCTGCATGCTTGCAACTGCGGCATGACCAAACTGAGCTGGTGGTTTAAATCCAAAGCGCTGCTCAAGTTTATCCAAGAAAGATTGGCTTGGTTTTTCGGTGATCCCGACAGTACGGTCACCCTGAACATTGGAGTGCCCACGTAAAGGACAGATACCCGCCCCTTCACGACCAATATTGCCTTTTAGCAAGAGTAAATTGACCAATTGTTGAATATTTTGCGTACCATGTTGATGCTGAGTGATCCCCATGCCATAGCAAATGATCGTTCTGTCCGCCTCAATATATAACTGTGCTATTTGTTCAATGTCTTCTTTTGAGAGACCACTAACACGTAAAATATCTTCCCAGCCTGTTGTCATGACATCATGCTTAACGGCCTCAAAACCAACGGTATGAGTTTGAATAAATTCGTTATCCAAAATAGGTGCTTTTCCTTGTGCAATCGCAGCTTCATGCTGCTCAATCACACAACGCATCACGCCTTTTATCAAAGCGGTATCACCACCAATGCGTACTTTATAATAGTGCTCAGCTAACCGCGTTGATTCAAACGTTAACATTTCAATCGGGTCTTGAGGGTACTCAAAACGCTCCAATCCACGCTCTTTCAACGGATTAATGGCAATGATTTTAGCGCCTCGTTTTGACACCTCACGCAATGAACTTAACATTCTTGGGTGATTCGTTCCCGGATTATGACCAATACAAATGACTAAGTCGGCCTTATCAAAATCCTCCAGCAATACCGTACCTTTACCAACACCTATCGATGCAGCAAGCCCAACACTCGTTGGTTCGTGGCACATATTGGAGCAATCGGGAAAATTATTAGTACCGTATTCTCTCGCAAACAGTTGATAGAGAAACGCGGCTTCATTTGACGTACGACCTGAAGTATAAAACTCTACACTGTTTGGATCAGGATAACTTGATAAAAGCTGACCTATTTGTGCAAACGCGTCTTCCCATTCAATCGGCTCATAATGGTCAGTTTGTGCATTATATTTCATTGGAAGCGTTAATCGACCTTCGTTTTCTAAATCGTAATCATCCCATTTTAATAATTCGGAAACAGAATATTTAGCGAAAAATTCAGGTGTGGTTCTTTTTGATGTTGCTTCCCATGACATGGCTTTTGCGCCATTTTCACAGATATCAAATGAGGCATAATGTTTTGGATCAGGCCATGCACAACCTGGACAATCAAATCCTTGAGGTTTATTCATTTCAAACATTGCTATCACATCATGACCAATATCCATTTGGCCTCTAATGGCTTCCGCGACGGCTTTTACCGCGCCCCAGCCCGCAGCCGGGCCAGTGTAATTTTCAATTTTTTCTTTCATTTTCATTACTCTTTTAAATTTAAAATATTACAAATAATGAACATCAAATAATTACAATCTAATTTTGATTAAACTTTATTTAATTATATACACAGAAAAATATAGCAAATAATATTAATAACAATAAGCCATTATTTTTATTAATAGGCAAATAGAATTAAAAATATGTCATTATTACGACTCAAATTTAATTCACTCTATTTATTGTCATATTTCAATATTTAATTACGATGATTTATCAACGTCATAATGATTATTTAATTACAACACATTTTCAAAAAAGCCATATTCCATCAAATGTTATCACTGGGTAATTTCGTGATAGGCTCTTCTTTTTAAATAATTATTGCTGTTAATTCCTAAACTGTCGCTATAGAATTGTGTTAATGAAGACCAAAGCAAAGCGAGGTGTGTCATGTGGCAAGCAATGTATCGTTTATTAAGCGAACACTTGGGTGAAGCAGAACTTCATAACAAAGAGATCCTGTCTGGAGGAGACATTCATCACACGATGAAAATCGATTATGGTGAACATACCATTTTCGTCAAACAGAACCTGCGTGAATTTTTGCCTTTGTTTAAACAAGAAGCTGAGCAGCTTGAGATGCTTGCCAAAAGCAATACTATCACCGTGCCAAAAGTCTACGGCGTCGGGAGTAATAAACACCATAGCTTCCTGCTACTCGAATATTTTCCGTTGAAAAAATTTGATGCAACCAATGCATGGCGCTTTGGTCAACAATTAGCACAACTTCACCAATGGGAAGAGCAGCCTAGTTATGGTTTTGACTTTGACACCATGTTAGGGACCATCACTCAGCCAAACGGATGGGAAAAGCGTTGGAACTCGTTTTTTGCTGAAAAACGCATTGGCCTACAATTACAACTTGCAGCAGAAAAAGGTATGGTATTTGGTGATATTCAACAAATCGTTGATATTGTCAAAAAACGCCTTGCAGGACATCAGCCTCAACCCTCATTGTTACACGGTGATTTATGGCCCGCCAATTGCGCTATTACCTTGGAGCAAAACGGTATTTTATATGATCCCGCTTGTTATTGGGGGGATAGAGAATGTGATATCGCAATGTTACCGCTGTATCAAGAATTACCAATCCAGATTATAGATGGCTATCAAAGTGTTTGGCCATTACCAAACGGTTTTCTCGATAGGCAGCCCCTTTATCAACTGTACTATTTACTTTGTCAGTCAAACATATTTGGGCTTGAAAAGAGCTACTTGCATGCTCGAACGATTACCGATGAGTTACTTGGTGAAAAGTAACGACGTGTTTTGGCCCAGTTTTGTTTGACTGGGCCTGACTGATTACCAATTCAAAAATTTTAACGCGAAATAAATTGCGACACCTAACACGATCGGCCAAAAATACAGAATAAAGAACTGAGTAAAAATGGTATGACGAGGGATCGTAACCTTGGCTTCCAATTCCTCTTTCGAAACGTCGTTACCTTTCGCCTTTTCTAAAATCACATGGTCTTCAATACTTTCACGAATAAACTTAATTTGTCGATACATTCGTAGGCCCGACGCACTTAGCGCTATACCAACAAAGATAAAAATAAAAATGATTATAAAACCGATATTCGCCCCGACAAACCCTTCAGAGACTCGGGGAATGGGAGAGTTATGCCAAAACAGATTGAGAAATGGTGTACTTTGACGGGTCATTTCAGCCATTAATTTAATAAAATCATTGGCGACCGCGTTAATTCCCTCACCTTCCAGCCCTTTTATTGCTGCAAGTTTGATGAGTGAAGCTAAGGTAGAAAGCAATGCTACAAGAAAAACAATCCAACCGAGAATACGTTTGCCGATTGCGACATAACTTGCAGTCTGGTAATTCATTATTAACCCTCAAAAAATTTTTTTTATAACTAATCATAACTGAATTTTCATAAACCCACCAAATTTACAACACTGAATAATAGTGTTCCGACTATTTTCAGATTTTTTAACTTGTTATTTATTAAGGCTATTAACAAAGATCCCCGTTCTGATATATATAATCAAGTAATGACTTGCTACAATATCTCGTCACACGAAAGGGCTAAGCATTTCAAGTTGTATGCCACTCATTAACCAAGTGACCAGTGAAATCAATCCATCATTTCACTGCATACAACGGATTGAAGCATGGCAAGGTCACACATACATGAATGGAGTTTTGACATGTACCATAATTTAACCATCCAATCTGTTATTTTTGATATGGATGGCTTGCTGATTGATTCTGAGCCTTTTTGGGCACAGGGAGAGCGAGAGGTGTTTTCTCAGTTAGGCATCGACTTGTCTATTGCCGATAAATTACCTGATACTCTCGGTTTACGTATCGACCATGTTGTAGAGCTTTGGTACCACGCTTCTCCATGGCAAGGCCATAGCCTCAAAGAAGTTGAGCAAATGATTATTGACCGTGTCATTGGATTAGTTGAGGAACAACGTCCTCTCCTACCTGGTGTGCATCATGCCCTTGAACTGTGCCGTTCAATGGATCTCAATATCGCGCTCGCTTCAGCATCCCCACTCTATATGCTGGAAAAAGTCTTAAACTTATTTGATATTCGCGATTATTTTTCTGCGGTCGTCTCTGCTGCTGATTTACCTCACAGCAAACCACACCCAGAAGTTTATCTGAATGCCGCAGCGTTGTTAGACACCAAGCCTATTCATTGTGTGTCATTAGAAGATTCCTTTAATGGCATGATTGCCGCTAAAGCAGCACGGATGCGCTCGATCGTCGTACCCGATAAACAACATTTTAATGACCCGCGTTGGGGCCTCGCTGATGTTAAGCTATCTTCACTCAATGAATTAACTGAAAAACATTTGCGTTAATTTTTATTCATTTCTTTTTTTATCTAATCCCTATCATTTTTTGATAGGGATATTACGAAAAAGTATAAAGCTCTGATGTTATTCGCTAATAAATAAGCGTTTTTTTCGCTACTCACCTATCATATTCCTTGTAAACACTTTATACTTCCCGCCTAACTGTATAGATAAACAGATGGTAATTTATCCACCATGACTGCTGAAGGGCACCTGCTATTTTCTGTCGCCTCATTAATAATGGCACATAAGCTAGAAATCACGACTGAGCTTGCTCAAGGTGACTGGCTACATATGGTGCCAGGCGTTCTGTTGGGTGCCTTATTGCCAGATATCGATCACCCTTCTTCTATTCCAGGGCGGCTATTAAGGATTTTATCAATACCGATTTCTAAATTATGCGGACACCGTGGATTCACGCATAGCTTGATTGCTTGGCTACTATTAATGATCGCCTGCTACCAGTGGTTACCATCACAATGGGCTATCCCGAATGATTTACTGCAAGCATTCTTACTCGGTTATATCAGCCACTTAATTGCAGATATACTAACGCCTTCTGGAGTGCCATTCCTATGGCCACTGCCGTTACGTTTTTGCCTGCCACTACTGCGTAGTAAGTCAAATAAACGGGCTGAGCGCTTTGTTGCTATTGCATTGACGGTTTGTGCTTGCCTTCTACCTGCTGGCTACAACTTTGATCTGCACTCACAATTTGATAGCGTCATAAAATATATTCATAATCAAATAGATACATACTTACCTACCTAATCAATCGTTTTGTAATATACTGTAAGTATCAATCTTTATATGTTATTACTTTTCATTATAAGAATTGTATTTTATCTACTGTTAACATATAACCAGTTGTTAGGATAAGCTAATCCCTTATAACCTTTAAGGTTTACAGTGCTAATAACATAATTCAAAAACTGCGATTGGAGTTCGGAATGAATATTCCTTTAATAATTAATGTGCTCATCTTTGTAGCACTGCTTATACTGCTAGCAAAATTAGGGGCAAAGGGCTGGAGTCTATCTAAAAAAGTTTTATTAGGCTTGGTTTTCGGTGTTGCTTATGGTGTAGCGCTACACTATGTGTATGGTACTGGTCACCAAACGCTGAAGGATTCCATTCTCTGGTTTAATATCGTCGGTAATGGTTATGTGCAATTATTACAAATGGTTATTATGCCATTAGTATTTGCCTCAATACTCAGCGCTGTTGCACGCCTACACAAGGCTTCCTCTTTGGGAAAAATTAGTTTTTTAACGATTGGTACACTACTATTAACGACAGCCATTGCCGCACTGATTGGTATTTTGATGGCTAATCTGTTTGGCTTAACGGCCGAAGGTTTGGTTCAAGGCCAGCAAGAAACCGCACGTCTTGATGCGATTCAAAATAACTATGTCGGTAAAGTATCTGATCTAGCTGTTCCACAGTTAATTTTATCCTTTATTCCAAAAAATCCATTTGCTGATCTGACTGGGGCTAGCCCAACGTCAATTATTAGCGTCGTGATTTTTGCAGCCTTCTTAGGTGTCGCTGCCTTACAATTATTCAAAGATGACCAAGAGCGTGGTGAGAAAGCATTAGCGGCTATCGATGTGTTACAAGCTTGGGCGATGAAACTGGTTCGTTTAGTGATGCGTTTAACACCGTATGGTGTAATGGCACTAATGATAAAAGTTGTCGCAAGCTCTAACTTATCTGATATCATCAACTTAGGTACTTTTGTTATTGCCTCTTATGTCGCAATCGGATTAATGTTTATTATCCATGGTATTTTCATTGCGGTAACTGGCCTAAGCCCGATTAAATTTTTCAAAAAAGCAGGTCCAGTATTAACGTTCGCTTTCACAAGCCGTTCTAGTGCAGCGAGTATTCCATTAAATATTGAGACGCAAACTCGCCGTTTTGGTGTGCCAGAGTCTATCGCTAGCTTTTCCGCTTCCTTTGGTGCCACTATCGGCCAAAACGGTTGTGCAGGTATTTATCCTGCGATGTTGGCGGTAATGGTTGCGCCAACAATGGGAATTAACCCATTTGATCCTCTATGGATTGCCACCTTGGTTGGTATCGTCACAATCAGTTCCGCTGGGGTTGCGGGTGTTGGTGGTGGTGCAACATTTGCGGCATTAATTGTATTGCCAGCGATGGGTCTCCCCGTCACGCTTGTGGCATTATTGATTTCCGTTGAACCATTGATTGATATGGGCCGTACCGCATTAAACGTGAGCGGTTCAATGACTGCGGGTACCGTAACCAGTCAGTTAATGGGTGAAACCAACAAAACAATTTATAACCAGGAAGAGGATGGCGAACTAAAACACGTCTAATCTTCGCTCATGATTAACTACTCACCGTCCTATCGGGCTCGGTTAGTAAAATAACAATCACACCCTGTGAGTCTTAGGCTGACAGGGTGTTTTTTTATCTCACGCCTTTAATTAAATTTATTTATCGTATGGATAACGATAAATTTCAGTGTTTAATTCTAAAATACCTTGCCAATAGTCAATAGTACGTAAGATAATAGCGGCTGAGTAACGATTCTAGGCTATCTGCCTATGTTACGTCAGCCCGTGTTCTGCGGGTCACCATCATCAATATTTTTTAGTGATTTTATATATGACCAATATTCATATACTAAAAACTGATCCTGAAAATAACCCATGTGTAAGTTGCGGTGCATGTTGCGCTTATTTTCGCGTCTCTTTCTATTGGGCTGAGAGTGAAAGTGGTGGTGGGTTAGTCCCTCAAGAGTTAACTGAGCAGATCACCCCCTTTATGAGTGCAATGAAAGGGACGAACCAAAAACACAATACGCGCTGCACCGCATTGACAGGTACCATTGGCGAATGTGTCTCTTGCTCAATTTACACACAACGACCAACGCCTTGCCGCGAGTTTGAACAATCATGGTTATCAGGAGTTCACAATGAAGCTTGTGACCGAGCTCGAGCAGCCCATGGCCTTCCGCCTTTAGAACCTCACTTGCCACAGATCGCGTGTTAACCGTCTATGACCCAGGTCACTCTGGGTTATCTCTTTGAATCCATTGATGATACATCTTACTTCGATGAAGAAATTGAGCTTATTCATCTCAATAGATTAATTGAATAACAATGAAAAATGGTCATCTCCTTTAGCCACACCCCCTCTTCTTTAATGCCTCTGAATGATATTCAGATCGACTGTTTATCTAACGTCAATCAACATAACCCGAATGGGTTATGTTGAGGATTTAAATGGCTTCCAAGGACTATTTCTTTGTTTTACGGATGTTAAAGCGTTATCTACGCAAAAAAACGCTAATATGTTTATTCTTCCCTTAACTCTGTCATGGCTTCCATTGCTAATTCAAATGAATATAAGCGAGCCTGATGGTCAAAAATTTGCCCATTAACCATGATTTCATCGGCCTGAGTTTGCCGCAATATAGACGCTATCCCATGACGAACTTTCGCCTTATCTCCTACCAATGACATCCCTAGGGCTTGCTGCACCCCCAATTGCTCGGCTGGAGACCAAATTTTATCCATATCTTGAACAGGCGGTGGCAATTGAGCAGGATGTCCTCTACGCAACATAACAAAAGCTTGCTGCATTGATGTAAATAAAAATTCAGCATCACGCACCGTATCAGCTGCAATTATATTGATACAAACCATTGCATAAGGCTTCTCAAGCCTTGCTGAAGGCTGAAAGTTTTCACGGTATACATGCAGTGCCTGTAGTAACAAATCAGGTGCGAAATGTGATGCAAAGGCGAAAGGTAAGCCCATCTGAGCAGCAAGCTGTGCGCTGTATAAACTTGAACCTAATAACCAAACTGGAATTTTTTCGCCATAACCGGGAACAGGCCTAACAGGTGGGTTAGGATCTATTGCATCAAACCAATTGACTAATTCAGCCACATCTCGCGGAAAATTATCAATATCCTGACTCATGTGCCGACGTAGTGCCCTCATGGTCTGTTGATCGCTTCCCGGAGCACGCCCTAGTCCTAAATCTATTCGATTTGGATATAAGGTATTCAATGTTCCAAATTGCTCAGCGATCACCAGAGGTGAATGGTTAGGTAGCATAACGCCTCCCGAACCTACACGTAACCTTGTGGTATTCGCAGCAAGATAGCCAATCAGCACTGATGTGGCAGCACTTGCTATCCCAGTCATATTATGATGTTCCGCTAACCAATATCGATGATAGCCGAGTTTTTCAGCTAATTGAGCTAAATCGAGAGAATGAGAAAAGGCTTCCTTAGCGGTAGCACCTTGAGGGATAGGCGCAAGATCTAACACGGAAAAAGGCATATTGATATCAGACATAATGACTCACTTTGTTATCATTTTGTTCGTTATACAACATGCTAATCGATTACTCTCTCACCTGCCAGTCACTCTGTTTCCTACAGCACAAGTGATGCTATCTCGCTATACGAACACCCCATAATAAAGCCTTAATTGACTCTGCTATTTGTGTTAGGAAGCTAAATAAGTAGAAAATATGGAAAAAGTGCAGCAATTGTGAAGCTTCAGTCAAAGCAGGTAAAACCGATTGCGGTAAAAAACCAATTCATTGATTATTCAAATCAGTGCAAATAAGAGGATATATCAATGACAAAATTAAATTCTGGTTTACTTGCTATCATGTTGATGTCAATTGGATTTTCGGCTGCTGCTAATGGCCCTAATAATAAAGTGCCACGCAGCCATATGGGGAATCACCCTAATATGCTATTCAGTGTGACTCAACAGACAACAACCCCAAATGAAACATTGAAAAAACTTGCTAATGATGCACCCAAAGTGGCAGAAGGTAAACGTTACATGGTTAAAATGAGCATTGTAGAAATGCCTGAGTATGCCCCCATGAAACGAGGTGCAGCACCGCAACCGGCCAATGCAGCTACAACGACTCCAGCACAATAGTTTTTTAAGATAAAATACCTCATAGGTATTACCTTTTAGACTAATACGCAGAATCAAATAGCATCTCTTGCAAATGTTCGTTATCTTAAGCGAATAACAAGTAGATCTATTAATCCTACGAATTGCCTCTATTTATAGAGGCTTTTTTTTATCCTAATTAAATTTAGTCTAAAACTAGTAAATTTCCTTATTTATTTCTAATCTTAATAAGCAACAAACAGTATTGTGTAGACTTGAGTATCTATTTTTATACAACCGTTGGAGCAAATCATGGGTTATTTCGAACTGAAAAAATCGACAAAAGATACGGCTCAGCCATACTATTTTGTTCTTAAAGCTGCAAATCATGAAATCATCGCAAGTAGCGAGATGTATTCGACGAAGCAAGCTGCATTAAAAGGAATTGCATCTGTCCAAAAAAATGCCGCAACAGAGGAAATCAAAGATCTCACCGCTTCATAGCGTCAAAAAAGGTTTTTCGACTTAACGGCTGAAACGCCTTGTGAACCTACGAGGCGTTTTATGCGCAACTCGCCTAATAAAGCACACTCATTCAGTCACGACAAAGACTCATCGTATAGGGGTAATAAAAGGATTCTGATATCACCAACCGAAATTGCCATGACTTTGTTATGTCAGAAAAGTGTTCGTCTTCAAAAGCCATTGATGTCATTGCTTCTGGAAATAACGTCATAATAGCCATAGCTGAAATCGTGCTTTCCTATTATCAAATCCCTCCAATGCACCTATCCAGTCAGTTTCCAGCAGCGATAATAAAATACCACTTCACTGACAGAGATAATCTCCATGTAACGTTATAAATAGTCACACACGATCACTTGCCACAGCGATAAGAATTAAAGCCCTAATGATGATAAGGGCTTTGTGATAAACTTCACTGAACCTACACTTTATAATGCAAGAAACGTTTACGACTGATAATGCAAGAAACGTTTACGACTGCCAAAAATAATCGTTTTTTTCTTGCCAGCCTTTACGTTTCATACAACGAACATATTCTTGACGACGACTCTCTTTATTAACATCTAAAACATAGCTCTCTGTCTTCGGTACTTTCTCTTCATAAGTTTTTTCTTTACCGCATTCATCGTCTTTCTTGCACTTTTTTGAAATGGTTTCATACACAGTGTGCTGGGCGACTTCGTTACGAACGGGAAATCGTTTAAAGGCATCAAATTCACATTGTGAATCCGCCTCCTGATATGTCCATTCAGATAAACCTACGGGTTCCCATTTTGACGTGCAGGCAAATAACAACAAACACATCAACATAACGGTTAATTTCAATATCTTATTCCTATGCTTGTCTTAATATAAAAATACGCTAATCACTACTTATAATAAATAAGGAGACCGACATTCCATATGTTATAATCTTTTCATCACAACGATTGGAGGATGCTATGCAACACTATAAAAATATCGTTAAACACGTCGATTCGCTATTAGAAGAGAATTCGATCCCTAATATGAATGCGTTACTTATGCAACTTTCCCACGATGAATTGTTAACACAAGAGCAACGCTTCGAACAACAGCAACGCTTAAGAAACGCAATTTTTAAACATCATGAATCGTAAAGCCAATGTGATGAGTATAAAATAAAACATTTATTACCCATCACATGCTTAATCGAATTTTGTCTAATTAAATTGGTCATGTCAATATATAGCATCAATTACGCTAAATATATAATCGATTGTTTAAATTAAATCAGTTTATTAATATCATTGTATATTAAAAACAATAATAATTATTTTATTTATTCGTCATTTCAGCGCAGCTTTGTCTCTATAAATAATCATAAATAACTGTTCCCTTAAACTCTCACTCTTTATTTTACTTGCTTAGCAACCTCTAACTTGATTAGCTTACCTATTTAAATTCAATAAGTTATAGTGATGATAGGTTTTATTTTAAACAACCCTGAATACCCCCAATAATAACACCCTATATAGTAAGGCAATTCCCTAAAAATTAAACACATAAAAACCATTAGCACCTTTAAATTCAAAAAAACCATCTAGCATTACCTATTTTTGAAATTTAATTATCGACAATTAAATAATCAATAGATTGTATATGAGAATTTTTATGTTCATTTTTAAAAGTAACCGCACTATTTTTACTCATTTACGCCTAACTCACCTCAATAGCATTTTACTTGATGACAAGAATCCTTCTTTTCATATGTAGGATAAAGTGTGATGATTGTCATAGCGCGATCATGAGTTTGAAAATAGGCAGTGGAGAGACGTTTTTGAGAAGGGAATCGGCTTATATTGTCAAAAATATAAACCTTGTCGCTATCGTCACGACAAGGTTAACGCGGTTAATTAAAATTCATCTTGTTGCAAATAAGACCAAGCGTATTGAGCATAAAGTTCAGCACCTGTCACCATTGCATCTTCATCAATATTAAAACGCCCATGATGATGTGCCCATTGTGTATCTTTATCTGGATTACCTGATCCCAATAAAGCGAAACAGCCAGGAATGTTTTCAATATAAAAACTGAAATCTTCACCACCCGTTGTTGGTTTCTCAAACATCAACGTGTCTTCACCAAATGCTTGCGTAATAACAGATTGCGCCAACAATGCACTACGTTCCTCATTAATCACAGGAAGTGTGCCATAAGTATAAATAACTTCCGCTGTCGCGCCATACATTGCGGCGGTATGTTCTGCATAACGTCTGATTGCCGCTTCAATACGACTGCGAGTTTCAAGATTAAAACAGCGAACAGTTCCGTCTAATACCGCATTTTCAGCAATCACATTAAAGCGAGTACCAACCTCCATCTTCCCAATACTGACCACTGCTGATTCCAATGGCGATGTCTCACGAGAAATAACTGATTGTAGATTCATCACAAAAGAAGATGCCACGACAGCGGCATCAATTGTGGCTTCAGGCATTGAACCGTGACCACCACGCCCTTTAAACTTCACGACTAACAAATCAGCGGAGGCAAATGTCCCCCCTACGTTACAAGAGACTTTTCCGGAAGGCGTCGTTGACCAGATATGCATGCCAAATACATTATCCACATTTTCCACGGCACCTTGTTTCACCATTTCTTTAGCGCCTTGGGCTATCTCTTCAGCCGGCTGAAAAATCAACCTCACATTGCCTTTCAAATCCGCGCGGACATCGTATAGCGCTTTTGCGGCTGTCAATAACATCGAGGTATGTGCATCATGTCCGCATGCATGCATTTTTCCTTGATTCTGTGATTTATATTCCAAAGAATCATTCAATTCCAGCACGGGTAACGCATCAATATCAGCACGTAACGCCACCGTTTTGCCTGGTTTTCCGCCCTTAATTTCAGCAATAATCCCTGTTGGCTCTGTTAGTCGATATTCGATACCAATCTTAGTTAACTCTTCTGCAATCCGTTTTGTTGTCCGTATTTCTTCCCACGGTAATTCAGGATGCGCATGCAGGTCTCGACGAAAGGCAATCATCGCTGTTGTGTATTTTTTGATTGCTTCAGTAATTGTTGTATTTACCATTGTTCTACCTTTACCTCAGAGCAGAGATCTCTTCATCTGCTTAATCACGATAAGACTGATTATGAGTTCAACATTCGGTTAATGACCGCACAGTCTCAAACATAACGTCAACACCACGAGCGATTTGCTCATAATCCGTCCATTCATCTGGATGATGACTTAATCCATTACGACTCGGTACAAAAATTAGCCCTGTGGCTGTGATACCGGCAAAAATCATCGTGTCATGCCCTGCACCACTTACCATCGTTCGATAACGTAATCCCTGTTTTTGTGCATGATTTACCATCAATTGATGAATTTCAGGGGCTAATTTTGTGGGTGAAACATAAAGAGGCTGAATAACATCACTTTGAATATTCCTCTTAGTACTTTCCTGCTCAACCAGCGCGATGATTTGTGCAATGGCTTGACGTAACGCCGTTTCATTTCTCGAACGAATATCAACACTGAATGTGACTTCACTCGGGATCACATTTGCCCCATTAGGTAACACATTCAATCTTCCGACTGTTGCAACCGTACTTTCACCTACTGTTATCGCTATGTTCGCAATTTGGCTGATAATGTGACTCGCGCACACCAATGCATCAGCACGCATATGCATTGGTGTCGTTCCTGCATGCCCCGCTTTACCCGTTAATTTGACTTCAAGCTGAGCAATACCAACAATGATATCAACAATGCCAACGTCTTCATTTGCTTGCTCTAAGACGGGGCCTTGCTCAATATGCAGTTCTAAGAAAGCTTTCACTGTCGACGGTACAAGTACGGCTTCTGCTGCTTTATCGGCATTAAATCCCGCATCAGCCATACGTTGTGCCGCAGAAATACCTTGTCTGTCAGTTAATTGGTGCAACTCTTGGCGACCAATCAGACCTGTTATCACACTCGAAGCCATCAAACCACGCCCAAAGCTGGTTCCTTCTTCTTCAACCAATGCAATGACTTCAAGGGGATAACGTGGTTGAAGTTGTTGCTCACGAATACGCGCCACAACATCCAACCCTGCCACAATCCCTGCTGGCCCATCGAAAGCGCCACCATGGGGTACAGAATCAAAATGTGAACCAATCATAACGGCAGGCAACCCACTTTCCGTGCCTTCTAATCGTCCATAGAGATTACCGATGGCATCCTCACGTACCTGTAAGCCAAGCAGATGCATTTGCTCTTTTAAATATGCTCTAGCTTGCTTATCTTGCTCACTATAGCTCATACGAGTCGTTCCTTGACCCGGTGTCGATGTAAATTCGGCCAACTGCTCTAAATGCCGTTGAATTCTGAATGTGCTTGTTTCCATCATCATTTACCCTGCAAGTGGTGTAATAAAACCAACCATAATTCCAGCAAGTACCACAGAGACCATGGTCACTGAAATAAATCCACCGACTAACATGGGTCCTAACATATGGCCGGTCAGAATTTGCCTTTCTTTCTCATCTTTCGTCAGCGCATTAATCGCTTCATTCGTAATGATATAATCGGCTGGAAAACCATAGAGTGCGGTTAACGATACGGCGAATGCCATTTCTTTAGAGACACCCAGTATCTTTCCGACTATCCAAGAAGCGAGATACATCCCAATTACTGCGGCAGCAATTAAAACAATCATTGGATAAACCAGTCGTAATAACATGTCTGGAGTCGCATGGTTTAAGGTATCGAAAATAAACAGCATCAACGCCATAATGGCAAAGCCAAACCCATTGGCTTTTTGTAAAGGTTGCCTTTCTAAAAAGCCGAGTGAAGAAGCGATAACCCCAAATAACAGACATAATACAAATGGGCTAATGCTCACAATAGGGGCAGCCCATGTTGAAACTAAATAGGCAAGATACCCAACCGCGGCTAAGCGTAAAAACTTAAAATAACTGGTATTGTAATGTGAAGGTATTTTCTTGAATAAACGCGGCATCTCTTCTTCAGAAACCACCGTTTTTACTGCAACATCTTTTGCCCCTTCAACAGATAATGACGCGTTCCATTGACCATTACGGTATTGTTCAAGAACTCTGCGCCCTTCTCTTTTTAACATGACCGCTGTTAATGGGTATCCGGCAAAACCTTGCATAACATAAATTAAAATAGCAAACACGGATAAATCAATCAGGCCAGCATCCGCTGCCCCTTTAGACATAATAAGTGAAGAAACAATTCCCCCCACTAAGGGTGGAATAGCAACCAAGATTGTATTGAGATCAAATAACACCATTCCCACAGCGAATATAAATATAATAATGCCTAAAATTCCAGATAAGGAAATTAAAATGGTTTTCCACTGCCGTAAAAGTTCCTTTAGCGATAACAGTGTTCCCATATTGGTTATTAACAGATACATCAACATCACTGCAACCACTTGCGGTATTCCAGCAATACTTACAATATCCTTTGGAAAGAATGTCCAATAACCGAATAGGAATAAAACGGCACACACGAATACAGAAGGGATCCAAGCTTTGGTTCTCACCGCAATTGCATCGCCGATATACAATATCAAAACTATGATAAACAGAGCTAACATCTGTGACATAACTTTTCCCCGTCAATATCTTTTTCTAATTCAATTTTTTTAAGGCTATACGTTTTATTATTTTTTATAACGCGCGATATAACTTCATAATTAGTTTGATATATAGCCAAATATGAGATTATTTCGCTATCGATAATGGAAAATAGCAACAAAAATCATAATATCATCGAAAATCAATATGTATAGATAACGCTCTGGAAGACTAGGCAAATTGCCAAATAGAAAACTCATTATTAAAATAGTGATAAATAATAAAAAATCTATTGCAACATCAGGAATACGCTGATAATGGCGTGATTTTTTAGCGATATATTTCACAAAATACAGAGTTAATAATAAATAATTTCTTGGTTTATTTTTTGTTCAACGAGATTATATTCTGTTGTCGACCGCCATAATTCCAAAAAATACACTTATGATTTAGGAAAAAAGGTTGTTTTTCTCATAATAGAATCAAATTACTCCAAACAATCTACTTTATTAGCATTTTGTTAAAATTAGTGTGTAAAAAGTGTTTTTTTGCTAAAAGCCATTCTGAAATAATGCGTTCTTCATTTTAAAGATACGATGTGAGGATAATTGATCATATTTTTAACTAGACAAAATTTCACTCATTGAGAAACGTAAATACAATATAAAGAGATTCAATATCGTCTCCTTTAAAATAACTGATCGTAATTAGGGATTAATAAGGAATATTCATTTATAAAAATTATCTTAATATTTATAAATACCCACCTTACCCGTTGTCATTAACAAATAAGCGCCTAGTTTTTGCAACCAGAGTAAGGCGGTGATATCAATACTTTTCTTCTAAGCAGCCCTTGTGAGCTTACTCCTATTTTTCGCCTATTATGCATCCAGCCGAAAATATTCAATTTATCGTTAATCATCATCCACAATGGAAGAGCCGTTTTCAGGCATTACTGTTGCAATAGCCAATGATGACAAAGCATGCCTAAGAAGGTAAAAAATAACGCTCCTACAACATGAATTGCGATAGTACTCAGCGCAATCATCAATTTTCCTTCTTGAATCAGCATCAAAACTTCCCATGAAAACGTTGAGAACGTCGTAAAGGCACCACAAAAACCAGTCACAATAAACAATTTATAAGCTGGATTTAAATTTGAGCTAGCAAAATAAGCAATAGCAAAGCCAATAACAAAGCCCCCGACTAAATTCACAAACACTGTGCCCATTGGAATGTTTGGATAAAGATGATTAAGCCTTAAACTGACAAACCACCTTAGCCAACCGCCCAAGACGGAACCTAACGCAATAGAAAAAAGTGATGCATACATAGACAATCCCTTATAGCTGTAAACAGGGGATAAATGAGAAGGAAACGTTGAAAGCATTTATGCCCCAAAATATTCAGGGCGCATAATCGCTACGCCCCCTATCAATTGAAAAGGTTAACGTAGGCATCATTAGCCCTTTTTCTTTGGGCGGTTTTTGATAGGAGGAATGCCATCTCCTATCAATAGGATATCCATAATGAATATTAAGGTAAAGCGCCGAGTCTTGCAGTCATATTAACTCAACAATAAAACGTAAATTTTATTAATATCTTTTTCCGATTGGCATTCTATTTCGTCTTAATATGTAAATTTTAACGTAAATGGCGCATAATGTTTTGCACTGCAAAGCATATAACGGCTTATATCGTTTCATGTCACTATTGAGATCGATAATCAATGATAAAATTTCCACATGAAGTCAGATTAATTTTCATAGGATAAATCTAAAATGGATAAAAAACGCACACTATTGACCGCGGAGAATATTGGATACGTCATTGATAATAAAGTCATACTAGACAAAGTAGATTTTCGTTTATATGAAGGTGAATTCAAATTAATAACAGGGCCTTCTGGTTGCGGAAAAAGCACACTACTAAAAATAATCGCTTCGTTACTCTCGCCAACTTCTGGACGTCTGCTTTTTAATGGTCATGATTATACGACTCTCTCACCGGAAGAATATCGCCAACAAGTTTCTTACTGTACACAAACTCCCTCTTTATTTGGTTCTACTGTTTACGACAACCTATTTTTTCCTTATCAAATACGTAAGCAAACTTTTAATAAAAACAAAGTGCTTCAAGATCTAAGCTATTTTTCTTTACCCGAATTGTAATCCCCCCACTTTTCACAGTAACTATTTATAGAGTTTAAGCTACCTGTAATCGCTGTCTCGGGGGTATTCCTCCAATCGCCGTATTCGGCCGCTCATTGTTATAAGTCCAAAGCCACTGTGTGGCAAGTTCTTGAGCGTGCTCAACGCTCTCAAATATATTTAAATCAAGCCATTCATGACGAGCTGTTCGGTTAAAGCGTTCAATGTAAGCATTTTGTGTAGGCTTGCCAGGCTGAATATAAAGTAAGGTAATTTGCTGCCGTGTTGCCCAGTTTATTAGCTCTCCTGAAATATATTCTGGTCCGTTGTCGCATCGTATCGCTTTGGGTTTACCGCGCCACTCGATGACTTGTTCTAACGACCGAATAACTCGTGCGCTAGGCAACGATAAATCAACATCAATCGCTAAGCATTCACGATTAAAATCATCAATGACATTAAAGGTTCGAATGCTGCGGCCACTGGCTAAGCTGTCTGACATAAAATCCATAGACCATACTTGGTTAATGGCTACAGGCACACTGAGGGCATCAGGCTTATCGCGTTTTAAGCGTTTGCGAGGCCTAATTCTAAGATTAAGCTCCAACTCACAATAAATTCGATAAACGCGCTTGTGGTTCCATGCGAAGCCCTTTACGTTGCGTAAATACAAGAAACATAGACCAAACCCCCAACGTTTTTTGTTTTCGGTTAGGCGTATTAGCCAGTCAGCAATCTGATCGTTTTCAGCATTAAGTTTACTTTGATAGTAAAAGCAGCTTTCGCTCACATTCATGCACAAGCAAGCAAAGCGAATGCTTATGTCATACTTAATTGCGGCAGCCTTAGCCATCTCCTTACGATGAGATGGCTTTATAACTTTCCCTCAAGCGCCTCCAAACGAATCTCAGCTTTGAGACGTTCTTCCGCATACATTTTTTTGAGCCGACGGTTTTCGTCTTCGAGTTCTTTCATTCGCTTCATCAACGAAGCATCCATACCGCCGAATTTAGCTCGCCACTTATAAAATGTTGCAGAGCTAACACCATGTTCTCGGCAGAGTTCTGGAACGGGCATACCACTTTCATTTTGTTTAATGATTGCCAATATCTGGCTATCAGTGAATTTTGATTTACGCATAGAAAACTCCTTGAGTTTATTTTAATAGAATTTTCTATAAATAACTGCTGCGATTTTTCGGGGGGATTACAGAATCTATCTTAGAAAAAAGCATCAATGAGCTATCTGGAGGAGAAAAACAACGCATCTCATTGATTCGTAACCTTCAATTTTTACCTAAAGTTTTATTATTAGATGAAATAACCAGCGCTTTGGATGAGGCGAATAAAGTGAAAGTCAATGAATTAATCCATCAATTAGCAACACAACAAAATATTGCCATCTTATGGGTTACACATGACCAAGATGAAATTTCACATGCAGATAACATGATTACCCTTCCCGCTCATCATACCGAAAAATAGGAATAAGCCATGCACCAACCTAATATTACCAATGAATCCTTGGCTTTCTCTATCATGCTTGTTCTGGTTGCCATTTTTATTAGCCACAAAGAAAAACTCACTCTAGAAAAAGACATCATTTGGAGTACATGCCGTGCGATCGTCCAGCTATTAATTGTTGGTTATATTCTAAAGTATATTTTTCATGTTGATCATGAAATTCTCACTATCGCTATGGTTATGTTTATCTGCTTTAATGCTGCCTGGAATGCGAGAAAGAGAAGTAAATATATAGAAAAAGTTTTCGTAACCGCTTTTATCGCCATTACCTCCAGCACACTTTTAACCTTATTGATCTTGATTATCACCAAAGCCATTGTCTTTACACCTATGCAGGTGATTCCAATTACAGGCATGATTGCCGGCAATGCGATGATTGCTGTCGGTTTATGTTTTAATAATTTAGGGCAGCGTTTTAGTAATCAACAACAGCAAATACAAGAGATGCTAAGCCTAGGTGCAACCCCAAAAACGGCCTCTATTTCTATCATTCGTGATAGTATCCGAGCATCACTCATCCCAACAATTGACTCAGCAAAAACAGTCGGTATCGTCAGTTTACCCGGAATGATGTCTGGATTAATTTTTGCTGGTGTTGATCCATTGGAAGCAGTTAAATATCAGATCATGGTAACATTTATGTTATTAGCTACGGCCAGTTTATCGACCATTTTAACGGGATATATGACCTACCTTAAATTTTATAATAATCGTCATCAGCTACTTATAAACACGCTAAATAAGTAATCACAGAGGAAACACTGGGTAACAGCGCAATTATCCAGTGTTTTCTTATAAAGCGAATTTTCGCAATTTCCGATTTGGCTATTAGATCATAAAAATAAGTTATTTGAGTGGTTATATACTATTCTCTATTACAGCTAAATTCACTAAGCATTAATTTAGCTGCAATATCGCTTCCATAACGATTCCATCACTGACAACGGTAACAGATCATAATCCCCTTCAACTAATGGAATTGACAATACTGTTCTGCCGTCTTGATTTTTGTAAACCTTTACCGTGAACCGTTTATATCCTTCTATTTTTGCATTTTTTACCCTTAATACTTCCCCACAAACATAACCGACTTCCCCTTTGTCAGTTGTTGCACGAATAAAATTATATTTTATATTTCTAAATGCCGCTGACTCAGGATAAGACAAATAATCCACTACACTATATTTAACCGATTTGATCAGGTCCGGTTGAGGCTTATAATTAAAAATAACCCCTAATAGAAATGCACCACCGACAATCAGCACGATCGTGAGCAATTTGACTATATTCATACTTTACGCTCTTAAAAAACCAACACATTGATAATTAAACAAAAAGATATTTAACAAGCGTGTTAATTAAAGCATCTCTAAATAGTATAAGGTAGAGTACAGCTTTAGGTAACGATACGTCTCACATTAATAACTTAAATTTTTCTTACTATTATCTATTAAAAATAATTATGATAAGGCGAGAAACAGCGATGAAAATATAACAGTTAAAAATAACTCAGTTTAATAAAATTAAATTATTTTAACTCGTCTCACACAATCAAAGAGTAATCCTATCAGTAATAACGATTGAAAATAAGAGTTATTGCCCCACCAAACTGTTACAGTTTGTTTCTTTTAGCGAAAAAGAATATTTTCAGCATAATCACCATAAAACATTTAACTTAAGAACAAATAATATGGCATTTTAAAACATGAATAAATAAAAATATTTCCTTCAATAAGCAAATATTTGTATCTAAATATTTACACTCCCGCAAAAGGAGTAAATGAAGGATAAAAAATAGAAATCATAACGATAATTCATAATACAATCTAAATTTGTTATCTGTCGTTCGGCTATATCACCAGTACCGGCGGTCTTTAATTTATACAGATGAATCAATAAACCACTTTTTTCTATTTTGTGCTATTTTACCTTTCTCGTCGACTAGACTAATCGCGCTTCACTCATCTGGGAAAATATGACTCTAATCTCACATCACCATAGCGCGTCAAAACACGACATAGTGAGAAACTCAGTACATCAATAGAATAAGAGGTTAGCATTCAACACGCTTTTAAGGTGCAATTTGCGCCAGATACCCCTTAAAAATATACTTAAAAGCCCAATAGAAATAGTGAATACACCATGCCTTATTGATTGCGGACACAAAATAGCAGGCGTACCAATACAGAATATTCCTATAAATCTATCTTGAATGAGAAAACTAAAATTTTACGGCCAATTTTGACAATGGATTTCATTTTAGTCAGGTAGCATTTATACGTCTCTGTGATAGGGTGTATTATGACAAATACTCAATTGCTCTTACTTGCAATCAACAATATAAATGCAAATATCGATCTTTCAGATACACAAGCATCATATGTATATCAGTTTTACCATACACAAATTGCTCATAAGAATCTAAGTATTGATGATTTTTTAAAACAATTTATCGAACAAGTGGAACCCACTTTGGCGAGCAATAGCAATTTATGCCATAAATCTGAGCAGATCTATCAACTCATTCTGAGTTATTTGCAACAAGCGGAAGCGCGTTTTATTTATAATAAAACGTTGATTAATAAAAAATAAGAAATCAAACGCCTCTTTAACTTGCCCTAAAGAGGCGTTCACCGGAGATATAGCGCATTTCATTCAAAGGACAGCAACTCAGAAATCATCAATCCTTACGACCATATCGATAACTGTCACACTCACTTATCACTTAAGCGGTGAGTTATTTACCTTCCCCTTGAACCTCATAGAATTGTGTTTCAATCACTAAAGACTGCTTTTGAGTTTGCATTTTTCCATCAACATCATAGGTCGTTAAAACTTGGCAAGTTGTTGGTGCTCCCGACGGATTATATTGACATTTTCTGTCAACGCTATACCCCAAATCACCAAGCATTTTCTGTTCTATCCGAATATCCGCATAACGCTCACTATCGGCTATTGGCGTGTAGATCGTCTGCATATACAATTGATTGTTATCATAGTAATTCATTTCCTGAAGCTCACCTAAATGACTATAAACTAATGTATCAATGGTATCGCTACTGCTATTGGTAATACTCTTGATATAACCCCGTTCATTGTATTCAAAATACGCAGTACCATAATGATCTTTTTGAGAGATAAAACGACATTGGTCGTCTAAATTAATAATAATCTCCCCTTGAGCGCTACGACCTTTTAATTGGTTATCTTCTCTTGCTAATTGTATATGCTGGTTAGCGGCAGAAGAAATGGACTCAAAACTCTCAATACAACTGTTTTCGTCCAATTTTAAGTTAATCTCATGAGCGACTATATTATTTTCAGTATAAAACGTCGCATTTATTTCTTTTACAGGCCCCTTTATTAATACACCACTGTACAATGCGTATATATTTTGTATTGCTGGCAGATATCCCTTTTCTGCTGATGCCGTCGACATTAATAAACTCGCTAATGTGAAAGCGAAAGTTATAAACTTCATCATTATGCACTTTGCCTTGCTTCAAATTTATAAGGAAAGATGATCTCTTCGTGTTGATTCGAGTAATCACTATCAGGATCTGCTAACCATTTTTGTAGTTTCTTCGCCGTCTCTTTTGCCATTTTGCTATAATCAATACGCACAGAGGTTAATGACGGATGAATATAATCACAATTAGATGATCCTTCAACGCAAGCAACCGCTAACATAGACGGTACTTTTACGAGTCTTCTTTGACATTCAAATAACACACCTAATGCAATCATTTCATGGCTACATATGACGGCATCAAGCTCAGGCTGCCGTGTTAGCATTTCGCTAATCGCTTGGCGCCCAAAATCCATCGTCGCAACATAGGGCGTCGTAATACTTTGTTCAGCGCTATGATAGTGACTGAGCATGGCTTTTGTCCAACCACTCAATTGCTGACTTTGTACTTTGCTATCCATCTGGGCGCCTATATAACCAATTCTTTGATACCCTTTTTGCAGCATATAGTGGGTTAAAAAAAACACGGCTTCACCAATATTACTTCTGATGTTTAATGACAGCGGATAATTCGATTCACCTGCAACACCGATGACGGGAATATCAATATTTTTAAGGTAATTAAAAACGCTCTCGGAATTAATTGCCCCAAAAATCACTACAGCGGCAGGATTACTTTGTAATAACGTAAATAGAACCTCTGCTTCTTTTTTTTGCTGATAATCATGACTACCAATAACAACCTGATAACTATTTTTATTCAGCACGTCTTGTAATGGTTGCAGGAATGCCGAACTCGCGTAGTCCCTTAATGACGGTACTAACACTGCTATGGTTCTGCTTTGGCCTGATGCTAATATTCCAGCCGCAGAGTTTGGTATGTATCCCAACTCGGCAACGGCTTCATTAATTTTTTCTCGCAGTTTATCTGATACCAAATCAGGAGTACGCAACGCTCTCGATACAGTCATTGATCCCACACCTGCATATTTGGCCACATCCTGAAGCGTTACCCGTCCTGTATTTTTTCTTTTGCGTATTTTTTCCATAAAAGGTTTTTTTGCTCTATTTCATTCTCTATCTGGCTATAAGTTACCACAGGTTAGTTTTGTTAATGAGCGGACTTTTATGCTCTTTGCTTTTTATTCGCTTTATTTTTGCGAAATGATAGCGCTATCACGAAAATGAATAATTCAACTAGATAGCGCTACCATTGATCACTACTATGCTCTTAGTTAGAAGAAAAGCTAAAAAAAGAGTTTTACATTACCAGGAGCAAATTTAATGCTAACGACATTACTGACCCCCAATGTTATTCAGGTTGTCGAAAACGCCACTGATTGGCGAGAGGCGATTAATATCGCTTGCGAACCCTTGATTAAAAACAATTCCATTCAACCTTCTTATATTGATGCCATCATTCATTCACATGAAAAAATTGGTCCTTATTATGTGCTAGGTCCAGGCATTGCAATGCCCCATGCTCGCCCGGAAGACGGTGTTAACCAATTATCACTGGGTTTAACCGTTATCAAGAATGGTGTGGAGTTTGGATCTGAAGGCAACGACCCAATCAAGCTGTTAATTGTTCTTGCTGCAACTGACAGTGATAGCCATATTGGCGCCATTGCTAAACTTGCAGAACTTTTTGATAATCAAGAAGATATTGACAGCATTATGCAATCAGAAAACATCGATGACATTCTCAATATCATCGCTCGTTACTAATTATTAAAAGGAAATCACATGAAAATCACAGTCGTATGCGGAAATGGTTTAGGTACTAGCCTAATGATGGAAATGAGCATCAAAACAATTTTGAAAGACTTGCAAGTCAATGCAGATGTTGATCATGTTGATCTTGGTTCAGCAAAAGGAACTGCAAGTGATATTTATGTCGGAACTAAAGATATCGCGGAGCAATTAGTCGCACAACACGTTAATGGTGAAATTGTTGCGCTAGAAAATATGATCGACAAAGTTGCAATGAAAGAACATTTGAGTGTCGCTCTGCGTAATCTCGGCGCACTATAAACGGAGGCGGTATGTCATTTTTTCGTTTTCTGATGGAAGATGTGCTATCAGAACCCGCTATATTAGTGGGTCTGATCGCACTTATCGGTCTGATTGCTCAAAAAAAACCGGTGACCGAATGCATTAAAGGCACCATCAAAACCATCATGGGTTTTGTCATTTTAGGTGCAGGTGCTGGTTTAGTCGTTAGTTCACTCGGTGATTTTTCAGCGATTTTCCAACATGCCTTTGGCATTAACGGTGTCGTTCCAAACAATGAAGCGATCGTCTCTATCGCTCAGAAGAGCTTTGGCCGTGAAATGGCGATGATTATGTTCTTTGCCATGTTAATCAACATACTCATTGCACGCCTGACACCATGGAAATTTATTTTCCTCACCGGCCATCACACATTATTCATGTCAATGATGGTTGCCGTTATTCTAGCAACTGCTGGAATGCAAGGAACAATGCTAGTCGTCGTTGGTTCACTGATTGTCGGCTTTTGTATGGTGTTTTTCCCAGCCATCGCGCACCCATACATGAAAAAAGTCACGGGTTCTGATGATGTCGCCATTGGTCACTTTTCCACTATTTCATATGTCCTCGCTGGTTTTATTGGCAGTAAATTTGGTAATAAAGAACATTCAACTGAAGATATGAATGTGCCAAAGAGCTTGCTTTTCTTACGTGATACCCCAGTGGCTATTTCATTCACTATGTTCATTATTTTCATTATTACCTGCCTATTCGCGGGTGGTGATTATGTACGTGAAGTGAGTGGCGGTAAAAATTGGTTCATGTTCTCATTAATGCAATCTATTACATTTGCTGCGGGTGTTTATATTATCCTGCAAGGTGTTCGTATGGTGATTGCTGAGATCGTACCTGCTTTTAAAGGTATTTCGGATAAATTAGTACCAAATGCAAAACCAGCTCTAGACTGCCCTGTCGTCTTCCCTTATGCGCCAAATGCTGTATTAGTCGGTTTCTTAAGTAGCTTTGCTGCCGGCATAATCGGTATGTTTATTCTCTATGCGCTCAATATGACCGTCATTATTCCAGGCGTTGTGCCACACTTCTTCGTTGGTGCAGCAGCTGGCGTATTCGGTAATGCAACAGGCGGACGTCGAGGTGCCATTTTAGGTGCCTTTGCGCAAGGTTTATTGATTACCTTCTTACCTGTATTCCTATTACCTGTTCTTGGTGATATCGGTATCGCAAATACAACATTTAGTGATGCTGACTTTGGAGCTATCGGTATTCTGTTAGGTATTATTGTACGCTAGAAATAAAATCCCCATAGCCACCTTGGCTACGGGGATTTTTCACTTCATTAAGCAATCAATTTCCAAATGCTATTAGCCCAACTTACCCACTAACGCCCCTTCTTTAAATAAGAACTCCTGCAAAGAAATCAAATCATCCGGAGTCACATGAATAACCCCTTCTCCCGGAATATCAATCTCTGCAATCATAAATAACGCTAATGTTGTTAAGGAAGGCAATATTAAAATTAACCCGTTCTTTCCTTTCGTGCCTCGGATGTTGTATCCAATCAAGATATTAGAACAAATCGCAAAGAAAATGAGTAAAAACCAAGCTGCGTTTGGTATTTGATGACGCCAACTTGCCATGGTTTTTTGCTGTGAAAGATAGAGGTCACTAAACGCAGTGAGTACAGAAGCAATGACTGGGTTGGGAGATTGGTTCGCTTCCTTAACGGCGATATCCCAGAGTGCGGCTTGCTTTTCTAAAGATACCCTTCGCCATTGATTATTTTCATCACTGATACCCGATTTAAAAAATTCAATTCTTGCTTCTAAATACTGCTGTAATAGATGGATTGCATCATTTTTATCGCTATTGTTGAGTATTTGTATCCGTTGATAAGCATTGCCAATCGCAATCGCTTCATTTTCCTCAGTTTGTTGGCGGTTATTATAGCCATTGATTGAAATTGACAACACAAAACCAATCAATAACCCCAGTAAGGATAAAATTGCGCCTAATATTATTTTCGCTTCGTCATCCGCAATGTCTTCATGTGCATTCCTACGCTTAAATATAAATTTACCGATGTAAGCTGAAATCACTAACAAAATAAACGTAATAACAAATAAGAGAATAGAGTCAATAGGTGTGTCATTAATTAATTCAGAAAGGCTAAACATAGAGAAGTTCCAGATAAGAAATTTCTCGATGATATAACATATCCAGAATAACACTTTCTAGCTTTTTAACGACCAAAAACAAGTTCAGATTTTAACGCTAAAATGCCATCTAAAAATGATTATTTGCTTGCCATTACTCATGTTCACACCTAAAAAAACAGCTAGTTAACCTACTGTTTTTTAATTGGTTTTTGATGTTCAAATTCAAGCTTTGGCATACACTCCTCGAGTTTCCCCAATTAAATCCCAGTGTGTCATCGTGAATTAACCCAAGTCCCTTTTAATACAAAATTTCATCAACCTAGTTTTAGTGTTTGCATATAGTCAGAATATCTACCGCCACGTGTATGCAATGAGGTAACATCGTTCCCTTGGCAAAGTCGATTAGCTCCGCAGATCAAATGCCCTACGCTTTTCTCTACAATAAGATAATTTTGACCGGATCTCTGACGCGTTGTTCACACACATGACCGCACGTCTGGAAAACGCATAAATTGAATTATAAATCTTAACAAGAATAACCCAATGAAAGGAATGAATTAATGGATTAATGGATTAATGGATTAATGGATTAATGGATTAATGGATTAATGGATTAATGGATATAAGTTATCTCTGTTGATGAGACGGGCCAATTAAGTTTTATATTAGCGATTACTCTTTTTATGAATAACAATATACTTCGATAAGCCTCATTAGGGCTTATCGTACTACTCAGTTTTCATTCTTCATTACTCGGAAACTAAAATGACACGTTACTCTTTATCTCCATAGCGTTTTTTTATTGAAATTAAAAAAGAATCAATAATCCAACTTAATTTTTTTGTCCCAAGAAAACCTATCATCGCTCCACAAAACTCCGCAAGGGATGACCAAGCCTCAGAATAATTCATATATACAAGTAACCATTGTAGAGTACGAATAGCACTAACGGTAATAGCACCACATATGACTGCTTCGGCTAATGATTGCCATGCGCTGTTACCATCTCGCCATTCTCTAATAAATGCAATTAGCGTTGCCAACATAACACCACTTAATAAAGGAAAATTGAGTTGAATCCAGCGAAAAACCTGCTCCCAAAAATCAATATTTTTCTCATGCATAATGAAACCTCCTAAATGGAGTGAAAATTATTATCAATAAATGAAGCCCCCTTATCATTGATATCAAGTCGTAATTAATCTCAATTACCCTTGATATTTTTTATCGCTACTGACACAGAAAAATCTCCCAAATGACATTATTGCAAAAACCTCCTTTTAACTTTGAGAAATAAAACTAAAAGCATTAATTGAAAACATATTTAACTTTATATTATTTTTATATATAGCAGCTGATAGATTTGTATCCTCACACACACAAAAGCCAAATTAAAGACGTTAATTTTTTAGTCATTAATAATAATTACGCTTACCGAGAAAATGTAAAAAACGCTATTATTTATATACCATGCAGCTCTCTAATAATTAAAGGTATTTCCTTGTAATTATGACTTTCAATTATCATTTTTAATGTGAATCAAGTACTCAAAAACGCCGATAACTTGCTATATTAGTAAAACCTAATAAATTTATTTATTGAAACAGAATGGCCAGCACGAATTTATTCACTGAGTCATCGCCAAAATATAGCTATTATTGTATAAAATCAAATTGTTATAAAATTATACATCTGATTAACTCAATAACATGATGTCGGATTTAAATGTGCAACTTAGCATTGTAAAAGTGACTAAAAACATCAGTGTTATCACGACAACGACAGAATGGTATATGACCAAGCCAATGGCGAGTCAATCGATTCATACAGTCAAAAGTCTGTTAGACGTGATGTTATTCTACTGTCAATGCAGCATATTAACTTGAGTGAAATCAGTAAAATCAAACTGAGCTTTTAACAGCAACGCATTCCCTTAGTAAATAAAGGAATAAATAGACAAAAAGCCGCATAAGCGGCTTTTTACACTCATTTTCGCTCTATTAGAGGTGATGTTTAGCGACATAAGCCTTTTCTTCATCGCGCAGGGTTAGCACTTCATAACCTGTTGCTGTCACTAAAATCGTATGCTCAGATTGTGCTGACAACTTCTTGTCTCGAGTCACCACAGTCCAACCATCTTTTTTAGTTTTAATTTTCATGCCACCTTGGTTAATCATTGGTTCGATTGTAAATGTCATCCCTTCTTTCAACACCGCTCCTTGACCCCGTACGCCATAGTGGAGGACCTGAGGATCTTCGTGCATTTCGCGGCCTATACCATGACCACAGTATTCACGCACAACACTGTACCCGTTGGCTTGTGCATGGTGTTGAATTGCGGCACCAATATCTCCCAAAGTTGCACCAGGTTTGACCTGCTTGATCCCTTCCCACATCGCTTCATAAGTATCTTTAACTAGTTTACGCGCAAGTGGAGAAGCCTCTGGCATGACATACATTTTGCTTGAGTCAGCAATAAAACCATTTTTTTCTAATGTAATATCTACGTTGATAATATCTTTGGCTTTTAAATATTCATCAACTTTCGGTACGCCATGGCAAACGACCTCATTCAACGAGGTATTTAACACATATTGGTAATCATACTGCCCTTTACTGGCCGGCCTAGCTTGTAGATCGTTTACAATATAGTCTTCAACCTTATTATTGATTTCCATGGTGGTAATACCTGGCACGATAAACGTATCCAGCATGGCAAATACTTTAGCTAGCAAGCGGCCTGACTCACGCATCAATTCAATTTCTTCCGCTGTTTTGATTGTGATATTACTCATGCTACTTCCCTTTATGATTAACAGATTCTTTTTCTAACATTTCACTAATCAGTGTCGTGAAGGTTTTGTCTGGATTTAATTCTGCTTGAATACCTATTTTTATCCAAAATTCCGCCTGAGAATTAATAGAACGTGACATAACATGGCTAGCTCGACGCAAATAGTCATGTAATTCATCTGAAATTTTGACAATTCCCAAAATAGTCCCTCAAAGCATATAAAACGTTATGGTTTATATATAAACCATATAATATCTACCATGATAAAGATAGGTGTTAAATAACTATCTAGAAATAAATCGCACGAATGAACCTGTTTAAAACAGCCAATTTTAATTTTCTGACTTGAATCCTCCGTCAAAGTATCAAACGTTATCATGTTGTACTCTAATTGTTAGTTAGCGCTATATTTATACTTGTATTAAGAGAGAGTTTTTTACCGTGCAAAAGCTAGGGTGAATGTTGTTTCCAGCGATTGTTTTAATCAGATAAGTTTTGAGCATACTATTCATGATTGTTCGGAGAACAATATGTACAAAAAAATCTTAGTCCCCATTGATATCACAGAAAAAAATTTAGCGAACCTTGTCCTTCCTCACATTCAATACCTTTCTGAGGAAGAAAATGCTCACGTTCATTTTTTAGCCGTCATTCCAACCATTCCTTTTTATACTTCTATGGGATTTGGTTTTGCTGAAAAAGCGGATAGTGAACAAGATAAAGTGACCAATCAATTGATTGATATAATTAAAGATTTCAAATTATCAAAAGAAAAATATACGGCTCAAGTTGTCATGGGCACACCGAGAGATGAAATTTTACGTATTGCAGATCAGATACAAGCAGATTTGATTGTTATCGGCTCAAAACGGCCCGGTATGTCCACCTACTTCTTAGGTTCTACCGCCTCAATGATTATCCAAAACTCTAACATTTCTGTTTTAACTATACGTTAATATTTGCACCCACTTTATCGGTGGGTGTTAATACCTATCAGTTAACGAATAATACAATACATGGTGTTATCAACCCGTCTTTGCTGACAAGTTTCACCTCCCTACCCGTGGGATATACGCCAAAATAATATTCAGAATCGTTCTACCGCCTCATCGTTTAAACCTTTCTTAACCACCTCTTTTTACAGTCATTATTCCTTGCTGTAGGCACGCTAGCCTAAACTGAATACTCGACAATTCAATGTATAAGCGACCCTTATGCTGTATTTCCCGATACGGTTTCTTATATGAAACCAGAAATAACGATAAGCTCGACACAACGCACATTTTAAAACAAATATTTTACATATCCGCAACATTAGATTGACTGTTTATCGCTCAGCCCATTAGTCTGGTTTTAAATAATAAACAATGTTTTATATATGAAACAAACTGTCTTGCTGTGGAGGAAGTAATATGAGTTGGGTCGCCGTATGTAATGTCTCACAAGTACAAGAAGAATTTCCTTATTCCGCCAGAGTCAATGATGCAGAGATTGGTATTTTCTTAGTGGAAAACCAGTACTACGCCATGGAGGACGTTTGCCCCCATGCTTACGCTTTACTGAGCCAAGGTTTTGTTGAAGATGGCAAAGTTGAATGCCCACTGCATGAAGCGGTATTTGATATCAAAACAGGAAAATGTCTGCGCGAGCCTGGGGGACGTGACTTAAAAACTTATCAAACTCGCGTTAATAACAACCAAATCGAAATTAGCTTCATTGAGGAGTAGAAATGGAACCGATACAGAATTTCAACCCTTATTTACCTGCTAATCATCAGATTATACCTGCACGTGAAGGCGGTAAAGGGCAAATCCAGTCGCCTGGTACAGCACCCAATATTATTTGGCAAACTCGTTCACGGCTCCCCGATGAATACGAAATCGCACTCATTGCCGCATTAGAGACCCTATTTGATTCCGGTATTGAGGCTCTCGAACAAATCATCAGTGCACTCAATCAAAAGCACGTGTTTGATAGGCAAGGCCAACCATGGAATGAGGCAAGTTTCCGCGAATTTCTCCAAGTAAATGGGTATTAATTCACTGCCGCTAGCGCAGAAATAATAATAAAGAATGATACCGCTGATAACAGGAAGCAAATTATGACAACTAATACACAACCTCAGAACTATCAAGATTATTTAGACATTGGCCTTAGAGGCCAGTGGTACCCTGTTTTATCCAGCTGGGAAGTCACCAGTAATCCGATCGGAATTACTCGCTTAGAAGAGCAAATTGTTTTATGGCGAGACCAACAAGGTCAAATTCACGCATTGGAAGACCGTTGCCCACATCGCGGCGCTCGTTTATCGATGGGATGGAACCTTGGTGAACGTATCGCTTGCTGGTATCACGGTGTTGAGGTGGGAGGTGATGGCGTTGTTAAAGATGTGCCGGCTGTTAATCAATGCCCATTAGAAGGCCAAAAATGCCTAAAAACTTATCCAGTTCAAGAGTGTCATGGCGCGATTTTTCTTTATTTCGCCATCGCCGATGAAACACCACCGCAGCTCGCATTCCCTGAAGAGCTTGCTGATAGTGAAAACCATAGCCACTTTTTATGTACTGCAACTTGGCATTGTAATTATCAATATGCACTGGAAAACGTCATGGATCCAATGCATGGCACTTATTTACACTCCTCTTCACATTCCATGGCTGACGGTGACAAACAGTCTGAAATGATCTTAGAACCGACCCAAAATGGTTTTATCTTTCGCAAAAATGACCAAATGGGTGTCAATTTTGACTGGGTAGAGTTCGCGAGCACCGGCGCTAATTGGCTTCGACTCTCGATCCCTTACCAAAAGCGCTTCGGGCCCGGTGGCCATTTTTGGATTATCGGTATGGTCGTGCCTGAAGATAGAGACAATACCCGAGTCTTCTTCTGGCGTATCCGTAAAGTTAAAGATTGGCAACGAGATCTTTGGCGTTTTATGTACCGCAACCGCCTAGAGGGTTTGCACTGGGATGTTTTAGAGCAAGACAGAGTTATTCTTGAAAATATGGCGCCTAATGCACGTCAGCGTGAATTCCTCTACCAACATGATGTCGGGTTATCGCGTCTTCGTCGAATTATGCAACGTGAAGCCAAAAAACAATTTGACCAAATCTACAAAGAGGAAACGTCAAATGCATGATTTGTTGGCAGGCAAACGTATTGTGATCACCGGCGCAGCGAGAGGGCTAGGGTTTGATTTTGCCAAAGCGATTGCTCAACAAGGAGCGCAAGTGGTGCTTTGCGATATCCTCAGTGATCGTTTGCAACAAAGCGTTGCTCAGCTACGTCAAGAAGGTTTGGCTGCCGATGGATTGACTCTGGATATTGCCGATCCCAAAGCGATAGAGGATGTATTCCAGACTATTGGTCAGCAAGGCAAGATAGACGGCTTGATTAATAACGCAGCCCTCGCAACAGGCGTAGGGGGTAAGACATTAGAAGAGTACGACCTAGAGTTATGGGATCGTGTTATGACGGTCAATGTGAAAGGAACTTGGCTCGTGACCAAAGCCGCGCTGCCTTTTTTGCGCCAGAGTAACAATGCCAAGATCGTGAATATCGCCTCCGATACGGCATTATGGGGTGCCCCTAAACTCATGGCTTATGTTGCGAGCAAAGGAGCCATTATCAGCATGACACGTTCTATGGCAAGAGAGCTGGGTGAACAACGAATTTGTGTCAATGCTATCGCCCCTGGGTTAACCAAAGTTGAAGCCACCGAATATGTTCCTGTGGAGCGCCACCAGCTATACGAAAATGGACGAGCTCTTCAAGGTGAACAAAAACCTGAAGACGTCACTGGTACGGTTTTATATTTGCTGTCACCGCTGGCCAATTTCGTCACTGGGCAACTCATCCCTGTGAATGGTGGTTTTGTATTTAACTAAAGGCGCCGCTTTAATGCGGGGAGGTTAAGGATTTGAGTTCAACATGCAAGTATTTGATCCCGGGTCTGGAAAAAGGATTGCAGCTTTTGTTACTCCTCGCACAACAGCACCGCGAGCTAACCTTCGCTGAGATTTTACGCCTAGTTGATATGCCAAAGGCCACTGCTTATCGCGCGATACAGACGTTAGTACATTTAGATTTTATTGAGCAACACCCACGCACTGGGGCTTTTTCACTTGGTCGCAAAGTACTTAGCTTAGGGTTGGGCTATATCGCGTCACTGGATCTTACACAATTAGGTCAACCCATTATTGAACAATTGCGTGACCGTAGCCAATGTAACAGCCATTTAGTCATACGTGATGGGCGTGACATTATTTACATTGCTCGGGTCAGTGGCGCAGAGTCAAAAATTAACCATGTCAGCGTGGGAACACGTTTATTAGCTCATCGAACATCACTTGGACGTATGTTACTCAGTGGATTGAGCCGAGAGGAATTTGATGCTCTCTACCCCGATGATGAATTACCGGATGATGCAGGCAGTAAACAAGCGTTTTGGGCAATGATCCAAGCGGATAGATTACGTGGCTACGTGATTGGAGAATCATTTTATCGCCGAGGCATCTCCTCGATTGTTTATCCTGTTTTTAATCGTGATAACGGTGTGGAAGCTGTGATCAGTATTATGGTTCCTATGGATACCATCCCTGTACAGGAACGACAACGGCTACAGAATGAAGTGAGCAGCGCCGCGCAAAAACTTACTGAGTTTATAGGTGGTATGACATCCGCTAAAGCGATATAGCGTTACCCATAAAAAAATCAAACATTAGGTTTATTGCCATAAGCCTCGGGTTTCTGCTTGCCCAAAATCAAGGTGGGCAATAACAAATGCATACATAGAGGGTCAAATTATGTCAGTCATTGGTATTGAAAAATTAGAATTTGGTGTGGATAACATTGCCGATTGCCAGCAATTTTTACAGGATTTCGGTCTGCAAGCATCACCCAATACCCCTTCTTATTTTACAACACTGTCCGGTGCTAGCGTGACATTATCAGCCATTGATGATCCCCGCTTACCCACCCCATTTGAATCCGGTTCGACCTTACGCCGAATCACTTGGGGCGTGAATACTCGTACAGAACTTGAACACATTATTCAACAAATCGAAAACAGCCCCAATTTCCAATTGACGCCTGATGGCGCACAATGCCTTGATCCGAATGGAATGACTGTCGCTTTTTGTATCACGCAACAACAACAAGTCTCCGTTGATATTTCGCCCATCAACCAATGGGGGGATATTCGTCGTATTGATGCACCAAGCCCTGTTTACGACAAAGCCACCCCTATTAATATTGGTCATGTCGTCTTTTTTGTTGATGACCTAGCAGCAACAGAAGCGTTTTATTGCGATAAGCTCGGTTTTCAAGTCTCTGATCGCTATATCGATCGTGCCGTTTTTTTACGCACGCAAGTTAATGGCTGCCATCACAATTTATTTTTACTCAAACTCCCTCATCGTGGGCGTGGCTTGAATCACGTAGCCTTCACCGTTCGCGATATCCACGAGGTTATTGGCGGCGGTCTCGCAATGAATCGGCAACAATGGAGCACCTTTATCGGTCCCGGTCGTCACCCTATTTCGTCAGCCTATTTCTGGTATGTCAATAGCCCAACTGGCGGGGCTTTTGAGTACTACACCAATGACGATTATTTAACCGAAAAATGGCAACCACGTGAACTTGAACATTCCCTCGTTTCCTTTACCGAATGGGCTGTGGAAGGCGGTATCGATCATGAAACTCGTCGACAAGTGAAAAAAGGTCAGGGGTGAAGCGATGAAACCATTAATTGAAGGCGGTATCGTGATTATCGGTGGTGGACAAGCCGGAGGCTGGGCAGCCAAAACATTACGGGACCAAGGTTATCAAGGGCGTTTATCCGTCATTAGTGATGAACCACATGATTTCTATGAACGACCACCGTTATCAAAAGCAGCCCTTGTTCAAGAAAACACCACATTATCACGTCTATTCAGTGAAGAAGAAACCAAGGCGTTAAATTTAACGTGGTATCGCCCTATTCGGGCCACTGGTATTGATAGCGAGAAAAAACAGGTTCAACTCAGTGATGGACGCGGCTTAACATTTGATAAGCTATTGATTGCTACAGGCGGGCGGCCTCGCTACCTTTCCTCTGCTTGGCAGTCCCACCCACGAGTATTTGCCCTTCGCTCTTGGGATGACGGGCAAAAATTACGCCGCGCGCTATTATCAGCCAAAAAAATTGCCATTATTGGTGGTGGATGGATAGGTTTAGAAGTCGCTGCCTCCGCACGCCTAATGGGGATCGATGTCACTATTTTTGAACGCCAAGAGCGTTTATGTCAGCGAAGTGTGCCCAGCAGCGTATCAAACGCATTAGCCCTACGCCACCAACAAGCTGGCGTGAATGTTATTACCGATTGCGGTGAAATTTTACTTGATGAAAATACAGACGAACTCTGTATTCGCTGTGCAAAGCGGCCTAACCAATCATTTGACCTTGCCGTCATGGGAATTGGTGTTGAATTAAATCTTGAATTAGCGGCTCAGGCAGGCCTTGAATTAACCCATGGCATCGTTGTCAACGGACAGGGGCAAACCTCACACCCTGATATTTATGCCGCTGGCGATGTCGCTTGTCACCCCACGTTATCCCTTTGTTTGCAATCTTGGGCTTATGCACAGAACCAAGCCATTAGCACCGCAAAGGCCATGCTTAACCACCATAGTGAAGGGTTTAATGAGCTCGCGTGGCTATGGTCAGACCAATACCAAGATAATATCCAGATTTTAGGAGTCCCTACTTCACAGGCAACCCAACATATTCAACGAATAACGCCAACGTCCGAAGTGCATTTTTCACTGAATAATGACAATGAATTAGTTCAAATGGTCGCATTTAACGATGCTCGCACCATTAAATTAGGCAAAAGGTGGATGCAAAACAGCCGTCAATTATCCCCTTTAGCGCTAGCTGATCCTCAATTTTCACTCATGTCACTGAAGTAAATGTACAGACAGGAGACATACTATGGCAAATCAATCAATATCTGTGCCCTCAGTGACACAAACCGGTGAAACAGCTACCCAACACACAGAAAAAGTGAATTGGCTCATCCCAATCGCTCTATTTTCCTGTGTATTGCTAGCCTTTTTCGACAAAATCAGCATCGCCGCTTTATTTTCTGATGAACAATTCCAAAAAGCATTAGGGATTGATTTTGATCCAACTCGTCTTGGATTGTTGATGAGTGCTTTTCTGTTTTCTTATGGTATTTCATCCATGCTACTCAGTGGTATTGGCGATAAATTTCATCCAACAAAAATGCTACTGTTTATGATTAGCAGTTGGTGTATTTTGATGATTTTTATGGGCTTTACCCATCACTACACAACGATGGTTGTCTTACGTGTCTTACTGGGCATTGCTGAAGGCCCCTTACTGGCGATTTCTTATGCCATTGTTCGTCGCACCTTTCCACAAAAAATGCAAGCAAGAGCGACAATGCTTTGGTTATTAGGTACACCGATTGGTGCCGCACTCGGTTTTCCTATTTCTATCTATTTACTGCACAGTTTTGGCTGGCAAAGCACCTTTTTTGTTATGGCGGCTTTCACGGTGCCTGTGTGGTGGCTTGTCGTTATTGGTATTCGCCACCCTAATTTAGTCAATCAACACGCTAAAAAAGTTGATGGAAAAGTATCCATTACCGAGCTTGCTGAAGCCAAAACACAACGCAACATCCTCTTACGCAATAGCCATTTTTGGATTATCTGCTTATTTAATATTGCGTTCCTCGTTTATCTATGGGGAATGAATGGTTGGTTACCCAGTTATTTAATCAAGGGTAAATCCATCAATTTAGAGCATGCAGGGATCCTTTCTTCTCTCCCCTTTATCGCCATGTTGTTTGGTGAAGCAATAGGCGCATGGCTTTCAGATCGTTATGACCGTCGCGCTCTGGTTTGCTTTATCTCATTGCTAGGCGCCGTCGCTGGATTGGCAGGCGTGTTATTCCTAAGTACGACCTACAGCATCATTTTAATGATGGCTTTTAGCATGTTCATGTGGGGGGCGGGAGCACCCAATATTTTTGCACTACTCGCCAAAGCCACACAGAAACAAGTCAGCGCACTCGCTGGTGGCATATTTAATGGACTCGGCAATCTTGCTGGCGCGGCAGCACCGTTATTGATGGGGGTATTAATCACACTGACCCACGATATGGATAGCGGCCTACTATTTATCGTCATTATCGGTTTAATCGGTAGCGTCTTGTTGCTACCTATCATCAAAAAATACTGATTTTACTACTCAATATCCGGAGATATCACTATGTCACAACAAGCCCAAATAAAACCACAAGACACCTCGATGGCAGATTGGGTTGAATCACGCATCGCCCGCTTCGAAGGTCGTAAATATGATTGGAACGCGTTGAAATTTCAGGCTGATTTTGATCCCAAATATCGCCGTGCACAGATGCGCTACATCGGTACAGGCGCGACAGGTGTTGCTAACGATGTAAATACCGTTCCCGCTGAAAATTTTACCTTTTCAACAATGGTTCTTCCCTCAAAATGTGAGGGCCCTCTTCACTTACACCCTGATGTTGAAGAGGTTTTCTTCATGCTAAAAGGAACAATTACCCTATTCATTAAGGATGGTGATGAAGAATATGAAACGATACTTAAAGAGCGCGACCTGATTTCAGTTCCAGCAGGTATTTATCGCGGCCTATTCAACCATGGTGAAGAAGAAGCATTAATGTGCGTCATGATTGGTACACCAAAACCTGCGATTCCAACCTATCCAGACGATCATCCATTATCAAAAGTGAAACGTGGTTAACAGGAGAATTGAGTGATGAAACTGCCTATTGAACAATTGCCAACTATTCGGTCCGCTGATTTTGGTCAATATCATGTTAACTGGCGTGAAGCAGGTGAAGGAGAAACTATCATTTTACTTCACGGTATCAGCTCTGGATCTGCATCGTGGATTTATCAACTGGCGGATTCATCACTGACTCAACAATACCGACTACTCGCATGGGAGGCGCCGGGTTACCTCAATAGTCTAGCCCTGACGACCGACACACCAACAGCTAACGATTATGCAGAGGCATTAGTGGCTTTGATTGACGGTTTAGCTATTTCGCAAGTGGTGCTCGTTGGTCATTCCCTTGGTGCCATTATAGCCAGTGCATTTGCGGCAAAATACCCACAGCGTATTAAAGGATTACTATTAGCTAACCCAGCGCAAGGTTATGGAACTAAAGACAAAACGGAACAAAAACAAGTTTATGAACAAAGACAGACTATCGTCTTCAATTCCGGTATTGAAAATTATGCGCAACAACGTGCAGCCGCCTTGTTAAGCCCAACAGCCAGTGAGCAACAAATAGATTGGGTTAGGCAGACGATGCGTAAACTCAATCCTAAAGGATTCTTAGCGGCGGCTTGGATGCTGGCATACGATGATATTAATCGTTATCTCAGCCATTATTCTGGTCCGCTCCAGATGCTAGTAGGCCTTGATGATACCATTACGCCGCCTCAAAAAGTCCAAGCGATCGCTCAACAACAAGGTTGTTCACTCGTCTATATCGAACAGGCTGGACATGCAAGCTATCTCGATGCATCTCAGCCATTTAATCATTACCTGAAACAATTTTTGGCGACTCTGCCGTTGTAGAAGTTTAATTAAGGAAAGCGCTATGAATTTACAGCTAAAAAATCGTGTTGCCGTCGTCACCGGTGGCAGTTCAGGGATTGGATTATCAACCGTTCAATTATTGCTCGAAGAGGGATGTAAAGTGGCTTTCTGTGGGCGTAATCAAGACAAATTGATGCAAACACTCACGATGTTACAAGCTGATTATCCACAAGCGGAGCTTCTTGCTGTCTGCTGTGATGTTATGGATAAAACACAAACAGAAGCCTTTGCACAACAAGTACAATCGCACTTTGGCCAAGCTGATTTACTGATCAATAATGCGGGACAAGGGTATGTCGCTCACTATGCCGACACGCCCGAAGAGGCATGGTTACACGAGGCCCAACTAAAATTATTTGGTGTCATTAACCCCGTTAATGCATTTATGACATTATTGGAGCAATCTGAGATTGCCTCCATTACTTGTGTCAATTCACTGTTAGCCTTACAACCAGAACCTCACATGGTAGCAACCTCTGCTGCACGTGCAGCATTACTCAACCTCACTCTAAACCTATCAAAAACCCTCTTACCAAAAGGCATCCGTGTGAATTCTATTTTGCTCGGCATGGTTGAATCAGAGCAGTGGCGGCGCCGTTTTGAACAGCGCAGTGATAAAAGTCTTAATTGGGAAAGTTGGATTGGCGAGATTGCCCAAAAACGCGGTATTCCAATGCAACGCCTTGGTAAACCTGAAGAGCCAGCTAGAGCTCTCGTCTTTTTAGCTTCACCAATGGCTTCTTTTACCTCAGGTGCGGCATTGGATGTTTCAGGTGGTTTCTGCCATCACATTTAAAGGAATTATGATGAAAACATTAATGCTGATCGGATATGGTGCAATGGCCAATGAAGTAATTAGTCGCTTACCCAAAGGCATTGAATTGCGTTGGATAGTGGCAAGAGAACATCATCATCCTGATATCCAACAACGCTTTCAAAACCGTGTGACGCCACTCAGCTCGCCGACTCAGGCCATACAACAACCTGATTTGGTTCTAGAGTGTGCAAGTCAACAAGCTGTAAAACAATATGCTGCCAAAATATTAGAAAAGGGGTGGACACTCGCGATTATTTCAACCGGTGCTCTTGCTGATGCGCAATTCGCTGACACTCTCCGTCATCAAGCTCACCAGCATCAAGGCACATTGATACCCTTATCAGGTGCGGTTGCTGGATTGGATGGCCTACGCTGCGCAAAAGAAGCCACGATCAATCAAGTGACCTACCAATCAAGAAAGAGCCCTGCCAGTTGGCGTAATGGCCCCGCTGAAAATTATATCGACCTTGATGCGGTTTCCGAACCGACGGTGTTTTTTAGTGGAACTGCACGAGAAGCGGCGTTGAAATTTCCTGCCAATGCCAATGTCGCAGCAACTGTCGCTCTTTATGGTATTGGCATGGATGAGACTAAAGTTGAGTTAATGGTTGATCCAATCACCACCCAAAATAGTCATCGCATCGATGTCTCGGGGGATTTCGGCCATTTTTGTATCGAACTAAACGGCAATCCGCTGCCTTTAAATGCCAAAACATCTTTGTTATCAGCATTAAGCGCCGTCGAAATTTGTCGTCGCATTGCAGAACAAAAAGCCATTATCTGACTGGAGTAGGACCATGAAAAAAATCGATATCTTTGTCGGGGGAAAATGGCAACTAGGCCGTGGTCACGAAATGCATTCACGTTTCCCTGGTGATCAACATATTGTTGCAACACTTAACAGCGCCAGTTTAGACGATGTTGAAGAGGCTGTTCTCGCCGCGGATAACGCATGGCGTGACCCCGATTGGCGCTATATGCCCGCCCACCAGCGAGCCACAATTCTGCTGAAAGTCAGTGCACTCATTGAAGAACGCGCTGAGGAATTAGTACGTTTACAAACTCTCGATAACGGTAAACCCTGGGCAGAAGCCCGTGGCTTAGTAATGAGTGCAGCGGCAACAGCGCGCTATTTTGCTGCCGTTTGTGAGGTCAGTGGTGGCGAATTACCCCCTCGCCGCCAACCTGATATGATGACATTAAGTACCTACCAACCTCTTGGCGTTATCGCCGCGATAACGCCATGGAACTCCCCTATTGCCAGTGATATGCAAAAAATTGCTCCAGCAATAGCGGCGGGAAATGCGGTGATATTAAAACCAGCGGAAGCAACCCCATTAATTTCGTTAAAACTAGCCGAATTATTTGAAGAAGCCGGATTGCCCTCAGGGCTACTCAGCGTGTTGCCCGGTAAAGGCTCTGTTGTGGGTGATGCCCTTGTTCGTCATCCATTAGTCAGAAAGATATCCTTTACTGGTGGTACCAATACCGGCAGACAACTCGCTCATATCGCTGCTGACAAATTGATCACCACCTCATTAGAGCTTGGAGGCAAATCACCTACCATCGTCTTAGAAGATGCGGATCTCGATCTTGCTGCACATGGTGTTTGCTACGGCATCTTTAGCTCGATGGGTCAAGCATGTATCGCAGGCTCTCGACTCTTTGTTTCACGTGCAATTTATCAACCGTTTTTAGAAAAGTTAACTGCACTCACACAACAATTAATTATTGGCGACCCCCGTCAAGAGCGTGTGCATGTTGGCCCATTAATATCACCAGCGCATCGAGAAAGTGTAATGCGCTATGTCGCTCAAGCAATAACAGAAGGCGGCAGTATCCGCTTGGGCGGAACAATACCTCAAGATCCTCACTTACAAGAAGGTAATTATTTCTTACCGACCATTATTGAAGGACTAAATAATCAAGCTTCTGTATGCCAAGAAGAAATATTTGGTCCTGTATTAGTCGTGATCCCTTTTGATAATGAAGCGGAGTTGATAGAAGAAGCCAACGACTCGCTTTATGGCCTCGCAGCAGGTATTTGGACTAAAGACTATACACGTGCATTTAAACTCGCAGATGCATTAGATGTTGGCACAGTTTGGATCAACACCTACAAAGTTTTCTCCATTTCAACACCTTTTGGTGGGTTCAAAGAGAGCGGACTCGGTAGAGAAAAAGGCTTAGAAAGCCTAAAAGCTTATATGCAACAAAAAAGTATTTTTCTGGCACTAAACCCACAACCAAACCGTTGGTGTGAATAAATGACCATTGATATGCAGCCCTACACACGTCGCTGTTAATTGGTTATCAAATTCTTAAGGAGAACACTATGCATGAGACAATCACGGTTGGCGAGGCGATCGCCAGAACATTAGAACAATATCAAGTTAGCACTGTTTATGGCGTTATCTCAATCCACAATCTCCCCATTGCCGATGCCATTGGTCGACGAGGCCTTATTGATTTCACACCTAGTCGTGGGGAAGCGGGAGCCGTTACCATGGCTGATGCACATAGCCGCTTTACAGGATTAGGCGTTGCCTTAACCAGCACAGGTGCGGGTGCGGGGAATGCTGTAGGCTCTATGATTGAAGCAATGAACGCGTGCTCACCACTCATTCACATAACTGGGCAAGTTGAAAAAGCCTATCTCGACATGGATGCTGGCTTTATTCATGAAACACGTGATCAACTCGGTTTTTTAAGAGCCAGTTCTAAACAGGCTTTTCGTGTTCACAGCGCTGCCCAAGCAGTCGCAATTTTGCATAAAGCGATTCAAGTGGCTCAAACCATCCCTTGCGGACCTGTTTCTATCGAAATTCCTATTGATATTCAAAATACCCCCGTTCCCTTATCAATACTCAGTACTCCCCTGACCACTCAACCGCTACCCGCCGCAACCACAGATCAAGTTGATGCGATTTGGCAAAGATTACAACATGCACAACGCCCTTTATTATGGATTGGAGGCGGCGCTCTCCATGCTTCAGCAGCGGTTAAAAAACTAGCCGATTTAGGCGTCGCCGTGATAAGTAGTACCCATGGTCGAGGCATTTTATCTGATGACCATCCATTCAGTTTACGGGCTTTCCATAATGCGGATTCAATTGATAAATTAATGCGCACTTGTGATATCACACTCGTTGCAGGTTCACGATTACGCAGCAATGAAACCAAAACCTGGTCATTGCCATTACCGCAACCTTTAATTCAAATTGATATTGATCCTCAAGCGGCCAATCGCAACTATAGTGCAGACCTTGTCGTTACCGCGGATTGCCACAGCATTCTAAGTGCATTGGCTGAAAGACTTGAAAAAGCGAATAGTGTGATTTCACCGCAATGGCGACAACAAGTACAAGAGGCGACTCATTTAGCAGAACAACAACTTAGAGAACAGTGTGGCCCCTACAGCCAACTCAGTGATGCCGTCGAACACGCCTTACCGACTCAAGGTATCTTTGTTCGAGATATTACAGTTTCGGGTAGTTTATGGGGGAGCCGATTATTAAAGGCCACTCAACCACGGCATAATATACATTCGTTAGCTGGAGCTATAGGCCTTGGTTTAGCCATGGCGATTGGCAGTGCCAAAGCCAACCCACAAATTCCAGTTATTGGTTTAGTCGGTGATGGTGGTTTGATGTTAGGTGTCGGTGAACTCGCCACCATGGCCCAAGAACAATTACCCATTGTCTTAATTATCATGAACGATCATGGATACGGTGTTATGCGCGGGATCCAAGAAAAATATTTTGCTGACCGCCAATATTATAATGACCTACTGACACCTTCATTCACTCGATTAGCCGAATCAATGGGAATTAAAGCATTAACTATTGATAAAGCAGACGATTTTAAGTCAACTTTACAGCTTGCCGTCGACTTAAAACAACCTGTTGTTATCGAGGTTTTAATGGAAAATATTGGTAAAATGAATTTCTCTGGGCCTCCTCAGAAAAAATTATTTTAATCATTTATTATTAACGTTATTCATCTACAACGATTTCTGATGATCACACCATAGAGTGAGTCTTATCGCCTCACTCTATTTTACTTAATTGATGGATTTTTAGCTTTTCTGTATGTTACACAGCCTAATGTGGTTCGTTTAAAATAGCTGGTATATGTTAAAACTGAAATTAATCAAGATATTATAAGAGTAAAAATGGGTTGTTTAGATTCACTTTAAACGATTTCAATACTGAAAGATGAAAAATCGTTTAAAATAATCATCATTTATACTGCCCAAAGTAACACCAAATAAATAACCTTTATTTTAAAGTTATTTTTGTTTGTCAGATTACAATATTCTAAATAAAGATCTAAAAGGAATATAACCGCGAAAACATGTCACATCGCTTGATGGATAACATAACGCATCAACCACAGCGCTTTGAAGGTACAGAAAATACGGTCAATGTCGCCCTACATGCTGAAAAATTAACATGAAATTTTTACACTTCATGCAACCCCGTAGCGGTTCTCAATAAAGTTGAGCGACAGATATTACCTAGTTGAGTATCTTCTTTTATCGTAAAAAGTTATCTCTTTCCTAGCCGTTTCTCGACCATAAAAAGCCTTCGGTTTACTCGCATAATTAAGATATAAGGTTACAAATATTTACCTATTTTATTTCACTGTCATTAAAGGTAGATGTTATATTATGAGTAATAGGAAAACAAACACCTCTGCTATAGTAATAATTTTTAAGGGAATATAATGAAAAAATATTTACTACCCATTAGCCTCTTCATCAATCTCGTTTTACTTATCGCTATTATCGTGATGGCAACACTATTTTTTAACTTAAAAGGCAAAATTGATACAACGGTTGCACAAATAAAAAATGGTCAATATGCTGAATTAATTAAAGATAATACAGCCAAATTAATTCCTGAGGGGTTAAAGCGCATCGATACAATTCAACCTGGCCAAAGTCAGTGTGCCTATTTCTACCAAAATATAGACTCAATAACTGAATATTTAACAGCAAACCCAACAATTGCTGGTGCTGAGACCTATATTAAACAATTAAATAATTTAAAAAAATCAGCAGAAAAAGCCCCTTCTGCACTCAAAGAAACAGCGTGTGAAAAAGGTGTTTCAACGATTAATTATATCAGTGAAAAAATATCTACAGTGACAGATTGATGACTCTAGCCCTTTACTATTAGTATCAGCGATCTAAATTCAACCTCAAATAGCGCCAGATGATTAAAGCCAACAGGGGGAGCACCCGCTGATTGGCTTGTTTGTACCGCAATAAGCCCTGCATTATCAATGCCATTGTATCGCTCTTCTCAGCAAGACCCACATTAAACAATCCGCTATCTTCACCACCCTATATCGAATTAAAAATTCACAATCAATTCATATGTAAAATAAGTTAAATTTGTTATAGGGCCAATTGACCTTAACCTTAGGGGAAGCTTTATGGTTACTTCCGTTTAATCTATCATTTCATAAGGACATTACCATGAAAAAAATACTTCCTATCGCCACACTTATTGCCGCTAGCGTTTCATTGAGTGCTTTCGCTAACTCAGGTCATTCAATGCATATGTCTTCTTCAACAACAAATGAAATGCAGAAGGAGTTAAACCAATCTATGAATAAAATGCATTCAGATATGGCCAAAAGCATGAATGAACAAAATGCAGATGTCGCCTTTGCTCAAGGCATGATCGCTCACCATTTAGGGGCAATAGAGATGGCTAAAATTGAACTAAAATATGGTACAGATCCTGAAATGAAAAAACTCGCAGAACAAATCATTAATGCCCAAGGCCCAGAAATAGAGCAAATGCAAAAGTGGTTAGAAAAAAATAAAGATAAAAAGTAATAGACATTATCTTTATCACTAAGAGTCCAATAAGCGAGTATTAATCGTAGTATCCATTTAAGAGTGTTTATCTAAAAAACCAATAGTGGCTATTTATCTCTCGCTTTAATTAGATTTCTGCGTGTTTAATCACTGAGTCACCAAGATGTATGCCTAAGGCATATTGCAAACAATAAAGCCCCCATTTAATTTATCTAAATTAAACGGGGGCTATAAAATAATTATTGAATCGCTAACCCACTATTTAAAGTTAATTAATCAAAAACATCATTAATAATTGTAGTCACGATTGCTGTACTCAACGCTATTAATACTAAGTCATTACCTACAATATTCCATTCATATCCTGGATAATGTGGCAATTGAAGTAGCATGGATTGAGGAACGGCTTTCTTAGCAATTCCCGGAGGCAATGGTTTACCTCTTGCGAAATTTTTGGCGATACCCGGCGGTAAGGCATTATAACCTGTAATACCACTATCTAAAGCCAATGCTCTCGCTTCATTGTATGTCAACGCCACTGATAAGGTATTATTTTTATCTGAAGAAGCATCATGCCTTTTATCTTTACCGTTCCCCTGATTACTCTTATTTCCTTTATTTTTAGGGTGCTCTTTATTTTGTCCATGACCTTGGCCACCATTTGGATCCGCGTAAGAGACGTACGGCGCTAATGATAAGCTTGTCGCTAAAATCAATAGGCCTGACAATTTAGTCATTTTATTCATGATGATACCCTCATTGACGCTGTAGCATCCAAAATACACCTCAATAGACCTTGCCTCTATAGGTAATATTACTAGAATAAAGCCCTAATTAAAGAATATTATCATCCATAACCCTGACATAGCACATTAATGCAGTCATTTACTCTAAAATCGGCAGCTAACTAAGACAGATTTATAAAGTGAATATATCAATAAGACTAACAATATCATTTTGTGCTGATTACGTTAGCCTATTACCCTACAATTGACACACCCTAATTTAGTCACATAAAATCAGACTAATCTTGTTATAATATCTTTAACAAAGACTAACGCGCTTTAAATATCATTTTTAGAAATCGTAATGAAAGCCATACTTAATTTATTATTTAATGTCCCTAAGCAACGTGCATAAATTGGAATAAGTGTTGGATTTTCTAATTGTAGTATAATGTTTGAATAAGTCTCACCTCGCTGAATAGGCTCTTGCACTCGCACGGTGCCACTGCTTATGACATCCTGACAAGCAAATTCGATAACTGTTCCATCCATAATAGCGTCATTACTTGCCGCTTCTTCTTTACTGAAGATATAGGCGTGGCTATAGATTTGATTCATTAATATCGCTTTTTCTGGTAGAACTCTCTCCACCGTATTTTTCTGGGATAGAAATTTTTCAAACGAATCATCTAACCAATCATGATAAACTGCGGTTACTTGCATATCATATAAGTTTAATAATTCGTTCACTTCCTCAATAGCTAATGACATAAGTTGCTGAAAATCTTCGTCATCCAGCATTTCTTTTGGTAGATGTTTACCGTGAAAGTAGATTTGGACAGAGTTATGACCTGATTGCCTTGCAACTAAAATTGATTCTCTAAGTTTTTGAGTAGGTCCATCAGCCATATTAACAACTAGGATGATACTTTCTTGGCTAAATGCCTGTTTAACATCTTGAATTAGCGAATTACTAACTTTAGGTGCCACAAATTTTTTGTTCGGGAACGCGTTAACTAAATTGTAGCGGTAATCATCCCCAAGAAGCATAACAGAATTGACAGATGAAAATGCTAAGGATGAAAATAACAATCCTCCTAAGAATACAACGAACGCCTTCATGGAAACCAACACCTATGACGAGATAATCTCTACAGTTTCTTTGATATCATGCTCTGCTACAGAAACTGCCCCCACCACTATATACTAACAATATAAACGAAAGAGTAAATCGTGATAACCGTTTATTTCATCAAGGATTTCGTCTCCTCTGATCATATATTGCTCTTAATATACCAAACACTTTAAAAGTGTAAATTAAATTATCTTTTTTATTTATATTACCTTATCAATAACATTGTATTTCATTCACTAAAACAGTTCAAAACAGTACATTCCATTCAGTATTTGGTAACATATTCTTGTTATGCAATTAATTAAAACTACTGTACTATACTTATCACATTCTCCCCCTACGAGAGAATGCATTGATTACTGGATTTTCCCTGTAATGCTGATTTTAAGCTTCGCCCCAATATATCTTGGGGCTATTTTTTACTATTTATATCAATAGCAATGTTATTTAGCGAATATTTACAAATACGCTAAACATTATCTAAATCATAACAACTAAAACGTAAATTTGACTATTATCAAATAATATCATTCTATTTATTAGGTTACGTATTTGATGTGCAGTATTATTTACCGCTCTATTGATAGATTCTTTTTATATATTATCTTCAGCTTTAACTATTAATGGGATGATATCTCACAAACAACACTAGCGACTATAAGTTCCCATTTTTATGATGATGGTATATTTCACTTATTTAAAACACCAACAAGCTACCTATACGGCAGTGGATCGTTTTGGTTACCATTGGCTCATAAAAAGCCATTTCTAAGCTGCCTACACGGCAGTGAACATATAAAACGTGACGACCAACGATATTCTACATTTCTAAGCTGCCTATACGGCAGTGAACTTAATTATTGTCAGTGGTCTTATATATTGTGTTTTCTAAGCTGCCTATACGGCAGTGAACAGGGGTTGCGCTCCTAATATCCAATTTGTCATTTTCTAAGCTGCCTATACGGCAGTGAACACATAATGGGTCTTAATCGCACCTCTTGTTGATTTCTAAGCTGCCTATACGGCAGTGAACGCTCTGAATCCCGGAGCTTGCGATTCTGTGACTTTCTAAGCTGCCTATACGGCAGTGAACAACCGGCAGGCTAACTGGATCTTAATTATAGGTTTCTAAGCTGCCTATACGGCAGTGAACGCGAGCTTATCAAATAAAAAATAAGTTACAACAAACAGTTAGTGATATTTTAGAGAAAATACCTTCTTTTTTACCGTTAATTGTAACTCATTGTTTTATAATTTTATTTTTAAAGAGCAAAATAATAAGGTTAAAAATGAGGAACTGTCGCTAACTCAACATCTCTTCCGACTTGCTGACTTAATCCATAACAGTTAAACCCACATAATTGTGCTTTTCCCGCAGAAATACAGCGAATAAATAACGGAAACGGGCGATGAATTGCTCCTTCATATTTAGATTTACTCTGTTGACTCTCCATCCAGATAAAAGGCAATCGACTAAATTCATTAACCTGATTTTTCCTCAACACATGTAAGCAAACTTCCGCAGGCTGCCCCGATTTTATTGAGAGAAATTGCGCTTTCTTTTGTATATCCAGTTCAGTCCGTTTTTTACCTTTCACATGTTGTCGTACATAACTGACTGGTATGGCATTTTCCGGTACTGTCAGAATCGACTTAACATGCACATAATCAGATAACCGTGCTAGCCAATGATTGACATTGAGCTGGGCAAGCATAGCTTCTGTATTTGCAATCAATCGTATCTTTTTACCTAAACGGAACCCGACACTCCCATATTCAGGAAAAGCAACAGCAACCTCACTATGACCCGTTTCAGACTTATTTTCTACCAATGCGATATGTATTTGTTGGTAAACCCTTTGCCATAGAAAGTCCAACGGTATCGTCGAATCAGGTAGTAGTGTAATCTCCTGATAATAGTTCATAGTTCACCTTATTTGTCACTTTCGCCAAAGACACCACCACGCACTAATACCGCCATAACATAGTGTTCATCTTCAATGCGTGCCAACTTTTCACCACGAGCCCATTTATCAAAATGAGTATAAAAATCTTGTTTTGCTCCTGGTGTTCGATAAGCCCGACCAAGATTAGTCACCGCTCCATAAGGTTCAATAGCGATAGCACCACCACTATTCACGTCATCATGATAATCGGGATACCAAGTATCAATGGAACGTAATGCATTACCTATCTTTTGTGAATGCATTGCGGCATGCCCATTCACATGGTAAAGAATTTTACTTTTACTCCCTTTACCTTTATCTAATACCAACTCTTCACTGGGATAAACTTCTTGAGATTGGCCTAACAGAGTATAAGTTGTTATTTCAAGAAGTAATGCTCCCTCACTGTTTGCTAAGGCAGCAGCAATTTTAGCGCCGAGTTCATTCACCTTTTCATCTTGCTGGTCAAAGCTACGAATGCTGTATTGCGTTGCATCAAAAGTCCATTGTTGCTCGAGACCTTCACTCAAGATTTTTACCTCAACCTCTATTTTTTCAGCGCCGACTCGGTTGCGCCATAAAAAACGTGCATTCGCAATATTATGGGCATAACGGCGGCCAAGTTCACGGAAGCCTTCTTTTTCAATATATTCTTTTGCCGCTTTTGTGTAGCTTTCTTTAAACAGTGCGTTATTACAAGCGGATGGCGTTTCTACTCCACCTAAGATTTTCAAGGTGAATTGATGTTTTAAGGTATCTTGCTGTGTACCTAATGCACAAGCATCGACCGTTTGTAAGTTCGCCTTTTCAACTTCAGCATTTAATTTTAGCGGATCGTTTTTGACAGGGCCTTTGAGACGATTTGAGATTGTTCCTCGGACCGATTTTTCTTGCAAAGCAAGCGGTATACACTCTGTTCTATTTTTCCAACTCGTACCATAAAAATACCCGTCCGATGGAACCAATTTTTTTTCAAATGCCAATACGGATGCTACATCATTATTCTTTGCCATTTTTACTCTCCGCGCGTAAAATATTGAGATTCAACTTGTTGACATAAATAGAGATTATTTTCTAAATCAGTGTGATATTCCCACAGCATTTCATTTAGATGGCCAATTTTGTTTACCATGACAAATTGTCCTAGCGTTACAACGCTTTCTGCAAACCGATGGGGAACATTGGGGTCACGCTGATTTTTAGCGATGCCTAAAGAGGAAATACCTTGATAACCCGTCGCGATGGGAACAATCCAACCATTCGTTTTACGTTGTGTTTTCCATTCAAACGACTTATCTTTTGATTCGTTTTTACTTTCTATTTCAATACATTGGTTATTAACTGTCACATAATCCAATAGTGTATCCATTGCATCTTGCCCCTCCTCCATTGAAGCCACCATTAAATCCCTACGTTCAACCAAAGCATAACCAGGCATTAAGCTATTGAGTAAGTTACGCTTATAACTACCGTTCCTATCATTGGCAGGTAAATAATATATTTCAGGTTTTTTAGCCGATAAAATATCTCCACCCGCTAACTTCATAGTAGAAAGAATTTCAGTAACACGATGTACATTGGCGGTATCTAATAACACGTCACCTTGCTCGTTATCAGCATCAGAAAAGTGAATCACCAATGAAACATCTAAATGGCAGCGCGCTTCTTCAATAAATGCAGAGCGGTTACCCTCTTTATCCAGAGGATTACCCGTTCCTATAATTGAATTCACAAAGTCATCACGACCACGATATGTCTGTAAATTACACTCGTGACTAATCACAGCGATTGATTCAAACTCTAACGCCGAAAAACCAATTTTTCTTAATTTAAGTTCCAATGCATGCATAAACCCTAGCCACGCAGTCATTGCAGGAAATCCGATTGTAAATGGGCTTGATAATGCGTTGGCGTTGTGCACTTTCAAATGTGGGAGCTTCAGTAAATTCATTGGCTTGCTCATCTCAGCAGCTCCTTATTTTTCGCAACAAGATCCTTAATGAAATTAAACTCATCATTACCTAAGAATAATGCTTTCTTGCCATTAACAGCCTTATAGCCTGCTATAAATTGACGAGCGATTTCAGGAATTAATATTTCAAGCCAATCCTCCATATTATTTCGTTGCTCTTCAGTATCAGGGAATAGCCAGATTTGTTGGTACTTCGCAATATTCACAGGAAGAACGACTTTTTCTTGTTCTAATATACGGCGAATTTTCCACATCATGACGATGATATAATCCACATATTCTTGAATGCGGTTATCACGATATTCAGCAAAGTCGCTATTTCTTTTTTCTTTAGGAAGTGTGATTAATCCGTGAAATGCTTGAAATGTTTCCTTGCTATGCCATGGGTTTATCACATCAGTAAAGAAATTAGTTTTAGGTAAACGCGTTTCGCGAATATTTAATACCGGAGGCAAAGAAGGCAATAGATGCGCTTTCCCTGCATTTTGGTTATTTAAAACGGAAATATTTTGTGGCTTAGTACCGCCAAAGCCGATCGTGGTGATCCCATAGATTTCTTTGAAGCCAATCTCACTATATTCCCTTTTACGTTTTAATTCCCGCAGCTCCTTGGTTTGCTCTGAAAAACGAATATCATCAATACGACGACGCATTTCAAATAATAATCCAGAAGGCGTCAAAGGTGAGAGTAGATGGTAATCATCTTCATCCGTCCAAACAGGAAAATAAACCTGTTTAATTTTTGAACTTGTCACGACTGAATCATCTGCTGCACTCATTGCTAAAAAACCTTCTCTTAATTGTTCGTAAGGCATCCCCTCGAAAGTAAGCAACGATTTAGCAAGTGAAGTTTCTGCTTCAATATGTGCCAACAGTGTTTTTCCATCATATATTTGTAAGGTCAAGAACTTATAAACATCTAATGCAGCAGCATTGCCTAATGCATCGGGTTCGACTTCCACATTACCTGAACGTAAAAAACCGTCATTAGCGGCCTTTGCATTAGCAATGATTGCACTCACAGAGCCATTTTTGTTTTTACGGGCGCTTGGATGGCTGAAAGTACAAGGATGAGTCGAAAGTGATATCTGTCCAGCACGTTTTGCAGCATTTGGTAACCACTGTGATAGCGCAAATACCTCCTCACACTTCTGCTTTATTTGACTAACCTCATCCTCACTCATTGATGCCTTTAAAGTCTTTTTAAGCCAACCTTCTTTACGTTCTTCAAAAAAGGCCTCTATTGCTGGATCTAACATATCTAGGGTCCTTGTGACTAAACTTATACATTAATCTAGCTGAACAAAACATTGACTCTTCATACCACAAATAACATAACCACCATGGTTTTCATCTATCTACATCGAATAATTTCATTCAGTTAAATGTAATTATTTATCATCTATATAACGCTTTTAGATTTACATCACCGTCCAACATCGAATGATCAAAAGGTATCTTTTATCTTCATTATCTTATTACCGGATAGATCCCCATTTGGTCATCATAATGATAGATAACGTCTCTATTCTGCTGTTTTAAAAATGTTAACTCACCATAAAACCGTGACAGTGAAGTCGCTTGTTTCCCATCCATTCCCTGCGATTGAATGGATTGTTCATAGTCCCGAACCAACCATAATCGTTTTTTTATCGACTCAGGAAATTTGTTGTAATAGATGCCATTTTGAGGCCCTACCGATATCCACCCACTTTCTCGAGTATATTCACTAAATTGTATTGTGCCTTTTGGTGATATTTCCAAAACAAGCCGAAAAGATGGCATTTGACTGCGAAAAGAGGCGAGTTGCTGGGACACTGCGGTCATCCACCAGCAACCATGGGTGTATCCCCAAATATGCGATGCCGCATTACGGGGTAACGTATGATAATTTTTACTTTGCGACCGTCTTTTTGTAGCCACCGGTTTTTCTACCTGTTTAGGAGGGAAAATATATTCAGTTTTAAGTGTATACTTGATTGCCGCATGTTCTAGACAAGCTAGATCCCTGTGCTTTTTATTTTCATAATTAGTTTGCTGTTGTATCCGTGGTGTCGCATCAACTGATTTGAGTAACTGTTGCTCATCAACAAGATCACAAAGGTTATGAGTAGATAAGCCAAGTCCAATATGATTATTTTCATAGCCAGGGCGAGAAAAAGGATTATCTATCCCACCTTCAAACCCTTTCTTGTTGTATTGCAGTAATGCGATGTTAGGCTGCTGAACTTCGCCTTCTCGATGTCGGCGAACGCGCCCTGCCATTTGAATAACAGAACGATAAGATGATGGCTCTACAACTGCCCAATCAAAGTCATGGTCACGCCCTACTTCTTCCACCGGAGTTGCAACTAAAATAAATAGCAAATGCTGAGCTTTCCCTTCTATGCTCACATTTTCTAGATGCTGGCGAATAATTGGATTATTGAGTGCATTCGCCTCTTCTCCGACCTGCTCTTTACGTTTTAAAACGCTATCTAAATGTTGCTCCTGCTCATGACGTAGTAAAAGAACTTGCTGGCTGTGATAAGCCATGGTGCGAATTTCAACACCTTCAGGACATGCACATTCAAGTAAGAAACGTGTTAAATCAACGCAAGGTAAAATATTCGCAACACGTATCGCACCAAATGAAACTTGAATACCCGTACGTTTATCGAGAAAGGCATGCTGGTCATGTTGAGCTAATGCTGCATTGAGGATGTGATTAAAATAACATTGTTGACTATCTTGAGTATTATCCTTCGGTGTAGGTACTATTAATGCTTTACGACGTGTAGGCTGTTGCGCTAACACATTGACTCTTCTCTTAATAAACTTGTCATGGTACTGCTGGTATAAATAAGGCGTATTGTCATCATTAGCGACTAATGTCGCCGCCAAGGTTGAAGATTGACATTTATCTTTTATTGAGTCGTATTCACCTTCATCCACCCATAGACAACCAACCTCTAAGGGCTGTTGACGGCTTTTAGCGTAGGCATACCACCCAGACTGATACGCATGAAAGTAAGCTAACGCAGTATCTGGGGTTATCGTAGCAGAGGAGATCATGACTTTACGCCCTAATAGTCCAGCCATATAGATAAGACGCGCTACGGCTATCGAGTCACTATCAGTAAAGTCATCCACTTCATCAATGACAAGGTCTGAAGACATTAACCGCAAACAAGGTAAAATGTAGCGACCTCCACGAACTGTTTCAGTGGCTCCCATGATATGGTCAATAGTACAAGCTAAAACAGGTGCATAGAGTAGAGCCCGATCTTTTGCTCTAGTAAGCACCGTTGATAACAGTTCCTCAGGGAGAACTCCCTGCCATTTATCTTCTGCCCATCTCAGTTCTTCTTCATTTTCATCGAACAACATTTCTTGTGATTCAGAACCGGTTTGATAAGGCAATAAGTTATTCGAGCTGGTATTAAGCTGCGGCGATGAATCTTGATCATGGGCTTTTAAGTTATCGTCATTCTCTTTTGCTTGTTGGTGTAACTGAGCGACCGCTTTAGAGCCAATTAAAACCGCAATATCCCCCTCATTTAACCCAATACTATTTTTATCTTTATATTCATCCCCTGTTTGTAATGCTAACGTACGTAGCCCCAGCGCTAAAATAAAACGAAAACTTTGCTTATCTTCTGATAACGCCTGCATAATTTTGACATTCGCGCGTGTTTTACCACAGCCAGTACTCGCCATATTGACAATAAAATAACCTTTTATCTCATCATCGCGCTTTTTACGATATTGATAGATTGAATTAACTGCATCTTCTTGCCAGCTAAATTTCCCTTTACTGTTTTTATCATAAGCTAACTGAGGAATATCACTGACAGGAGATGGCTCGCTTTCAAAATAAGGTAACGTTTCTGCAATATCACCGGCTATTTCTGCTACTTTCACCAGATGTTCATCAAGTTTTTGTTTAAATTGGGGGATATGATTAATTTTATGGGTATTAGCATATAGCGCTATCTCACTGCGCCATTGAGGATCATTCCCTTTGGATGAATAATTATGATCCCCCAACATTAAGCAAAGGCGTGCATGATGGGCAATCACTCTCCAACTTCCATCGGCCATTGCTTGTCGAAATAACGGTAATTGATTTTTTAGCTCATTTGCGACTTTCTGAACGGTGCGAATCCAAACAGTCGAGTGACTTAATAAACCATTAGGGAACTCAAAACACATCTTAATACGTCGTTGAAATTGAGATATATCATCATTATTTTCATAACCCCAATTTTGCCTTATTTCAGTTAGTAACTGATTATGTGTATTAAGCGCGATGTCTTGCCAATTTTTAAGTTCTTGTTCATCAAGAAAAGGCAACCGATGATGAGATAATATCAACCATGCTAGCAAAGCTGCGGCATCAGGCAAATTAGCCAACGGTGATTGTAATAAATAATTTTCAGTTGCCCCTTGCTGTAATTGCAGTTCATCCCATTCATTCTTAATGAGGGTTTCAAGCCATTGCTCATCGCTCTCACCCCCTTGGTTTTTAACTAATAAACTAAACAATATTGTGGATACCCATTCATGACGAACAGGGTCACCTTTAAATGTCGTTTTAATTGCAGGATTGAGCTTATCTTGAAATAAGCGTGACGCTTTACCCCAGTCATGAAATAAAGCGGCTAATTTTGCAAAAGTACTAATTAAAGAAAGGTATTTCCAATCATTTTCATCTTCTCGCCCCAAAAATGATTTTTCAGTGCGATTTACTGGCACATATCCTTGTGAATTAAATTTATTTCGATTTCCAACAATCCAGAGAAGTTGCGAACGTGAGCGAGAGCGTATCCAGTGACAACTGACAGCAGTACTGCGACTCGCGCTTTGCTTCAACATTTTTTTTACGGTAAGTAACCCTACCTCCGTAATAAGCGTTTGCCATGTATTATCTCCAATACGATTGGCAAATGCGTCTAATACACGCCGAGTTCTTTTTAAAGCATGTTTTTCACATTGTGAAACAAAAGTCACCATCATAATTCTGACCTTTGTATGTGTTGCTGTGATCCCGCTTGTAATGCAATAGCTTTAACGGTATCAAACAGAAAATCTAAAGCGTGATTATCAATAAAAGACTGTAAAATTTGCTGACGAAATTCTTGTTCTGTAGCCCCTTCTTTAGCGCAAATAAATGCCCATGGCAGTACAATGGCATCTTTAATTAAATCTGCAATATCAAATATTAACGCACCACGGCGCGTTTTTCCATGCATCACTGCAAAGCCATGAGGGATCCCCAGAACCCATAAACAGCTTGCAGCTAAACCGTACGCTAAATAATTGCCATGGTTTAAAAAAGTATTCGCTTTATCTATTGCTTGATGCTGACGGGTAAAATTGTTTTGCCCAGTATTATTTGCCGCATATTTATATAGCACTTTAGTCAACTGTGCTTCGATTAATAATAATATTTGTGTGTCATTGGCTTCATCAGTTCGCGTTTGAAAGGTTTTTAATGCGTTTTGAATAACTGTGTCGTCATAAATAAACCCTTCGCTTTTCAGTTCCCGAGAGTTTTGCCATATTTTCTGTAAATAGTTAATACGTGAACACTGTAACGTTTTCGCAGCGGATAAGCGTTTCTGTTCATCAAACCAAAAGCTCATCCAACCTTGTAAATATTCCGTTGGCCGATATTCGCTTTGTGGTGTAAACCACTCAACTTCGGTAGCCATATATAAAGGCGTTCCACCACCGCCGCAAAACCCCACCAGTACCCCTGCTTGTGATAACATTCTCATCGCCGCTTGAGTAATAGAGGTGCCGGTTCCTAATAGTAAAACCGTTGTGTTCGCTATCGGAATATTAAAGTAAAGATTTTCATTTTTTGCTTCAGTAAAATAGAGAACTCGCCCCTCTTTTTGCATCACTCGGCAATGCTCCAAGTAATACATATTGGCACGTTTAGAATGAAGGATTGTTTTTAAATCTGACGGAGAGAGATCATCCATGCTAAGCCAACCTTCCGTTTGTTTTGATAAGCCACCTTGCTATATTAATACAATTTAACTTAGGCTACGTCTATCGTTACGCCTTTAATTTCATAGTGTATAAGGTAATTTTGGGAAGCAGATCCCAATCCATATCATAAAAATAACTTATATGTTGTATTAAGACTAACAGATAATAATTTTTACAGTATTGCAGGCATATAGTGATAAGAGGATTTTGAGCCACTGATATAATCGCACACTAGTGACCTACGGCCTTCTATGCCGTAGGTCACATTTCTAAGCTGCCTATACGGCAGTGCACTAGATACATTCACGGAATCCCCGTTAATTTCATTTCTAAGCTGCCTATACGGCAGTGCACGCATTACTTAACTCATCGACAACTCGCAGCATTTTCTAAGCTGCCTATACGGCAGTGCACCCAACCACGGTGAGTCTCTTTTGCTACAGCGTTTTCTAAGCTGCCTATACGGCAGTGCACATAATTTTACTGTTAACATTCACTGCCGTGTATTTCTAAGCTGCCTATACGGCAGTGCATGAAAACCATGTGGTTATCAATGGTCGATTAATTTTCTAAGCTGCCTATACGGCAGTGCACGAAACGCCCCGAGATTGTTACTGCAAGCGCGGTTTCTAAGCTGCCTATACGGCAGTGCACTATAAATTATCAGCAAAAAATCTAAGTTCAACAATATATTACATCTGATTTTGTGGAAAATACCTTTTATTTTTTAATGACATATAACCAGTTGATTTTTAATAGAAACATTTCAGCAAGAAAAATAAAGGGGTAAAAAATACTGAACCTTATATAAACTGATATCATCCCCTCAAAAAAGATAGAAATACGTTAAGAATTTTCAATTTTGAATAGTACACGCCCTTCTGCCAATTTTTCGATTTTCATCGGTTGCATAAGTCGGCTCGCTAAGTTAGCTATCAAAAGAATAGTCACCTAACGTAATTCTTTTGTCTCTTGTATTTAAACTCTACTAGATAAATACTTTTGTTTATGTGTAAAAGCAATCCATATCATCTTGTGAATAACCTCTTCATTAACAAATAGAAGCAATTTATCATCAGAAATAAAATATAATCACTGGAATACGAAGAGTATGCTTTTGAATATTAACAGTATTACGCTTCACAAAATATAAAAATAGGACATAAATGGTATATTCGCCTCTCTCCATTCCCTATCCCCTCAAACACTCACGCTGACTCTATCATTTCTTCTTTAGCAACCATTAATTTCAGGCAATGAGTTAGTATTGTTAGTAACAAATATATTACCTAGCAGAACATAAACCACCTTTATTTGTTAATAATGAATTTTGAAAAACATTTATTATAAAAGTAAAGTTGTTATTTTATAACTATCTAAATAATCGACCTTATATTCGCTATCGCCGATAGCTTACTCTAATATTAGATGACGACTCAAACGCTAGAATATAGCGTATTATTGCTAGTTTGAATTTAATTTATTATTGGTAGGAAAATTTTTCAGCACAGCCTCATAGAAAATTCGCACTATATCTTTACGTTCTACCAATATCGAATATTGGGAACGAGTGGAATTAATCTTACCTACAATAATGAGGTTACTATGAGCTCAAATGACATTACCAATACATCCCTTGTCGATGATGCAGCCACTATGCCTGATATATCCAATAAAAAAATCATGATGGGTTTTTGGCATAACTGGGCCGCAGGGACTAGTGATGGTTATCAACAAGGCCAATTCACCAACATGGATCTCACTGATATTCCCGTAGAATATAACGTTGTCGCCGTCGCCTTCATGAAGGGAGAAGGCATTCCAACCTTCAAGCCTTATAATCTGACTGACACCGAATTTCGTCGTCAAGTCGGCGTACTAAATAGCCAAGGTCGTGCGGTGTTGATCTCTCTCGGTGGCGCAGATGCACATATCGCGTTGACATCTGGCGATGAAGACAAGCTGACTAATGAAATTATCCGTTTGGTAGAAGTCTACGGTTTCGATGGTCTGGATATCGATTTAGAACAGGCTGCCATTGGTGCTGCCAATAATAAAACTGTTTTACCTGCCGCGTTGAAAAAAGTAAAAGCACATTATGCGGCAGAAGGTAAAAACTTTATTATTAGTATGGCGCCTGAATTTCCTTATTTACGTATTAATGGGACTTATCTTGACTATATTACCGCGCTCGAAGGCTATTATGATTTCATCGCACCGCAATATTATAACCAAGGTGGTGACGGTATCTGGGTCGATCAAACAACAGCTGGTACAGGTGCTTGGCTCGCTCAAAATAACGACGCCATGAAGGAAGATTTTCTGTATTACCTCACCGAAAGTTTAGTAACGGGTACTCGCGGCTACACTAAGATCCCAGCGTCAAAATTTGTTATTGGCTTACCAAGTAATAATGATGCCGCTGGTAGCGGTTATGTCGTCGATAAGCAAGCAGTTTATAACGCTTTTTCACGTCTTGATGCTCAAAACCTATCCATCAAAGGCTTAATGACTTGGTCAGTGAACTGGGACAATGGAAAAAGTAAGGCTGGCGTAGCGTATAACTGGGAATTTAAAACTCGTTACGCTGCACTACTCTGAATAAATAGCTCTCGAAACTAGCAAGCTAGCTGCCAAATAATGTATTTGATACTTATCAATATAACATTCCCTCGCCTCCGGCCATTCGGAGGCGAGTCATTTTTGCTTTCGCTTAACTAGCATCATAGACCAGACCACATCAGCAAATACAACCAACCTGATAGGGTTTATCTCTCTTCTTTGAGAGCTAATTTTTTAGTCATTCTCTTGCTACCCGTTAATTTTTCATGATGAAAGAGATTAAGCTAAATGAATAACTCAACTCTTTCATCCTAATGTCATCAGTGCACAGAACAGAAATGCTCGATAGATAGCTCATCGACTCTGGCGCCATCTAAGTTTGCCCAGAATGCGATTGTTGAGAGAACATCTTTTTCACTTGTTGCAATAAAAAGAGTTATGAAAGATTTTTCGTTCCATAAACCGCTAGCTTTATAAACCGACTTTTTCATTTTCACTCCAACTCACTACATTCAATAACCTTACGACAAAACGGCTGTCTATCCGGTATAAAATATGTAGTTATATGATGGGAGCGATTTTACTTTTTCCAAGTGTATCGTCAGTCATATTCTCATAACCTATTGCTGATAACTCACCAACCTCTAGAACATGTCCCATGCCGCATTAGCGATTTTTCAATTTTTTCTCTGTAAACGCATCAAACTTTTAAGATATCGAACAAACTGGCTAGCTAATAATCAAATTATTTCTAGTTATAACGTATGTTTGATTTATTTGAATGGCATGCAGGACTATCAACTGTAATTTGTCTCATACCGCTATGGCGAAGTGAGCCGCCTTGATGCCTATCTCAACCGATAAACTCAATGTACCTCCATAGTAGATTTAATCCCACTAACCAAAAACCAAAGAGGAAGCTGGAAACAGCTCATCTAATTAGATTTTAACGTTTCATGTTTTGAAGGTGAAACGAATATTAGGCCTAGCAGGCATTATTGATGAGAAACAATGTCTTTCTAACCACAAACGTCATCAAAAACAACTTAGTTTGCTCGAAGAGTACTGCTCCTAAAGCGGTTGGAGAGAAAACCATTCATGAATGGTTAAGTGAGTAGCGAAAGAGGATTTCAATGAACAAAAAAGCCACCTAAAAGGTCGCTTTTTCTTCCCTAACCCTTTATTATTAAAAGCTATTTCATTTGACACACAAGACAGGAGAAGCCCCTTCACGACTTTGCATCAAGAGATTTTAAATTCACTTTTAACTGTATATTTCAAATAATGATATAACGCCTTCACTACAATCATTTAACTCAATAAATAATTAAATCAATAGGATAGTAAAACACTATAACAACAACTCTGAAAGGTTATTACGCCCATACACAAGTGGCTGCTTATTTCTCGTAAAAGTTTTATTTGCCGTCATTGGTTATGCTTTTTGATTATGCTTTTTAATTATGTCGCAATTTTCATCATCTAACTTGTATATTGAGCCATAGCCTTGATCACAGAGGTCTTGTAGAAATATCAACGCTTTTTTAGCATACTCATAACTTTTAGGATCAAGCTCAATTAATAGTTTTTTGATCATTTCTCTTTTTTCTCGTTCTGACTGATCAAAATTTAATATCCTGAGTTCTTTTTCTGGAACCGTTTCTATTTCATATATACCAATCGCTTGCGCCATGATAACCTTTTTTAAAAGAGGCGTGTTCAAGTCTTGATTCTCGCGAAAAAAATCATCAAATTTAAGATTTTCAGCGCTAGCCAGTCCTGACGTTAATAATAAGATATACATGAACTTCTTAAACATACTAAGGTACCTTTATTTATTTTCTGAATATCTATTTTCCTTTTTATTCTCTAATAACACAAACATTTTCATTAACCACCGATGGCTACCACTTTTTGCATTTTATTTCAGTAAATTATCATCATCAGTAATGTTCCTATTTTATCCATTTTATATTCCGTCACCCTAACACTTAAGTTGAAAAATATTTTTAGAAAAGCCAAATAGTTAGACCAAATAACTAGACAGCTATGACTATAAATGAGCGATGATAGATAAAGACCTTTTCAAGCAAAAATCACTACCAGAAACTGCAATTGATAAAAAAGGTGATAAGCACTTTAGAAGACGTAATGATTGACATTAGAACCGTGTAGAAATATGAGTATCTAATTCAAAGAATCACTAAAACAGTTAGCCCCATATATCGTTTCGTTAACTAAGCACATAATTGACACATTATTCAATAATTAAATGGATGTTTTTTGAAAAATTAAGTCACTGGCTGACTAATAAGACAAATACAACATAGGAAAAATGAGAACTATAGCCAATCAGGATGGTACATAGTGTTAAAATTAACTTACGGCTGCCCTAGAAAGGTTGATAAGGTTACTGTTACTGCAAAAAAACACATTTTACTGATATATTTTGAAAATCTTTTCATCATATGACCTCCCATTGAATTCAGTTCGTTAGCACTATTATTTTCAGATATCATTTCAAAGATTACAGCTACGACTAAAGCAATGCCGAAGATTATACAAAATAAGATAGGGTCAGTTATTATCACTTTTACTAGAACTCCGGCCGCAGCCGTAAGTTAACTTAGCAATGCTTATTATACATTACTAAACCGCTTTTATAAACAATGCATGACACGCTGTCATTTCGCCTCTCCTCTTTTCAATTCAACCACTATTTAAATAAAAATCGAGAAAATTTAAGTTAAACTCATTTCTTTAGTAAAAGAGCTTTCTTTATCCCGATGTTTTATTGATAAAAATGACATTACCTGCTCCTCGTTTTCATAAAGGTGTTTTAAAAATGGAAACAGTTAATAAAGAACTTCTTTAGTCTTTTATACATTAACAGATAGCTAAAGATTGATTGAAACAACTGGAAAAGCATTTTTATGGTAACCCTGAAACAGAGGAATTAGGCCATAAAAAACACTTTATGTGATTTGAAAATGCGCCAACTACTCCCGTTGGCGCTTTATACTGAAGCTTATATCAGTTTACGATCAACCGACCATGTAATGGCTGAACGGGCCGATTGTTTGAATGCCCCAAGGCTTGTTGAAATTTCTTTATTTGTTCTTTTGATGCTTTTATTGGCTGTTTCATCACTAACCATACCACGCCTTCAGTACACGGTGGTGTCGTTAAAGAACCGCTAAAACGGTAATAGCTTTTGTCTTCTGGATAAAGAGCAGCTAAGTTAATATTTGTACCTAACTCTTTTTCCTGATTTTTTTCTTCCGGTATATTACTCAACACTTGCTCGATGGCAGGATTCGCATCACCTTCCTCTAACATAATTGCGAGTACAGCAACTCCACCATCATTTTTGGAATGAACAAAATGCAACTCCAATGGATATTGCTTACCTTTTATTTCATTTTCGCTTGGGCTATGAAAGTGAAATTGTTTTAATTGGTAAGTTGCTCCATCAATAGAAAAGTCATCATCATCATTAACATTGATTTGTATTGAGTGCCCATTATTGATGATTTTTTGTGCGTGGGTGTGTATGTTTATAGATAATGGCTTTAATTTGCCATCAATCACCTTATCAATATTAATCGGGGATTGGTTAAATCCATTTTCACAAACTTTGAATTCGTCGCTCAGCTTCCCCCAATTTTCAGGTGCCCCACTACCTTCGTAAGTCCATAATGAATTAGCTTGTGATGAAAAAGTGAGAGTAGCTAAGATATATAACATAGCCTTATTGTAACTCATGTGATAGTAACTCAAGTTGTCAATGTGAGTTCTAAAGCTACACCTTGGCTTACACAAATATCATTAGGATTTATCTTATAATAACAATTAATAGCACATCTTATCTAAAATAAAACATACTATATTCCATTATTTCTACCCTCAGTTGCAGATTGTTGTGCACCTTTAATGGCAGTAATAATGTCATCTGTTGGGAACCGAACACGATCAGATGCTCCACCGGCTTGGCGTGTATCAAACTCAAAAATCTGAACAGAATATATCCATTAATGATGTCACGCCTCCTTTAGAGATAAAAAAACCGCCAATTAGGTGGTCTAAATTATGATGGAGATATCATTACTGCTGGTATTTGACTCACAACCATCTCTCCTAAATAAAAAAAGGCTACACAATGTGTCGCCTTTGCGTAATTTTTTGAATAAAAAGGAAAAGCTACTGACAGAAGATAATCAACGTACAACCCCCCACAAACAAAGCAACGGTACCATGTAAAAATGTGGCTATCATTGCCTTTTCAGTATTAACATGACTCTTTTTCCTGTTATCTAACCACTCATTTATAGCAATTATGAAACAAAAAAAGCAATAAACGCCAGCACCAAAAATAATAAATACCATCGACAACCCTCTGGAAAGGGTTGACCATCCTCCATAGTGACTATGTGGGTTAACATGATTGATGGTCAATGCAATGATGAATACGATAAGCCCGAACCAGAATGCATTTAAAATTCCTTTTCCAACTACTTTATATTCTACTTTTTCCGTACTCATATATTTTCACTTGTATTGAAATTTAGGTTAAGTACACTATGGTTCTAAATTTTAAAAAGGAAAATAGTTAATAGCAAAATATAGCGGTTGTGTCTTTTATTCATGCATGATAGAACACAATCACTTAAATGGGATTTACTATGCTTGATGGTATTGTTCAATTATTAGTCGCCGCCCCTATAATTGGGTTTGCGATCTCATTCATAATTATTATTTCGTCCAGCCAAAGCAAAGGAACTTTCGGTATATCTGTTGGTGTAATACTCGCATTTCTTTCATTTATGTTGCTCATGTGGACCTCTAAATTCTACTGATATTTAGCCAATTAGCTTTGGCATTCTCCACAATGAAAAGATAGCTCCCAGTTTTTCGAATGGATTTCAAGAGCAGCAGGCCTACTACTTAAAGTTACCTTATCGTTATAGAAAATAGCTACACTTTCGCAGTAACCTTCCTCATGACATTGAGTTCACCATACCAGTTCATCTCAGCTCCCCTTTGGATCTAACCAATGCATATTGGCTATCATGCTTCCTCACAGATGCCCGTAGCCACCCACGCGCTTTATTTGCTAACATGGCTTTTTTCACAGCATCGTCATATTCGACCGCATCACGCCACTGATAATTAAAGCCAAAGCCCCAACACTAACGACGACATAATCGGCGATATTCAGTAAGTTCGTTAGCGTCCGCAGTCGCAATATCCCACCACATTTTTAATACGCCATCTTGGGTGATTTAAGCTCTACGTTCCCTATCCGCTAGTGCGTCTGTAATTGCGCGATTGGCCTTAGCATTTCTGTACATCCGGCTGGCGCCAACATATGCAGTATTACCTCCACCTTTCCACTGGCTCTCTTATATGCGGCAGTTCTATTTAAGTCGATTAGATACTCATTAACGAATTTGGCTTGTAGGTCACTAAGCCCGTAATTGCGCACATCAAAGGTATTTTTCATCATCATGCGTACTATCTTGTTCTCTACTCCGCGTAATTGATATATCACTATTGTGTGATGGTTCTTTTGCACATTCATTTTCGTGCGCAGTGCGCAATTTCTTTTGCGCAGTTTTTTGCGCAGATTGCGCAGCTGGCTTTTTAATATATCGTCGTGCAGTTGCGTAATTAAGTCCCTGGTCTTCACACCACTCTTTAGGGGATATTCCTGATTTAGCATGAGCGGCGAGGAACTGTTGCTGTAGCGTCCCCCAATCCGGTTTAGCCATCGTGTTTATCTCCTTAGCCTATTAAAAAGCCCACTAGTTCTTTTAAGGTAAGCTTTATGATAGTTTTGATAATTTCCTCTAAAACTATATATTGTTATTAGATTTAGAACTTTCCCTACTCGTAAGTTAATACCATAAGGACACTAATGAATGTCTAAATTTCAATGTAGTTGTGGTCACATAATTAGGGATAATACTGATTACCTCAGTTACAAGGCTCATTACATAGCTGACCAAGACTTGTACGACTTTATTGACGAGCTAGAAGAAGGCTCCAAAGATAACTTTGCTTCTATATTATTCAAATATATTAGAGATATATATCAATGTACCCATTGCAATAATATATTCCTTTTTAAAGGTAATTTTTTTTATGAATTTAAGCCAATAAAAGAAAATAGTCATAGCTTATTAATGTCTAAAAAAAATGAGAAGTGGTCAGGTATTTTAAGAGGGCATTTCATCCAAGGTAAAGGAGAAATCTACTGGGAAACAAACCAACAACAAGATTTCCTCACTGGTCTTTCTCGCGAACAAGTAGAGCTTACTTACTATCAGAAATTTAATGAATTACTGTCCCTTGGAATATTAAGAGACGCATTCCTAAATGTTGATGGTGTTATGATCCATAAATATGAAAATTAACTAATTCACCAGATACACTCTGTTCTTATAGAGCTCTGCAATCCTTTAATCATCTGCTCTGTTTCTGCAATTCGCTCTCTGAGTAACCAATAATTTCGGATAGCGGAATCAGTAGGTCGGGCGGTGGCTGCATCATCCATGCCGGAGGTGGTAGTGCCTTCGGCTTTTTTACAACTTGCTTTGATGTACACCCGCTCAGGATGACGCTCAGCAGCAATACGCAACTGGTCAATTTCAGTTCTTGCATTTGTTAGCTCTTGGGTATGTTTAGTGTCGAGTTCATGAAGGGAGTTAATACGCTGTTCGTAGTCTTGAATACTATCAATCAATTCAGCATTTTCTTTTTTCAATAACTTATTGCTATCGTGAACAGTAACAACCCACCAGCCCAGACCAACAACCATAATGAATAGCCAGAATGATTTATCGAATTTCATAATTAACCTGCCTGCCCTTATAGTGGTCGATAGCTTTTTGACAACGCTTTTCTAAACTGGCTTTATCAATACCGCATGTGTTATCTGTCATACGATAAGCACCGAAAGCAATTATTGATATCGCAAGTAGCATAAAGAAAATGACTACAACTATAGGTTTCCATGACATATAGCTGCCTCCGCCTCTCTGCGATTAACTAACCCACGCCAAACCTTTCCACCAGCATAAACCCACTTTTTAAGCTCTTCACAAGCACCATATTGATCACCTGCATTTAGCTTTTTAAGCATTGTCGACTTAGCAAATGCGCCGGTACCAACATTGAATGCAAATGAATACAGAGCAGCTTTGGTATGTTCACTTACAGGAACTTTAACCAGGCGATCTACCTGAAGTTTAGTTCTCATAAAATCAAGCTCTAACAGCTCATTGCATTCTTCTTTTGAATAAACTTTGTTGGGAACAATGTCCTTTCCTGTATGCCCATAGCAAACTGTTAAAACCCCACCCACATCTTCATACGGCTCATACCTAACACCTTCAAAATACGCAATCACTGTTAACGCGATAGCCGAAGCCCCTGCACCAACAAGCACAGTTAATTTTTGTTTGAGTGACATTAGATATCCTTAGGGGCTTTCGCCATAAGTTCGGTGGCTTTTCGTGCAGTGGCTGAAGGGTTTAGAGGGTCTGTTTTGTTAACCAGTTCTTCAAATAATCGAGTTCGCTTTCTCTGTTCTCGCCTATTCATAAAGAAAGTCGCTAAACCAAGGATGATGCTAAACGCCATCCCGATAATAAAGCCCCACTCATAAAGCGATAAGCTTGCAAAGAATGCTGTGAGCCCAGCACTACCGTAGGCTGCGTTGCTATATTTATCCATACGCATGATTTCACCCCCTACGGAGTGCCCGATATTTAGTTAATAGGTAGCCACCAGCAAATTAATTGCAGTAATTAAACATGTTGAGTGTGATTTGCGGGGGCTGTATACGAAAAAAGGCCGCACTAGGCGACCTCTTGGTTAGATGTTTTGCACTATAATAATGAAAGGGTTAGTCTATGCCCCATTGCAATAATAGCTTGATTAATAGTGTCAATTTTAGTTGAGTGTTGAAGATTAAAAAGCCGGGTGATTTCCTGCTTTTTAACTCCCATCTCTCTCGCTAGATCTGACTGTGTTAATTTTGAATCAACCAATCAATCAATCAATCAATCAATCAATCAAAGATACTCACTTAAATACAAAAAACACATTCCATTAAATATTTTAATATTAATTAGCTTTTGTTGCTTTAATTAACTACAGTTAAATTGAATTTCAAAAACTTAGTCTATTAATAAAATTTAAGCGAGGTTTTTATGGAAAGGCGCCGTTATATAGTTTTCAATGTTAAAGGGTTTTCTAGTATATATAATGACTTTGCGGGGGAGGATATTCCTTTTAGGTTAATGCTAGAAAGAGCTAGCGGAGGGACAGAGGTGGTTAATTTAAATCTACACTCAAAACTTGACATGATGTTCTACCAAACACTGCTCTCATATTGCTATGGATCGCCATCTTTTTCAAACCCTAATAATTTATTAGGCCCTAAGTATCTAAGGGCTGGAATTTCGTTAGATGATAGCGGCCTGATTGGCTTTGATATGTCAAACAACATTGTACCAGACAATGATGTATATGACGATAATTAATAATTAACAATAAACAATCAACTTTCGATATTTAAGCCATTTGATACTGAATGGCTTTTTTCTTTAATTCATCTAATTACTAACTTTAATCATATAGATATGCTTAATTCAGCAATAAGCCACTTAACAATATCAATAAATTAAACCCACTCGAACTCATCAAACCCCTCAAAATAATCAAACATATATAAACCTCTATAGTGCGAAAAACCCCGCGATTGCGAGGCCTTGAATTTGTTTAATGCGACTAGGTATAGAAAATCCATTATTAGAAGATAATAAGCCAATTTTATGCAAAAATCAAATAAAACACATTATTTTATTACCCTGCTAAATGCCAGTTCTGCCGCACTTTCTTCAATAAAACATTTACTAGCTAACTTTTCATAAAATTGCTTCCAATTTCGTGACCATGACGATTGGGTTAAATCGGGTACTAGGTGCTTTATTGCATTGTAGGCTACTGAAGATGGCACACGGTTGAAACCTTTACCCGCGCAACGAGGGCAGTCCTTAAAAATCGGCCCCCCTTGCAACTCGGTTTGTACTTCATCTAATACTTTACCTCGTCCCTTACAGCGGCATCGATGCGCTATTTGCCCCTTTCCATTACAAGGCATGCATAATTCTTCCACCTTTTCGTTTTCAATCCACGGCTCAATAACCACTGTTCCGTCTAGTCTCGTTATACCAGGATGTTTGACTACGTCCTTACGCTTATAAATAAGGCCCTTACCGCTACATGCTGAACATGGAAAAACTGAACCTGCTGAACGGGCATAATCTTCAAATGCCATTCTGGCCAGAACAATTAGACAGTAACCCAACTTTTTACCTGCAGCTTTAGCCACCAGCTTTGGTGTAATTTTTTTAGCGTATTGGGTCAATGCTTCCACGGTAGAAAATTTATCTTCTTCGCTGATATCATTCTTCGCTAGAAAGGCTGTCATACCGAACTTAGCTTGTGATTCTGCCATCCCCATAGCTGCCATGATATCTGTACCTGTAATTCGGTCAGGAGATGTACAACCTGCTACATTACCGAATGTAGGTGACTTAGGGTGAAAGTTTTTAAGTGTATTTTCGAGTTTCATTGGTTCACCACCTATTACACATCAACAATATTTTTTAATGGCTATCAGATACGACATGCGCGCAGCTCCATGACTTCTCTTTTGGTTTGCTCAAGCAATTCCGCTTCGGTACCGTGAATTTGCTGCCATGTTTTTGGGGCCGCATGAAAGCCGGTGCCATAGCTAGCGCGGTGATGAGGCGGGCATAACGGCAATACATCTTTATGACTAGCACGCTGCGCTATTCCCTGCCCTGTTCGTGTATGATGGATTTCCGCAGGAGTTGCCCCATACCCCATGTTTCTACAACAAATACAGCCGCGTTCTGCTACATCTGATAACCACTGCATCTCTTCTTTGTTCTTTGATTTTTTGGTCATTGGTCTTGCCTCTAGGTAAAATCTAATAACTGAGCCGCCGCATTTTCAGCAGCTTGTTGGGTGGAAAATTTACGGAATAAAATAAAATTCCAAAGCACATCGAGTGTGGCTTTGTAGAGTTCGCCAAATGCTAGATCATCCATTTTGGCAAAGCTGATTGATTTAGCGACACGGCGAAGGCTACCATCTGGCATTTCGAACGTTTCATAATGTCCTGATTGTTCGACCACCCAATAACGAAAGGCATCAAAGGATTTAGTCGCTGAAATATTACGTGCGCGTTTCTGTGCTATCTCATCGAGATAAACATCAGCAGCTGATTGGAGGGCATCGTCGTTATCGGTGTAGTAAGCGAGGAATTTGACGTAGCCGCGAACGAGTTCTTTTTCTTCAGGCGAAATGGTACCGCCGGTAGGTTCCCAGTATTCATACCCTAGATTGAGGAGTGCAAAGTACTTGCGATGGAATCGTGGGTTACGTGCCTTCTTAAAATCAGCCGAAAGCACATCACCACACTTGATTTTTGAATGCAGGAAATCTCTCGCAGCGGGATTAGCCGGTACAAGAGTGTCGTTAGACATTTTAATAAAGCTATGCTGTGCCATACTTTTTTCTCTCAGTAGACACAGCAAGTGTTAAGATTGGGTGTTCAGACCAATAAGTAAATTATATAACCAGTTAGTGTCATCAAACCTTATTTTTTAAGTTGCCTATACGATAGCAAACCAGTCTACCGCGGTTTAATTAGCAACATTACTTTTCTAAGCTGCCTATGCGGCAGTAAACTATAACTTATCATGAAAAAAACCATATTCAACAATAAATTACACCTGATTTATGAGAAATACCTTTTATACTTCAACACTATTTAACTTTTTGATTTTTAACCAATATATTCTAAGTGAGAAAATAAAGGGTAAAAAAGAGGAAAACAGCACATCTTGTATCCCCACCTAAAATTAATAGCGATATTTTAAATTTGAACTATTTGTAATGCTTTGTTACATCAACGTTAACTAAGCCATGCTACTTGTGCCTGTCCCGCTGCTCAGCTTTACCATCCTGACGTAATCATTTCATTAGTATTGCCTTTTAATCGTCTTTTGGCGCTACGCACAGATCAACAATGTCTGCAATACAATGCGATATAGCCTCCTCTCGTTCATCTTCATTCACAGAATTCCAATCAGACTCAGTAGTGCCAAGATTGGTACTTCAGTAAATACTGGAGCAATCTAAGTGGCTGTATAGACCATTTCATTGTCGCTCACTGTTAGTTCTCCTATTTCAATATTTGCGTTAAATGTTCACTTATAGTATTTTCCGTACCTCAAATTTATTAAGGGAAATAAATAATGGAGTTGCTAAACGGAATTATTAGAGGCAAATATTCAATTCATTTCTTAGCCATTTCTTGGTATTTGATCACCACTTTTATTAGCTTTGTTTTTGAAAAATTTCCCAGTACAAATCCATCATACAGAATAGAGACTGTGCTTTATCTCACTGCAACATCTAGAACCCTACAGACTTTAGTTTCAGCTTTAATTTTAATAGGACTATTTCGACGACTAACAAATGATTTAACCAAGCTTGGCATTCTTTACTTCCTTACTATAACGGTGATGTTTTCTATTAATATTGCGACTCTTTATGACCTTGTTGGATATATCAATTCCGGTGACTGTGAAATCTCATATTGGTGCATGAGAACTTACTTCAGTAAGTAACAAATGCGACTCTTTCTCTGGCATCACCTTACGTCAATAATTCAGCCTCTCTCTTATACTGCCAGTGCCATCTCAATATACGCTAGCATGCGTTCACTGTTTATTTTTTGATTTTTCAGTTGCCGAATTGGCTGACTCACCAATAAATCAAGCTGCTCCAGCTCTTGATACTTTTCTGGCCACAAAGCACGATTGAGCGGTAACCCATCAGGCAAATATTTGCTTGGCATAACTACCTCGTCGTTTTTTGTGGTTTTAACTTGGGTTGATAAGGTGTTTTCATTCTCGCCCTTGCTGCTACATGAAGGCAGTCGATATGACATTGTGAATAGTCACAACCATCATCAGGAAAAGTAGGCCTGTTATCATTCACGTGTAATTCGTGTGTGATAAGATCTTTGATTATCATGGTCTGTCTCTACTTTATGGGGCAATGGCTTGGCCGAACATTATTAACAGCTTAAAATGCGCTTTGGGTTTTGTTATCCTTTTCGAGAGGAACTTCGATTGTTTTCTTACCCTTTAAATACCAATGGTTCTACATCTCGTTGACTGATATTTTTGATATACAAGTTAGCCAATCAAGCATAAGTAATACTCGCTTTACCATGACGATTTAATCGTAAAATTATCTCCATCAATTTCACCTAAAATTACCACTATTAATATAAACATTAATAACGGTTATACTATAGCTGCCAGATAAGCCTGACTTCATTTTTCAAATACTAAAATAAATGTACTAACTCACTTTTATTTCTAAAAATAATTAACCTCAATAAATAATCAACTAAATAGGCAATGAGTGTTACAAGAAAAACGAATTGAATTATATAAGAGGTTATAAAAGTAGCCGAAAAAATAACGCTAAGCTTCATAGAACCATTTATTACATTATCACTAGAAAGCCAAACAACAATGTTAATCCAATATGGAATTAAAAAATAAACAGTTAATCGATATCTTTTACTGATCATTAATGACTTTTTTGATAAAAACACAATAAAAAAACAAAGCAGCACAAAGTATATAAATAAAGAGTAAGAGATTAATTTTATAGAGGGCATTATTAAACTTGAGTTAACCGAAACAGGATAGAATCGAAAAAAATACTCATGAACTAATTCAAGATAAAAAAATAAAACACTAAAGAACAGTGAAGCATAAGATATAGCTAATTTTAATTTAGCGTCATTCATAACTTTTAAATATTCCTGTAATTTATAAAACACTATTTTACAGTGTAGGTCATAAAACCTCTTGTACTTGGAAAATACAATTCAAGTAATTTATGCCTTAACGTCCATGGGTCTTCACGCATCAGCGAGTTCGCTTCAAGAGAGCTAAAGATGCCACTACTTTGCTTCAAAATAGTAAATACAATATCTGAACACATAGCCCATCCAGCCATACCATGATCATAAATTAATTCTGTGATTTTTTCAGCTTGCGCCCTAGGTACTGTAAACTCAATCAGTTGAATATCTTCACTATCCCATTTTTGAAATGAAAGATAATCATTCCATGTAAACTCAGGATAGCTAAAAAAACTCTCCCGGACTTCTAGGAAGTCGATATGCTTCTATACTACCGAAACAATCATCAGATCCACATTTACTATATTCTCCAGAGGGATCATAAAGAAGCGCTTCTTCGCCTTCCCCTACAACTAAACCTGTGTGGCCTATTCCCCAGTTATAATTTATCATCACAAATATTTTTACTGGATCTTCAATTAAAGAATCTGCGTAGACATTAGGTGAGATAATGAACCTACCCGCATTCGTAGCTCACGCTATATCACCAACGAAACCAAAGAAAATTATAATCAGTGCCAAAATATCAATTGCAGCACCACTTTTGTAAGTCATGAGTCCGTGGCGCGATACATCGTTAAGACTCAACTTATTGATGCTGTAGTTGCACATTATAAAAATGATCAATACACAATGCAGATTTAAGGATTCGTTATGTTAAAAGTTATCTATATTACGGGTTCATTAAAAAAGCGGTTAGCTGTTTCTGCAACGCTTTTTAAATGTGCGTTTGCTGCTCTATTTGGGGTTTACTCTATCAAAGCGGTAATGTATGGCCTCAAAGAAAAAGAAGACAAAGAGCAGTATCAAAAAATTGAAAGTTTATGTGACGTTATCGCCAAACGAGATGACGTTAAGCTAACTTACAGAGATTGGAAGTAAGCCCCTACATGGGGCTGGTCTTAATTGTTGGTAGTTTTATCTGTATTTTTTGTAGGCTTGGTTTTTGCTGGCGGGGATTGTTTTTTCGTTGTTGTTGATGACTTGCTGTTGGCAGTATTTTGCTTTGTATATCCAGAGCAAGTTTTTTTAGATTTACTTATCGAACCATCGTTACAAACAAACTTTCCATTCTCACAATAATTTACCCCTCCCTTACTGCCAGAACAGGGGTAATTTCTTGCATTAGCTGAATTTGTTAAAGAAATGAACATCACTAAAACTGCGGAAATGCCTATAACAAACTTTTTCACTACTCGCATCCTATTTATAAAATTTATTGAACAGTGACTATAATCAATATTTACGTTAAGTCTACTTGGAGCGAATGTTTTTTATCTGAAGAACGTGACAAATATCACTGTTATGAAGAATGACTATTATGAAGAAAGGATACTGTAATTATAAACAGCGCCGCCAAGGTGCCGCCATTCTGCCGCCACTTTTGATTTTCAGCGACAAATTCCAGATGCAAAAAAGCCACCTATTAGGTGGCTTTTTCTTTCCCTAACCCGTTGTTATTCAACGCAGTTTTTATTTGGTGCCCAGGGCGGGACTTGAACCCGCACAGCCTAAAGGCCGAGGGATTTTAAATCCCTTGTGTCTACCGATTTCACCACCTGGGCTAAATTTTGGAGGCGCGTCCCGGAGTCGAACCGAGCTACACGGATTTGCAATCCGGTGCATAACCGCTTTGCTAACGCGCCTTCTTCTTAATCTCTTACTGAGATTGGAGCGGGAAACGAGACTCGAACTCGCGACCCCGACCTTGGCAAGGTCGTGCTCTACCAACTGAGCTATTCCCGCCTAAAGCTTTCGCTTTTCAAACTGGCTGATTTACTTATTTTTTTTCGTAAACCGTGTTGCCGTTCGATGCGTTGCATTCTACTGATTTCACATTTTGAGTCAACACAATTATTTAAAAAAATCACTTAAAACCGTTCGTTCGCTGTTTTTTCAATCATTTCGATCAAGCTTCGCTCAAATCTGCCCATGCAGCCTTCAAATATTGATACATTGACCAGAACGTTAAAATAGCGGCAACATACAATAATGCGATAGCCAGATTCTCAATAAGTAAATTTGGACGCCATAACAACCCAACTAAAGACATCATTTGAGCGGTTGTTTTAAATTTACCTATCCAAGACACAGCGACACTACTTCTTTTACCAATTTCAGCCATCCATTCTCTTAATGATGAAATAATGATTTCACGTGCAATCATTGTGGCGGCAGGTAAGGTAACATACCAAACATCAAAACTTTCAGTGACAAGAACTAATGCCGTCGCCACCATCACCTTATCAGCAACAGGGTCTAGGAAGGCACCGAACTTAGTTGTTTGCTTCCATAACCTCGCTAAATAACCATCAAACCAATCTGTTACTGCGGCAATAACAAAAATTAATGCACAAACAAATGGGCCCCAGCTTACAGGTAAATAAAAAGCTAGCACAAAAAACGGTATCAAGATGACACGAAACAGGGTCAACCACGTAGGAATATTTAATTTCATCATGCTCAGTAACTTTTTGACCAAATTGGATTTAATAAGTATGGTGCCCTAAGACACCTACTGTTTCAATGCATTATAAATCTTTTCTGCCAACGCGTATGAGATCGAGGGCACTTTTGCTATCTCTTCTATGCTCGCATTTTTCAGTGGCTGTAAGCCTCCCATATATTTTAGTAGCATTTGACGACGTTTTGGTCCAACACCTTCAATTGACTCTAACGCGCTGGTATTCTTTACCTTTGCTCTACGCTGGCGATGTCCTGTTATCGCATGATTATGTGACTCATCACGAATATGTTGAATCACATGTAATGCAGGTGAATCAGGCGGTAAAGCTACGCCCTCGCCCTCAGGCTTAAAAAATAGCGTTTCAAGGCCCGCTTTGCGATCGCTCCCTTTTGCAACGCCAATAAGTTGAGGTCTATTTTTATCCCAATCAACATCCAGTGAATCAAAGACATCTTTCGCTTGCCCTAATTGCCCTTTTCCACCATCGATAAAAATAATATCGGGTATTTTACTTTCATCCAGATGCTTACCATAGCGACGGGTTAAAACTTGATGCATGGCTGCATAGTCATCACCGGGAGTAATTCCTGTGATGTTATAGCGTCGATATTCTGATTTAACGGGGCCATTCTTATCAAACACAACACACGATGCGACCGTTTGCTCTCCCATCGTATGGGAAATATCAAAACATTCCATACGTGCTATGGCATCCATACCCACAATTTTTGCTAAAGATGCCATTCTTTGATGAATGGTTGATTGCTGAGCACGCTTAGTTTGTAGTGCAGTAAGCGCATTCGTTCGAGCTAATTTTAAATAGCGCGCCCTCGCCCCTCGAGGTTGCGTTTGGATCTGCACTTTTCGACCTGCAATATGTGATAAAGAGTCCGCTAGTAATTCTTTTTCTGGTAATGAAAAATCTAAGAGGATTTCACCGGGTAATGTTCTATTTTCACTGCCTTGCAAATAAAACTGCCCTAAGAAAGTTTGTACTACTTCTTCAAGTAAAGTGTCTGCTGGAACTTTTGGATAATAGCTACGGCTTCCCAATACTTTACCTTGTCGAATAAATAACACATGAATACAGGCAAGCCCTGATTCGAATGCAACACCGATAACATCAAGGTCTTCACCATCACCAGAAACAAATTGTTGTTCCGTGACTGCACGTACGGCCTGAATTTGATCGCGAAAACGTGCAGCATCTTCAAAACGCAGCTCCTGACTTGCCTTTTCCATCCGTTCTATCAATCCTGTTAAGACCTGTTGGTCTTTGCCTGTTAGGAATAAACGTACGTAATTGACTTGCTGATCATATTCTTCATCGCTAACTAACCCTTTAACACAAGGCCCTAAGCAGCGACCTATCTGATACTGTAAACAAGGCCTTGAACGGTTTTTGTAAACACTATCCTCGCATTGACGAATTGGAAACAATTTTTGCATCAGCGCTAATGTTTCGCGAACCGCGTAGGAATTAGGGAACGGACCAAAGTATTCCCCCTTCGCGTGTTTTGCTCCACGGTGCATAGAGAGTCGCGGATGTGTTTCTTTACTTAAAAAGATATAAGGATAAGATTTGTCATCCCGCAACAAAACATTGTAGCGTGGCTGATAAAGCTTGATATAGTTATGTTCAAGTAACAAGGCCTCGGTTTCTGTGTGTGTGATCGTCACATCAATAGAGGCAATGTTTTTTACTAGCTGCTCAGTTTTTCGGCTACTGACTGTCGTTCGGAAGTAACTGGAAAGCCGTTTTTTTAAATCTTTAGCTTTTCCAACATAAATGACTGTTCCCCCAGCATCATACATTCGATATACGCCAGGTTGATTGGTGACTGTTTTTAAGAAAGCTTTTGGTTCGAACTGTTCTGACACCCTAATAAACCCTGTTTGGCTACGATTAACCCATAGCTGATAGCAATATGAGTTAATTCTACATCACTACGGATATTAAGTTTACCAAACATTCGATATCGATAGGTATTTACCGTTTTAGGGCTCAAATTAAGAAGCTGTGCAATCTGTTTGGTCGAAATCCCCTGAGTGATGAAGAGCATGATTTCAAGTTCACGAGTGGATAATAACTCATAGATATCCGTCTGATCGTTTTGATGAATGCGTTTCAATGCGATGGCTTGTGCAATATCGGGGGAAATAATTTTACTGCGCGCATTGACTATCTGTATGGCTTCTAAAAATTCATTAATTTCAATTTTTGCACTCAACACACCTTGGATCCCAAGCTCAAGAGCCTTCAATAAAAAAGCATAGTGATTGTGTATATTATAAATGATAATTCCGACATCAGGTTGAGTCCGTCTTAAGGTTTGCAAGTTTTTTAATGATTCAAATTGGCAATTATCGCTATTAATTAAGATAATATTGGCTTTTTGTTTTCTATTCCACGAAATGGCTTGCTCGATAAAGGGAAATGACGCGACAACATGACAGCGTTTATGACGATTAAAAATAGCTTCCAGCCCGCGAATTAAAATATTATTATCGTCAATAATTATAATATTAATCATTTATTTCTCTATATGTTATTGCACGTTAATATCCATCTCCATAAATAGCAATTTTATAAGATAAAATACAGTTTTTTTATTTCATCATTAGCCGATGGATTTAATATTCCGCAGTTTAATAAAAATTAAAAATGGATTTTTAAAAACCATACTGAATACAAATAAAATAACCATGCATAAACATGGTTATTTGATAATGAGAGAAACGACTTGTCATAAACTATTTTTGGCCGACTAAGCGGCAAATGCTCTCTGAAACCAAATAGCTTTTCTCGAAAGAACTTAATGGTAAGAACTCAAAACGAGAATGGAAATTCAACGCACCCGTGAAGTAGTTAGGCGTTAAAATCCCTCTTGCTGACAGAGCTGAACCATCAGTGCCTCCACGCATAGGAATAACATTTGGCTCGACGCCTTGAATTTTTAGCGCGTCAAAAATTAAATCAATAGCAGTACGGTCACTACCTAGTGAATCACTAATGTTGCTGTACACATCTTCTATTTTGAATTCAATTTTTGCTTTTGGATGACGTGCTCTTATCAACTCAACCACTTCACCGATATAACGCTTACGAGCTTCATAGCTATTACGGTCAAAATCGCGGATAGCCATTTTAATTTTTGCATTATCCGGATTGGCTACTAAGTCAGTCACATAAAAATAGCCTTCGCGCTGTTCTGTATGCTCAGGCGTATCAAAACGGTCAAAACAACCAATAAAGTCATGCGCCACACGAATTGGATTTAACAACACATTTTTTGCAGACATTGGATGTGCGGTTATTCCTTTAATCGAAACATCAATAGAAGCCGCATTAAAGGTTTCATAAACCACCTCGCCCAATGCACAGCAATCAATAGTGTAAGCGAAATCGACTTTAAAGCGTGACAAGCCCATGATTTTTGAGCCGCGCAACCCAATCTCTTCGTCAGGAACGAAAGCAACGTAGATATCGCCACATGCAAAATCAGCATATTGCAGTTTATCCATTAACTCCATAACAACAGTGACCGCCGCTTTATTATCTGCACCGAGTACACTCGTGCCATCACTAAAAATAATCTCTTCCCCTACATAAGGTGCCGCTTCTGGGTGCTCTGCTGTTTTAAACCAAATATCTTCTTGTGCATTCAAACACAGATCTTTACCTTCATATTTTAAGGTTTGAGGCTTAATGACGGGTGATAATCCAACATCTACGGTATCTAAATGGGTCACAAAACCAATTTTCGGTGCTGAAGGATTATTACCAGGGCGAACCGCGTACAAAATAGCATGATCATCGATATAAATATCTTTTAAACCATAGCTTTCTAGCTCTTTTGCCAGCAATTTTGCTAAGTCACGTTGCCCTTCCGTGCTTGGAACAACCGTTGCTGCTGCATCACTTTGGCTTTCTATTGCTAGATAGCGAAAGAAACGTTGTTCAAGCTGTTTACCTAATTCATTCATTTTTTTGTTCCTTTTACTCAATCCGCCAACTTATTTATGGCGTTGGTTGCCATGTGTAACCACTATCAAAACCAATTGGAATATCAAATGCCCAGAACAGATACAACGTCGCGGTTAATGTTACCAACAAGCCGACCGTGAACGGTATCATCATCGAGCAAAGTGTTCCAATACCAGCATTTTTGTAATATTTTTGGCAATACATCAAAATCAACGGATAGAATGGGAACATCGGTGTACTGACGTTCATCGCTGAATCACTCACGCGGAAAGCCGCTTGCGTTAGTTCCGGAGAGATCCCAACCGCCATCAACATGGGTACCAAAACAGGCGCCATAATCGCCCATTTGGAAGTTGCTGATGTGATCATAATATTCAATATTGCAGTCAATAAAATGACACCGAATACCGTCAATTCTGAAGGCATATCTAAGGTACGCAATAATTCAGCACCCGATAGCGCCAATAATGTGCCGAGGTTTGAGTGCTGAAATGAATATAGAAACTGCGCCGCGAAGAAAGCAAATACAATAAATGGAATTAATGACTTGGTGATATTTTCCATTGCCTTAACCACATCTTTGGTTGAGGTAAAGGATTTAGTCATATAACCATAAACAATACCCGGCAATGCAAAGAAAATAAACAGCAATGGCACAACAATTTGCATTATTGGGGCTTTCGGGCTAGTCAAACTACCGTCAGGACCACGTAATAATGAATTCTCTGGCCATAATAAAGCAAATAAACCAGCAGCCAGTGCAAGCACAACAAGGCCTGATACACGAAATGCTTTATTTTCTAACGGTGTAATTTTGCCTAAATTTTGCTCTGCGTCAGTATCAACTTGGCTTGTTGTAATTGGGCAGTTTTTATTTAGCCAAGGTTCGACAATTTTTTCAGTAATGAACCAACACGTAAAAATAACACCAAACGTACCACCAAGGCTGAAGAAATAGTTACATAAGACATTAACGCTATAGCCTGGAGCCATCATTTGCGCTGCATCTTGTGTAAAGCTCTGCATAATTGGATCAATGATTGAAGGTGTATAACTTGCTGTAAACCCACCCGCTAAGCCTGCAAAGGCGGCGGCTATACCTGCTAATGGATGACGACCACTTGCGTAGAACATCATCGCTGCGACCGGCATTAAAATAACATAAGCGGAGTCAGACGCGATGTGAGAAACGATACCCACAAAAACCACTGTTGGTGTCAGCATTTTTGGCGTAATAAACGAGAGCATTTTTTTCAAGGCTGTATTGATAAAGCCACTACTCTCAGCGATCCCTATCCCCAAAGTTGCAACGATTGTTATTCCAAGAGGTGGGAAGTTAATGAAGTTTTTCACTGCCGACGTAACGAATAATATGATTTCCTCATAGTTAAACATATTTACGACAGATATTTTTTCTTTTGACACTGGATGGTAGTAATTAAAATCTACAAATGAGAGTAAATAAGATAGAAACCAACAGATTATCAAGGCATAAATAAATAGCATTGTAACGTCAGGCATAACGTTACCAATACGCTCAACGCGATTTAAGAAGCCCTTTTTTTTAGGGAGTGTATTTGTTGTCATATTCGCAAGTACTTAAGTTATTAGAGTAATAAACTTTTACACACTAAATAACCCTTTATAAAAAGTAAAATACTTTCTTTCGAATATTTAACAGGATAAACCAGTTGCCCACACTTGCATTAAGATAATTTATCATTGCAAATTACTTAATGTTTTCCACTAAAATAGAACAGGCTTTTGGTAAGGGGAAATTCTTTAGCTAAGATATTAATGGCTATATTTTAACTAAAGAAATATAAGAAAAAGGAATGTGTAACATTCCTTTTTATAAAAAAAATTATTTAAAATATTCTACTCTCGTTTGAGTTTTTCGGTATTGGCGATATAAAGAGCAATCACTAAAACTAAAATCGCGCCAGCGTGAAGTAACGTCGTCATGGGGTCACTGTGATCGACAATAATCAAGCGTATCACGGCAGTAATACCGATATAGATAAAATACCTTAATGGGAAGTGGTAACCAGATAAAAAATATTTAGTTATCAAAGCAATAAACTCAAAATAAAGGAAATAGATGACAATTCCTTCTAATAATTCATAAGCTGTTGCTTCCTTCTGCCCACTAAACATTAAAGATGCCATGGTGTATGTTTCTTTAGCCAAAAAGAAAACAAGTACGATCGCTAATGCTATCAATCCAATATTCAGCACCCATTGCAACACCCATGCGATATTGCTGGCATGTCGCATATTTCTCATACTATTCATTAGTTAAATTTCCTAAACTAGGCGTCATATTACTATAGGGCATTCATCTATCTTTTTTATATCAAATAAACAGCGTTAAATGAATATCTATAACAAGTGATAAGTCTTTTTATTTATTGTAATCGATATTTATGACATTAACAGGATAGAAGGAAAACAAAACCGATAATATTTTGAATAGCTAGCAGCAACGCTCTCTACATAGTCTATTTATTCATCAACTTTATCATATCTTGCTCTGTCAGCATTGGTATTATTTCAATAAAGTAATAATAGTTAGGTTTGCTATCAACAAATATCTGCATAGCAAGATTAGCATGGCGACTTTCTGCAAATAAAGCGGCGGAAACATAATAAGAAGAAGGTGAATGAAAGTGATAAAATAAATGTGTACCACATCGCTGACAAAATGCACGTTCCCCCCACTGCGATGAGGCAAAACGCGTTACGCTATTTTCCCCTTCAATAATCACATCCTCTTTGCAATCAAGAGTAAAACTAGGGCTGCCATTCCAACGTTGACAGCTATTGCAATGGCAGACACTGATTTTATCGATAGGCTGAGACGTGACTATTTTTACCGCCCCACAAAGACATTGCCCCTGATACAGGGTCGTTCCTTTTTATTATTAACGTTGTTGTATCACTATAGAATCGGCTAATGAAAAAAGCGATTTTTTTTATGATGAATACGGAATTGTCGATCACTAAGACGACGGTCTGTATTCATTTCCTCTAGCTCTGCGCGATTGACTTCTACTCGTTCACGTAGTGATTCAATATCACCTGAATCTTGCATTTTATCCTGTTTCAATGAATATACTATTTTCACTTTTTCGTAATCATGCAAATTCACAGTATCCGTTGCTTGTGCAACGATAGAAGCACTAGTTAATAATGCAATAGCGATAAATAGCTTTGAAAAAAAACCTCTTTTCATTGGTCACCCTCCTGTTTCCAAGTATTTGTTTTAGCGCATTACCGCATCAAAATATACTGTCTGAAGGTAATCATTTGGAAAAAATTGTAAATTTTTTGGTGTGGTAGATTTTTTTATTTAAGAATAGGCTGGCCAAATAATAATAAAGTGGATGAAGCCGTTTAACTCACCCACTTTATTGATTCAGGAACACAATTAATGCATTGTGCTATTTTTTAGTCGATTTAGTGTTAATTTCTCTTAAGAGATACCAACAGAAATACAGTAAGGCAATAATCCCAATCCCTAACAGCAACCAGATAACAAGGATCATCCAATCAAAATTATTACCCTCTGAGCCATTGATGGTTAACTGCTCTTCACCACCTAACTCAATAACTTCTTTTGCGAGTGATAATTCAGGATAATTATGCATGAGCTGCTCAACCGTTAATGATTGCCCAATAAGCTCTTGGTAATTTAGCCCATCCATACTGGCGAGGTGACTCCCCCAAACTAATAAATAAGGCGACGCTCCTTGTACATTAAAAACTAAATTAACCGCATCTCGTTTTCCTTCTATATAAGGGGGCTTATCATCCCAGCTCCCTTTCAATGCCGTAATCCTCAGTTTTTTAATCATTAAGTCATTTAACGCTATCTCTGGGTTACGAGTTTGTTCTCCATTATTCACTTGATGGTAAGCAACCATATTTGTCAACGGTAGCCAATTTTCGCCTGAATTAGAGGCATATTCAATTTGTAATGGAATTACGCGATTTGTTTGTTGTAACTGAATGACAATTGAGCTCAATGGCTGAGGTGAAGGTAAACGGTAGATTAATTGATTTAAAGAGACACCTTCATTCTGAGTAATAAAACGACAAATTTCTTGCTGTCTTGTTGCATGGAATGTTTTACCAATTCCCTGTACTGTCTTGAGTTCAGGTAGGGTTGTATCTTTAGTCGTAACAATAATCACCATTAGATAAGGCGCACTTAGCGCTGAATCATTCCCCTTTAATAATTCAATTGTATTATTTTGAATAACACCGGCATCCGAGCTGAGATTCATCACTGGCTGATAAGCTGAAATATTTACCCAATGTTGTTTGTCATCACTAGCATAAATAAATGCTTTGCCTTGCCAATCTTGATCACTCTTTCCCCACTCTAAATTTAATGTTTGAGCAGGGAAAAGAGCTTGTTGATCCTGTTGGCGAGTTAAAAGATAAGCTTGATACCGTGTATCTTTCGACTGTTGCATAGAGGGTAATTCTAGGCGAGTCAGTTTATTCGGTATGGTTTCCACCAAAAGATACTGTTTATCGTCCTCTGTTTCTTCTTTTAAGTTTAATTGTTCTTCACGCGTCATTAAAGGCTGTAAAGAGAAACGAATTGGTGATGTTTGACTGCTTTCTTCTGAATCGTAAAAGAGCGCAGAAGGCACTTCCTGACCCGTACCGTTAAATACCCTGACATCTTGTAACGTTTTAGGGTAAGCAGAATTAACATAGGCTTCAACGGGAAGTTCAACCCAAGCAAATGGAATGTTATGACTGGACTCTTTTAACTCAACCCCCTGATAAAAATCATAAGGTGTTAATATTTTTTTATTTTCGGCATAAATTGTCCCCGAGAATAAGAGAAAAAAAGCTAGCATCACAAATACCAGCCAACTCCTTGGATTTTTATTTAGTTTCATCATCAGCCTCATTAAGTCCTTTCTCTTGAGCCATTTTTGGTGGTAGTGGAGAAAAATAACCAACAACTAAAATAAGTATTGCGACAACAATAAAGCTTATAGCGCGGAATAAACCGTCCTGCCCATAGATATCAACCAAGAATAATTTCACGACTACACAGGCAAAAATTCCCGCGCCAAACAGCCAACTGAGACGGTTTTGTTTGAGGCTGGCAAAAATCATAAAAGCTAAAGCAGCTAATGACCAACTAATAGAAAGAATAGTTTGCACCAAGCGAGAATCAAAGAGTGCTTGAGCATTCCAGTTAATCTCGGCAAAATCAGATATTGCTCGAAGCATAATGCCATTAAACCATAATATGCTCAGAACAATAGCAGCAAGACTTAATCCCCTAATAACCCAGAGATCGAACACCCTTATTTTTTTCAATTTTTGTACTAAACCACGACGCATCAATAGTAATGATGCGATGCTAAATAACCCAGCTTCATCTAATGGATTAATCAGAGGAACATAATTCCAGAATGTCAGTTTGCCATCCTCTAAATTAGCGACAAATGACAACACAATAAGCACAAGAATAACTGGCAAGAAGCTATACCAATAAATAATACCATTTCGCTTCATTGGTGGCATTTTTTGGCTTTGTAGCCAATACAACACTAGCGTCGTTAAGGTTATCGTCATGACATAAATAAAATAACCTAACTCATTCATCCCCCAAGGGAGGATCGCAACAAACCAATTCACTTGTGCCGCAATAAACGCGATGATTAGCCAAAATGTTGCGCCATGGAGAATACGTTGCATCCAAATATAATGCGCTTTTTGGGCATGCATGGCGAATAACACCGAACTACCCAACATGACGGGCCAAATAAGAGACCCCTCTCCTCTACCCATAGGGTTTTCATCTTGAATAAAATCTACGGCAAGATAGTAATACCCCACCAGCCAAATAAAGGACTGACACAATAATAGTGCAATCCAATCAGCTTTAATGGCTAATATTCGCCAGAGCCAGGCAGAAATAATCACTAATGCCATAATGATGAAGCTTTCAGATTCCCCACTCCAAGACAAAATATCCGTTATGGCTGGGAGCCAAAAATACCAAACGGCTAATCCTAGAAGTAATAACCCATGGCTCACAATATTGAAGTTGGTTGAGGTTTCACGTCGAACATGGAACATAGCCCCTGCACTAAAACAGGCTGCTAACAAAACAGGAACCATATAAACACTGGAACGGCTCCAAGTATATAGTGAGAAACCACCTAATAGCGTTATCGCACTCACTAAAATAAGCAATACTCCAACTGTCGCCAATTTTTTATTTTGTACCGAAAACCCATAATACAGCAGCAATAGCCCTTCAATAGACCAAATAATAGATGTCCATTCGAATGAAAGCGCCAAGGGTATCGCTAACGTGACAAAACTTGCCCCAATAATCATATTTCCCAATGCAAGTTCTTTTCCGGTGGCTGCATATTTTTTATGGATCCGGAAACCGGCCAATAAATAAAATGCGCCTAGCAACAATGCAACAAATGCAGGAACAACATTGATTTGCCAAGAAATAGCATACTGTATCGCAAGGCTAATAAAAGGAGGTACAAATAATAACGTATTATCAACAACTAATTGCTTATCATGTGGGTAACGTAAAGCAAATAGTTGCGTTAACACATTAAAGACAATCAAATTTGCAATAAGAAAAATTTGGCTAGAGACATAATAGTCAGTTTGATAGTATTCCCAACCCCATAGAACCGCGACAAAATAAGTCATAAACATACCGACTAGATTAAGCGGGCGCCAAGCTTGCCAGACACTAATAATTAAGATAGCGGCAGATAGCATCAAATAATAGGAGAAGAGAAATATATGATTACCACCCCCAGTAGACAGCAGGATAGGTGCTAAATATCCGCCGAGCGAGGCTAAAATCGCTAAGCTGATCGCTCGTTGCGATAAGGCAAGCACAATACTGGCGGCACAAATTATCAGCATTGCCACAAATGCCATGCCGTATGGCAGTAGCGAATACATTTTAAATGCTGCAATAACGGTTATATAAAAACACCCTACGGCGCCACCTTGTAATATTAATGCAAATAACGTCTTTTTATGCCGTAAATACCAACCGATACCAAGCAGTAACAAACAACCAATCGAACTGACTATTAAACGTAATTGTGGGGATAATACGTTATTTTGTACGCCAAATTTCAATAAATATGCGATACCAAAAAATAATAATAAAATACCGATTTTAGCAAGCGGATTACCTTTCCAAACCCAGCTAAAAAAGTGACTAAATAAAGACCAATTACTGTCATTTTGTAATTGCGTTTTATTATTTGCACGACGCTCAAAGCGATTAACATCCACGGATGTTTGCGATTCCTGTGCTGACATTATTACGCCAGTTTGCGAATGCGGCTCCAATGATGCATTTGTGGTTGAATGACCAGTTAAACTGTGTGGATAATGAGGAGTTTCTTGAAATAAAATTGGCGGTGTTTGTTTTTTTTCTGACGAGGCCATTTCCGCTGTATGGACTAGCTCCGATTGGCGATTTTCCGAGCTATCAGCATCAGGCTTTAACGCTTGTTCTAATGAAATAACGCGTTGATTTAACTCTGATAGCTGAGATCTCATTCGACTTACGCGATGCATCGCAATAATGGCAAGTATAGGTGAAACTACCATTAAAAGAATAACTACGAACCCTACTAGTATCAAAATATCCACAAATAGGCTTCCCTCATCATTAAATTAGCCAAAAAAAGAGCATCTAAATATTGGACTAGTGTAGATAGCATTCTACCTATTGCCAACTAGCTGTAATAAATTATTACAAATTAAAGCCAAGGCTGAACAATACCTCAAAATACTAGTCAAAAAAAGAGTTATTATGAACAGTAGGTCACTATCCGTAGTCGAGTCAAGACTGTTCTAAAATAGCGTTATTTTATTGTAAAAATGACCCTCATTTTATGTTTACTTATTATTAAGAACCTCTTTTTTTGTCATTAACGACCTTATTTAATAGATAATGATTATTTTTCCATATTTTCTAATTTATTTGTGATATTTATATATTTGCGTTATTAAAAATTAGCGCTAATTAATAATACAGTGAACACTACCACTAAAAGAGGTACTGCCCGTACACTTGAAATCAGCACAAATAAGATTATCTAAATAAGATAGTTTTTTAAGTGGTGAATTTTCGTGCGTCATAATTTGTCTATTCGGGTAATATTTTATTTCATCTCATGAGGACATTATGTTATTACAAGTAATAATGGCCGCACTTGGACCAATCATTCTCGGTTTAGCGGTCGGTTGGCTATCAGGAAAATACGGCTTTATAAAACGTGAATATTCCCAAGCATTTGCTGACTTTGTTGTTAAAATTGCACTACCTTTTGCCCTATTCCTTGCCGCAGCACAAGCCCCACCTTCTGTGCTGCTCAATATTGACTATCTATTAGCATTAGCTGTTGGCTTGATCGTTTCTTATATAATCGGTTTCTTAGTCGGTAAAGTTTTTTTTCGACATAATAAAAAAGACTCAGCGATGCAAGCGCTATCCGTTTCTTTCCCTGATATGGCCTACTGTGGGCCACCGGTGCTTTTAGCAACAGTAGGCTCATCTGGTCTTATTGCGATGGTGCTAGGAAATTTAATTTATACCATTATTATCATTCCTTTTACCCTGTTGCTGATTAGTGGCAAGCAACAAAACAACGGTATTTTAAAATCAATTGGCAAAGCCGTCGCACAACCGTTAGTGTTCCTACCTATTCTAGGTGCCTTATTCGCTATTTTTGGCGTTAAGTTACCTGAAATACTGCAAAACTCAGTAAACGAATTAGGTAAAACAGCGGGAGGGGTCGCATTATTCTTCCTAGGCTTACTACTGTCTGGAATTAAGCTAAAAATTAGCGTCGAGATCGTTTTCAACGTCTTTGTGAAGAACTTTGTGCAAGCTGCCTTAATACTGGGAACCGGTATTGCTCTTGGCTTACAAGGCGATATGTTAAAATCTGCCTTTATTATTGGGGTATTGCCGACAGCGACAGCCGTTCCAGCATTAGCCATCAGTAATAAGGCTTATACTGAGACTGCGGCAGGAACCGTATTACTCAGTACGCTCGCCGCTTTAATTTCGATTATTGGCGGTATTGCGATCGTTGAAGCGCTATAACACACAGGCAGGCTACTAATTAGCCTGCTTTTCTTTTATTTCTCCAGCCGCTTTCCTCACCAACGATTTGCCAGATAGATCACAAAAAAAGTATTATATGTCTAGATATGATGTTTTACTATTCAGGGAATAAATAATGCAAATTAGCGATGAACTAGCGTATGCAATCGCTTCCGTTACAGAAGTTGCAGCTTTAGCAGCTCACGATTGGGTGGGTAAACAAGATAAACATGCGGCAGATAAAGCCGCCGTCGAAGCAATGCGTAATCGCCTTAACGCCATTGATTTTCACGGGCAAGTGGTGATTGGTGAAGGTGAAATTGATGAAGCGCCTATGCTGTATATTGGGGAACAGGTTGGAAACCCTTCTGCAAAACAGAAGTTAGATATCGCTGTTGACCCTATCGATGGTACGCGTATGGTTGCCTGTAATGAACATAATGCGATTGCGGTGCTAGCCGCAGCCCCAACAGGCGCTCTTTTACAAGCACCAGATATGTACATGGAAAAATTGGTTGTCGGCAAAGAGGCTAAAGGTGCGGTCCATCTTGCCAATCCATTAGAAAAAAACCTTGAGAATTTGTCATCTGCACTCAATAAACCCATTGCTGATCTATCAATTGCTATTTTAGATAAGCCTCGCCACCAGCATATTATGCAAACACTACGTCATTTTGGTGTGAATGTTGTTACCATCCCCGATGGCGATGTTTTAGCTTCACTATTAGCTATATTGCCAGAGCAACCTATCGATATGATGTATGGCACGGGTGGTGCCCCAGAAGGGATTATTAGTGCTGCTATTGCACGTGCGCTAGGTGGAGACATGCAAGCCCGCTTAGTTACCCGAACTTTAGCGAAAGGCGATAGCCCAGAAAATAGATTATTAGCCGAACAAGAAGCGTTACGTTGCCAGCAAATGGGTGTCGCTATCGGCGAGATACTGACGTTAGAGACGATGGTCAGTACCGATGATGTTATGTTTGCCGCCACCGCCATTACTCCTACCGTATTAATGTCAGGGATCGCTTATAACGCGAATGGCCGTACTTCAAGTACACTATTAATTAATGGTAATAATCGTTCATTAAAAATAATTAACAACCGTCACTTCAACTAACGACCTCCCCTAAAACTGGTATTTTGGTTAAGTACCAGTTTCTTCACACGCATTTATTGCGTAAAGATAACTATACGATAGACATAATTGGCAATAATTTACGCCTTCACATTTCATCATTAATCTTCTAGTTTTATATAAGGACTCTCTTTAATCAATCTATAATGTCATCTAATAATGGAGTATTTATGAAATTGAAACCTTTTATTGCCGCTATCATTGCGCTGTCTAGTGTTGCGGCGTTCACAGTCCAAGCTAATACAAATTCAACAGCCTCTGTTGGTTTATCAGCTTCTGTCGAAAAGAAACTCAATGCGTATGAAGATATCATGGTAGATAAAGTGTGGGTGACAACAGAAGCACTTGATCAAGACAAAAAACGTGTTGACCCTGCCAATGAGCAAGTGGCTAATTTCTTCGGACTTGCGGAATACTACCCAGATGGTACTTTTAAGATGACCACTTTAGAGGGTAAGCCGAAAATGCAAGGTGACTGGTCATTCAGTGAAGATGGAAAAAGCCGTTCCCTTACCGCCAAAAATGATAAGGGTGAAGTATTATTTACTCGCGTTGTCGAAAACGTGACAGTGACCCCAGAGGAATACACTTACCGCATCTATCCATCACAAGACGATACCTCAAAATATGTTGATATCGTCCATAAAGTGAAAAAATAATTTTTCATAAATAACAAAAGGGCCTGTTTCGGCCCTTTTATTTAATCATCGAGCAATAAAATTCGTTTAATCACGCTCTAATGTCATACGATTTAACATTGGTGCGGTGACGACCATCAAAATCGCGATCACACCTGTAACAACACCTATTTTCAAGAACACATCACTGTACACCGCCAGAGAATCAACAGAACTCGTGAGTTCCCCTTTTGGCACTGCTGCCATAGAAGCAACATAACCAGCAATAAATGCCGCTGCGGAGTTTGTTAAGAACCATGACCCCATGATAAAGCCCATTAAACGTTGTGGAACTAATTGTGCCACCATCGCCAGACCTAAACCAGAAATCATCAATTCACCGATACTTTGGAAGCCGTAGCAGATGATCAACCAATTGACTGACACAATACCCGCTTCGTTAGCGAATTTTGCACCCAATGGCAACACAAGGAACGCCGCTGAGCAAAGCAGCATACCAATAGCAAATTTATGCGGCATCGGTAGATGGTCGCCCATCTTATTATAAATAGCCGCAAGGATCGGACTACCAATCATAATCCACAATGGGTTTAAAGCTTGATACTGTGCAGGCTCAACGCTGAAACCTAAAACTTCATGTTCAACGTTATGTAACGCAAAGAAGTTAAGAGATGTTGGCATCTGACTATACAAAACAAAGAACACAATCGCTTCTAACATCAGGATCAGCGCAACGATCATACGGCGACGTGCTATTCCCTCTAACGCGACCGTTTCTTTAATAAAGATAACAATGATACCTAATGAAATAATCCCTAGCGCTGCACGAGCAATATCCATGTTGTGCAGTAGCCAAGTTGAAATCGCAATCAGTGCAACAATACCAACGAGCGTGGCTAAGAGCTTTGAAATGACCATGGGTACAAAGTCAGGCTTAGAGCCATGAGCCGCGACCCATTTTTTGCACATAAAGAAGTTAATCAAGGTGATAACAAGACCAACAACACTGAGTGAGAATGCAATATCCCAACCATAATGTTTGGCTAACCACGGTGTTGCTAACATAGAGAAGAAGGAACCAATGTTAACAGCCATATAGTACATCGTGAATGCACCATCCAAACGTGGATCGTCTTTAGCATAACAGGTTGATAATAATGATGATGGGTTAGCTTTAAACAAGCCGTTACCTACGGCGATGGTTGCCAAACCGACATATACCATGGAGACATCATGGTCAGAATAGGCCACTAAAGCATAACCGGCGATTAAAACCAGCGTACCAAGCACAATAACACGTTTAGTACCTAGGATTTTATCACCTAACCAGCCTCCTATCGCCACAAAGCCATATACTAAAGCAGCAAAAGCAGAAAACAGCGTAATTGACTCTGTTTCTGACATTCCCAGCACTTGGCTAAGATAAATAGGAAGGATCCCCTGAAGACCGTAATAACCGAAACGCTCCCAGAGTTCGATGGAGAATATAAGATAGAACGAGCGAGGTTGCTTAAACGCGTTAAGACTGATTTCCTCTTTGTTGTTAGTTGTGGACACTAGTTACCTCTATGACAACCTGTACGTAAGCAAAAAGCAAAATGGGGTACTGTCTGTACCCTCAGCATTGTTATTGTCTCAAGAATTAAAGTTGAAAAATCCAAACTTTGCGGGCTAATGACGTCAAAATCCCTGACTTTAGGCTCCATAGATTTAACCTTCAAAATTAACATCTCTGTGTGTAAAACGATGTTTATGAATCACAAACATAAAATTCAATGAGTTAAAGCAGATTTGATTATTTATTCAACATTTATAGGGATAAACACCGCTAGGAATGCGAAAATCAATTAAGCAATATACGCTATTTATGCACCAAAAATAAAGATTTAGCTAGCACTAATTGCCCTATCAATAGTTTTATATCGTGATTAAGCTCACTTATACAGCCAGTTCCCCCATCCAAGATGGACATTAATTAATCAATTGTATATCATATGTTAAGCATATTGTTCTGATTTAAAGCGCATAGCGACAAAATTTATATCTCTTTGGTGCTAATGTGTAAATCAACTACACATTCTTATTTTTACTTCCATAAAACAGCCGTTGAATAGCGCTATTCGTCAAAACGTGTCGTTATCTCACACACAATAATTTGATTAAAAATAAATCAACATAGAATATGAATAACAATGCAGACAACTAAGATGAAAAGGATAACGGGGGTTGTTGAGAGGAAATTTAGATAAAAAAAAGCCCAGCAAATCGGCTGGGCATAATGCATTCTACTTAAGGATCTTCGTTGCTACGAGTGAAACTCTCACTACTTAGATGCATTATTGCATTACTTCATGTAAAGAAATGAATATTGAGGGTAAATATATGAATGTTTACGCAAGCAAACAGATATACTTACTAATAAGACCTCTCACCCTTAATAAAGGTTCATAATTTTTTCTTATTTCCTTGAAAAAATTCTCTGTTGACATCACCGAGCACGCTGTTCACGAAAAACGTCCTAGTTATATTCATTATTGCTTAAGTGAAAACAGCAAGTTAACCTACTCGTAGAAAAAACGATAAAAGGGTCTCCCGTGAAAAATTTTTTGTTATCGCTGTTTATTATTTTCAATGCCTTCGCGCTGCACAGTTACGCTGATCCAGCGCCTCAAGATAAACAAAAACTGTACGAAAATGCACAAAATGGGCAGGCCGAGGCACAATTCAACCTTGCTATGCTATATCAATCCGAAAACCAACTTGCCGATGCGGCTAAATGGTATCGTTTATCCGCAGAGCAAGGATTTACAAAGGCACAAATTAATCTCGCCCTTATGTATCAACAAGGTAAAGGGGTAGATAAGAATGAAGAGCAAATGCTGTTATGGATGAAAAAAGCCGCCACCGCCGGTGATCCACTCGGTCAGTTAAATATGGCCGAATATTCTTTAACGGGGATACATAATTTACTGCCACAAAACAAACAGCACGCTGAAGAGTGGTTAGTTAAAGCCGCAGCACAACATTTCCAACCGGCTGAATTGATGCTGGCTTATTGGTATGAAAAAGGTATTGCAGTCACTGAAGATCCGCAAAAGGCCCAGCAAATCTATCTATCGTTGGCGAAACAAGATCAACCTCAAGCACTTTATCTATTAGGTTATCAGGCCGCGACTGGCATGTATGATAAAGTGAACTATCAACAAGCTTATCACTATTTTTCACGTTCAGCGCAGCTTGGTTTCTCTCCTGCACAAAATAGTTTAGGTATGCTGTATCTGCATGGACAAGGCGTCAAACAGGACATTAAATCTGCTATAAAATGGTTAACTTTGGCTTCTGAACAAGGTGAAATTTCGGCGCAATTTAACCTCGCTTTGATCTATGCTCGAGGCGATGGTGTAACTGCTGATCAAGCAAAAGCTTGCCACTGGTTTATTCGTGCGGCACAACATGGCAGTGCTGACGCGCAGTATGCCACTGGTGCCTGTTACCAATATGGCATGGGCGTCAATCAGGATGATAAAAAAGCACTGTATTGGTACAAACTCGCCGCCGCACACGGCAATGAAAGAGCAGAGAAAAAAGTGTTGATACTTGAAAATAATTTAAAAAAATAGTGTTAGTTGTCTGCATAAAAATCACGTTATGCAGACGCTAATGATAAGCTTATTTTTGAACCGCGCGATAGATACGCTGAGGACGCCCTACCTTACCATACTCAATTTCTGCCTCTATTTTGTGTTGTGCCAAGCAGTACTCTAGATAACGACGCGCTGTAGTACGGCTGAGCTTGATAGTTTCCGCAATTGTTTCCGCAGTATGCTCCGCTTCTGGTTGCGTAAATAGTGACAAGACTTTTTCTAACGTTAACCCATCGATACCCGTTGGCAGTTCCTCTTTCGCTTCACCGCGTGCATATGTGTTAAACATATCATCAATTTGGCTCTGATTCGTTTTACGGCTCGCCTGCAAGACCGATTTACGTTGAATATAGCGATCCAGTGTCTGACCTAATCGCTCATAAGCAATAGGTTTCACCAAATAATCAAAAACCCCTAAACGAATCGCTTCAGAGACGGTTTCCATATCACTCGCCGCCGTTGTAAAAACAATATCTGCACTATTTCTTTCTTGGATTAATTCATGAACCAAATCTATCCCCTTTCCATCAGGTAGATAGTTATCCAGTAAGATCAGGTCAGGCTTCATATATTCGATCATTTTTTTGGCCTGTGCCAAGTCCCCTGCCACCCAAACTTTATCGCAAGCAGGATAGGATTTAATGTATTCGCCATGCATCTCAGCGAGCAGCAGTTCATCTTCCACAATGAGGATTTTTATCTTCATCATTTTATATCTTCACTTTTGGAATAAAAATTGAGAATAGAGTACCATTTGGTTGATTATCTTCAATAATAATCACACCATTACATCTTTTGACATACGAAGCCACCAGATACAAGCCGATCCCATGCCCATCGACAGACTCCGTTTTTGTCGTTATGCCCCTTTCATACCATTTATCTTTTATTTCTGAAGGGAAACCACAGCCTTCATCAGCCACTTCAATAACAAACTCATTACCTTCATCTGAGAGATATAATTCAATCTGCTTGTTTCCTTCCTGACTTTTTAGGCTTGCTTCAAATGCATTATCCAAAAGATTACCTAAAATTGCACAGAATTCAGTACTGCTTAATAACGGTGGGAGTGAACTCAATTGGCAACCCGGCGTGAACACCAACTGCAACCCGAGTTCTCTGGCTCGGTGATATTTTCCAAACAGTAGACCTGCGACCTGTTTATCTGCAAATTGTTGACGTAGCGCATCAATGAGATGCTGTTGTGACTCTGATTCCCCCTTTATCATTGCCAATGCTTGGTCATACTCCTTCATTTGCAATAGACCACTCAGTGTCGACATCCAATTAAGGTGCTCATGACGTAATGAGCGAAGATTCTCAACGTATTGACGCACTTGTGTCAATTGTGAGTTGAGGGATTCAATATCATTTTGGCTACGAAAGCTAATCACCGCACCAATGAGATGATTTTCATCTAATAAAGCAATGCGGTTAGCGATAACATTCAAACCATTAAATGAACAAATAACATCATGCTGCGTTGTTGCGATATCATTAATAAAGAAAGTCTCTGGGGTAATCAACTCACTCACTGAACGCCCAACTAAATGGTTCAAGGGTTCACTTAACGAAAGCATTTTACGTGCATTATGATTGATATTAATGATCTTCCCTGCGCAATCAACAGCAATCACCCCTTCAAAAACCGCTTCAAATATTCCTTTTTGTACGACAACCATTTGTGTAATTTGCTCAGGTTCCATCCCCAACATTTGCCGCTGAATCAAGCGAGTAAAGGCCCATGATAGGAATAACAAAATCACTAACACCCCAAAAAACATGGCTCCCGTCTGAACCAATAATTCACTTCTGGATGTCTCTATTTTATTAGTGAGATAACCAATAGAGACAACACCTATCACTTGATTGTTTTCATCAAATATCGGGGTTTTCGCGCGAACGGCATTGCCTATAGAACCTTCCCCACCGATAAAATAGCTTTCCCCCCGCTCTAATGCACCGGGTTTGTTCCACTGCATCTTGAAGCCAACTTTTTCTTCATTGGGGTGATATAGGCGTAGCGAATTTTCATCCCCGATGACCACATAATCATAGTCAGAATCTTGATTAAGTTTATCCGCAATTATCTTTAATTTTGGGATATCGCGTGTCTTAACAGACTGAATAATACTCTCCATGGAGGCGATCAACTTCGCTTGGCTCATTGCAAGTGAGCGAATATTCGCCATTAAACGATTTTCAGCGGTTTCGGTGAAGTACTTACCCAAACTAAACGTCAACACAACGGAAACGAGTAATAAAAGAAAGAAAACTCGCACAGAAAAGGATATCGAGTGGCTTTTTCTAAATGGAGACCGCGGGTACTCTTTTTTCATGGATATCCTATTACCTACTGAAAAGTAAAAATATTGTTACACGAAAAAACACCGATTAGCGCATTATGAAGCTAATTGAGCTCACGAATAAGAGACATATTAATAATTAAATACATTAAAACCAAGCAATAAACAACATATCCCATAATTAAACACATTAAAACCATAAAACAAATACAAACTCCTTTTAGAAACATGAAATAGGTCAAATATAATAATGAGATAATCTTTAATATTAATATCGAACAGGGTAATTAAATAAAAAGCTAATGAGTTATTTATTAAATTAATATCCGAACTTTTATTTAATTAACTTTAACATTAGTAACAACTTAAAAACATCTCTATATGAGATGCAGGATACTAATATGTTCGAAAACATAACGTTTAACCAAGTAAAACGTCATGAGAACAGAAAACTAGCTGAAATAGCTCAGTTTTTAAAAGAAAACGATTTAGATATAGATTCCAGTATTGACGTTTTTATTACGATTACGCGTAATGATCAATTAATTGCGTGTGGCGGCCTCGCTAAAAATGTTATTAAATGTGTTGCAATTAGTGATCATGTTCGTGGTGAAGGTTTAGCGTTAAAGCTAGCAACCGAATTGGTTAACCTTGCCTATGAAAATAATACGACTCACTTATTTATTTATACTAAAACACAAAATGAAAGTTTATTTCAACAGTGTGGATTCCATACCCTAGCCACCGTGCCGAATATTATGGTGTTAATGGAGAACAGCTGTTGTTATCTAAAACGCTATATTAAAAGTTTAAAAGCCCAGTATAAAGAAGGCAAAAAAATTGGCGCGATTGTGATGAATGCCAATCCATTTACTTTAGGGCACCGCTATTTAATTGAAAAAGCAGCCAAATCCTGTGATTGGCTTCATCTTTTTGTTGTCAAAGAAGATACCTCACGCTTCCCTTACAGCGTCAGATTACAGTTAATTGAAGCAGGCACTCAAGGAATAGAGAACCTTACCATTCATAGAGGCTCTGAATACATTATTTCTCGAGCAACTTTCCCGTGTTATTTCATTAAAGATAAAGCGGTTGTTGATAATTGTTATACCGAAATCGATATTAAAATTTTTCGACAATATATTGCCCCCGCACTTGGTATTACTCACCGTTTTGTTGGAACAGAGCCTTTTTGCAAAGTCACTCATCAATATAACGAAGACATGCGCTTTTGGCTCGAAACTCGCACGCTCAACTCCCCACCTATTGAGCTGGTTGAATCTCCGCGAATGGTCTACGACGGCACGGCAGTTTCCGCCTCACAAGTACGTAGGCTACTTGCTAAAAAAGATCTGGCGGCGATCAAGCCGATTGTGCCTGAAGCAACCTATCACTATTTAGAGAATATGTTAGCTTCCCGCTCACCATCTGCCTCTCACCGCATCGAAAATTCTGAATTAGTCACAGGTGAACTATGAAAATACTCCACGCAGCCGTTGCTGGCACGCTTGAATCAAGTGATGTCATGGTACGAATAGAACCCTTAGAAGACACCCAAGAAGTCTCGATACAAATCAGCAGTAGTGTTGAAAAACAGTTTGGCGATGCAATTGAACACGTGGTGCTTGAGCTAGTTAAACAACACGACATCCAAGGGGCTCAAATTATTGTTGACGATAAAGGCGCTCTGGAATGTGTTCTTAGAGCACGCTTAGAAGCTTTATTTGCCAGAGCTGCTGACATAACTGCCTTACCTTGGGAGGAGCAATAATGACTCCACAACAAAAAAATCGCACCCGTAGAAGTATGCTATTTGTGCCTGGCTCCAATGCGGCCATGCTAAGTAATGCCTTTATTTACAAAGCGGATGCTTTGATGTTCGACCTTGAAGACTCTGTCACACTCCGTGAAAAAGATACGGCTCGTCGCTTGGTTTATCATACGCTACAGCACCCGCTATATCAGGACGTTGAAACGGTTGTACGTGTGAACGCCCTTGATTCGGCCTTCGGTGTCGCTGACTTAGAAGCCGTTGTTCGTGGTGGTGCCGATATCGTACGTCTGCCAAAAACAGATACGGCGCAAGACGTTATTGATATCGAAAATGAAATCTTACGTATTGAAAAAAGCTGTGGTCGTGAACAGGGTAGCACCGGTTTACTCGCAGCAATTGAATCACCCATGGGGATTACACAAGCAGTCAATATTGCTCACGCATCACCCCGACTTATTGGCATCGCATTAGGTGCTGAAGATTATGTTCGCAATTTGCGTACCGAGCGGTCTCCAGAAGGCATTGAACTCCTCTATGCTCGGTGCGCTATTTTACAGGCAGCGCGTTCAGCAGGTATTCAAGCATTCGATACCGTGTACTCTGACGCGAATAATGAACAAGGCTTCTTAAAAGAAGCTGCTCACATTAAACAGCTTGGTTTTGATGGCAAATCCTTAATTAACCCTCGTCAAATCGAGCTACTGCATAACCTTTATGCCCCAACCCAAAAAGAAGTGGATCATGCTCAACGTGTTGTTGATGCAGCTAATGCTGCTGAGCAAGAAGGTCGTGGTGTCGTTTCATTAAACGGGAAAATGGTTGATGGCCCAGTGATTGATCGAGCACGTTTAGTCCTTTCACGAGCGGCATTATCAGGAATTCGGGAAGAGTGAGGCATAAAAAATGACAAATATGACACAGCGTCAGGCTCGCGTATCAGCCTATTTTGACCTTATGACAGACGAATCACATCGTCAGTTTAATGATATTGGCAAGGTTCAGCAGCAGGTGCAAAAACCACGTAATCGTAAACTGTGTGAAGACTTGCAACTCGCTATTCGCCGTGCGGGTTTAAAAGATGGCATGACTATTTCATTTCATCATGCATTTCGTGGTGGCGATTTAACGATTAACCTTGTTATGCAAGTCATCGCAGAAATGGGTTTTCGTCATCTCACACTGGCTTCAAGCTCGTTAAGTGCCTGTCATTCACCATTAGTGGAGCATATTCGCCATGGTGTCGTACGTAAAATTTATACTTCAGGTCTTCGAGGCCCATTAGCTGAAGCCATTTCTCGTGGTGAGCTAACTGAACCCGTACAAATCCACTCTCATGGTGGTCGAGCTAATCTTATTCACAGCGGTGAGCTCAGTATCGATGTCGCTTTTATCGGGGTCCCCTCTTGTGATGAATATGGCAATGCTAATGGTTACACTGGTGAGGCCTGTTGTGGCTCACTCGGTTATGCCAAAATTGATGCTGAAACTGCCAATAAAGTCATCATGTTAACGGAAGAACTACTGCCATACCCACACAATCCCGCAAGTATTAAACAGGATGAAGTGGACTATATTGTCAAAGTGCCACGGGTTGGTGATGCCGATAAAATTGGTGCCGATGCGACCCGCATGACCTCGAATCCTAGAGAACTCTTGATCGCTCGAACTGCCGCCGACGTTATCGAAAAGTCAGGCTATTTCAAAGAAGGCTTTTCATTACAAACAGGTACGGGGGGTGCGTCACTTGCTGTTACCCGTTTCTTAGAAGATAAAATGCGCCGTCACAATATCTGTGCCGGTTTTGCCCTCGGTGGTATCACATCCACAATAGTCGATTTACATGAAAAAGGCTTTATTCGTAAATTAATTGATGTGCAAAGCTTTGACCGTGCCGCTGCAATGTCATTAGCTCGCAACCCAAATCATATCGAGATCAGTGCCAATCAATACGCCTGCTTTGATTCCAAAGGTGCCTCGGTGGATATGCTGGATGTGGTGGTGTTAAGTGCACTCGAAATCGATACAAAATTCAATGTTAACGTACTGACAGGATCCGATGGCGTGATACGTGGCGCATCAGGGGGTCACAGTGACACTGCTGTTGCATCAAAACTGTCCATCATTGTTGCACCGTTAGTACGTGGCCGTATACCAACGCTTGTTGATGAAGTGATCACCTGCGTTACGCCTGGGTCTAGTGTCGACATTTTAGTCACAGACCATGGTATCGCTGTTAATCCAGCTCGCCCCGAATTGAAACAACAATTGGAAAACCAAGGAATCAATACCGTTTCCATTGATTGGCTACGTGAACGGGCTGAGTTATTAACAGGTAAACCTAATCCTATTGAATTCACTGATAAAATCGTCGCCGTTGTTCGCTACCGAGATGGCTCTGTGATTGATATCGTGCATCAAGTTAAGGAGTAACACCATGTTTTACCCACTGCCTGATACCATAGAGCAACCTGAAATTTCTTTACCTGAGCTGCTACAAAGTCGTGATAACCGTCAGGCTAGACAGCAGCAGTGGATTGGTCTCCATCAGGTAACCCTGATTTCATTTACTGTCGTTTTTCCTGGTCCTGTCAAAGATAATCATCTTGTCAGACTGATCTTTAATCAGGGATTAAATGCGCTTAAACAGGTCGCTCAACGCAGGCAGTGGGTACTTTTAGCACAACAATCTTTTGCCTTATCGACGGGGCCTGAATGTTTCGTCGCAGTAGATGCCAATGCCATTGAGGTAAAACATGCCTTAATTGAAGCAGAAGCGTTATCTCACGTAGGTCGTTTATGGGATTTTGATGTCTTTGACGCTGAGGGGCGGCAATATTCACGCGCCAAACTAGGCCTTCCCGCTAGACGCTGCTTGCTGTGCGAAAAAGAGGCCAAAATGTGTGCTCGGGAGCGTATCCATCCGCTGAATGAGATTCTTACTCAAATCGAGGTGCTAGCTAATGCGTCCGCTAACGATTGAGCAAACAGAACGGCTCACACATGAGGCCGTACATTATTATAGCCAACTGGGTTGGCAAGCCATGATGGCTGAGGTGAATCTAACCCCAAAACCCGGCCTTGTTGATGCATGGAATACAGGGGCTCACAAGGATATGGCGTTGACTGATTTTCATCTCAGTGCCCGTGCTATCGCTCAGCATTTTCCTGATTTTCTCTTCGCTGGCGCAAAGTATAAACAACTCCCTGTTCAGCATGTTTTGAAAAAAATTCGCCCAATTGGTATTGCATGTGAACAATCGATGTTTCGTGCGACAAAAGGCGTTAATACGCATAAAGGTTCAATCTTCTCTCTAGGATTAGTATTAACCATCATCGGCCGTCAATTAGCGTTACAGAAACCGGTTTCGGCTGCCTCTATCAGTCAAGACGTATCACTGATGTGCCAAGGTATTACGACTGAATTAATGCAAATAACGGATACGCCTACCGCAGGCCAGCGTTTATACCAATCATTTGGTTTAACAGGTGCTCGTGGTGAAGCGGAAAGTGGTTACCGACTCGTGGTTGATTTATCTCTGCCTTATTATTTAAAACAACTTATTGAAGGTAAACCTCAACAACTCGCATTACTTGAAACACTCATCTTATTAATGGCAAACAATGATGATACCAATGTGGCCAATCGTGGCGGACTAGCCGGTTTATCATGGCTGAAAACCCAAGCACAGGCGGTACTTGACCAAGGTGGATTAGTTGATTCGACAGATTTAGAAAAAATTAAACGCTTCGATAGGCAATGCATTATAAAAAACTTAAGTCCAGGTGGAAGTGCAGACTTATTAATTCTCACTTGGTTTTTAGCTCGCTTACCTTATTCAAAATAAAATTAACACCAATTCAATATTAACCGACACAGGAAAAATAAAATTTAATTAACAAAAATAAAAAACTTAATTATTGATTACTGTTTTAACGAATTTATCCCGTATTTGGCATTGAAGGATTTCCAATATCCATTCAAAGCATAACTGTATTCCAAATACACCAGACACAAATTCATAATATTAAATAATAAATTTTAATATTAACCAAATTTAGTATTCATTAAGGAAATTGGCCTATGCAAAAAGATAAAATATGGAAGCTATTTCTTCTCATAGCGATTCCCATAATCATATCGTTAATCCCAACACCGGAAGGGTTACCCCACATTGCGTGGTTATTATTTGGTCTTTACTTAGCCGCTATCGTGGGGCTGGTATTAAAGCCCTATTCTGAACCTGTTATTTTGTTAGCCACTATCGCTGCCAGCGCAGTGGTCATTGGTGTGACAGGCACTAAAGATGTCAAAGTCAGTGAAGTGCTTAATGGCTATGCCTCCGGTACAACCTGGCTCGTCTTTGCTGCCTTTACGCTCAGTGCGGCATTCGTGATTACAGGCTTAGGTAAACGACTCTCTTATATTTTAATTGGCAAGCTCGGTGGAACAACATTAGGTCTTGGTTATGTCACAGCAATTCTTGACTTAATTATTGCACCAGCAACGCCATCAAATACGGCACGTGCAGGGGGAATTGTCTTTCCAATTATTAACAGCGTAGCGGTGGCACTAGGTTCAGATCCTGAAAAAAGCCCTCGTAAAGCCGGCCATTACCTGTTAGTGAACGTTTATATGGTGACAAAAACCACCAGCTATATGTTCCTAACCGCGATGGCACCAAATGCATTAGCATTAGCCATGATGACTGACATTATGGGGATCCATTTAAGTTGGGGTGGATGGGCGCTTGCGGCTGCTATTCCTGGGCTAATTATGTTGATCCTGACTCCCCTTATCATCTACAAGTTGTATCCTCCTGAGTTGAAAAAAGTCAACAATAAAGAGATTGCTGCGAAAGGATTAGCTGACCTCGGCCCAATGACGGTAAGAGAAAAACTGCTCAGTATTATCTTTATCTTAGCTTTGGCGGGATGGATATTTGCAGGTCAAATTGGCGTTAGCGCCTCCACCGTTGCGATTTGTGTTATGGCCTTAACATTAATTCTAGGCGTGGTGACTTGGGATGATGTGTTAAAAAATAAAGGTGGCTGGAATACCTTAATTTGGTATGGCGGTATCATCGGAATGTCTGGCGTGCTAACGAAAGCTGGCTTTTTCAAATGGTTAGCTGATGTGATGGGGCAACACCTTTCATTTGGCGATCAAACAATGCTGGCCTTCTTTGTGATCATGTTTATCAGTGTTGCGATACGTTATTTATTCGCCTCTGGTGGTGCTTATGTCGCTGCGATGGTTCCTGTATTTGCAACCGTGGGTATGGTGGCTGGGGCACCGCCAATGTTACTAGCACTAGGTTTACTGTTCTCTAATGCATATGGCGGTAGCTTAACTCACTATGGCGGCGCGGCAGCTCCAATTGTTTTCGGTGCTGGTTATAACGACATTCGTTCTTGGTGGATTATTGGGGGTATCGTCGCATTCTTAAGTTTACTGGTACATATGACCATTGGTTTAGGCTGGTGGGAAATCTTAATCAGTGCTGGTTTAATTTAAATAATAACGTTTAGCCTAAACGTAAAAATAACCCATGGGATCCAAGTATTATTTGGGTCCCATATAAATATAAAACCTCCCTCTTCTATTATTTTGCTGTGTTATGGGCAGCGGTTATCTTATTTCATGCCATCAACAGCATAAATAATAATAAGCGATACTCTACAGAGGAAAATACATGAAAAAAATACCTTGTATGTTGATGCGCGGAGGCACATCTAAAGGCGTATTTTTATTAGCGGATGACTTACCCCAAAATATCCAAGAACGTGATGAACTCATATTAGCCATTATGGGGTCAGGTCATGCCTTGCAAATTGATGGTATTGGAGGAGGCAGCCCACAAACCAGTAAAGTTGCGATTATCAGTCGTTCATCTCACCCTGATGCAGATATTGATTATTTATTTGCACAAGTATCGATTACCGATCGTCTTGTTGATACGGCACCGAACTGCGGCAATATACTCTGTGCGGTAGGTTCATATGCGATAGAAAAAGGTTTAATACCGGTTACAGGAGATGAAACGATCATTCGTATTCGCAACATCAATACTCATACCTTCGTCAATGCCACAGTGCAAACGCCAAATGGACAAGTGTTGTACGAGGGAAGTACGACTATCGCCAGTGTTCCGGGCCAGGCAGCACCGATCTCCCTCACCTTTTTAAATGCATGTGGCACCAAAACAGGAAAATTGCTCCCCACTGGGCACGAAATCGATATTTTTGATGGGGTGGAGGTGAGTTGCATCGATATGGCGATGCCCGTTGTTTTAATCGATGCTCCACAACTGAATAAAACAGGTTATGAAACGGCGGAGCAGCTTGAAGCAGACGAGACGTTTATGCAACGCTTAGAAAGCATTCGCCAGCAAGCAGGCCTTGCAATGGGGTTAGGTGATGTGAGCCAAAAAGTTATCCCTAAACCCATATTAGTCTCCCCAGCTATTCATGGTGGAACCGTCAACGTACGCTATTTTATGCCACATAAATGCCATGGTGCACTGGCTGTCACTGGTGCTATTGCCATTGCAACCGGCACTATTTTAGAAAACAGTGTGATAAAACGATATTTATCTCAAAAAGTCGATATGCAGCACATCTCTATCGAACATTTAAGTGGGCATTTTGATGTGTCTCTCAATCAACGAGGACATTTCCCTGAAGGATTACAAGCCTCAATTATCAGAACAGCAAGAAAACTATTTGCTGGGGATGTCTATGTCCCTTAACCCGTCACAATGTAAGTTGAAAAATGGCGCCTACTCATCATAGACGCCACTTCCTTGCGGTATCTCTCTATTGAAACTCACCATTAATAAAATAAGAGACTTGGTGTGCTTCATCGGGTGTCGGTATTTCCAGTTTATCGGCCATACGCGACATCACTTTTTCAGGCACCGCATATTGACGTTGGCGATTTTGTTGCTGCCACTGTTTATAAGGTACTTCTAAATAAATCAGATGAACTTTAGCCTGATAACGCGCAAATAAATCGATCATACTGGCGCGCAATGACGCACTGAGTGACGTAGCATTCCAAATAAAATCCTGCTTTTCACGCAATAACCCTTTGGCTTGCTCTTTTGCCTGCTGTGCCACCCAACCTTGGGCATTTCTATCCGCTGGATTAATTTTATGTTTTCGACGAATTTCATCGAGGCACACAACCTCTTTTTGAGGAAAGTACTGAGAAATAAAGTGATCCTTCCCCATACCAGGTAATCCACACAGCATGATAACTTCACTTCCGGCTTCCTCAAACGGTGCATAATCAGGTGTACCCCGTTGATAATGGAAATAATGAAATTTCCCAGCCATAGAAGCAAAAGCTTTTGGTTGTTGCCAGCAACCTTGTTCACGACAAAATAGCTCAAATAATTCAATGCGAGATAAGAGTTCCGCCTGATCTTCACAGATACGCCCCAATACATCCGCTTTTGCTAACAAACACAGCAGCGACATATCGACACGTAAAGAGGCGGCAAAGAGCGCTCTTTCAGGATCCTTTTTTTCCATCACCCATAATGGTAAGCCATGATAGCGAACTAATGCGGCAATTTGCTCTCGAATAATGAAAGGCGTTTCAACCTGCCGAAAAAGAATTTGCCGCGTTGATAACTCACCTTTTTTAGCATGACCCGGCGAAATAATGCGCCCGTTTTCATCCTCGCGCGTCGTACTTCGCTTTTCAACATCATGCATGAGTGCCGCCGTCCATACGATATTTTTCTGCAAGTCAGAAAGTTGCTGGTATTCAGGCAATGTTTCTAACGCTGCAAGCACCATTTGGGTATGTATCGCAACATCGCCTTCGGCATGATGTAATCCATCTTGAGGAACCCCTCGCATATCACGAACAAACTCAAATTGAGACTCTAACTGTGACCACTCCGTTGTGTCCGTTAATTGCCAATTCATCTCGCCTCCTTTTTGCGCTCGAACGCTAACTTTGCTCGCTGCCAGTTTCTTTTCCAATGAATATCAGTCTTAACATGATTTTTGCGTACATACTTAAACACATGCGACATGAAATCATCGACTAAAAAGCGCTGGCTATCGCGAGTGACAATCCCTTCCATGCTGCAAGGGAGTTGAGTATGCGTATCGCAAGCACCGAAATGGCTATCCTGTGAAGCCGCCTCGATGAGTTGTTGTCCGTACACTTGCGGCCCTTGCTGTTGGCTAATACTCAGAGAAAGCTCAGGCACTGTCGGAAAATCAAACAATGCTGCATAAAACTTGACTTCATCCCAACTTAACCAGTAGCGGCCTTGTCGTACGGCAAAAATATAGAAATAATCTTCAATATGTTGATATTCAATAGAGTGTACGGCGTAGAGATTTTCTCCGAATAGCTCGATATCCCCTAAATCATGCTTGATTAACTGCCAGCGCTGACGTATCTGTTGGCTCCATGCGGACTGCGTTGGCGTCGCATGAGAACGAGCAAACACCCCATATTGGCTTAAGCAATTATTTTCACCATCGAGTTTTTCAGTATGTACCAGCTGCTTAATATTCTGGATGTGTGACCACCAATCGCTATTGATACGATCATCGCTAGTGGTGCCAGGTGAGAACGGATAGTGATACGTTCTACCATACTTTCTTGATTGCATAGTCATTATGCTCTCTCTACAGAAATAGAAAAAACAACAAATCTTTTCGCAAGATTTGCCTCTGCGTTATATGAGAAATCAAGAGTTGGTATTACATATTAATTCCGCGAAACGGCCTCATAATGGAGTGGTATAGATTTAAAACCTTTGTATTAAAGCGGGGGCATTCTAGACTAACAGTGAAGCAAAAAGCGAGGAAATTAATCCGAATTTATACTATTCAACAAATTACCGTAGCCAATTAGGCTACGGTTTGTGAAATATTGGTCAAACGGCTAGCATCTAATAAAGCCCGAGCACAGCACCAATGGCTAAAGTAAAGAAACTGAACAACCAAATCCATCCGAATGAATAACGTAAATGACGTCCCATATCAATTCCTGCTAGCCCCATCGCAAGCCAAGCTGCTGGCGAGAATGGACTCACAAATGTCCCCGCATTATTCCCAATCGCCATCGCATATACGACAGATGAAGGATCGACTCCAGCTGTTTCAGCAATTTGTTGAATGATCGGTAATAGCGCGAAATAATACGCGTCCGTACTGGTGAAAATATCCATCGGCACACCTAAAATTCCAACAAAAATATGAATTTTAGATACCCACTCTGTTGGCAATATTGCCGTTAAGTCTTCCGCGATAGATTTCAGCATGCCTCCCTCGGATAAAATTCCAAGAAACGCGCCAGCAGCTAAGATAATAGCGACCATGCCTAATGCCTGTGGAGCATGTTGTGATAACACCTTCATCTGATCTTTTGGATTAGGGAAGTTAACTAGCAAAGCTATCGATAAGGCGATCATAAAGACATACGGTGCCGAAAGTAGCCCAAAAGCAAGGCAAATCACGGAGGCTAGGATTAACCCACCATTAATCCACGGTTTTTTCGGTTTATGAGTTTGTTCACTAATATCTGCCATCTGTTCATTTGCTGGCAACAAGGAATCCATCATGTATGGCGTAGTGCCTTTAGCGGCAGCGGCAGCAATACGACGTTTTTCACGTACTCCCATTAGTGCAGCGAAAACGGCAGCACCAGCCATGCCAATGATTTGTACTGGAATTAAACTCTGCCATAACGTTGCCGCATCAATACCTGTTACCGCCGAAGCACGTCCCAATGGGCCTCCCCACGGCACCATATTCATAATCCCCATGCTGGCACACATCAATAGCAGCATTAAGTAAGGGCTCATGCCAAGCTGCCGATATAGTGGCAGTAACGCAGGGATAATAATTAAGAAAGTCGCAGCCCCTGAGCCATCTAAGTGTACGAGGCCCGCAATTAATGTGGTCATAACACAGACAATAATGACATTGCCTCGCGTCATTTTAACCATCAAACGAATCAGCGGATCAAAAATATGCAGATCCTTCATCAAACTAAAGAATAAAATGGCGAACAAGAACATCGCAGCCACTTTGGAAACTTTATTAATGCCGCTTTCAAAAAAAGTCGATATTTCTGCTATTGAATATCCCGCAATTAATGCGCCGATAAAGGGGATACATGACATAGCAATGATAGGGCTAACTTTGCCCATCATCAGTAGGGTGACGATAGAAAGAATGATCAAGATACCAATAATTGTTAACACATTGAGTTCCTTATTAGAATTATATTTTCAGGTGAATATTAAAAATTAAATATACTTAAAATGTGTATTGATTTATTTCATTGTTTAATTTCAATCGTGAGACATTTATTTTTAATATGCTCAAGTAAACACATCTACCTATCAGCCCTTATATAAATCAAAATTCAATTTCGCAAGTGTCATTTGTCTTTTTTGCGGAATAAATGATGATAAATCAACAAGTAAAATTAGCATTTAAAATAAAAAAACAGATAAAAAATCTATTAACTCCATTAAAACCATTAATGAAAATTAACGCCAATTAGATTTGTTTTTTATTTATTTAATTGCTAAGCTAGCGAATATCAGACAGTAATTATTTTAAATTATTAAATCAGTTTATATTTTCTATTTTTTTTTAACTTTTTTGTTTTCAAATCACCGGTGAGAAGCAGGAAATTATACTTTTTCACTTAACACTCAAATTTATACTTATTCACTTGCATTATTCCGTTATGACTAGCGCGAGATCATGGATAGGATAAAACCACATGAACAGCACAGAATAAGACTAAACTTATGAGTACTATAGACAAATGACTCACGACCACTAAGGAACAAGACAAATGAGCTTCCTATTTTCTCCCGCCTCTCTTGGGCAGGTCTCCTTAAATAACAGGATCATTGTTCCACCAATGTGCCAATATTCTGCTACCGATGGCATGCCAACAGCTTGGCATAATGCCCACTATATGAACCTTGCCTTGTCAGGGGCTGCTTTAGTCATTATTGAAGCCAGTGCAGTGACGCCTGTAGGACGCATTACCTATAAAGACTTAGGTCTGTGGAATGATGAACAAGCCGATGCATTAAAAAAAATGTTAGAAGATATCAGGCAGTTTGCTGATGCACGCTTAGGAATTCAACTCGCTCATGCAGGTAGAAAAGCCTCTTCCGACCTTCCTTGGCTTGGCGGTCAAAGTTTAGCCAAAGAACAACCCCATGGTTGGCAGACAGTGTCTGCATCCAATTTACCTTTTGGTCATGCACATCCACCGCGTGAACTCAGTCAACAAGAGATCACTGAAACCGTACAACATTTTGTCGATGCCGCTAAACGCGCGGAATATGCTGGGTTTGACGTTATTGAAATTCATGCGGCACACGGTTATTTATTGCATCAATTCTTATCCCCATTATCAAATACACGACAAGATGAATACGGCGGTAGTTTTACTCATCGTAGCCGTTTATTAATTGATGTTTTTCGGGAAGTCAGAGAGGCCATTAGCCCTAATATTGCTGTTGGTGTAAGGATCTCAGCAACGGACTGGGTTGATGGTGGCTGGAATGTGCCTGAATCCATTGAACTTAGCGAATTATTGGAAGAATTAGGTTGCGACTATATCCATGTTTCTTCCGGTGGGTTATCTGAACAACAACAGATCCCAATCAGCCCAAATTACCAAGTCCCACTTGCTCAAGCGATCAATGAGCATACCTTTATGCCTGTTATCGCGGTTGGTTTAATTACGGAGCCTGCTCAGGCAGAAGCCATTATTGCAACAGGGCAAGCTGATTTTGTTTCGATCGGCCGAGGAATGTTGTTTGACCCACGTTGGCCATGGCATGCAGCGACACAATTAGCAGAACACATCAAAGTCGCCCCACAATATTTGCGAAGTGCGCCACATCAATTTAAGCAATTATTTAGCTAAAAAAAGAAGCAATCACAGCGGTAGATGATTTAACCGCCGCTGTGATTGACGCTAATTAACGCTCAGCCTGCGTGCACTGATTAACAAATTCAATCATTGATTTTTGGAAATCAGATTCAGCGGTTGCTGATTTCGCTAATTCACCTTCAATACGTTTGAACTCTTTCAAACCATATTTTTCGATAGTCTTATCATAGGCACAACCACAGATAGCACTAATAGCATCTGCGGTTTCACCGGCTGGGCTACCGGATGCTTTTACACAATCATTCACAAAACTTGCTTTATATTCAGCAATTTCCGCTTTATCATCCGAACATGCTGCCAATAAAGTCATAACGCCTGCCATACCCAAAACTAATGCGATCTTTTTCATCTTTAGCCTATTATAAATTTAGTTTGCATTACGATTAATCTAAAAAACCAAATGAGAAAATCATATTTAGATTAATTCCCCATACCTTTTACATGTGAATAATAATAGCTGCTTTAGATTAAAAAATCTCTAGTATAAAGGCTATTTTTCATTGCCGTCTTATTTCGATAATAAGCGAAAAGAGCGCCATCGATAATAAAACAATGCGCTTAAAATAAGAATACAGCCTAAAATTTGGATGGCAGGCATTCTCTCATGATACCAAATAGCGGCAACAAATACCGTCATAACAGGCTCGAGTATCATAATGATCGCAGCATTTGCAGCAGTCGTATTTTTTTGTCCAATTAACTGCAAAATAAATCGTAAACTCGTTGCGATCACCACACTTGCGATAAACCACATTAAGGTCGATGTGGCTATCGTTGTAGGCCACTCTTCTAAAAAGAAAGACAACATTAGCCCAACGATACCTGTACAAGCTAATTGAATGGTCGTTAGCGGTAAAATAGGCACACTGCGGGCATAAACACTGGTATAACAAAAGTAAATTGCTTGTACGATTGCTGCGGCTAAAAACCAAAGTTGACTACTTTTAAATTGGATTTGCCCTTTAAATAGGGTCAAACAGGCAAGACCTAAGACTGCCACAGGTAGTGCTTGCCAAAAGTAACGTGTAGGACGAATTTTTAACAAAACCCATCCGACTAATGGCACAAACAGCATCGCTAAACTCATAATAAATGCCCCCTCACCTAATGAATCGGTTGTCGCTACCGCATAAATCCATAAGACGAGGTTAAGAGCCATCCATCCTCCGGTCATTAAAATGCTCGGAATTTGCTGTAATTGAATTCGATTTCGTTTACCTAGGCAAAAAGGTAAGAGAATAACCGCTGCAAGTAAAAAACGGCTTCCGAGAAAAGCAAAGATTGGCATACCTTGCACGGACTCACGGGAAAATACCCATCCCCATGCCGCAATAAAGGTAGTCAGCACTAAGAACACTTCCGCTTTTCTTTGTGGCTGCATAATTTATTTTACCTATTGATTATGTTTATTAGTGATAATCATACTGCCTATATGTTTTATGCCAATCGATATTTTATATTCACAATCAAATAAGACCTTTATAGCAACAAAATTTCCTCTTTATAAATGACTCGTCTCACCGAAGTTTGCTTTTTTCGTTGCCATCTCCTCTATTTCCTGTTTTTCATTTCGTAAATGAGGAAATCAGCTCTTTAATCCGTCAATTTTTCTCCTTTTTAAGCATGACATAATATCTTCAGTTTTATGCCAAGACGTGATCAAAACTATATTTGAAAAGGCGGGTCAATATGAGGAATATTCCTAAAAACGCGGATACCGATCCTGCGGCCGTTCAGAATATTAAGCGTGCTATTCAGGCTCGTAAATATGCGTATCCTGCGGAAATCAGTTTATTATGGAAAAACACAAGGGATTCATCATTCAACATCAGTTGGTCAAGCATTATGTTGACAGCTTGTTTAGTCAGTGCCCTGTTAATATTACTGATTAATTATTTGCTGTAATTGTATTATAAAAAAGCCCCCAGTAATTAGTGGTTCAACTACTGGGGGTCTCTTCAAAATGACCAAACTAATTCATTTAATTAATCACCAATAACCTAAGAATTTCCACCAAACGCTACCTAAGCCGATCCAAATAATTAGGTTAACAACACTCATCACAAAACCGGCTTTCCACCATTCACCTAATGTTACATAACCTGAACCAAAAATAATCGGCGCCGTCCCTGTACCATAATGCGTTAATGACATCATTAACGAAGATGAGAATGCCAATGTTAATCCAAGTAACATTGGAGGTGCGCCAAGTGCTAATCCAGCAGCAAAGAAAGCACCAAACATCGCGGTAATATGCGCTGTTGTACTTGCAAAGAAATAGTGCGAATAAACATAAATTAGAACAAGTATTAAGGCTCCCGACGCCCAGCTCAGTCCCATATTATCAATCGAAGTTCCCACTGAGACAGACATCCATTTAATCAGCCCTAATTTACCAAGGAAGCTCGCCATCATCACTAAAGCAGCAAACCAGACGACGGTATCCCAAGCGCCTTTATTTTTTAATACATCATCCCAATTTATTACGCCAGTTGAGAGTAAAATACCTAACCCAATAAATGCCGCTGTTGTCGCATTAACACTGTAGCTTGGGCCAAATAACATTGCCGGTACCCCAGCCCACATTAACAGTAATAATACGAATACCCCGAGTGTAATAACTTCAGGTAATGAAATAGGGCCTAATTGCTGTAAACGCTCTTTGGCAAAGTTAGGCGCATCGGGTGTTGAGGTGATTTCAGGTTTATACATGAAATAGATGACTAAAGGCATCAAAATTAATGAAACTAAAGCGGGCGCAAATGCAGCAATAGCCCACATTGACCATGTTAATTCACTCGCTCCCCCTGCTTCACTGACGATCAAACTGACAATGAGTGGGTTTGGTGCTGTCGCGGTAATAAACATTGCAGAAGTAATAGGGTTAATATTGTAGTTCACTAACGAGAGGTAACGACCTATTTTCCCAGAAGTACCATCATCCGCTTTAGAGCCAAAGCTATCAGCAATTGAGCGCATAATCGGGTGAATGATCCCCCCTCCTCGAGCAGTATTACTTGGCGTTACAGGAGCAAGTACTGTCTCAGCAATGGCAAGTGAATAAGCTATCCCCAACGTTTTTTTACCAAACAATGAAATAACATAATAACCAATTCTAGCGCCTAATCCGGTTTTATTTAGGCTCATAGAGACCATGATTGAAATACCAATTAGCCAAATCAGGTCATTAGAAAAACCACTTAATGCATCTGCAATCGCAGCCTTTGTTGAATTCGGATTAGTCACTCCCGTCACGGCGACTAACGCGATAGCAATAATAGACACACCACCAATTGGTAGTGCTTTACCAATAATAGCGGCAATCGTACCAACAAATAGCGCTAATAAATGCCAAGCATTCGGATTAACGCCTTCCGGTACGGGGATAAGGAACCAAATAATGAGTGTGATTGCAACTGCAATCAATGTAGGTATCGGTTTTAGAGGGGTCAGTTTATTCATATCAGGATATCCATACGAGTTTTAAAAATGGAAATAAAATTTTTTCTAGTCATATATTTTCTATCTTTGTAAACATGTTAGCGAAATATCTCCGCCAGACTTTGATCGTTATCATTGAGTTACTTAGTTTTACATATAAGAAACGATTTTAATTTAGTAACAGAATGTAATTCATGATTACAAAAAATATTATTAACAATTAACAAGTAATTATCATAGAATTAACATATTCCTAATTGAGAAAATGAGATGATTGAAGATAGCCATTTATAAGATCCTCCCTAATCTTTAAATTCATTTTCCCTCATAAAGAATATCGGCTTAATTATTAAAGCAATATGAAAGTGAAACACCACAATATACAAAAAACCAGACTAATTTATATTAAAATTAACAAAAATGAAGGCTGAATCGAATTATTAATATAAACAGCTTTTATTATGCAATAATCACATTAAATAAAAGACTTCAATCTTCATTTACTATAGTGTTCAAATAATAATCTCTTTGTACCTATTTTCTCTTTCATAATTTTGTTTCTCTTACCATCATGATAATTAAGGTATGAAACTATTACTCTCTGCACTACAATTATCTGTTGATTGAATTTCATACCCTGTATGGCTATTTAATCTAACCTTAATCATGAATATACTCCAAATAAACTCACGACTCTGAGGAAATATAAATGACAAAAAATGATGTTAGTTATGATAAAGAACAACAGCCTTGTATTATTTTATGCACGACGAATAGCCAAAACAATGCCATCAAAATTGCTCAGCAATTATTAGATAAACGGTTAGCGGCATGTGTCTCTTTGCTACCCGAGATAACATCGATATATCAATGGAAAAACACGATCGAACAAGATAAAGAAATAATGTTATTCATTAAATCTACGCATAAAAATCAGCCTGAATTATTCGCTGCCATCAAGGAAATTCACCCATACGAAACCCCAGAGTTGATTAGCCTAGATTTAGATAAAATCGATAGCCGTTATCTAGAGTGGTTAATAAAAGCGGTAAAATGAACCAATAATCATCCTAAATAGTGAGTAAGCTCTCAATATTTCAATCACATCTCTCATTATCTAAGGGTAAACAACTGGTCAGCTCTGGTAAGTAAAAAATTAATGTTATACAGAAGTTCTCGTTTTCGATTTATTTGCCCTCTTTTAGGAGGGCTTTTTTATCCTATTAAAACATATCAATAAAAGTATAAAAAAGACCCTCATTTAAAGAGGGGTCACTTGAAAATCAACGGAGTTAAATAAGTAACTTCACCTACTGTGATATACGCTTATTTTTACTGTTCAATAAAACAAGAAACCCCCAATAAATCGGGGGCGAAAATAAAATGAATGATGATTAAATTTGGCGTACAGGCGTATCACCTGCAACATAGTAGTCTGCTTGGCTCGCAGGTAACGGCTCACGACCACGGATTTTATCCGCCATCTTTTCAGCTATCATGATGGTTGTTGCATTCAAATTACCCGTGATAATCAGCGGCATAATTGATGCATCAATTACCCTGAGATTTTCGAGCCCATGAACCCGACCTGCACCGTCAACAACGGCCATTTCATCATATCCCATCTTGCATGAACCACAGGGATGAAATGCTGTTTCAGCACGTTCACGCACAAATGCATCCAGCTCTTCATCCGTTTGGATATGCTTACCAGGGCTAATTTCTTTACCTCGATAAGGATCCAGTGCTGGCTGTGCCATGATTTCACGTGTAATACGAATGGCTGCGCGGAACTCTTCCCAATCCTGTTCACTGGACATGTAATTGAACAAAATACTAGGGTGCTGATAAGGATCCGTGGATTTTAATCTTACACGACCACGGCTAGGTGAACGCATCGACCCGACGTGTGCTTGGAAGCCATGCACATTTACAGCATTACTGCCGTTATAGTTAATGGCTACAGGTAAGAAGTGAAATTGAATATTTGGCCACGCAAATTTATCGCTGGTACGAATAAATCCGCCAGCTTCAAATTGGTTACTGGCACCAATCCCCGTACCTTTAAATAACCATTCAGCACCAATTGCGGGTTGGTTATACCACTTTAATGCTGGATAGAGAGATACAGGCTGCTTACATTCATACTGCAAATACATTTCCAGATGGTCTTGTAAATTTTGCCCTACTCCCGGTAAGACATGTACAGCAGGAATATTAAACTCTTGCAGAACATCTTCAGGCCCAACCCCCGAACGTTGCAAAATTTGAGGTGAAGCTATCGCCCCAGCACATAATAGGACCTCCTTACGTGCTTTTACCTGAACGGCCGTTTTATTATTCCCTTGATAAAACTTCACACCGACTGCTTTTTTGTCTTCAAATTCAATAATATCTGTCGTAGCATGCGTGATAATAGTTAAATTAGGACGTTTTCTGGCTTGATCCAGATAACCACGAGCCGTACTCGCACGACGCCCTTTTGGCGTTACTGTTCTATCCATAGGGCCAAAGCCCTCTTGTTGATAGCCATTCAGGTCATCAGTTCGCGGATAACCCGCTTGAACACCGGCCTCAACCATGGCATGAAACAACACGTTATTGCCATTTTTCGGTGTCGTCACACTCACGGGGCCATCGCCACCATGATAATCATTAGCCCCTATATCACGCGTTTCTGCTTTGCGGAAATAGGGCAAACAATTGAGATAACGCCAATCTTCTAAGCCTGGTGCTTGAGCCCACCCATCAAAATCTAATGCATTACCACGGATATAGCACATGCCATTGATCAGTGATGAGCCTCCTAATCCTTTTCCTCGTCCGCACTCCATACGGCGATTATTCATATGCGGTTCAGGATCAGTTTCATAGGCCCAATTATAACGTCGACCTTGTAATGGATAGGCTAAAGCCGCTGGCATTTGTGTACGAAAATCGAACCTGTAGTCCGGTCCTCCAGCTTCAAGGAGCAGCACAGTAACATCAGAATCTTCTGTCAGGCGGGTAGCAAGAACGTTACCGGCTGAACCAGCACCGATAATAATGTAGTCATAGACCATTGTTATCTCCTCTGTTTCAGTCAAATTTAAAATAAGCGATTAAAATACCGAGGCAAACTCCCCAAGTTCGACTTGTATTGATTTTATTTGAGTATAATTTTGGAGTGTTACTAGGCCATTTTCACGACCCACCCCTGAGTGCTTATAGCCCCCAACAGGCATTTGTGCTGGTGATTCCCCCCAAGTATTTATCCAACAGATACCCGCTTCTAATTGATGGATGACTCGATGCGCTCGTGAGATATCACGAGTGACAAGCCCTGCGGCTAAGCCATATAACGTATGGTTTGCACGTTCGATAACTTCATCTTCCGACTGATAGCTCAAAATACTCATCACAGGACCAAAAATCTCTTCTTGGGTGATTTGCATATCATCAGAACAATCAGTAAAGACGGTTGGCAGCACATAAGCGCCTTGAGCAAATGCCCCTTCAGTCAAACGCTCACCACCACAAAGTAATTTAGCGCCCTGCTGTTTACCTATTTCGATATAGCGCAATACATTTTCCATATGTGGAAAACTCACCAATGGACCAAAGTTAGTTGTCTCATCGAGCGGTGAACCTATTTTGATGCGCGCCACACGTTGTTGAATTTTCTCTTCAAATTGTGCTTTTAAGCTTTCTGGCACAAAAACTCGAGTGCCGTTAGTGCAAACTTGGCCTGAACTATAGAAATTGGCCATCATGGCAATATCTGCTGCGTTATCCAGATCAGCATCATCAAAAATAATAAGCGGTGACTTGCCACCAAGTTCCATCGTGACATCTTTTAATGTCGAACCCGAAGCATTTGCCATCACTTTTTTGCCTGTCGCAACACCACCGGTGAAGGATATTTTTGCAATCCCTGGGTGTTCTGTTAGCCATTGACCCACATCCGCACCAGCGCCTGTCACAACGTTAAAAACGCCTGCTGGCAGTCCGGCTTCCGTATAAATCTCAGCCAGTTTTAGTGCGGTCAGCGATGTGACTTCACTTGGCTTAAATACCATGGCATTACCTGCCGCCAAAGCGGGTGCAGATTTCCAAAGTGCGATTTGAATTGGATAGTTCCACGCACCAATCCCAGCAACAACCCCAAGTGGCTCGGGGCGTGTATAGACGAATGCGCTCTCACGTAAAGGAATTTGCTCTCCTTCTAACGCGGGGATCAAGCCTGCATAGTACTCTAAAACATCAGCACCCGTAACAATATCCACATAGCGTGTTTCAGATAATGGTTTACCGGTATCCAACGTTTCCAAGTGTGCCAATTCGTCATTGCGCTCACGTAAAATATCAACAGCACGGCGCAAAATACGAGAACGCTCCATTGCCGTCATCGCTGCCCATACTTTTTGCCCTTGTTTGGCACTTTCCACAGCCCAATCAATGTCTTCACGCGTTGCAGATTGTAAACATGCGATCACTTCACCATTCGCTGGATTCATTGCATCAAACTGCCCACATTCAGGTTGTGAGCTATCCACATAACCACCATGAATATAAAGTTTATGTAATTGTGGTTGGTGCATAATATCTCCTTTCTGTTAAAACGGTTGGCTTAGCTATCCTTATGCCGAGTAAATTGCATATCGATATATTCATTCGTAATGGTTAAAGCATCTTGCAGGGGAAAAGCCTCATTACTCAAGGCACTACGCAACCATAACCCATCGATCAATGCCGCTAATCCTTTAGCAGCCATACGTGCAGATTGTTTATCAAGTACACGCGAAAATTCATAACTGAGATTGGAATACAGCCGTCTATCATTCACTTGCTGTAACCGATTTAAACTCGGTTGATGCATGCTACTTGCCCAAAATGCCAGCCATGTTTTCATCGCCGCTTCACTTATTTGTGAAGAATCAAAATTACCTTCAACGATGGCTTGAATACGCTGCTTTGGCTGAGCATGACTCAACAGTCTTAAACGCATCGCAACAGCAACGCCTAGTTGGTACTGTATATGGCGCATTGTCGCCTCTAGCAGACCGTTTTTATCACGAAAGTAATGACTAATAATGCCGGTTGATACCCCCGCCTTTCGGGCAATTAAAGCGATACTCGCCTCTTGCATACCGACTTCATTAATCACATCAAGTGTGGCTTGAATTAACTGCTGCTTACGTATCGATTGCATTCCTATTTTCGGCATGATTTCTTAACCCAAAAAATACAGTGAACCTATTTATTAAACTTTTTTTTAATTGAACATTCAATCAATATTAACTATATTTTATCACAATTACTTTACAAACATAAGGAGAGGATAGGCGTAAAAATTCAACTCTTTGCTTTTAATTCAACAAATTAGCAAAGAATGTAACTTTTAACTTTCGAATAAATAAAATTGTGGAAACTGCCGATGACAATTCAAAATAGTCCAAAAAATCAGCAGAAAGACAAATTAAACTCTGTGGTTTTTTTCACTTCTGCTGGTTTAATACTAGCATTTTCATTTTTCACCATACTCATGACAGAAACGGCCAATCAGTGGATCGTTGCCACTCTTGGATGGGTATCAAAAACGTTTGGTTGGTATTATCTATTAGCCGCAACGCTGTATATTGTCTTTGTGATATTCGTAGCGACTTCTCGTTTTGGTAATATCAAATTAGGTCCAGAGCAATCGAAGCCTGAATTTAGTGTACTCAGTTGGTCTGCCATGCTGTTTGCTGCCGGAATCGGTATCGACCTGATGTTTTTCTCCGTCGCCGAACCCGTGACACAGTATATGCTGCCACCTACAGGCGAAGGGGAAACATTAGAAGCAGCTCGTCAGTCGATGGTGTGGACTCTCTTCCACTATGGCCTGACGGGCTGGTCTATGTATGCATTAATGGGAATTGCGCTTGGTTACTTTAGCTACCGCTACAATTTACCGTTAACCATCCGTTCTGCACTTTATCCGATTTTTGGTAAACGTATTTATGGGCCTATCGGTCATACCGTCGATGTCGCCGCGGTTATTGGTACTATTTTTGGCATTGCAACCACACTCGGTATTGGTGTTGTTCAGCTCAATTATGGTTTAAAAGTCCTGTTTGACCTCCCGCAAGGGCTTGGTGTTCAGGGGGGATTAATCTTGCTCTCCGTCATCATGGCCGTGATTTCAGCCACTTCTGGGGTCAATAAGGGGATCCGTATTTTATCGGAACTTAATGTATTGCTCGCATTAGGTTTGATCTTATTCATTTTGTTTGTTGGTGATACTGAGTTCTTACTCAATGCGCTAGTCCTTAATGTCGGTGATTACATTAATCGCTTTATGGGGATGACGCTCAATAGCTTTGCCTTTGACCGCCCAACGGATTGGATGAATAGCTGGACCTTATTCTTCTGGGCTTGGTGGGTCGCATGGTCGCCATTTGTTGGTTTGTTTCTTGCGCGTATTTCACGAGGAAGAACCATTCGCCAATTTGTCATTGGCACACTGATTATCCCTTTTGTGTTTACCCTTCTCTGGTTATCTATTTTCGGTAACAGTGCGTTATACGAAATCATTCATGGCAATAAAGCACTTGCTGAAACCGTTCTAGCGGCGCCTGAAAAAGGGTTTTATTCACTGCTTGAACTTTACCCAGGTTTTGGTTTAACCGCTTCCGTAGCGACAATCACAGGCTTACTCTTTTATGTGACCTCCGCGGACTCAGGCTCATTAGTCCTTGGTAATTTCACGTCAAACTTAAGCGATATCAACAATGATGCGCCGAACTGGTTACGTATCTTTTGGTCTGTCGCAATTGGTTTATTAACCTTAGGGATGTTAATGACCGATGGCGTGGCAGCGTTACAAAACACAACCGTCATTATGGGTTTACCTTTCAGTTTTGTTATTTTCTTTATTATGGCTGGGCTGTATAAGTCACTTAAAGTGGAAGATTTCAGACGAGTAAGTTCACTGACGACCAATGCACCAGCCCCGTTATACGGTAACGGAAAATTAAACTGGAAACAGCGATTAGGTCGTGTGATGAACTTCCCAGGTACCACCTATACACAGCGTATGTTGGATTTAGTCTGTACACCCGCAATGCAAGAGGTAGCAAAAGAGTTATCGCTACGTGGTGCTAACGTTGAATTTAATAGCCTTCCCCCCGTTGGCGATGAACGTTTAAATCACTTAGAACTTGTCGTTGATCTGGCCGAAGAGCAGAACTTTATTTATCAAATTTGGCCTCAGCGTTACTCTGTGCCGGGCTTTACTTACCGAGCTCGTTCTGGAAAATCTCATTACTATCGCTTAGAGACCTTCCTTTGGGAGGGAACACAAGGCAATGACTTAATGGATTACACCAAAGAACAGGTGATCAGTGACATTTTAGATCAATACGAAAAACATCTGAATTTCATTCACTTAAGTAGAGAAGCACCTGGGGCAACATTGACCTTCCCTGAAACTAATTAAGCGTTTTACTGCAAGGGGGCAATGAGTCCCCTTCAGACTGCTGACAAACCTATTATGTTTGGCGGCAAGTCGAATAGGTTTTGAAAACAAACGAGGAAAATCAATTTATTGATTTTCGGCTGATAACACAACGCGGGAAAAACCAGGCTTTTATCCCGCTTTGTCAACCACCTCAAGGGGCCAATTAGGCCCCTTTTTAAATAACAATAACATGCCTGTTTTTGAAATAAATTTCATGACAAGTCATTAATCTGTTCATCATTTAACCAATAAAGATCGCGTATTTTGATCATTAATGGCGCGATGCCAGATGGCTAAAATTCCCCCGACTAAAAGAGAAATGATGATGAATAAGACACTATTTGCACCTTATTTCGATGTTACCGTTGATGCTATTTGGAACGACCCACTTGCTCCTAACGGCAAACCAAACCCTAAATATAGCCAAGCCGCGATAAGTCACAGCGTTGATGGTGTGTACTTGGCTTTTTTAACTGCGGATCCTAATAATAATGCCGCATGGGGAGCATACTCCAGTATGCCTATCTCTTGGGCTAAACCATTTTGTGATGCGTTAATTGAAGCCAATATCAAAGTGATTGTGTCATTCGGAGGTGCGGCTAACTATGATGTCTCTGCAAGGCAAACTGTTGACCAACTGATTGCAACCTACCAAGAAGTCATTGATATTCTTGGCGCCTCACAGCTAGATTTTGATTTTGAAAATGATTTATACGATGCCGATAAAACCTTCACCGCGCTATCAACCACAGTAAAAAATAACCCTGATATCACCTTGAGCCTAACGTTACCGGTGATGCCTTATGGGCTTGTCGAAAAAGGGTTAGCGCTAGTACAAAAATCTGTTAATGCAGGTTTAAAAATGAAAGTGAATGGTATGGCTATGGATTATGGTCAAGGAACTGATAAAAATATGGGGCAGGCCGCCGCAGATGTGGCAACCAGCCTAAAAGGTCAATTAAAAACCTACTACCCAACACTAACAGATGCAGAGCTGTATGATTTAGTACAAGTCACTCCAATGATTGGTCTTAATGATGATAGATCCATGTTTAATTTTAATGATATCAATACATTAAGTAATTTTGCGAAAACCAATGGCGTGAACTTAATTTCAATGTGGAGCTTAACCCGCGATAGGGTCGGCGTCGGCGAATTCGCATCAGCCTCTAATTCAGGCAACCCTGAGCAAACCAAAGATTTTGAATACACGGAACGCTTTACTAACGCACTGAAATAACGGGCCAAGGTGAGGCGATACATTGCCTCGCCTTATTTCTTCGCTTGTTCAATCATGTGCTTCAGTTGTTGCGGGTCATGCAACCAGGCTGGCTCCCTCGAGCATCCCATCGTGGCGAAAGAATGATGACAGACACCATTATTCCAACTATCCCACTCGTCACTTTGTTGTTTTTGAGCCAGTAAGTCTTCATAGCGGCGATCCTCTTCAGCCACTTTCTTTTTCGGATCAAAAATGAAACGTTGTTGCTGCTTGATAATATCAATACCTTGATAATCTTCATTATATACACGGTCAGCAGGCGCTTTTTCTGTGAAGGTATAATCCATTGCTATGGCTTGGATAGGGATAATAAATAGGCTAAATATCAATAAATTTTTAAGCATAATCATATTTTAATCACAAAATAATGCCAAAATTATAGATATGACGAATGAAATGGCGAGTTTTATCAGCCAAAACTTGCGTGACTGCCCTTTTTATCTGCAAAAAAGTGATCATTTAACCAAATTTCAAACGATTGATTTGGTTAAATTTAAAGGTTAAATATTCACTCATATACAGCTTAGTGAAGAATTACAGGTTTAACCCCCTACTATAACGGATAATCGTGATAGCCCATTTTTTCTGAAATATGACGTCCAGCAACCTTTAGCAAACGAATATAATATTCCAACTGCTGTTCATCAAAGCGAATGGTAGGAAAAGATATTGATAGCCCAGCAATCACATGGCCTAAACGGTCATAAACAGGCACTGCGATGCAACGTAGCCCCAGCTCTTGCTCTTCTCTGTCCTGTGCATAATGCAGCTTACGCACTTCAGCAAGCTCTCGCATAAATTGTTCGCTACTGAGGATCGTCGTCTCCGTTTTTTTCACAAACTCCACATTCTCTAAAATGCTGTTTACCGTGGCTTCATCTTGCCAAGCTAAAAGTACTTTGCCGATCGCGGTACAATACAATGGGTTACGCCGCCCGACCCGCGAATACATACGCAAGTTATAGCTAGAATCAATTTTATGAATATAAATAATGGCGTTATCATCGAAAGCACCAAGATGCACAGCTTCATGTGTTAATTGACCAATATGCTGCATTTCTTTATCAGCAATTTCAATTAAATCAACATACTCTAAAGATTTAGCACCTAATTCGAATAGTTTAAGCGTCAATGAATATTTATCCGCCTCCCCTTCCTGCGCCACATAGCCTAATTGTTTCATGGTTTGCAAGAAACGATAGGTGGTGGCTTTTGACATCAGCAGTCGTTGTGAAAGCTCAGACACGCCTATCTCTTTTTGTTCTCCTAATGCATTGAGAATACTGAATACTTTTACTACTGACGAAACGGCATCCGTTTGCGTGACCTTATCCACCATTCACCTTCCTATTTATTCAAACCAATATGATAACCATATCAGATGGTTTGATGTGCCGATTTTATGTTTACTCAACAGCATAAAGATCACTTTCATGAAAAACAAGAACGCTGATTCGATATTTTTAAAACAGCGTTTCATTTTTATTTGAACTTGTCTAAAAAATAGGTTTTAATGCTGTTAGCTAATGAGGTTTTACTCAATTGAGTGATAAAAAATAAAAACGATAGGTGGTAAAAATGGCTACAGCTTTGCAAGTTGCCGTGATTGGCGAATGTATGGTTGAGTTACAAAAATCAGGGGAATTATTTAAGCAAACTTTTGGTGGGGACACGCTAAATAGCGCTCTCTATCTTGCACGTTTAACCCATAAACAAGGTGTTATCACTCGCTATTTAACGGGGCTGGGTCAAGATCCCTTTAGCCAACAAATGTTAGAAAGTTGGCAAGCTGAAGGGATCAATACAGACCATGTACTGATCGCCGAAAAACACCTCCCCGGTATGTATTTAATTGAAACTTCAGAAGAGGGTGAGCGCCGTTTTTTTTATTGGCGTGATAACTCAGCAGCGAAATTTTGGTTAAATGTGCAAACCGCCGAGCGCACCCAACAATTACTGAATCAACAACAATATCTCTATTTAAGTGGCATCAGCTTAGCTATTTTACCTGAAGCCGCTCGCCAATTGCTGTTTACACTGTTAGCAACAGCTCGCCAGTCAGGCGCTAAGGTCATTTTTGACAATAATTATCGTCCGGCATTATGGCCTTCTGTCGAGGCGGCACAGCAAGCCTACCAACAGATGTTATCGCTGACTGATATCGCATTTTTAACTTTTGATGATGAGCAACTGCTGTATGGTGATCAGCAAGAAAGCCAATCCATTGCACGTGCACAGCAGCATGGCGTTGAAGAGATCATTATTAAACGCGGAGCAAAACCCTGCTATATCATTATTCACGACCAACAATTCGAAGTCGCCGCGAATAAAGTAGCGCAAGTCATTGATACCACCGCTGCTGGTGATTCTTTCAGCGCTGGTTATCTTGCCTGTCGAATTCTGGGTGGCTCACCTGAAGAAGCGGCTCGCACAGGCCATTTACTTGCAGGAACCGTGATCCAACACCGAGGTGCCATTATTCCGCGTGAAGCGATGCCCATCATAGAGCTAAACAATATCAAAGGGATCTAAACATGAATCAACTCATCGAGAAATTAAAAAAAATTAATGTCGTGCCTGTTATTACTATCAATAATGCAGAACATGGTGCTCCCCTCGCTAAAGCGTTAATGGAAAATGGGCTGCCGTGTGCAGAAGTGACTTTTCGAACTCCTGCTGCCGTACAAGCCATCAAAAATATGCGAGCGGCATACCCTGAAATTCTGATTGGGGCGGGCACAGTACTGATAACTCAACAGGTTGATCAAGCCATTGATGCAGGCGTGGACTTTATCGTAAGCCCAGGTTTTAACCCTAAAATCGTCGCTTATTGCCAGCAAAAAAATGTCATTATTATCCCTGGGCTCAATAATCCAAGCTTAGTTGAACAGGCGTTAGAATTTAATTTAACCACAGTGAAGTTTTTCCCAGCAGAAGCTTCTGGTGGCGTAGCGATGTTAAAAGCGTTAAGTGCCGTCTACCCTGTGAATTTTATGCCTACGGGGGGAATTGGTCCAAAAAATATCCACGAATATAAGGCGCTACCTTCTGTCCTTATTTGTGGTGGTTCATGGATGGTACCTAATGACCTGATTGATAATGAAAATTGGCATGAGTTAGGGAAGCTGATCGCTGAGGCTGCCAGCCTTTAATGCTCAAGTAAGTGCTCCTGACGCCATGATGTAGGGAGCGCTTATTCAACAAAGAAATGTCATTCTCCACAGCAAAATAGTTAACTAAGCGGACTTTTTAGTCCTATCACCCCATCATCAGTATGCTAACGCGGCTTCTGTGACTATCGCGAATGCGGCGAACGCCGCAATATTACTCGGAAATAGACTTTAAACGACCACGTAAGCGCTTGATAGCTTGGCTATGCAGCTGACTAACACGTGACTCCCCAACCTCTAACACCGCTCCAATTTCCTTTAAATTCAATTCTTCTTGATAATATAGCGTCAGCACAAGCTTTTCTCGCTCAGGGAGTTGCTCGATGGCATCAATCACCTGTGAACGCAAATTCGACTCCATCAAAAAATTCAATGGGTTGCCACCATCACTTTCATTAATGACGGGTTCACAGCTCTCGCCATGAATTTCATGCCACTCATCATAGGAATAGAGTTGGCTGTTATTCGTATCCAGTAAGGCTTGTCGATATTCAGTAATATCTATTTTTAGTGATTGCGCTATTTCACTTTCAGTGGCTGTACGACCCAATGTTTGTTCAAGCTCACCAATCGCTTTTGCCATTTCTCGTGCTTGGCGGCGTACACTACGAGGCGCCCAGTCGCGACTGCGTAATTCATCCAACATGGAACCACGAATACGCTGTACCGCATAGGTGGCGAATGACGCCCCCTGAGAAGCATCGAAACGTTCCAATGCATGTAATAACCCAATACCTCCCGCTTGTATGAGGTCATCAACATCTACACTGGCTGGCAGTCTCACTTGTAACTTTAGGGCCTCATGTCGTATTAAGGGATAATAACGCTCCCATAGGCTATTTTTATTAATTACACCTTCGGCAGTATACAAATCACTCACAACCGGAATCACCCTTTAAGACTGATATAAAGGTATTCATTATGCTAGTGACTTAATAATTCAATCCGTTGAGTAATGAGGTAAATTAGCGCTATTTTCCCTAACACAAATGTTCACTGGCGAAATGGTATCGCGCCGAAATGAAATTCATGCCGTCATCATAATACAAAAAAGGCCAGAATATTCTGGCCTTATAAACGAGAGAGTGAAACGAATTAACGTAACAGGCTCAGAACACCTTGTGGAACTTGGTTTGCTTGTGCCAGAACTGAAGTACCTGCTTGTTGCAGGATTTGACCACGGCTCATGTTAGACACTTCTGTTGCAAAGTCAGCGTCTTGGATACGGCTACGTGCTGCACTCAAGTTGTTGACTGAGTTGTTCAGGTTATTGATAGTAGATTGCATACGGTTTTGGAATGCACCCAGTTTAGAACGGTATGAATCCACATTTTTCAGTGCAGTATCTAAAGTATCTAATGCGTCAGACTTTGCAGCAGTACCACCACCTAGAGCAGTGATCTCACTACCTTTCACATACTCAGTCTTACCACCGGTTGTGTTTTTAGTCGCTTCGTACCATTTATTATCTGTTGTATCCTTGATATAAAATTTATCAGTTTCTGTTTTATCTGCATAAATTTCAGCTGTATTAATTTGTGCACCGCCAGCGGTTTCAACCGCATAGTTATTAGCATCTACGGTGATTGCAGTGCCTTTACCCGCTGGCTCTTTTGGACCAGCCGCAGCCGCGGAAACTTTTTCAACTTTGTCTTTAAAATCTTTGATACCTAATGTATCAAGATCCATTTTTTGCATTTCCATGCTGATAGTTTGACCATCTTTCGCACCCACTTGGTAAGAAACAGTCTCACCGTTTAGAATTTGTGTTCCGTTAAATTCAGTGTGTTGATAGATACGGTCGATTTCATCCAGACGTTGTTGTACTTCATCACGAATTGAAGTGATATCGCTGTCAGAGTTACTGCCGTTAGCTGCTTGAACAGTCAGTTCACGAATACGTTGCAAGTTTTCGTTGATTTCGTTAACTGCACCTTCAGCCACTTGCGCCATTGAAATACCGTCGCTCGCATTACGAGAAGCTTGGGTCAAACCTTTGATGTTAGCAGTGAAACGGTTAGCAATCGCTTGACCCGCAGCATCATCTTTTGCGCTATTGATACGTGAACCTGAAGATAGACGCTCAATTGCAGTACCCAGTACGCTTTGTGAACGGTTTAAATTGTTCTGAGTTGTCAGAGACAGGATGTTAGTGTTGATAACCTGTGCCATAATATATGTCCTTGTTATTCCGTAATAATAAAGTTAGCCAATCTGTTAGGCTTTACAGTTTGTTGCCAGCAATACCATTATCGGCGGCATAAAAAAGGGCTTTAGGGCTTTCAACAAAAATTTTTTATCTGAAAGCAAAAAAACCAGCAACCACAGCACTTCGGGCGATAAATTATTTTGTCAAAATAATTTTATAAACCGCAAATTTTAACTTATTGATTATCAATAGAGACAAATACCCTGTTTTGTAGGGTCAACTCCTGCCATCATTATTTATCGACTTAGTCTAAGATTTCCGTTCTTCTCGCCGATAACCCTGTAAATGAGAATAATTTTTTAGGAGAGAACAATGGCTGGTATATCGACACTCGGTATCGGGGCAAACTTAGACTTAAATAACCAAATGGACCAACTTGAAGCGATGGAAAAACGCCGCCTTGAGCCATTAGCCACTCAAAAAGCCAGCTATGATGCGCAAATCAGTGCCTTTGGTAAAATGCAATCGTCACTCGAAAAATTAAAAAAAGCGGCTGAAGATCTTAAAAAATATGGTGATATCAGTACCACCAAAGTCAATGGCGAATATAAGAGTTTTGATGTAAAAACAGACGGCAAAGCGGTAGCAGGTGTACATGATGTATTAGTCACCCAGTTAGCCAAAGCGCAAACTATCGCCACTAAAGGCCATGATGATAATAAAAAATTATTAGGGAATGGCAGTGCAGAACGCACCATCACCATTACTCAACCCGCTGAAAAAGAACCTATCATTATTAAATTAGATAATGAACATACTTCTTTAATTGAAATAGCAGATGCGATTAATAAGACCGATAAAACGGTTACCGCAGCAGTGATTAAAGATAAAACGAATAATTATCACCTTGTTATCACATCTAAAAAAGAAGGTACAGACCACCGTATTAGTATTAATGTTGAAGGTGATGACGAACTCGCAAAAATACTGAATGTTGAATCTGAATTAAACAGTGATGGTAATGTCGTTTTAAAAGATGAAAAAAACATCGGCATAGAGCAAAAAGTTCCCCCGCAAAATGCCTTGTTAAATATTGATGGTTTTGAACTTGAATCACAAAGCAATGAAGCAAAAGATCTCTTTCCTGGTTTAACTCTGACACTAAAAAAAGAGAGTGAAGATAAAAAACCCGATCATCTGATCGTTTCTGAGGATATTGAACCTGCTAAAGCAAAAATTAAAGCCTGGGTAGATGCCTATAATGAATTCCAAAATCTCGCTAAGGAATTGACTAAATATACGCCAACAACGAAAGGAACTGCGCCAGATAAAACCAATGGCCCATTGATTGGTGATTCTACACTACGAACAATACAAAGCCAGTTACGTACGCAAATACGTTCAGCACAAGATAGTGGTGAGATTAATTTATTGAATAAAATGGGGATCACACAAAAAGTTGATGGCACATTAGAGATAGAAGATAAAAAATTCGAAAAAGCGCTAAAAGATAACCCTGGAAGTGTCAAAAGTTTCTTTATGGGAGATGGTAAAGAAACAGGCTTTGCCACAGAAAACTTTAATTTCTTAAAAGAGACACTCGACGCTCGTGAAGGCACACTGCATAACGCAACTGATGGTGTGCAAAAGAAAAAGAAAAGCCTTGATAAACGCATTGAACAAACAAATAAACAAATTGAAAACACTATGGATTTATACCGCCGTCAATTCCAGAATTTAGATAAAATGATGAGCTCACTCAATAGCACCAGTAACTCATTAGGCAGACTGTTAGGTTAATAATTATGTATCAACAAAAAGCAAAACAAGCCTACCAACAAGTCGATTTGGAAAGTGAAATTACCAACGCGACACCGTATCAATTGATCACTATTCTATATAAAGGGGCGTTAAGCGCCCTAAAACGTGCTGAAATTTTTATGCAACAGAATAATATCGCGGCAAAAGGCCAAGAAATTACAAAAGCCATCGATATTATTGATACGGGTTTGAAACAAGCGCTTAATCATGACGCGGGTGGCGAAATCGCGGAGAACCTTGATCGTCTATATGATTACATGATTATGCGCTTATTAAATGCTAACCTTGAAAATAATGTGGCTTATATCCAAGAAGTTTACCAATTACTCTCCGATATCGCGTCAGCTTGGCAACAGATCGGGGCAAATGTGGATGAAAGATAAACAGGTGAATAATAAAGAACCTATTGATTTATATGAAATCTATCGTGATGTTTTAGTATTAAGCGAAAATTTAGTCGCGCTAGCACAAGCAAAACAGTGGGAACAACTCGTTGCCCAAGAAACAGAGTATGTGTATGCCGTCGAAAATTTAACGCAATTAACACATGAATTCGAAGCGCAGAACCCCATCACAGATGAACTGGTGGGGTTATTGCATCAAATCATCGAAAATGAAAAGATCACTAAAACCTATTTGCAACAACACTTAGATTTTTTAAGTAAAGAAATGAAACAGTTGGATCAAACACGGGTCATCAATAACAGTTATGGCCAATTTAATGAGCCAGATACACCAATGACAATTAAACCCATTGAATAGCCATGTGTGTCAGGCGCCCCTACCTGACACTTATGGATAACTTATTGCCTTAAGCGTTGCTGTTTCTTTAATTTTTTCAACAGCATATTCCGCTTTAGTGGCGATAAATGATCAAGAAACACTTTTCCATGTAAATGGTCGATTTCATGTTGCATCACAATTGCCAAAAACTCGTCAGAATCAAGAGTAAATTCTTTTCCATCTCTATCTAACGCTTTGACTTTCACACGTTTAAACCGCGCAACATCTGCATAAATTTCAGGTACAGATAAGCATCCTTCTTGGTAGCTCGTCTCGCCTTCACTTTCAATAATTTCAGGGTTAACAAATACCATCGGTTGATCGCGATTTTCAGAAATATCAATTACCATTACCGATTGTGTTGCTGCAATTTGCGTTGCTGCTAAACCAATACCATTCTCGGTGCTATACATGGTATCTAATAAATCATCAATTAATGTTTGTACCGCCGCAATGTCAGTCACTGGACTGCATTTGATTCGCAAGCGCTCATCAGGTATCTCAATAATCGTTTTTACTGCCATATCTCAAAAATCCTATCTGTCGTGCTCTTTATTCAAACTATTATCATTATCGTATTTTTAAATTTACGATAAGATGCAAAAAATGGCATTATGACTCAATGAAAAAATCACATAACAATCAATTAGGTTACCGCTACGTCGCCTAAAGTAAAAGAATACATAATGGAATTTCACAGAAAAATAACATGTAATCTGGGAAAAAACACCAAAAATAGACCTAAAACAGCAAAACAATTCAAATTAATGATAAATAACCCAATTTATAATAAGGATTAATCATCTCATTCGCTATGCTGCAATAATAGCCTTACTTATCGAGGGGATTTATCATAATAATATACATCTAAAATCATTTTTAGCCCACAATCAATCTGCTCTATTTTTAGCCTAGATTATTTCCCTCATCAATAGAATGAAATTGGCGGAGTAAGCGATAAAAACATTATCTATGTATAAATTAATAGGGTCGCCAGTAAGACATTACCTGCTTATCGCTTTTTGTTATTTTTTGTGTCATTTGATTGAGCTTCAGGAACCTATCAATGCCTATATCAACAGGATTATATTTAAACCATTTATCATAAAATTAACACTGAATATGCTGCCTCACTCCGGTTATTTCATTCATCAAAATTATCAAATAAATAGCCTTCAATTTAATTCAAATAAAATCACTTTTCACGAGCTAATTAAAAACAAATTCAGAATATTAATAAAAATCAATTAACTTTATTATAAAAAACAGAACGCACTATATTAATTGAGTTAATTAAAGTAGATGGATTTATTTCATTAATAAAGGAATCAAGATGAAAAAACACTTTCCCCTAAAGGCGATGACTTTCCTATCAATCGTTTCTCTTTCAAGTACCACGCTCGCCGCCCCTATTCATTTTTCAACATTATTAATGGATTCAGCCATGACACTCTATGAACTGCAAGAGTTCGGAAAAGAAATCAAACAACATCTCGCTGAAAAAGAGCAAAAATCAAAATTTAAAACCTTTGATGAGCTTCTTTTGGAACAATTTAAAAAAGTAGACAAAAGTTTTACACCCACCATGTCTGAAGTAGATGAAAACATAAAACAATCAATAGAAAATAATAATCATTATATTAATGCTCAGCTAAGCATGTATTCCCATAATAGCGAAAAAAAATGGTTATTACTTAAGAGGAAGCATCATAAAGCTCAGACAGATAATTTGAATCAGTTTGCTAACCTACACCAAAGCATAGATAAAACTCAGAATATCAATAACACACGTTTTACTAAGCTGGATAAAAAAATTGATAAAACCGCCAAGCAAGCTCATTCAGGCATCGCTTCTGTTGCGGCGATGTCGAATATTCCCTATACCATGAATACCCGTTTTAGTGCAGGTGTTGGCCTAGGTCATTATCATGATGGTCATGCTATCGCGGCTGGCGCACAATACCAAGTAAAAGAGAATATTAACCTTCGTAGCTCTATCTCTTGGAATAATTCAGACCGCGCCGTGGTCGGTGCTGGTATTGCCATTGGTTGGTAGTTGGCTACGCCATACTCTTTTTTGATATCTTTAAACGTTCACTTCCCATACCACAGGAAGTGAACGCTTCCATTGCATCATTGATGCCAAAATCCTAACAACGATAAAATTCATATCATCATAATTTAAAAATCATTGTTTAAACGGGGATCGCCATAATTTCTTGATATGCCGCGACCAGTTTATTTCGCACTTGGATACCCATTTGTAAACTTAAACTGGCTTTTTGCATATCCACCATAACATCATTCAGCGAAATATCACTTTTGCCCAATGTAAAATCTTCAATCTGTTTTGCCGATTGATTCCTAACAGAATTAATTTGATTTACGGCAGAAACAAGATGATCAGCAAAACCAACAGGTTCAATCACGGGCTTACTGTGATTTGCAGCTTGTGATGCGGTAATTTGTAGCTGCGATAATACGCCTTCAATAGCTTGGATTGTCATTTTCTTCCCTTCAATTTCTGTGCGAGCCATCGTCGCTGTCTTATTTGGCATGCATACCCTAGCACAGCCTTTTTAACTTGAAGCCGATAAATAACACCAAAATTATGGGCTGATTCCGTCATTAGATTTATCAGAGTCATCAATAATAGCAACGTAAAAAAGTGATGTACGAAGAGGGAATAACATTGTTTCGCCAAAAGTGTTTTCATCTGTTGATTCTGCAAGGCAGGGAATATTTATGAGTGCCGCATCTAAAGAGACCGGAGAAGCTACCAAAGGGTTTGCATCTATTGCATCACGCTTTAAGACTTCCCCAAAAATCCCATTAATGATTGCTGGCGCCGCCGCGATTGCGGTCGTTGTCGCCCTACTTCTTTGGCTACGCAGCCCTGACTACCGCGTACTTCTGAGTAACCTCAGCGCAAAAGACGGTGGTGATATCGTCAGTCAATTAACGCAAATGAACGTGCCGTATCAAATTGCCGATAATGGCAGTGCAATTTTGGTACCGGCCGATAAAGTTCATGAATTGCGCCTAAAATTAGCCCAGTCAGGTTTACCAAAGGGCGGAAATACAGGCTTTGAGCTGTTAGATAAAGAACAGTTTGGTATTAGCCAATTTAGTGAGCAAGTTAACTATCAACGTGCATTAGAAGGTGAGTTATCGCGCACGATTGAATCACTCAGTCCAGTGCAAAATGCTCGCGTTCATTTGGCTATTCCTAAACCGACCTTATTTGTCCGTGAACAAAAATTACCGACTGCATCTGTTACCGTGGGGTTACTCCCTGGTCGTATGCTCGATGAGGGCCAAATCAATGCCATTATCCACATGGTATCGAGCAGTGTAACAGGTTTAACAGCCTCAAATGTGACGATTGTTGACCAAACAGGTCGGTTGCTGACTAACAATGACAATAGCCAGCAATCGGCTAACAATGCGCAAATAAAAATGACGAAAGAGATGGAGTCTCATCTCAAACAACGTATTGAAGACATTATTTCGCCTTTAGTTGGGCGTGCTAACGTTCATGCTCAAGTTACCGCACAGATGGATTTCTCAAAAGTTGAGCAAACCTCTGAAGAATATAAGCCAAACCAAACCCCCAATAGTGCGGCGATACGTTCTCGTCAAAATAGCCATAGCATGCAGAACAATGCTAGTGGTACCGGTGGCGTACCTGGGGCGCTGTCGAATCAACCTCCCAGTGCTCCGAGTGCACCAATAACGACGGATAAAAAAGAACAAACATCACAGCAAAGCAGTGCTTCTCATAATGGTTCAAGTCATTCTCAAAGTGATGAAACCACCAATTATGAAGTCGACCGTAAAATTAGCCATACTCAGCGCCAAATAGGTGTCGTTGAACGGTTGTCCGTTGCAGTGATCATCAACTATTTACCGCAAGAAGGTGAAAATGGTCCACAAATGCAGCCGTTATCACCGGAAATGATGGAACAAATTGAATCACTTACCCGTGAGGCAATGGGCTATTCGACTGATCGTGGTGACTCATTGAGTATTACAAATTCACTGTTCACCAACGATAGCGTCGTAGAAGAACAACCTTCAATGCTTGAGAACCCACAACTTCTCGCACAAGTATTGGATTACGGCAAAATTATCTTAATCGCTATTATTGCTTGGTTTATGTGGCGTTTTGGTATCAAGCCTCAATGGCTCAAATACCGTCAAACACAGCAAGCCCAAGCAGCAGAGGTGTTTGTTGCGGCTCAGCCTAAAACCCCTCTCGTCGTTGAAGAAGAAATTAATGAAGATATGGATGAACAAACACGTCGCCGTCTCACTCGCCAACGTGTCAGCGCAGAAATCCAAAGTCAGCGTATTCGTGAAATGGCAGAAAAAGATCCACAAGTCGTGGCTATGGTCATTCGCCAGTGGTTAGGAAAAGCACAATGATATTAAGTGGAACCGAAAAAAGTGCCGTGATGCTGATGACACTCGGCGAAGATCAGGCAGCTGAAGTTTTCAAGCATTTGAATCCTAAAGAAGTGCAGCAATTGAGTATGGCCGTCTCGAATATGCGCCAAATCTCTAACAATGAGTTGGCGGAGGTTTTAACAGAATTTGAGGAATCCGCCATTCAATTTGCCGCACTCAATATCAATACGAATGATTATTTACGTTCCGTGCTTGTGAAAGCACTGGGTGAAGAGCGTGCCGCTAGCTTACTTGAAGATATCTTTGATAAGCAGGAAAGCACTTCAGGTATTGAAAGCCTCAATTATATGGAACCGCAAACCGTTGCCGATATTATTCGTGACGAACATCCACAGATTATTGCTACGATTTTAGTCCATCTGAAGCGTAACCTGGCTGCGGATGTTTTAGAGCTATTCGAAGAGCGTCAACGCAACGATATTATGCTACGTATCGCAACCTTTGGTGGCGTTCAACCAGCAGCGTTAGCTGAATTGACCGAAGTGCTAAATAACCTGCTTGATGGACAAAACCTCAAACGCAGCAAAATGGGTGGCGTAAGAACTGCTGCTGAAATTATTAACTTGATGAAAAATCAGCAAGAAGAAAGCGTTATTAATGCGATGCGTGATTACGATGGCGAACTGGCACAACGCATTATTGATGAAATGTTCCTATTCGAAAATCTTATCGAAGTCGACAATCGTAGCATTCAGCGCATTCTACAAGAAGTTTCCAACGACTCGTTGGTTATCGCGCTCAAAGGCAGCAATCAAGCTCTACGAGACCATTTCCTCAACAATATGGCTGTTCGTGCTGCTGAAATTGTTCGTGACGATTTGGAGTCCCGTTCACCAGTACGCATGTCTCAAGTCGAAAACGAGCAGAAAGCGATTCTTATGATCGTTCGCCGCCTAGCAGAGAAAGGCGAAATCACCATTGGTGGTGGAGATGATGTCTATGTCTAATTCATCGATTCCTCCGCATGCATGGCAGCCTTGGCAATTACGCGAGTTGAACCAGTGGGACCTTAACTCTTCAGGGTTACCTTCCGCTGATGAACAGCCTGAACCTGATAAACCTAAAGTGCCCTGCCTTGAACCACAAGAGGTACTAGAGCAGATTAATATTCTCGATAACCTAAAAGAAGAAGCGCATCGTGCTGGCTATCAACAAGGTTATGATTTGGGGAAAAAAGAAGGTTATCAAGCAGGCTTTGAGCAAGGGCTTCGCGCGGGTGAAGAACAAGGCCGCCAACAAGCATTAGCGCAAGAGCAACCCATTATTGAAACATGGCAAAAACTACTCTCTGAGTTTAATTATTCATTAGATAGTTTCGATACCGTGATCACAACAAAGCTGTTGCAAATCGCTTTAACCGCTGCAAAACAGGTACTGGGGCAATCAACCATCTGTGACGGTACCGCTCTACTTGAAGAAATCAGCCATTTGCTACAGCAAAAACCTATTTTTACTGGGCAGCCTGAGTTACACGTTAACCCAGCGCATACCGAACTGATCGAACAGCATTTAGGCTCACTGCTGAGCTTAAACGGCTGGCGCTTAGTGGGTGACCCCAAATTACACCTTGGGGGCTGTCGCGTTGTCGCTGAAGAGGGTGAAATCGATATGACCGTTGCAACACGCTGGCAGGAATTGTGCCGCCTTTATGCGCCGGAGACCCTATCATGACAGTACGAATGAGCCGTTGGATTGCCGCACTGGAAGGGTTTGAATCACGTATGAAAGGGATCCCAATGACACGCCATTATGGGCGTTTGACTAAAATTACCGGTTTAGTCATGGAAGCTGAAGGCATCAAAATGCCATTGGGAGCCACTTGTATTATTGAGCGTACTATCAATGGCCGCCATGACGAGGTGGTTTGTGAAGTCGTTGGATTTAATGGTTCGCGCATGTTACTGATGCCGCTTGCGGATCTCGAAGGCATTGCGCCGGGAGCGCGTGTCTATGCACAAACAACGGGAGATGATGGGCAAACTAGCCGTTTATTACCTCTCGGGGATGAGCTATTAGGGCGTATTTTAGATGCGCAAGGCACCCCTCTTGACGGCAAGGGGCCGCTTGATGTTAAGCAACGTGCTCCCTTGATCACTCCACCAATCAACCCACTAGAGCGTACACCTATCCACAGTGTTTTGGATGTGGGGGTTCGAGCGATCAATGCCCTACTCACTGTGGGTCGAGGGCAGCGCATGGGCCTGTTTGCCGGTTCTGGCGTGGGGAAAAGTGTCCTGCTTGGGATGATGGCGCGTTTCACACAAGCTGACATCATTGTCGTTGGCCTCATCGGAGAGCGTGGGCGCGAAGTTAAAGATTTTATTGAAAATATTTTAGGTGCCGAAGGTTTAAAACGAGCAGTGGTTGTTGCGGCGCCTGCCGATGTTTCACCATTACTACGCATGCAAGGTGCCTCCTATGCTACCCGTATCGCCGAGTATTTTCGTGACCTTGGTAAGAATGTTTTACTGATTATGGACTCCCTGACGCGTTATAGCATGGCACAACGGGAAATCGCTTTAGCCATTGGAGAACCGCCTGCGACCAAAGGTTATCCGCCATCTGTTTTTGCCAAATTACCCGCATTGGTTGAGCGCGCAGGTAATGGCAAAAATGGTGGCTCAATTACCGCCTTTTATACGGTGCTAACGGAAGGGGATGATCAGCAAGACCCTATCGCGGATTCTGCTCGCGCTATTCTTGACGGTCATATCGTATTATCACGCTCGCTGGCTGAATCAGGTCACTACCCCGCTATTGATATTGAAGCCTCAATCAGTCGAGCCATGACTGAATTAATTGATAAGCAACATTATCGCCAAATTCAACGCTTTAAGCAGCTGACTTCCAGTTATCAACGAAATCGTGACCTCATTAATGTGGGTGCCTATGCAGCAGGCAGCGATCCGCTGCTAGATATGGCCATTCAATATTACCCTCGTATGTCTAAATTTTTGCAACAAGATATCGATGAGCGCTGCGACTATCAAAGCGCTTGTGAACAATTGGCGCATGCGGTTCCTAATGAGTCATGAGGGTTAGATGAGTAAAAACAATGCGTTAACTACATTATTGAGTTTGGCTATTGAGGCTTCTGAGGAAGCCGCAAAGGTTTTAGCCCAAGTTAGACAAACGCAAGTACAGATGACTCAACAACTCAATATGCTAGAAAACTATCAGACTGAGTACCGACAAAAGCTCAATCAGACACTGCATAGCGGAATAGATGCCGATAAATGGCAAAACTATCAACAGTTTTTAGTGACATTAGAGCTGACAATTGAGCAACAGCAGCAACAGTTATCCCTATGGGAACAACGTGTCAATGAAGCAAACCGTCACTGGCAGGAAAAACAACAGCGGGTCAATGCTTTCGATACTTTAATTCAACGTGCTGAGCAGACTAAAAATCAGCGCTTAAGCCGATTAGAGCAAAAGCAAATGGATGAATATGCTCAACGTGCAACGTTACGGAGAAACCAATAAATGGACGTCAATACGCATAACGCCGCCAAGGCAGCCATCACAAACAGTAAAAATATCGGTAACGCACAACAAAACGAGCCGCGTTTTGAGGATAACCAAGCGCCTGCGGTGCCTTTTCAAGCCGTGTTGGATAACCAGCAGCCAGCGCCACAAAAAACATCGACTAATCATTCTACGTTAGAAAATACGCCTAACAGCACCTCGGTGTCGACAAATACGCCGACAGCAGCAGCTGAGCGTGATACCTCACCGATTAAGGATAAAACTGAACACGCGATTGACCAGCTCAATTATAGCCGCCACATACGCAACGAAGCGAACCAACCGGCGTTACAGGCACAGTTACTGAACCAAGCAGATGCTGTCGAACAAGTGTGGTTAACCAACCTAAAAAGTGATTTAAATCAGCAAGCGCTTGCGTCGGTATCCACGAAGTTTGCCGATGGTCATCGTTCAGCTTTGGTGCCTTTTGCGCAAAAAACATCACCATTCAATAGCCAATTGGTCGCTAACCCCGACGCTGATGAGAGCATTGATTTTCGTGCACAAATGCAGCTAGCTGAAGATGAGGAGTCGACATCAATCGCGGCATTTATTAAAAACGAGAAACAAGAACGTAAAGACCAGCCGCTATTTTCCCTTAACAATAAACGCGAAATATCGGCTAAAGAGTTAACTCACGACTTTATGCCATTAAATAAAAAACTGGCTGATAAAGACCCACTTTCTGTAACACAAAACGTCTCCGTTGTGGATAACAGTCAAAATATCAAAGGAGCATTTACATCAACTGTGGAGAATGGTTCCTTTCAGGTGACACCAACACAAACCGTGGTAGGCACAACTGTCAATTTGGCAGCACCACTCGTTAACTCACATGCAGCTTCCGCCAATATGCCTGTTGTGCCAATGCCATCCGGAGTGCCTTTAGGGAGTGACGCATGGCAACAGCAATTAAACCAACACATGCTGTTTTTCTCACGCCAAGGTATTTCACATGCGCAAATACGTTTACATCCAGAAGAGTTAGGCTCCTTGAATGTTCATCTGCGTATTGAAGATAACCAAGCGGTAATGCATTTTGTTTCGCCACATAGCCACGTACGGGCCGCCATGGAAACGATGATGCCGATGCTACGTAATGCGTTGCAGGAAAGTGGCATTCATCTTGCTCAAGGTTCTGTTGGGCAAGATAACTTTAGTGATCAAAATGGCTCAGATGCACATTCGCAAAACAGCCATGAACACCAACTTCATACCCGCCATTCTGTGGGAGGCGTTGTGAATAGTGACTCGGTAACCGCCACGCATATTACCTCGATTGCTCACTCTCGAGGAGGAATCGACACATTCGCTTAATTTTTAAACAAGAGGTGGTGATTTCCTATTTAAAGCGCCGAGTTACCCCCTTTTTGTTTCGTTTTTCCCCCCTTTAGTCTGGCTCAAGCAAGCCATAATGCTAAAGATACAAAATAAAAAGCCCATGTTGGGTTTGGTCTTCATAAATAGGAATTTTGCTAACATGTCGTCTTCAAGCAATGCATCTAAAAGTTCAAATAAAGGGCTGCTCGTACTGCTTACCCTTCTTGCCATTGCCGGTGTAGGTTTTGGTGGTTATACATGGTGGACAACACAGCAGATAGCAAAATCAGCAAATGAAGAAGACACCCCATCTAACATTAGCCAACCTATTTTTATGGATTTAGAACCTTTTACGGTCAATCTTCCCGGCCTCAATGAAGCCCCTGACCGTGTGTTGTATATCAATATCACATTACGTTTAGGCAATGAAAAATCACGTAAGCAACTGCATGACTACTTACCCGAAGTACGTAGCCGACTGCTATTACTGCTATCGGAACAAAAATCAAAAGTCCTCAGTAGTCATGAAGGTAAATTGCAATTAATGCAATCTATTAAAGACACTTTGTCGCCGACGATGATCCCTGGTGAAAAAGATCAGCAAATCACAGACGTACTATTTACGACATTTATTTTACGGTAATTCAGATGAGCGATAATATTTTATCTCAGGCTGAAATCGATGCGTTGCTCAATGATGACGCACCGGCGTCGAATGAATCAGCGACACAATCGAAAGACAAAGAACACATTCGTCCCTACGACCCAAATACGCAACGTCGCGTTATTCGTGAACGCATGCAATCTCTCGAAATTATTAATGAGCGCTTTGCTCGTCAATTTCGGATGGGGTTGTTTAATATGTTACGCCGTAGCCCAGATATTACTGTTGGGGGAATAAAGATCGAGCCTTATCATGAATTTGCTCGTAACTTGCCAGTTCCTACTAACTTGAACCTGATTCATATGCCGCCTTTGCGCGGTACGGCTTTATTCACTTTTGAGCCGGCCTTAGTGTATATCGCTGTCGATAACTTGTTTGGTGGTGATGGCCGGTTTCCCGTTCGTTCAGAAGGTAAGGAGTTCACCAATACTGAACAGCGCATCATCAACCGAATGCTAAAGCTAGCGCTTAGCGCTTATCGCGATGCTTGGAAACCTATCGCAGATATTGATGTGGAATATGTGCGCTCGGAAATGCAGGTAAAATTCACCAATATCACAACGTCACCGAATGACATTGTGGTGACAACCCCCTTTTTGGTTGAAATCGGCAATACCATCGGTGAATTTAGTATTTGTATTCCTATCGCCATGATAGAGCCTTTACGTGAACGGTTAATTAACCCGCCAGTAGAGCAAGGCCACCAAGAAAATGAGGCTTGGGTGAGTAATTTAGTCACACAAGTCAAACGTTCTGAGTTAGAACTCGTCGCGAATTTTGTCGATATTCCATTACGAATATCTCGCTTACTGCAATTGCAAAAAGGGGATGTTATTCCTATCGAGAAGCCAGATCGCCTCATCGTGAGCGTTGATGGTGTGCCAGTATTAACCAGCCAATACGGCGCGCAAAATGGCCAATATGCATTGCGTGTAGAACATTTGATTAACCCTGTTTTAAACACTCTAGATGAGGAAAGTACCAATGAGTGAGGCGAAAAATTCTCCTGATGCATCAACCAATCACGACAGTGAAGATTTATGGGCTGAGGCATTAGAGCAACAAAAGAAAGCGGAATCCGCCTCTGCCGGTGCACAGGCGTTTGCAAATCTCGATGGCCAAAATGCACTCAATCAGCTGTCTGATATTAACCTGATTATGGATATCCCCGTTCGTCTTTCAGTCGAATTAGGGCGTACCAAAATGACGATCAAGAAGCTATTAAGTTTATCGCAAGGGTCTGTCGTTGCGCTTGATGGATTAGCGGGTGAACCTTTGGATATCCTCATTAATGGCTATTTAATCGCCCAAGGTGAAGTGGTCGTGGTGTCAGATAACTATGGTATTCGCATCACCGACATTATTACGCCATCGGAACGTATGCGCCGTTTAAGTCGTTAATATGGCAATGGGGAGTGACATGAAAACAACACCATTTATTAGCCACACAGAACAGCCTAGCAGCCAAACGCCCCCGGCAATTAGCAACAGTGACAGCTTAGCGCAAATTTCAGGCGCTTTAGGCGGCATCATCTTATTGATACTCGCTGGCGCTTGGTTGGTAAAAAAAATCGGTTTTGCCCCAAAAAGTTTCGGTAAAAACCCATTAGTGAACGTGAAAAGTCACTGTTCACTCGGTAATAAAGAGCGTGTTGTGGTCGTTGAGATAAATAATGAATGGTTAGTGTTAGGTGTTACTGCACAATCCGTGAATTTGTTGCATCAATGCCCTGCTAAGCAAGCAACAACGTTAACATCGGTGACTGAACCACTGACATTTCAGTCTCTTCTGAAGAAAAAACAAGAAGCCGCTCAGCAAGCGGCCTCCAACATCTCCTCTTGTCAATAATTGGAAGCACACATGTTCCCTTTGAAATCTACCACTGTGATCGCTTCATTATTATTCATACTACCAACACACGCTCTGGCGGCTTTGCCTCCCATCATGAGTCAAACGCTACCTGATGGGGGTCAAAGCTGGTCATTGCCCGTTCAAACGCTACTTTTTTTAACTTTGCTTGGTTTTATTCCTGCACTTTTGTTAATGATGACCAGCTTTACACGCATTATCATTGTGTTAGGTCTATTACGTAACGCTCTTGGTACCCCTTCAGCGCCACCAAACCAAGTGTTATTAGGACTTGCGCTCTTTCTGACATTTTTTGTGATGTCACCTGTTGCAGACCAAGCTTATCGCGAAGCTTATCAACCGTTTAGTGAAGATAAGATCAGTTTAGAAACGGCTTTAGAACGGGGAACCGCCCCATTTCGTACCTTTATGCTAGGACAAACCCGTGAAACTGATTTAGCTCTGTTTGCTCGAATAGCAAAAGTCGGTGATATCCAAGAAGCTAAAGATGTTCCTATGCGAATTTTGGTGCCGGCTTTTATTACCAGCGAACTCAAAACCGCTTTTCAAATCGGATTTACCATTTTTATTCCATTTTTAATCATAGACTTAGTGGTTGCTAGTGTTTTGATGGCGCTCGGTATGATGATGGTTCCACCTGCGACAGTTTCGTTGCCATTTAAATTGATGTTATTTGTTTTAGTGGATGGCTGGCAGTTATTACTCGGTTCTTTATCACAAAGCTTTTTTAATTAGCAATAAACATCATTTATTCATTGAGTTATTTAAATAAGGAATAACGATGACACCTGAATCAGTTATGGCAATGGGTACCGAAGCGATGAAGATTGCTTTAATGTTAGCCGCCCCATTATTGCTCGCTGCACTATTCGCGGGGTTGATCATTAGCTTGCTGCAAGCGGCTACACAGGTGAATGAAATGACCCTATCATTTATTCCTAAAATTCTCTCTGTTATCGCTGTCATTATTATTGCGGGTCCATGGATGCTCAATTTATTGCTGGACTATATGCGCACCCTATTCAGTAATTTACCATTCATCATTGGCTAATCATGTTAACGATGACTAGTGAAACACTCACTCTCTGGCTCAGCCAAGGCTTTTATCCTTTCATACGCCTTTTAGCGCTGTTCGGTACAGCGCCCTTTTTTAATGAAAAACAATCGATTACTAAAGTCAGAGTGATATTAGCTTTTTTTGTGATTTTGATCGTATCACCTCAACTTCCTGTCGTGAATATTCCATTATTTTCAGCAATGGGCTTATGGGTGATAGTGCAACAGCTGGTTATTGGCGTTGCTATAGGCTTAACCATGCAGATGGCATTTGCTGCTGTACGCCATGCAGGTGAAGTGATTGGTTTACAGATGGGATTATCTTTTGCCACCTTTTTCGACCCTACAGGTGGCCCTAACATGCCCATTTTAGGTCGAATTCTAAATCTGATTATGTTGTTGTTATTTCTCTCATTTGATGGGCATTTATGGTTGATTTATATTCTTGTTCATTCATTTGAGCTGATCCCAATTCAGGTTTCGCCTCTAAATCGCGATGGATTTTGGTCATTGGTGCAATTTGCCAATAGCATTTTTATCAATGGGTTAATGTTGGCATTACCATTTATTACGCTATTTTTAATTCTTAACTTAGCACTGGGTATTCTGAATCGCATGACACCACAACTTTCTGTATTTGTGGTCGGTTTCCCACTGACACTCACGATTGGCATTAGCATGCTCGGGTTGATTATTTCAATTTTACCGCGTTATAGTGAACGCCTTATCCATCAAGCTTTTGAACAGCTTTCATTAATGTTTGGGTTATTTTCTGGATAAATAATACAGATGAATAATTTTAAAATAAGTAGTACCGCATATAACTACTTATTTGCACACCTATATTTCATTTAAACATTAATAAGAGTAAGTTAAACAGCAGCCTTAATTTAAGGTGCTTTGTTATAATAACTATTTCAATAAACATAATTAGTCCTTAATATACCTTAGTAAATAAAAAATCCATATTAACAGTAAAATTATCGAGGTTAAAATTATAAAAAACAACAGTCATTAAACATATAACCATATACCTATAATTGATATCAGTTGATAAATCATCATTTGTTCATCTGGCTAAAGGCTAACAAGCCTATAATAGCTATCACCTTGATATGGTTTATGTATTAATCTACCTGTACGGCAGTGAACGTTAACAGTAAAATCATCGATTTCTAAGCTGATAAGATATCAGTAAAATTAACATATATAATAAATAGTTAACGAGAAACATTTAAAAAGCGTCTTAAATGTATTATTTTGAACATCAATAAAACCACATAAATTAATTTCAACATATCACGTTAAGTATTGATAAAAGTAACACACTCGCCTTAACATGCCAAATCAAATATTGATAGAGATAAAGTATCTAATAATTGAAATGATCACTCTTATTAATATATATTAACCTCTATATCTCCGACTAAAACCTATTCATTATAAAAGTATTCTAATTATTCATTAATATATAGCGTCGATTTCGTGATTTCTAAGCTGCCTATACGGCAGTGAACAGGTGACGGTGATCAAAGCGACTTACCCTGAATTTCTAAGCTGCCTATACGGCAGAGAACTGATGATGTGGAAGCTGACCCGAAGATTGTGTTTTCTAAGCTGCCTATACGGCAGTGAACGCGTAAATATAAATTAGAAAGGCGTGCTGCTTTTTCTAAGCTGCCTATACGGCAGTGAACTGAAGCGTTCGACATCGAGGCTAATGCAGAGCTTTCTAAGCTGCCTATACGGCAGTGAACTTAAAGCACAATCCGATTAAATGCAAGGAAATTTTCTAAGCTGCCTATACGGCAGTGAACCGATAGAAATTGAAATTATAAAAACAGATGCTTTTCTAAGCTGCCTATACGGCAGTGAACAAGCGACTTGCTCTGGCGCGAATGTCTCGCAATTTCTAAGCTGCCTATACGGCAGTGAACCTCGACTAAACTTAACCGAGGCATCAATGATGTTTCTAAGCTGCCTATACGGCAGTGAACCCAATTTAGCTTTTTCCATTGCCACGCTTTGATTTCTAAGCTGCCTATACGGCAGTGAACTCACCCAGACTTCATAGGCGGAATCACCTTTATTTCTAAGCTGCCTATACGGCAGTGAACCCCCATGTTGCCACGGATTAAGCGAGTAGGAATTTCTAAGCTGCCTATACGGCAGTGAACTTATGCTGTTGACGGGCACACATCCCCAATATTTTCTAAGCTGCCTATACGGCAGTGAACGATAGCCTAGCAAATAAAATGCGTTAGACAACAATAAATTAAGCTAATTATTGGCTAAATACCTTCTTTTTTTACTACCTTAGTAACATCTTGTTTTATCAGAAATTTTTAAAGAGCAAAAATAAAAAGGTAAATAAAGGGTAAAACATACGAAGAAAAATACAATGGTTTGATAGGAAAAATATGAACAAGAGGGAAAAAGAAGTGGGTAAACCAATTAGCCAGCCTCAACCCAATTGAAGCTGGCTAATAAATTAGCGACCGCCAAACAGTGACATGCTATTTAAATCTTTAAAAATATCCTGAGACGCTTGGAACATTGCCATCTCTTTATAATAGTCTGATGTTGCCCCTGTCCAATTTGTATCTAACAAATTACTCATACGCTGACTATTTTGAATACTGCGCGTATCTGCAAGGAAATCTAACTTATCAATTTCTTGCAATTGCAACCCTTGCTTAGCCTCAATGTTTGAAATCTTATCTAACGCCGATTTAATTGCTGAGTTCGCCTCACCCAATGCTTTTTGAGCAGCCTCTCGCTCAGCTTGAGTCGCATTTTCTTGTGGTGTTTTCAATGCAGCAATACCTGCATTTAATCTTTTAAACACCTCAACCGTATTCGTGTTATCTGTTGTAAATACTTGAGCACCAGTGAAATAGGTTGTCATTTCGCGATCGCTCGATACATTCTGCATAATCGCTTTATCGCCGCCTTTATAGATCACTTCACCACTTGCATCGACCTCAAATGGGGGCTTATCCGATTTAAAACCAGCAAAAATATAACGGCCATTACCATCGGTTGTATTACCCAAAGCAACCAACTGGTCCTTTAAGCCACTTAATTGTTCTGCAAGAGATAATCTATCGCTATCGCTTAAACTGGCTTGGTTGGAAGCTTGAATAATAGTTGTATCGATCTGAGTTGTTATATCCGTCATTTGAGTCAAAATACTCATTTGCAACAACATACCGGTTTTTGCAAACCCTCGGCTTGCGACATATTGCTGATTACGGTTTTCTGACTGATTAATTCGTACCGCCTGTGAGGATGCTTGAGGGTCATCCGATGGCTTACTCACTCGTTTTCCCGACGCTAATTGACTGCCTGCATCCATCCAACGTGCTTGTGCATTGTTCATGTCTTGCAAACGTTGGTGATAAATCATATTAGTACTTAAACGCATAATAGAATCCTTTTTAATTCACTGAAACTTAGAACGCTCTCATCAAGGCATTGAACAGGTCATCAACGGTTTTTAGTACCTGTGCATTGGCATTAAAAAACTGTTGGATTTTTTGCATCTGAATACTTTCTTCGTTCATATTGACGCCAGAAATAGCCTGCTGCTGCTCATAGAAGCTTTCTGTCATTTTATTTTGTGTTTCGGAATCAATTTGCGCTTGCTTTGTTTGGTTACCAACATCATTGACGATAGTGGCGTAATAATCTGAGAATGTCGATGTTCCCCCCACTAATTTTTGATCTTGGAGTTTTACTAGCTCTTTTAAATTTTCATTATCACCAGGGCCACTACCTTTACTGCCCGCAGCAGCAAAATTTGCCGCCTCACTCACCAACGTCTGCATACCGTTGATGACACCATTGACTGGTTTTACTAAGAATGCGTCACCACTTTGTGCATTATTATTGCTAATCTTCAACGCAATACCATCAAACTTCAGTGTATCCGCGGTTGACGTATCCACAGTGACTTTAGTCCCTTCTGGTAACCTTGTGACATCCCAATTTTTACCATCGAAGCGCATCTCATAATTATTACCCGTCACTTGAGAGACATCACTGTAGTGAAAATCGAAATCCGCTTGGCCCCGATTAAAGGTATTGCTGACGACATTCCCTTTTCCAATTTCGAAAAAGTCCTTACCTGTATTGCCGTTAGCGTCAAAGCCCTTTTGATGGATCTCATTAAATTTACTCGCAAAGACCAATGCTAATTTATTGATTTTTTGATAAGCAGGATCAATAACTTCTTTGCGTGAACGTAAAACACCACTGAGCTCGCCACCACGAAATGCATCATCCGGAATTTCTCGCGCTTGCCCATTCGCTCCCACAAACCCAATACTGAAACGGCTATCATCTTGTGAGGACGGAACCGCTTCTAAACGGTTAGCGTGTTCCCCTGTGACTAATGGCAAGCCATTTGCGAAGGTAACGTTATAATTCCCATTTTGTTCGATGACTTTTACACCAACTAATGAGTTAATTTCACTGACTAAGCGATCACGTACATCAAGCAGGTCATTCGGTTCGGAACCACTCACAGAGCGTACTCGAGCAATCTGCTGGTTCAGACCTGCGATTTTTTCCGCATAGGTATTAATGTCTCTCACCTTAGTTTCAATTTGGCGATTAACATCACGCTCCATGTCTTGCAGTCGTCGATTTGCTTCTTTAAATTGACCAACTAATGCATTTGACTTACCCAAAAAAACATCAATCAGTGTCTTATCACTCGCATCACTACTCGCAGCATCAAGAGCAGTAAAGAAGCTACCGATATTACTGGAAATATCTTCGATATCATTAGTGAGCAAATCATCAACTTGGCTACTGTTTTTCGCATAAGCCTCATATTCACCACTACGAGCCCGTGATTGACCGTATTGCTGGTTGATAAACTCATCAAATTCGCGGCGAACATGGCTGAAATAGGTGCCGTTACCAAAATAGCCGTTAGGTGTCATTGTGCCGGGATTCTCCCCGAAAACAGCACTTTGGCGGTGATAATAACCGACACCAGCGTTAGCTAAGTTATTAGAAATAACACTTAACCCACCTTGTGCCGCATTCACACCACTAAGCGCATTATTCATTACATTATTCAGCATAAGCTTTTCCTTTATCTGGTGCTTATCGCCATGGCTTATCGATGAAACCGTCGCAATATCAACCCAAATTTTTTCATTGCTTTAGTTATCGGAAAAATGCCGTAAACATTTAGTGCTTACGGCACCTTTCTAATAAAAAATTAAAAAATATCACTGAGATCGACGGTATACGCTTGAACCGCTTTCGAGGCTGTTTTATCGACCCCATGATGACTACGAATTTGGTTAATCAAAGCAATTAACTTATCCGAGTAGTTAGGGTCTGTTGCATAACCGGCTTGATGTAAACGGCGTGCCGCAACTTCCGGTGATTGCGCATGCTTAACGCTGTGATAACGAGGGTTTTCGGTGAGTAAATTAATATAGTCCGCAATCGCTTCTTCATAAGAAGCATAAACGCGAAAATTATCACGCATTTTCATGCTTTTACCGTTAATCACCTCGGTCGTCATAATGTTAGTCACAGGTCCTTGCCAGCTTTTCCCTGCTTTAATACCGAATAGGTTATGACTGGCTTTCCCTTCTGCCGTTAAAATTTCTCTGCGTCCCCAACCACTTTCCAGCGCGGCTTGAGCAAGCACTAACAGAGGCGATATACCACTTTTTTGACTCGCGGCTTTGGCTGGCTCAATAAGCTGACTGATAAAGTTTTGGCTATTTAGCGAGAGGGATTTGACTTTTCCCATTGGTGATGACAATGCATCACCTAATGGCGCAAAACGGCGTACAATTTGAGCCATTGCTGGATTAGGCAGCGAATCCAGTAACTTACTCTCCATACTGAATGGCTTTATTGGTTCTTCGGGGGAGGAAGTCTCACCTTGAGTTTGTTTTAACTGCTGATACATCATTTCGCCGAACCCTAATCCTTTATTCGACAAATCTTGAGCAATTTGTTGATCATACATACTGGTCAGCATGCGTGTTTGATCGCTGGAAAATAAGCCATCTTGAGGTAGCGCATCACGCATACTTTTCAACATCATTTGCACAAATGTCGCTTCCAGTTGTTGGGTGACTTGACGTAACCCTTTATCTGGGGAATCAGCAATTTCACGTTTTAGGCTACTGAGCGACTGCAAATCAAATGCCGCACCTTGCATGAGTTGCATATCATTCATTAGATGATCTCCAACTTAGCACGTAAACAACCCGCGCTCTCCATCGCTTGTAAAATAGACATTAAATCTGTTGGCGTTGCGCCTAAAGTATTCAGCGCCTGTATGACTTGGTTCAGCTGTACACTTGCGTTCACTTTTTGTAGCGCGCCACCTTGCTCACGAAGGCCGATATTCGTATTACGCGTCACTACGGTTTGTCCGCCAGCAAACGGCGTGTCCGGTTGGCTCACTTGCGTTTGCCTATCAACCATCACAGATAAACTGCCATGTGCCACGGCACAGCTTTCTAATGTCACACTGCGATTGATCACGACTGAACCTGTACGCGAGTTAAGGATAACTTTCGCTTCAGCAATCGGCGTGCGAACGTTCAACTCTTGGACTTGTGCAAGAAAACGTACTTGCTCACTATTCGTCATCGGCACACGTAACTGTACTGTGCGAGAATCTAATGGTGTTGCTGTACCTGCCCCACGTAACCGATTGATCGCATCACTAATATCTTGAGCTAATGTGAAACTATCGTCATTAAGTTGTAGATTGATTACACCATTTTGGCCGAAACTCGTTGGGAGCTCACGTTCTATCGTGGCTCCTCCAGTGATCCGCCCACCAGCCAATTGGTTAACTTTGATACTACTCCCCCCCGCACTGGCGCCTGCTCCCCCGACTAAAATGTTGCCTTGTGCCATCGCATAAATTTGTCCATCAACCCCTTTCAAAGGCGTCATTAGCAATGTTCCTCCGCGTAGGCTTTTCGCATTCCCCATTGAAGAAACAACAACATCGAGTGACTGACCAGAACGTGCAAAAGGCGGTAATTTAGCGGTGACCATAACGGCCGCCACATTTTTCAATTGCATATTGGTGCCAGGAGGAACCGTGATCCCCATCTGAGATAACATGTTACTCAAGCTTTGGGTGGTAAATGGCGTTTGCATGGTTTGGTCACCCGTGCCATCCAGCCCGACCACCAATCCATAACCAATTAACGCGTTATCACGCACACCCTGCACCGTAGTTAAATCCTTGATGCGCTCACCATTAACGGGGGCAACAAACACACAGAGTAGTGTCAGCAGAAGGGTCACTAATTTATTCATTCGATTATCTCTACGAGTTTACAGCTCAATTTTCACCTTAATAAGGCGAAACATTTAAGAAAAAGCGTTGCAACCAGCCCATGGTTTGTGATTCGTTAATATAACCATCACCGACATATTCAATACGTGCATCCGCCACTTGTGTGGAACTGACATTATTATCCGCACCAATTGTTCGAGGGTTCACAACACCCGAAAAGCGAATCGATTCTGTACCTTGATTGATAGCAATACGTTTTTCACCAACAACATGTAAGTTGCCATTCGCTAAGAGTTGATCGACCGTGACGGTGATTGTGCCTTTAAATGTATTATTAGCATTCGCTCCTCCCTTCCCCGTAAAATCGCTACTTCCTTTCACATCCAATTCGGTATTGCTACCCCCTAACCAGCCCTGCATAAAACCGGGTAAAATGGCGGCTAAAAAACCTGTTTTGCCACTACGATTCGCATTGGCCGATGAGTTCTTACTGGCGCTAACATTCTCTTGCAAGTTAATCGTTAAAATATCCCCCACATTACGAGGCCGCCTATCTTCAAACAGTGGTTGATAGCCATAATATGCAGGCTGTGCACTTTGAAAAATGGCGCCATTAGGTGCAGGTGCGGTCGGTGCTGTCGGTAACGCACTTGTCTGCGTATCCACCAGAGGACGAGGTTTGACATAAGCGCAGCCACTGATAGCGAATACCAATGTCAGCACGAGAACCTTACTGGGTGAAAATAATGAATTTTCCTTATTTTGAGGGACAATACCGCTTTTCATCATCATGGTGCTCTTTAGCTGCTGTATCTGTTTTATCATCACGTTGAATTCCCTCTCATTCGCCAAATGACAACCTGCAATCATCCGCAAATTGCCATTTAGCTTGTACTGGATTGCTATTCCATCAAATTAAAGTTGTGTTAAACGTTGCAGCATCTGGTCAGAAGCAGAAACCGCTTTACTGTTAATTTCATAGGCACGTTGAGTTTGGATCATATTGACTAACTCCTCTGCAACGTTAACGTTCGAGGTTTCCAGCATATGTTGATACAGCAAGCCAGCACCGTTAGTGCCCGGCGCACTTTCATTTGGAGCGCCTGAGCTGGCAGTTTCCATATAGAGGTTTTCCCCCATACTTTCTAAGCCTGCATCATTAATAAAGGTTGTCAGTGTGATTTGCCCAATTTGTTGTGGTTGGTTATCACCATAAACTGTGATTGAAACGGTACCGTCCGAGGCAATAGAAAGGCTATTTGCATTATCTGGGATGGTAATTGCCGGCACGATCTGGTAACCACTGGAGGTGACTAATTGGCCATCCTGATTAGGCTGTAGAGCGCCATCGCGGGTATAAGCGTCGCTACCATCAGGCATCTGCACGTGTAAAAAACCTTGCCCTTTAATCGCAATATCCGTGGTATTCCCTGTTTTATTCAACGCACCTTGGCTATGTATACGCATTGTTGCGACAGGACGGGAACCCGTACCCAATTGTAACCCCGATGGCAAAGACGTTTGCTCTGAGCTCATTGCCCCCGGTTGACGAACATTTTGATATAACAAGTCTTCAAATACAGCACGCTGACGTTTAAAACCATTAGTACTGACGTTTGCCAAGTTGTTGGAAATAACATCAAGGTTGGTTTGTTGGGTATCAAGCCCAGTTTTCGCAATCCATAGAGAACGGATCATGGTGATTCCTTACTAAAAATTAGCTAACGGCAAGCAGTTGGTTGGCTTTTTGTGCATTTTCATCCGCACTACGTACCACTTTCATCTGCATTTCAAAATATCTCGCATTGGCGATCATCGACACCATAGCTTCAGCCGCATTAACATTGCTGCCTTCAATCACTCCCGATGTGAGTGATGCTCGTTCACTTTGTGCCAGCACATCACCATTCGCGGCTATTGCCTGTGGTGAGAGATGAAATAATCCATCTTCACCGCGTAGCAAATCCTGAGGTTGAGCTTCCACAATTTTCAAACGACCAATTTGACCTAACATGGTTGGCGGATCGGTGGCGAGTAGCGCGGTGACCGTACCATCCTCACCAATGGTTAATTCAGCATTTGGGGGAACGTTAATTGGCCCGCCATCACCTTGTAAACGGTGTTCACCAATCACCAGCTCACCCTCAGATGAAATTTGGATGTTCCCGTTACGTGTATAAGCCTCACTGCCATCGGCAAGTTCAACCGCTAAGAAATGCTTATCGTTCAATGAAACATCCATCGGCCGGCCGGTATAATTAAGCGGCCCTTGGCTCATATCAGCGCCTGGCGTTGAAGCAACGACTAACGTACGTGTTTGCTCGCTATCACCATTAATCGGAACAGCGCGCATCGCCGCTAACTGTGCTTTAAAACCAGAGGTAGAAACATTCGCAATGTTGTTAGAAACAATCGCTTGGTTTTCAAGCGCATGTCGAGCTCCCCCCATTGCGGTATAAATGACGTGATCCATGGCCACCCTCTACTATTAACGTAAATTAACCATCGTTTGCAGCATCTGATCTTGGGTTTTGATTGTCTGCGCGTTCGATTGATAGTTACGTTGCATCACAATCATATTGATCAGCTCTTGGCTCATATCAACGTTAGAAGACTCTAACGCTCCACTCGTCAATTTCCCGAATTGACCAACCCCCGGTACGCCATCCATTGGGTTACCTGACGCATTTGATGATGCCCACACGTTACCGCCTTGTGAAACTAAGCCACTTGGATTAGCAAAAGCAGACAGGGCCACTTGACCAACCACTCGCTTTTGTTGGTTTGAGTAGTTAGCGACAATCAGACCGTTGTCTTCTATTTTAAAATTGGTGTACTCACCGGCAGGATAGCCATTAACATCAATAGCACTGACAGAAGATTCACTGACTTTTTGCTGACGAGTTTTATTTAAGTCAACCTGCAATGTGCCATCATTAGCGCCATTCAATCCGTTGTAATCAAATGCAAAAACGGCATTCGTTGGGCTGGCTAAGCGACCATTACCATCGAATTCTAGGTCACCTAATTTTTTCGCCACCTTATCGCCTGAGTCTCTTCCATAAGCCGTCCATTTATTGTCATCCGTTTTAACAAAATAAACTGAAATTTCATGGGTGTTACCTTGGCTATCAAAGGCACTCATTGTGGTACTAAAGTTATAACTTCCTGTGTCATCAGGGTTATTAACATCAAATGGTTTTGATTTAACTTTATCTTCGGAGTTTAGATTAATAGTGAGCTTTGCCGTATCAGATGCTCTTGCATCCATCATATCCGTTGGGATATTTAATCCTTGAGGTACGCCACCGCTTTGAACAACGATATTGCCATTTTCATCTAAACCCGCTGGGTAACCGGTAATAATCATTCCTTGGTTATTCACCAAATTACCGCTTTTATCGCGCGTAAATTGTCCATCACGGCTATAAAAGATATCGCCGTTTTGATTTTGAACTCGGAAAAAGCCATTACCAGAAATTGCCACATCTGTCGGTCTATCCGTCCGAGTAATTGGACCATCTTTAAAATTTTGAGTGACTGCCGCAACGTTAACACCCAGACCTACGCCTGAACCGGCAAACATATCGGCAAAAGAGGTGGTCGCCCCTTTGAAACCATTGGTTGCGGAGTTGGCAATGTTATTACCAATCGTATCAAGCCCCGCTGAGGCGGCATTTAAGCCACTAACTGCTTGTGAAAAAGACATGTGTTCTCCATGACGGTTTGGGGAATAAAATTAAGATGATGGGTAGACCTTAAAAATGCTGCTAAGTGGCACACTCTGCCCTATCCCAACATCCAATAAAGGCGCATCAGTGCCCGGTGTGACACCATTCACTCGGGTATAACCCAGTTTAGTGACTTCTATCTCAGCACCGTTTTTAATGGCCTTTACATCAAAGAAATATTTACTTTTAGTATCTGCAACTAATTGACCGTTGTTATCACGACCATCCCACGACATATCGTAAATATCGGGTTTTACTTCTGTTTCGTAAGAAATCGTACGAACTACTGCCCTATTTTTGTCACGAATGGTGATCTCAACGCTGTCTGCGTGTTTAGGTAGGAAGAAACCAAATGGTGAAGAAATGTAATCGTCTTGAGATACCTCACTCTCATCACCACTATCATTTAACACCGACAAACTACGGTTGAGTTCATCATCAGGTAGAGGATTTGTTGGCTTAGAAATATCGCTATTTTCACCACTTTCTTGTTTTTTAAGCGGTGCAAGCACAATTTCATTACGCGGTATCAAAACCCCTTTTCCTACTAATTGGGTTGCTTGCAACGATTGACCTGAACCGATTTGACTTGAGATCCCGCTGACTTTATCGCTCAACTTATTCATGCTTTCGAGAGTTGCAATTTGGGCAAGTTGACTCGTCAAGTCCGTGTTTTCCATCGGCTTGGTGGGATCCTGATTTTGCATCTGCGTCACGATCATTTTTAAAAATGTGTCACGCATATCATCTGTTTGACTTTTTGTTGGAATATTACTTTTCAATGGCTCAGGGCCAGTCGTTGTATTATCCAAAGAATCATACATTGTGGCTGCAATGCCCATTTTGCTTCCTCGTTACTGGCCTATGGTTAAGGTTTTTTGAAGCAACGTTTTCGCGGTGTTCATTACTTCTAAATTCGCTTGATAGCTACGGGAAGCAGAAATCGTGTTGATCATTTCACCAACCATATCGACATTAGGCATACGTACATAACCTTTCTCATCGGCTAATGGATGACCGGGCTTATATTCCATACGTGGCGGTGTAGGATCTTCAATCAGTTGGCTGACTCGCACACCACCGACCTCATTGCGACCTTGAGGCGACATTTGAAAGACCACTTGTTTCGCACGGAAAGGTTCACTGTCAGGGCCAACGACACTTTCTGCGTTAGCCATATTGCTGGCACTCACATTGAGGCGCTGTGATTGAGCCGTCAATGCAGATGCTGAAATATCGAAAATACTTAATAAAGCCATAATCATTACCCTTGTTGTAGCACGGCCAACATGCTTTTAACGCGACTATTAATGAATGTCAGATCTGCCTGATATTTCAACGTATTATCTGCAAATTGGCTGCGTTCTATATCCATATCAACCGTATTACCATCCATTGACGTTTGGTATGGCACACGATATTTAAGATCAAGAGCGGGGGCTTTCATGCCTCGACCTTCTATATGGCCCTTTGCTGTCACTGCAAGCGCAACACCTTTACCGTTGATCCCTGCGCGATCGACCGCCTGTTGTAACTGACGACTAAAATCAATATCTCGCGCCTGATATCCGGGTGTATCCGCATTCGCAATATTTGCGGCCAATACAGTTTGTCTTGCCTCGCGTATTGATAATGCCTGCTGCTGAAAAGCAAATGTGGCATTTAATTTATCAATCATGTTCGCCCTCGATAAATATGTGCTTACCTAGCGTTTCAATCTTATCGCTCTAAATAAGCTGGAATATGTCACGTCATTCGCCAACGCGATTCTTCAAAGAATAGCAATGCAGAAAACGCTGAAATTTAAAATTCGACGCGCTTATATTAGCGGTCTGACAAAAAATCTAATGGCAGGATAAAGGCAAAATTATTGACCTATTTGCCCCATTCAATATTGATGGCATGCGTAGAATGCGAGCAACTAAAAAGTGTATGTTGATAAGGTGCCAGTTCGATGAATGGTTTTCAAACAACAATATTCAGTACATTAATTTTACTGACAGCCACCGCTGAAGCCTCTTTACCTCAAGACATTAACGACTATTTTCGTCAAATACACACAAAACCTAATCAAGTTTCTATTGAGATAAAAACCCCAATAGAACGTTGGCCCAATTGTGAAAAACCACACATTTTCCCACCCGTCGGTAGGCGAAATATGGGAAATATTTCATTACCTGTACAGTGCGGTAAAAAGAAGCAATTTATCCAATTAACCGTTAATGTCACAGGGCAGTACCATGTTGCAACACGCAATATCACCCGTGGTGAAAAAATTGAATTTGTTGATATCGGGACCAAAAAGGGGTTATTACACAAATTACCCTCTGGCACGATAAATGATAAAGTCGCAATACGCGGTAGTATCGCACTACGTGATATCAATGCAGGACAGACGCTGACGCAATCCATGATGCGTAAACCATGGGCTATTAAAGCAGGACAAAACGTCTATGTTTTTGCCAATGGAAATCATTTTTCTGTGAAATATGAAGGACGAGCCATCAATAATGCTGCCATAGGTGAAAATATACGCGTGCGTCTCATTAACGGCCAAGTTGTGAATGGCTCGGCCCTCGAAAATGGCAGTGTTCAGATAGCGCTCAAGTAGCGAATTTTAATTGAGATTCAATAACATAATATATAGTATGTACCCGCTAATAATGAATAGTAGCGGCATCATTTCAAATATTAGAATTGTCTTAAAGATAAGCATAACATTAAAGAACTCGTAATTAATGCCGATATTCCATTCATAAAAATATCGGAACAGGAAAAACACTATGGCTATTGAGCAAACATCTGCAATTTCAGCGTTAACGCAAGTCACAAACCGTGACCCTCAAGATCCTGCGGCACAACTTCGTGAGAAAAAAGTCTCAGAAGCCGAATCAGTCAAAGAAAGTACTTTTTCACCAAGTGAACTCAAAAAGAAATTACTCCAGCCTCAGGCGAGCGATATTAATAGTGAAAAGGTTGAAAGAATTAAGCAAGCCATTAAAGAGGGAACATTGCAAATGGATGCAGGAAAAATTGCTGACGGTATTTTACGCGATGCCCATGAATGTATGCTGGCGATGAAATAAGATAGTTAATATGAACGACGAATTATTAATATTATTGGAACAACAGCTCACACATTTGCAGTCATTACAAATTGTGATGAAGAATGAAGAGCTGTTGTTGGGCTACCACCGTGTTCCACCCTCACCTTTTCAGGAAGCGACTGAGCAAAAACGCTATTTAGTCACCACGATAGGCCATGGTGAAACAAATCGGTTACGCCTTGAGCAAGAACTTGGTATTGCCGCACCTTATGATGAACATCCTGCTCTTTATCATCTATGGGCTGAAATTAAAGCGCTAACAACGACGTTAAAAGAGCTTAATTACCGTAACCACCAAATGTTGCAGTTGCACATTGAACTGAATAATCAGCGACTTGCTTTTGTCAAAAAGCATAATAATCAATCAACTTATGGTGCGGATGGTTTAGAAGAGAAACGCCCTGTTTTAGGGAAGAAAATCTCTATTTAATCTCAGTGATATACTGGTCAATTATGACTCGCTAGCTAAAGTCGGTATATCATTGAAGAATCATTTATTTTTATTATCGTCGCATCCCATCATCATCGCGTTTACGAGCCAATAAAAGAGAAGCTATCATTTAAGGCATATCATTGGTTAAACCAATCTCGCCCTTTCGCTGGGCAACTAGATCTATCCAATAGTAATAGATGTCTCATCCAAGCATCTTATTCTATAACTTCACAACAACCAGCAGCCACAAAACATAATAATGATCCAATTGGCATCATACCTATTGGTGATATAACTGTTGGTATGTTTCAAGCCATTAGAATTCAACGTGACATCATCAACGTCACAGAAGCGTTTCTATCAAACATCAACGTTGCGTTTTTTATGTCTTCTGCCAGTGATAGCTGTGTGATATCGATAGGCAATGATTATGGGGAGGTTATTCTTTTATCCAAAGATAAAAATGCCATGGCGGACAGTGTGTGATGCCTGACTGGATTACCCAATAAGGCATCGTACTCTTTTATTAAATACTCATCGCTTTCATAAACGGATTTAGCTGCCACTGATCATGGATGTCATACGAATTTTACGACGATCATTTAGTTCAAGATTTGACATCACGACCAGCTGTGGCAAGCTTCGACGTAAAAAACGAGAAAGAATCAAACGTAAACCATGGTTAACTAACAATACCGTCGGGGCTCCCATGGCTTCTTGATGCCTTATCGCCTCTTCTGCCTGATTTTGAATAAATTGTGCTAAGTTAGGCTCTAACCCGCCGCCATTTTTTGCCGCCTGTAATAAAATTTGCTCAAGACCGGCATCTAATCCAATCACTTGAATTTCTTCTGCATGACCAAACCACTGTTGGGTTATTGCTCGTCCTAGCGCGATACGCACCTGCGATGTTAAATAGTCAGTATCTTTTTGCTCACCATTTTCACCTGCCATTTCAGCGAGTGTTTCAAGGATCGTCCGCATATCTCTGATCATCACCTCCTCCGCCAATAAATTCTGCAATACACGATGCAGTATTGTCAGAGAAATGGTGTCAGGGATCAGGTCATCAGCCAACTTCGGCATCTCTTTTTTCACTCGGTCATACAGCAATTGAGCTTCTTGACGACCAAACAATGTGCTGGAGTTCTGTAGCAGAATTTGATTAAAGTGCGTCGCCACAGCCGTACTCGCGGAGACAACGGTATATCCTTGAATTTGAGCCTGTTCACGTAAATCATCATCAATCCACACAGCTGGCAGACCAAAGGCGGGTTCTTTAGTCGCATCACCAGGTAAGGTACCTGCTGCATTACCGGGGTCAATGGCTAAACTACGCCCTGGTTGAGCTTCACCGCGCCCAACCTCCGCACCTTTGATAAGGATGCGATATTCACAAGGGGAAAGCTCTAAGTTGTCGCAAATATGAACAACTGGAGGCAAATAACCCACCTCTTGAGCAAATTTTTTGCGTAGCCCACGAATACGTCCAAGCAATTCGCCTTGTTGGTCGTTATCCACTAAAGGGATCAACCGATAGCCAACTTCCATTGCCAACAAATCTTCTAATTGAACATCGTCCCACGTCGCTTCAACGACTTTATTTGCCTCTTGAAACTGTTTGAGTTGACCATCCTCAGTTTGGTTTTCAGGCTGTTTTGATTTACGTACTAAATACCAACCCAATCCAGCTAACGCCACCGTAAACAGTAAAAAAACAAAGTTTGGCATGCCTGGGATTAAGCCAATTAACCCTAATACCCCTGCACTGAGCCACATAACTCGTGGGTTATTAAATAATTGGGTGACCATCTGCTCACCCACATCCTCATCGGTCGCCACACGAGTCACAATCACCCCCGCGGCAGTGGAGATAATCAGAGCAGGGATCTGAGCCACTAAGCCATCACCGATAGTCAGCAACGTATAAGCACTGGTTGCATCACCTAGCGTCATATTATGTTGCCCAACACCTATTATCAGTCCACCAACGACGTTGATCACCATGATCATGATCCCCGCGATTGCATCTCCACGCACAAATTTACTCGCACCATCCATCGAACCATAAAAATCAGCTTCTTGAGTGACTTCTGCTCGACGTTTTTTGGCTTCATCATCATTAATAATTCCCGCATTCAAATCCGCATCAATGGCCATTTGTTTGCCAGGCATACCATCGAGTACAAAACGTGCGCCGACTTCAGCGATTCGTCCAGCCCCCTTAGTAATCACCATGAAGTTAATCAACACTAAGATGATAAAAACGACAATCCCGATCGCAAAGTTGCCGCCGACCAAGAAGTGACCGAAGGCTTCAACAACACGCCCTGCCGCATCAGGACCGGTGTGACCATCCAGCAAAATGATACGTGTTGAGGCGATATTCAGTGATAAACGTAATAATGTCGCGAACAGTAAGATGGTTGGGAAAGCGGCAAAATCAAGTGTACGCTTGGTGAACATTGCCACTAATAGCACCATAATGGATAGCGCGATATTAAAGGTAAATAGCAAATCCAAAATAAAGGCCGGTAGCGGCAGTACCATCATTGATAAGATAAGTAAGATAAGCACTGGGCCAGCAAGAATTTGCCACTGTGTACCCTGTAAATTTTTAGGCAATTTTAATAATGCAGCCAAATTAGCCATCGCGATTGTTTTCTCCAGCAAAATCCAGCGCCGGTGGCACTGGTAAATTTTTCGGTTTTCTTGGTTTTAATCCACCCTCACGCCGCCAGCGACGCAGTTGGTAAACCCATGCTAAGACTTCTGCCACCGCAGCATACAGTGCGACAGGAATGCTTTGCCCTATTTCAGCATGGCGATAGAGAGCCCGTGCTAATGGGGGAGCCTCTAGCTGTAAAATTCGATGCTCTTGGCCGATTTCTTTGATGCGTTGCGCTAACACGCCAGCACCTTTTGCCAATACTTTCGGCGCCCCCATATGTTTGTCATCGTATTTTAATGCGACTGCATAGTGAGTCGGGTTGGTGACAATCACATCGGCTTGAGGCACATCCGCCATCATGCGATTACGCGCTATTGCTCGCTGCTGCTGACGAATTTTTGCTTTAATTTGAGGGTCACCCTCTTGCTGTTTAAACTCGTCTTTGATTTCTTGACGGCTCATTCGTAATTTTTTCAAATGAGAGCGAAACTGATAAAACACATCAAATGCCACCATCGGGATCAGCAAAAATACAATTAAATAGCCGGCAAAAATCACCTTGTACATCGCGTTTTCTAACGCACTTACTGGTGATTCGGTTACCAGATGCAACAATGATGGCCAGTTTTGCCATAAAAAAATGGCCGCCCCTAATCCAACAAACATCGACTTTAGGACTGCTTTAAACAGTTCAGAGAGTGCGTTCATCGAAAAAATTCGTTTTAATCCACTGATTGGATTAAGCTTTTTCAAATCAAATTTAATTAATTTACTATTAAATAATAAGCCACCAACAAGTGAAGATGCCGAAATACCAACTAACGCCAACCCGCCAATGACAGGTAAGAGTGCAAATAATGCTTCCCCTACCATTTGTCCAAAGTAACTCACCATCAACAAGGTGTTTTGTATATAGTGCCCATCAAAAATAAAGCCTTGACGAAAAATTTGCCGCAACTCGTCGGCAAGGTGCCCACCACTTAGCCATAATAGGCTGATACCCGCCAACATCATCATTAGCGAACTTAGCTCTTTTGAACGAACTATCTGCCCATCATCTTTTGCTTTCTGTTTTTTATGGGGCGTGGGTTCTTCTGTTTTTTCTACATCACTGTCGTCGGACACGCCATTTCCTTGCTGGTCAGCAGATTGGAAGTTTGGGCTATAGCATGACAGAGTGTAAAAAAATCAATGCAAGAAAATAGACGACGTTCACTAGGGTTATTTACCCATTGAGTAATATTTCAGCTATTTTGCGAAACGTTACGCAAAAAATAACGGCATCGTGCATTAAAAAGATGTCGAAATTACATGACAAAAATAAAGACGAAAATCCTGAGTATGCTGATTAAACGTAGGCATGATCAGTACTGCAAAATAAATACACCGAATCCTATTTTGTTCGGTCATGTCAGAAGGTAAGCTAATCAGCTACTTTCTTGTTTAAAGGTCACCACGATATGGATAGTTGCCATCTTGTCGCCCCAGAGGTTTTAGCTGAAGATGCCAAAAAAGAAGCGGAACGCATGCTAAATTGGTTAAAACAACAAGGTATTATTGACCCTGATTATCAGCAGCTAGAAGATGATGAAGTGTTGTATCGCCCGACGCCAGCGTATAAACAACCCATCTTATATGTGATTGATGATAAAATCGTACCGACACAACTTCCCGAAAACATACTGAAAAACTATTTAACCATTACCACTGAGCGTACGGTTTTCCATGCCGGAGGAAATGGTCTGGGTATCTACTGCCCAACGTGTAAAAATGAGCAAAGCGAGCAAAGTGAACGTTGGATCGATGCGGTGACGGCTTGGTACGAAGGTCATCCTCATGATTTAGAATGTGTCAATTGTGATTATCACGCCCCTATTTCAGACTGGCATTATGACCCACCATGGGCATTTGGTGATTTAGGATTCAGTTTTCATAGTTGGGATATGAGTGATGATTTCATTCAGCAATTTACTGAAGCATTTGGTGGCAAAATTGTTGAAGTCTATCAACATGACTAAGTAATAGGTCGATAGCGTGCTCTGTTTCATGACTTGAGCGACATATTCTCGACATGATGAAATCCCCCTGCATCATAGTTGAAGGGGGATCTACCGCCAGTTAGAAACCTAACTCATCTAACAAATCATCGACTTGCGATTGTGATGCCATCACATTCGCACCGTCTTTATTAATCTGTGGGCCATTTAATAAGCTGTCATTCTGCTGTTTAACTCGCATTTCTGGTGGCGTATTTTCCATTAACAATGCGAGTAGCTGTTTCTCTGCTTCTTCGACCACTTCCATCATTTTTTTAATGACTTGCCCTGTCAGATCTTGAAAGTCTTGTGCCATCATGATTTCAAGTAATTCTGCTTTAGTCGTATTACTATCAGTAATCACTCGACCGAGAAAATCATTCGTAGATTGCTGTAATTCCGCACTAATTTGGTTATTAGTCACACCATTCCATTGCTGCTGCAATGCTAGCGCTTGGTCATGCATCTGGGCTTGCAGTGGTTTGATTACATCAATACCATTTAATGTTTTTTCAGCTGCTTGAGCCGTCATTTGCGCAATATAGCGTAGACGGTCTTTGCCATCAGGAATGCTAGCAACAGCCTGCTGAACACTTTTTTCTAAGCCAAGTTCCCGCATGCTTTCGCGCAAAGTTCTCATCAAGGTACCAATCCGAGTAATGACCTGTTTTAAATCGTCATTACCAGTGGGACTGCTCGCCGTTACTATTTGTTCTGTCATCACACTCTCCTTCAGCAGGTGCGTTTATTGCAATCCCATCTTTTCAAATACTTTGTTCAATTTTTCTTCTAATATCGCCGCGGTAAATGGCTTCACAACATAGCCACTCGCACCCGCTTGGGCTGCTGCGATGATATTTTCTTTCTTCGCTTCAGCAGTCACCATCAAAACAGGAATATGTTTCAACGCTTCATCGCCACGAATAGTTTTCAATAACTCTAAGCCATCCATGTTAGGCATATTCCAATCCGCAACCACAAAATCAATATGTCCGGCACGGATTTTTTCTAAGGCATCAATGCCATCTTCCGCTTCTTCAATTTTATTAAAGCCAAGTTCTTTTAATAAGTTACGAACAATACGTCGCATCGTGGAAAAATCATCTACTACCAAAAAACTCAGATCTTTAGCGGCCATAACCACTCCTTCAAAAATACAATTGTAAATTCTGCAACCGTTATGCGGACACAGATGAAAGTCGAGCCAAAACACTCGGCGCAATTTTGGCAATATCTTGAATTTCGTCGACAGCATTGAGTTCGATAGCTGCTCGCGGCATGCCAAATACCACGCAACTGCTTTCGTTTTGTGCGTAGGTGACCGCGCCTTGTTGACGCAAGTTCAGCATGCCTTTTGCCCCATCCATGCCCATTCCGGTTAATAAAATACCCACACACTTACGACCAACACATTTCGCCACGGAGTCAAATAACACATCCACAGAAGGGCGATGGCGGTTTACAGGTTCAGTTTGCTGTAAACGGATGTGATAACCACGGCCGTTATCGACTACCAACATATGTGAATCACCGGGGGCAATATAAGCATGGCCTTTCTGTAGTGGTTCATTGTGTTCGGCCTCTTTCACGGTCAACGAACACAATTTATTTAACCTTTCAGCAAATGAACGCGTAAAACCGGCAGGCATATGCTGTGTAATCACCACCGGAGGACATTCACGAGGGAGCATTTCTAAAAATTGGCGAATAGCTTCTGTCCCGCCAGTTGATGCCCCTACAGCAATCACTCTGCTATGACAAACATAGGGTGACAGTGGCTTAACCATTTTTGTTGGCTCAGCAACCCCCTTTTCTGGACGCGCAAAACGATTTCGCTGAGTAATTTTTGACATGGCCGCGGCACGGATTTTTTCGCCGATCACATCACGGTAGCTCATCATGGTTTCACGGATACCAATTTGTGGCTTAGTGACAAAATCAACCGCACCAAGCTCTAATGCTTTCAGTGTGACTTCAGAGCCTTTGGATGTAAGCGTAGAAACCATAACAACAGGTAATGGGTGTAACCTCATCAATTTCTCTAAAAAATCAATGCCGTCCATCCGTGGCATCTCAACATCAAGCGTTAAGACATCAGGTTGATGTTGTTTGATTAAATCACGCGCCACATAGGGATCCGGTGCCGTATCAACAACCATCATGTCGGAGTGACTATTAATGATTTCACGCATGATTTGACGCATTAATGCTGAGTCATCAACACAAAGCACTTTAATTTTGTTCATCACCCCCTCCTCGCCGATTGTAAGCTGTAGACTGTTTGTCCTTTAATTACAAATCGTTGTGATAATTGTGATAAATTTTCTGAATGGCCGATAAATAACAAACCGTCTGGTTTGAGTAATGGCGCAAACCGCTCTAATAGTTTGATTTGCATCTCTTTATCGAAGTAGATCATGACGTTACGACAAAAAATTGCATCAAAGCGATGTTGCAGCTGCCAATCGTTATCGCTAAGATTTAAATACCGAAATTCAATCATCTGCCTTAATGTCTGTTTAACACGTGCGTAGCCTTCAAAATCTCCCACCCCTTTCATGAAATAGCGTTGCCGCTGTAATGCACTGAGTGATTTGAGTTCTTCAATGCGATACACACCTTGTTTCGCCTTATCTAATACCTCTGTATCAATATCACTTGCGATGATTTTGGCATTAGAGGCTTGAGCACCCAGCACATCGCTTAGTGTCATCGCAATAGAATAAGGTTCTTCCCCTGTTGAAGAAGCCGCACACCAAATATTGATGTTGCTATTTTTACGAGAACGAACAAAATCGGCCAAAGTGACAAAATGATGAGGTTCACGGAAAAAAGCGGTTAAGTTTGTCGTCAATGCATTCACAAATGCTTGCCATTCAGGATGTAACGGCTCTCGCTCTAACATATGGAGATATTCAGCGAAATTACTGACATTACAGTCTCGTAACCTTTTTAATAACCGGTTATACACCATGTTTTTTTTATTCATGGTAAGAACGATGCCTGATTTTTTATGAATAAATCGGCAAACCCGACCGAACTCTTCATCGGTCAATGGTTCTATCTGTGGCGCAAAAAGCATCGTACTTTGTCCTATTTAATAAAAACCCAGAAGCAGCCGATAAACGGCTGCTTAATGCCTAGCAATGAATTAACGAATGTGTGCGACTTTATTTTCCGATACTTCAAAGAATGCAACGGTATCAACTAAGTTATTGGCTTGGTCTTCCAAGGCCGCTGTTGCACTGGTCGATTGCTCAACCAATGCGGCGTTTTGTTGCGTCACTAAATCCATTTGGCTCACTGCTGTTGCAACCTGTTCAATACCTCGGCTCTGTTCATTAGAAGCAGACGCGATATTCCCCATCAATTCAGTGACCTGATTCACTGCCGCCACCAACTCATTCATGGTTTGTCCCGCTTCGTTAACTAATTGAGATCCTTGGTTGACTCGTCCGACGGATTCATCAATCAATGTTTTAATCTCTTTCGCCGCTTCAGCACTACGCTGAGCCAATGCACGAACTTCACCTGCAACAACCGAAAACCCACGTCCCTGTTCGCCAGCTCTAGCGGCTTCTACTGCGGCATTTAAAGCGAGAATATTGGTTTGGAAGGCAATGCCATCAATCACACTAATAATGGCACTGATTTTTTGTGAGCTGTGTGAAATTTCTGTCATTGTTTCAATAACATCGACAGTAATATCACCGCCTTTAGTTGCCGTTTTTGATGCTGAGATCGCGAGTTCACTTGCTTGACGTGCGTTGTCCGCATTTTGTTTTACTGTCGCAGTTAATTCTTCCATGCTCGCTGCTGTCTCTTCTAATGATGCAGCTTGTTGCTCCGTGCGAGAGGATAAATTGTTATTGCCCAACGCAATCTCACGAATACCGGTATACATTTGGTCAGTGTTGATGCGTAAATTAATAACTGAAGTCGCAAGTGACTCTTGCATCAGTTTAAGTTGTTCAAATACTTCACCAATTTCATCTCGGGTTGTGACGCGAATATCTTGATTCAGTTTGCCTTGCGCGAGTTTCATAAAGTGTTCACTCATGCTCATGAGTGGATAAATGACTTTACGCTTCATCCAAAAATGCGCTAAACCAGAAACGGCTAAAATAATGAAGGTCACAGCAAAGAACATAAACCAGGCCACTTGATTATAGAAATTCGCAGAATCTAGTGAGTTTTTGCTGTCGTTATTCAGTAACTCAAGGTATTGGTCGATAATTTCAGCCATCTGATCTTGATGCTGCTGTGCAGGCAATGCGACATAGCCAGGAATGTCATTACTCTCAATCAACGCTCTTAATTCTTTTAAAATTGCCACAAAAGCTTGGTAACTCTCTTCGATTGCCGCGAGATTTTCATGCTCATTCAATAGCGGCTGAGCTTTAAATTTTTCATAGTCGTCAGCCGCTTTTTGTAGAAATTGATCAAAAACACCTTTCGCCTGCTCAATGCTCTTCGTGTCAGAATCCACTTTCATGTGCACCACGATTTGGGTCAGAGTACTACGGGCTTGCATAAGATCTTCATAGGTGGTTTCGAGTAAATCACGTTTTTTCGAACCGAGATCGATACGTTCTAAAGAAGAGAGTTCGCTAGACACTATTCCCAATGAAAGGGCGCTAGATACTATCTGCATCCCACAAAACATAATAAGCAGTAGATATAAACTGACTGAAATCCTTATACTCTTACCAAACATATTTTATCCCCACATACGCCAGCTAAGATTTCTATGTAACAATCACTATTTCAGTGATGTACAGAAACGCTGCCAAGCGTAAAACTTGGCAGCGCTAAGCTGAGCTGAGTCTTTAGAAAGTTTCCCAATTGTCATCATCTTGATGATTCTTCGATGCTATTTTTTTCAAATCTGGCGTCTTCACGACATTTGAAATTGTTCTTGCCGCAGGCTCTGTCACTTGGCGCTCTGTTTGCTTCATGGCAGGCAAACGGAAAATCGATATCAGTTGAGCAAGCTTAGCAACTTGTTCTTCCAAAACATTTGCCGCAACCGCAGATTGTTCAACGAGTGAAGCATTTTGCTGAGTCACCTTATCCATTTCAGCAACGGCAATACTGACCTGTGAAATTCCCTTGCTCTGCTCATCCGATGCCAATGCAATATGGGACATAATGTCAGTGACACGAGTAACGGACTCAACAATTTTTGTCATTGTTTCACCCGCATCACCAGCTTGACGCGCGCCTGTATCGGTTCTTGATACAGAGTCTTCAATCAATGCTTTGATCTCTTTTGCGGCATTTGCACTGCGCTGCGCGAGGTTACGAACCTCATCGGCCACCACCGCAAATCCACGCCCATGTTCACCAGCACGTGCCGCTTCAACCGCCGCATTCAATGCTAATATATTGGTTTGGAAGGCAATGCTATCGATAACAGCAGTGATATCTGAGATCTTTTGAGAACTTTCAGCGATATTCAGCATGGTATTTACCACATTGGACACCACTTTCCCGCCTTCTTTAGCAATCGCTGAAGCTTGACTTGCATACTCGCTAGCTTGATGCGCGTACTCCGTATTTTGTTTTACTGTCGCGGTCAGCTCACTCATACTCGCGGCAGTTTCTTCTAAACACGCAACTTGTTGCTGAGTACGAGAAGAAAGATCATTGTTACCTGCGGCTATCTCACTGGTTCCTTGATAAATAGTCTCACTACCATCACGAACCCCACGAACCGTATTAATCAGTTCTTGTTGCATATGTTCGACACCCCGAGCCAATTCACCAATTTCATTGGTCGCCTTGGTATCAACGATTGGTGTTAAATCACCCGCAGCAAAAATTTTGATTCGTTGAATTAAATGCCCTAAAGGTTCAATAATTCCCTTACGTACATAGCGGTAACTCAAGAAGCCAATAAGTGCTAATACAACTGATAAAAAGATAATTAAATATAAGGATTCGCGATAATTAGCATCGGCACGTTTAACTTCACTTTGGAAATCCGCTGAAATGTCAGCAAAATAAGCATTAAATTGTTCTTCAAATTTAATTTGATGTTCTGACGTACGATGTGCATAGAATTGCTCTAATTGACCTTTTTGAGCGTATTCCCCTAATTTAATTAACGCATTACGGTAAGTTTCATAAGTTGAAAAGAGCTTTTCAAATTTAGCCTTATCATAATTTGTTTCTGACATCAGCTTGTTATAACGCTGATAGGCAGCATCCGCGGCTTTAAAATTACGATTTGCTGCCTTAATCAGGTCGTCAGCGGAAGCATCATCCTGATAGGCACGCCCTTCCAATAAATAGGCATTGACTGAGCGATTAAGATTAGCGCGAGCTTGTAAAAGATTAACCCAACTTTCGGTTAATACTTGTCTTTGGCGTTGGAGCGAATTCAAATAATTAATACTGTCACTGTTATCGCCCAGTTTATTAAACATCAAACTGCTGGATATTAACTGCAACAGAATAAAGACAACAATGACGGACAAAAGTCCTGATACGATTTTAATTCGGCTGTGCATGACGTTTTACTAACATAATGTTGTTGTATTTTTGGTATCGGTCGTAAGGCTAAAAACTTTAGCCGTTGAAACGAGAATATTTATGGCTGAGGGTTACTCAGCCATGCTGTCAATCAGCGCCATTTCGTCACTGGTTAACAGTTTTTCAATATCCACAAGAATCAACATACGCTCTCCCACAGTACCAAGCCCTGTCAGATATTTCGTTGATAATGTGACGGCAAAATCTGGCGGAGCAGCAATTTGCTCTTCATTCAGCACTAATACGTCGGATACACCATCAACAACAATGCCAACAACCCTGTCTTTTAAATTCACAACAATCACCACCGTGTTGTCGTTATAGGTGACGTTTTGATGGGAAAATTTAATGCGTAAATCAATAATAGGGATAATCACTCCCCTTAAATTGGTAACCCCTTTAATGAAATCAGGTGTATTAGCAATACGAGTAACTTGCTCATATCCTCTAATTTCTTGTACTTTTAATATTTCGATGCCGTATTCTTCTTCGCCTAACGTAAAAATGAGATAACCTTCCCCATTTTTTTCTTCATCAAGCTTATTTAAATCATCATCCAACATTGACATAGTGTTTAGCCTCTATCTCTATTTAGTGCAGAACGGGTTGTGCAATTTGCTGCTTCTTTTTCAGCAAGATGCTGTTATTCATCTGTTGTAACTCAGCCACATCTAAAATCAGTGCGACAGAGCCATCTCCCATAATGGTAGCGGCAGAAATTCCCGGAATTTTGCGGTAATTACTTTCAATATTTTTAACAACGACTTGCTGCTGCCCCACCAACTTATCAACCAATAATGCAAAACGATGTCCGGCATGTTGAATGATCAGCACGATACTATTGGCCAAGTCGCGCTCAGCGCCAGTGATACTAAACACTTGATGTAATTCAACTAAGGGAAGGTATTCGCCGCGGACCAATAACATTTTTTCTTCGCCCGCAAGGCGATAAATATCTTCTTGGCGTGGTTGTAACGTACTGATAATGGCACTTAGTGGAACGATAAATACATCCTCTGCAACTTTCACTGACATACCATCTAAGATGGCTAAAGTAAGCGGCAGTAAGATACGAATGATGGTGCCTTTTCCTTCGGTGAAACCAATCTGAATGCGTCCGCCCATGTCTTGAATATTGCGTTTTACAACATCCATACCGACACCACGCCCAGAAACATCGGTGACAACTTCTGCGGTTGAAAAGCCCGGTGCCATAATCAGCATGGCAATCTCTTCATTGCTCATGCCATCATGAACACTCATGCCTTGAGAGCGAGCCTTTGCAAGAATACGTTCACGATTGAGACCTGCGCCATCATCCCGAACTTCAATACAAATATTGCCACTTTGATGTGATGCCGAGAGTGTTAATGTACCGGTTTCAGGCTTGCCATTAGCAACCCGAACATCAGGCTTTTCAATACCATGGTCAAGGCTGTTACGAACGAGGTGATTAAGGGGATCAACAATACGTTCAATTAAACTTTTATCGAGCTCTGTCGCACTACCTTCGACTTTTAACTCAATTTTTTTATTGAGCTTAGTGGCAATATCACGCACCATTCGAGGAAAACGGCTAAAAACGTAATCCATCGGCATCATACGAATCGACATAACGGACTCTTGCAATGCACGAGAGTTACGTTCCAATTGCACTATCGAACTCAGTAAATCACCATATTCATTGTGGTCGAGCTGCTGACTGTGTTGAGTCAGCATGGACTGAATAATCACTAACTCACCCACTAAATTAATAAGCTGATCAACCTTTTCCACGGCGACACGAATACTACTAGAATCGGCTTTTGTTTTTGAAGAGACAGCTTTGCGAGAGTCTGCATTTGCTTTAGGCTTGACTGCCGCGGTTGAAGGCGCTTCCTTGTTAAGGTCCTGTTCAACCTCTTTTGCAGAATCAACCGCTTCTGAAGCAACATTTGCTGAATCAACCTCATTATTACTGTCTGCGAGTAGGTAAGCTAAACAGGTTTGTGCATTGGTTAATTGATGACTGATCTGTGACTCATCAACAACAAAACATAACACGCCACAAATATCTTCAATTGCTGTATTGGTTCCAACCCAAGCCGTTAAACTATCTGCTGTTTTTTGTGTGTTATACAGGGTGCCAAATAGCGCTAACTCCTCCGCTAATAGCTCTACCTCATTCTTTTTCAATTGATTAAGCGTGATGATAAAATAATGCTCGTATTCACTTTTTATCGTGTCTTCAGCAACTTGAACAGAGGTTGATTGGTTCAAGGGTAATGCGATGCTGGTTTCTTCAACAACCACTTCTTCGGCTTTCTGCTCTACACGTCCAAGTACTTCACAAATATGCTTAAATGATTCTTCATCCGGTAATGAATCATTTTTATAAGCTTCAAGTTGTGCGGCCATCACATCCTTTGCATCAAGAAAAATATCAATGATATCAGGTGTTAATGTCAGTTCATCATGACGTGCCTTATCGAGCAGGTTTTCTAATGTATGCGTGGTGTTTTGCAACTGTGTGAAACCAAAGGTCGCAGCTCCACCTTTTATTGAATGAGCACTACGGAAGATTGCATTTAACTGTTCGCTATCTGGGTCGACAGGATCGAGCTCAAGCAAATGTTGTTCCATATCCCTAAGTAACTCATCAGCTTCATCGAAAAACGTTTGATAAAACTCAGTAATATCCATGGTTCTTATCCAATTTAGCTTAGGTTTCACTTCATGTTGTAGGCCGATAAATGGCGATACAACTCAATCAGTTTGAAGGTGTTGGTGTTGATATTGATGATGAATGAGCGTCCTCATTGGTTGCATTTTCTGCATTTCCAATTGAGGAAGGCTCAGGCCTTGATGAAGATTTATGTAACACTTCACTCAAGGTTGTTGCGCCATCGTATTCATGTAAGATCTGCTCCGTTTCACTTTCATTTAATACAATGATGCTAATACGGCGATTGATCGGCGCTAATCCGTTGCTTTTATCGAGATGAATACTGGAAGCCATACCAACAACCCGTAAAATCTTATCTTGGGTGAGTCCGCCAGCGATCAATTCACGGCGTGAGGCATTTGCCCTATCCGCGGAAAGTTCCCAATTGTTATAGTTTGCGCCATTGGCATACGGCAGATCATCCGTATGGCCTGAGATGCTGATCTTATTAGGAACGTCATTAAGTAACGGAGCAAGCGCGCGCAAAATATCACGCATATAAGACTCGACATGTGCCGAACCGACCATAAACATAGGACGATTTGCGCTATCAACAATTTGAATACGCAACCCCTCATCAATCATATCGATCAACAAGTGAGGCTTGAGTTCATTTAATCGAGGGTCTTTGAGGATGGCTTGCTCAAGCGAACGCTTTAGTTTTTCAAACTGAAAATTAGCATGACCTTGAATCTCATTATTCGGTTCAGGCAAAACATCTCCATCACGAAATATGATGTCCTTGCCCCCTCCTGGTATTGGATTTGTCGCATCACCACTTTTCGCACCCGGATTAATCGCTGTTTTTAATGGGGTACGAAAATATTCCGCTATCTGAGTTAGCTCTTGTGGACTTGATATAGAAATCAGCCACATAACTAAAAAAAATGCCATCATCGCCGTCATAAAATCCGCATAGGCGATTTTCCAAGAGCCACCATGTCCACCTTGATGGCTTGAAACACGCTTTTTAACACGAATAATATGGGCGTTATTTGCTCTCATCGGCTGCTCACTCCTCGTTCTGAACTTGTGAACGATTACCCACTTTCACTTCACGAACCCTCTCTTCTAACTCAATAAAAGAAGGACGATCCGTGCTGTATAAAACCTTACGTCCAAATTCGACAGCGATTTGTGGTGCATACCCTTGCAATGCAGATAGGAATGTCACTTTGATGCATTCCATCATTTTGAGTTGCTCACTCGTACGTAAACGAATAAGTGCGGCAAGCGGTAAAATAAATCCATAAGCCACTAAAATACCTAAAAAAGTACCAACCATGGCATGCGCAATTAATGCCCCCAGTTCACCAGCGGGTCGATCCGCTGAACCTAATGCATTCACCACACCTAATACTGCCGCAACGATACCGAATGCTGGCATCGAATCACCGACCATATTCAGCCCAGAAGCGGGGACTTCACTTTCTTGGCGAAAAGTTTCTAACTCTTCATCCATCAGAGCTTCTATTTCATGACTTTGAAGATTACTCGTCACCATTAGGCGCAAATAATCCACCACGAACATCAGCGTAGTTTGATCTTTTAAAACGCGGGGATACTGAGAGAAAATTTCGCTTTCTTGAGGATTTTCAATATCTTTTTCAAGTGCGAGCAAGCCTTCTTGGCGTGACTTATTTAATAACTGAAACAACAATGCCATCAAATCCATCGACATTGCTTTGTTGTAGGAAGAACGGCGAAATAAGCGTGGTAACACTTTGCATAAGGCGATAATCGATTTACCACTGTTACCAACAACGAATGCACCGAAGCCAGCACCTAAAATAATAACGAATTCCGCAGGTTGATAAAGCGCTCCTAAATGCCCACCGAGCATCAAATAGCCGCCGATAACTGTACCTGTAACAATGATATATCCGATGAGTATTAACACAATATTCCCTTCAACTCAGTTATGTAACAGATGGCAGTTAAAGGGAATATAAGGAAAGTCAGGTAATCTTAACGACCTGTTGACCAAATCAATCCAATCACATTACCGCTTTAGTAATGCCATCCTGTCGATATACCGTTATATCGGCGAGATGTTCGGAAAGTTTACGTTTTTTTATTGCCCTTGATGGCGGTTGGCATAAACTGCAAGTAAAACTATTTTCGGGTATATGTGCATAAGTAATAAAAGAGCCATGGCAACAGCTACATACAGAGCTTTGCAGCATGCCGCTTTCAACAAAACGAACAAGTGTCCACGCGCGTGTTAAAGCTAATAATGGTTCTTCTGATTGTGGTGCGCATTGTTCCAAGTACAAACGATAAGCCTTTACAATGGCATCCACACCTTTGCAACGCCCTGTATTGATTAAAAACTGATAGGCGTTATAAAACATGGATGAATGGATATTCTGTTCCCATGTCATAAACCAATCTGTTGAGAACGGTAACATTCCCTTGGGTGGTGGGCACCCTCTTAACTCTTTATATAAACGAATTAACCTCCCGCGGCTAATTTGAGTCTCACTTTCTAGCATTTGGAGACGAGCACCTAAAGAAATCAGTTCCATCGCAAGGCGAATATCGCTAGCTTCTTTAACAATACTTTTTTCAGTAATGCTACTCATCATTTTCTCGCTGTTTCATTGTCATTTGCCTTGTGCGTTTGCAACAAGTGAGTTGAAAGTAATATACCTGTATGAATTTGTTGTAATTCATCTACCCTTGAGTCACGAGTTAATTTCTCTATTGTGCCACTGTTTTCAAATCTAAATTGACAGATAAGCTGGTTTGTCTCTGCTAATTTGACCAATTGAGGGAGAGAAAGATCTGCTAATGTATTCGCCATTGATTCAGAAATACCAAGCCGGAACATAGCAGAGGCCTTTTCCTGGGAGATAAGTTTTTGAGCAAGCAGTAGATATGAAAGATTAATATCGTATATATGCTTCAGAAAATCAGTTGTTGAGGTCATTTTTTTTCCTTTTAAATATTACCTACATCTACGTTCAAATAGGACAAACATGAAGTTTAAATGTGTTTCTATAACCTAATTTTTAATAATTAGAAAAATATACTAGGTGACAGTCTCCATTGCCTTTTCATGTGATTCATTAAGCGAATACCTAGTAAGGGGTATAAAATACTCAAAAATTAAAACTTAAATTAAATCTATTTCCTGAATACCTACAGACAATAATGGCAAAGCTAAAATTTGAATAAATGTCGGAATTTACCGATATCAATTTCAGTCGGTATTTATTATGCACCACTGGATTAACTATTCAAGATGCTTATGTTTCTTTTTATTCCTTTAGGGTAACAATCCATCGATTCATAAAGATTTCTTCATTATATCTTTATCTTACTCTTCCATATCTCAAATAACCGCGACACATAAGATCAACTTAAACCAAATGATAGGATTTTAGTTGATTTTTTCACTCCTATTTATTGAATAAACAACGCAAATAACCAATCACAACATACAAAACAGGATATTGATCCATATCAAACAAAGTTATTAAGAAAGTCCAGACCAACTTCGTGGTAGGTCAAAATAACAGCTACAACAAATTTCACTTTATCTATTAAATTTCAATTAGTTCGATAAACCCAATATTATTCATTCAAAATTTCTCAACATAGAGTGGCTATTTTAAATACAGAATATTAAATGATGCATTATTAATTCCACTTAATATTTGATAAGTAAAATTTATGAATAAGATGCTATTGATTATTATTCACCCTTACTTTTTAGGGTGATTTTTACTCATAAAAGAGTGGCTCATTTTTCATATAAAACTGAATTTCTATATATGTAAATTCAGCCGACTAATATTTATTTCGGTTAAGTTAATTATTTAAAGTATTACACTTTTATTCATTACATAATAAATTCCCTTTTTACGAGTAAATTATTCTAGGCTGTTTTTTTTAATGAAATGATCAACCTACATTTCCAAAGCTACTGTCATTAAAGCTAAAAAGACAAATTATTCGCATGTTAAAAATACATTTTTTATTAATTTTTTGTTTCAATTGTTATTTCACTGTTTGTGAAAAATCATAAATTTTCAAGGATTATCCGATTAACGCTTTTTTTTAATAGAGATAAAATTTGCCTTCATAGTGGACACCAAATAGTAACCAAAAGAGATTATCAATATATGTTACTATATATTTTTATTTTAACAATCCACTCATTTCCTCAAAGGCAACATAAGTAAAATTTCTTAGTCACCATTCGACCTAACCATCAACTCTCTCTTTTCATTTCAAATTTTCATTTGAAGCGTAAATTTTGATTTTAAGACTAAATTGCTAGCTTTTTAGACATAAAAAGTGATGATGAAAATGTGAATGACATCACAATCCATTTTGGAGTTTCTGAAAATTTTCTAATTAATTCGCTCATTTTGATGAAAACTCGTGACGCAAATTCACCTTGTCATGCCCCAAAGCATTAACAAAATATTCTGCTGCTGAGTTACGCTAACTGCCATGGAAAGCTATCTACTTTACGAAACGCTTGCTATTTAATCGATTAAAAATATAAAAAAACCAAATAAAAACATAGACAAACATAAACAAGAAAATCCCCTAATAATCAGCTTTATTTGCAAACCAAAATTCAAACAACTGATTTAGTTTTCATTTTTTACTGCTTAAAATCACAACGCCGCTCAAGCGGTGTTCGTTTTTTAAACAATAAAAATGTAAACATTATTAATACGTTATCTAGAGCCTCAGGATGATCAAAGATTAAAATACAAAAAATAATGGATAATAATATTGCCTTTACTCCAATTATGATTAAACAATTAACACATCTGAGTTGTTAAAACAGAAAAATCCATGATTAATATATATCTATGCCAGAGACGGCTATGCGAGGTTTTCTATGCTATTGACAGTGAAGAAAACACAATTTCTTATTGGGTTAGCTTTTGTATCATCGCCATTTTATGGTGCTAACTTAGCAACAACGTCCTTTCAAGTACTCATGACAGTCACCAGTACTTGTCAGATCAGTGTTGGCTCAAATATCAACTTAGGATCAGTCACTTCAAATACCACCAATTTATCTTCAAGTAATATACTCAGTGTCACTTGCTCAAAAAACACACCATTTAATATTGGACTCGCTCCCTCTCTTGCAAATAAAGGTACTGACGAAGGTAGTGGCTATTTAGCACCACTCACCAATCCAACAGGCAATACAGATAGGATCCCCTATCAATTAAAGCAAACCTCTGCAACTGGCACTAATTGGGGAAATACAACAACATTATTTGATGAAGGAAATGGGGTGTCTGGAACAGGTAATGGAGAAACGCAAACTTTCACCGTTTATGCCGTGGTGACGAATGCCAATTTTACACCGGATACCTATTCTGATGTAGTTACGGTCAACGTTAATTACTAAACGTGACTGTTTCAGTATAAGGAAGAGCAAATTGATTAAATGCCCCCTTATTCTACTGTTCATCAACCTACTCGCTACTATCAGTTTTTCCAACCAGATAAGTGCGAGTGGGTTGCAAGTCACACCCGTGACATTGACATTCACCGCGCAACAAAAAGCAGCCGGAATTTGGTTAAGTAATAATGGAAAAGACCTTATACAAGTTCAGGTGAGAACATTTATCTGGCAACAAAAGAATTTAGGTAACCAATTAACACCAACTCGAGATATCATTATTAGTCCACCAATGATAAAGCTTCTCCCCAATGAACAACAGCTTATCAGGGTTATTCGTAACAACAACCTACTAGGGAGCCAAGAACAAGCATATCGACTCTCAATTAATGAAATTCCATTACCTCAGAAAAACAGCAGTCATTTACGACTTGTTTTACATTATTCATTGCCTATTTTTATTCAACCTTTAAACATGCCTCCTCCCAGCACGTTATTAGAATGGCAAATAAAAAAATTCCAATCCCAAAGCTATCTAGTTGTACATAACAGAGGCAATACGCATGCCCAGCTGTCAGATATTCGTTTGATAAATTGCAGAGGTAAAACGACGGTAATTAATTCAGGTTTATTAGGATACGTCTTACCGCAATCCACTATGCAATGGAATATTAAACTGACTGACCTATGCTCCGCCCCCAACAACCAAATAAAAGTTATGATCAATGGTGAGCGACAATCCTACCCCCTCTAATCGCTTTCATCATCATTACTTAGCAGATATCTCACTGCTATACGTGATGTTTTATCCCCTATTTGTTATCGCTCAATCCGATATCACCTCTACGACAGTTGAATATGTGTTCAATGACACAACGCCATTATCAGGTACCGAACTGTATCTTGAAGTCACAATTAACCAAACTCATTTTGGTATTGCTCGTTTTGGCTACGATAATGATCGGCTGTGTACCACGACAGAAACACTGAAACAACTGCGTTTCAAAGCAATAAAAACGCATGCTAAGACTATTTGCTTGGATGAATTAACCGGCCTTAGCTACCACTATGATCCCAACCAACAAGCCGTTGCAATTCATTCTCCTCTTTCATTATTAGAACTCGGCTCGACAACAATCGAACTTATCCCATCGGAACAAGTGCAGGCAAAATCCTCCTCTGGTGCTTTACTCAACTATGATTTACGTGTTGTAAAAAATAAAACCACTGCATTAAGTAGCTTTTCAGAATTGAGATTATTTAATCAACAAGGCTTATTTAGTACGACACAACAAACCCAAAACACGTTTGGGCACAGCGAGTTCAGCCAACCTTTTATTCGTTTAGACACAACTTGGCGTTCTTCTTTTGAAGATAAAAAACTATTTTTAAATATCGGCGATACCATAACTCGTTCACTAACTTGGTCACGAGCAACTCGGATAGCAGGGCTACAAATAGCGACTGACTTTTCTTTGCAGCCTTATATTCCAACCGCCCCGTTAATCGCTTTTTATGGATCCGCCACACTTCCTTCAAATGTTGAGTTATATATTGATGGTATCAAACGCTATAGCGGTGAAGTTCCTATAGGTCATTTTACCTTGAACAGTTTGCCGAGCGTTAATGGAGAGGGAAATGCACAAATCATCCTAACTGACTCTCTAGGTAGAGCAAACGTGCAAAACATTTCATTCTATAATGACCAAACATTACTACGTGAAGGCATTTTTGATTGGTCCACTGAATTTGGTGTCGTACGCGAAAATTATGCCCTCCGATCTTTTGACTATGCCAATTCACCGATTGCAAGTACCACATTGCGTTATGGTATGAATAATCACTTCACTGCAAGTGCCCATTCTGAATTAACAACTGATTTAATCAATTTAGGTATTGAAGGTGATTGGATCCCAAAAATGGGAGGCGGCACAATCTCAACGGCTGTTGCCGTAAGCTCTGATTTAAATAGCCAAGGCTGGCTTTATTATGCAAGTTACTATTGGTCAAATAATCACTTTAATTTCGGGGCATCCGCCACCACTACCACCTCTAAATATCAAGATATTGCCGCAACCTATTCATCCCCACCCTATGCATTTAACGGTAATACCACTATAGGTTATCACTTTGAAACCCTTGGCAATATTAATCTATCCTATTTAGGTTTTCGTCCTCAGCATGATCATGCCATTCGTTATTTAGGAGTGAGTTGGTATAAATCCCTCGGTGATAATCTATATCTTAGCGCCAGCATGAATAAAAAACTCAATGATGATAAAGAAAGCCTTTTTTATCTTGCCGCGACTCTGCTATTTGAAAATAACAAGAGTATCCGCATGACTAGCCAACACAATAAAGATGGATTCCTGCATCAAATTAATACCAATAAATCGATCACTAACGAAGGTGGATTAGGTTGGGATATAACCGCAAGTAAACAAGGTGATGAAAGCCATCATCAAATAGATATTCGTTATCTTACCGATAAAATAGATGTCAGCGCGGGTATGAATAAAATAAACCAAATGAATTCACAATATCTTGGCGCGAGTGGCGCTATAGCAACTATCGGTAATGGTTTATTTATTTCAAAATCCATCATGAACAGTTTCGCTATCGTTTCAACTAACGGTATCAGCCATATTCCAATTAAATTAGAAAACTCTATTGTTGGTATTACTGATGATGACGGGTTACTGTTAATACCGTCACTCAATAGTTATCAAAAAAATATTCTAGCTTTAGATTCCACAGACCTTCCAGCCAATATACAGGTCAAGCAATCGAGTATACAAGTCATACCTAAATACCATTCCGGTGTTTTCGCAACATTTGAACTATTAAAAACACATTCCGCACTCGTTATTCTTTCAGATGCTGAAGGAAGACTGTTGCCCGCAGGTAGCCTAGTTCAATTAAATGATCAAAAAGAAAATCTAATCACAATTGGATACGATGGAATGGCTTATTTCGATACATTACAAGAAAGCAATACGCTTTTCATTAATTACGGTAAAGAGCAATGTAGCCTCACTTTCCACTATCCCAAAACGGAGGAACTTATTCCTCAAATTGGGCCATTACGCTGCCATTCAGAGTAAGTATCCTAATACTTACTCACTATATTCAATCACAAATTGAATAGGAGATAAAAAATGTTAACTCTTCATAGAAAATATAAAATATCTTGCATTGTTTTTTTCTTATCTCTGTCTTTAAATTTACCTCGTCACGCTTATAGCCTAGCTTGCTCCATTTCAAATATTAGCACATTGAATTTTGGTCACATAATGCCTTTAACGAATAACGTGGCAACCACCTCTTTGACCTTTAATTATAGCTGCACTAAAGAAACTCTCGAAACACTTGTTGGTGCCACACTTTGTTTAAATATTGGTATCTCCAGCGTTTCTGGACAAATTACCTCTCGCCAAATGTTACCAGTTGGATTAAATAGTCCCATTAATTATCAGCTCTATCAAAATGCAAATCATAGTCTAATCTGGGGGAGTCAACATATTTCTGGCTCCAGTCCAATTATGATTAAATTAAGCTTAAACCAAGGACTAACACCTGCGACTGGTTCAGTGACTATTTACGCTCAACTATCAGTTAATCAATCAAGTGTTATTCCTGCAACTTATATTGACACTTATACCTCACTAACAGCCACCTCAACCTTAAATCTTGGTATCCTTAGTACGCCTAATAGCTGTGGTTCAATTGTTGGCCCTAGTTTTCCTTTTGTCGTAACCGCAACAATTACTGATCAATGCCTAGTATCAAGTAATGGAGACATTAATATTGGCAGTGTACAGAGCTCAACAAATAATGTAGCGGCTAATGGCCATATTTCGGTCACTTGTACAAATACAACACCGTTTAGTATCGGACTCTTACCCTCAAATAATAATTTACAAGGTTCAGGGGTTTTACAAAGTATTTCGACTACTGAAAAAATCCCTTATCAATTAAGCTCAACACCGGGGTTAAATGGCGCAACGTGGGGAAATAATCCTTTAAATTTAATTACCGATATTGGCTCGGGGATCACTAAAGACTACCCGGTTTATGTCACGGTACCATCAACAAATTATCCTCCAGGCAGTTATAGCGATACCGTCACTATTAATGTAACCTATTAAAATACCAGAGAATCATTAGCGTATTTTGCGTCACCCAGATAAGAAAAAAACAGTTCCCAAAGGTTATTCTCAAGTAATTTGTTACTTAATACACATAGATTTTTTCTAATATTTTCGCTCTTGGTTGGAAAAATTAATATTATGAGAATTGAATAATAATTGAATGATAATTGAATGAGAATTAGCCTTGTTGGTATCATATTGCGATTTGTGGGATGCGCAAGCAAGCCGGAATTTGATAATACATAATCTAATTATCCGGCAATTGGCTTATTTATTATCAAAACGGTCATTACAAGGGGAGCTTCTTAGCAATCATTGCGTTGTTGCGAAAGAAGAGCAGCGTTTGGCGGGCGCTCACTTTTTTATGCGGACATTGAATGGATAATTAACCGCTATTTTTCGTAGTCGGTGTGAGTATTTTTTATATCCCATTTAACTTTTATAACCGTGTCGTTTTGCTGCATCAAGCAGCAAAGATTTTTTCAAGGTTAACAAAGGTATTACTCTTTAGAGTTATCAGTCATATGAAGATGACTGATTCAATAGCCCTAGTTTAGAAACATTAGTCACTCTCCCATTAGAACATTTTATGGGAATACAATATCAAGTAATCATAAACAATCGATTGCTTAATGTATTAACTCCTGATAAACGCTGAGGCTAATATTCCTGAATCTGTAGGCGATCAGTGTGATTGAAAACTAAGTAATATAACGCTTGAAATTAAGTTAAAATATCCATCAAGAATAGAACTATTCATTTCAAAAAATACTTTCGCGATTCGATTATCGACCTCAATACTGTTTGGCTGTCGCTCAAAACCAATCGCTCTACCTACTGAGCTGACAATCCGATAAATTTATTTAATCTCTCTCATTTAGCAGAATCTACATTATTCTGCTATTTTATTTATATAATTAAATTTTGGTTATTGATGTTAATTTGGTGTTATCTTTGGATTAAGATATCACCACTCTACTTACAATCAGTTAAGTTTTCCTTACACTGACTGAGATTTGTGTCACAATATTTATGCAAACACTGTCACACAACTAAAAATATACTGTGACCGCACTAACCAACCTCTTTGGATAAATACCGATGGAAGAAAATCAATCCACAACATCAACACGCTCGTCTGCTGATCGGCAACAGCTAAAACGTAGCCTGAGTAACCGCCATATCCAACTTATCGCTATCGGTGGCGCGATCGGAACTGGGCTATTCATGGGTTCTGGGAAAACCATTTCACTCGCGGGCCCTTCAATCATATTTGTCTATATGATTATTGGCTTCATGCTCTTCTTTGTCATGCGAGCCATGGGCGAATTATTACTTTCCAACCTCAATTACAAATCCTTTAGTGATTTTTCATCCGACCTCATTGGTCCTTGGGCTGGCTTTTTTGTCGGCTGGACTTATTGGTTTTGTTGGGTCATTACAGGTATTGCCGATATTGTCGCCATTACATCCTATGTCAGTTTTTGGGTCCCCGATTTCCCTGAATGGGTAACCTCTTTTATTTGCGTTGTCGTTCTATTAACGCTGAATTTAGTGTCTGTCAGGCTATTTGGTGAACTCGAATTCTGGTTTGCCATGATCAAGATTGTTGCCATTGTCACGCTCATCGCCGTTGGTGGCACCTTAATCGCCATGAACTTTCAATCACCGGCAGGTCATACTGCATCATTAAGTAATATTTGGAATGATGGCGGCATGTTCCCGATGGGAATGAGTGGCTTTTTCGCGGGCTTCCAAATCGCCATTTTTGCCTTTGTAGGAATAGAATTGGTCGGCACTGCCGCAGCAGAAACCCGTGATCCTGAGAAATCTCTGCCAAAAGCAATTAATGCTATTCCTTTTAGGATCATTACCTTTTATGTGTTATCGCTGATTGTGATTATGGCGGTAACGCCATGGCGCACAATTTTAGCGGATAAAAGCCCATTTGTTGAAATGTTTGTATTGATTAGCTTACCGGCAGCTGCGAGTATTGTTAACTTTGTTGTACTGACATCGGCAGCCTCTTCGGCTAATAGTGGCGTCTTTTCAACCAGCCGCATGCTATTTGGCCTATCAAAAGAAGGCGATGCACCAAAACAGTTTAGTCGTTTATCAAAAAAAGCTGTTCCAGCCACGGGACTGATCTTTACCTGTATTTGTCTCAGCTTTGGTATCGTACTGATCTATTTCATTCCTGATATCATGCATGCTTTTACATTAGTCACGACTGTATCAGCAATCCTATTTATGTTTATCTGGAGTATGATCTTATACAGTTACCTTAAATTTAGAAAACATCGCCCACAGCTCCATAAAGCTTCACTTTATAAAATGCCGGCGGGTATTGTGATGTCTTGGATTTGTTTGGCTTTCTTCGCATTTATGGTCGTGCTACTAGCATTTCAACATGATACAAGACAAGCACTGATCGCGACTCCTGTCTGGTTTATCATTCTATTAATTGGTTACCAAGTCGTTAAACGCCGTAAGAAAACGCATTAAAGACCAGATAGTAAAGCGCTACTATAAAATTGAATATGTTATTCAAATAGCTTAAAAGGCCTGAATTCAAGACACTCCTGAACTCAGGCCTTTTAACTTTTATCGACTTCGTAATACCTTATGCATTCATACCTATAGCCTATCGATATGGCTATTTCTGAACCAAATATCATCAGCTCAAACTTCTTCATCTGTGCTAGTACATTTTCAATGCACTTTTTCCTAACCGTACAAGCACCTTTTATTAATGCCGCCGTTTACTTAAGTTAGTGCAGAAAATAAATATCGACAGATTATTAAGCATTTGAGCTGTTATTTATTAATTTATTTTGTTATTAGATTGAAAGAGATAAGTCATAAACATGCTCGTAAAGTTCACTTTATGTCTAATGAGCAACGTTAAATTAAAGGTAAAAAATGACAAATTTATCCGCATTGACTATTTTTCATGATCCTACCTCAGAGCCAAGTAGAGCAGTTCACTGGCTTTGTATTGAGGCTAATATTCCCATCGATATCAAATACACGTGGTTGACGCGAGGAGAACATCTTTCTAAGGCGTTTTTAGCCGTCAATCCGTTGCATCAGATACCCGCAATGCAGCACAACGACTTTTGCCTTTCCGAAGCAACGGCAATCATGAACTACCTTACCGATATTCACGGTTGTAGTGATAAATGGTTTGGAGCGAACCATAGATCTAAGGCTGTCATCAATAAACATTTATCTTGGTATCATACGAATCTTCGTAAAATTTCAACATTGGAATATTTTCTTCCCGTACTATTAATGCCTGCATATCTTGGGATAGCAAAACCCTCAGCAATTGAGATTGAAGCTAAATTAAATGCACTTCATGCTATGTTTAAAAATTTAGATTTTCTGCTTGAAGGCAAAGATTTCTTATCTGGAAATGATATTTCCGCCGCAGATTTACTCTATGCTTGCGATATTTTTGCTTTAAGGATTGACCCCAATTTTAAGCAAATAATAGAAAGATACCCTAATATCTGTGGCTGGTTAACAAAGCTCGAGTCAAGGCCAAGTTATAGGCTTTCACATAAAGCATGGGATTACATTGTTCCACAAATACTGGCACTAAACGGGGGTTCTAAAGGGTCTCCAGCGTGGATAGCTGATACTTGTGAACAAGTCATCGGGTAACAAAAGCGGATAAGCGGTTTAGACAAGTCTAAAGGAAACAAACTGAGCGCCTTACTCAAAGTTGATTATTTTTACCATCACTTGCGGTGAATGAACATCCCCACAAGCTCAGATTTGAATGCTCAAAAAATAAGGCTATACAAAATAAAATCAATGAACAATATTCAATAGTCATTTTCTATTTGCTCATAAAAAACCCCCAGCAGTTGATTACCCAACTACTGGGGGGACTTTATTTTATAAATTACTTCGTTTTATATTCCGCCTCAGCTTGTTCGAAACGCGCCTGAGCAGCAGCACTTGGTGCCTTTGTTAATAGGCTAACAAGGACAATTGCAATAGTCGCAAGAATAAAGCCAGGAATAATTTCATACAGTGCAAACCACTTGTACTTCATCCAAACTAATACTGTGACAGCTCCAACTATCATCCCTGCAAGAGCCCCTGTTCGTGTCATGCGCTTCCACAATACTGACATTAAGACAACGGGACCAAAAGCAGCACCAAAACCAGCCCATGCATTACTAACCAGTGCCAGAACTTTGCTATCAGGGTCTCTTGCGATGTAGATCGCAATCGCTGCCACTAACAGAACCATTAAACGACCAACCCAAACGAGTTCTTTCTGGCTTGCTTTTTTACGAATGAATGGCTTATACAAATCTTCAGTTAAAGCACTTGCGCATACTAATAATTGGCAACTTAATGTACTCATAACCGCGGCTAAAATAGCGGATAATAAGATACCGGCAATCCAAGGATTAAAGAGTATCCCCGCTAGCTCCATGAAAATACGCTCATTATTCCCCATAACCGAAGAGGCTAATGCAGGATTCATTTCAAAATAAGCAATACCAAAGAAACCAACAGCCGTCGTTCCACCAAGACACAAAATCATCCAAGTCATACTGATACGACGAGCAGAACGGATAGTACGATGAGAATCCGCCGCCATAAAGCGAGCTAAAATATGTGGTTGCCCGAAATAGCCTAGCCCCCACCCTAATAGCGAGATAATGGCAACAAAATTCAACCCTTTAAACATATCTAAATATTCAGGGTTTTTAGCTTTAATCACCTCAATTGCGGTATCGGCACCGCCTAATGAGAAGATGATCACGATAGGCGTTAAAATCAATGCGAATATCATTAACGAGGCTTGGACGGTATCTGTCCAACTTACCGCTAAGAATCCCCCTAGGAATGTATATGCGATTGTTGCTAATGCCCCAAGCCACATTGCTTTTTCGTAGCTAATATTAAAAGTACTTTCAAACAATAGGCCACCAGCGACAACACCAGAAGCACAGTAGATGGTAAAGAACACTAAAATGACAACAGCGGAGATAATACGCAAAATTTTACTATTATCTTCAAAGCGACTAGTAAAATAATCAGGCAAGGTTAACGCATTATTATTTTTCTCAGTTTGAACGCGTAAACGCCCAGCGACAAATAGCCAATTGAGGTAAGCGCCTAAACTCAATCCTATCGCAATCCAAGCTTCCGAAATACCCGCGAGGAAAATAGCGCCAGGTAACCCCATTAGCAACCACCCACTCATGTCGGAGGCACCGGCCGATAAGGCTGTTACCACGCTACCCAAACTTCGCCCGCCTAAAATATAATCATCAAAATTTTTCGTTGAGCGATAAGCTAAATAGCCAATAAGTAACATGCCAGTAATATATACGATGAACATAATGATCATCGGAGTGCTTACAGTCATCCGTCTTCTCCATAGAATAGTTATTCTTTTTTGGTTTGTTGCACTAAATTGCACGTCAACAAATTAAATTATAAATTTATGTGTCTTGTGTTTGTGTTGTGTTGCACTTAATAAAAAATATCACCTTAGCATGCTAGACAAACTCATTTACATTTAACAAGAAATTAACGCCATTTTATTCCATAAACGATACCCATATCACAAATGTTAAATTAGTGGTACTAAAGTTAATAGATTGATTAACATTCCGCTCATTAAGGGGTTAAATTCAACCGATTGATTTTCAATAAAAAATTAATTTGTCATTATTGACCATCTCATTTAACAAATAAAAATACGATATATTTCACAATTCCTTTAGAATAGGCTTTAACAACGTTGCACAAAGTTGCAACATCATGCTATTGATGTGTAACTTTTTTGTTTCTAGTAGCTAATTATTTAGAGGAAATGGGATGAGTAGTACGACAACTATGGGTGTGAGACTTGATGAAGCGACTCGTGAACGCATTAAAACTGCTGCTCAACGTCTTGACCGCACGCCGCATTGGCTAATTAAGCAAGCCATATTCAATTATCTTGAACAGCTTGATAATCAGCAGTTCATCCCTGAGATCTCCGCAGGACAAGATAACAAAGACGGCCAAATATCAGAAGAAGAATCACTAACAGAATCGAATTATCAGCCTTTTTTGGATTTTGCTGAACATATTTTACCCCAATCGGTTAAACGCTCAGCGATTACATCCGCTTATCGCATTCCTGAAACGCAAGCGCTTCCCATGTTATTGCAACAAGCGCAATTGCCCGCTGAACAAGCCGATGCAGCACACCAGTTGGCTTACTCCATAGCGGAAAAACTACGTAACCAAAAAAATGGCATTGGTCGTTCTGGATTAGTTCAAGGCTTATTACAAGAGTTTTCACTTTCTTCACAAGAAGGTGTTGCGCTCATGTGCTTAGCTGAAGCGCTATTACGTATCCCAGATAAAGCAACACGTGACGCACTGATCCGAGATAAAATCAGTACGGGTAATTGGCAATCCCATTTAGGGCAAAGTAGCTCAATGTTTGTCAATGCAGCAACTTGGGGCTTATTGTTCACTGGTAAATTAGTTTCTACACATAATGAAGCAAAACTCTCTAGCTCTTTAAACCGTATTATTAGTAAGAGTGGTGAACCATTAATCCGCAAAGGCGTTGATATGGCGATGCGCTTGATGGGTGAGCAGTTTGTTACTGGTGAAACTATCGCACAAGCATTAGCAAATGCTCGGAAACTGGAAGAAAAAGGGTTTCGCTACTCTTATGACATGTTAGGTGAAGCAGCACTAACAGAAAAAGATGCCCAAGATTATATGGTGTCATACCAACAAGCTATTCATGCAATCGGTAAAGCATCTAATGGCCGAGGCATCTATGAAGGCCCAGGCATTTCTATTAAATTATCTGCCTTGCATCCCCGCTACAGTCGCGCACAATATTCGCGCGTCATGGAAGAGTTGTATCCTCGTTTATTATCATTAGTGCTACAAGCACATCAATATGATGTGGGGATCAATATCGATGCGGAAGAAGCAGATCGCTTAGAAATCTCACTCGATTTACTCGAAAAACTCTGTTTCGAGCCTAAACTTGCCGGTTGGAATGGGATTGGCTTCGTCATCCAAGCCTACCAAAAGCGCTGCCCATTTGTAATCGACTCTATTATTGATCTTGCAGAACGCAGTAAGCGTCGATTAATGATCCGCCTAGTTAAAGGGGCTTATTGGGATAGCGAGATCAAACGCGCACAAGTTGATGGCTTAGAAGGTTATCCTGTTTATACACGTAAGGTCTATACTGACGTTTCATATCTGGCTTGTGCTCGTAAATTATTGTCTGTTCCAAACCTTATCTATCCACAGTTTGCAACACATAACGCTCATACCCTCGCTGCTATCTATCAAATTGCAGGGAAAAATTACTATCCAGGCCAATACGAGTTCCAATGCTTACATGGCATGGGGGAGCCGCTATACGAACAAGTGGTTGGAAAAGTTGCTGACGGCAAGCTTAATCGTCCTTGCCGTATTTACGCGCCAGTTGGTACTCATGAAACGTTGTTAGCCTATTTGGTTCGTCGTCTACTCGAAAATGGAGCTAACACTTCATTTGTTAACCGTATTGCGGATGCAACGATTCCTCTTGATGAGTTAGTTGCTGACCCAGTGAAAGAAGTACTTGAGCTTTCTAAAGTCGAAGGACAAATTGGTTTACCGCATCCTAAAATTGCATTACCTCGTGATCTTTATGGCCAGCGTCGCGTCAATTCAATGGGGCTGGATCTGTCAAATGAGCACCGTTTAGCTTCACTTTCTAGCGCTCTTTTAACGGCTGCAATGCAGGAAAAATTAGCTCAGCCACTGTTAGGAGGGGATTATCAATCTACGGAAGCAGCCGAAAACAGAGTGCCTGTCATTAATCCTGCCTGCCATTCTGATATTGTTGGTCACGTGCGTGAAGCAACGTTAGAGGAAGCTGAATATGCATTAAATATCGCCAGTGATGCCGGTGCGATTTGGTTTGCTACTCCACCTTCAGAGCGTGCGGCGATATTACTACGTGCCGCTGATATCATGGAGCAACAGCTACAGCCATTGTTAGATGTGCTTGTTCGTGAGGCGGGTAAAACCTACGCGAATGCGATTTCAGAAGTTCGAGAAGCCGTCGATTTCCTCAATTATTATGCAACTCAAGTCAGAGATGATTTTGATAACAATACGCATCGACCACTAGGTCCTGTCGTCTGTATTAGCCCATGGAACTTCCCATTAGCTATTTTTACAGGGCAAATAGCAGCAGCATTAGCGGCAGGTAATACCGTATTAGCAAAACCGGCGGAGCAAACTCCTCTTATAGGCTCAATTGCAATATCGATACTCCATCAGGCGGGTATTCCACGTGAAGTATTGCAATTTTTACCGGGTAAAGGGGAAACTATCGGCGCGAAACTGGTTGGTGATACAAGAGTTCGTGGCGTTATGTTTACTGGTTCTACTGAGGTGGCAGGTTTATTGCAACGTAACATTGCAGGTAGGCTGGATGCTCAAGGCCGCCCAACACCACTCATTGCCGAGACGGGCGGGTTGAATGCGATGATCGTGGATTCATCAGCCTTAACGGAGCAAGTTGTCACCGATGTGGTCGCTTCCGCGTTCGATAGTGCGGGTCAACGCTGTTCGGCTTTACGTATTTTGTGTGTTCAGGAAGATGTCGCGGATCGCACAATTCGTATGCTTAAAGGTGCGATGGAAGAGTGCCGTATGGGGAATCCTGAGCATCTGTATACTGACATTGGGCCTGTCATTGATAGCGAAGCTAAAGAGAATATTGAGCAACATATTCAACAAATGCGTAGCAAAGGCAAAGAGGTGTTCCAAGCTGTATTCAATCATAATGAGGATCTCCATGAGCAATCTGAAGGTACTTATGTGAAACCAACATTGATTGAATTGGATAACGTCAGTGAACTGAAAAAAGAAATCTTTGGTCCTGTGCTACATGTTGTTCGTTACAAACGAGAACAACTCGTTGATATTATTGAGCAGATCAATGCTGCGGGTTATGGATTAACGTTAGGCGTTCATACTCGAATTGATGAAACCATCAACCAAGTCGTTGCAAGAGCCAAAGTTGGCAACCTGTATGTTAACCGGAATATGGTTGGTGCGGTTGTCGGTGTTCAACCATTTGGTGGTGAAGGTCTGTCGGGTACTGGACCGAAAGCGGGTGGACCACTCTATCTGTATCGATTATTAAGTGAGCGTCCAGATAATGCTGTCTCTCGTACGCTCGAAAGACAAGATAGTGAGCTTGCACTAGATGCCACTGCACGCCCTATTCTACTTGAGTCTTTCAATGCCCTTTCTACATGGTTAGAGAAACAAGAACACCATATAGAATCTGAAGTATTAGAGCAATTTGCACGCCATGCACAAGCAGGTACATCACGTTTACTACCGGGACCTACGGGTGAAAAGAACACGTATACCTTAACACCACGTGGCACGATTTTATGTCTTAGTGATAATGAAAAAGACTGTTTAGTGCAATTGGCTGGGGTTCTTGCCAGCGGCTGCCAAGCATTATGGCCTGAAAGTGAGATCCACCAAAAGCTCTACAAATCACTGCCTGAAAAAGTGCGTCATGCAGTTGCAATGACAAAAAATTGGCAAGAATATCATGGCCATATTGAAGCCGTTATTTATCATGGTGACAGTGACCAACTCAAAGTTGTCTGCGAGAGTATCGCTCAACGTAAAGGCCCAATCATTTCAGTACAAGGTTTCGAGCGTGGTGAAACCAACTTATTACTTGAAAGATTAGTCCATGAACGTTCATTGAGCATCAATACCGCAGCAGCAGGTGGTAATGCAAGCCTAATGACCATTGGCTAATTAAAAACGCCTGAGCCTAGTTAATATTAGGTTCAGGCGTCGTTTTATTTATTTGCTTCCTACCTTCCCGTCATGCCCTTTATTATTTCAACCCAATCTGTATTGTTCTTTTAATAACCAGATATTCAATATTGGTAATTAATAATATTGAGCTCAGATTGAATCTAAATAATTATCTATTGTGGTTAGTACTTATTCTTAATATGACCATCACAATGGACAGTTCTAATTAACCTCGATTAATGACGAAAAAAATCACTATATTCATTAGAAACAAAAAGGTGCCCATAATGGACACCTGACGTACTATAACCGTATTGCACTGAACAAGTTGTTAACTAGGTTCTTTGCTATGGATTAATTTTTCTCTGATTCCCAATACAAGTATTGCTCATATTTACGTAGCGCAATATTGTAGTTGCTAAAAGCAGATTCAGTCATTTTATCGCTTAATTGCTCTTGAATTTTGCTCGCTGTAAACTCTTTCATTGAAAAATTAGACGATGAGAGAAGTTCATCAAGACGGCGCAAACGAACAACATATTCGCGAACTGTGCTGTGGCTCATTTCAGTCTGTAAGAATAAATACTGTTTAAATGACATGATGTCAAAGAAATCAGTATTACTATTGCAATAAATTTCACTGCAAAAACGACAAAGTGCGGTAAATTTATCTTGTAATTCAACCCATGTATTTTCATCAACTAGCTCGGTCATCTCCGCAATAGCTTCTTTATTCAAGATGCTATCATTAAAGACTAGAGAGATACGATCCAGTGTTTTATGACAATGTGCACAATGAGTTTGGCTGTGTTTAAAGTCTTTGATATAACGACTCAGCGGCCGTTTCTTAACAATAGAAGCAGACATGATGATAAAGCCCTGTGTGTAAGTCTAAAATTAAAATTGTAACGTGGTATCCACGCTACATACTTAGCATGCCCATAGCATTATTATTTATCCGCTATGTTGCATAATAATACAGATTTACCTGTATCAAGCTCTTTTGCTTTCTCTTAAGAGACTAGTTCATACTAAAAATACACGGTATGAGCTATTTTCCCTCTGTGAAATGCATTCTATCGCGTCTATCACTCTTTGGCGAATTTCTGCGAAGACTAGAGTTTGGTACGAATTTGATTTAGCGTCAACCTATTAAACCAGTCATTTATTGCCTTTGCACAGAATAAAATCACAATAAAGCATTATAAGTCGCTAACTATACCAACAGTTAAAGTGATGACTTTACCCGATAATCAACCGAGCATTCAATAAAAATTTAATTTATAAATCAGTTTGATAGTTAAATTGGCGTTAAAATAGTAAAAATGTGAAGTAACTCACCTAACATAACCAAAATTTAACTATTCTCTGCGTAGATATTAATTTTTTAAATAGCTCATAAGCTGATATAAAAGAAAAGTTGTAAATTTAATTTTACATTTATGTGCTTATTAAGCATATGAATTTATTTTTTTAACATATGCAAAAAAGTTATAGCTCATAACCAAAAGATATATCTAATTTATAGATTATAATTTCACCCCAAACAGCCATCTGAGATATTAATTTATTTTTTTAAGTAAATTTACCCATTCACTTATTAAGATCGTTACACTGATATCACTCATACCACATCGCTAATATACGACACCTATAAATTGATACCATCCACATTTTCTGTGGGTAAATTCACGCTCAGTCTGTGGATAACTTTCTTGATTCATGGTGATACCACGCTTTAAGCAAATTGAATAAAAAACACTCGACTTATATTAAAATATTCCCATTACTGCAAATGCCCCGCTTGTGATAACAACAGACAACATTATCTTGTCAATGGCCTATGTTATTACGGCATCTTGTAATATATTTTCAATACATCACACTCACCTTTTAGATTAAAATGCCAAATATCTTGGCTCATAGATTTTAGATATCAGTTTTAAGCTAACTTATAAGGTATTTTTCGAGTTATTTTTTAGGATTTGTTACGTTTGATATCGAGAAAAACTTTTATATACTCCCTCTGCTACTTCAAAAATAAATAATTTAAGGTTGATTATGAAAAAGTTAATTCTAGCTTGCGGTATGGGTTTAATGGCATTAACGATCACAGCTTGTTCTGATGAAGAGAAAAAATCAGAAGTTGCGGGTGCAACAGAAACTTGTAATACCTACTTTGCTGAGATTGATTCTCTGATTGCAAAAGCGTCTGAAAATCCAGAAGCAAAAGCTCAATTAGATGCTATGAAAGGCCAATTAGAAGAAGGTAAAAAACAAGTTGCAGCACTACCTAAAGATCAGCAAGATAAAGCTTGCCAACAAGGTATTGATGCAATGAAACAAATGAAATCTGCTTTAGGCCTACAGTAATAAGATTTCTCTATACCATGGGGCTATAGATATATGGCTCCATATTTTTATAATGAGAGTACAATCGCAAGCCTTCAAATATTGTCTCGTCCTGTCTCCCTTCATACTCAATTATAACAATAAAAATGGCTTATTATAATTTCCTGAAAATCGGCCATTCAATAATGATAAAAAATAGCGTCATCATGCTGAACTGTTGAGTACCCAGAAAATAGTTTCTCAAAGCCTATTCTACCCCCTATCGAAGAGATGTTTCTCATATTATTTTTAATAATCATCCTGTATTCAGTAAAAATGTCCCAGTATAAAAATATGTCACAAATACACTGTTATTATTAAAGCTGTTCAAGGCAGTAAATTGAATGAAGACTCCCCTGTTGTTATTATCTTTCAAAACAAGCAAATGACGCTTTAATCTCTGTATTTAGCTGAGTAGTAAGGCGATTAAAATAGCCTTACTACCGCGTTTTAATTATCTACAACCAAGTACCAAAACGTTTTATGTAAAACTGTTTCATTAGCTGTGCAACAACACAATAACTGACTAACGTTAACACCAGCCAAGGGAAATATTCTATTGGTAATGGTTGTAATCCGATCCATTCACCGAATGGGGAGAACGGAATATAAAGACCAAGCGCCATTATCAACCCTGTGGTTAATAAGACGGGTAACGCCGCAGTGCTTTGAATAAACGGTATTTTTTGCGTACGTAACATATGAACAACTAAGGTTTGTGATAATAGCCCTTCAACAAACCAACCTGATTGGAATAATGCTTCATGAGCAACACTATTAGCTTGGAAAACGTACCACATCAAAGCAAAGGTAGTAATATCAAAAATGGATGATGTAGGACCTATCCATACCATAAAACGACCTATGTTTTTTGCATCCCATTTGCGTGGACGTTTTAAAAACTCTTTATCCATTTTATCCCAAGGCAAAGCCAGTTGAGAAATATCATATAACAAGTTTTGTACTAATAGATGAATCGCTAACATCGGTAAGAATGGAATAAAGGCGCTAGCGATCAAAACAGAAAATACGTTACCAAAGTTAGAACTTGCCGTCATATTTAGGTATTTAATGATATTGCCAAAGGTTTCTCGTCCTTTAATCACACCTTGTTCCAATACCATTAAATCTTTTTCTAACAAAATAATATCAGCAGATTCTTTTGCAATATCAGTTCCTGTATCAACGGAAATTCCCACATCTGCATCACGTAATGCCGGTGCATCATTGATTCCATCACCTAAGAAACCCACGGTATGACCATTGGCTTGCAATATTTTTAAAATTCTGGACTTTTGTAATGGTGTTAGCTTACAAAATACCGAGACTTGCTCAACTTTCTGTTTTAATTCTGTATCTGACATAGCCTCAACTTCAAGGCCAGTCATCATCTCACTCACATTTAAACCTACATCGTGACAGATCTTTTCCGTAATAATGGCGTTGTCACCCGTTAATACTTTTACGGTCACACCATTTTCACGTAAAGCTGCAATCGCTGAAATTGCGCTTTCTTTCGCCGGATCAAGAAACGTTAAAATACCACGCAATTCTAACTGTTGTTCCGCAACGGCAGAAAGTGGCAAACTGGCTTCATCACTATTTAGTGAGCGAGTGGCCAATAGCAACACGCGAAAACCTTGTCGATTATAATCACTGACTAATTCGGTAATCTGTTGTTTCGCTTGGGAGTCAAGTTGCTGAGATTGACCATTGTGTTGATAACTCGTACATACAGCAAGCATCTCTTCTGCTGCACCCTTACATATTAATAGTGCCTCTCCTTCTGGGGTCCTCACCGATACAGAGAGCTTACGACGAATAAAATCAAAGGGAAGTTCATCAATTTTTTGATAAGCACGCAATTGCTCTATTGCATTTTTTCCTCTGCCGCGCCGAATGATCGCTTGGTCCATCATATTCTTAGCACCGCTTTGGTTAAAACTATTCAACCATGCCAGTTGCAAAACTTGATTATCTTTTTCGCCGTTACTTCCTAAATAATGCTCTAAAATAATCCTATCCTGCGTTAATGTGCCTGTTTTATCAGTACAAAGTACATCCATTGCCCCAAAATTTTGAATCGCATTGAGCCTTTTTACAATCACCTTATGTTTAGACATGGCAATTGCGCCCTTGGCTAGATTTGAACTGACAATCATAGGTAGCATTTCAGGCGTTAAGCCAACCGCAACAGCCAGAGAGAATAACGTTGCCTCAAACCAATCACCTTTTGTAAAACCATTAATAAGTAAAACAATAGGCACCATAACCAACATAAAGCGAATGAGTAACCAACTAACGCTGTTGACTCCACGATCAAACGCCGTTTGCGCACGACTACCAACAATCGATTTGGCCAGTGAGCCAAGATAGGTTTTTGCGCCCGTTGCTACAACGATCCCTCTCGCTGTTCCACTGGTCACATTGGTTCCCATCAAACAAATATTAGAGATTTCCAACAATTCATTTTCGGTTGGTGAGATGGGATCAATGCTTTTCGCACTGACATCCCCCAGCGTGTCATATTTTTCTACTGGTATCGACTCCCCAGTTAATATCGCCTGACTAATAAATAGATCGCGAGACTCAACCAGTTTTAGATCTGCTGGAACCATATCCCCAGCAGATAACAAGACAATATCTCCTGGAACCAAACACTTGATGGGAACTTCCTTGCGTACTGAACGCCCTGTTTTATTGTCTCGACGGAACACCGTTGCGGTGGTACGAACAAGGAATTTCAACGCTTCAGCAGCCTTATTGGTTCGATATTCCTGCCAAAACCTTAATAATCCGCTTAATAACACCATGGTGACAATAATAATAACGCCTGTTAAATCAGTTTCTTCACCTTGGCGTTCAGGGATGAAATAGTCAGTGAAAAAACTCACTATTGCCAATGTCATTAAGACAAAAATGAAAGGATTTTTAAATGAGGAGAGGAGCTGCTTCCACGCTGGAGGGGCTTTCTCATGGGCAACTTCATTTTCGCCCTGTTCAACTAATCGATCGAGTGCCTCATTATCTGTCAAACCTAATAAATTAGTTTGATATTCATTAAGCACTTGTTCCATTGTTTTATTGGCTTGTTCGCCAACAATATATTTTTGGCGCGCAGTGGTCTTGGCACTTTTGCGCGGATGCCTGATTTCAGTCATAACGTTTATCTCTAATACGGTATTTACCGTGCTAATTGAACGCTATCTAACTGAAAATAAATTATTTACTCATAGCTAGATAGCTCCCATTTTTTACTCCATGACGGAGGGTGATCGTCCATTTCGGCTCCTTTAGTTAATAATTATTCAGCATTAGGCTGGTAGCTCTGATGCCACTTTCCAGTTAATTGCACTGACACTCTGTTCAATACTGATCCGGCAAACCAATGCTTCAATTTCTTTTTGCTCCGCCGGTGTTGCTAAAAATTCAGCAATAACTTCTAACTGTTCCGGTCTAAGCGTATCGGCACTGCTTAATGATTGCAGCCGGATATGTAATCCATTTATTGCTTGTAAAATTAATGTTCTAACTAAGATTTCATCGTCTTGATGACACATCACACGAATTTTATAACGTTGTTCAACATCAAGCGCTTGGGTTTGTGGTTGTTTATTAATTCTTTGTGCCGCTTCACGCAGTAGAATATTGGCACAAAGGATAAGCATCGTAGCCATCGTCGCTAAAGAGTACTGCCCGAGGCCACATAACACCCCAATACCAGCAGAGCACCAAAGTGTGGCCGCCGTATTCAAACCACGAATATTCATTCCTTCACGCATGATAACCCCGGCTCCCAGAAAACCTATTCCAGATACAACTTGTGCTGCGATTCTTCCTGGACTATCAGGTGAAGTGGTGACCGAACTCAAAATAAATACGGCAGCCCCTGTTGCGACTAACGCATTTGTGCGTAAACCCGCCATGCGCTGACGCCATTGACGTTCCGCACCAATTAAAGCACCTAAGCACATTGCGAAAACTAAATTTAAAATATCGGGAGTAAATAACATGATGATCCCTCCAAAAATAAATTGGATAATAAAAATAGGTAAAATATATTTCACCTAGCCTTAAGCATGAATAATAAAATAATTATTCAACGTTATAGGCTATTACCTGGAGGAAATAATGAATAGAAATAGAGATTCATGACCTTTACTCACAAAAAATACAACCTATTGATAAACAATAGTTATTTAATTAAGGAGTATCGAGAGAGTCAACGCTTGATACTGCCCACCATCGCGGCAAGCAGTTAATAGAAGGAATAATTAATTACTTGCCAATAAAATTAAATTTTTATTACAACTCTGACTGTCCAAGTAATTATCTCCTAACGAAATTTGCAAGAAGTATAGATTGCGTTATTTATGAAGTAAAGCTTTAAAATAATATTTCATAATAATTAGCTTTCTATGGGACTGACAAATATCCCATCTCCCCCTTCTTTTTCATTAAAAAACCAGATACCACCTGGGTATTCAGGTAGAGAAACTAAATACATTATGCCTTCATTAAAAGTTTCAATGAGTAATATTTTGCCTTCACGTCGTTCTTGGCCGTCAGTTTTGACATAAACACGATCATTAATTTTCATCAGATGGCGGTCTCCAGTAAAAGTGTACTGAAACCTAGTGTAGCGGGAATGAAAAAGCCCGTCATTAAAAATGACGGGCTTTAGAAAATCAGTTAAGCAATTAAGCTTAGATTGCAGTTACGTTAGCAGCTGCTGGGCCTTTCGCACCATTTTCAATGGTGAATTCAACTTGCTGGCCTTCTGCCAGAGTTTTGAAACCAGCGCCCTGAATGGCAGAGAAGTGAACGAAAACGTCTTTGCTACCATCAGCAGGAGTGATGAAACCGAAGCCTTTAGACTCGTTGAACCACTTAACTTGACCTTTCATTTTGTCGGACATTTGACTTTTCCTATATAACATCAAAAAAACTTGCCTTTTCGGCATATATGGGCCAGAGTCAGCTATTTAATCAGGAAAAAACCAAGATGAAGCGTCACGGTCAAAGGCTATCTGGGATAACTTTCTTCTTTAGAACACACTAACTCAGTAATCATACATCAAATAGGACTGCTAAACAGGCCGATGACCATTAACTCATGAGTTAAGGATAATAGCAACTATTTTATAGAGATTCCCCTGAAAAAAACGCTGTTTTTTAGGCTACGTCACTTTTCACGCTATTAAATTAACAATTTTTTCGCATTTTGTTGATAGATTGAAAGAATTATTGAGTCAATCCAAACGCTATCAATAAGATAATTCTTATGCCGTGACAATTACACTCAATTTTTTTCGTAACTGATATATAACAATTCGACTTACGCATGATACTCTTCATTGCATAGATGTCTTACAGAGAGCTATCACACCATGGATATCATTAAAAAAATACTTATCGAAGATTTGGACACTATCAATAAAAGCGAAAAGCGTGATGGTAAGCCGTACTTCAACAGTCAATTTATCGCTAACCATCCCTATTTATGTATCGGTATGGTTGCCGCTTATATTCCATTAGCGATTTTAGTCCTCTATGCCCCTTATTTTGGGTTGTACTGGATGCTTGGTTTTACCGCATTATTTATCATTTTAGCGGCTGTTCTGCTATTTGATATTAAACCTGTATATCGTTTTGAAGATATCGGTGTCCTTGACTTACGCGTTTGCTATAACGGTGAATGGTTTGTAACCGAGAAAGTTTCTGATACCTCGATTCAAAAAATCCTTGATTCGAATGATGTTAGTAGTGCAATCAAACAAGAAATTACACGTTTGGTCGAACTTAAAGGGATGGTTTCATTTTATGATATTTATCATATTGCCTATCCGGAAGTTCCTACACGAGTAGAAACACCATTAATGACTCAGAATAAAGCGCAATATCAATAAGCTAGAGTAAAAATCAACCATAATGCACAGTCCGTAACCAAACGAATTATTTTTGTGTTTTTATCGTTGACAGCCTGAGGCGATATCGTTAATATTCGCCTCGTTCTCAGGAACACTGCAATTCCTCCATAGTTCAGTCGGTAGAACGGCGGACTGTTAATCCGTATGTCGCTGGTTCAAGTCCAGCTGGAGGAGCCAAATTTGAAAAGCCCGCTTTATAGTGGGCTTTTTGCTATTAATGTTCGTTTTATTTCAACATAGCATTACGCCAACGCTGCACACCTTGCGCATTTCGCTGGTATTGCCTTATCGGCTCTAACACCAAGCTAAAAAAAGCAAAATATCCCTCACATAATTGATTGCGACCTAATAGGTTTACATGCGCGGGACAACCACCTTGACACACCATTTTCACCGCACATTGCTGGCATTCTTTACGGCGGCTTTTATTTTGTCCAAAAGGGAGCGAAATAGCAGAAGTGACAAATTCACTGAATCCCTGCTGTCCATTAAATTTGCCAAGATAATGGCTTTTATTTGCCTGATGGTCACAAGCATAAATTTCACCTTTTGTTTCCATCATCATATTCGTGCCGCAGCGCTCCGAATGAACACAGCTTGTGCTTACATGGGTAAAATATTGGCTGTATACTTGTTCGATATTCATTACAAAGACTTTGCCAATATGCGCCGACGCCTGCCACTGTCGATACACTGAACTTAAAAACTGTCCCCAGTTGTTTGCACTTAAGGTAAACCCTTGGTTAATCGCATCCCCTTCTAACATCAAGGGCTGAAATTGAATATAATGAGCGCCAAGCTCAACCAGATGGAGATAAATTTCTGTGCCTAAATGAGCAACCCCATCATGAACAACGGTTAATATATTAAATTCAATAGCAAACTGTTGCAGTAATTTAATGCCTTGTAGCACAGCCAGATAGCTTCCGTTATTACCGCGTCTGTCATGGCGATAGCGGTTATGAATATGTTCTGGACCATCAAGACTAACGCCAATGATAAAATCATGCTGTTTAAAGAAACGGCACCATGCCGGCGTTAATAACGTTGCATTTGTTTGCAATGTATTAATAATGCGGACACCTTGAGGCACATATTTTTGTTGTAAGGACATCGCTCGTTTATAAAAATCTAATCCTGCGAGTAGAGGTTCCCCACCTTGCCAGACAAAATTAATTTCTTTGGTATAGATGGGCTGGGATGCAATGTAATTTTTAATAAAAGGCTCCAGCATATCCTTTATCATCGGTGCCGCTTTTTGCTCATTATTTTGTGGATAATAGCAATAGTCACATTTTAAATTACAGCCCGAACCAACGGGCTTTAATAAAATATGAAAAGGAATCGCCGATCTGACCGATTTTTTATCAACGACAGGTGGATCATAAAACGCAATTTTCATTTTATCCTCCTATTACTGCCCTTTTTTCGACTCGATACGTTGGTTCGTTTTAGGATCGATACCAATATAATGCCCCGTTGATTCATCGATGCCGATATAATCTATCGCTTCGCCTTTAGCCTCGATAATCATGCCCGTCTCAGCAAATTGTTGATATTGCCCCTCTAATTTTTTTACAACTTCAGGGTATTTCGACGCTAAATCATGTGTTTCTAGTGGATCCTCTTTTAAATTAAAGAGCTGCCAAGGCGCCATTTCCGCTTTTGACGAACCTTTCACTAAACGTCTTAATTTCCAATCCCCGTCAATTAATGCAGCTTGATTATGTAATTCCACACCAAATAAATGTCGAGGATTAACCGTGCTTTCACCTAGGAAATGGGATTTAAAGCTTGTGCCTAACATCGGTAATGGATGGATATTTTTAATTTGTTTATTTGCATCAATACCTGCAAATTCATATAACGTTGGAGCGATGTCATAAACAGCCATCGGGGTATGGTCAATACTGCCTTTTTTGCCAATACCAGGGCCAGTAATAATCAGGTCAGTATTAATTCCACCTTGCGCGCTGGTTGTTTTATGGAAATTTGCATAAGGGGCATTGCTCACATTTGCCCAGTGAGGCCCAACAGATACAAATGAATTCTTACGACCAAGGTTTTCATAACTATTATCAAATTGTTCCCAATATTGCGGATCCGATTCATAATAAAAACCAGAAGCTGGATTAGCACCATTATCCGTAGCAAAAATAATAATGGTATTTTTCTCTCTACCAGTGGCCTTTAATGTATTTATGACACCGCCAATTTGATCATCCATATAGGCAATCATTGCAGCATATACTTGCATTGTTTTCGCAGCATAACGCTTTTCTTCAGGCGTTAACTGCTGCCATTCTTTATCTAAATCCAAATTGGGCATGGGGGTTTTATCATTGATAATACCCAATTCTTTGAGTCTATTTATACGTTGGCGATAAACTTTGCCAAATCCTTCATCGTATTTTCCATCAAATTTACTGATCCAATCGTCAGGCGCTTGAATGGGGTCATGCGGGGCAGTAAAAGCGAGGTAAGCAAATATAGGTTGGTCTTGCGGCGTTTCTTTTATCCATTGTTCAAGTTGTTGCGCATAATTTTTACTTGAATAAAAATCACTCGGCAATGATGTCTTTTCGCCATTTAACGTATAGTAAGTATGAAAACGTTCAACTGTTCCAAGTGGCATCGCATCATCAAAATGACTGGTTCCGCCTCCCATAAATGCAAATGCTTGATTAAAACCTCTGTCCGTTGGCCTTGCTCCTTTGGTATAACCTAAATGCCATTTACCTGACATCATGGTGTTATAGCCGGCATCTTGGAAACGCTCCGCCATAGTGACCACACGGTCGGTTAAACGCAGCTCATAGCCGGGTTGCCCTACCGTATTTTCATACCACCACATTCCCCCCATTCCTGCTTGTTGGTTGGTTGCCCCCGTCAACAGCATCGAGCGCGCAGGCGCAGACATCGGAGAGGTATAATATTGACTCATCCTAACACCTTGATTAGCCATTTCTTGTAAATTTGGCGTAGGGATTTCCCCTCCAAATGGGCTAATGTCAGAATATCCCATGTCATCGACAATGATGATCAAAACATTAGGCTTATCAATAGGCGCAGCAAATGTTGTACTAGAAATCACAGAGGTTAAAGCGACAGCTAACAGTGTTTTTTTCATTCAAGCTCACTCTCATTGTTAATTTTTTGTAGCTTTAACGTTAAATATAGTTTTCATCAATGACTATCGTTCTTAGGTACGATACCTATTGGTCCTATTTTTGCTGACATAACCGCCATATTGTTTATTTAGCAATCACTTGGCAATTTTTTTCATATTTATGCTTTACAAGCATCAATAGGATGGGTAATATTCGCCTCGTTCTCAGGAACATCGCAATTCCTCCATAGTTCAGTCGGTAGAACGGCGGACTGTTAATCCGTATGTCGCTGGTTCAAGTCCAGCTGGAGGAGCCAAATTTAAAAAGCCCGCTTTATAGCGGGCTTTTGCTATTTGAAGATAACCTCGCTTTTCCTATCACTATTTTTCACTACTATTTTTCACTACTATCGTCGTTTATTCATCACGTCTTTCCCCCTCGAAAGCACGTTACCATGCCCTATTCGATGAAACTTACAGCAATTCGATCACAGAACAAGCAATCAAACTTTTCTTACCGTTTCTTCTTTGACATTTCGATCCAGTAACGCTACTATTCCTCTCGCTTTAAGGAGTTCCTCCATAGTTCAGTCGGTAGAACGGCGGACTGTTAATCCGTATGTCGCTGGTTCGAGTCCAGCTGGAGGAGCCAACTTAATTCACCTACCTTTAGTACACTCCCTGTTTTTTCCTTTATGATAAATCCAAATTGAAAACGCTTATATTTCAAGATAATTGTCAATTAGCGTAGCTATTTTATCGTTTTCGTTTTATTATTCTGCTCCTGCTTGAGCATCTTGCTCATTACTCTATTTCCCCCTTTATGGAGCCGGTTTCATGACAACTGCAACAACTTTAACGATCCGCCGCCCAGATGATTGGCATGTTCATTTTCGCGATGGTGATATGCTGAAAACGGTTGTGCCCTATACTAGTCAGTTTTTCGGTCGTGCCATTGTCATGCCAAACCTTGTCCCCCCAGTTACGACCATTGAAATGGCTAAAGCCTATCGTGAACGCATTATGCAAGCGGTTCCTGTGGGTCATCAATTTACGCCATTAATGACTTGTTATTTAACCGATACGACGAATGCCGATGAACTCATTCGTGGTTTCCAAGAAGGGGTATTTACAGCGTGTAAGTTATACCCTGCTAATGCGACAACCAATTCAAGTCATGGTGTTTCTGATATCAAAAATATCTACTCAGCACTTGCTGCAATGGAGCAAGTTGGCATGCCACTATTGATCCATGGTGAAGTCACTTCAAGTGATATCGATATTTTTGACCGCGAGGCGCGTTTTATCGAGCAAGTCATGGAACCACTCAGAAAAAGGTTTCCTAAATTAAAAATTGTGTTTGAGCACATCACGACAAAAGAAGCTGCTCAATATGTACAAGAGGCAGACAATTATTTAGCTGCAACATTAACACCGCAACATTTAATGTTTAACCGTAATCACATGTTAGTGGGTGGTGTACGCCCTCACCTATATTGCTTACCTATTTTAAAGCGTAATGTGCATCAAGAAGCACTACGTGCAGCCGTTGCATCTGGTAATGAGCGCTTTTTCTTAGGGACCGATACGGCGCCTCACGTACAACATCGTAAAGAGTCATCTTGTGGTTGCGCAGGCGTATTTAATGCACCGACCGCACTCGCAGCTTATGCAACGGTATTTGAAGAACTCGGTGCACTGGCACATTTTGAAGCCTTTTGCTCATTAAATGGGCCTAAGTTCTATAATCTTCCTGTTAATGAGGGCTTTATCCAATTAACAAAAGAAAAAAATATCACTGCCTCATCGATTGATTGCGGTCATGATAAATTGATCCCATTTCTCGCTGATGAAGATGTATCTTGGTCTGTACGCGTTGTTAGCTAATCATTTTGACGGGAAGCTAATCACTTCCCGTTAGTCTATTAATCCCTTTTCTGTGACTTTTTTGCATAATCTGTCATTTAGATGCAAAAAAAACGACTTTCCTCTTTTCAAATGACAAAATCCTTTTATACTAAGTGATACTCGTTATGAGTATCTCGCCCTTAGTCAGTTATCGATATGTATTTATCACGTAGTATGATTAGGAGGTGTCTATGAATAGAAAAAATGATGTGATTCAAACCCACCCTGTTGTTGGTTGGGACATCAGTACCGTTGATGCCTATGATGCAATGATGCTGCGTTTGCATTATTTGCCAGAAAAAAGTGAAAATAGTGACAGTGCTGTTGTTGACAAGACAATGTGGTTAACAACCGATGTAGCAAGGCAGCTGATTAATATTCTACAAGCCGGTATCGATAAAATAGAATCTGGTGATTATGTAGAACCAGATTTTAAAACGCACTAGAGAAAGTAATGGATATTCGGGTTTATCCCCAATATCCATTAGCACATTCAATGCCTTCTTATTCTTAATTTAAATAGATTCAATCTTTATATTTAATATAGTTAATATTAATAGCATAAAATTGATAATTGTTATTTTCGTTTTATTATCAAAAACAAACAAAATTAATTATTTTTTATCATTAGTTTATTGACTTTAATATCCCTTACAATTTATTGTAATATTCTTTTCGAACAAGGATGTTCCTTATGAGAATACTAGTGATTGATGAGTGTTATTATACTCGAATTGGCATTACTGAATATTTATCATCTAATAAAAAATTAGAGTTTATCAGTGTGGGGTGTATTGATGAAGCGATTAGTTGTATTAATGACACCAAGCCGACAATAGTCCTTGTGAATTTAACTTACTATTGCCATCACTCTAATTATTGCTTATCACTAAAAAAACTTTTAACATCATCGAATGAAACAAGGTTTTATATTTATATCAATGCCACCTACCCAATATCAGACAAGCCATTATTATTAAAGGACAACTATTTTATTATGTCTAAAAAAATCATTATTCCTACTTTAGATAAAGTGATTAATGATTCAGAACATATCAAGGAAACAATAAAACTAACAAATAAATCAAACTCATCAATATTTACATTAAAAGAACAGTGCATTATTAATAGTTGGATGAATGAAACACCTAATCACCTTATTTCTAAAAAATTGGGGATCAGTAATAGTACGGTTTATTCACAAAAGAGGCATATCGTCACAAAAGTGTATGTTAAAAATCGTATAGAGCTTTTCTTTATTTATAATATTTTTAAATATCTCTATTAAAAAAAAGCCCTACATAGGGCTTTTTTAAAAATTAATTATCACTATTTAATAAGCCATCCTCTAAACGATGACGTGATTTATTAAATATTTTATTGCTGACTTCACGGCCTGCTCGGCGGGCACGTTGCTGCTCTTCAGGTAATTTCATTTCTTCAGTACATGCAGCGCTACAGCAGCCTTCATATTTCTCAGCACAAGATGGGCATTGGATAAATAATAAATGGCATCCATCATTCCGGCAATTAGTATGTGAGTCACAAGGTTCACCACATTGGTGACAATGCGCTAATACTTCATCAGTGATACGCTCTCCCATGCGGTTATCGAACACAAAGTTTTTCCCTTTGAAACGCAAAGGTAAACCCTGTTCTCTCGCTTTACGCGCATACTCAATAATACCACCTTCAACATGGTAGACGTTTTTAAAGCCATTATGCAGCATGTATGCGCTAGCTTTTTCACAACGGATCCCACCAGTACAGTACATGACAATGTTTTTATCTTTTTGTTGTTGCAACATGTCAACAGCCATTGGTAGTTGCTCTCTGAAAGTATCAGATGGCACTTCCAGTGCATTTTCGAAATGGCCTACTTCATATTCATAATGGTTGCGCATATCCACAAAAACAGTGTTTGGATCATCAATCATCTCATTCACTTGTTCCGCTTTGAGATACTGTCCCGTCTTTGAAGCGTCAAACGAATCATCTGTAATACCATCAGCAACCACACGATCACGAACTTTCATGCGAAGTACCCAGAAAGATTTTCCGTCATCGTCGATAGCAATGTTAAGGCGTAAGCCATCTAATTCAGGGCTAGTCTGATAAATAAGTTCGCGTAGTGCGTCAACCTTTGATGAAGGTATGCTGATTTGCGCATTGATACCTTCTTTAGCAATATACACTCGCCCAAACACATTAAGTGCTTTGAATTTCACATACCAATCATTTCTAAACTCGACCGGATCTTGGATATTGAAATATTTATAAAAAGAAATCGTTGTTCGCGGCTCAGTCTCAGCCAACATACGTTCTTTAAGAATTTTATTCGAAACTTGATTGTGTAACACTGGCATGGTGTTCTCTTTTCCTTTGTAACTAACTCATCGTTAAAGCTTAAAATCAGATGGTGTCCACGAAGTGTCCACACGAGCTCATTCGCCAATATTATCGCTGTTATTTTGTTAATAAAAAACCCCTAATGTTAAGGGGTTTTGTTTTTCAGTAATACAAAAGGGAAACTTGCCGTAATAGATGAGTTTATTTCAACGTGAAATTAAGTTATATTATAACATTAAAATTTGACATTATTTACTCAATCCGACTCATTAACATAGATCGCCTATGAAATTCAAAGCGTTGCTTCTTGTTCTCTGTTTAATATTCACAGCAAAAAGTATTTCTCATCCTCATAGCTTTATCGATATGCAAGTAGTGCCAGATATCAAGCAACAGCAATTTATTGGCCTAACGTTTACTTGGAAAATGGATCCCATGACGTCCGCTGATATTGCTTATGAACTGAAAAATAGTAAGGAAGATGACCCTAAATGGAAAGCTCAGGCAGCAACGCTTATGGCAAATATTCTAGCTCAAGACTATTTCACCGATTTTTATTCGCAAGGCAAAAAAGTGGCCTTCCACACAATACCGAGCCATTACCAATTACGCCGTGAAGGGCTGCAACTAATTTTCTCTTTTAGCATGGTTTTGAAACAGCCTATCGCGATAAAAGGTTCAAATATCGAGTTCATGACCTATGACCCCACCTTTTTTGTCAGCATGACTTACCCCAATCAGCAATCGGTGATTGCCCCACAAGCGCTTAATGCCGCATCATGCCACCTCACCTTGCAAGAGCCTAACGTGTCTGACGAATTACGTTTCTATGCTTATTCACTTGATATTAATCAGACACCTGAAGAGGACACAACCTTAGGGCTGCAATTTGCTCAGAAGGTAAAAATACAATGCCAATAAGTCGATTAGCTCAAGTTTTACGCCCCAAAATTGTTATCAGTCTTTTATTATTCGTAACTCTTAGCGCTGTTGCTTATCAAATTTACCAGTACTGGCCCCTTTGGTTACAAACCAGTGTTGCTTGGCAACGTCAGTTAAATCTTTCTCTGACTGAGTTATTGCAATCAACTCAACGAGCCCCTTTACAAGCAGGAAGCTTACTTGTCGCGGTCAGCTTTCTCTATGGCTTTTTACATGCGGTTGGCCCTGGCCATGGTAAATTGATTATTAGTACTTATATTGCAACACAACCAACTCGCCTAAAACAGAGTGTCCTACTCAGTTTACTGGCCTCCCTGTTACAAGGTGGTGTGGCGATTGTCCTCGTCTCCGTTATCTTAGTCGTTTTCCAATTATCCACCCGCCACCTCAATATAGTCAGCTTATACAGTGAAAAACTCAGCTATGCATTCGTCATCTTGCTCGGTTTTTTGTTCTGTTTAAAGGCGATTCACCAGTGGTATAAAACCGCTCAAAGACGCCCGGCATCTGTATGGAAAATACACACAATTTCACCATCGAAACTAAGCCATGGCGCCGTTCTTAAACCGACACTGTCCACGGATGCTGTTTGCGGTTGTGGTCATCAACACGTTGTTTCAAGTAGTCAATTACAAACGAGTATACGTACACAAATCCTTGTCGTGCTCTCTATGGGGCTACGCCCTTGTTCAGGGGCGATACTTGTTTTGCTATTTTCGTCAGTAATAGGCGTTTATCTGTGGGGAGTACTTGCCGCCCTAGCGATGGCAATGGGGACAGCCTTAACGATTTGTTTAATCGCTTGTTTTGTCTATTTTATGCGTGATAGCGCAATGCGGATAACGAAAACGCGCAGTCCCCCTTTTTCGCCGTATTGGGGAATAGCGATTAGCTTATGTGCTGGGATTGTGTTTATCTTGTTAGGTGTCTTGATGTACCAAAGCTTAACACTCAATGAAGTGAGTTCACCTTTACTTACGCCTCGAATACACTGAGTAATATGCGAAAAAAAGGAGGGCTCCCCCTCCTTGGCATCTGCCGAAGTTACGATGAGGTAGCTACATCGTAAGCGCAATGTCAACTGTCTAAACTGAATGTGACCAGAACCCTCCTCTCTGGCCACCTGTTATTTCTAACCAATAAGTTCAATACGAGCAGGCAATCCTTGTCTTACCGATGCTCCTGAAACCCAATCTAACCACGTGTTTGCCACTTCACGCGTTGGGTCGGCAAAACCTAGGTCATTTAGGTTGATACCTGAACCATTCGCTGCATTCATCGGCATCGGTTCACCATCAAGAAAGTGCTGTTTCGCCCCCATTTCTTTGTGACCATAGCCATGTTCAATCGCAAGTACCCCTGGCATCACACCGTCTAATACACTGATTTGAGCTTCTACATGACCTCCTGGCGTCGTGATTTTGACCCAATCGCCATGTTTAACACCCATTTTTTGTGCATCATTAGGGTGAATAGCCACAAGGTTGGTCGGCTTCACATGGCGTAAGCGTTCAATCATCGTGGTAGAACTGCTCATAACATGTGATTTAAATGACATGAGTTTTAATGGCCATTCGTTTGGTGGGAAGATATTGTTGACATCCTCACCATTAGCTAAACGCGGTGGATAATAGGTTGGACATCCACTGTAACGCTCGCCTGTAATGGCATGGCGATTAACCGCAACCGTTGGGTTCCAAATCTGTAAACCTTTTTTCCATTGTGGTCCTGTCGCATCACCATCCCATGCTTTTTCATAAGGAGCAAAACGACCACCACGTGTATAGATATAGGCTACGCGTCTGATCTCTTCAGGTTTTAGTGTTTTCTCCATGGCTGGCATAATGCGTTCCACACCACTGAGCTGAATGTCTTCGCTTGCCGCTTCTGGTACAGGCTTCTCACCCAACCAAGCCATATTCGCTGCCACACGTAGATAATAATCTTCTGCACTGTTCAATGAATGTTTATTGCCATCCATATCTTCAATAACGTTATCACCAAATCCTGGAAGGTTTAGTTCTTTAGCGACCGCAATACAGAATGCTTCCATCGAAATAGGCTGACCATCCGCCGTTTTCGCGGTACGCGGCTCAACAATCGGCCAGCGAGCTGTACTTGCTTTGACCTGGACACCAGACCAAGGAGCACTGAATCCCCAACTTTCAAAATTATGAGTATCAGGAATGATATAGTCAGCCAATGCGGTGGTTTCATTCATAAAGGCATCAATACCAATGATAAGAGGAAGATGTTTTGGATCTTTCAGTTTCTCTTCCATCACTTGACGGATCCCTGCAATACCGTAAACAGGGTTCGTCATATTGGTGATCCACGCCTTCAATTGATAAGGATATCCCATCAGTGCCGATGCTAATTGCTCTGTTAATTGGCCTTTAGCAAACGGATACCAAGGTGCTTTCGCAGGATAAGGTGATTCACCCGCAGCGACACGAGCCTTGAATTCATCAGATTTTTCATAGACTTCGTTACTACGTGATAATACGACACCCTTTGGTTTCACTTTACCTGCATAGCTCGCTATCTTATAACGAGGACCATCGGTTTCGCCGTTAAATTTGCCGCCACCAACAGAGACTCCCCCTTTGAGGTTTAAGTTACCAATCAGTGCATTCAACATAATGACCGACCAAGCGGTATAAAAACCATTGCCTCCCATCATCCCACCATGGGAAATTACAGCGGCTTGACGATCATAAGAGGTCAAGGCGCGACCCAATGATTCGATCGTCTTCACAGGAACTTGGCAACGTTCGCTATACTCTTCTAGAGTCATGCGCTCAGCCGCTTCTTTTAAGCATTGGAAACTTGATTTCACAGTAACTTCACTACCATCATGTAACGTTACTTTACGCGTCACAAACAGTTGTGCATTCGTTACATCATCAGCAAGTTTTAGCTCACCCGATGCATCCTGTACCAAGTATGCTTTTTTACTTTGTTCATCATCCGCAACTTGTCCATTCAAGTGTGAAGCAAGTAATAATTGTCCTGCTAATGGATGTGCGTCATCAGTGATCACCAAGTGCGTCGAGTTAGTCCAACTCTTCTCCCCCGCTGCTTGCATCGATTTTTCGCTCGGCACACTCAAATAGGCCGCATTATAACGCTCATTTTCGATGATCCAGCGGATCATTCCCATGACGAGCGCGGCATCAGTACCCGGTTGAACAGGTACCCAATGACCATGATCGTTAGCAAGTGTTGTCGTTAACGGTAATGCAGGCGCAACTACGACATAGTTAAAATTATCTCGTAAACGAGCAGACGCTAATTGGCGACCTTGACGTTTAAATGGGTTACCTGACTGTGCTGGTGAGGTTCCAATAAATAAGGCAAAACGAACGTTATCCCAATCGGGTTTGACGTGTGCGTTTTTATCCAAATCATCCATTAATGCACCAGAACCCGCACGATAGGCTAAACCACAATAGGAGCCGTGGGCACCAAAGTTCTTGCTACCAAACGCATTTTGCGCAAAGCGTCGAATGAAACCATCTCGGCCATCATCCCCAGCATTAGTGACTAATAATTGGTTTGCTTTTGGACCTAATTTGGGTTGTGCAGGATCCAGAGGGGTTTCGAGGTCACGAATAGCACGTAGTCCATCAACATGTCCCTCTCCAAATAAATCACCGCCCTCAACCACTTCTTTAATCAGTTGCTCAAAACTAATACGTTCCCATTTACCTTCACCACGCTGACCAACACGCTTCATTGGCTCTAGGATACGTAACGGACTCGTTAGTCCTTCCATCAACGTCGCACCACGTGCACATGCCGTTGAACGATGCTCTAAACCACTTTCTCCCCCCATTTTGTTGAAGGCCGTTTTCAAAGGCATACCGTAAGGAAAATGCTTTTCATGAGAAAGTGGATGGTATGGGTTACCTGCAATACGTAATACTTCATTCTTTGCCGTATCAACACGTGCGCGAATACCACACTGTGTCCAACAACCGAAGCATTGTGTCATGGCAACGACTTGTTCTGGATTTTCCTTCCAGCCACCATTCGCTTGGCCTTCAGGACGTAATGAGTTGCCATTGATACGATCTAATGTCACTTTACCGGAGGTGCCATTGGCGAGGCCATCGACTGCACGCTTAGCAACGTCACGGTAACCTGCACCAAACAGTGCTAATCCACCGACAACTAAACCACCTTTAAGCCATTGACGTCTTGAGAATTTAGCCATGTTGCACTCTCCTTGCAAACCAACGAACACCTTCACGAACGATAATAATTAGTGCAATCCACAATCCGAATGTACCGAGTAATGCGAGTAGCCCATCAGTGCCCATCGGGAAATGATATGGATTAACGATAACGTTGTATTTTGGTACCGCTTGAACTTCCATCAAGAATACCCAACGTAAACTCCAAGTTAGCCCCATCGCGACTAATGCAGCAACGGTGATATAACCTATCGAACGAGTCGCCTTCAGATTGAATACTGACATCAATAACGCGGCAACCCATAGTGCACAAATCCCCATTAACATCCACCAGCCAGGGCTTGCTACATCGAGTTGATGACGTACTGCAATACCTGAAATGGTGTCACCTGATAACCATAATGCGAAGCACACGGCTAATAAAAGTAAGGTGATGACCTGAAAACGTGCTAGACGTTGTTGATATTGTGGCTCACGTCGTGCACCTAAACCGATTAAAGCGGGCACTGCTTGCATTGCACTGAAGAATAGCAATACTGGGATCCACCAGCTAAACCAAATTGGTCGTGCGATTAATACTGACGCTTCACGTCCGGTATACAGCAATAACCCTATGGCGGATAGAGCAGACAATAGCGCAACCCAACGCGTTGCTTTAAACTCTTTTTTCCAAATAAACTTAACCAAGAGTGCGATGAAATACAGGCCAGTAAAGGTCGTAAATAAAGGTAACAGCACAGATCCCCACCACATCCATGACCAAATGGTTGGATGGGCATAGAAATGCCATACACGAGCCGTTTGGTGCAGATCCGCTGTCAATGCTAATGGTGCTGTAATACCCATCGTTATCGTGATAAATACCGCTATCATTTCTAAACGGCTATTTTCACTCTTAGCTTGCCAGTGTAAGTAACAAGCGTACAAGGTTGCACATGCTGCAATACCGATAAAAAAGAAATACTGAACCGCCCAAGGCAACCAAAAAAACTCTTGCGGTTGAGCCATAATTTCTGAGATATAAGCCACTTGTTCACTCATCAGAACACCTCCTGCCACAGTGCTGGTTGCCCTTTGCCGGCTAACGGCTGAACAAAAGCATCATCCAGACCTAAATAAAACACTTGCGGTAATGTGCCACTTTCAGGTTTAAGAACTTTAATTTCTGCTTCATGTTCTGTGAGCATTTTCCGAATAGTACTATTCGGATCTTTTAAATCACCGATAATGCGTGCCCCACCAACACAGGATTCAACACAAGCAGGTAATAATCCCACCTCAAGGCGATGAGCACAGAAAGTACATTTATCTGCGGTTTGTGTTGTGTGGTTGATAAAACGCGCATCGTATGGGCAGGCTTGAACACAATAGGCGCAGCCAACACAGCGTTCATTATCAATCACCACGATGCCATCTTCACGTTGGAACGTTGCTTGCACAGGACAAACAGGCACACAAGGTGGGTTATCGCAATGGTTACATAAACGGGGCAACAGGACGTTTGTCAGCCCTTCTTCACCTTGCAAAGAGACTTGATATTGGTTAACCGTCGTCCGGAATTGGCCTTGTGGCGTCTGATTCTCAACAGCACAGCTAACAGTACATGATTGACAACCGACACAGCGGCGTAAATCGATCAGCATTCCATAACGCTTTTCAGGATTACCTTCACGACGAGTTGGAGCGAAATTAAGTCCTGCTTCAGCAATCGGTATCAACGATGCCCCGGCAGTCACAGCTCCTAATTGTTGTAGAAATTTTCGTTTACTCAGATCCATAATTGGCTCCAGTAGGACATTGCTAATGCTAAAATAGAGGATAAAAATTGCTATTCTTTTGGTTTTACAGGTTTTATTTACCTGTTACATCAAGCTATTTTTGATAACCCCAGTAATTCTTATTTCTCTTTAAAAACGGTGTGTTATCTTTAATTGGTCTTATTGTAAGAGGGGCAGCGTAACGACCCTATTGTGGTTTACCACATACCCGTAGCTAAATTGATCTAACGCAACTAATAAGCCAAATATGTTAAAGAAATACTCTATGTCTTTGTATCGATTACTGATAATCATTCTTATTGCCGGGTCATTTCCGGCCATGGCAGCAGAATGGAAAATTGGGGTGCTTGCCTTACGCGGTGCTAACTCAACCCAAACCCATTGGCAAACATTAATTGATACATTGAATAATGCGCTGCCTGATGAGCATTTCACTTTGCAGCCGCTTAATTTAGATGAGATGCGTAATGCGATTTCAGAACGCAAAATTGACTTTTTACTCACTAATCCCGCGCAATTTATTCAATTAGATAGCCGTTATCATCTACGTTGGTTGCTCTCTTTACGCTCTTCCGTCGAACCCGATAGTACAACACGCAATGTGATTGGTAGCCTTATTTTAGTGCGCGCTGATAGCGACGTTAACGAAATAAAAGACCTTATCGGTAAGAAGGTGGGGGCAATTTCTCCGGATGCATTTGGAGGCTATCTGTTAGGTTATAAAGTATTGCGAGATATGGGCTATGATGCCGAAAAAGATTTTCGCATGCAGTTCCTCGGCTTTCCTGCCGATGCATTATTGTATGCGTTACGGGACGACTCACTTTCTGCGGCCATTATCCCTGTCTGTTTATTGGAGAATATGGATAAAGAAGGGTTAATTGATAAAAACCATTTCCGTCCTTTAATCGAACATGAGAGCAATTTACCCTGTAAAACCAGTACAGAACTCTACCCGAATTGGTCGTTTGCCGCGCTGAATGATGTTCCTGATAATTTAGTTGATAAAGTGACTAAAACACTGCTTTCATCGGATAAGTCAGGTATGCGCTGGGGAGCCCCCGCCTCGGTCAATCAAGTTGAGACGCTATTGCGTGATGTGAATCAACACCCACAACAACGCCAAATTTGGCAAGATATTGTGAGTTGGCTGATCCAGCATCAAATCACTATCAGCATCGCGGTACTGTTTTTTATTCTACTTGGCATCAACCATGTTTGGATCGCATTTTTAGTTCGTCGCAAAAGTCGACAACTCGAAGACGCGCACAATCGCTTACGACAACAAGAAGCCAACTTAGCAAAGGCGCAACGGCTGAATATATTAGGCGAAATGGCTTCTGGGTTTGCTCATGAGTTAAACCAACCTCTTTCGGCAATCCGCCACTATGCCCAAGGCTGTATTTTACGTCTTCAAAAAGAGTCAGATGAACATCCACTGATTAACGCCCTTACTAAAATTGATAACCAAGCGCAGCGCGGTGGTGATATTATTCGCAATCTTCGGTTATGGGCAGGAAAACCAAACCAAGAAGTTGCGTTACCTTTAAGTCAGCAATATGTCATACCGACCATACAACATATCTGGCAGCTACTACGAGTTCCACAGCATTACCCACTCGTCAAACTGATTTTACCTAATAGCCATGATGTCTGCTTGAAGCTCCCAGAAACACTACTTGACCAATTACTCTCCAATCTAATCAGTAATAGCTTACAGGCTGGAGCAAAGACTTTATGTTTTAGTTTTCACTTTGCACCAGAACGATTTTTATTGGTTTTACAAGATGATGCCGGTGGTATGGCGCCTGAACAGCTCACTCAAGGGATTACGCCCTTTGCGACGACGAAAAAAGAGGGACTCGGACTTGGCTTAGTGATTTGTCAGCGGCTGATTCAAAGCCAAGGAGGGGATATTCGTATTGAAAATAATCTGAGTGAGGAGGGGTTAAATGGCCTAAGAGTGACCTTAATCTTTCCTTATGAGGAAAAAGTATAAACACCAACCGCCTTCATACATCGACGGATAACATGAAGGCGAGGGTCATCTATTTTCAAGGTGATGTTCAATGAGAATGGAGTCATATCCCCTCACGCTAAATTTTAATGAATGTCGATTTACTTTCGCATACTATTGATAACATTAATCATGTGAATATGAGACAATCACGCTTCACCCGTTTAGATATTGATACCCCAGTTTGATGAAATGAGGTACTTATTCATGCCTGTTATACATCTGGTGGACGATGATCCTGCTGTCACGGATGCCTGCCAATTTCTTCTTGAAACACTCGGTTATACCGTCGTGGTTTGGAATGACAGTGAACAATTTATCCAACAAGCAAATCTTCATCAAGAAGGTGTGGTACTGCTCGATATGCGCATGCCAAAACTTGATGGCCGCCAAGTCCATCAATTACTCAAAGAACAGCAAAGTACATTAGCAGTCATTTTTCTTTCTGGTCACGGTGACATCCCTATGGCTGTCGAGCAAATCAAACTGGGTGCGGTCGATTTTCTCCAAAAACCCATTGATAGCCAATTGCTCGCTAAAACACTCGAACAAGCTCAAACAAAAACAACGCAAGCGACGGCCAGTTACCTCATCCAGCAACGCTACCAAACACTGACACCGAGAGAGAAAGAGATTTGCAAGTATGTCTTACAGGGCCTAATCAACCGAGAAATTGCAGACGTCGCCTGTGTATCAGTGCGAACTGTTGAAGTACACCGCTCCCGAATGATGGAAAAAATGGCTGTGCGTAATATTGCTGAATTAATGAGTACGCTACAGACGGCTAATTTATTAAATGAATAATTTGTTATAATAAGAACATTATTGATAAATAGGCTAATGTTTAAACTAAATCAGTCATTTCATGATGCTTTAGTCGTCAAAACCATAGATTAATCGTTGTTATAATAACAATGTCAATAACGAACAACGGTATAAAATCACTAACCTAATTTTTGGAAACCAATGATACAAGCTCCAAAGTTTCATAAAAGTTTATTACACCCACGTTACTGGCTCACTTGGTTTGGCATCGGCTTGCTGTACCTGCTCGTTCTGTTGCCCTACCCCATGATCTATTGGATGGGCACACGTTTAGGCATGCTATCGAAGCGATTACTGAAAAAGCGTGCACAGATTGCCGATCGTAATTTAGCACTCTGCTTCCCTGAAATGAGTTTAGAAAAACGCCAACAGTACATTAACAAAAATTTTGCATCTGTTGGCATGGGCGTTTTTGAAACAGGAATGGCTTGGTTTTGGCCTGAATGGCGTATCCGTCGCTGGTTTAAAATTGAAGGACGTGAACATATGCTCGCGGCGCAATCAACAGGTCGTGGCATTATCGTTTTAGGGATCCACTTTTTAACCTTAGAGCTAGGAGCAAGAGCATTCGGTATACTTAATCCAGGCATTGGCGTTTATCGTCCAAATGACAATAAGCTGATGGATTGGTTACAGACTCGCGGGCGTCTGCGTTCTAATAAATATATGTTAGACCGGAAAGATGTTAAAGGGATGGTACGTAGCTTAAAACAGGGGGAAATTCTCTGGTATGCCCCTGACCATGATTATGGTCCTCGAAACAGCTCTTTTGCACCGCTGTTCGCGGTAAAAAATGCCGCAACCACAAATGGTTCAGCGATTTTATTACGCCTTGCCGACCCGTTAATTGTGCCTTTTATTCCTCGTCGATTACCTAACGGCAAAGGATATGAATTAATCATTCAACCGGCTATCGACAACTTCCCCGTTGATAATGAAGTGGCGGTGGCAACAAAAATGAACCAGCTCATTGAACAAGCGATATTATTAGCCCCAGAACAGTACATGTGGCTACATCGACGGTTTAAAACACGTCCCGAAGGAGAACCTTCATTGTACGGTGATTTAGACAAAATCCATCATTGATAAAACACAGCGGCTGTCGGTTTTCTGACAGCCGCTGTGTTTTAAGCATTACAGTTGAGTAAGGAGTCTATGTTAAACAGAAACAGTTATTGGAAACGTAACCTTTATGTGGTCTGGTTTGGTTGTTTTTTAACGGGGGCTGCATTTAGTCTGATCATGCCTTTTCTTCCGTTATATATCGAAGAACTCGGCGTGACCGATCATAGCTCTTTAAACCTTTGGACAGGTGCGGTTTTCAGTATTACGTTTTTGTTTTCTGCGATTGCAGCGCCGTTTTGGGGGCGATTATCTGACCGAAAAGGCAGAAAGTTAATGCTGTTGCGTTCGGCATTAGGTATGGCCATCGTAATGGTATTAATTGGATTTGCTCAAAATATTTGGCAGTTACTCGCCCTTAGGGCGCTATTAGGCTTACTCGGCGGATTTGTTCCCAATGCTAACGCATTAATTGCGACGCAAGTACCGGTTAAGAAAAGCGGTTGGGCGATGGGCGTGCTCGCAACCGGTGCGGTAAGTGGCGCATTAATTGGTCCGCTTATTGGGGGATTACTGGCCGACCAATATGGCCTACGCCCTGTATTCTTTATTACCGCTAGCGTACTCTTTATTTGCTTTATTGTTACGCTATTTTATGTCCGAGAACGTTTTACCCCAGTTTCACGTCAAGATGCCCTTAATAACAAGCAAGTCTTTGCATCGCTAAAAAATAAAAATCTGGTGATCAGCTTATTTTTTACGACCATGATTATCCAAGCAGCAATGGGCTCAATCAACCCAGTTATTACACTGTATGTTCGTGATCTCGCTGGCACAACAGAAAACTTAGCTTTTATTAGTGGTGTCATCGCGTCTATTCCCGGTATCGCCGCCCTGCTTAGCGCCCCTCGGTTAGGTAAATTGAGTGACCGCATTGGTCCTGAAAAAGTTTTACTGGCGGTATTAGCCGCTTCTATTTTTGTGTTATTCCCGATGGGGCTTGTCAGTAATTATTGGGAACTTGGCGCACTACGCTTTTTACTCGGGGCATTAAACGCGGCCTTATTACCCGCCGTACAAACATTAATTATTTACAATATCTCTCACCAAGTGACAGGCCGAATTTTTAGCTATAACCAAGCATTACGTGATGTGGGAAACGTCACGGGTCCACTAATGGGGTCATTTGTTGCGGCAAGTTATGGCTTTAGAGCTGTGTTTTTCTTTACCGCAGCCTTGGTGTTATTCAATTTAATCTATTCATGGTACATCATTAAGCGACAATCCCAAGGTTGTCAGTCTCCCTCTGTTTGAATGTGATAGAAAGCAAAAATTTTTTTTCGCTAAAAAAATTCGTCCCATACCGCCCGCTGATAAATGTAGTTATTTATTCATTTCCCTGATTTATTGTAGGTATAACAGCATTTTATGCAAAAAACAGAGAAAACATAACTTAAGCTTATGTTTTTGAAGGCTATGATTGTTTTATAATCATCTCTTTTCTTGTCAACCAAATTCCTGTATTGTCGCCTACCTTATCGTGAAAAGTGCGATTGATATCGACTTTTCACCTTAAAAATACACTTTTAACAAGAAATATATTCTGTTTATAAGTGTTTTTATAATAATGTATGTTAAAAATATGTTTACAAAATTAAGTTAACATATCTATAAATTTTAACACCTACAGATTCGCTAGGTGTATTTCCAAGCACAACCAATCAAAAAATAATTTATCGGAGTTCACAGATGAGTCATTCTGCGACTAAAACAAAAACCTTTTTTGGGCACCCGTACCCACTAAGTTCACTCTTCCTCACTGAAATGTGGGAACGGTTTTCTTTCTATGGTGTACGCCCTCTCCTCATATTATTTATGAGTGCAGCACTATTACAAGGGGGAATGGGGTTACCCATTGAACAAGCATCCGCAATTGTCGGTATCTTTGCTGGTGGTGTTTATATCACCTCACTTCCTGGAGGCTGGCTTGCCGATAACTGGTTAGGGCAACGTCGAGCAGTTTGGTATGGCTCATTGATCATCGCGTTCGGTCACCTATCCATCGCGATGTCCGCCTTCTGGAGTAATACCTTTTTCTTCGTCGGTTTGTTACTGATTGTATTAGGTACGGGTTTATTTAAAACTTGTATCACCGTCATGGTAGGGACACTGTACAAGAAAGAAGATACTCGTCGTGATGGTGGTTTTTCACTATTTTATATGGGCATTAACATGGGGTCATTTATTGCTCCTTTGATTATTGGCCCTTTACATGAAAAATATGGTTGGCACCTCGGCTTTGGCCTAGGCGGCATCGGTATGTTGATCGCGTTGTTAATTTTCCGTTTCTATGCCATTCCGCAAATGCGCCGATATGATAAAGAAGTTGGATTAGATTCCACTTGGAACCGTCCAACTGTAGAACGTAAAAATGTTGGTAAATGGGTTACTGTTGCAATGGCATTGCTAGCAGTCTTAGCTATCTTAATCGATAATGGCACGATCCCATTCAATGCATCGACAATTGCAAAAAGCTCCGCTTATATCATTGCAACTTGTGTTGGTATCTATTTCTTCTTTATGTTCTTCTTTGCAGGCCTAAATAGCAGCGAACGTTCACGTCTACTGGCTTGTTTAATACTGCTCATTGCTGCCGCATTTTTCTGGTCAGCGTTTGAACAAAAACCAACGTCGTTCAATATCTTCGCGCGTGACTATACCGATCGCCAAATGGGTTCCTTTGAAATCCCAACGATTTGGTTCCAATCTATCAACGCATTATTCATCATTCTGTTAGCGCCGGTATTCAGCTGGTTCTGGCCTTCCCTCGCCAAGCGCAATATGAACCCAAGCAGCATGACTAAATTTGTCATTGGTATCCTATTTGCTGCGGCAGGTTTTGCGGTCATGATGATGGCTGCTAATCAAGTTCTAGCGACACAAACGGGGGTCTCTCCCTTCTGGTTAGTATCAAGTATCTTGTTGCTGACATTGGGTGAACTGTGCTTAAGCCCTATTGGGTTAGCCACAATGACATTATTAGCACCACAAAAAATGCGTGGTCAAGTGATGGGCCTGTGGTTCTGTGCTAGCGCACTCGGTAACCTTGCGGCTGGTATTATGGGCGGTAATATCAATAAAGAACAATTGAATTCAATGCCTGAGCTGTTCTCACACGTTTCAATAGCATTAGTTATCTGTGCCATTGTTCTGGCTGCCTTAATTATCCCAGTCAGAAAAATGTTAAAAAACGCAGATGAGAATGAAGCGAAAGCAGAATAATCCTCATTAACGTCTCTATGCCCGATAGGTTTTTACAGCCTATCGGGCATTTTTATTTCAAGCATTAACCTATTATGTTGATGCTTAATTAGCGCTATACTCCTTTCCCTCTTACTCATTTAGCACCCTATTAAACTTGCCTTTGGAAAACCATTATGAGTACTACAACCTTTCCTGTTTATTATGTTGATGCCTTTACTCAACAACAATTTCACGGTAATCCTGCTGCTATTGTGTTACTCGAAACATGGCTTCCAGATGATCAATTAATGGCTATTGCTGCTGAAATTAATCTTTCAGAAACTGCATTCTTAGTTGGAGAGCATATTCGCTGGTTCACACCTAACGTAGAAGTTAAATTATGTGGTCACGCGACACTTGCGGCGGCATTTATACTGCATCAGTTTAAGCAACACCCGATTTCACCTTTCGTATTTCAATCTCTTTCTGGAGAACTCATCGTATACAAAAATGAAAAAGGGTTTACACTCGATTTCCCTGTGCTAGAAACAAAACAGGTTGCTGTTACCGATCACCCTCAATTAACCGACATTTTAGGGGTCGATATAGAATCATTATGGCTCGCTAAAGACCGCTATGTCTGCTTTTTAAGTGATGCCAATCAAGTTGCCAACTGTACGCCTAATCTGAGCGCGATGGCAGCGCTCCCTCTACCAGGCCTAACCATTACTGCCCTCAGTGATAACCCAAATGCTGATTTTGTATCCCGTTACTTTGCTCCCGCCAAAGGGGTCGACGAAGATCCGGTAACAGGTACCTCGCATTGCGCTATCGCACCATTATGGGCTGCACGTTTAAATAAAAATCAGCTAATCGGTCATCAAATATCTGCTCGTGGTGGTGTCGTGTTATGTTCAGTCGACAATGAGAGAGTCAAACTGACTGGAGAAGCAACGCTATTTTTAACCGGTAACATCCATATTTAAGCTCACGAATATGTGTTTGACTACGTCCCTATATTGACCCAAAAAATAATTATCAATGAAACATCGCCGGTGTAACTCATTTTGGATAGCGTATAACAATAAATTTATATACCCTAAATAAGGGGAATGTGGCGGCAATGAGGTAATCATTCGCCAGCCACATTCAATATGGATGGCTTGGACATATAAACCGAGTCATCACTACGGTGTGAAATATGGCTAATTTAGTCCCATAGCAAATAATTGTAAGGCAACATTATGCGTTCTGACGTTGATGAGATAATCACGCAAAAAATCGAAGATTCTATTACCAGTGTTTCCAAGGTTATTTTTCCTACAACCACAAACCATCATGATACCTTATTTGGTGGAACCGCCCTTGCGTGGATGGATGAAGTCTCTTTTATTACTGCAACGCGTTTTTCTCGTAAACGTTTGGTCACCGTTTCAACCGAAAAAATCAACTTCACTCACCCGATCCCCTCCGGCACAATTGTTGAATTAGTGGGTAAAGTGAGCCGTGTTGGTAGAACAAGTTTGACAGTCAATGTTTCTATCTTTTTAGAAGATATGTATCGTGAAGGCCGCGAAGAAGTGATCCATGGTCAATTTAACTTTGTCGCTGTCGATGATCATGGTAAACCAACACCACTTTTCGATTTTCAATAGAACAGTATTCAATCTGGGTAGCAAGTCTAAAGTCTTACCTCATGAATGTATTGAGGTATTATTCTAAACGCTACCCTATCACACAGAGTAATCAGTCATTAATCCTGCCTTATTGGAAATAAAAAATAATAACCATCTACTTAAAAGATAACTTTAAAAAGCAGCAATGTGACGATATTGCCAGTTTTTCCTTCCATATTTAAAGATGATTCATAGTAAATAACATACCTACACAGCCTGATTAACCTCATTTCACACTACAAAAACCGCAATGACTCACCAATAAAAATACCAAATAAACTATAGGGGTCATTTTTCAAAAAAGTATTTTCTATTTAAATCAATACATTATACTCCACAGTAACTGATTACAAAAAAACGTGATAATTACCACATATAGTCGCGAATTAACTCCCCTGATACCTCCATTTAGTTACATTTACTTAGTCATTAAACGAGTAAAAATAATATAGAGAGGAAATCTATGAGACATGGTGATATTTCGAGTAGTCCTACATCCGTGGGTGTTGCTGTCGTTAATTACAAAATACCTCGCTTGCATAACCGAGATGATGTTATTGAAAATGCAAATAAAATTTCAGATGTCATTGCGGGTATAAAAACAGGCTTTCCAGGTCTTGACCTTATTATTTTTCCTGAATATAGCACCCAAGGGATCATGTATGATCATGAAGAAATGATGGCTACCGCAGCAACGGTTCCCGGTGATGAAACAAGAATATTTTCAGCGGCTTGTAAAGCGAATAAGGTTTGGGGGGTATTTTCTATCACGGGTGAACAACATGAAGAACATCCTTTAAAAGCGCCCTATAACACGCTTATTTTGATCGATGATAACGGTAATATAGTCCAAAAATACCGTAAAATTATTCCATGGTGCCCTATCGAAGGCTGGTACCCCGGCGATAAAACTTATGTTTCTGATGGACCTAAAGGATTAAAAATAAGCCTGATCATTTGTGACGATGGAAATTACCCTGAAATATGGCGTGATTGCGCAATGAAAGGCGCAGAACTTATTGTTCGTTGTCAAGGTTATATGTATCCCGCTAAAGAACAACAGATAATGATGGCAAAAACCATGGCATGGGCAAATAACTGTTATGTTGCTGTCGCAAATGGCACTGGGTTTGATGGGGTTTATACCTACTTTGGGCATTCTGCGATTATTGGTTTTGATGGACATACATTAGGTGAATGTGGTGAAGAGGAAATGGGTGTGCAGTATGCTCAACTCTCAGTAACTGAAATCCGCGATGCTCGCCGATATGATCAATCACAAAACCATCTATTTAAGATTTTACATCGTGGCTATACCGGTATTTATAATTCGGGTGACGGTAATAAAGGGCTTGCTGAGTGTCCTTTTGAATTTTATCGCAGCTGGGTACTTGATGCAGAAAAAACGCAAGAACAGGTTGAAAGCATCACTCGAGATACTATCGGTATTTCAGAATGCCAAGTTTACGATTTACCCACGGATGAAAATAAAATAAAAAATGTTGGTTAACTAAAATCTGAAGTAGTAATTCATTATTGAATAAACGTTAAATATATTAATACTTGCTATTAATTTTCTACATCAAGGATAAATGGAGAGTATTTGGCATCTCTATTAGCCAAATATTATATAAATAGCAACTTGCATGATTAATAGAAATACACTGCTGTTCTTGAATTACTACTTTATCCATTATCATTAATTAGGAACAAACATGCCTTTTATCAATGATATGTTAGCATCGAACCTTCAAGAAAAAAACACTTCATCTCTAAAAATAGAGAAAGGACATTTTCGTTTTATCTTTGACCCAGAAAATGTTATCGAGAATATTGAAAAAACTATCATTGGGCAAGATGAAGTATTAACTCAGCTAAAAGATATTCTTTATTGCATTAAAACCAATATATTTGATCCCAATAGACCATTAACTACATTGTTATTCTTAGGACCCACTGGGGTAGGAAAAACAGAAACAGTCATTGCTTTAGCGAAGGCAATCAATAATGGTAAAGCGCATTATTGCCGAATAAACATGAATACTTTGTCTCAAGATCACTATGCAGCCTCTTTATCAGGTGCACCACCAGGTTATTCAGGAAGTAAAGAGTCCTACTCGTTATTTGATACTGATAAAATAGAGGGCAGCTATAATACTCCTGGCATTGTATTATTTGATGAAATCGAAAAAGCCAGCAAAAGCGTCATCAGAACATTACTGAATATTCTTGATACTGGAGAATTAGAACTTGCCAATGGCCAAAAAACGATTAACTTCAAAAATACAATAATTATTATGACGTCTAATTTAGGATCTAAAGATATTTTAAATGAAAAACAGGGTATAACTAAGTTATGGCCAAAAAAGAGCTATGATAATAAAATCATCTCATTACTTGAAAAACAGTTTGACCCCGAATTTATTAATCGAATAGATAGAAAAATAAGCTTTAAGAAAATAACCTCTGAACAAGCGATTAAAATAATTGATATGCAATTATCCAATCTTAATCAAAGAATAGTACAGTATTCAATTAATATCACACTCGATGTTTTAGCAAAAGTGAAAATAAATTCAATGTGTGACCCACGTTATGGTGTAAGAGATATAAAGCGTATTTTTAAGATACATATAGAACCTTTAGTCGCAAGAGCGATATTCAATAATGAGCACTCAATGCATATAGTGCTCACTGTCGATAATAATCAATTTATCATTAAGAGGTGAACGATGGAGGGGATATTACTTATTTTTATTGGTAGTGTTTTGAGTATAAATGGAATCGCAATTATAAAAGGATATGATGATAAAGAAACGGGAATATTTAATGGTATTATTGGTTGTTTTTGTTTAATTGGTAATATCATTTTAATGATCAATGCTAAAGAGAGTATAGCCTACACTGCAATAGCACAATCTATGCTATTTACCTTCACTTATCTATTTTTAAGTTTTGTGAAAATATATTCCTTATCGGGTAAATTATTTGGATGGTATTGTCTTTTTGTCTTTTTTAATGCCTTATTTTATGCCTATTATGCCAGTTCAGATATTCGCATGGTTGTGCTCTGGTTAGTATGGGCAATATTATGGTTACTGTTTTTTTGTACATTCTCACTGAATATTAAAATTAATCATCTAGGTACGTTAACACTACTCGTTGGTATTGTTACCTGCGCCATACCCGGGCTAATGATGGTGACTAATCACTGGTAATCAACAGCAATAAATAAATCGCTAGTACCCTCTAGATATTGTAGGGGGATTAGCATTATCAGGATTTCACGTTAATTAACCCCTTATAATAGGAAGAACCTCACTTTATACGCCTATCACCGTGTGATAGTTCTATTCTTAACGAGTATGAGATACCGATCGCACTTTCTTAAAATAGAACAACGAAATTGCCTCTTTAAAAATGCAGGATTTTCCTATAAATAAAAATACATCCGTTCACTACAATACTAACCCTGCATAACACACACCTAAAACGAGTAAATTACGATAATGAACGAGATAAAAACAACTTTACGCACATTCTTATTTTAAAAAGCGTTAGCAAAGTGAGATAAAAAACTAAAACACATTGATATTCTATGCCTAGAGACGTAAAGTATTTAAAGTAAAATTTTGTTGCTAACGCTAATCCTGAGTGTTAATGATGTTGTTATTTGTTTGGACTATCATCTTAACATAGCGCGTACAACCACCTTTACCTTGCTCACTGACACAATATAAGATATTCACAACATTATGTATAAAATCTATTCATTCATTTTACTTTTCATTATTTCGGTGCATTCAAGCTTTGCCGCTGTCTCTAACGAAACGATCAAATTGGTTGAAAAAGAGGCTCAAAAAGGTGACATCAAAGCTCAAGTCATGCTGGGTATCGGCTACTACTTGGGAAATGAAGTTAAGAAGGACTACCCGAAAGCTAAAAAATGGTTAACCATGGCCTCTAATAAAGGCAGTGCAGATGCACAGCTTTTTTTAGGCGATATGTACTTAAATGGTAACGGTGTTGAGCCGAATATTGAAACTGCGATTCAATGGTTTGAAAAATCTGCCAACCAAGGTAATCCCGAAGCTCAAAATTATATGGGGCAAATTTATTATCAAGGGATCGGTGTTAAACAAAATTATATCGTGGCTTTTGACTGGTTTAAAAAATCTGCCGATAAAAAATATCCACCAGCACAATTTCAAGTCGGAAAAATGTATGAAAATGGTGAAGGTATCGAAATAGATGATAAAGCAGCCAAACAATACTTGAGTCAAGCCTGCAAAGGCGGTTTAAAAGAAGCTTGTAAAAAATAATTGATACCAAATCGTGCCACAACTCTAGCGAAATTCGTTATGAGTTGTGGATTAAATATATTCTATTTTCCTGATAATATTCCTCTCTATTTTTCATCCTACTCCCCCACTATCTGCTCCATTTTAGTCTAAATAGTTCATTGTCTTTAAAATAGTAATGATTAATTTCAATATGCATGGAAATGTTCTAAACTTATAAAATAAAAGACAAAAAGGAGGATTTATGTACAAAACGATTCTAGTTCCGATTGATGTTAGTGAAGACGCACTTACCGACCTTGTCATCCCTCATGTCACTGCCATCCAGAAATTAAATAATGCCGAAGTGCATTTTCTCGCTGTTAGTGCTCCCATTTCTAACTATTTACGCTACGGTGGAACCATTCTTCCTGGCGATTTTCCCGATGATGAAAAACAAGCGGAAATCATCCTCAATGAATTAAAAGAAAAAGTAAAACGCTTTGCTATCCCTGCTGATAAGGTACATGTTACATCCTCTGTAGGTTCAGTTAAGGATGAAATTTTGGCTATCGCCGAAGAGATCAATGCAGATATCATTTTAATTGGTTCTCGCCACCCAAGCATGTCTACCTATTTACTCGGCTCTAATGCTGCATCAGTCGTACGTTACGCAAAAACATCTGTTTTGGTGATCCGCTGAAATATAGGGTAGTAAAAAATAACATTTTTAGTGAAATGTTTGGATTTTAATCTTATTGAGATCATCTCTTTAAGACCAATTCAAGAGATAATAAATACACACAATTTATAAGACTATTACACAAGATTATAGGTTAGATTGAAGCCTCATAAACATTTTCGTGGCTTTCACGCCCTGCTTTCTAGCAGGGTTTTTTCTTAGATAGTTCGGCTAATTTCAATCTAAATCGTTTGAAAATGACCCCATCAAAACTCACTTCACCTTCTTCCACAAAACCATAACGGTAAATAGCCCCCAGTTTTTTACGACTGAGTGGAAGATGAATGGTTATTGAGGGTAATGACATATGAGTCACCGCTTGTTCAAGCATTTTATTCACGATTTTTTTACCGCACCCCCAATAATCTGGATGCAATACTAACGCTAAATCAGCATCTCCATTTTCATCTTGAAACCCTCCCCATCCAATAAACCTACCATCAACAACCAATGCCCATACACCAAATCCATGTGTATGCCAGTGTTGCTCTTTTTGCTTAACCCATTGGTGGCAAAATGGCTCATCAAACTGGTCATCTCCAAGAGGCATGTGTGCTAATACGAGAGGATGCGTATTGAGTGCGATAATGTCATTACAGTCTATTTGATTTAAGTGCAGTAGTTGAATGTCCATGCTATATAATTTATCCGTGAATTCCGCTAATAAACAGCAATAATAACAACGAGAGTTGCCATTCTTCAAGTCGCCAGTACTCGCTAATAACTCGCTAAATTGAGTATCGTTAAGCCGCATTGACTATCGACTTAACGCAGCACGATAATGATTCAATAAAGTAAAAAGCCCGCTTTTATCACGGGCTAGTGCGTATCAATAAAACCATTATTGCGCTAATGCAGATTGCATCACTTTTTGAAAATCTTCCCAAGAACAATAACCGTTCTTATCGATAGGGCAATTTTTCATAGATAACGTGACGTGTTTAGGTGGGGTTTCTAAAGAAAGGTAGCTATTATCTCTAAGTTGATCTGCTGTTTGATAAACATATTCCACCTTCACATAATCTTTATTATCACTCTTATCATGCCAACGTTGGAAAACTAATTTTCCACCAATTGGGGTATGTTCATATTGCTCTGGCAATTGGTACGGATTGAAATCCATGGCTGACATTAAGGAAGCAATATTTGAATCATGACCAACCAGCATAATAAATTTTGCCGTTTCTCCTTTATCGACAGAAACGAAGCCTTTATTGATGTAATTTAATAAAGGATGAGCAACATTTTTAGCAATTAATTTAGGAGAGAATAAAGTTTCCTGATAGCCATTTTTTAACGTGTTTAGCTTACGCCATTTATCTGCTGTATTTACCATTCCCCATGCAACTTGTTTTTCTGGGAACCCTTCATAATATTGCAAATCGATCGCATCGACTGCTGAGTTCGCAATTTTAAGCGCCCCAGCGACACCTGGCTCTTTATTAGCCTCAATAATAAAACGATTATCTTGTGATGAAAGTTCACACAGCTTATCCGTTTTACATTTTGGCGAGTTTTTAATATCAAGAACAGTATCTAGCTCATCATATCCTGGTTTCAGGTTGAGCTGTTTTAAATGCTCTTCCATCGCTAATAAGGCTTTTTGCTTAAACTCAGAGCTATCGTTAGTAATAATAGGATTAAAGACGGGATCCATGGTGCCAATTTCAGGTTGATGATGAATTTTCACAGTACAACCGGGAAATGCACCCGCGGTGAAAAATTGTGCTGTCGCAATTGTTCTTTGCAAGCTATTTGTATAAACAAATAATTCTTCATTACTCGTTGGGCATAATTCATCGGCGAGTAACTTCTTTTCATCCGCCCATTCCCGAAAATAATGCCCCATATAAACTTCAAGTGCGCCGCCTTTTGTCGTTAAATACCCACTCTTCGCATCCCATGCTGGCCATTTTTTATCGGTAACTTCCGTTAAGATCCCCGTATTAACAATAGGTGTTCGTAAATTATGGCGACTTAATAATAATACTTGGTCGAGTTGCATATTTTCAGCATTATCGGTATTTGCAAATGCAGGCGCGATTGGCGCCAATAGTGCAGCAGATAAACAGAGTGTTAAAACCTTATATTTCATCGAAATACCCCTACCATTTTGTTGTTGTATTTTGTCGCATGACATTAATTTATTGTAAAATAAATAATTTATTCCTATTTCTAGTTGAATTTACTGCTATCTTATAATGAAGTAACTGACTTTTTTTTCTGCGATTAATATCTCAAAAACAGACTTCACTACGAAATAAGAACTAAGCGAGGTCATTAATGGCTATTTATTGTTATAATCGCTTCAACCAAGAATATTAGCGAAACCCTATAAAGGCATGGTTGATATTAACCGCAACGACTGACAATATTCTATTCACCAAATTAGGAGTTTACTCCGATGAGAATTCAAGCCGCTACCCCATCACAATACAATGAAATTATTGATGTTTGGGAGTCATCCGTCAGAGCAACACACGATTTTTTACCTGAAGCAACGTTACAGAAATTAAAAGTCGCCATCTATAAAGAGTATTTACCGCAACTCTCAGTCTATGTTGCGGTTACTGAAGATAATAAAATAACTGGGTTTATCGGTGTTGACCAAAATAAACTAGAGATGCTATTTATTTCACAATCTCATCGAGGTTCAGGGATCGGCAAACAATTACTTCGTTTTGCTATTGAGCAACTCGCAATTACTGACGTTGATGTGAATGAGCAAAATCCACAGGCCATTGGTTTTTACCAGCATATGGGATTTAGGCAATTTGCACGCTCAGAAAAAGATGGTGAAGGTAATCCCTTCCCCATTCTTCATCTGAGGCTACACACAAAATAATATAAGGCTTTTATATGTCAATTATTACACTTGAAACTCCCCGCTTACTTCTACGTGGCTGGACTGAACAAGACAAAGCGCTGTTTTTTGAAATGAATAATTCCCCTGAAGTCATGCGTTATTTTCCTTTCGTATTAAATAAATCACAAAGCGATCACTTTATGGATACGATTATGGCGCGATTTGCCAGCCAAGGAGGATGGGGATTGTGGGCTGTTGAATTAAAGTCGACACATGAATTAATTGGTTTTGTTGGTCTAAATATTCCCGAATATCAATTTCCTTTCTCGCCGTGTACCGAAATTGGATGGCGATTACGTCCTCAATATTGGCGACAAGGTTATACCATTGAAGCGGCTCAAGCTGCAATTCAGTTTGCTTTTAATCAACTGAAATTAAATGAGATCGTTGCTTTCACCGCGGTCGCTAACACACCTTCTGAGGGCGTGATGAAAAAATTGGGCATGACAAAAGACCCTGAAAACTTTGCTCATCCCGCCCTCCCTGAAGGCCATTGGCTACAAGAGCATGTATTATATCGTCTACAAAACCCTTATTTATCAAATTAATCCATCATTATTGGCAAATATCGATCCAAGAACCTTGAGTAAGTTCTAACATGCGCTGAGGTGAAATACGTAATGCACTGTTAACCGACCCTGCGGCAGGTAGTACCTCAGTATATTGTTGTAGCGATATATCACAATATACCGCTAACGCTGAAGGTAAACCAAAAGGACAAACACCCCCAACAGGGTGGCTAGTTAACTCGACCACCTCATCCGCTCTGAGCATTCTTGCTTTCGAACCGAGAGCCTGTTTGACCTTTTGATTATCCAAACGAGCCTCTCCTGCACACACGACAAGGATAACCTCATTTTTTACTTTTAGTGATAGGGTCTTCGCTATCTGATTAGGCTCGACATTATGAACAAGTGCGGCTTGCTGAACAGTGGCTGTCACCCCGTCAGTCTCAATAATCTCGATATCAGGAGCATGTTGGGCGATAAACTTTCTAACAGATTCTATACTCATCGTTGTACTCTTTTGTTATGGTTTGCAAGTGATTATTATTTTTTCGTTTATTGGTTTAGAAATTAAAAAACACCATTAGGTGCCGCAAATTAATGAAAACCACCACCCTAAAATAGGATGATTTTAATGAAAACTTTTCAGAAAATGTGCGTTTTTTAGCTCTCGGTGCTCACATCACAATGATTTGCTGAATAACGGAGAGCATGCTGAATATGATGGTATAATTGGTGAGTTAGCTTATCATACTCAGGTTCTAAGCCTTTTTCATAAGCTAAAAAAGGCGCTGAATCATTCCATGAGCCCATCCCACCAAAAACCCAAGCACCACAAGCCACATCAAATAAGCATTCACAAAGCATTTCATTATTTTTAACTGGTTTTAATAGTTTTTCTGCTTGTGCTCTAAAAATAGCGGCAAAACCTGTTTCCCCAATTTGCATTGCTAGCCGTTCAATTTCTTGTAGCGTCTTTAAAAATGCCTGTTGATTATGTCCTTCATTTTGCAATGACGATATGGATTGTTCCGCCACAGTCTCAATTAAAACTGCATTTTCTCCCGTCCATTCCAAAGTAAACAATTTTACACATACATCACCATCCGCGATGACGATCTGTTGTTGTTGATTGAAATAAACCTGTTTGCTTATCATTCCATCCAGATAATCGCGTAATTTATCAAGGAAATATGTAATTTCTACCGTTCTGATAACCTCAACACCCGCTTGGTTACATAATACCCAATGTTTCACATAAGACATTTTTTGCAATAATAAAATATCTTTTTCCCGCTTCATTGCCCTCACAAAACAGTACGCAATATATTGATCAGCCCGCATTATTTTTCCTATGACAACACTCGTGATAAATAACATTAGCAAAAAAACATACAAAAAAGCCACCGCATAAAATGACGGTGGCTCAAATAACGGCAGTTTATAAGCTTACGGTTTGTTTTTTTCCGCTTCCGTCTCTTTCGCTTCAACTTCACGATACCAACGAGGGTGATGTTTTTTCGCCCAACGTCGGCTGACTTTACCTTCTACCATGCCTTTAATCGACCCTTTAACCCAAAAAGCCATGTACATATGGATCAAAATGGCATGAATTAAGATGATGGCTGCTGCTGCATGAATAAATAAGCTCCAGCGAACCATCCACATTGGGAAGATATGCGCAAAATAAGGACGCCATATTATGATGCCAGTCGCTAAGAGTACAAAAATCATACTCATAATGCTCCAAAACATCATTTTTTGCCCAGCGTTATATTTTCCTACATCCGCTACATGGTGTTCATTACCTTTTAAAACTTCAACGATGTTCTTAATCCAAGGTAAATCCTGTTTATCCGGAATGTTATGTTTCACAAAACGGAAAAACATAAACATCAACACCACAAAAATTAATACACCAAAGAAAGGATGCAGAATCCGTCCCATTTGCGGCGTTCCGAAGGTTTCTGTCAGCCATTGCAATGTTGGGAAAAATAGGGCAATCCCTGACAAAGCAACTAAAAAGAAGCAGATAACCACGGTCCAGTGGCATGCTCGGTCAATAAATTTTGTCCGAACAATCATTTTGCTCTTTTTACTCATGACCATCTTCCTCCTCTTCATCATCCACTTCTTTATTAGGACCAATTCCAACATAGTGGAAAATTAGCCCTGCAAAAGTGGCAATAAAGCCCACCACTGAAAGTGGTTTTAACACCGCCTTCCACAGGTTAATTGGGGTATCAATTTGCGGATTTTTCGGTAAACCATGATATAACTCTGGGTTATCCGCATGTTGTAGCACATACATTACATGAGTACCGCCAACACCTTCTGGATCATAGATCCCCGCATTTTTAAAACCACGTTTTTGTAGCTTATCAACACGTTCGGAAGCGTACTCCAGCATTTCTCTTTTGGTACCGAAATGGATCGCGCCTGTTGGACAAGTTTTCACACAAGCAGGCTCTTGCCCTACCGCAACCCTATCCACACACAGTGTACATTTATAAACACGGTTATCTTTTGGATTTAAACGCGGGATATTGAACGGGCAACCCGCGATACAATACCCACAACCAATACAGTGCTCAGATTGAAAGTCCACGATACCATTTGCGTATTGAATGATTGCTCCCGCCGACGGACAGGCTTTTAAACACCCAGGGTCCGTACAATGCATGCAACCATCTTTACGAATTAACCACTCTAGCTTGCCATTTTCAGTGGTTTCGCTAAATCGCATCACGGTCCATGATTTCGCGCTCAAATCCATTGGGTTATCGTAAACACCAACGCAATGACCGACTTCATCACGAATATCGTTCCATTCTGAACACGCAACCTGACAGGCTTTACAACCAATACAGGATGTCACATCTATCAGTTTCGCAACTTCAAACTTATCATCACGCGCCTGTGGGGGAGGCGTAATGCTATTGGTCGCGGAACGTTTAATAATGTCTTGAGATTGCATTCGTTCCCTCCCTTACGCCTTCTCGATATTAACTAAAAACGCTTTATACTCAGGAGTTTGAGAGTTCGCGTCACCAACAGATGGAGTTAATGTATTCGTAATAAACCCTTTTTGGGTTGCACCTTCAAAGCCCCAATGAATAGGTAGCCCGACCGTTTCGATCGGTTTGCCATCCACCATTAATGTCTGCAATCGTTGAGTGACCACAGCCACCGCTTTAATGAAGCCACGTTTACTGCTGACTTTAACCTTATCGCCATTCACGATGCCTTTCGCTTTTGCCAGAGTTTCGCTAATCTCCACAAATTGCTCAGGCTGTACAATCGCATTCAAACGAGCATGCTTAGTCCATGTATGGAAATGTTCAGTTAAACGATAGGTGGTACCGACATAAGGGAATTGCTCGTGATTTCCGAGGCGTTTTTTATCTTCCTCAAAAATACGTGCTGCTGGGTTTGAAACCACATTCGGGTGCAACGGGTTAGTTCCTAATGGCGTTTCAAATGGTTCGTAATGCTCAGGGAATGGACCTTCCGCCATTTTATCAATCGCAAACAAACGACCTAAACCTTCCGGTTGCATAATAAATGGTCCAGTTCCTACTTCAGGCGCAGAGGCATTGAAGTCAGGAATATCATTACCGACCCATTTTTTGCCATTCCATTCAATCAAGATGCGTTTTTTATCCCATGGCTTACCTTGTGTATCACAAGAAGCACGGTTATAAATGACGCGACGATTGAGTGGCCATGCCCAAGCCCAGCCTAATGTGTTACCAATGCCAGATGGGTCGCTATTATCACGATTTGCCATCTGATTGCCTTTTTCTGTCCAGCTACCTGTATAGATCCAGCAAGATGATGCCGTAGAACCATCATCGCGTAATAACGCAAAAGAACTGAGTAGCTCGCCTTTTTTCGCTTGCAAATTACCATCCGCATCATAGAGGTCAGCCAATGCAATACCGTTATTTTCCTTGGCTACTTCTTCTGATTCTGGATGGAATTGGCGCTTGTAATCCCAACGCATCTGCATAAGCGGGTCACGACCCTGACCACCTTCTTGCTCATAAAGCTCACGGATTTTATACAAAATGCCGGTTAGGATTTGACCATCATTACGTGCTTCACCAGGTGCATCTGCGGCTTTCCAGTGCCACTGTAGCCAACGGCCTGAATTAGCGATCGAACCATCTTCCTCAGCAAAACATGTTGATGGCAAACGGAATACCTCAGTTTGAATGGATGCCGTATCAACATCATTCATTTCACCATGGTTTTGCCAGAAGTTAGCCGTTTCAGTGACGAGTGGGTCAACAACAATTAAATACTTCAGTTTACTTAAGCAGCTAACCACTTTGTTTTTATCTGGGAATGACGCAACAGGGTTAAAGCCTTGGCAAATATAGCCATTGACTTGTTCTTTGCTCATCATGTCAAAATACTTCATCACATCATAAGCTTGATCCCATTTTGGTAACCAGTCATAACCCCATTGGTTATCTTTTTGTGCCGCATCACCATAGAAAGACTTCATCAAGCTAACAAAGAATTTTGGATAATTACTCCAATAGTTAACCTGATTAGGTAAAGTGGCTTTTGGCGTATTCGCGGCCAAATAACTCTCTACCGTCAGCATTTTTTCAGATGGCAAAGTGAGATAGCCAGGTAAGCTAGTCGATAACAAGCCCAAATCGGTAAGACCTTGGATGTTTGAGTGTCCACGTAGCGCATTGACTCCGCCACCTGCCATTCCCATGTTACCCAATAGCAATTGGATCATCGCCATTGTGCGAATATTTTGCGCGCCAACCGTATGTTGGGTCCAACCTAATGCATACAAGAAAGTCGTTGTCCTATCCGCCACACTTGTTGAAGCTAAGATTTCACAAACTTTCAAGAAGTCATCTTTCGGTGTACCACAAATTTGTTCTACAATTTCAGGTGTATAACGAGAAACATGCTGCTTCAGTAAGTTCCATACACAACGTGGGTTTTGTAGCGTGTCATCACGTAGTGCGTGACCATTTTCATCAAATTGGTAGTTCCATGTCGTTTTGTCATAAGCACGTTTTTCCGCGTTATAACCACTAAATAAACCATCCTCAAAGCTGAAATCATCTCTGACCAACAACGCTGCGTTGGTATAGTGTTGAACATACTCCGCATTAATTTTATTATTTTCAATCAGATATAGCAGAACCCCTGATAAGAAAGTAATATCAGTACCTGAGCGAATTGGTATGTAGTGATCGGCCACAGATGCCGTACGAGTGAAACGCGGATCGATCACAATCAGTGTCGCATCATTGTTATTCTTCGCTTCTATCGCCCAACGGAACCCAACAGGGTGAGCTTCCGCAGCATTTCCGCCCATCACAACAACAACATTCGCATTTTTAATATCAACCCAGTGGTTGGTCATCGCACCGCGACCAAATGTTGGAGCAAGACTTGCTACCGTTGGTCCGTGTCAGACACGTGCTTGGTTATCGACGGCTAACATGCCGAGGGAACGTGCAAATTTCTGAGTTAACATACCCGTTTCGTTGCTTGCCGCTGATGCACAAAGCATCCCCGTCGATAACCAACGATTTACGGTTGTACCTTGTTCATTTTTTTCGATGAAATTGGCATCACGATCATCTTTCATTAACCGTGCAATGCGGGTAAAGGCATCATCCCAACTGATGCGTTGCCATTTATCAGAACCTGGCGCGCGATATTCAGGATAACGTAAGCGGTTTTCACTATGGATATAATCCAGTAGCCCAGCCCCTTTAGGACATAAAGCTCCTCGATTGACAGGATGATCAGGGTCCCCTTCAACATGGAAAATAGCAGATTTAGCATTCATGGCACCATCGCCCATGCTATAAATTAATAATCCACAACCTACAGAACAGTAAGTACAAGTATTACGAGTCTCTTTAGACCTGAGTAATTTATATTCACGTACATTAGCCATTGCCATTGAAGGCATAAAACCTAACGCAGCTACTGTCGTACCTGCCATCCCGCCGGCACAGATTTTAAAAAACTTTCTGCGACTGACGTTCATTGCTTCCCTCTTTATATTTATTGTATAAATCGGAGGGAGAATATCAACGTATGATAATTATATATTGCCTAAAATCAATGAATGTGAAAATAAAAGGTAAATTAATATTAACTGAGTAGTTAATCCTCAATTAAATATACTACTAATAGAGTAATATTTTAAAATAATGATACAGATCAAATAACAAGAAAACACATTAAATATAAAAACAAAGTCAGGATCAATTTTTAGCGTATAACACTTGCCTCAATAATAAACGCTTACTTAATTTAAATTAAGTTTTCCTTATCTATATTCACTAAATCATCTCTACTCTGACACGCCTTCTATATTAAAAAAATTTATTAATAATAAAAAAGCACTCAATTCCCATAACTAAAATTTACATTTTTATGTCAAATTAATTTAACTTTATTTCCAACCGCTAATAATAATTCCAGCACCAATAAATACCACCAGCGCACCAATCCAATCGGTTGTCGTCAGAGAGACGCCATCCACCACACGTAACCATAATAATGCTGTAGCAATATAAATTCCGCCATAAGTTGCATAAATTCTGCCGCTAGACTCAGGGTGGAGCGTCAGTAACCACACAAACACCATAAGGCACAGCGCCGCAGGTAATAATACCCATGCACCAGCTTGTTTTTTCATCCACAAATAAGGGAAATAACAACCTGCAATTTCAGCTAACGCAGTTAAGAAAAACAAACCAATAATTTTTAATGACATAATAATATTCTCTAACGTAGGGTCTAGGGCTCAAACACGAGGAACTTTGATGACTTGATTATTTGACTTTAATAATTCGATACATTCCTGTGCACCGCGTTTTAATACCTGCCCTTTTAAACAAACTATATGAATCGGTAACTCTAATCCATTTGGCGTATTTTTAAACTCTAATCGCTTAAGCGTACCGTGTTTTAACTTATCTTTAATTAATGAAATTGGTAAGTTACCCCACCCCATTCCGGCTTCAACTAAACCTAATGCCATTGCAAAGTTATCCGTTCGCCAATAATTACTTGCCACAACGGCACGAATATCACTCAACTCATGTTCAAAACTGGTTATGACGATCTGCCGAGTTTGAACAAGATCTTCCATATATAAAGAAGATGCCTGTTTAATCGATGGATGAGCCGCTGAAATGGTTGCAACCAACAATTCATAACCAATACATTGGAATTGTTCTTGAGCGTTAACAGAAATACCACCAAAGGCAATCGCAAGGTGTAGGCGGTTCTGGTGTAATAACGACAGAATGTCATCTTGGGGGGCCGTCATTAACTCGACGTGCATTAAAGGATAACGCTGACTCAATGTTTTCAATGAATCAAATAATAAATTGGGGTTAATGCCTTCTGCAATCCCGATAGTTAAGATGCTTTCCACCCCTTGTGTTAACTCTCGCGAAAAAACATTTAACTGCCGCAGATTATCGACAATGGTACGCGCATAAGGCTCTAGAGAAAGGGCCTTTTCAGTAGGCTTAGGTTCTCTAGTATGCCTTTCAAACAGCAAAAAACCCAACTCAGCTTCCAAATTAGCGATCGCCATACTCACCGCAGAGGGAACTCGATGCAACGCTCTTGCAGCAGCCGAAAATGAGCCTTTCTCCAGTACAGTCAAAAAGATAGTGAGATTTTCGCTATTAAATGGCATATCCAACCTTTCAATTATATTGATATTAGCTGACTTTTATTATCATCAATGTTGATTTAATTTACCAGACTAAAACACACAGTATGTAGGATAAAAAAATGCAAGGTATCAAACGAAAAGTCGTTTTTATTACCGCCTATGAAGTGATTGGCTGGTTAATTTCATCACTGGCACTTGCCTTTCTTTCTGGTAATTCGGCAGAAACCACAGGGCCATTAGCGCTTGTTATCACGACGATTGCCGTGAGCTGGAATTTTATTTTCAATACCGCATTCGAATATTGGGAGTCAAAACAAACATCGAGGATCAGGACATTCCGTCGACGGTTTGCCCATGCAATTCTATTTCAGCTAACCTTAGTGGTCTTTTTAATTCCACTTATTGCATGGTGGTTATCGGTTAGTTTGCTGCAAGCCTTAATACTCGATTTTGCGTTAATTATATTTATTCCTATTTATACTTTCTTCTTTAATTGGGCTTTTGACAAAATATTTGGCTTACCTAAATCGGCCTTACCACAAGAAGAGAATATAATTCAGTAATATGACGTTAATGAGATGCCATCTTACATAAAGATGGCAAAGTCATTAGCTTTTAACAAAAAATAAAGACACTTTTTTCGCTAGCGGTAAAACAATTAATACTGTCGGAAAAGCTATCATCCATGATAACATCCAAGAACTTAACCAAGGTGCGAATATTTCACTATTCAAGCCCAAGGCTTTTACAATACTAATAAAAGAAACAATACCGCTCATCACTAATGATAAGAAAAAAGGAATAAGAAAAATCAAAGCTCTGGTAGGAAGTTTGGGGATGCCCAAAATTGTATTTTTATTTTCTAATGACATTCTATAGACTCCAAATTACACGCATACAACAGCATATAACTGTTGCATAACAAAGTTATATGCGTTGATTAACGTAAACGCTTACGAGTCTTTTAGACCAATAGAAAGTCATATTTTAAGTATATCTTTCTGCTTGTCAAATAGTATATCTCAACAGTAATTCCGATCTTAATTATCCATGACATGTGGTTGGCTCTTACCTAATGAGCAATTATTCTACAAACCCAACTCTGCTTATTAATTACCATTGATCACCGCCGCGAAAATCACAATACAGTGAAGCACTCAAATCAATTTCACCATCAGCTTTCCAGCCCATAAGCCCACCTTCTTCTTCAATAGAGCGGATATAGTGACCTTGCTTTAATTCGAATAGTTTGCCTTTCCATACTCTCCAGCCAACCGAATGATACAATTTCTCTCCTTCTTCCGAAGCCGATAACAAACCTAACGGATAACATGAACCAATGATTTTATTCGTTTGTAACATCAATTGTCGCCCAATCCCTTGACGTCGATAGTCATGTAAAACCACCATAGCTTCAACATAACCAACAGAAATAGGCGCTTCATTGATTGCCATATGACGCTGAATTATCGCAACATGGCCAACCATTTTTTGTTGGTCAAAGGCAACCACATGCATTCCACCGAGAGTATGTGCAAAATCATCATGCGTAAAATCCCCTTCAAAGCCTTCCACAAGCAAATGATAAAGCCTCTCTTTTTCATCTTGTGATAATTGGGATGTATGCAGATTGCGATATTCGATAGCCATAAAAATCCTATATAAGCATTGATAAAAGTCGTAGTCAGTATATTCAAAACATTTATCAAATAACGGAAAAAATGTGCTGTGCTGTTGAACTCAATGCCTCACGGCTGAGTGATGTGATGCTTTATTTGTGTCCTCATAAACTGATAGAGTTGATTAAACTCTTCTGTTGATGAAACAGCACGAATAGGAAAAATAATAAAATCGTTGTCACTGGTTTGTACAAATATCAGCTCGTTATCTCGTTTGACTTTTTTTACTCGCGGCCAAAACACTTTATAACTACTGTTATCTTGGATGAACTCAATAAAATATCGATTTATTTTGATATGACGTAGATAGGTTTCATCATTCTGTTCTTTATTTTCATATTTTTTCATAAAATAATTTTCTAACTTTTGAGATAGAAAAAATGCGAATAATGCAACAACAACCAAAGCCAAGCCTAACCAGCTCATTCTCTGTAACCGTGCTATTTCAGGGTCGATATCTGTTGATAACATTAGCAGAGATAACACGATAAAAATAATGAATAGGCCACCAATACTCAGGCTGTATAAACCGATCTTTGCTAAATAGAGTACCCACTGATAAGGCTTAGCGATTTCAATTCTTTGATATTCTTTTATCTGTTTTTGGATCTTTCTTATTTCAGAAATAGAAAGTGAAAATTTGACTTCGTAGCGATCTTTCATCTTACAGATACTTAATAGTGATAGTGGCTCTGATACGCTCAAAGTATCATAACATTGCTAACTCTAATAGCCACGATGAAACAGAGATGCCATACCTGTCGCAGTGGGTAAGTCATCGTATAACAATGCATAATACCCACTCGTCGCGAATAGATAGCGTTTAAAATGTATTCGTAAGCTTCCCTCTAACAATAACCTTTGCTGGTTTTGCCGTTTCATCCGATGCTCTTCTCACCGCCATATTAATCACTTGCCACGATATTTCTTGCAAATCGTGTGAAATACAAGGGAAATTAAAACCATAGATTGATGAATAAGAAACTTCATCAATGCTGAACAATGAAACATCATCTCGCAATGATATTTGATTTTTAATACAAGCCTTAATAATTCCTAACGAAATTTGGTTATTACAACCAACAAAAAAATCGGGAGATTTATTTTTTTGAAGATAACTATCTGTAATCTTATAGGCTTCATCCATCAGAAAATCCGCATATAAAATCTCAACATGATTAACACTACCTTGTAAAGCGGCTTTCAGCCCTGTCACCCTATCGCGGGCAACATTTGAATCTTCAGGCCCTGATACGATAACAACACTTTTTGCATCCTGCGATTGGATAAAACGCCCTGCTTGCAGCCCACAATCTAAATTATCGATGTAGACACCACTACATTGTTTAATATCCACTTCCCGATCAACAAGGATAACGGGAATATTAAGCAGTTCAAGTTGCTTAAAGTAAGCGGGCTGATAAAAACGGTCAGAAGAAACAACCGAAAGAATAATCGCATCCACATTGTAACCAATCAGTTTTTCAATGATTCGCGCTTCATTTTCTTTCGATTCGTAAGAGTCAAAAACTAATGTGTCATAACCGACTTGATAGGCTTCTTGTGTCATCAATTTCGCTAACCCCCCGAAAAAGGGGTTTCCCATATCAGGGGTAACGATGCCTATCGTTTTTGATGATTTCGCACGTAGATTACGAGCAACCGCATTAACAACATAACCGATTTTATCCGCCGCTTCTAAAATCCTTTTCAACGTCTCGGGATGAACTTTATCTGGCTGAGAAAAAGCACGAGATGCTGTAATTTTACTTACATTAGCAAGTGCCGCTACGTTTTCTAACGTCACTTTCTGTGACTTATGCTCTGCCAATTTCATCTCCTTATTAAATTAAGTATCATTTCGTACCATTATAGTATCATTTAATCGTTTCAGTCATGTAAAACCCACAATATTATTCAATACCTTCTAAACGACGTACTCGAGGATCCGTAAAAATATCGAACTCATCACGGCTTTCGCTGGAAAACTCTGACACTACCGCCCCCATGCTACCCGCTTTAAACCAGTGTAGTGTATTCGGTTTGATGGTGTACTGCTCCCCCGGCTTCAATAGAATAAAACGGTTACATTGATACCATTGCTCATCCCCTTCCGGTTTATGACAAATGGGTTCACCTGATTCATTTTCATTCAATGTTAATGAGTCATCATCAACAAACAAGTACACCTCCCCCCAACGACAACGAAAGGTTTCTTGCTTACCGATTGAAGAGCCGAACGGTGGGTGCCGATGTTCTGGGCACACTTGATCAGGAAAAAGAACCAATTCTTTAGCACAATAACGTTCGTTATTACAATAAGTTAATAGTTGTAAGCCTGAACGAGGATAATCAGGTAATCCAAAACTCGCAATCTCAATACGTGCTTTTTCTTCTTCAGTGATACGCAGTTGTGCTTTCTCTAGGAAATTAACGACTTGCTGTTGATATTGTGCTTTATTCATCAGATGAATCTCCTTAATGATACCGATAACATTATAGCGGCATCATGGTTACAAAAAATGTGATCCACTAGCCTATTTCCCCCCTTGTATTTACAAAAATGCTACTCATTTAATGAAACTACAACCTACATCACATAAAAATAATAAAATTCGATCTAATATCCGCATCATTAAAATGATATCGATACCATAGAAATGAGCCAGAGGTAATCATGAAAGCATTAGTACTCGAAAAAGCAGGAAAAATTTCTATTCAGGATTGGCAAAGCCCTGAAGTCCTCGGTGAGGATGACGTCGAAATTAAAATTCATACTGTGGGTATTTGCGGTAGTGATGTTCACTACTACCAACATGGGCGTATTGGTCCATTTGTCGTTGAAAAACCGATGATTCTAGGGCATGAAGCATCAGGTGTGATCACCGCTGTCGGTAAAAATGTCACTCATTTAAAAGTCGGTGATCGTGTTTGTATGGAGCCTGGCATTCCTAATTTACAATCAACGCAATCACGTGCGGGCCTCTATAACCTAGATCCTGCGGTTCGATTCTGGGCAACTCCGCCGATTGACGGTTGTCTGCGTGAAAGCGTCATTCATCCAGCCGCCTTTACCTTCAAGCTTCCTGAGAATGTTTCTTTTGCTGAAGGTGCAATGGTTGAACCTCTTGCTATCGGTATGCAAGCTGCGACAAAAGCAGAAATTAAGCCCGGTGATATCGCTCTCGTTATTGGTGCAGGTACCATCGGCATCATCACCGCGTTGTCTGCGCTCGCTGGCGGCTGTTCAGACGTTATTATCTGTGATTTATTTGATAAAAAATTGGAAGTTGCTAAGCAATATCCGGGGCTACACCCAATTAACAGTAAAGACACCCAAGCCATCGCGGATAAAGTTAACGAATTGACGGAAGGTAATGGCGTGAATGTTCTGTTTGAGTGCAGTGGTGCCAAAGCCGTTATTGCCAACATCACTGAACACATGGCGCCGGGTGGAACCGCTGTGCTCGTTGGTATGCCAATCGATCCTGCACCTTTAGATATCGTGTCTGCACAAGCGAAAGAAATTACCTTTAAAACCATCTTCCGTTACGCAAACATGTACCCACGTACTATCCGTTTACTCAGTGCCGGCAAACTTAATGTAAAACCATTATTATCAGCAACCTATAAGTTTAAGGACAGTGTTGAAGCTTATGAGCGCGCTGCCGAAGGTCGCCCAACCGATATTAAGATTGTATTAGAAATGGAGTAATACATGACACTGTATGCTGGGATCGATTGCGGTACGCAAAGTACTAAAGTCGTTATCGTTGATAGCGAAAGCGCACAAATATTGGGTGAAGGTTCCGCGCCTCACCCTCTCATAAGCGAAGCATCTGGGCGCCGTGAACAGCATGCTTCTTGGTGGACAGATGCACTGGAAATAGCATTTCACCAAGCAATTAATAACGCTGGAATTGAGGGTAAAGAAATTGCTGCTGTTGCCGTTTCAGGTCAACAACATGGTTTTGTGCCACTCGATAGTCAAGGTCATGTTATCGCCCCCGTTAAACTATGGTGCGATACTGAAACGGCCGCAGAAAATCAAAACATTGTTGATGCATTAGGTGGCACAGAAGGTGCTTTATCCCAACTAGGGTTAATGCCTCAAACGGGTTATACCATTTCTAAAATTTTGTGGCTAAAAACACATCATCCTGAACTTTGGGAGCAGTTAGACACGGTGTTGCTGCCACATGATTACCTTAATTTTTGGCTAACGGGTGTTCGTATTGCTGAATTTGGCGATGCATCAGGAACTGGGCTACTGAATATTCGCACGCGTGAATGGGATACTCATACCATCAATCTGATTGATGATTCAGGCCGTTTACAGCGAGCGCTTCCTCCGTTGGTTACCGCTGAAACCTGTATTGGTACTGTATTGCCGGAAATTGCTTGTCGATTAGGCATATCGAGCCAAACAAAAGTGGCGACTGGTGGCGGTGATAATATGATGGCAGCCATTGGCACTGGCAATATTGTACCCGGTATCATCACAATGAGCTTGGGGACTTCAGGCACACTCTTTACCTACTCGAAAACGCCTGTTGTCGCAAATTCAGAGATGATTGCTGGTTTTTGTTCATCAACAAATGGCTGGTTACCATTAATTTGTACAATGAATGTGACCTCAGCAACCACGGCAGTACAAAAATTCCTCAATCTTGATTTAAAGAGCTTTAATCAAGCCTTAGAACAGACCGAACCTGGTGCTAATGGTTTGAAAATGTTGCCATTCTTTAATGGCGAGCGGGTTCCACAATTACCGCAAGCTAAAGCCAGTATTCATAATATTGATAGCAGCAATCTCAATGCTCAAAACCTAAGCCTCGCCGTTGTTGAAAGTGCAACTTATGGCCTACGTTTTGGTATTGATTTATTCCGTAAACAAGGAATACATGCTCATGAAATTCGTCTCACTGGCGGTGGCGCGAAAAGTGCCAAATGGCGTCAAATTGTTGCAAATATTATGAATGTTCCTGTTATTTGCGTCACTAACAGTGAAGCGGCGGCGTTGGGCGCGGCAATTCAAGCTATCTGGTGCGATACCTTAACTGAACATGATGATAAAACAGCATTATTAGAAAAAATTTGTCGGCAATTTGTGCATCTTGATGAGAGCACACTCGTCATACCCGACAACCAAAACGTATCTTGCTATGAAGGTTTATATCAAGATTACCTTTCGTTACTCCAAACTGAATATCCAGAGGTGGCAATATGACAAACTCGGTGGACATTCAAGCGGATGAACTTTTACATATCACTGGGGTTAAAAAATCATTTGGGCCTGTAGTGGCATTAAAAAATGCACAATTTAGCCTGAAAAAAGGGTCTATTCATGCTTTATGCGGCGGAAATGGCGCTGGCAAATCGACCTTTTTAAGTATCCTAATGGGGTTCATCCAGCCTGATTCGGGTGACATCATAGTGAAAGGCAAACATTGCCATTTTCATCAACCAAAAGATGCACTTAATGCAGGCATTGCAATTGTTCAACAAGAGCTTAGCTCAATTCCTGATCTCACCATTGCTGAGAATATCTGGTTAGGTCGCGAACCTAAAAAGCTCGGCTTTGTCGATTTCAAAAAAATGAATCAGCTAACGGCTGATTTAATGGCAGACTTGCATTTTGATCTCTCACCCACAGAAAAAGTGCGTAATCTCAGTGTTGCTGAACAACAGCTGGTCGAGATAGCCAAAGCACTGTCTCACTCTGACGCTGATATCATCATTATGGATGAGCCGACATCCGCAATTGGTGAAGAAGATGCACAAAAGATTTTTGACGTTATTACTCGTTTAGCGCAAATGGGGAAAGGGATTATTTATGTTTCCCACCGTCTCTCTGAAATATTTCAAATTGCTGACACTTTTTCTATTTTCCGCGATGGCACATTTATTACGGAAGGTGCAATTGCGGATATCACACGTGAGCAGCTCATTGAACATATTATTGGTGGTGAATTTAAAGATGAATTTGCCAAATTTAATCAACCTACCAATGAAACGATCTTAACTGTCGAACAGTTAAGTTGGCTCGATAAAATCAAAAATATCAGTTTAACCCTTAAAAAAGGGGAGATTCTGGGAATATATGGACTTGTCGGCTCAGGGCGAAGTGAATTTCTCGATCTTATTTTTGGTATTGAGCACGCCTCTGCGGGAACCATTAAAGTTAACAATACTGAATTAGGCAAGCACTCTCCTCAAGATGCGATCAAAGCTGGTATTGCTTATGTAACTGAGGATAGAAAAGAAACAGGTTTAATGTTAGGCCGTTCAATTAATGAAAATATTAACATCGCCTCTTTTTCAGAGATTAGTCGTGCCAGTTTCATTAATGAGAAGAAAGAACAAGCTCGCGCCGATGACATGATCAAATTATTCAACATTAAAACCCCCGATGCCGATCAACTGGCAGGAAATCTCAGTGGCGGTAATCAACAAAAAGTCGTTCTAGGCCGTTGGGCACTGCTTGATCCTGAAGTGATGTTACTTGATGAACCTACTCGGGGTATTGATGTTGGCGCCAAAAAAGAGATCTATCGTTATATGTCGGAATTTGCTCTGAAAGGTAAAGGGATCATCATGGTCTCCTCCGAATTATCGGAAATTATCGGGATGAGCGATCGCATTATTGTCTTCCGTAACGGTGAGCTTGCTGGCGAACTTTCTGCTACTGAAGCAACTCAGACAGAATTAATGAAACTTGCTGTTTAATTCAGTGACATTGATTTTTATTTTAAATAATAAAGAGAAAAACAATGAATAGTACTTACTCTACACCAACACCGGGGATGTCCTTTCTCGCTCGCAATAAGAAGAATATGCATAAGTACGGCATTATTATGGCTTTCTTTGTTCTTTGCCTGATTGTCGCTGTTATTGGTGAAGTGCAAGTGGCGCGCGGCGAATGGACAAATAACTATTTCCTTAGCCAAGACAATATGCTGATTGTCTTACGTCAAATATCCATTAACGGTATTTTAGCGATAGGGATGACCTTCGTTATTATTACTGCTGGTGTTGACTTATCAGTCGGCTCTGTTCTTGCTCTTAGTGGTATTGTTGCTGCTCGTTTTGCCACAACAAATGCTGGCTTATCGATTGGCGATACTGCAAATGCCGTGATGGTGCCCATGATCATTGCCTTAGGCATCGGTATTATCTGTGGCCTGATTAACGGTACTATTTTAGCTAAATTCAATCTCCAGCCCTTTATCGTAACGATGGGAATGCTCTCAGCAGCCCGTGGTTTAACATTATTAACCACTGACGGTAACCCTGTTTCTCAACTTAATAGTGACTTTAGGTGGCTAGGTAACGGCTACATCTTTGATATTCCTGTACCTGTCGTGTTATTGATCGTCATATTCGCACTTGCTTGGGTGCTGCTAAATAAAACAACATTCGGCCGCTATGTTTATGCCGTAGGTGGAAACCCTAAAAGTGCAAGAACATCAGGTATCAGTGTCATCAAAGTAAAAGTCCTAGTTTACACCCTGTGTGGTGCGTTAGCTGGTATTGCCGGATTGATCTTAACGGCAAGAACGGGTTCTGCACAAACCAGTGCTGGTGGTGCTTATGAATTAGATGCCATCGCCGCCGTTGTTATCGGTGGAACCAGTATGTCTGGTGGTGTAGGCACCTTGGTTGGTACTTTCTTTGGCGTATTGATCATCGGTGTCATGAACAATGGATTAGATTTATTGGGCGTTCCTTCTTATTACCAACAAATTATTAAAGGCGCCTTGATCGTCATTGCCGTACTGCTCGACCCTTCACGTAAACAAAGACGTGATTAATTAAAACAACACTGAACCCTAACTGTGAAAGGTATTATAATGAAAAAAATGACTAAAATTGCAGCTCTTACCTCTGCATTATTTATCAGTAATATGGCGATCGCCGCCAAAGAAGATCCCGTCAAAATTGCTATTTTGATGTATGGAATGAAAGCGGAATTCGTGCAATTAATGGAAAAAGCGGCCAAAGAACACCCTGCGGTTAAAGACGGTGAAGCAGTAATTACCGTCTATGATGGCCGTTATGACCCGATGGTACAGAATAACCAAGCAGAAACGGCTATCCAGACCAAGACCGATGCGATTATCATCAATCCAATGGATTATGAAGCAAACATTGATGTCGTCACTATGGCAAATGATGCCAAAATCCCGGTTATTGTGACTAACGCACGCCTTAATACCGATAAAATGACCGCGGAAGTCGTTTCAGATGACGTTTTAGGTGGCTATATGGAAGCCAAAAATGTCCTCGAGAAAATGAACTGTGAAGGTAATGTCGTTATCATTGAAGGCCCTAAAGGGGGTAGCGGTGAAATCCAGCGTGGTGAAGGTAACGATAAAGCTATTGCAGAATGTGGCCCAGGTAAAATCAAAGTATTAGAGCGCAAGACTGCAAACTGGTCACGTGCAGAAGCGATGCCATTAATGGAAAACTGGTTACAAAAACATCGCGGCAAAATCAATGGTGTTATCGCGCAAAATGATGAAATGGCGCTGGGAGCAATCGAAGCAATCAAAGGTGCGGGCCTTGAGGTAAATAGTTTTGCGATTGCCGGGGTTGATGGGGTTTCCGATGCCATCATTGCTGTTCAAAATGGCGAAATGGTATCTATCCTGCAAGATGCAAACGCACAAATGCAAGGCTCTATCGATATTGCCATGAAATCCGTTAAAGGTGATAGCTATCAACCGAAGTCTGCTATCTGGAAACAGTATGCAGATCAATTACAGTGGAACGATGGTAAAGACAAACGTTATCAAATTCCTTGGACTGTTGTCACAAAAGACAACGCACAACAACTCTTAGACGCTCGTCAATAAGCACATCTCATCGTCACTCATCACTTGGGTGACGATGAATTACCCAACATTATGCACTCTTGGTAATTTTGTTATTTCTAATTCCGTTTCCTTTATTTTATTACACTCTACTTTGTGACCATTTTTATAAACAAAATAGTAATGCTTATTATCGCCTGTTGTTTTAACTAACGAATCTCCATTTAAAAAATTATAGATTTTATATTTGATATTATTATCACTATAACGAACGGTTGGATGAGAAATAATAAAACTAGAGCCCCACTTCAATGTCGTAATCAAATAATTGGTATGGAGTATTGTCATCACATCTCTTTCAGGACACTGTAACTGATATTCTTTCATGGCTTGCGCTGGCATATAAGCCGCACACAACATAGCTATCGCAAAAACCCTTTTTATCATTGTGACTCCATATTAAAAATAATCTGAACCATCTTCATCCAAGGTCTGAGAATGGCTTCTATAAAAACATTTCATTCCCTCAATTGCAAAAAATTTTGATGATGAATTGAGCACCTAATGTATTCTTCAATCACACATGTATAAAGCCCCTCATACTGACGGGGCTTTAATATTAAACGAGTTATTTTTCATAGAGCTTATTAGCCATATCAATGCTATCAGCATTGACATCTTTAATATGGTCTCGAGTTAACCGATAAACCACAGGGCTTAGCATGATCAATGCAATCAAGTTTGGAATTGCCATCATGGCATTCAAGGTATCAGCTAATAACCATACAAAATCAAGTGATTGTGTCGCGCCTATAGGTAAAGCAATTAACCATAATATTCTAAATACTTTAATTGCCCTCAAGCCAAACAGGTATTGCACACATTTTTCACCATAGAAGCTCCACCCAAGAATCGTCGTAAACGCAAATATGGCTAAAGCAACTGCAACAATATAGTTCCCACCAGGAATTGCTGATTGGAAAGAAGATGCGGTGAGTGTTGCACCTGTTTCACTTGTCAGCCATCCCCCCGTAATAATGATCGTTAAACCTGTTACCGAACAAACAATAATCGTGTCGATAAATGTGCCTAACATGGCAATCAAACCTTGGCGAATAGGATTTTGCGTTTTCGCTGCGGCATGTGCGATAGGTGCGCTACCTAAACCCGCTTCGTTGGAAAATACCCCTCGAGCGACACCAAAACGAATAGCGGCCCAAACTGCCGCACCAGCGAATCCTCCTTGAGCTGCAACTGGTGTAAATGCAGAAGTCACAACTAAAGAAAATGCAGCGGGAATTTCGCTGAAATTAATCCCTAACACCAACAAGCCAGCACCAAAATAAGCGACTGTCATAAAGGGCACTAATTTCCCTGCCACATCAGAAATACGACGTAAGCCACCAATTAAAACAGCACCAACCAGTATGACAAGCGCCCCAGCAGTTAACCATTTATGTATACCAAAATTACTTTCTAATACATCTGCTACCGAGTTTGCTTGCACTGTATTACCAATACCGAAACTTGCACATGCACCAAAAAGCGCAAAGAGCGTTCCTAACCAAATCCATTTCGGCCCTAAACCGTTTTTGATGTAATACATTGGGCCGCCCACATATTGCCCATATTTGTCAACTTCACGGAAACGGACCGCAAGTACAGCTTCAGAATATTTCGTTGCCATACCGACTAATGCCGTCATCCACATCCAAAATAGTGCTCCAGGCCCTCCCATAACAACAGCAGTCGCAACACCAGCAATATTCCCCGTACCAATGGTCGCTGATAATGCAGTCATTAAGGCATTAAATGGTGAGATTTGCCCTTCCCCTCGGGATTCATTCTTTTGAAATAATAATTTAAACCCTGTCCCGAGTTTACGAATAGGCAAAAATGCTAGCCGTAGCTGCATATAGATCCCAACGCCGAGGATACCTATCAACATCGGTACCCCCCATACAATACTGTTTAACTCACCTAGCCAAGTTGTTATCAGCTCCATCCTACCCTTCCCCCATTTTTTATTGCTCTTTATTTGTCCATTACAAATCCATAACATTTTCTTATAATTTTTAATAAAGACGATAAACAGATTTAGTGCGAGAAAAAATTTCACAAAATGACATTATTAGTGAAAGAATGTGAGTGACGTCACTAGTTACTATTTGAATTTAAATCATACGAGTTATTTTTTGGACGCAGATCATCCTGAATAAATCCATCAGACTCATTCAAGATCATTATTGTGATTCGTTTAATCTACATGACGACAAGAAATGGAAGAATATATTGGATATTTTATTTATTTAAACGAAAATTATTTAAATCGCTCACCGAACTAACTAAGTTTCAATCATAAATTTTAAGCCATAATCTTCGAGGTTAATTTAATAACCTCGAAATGACGTTTAAAATAATACTCTACACTTTTATTCAATATCATCTAATAGCGACGGTGAAGGAACAAAAAACAAAGTACCTGTTACTGCTGTACTGTATTTGAGTAACTCATCTGTTGCACCATTTTCTGTTCCTAGAAACATACTTTCTAACATGCGTCGCGTTGTTGTAAAGTATCTTGCATAGCCAATAAAATAAGTGCCATATTCATTTTTAGAAGGACTAGAAAATGGCATATTGGCTCGAACAATTTTCAGATCTTCACCCTTTTCATCTTTAATATTCGTGACGACATTATGAGAGCTAGGTATTTTTTGCTCATCCGTTAATTCGATATCATTAAACTTATGACGACCAATCACCTTTTCTTGCTCTTCAACACTCAAGTTTTGCCATGCTGTCATATCATGGATATATTTTTGAACAAATGCATAACTGCCACCAGTGAATTGTGCATCTTCATCGCCAATCACTGCATATTCAGCACGTTCATCTTCCATTTCTGGGTTTTCTGTTCCATCAACGAAACCAATAATTGACCGCCCGTCCATATAGCGAAAACCATGAACTTCATCGATGTGAGTCACGATTCCATTTAATTGTTGGCTGATCATTGAGGCTAGCTCATAACAGGCTGAAACATTCAATGCACGGATATGAAAAAAAAGATCGCCCGGTGTTGATACCGCGGTGTAATGCTCCCCTTTAATTTCTTTAAAAGGACTCAATTGCTTAGGTTTAGGCAATTGGGGAAATAATTGTTCCCAAGCTTCTGCGCCAAATCCCATGACACAACTCGTTTCCAGTGCTGGAAAACGTGTTCTCATACTACGTATTAGACCTGATAAGTTATTACAAAAAGACACCAGTTCATCTCGGTTTTTTTCTTTATCTAAGAGATTAAAAACAAGAAAGTAAGAGTTTTCACCTGGGGTTTTAGTCACATCTTGATATTTCATATAATTTATACCCTTTCTATTTTCATTCATTTTAGGATTGTTATTTGATTTAAAAACATCATAATTTATCTCTTTTATTTAAATTAACCTTTATTAAAAACACCTTTAACGCACTTTTAATAAAAAGATAAAAATATTAATCCCCCATAAACAAGCAAAGAAAATCAAATTTCAATCCAAAAAAGATAATCACATTCTAAAAAATCATCTAATCTTAAAAAACATCTTTAAATTATTTTTATTATTGTCAACGAATAAAAATAACTCTATATAAAATGTTATATCATCATCTAAATTAATTAGAAAGGAAGGGCTTCACACTATTCACTATCCTATAAAGCCTTTATAAAACTTTCGCTGTCATGGTTAAAATAGAGACAAAAAAGCCCTGTTAGGGGCTACTGACTGCTGACAAACCTATTATGCTTGGCGGCAAGTCGAATAAATTTTGAAAATAGACTAGGAAAATCAATTTATTGATTTTCGGCTGATAACACAAAGTGGGAAAAACCACGCTTTTATCCCACTTTGTCAACAACCACAAGCCCCGTTAGGGGTTATAGGCTTTCTTTAAGGTATTCACCAACGCCTGTGCCGCAGTAGAAAACTGATTATGTGCTGAATATAGCAAGCCTACACGACGCTCAATAACGGGATTATCCAACTCAAGGCACACCGCACCCAATTCTTTCATCTGAGTACGACACAGAGCAGGAACAGCACTTCCCCCCAAACCATTTGCCACTAATTGACCAACCGTTACCAGTTGATGGCTCTCAAATGCCACTTTCAACGAACGCCCATTTTTTTTCAGTTCTTCTTCTAACATAAAACGTACCGATGACGGACGCTGTAAAGTAATAAAATCAAGGCTGAGCAATTCTCGCCATGAGATACGTTCACGATTTGCTAGATGACAATCAGGGGGCACTATTGCAATAAAACGTTCGAGACCTAAAGGTGTAAAATTAACCTGTTCAGAGCAATTAGGCTCAAAAACGATACCTATCTCAACCCGTCCTTCATGAACCATCTCGATCACTTGTTCATTAATCACATCATGAACCGTAATATTGATCCCAGGATAACGCATACGAAATGTTTTAAGTATTGGTGGTAACACATTCGTCGCAAATGATGGCATAGCCGCGATAGAAACCTTACCACACTGAAGATTAAAGTGTTGGCGCATCGCTTCTTCTGTACTGTCCCAATCAGAGAGTAGCTGACGAGACATCTTCAGCAAAGTTTCACCTTCTGGCGTTAACATCACTTTGCGGGTTGTCCTCAATAATAACGGTCCCCCTAACGTTTCTTCTAACCCCTTAATCGTCAAACTAAGTGCTGGCTGAGACATATTTAATCGTTCACTGGCATGGGCAAAACTTAAAGTGTGAGCTACCGCTGAAAATGCGCGTAGCTGTTTGATACTCATCCTCATGACCAACCTCGTTAACCTTATGAATACATTTAATTAACATTATATTAATAAGAAAAACAAATGAATCCGTCACAAATTTAAAATTAACAAATCATTTTTGGTCATGAATCATGTCTGTAAAGACAACTGAAGGAGTATTTCTATGGCTGGACTCGATAAACGTGTTACCTCCTATCAAGACGCGCTTGAAGGGTTAACTGATAATATGGTCGTGCTTGCTGGCGGCTTTGGGCTATGTGGTATCCCTGAAAATCTCATCTCAGAAGTTCGTCGCCGTAGAGTGAAAGAACTGACTGTTGTATCTAATAACTGTGGTGTTGATGGATTTGGTCTAGGCGTACTCCTTGAGACACAACAAATACGCAAAATCATTGCCTCTTATGTCGGCGAAAATGCCTTATTTGAAAAACAGGTTCTCAATGGGGAGCTTGAAGCATTACTCACCCCACAAGGCACATTAGCTGAGCAATTACGCGCAGGTGGTGCCGGTATTCCCGCTTTTTTCACTGCTACGGGTTATGGAACCCCCGTTGCAGAAGGTAAAGAAGTTCGTGAATTTGATGGGCGTCACTACATTATGGAAAAAGCGATCACCGGTGATTTTGCACTCATTAAAGGATGGAAAGCCGACTGGTATGGCAATGTCATTTACCGTAATACCGCACAAAATTTTAATCCACTTATGGCTGCCGCTGGGCGCATTACCGTTGTCGAAGTCGAAGAAATCGTTCCGCCAGGTGAGCTTGACCCTGCCATGATCCACACCCCCGGCATTTTTGTCGACCGCCTAATACAAGGTCACTTTGAAAAACGCATCGAACAACAAACTCTGCGTAGTTGAGGGCTATAAACATGTTAACACGCGAACAAATGGCAATGCGTATTGCCCGTGAATTACAAGACGGTTATTACGTGAATCTCGGCATCGGTATCCCGACACTGGTTGCTAACTACATTCCTGATGACATCGATGTCATGTTGCAATCAGAAAATGGTTTATTGGGTATTGGGGCTTTTCCAACGCGAGAACAGCTTGATCCAGACATGATTAATGCAGGAAAACAAACTATTACTGCTCGCAAGGGGGCGGCTATTTTTGATTCCGCATTATCCTTTGCCATGATCCGAGGCGGCCATGTTGACTTAACGGTATTAGGTGCATTTGAAGTTGATGTCAATGGCAATATCGCCTCATGGATGGTTCCTGGAAAAATAGTTAAAGGTATGGGCGGAGCAATGGATTTAGTGGCGGGTGCTGACAATATCATTGTTGTGATGACGCATACTGCCAAAGACGGAAAATCTAAATTACTACCTGCCTGCACTCTACCCTTGACGGGAGCTGCCTGTATCAAACGGGTTCTAACGGATTTAGCGTTACTTGATATTGCTGATGGAGCATTTATTTTACGCGAACGCGCTCCAGGAATAAGCATTGATGAAATCGCGATGAAAACGGCTGGAAAATTAATTATTCCAGAACATGTTCCTGAAATGAATGTTGCCTAATTAAGGAGTAAATGATGCAAAACGTCGTTATAGTTGCAGCCACACGTACGCCTATTGGGGCTTTTCAGGGAGCATTATCCTCTCTTTCAGCCGTTGAACTTGGCGCGACCGTGATCCGTTCACTCCTCGAAAAAACGGCTATCTCGGCAGATGAAGTCGATGAAGTCATACTCGGGCAAGTATTAACAACAGGCTGTGGGCAGAACCCTGCCAGACAGGCTGCCTTAACTGCGGGGCTCTCCGAAACAACCCCAGCGATTACAATTAACTTAGTTTGTGGCTCAGGTCTTGCAGCAGTGAAACAGGCAGCTCAAGCGATTCGTTGTGGTGATGCCAACATTGTGATTGCAGGTGGGCAAGAAAATATGAGCAAAGCCCCTTATTATCTTGATGGCGCCCGTTCAGGAATGCGTCTGGGTCATCACACAATAAAAGATAGCCTAGTGCATGATGGATTATGGGATGCTTTCAATGATTACCATATGGGGATCACCGCAGAAAATTTAGCCGAACAATTTAACATAAACCGTGAACAACAAGACCTATTTGCCTTGAATTCTCAGAAAAAAGCGGCAATGGCAATAGAAACCGGTCGCTTTGCCAGTGAGATCACTCCTGTCAATATCCCACAAAAGAATAAAACTACGATAACCGTCGATACCGATGAACAACCGAGACCGCATATTCAAGCTGAAAAGTTAGCCCAGCTTCCTCCCGCATTCCGCGCTAACCATGGTTCAGTGACCGCTGGAAATGCATCTTCAATTAATGATGGTGCTGCCGCCGTCATGCTAATGAGTGAACAAAAAGCTCAAGCACTCGGTCTGCCAATTTTGGCTCGAATTGTGAGTTATGCGGTCTCAGGGGTTGACCCCGCCATCATGGGAATTGGTCCAGTCGATGCATCACGTCGCTGTTTAGCCAAAGCGGGATGGCGCATTGACGATTTAGACCTAATTGAAGCGAATGAAGCGTTCGCGGCCCAAGCGCTCGCGGTGAGCAATACGTTAGGTTGGCATAGCGAAAAAGTTAATGTTAATGGGGGAGCAATTGCACTGGGCCACCCTATTGGCGCATCGGGATGCCGTATTCTTGTCACTCTACTTCATGAAATGGCTCGTCGAGATGTCTACAAAGGGTTAGCCACCCTCTGTGTTGGCGGAGGCCAAGGCATTGCATTAGCCGTTGAACGACCAAAAGGAGCGTCTTATGCAGAATAATCATTTTAGCGTTATCGGTGCAGGCTTAATGGGCGTTGGGATTGCCACGCATTTTGCAAGACATGGACATACAATTTGGTTGTATGACACTGATGATACAAGAATTGCTGAAATCGGCACTGTTGCTAACCACATTCTTGATGAGTTGATTGCCGCTGAACAATGCTCTCCAGATGATAAAGAACAGATTATCCTGCGTTTAAAAGGAACGACTTCATTAAATGACATCGCGCCATCGAATTTAATTATCGAAGCTATACCTGAAAAATTGGACTTAAAGCATGCACTGTATGCCCAACTTGAACAACTTATTTCGCCAAATGCTATTATTGCTAGCAATACCAGCGGTTTTCTTCCCGATGTGCTAGCAGCAAACCTTACCTACCCAGAGCGTTTATTAATCGCTCATTTTTGGCATCCTCCTCATTTTATTCCGCTTGTAGAAATTGTTCCTAGTTCAGCCACACAACCTGAATATCTCAATATGCTGCAAAAGATACTCGTTGGCATGCAATTGGAGGCTGTGGTACTAAACCGTGCTGCACCAGGCTTTGTTGGTAACCGTTTACAATTTGCCTTACTCCGAGAAGCACTACACATCGTGAACAGTGGCATTGCTAACGTTGAAACCGTCGATCAAGTCATGAGAGCGTCATTAGGACGACGCTATGCAATGATAGGTCCATTTGAAGCTACGGATATGACCGGGCTTGCTACTGTGCAAGATATTTATCGTCATTTACTACCTGAATTGGCAAACGGAAGTGACATGGTCGCCTTAATCGATGAAAAAGTTAAGGCTGGGCATATAGGGATACGTAGTGGGCAAGGGTTTTATCGCTGGGATGATTCACGCAAGGAATACATTCAAAAACGCAGAGAACACCAATTACGTTTTGGCTTAAAACCATAACGTCTCTTTGATTTTCCACAAGCACAAGCAAAAAATTGAGGTGCCATAATGAGTGTATTAATTGCCCTAGCCGCACTGTGCCTTCTAATGTTGGCAGCCTATCGTGGATATAGCGTTATTCTATTTGCGCCAATCGCAGCTCTCGGTGCTGTACTACTCACCGACCCTAGTGCTGTAGCGCCAGCCTTCACAGGGCTATTTATGGAGAAAATGGTCGGTTTCGTAAAATTATACTTTCCCGTCTTTCTTCTAGGTGCCGTATTTGGAAAACTAATTGAATTATCTGGTTTTTCTCATTCAATCGTTGCCGCTGCCATCAAAATATTAGGGCAACGCCACACTATTCCAGTCATCGTATTAGCCTGTGCATTATTAACCTATGGCGGAGTTTCCTTATTTGTGGTGGTCTTTGCTATTTACCCATTTGCCGCCGAACTCTTTAGGCAAAGTAATATCCCCAAACGCTTGATCCCAGCAACAATCGCTCTTGGTGCTTTTTCTTTCACCATGGATGCGTTGCCGGGTACCCCACAAATACAGAATATCATCCCAACCAGTTTTTTTGGGACAACCGCTTGGGCAGCTCCTTGGCTGGGTTTAATTGGTTCATTATTTATCATTTTACTTGGCCTTATCTATTTAGAACGTCAAAGACGTAAGGCCAAAATAAAAAATGAAGGTTATGGAACCGAATTACTCAATGAACCAGAAACGCCCAAAAATATTGATCTGCCTAATCCTATTGTCGCTATTTCACCTTTAATTTTAGTGGGTGTCTTAAACTTAGTATTCACTTATCTCATTCCTAAATGGTATGGGCCAGAACACGAATTAATGTTACCGGGGCTTTCTGCGCCCATCATGACTAACTTAAGTAAAATTACTGCAATTTGGGCTGTTGAAGCCGCCCTGCTATCCGGTATTTTATTAGTTATCATTTTGGGGTTCCGTAATATCCGTGGGCGTTTAGCTGAAGGAAGCCGAAGTGCTGTTAGTGGTGCGATTCTTGCCGCTATGAATACAGCGTCTGAATACGGTTTTGGTGCCGTTATTGCCGCATTACCGGGATTCTTAGTTCTCTCTAACGCGCTTTCAACCATTCCGAACCCATTACTTAACGAAGCTATTAGTATCACGACATTAGCAGGTATCACTGGCTCAGCATCCGGAGGAATGAGTATTGCATTAGCGGCAATGGCCGATAATTTTATTGCGGCGGCTCACGCTGCACATATCCCTCTTGAAGTCTTTCACCGTATAGCATCAATGGCTAGTGGTGGCATGGATACCCTTCCTCACAATGGTGCGGTGATCACATTACTCGCTATTACAGGTTTGAGCCATAGGCAAGCTTATGGTGGGATCTTTGCTATTACCATCATTAAAAGTCTCGCCGTCTTTTTCGTCATCGGTGTCTTTTATATGACAGGTATTGTGTAAGCCTCCTGTTCAAAATGAGCCGCATTATGCATGAGTTAGTGCACAGTAAATTGATCGTTAACAATACGGTAGCTCAAAAACACCTTATTGATTTGTTTTATACAGTTCGCTTTATTTGAGGAGAATAATCATGAATTTACATGGAAAAACAGTACTTATTACAGGTTCCACTAGCGGTATAGGATTAGGAATTGCACAAGTATTCGCCCAAACTGGCGCCAAAATTATTCTCAATGGATTTGGCGATATCGAGATGGCAAAAGCCGCGGTGACACAAAAACAAAATGGCAATATACCGGGTTACCACAATGCCGATCTAAGCGATGAAAAACAAATCATCGATATGATGCACTATGCAGATAAGGAATTTGGCGGTGTGGACATTCTGATTAACAATGCAGGGATCCAACATGTCTCCCCAACAGAATCCTTTCCTGTCGATAAATGGAACGCTATCATCGCCATCAATCTTTCGTCTGTATTTCATACCACGCGGCTAGCCCTACCAAATATGCTTAAACATAATTGGGGAAGGATTATCAATATTGCTTCTGTACATGGTCTAGTCGCGTCAAAAAATAAATCCGCTTATGTGGCGGCTAAACATGGTGTCATAGGATTAACCAAGAGCGTCGCTCTTGAAACCGCTCGCACTAATGTTACCTGCAATGCCATTTGTCCGGGATGGGTATTAACCCCACTGGTACAGCAACAGATCGATAAGCGTATCGCTGATGGAGCAAAGCCCGAAGCAGCACTCAAAGACTTACTCGAAGAAAAACAGCCGTCAAGCCAATTTGTTACACCTCAACAATTAGGCGAATTAGCCCTCTTTTTATGTTCTGATAGCGCCACACAAGTCAGAGGCGTTGCTTGGAATATGGATGGTGGATGGGTAGCCCAATAAACACCCATTGAAGTTAGGCAGTCGTTGTGGTTAATTATTCTACTATTAAATAATACTAACCATCCATACCACTGCCTTATTTATTATTTTTGATAACACATGTTCCGCTAATAAATCATTTGAAACTTAAAATAAATCATCAATGAATCCGTTTATTTTTAGTGAATATCACTCTTTAAAATAAAAACATTGATCACACCAAAACATGCTATAGTTTTAATCCTTAAAACTATCTCCATCCTCATAAGGATAGTCGTCGTGACAATAGAAGAAAAAAAGTCTACCTTATTTATCAACCTAGTCCAACACTTGGTAGAGCAGCCTTTACATGGCTAGATGGTTCTAATTTCATCGCCCGTATATTGTCAGGAAATACCGTTGAGCACTATGTCTCTCTATTACAATCCACTATCCAAAAAAAGAATTTAAATTAGATTGTTTATAAAGATAATACAGAGTCAGATATTGAAATGTTGATACAACAAAATGCCTCCCTGCTTATTTGTATTCCAGAATTAAAATACCAATTTTACAAAAAGGATTTTGACACAAAAAATATTATCTACCTGAGTACAATGGAATATGCCAACAGCGATACAACCTCTGTGATAAAAAGAATAGAAGAAATTGAAAGGCAATCATAGCTTGTTACCTAACTCTTTATTGCTCAACAACGCCCTTGTGATAACAAGAGCACACTATTTCCGAGTCAATACTGGCCATCATGACGATTTTTATTTTGCTACACCGTCATAACACTAGCACTCTCAACAATATCATATCTATTACGACCTTTTGATGCTTGCTTGATATGGTGTAAGCGAGCGCTCATTATTTTCTCAACAGGCATAGACAGTTATCATTATCAGAAGTTTTAGAATATTTTTATAAGACTCACATCCAATATCACGAACACATTGTTTGGCTCTTCCGATATCTCTCGTTATAGCTACACTGCTCTGATATTAAGAAACTCACCATGAAAATTCACATGCTAACATCGTGTTATTTGATCAGTTTGAAGCCTTAGATGCCATGACACCCGTTGAAATTGTTGACCCTTTGCCAAACTATCACATCAAGTTTATCTCCCCCGCTGACCGCCATAAAACCAGCTCCAAAGGTATTGTTATTGCAACCATAGCAATATCCAATCCTGAGTTTAAACAGAACTGCTCCTTCAAGGACAAGACACCAGAAAAAACTAACGAAACGTTTTTATAGAGAGCAAGTGCCCTCTAAGCAATTTTTTATTGATTAAAAATCACTTTATCAAATAAAATCAAATAATTACATAAACCGCATTTCCAATTAAACAATCAATTTCACTTTAGCATCATTTAAATGCAAATAATTTATTTTTAGTTAAAATAATAACCTGATCGTCAAAATATAATATTGGAGTTAATAATGCGAGTATTCGGATTAAAAGTTGTTCTATTATCTTTATCAATGGTGGCAGCATACGCTCAAGCTCAGGTTATCAATAAAAATAATCCGCCAGAATATCAATCATTTAAATATAATTATTCTGAAATGATTGAATTAGCTAATGAAAATCGCTTACCTCATAGAATTTTCTATAAAACACCCAGCACAGGCGAAAACGCTGAATGGTTTGATGCAGTAAAACAAGGTGACTTAGTCAAAGTCAAAAAAATGGTCGCTAATGGGCAAAATATCGAAGCAAAAGATACTGGTAGTTTAGACCAAACAGCGCTTGGCTGGGCTGCATTTATCGGTGATGAAGAAATGGTTGATTACCTTATCTCTCAGAATGCGAATCTATGGGCAACTGATAAAGGAGATGTGTATAACGTATTAAAATCCGCAGTGCTTGGGAATAATGTTAATGTCGTTGAAAAAATCCATAACTTAATGAAAAAAGATGTTGATTTAAATGACCAAACGCTTGAAAGCGACGGTGAAACACTTGTTATGGTCGCCGCCAGCAATAACCGCCTTGATATCGTAAAATATCTTTTATCGCAAGGTGCTGATATTAATCGCTCCACGACAACCGATGATAAAACCTACCCTTCCTACGATCAAAGCGCACTAACCTATGCATGTAAGAATAATCTGCCAGATATGCAAAAGTTATTAATTGCTAATGGCGCATTAAATCACCGTACGGGTAAACCATCTTGCGACGAATAACGCTGAAAATACCGTCTACCATAGACGGTATTTTTATCAAAATACCCTTGCTAACATCGTTTTTGCTTTAATATAATACTGCCATCAAAAAAACTAGTTTTTTGATGGTATTTCAATTAATTAATTATTTCTATAACTTTTAATCACGCATCATTATCGCAAAAGAGTATCACAATCGAGTGTTTTTTTAGGTTCTGATAAAGATTCAAACAAAGGTTTCGCCGATGTGATAATGTCTATCACATCATCATTTGTCACAACTAAATAATGTTCAACACACGCATCATGGATATTCGCACTTTGCTCATGGAACCACTGTAAATAGGATGAATTTGCGACTTTATATAACCCTGTCGTCATCTGACCGTCAAAATAGTCAAGCATTTTTAAGAGGTTTCCTTCATCCGTTACCCTAAATGAATAAACCCATTCAAATGTTAATTTGAATATTTCCTCTGCACTACTCAAAATTAAAGAAATAGCGTGCAAGTCATAATGAAAGTTATCTAACTGAATTCTAGACAATGGTCTGTCACTAAGGCTAATTAACCGCTCTTGCATGGTTTAATTTCTCTAATTTAAATAAGCTTCAACCTACAGATATAATATTCCTATTGTACATGACATAAACATGTCACATGACTCAATTTATCAACAACAAGACTCAAGCATTCATCATTATCCCATTGATGACATGATACTGTTATATCGCCACTTTACCGTTATTACCAGCTTGCTATTATCACCAACCCTTCACGTATAATCGTAAGGATATAACCATAAAATCTTCTATTCCTATAACACCCAAAATAATGACCTCAATGTCTGTTAACGCTCAACGAGTCACATCAAGTATATCGCGAGTCACTACAGAGCAGAGGTAAGCCCCGCATACATCAACCCGATGATCAAATAGGCGTTAGCTAATGGTCAATAAAGCGCCATAGTCTCCACTGTAATAGAATGAGGACTCTATAATTCGTCTTTTTCCTTTACCCTGTCTGATATCACTAATGAGCCGATTTTAAACAAACTGGGCATTGATGTTCTACCCACTTTCTACCTAAAAAGAGAGAAAAAATCATTTTTGTTATACAAAACCAATTGATGATGGTAATTAGTCATGAGTTCCGCTAGTCCTGTATAGAGAAATAGTCAAAAATATGAAATCCCGACCATCTGGCTGTAAAAAATTATTCAAGCTTGACCTTTTTAGACCATTTATTGACCGACTACATCGCGATTCGATTAAGCAACCATGTTTCGGCTGAAATGGTAAACGTTCATACTAATTACTTATCTCTATCAACGATAAGAAAGCTTTATACTCAGAAAAATCAAGCAAACTGAGTCAAAAAATATTGGAGAATAGATGCAAAACGAGATACTAGATTCGGTTGGACTCGACGTTCAGGTACACCTCATAAATTCATTTACACGAAATAATTCTGGCGGTAATCCCGCTGGGGTCGTGCTCTATCCCCCTGAGCTAAGCGATGCACAAAAAATAGCCATCGCACGGAAAGTTGGCTTTTCCGAGACAGCGTTTGTCTATCGTGGCGAAAAAACCGATTTCAAGGTGAATTTTTTCACTCCAGAAGCAGAAGTAGACTTTTGTGGGCACGCTACACTAGCCGCATTTTTTACCCTTTTTTCACTTCATCAGCTGACTTCTGGGCATTATACACAGAAAACAAAAGCTGGAATTCTGAGTGTCGATGTCAGTTCTGATGGGATCATCATGGAGCAAGCTTTACCTATCATACGCAAAGGACCTGATGTTGCAGATGTTGCAAGCGCTCTTGGCATACCACAAGAAACTATCGAGGCAACGGGTCTCCCCATAGAGGTGATCTCAACAGGATTACCAGACATTATTATTCCCGTACAGCCCGGTCAATTAGATGACCTACGTCCAAACTATGCGCAAATCACCAACCTAAGTCGCCAATTTAATACGATAGGTTTCCATGTATTTGAACTAAGCAGCGATGCATCTATCACCGCCCACTGCCGTAACTTTGCACCTCTTTATGGCATAAATGAAGAATCTGCAACGGGGAGTTCCAGCGGCGCTTTAGGATGCTATTTAGTCAAGCATGTCTTGCCTAATGACACGCATTTTCTGTTAGAGCAAGGGCGTGCTATGGCATGTTCTTCCCTCCTTCAGGTGATAATTAATAAACAAGGACAAACGATAAATCGTGTCAGAGTTGGTGGGCAAGCTGCGATGGTTGGTACAAAAATAGTTAGAATTTAAAAAGACAAATGAATATTACGTGGGTTTAACTCAGATAATGTCAGTGTAAAAAGCTACGATTATCGCCAAAAGCAATATAAATGCTTTACTCGCATCTTTGCTACATCCGGCCCCGTAATATTATTGTGTTGATAGATTATGCATGTCACGCCTTGTTGATATTGCAACAACCGTACCTGAAAGAAGACTCACCCGAAAACTTGTGATGGCGAAGACTAAAAACACTCATGAGTGGAAAATATTGAGTATACTGATGTGACATAAAATATATTTGCTTAAGTTGGTCTTTATGTCGACAAATTTTCACGTTTACCTCGCGACTAAATCGCTACCATCGCCTTCTAAATGGCAAGCGGAAATAACAAAAATGAATAGCTCGCTGATTATGGATACTGACATTAACTTAGTCACTTTCTCTGGCTTTCTGCCTTTTCAATTTAATCAAGAAGTAACGGGCTTTGAATACTGTTCATGGTTTATAGACCATGAAGAAAAACAAGAGGTTAATATACCTAGTGCTGATTTCTGTATGTGTTTTTCAATCGGTAACAATCCCTTAGAACTAACCATAACGGTGATATCCATATACTGCCTCATAAAATTAACTGATGGCGTACTTTTTGACCCTCAAAAGGGTATATATATCGAGCCTTCTAATATTTTCACTTGGAAAAAAGAAATGTTGACTTAGCTAACCTTAACGCCTCAAAGTTTGGCATTATAGACTTTCATCAATAAACATAAGCAAAGACTCTTTAAAAGTTACTTAGCGAGTATTACCAGATTGTATCTTAGGGATTAATGAATAAACTCAACAGCTATTGAGGTGTTTACACTTCTCCACCCCCCCTAAAGTGAGACAGCTATAATCAGATTTTCTGCCAAAGCTACAACCTGAATTGAACTGAACTAAACTCATAAAAGTTTAATTCCCCCCCAACGGAGAGACATCGAAAACAACGAGAAAACTCTAAATTGCTATGTCTTACTTAATAAGAGTCAACCGTCACTTATGGCTATACCATAGCCCGTTTGATTAAGGAGTGGAGACTCCTTACTGACATGAAAAACAGTCAATCTATATTTCGTTCATCGTACTGAGCCCGATCATGAACCGATAAAGAAACTCATTATTGCCGCAAAAGGTCAAACTCACTAGCGTACTTGCCGAACAATCCAAGGCTTAAAAACGTTGCGAAAAATGAATAAAGGTCAATTATTGACTTAATATTTTCTGTACCCAATCGCACCAACATTTGCAGTTTAAGCTCGATTCAATAGCTTCGGGATGTAATTCATACCACCATTTTTTGACTCCCTCATATTCTTGCTTTGTGAGAATAAAAGGCTTCCATTCCCCCATTCTATAATCTTGGTCACAAGGGTCGCTTCCATGAAATAAAAATTCATTCAAAAAATCACAAGGAGGAAAATAGCCTGAGCTATCAATCATCCCAAAGATTCCGTAAAGAACTTTAGAGTTTTCATCAATGATATTTATTGCTTTAACAATATTAACTTTGTGTTCCATTTTATCCATTGTCATTAAATTGTTATTGCTCTTATTAGCTGATAACCATTAAACCATTCATAGCGACCTGTAACCGTGGCTTTGTTTTCTTTCTGGCAGGTCATTAGCTCCAGCGCGTTAATATGGAATGCCACTAGATTTAATGGGTACGGGCTACGCTTGTCACTCTCCGCCTGAATAGTCATTGTGGCCATAACTTTACCTGTGCGGTTCTAACTCTCTCAGAGGCTTTTATTACCGTTCCTGACGTGTTGATCCTGATTGATTTCGCTTTTCTCATTTTTGGTTTATTCATCTTGATACCATCACAATATAAGCCATCGGTTAAAATATAATTCAGATGGGATTCTGTGTGTATAGGTAATCAATCTAATTATCAGAGGTGATCGAAACGTTAATTTAACCATGATGATACGGGATTATCCTGTATGTGGCTATAACCTGTTGATTATACTTAATTCCGTTAAAACGACGGAATCAAAATACAACTAATTGATAACGTTTAATTCAGTCACAAAACCAGATTAACGCTCATTGGTCATCGTTTCAGTGACCAATGGTAAGAGGTGGCAACACATTGTTTTTATTGCGAGAGGTCACAGTGACCACTAACCTTGTCACAACTCATTGATGTAACTACTAACGGTCAAATTGATCGCCAGAAACCTCACCGTAATCTCACCGTTATCGGCTTAATCCTCCCCGTAACATCCCTGTTTAATCTTGCCGTAGTTCGTTATTGTTGCTATCTATCTTTCCCTCATTAGTGAGGGCAACATCAATTTTATAATATTACGTTATGTCCACTCCCCTTTAATTGAGACACACCAATTTAGCGTTTTCTAACTGTTGTCGATAGGCCTCCGGTGGGAGGTGATTTAAACTTTCATGGGTTCGATTTTGGTTATAATCTTGCAGCCAAAACCACGCTAATTCTCGCACTTGGCTTAATGATTCAAATAAATACGCATTTAAAAACTCACGACGGAACGAACCATTAAAACGTTCGATAACCCCATTTTGCTACGGTTTTCCCTGTTGAATATGGCACAGAAAAATTTGGTTATCTTCACAATAATTCAATAAGTTAACTGAAATGAGTTCAGGACCATTATCGACTCGGGTCTGTTTCGGCAACCCTCTTTCGGCTTTCACGCGTTCCTTCATCAATAATATTGAGGGTTCTGAAGCGTTTGCCGCAATATAAACTGTCGTGCATAAAATCCAATGCCCATTGAATATTCGGGACTTTCTCTATGACTAATGGTCTTTTTTCACGCTTCGGAAGCACTTTTTAACCCGTCGTTTCAGATTTAATCCTAATCCACAATAAACGCGATAAACTCGTTTATGATTAAAAGGATAACCTTGAAATCTCAATCGAAAATAGCATTTCCAGAATCCCGACTGTGGAGATTTAGCTAAAACGGATTGTATGGCATCGATGACGATTTTATCTTTCTCTAATTATAGCTGTCTTATTTTAGGGGAAGTGGACAATGCCAGTAGAAAGCGTGATGATGTAAAGAGATTGTGGGTGGAATGCTCTAAAAATAGCAGGAGCATTTAAGCACCACATCCACAATAATATATGGTGCTTGTGAGTTAGTCGTGTAAGTCAATTAGTATTCATTTTTTTAATTGTTCTTGATAATGCTGAATCTTAAGTTTTAAGTTACTTAAGTGTTCATTCAAAGATAAAATTTGCTTTTCAAGGTTAGCGTAGTGTTCAGTCAGCAAATTCATTCTCTCAAGTGAGGTAGATGAGCCTATATTTCTTAGTATCGAGTATTCTTTAATCTTTTTTAAAGGCATACCCGTTTCTTTTAAGCGAGTAATAAACTTAACCCACTCAATATCGTCTTCAGAATAGTACCTATGATTATTGGTTTGCCTAGATGATTTCAATATTCCTTCTTTTTCATAGTATCTAAGGGTGTATATGGTGAATCCGGTTAGTTGTGCAAACTGACTGATTGAATAATTCATGTATTACCCAGAAATTCCTTGACCTAGAGTTAACTCTATCTTTTACCATTTTGAGACTTTTGTCAAAGAGGGTGTGTTATGAAAAATAAACATTATGCGGTCGTTACAGGTGCGAGTTCAGGTATTGGACGTGAAATTTCAATAAAATTAGCTGAACGCGGGTTTAATATTATTGCAGTAGCGAGGCGAGACTCCTTGTTGAATGAATTGAAAGTCGAATTAGGCAAGATTAATGAAGGCATTGAGGTTGTCACAAAATCATGTAATTTATCTATTATCGATGATGCTATTTCACTTTATGAAGAGCTGAAAGTTTTTGATATTCGAGTATGGGTAAATAACGCTGGTGTTGGGTATTATGGGAAAGCATTTTCTCAGCCAATAAAAGATACAAAAGCTTTATTAAATTTGAATATTAATACACTCGCGATTTTATCGTTAATGTTCGTGCGCGATAACCAGAATATTGATGGTTCACAGCTGATCAATGTAAGTTCAGCAGGAGGATACACTATAGTACCTACAGCCGTTACCTATTGTGGTTCGAAATTCTTTGTCAGCTCTTTTACTGAGGGGGTGGCACATGAATTATTAAACTTAAACGCTAAAATTAAAGTTAAACTACTGGCTCCGGCAGCTACTAAAACAGATTTTGGTCGAGTTGCTAACGGGGTAGAATATTATGATTATGATAAGGTGTTTGGTACATATCATTCTAGCGAGGAATTAGCTGATTTCTTCATTCAGCTATATGATTCAAATAATGTTGTTGGATACGTCGATAGAGAAAGTTTTAGCTTTAAATTACTAGATAATAAAATGCCTTACGCGAACAACAACAAATTTAATCAAAAAATATAAGTACGATGAAACCGCCAAGGCATAAGCCGAGGCGGTTATATATAATTGGCCTTATCAACGAAAGGGAGCACCAAATATCACATGAAAAAATCATGATAAGTGACTTTAAACGTTGATGATTTAGTGACACGTTAGGACAATAGTTTTTTGGACATCGTATAGGGGCTAATGTGGATAGAATTATTTGATTTTAGAGTAATAAATAAAATGAAAATATAAATTTCTATCCTTAGGGTGACGCTAATTATGAAAAGAGAGCTAAAAATAACAAAACAAAATTCACATGCGTTATTAAATTAATAGTGTACGAAACCGCCGGATTGGTACATATAGTTATAACCATGTACGAAAACTAGTATAGTTAATTTCATACTCGAAATATAATTGATACATTCATTTCGTATAGGCAATTTAATTATGTCTCGTGTTTTTGTTTATTGCCGAGTTTCAACCCTTGAACAAAACACCGAAAACCAAAAGCGTGAAATTGAAGCTGCTGGTTTTTCCATCATGCCTCAACGTTTAGTTGAGGAACATATCAGCGGTTCTGTTGCTGCAAGTGAAAGACTGGGATTCAGTCGATTAATAGACCGTATGAAAACTAGCGATGTATTAATCGTTGTTAAACTCAACCACCTTAGGCGTAATGCTATGAATATTAGAAAAGCGGTGGAGCAGTTTGCTGAATCTGGTATCAGGGATCATTGCCTAGCATTAGGTGGCATTGATTTAATAAACCTTGCCGGAAAAATGACTATGCAAGTAATTTCTGCTGTTGCTGAATTTGAGCGTGATTTACTTCTTGAGCGTACTTATTCAGTTATTGAGCGAGCCAAAAATGCAGGTAAGTATTTTGGGTGTCCCCTCGCGTTGAGCGATGACCAAAAAAGGAAGTTATTAAGAGGATTGGCTACGGCCAGAGTATCAGCTAAATAGCTAAAGAATTTGGAGCAACTAGACAAACAATTACGCGGGTTAGGGCAGCTAATCAGGTTCCTATTACCTGACATAGTTTTGCTTCCTGAACTGATCATTATTTGGTGCACACATGGGGATCGATTTTGATTTTCTTTGATCAGGAAGTAGAAAAGGAAATTGCTTGTCGGTGTTTACATGAATTTATCTAGTATATAAACTCTGATTACATAACTAGTCATTTTACTGAAACTGTTTGTAATAAGCTAGATAAGTTCATAGAAAGTATGATTTTATAGGGGTTGTAGATAATTCATTTTAACCTTCGTCTGTGCTAGCCTTTAGTTTTTCATTTTTTAATATGGAGTCATTATGAAATTCAAAAAAATCGCCATTCCTCTCTTTTTCGGTTTATCTTCATTTGCTTTTTCAGAAAGTGCGATTGAATTAAGTAGTAATGAAAATGAAATATTAAACTCTCTGATTAACGATGATATTGAAACTAGCTTAACTGGTGGTGAGAGTTTATTTTCAAATAATATGATCTACAGCTCAGCACATGATATGAGGGAAGTTTATTCTAAAAATGAAGCTAGAGGAGATAAAAAATTCAAAGGAAAAGACATAATAATTAACGGAATAGTTGATAATATCCATTCTGGACTTGGTGATATCCCTCAAGTTCATTTAAAAACAAAAGATAAGTTTCATGGAGTAGTGCTAAGTTTCTCAAAAAACTATCAAGATATACCCATAGATTTAGATAAAAATCAAGAGGTTTTATTTTATTGCAAAGGGGGCAGTGTTGTTGTTGGCTCTCCAACATTAAAAAACTGTGCGCCAATAGAAGTTGCAAAAGAAAAAATTAAAAATGATATTGATAATTCCTTTCAGTATGCATTAAAAAACCCATCGAAAGCAGATAAAAAACAAGCTCAAATAATATCTATGATTAAATACTTATCAGATAAATCTAATGATATGAACGAATGTAAAACTAAAGACACAAATTGCTTTGCTGAATTACACAAAAAATATTTTAAACAAAAAAATGCAAAAGAAGAGTTGATAGAAAAGGCAAAATTATTAGGTTTTTCTACAGAAAATAATGATAACAAAAAGGTATAAAATATATTTAGCCCCTAGATATAGGGGCTTTGCCGCGAAGCATTAGCAACATTACCGAGTTTTCTAAGGTGTTTAAAGCACTTCCGAAATCCCAAATATGATATCTTTCGACGAGCATCGACTTAATTCAGTTTTGCATACCTACGGGTCACCTCGGCTTTATTCGATAACTGTGATTAATGGCTTACCCGACATTACTCATTATCGTCATATAAATGGTTCTGATGTGGTGCCTCGTGTATCACCTGAAGCTAATCTTGAAAGCTATCTTCTGTCTTATAAAACCGCTTTCACTGCGTTATTAAGTGTATTCTCTTTGCATGAGTATGCAAAAATGACACCTTTACGTCGCCAACAAATGGCAAAAACATTCATTTCACTGCGATTCTTCCTGAAGAGATAGAAGCATTACCGCCTTACACGGTATACCGTTCTGAAATTTGTCGTAAAGAGAGTCGAACGGCGAATATAAAATCCTATATGGCTCCGGGATATCATCGAGAGTGGTACCCGTTAACGGTGCTTGCATTAAATAAAGTGGAAGTGGTCACTATCAGAGGGCATAGATAACGGGCGCTTATTACTGAACGAATTAATGAGGCTGGTTATCAAACGAAAGGCGGTAAAGTGTGGGATAAGGATATTTATTCAGCGTGGAAGCGTCACAAGGATATTATAGAGAAACTCATTTAATTATAAAGCATGTAGGGGGCGGTTTTAGCTAACTAACTCGCCCGTCTAACAAAAAAGGATTAGGAAAAACTATATGAACTCTGTTTAATAAAGGCAGTTAGAAGATGACCAGTCTTTAATTAATCCATTTTTATCGGTAATAAAGTTATCTACACATAAGCGAGGGTTATTAAGGTACGGGTCATTAGAACTGTTTTGGGTTTTCTTAAAGGTATATTGAGAGCCCCCATCCTGTCTCTTATGAACTCCAAAAGGACTGCCCCTTTGCATTATTAGGTCATCTATAGATTTACCAATCCAACTTTGGCGGCGATTTTTGAATTCATACTCTTCTTTTTCTCTTTCTAACTGTGCTTTTGATTTCATTGTGGTGTTATTATTCCCATTGTTTTTGTGCTTTGCACCAGGGACACCCGTTAATGCATAAGTTATGTCTGATATGGTATCTCTATGTTTCTGGGTACAACCACTTAATAAGATCAGTGAAACCAAAATAAGACTTAAATTAGATTTTTTATTCATCGAAGATAGCTCAAAATTAATAAATTATAATAATTTCATATATATACGAAATTTAAGTGTATCTTATACTAACTATAGTAATTATTAGACATATAAGAATCGTCCGATATTGATGCAGAAATAACCTAATACCTAATATTACACCAATCAAAACGGTACAAAAGATATTGTCCACTTCCCTTAAAATGAAATAGCGATAATTAAGTTCAACCTGAAGTTTTAAGAAGTAGCAAACTGCGAACAACCTTGATATTTCTCAACAACTCACCATAACAATTGATAACAGGCTATCATTGAATAAAGCCAGCCAGAAAGAGGCTTCAACACTACATTTCTATTTCATGACCAACTGCAAAATTCGCACTTTTGTTCGCAATTTTCAAACTGCGAATTCGCAATTTCGTTCGCAGTTTTAGTGCGCAATTTTGGCATCAATGCGCAATTTTATTTGATACTAAATACTATTTACTTATTAGTATATTACTTAAAAATAGCTCAAATTAACTGTTTAGTGTGAGGGTTTCGTTTTGCACAATAACCTCTAGTTTTCTAGCAAGGCTAGTTTTGGCATGTGGAACAAAGGCACTGGCTAAATCTGGTGCAGGGTTATACTCTGCCCTACCAGTAATAATGGCGTACTTCCACACCTCACCACAACGTTGACGCACTTTCTTTAGCTTCTCGGTTGCTCCGCGCTTTTCCATAATAGAAAGCACTTCAAGTAATTCCATGGGTTTGATTTCGGCAATCGGGCAATGACCTATATAAGGAAATACATCTTTTTTCGAATGCGTCCATCATGTCATCACGATACCCAACAGACCAGCGGTCCTTTCTATCCTCATACCATTCAAGGGCAAGATTTTTAAAGGTGTTTTCAGTTTGATTAATGGTGGTTGCTTTTTCTGCTTTTCTGGATTCATTTGGATTAATAGTATTGACGACCTGTTTTCGTGATTTGTCTCTTTTCGCTCTTGCTTCAATGAGAATGACAACAGGATAGATACCTAACGATATCATTTTAGTTTTGTCAGCAAATTAATAGCGATAACACCAGCCTTTGGAGCCGTTAATTTCAACTAATAAAGATAGCCCGTTGGCATCCGCCAGCGTGTAGGATTTTGCTTTTGACTTGGCACGCTTGATTGCCATGTCTGTTAGCTTTATAAATCACCAATATTGTAGAAGGGAATTCGATACAACAAATTGCAGAGATTTAGAAAGTCGATAGTCGATTTTATTAGCGTGAGATTTTGTTAGGAGATTGGATTATTACTGAATAATAGGAGATTTCAGAAAACGCTAGGAGATGTTGAAATGGCGGAGGAGGAGAGATTCGAACTCTCGGATGGTTTCCCATCGGCGGTTTTCAAGACCGCTGCCTTCAGCCGCTCGGCCACCCCTCCGCAATGACGTGCACTATAAACATCTGGGCTTTCGATGTAAACCCTTATTTTTATCAATTGCTATAAAAATAGACGCTTAGCGTATCGTTGGGCTAAATTATCGGCATATTTAACAGGTTACTTGGGTTATTGACTATTTTTTGCTAAATTTGCACTCTATTTTTGTTTAGGTAGAAATTTGTATGTTGCGTTTTAACGGTCAAGAAATTGAGACTGATTCACAAGGCTACCTTATTGATAGCCAACAATGGAGCGAGGCGCTTATCCCTCTTCTCGCTGAGCAAGAAAATATTACGCTGACAGAAGAGCACCTTGAAATTGTTCGCTTTGTTCGTGCCTTTTACGAAGAGTTTAACACCTCACCCGCTATTCGTATGCTGGTAAAAGCGGTTTCACAGCAATTTGGAGAGGAGAAAGGAAATAGCCGCTACTTGTATCGACTATTCCCTAAAGGTCCCGCAAAGCAAGCCACGAAACTTGCTGGGTTACCAAAACCTGTCAAATGCATTTAACTCATTACCCTAAAATTAATAGCGGACTGAAAAATCCGCTATTTTTTCAGTTGCCCAGTTTTCGCTAAAATAATGGTCTATTTTTGCTCCAGGGGGACCACCTGCATTAAGCCATTCCTCTACAAAGCAGATATCTTGCTCTGAGCCGTAAATGCCTAGCGCAACGCTGCCATCTTCGCGATTACAAACATATCCTTTTATTCCATTCTGATTAGCCCAATGATATGTTTGATAGCGAAAACCAACCCCTTGTACACGGCCATAAATATAAAACAAACGTCCGGCTGCTTTTGTCATTTTTAGCCCCCTTTATCAGTAGATTATTTATAAATAACCTATTTATTACAGTTGTGTTTTATGCGTTGAACAGATAATCTGAGATCGAGGCACTGCTTTTCATGTTACATATAAGACAGTGTATTGCGTTATGAATAATTGTCCATACATTGGCTTGAAAACGCGGAACACTGCCCAGATATAAAGTTATAGCATAAGCAAGGCTTTTAGGAGGTGGCTATGATGATCACCAGTAAATATGGGATCGGGCAACAAGTTAGACATAAATTACTCGGCTACCTAGGCGTTGTAGTAGATGTTGATGCTGAATACTCGCTCGAACAACCGCATGACGATGATGATATTGCTGCAAACAGCACATTACGTGATTTGCCTTGGTATCACGTTGTTATGGAAGACGATAATGGCGAAGCTATTCATACTTATTTGGCAGAAGCTCAAATTACTTATGAAACCGCTGATGACCATCCAGAACAACCCTCTATGGACGAATTAGCTGAATCTATTCGTTCACAATTACAAGCACCACGCCTACGTAACTAATCCTTTATCGTTCATCCACAGTAAAGCAGCGCGTTAGCTGCTTTACTACGTTATGGCGCTTATTTTTCTAAGCCTAACGCCGGAATTTCTTGTTTTGGACACTTATCCATGACAAATTTCATACCAGCAGACAAAGCGATTTGTTGAGCTTCTTCACTGATAACGCCTTTTTGCAGCCATAACACTTTTGCTTTAACGTCTACGGCTTCCCGTGCGACGCCAACGGCAGCATCGGCATTACGGAACACATCTACCATATCTATAGGTTGGGGAATATCGCTCAGCTTTTCATATACTTTTTGCCCTAATAATGTTTGACCCGATAGTTTAGGACTAACCGGAATCACGGTGTACCCCAGCTCTAATAGATATGCCATCACTTCATAACTTGGGCGATTTTGTTTATCACTTGCTCCGACCAATGCGATCGTGTTAACACGCCGTAATATTTCAGCAATTTCTTGACTATCCATCAAAATATCTCCCAAAATCAGTAAACTATTAACTCACAATATGATATACCTTGTCCTGCGTGATCACTCAATTTCTCTATTATAGGCCATCACGCTAAGGTTGCTGGCAATACGGGAAAACGTATTTATTCCACTTTAACCATTTGTTATAAAATAATAAATTGATTTCCCTAATTATTTCCATAACAACCAGCCACAACAGGTAAATAAGCATTATTAATGCTCTTAGCGTGATATCACGCGACTTTTAAGGGAACATCATGGAATCAACAACTCGTAGAATAAAAACCCCGAAAAATATAGCACTGGTTGCCCATGACCACTGCAAATCCTCGCTATTAGCATGGGCGACAAAAAATAGTGAGCAGCTAAAGCCTCATAAACTGTTTGGGACAGGAACGACAGCCAGTCTAATTAGTCACCATACTGGTCTTAATGTCACCGGTATGCTGAGTGGCCCGATGGGAGGTGACCAACAAATTGGCGCAATGATCGCTGAACAAAAGATCGATGTGATGATATTTTTCTGGGATCCACTCAATGCGGTTCCTCATGATCCCGATGTTAAAGCCCTATTACGCTTAGCAACAGTCTGGAATATCCCCGTTGCGACCAACCCCGCAACAGCTGACTTTATCATTACCTCACCATACTTTGATGGTGAAATTGATGTCGTTATTCCTGATTATCAACGATACTTGCAAGAGCGCACCAAATAACGAATCAGTGCCGGATAGTTCGTGTCCGGCACCTATCATCCATTATGGTTTTTTCTGTTTAGGAACACCTAACTGTTTTAAGATATCCACAAACTCTGAAGGCTCATCAGGATGGTAAAGTAGCCATACCTGCTGTTTAGCACGCGTCATTGCAACATATAATAATCGTCGCTCTTCCGCATACTCGAACTCTTCGTGTTTCGGTAGCAAAACCTGTTCCATGATAGATTCTCTCGCCACCGCTGGAAAACTATCTTTCCCACTATTAAGCCCACAAATAATGACATGGTCCGCTTGTTTGCCTTTTGAAGCATGAATAGTCATAAACTCGATATTCAACTTCGGCCAGCGTGTTTTAGCTTTATTTAAAATTTCGGGTCTTAAGTAATGGTAACGTGCTAAACACAAAATAGTTTCATTATCTGTAACGTAGCCACTCATTTTGTCTAATAAACGCTCTAGTGCATTTTCATCGAGCAAAATGACCGATTTCTTACTGCCTTTCACTAAGCTATTGAGCGGTTTATCGAGTTGAGTCGGATTTTGTAATATGAAGCGATTAGCTATTTCGCCAATACGTTCATTAAATCGATAAGTTGTATCTAAAGCGCATAGCGCTCCTTGCCCAAAATTTTGTTCAAAAGATGTTGTGAGATCTAATTCTGCACCACTAAAACGATAAATCGCTTGCCAATCATCACCAACTGCAAAGAGTGAGGTCTGCTTATTTTGCTGACGTAATGCTTGTAACAACTTTGCTCTTAATGGTGAGATATCTTGGAACTCATCAACTAAAATATGCTTCCAAGGACTGATAAAACGCCCTTTCTCCAATAAATTAATTGCTTGGTGAATGAGTCCCGAAAAATCAATAGCCCCTTCCTCTTTTAACGCACTCTTCCATGCTTTTAAAAGAGGCGACATGAGACGAATACGTTTTTGAAATAGGCTTTGTTGCTGTTCATCTGCGGCTTCGATCATCTCTTTTTGGCTGCCACCATGCATGCGCATTAAGCTTAACCAACGATCTAACCGAGTAACGACCCGTTTACTGATTTTTTCATCTTGCCAAAACTCACCTTCAGGAACATCCCACTGTAATTCATCGGTTAACCACTCACGCCACCCCTTGGCTTGTGCTTTTTTACTACTACACTGTTCGCGCCATTCATTAAGTAATAATTCACTGCGTTTTTGTGAATTTGTTTCTAATTCACTGATAACTGGTGATTTGTTACTACCTTCACGAATAATCTGTAGCGCTAATGCATGAAAGGTTTTTGCCTCAATATCCTCTTGTTGCAAGCGCTCATGAATGCGCTCATTCATTTCTTGAGCCGCTTTACGACCAAAAGCCAATAATAAGATTTGCTCAGGCTTAGCGAATCCTCTTAAAAGCAACCAACCTGCTCTGGCAACAAGTACCGATGTTTTTCCGCTCCCCGCACCAGCCAGCACCAAAATATTTTCTTCGCCATTAATCACTGCTAGAGATTGGCTGGGGTTCAGTGGTGATGTTTCAACATGTTGAAAAAAGTCACCATAGCGTGACAATATTGATTCACTCCATTGTTGATTAATATGCTGTCGACAGCGTTCGCCATCTTCTAGCCACTGTAAGCAATAACGATAAGCGGCAGCACAGTTTTCAAATTGGCTAACACGAGCCAATGGCAAAGGGAGAGACGAAAATTTTTCGCTAATTTTTTTCCGAAAGGACGCTAACTCACGTAAGTTGAGCCAACTATCTTGTTGAGTTTGTTGCTGAATAGATTTTGCGAGTGAAGTCAGGACTTCAGCACTGATTTCACTCATTTCTAGGCTCCATTGCTGCCACTTATCATTTAAATAATGATAAAAGCGTTGAGTTTGCTTCCATTCAGTACCATGTAAACGTACGACTTGCTCATCAGAGAGTTCAAACTCTAGCTCTCCCCAGACAATGCCTCTTTTACAATGGATATCAATTAACTGATTAAAAGGTATAAGGTATTGATGTTTTTCCCCACTCACCTCAATGCCAGCATTCAATAAGCGAACCCGATTATAGGGATGCTGAGCCAGGCGCTGCCCAATCTGTGTTGATTTCAGTTCCATACATCCTGCACCTGAGTTGTTCAATTATGAAAATAACGGTAGCTTGATTCCAAACAGTTTTTTATTACTCATAAACACGCTATCCTATATAGACTCTACATAATTCGAGTTGTATCTAGAAAATGTTCAACAATGTGTTGAAAAGAAAACTAGATTATATAGGCACTTAAATTTGCAGGTTGAAAACACATCAACAACTAAGCAACTTGAAATATGACGAGTATAGACTAGGGAATGTTTGCCTTTGAGGTACTTTGTGTTAACGCTGCTTACCAGTTATCGTCGTGTTTTATATAATAGCCATATTTTATATTATATCCGAATCTTAATCGCCCTGACAGGGACGACTCTCATTCCTTGGTTATTAAACCAAGAGCCCAAAGTCACAATTCCCTTAACCTTAGGCATGGTTGCGGCGGCTCTGACGGATCTCGATGATAGATTAACTGGCCGCTTAAAAAACTTAGTTATCACACTATGTTGCTTTTTTATCGCATCCGTCTCTATTGAATTGTTATTCCCACATCCAATACTTTTCTTCTTTGGTCTGGCAATTTCAACCTGTGGATTCATTCTATTGGGCGCATTAGGTCAACGCTATGCTACGATTGCTTTTGGTGCACTATTAATTGCCATCTATACCATGCTGGGTGTGCCTATTTTTGATACATGGTATCAACAACCTGCTTTGCTACTCATTGGTGCTATTTGGTATAACGTCTTGACCTTAATCGGCCATATTCTATTTCCAGTTAGGCCGTTGCAAGATGCCATTACGCAATGTTATCAGCAATTAGCGGCTTATCTTGATGCTAAAGCTAACCTATTCGACCCCGATTTGGAAGATGACTACCCGCAGTCAGTCTACGAGCTAGCACTCGTTAATAGCACATTAGTCAGTACGATGAATCAAGCAAAAATAGCGCTTCTTAGCCGACTAAAAGGTGATCGCGGACAAAAAGGCACCCGTACGACGTTACAATATTATTTTGTGGCGCAAGATATCCATGAACGTGCCAGCTCATCACACATTCAATACCAACAGCTGAGTCGCACCCTGCGCCACAGCGATATATTATTCCGTTTTCAACGTTTACTGAGTATGCAAGCAAGAGCTTGCCAGCAAGTCGCTCAATCAGTCCTATGGCGTAAACAATATCAACATAACCCACGCTTTGAAGGTACTTTCACTTACCTTGAAAACTCACTGCAATTACTTAAGCAACGCTCCCCAGCGATTCATGAAATAAAAGCGTTGTATAACTTACTCAAAAACTTGAAAGGTATTGACGTGCAATTGCGTGGGCTTAGCCTTGAACAGAATTCACGGCAACACCACAATAAACAAATTGAACAATTATCAGATGAGTCCCCTTCAGGTCTCAGTGATATTATTGCCCGCTTTAAACATCATTTAACGCCTAAGTCTGCACTTTTCCGCCATGCCGTTAGAATGTCACTCTTACTCTGTACAGGCTATCTCATTATCCAGTTATTTGATTTAGAAAGAGGATATTGGATTTTATTAACCAGTTTATTTGTTTGCCAACCTAACTATAGTGCAACCAAACGACGACTCGCACTACGGATAATCGGTACCCTCATCGGGATACTCGTTGGGTTACCTTTATTAAATTTTGTGCCTTCAATGGAAGGACAGCTGACCTTAATCGTTATTTCTGGTTTGCTATTTTTTGTTTTCCGTAGCAGCCAATATGCTCAAGCAACCCTATTTATTACCTTGCTTGTTCTCTTTTGTTTTAACCTATTAGGAGAAGGATTTGAGGTTGCTCTTCCTCGGGTCATTGATACTTTAATCGGTTGTTTTATTGCCTTTCTTGCAGTGAGCTTTATATGGCCTGATTGGAAATTTCGCCAATTACCTCAAGTGGTACAAAAAACCATGGACAGCAATTGCCGTTATTTAGATGCGATTTTGCAACAATACTATCAAGGTAAAGATAATAGCCTTGAATACCGAGTAGCACGGCGAGATGCCCATAATAATGATGCAGAATTTGCTTCTATTGTTTCGAATATGGCATCAGACCCGAAGTCCTATCAAGTCACCCAAGAACAGGCATTTAGGCTTCTATGCCTTAACCATACATTGCTGAGCTATATTTCCGCCCTTGGTGCACATCGAGAGCAGATGCAAAATAAGGATAACCTCACGATTTTAAGTGATGCTATTTGCTATGTAGAAACCTCATTGCAAATCCTGACGTTGGACGCTCAAGCCGAAGAGAAATCAGAACAGTTACGAGAAAGTATTACGCGTCGCATTGATAGCATATCCGTCAGTGATGATGAAAAAACAGTACTGATTATGGAACAAGCAAGATTATTACTGGAGCTTATTCCTGAAATCAAGGCTATGATCATACAAATTAATACGTCAGCAAATCATTATGTACACGAGCAAAATTAAGTCAGTTAGCCGATAAATAAAACAGATGAGCGGGTGTCAAAATGTGGCGAAACAGTGACATCCCCTCTCATCGTTTATCTCACCTTAATTAGCCCTACCCCACACTGTTATACCAATTGATCAATTCTTGTTTCATTTGTAATGGTAAAACAGCACTATGATAGCCTTCTATTGCCCCCGCTAATCCAATCAGTAATTTAATACTAGGAGAAAATCGCCCCAACTGTTTTAGCTTCAAAAAGCAAGCTTTCGCACCTATTGCTCGTAAATCATCAACTTTATGAATGCCGATTTTGCCTAATGCTCTCTCTACTGACATATTCATATTCGGTAAATCTTTGATGCGTAATACCGCTGATTGTTTTTGTTTTCGTTCTTCAATCGCAGAACGATAAGCTAACTCAATACAATGGAGCAATAACTCTTCATTTTCCCATATCTGCTCAGGGATCTGATAATAACGCAGTTCTAGCGGTATGCCTTTTTTGCTAAACACTAGCCGCCTAAGTTTAATAGATTCAAAGTAGCTTCTTGCAAAAAGACATCCACGTAAATATAAAAGGCCATCTAATGTTAACCCGATGATGGCACTATCGATGATTAGACAATATCCACCAAAGTGGTTTTTCTTTTTAAACTCACCAAAACGTTTTAATAGCTGATCTAATCGAGGATCATTCTTTTCCAGTAAAGACATACACCCAAGCTCCTTATGAGTATTCATCTACTTCCATCCTTGTATGTGAAACTATAAATATCCTAATTTTACAAACAATTAGCAGAAACCTATTCTGGGATGAACAGCCTAAAACTCCAAGAATATTGCAGATAAAAACACCAAAGTTGCGAAGCGCTTTGAAAAAATAGGCTTGATATTGTATGAATATACAGTTACTGTATATTCATACAGCTTGATTGGTGAGGTGAATTATGGCTATCTATTCTTGGAACAAAGCAACTGAACATTCTGTTAACCACAGTACGCAAGTCATGCCTTCAACACCACATATCCATGATGCCATGCAGCATGGTATGGTGAGTGAACTGGTTTATGATGAAAAACATCCTATTATGGATTACATCCTACTGCCAATGTTGCGCCAATTTGGTGTGCAATCTCGCTGGTTGCTTTGGTTGAGTCCAAATAAAAAGTTGAGTCGCCATTGGCTAGAGCAGTCTGGTTTACCTATAAATAAAATCATGCAATTAAGTAATATGCCGTCAATAACGACAATAGATGCAATGGAAAAGGCATTAAAGAGTGGTAATTACAGTGTCGTACTCGGCTGGCTTCCTGAATTAAATGAACAGGACTTTGCTCGATTACAAAGCGCGGCTCAAGAAGGTCATTCTATTGGCTTTATTATGCGCCCTCAAAAAACACATAATATTGCAAGTATCCATTCTGGACAGCTAAATAACCTAAAAATTCACTCTAACTATTATCACTAGCCAAGATTAAGAATATTCTTAGTAAATTTGACATTTGGATATAACAAGCTCAAAAAATGTAGAAAAAATAATTGAGATCAATGGGATAGATAATAATCAATCTAAAATTAGGTTATGTTTATCTCTCTGATTTATCCACTAAAATATGTTTTTTTATAACGATTTTTGCTTGCTCTACTTGTATCTTTTTAAGTTCGTTGTAGACTTTAGCTTGTTAAGGTTATGGCATTATTTTTTACTTTTTATAAATTTTTGTAGATAATGTCAGCGAAACCTAGCAAGTATTTTAAACCAATGGCGAATAATAAGGCTCATTGAAGCCATGCCTATATTGGATGATAACGAGGCGTAAAAAATGAAAAAGACAGCTATCGCAGTAGCAGTGGCAGTAGCAGCTTTCGCAACTGTTGCGCAGGCAGCTCCAAAAGACAACACTTGGTATACCGGTGCTAAACTGGGTTGGTCTCACTATGAAGACACAAGCTTTACTCCAGTTGATCGTAATGCAACTGTAGGTAACAGTACTGACCGTGATACTTTCGGTGCTGGTGCATACGCAGGTTACCAATACAACCAGTACATGGGCTTCGAGCTTGGTTATGACTGGTTTGGTAAAATGAAATACAAAGGTGCTGGTAACAACGGCGACCTGAAATCAATGGGTGTTTCTCTGACGACCAAACTAAGCTATCCAGTAATGGATGACTTAGACGTTTACACTCGTTTAGGTGGTATGGTATGGCGTACTGATGTTAAAGCACATCAAGAAGGTCAACCAAATTACAAAGAAAACGACACTGGCGTTTCTCCTGTATACGCACTGGGTGTTGAATATGCAATCACTCCAAACTGGGCGACTCGTTTAGACTACCAGTGGGTGAGCAACATCGGTGATAACGATAACTTGGGCGTACGTCCAGACAACGGCATGCTGAGCGTTGGTCTAGCATATCGTTTCAACCAAGAAGCAGCGCCAGTTGTTGAGCCAGCGCCAGTTGTTGAGCCAGCTCCAGTTGTTGAGAACAAACGTTTCACTCTGCGTTCAGACGTTCTGTTCAACTTCAACAAAGCAACTCTGAAGCCAGAAGGTCAGCAAGCACTGAACGAACTGTATAACGAACTGAGCAGCATCGACCCAACTCAAGGTCGCGTACTGGTAGTTGGTTTCACAGACCGTATCGGTTCACAAAACTACAACCTGCCACTGTCACAAAAACGTGCTCAGTCAGTTGTTGACTACCTGGTAGCTAAAGGCGTTCCAGCTAGCGCAATCGCTGCTGAAGGTCGTGGTAAAGAAGATCCAGTAACTGGTAACAAATGTGACAACGTTAAAGGCCGTGCTGCTCTGATCGAGTGTCTGGCACCAGACCGTCGCGTTGAAATCGAAATCCAAGGTACAACTGAAGTTGTAACTCAACCAGGCGCTTAATAACAAGTTCCTCGGTCGAATTTCGATCTGAACACAAAAAACCCCATTTCGATGGGGTTTTTTTTATCTCTAAAGTCACTTAAAGCAGGCGATAGCCTAAGTCTTATCCCATCACAACTAGGCTTTGCTTATATCCCAGTCAGTGAAGCGTCAATGATTACATCTTTTACTCATAGAGCATCGCGATCTTAGTTGATCATTCAATAACAGCAAACGATCAATATTACGGCTTGTTAGTATTTGAATTACCTAAAATCGCTTGCAGATCTTCTTTTAATAAGCTCATTTGGCTTTCATACTTATCCTTATGCTCTGCATCCTCGATCAACTGAATGATCGTTTCCGATAATGTTTTATTGCGCTTAACGGCAAGATTAGACAATCGCTGCCAAACAGAAAAATCAAGGTCAATAGACTTTTTTCTCGTATGCGGATGCTCTGCATTGAAATGGCGTTTACGCCTAGCGCGAATACTCTGTTTCATACGATTATCTAATTGTGGATTCATATGTAAATTAATCCACTTCATAACATCTGTCGGCCGATTCTCCATTTTTAACAGCAAGGCAATCGCTTCATCTTCTGCACTTCTTTCAATATATCGAGTGATTGCCTCACCACTTCTGGACTTCTTCACCAGATAATCCCATTTCCAGCCACATTCTAGATTTTCAAGCTGTTGATATTTCATAATTTTTCCCGACGAAGATCGAATCTAGTTTTATATTAGCAATTTTAACTGAAGAAGCACAATTCAGCGGTAACAACAAACGACCCTTCACAAAGAAGATAACAACTTAGCACAAAATAGTGTACAATCTGCCCTCATCTGTTAACAAATTAATGAATTAGCATGTCCACATTTGAATGCATACTCCTCGTTTATGGAATAGGTGGCGTATGCTCTGCTCTAATAACACTACGCCTAACAAAAGACCCTAACATAGTTATGAGATTACTCAGTGCACTACTTATAGGCGTTACATGGCCAATGTCTTTACCTGTTGTACTGTTATTTGCTTTATTCTAATCGATTATACGTCAATTATTGCTGCAAGATTGACGCTCAGACGCTAATATAGCAACCTTGCCCAATGGGTAATAAATGGACCTGAAAACAATGTAAAATATTCAAACAGGATTCAGGCATACGCGCCCTGCTCACCAACAGGCATTTTACTTATAATCATTTTAATAGCAGAAAAATTATAGTGATCAGTCAAGAACTAACATGGCAAGGCCTAACACCTGACCTAACACCTTATCAGGCAACTTTTGTCTCTTCAGATACCCTGACCCCTGCTACTTTGTCAGAAATTCAACCTAGGCTATTTAATAGCATTGAACGTTTTATCAAAGAAAACTCACGCACGCGTTTCATGTTTATCAAGTCTGAGCAAAGTGAGCATTATTTACAGGTATTTTCTGAAGCGATCAGCCCTTTACTGACCCAATTTTCGCCGATTAAGGGTGATTATCAGCTCACTGACAATAAACTCGCTTTTAAATGGCATCCTGAAATTGACGGACGCTTTTCTAGCCAGACTAAGATTGCATACCGCGACTGGATAGAACCAGAACAATTGTTTGGCTATATCACAGCTTCACTGCATTTAGTTCCTGGATTATTACATCAAATCAACGGTGGTGTCCTAATATTATCGGCATCATCACTGATTGCCCAACCATTGATGTGGCAAAGATTACAGAATATGGTGGCTCGTCGCCAACTTGAATGGTTGCCATTTTCTGATAACCAGCCTCTACCTATAGAAATTGATGCTCAACCGCTTGATATAAAATTGATTATCGTTGGTGATAGGCTGGAGTTAGAAGAATTTGAATATATCGACTCAGAATTATTTGAGAATGCTATCTATGGTGAATATGAACCCATCATGTTCTTTGATGATAAAGAACAATTAGTTCTGTGGATGCGCTATATCAAATCACTTATTGACGCTAATCATTTGCCTGAAATTGCCTCCGATGGCTGGATGACGTTTATTACACAAGCTACGCGGTTTTGTGAAGACAAGTTTAATTTACCTCTTGATAGCCAATGGCTCATCCGTAAATTAACCGATGCGTCTCATTACCAAATCGATAACATGATGGGTGATGAAGCATTCAAACAGGCACTTGAAAATCGCCTATGGCGTCATAGCTTTCTTTCTGAGCGCTCACAAGACGACATCTTACAGGAACAGGTTTTTATCCGAACAGAGGGAGAAGTTATCGGCCAAATTAATGGGTTGTCCGTTTTACAGTACCCCGGTCACCCTGAAGCGTTAGGTGAGCCTTCACGCATTACCTGTGTGGCACATTTAGGTGATGGTGAATTTGTGGATGTTGAAAGAAAAGCAGAGCTTGGTGGTAATATCCATGCTAAAGGCATGATGATCATGCAAGCTTATTTAAATTATGAACTAAAATTAGAGCAGCCACAGCCATTCTCAGCCTCAATTGTCTTTGAGCAGTCCTATGGTGAAGTCGATGGTGATAGCGCTTCTTTGGCTGAACTATGCGCCCTCATTAGTGCATTAGCACTACAGCCTATCGATCAACAAATAGCGGTAACCGGGGCGGTAGATCAATTTGGTTATGTGCAACCTATTGGCGGCGTGAATGAAAAAATTGAAGGCTTCTTCGATATTTGTGCTCAACGTCACTTAACAGGCCAGCAAGGTGTCATCATCCCAATGGCGAATGTCCGCCATCTGTGCCTCAATCAAACCGTTGTTGACGCAGTCAAAGAAGGTCAATTTCATATATGGCCAGTAGAACATGTCGCTCAAGCGATCACCTTACTGACCAAACAAGCTTACTTTGAGCAACAAGCTGAAGGTGACAACGTACACTTGTTAGCTTTAATTCAAGAACGGATAAATCAAGCTAACTCGCCAGAAAAACCAAAGCTTCCTTGGTTTCTGAAATGGCTTGGTTGAGTAAAAAAATATCAGATCGGAGTTGTTCAGCGTACAAGTGTAAGCTATCCTGTATCCTTAAACTTAATTAAGGCTATAAGAAGAACATGGTTGATAAACGCAGTTCCTACACAAAAAGTGATTTAGAAGCTTCTGGAAGAGGCGAATTATTTGGCGAAAATGGGCCACCATTACCTTCTGGCAATATGTTGATGATGGATCGCATCATCACCATGACTGAAGATGGCGGTTCTTTCAATAAAGGCTATGTCGAAGCTGAACTGGATATCAATCCAGACTTGTGGTTCTTTGGCTGCCATTTTGTGAATGATCCTGTTATGCCTGGCTGTTTAGGTCTGGATGCGATGTGGCAGTTGGTCGGCTTCTACCTTGGTTGGCTGGGTGGCGAAGGCAAAGGTCGCGCATTGGGCGTTGGTGAAGTTAAATTCACTGGACAGGTTCTACCAACAGCGAAAAAAGTGACTTACCGTATCAATTTTAAACGTGTTATTAATCGTAAATTGATTATGGGACTTGCTGATGGCGAAGTATTAGTTGATGGTAAAGTCATTTACGTTGCTAATGACCTGAAAGTTGGTCTATTTAAAGACACAAGTGCTTTCTAAACCGACTGACGCTATATGATCTAAAACCTCCGCAATCGCGGAGGTTTAAAATTGTGGTTTAAAGGGAATTAAAAAACCGTTTATCTAGGTTCTCTAATCAGTAAGTTATGCTGTGCTATGCTCTGCCTATGCAGAGAGTGTCGTCCGGTCCTCCATGGCCTTTCGCCAGCCTCCCAACCAATGCGAACGCGCGTCCACCGACTGATAAGGGCATAATTCTTTTGAACGCCCTGCAATACCTGCTTGATAACCTCTTGATAAAGCTCTTTCTAAACGGTCTCGCTTCTGTCTTTTCATGCCTTACTTCCCTCATTGTTTAAATGGAAAAGAAAACAGCACCTAAAACCCTTAATAGCTTTAAGTTAAGTCATTAGTCAGATTGTACTTAACGACGTTCTCTGTGTGCACCTAGAAAACCTAGGTGATAGCTTAGTTTGTTAGCGACAGGAACCTAAAACTACATAGGGCTCTTTATTTAGGTACAGTATAGAAATACCGCTGGCAGGTCAGAAAATCAAGTAAAGAATTTCATATGAATGTCATAAATGTTATAAATGTGATATATACATTCAAAAAGTGACAACTAATTGATATTAAATATATTAATATCATATTCCTTATAGAAGTTCATAGTACGATAATTTATATTTGAATGATTTATAAGCAGTTTTACAAAAAAAATGCGCCTCCGTTGATGAAAACACGAGGCGCATTTATCCGTAATCATAGTGTTAATTAGGGTTTGCTGATCTCTTTCGCTATCCCATCTGCCACTTGCTGCCATCCTTGCGATAAGGTGCGCACCAAATCAGGATAACCATCTTCTTTTTGTTCAAGCTGTATATCAAAGTTACGGCGGATCACTTCACGACCATTCGATAATGTCCAAAAACCTTGTACTAAAACCATCCCATCATAACGCCCATTAAACGCGGTCAGCGTGATATCTAGCGTATCAGGTGAATTCTGTAGCGGCTGTAGAGACACTAAGCGCCCCGGTAACGCAGACGATAGTTCACTGACCATGGATTGTCCTAACTGCTGTTCAAGTGGACTAGCCCATAAGTGTGAGCTTGCATTACTGTAGCTGACATCCGATGTCTGGTAAGTAATGCCGTTTGATGTCAAAACATCAGCCAACATAACTCGTTGCAGCCAAATTTGATTTTGTTGCCCCATCACTACCGCTGTTTGTGTTGCCGGCGCTTTTACCGGCAATTGGTAGTACATTTTTTCAGGGGTGCTGCTACAAGCCGCCAGCATTAAAACAAATATCGATACCAGATATCTCATTATTTTTTCACTCCTTTAGGCACAGGATCCTTCGACGGCTCGGCCTCGAATACTAAGGCATTACTCTTATTATTCAACGTCCGTAATAATGGCTGCACTTCCCTAAGCACCTGATCTAAACGCTGCATATTATCAACCATCTTATTATATGCTGGTGAGCCAGGTTGGAACCCTTGCATTGCTCGATTCATCTCGTTCAAGGTTTTTTGCAAGTCTCTAGGTAAGTTCTGGAACTCTTTACTGCCCATGACTTTATTCAGTTCAGCCAGCATCACCTGCGCTTCTTTAATCGTTTTCTGCCCTTCAGCCAGTGTTTGGGTCGTTTGATTCAACATAGGCTCAATCGGCATACTATTGATTTTATCCAAGACTGAAATCACTTTTTGCTGAATTTGCGCCAAACCACCACTGGTTGTTGGAATCACTTTATAACCAGCCACCACATCAGGCCCTTTATAATCCGGTACGTTAGGCACGAAATCAAGGTCAACAAACAGCGCTCCTGTCAGGAAGTTACCTGATTTCAGTGATGCACGAAGCCCATCTTTCATCGCTAATTTCAGTTCATTTTTCAGATTGAAGTCAGCCCCCACATCTTTCCTGAATCGTTCTGGCTCTATATGGATTAATACCGGAATGCGGAAGTCATTATCCAGTTTCTGATCAAGACCTTCAGTATAGAAAGGCACTTGAGCTACTGTACCTAAACGGATACCACGGAATTCTACAGGCGCCCCAGGCTGTAAACCTCTTACTGAATCCGAGAAGAACAGAACAAAATCTTGATACTCGGTATACAGGGAATTTTGGATACTACTTTGGTTATCAAAGAGTTTAAATTCCGTATTTTCTTTCACCCCTTCACCGGGTACCCAACCTGCTGGCACATCAAAACTAACCCCACCAGCAAGTAAGGTTGCTATTGATCCCAGCTCCACATGAATACCTTGCGATGACATATCGAAAGCGATGCCGCTATCCTTCCAAAAGCGCACATTGGTACTAATGAGCTTATCATACGGCGCATTGATGAATAGCTGATAGCGCATATCACGCTTATCCATGTCAAAATTACTGGTTTCAACAGAACCGACACGATAGCCTCTAAACAAGACAGGGTCCCCAGGATTCAATTGACCAGCACGATCACTCACCAATATCACTCGGATCCCTTTTGCATCAGGAGAAGCTAACGGAGGCGAATCTAACAGCGTAAATTCGTTATGCTCTTTTGATGAACTACCGGGTTGTAATTCAATGAATACCCCTGATAGCAATGTTCCCAGACCTGTCACACCTTCACGGCCGATAGCTGGTTTCACAATCCAAAAAGCAGAATCAGTGCGTAGCAAATCTTTCATATCGCTATTAAGGCGAGCCTTAATGACAACTCGGCTAAAGTTGTCGTCTAATGTCACACTTTCAACGATACCAATATCTACACTACGGCTTTTAATCTTGGTTTTACCGGCTTCAATGCCTTCTGCATTATAAGTAATTAACGTCACTTCAGGGCCTTGATGGCTGAAGTGATAAAATAATATCCAAGCACCAATTAAGACAGTGATGATAGGGATCACCCATACAGGTGACCAACTTTTCAGTTTACTGACTTTGGCATTGGCCTGTGGCGTTTTTTGTTCACTCACCCGATGGCTCCTTCTTGTTCAACAACTTTTATTGCATTTTTCTTTTCGCAGCGATCCCATGTCAGTCTAGGGTCGAAAGTCATCGCAGCAAACATCGTTAAAATGACCACGACGCCAAAGAAAATAACGCCCTGTGCAGGGACGATACTCATTAATTGCCCCATTTGAACTAATGCAGCCAAAATGGTAATAACAAATACGTCAATCATTGACCAACGACCTACATATTCAACTAATTCATAAATAAAGTGCATACGATGGGGGTCTCGATTGCCATACCCCTGAGAATCAAGGCATAGCCACGCAATACCTATCATTTTTAATGAAGGTACCATAATACTGGCAATAAAAATCACTAACGCAACGGGATATGAACCATCCCCCCACAATAGTATTACGCCATCCATAATAGTCGCCGGCATGTCGCTACCCAGCATATTGGTTGTCATGACAGGCAGCAGATTCGCTGGGATATACAATATAAAAGAAGTCAATAACAGTGCGGCTGTCCATTGTATGCTTTGATGCTTACGCACACTACCATGTGCATGGCAGCGAGGACATTGAGATTGCTCAGCGGGCAAAATCGCTGTACACACTAAGCACAACCGAACATTTTGACTGATCCCTGTACGTCCAACCTCTAGCTTTTGTGCCAATTTTGGGGCAGGTTCGATTTTGTTCCACATCCAGTGCCTATCAAGGCATTGAAACGCCCTCACTTGTAAAACACAAAATAAACAATAAGGCAAAAAGCTTAATCCAACACCAATATCCCCATAGGCAATCAGTTTCACGAAACTGACCAGCACGCCCGCAAGGAAAATTTCTGCCATACACCACGATTTCATTTGAAACAGGATACGGCTCATCCACACTTTAATCGGTTTTGGGACATACACTTGCATACCAAAGAGTATGATAGTCACCATACAAAAGGCGGGGATCACTAATGAAAAAAACAGAAAGAATAGAGCCAACCCGCTGTAACGGGTTGTCGCGATAATCTCTATAATTTGAAATAAAGAGATTTCATTTTCGATTCCGGCCGCACTCATTTTGACAAATGGAAACATACATGCAACCAGCAGCATGATTAATGCACTGAATGCATATGCCGCTGGCTGCTTATACGGATAGCGCCACTTTGCAACCAACACAGTATGGCAACGTGGACATGTAGCTTTAGTGCCTTGCTCTAATTCAGGCACTGCAACTAGCATGTCGCACTGTGTACACAGCACATGTTCATGAGACTCATGAGAGCACAAGGTGATTCGCCCCTTCTATTTTTGATCTATAAACTAACTATTTTTTAATAGTTCAAGTTCTTGCCAACGATCAAATGCTTGTTCTAGCGCTTGTTCTTTCTCAGCCAATGCATTTAATGTTTTTTCTGTAACATCATGAGGCTGATTAAAGAAGTCTGCATCACTGATTGTGGCTTGCAGTGTTTCAATTTCGCTCTCAAGTTGCTCAAGCTTTGATGGTAATTGTTCTAATTCACGTAGTAAATGGTAGCTAATCTTATTATTTCGCTTTGTAGGCTCTTTTACTTTAGTGAATTTCTCTTCGTCCGATATTTTACTTTGTTGCGTGGTTTTCAAACTCACGGTTTGTGCTTTTTGCTGCTGAGCGTCAAAATATCCCCCCGCGTAGCGATTGATCACCCCGTTGCCTTCAAAAATCCAACATTCCGTGACGCTATTGTCGACAAACTCACGGTCATGGCTGACTAATAGCACTGTGCCTTGATAGCTGTCCACCAACTCCTCAAGTAGTTCTAGAGTTTCCACATCAAGGTCGTTAGTCGGTTCATCGAGGATCAATAAGTTACTGGGTTTTAAAAATAACCGAGCAAGTAATAGCCTATTACGCTCTCCCCCCGATAACGCACGAACCGGAGTCATCGCACGTTTCGGTGGGAACATAAAGTCTTGTAGATAACCTAAGACATGGCGTGGTTTGCCGTTCACCATCACCTCTTGCTTTCCTTCTGCGAGGTTATCCATTACTGTTTTATCGGGATCGAGAGCCGCACGGTGTTGATCGAAATAAGCGACCTCTAACTTAGTGCCGCAATGCACCTTACCACTATTGGCTTGTAAGTCTCCCAGCATTAATTTCAGCAGCGTCGTCTTACCACAGCCATTTGGCCCCACTAAGGCAATTTTGTCACCGCGCATCACTTGTGCACTAAAATCTTTGACTAAGACTTTGCCATCAATGTGATAGTTCACATTTTCGATCTCAAACACAATTTTTCCTGAGCGAGCCGCTTCTTCAACTTGCATTTTTGCGCTACCCAGTACTTCACGACGCTGAGAACGTTCAACTCGCAAAGCTTTTAACGCACGCACTCGCCCTTCATTACGCGTACGTCTTGCTTTGATGCCTTGACGGATCCACGCCTCTTCTTGGGCAAGTTTGCGGTCAAATTCTGCATTTTGCATCTCTTCTACACGCAAAGCTTCCTCTTTTGCGATCAAATAGGCATCATAATTACCCGGCCACGATGACAATTTGCCTCTATCGAGATCAACAATACGTGTTGCCATATTGCGGATAAATGAACGGTCATGGGAGATAAAGACGATACTACCTTGGAAATCTTTCAGGAAATTCTCTAACCATAAAATGGTTTCAATATCCAAGTGGTTAGTCGGCTCATCAAGAAACAATACACGTGGATTGCTGACTAATGCACGGCCCAATGCCGCTTTGCGTAGCCAACCACCTGATAATGAAGACAACTGCGCGTCCGCAGGAAGATCCAGTTTTTTCAATACGTCACTAATACGAGCATCGAGTAACCATAAATTCCGACTATCAAGAACCTCTTGTAATTCAGCTAATTTGTTTAAATTCTTTTCACTTGGATCGCTTTCCACCAATTTAGACACATGATGGTAATCTTTAAGATACTCAGCTTGCTCCGCAACCCCTTCCGCAACAAAATCAAAAATAGTCCCTTCAATATTACGTGGTGGGTCTTGTTGTAAACGGGCAACAATCAGATCTTGTTGATAAAGAAGCTGCCCATCATCAAGCGGCTGCTCCTTCGTTAATACACGCATTAATGTGGATTTACCTGCACCATTACGGCCAACTAAACAAACACGTTCATTGTCTTCAATATGAAGTTCAGTACTATCCAATAAAGGTGCATCACTAAACGATAAATATGCACCTGACAAATTAATTAAAGCCATTGATTTTATCCTTTACGCTGCGTGGCGTATCAGCCAGCAGTTATGAATCTGACGGTTACGAGCAAAGTCTTCTGAACGTGTTTTCGCTGTAATTTCTTCGGCTTGTAATCCAAGGTCGCTCAGTGCTTCGCTATCCATTTTAAAACCTCGCTTATTATTGGAAAACATAATCGTTCCCCCACGGCGTAACATGCGTTTTAAATGGCTGATCAACTGGATATGATCACGTTGCACATCAAAAGTACCGTCCATTCGTTTTGAGTTTGAAAAAGTGGGTGGATCAATGAAGATCAAATCAAATTGTTCATGACTATTTGCTAACCAATTCAGGCAGTCCGCTTGAACCAAACGATGTTGACGTCCAGTTAAGCCGTTTGCTTGTAAGTTTTTCTCTGCCCATTCTAGGTAGGTACGAGACATATCCACCGAGGTTGTACTTTTCGCACCGCCCAAACCCGCATGGACGGTGGCTGAACCGGTATAACAAAACAAGTTCAAAAAGTCTGCACCGCGGCTCATTTGCCCTAACATACGACGAGCAATACGATGGTCTAAAAATAACCCAGTATCAAGATAATCCGTTAAATTGACGAGCATTTTAGCGTTGTATTCTTGCACTAAAAAGAAATCTTCTTTTTGTGCCAATTTTTCGTATTGCTGTTTCCCCTTCTGGCGTTGGCGCGTTTTTAACACCAGTTGGTTGGATGATAGCTGCAATACGTTCATTGTCGCCGTGATAACATCAAATAGTCGTTGACGAGCTTTGCGCTCATCTACCGTTTTCGGTGGGGCATATTCTTGGATAACGACTTTGTCACCATAGATATCGACGGCAACATTGTATTCAGGCAAATCCGCATCATAGACGCGGTAACAATCAACACCTTGCTGTTTAGCCCACTTGCTGAACTTTTTGTGATTTTTACGTAGACGATTCGCAAAATCTGGTGAAATTTCCCCCACGGTTTCAGACGGAGTTTCAGCCAGAACATAATTTTTTTGTACGCACTCCAATGGCCCATTTTTCGCTTTAAATTCACGTTCTGAACGCAATTGCAAACAGCTTAAAAGCTCTGGGGAAGCACTAAAAATGGATAAACGCCACCCCGGAAAACGTGATTTAACCACACGACCTAATTGGCTATGCAACGCAATCAACGCAGGCTCACTTTCAAGACGTTCACCATAAGGAGGGTTACTTAAAATAGTACCTTTATGATCCGTTTTAACCGGGTTTTCCAGCATCGCCGCATCGCCTTGATTCAAGCTTATCAATTCTTGAACCCCAGCTCTGCGCGCATTAGAACGCGCCATATCGAGTACACGTTTATCAATATCAACGCCATAAAAACGCGAGGTTGTTTCTTTCAAACCTTGACGAAAACGTACCTGAGCTTCTGTGATCAGTTCACGCCATAATTCAGGATTATATTTTGACCATGCATAGAATCCCCAATGTTCACGATATAAACCAGGGGCTCTATCCGCCGCAATCATTGCCGCTTCAATGAGCAATGTGCCTGAACCGCACATAGGATCGACAAGAGGCGTATCTTTTTGCCAACCTGAACGGTTTATAATCGCAGCCGCTAAATTTTCTTTTAATGGCGCTTGGCCCGCTAAATCACGATAACCGCGAATGTGGAGTGCATCACCACTTAAATCAAGCGCGACACTCGCCCTCTCTTTATTTAAATAAACGTTAACACGAATATCGGGTTGTTGCCGTGCAACATCTGGCCGCTGGTCTAATTTACGTACAAAGCAATCGACAATCGCATCTTTAACTTTTAACGCCCCATATTGGCTATTGCGGATTTCGTCATTAGTACCACTAAAATGAACTGAAAATGTATCATTAACCGAGAAGATTTCGGTCCAGTCAATGGCCTGTACACCAAGGTATAAATCTAAGTCGCTGTAAACGTCAAACTCATTCAATGGTAATAAGATACGGGATGCCAGCCTGCTCCAGAGCAGACTCTGATACATCACCCGTTCATCAGCCTGAAAATAGACACCCCCTTGTGCAATTTTGCACTGGCTAGCGCCCAGAGCTTCTAATTCGGATTTCAATAGTTCTTCAAGGCCACGAGCTGTGCTGGCAAACAGAGAATTCATAGTATTTTTTACCAATTTGGATGAAAAATTGTTGCGCATTATAGCTAATCTTATGGAGTTGTCATAAAGTTGCTCAGCAACAATTATAAGGATTAAATAATGATAACGCTTTCACGCCTTTATACCCACCCAGTCAAGTCCATGAGAGGCATACGTTTGTCTCATGCTTATGCTGATACCAGTGGATTAATCTTTGATCGTAATTTTATGGTAACAACGCTGGAAGGTAAATTTATCACCGCGAGAAAATACCCTCAGATGTTACTATTCACACCAGCAATGTTAAATAATGGTCTTTATCTTAAAGCACCCGATGGCGAAAGTGTGACGGTATTGTATCAGGACTTTGATGAGAATCAGAGCCCAACTGAAGTTTGGGGGAATCATTTTCATGCCTTGATTGCACCCGAAACGATTAATTCTTGGTTGAGTCGCTATTTTGAGGAACCTGTTCAACTTCGTTGGATAAGCCCTCATCTGTCTCGCCGAGTCAAAACCATGCCCGATGTTCCAATGTCTTTTGCTGACGGTTACCCCTTCTTATTAATTAATGAAGCCTCAGTGCAGGAACTCCAAAAGCGCTGCCCTGCCAGCATTAAACTTGAACAATTTAGAGGTAACCTGATCATCACAGGTGCGCAACCTTTCGAAGAGGATACTTGGAAAAAAATCCAGATAGGGGATGTCATCTTTACCCTTGATCGCCCATGTAGCCGCTGCATTTTGACCACCGTGAGTCCAGAAAAAGGCATAAAGCACCCTAATAGTGAGCCTCTAGCCACTTTGCAAACGTTCCGCACCGCTGAAAATGGTGATGTCGACTTTGGCCAAAATGTGATTATTCATAATACCGGAGTCATTCGTGTGGGTGATGAAGTTACCGTACTCGAAAAGAAACAACCTAATCGCTATATCCCAAAAGAAAGGGAAACAGGCAGCAAGGCGACCGGTACAACCACACCACTAAGCACAGTGACCATGACTTTTGAACAACATGATTATGAAGGGAATAACCAAGAAGTCATTCTTGAACAATTAGAAGCAAAAGGAGTATCGCTGCCTTATTCCTGTCGCGCAGGCATTTGTGGTCAATGCAAAATAAAGCTGCTCGAAGGAGAAGTGACACCATTAAAACAGAGTGCAATTAAAGGTGATGACTATATATTAGCCTGTAGTTGTATTCCTAAAAGTGCAATTAAATTAGCTTTACGTTAGTTTTTAAACACCATCATATCAATAATTATTTTAATGATGGTGTTATGAGTCATATTAAAAAAACATAAACGATCAAGGATGATCAATTAAATGACATTGCCATACAATAAGCGATTAGACTTGCGCTTATATTCCCTCATACGATCGTTCATGATCTTAATGGGATCACAGAAGCGTAATTTACGATCTGGTAATTCTAATTGTGCTTCTGCCAATAAACATAAACTTGCCGATGCCCCCGCTTCAGCAATAATAAATGTGGCAATATTGCGGGTGCTTTCTAAACAAACTTGAATAAGCTGGCCTTGAGCTGGCTGTTTAATATCGTGAAAAGATGAAAAATACCAACTTTTTGGCATTTGTGGTTTTAGAAAACGAAATGCCACTAAACTATTGAGCACTAATTCGGCTCTTTCTTCATTGGATAAATTTAATCTTTTAGCCTGTTCGTCGAATATATAAAACTCAGCAGCATCTTCAATACTAAAAGGCATTTCATCACGCGCAAACGCAGTTAGCATTTTTGCGGGAAAACATGAGCGAAATATCATGCCGTTGGCGAGATCCAACATCACCCTATCATGGTCATGATCAAAATACCAACGCCAATGATCATCAGGTTTTATTATCATAAACGATCCCTTAGCGATTTATCGGTATACTCACCATACTTGAAGTTGCTAGTTAAGCCGATTCTATTAGCCTAATTATATTATCAGCGCTTTTTAACGAAACGAATAATGTGACTTAACAGCTACGTGCAACTCAAATTAGTCAGAGTACAAATACATTTTTTAGATAGAAATATAAATAATTCGGTTCTAAAAATGTCAAAATGATTTAAAAATAAGCATCCAACTCAATATAGATTAAAAGGGAGCATAAATAAAGCCCCCTTTAGGTAAATTTACAGTTAACTATATATGGTTCACAATATCTTTAATTAACTTTGGACCATTATATATAAAACCTGAATAAATTTGGATCAATGATGCGCCTGCATCCATTTTCTCACGTGCGGATGTTAATGAATCAATTCCACCCACGCCAATAATTGGTAACTTGCCATTTAATTCACGAGAAATGATCCTAATAACTTCAGTACTTTTTAGTTGCACTGGGCGTCCACTTAAACCACCAGCTTCATTACAGTGATTTAAACCTTGGACTAAGGAGCGATCTAAAGTGGTATTCGTGGCGATCACACCATCTATATTATGGCGAACTAAACTATCTGTAACTTGTATTATTTCTTCTTCGCTTAAATCCGGGGCAACTTTAACGGCAACAGGAACATATTTTTGATGTTTCGATTGTAATTCCAACTGCTTTGTTTTTATTCCGCTTAACAAATCGTCCAAAGCTTCTCCATATTGCAGCGTGCGTAAACCCGGCGTATTTGGTGACGAAATATTAATAGCAATATAACCTGCATGTGTATAAACCTTATCCATGCAAATTAAATAATCATCCTTACCTTGCTCTACTGGCGTATCTTTATTTTTGCCAATATTAATTCCAATCACCCCACCGTAGGTTGATTTTTTGACATTCTCAACAAGGTTATCAACACCTTTATTGTTAAACCCCATACGATTGATCAACGCTTCTGCTTCAACTAACCGAAACAGCCTTGGCTTGTCATTACCAGCCTGCGGTCGAGGAGTGACGGTACCGATTTCAACAAAACCAAAGCCCATTGCACCGAAAGCGTCAATACATTCGCCATCTTTATCTAACCCTGCGGCTAGACCAAGTGGATTTTTAAATGACAGCCCCATACATTGAACAGGTTTAGTCGCCACCGATTGGCGAAGAAGACATTTAAGAGGAGAATTATTTAAGCGCTGAAGCTGACGGAAAGTCAGTTCATGGGCTTTTTCTGGGTCGAACTGGAATAGAGCCTTGCGGGCAAGGTGATATAACATATCCAATAACCTATTTCTGTCTATACCTGCCATACTTTAAGCTGAAATGCGCACTGATGCTTAACGCCAACAACTTAAATTACTTTGTGTATAAAGCGATTAAAAGACACAATGTTCCGCGCATCAAAACACCCAACAAATAAAATTTGCTGAGCCTATATTAAGCAAAGGGAACATTTTCATCCGATAAAACGCGACATAGATTACCCTATCTTGCGCTACTTTTTCTATGAAAAAATCAATTTATTGCACACAAGCTGATTAGTCGAGAGTTAACAAAGCGGATTCACCCATTCGAAACGCCCTATCATGAATAACACCCTGCCAGCTTTTTTGTGGCGGATTGAAAAGAACAAGCCCTTGAAAAATATTCTCAAGGGCTTGTATTGGTTACTGATTGGTTATGAGAAACTTAGCTCTCAAGTGCCTTCGTCACTTTTTCAAACAGGTCACCGGATAGGTTATCTAACCCTTTCAACTGTTCTAAAGTATTACGCATTAGACTTTGACGTTTTTCATCAAAACGTTTTAAGCGGATCAACGGCTCAATCAACCGTGATGCAACTTGAGGGTTGCGTGTATTTAAATCAACTAAAATGTCATACAGGAACTGATAACCACTTCCATCTTGTGCATGGAATGCAGACGGATTACCAGAAGCAAACGCACCGACTAGAGAACGAACACGGTTCGGGTTACTCATACTAAACGAACGGTGAGTCAACAAGCTCCGCACTTTTTCCAATACATCGGGCGCTGGGCTAGTGCCTTGCAGCGTAAACCATTTATCCATCACCAAGCCATCATGATGCCAACGTTCATCAAACGCAGTCATCAACGATTCAAGGCAAGGTAATTGAGATTCGCTCGCTGCTGTCAATGCGGCCAATGAATCCGTCATATTGTCAGCCGATGCAAATTGCGTAGAAACTAATTTATCCGCCAGCGCCTGGTCATCCCCTGCTGCAAGATATTGCAAGCACACATTGCGTAATGAACGTTTCGCAATATCACCATGATCAACACGGTAACCATCAATATGAATTGATTGATAAACGGCTAAGAACTCATCCGCCATTTCCACGGCCAATTGATGTGCAATAAAATCAGCGACAATGTGGATAGCATCAGGGTCGATAGTTTGAAAATACTCCGCCATCTCATTCTCAGAAGGCAGTGTTAAAATCAATGCGGCCAATGCTGGATCGATAGAATCACTCAATAACACCGCTCTAAATGCATCAATCACATGCTCTGGCAAAACGAATTCTTTGCCCGCTTGATGATTCGCAACATTGAGCTTCACATAGTTACCGATCAATTGCTGAGCCGCATCCCAACGAGAGAACTCATTGCTTGCATATTGCATCAAAAAGGCAAGTTGCTCATCACTATATGGATAATCTAATTTAACAGGTGCAGAGAATTCACGTAATAATGAAGGAACCGGACGGCTAGGAACTTCATCAAAAGTGAACGTTTGTGATTCTTGTGTGACGTTCAACACTGAATTGATATGGCTTCCCATATGTTTCAACGGGATAATAGAACCGTCTTCAGCATATAATTCAATATCTAACGGAATATGTAACGGCAGCTTTTCCGCTTGATCCGCTGTTGGTGGCGTCATTTGACTAACATGTAATACATATTCTTGTTTTTCAGGGAAATATTCATCACGTACCGTTAAAACAGGCGTACCTGATTGGCTGTACCAGCGACGGAATAACGACAGATCCACATTCGAGGCATCTTCCATGGCTTGCACAAAATCATCACAGGTCGCAGCACTACCATCATGGCGATGAACATACAACTGTATCCCTGCTTGGAACATCTCTTCGCCTAATAATGTGTGGATCATTCGAATGACTTCTGAACCTTTTTCATAAACGGTTAAGGTATAGAAGTTATTCATCTCAATCACTTTTTCAGGACGGATCGGATGTGCCATAGGGCTAGCATCTTCAGCAAACTGAGCAGCACGCATCACTTTCACATTGTTGATGCGGTTGACAGAACGCGAACCGAGATCTGAACTAAATTCTTGATCGCGGAATACGGTTAAGCCTTCTTTTAAACTTAATTGGAACCAATCACGACAAGTAATACGGTTCCCTGTCCAGTTATGGAAATATTCGTGGCCGATCACCGATTCAATATTTAAATAATCTTTATCCGTGGCAGTCTCATTTTTCGCGAGCACGTATTTGGAGTTGAAAACATTCAGACCTTTGTTTTCCATCGCGCCCATATTAAAGAAATCAACCGCGACTATCATGTAAATATCGAGGTCGTATTCCAGACCAAAGCGCTCTTCATCCCACTTCATCGCATTTTTTAGGGATTGCATTGCCCATGGTGCGCGGTCAAGGTTGCCTTTATCAACAAAGAGTTCTAAAGCCACTTCTCTGCCAGTGCGTGTAATAAAAGTATCGCGAAGCACATCAAAGTCACCAGCGACTAACGCAAATAGGTAGCTTGGTTTTGGGAAAGGATCTTGCCACTTAACCCAATGACGCCCATCATCCAGTTCACCTTCAGCGATGCGATTACCATTAGATAATAAATAAGGATAACGTTGTTTATCCGCAGTAATCGTCGTTGTGTAACGCGCTAAAACGTCAGGACGATCCTGATAATAAGTGATATGACGGAAACCTTCAGCTTCACATTGTGTACATAGCGCATCCCCTGAAACATATAAACCTTCTAGCGCTGTATTTTTTTCGGGGCTGATTTCATTCACAATACGTAATGTGAAAGCTTCAGGTAAGGATTCCAATATCAGCTTACCGTCTTGCTCTTGATAATGCGTCCAAGACTGACCATCCACTTCGACACTGATTAATTTCAGGTCTTCACCATGCAGTTCCAGTGTCGATGATTCTGGGTTAAGACGTTTTACTTGGCTAATCGCCGTGACAACCGTTTTTGCTGGGTCGAGAATAAAATCGAGATCAATTTCAGAGATAGTATAATCAGGGGCTTTATAGTCCTGACGATATTTCGCTTGTCGCAATTGGGTCATAAGTAACCTTTTTTATTCGTTAATTCGATACAGTCGTTTATCATTTATTCTTTATATTACTATACGCTGCTGCAACAAAAATGCCTATGAGAAACAATTGCATCATATTATGTTGCCTATTTATGACTATCAGTATCAACAATTGTTAAGAATTGGTTTGCTCGTTGATGCTATAACACTGTTAAATAGAAAATTACGTGTTAGTATCATTTCATACCTGATGACTAGTATAGATATATTAACGCTTGTTAAATAACCATAACAGCCAGTATTCCATCCTAGTCAATCATGTCAATGATGATACGTTCAAGGGGAATCTAAGCGATAAGAAAGGTATCGCAAGGAACAAAATAGCCGTCGATGATGAGTATAGACAAACTTAATCATCACGCTATCACTTGAAATGTGAAGGGTATAAATAAATATTGGAAGAGCTCACATAGATAAGAGTGATGCAATAAGGCTTCTATCTTCTGCTAAAGTGAGTATACTTTTCCAACTTTAAACGATTTAGCTAATAAGTAGATAGCTCCGCGAGGACGCCTGCGCGCCATGAATTTAGACGCTACCCCCATTATTACATCACTGCTTGACACTGATGCTTATAAGCTTCATATGCAGCAGGCCGTATTTCACCATTACAGCCAAGTTCCGGTTGTTGCCGAGTTCCGCTGTCGTAGCCGTGAAATTTTAGGTACTTATGCGAATGAAATCCGCCAGCAAGTCCAATTGATGGCCCATCTTTCACTAACTAATGAAGAAGTTAATTATTTAAGTGGTCTTCCTTTTTTCAAAGACGACTATCTTGCTTGGTTAAAAAACTTCCGTTTTAAGCCAGAACAAGTGGACATTACCCTTGCAGATGATGGGCAGCTCGCTATCCGTATTAGCGGCCCATGGTGCGAAGTCATTATGTGGGAAGTCCCACTGCTTGCTTTGATCAGTGAAATTGTTCAACGCGATAGACACCCACAGATTACCCGCGAGGATGCGGTGAGTCAGTTAAAAAAATTACTGACCGTCTTTTATGCCCAAGCGGCCGAAAATCATATCGACCTTAGCCATTTTAAATTAATGGATTTCGGCACCCGTCGCCGTTTTTCCTATGATGTACAATCCGCTATCGTTTCCATGCTCAAAGATGAGTTTCCTTATCTTGTCGGCACCAGTAACTATAAATTGGCTCATGAATTAGGATTAGCCCCTGTTGGTACGCAAGCTCATGAGTGGTTTCAAGCTCATCAACAAATCAGCCCTGAACTCGCAAATAGCCAACGAGCTGCATTGCAAAGCTGGCTCGATGAATACCCCGATCAACTCGGTATTGCTTTAACAGATTGTATTACGATGGATGCTTTTTTGCGTGATTTCGATGATAATTTTGCGAAGCGCTACCAAGGACTACGTCATGATTCGGGTGACCCTATCGAATGGGGTGAAAAAGCCATCGCACACTATGAAAAATTAGGCATTGATCCAATGACGAAAACATTAGTGTTTTCTGATAGCTTAGACCTGCAAAAATCATTGGAGCTGTATCGTTATTTCCATAAACGTATTAATCTGGTATTTGGGATCGGTACAAGGCTCACGTGCAATATTCCCGGAGTCGTTCCTTTAAATATCGTCATCAAATTGGTTGAATGTAATGGCAAGCCAGTCGCAAAGCTGTCTGATAGTCCAGGCAAAACCATTTGTGAAGATGATGAGTTCGTTAATCAACTGCGTAAAGCTTTCGACCTACCAAAAATGGAAAAAGCCTGTTAATGGCATTTTCAGCCTGTGTGATACTCAAGCGCCTTCTTTTTGAGTATCACACAAAAAGTGCCATCTTCATTAATATTCATAGTAGATGATTATATTTACTTGCTATTAGAGCCCTAACTAAGGTATAGCTAGGGACTACGACCTTTCTGGTAGAAAAGTCACGATTTTTTACTTGTTTCCTGCCTCACGGCAAGTAACATAGAACATCAATCTTGAAATAGAGAATTTCAGGAAAACAAATACTTTCACTGGTCATATCAATATGGTTGATAAACAATCAGAACAGTGGAAATGTCATCGTTAATTTCGTTTATATAAAAAGAGAGTAATTTTTATGATCGTTGCGCCTGTAGTCGATGTACTGCAAGGCCGTGTGGCGGTGGGCTCTGAAGTCACCGTTCAAGGCTGGGTACGTACAAGGAGAGATTCAAATGCTGGTTTTTCTTTCCTCGCCGTTTATGACGGTTCCTGCTTTAACCCATTACAGGCTGTCATCAATAATAATTTATCTAATTATAACGACGAAGTCCTGCATCTGACGACAGGCTGTTCTGTTGAAGTCACGGGGATCGTGAAAGAATCACCAGGCCAAGGCCAATCTTTCGAGTTAGAAGCAACAGCAGTTAAAGTGGTAGGTTGGGTTGAAGATCCTGACACTTACCCAATGGCAGCAAAACGCCATAGCGTTGAGTATCTACGTGAAGTCGCACACTTGCGTCCACGCACTAACTTAATCGGTGCAGTAGCGCGTGTTCGCCACACGCTTGCCCAAGCATTACACCGTTTCTTTGATGAGCAAGGTTACTTTTGGGTTTCAACCCCAATTATTACAGCATCTGATACCGAAGGTGCGGGTGAAATGTTCCGTGTTTCGACACTGGACTACAATAACCTGCCACGTAATGACAAAGGTGAAGTTGATTTCAGTGAAGATTTCTTTGGTCGAGAGTCCTTCTTAACCGTATCAGGACAATTGAATGGCGAAGCTTATGCTACAGCATTAAGCAAAGTTTATACCTTTGGCCCGACTTTCCGTGCAGAAAACTCAAACACCAGCCGCCACTTAGCGGAATTCTGGATGGTTGAGCCGGAAGTGGCTTTCGCTAATCTTGATGATGTGGCGGGTCTTGCAGAACAAATGCTGAAATTTGTCTTCAAGGCAGCACTTGATGAGCGTCGTGATGATCTCGAGTTCTTTGCTCAACGTGTCGATAAAGACGTCATCAACCGTTTAGAAAACTTTGTTAATTCAGATTTCGCGCAAGTCGACTATACCGATGCGATCAAGATCCTAGAAACTTGTGGTAAGAAATTTGAAAACCCAGTGTACTGGGGGGTTGATATGTCTTCTGAGCATGAGCGCTATTTGGCTGAGCAACATTTCAAAGCACCGGTGGTTGTTAAAAACTATCCTAAGGACATTAAAGCTTTCTATATGCGCCTTAACGAAGATGGCAAGACAGTGGCAGCAATGGATGTACTCGCCCCCGGTATTGGTGAAATCATCGGTGGTTCACAACGTGAAGAGCGCCTTGATATGTTAGACGCACGTCTTGATGAAATGGGAATGAATAAAGAAGATTACTGGTGGTATCGCGATCTACGCCGCTATGGCACAGTACCACACTCTGGTTTTGGCCTTGGCTTTGAGCGCTTAGTGGCTTATGTCACTGGCGTTGGTAACGTTCGTGAAGTCATTCCCTTCCCACGTACGCCAAGAAATGCAGCATTCTAAGACTTATTAGCCTTATCTTTTATATCGAATATCGGGTCGCTATAGGCCCGATATTATTTTTAATATCTTTTATTACTTTTATAATATTTTCAAAGGCTATAACCACGTTGACACCAGTGTACAAATTAACACCATTTTTTAAGCCAATTTAATTTAGATCAGAAAAATCTGCTTTTTTCCTCATTTCTTGTCTTATCTATAAGCAAATCTGTCAATTATACTTATCTAAATTGTTCAAAAAAAGCGCAATTTGACCTCTCAAAAAGTTCCCTAAATTTTGTAATTATTTTTAAACTGGTCATACCTGTGGTTGTTTTTTGATCTATTTTTTACATTTTGAAACACCTTGTTACCATTTGTTTCAGAATCTTTATTTTTGTAGCACTTTGAGGGTAGATAAATTTATTTACCAATGGAACACTGGACGCCGACATAGACGACACTAATCTCTCATAAATAGTTCCAATTTTTTTTGAGAATTATTTTTGGCAGTGGCAGGTGTCCGAATAACACCAATGAGGGTAATAATAATGATGAAACGCAATATTCTTGCAATGGTTATCCCAGCTCTGTTGGCTGCAGGCGCAGCAAACGCAGCTGAAGTATACAACAAAGACGGCAACAAACTAGACGTTTACGGTAAAGTTGACGTTCGTCACTATTTTGCTGACGCTGATAAAGGTAAGAAAAGTGAAGATGGCGACGACTCACGTGTTCGTTTAGGCCTGAAAGGTGATACTCAAATCACTGATCAACTGACTGGTTTTGGTCGTTTCGAGTGGGAAACTAAGACTAACAAAGCTGAAGGCCAAGACGAAAACAAAAACCGTCTAGCGTATGCTGGTCTGAAATTTGCTGACTTCGGTTCAATCGACTACGGCCGTAACTACGGTGTGGTTTATGACACGAACGCATGGACCGACGTATTCCCACTGTGGGGCGCGGACACTATGGCTCAGTCTGACAACTTCATGACTAGCCGTAACCGTAACCTGTTAACTTACCGTAACAACAACGCATTCGGTTATGTTGATGGCCTGAGCTTCGCTCTGCAATATCAAGGCAAAAACGGCGACAACAACAAATCATCTTCAGGCGTTGCTAAAGACAACGGTGACGGCTACGGTTTCTCTGCAGCGTATGATTTAGGTTGGGGCGTATCACTGGGTGGTGGTTACTCTAACTCTTCTCGTACTCCTAAACAGCAACGTGATACAACTGCTGGTGGCCAAAAAGCACAAGCATGGAACGTTGGTGGTAAATTCGACGCTAACAACGTTTACTTAGCAGCTATGTACGGTCAAACTCTGAACATGACTCGCTATGGTGAAAATAGTAATATTGCTAACAAAACTGAAAACGTTGAATTAGTTGCTCAATACCTGTTCGACTTCGGTCTGAAACCATCTATTGGTTATAACCAATCTAAAGGTAAAGACCTAGGTGCTTGGGGTAACAAAGACCTCGTTAAATATATTTCTGTAGGTTCTTACTACTACTTCAACAAAAACATGTCTGCAGTTGTTGATTACAAAATCAACCTGCTGAAAGACAACGACTTCACTGATCAAAACGGTATCAACACTGATAACGTAGTTGGTCTGGGTCTGGTTTACCAGTTCTAATTATTGTTTAAACAATAATTCAGACAACAGTGAAATCTGTTTTGAAAAGCAACGCTTCGGCGTTGCTTTTTTTGTTGTGTGACGCGCTATTTTTATCCTTATTTGTCCCTTTACCCTCGTACACTCTCTCCCTAACCACTAAATCCTGCGTTAAGATCAATTATTAATCTAAAGTGTCGATACGTTAGAGAAAATCGCTGCATTTAGTGCGGTTAATGGTCAGATCCCATGCAATTTATACCTACATCACAAGATCTTACCAATTTTTAGTAAAACGGTTGGCAAATTGTTTTCTGCGCGTTAACCTGAGCACTCAACATTTTCGGCTTAACAACTGAGCTTTGGAATCGACAACATGTTTGAAAAAATTACTGCTGCCCCTGCTGACCCTATTTTAGGCCTTGCTGATAGTTTCCGTGCTGACCCTCGTGATAACAAAATTAACCTCGGTATCGGCGTTTACAAAGATGAGTCTGGTAAAACTCCAGTTCTAGACACTGTGAAAAAAGCAGAAAAATTCCTGCTTGAAAATGAAAACACCAAAAACTATCTTGCCATCAGTGGGATGCCAGAATTTGGTCGTGTCACTCAAGAGCTGTTATTTGGTAAAGAGCATGAAATTGTCACTTCTCAGCGTGCTCGTACTGCACAAGCGCCGGGCGGAACTGGTGCTCTGCGTATTGCGGCTGATTTTATCGCTAGCCAAACCAACGCTAAGCGTGTTTGGATAAGCAATCCAACTTGGCCAAACCATAAAAATATTTTTGAAGCTGCTGGCTTAGAAGTCCTGACCTACAACTACTATGATGCCGCTAATCACGGTATGGATTTTGATGGCATGCTAAACAGCCTATCTGCTGCCGTAGCCGGTGATGTTATCGTTCTGCATGGTTGCTGCCATAACCCAACTGGCATCGACCCAACAGTAGAGCAATGGACTAAACTGTCTGCACTATGTGCTGAAAAAGGTTTACTGCCAGTATTTGACTTTGCTTACCAAGGGTTTGCAAAAGGTTTAGATGAGGATGCTGAAGGCCTGCGTATCTTTACTAAACAAAATCCAGAAATGATCGTAGCAAGTTCTTATTCGAAAAACTTTGGCTTATATAATGAGCGTGTTGGAGCTTGCACCATTATTGCTAAAGATAGTGATAATGCAGAGCGCGCATTTAGCCAAGCGAAAGCCGTTATTCGTGCTAACTACTCAAACCCACCAGCACATGGTGCCGCTGTCGTCACAACCATTTTATCTGATGATGCCCTGAAAGCTGAGTGGATCCAAGAATTGACGTCAATGCGTGAGCGTATTAAACGTATGCGTCAGTTGCTGGTAAGCACACTTGAAGAGAAAGGCGCTAAACAAGACTTTAGCTTCATCATTAACCAAAATGGTATGTTCTCCTTCAGTGGTCTGACAAAAGAGCAGGTAGAGCGTCTACGTAGCGAATTTGGTATCTATGCAGTGAGTTCTGGACGTATTAACGTCGCTGGCTTAACACTCGAAAATATGGTTCCACTGTGTGAAGCGATCGTTAAAGTCATCTAAGTTGTAAAACAATCTGAACAGCAAAAAGAACGATACATATGTATCGTTCTTTTTTTTATTAATGAATACCGTGTCTAATTATAAAACGCCCCACTTAATGAGGCGTTTACTGTTCAAACTGTTAATTACCAAACAGGTAAGTCATCCTGCAAGAACGGGTTTGTCTGCCGCTCATGACCTAAATTCGACATAGGACCGTGACCGGGTATAAATTGATAATCATCGCCAAGTGGTAATACTTTATTTTTAATCGATGCAATCAGTGCTTGATGGTCACCACGAGGGAAATCACTACGCCCTACACCCCCTTTAAATAATACATCCCCCATGGAAATCAGTTTATCTGCATGATTAACAAATATAATATGACCAGGTGTATGCCCTGGACAATGCAGAACATCAAAAGTTATTGGGCCACAGCTCACCGTCTGCCCCTCTTCTAACCAATAATCAGGTGTAAAGTCAGGACAGCCTTCAATATTAAACATCGCATTTTGTTGTGCCAACGCCTCAATCCAGAAAGCATCTTCCTTTTGCGGACCATAAATAGGTACCGAAAAATGTTTGGCAATAGCCGCGGTAGCACCGATATGATCGGCATGCCCGTGGGTAAGAAGAATTTTGCTGAGCTTTAAGCCACGTTCTTCAATCGCAGCAATCAGTTTTTCAGCCTCACCGCCTGGATCAACAATCACGGCTTCCATTGAGTTTTCATCCCAAATCACCTGACAATTTTGCATAAAAGGGGTTACTGGGATAATCGTATATTTCATCGAACATTGACTCCGCATCTATGCTACATAGGCTTACGCCGTCTGAGTAACAGAATAATAAAAAAATAATTATTAGGAGCATACAGAAGTCAGAGAGGTGTGTAAATGAAGGGAAGCAATGCGCATAGAAACACAGAAAACAGTCATAACGCTCACCACTTAAAACCAGATAAAGCGACGTTAATTGACTGACAGGTATTCTCAATAATTCGCGTTGCAGCTAGGCGACAAGTAAGGGTATCCCAAGGAGCATACAAAAATGTGGCTCGGGTAACCGAGCGCAGTCAACAATGCTGCGACGTGAATTATGACGAATAACCCAAACCTACCAAGTCCGTGCAGGCCCTGTATCTATATGAACAAAATTACTTCTTGGATAATAACCAACACCACCCGCCTTCATTTTTAAAGCTGCTTTACGAATGTTACTGAGTTGGATACCTTCAATATGGAAATCCATTGCTTGCCCGCGTGTATGGTAGCTCTTTTTCGCCACACCACTACTGCTTCGACGCAATGCATTATTAGTTTCAAGTGAACGATAACCTGAAATCAGCTGAATAGGCTTATTAGTTCCTAACATAACTTGCAGCATATAGATTTGATCAAATAATTTAGGGTCAATCGTTTTGATTTTATCGCTACGGTGATCACGGAATAAATGATTTAATCGGGCTAGTTCTGATTTATTATAATGGCGTCCATCAAAAAACTCTGTTTTTAAAAATTCCCCGGTATTGAGGTTTTGAAAACGCAAAATTTTTGGTCTAGGCGTCGTCATAGCGGCAAAGACATGGTTAGGTAATAAGCTCAGCCCAAAAGCAGCTGCACCAACACCTAACCATTTGCGGCGGTTTTGGTCAATGATATCCATAGGTAGTAGCTCAATTTCAATTAATTAAATATACTGATAATGTTTCAAAGCACTGCGTTATTCACTATCTGTTGCAAGCCGATTGACATAAATACTTATGTTTTCTGACTGACTTCATAGCCGCCTAGCTGAAACTCAAAACAATTAGTATTAGGAACAAAATTTATACTAATAATCAGTCTAACAAATGATATTTAACTTGAATGTATATTAATGTAAATAAATAGGTAAATAAGCGCAAATTTTACATATCATCATCCAAATAGTGACCTGTATCACTAATAATTAGCGAAATATACTCCTTTCATCCTCTGATAATGACTGAAAATTTAGCAGATTAATTTAACGACACACTATCACCTATCTACCAACAATCAATGGTACTACGGCAGGAAGAAAAATCCCCCTGCCGCTAAGCTTAGTGTAAGAAACTTTTAATGACGGGCAATTGCTTTTCCACATTTTCAATACTGTTATCATATTGATAAATATCTGCACGATACTGTGGCTTTTGCTCTTTATCTACCCAAGCTGTTTGATAGTAAAGATAAACAGGGATACGATCTGGAATATTAACATAACGTGTACTGCCTGCTTTTACGGCTCCATCTATACGCTTTTGCTCCCAGCCTGCATCACCTAATAAAATACTTGCCAACTCATTTGCTTTATTGACTCGAACACAACCAGAACTGATAGCGCGTGCGCTACGATTAAATAAACTGTGATTCGGCGTATCATGCAGATAAATCGCATCCGAACTTGGCATATTAAATTTATACCGGCCTAATGAGTTCGTTGGCCCCGGCGCTTGGCGGATCCGATAGGGAAAATTCGCTGGGGTAATTTCATCCCAGTTAATTGAATACGGATCGATTTCAAATGAGTCCTGCCCCCAGCCCGAATAGACGGTGTACCCCTTACGGCTAAAATAACTGGGATCCTGCTTACCACGAGGTGCGATATCTTTACGAGCCATGCTTGTTGGAACGCTCCAAGGTGGATTAATAACAACGTTATTTAATGCACTGCTCATAATCGGCGTCTTCCGGTCGGGACGCCCCACAATCACCTTTGAATCCAAAATAACGTCATCATTTAGATAAAAATTTAATGAGAAAGCGGGAATATTAACTAAAATTCCTGTTCCACTATCTTCAGGAATGATACGTAAACGTTGAATATTCAGCGCCATTAGCCCTGCTTTTTGCTGAGGCTTCATATTGAGCCAAACTTTGGTTCCTTTACCCACCATGCCATCAGCTTCTAGCCCATAGCTTTGTTGAAACTTCTTCACAGGTTCAATCAAGTCTTCACTGTATAAACGGGCTTGGGCAGTTGCTTTTGCTTTCTCTTCCTCGCTTGCTGCTGCATCTATCTCAGTAGAGATAGCGGCAGCATCGATAAATCCTTGGCGGTATAAGATTTCACGCAAAGTGATAACATCATCGCTCGATTGACCCGGTTTCAGTGTTTTAGTCTCCACTAATTCCAGTCCATCATCGTTCATGTTAAGTTGTTTCAACATTTCTTGACGCATAGGTTGATACAACGCATGTTGTGGCGCCTGAGCCTTTACCCATTCGCTTAAATTATTTTCAGCCACTGACTCTAGCCATGGTTTCATTTGCTCAACAGTTGGCGCGCTAATGTTATACGGCTTCTTTTGGTATAACCAAAATTGCCCATTCGCTGAAACCCCTGAAAGGTACTGCAAATACCCCAACATCGCATCAGACAGCATCACATCTCGGCCTAACTCACTTAATTGTGTATTTTCTAATGCGACTAACCATTCACTAAATTGTGGCTGCACCCCAGAAAGAGCCAGCTCTGCTAATTGTTGTTGGAATTGTTCAATAGCCGTTTCATCTTGCCATAACAATTTCATTTGCCGATCTGCGTAGATCTTGGCAATTTGCGATGAAAAAACGGGTTTTACATCAGCAGGTAATGAGGATGTAATTTGCGCTAAGCTTTCAGCCGGTGTCATTACCACGGTAGGTGTCGCAATAACCGCTTGTTGTGGTGCCGTTTCTTCAGCTAGCACTTGCCCATTATCTTGTGCGGAAAGTACTGGGAGCTGTATCGACAATAGCCCACAAATTATTGAGAGTTGCAGCACTTTCACTCTTTTCTTTGCCATAAATCCACCTTAAGTCACGACATGGATAACAATCATTTTTATTATATTGAATATTTATTGTATTTAAATTTGAAAAGAATGTTATAGGAATTAGCTAATTTTGTCTTTAAATAAGCGTCAACATTTTTCTTACTCTGCATGAAAACAGAATAATTTCAGCAAATGAAAAATAGAATTATTTAGCTTTTGAGTTTATGTAGAAGACTGATAAAAAAACTGCTTTTAATTAATCACTCCAATGTCAAAATAAACTTATTCAGTGTATTTGATATTCAATATGACTTAAGAAGAAAAATTTGAACGTGGGATATTGTTACAATGTACTGTCCATTTTTACTATCACAATCGAATGCCGTATCATTTTTTGACTCAAAAAATTAAAGACGCTAAGCGCCTTTAATTTCATTAATATAAGCCAATTAACGCAAATTAGTACTCTGAATTAATCACAACTTCCTCACCAAACTGCCCTGCTTTTGGCAGTGGCTGATAAGAGGAGTTTGCTGCACGTAAGATACGAATACCGCGAATATTTAATTCTCGTGCTGCTGCAATATCGGCATCAGCATCACCATAATAAATTTTTAATTTGTGATCACGCATCCAACTGACTTTATTATTTTGACCAGGCTCATCACCTGCAAAAATGACAGGATTCATTTTATCTTCTGGGATTTTTAGGCCTTCTTGAACATATTTAGTGACGGTTTCTGTTTTTGTTTTAGTACGGCCAGTAATAAAATAAACCGTATCGCCACGTTTTAAGTGCATTTGGACTAAATCGATGCCAACTTTTTTAGGCATACTGAATTTATCCCACTCATTATTCATTTTTTCCCAAAACTCAATATTTTTTAAGTAACTAAAATCATTTGGGGAATATTCCAACTTACCACGATAAAAACCTGGACTAGAAAATAACACGGTATCATCAATATCAAAGCCTACCGCCATTGGAGCTTGACCTTCTAGGCTATTTTTAATTTGCTCAACAGACACCCAATGTATAGGTTTCTGTTCAGCAAGTTCAGCCACCGTCACCCCTGAACTGACGACTTCAGGCATTAATACCTTAGCCTGTGATGTTGCCGTCAAACTGAGTACCAAAGCAACGGCGCTTAAGGTTAATGTCGTTTTTTTCATGTTTAATCCTTATTCATTTATTGACTATGCAGGCATCATGAAAGCAAACCATAACGATATCAAATCTAATTTATTGGGATGCATCACAAGAATTCAGATAATAATGTCTTTCTCTTCATGAAAATGAGACACAAATCTCATTAATATTTTCTGTTTTAGATGATGCGGCCGAAATACAGTAAATTTAGCTTTAGCTTATTAAAAAAAAACGGTGTTAAAAATAACACCGTTTTTCATTTCGCATTAATCAATGAGTGAATTAACTTTGCGATAACTGAGCCTGAATATTTGAATTATCTTGGCCAAAACCTTTAAGACCAACAACATGAACGTGTTCACGGTTATCAAATACTTTACGAACCAATTTATACGTGGTGCCTTTTTCAGGGCTGATATTTTCAGGTGCAGCAATAATTAATTGCATTTCTAATCGTTCACAAAGCTCAAATAAGGTCGCAATAGATTTAGCATCTAGACGAGCCGCTTCATCGAGGAACAACAAACGACAAGGAATAATGTCTTTTGCACGTAAGCGACGTGACTCTTCTTCCCAACTTTGAACGACCATCACCAGTATCGACATCCCCGTACCGATAGCCTCGCCGGTCGATAATGCCCCACTTTCCGCTTTCAACCATCCATCTGAACCCCGGTTGACTTCAACCTCAAGTTCAAGATAGTTACGATAATCAAGCAATTCTTCACCAATAGTCTGTGGTAAGCGTTGCCCCATATCGATCTGAGGATTTAAACGTTGATACAGTTTCGCCATTGCTTCCGAGAAAGTGAGACGCTGGCTAGTAAATAAATCTTGATGCAATTCGCTCTCTTCTGATAACACTGTCAGCATTAATGAGTGACTTTCGCGAATATTAACATTCAGTCTAACCCCTTTAACTTGACCAAATGCAACAGATTGTAAGCCTTGGTTCAACATGCGAATACGGTTTTGCTCACGCTGAATCGTCTTACGAATAATATTCGCCACACTCTTCGAGCTAATCGCCAATTTCTGCTCGCGTGCCGTCAGCTCTTCAGTTAAACGCGCCAGTTCAATTTCCATTTGCTCAATCGCGTCAATAGGATCATCTGTCCGAATGATATCTTGTCGGATACGTTCACGTAGATGCTGATAGACCGCGATAAAGAACTGGATTTTACGTTCTGGACGTTTAGGATCTTCAGACAGGCGTAACACATCTCGCAGATGTTCGTTATCAGCGACCGCGAGACGTAAGGCACCTAATGCCTTATCCGACATAGAACGCAGACTATCGCCATCCGTATACGCTAATTCACGGCGATGTAAGCGACGTTCGACACCATTATCCTTCACTAAACGCATGACAGCACACCAGCCTGCTTTGGCTAAAACCACTTGTTCACGTAAGAGATAATAATCTTTTTCTAACTTACGAATGCGTTTTTGTAAGTTTTCCATTTCAGCTTCGCACAAGGTCAGCTGTTTTTCTAACTGGTTAATACGCGTGCGATTTGCCATCACAGATTGATGCAGCTCATCACGGCGTATACGCGCGCGCTCTTGTGCATCAGGATCCGCTTTCACACCAATATCCTGCATTTCGGCTTCTAACTCTTTCAACATCTCTTGTTTAGTATCAAAAGAGCTGCGTAAAGACGCGAGTACCTGATTAAACTGTGCTGACTGAGATTGTTGCTGACGTAATAATTCACGCGCTCGACTTCTTTCGCCTTCCGCTTGTTCTAAGCGTTGACGCAGCTTATCGTTGAGGTCGGCATTTTCGTTGACCATCCCCGTCGAATCACTGTAGCTAAAGTGAGCTCGACGCTGCACCACTTCGACCAACGCGAATGCCTGCTGTTTCGCAATTTGTTGGCTATGTTTTGCCGTTTCATAGTCTTGGCGCAATTGATCATGTTGTTCAGGATCACTGAGTAGCACGGTCACAATCGGCTCAAGTTTTATCAAAGATTGACCATGCTTATTCAAGAAATGCGCCGCTTCTTCAGCCTCTGAGAGCTCATCGCGAATTTCATCAACACGATCAGCCAGCGTTTCATCCATCAATAACCCAACCAATGGTAATAGTCGGTTCAAGGCTGACACAGACTCTTTACCTTGGACAAATTGTTGGCGCTGCTGCTGAGTTTGCTCCTCAAACTGTGCCAAGCTACGCTCAAGTTCCGTGCGTTTTTGGTTCAAAATACGGATTTCAGCTTCAGGGTCGGCTTCGAAGGCGACTGAAATATGTTGGCCGATAAAACGACTAAATGCTTGGTGCGCACGTTGAATTTTTTGTACATCGAATGATAGCGTTGCATAGCGCTCAGCCAAACTATCACGCTCTAATGTTAAAGCATCAAGATGAGTTTCACGTGCGGCACGGCCAAACAATGGCACTTCCGGATAGCGAGAGAAACGCCACTGTCTATCTGACGAACGAACTAGTACCGCGTTTTCAAATTCTTCTGCATCAAAAACACTATCATCAAAAGAGGATGGATCTCCCTCAATAAAATATACGTCTTCAGGGCAATCCTGTAGTGTTTCTAATTGGCTACGAACTGCGGAGAGATCTTGGACAACGATACCATTACGGGCCGGGCCATACAGTGCTGAGAAGTATGGGGCATCATCAATAGTAATATCATCATAGATTTCTGAAAGTAAAACACCACCAAAACGTTCAGCAAGGGCAAGTAAACGACTATCTTCAGCACCACTCGGTTGGCTAAGACGCTCTATTTGCTTTTCTAGCTCACGCCGTTGCGCGGCGACTTCATCACGTTCAACAGTAATTTCCCTTTCTTGCTCAAGCAATTGCTGCATATATTCAGTAACAGCACTGCTTGACTCAAAGGATTCCCCTGACTGTTCATTCAGCTGAGTCAGCGCTTCTTGAGCCATTAACCAAGCTGGTGCTTTAGTCGTTAATGTTTGAATACGCTGACGGATCTGCTCAATCTCTTGACGCATTTGCATGCGACGTTCGCCGCTTTCATTAACGCCAATACTGAGTTCTTCTTGCTGAGCTTCAATTTCTGCCATTAAGGCATCTAATTCGTCAGGTTCATAGCTTTTGTTATGACGCTTACAAAACTCACTTAATAGACGTTCTGCATTTTGCTGGCTATCTAAACGTTGTTGTAACTCAGATAGCTGCATGCGTAATGGCTGCACACGTTCAGCCAAATGTTGCTGGGAAGACCAGTCACGTAGGAGACTCCTTGCTTGTTGATAAGCATCACTACGGCTGACTTCACCAACGATATTTCTGACGAGTTGATACGCTTGCTCAAACTGACTATGCGCAGCATCGGCAACACTCATTTTCTGCTCTAATGTCAGTAATGCTTCCGTCGCTTGCTGTTCACGGGCTTCAAACGTTTCTAGCCATTCATCTGCATTATCTATTGATAATTCAGGTAATTGGCAGAGTTCACGCGCTCGAGTTAATGCCTGTAAAGCCTGTTGATATTGAATTGCGCGGGTTTGCTGGACATCTAATGCTTGTTGGTAATCGGCCAATTGGCTTTTCAATTCATCAACTTCAATTTCCGCCGCCTCGGAACGTGCTTCAAGTTCTTCCTGCTGTTCAGTCGCTTCAGCAACAACCTCTGATTGTTCTTCCAAGCGATAGGTCAATTCTTCGATATCGGCTTGATAGCGGTCAATTTTTTCTTGTTGGCGTAAAGCGGTTTGCACAAGGTTTAAGTGATCGCTTGCCGCTTGATAATCGGCCTCTAAATCTGAAGACGCGCTGTTTTGCTCATTTAACTCACGCGCAATTTCTACGCTACGAACTTGCTCTTGGCGCAGCTGTTTACGGCTAGCGAATAATTCACTCCGAGCCGCCATTGCCGAATCAAGATGAATACGCCTTTCATTGGAATGACGCATATAATCGGCAGACACATAGTCTGTCGCTTGGCTAATTAAATGCTTAAATAGATCACGGTCGGATTGAGTAACGCGAATGGCTTCAAGTGTGAGTCGGTTTTCACGTAGTGCGGCTTCCATATCTTGGAATGCCTTACGGACGCCACTATTTTCAGGTAATAAATAATCACGTAACGAACGGGTAATCGCACTGGAAATCCCGCCATAAAGTGAGGCTTCGATCAGACGATAATATTTACTACGATCACTCGCTGAGCGTAAACGTTTTGGCAAAACGCCTAATTCAAAAAGAACCGAATGATAATCCGTAATTGAGTTAAATTGTTTAAAATGAATGCCTTCTTGCTGCTCCATGCGTTCTTTTAAATCATTTAACGCAATCACTTTAGCCTGACGTCCATCGAGTACTTCGGTTAGGATTTCCGTCGGTACTGTCGCGATGGGAACCCCTTGGATCATAAAGGGTTTGATATCAACTTTTTTATCACGCCCAGCGACTTGTTGTAGCCTAACCCCTACCATCACCCGTTGGTGTTTCGAGTTCAGCACATCCAAAATGGCATAGCAAACACCGGGGCGTAATTTACCGTGTAACCCTTTATCTCGTGAACCTGACGTTGCACCTGCTTCGGTAGTATTACGGAAGTGAAGTAATGTGAGATCGGGGATCATAGCAGTAATAAAAGCGGCCATGGTCGTCGATTTACCGGCGCCATTTCCTCCTGAGAGGGTGGTAACCAACTCATCAAGGTCAAAGGTACGCGCAAAAAAACCATTCCAGTTAATCAGCGTCAGTGAGCGAAATTTACCACGTTCAATCATACTTGTTCATCCTCATCACTCTCAGGCGCATCTTGATTTTCATCACTCTCGTCATCTTCACTATCTTGTAAGGATAATCCACCTTCAAGGGAAATCGCCTCACCATCACGGATCATGCGTAATTGTGCTTCTTGTACGTTGTCACCACTACGAACATCGGCACCAAAACGGAAGACTGATTCAGAAATAATAAATTTATTCGCGTCATTTTGAATAAAATGCACCATACCTAGGCGGCGTAAACGGTTCAGAGATGTTCTCAACTTTTCTTGCAGTTTTTGTTTATCTAAGTCCGAACCTGTTGAGCGTTGGTTAACAAACTTCAGCAACTTACTCTCATCCGCTAAAGACAATAGTTCTTCAAACAGCTCTTGCGCCGTAAAAATACCTTGGTTAGTTAATCGTTCTGGACTCAAGTAGAGGTAACAAAGAATTTTACCTACCATCATGTCCAGTTCAGATAGCACAGAGCGAGGAATCAAGGTCGTTGAGCGAGGACGTAAATAAAAAAAGCCTTCTGGAGCTCGAATCAATTCTACATTATAGCGTGCATAAAATTGTTCCAGTGCTTCTTGAAAATCCATCAAAAAGGCATGGTTATCAAGATCATCAATACTAATATGACGTCCTGAACGCAACTGGCTATCTAGCTCTGGAAAAATGGGATTAGCCAATGCTTGTGCCATTTTAATTGGCATAAATTGTTCAATATTTGTCGATGACATGTGCCTGCACCTTGGCTCCGTGATCATTAATTGCCTGCCACTCTGACGGAAGCCCCGCCAAATCAGCTTCTGCAATACCTAATTTTACAGCCTGATCAATAATAATTCGTGCAACGTCAAAATGACGTTTCTGAGGATACTGCTTTAAGTACGCTTGTACTACCCGAGCAACATCCAGTGGCTGTTGTTCTCGTTTATAGAATGCCAACTCAGTTTCCATCAATTCTGCAAGTCGATCATTCACTTCACTGAATTCTTCAAATTCAAGCTCTGGAGGCAGCTCTCCCATGACTTCTTCGTCATTTAATGCCAGCTCTTCATCACGCATGTCAAATAAGCGATCAGCGTTGGCATAAGTCAATGCCCATGGACTATCTAAGTATTGTTGAACCGACTGACGTAAACGTTGGGAGAAAATACGGTTTTTATCCATATCAATTGCCGTACGGATAAATTTATGAACATGGCGGTCATAGCCTATCCAAAGGTCGATAGACTGCTGTCCCCAGCTGACGATACGGTCTAATTTATTTTGCAGATCATAAACTAACCGATCAACCATATCGGAAAAGACAGGCGCATTCATATTCGCTTCTTGAATGCGTAATAAATTCGCTTGTAACTTATCGCCTGCGGCCTCTAGTGTATCTTGAAGCTCGCGCAATGTGCCTGACGTTTCTGATAATAATTGTTCACAGTTAGCAATAGCGGCTTGCCAGTCTTGGTTTAACAGTGCCGCAATATCTTCTTTGACGCTGTTTTGCTGCTCATCCATAACGCGCTGAGATAAATCAATACTATCGAATATTTCAGCAACTGAATATTTTAATGGCGCAAAGACAAAACGATGCCAATAGAATTCATCACCACCTTCCTCGGCCGCCTCTGCGGCTCTTTGTAGCTCTCCCGCTACAATGGATAGCTGCATAGACAGCCTTAAAGTGGAAAATTCACGTTGACGAATATAGTAGTCACTAATACCGATACCAAGCGATGTTAAACGGTATATTGCGTTACCTTCCGCAATATCACTTGTGAAACGGTTAAATATTTTCTGGCGAACCATATCGTTGATGGCATTATTCGCTCTGACAGATAACGATTCCGTGGTTTGCTCAAACCCTTTACACACCTCACGAAATGCGTCGATCAATTCCCCTTCACTCATTTCACCGTTAACACGTTCGCTGTTTAATACTGCGACTGCCAACAAAAAAGCCAAACGCTCTGCTGGCAGTGAAATTGAAAAATCATTTTTTCGTGCCCAGGACACGAGTTCAGGGACGGTCTGGGAAAAATCACTCATAAATCGTCCTTTATTATTGGTTTTCGTGCCATGACATGAATATAACGTCCCATACTGATATAGGGCTCCTGACGACAATATTGCTGCTCTAAAGCCAACAGTGCAGGAAAATCTTGTTGCTGTAATTGCCTGCTTTGTAGGTAATCATGAAATACTCTGACACCGCTTTTGCCAATAATATCCATTTTACAATCCGACAGCCACTCATCGACCTGTTGGGGTAATAATGGATTTTGTGGCGATAATGAACGTTTACGTCGACGCTGAATATGCGGTGTAGCAAGATGAAAGTTGCCTAAAATTGCATTTCGCATGACTAAACCATTAGCATTATAGAACATCACAGAAAAGACGCCTTCTGGCCTAATTATATCGACCAACTGTTCAATTGCATATTTCTGATCACTAATCCACTCGAGTACAGCATGAAATAACACTAAATCTACGGGTTCTTCAATATGTTGATCAATATCCTGTACTGCACAATGGATAAAGCGCATATTCTCGCTAATCCCTTGTTGTTGAGCAAGTTCGCTGGCACGCTCTAACATTTCTTCAGATAAATCGCAAAGTATGACTTGATGTCCCATTGCTGCAAGTTTGCGTGAAAAATGCCCTTCTCCACCACCTGCATCCAATATACGCAATGTTTGTCCATCAAACTGAGAGTTAATCAGTTGTGTTAAATCTTGCCAAACAACCGCTTCACGTATTTTACCTTTTGTTGTGCCATAGATATTTTTTGCAAATTTATCAGCAATATCATCAAAGTTGCGGTCTACCATGTATTATCCGGTGGTCCTAAAAATGGGCAATTTATGTCCGTTAACCTAACGCCAATCGCCTAATAAACGCCAAAATCAGCCTGTTCTCATCTTGTAAATGATGAAATAAGATCAAATCCAGAATATGATCCAAAACACGCTCAGCTAAAATAGGCTCGAACATCATGCAAAGTATGCAAGGTGGCTGACGCCTAAATGACATACTCTAACTAATTCGAAGTGCAGTTGGCGACCAGGACATTAGTCGCTGAGAGTTTCGATAACTCTATGACTCATACGTATAAACATAGTCAACAACGCTGCAACTTGAAGTCCTGCGAGTATAACAGATAATAGCCTTATTTTGGCATAGTGCTGTTCTGAATTCAGCAATCGGAACAACGAATTGACGATAAATTCCAAAAAATAGGTTCACTTATGCTATTTCTTTTAAAAAAATACCTTGGGGCATTGCTTATGCCATTGCCTCTGCTGCTGATTCTCGGATTCATTGGCATCCTATTATTATGGTTCACTCGTTGGCAAAAAAGCGGCAAAACCTGTGTTTCTATAAGCTTAATATTGATTACCTTATTAGGCTTACAGCCCATTGCTGACAACTTACTGTCTCCTGTCGAAGAGGGCTTTGATAAACGGTATGAGTTAATTACGAATAATCCACCAGACAATATTCACTATATTGTCGTACTCGGTGGGGGCTTTACCTACAACCCCGATTGGAGTCCAAGCTCTAATTTATTAAATAACAGTCTGCCACGCGTTACCGAGGGCATTCGTTTATACCTAAAACACCCTGGAAGCAAATTGATATTTACGGGGGGGAAAGCAAGTAGCTCGATAAGTAGCGCGGAAGTGGCTGCAATGGTCGCCCAATCGCTAGGTGTACCCGCAGAAGATACCATTGCATTGACCGAACCTAAAGACACTCAAGAAGAAGCATTTGAAGTCGAAAAAATTACCGGTAAAGAGCCATTTTTATTAGTGACATCCGCCAATCATTTGCCAAGAGCCATGTCCATGTTTACTGCCCGAGGTATGCAGCCAATTGCCGCCCCCGCAAATCAGCTCGCCATCAAAAGTGCGTTGAATCCTTGGGAAAAATATATCCCTTCAGCCTATTATTTTAGTCATAGCGAACGGGCCTGGTATGAATTAATCGGCTCTATCTGGTTTTATTTAAAACCCGATAATACTCAACCCCTTGAAACGCCTTTACTCACCCCTGATACCGTAGAGGCTGAATAAATTAAAGCTAACAAAAAAGGTGTGACTCAACGATGAGTACACACCTTATTTCACAATAAGCTATGGGCGGATTATTTGAATTGCTTTCTCACGACTTCAAGGTCTTCGGGTGTATCCACGCCCGCCCCCGGTGCTTTTTCGGCCACCGCGACATGAATTTTCTCTCCATACCACAGCACTCTTAACTGTTCTAGCATTTCGATTTTTTCTAATGGGCTTGTTTCCCATTTAATATAGCGACGGATAAAACCCGCTCGGTAAGCATAGATGCCAATATGACGTAAGAAGTGATCACCAATCGTGTCTTGGTTAATCGCAAATCTATCTCTCTCCCATGGAATGGTCGCTCGAGAAAAATAAAGCGCATAACCTTCATGATCCGTTACCACCTTCACCGCGTTTGGGTTAAAAGCTTCTTGGACATCATGAATAGGAACAGCCAATGTTCCCATTTGTGCCTGACTACCGTGAAGATTTCTAGCGACTTGACTGATAATTTCAGGTGGGATCAAAGGCTCATCCCCCTGTACATTCACGATAATCTCGTCATCAGAAAACCCGTAGGTGTCAATCACTTCAGCTAATCGTTCTGTACCTGATTGATGATTCGGGTCAGTCATGCAGGCTTCACCGCCTGCTTGAATAACCGCATGCGCAACATCAGGATGATCTGTTGCGACAACAACACGTGATGCACCTGATTTAATCGCTTGCTCCATGACTCTTACCACCATCGGCTTGCCATGAATATCAGCCAGTGGTTTACCTGGTAAACGAGTCGAAGCATAACGAGCAGGAATAATGACGGTAAACATAATGATTACTGTCCTTCATCCAGTGCAACTTGGCGTGCTTCCGTTTCTAACAGGACAGGAATACCATCACGAATAGGATATGCGAGGTGATCGAACTTGCAAATAAGTTCAAGGTTTTCTTTGTGATAGCTTAATTTGCCATGACAAACAGGACAAGCAATGATTTCAAGTAAACGGTGATCCATGTTTTCTCCCAAATGGATTTAACTCACTTCCCATCAGGATAGCACAAGCAGATATCACCGTTAACTTTAATCTTTTTGAATAGACTCTCCTGCGAGCGATTGAGAGGATAGGTGCAGGAGATAATAGCTCTGTTAATTATTTAATTAATAAGCGATGACATCAGCAGCCGTTATGCCATCAGAATTGCGAGTAACAGAAAACTCGACGTTTTGACCTTCAGATAATGATTTGATTTTTTTATTTGCAATTGATTTACGTGTAACAAAGATATCGTCACCGCCATTCATTGGTGAAATAAATCCATAACCTTTATTTGCATCAAACCATTTCACTCGGCCCATATGTAATTGAAAATTCATATTAAAACTCCTTTTGTTCTTAGAACAATAATTCTATTTATTGTTTTACTATTACTCTTTACACGTTATACCCCATGATAAATTGCCGATTTATTAAAACGCTTTAAGAGCAAGTAAACTATTACCATTAGATGTGCTTTATCAAATAACACATACAATTAACGACCTTCCACGTACCAATAATCCACTGTAACTTAACAGCACTCTTTGACATTAAGATGACAAAACTGATGAGTAAACGTGGAAATTGCGAGGATATAAAGACTAACTAAATAAACTGGTCGTGAGTCAATTAAATATAGTCTCTATTTATCAATGTATTACATTTATACATGCAATAAGGAGATCTATATCACGTTGTAGATATTATTATCACAGTAAATGGTTAGAGACAAGTTTTTTTATGGCGCTCTATCGTATTTTTTATTTCATTGAGTATTTTTATCTCACCTTGAGCATCAAAAGATGCATCAACAGGTAGATACCACCAATTAGCTTGAGCGAAAGATTGGCATTTAACCGCATCTTTTTCTGTCATTAATAATGGCTCATCATTTGGTGTTAGCGCTGACAGTTGCTGTTTTTGATAAGGATGATGATCTGCAAAAGCGTAAGATTGAATAACTTGTATACCCTTTTTTTCAAGAGAATCAAAAAAACGAGGGGGATGACCAATACCAGCCATAGCAATCACTTGCTTGAGATCGCTAACGGCACATTTTTCACCACTGAGTAAATTAACTGCTGCATCACCTTCTAATGCCATGGTTATTTCATTAGATTTTGGTTGCCCACCATTGACGATCACCGCGTTAACGGAGTTCAAACGCCCTGCTCGTTCACGCATTGGCCCTGCGGGTAGCCACCAGCCATTTCCAAAACGACGCTGACCATCAATCACAACAATTTCATAGTCTCTAGCAAGGGCATAATGCTGTAAACCGTCATCAGTCACGATCACATCTAATGAATAAGCTTCGAGTAATGCTTTCACTGCATCACTACGCTTGGGAGCCACGGCTACGGGGACTTGAGTGCGATAATGAATTAAAATTGGTTCATCACCGGCCTCTGAGGTGGTAGTGGTGGATGAAACGACTAACGGATAGTGTTGAGCTTTCCCACCATAGCCACGAGAAACAACACCAACGCGATAACCTTTTTGGGTTAGTGATTCAACTAACCAAATAACGACAGGCGTTTTACCATTTCCCCCTGCCGTTAAATTACCTACAACAATCACTGGGACGGGTGCCTTCCAAGAAGGCAATAGGCCAACTTTATAAGCCATACGTCTAACTAACGCGATCACACCATATAGTAGTGATAGCGGAAGGAGTAAGATATAAAGCCATGATTGGCCCGCCCAGATTCGTTCTATCATTGGCTAAACTGTATCTTATGTAATTGAGCATAGGCACCATTTTTAGCCAATAATTCTTTATGGTTACCACGTTCAATAATACGACCATCTTGGACAACGACAATTTCATCCGCGTTCTCAATCGTCGATAAGCGGTGAGCAATCACTAAAGATGTTCTATTTTTTTGCAATTCATCTAACGCGGCTTGAATCGCTCTTTCAGATTCCGTATCAAGTGCTGATGTTGCTTCATCCAAGATCAGGATCGGAGCATCGCGCAGTAATGCTCTCGCAATCGCGATACGTTGGCGCTGCCCTCCAGATAACATCACCCCATTTTCGCCAATAACCGTATCTAATCCCTTATCAAGTTTTGAGATAAAGTCCATCGCATAAGCCATCTCTGCTGCTTTTTCAATTTGTTCGCGGCTAAAACGCCCATCGGTAGCATAAGCGATGTTGTTCGCAATAGTGTCATTGAATAAATAAACGTGTTGCGATACTAAAGCAACTTGGCTACGAAGTGACTCCAGCGTGTATTCTTTGATATCGTGGCCATCAATATAAATACTGCCTTTATCAATATCATAAAAACGCGTAATCAAATTGGCGATGGTAGATTTACCAGAACCTGAACGCCCGACTAAAGCAACAGATTTACCTGCGGGTAAAGTGAAAGAAATATCCTCTAATGCTGGATGCTCTTTCGTCGCATAGGTAAAGGTCACATTTTTAAACTCAATATCCCCCTTCACATTCGAGAGTACTTTAGTTCCTTCATCTTTTTCTTGTTCACTGTCTAAAATCGCAAACAGCGTTTGGCATGCAGCCATACCACGTTGAAATTGAGAGTTAACATTAGTTAACGATTTCAAAGGGCGCATTAATGCAAACATTGATGAAAAGACAACCGCAATAGTTCCCGACGTTAATTGCTCACGAATCTCAGGGAAGCTTGCTGCATATAAAACAAATGCCAGTGCAAAAGAGGCAATTAATTGGATGATAGGATCTGAAATCGCCGATGCGGTAACCATTTTCATCGACTGGCTACGCATATTATTACTGACTTTATTAAAACGCTCAGTTTCAACTTTCTGTCCACCAAAAATTAAAACTTCTTTATGCCCTTTTAGCATTTGTTCAGCACTGGCCGTCACATGCCCCATGCCTGTTTGCATATTTTTGCTGATCTTACGAAACCGCTTTGAAACGATACGGATCGTAATCGAGACAATAGGTGCGATAACAATCAAAATGAGGGACAGTTGCCAGCTATAATAGAACATCATCGCAAATAAACCGATGATGTATGCGCTTTCGCGAATAATGGTGATTAATGCACCGGAAGATGATGCTGCAACCTGTTCAGAGTCATAGGTAATACGGGACAGTAGCGTGCCAGTTGATTGCTGATCAAAAAAGCTGACTGGCATCCCCATCATATGGCGGAATAACCTACGACGCATACTCATGACGACTTGCCCAGAAACCCAAGAAACACAATAGGTTGAAACAAAACTGGACAATCCGCGGATAACAATTAGACCTAACACCGCAATAGGGAGCCATTTTAAAACGTCATTATCTGCTTTATCAAACCCTTCATCGAGTAAAGGTTTTAATAAAGAAATCATAAACGCATCCCCTGCTGCGTTGATGATCAAGGCAATAGCTGCAACAACCAAACCCGCTTTAAACGGCGAAATAGTAGGCCATAACCGGCGAAACGTTTGTCGTGTCGAAAGGTCTTTATCAATCATATTATTATTACCAAACTTAATGTAAGCGCACTATTCTACTCGGGAAATGTCAGATCACCAAACCAGAGATGATACCAGCGTGGATGTATTTCCTGTCTATACCGAGCTATTTGTAATTTTTCTTTTTTAAACCAAACGGTTATCTGTCCAGATTCCGCCGTGTTAATCCATTTAATATTACTGTGTTTATACCGTAAATACACTTTATGCGATGGTATTTTCCAAGGGCTGTATCTTGCAGAAGAGACTAATACCACCTTTGGTGAAACGGTTCTAATGAATAATGAGGTTGATGAAGTATTGCTACCATGGTGTGGTGCAAACAGAATATCTGAATCTAATTGATGCTTATAAAGTGCGGTGATCGCTTTTTCTCCCTGATTTTCTATATCACCTGTCAGTAAAACTTTATGCTTTCCATCACTCAACATAATGACACAAGAATCATTATTGTGTGACTTTTTAGATAACTGTTCCGGCCACAGTACTTCAAAATTCAGCTTGCCCCATTGCCAGCGCTGCCCTTTATAACAAGGAAGGTGCTTTTTACCGCCAAAACTGCTGCGTATATTTAACCAAGGGTATTGCCTAGTTAGGAAATTAACACCACCAGTATGATCGAGATGGTTATGACTCAAAATAATCCCCATAGGAATAATTTTTTTTCGTTTGAGGTAAGGGATTATCTGCCGTTGTGCATTATTTCCATCAGCCCAACGGTTTCCTGTATCATAGAGATACGCCCCCCCATTTTGTTGTATAATGACGGCAAGCCCATGGCCTATATCAAGGGTAGTTAAGCTCCATTGTGGCTCCTCTTTATCAGCGTTGTTCTCTGTCCCTATACATATCGCAATAATACAACCTAATAATCCAATATAAGATTTATACCAACCAAATGTGATAAATCCGCCAATTAGCCAACAAAATAAAAAGAGCCATACTGATATTGATGGTAGCTCAAACCAAAAATGACTTAACCCCTTTAATGGCTTTATGCCTAGCGATATGATCCTATCGATAAGCTGTAAAATAAACTGATGGATACCAGGTACTGGAAACGGCAACAATAGAAATGATAACAAAATGAAAGGAACAACTAACCATGACACAATTGGCACTAACCATAAATTAGCCCAAAAATTCATTAAGTTAAAACCTTGAAATAGCATGATTTGTATTGGCGCTAATAAGATTAATAACCCGACTTGTAGATGAATAAAGGGAATAATCCATCGCATCATTTTAGGGTAATGAGAATATGACGCCAAAGGGAATAATTGGAACCAATATAAAATGGCTAACACCGCAAAACTGGACAGCCAAAAACTATCAGACAATATTGCTAAAGGGTCCGCCGCAATAATTAGCCCGATACTCCATATTGCCCATTGCCATGAGAAATAACGGCTATTTTGCTGTGTAATATATATCCATAACCCTAATGCAATTAGAGCTCTTACCGCAGGAATCGCGAAGCCTGAAATCCATCCATAAAGCCCAGCAAAAATAAAACCGATGACAATCGGTATGTTAGGATTAATGAAGTAACGGGGAAGTCGGTAAAGTAAAAGCCGCGCAATCCAATAGCCTAAAAGATAAGATAAACCAATATGTAAACCAGATATCGCAATCAGATGACTCACACCCGTATTTTGCAACAGCGTGGATAACTCTGTTGTTAATAACCCGCGTTCTCCAAACATTAATGCATAAGTGATACCTGCATTTTCTAATATGGATATATTCTTCTTGTACGACTCGATGATATTATGTCTAGGTGAGCACTGGGAATTAATCACTGTAGATTGTGAGCTTTTTAATTTCCCTATAATACGTTGAGATAAGCGATAACGTTGTTGGTCGAATCCTCCTTCATTCAAAGAGGCATGTAATGGGTTTAAACGCGCATGAATCCGCCAAGACTGTCCTTCACAAAGTTTATTATTCGTTTTACCTTTCGCTTGCCATACCGCATAAAGTGGAGGAAAAACAAATTTTCCCTCTATTTTATCTATTCTGACCTTGATTTTCCCTTTCTCTTGATTGAATAAAGGAGAACTGATAATCGTAATATCTAAAGGTTGATACCGTTGAGATAAGAGATTTATTTTTTCGATAACCTCATTTGCATGCCAACATGCCCATATAAAAGAGATGATGATTAAAATAAAAAACTTTAAATTGCGTTGGGCTTTAATAAAAGCGAAGAAAAGCAATAAAATTATTAATAAATAATTTATTTGGGGAATATCATGAATAAATAAAATAGGTAGTGCGCCTATGAAAATGGCTATTGCTGCTAAAGTATAGGAAAGTTTTCCCCCTCGAAAAAGCGCCAACCAACTTTCAAGCATAGTATCGCCTCTCAGTACGCCACGTGAATAATTAGCATACTTAGGCCAATAATATTAATAAAAGTATCATAATCAATGATACGAGCAGCTTCCCAGTTATGAATGTAAATCAGAAAAATGTGATCTTTTTTAAGTGCGCCTTCGCAAATTGCGAATAATTTTCTTATTTAAGATGCAAACCTCTCTACTTACCATTTATTTGTTTAGTTAGTTAGTTAGTTAGTTAGTTAGTTAGTTAGTTAGTTAAATAATAAAAAACGGCGCTACATAATGTAAACGCCGTTTTGAAATAATAATTAAGATTTATAGTCAATTACTGACCATAAATATTTACACGGTCACGTAATTCCTTACCGGGTTTAAAGTGAGGAACGTATTTACCTTCCAACTCCACTTTGTCTCCAGTTTTTGGGTTACGCCCAACACGCGGAGCACGGTAGTGAAGAGAAAAACTGCCGAATCCGCGGACTTCTATACGTTCACCACCAGCCAGGGTATCTGCCATATGCTCGAGAATTTCTTTAACAGCTTCCTCGACCGTTTTTGCTGACAAATGAGATTGCTGGCTAGCCAGTCTTTCGATTAACTCAGACTTGGTCATAGTACCTCCCTAAACTACCGTTACGAAGGGGCAACTTTCGTGCCCCCACCTTAATTATTCGCCTTTAGCTGCTTTGAAAGCTTCAGCCATTGCGTTGTTACCAAAGCTAGTATCTTCTTGCTTGTTCACAGTAGCGATAGCGTCTTTTTCATCAGCTTCGTCTTTTGCACGAACAGACAGGTTGATTACACGGTTTTTACGGTCAACACCCGTGTATTTAGCTTCAACATCATCACCTACTTTCAGAACCTGTGTTGCATCTTCAACACGGTCACGTGAAGCTTCAGAAGCACGTAGGTAACCTTCAACGCCCAGAGTCAGCTCAACAGTTGCACCTTTAGCATCAACTGCGATAACTTTACCAGTTACGATTGCGCCTTTCTTAGTTGCTGCTAAGTAGTTGTTGAATGGATCTTCAGCTAACTGCTTAACACCTAGAGAAATACGCTCACGCTCTGCATCGACTTGCAGAACAACAGCTGCGATTTCGTCACCTTTTTTGTATTCACGAACTGCTTCTTCGCCTGCAACGTTCCAGGAGATGTCAGACAGGTGAACCAGGCCATCGATACCGCCTTCCAGTCCGATGAAGATACCAAAGTCAGTGATTGACTTGATTTTACCTTCAACGCGGTCGCCTTTGTTGTGAGTTTCTGCAAATTGCTGCCATGGGTTAGATTTGCATTGTTTCAGGCCCAGGGAGATACGACGACGTTCTTCATCGATATCCAGAACCATAACTTCAACAACATCACCAACATTCACAACTTTAGATGGGTGGATGTTTTTGTTAGTCCAATCCATTTCTGAAACGTGAACCAGACCTTCAACGCCTTCTTCGATTTCTACGAAGCAACCATAGTCAGTCAGGTTAGTAACGCGACCAGTCAGTTTAGTACCTTCTGGGTAACGTTTAGCGATTGCGACCCAAGGATCTTCGCCCAGTTGTTTCAGACCCAGAGAAACACGAGTGCGCTCACGGTCGAATTTCAGAACTTTAACTGTGATTTCATCACCAACATTGACGATTTCGCTTGGGTGTTTAACACGTTTCCAAGCCATATCAGTGATGTGCAGCAGGCCATCAACACCGCCGAGGTCAACGAATGCACCGTAGTCAGTAAGGTTCTTAACGATACCTTTAACTTCCATGCCTTCTTGCAGATTTTCGAGCAGTTGATCACGTTCTGCGCTGCTTTCAGATTCAATTACAGCACGGCGAGAAACAACAACGTTGTTGCGTTTCTGATCCAGCTTAATAACTTTGAACTCTAGCTCTTTGCCTTCCAAGTGCGTAGTGTCACGAACTGGACGAACGTCTACCAGTGAACCAGGTAAGAACGCACGGATGCCGTTCAGTTCAACAGTGAAACCACCTTTAACTTTACCGTTGATAACACCAGTTACAGTTTCAGCTTCTTCGTAAGCTTTTTCCAGCATCAGCCATGCTTCATGACGTTTAGCTTTCTCACGAGAAAGGATAGTTTCACCGAAACCATCTTCAACTGCATCCAGAGCTACGTCGATTTCGTCGCCAACTTGGATTTCTAGCTCACCCTGAGCATTTTTGAATTGTTCTACTGGGATAGCAGATTCAGATTTCAGACCTGCGTCAACTAGAACAACGTCTTTATCGATGGCAACAACTGTACCACGGACGATAGAACCAGGACGGGTTTCAATATTCTGCAGGGATTCTTCAAAGAGTTGAGCAAAAGATTCTGTCATATTAATGATCTTCAAGGGTTTTTAATTAACGTCCATTCAGCTTCCGGCCAAATGGGGTTGTTTCACATACCCCACAACTTTCCATGTCATAAGGTTGCTACCATGTTGAACTAAAAATCAACATAGTATTAAGTGCGTATACTATCTACATTATAAGCTAAAATACAGCCAATTATTAAGATAATTGTAGAATTTTTTTCGCATAGGCCTGTGCTTTTTCAATGACTTCCCCAATAGACATACTTGTGGAATCCAGTATTAAAGCATCCTTCGCGGCGACTAAAGGCGCAACTTTACGGTTACGATCCCGATAATCACGTTCTTGTATTTCGGTCAAAAGTCGTTCAAAGTTAACATCAAACCCTTTTTCCTGCAACTGCTTCATACGTCGATGAGCTCGCTCTTCGGCAGAGGCATCCAGGAAAATTTTGACTGGCGCATCAGGAAAAACAACGGTTCCCATATCACGGCCATCCGCAATCAGCCCAGGCATAGCCCTAAAAGCACGCTGACGGCGCAGCAAAGCTTCCCTTACGCGGGGGAAAGCCGCTATTTGTGATGCTGTCTTACCGACATCTTCAGTACGAATTTGATTTGAAACATCTTCGCCTTCTAAAATCACTTTTAACTGGTCTTCTTCAGGTACAAAGCGTACATCGAGATTTGCCGCTAAAGGCACTAACGCATCTTCTGACTGAATATCAACATGATGATGCAGTGCTGCTAATGCGAGAACGCGATAAATAGCGCCAGAATCTAAGAGTTGCCATCCAAACTGATTTGCCAGCGCTTGGCATAATGTACCTTTACCAGCTCCGCTTGGTCCATCAACGGTGATTACAGGGGCTACAGCCACCATAAAAGGTCTCCTTCATCTGCAAGTGATTTAAGCACCTGCAATTAAAATCTGTGGCTGTATTATACCTACTCGACGATTTTGTGAAATAAGTGCTTGCCAATGAGTTAAAGAAAAAACCTAGACCAAATAACGTTAGCAACGATGAAATGAAGGCACTGACTGACATTACGGCTATTTATGTCAGTCAGTCGATTGATTAAAATTTAACTCAAACGTGCCAGCTGTTGGAAATAATCAGGGAATGTTTTTGCTGTACAGCCAGGATCAAGAATTGTCACTGGTGTATCGGATAGAGCCACCAGTGAAAAACACATTGCAATTCGATGATCGTTGTACGTTTCAATTTCCGCATGCTGCAATTGTGCTGGAGGAACAATACGAATAAAATCATATCCTTCTTCAACTTCAGCACCGACTTTTCGTAATTCTGTCGCCATTGCATACAACCTGTCAGTTTCTTTTACACGCCAGTTGTAAATATTGCGGATCACGGTTTCCCCTTTCGCAAATAAGGCGACGGTACCAATTGTCATTGCCGCATCGGGGATAGCATTCATATCCATATCAATGCCGCTAAGAGTCCCTCGTTCACACTCAACAAAGTCATCCCCCCAACGGATTGTCGCTCCCATTTTTTCCAGTACATTGGCAAATTTAGTATCACCCTGTAGGCTATTACGGCCAATACCTGTCACCCTTACTGTTCCCCCTTTAATTGCCGCTGCGGCGAGGAAATAAGAAGCGGACGAAGCATCACCTTCAACCAAATATTCACCCGGCGATTGATACTGCTGTTGTCCCTGAATAATAAATTGCTGGTATTGATGATTTTCTACTTTGACACCGAATGTATCCATCAATGCAAGCGTAATATCAATATAAGGTTTTGAAACCAAATCACCTGAAATCGTAATGACGGTATCTTTTTCCGCCAAGGGCGCTGCCATGAGAAGCGCGGTTAAAAATTGGCTGGAAACCGAACCATCCACCGATATTGCGCCACCAGAAAAACCACCTCGTAAACGAATGGGGGGATAATTCTCTTGTTCTAAATATTCAATAACGGCCCCGCCTTCACGTAAAGCATCAACTAGATGCCCAATTGGGCGCTCTTTCATACGAGGCTCGCCGGTTAGAATAATGTTATTCGCGGCTAACGAGAGTGCTGCCGTTAAAGGACGCATTGCCGTACCCGCATTGCCTAGAAAAATATCTAATTGTTCTGGGTGACACAGAATGCCGCCAAGACCTTTAACACTGCAACGGGTTTTATCTTCAGACAATTGATAATCAATACCTAATTGGCTTAATGCATTCAGCATATGGCGAATATCATCACTGTCTAATAAGTTTGTCAGCACCGTTGTGCCGTTAGCCATTGCCGCTAATAAAAGCGCTCGGTTCGATACACTTTTAGACCCTGGCAGGTTGATCGTTCCGTTGATTGAAGAGATAGGTTGTAATGTCAGGGATTGCATAAAGCGCGGGTTCTCCAATACTGTTTTCCTAATAATTTATTATCGTTTTCAAAATAGAAGAGAGTAAAACCCGACCTAGCATTCAATGCTTAGGTCGGGAAATCGATTACGCGTGGCGACGTTCAAAGTCAGCCATAAAGTCAACAAGAGCTTGGACCCCAGCTAATGGCATTGCATTATAGATTGATGCACGCATACCACCAGAAACACGGTGCCCTTTGAGTGACAATAGGCCTTGTGCTTTTGCTTCCTCAAGGAATTTTTCATCCAGTGCAGGGTTTTGCATTTGGAAAGGCACGTTCATCCACGAACGATTTTCCACCGCGACTCGGTTGATATAAAACTCACTGTCATCGATTGCGTTATACAGTAACTGGGATTTTTCATAGTTACGTTTTGCCATCTCTTGCAGGCCGCCCTGTTCTTTTAACCATTTGAAAACCATGCCTGATAAGTACCAAGCAAAGGTAGGCGGTGTATTAAACATAGAGTCATATTTAGCCAGCACCGTATAATCCAGCACGGAAGGGGTTTGTTTTGCTGCTTTACCGAGTAAATCTTCACGAATAATCACAATTGTTAGGCCGGCAGGACCAATATTTTTCTGTGCACCAGCGTAAACAACCCCGTAACGGCTAATATCGATAGGTTTAGAAAGAATGGATGATGAATAATCTGCAATAATGACTTTATCTTTAGGGAAATCAGGTTCTTCATGAATAGCGAGACCATCAATGGTTTCATTAGGGCAGTAGTGAACATAAGCTGCCTCTTGGCTTAATTGCCATTCACTCATCGGTTTAATACCTAAAACACCGTCTTTTTCTTGTTTTACTTGAATAATATTAGGTGAGCAGTATTTTTGTGCTTCTTCTGCTGCTGATTCGGCCCAATATCCACCAACAATATAGTCAGCGGTGGATTTATCGCCTAATAGATTCATCGGCAATGCCGCAAAATGACCGCGGGCACCCCCATGGCAAAATAACACTTTATAATTTTGTGGGATATTTAACAGATCACGTAGATTTTGCTCTGCTTCTTCTGCCACAGCAATAAAATCTTTACCGCGGTGGCTAACTTCCATGACAGAAACGCCCAAACCTTTCCAGTTACAAAACTCCTGTTCAGCACGACGCATGACCTCGACGGGTAGCATTGCAGGACCCGCACTGAAATTATAAACCTGACTCATTGATTTCACCCTATCTTCAATTTCAACAATGTTTGTTAAATTAATTCAGTGACTATGGTTGTATCATCCCCCGTCGCTGGCTGCAACGGTTATTGTCGGGTTAGGCAGAAATAGAATGAGGCGAATGAAAGGTAAAAAAAGAGCGGAATTTTGTTAATCGCGTCACAACAAATACCGTCACAATATTATCAAGCAATCGCAGGCTAAAAAAAAATAAAATCCCGATTATCGCTCGTTGGCCATAATCGGGATTTAAATATTTTTCAGTGAATAACTGAGTGACTAAGCAATCACTTTATTGACAATTTCTATTGCTTCTTGCTCTATTTGACGCAAATGTTCTTCACCACGGAAGCTTTCACAATAGATTTTATAAGCCTCTTCCGTTCCTGATGGGCGTGCAGCAAACCAACCATGCTCTGTAATGACTTTTAATCCGCCAATAGAAGCGCCATTACCAGGAGCCGTTGTTAATCGTTGAATAATTTTATCACCCGCTAAAGAATCTGCGGTGACCATTTCAGGTGATAATTTGCTTAACTTCGCTTTTTGCGCATGAGTGGCTTTAGCTTGGATACGGCTATAGATTGGCGCGCCAAATTTTTCAGCTAATTTATTATAGCGCTGCTGAGGATTTTCCCCCGTTACTGCCGTGATTTCAGCCGCTAACAAACACAAAATAATGCCGTCTTTATCTGTGGACCATGGCGTACCATCAAATTTTAGGAAAGAGGCACCCGCGCTCTCTTCACCCCCAAACCCTAATGACCCGCTAAAGAGTCCATCAACAAACCATTTAAAACCAACCGGAACTTCCACGAGCTCACGACCGTTATCAGCAACAACACGGTCAATCATGGCACTGGATACCAGCGTTTTACCGACAGCAACCTCTTTTCGCCATTGAGGACGATGCTGGAATAGATAATCGATCGCGACAGCAAGGTAGTGGTTTGGATTCATTAAGCCTGCTGGGGTCACAATACCATGGCGGTCATAATCAGGATCATTAGCAAAGGCTAAATCAAACTTCTCTTTCATCCCTAGCAACCCCGCCATCGCCCAACGTGACGAACAGTCCATACGGATCACGCCATCATGATCGAGAGGCATAAAGCGGAAGGTTTGATCTAACTGATCGTTAACCAGTTCTAGGTCTAATTGATAATATTCCGCAATTTTTCGCCAATACTCGATACCTGAGCCACCAAGCGGATCCACGCCTAATTTCAAGCCTGCTTTTTGAATCGCTTGCATATCAATGACGTCACCGAGTGCTGCGACATACGGCATCACTAAATCTTTTTCTGTCACATAATCGCTGGCGAGAGCCTCTTCGAAAGAAATACGTTTCACGCCAGCCAATTTTTCTGCCAATAATTGATTCGCTCTCTTTTCAATAACTGACGTTAAATCGGTATCCGCGGGTCCCCCATTTGATGGGTTATATTTAATACCGCCATCTTCAGGGGGATTATGTGAAGGGGTAATCACAATGCCATCGGCGACATCTTGATGGGACTGGTTATAACTAAGGATGGCATGGGATATGGCAGGCGTTGGGGTAAAACCATTATCTGCTTGGATAACAACGTTAACCTGATTTGCAGTTAACACTTCAATAACAGAAATAAATGCAGCTTCAGACAACGCGTGAGTATCTTTACCAACAAAACATGGGCCAGTTAGACCTTGCTGTTGGCGTAACTCTGCAATCGCTTGAGCAATAGCCAGAATATGATTTTCATTAAAATTCTTTCTACTGGCACTACCTCGATGCCCTGACGTGCCAAACTTGACAGCGTGCTCAGGATTACCGACTTGTGGTTGCAATTGATAATATTGAGCGGTTAGTTGTGCAACATTAATCAAATCTGTTTGAAATGGAAGCTGCCCTGCACGTTCATGAATTGTCACTTGTTATCTCCCAATGCGCTGGTCCTTGGTCATAGCACCAGCGATGCCTCAATTTTTAGATTAGATAGTATTACAAACTTTCTCAATCACATTGGCAGGGAACTGCATCTCCTGCATGATGGCTTCAACCATGCTACGTTTGCGATTGGTATTTGTATTGGTGATTACCCAGAATGGCGTTCCTGGGATATGGCGAGGTTTTGACTGCTTGCCTGCGGCTAGCAGTGTTTGCTCATCGCCAGCAAAATACACGCGGGTACGACCATGCATTGACTCTGTGGCATTAGCAAAGATAGTCGCATCTAAGCTATAGAGTGTCGATAAAATTAGCATAAAACGGTCTATGGCTTTGCCTTTTTCTGCATACGCATCAGAAAGCAGAAGTTCTCTCATGACCCTAACTGGATTTTGCGGCGTAATCGTTGTTTTCTTTGTCTCTTCAACAACCGTTTGTGGCAGTTGTTCATTGCCGAGTTCTTTGGTGGCTTGTACTGGCTGACCGGACTTTAAATTTAACATACGGCGCAAAATATCCGATGCACTTTCACCGATATGCAGTGTATGGCTGGCTATATAGCGGTAAAGCTCTTCATCAACTTCTATCGTTTTCATTTTTTCCCAGTACTTTTTTAACTAAAATTTGCTTTGCGATTATAAGATAGATTTCAAAAAAACAAAACAATTAAAATTTCAATAACTTAAAGTAAACAGCTCGCTAACTTCAGCGATATTTCAGTAAGTTATCACCTGATTGATTATTTTGTGTTTAATTAAGAAAAAAATACATAGATAACTAAATCAATTCCGTTATGTTATGTTTATTCTTTTATTGATAGCATAGATGAATTAATCAGCCAATTTGGTTTTTGATAGCGTACATGTCATCATATCTTTATATAGGATTAAAAGGCTGATTAATAAATTATGACTACCCTGCTAAACCATACCATTCATAAACCTGAAGCTCCAATCTCATCGACCCCCGTTGTTCTTATTCACGGCCTATTTGGTGATTTGCATAATCTCGGCGTGTTAGGTCGCGATTTACAAAAATATTTCGAGACTATCCAAGTTGATGTCAGAAACCATGGCGATTCATTTCGTGCAGATACCATGGAATATCGTCAAATGGCCCAAGATGTCATTACATTATTACAATCCCTCGGCTATAACAGCGCCATACTGATAGGTCATTCAATGGGAGGGAAAATTTCCATGGCCGCAACAGAAATCGCGCCTGATTTTGTTGAGAAAGTTATCGCCATTGACATGGCTCCTGTTGCTTATCAGGTTCGTCGCCATGATACAATTATCGCCGCCCTTGAAGCCGTTCTCCGAAACGGAGCTAAAAACCGCCAAGAAGCCACAGCCATTATGCGTGAATATCTTGATGAAGACAGTGTGATTCAGTTTTTACTCAAATCATTCCGTCAGGGTGAATGGAAATTTAACCTTCCTGCCATCAAAGATGATTATGAATCCATCATAGGTTGGAAAACTGTACCAACCTGGGATAAACCAGTGTTGTTAATTCCCGGTGGCAACTCTCCTTATGTTCAGGCGGAATACCGCGAGCAAATTGCAGCACAATTTCCTAATGCGAAAGCTTGGGTGGTTGCGGATGCTGGACATTGGGTTCACGCTGAAAAACCCGATCATGTGCTAAGAGCCATTCATCGTTTTCTCTCATTGCCTGAATACGAATAAATTCAGGCTTCATTGATAATGAAGGGAATAAATAACCCTTCATTATCAATATCCCCGAAATAAAAATATATAAGACAAACTTTAATACACTGATAATTATTATTTCTGTATTATCTTTGGACAAGCTATTTATTCAACTCAATCTATTGCTATTAATAATTATTTTATCATCAATTTTGATGATAAATAGATGTTATGTATTTTTACAACCAGCAATAACACAAAGGAATGTTCACAGATATAATGGACAATAATAATACTCAATCAATACTACATTTTATTGGTGTGATAATAAGATTAACTCATGGGATGAATCAGGAAGCGTTTAATCAACTCATTGATAATACCAAAGATCTCAATGAGGCATTACACGTCATTAAAAAAAAGGCTCATGTCACCGTTCAATATAAAAATCAAAAAAACAAAAACATTGAAAAAATAGATACGCCCTCTATTATTTACGACCATGATGACACCGCTTATTTATTAGCTAATTTCAATCATGAAAAAGTTCTTATTCAACGATTTGGTCATTATCCACCGGAACTTTGGAGCTTAGCGGAGTTCAAGCAAAAATGGAGTGGGAAATGGCTACACGTTAAATCCAAGCAAAGTCAATTTGATATTACATGGTTTCGAACTGAGTTTTTAAAACATAAAAAAATTATTGCATGTATTTTATTATTTTCATTTATGTTGCAAATACTTGCTTTGATCAGCCCTCTTATGATCCAAGTCATTATGGATAAAGTTTTAGTTCATAATAGTATGATGACCCTAGATGTTCTTATCTTTGGTCTGATTGTCGCCGCCATGATGGAGGTGACTCTCAAAGGGTTGAGAGAATATATCTATAACCATACTGTAAATCGAATCGATATCACTTTAGGATTAAAGCTAGTTAATCATTTGCTACACCTCCCCCTTTCTTTTTTCAAAAATCGTCAAATCGGCGCTATTGTCACAAGAGTTAAAGAACTAGAAACTATACGTGAGTTTTTAACAGGGAGCTTTTTTACACTTTGTGTCGATATTCTCTTCTTATTTGTCTTTATATATGTCATGAGTGTATTGTCTCTGACGCTCACGCTGGTTTTTCTCTGTTCTATTCCTTTTTATCTATTAATTGCTTGGTGGCTAACGCCTAAAATTGAAGCTGCGGCACATGAACAATTTACCAACATAGCGATAAACACTTCATTTTTAACAGAAAGTATTAATGGTATTGAGACCGCTAAAAGCCTGTCTATTGAACCTCATTTTACGCGCCGTTGGGATCAACAAACTTCTGATATGAGCCAGACTTCTTTCACTGCTGGCCAAATCGCTTCTCGTTCCGAATATATTGTGATGGTCATTGAAAAATTAACCAGCGCCATTATTTTATGGCTTGGAGCGACAGAAGTGCTGGCATTACAACTGACTATCGGACAGTTTATTGCTTTTCATCTAATGGTTAATCACGCAAGCCAACCATTACTGAAATTAGTTAAGCTTTGGGGAGATTATATTAGAACCCAAGTGGCTATTGAAAAACTCGCACAAATGATTAATTTACCGATCGAGCAAATACAAGGTCGCGATAATAATCAATTAAACGGCAATATTTATTTACGTAATATTTCTTTCCGTTATCAACCTGATCAAGCTTATATTCTTGATAATTTTAATTTAGCCATTCGTTCAGGTGAAACATTAGGTATCGTCGGCACATCAGGTTCGGGAAAAAGCACCTTAGCACGCTTATTACTGCGGCTATATACCCCAGAAAAAGGCGAGATCTTTTTAGATGATACGCCAATATCATCACTGAACATACACTCTTTAAGAAAACAAATCGGTATCGTTTTACAAGAAAACTTTCTTTTTAACCAGACTGTTTTCGATAATATCGCCCAGACTTATCCCAACGCATCCATGGATGAAGTGATCCATGCAGCTAAAATGGCCGGCGCCCATGAATTTATTTTAAAACTGCCCATGGGGTATGACACTTTATTAGCTGAAGGTGGCGCCTCATTATCGGGCGGGCAAAGGCAGCGAATAGCGATAGCACGAACACTGCTAGCGAATCCTAAAATTATTATTTTTGATGAAGCAACAAGCGCATTAGATGATGAGTCTCAAGCCGTTATACAGGAAAATATGCAGCTTATTGCTCAAGGTAGAACCCTTATTACGATTGCTCATCGTCTCTCTACCATTCGTCATCACCAACGCATTATCGTTATGCAAAAAGGTAAAATTGTCGAGCAAGGTAGTCATCAACAGCTCATTGAGCAAGGCCAATTTTATAAGCATTTTTGGACACTACAACAATCTTTTAAATAATTACATGGATGTTAACCCAATGAAATTAGGATCAGCGAACACTCGGTATCATCATTTTTTACCGTCCCATTTGGCTTTATTAAAAAACCCACCGTCATACCTTGCATTAATAACAGCCATAACCATCAGTATCGGTATTTTATTAGCCATTGTTTGGTCATATATCGGTAAATTGGATATTCAAGCCACAGCACAAGGTAAACTCGTGGTTTCAGGTCATACGCAATTTATTCAAGCTTTTGAGTTGAGTCGTTTACAACATATTTATGTGACTAATGGCCAAACAGTTAAACAAGGCGACCCTTTATTAAGAGTCAATGTGTTAGGGGTAAGCCAAGATATCCTCACTCTCAACTATCAAATTAGTTTTCAAAAAATTGAAAAATTAGTACATCATGCATTGTTAGAGGAAACTCATCCCAAATTCGCTCATGAATTTAGTCAATTATTAGCCCCTGAGCAGCAGCGCGTTTTAAAAAGCTATCAAAATTTAAAAAATGAGTATGACGCATTAATTAAAGAAACCGAAAATGAAATGGCTCTTAATCGTACCCATTATTCCGCAAGAACGCATGAGTTAAAAGATGTGAATGCACTATTAAATAATATTCAAAAACGTCTTGATGCACACCGGACGTTAAGCAAGAAACACCTGATTAGCCAAAAGGAATTTTTAGAACACGAAAAAGAACTGTTAATGGCTAAAAAAGAAAAAACCGCAAAACTGTCAGAACTAACCATTCTCAATAACCAATATGATTCATTACAAGAAAAACGTCATCGGTTACAAACACAAAAAAGACAAGAATGGTATGAAAAATATCGACAAGCAGAGTTTAAACAGGATTCTGCTGAGCAAGAATTACTAAAACATCAAGAAAGAGAACAGTTAAAGATCGTTCGTTCACCAGTGGATGGTACCGTACAACAATTGGCTACCTATACACTCGGCGCGGTACTACAACCTACTCAACAACTGATGGTGATAGTCCCCAACAAAGATGTTCAGCTGGCCGAGGTAAAAATTCTCAATAAAGATATTGGCTTTATTCGAGAAGGCCAAAATGTAACGGTTAAAATCGATGCCTTTCCCTACACTCGCTATGGCACGATTGAAGGAGAAGTCGTTTCTATCTCTAGAGATAGCACTCAAGATGAACAATTAGGCTTAGTCTTTTTAGGACAAATTGCGTTAAAGAAGAAAAATTTATTTGTTGAAGGCGAGAAAATTGAATTAATACCGGGTCTCTCTGTAACGACAGAAATAAAAACCGAAAAACGGCGTATTATCGATTATTTGTTAAGCCCAATCCAAGAATATACGACCACTGCCATGAGGGAAAAATAATCCATGAACGGAATTGAAAATAACTCAGGTCTAGAGGCTCTGGTATGGATTGCAAATTATTACCAAAAAAATGTCACAAAAGATCAGTTGATGCATGCAATTGGTATGCATGCGCTTTCCCCCACAGATTGGGAGCTAAGAGAATGTGCACATATTATAGGCTATGAAACTGAAATCACCCTATTAGATACCTCCAATATCCATGATGTGCCATTACCAGCCCTTATTTATTTAAATGGATTTTGGAGAATTCTGTCCAAAGATAAATCGAATGAATTAATTTTAATTAATCCAATTAATAATGAATTCATTCACTGGCATGAACGTCATTCAACTTATCCTGAAAGCCTAACACTCTTACTCATAAAAGAACAATTTGAAACAGAGAAAAAAACAACGTTTGGTATTAGTTGGTTTATCCCTTCAATACTTAGACAACGGTCGCAATTAAAAAATGTCTTTATTTTGGCAGCAATTGTGCAAATTTTTGCTTTAATTAGCCCGTTGTTTTTTCAAAATGTTATCGATAAAGTTTTAGTCGGACGCAGCTTAAATAGCTTACAGGTGTTAGCCATAGGAATTGTAGGTTTAGCATTCGCTGAACCTATTTATAGTTTTTTGCGTAATAAAATTTTTAGTTATACCAGTACACAGATTAGCGCTGAGTTATCAGGTAAGTTATATCGCCATTTAATGGCGTTACCTCTCGACTATTTTAAACAGCGCCCAACAGGAAAAATTATTGCTCGTATAAGAGAAATGACACGCATTCGCCAGTTTCTAACGGGGTCAACATTAATGTTATTTATCGACCTAGTATTTGTCATTCTCTTTATGGCTGTTTTATTTTCTTACAGTGTTGTCATGTCATGGATCTTAATGGGGTCTTTAGCACTCTTTTGTATTCTATGGATGATACTCGGCCCAATCATTCGTCTACACACTGAAAAATCCTATCAAGCAGATGAAAATAGTCTCACTTTCTTGACTGAGGCAATGACTGGCATTGAAACCATAAAAACCACCGCGACCGAAAAATACGTCTATCGCCGCTGGCAAAAACGGCTCAGTAAACAGCTTATTCAAGGTTTCAAAGTGACTTTACGGAGTATAGTGGCAACACAATTAATGACGCTCGTCAGTAAAATCACCACCGCTTTGTTACTTTGGATCGGGGTAAAAGAAGTGATGAGTGGTGGAATGACTGCGGGTGAATTAGTCGCTTACAATATGTTAAGTGCTCATGTCACTCAACCAGTACTGCGCTTAGCTCAAATTTGGCAAGATTTTCAACATACCATCATATCGCTTCGTCGTGTAGGGGACATCCTTGATGAGCCGATTGAAAATGAAAGAAAAGGGATTACCAGTAGTGCTTCTATACAAGGCAATATTGATTTCCATAATATTCGCTTTCGTTATCACCCAGAAACACCTGAGGTGCTATGTAACCTAACGTTAACCATTAAAGCGGGCGAGTTTATTGGTATTACAGGACCATCGGGGTCTGGAAAAAGTACCTTAACCAAACTGCTACAACGGTTATATATTCCGCAACAGGGACAAGTTATCGTTGACGGTATGGACCTAGCTGTCAGTGATACCATCGCGTTGCGACGTCGCATGAGTGTAGTACTACAAGAAAGCCAGCTATTTGTCGGTACTATTGAGGAAAACATTCGTTTGAGTCACCCTCACGCGAGCCATGAAGAGGTGATTGAAGCTGCCACTCTCGCCGGTGCCTATGATTTTATCATGTCACTACCCGATAATTTTAATTATCCTGTGTCTGAATGCGGGCTTAATCTATCAGGGGGACAACGTCAACGTATCGCACTCGCTAGAGCACTGTTAACAAAACCCGATATTCTGATCCTTGATGAAGCCACATCGGCGTTAGATTATGACTCAGAGGCCGCAATCATGAAGAATATGCCACTTATTACTAAAGGAAGGACAGTCATCAGTATCGCACATCGCTTAAACACGATTCAGTATGCCGATAGGATTTGTGTTATTCGCGATGGCGAAATTGCCGAAATCGATACCCACCCAAATTTACTACAGAAAAATGGCGTTTATGCCCATCTGTGGCGGCAGCAGACCCAGTAAATTGTGCTTAATTAGCACCAATAGAATCTAGATTGGTGCTTTTTCAAGCAAATTATTCTTTTTTTTACTATCAATAACTTTCGCTCCATATACGCTATGGTACAAGGGAGTCAGCTAGGGTATCATTGCGCGCTGGATTATTGGTACACGCCCTTTAGCATTAAAAAAATATGGCAAAAGAACAAACTGATCGCACTACCCTTGATTTGTTCGCTGAGGAACGCAGGCCTGGGCGACCTAAAACAAGTCCGCTATCGCGGGATGAACAATTAAGAATTAACAAACGAAACCAACTTAAGCGTGATAAGGTCAAAGGACTACGCCGCGTCGAATTAAAACTCAATGAAGATGCAGTGGCCATATTGAATCAATTGGCTGATGAAAAAAACATGAGCCGTAGTGAGCTAATAGAAGAAATGTTGATGTCACAACTAGCACTGGTCTACGAGCCTTCTGGTGAATGATTTCCTCTTCTAAATCACACAAATTCGACAGATTTATTCACGCTTTTTCGCCAGAATAGGGCCAAAATTCTCGTTATTTTAGTTCAAATTTAGCCCTATCTGGCTTGAACAAACCAGATTGGAAAAACAAGAGGTTATTCACTTTATGGCAGTCATAGGCATTTTCTTCGGTAGTGACACTGGTAATACAGAAAATATTGCCAAGATGATCCAAAAGAGATTAGGCAGTGAGAACGCTGAAGTTCATGATATTGCTAAATGCAGCAAAGAAGATATTGAAGCATTCGATATTCTACTTCTCGGTATCCCAACTTGGTATTACGGCGAAGCTCAATGTGATTGGGATGACTTTTTCCCAACCCTCGAAGAAATTGATTTTGATGGCAAACTTGTCGCGCTATTTGGCTGTGGTGACCAAGAAGACTACGCAGAATACTTCTGTGATGCAATGGGGACCATTCGCGATATTATTGAACCACGTGGCGCTGTCATTGTCGGTCATTGGCCTACAGATGGCTACCATTTTGAAGTGTCTAAAGGTATGGCAGATGATAATCACTTTATCGGCCTTGCTATTGATGAAGACCGCCAGCCTGAGCTGACTGAAGAACGCGTTGATGCATGGGTACAACAAATTTCAGAAGAGATGTCTCTAGCCGAAATTTTGGGCTAAGCTGACGATAGAAATAAAATGAAACTATTATAATAATGAGACAGAGCATGGTTTCTATTTTTTATTTCCATGCCTATAATTGTAAATCAGTTTCGATGACAACTGAGCTTATGTTAAAAATGTCTCATTATTGTTAAATTTATGATTTAAGATACAGGACAAACCCGCATGACAGACAACAACAAAGCATTGAAGAATGCTGGACTCAAAGTCACTCTTCCAAGATTAAAGATATTGGAAGTACTTCAGGAGCCTGAGTGCCATCACGTCAGTGCGGAAGATCTCTATAAAAAACTCATTGATATGGGCGAAGAGATCGGTCTGGCTACGGTATACCGCGTATTGAACCAATTTGATGATGCTGGCATTGTCACACGTCATAACTTTGAAGGCGGTAAATCCGTTTTTGAACTGACTCAACAGCACCACCACGATCATCTGATTTGTTTAGATTGTGGTAAAGTTATCGAATTCTCTGATAAATCCATTGAAGAACGTCAGACCAATATTGCTGCACGCCATGGTATTAAACTCTCTAACCACAGCTTGTACCTATATGGTCACTGTGCTGATGGCGATTGCCGCGAAAATGCGGATGCTCACGAAGCAAAAGAGTAATTTAATGGTTGAAAAACCATTAACATAATTCATAAAAAGGAACGTATTTAGCTCCTTATATATATACTGATAAACCTCATGAATCACATGGGGTTTTCTTTTATTTATCGCTAAATACTGACGCATGTCTTGCGTCAGCTTGCCTTGTTTATCAAGAAAAACATCCTGAGTCATCATCTCTCCCATCCTTCTATTTTCCAATCATCGATTTCATGACAAAACAGACGTTAATCAAACAGTCGCATCATTATATTGTGTCTATAAACTCAGCTAACTATAAATAGCTAACCAGTTTACGATGAACTTGATGGTGCGATTGTCAGGGAAAGGTGTATTAGAAAAGATAAAGCACCTAAGTGCCAATGACGAGATTACTGAGTCTCCTCAAAATACATGTCGTCTGGATATAGAAAAAAGCGGTGTCTATTGAAGCTGAAAGCGTTAATTTCTTGGCAATCATCGTCTATTAAACATACACGAGTACTGTAATAGGCGGTTAAACCTAGCATTTAAAAAGGTGGTACGCTCTGGCACCACCCTCATAGCCTCTCGTTATTTTTGCACCACCGTTTCTACACGACTTGTTCTTGTTCCTGCTGGGTTTTTGGCTCGTACTTTTACATTACCCTTAACCTTTGGAGGCTTTTGTGCTGAATACGTTTGCCAATGGTCGCTATCTGCTAAAGCATATTCAATCACTAAACCTGGATAACTGATATTGGCGAGTAAAAGGCCATTTTCAATTTTCGCACCAGGCACAGGGATACGATAAGCCACCCCTGCTCTATCTAGACGGGGTAACTCTTTCATACCAACGAGACTCGCAAAACGGCTCCAATCATCTGCCAGTTTTTGCTGTGAAACATAATTGGTTTTACCGCCGATATATTCACGACCTATTTGGTACTGATTTTCCCATTGCGCTTTATGCCATGCCCTTTCAGCTAAAGGCAGGATGCGAGGAAATAGCATGTATTCCGCCTTATCATCCGTCCTTACAGCTTCGCTCCATAGTTGTCCAGAAAGACCATAGACACCTGGCCATGGCTTATCACTTTTCGCACTAAATGAGTTACCATCCCTATCAACGGAAGTTTCCGCATTTTGCGGTAAATTATCAGGCGCAAAAGAAAAGATTTTTTGTTCGTCACTCGCTCGGGTCGCCCAGTAATAGCCACTTTCATTTGGATTGACTTCATAAGGCATATCTAAATACACATAGTCAGGGTTCGAAATGACCACTTGATAACCTTTATTAGCCCAATCATTCGCCGAATCGAATCCTCCCCAATACAGCGTATCCCAGAAGTTAACCCTGACATTATCCGTTGCAAAATCGTTTGCACTAGAAGCATCTTTCAAACCATCCTGCCAAGCCTGCATTGTTGTCACCCCTTTTTGCTGTAAACTTTCACTCACTTGTTTAGCAAAATGGCTGGAGAGATGATCAAAGTCACTCACATCACCTCGCTTGATCAATGCCTGACACGCTTCCGATTTCGCCCATGGCTTATCTTCTATTTGTTTATCGATTATGCCTTTGCCCAGTTCGATATTGCCTGCTTTATCTTGGAAACCCGCACCTAAACGAATATTTTTCGCTTCATCACCACCAAAGTGCCATGTTTTTAATGGAACCCCCGCCTCCTTGTGCATTTGCATAACCTCACTGACCACTTTATTAACAAAGTTTTTAGAGGAATCTAAACAAGGATTTAAATAACTGCGTTTATCGTAGAATTGGACAGAGGTTGTTACTGATGTATCCGATGGATCAACTAAGCGGTATTCACTCGCGGCGGCCTCATTGCCAGCCGCTTTTAATTTGTTATAACGAGCTTCCATTGAAACAACGGCGGCACGGGCATGTGCAGGCATATCTATTTCAGGGATGACCTCAATATTACGATCTTTGGCATAGCGTAAAATGTCAATATAGTCATCACGGGTAAAATAGCCGCTTCCCATATTATTATTCTCTGCCCCCGATCCTAACTGCGGTAATAAACACGTTTGTTCATCCAAATCATGACAGCGTTGGCTTCCCACCTCTGTAAGCTCAGGTAACCCCGGAATTTCAATTCGCCATCCTTCATCATCGGTTAAGTGAAAGTGGAATTTATTTAATTTATAACGAGACATTTGGTCAATTAAACGTTTAACCATCTGTTTACTATGGAAGTTTCTTCCTACATCTAAAAATACTCCTCGATAATCCATACGAGGTTTATCTTTCACAATCATTGTCGCCACACTAGGCCTATCGGCTTCTGTTACGGCAGAAAGCAGTGATTGCATACCATAGAATAAGCCGACATGGTCATAACCAATAATTTCAGCCTGTTGTGGTGTGATCACTAACTCATATGCACCACTGACTTGATTCTCTGGCGCGAACTGTCTAGGTGCGATCTTCCCGAGTATAGGGAATCCCTGAACATTCTGTTTTAATTTGACCTGTTGTAAATGCTCATTAATGACAGCTAATTCTCCCTGAGTCAGGCCATCAAGTTGTAATTTAACACCGTTGGAAAGATCCGCATTCCCTTCTTGTATCTTAATATCGAGTGGCGTCGGTAAGATTTGTCCTCGTAACTGTTGCTCAGATAATGTTTGCAAAGAAAGATTTTTTTGGTAACGATTTTCGGGGGTCATTAAGACATTATTATCGGCTCCCGTTCTTTTCCAGTTTTTCATTTCAAATGGTGCAACGAACATGGTTGAGTCTTGAGTATCTGTGCTTTTCAAATTACGAGGTCGAGCATCACCCGAGGTCGCATACCAACGAGGCATAAAGTCAGAATAGCTCACTTGCCAATATTCCCCCGTCACTGGCAACACAATTTTTTCATGTGCTTTTATGCCATTAAACTGCTCAGTGGGGGTGATTTTATGCAAATCCCCCGTTAAATGGGTGATAGTAAACTGTGGGTTATCTTGTTTGAGTATTTGCCGAATACTATGAAAATAAAGTGCCCAATCAGCCGATTCAATCGCTCGATCACCATTGGTCAACGTAATATCAACGCGATTACAAGCCGCCCAATCCGCCCCAAGTGCAGCGCAATCCATGCCATGCTCACCTGCTTGGTTATCAACCACATTAATTTTTACATCGATATGACTTAATGCATCAACGATTTGATCCGATGTTTGCTCAGCATTCGCCATCGTAGAAATAAAGGTGGCTGAAATTAATAACGCTAAAGGATGTAAATAATGTCTTTTCATTGTGACCTCAATATTAAATTCAATTTAGCCACTGCCACATAATATTTTTAATAGCAGTGACCGTGCTATCAAAAAATAGTGAATGGCATCATCACCATAAACTTAATATCTTTTTCATCCTGAAATATATTACCGAACCCACCACCATAACTTGGAATATCGGTATGGTTATCATATTTAGTAAAGTGCAATTTAAATAAAGTATCTTTAGCTCTACCTGTTTGGATACTATATAAAATATCGATATTCCAAGCGCTTTCTCTTAATTTTACATCTTGGGCATATTGTGTATTGGTACTTGGTTTAGCATCCCAACCATAAATATAAGATGTACCTACTTTCCAACCAGCCAGATCCCAATGAGCTAAATCGTACATGACACCAGCAAAAACCGCTTTTTCATTATTCGCGTTATAATCTGAACGCCCATCCCACCAAATATCCAATCGACCATTTGATGTCGCGTAGCCTGGCGTCATGCGCTGTAAGAAATAGCCTTGATTACCTTTCGCTTTGGCGTAAGTTCCTTCCACGCGAAAATCAAATTGCTCGTAGGTATAACCTAATGTCACCGCCTGTAAGAAAGCGAGGCCATCATAAACATTATTCACTCCGCCATCAGATACCTTATCTTTTGCGCCATAGAATTGATAAGACATTCGTAAATCACGATTAACAATAGGTACCGCATAAGAGGCCTTTGCAAAATATTGATCTATATAGTCTTTAGCTTGTCCATAAGCCCCTTCTAATACCAATGAATTTTTAAAATCATATTTAAAACCAATAGATTGTAGATAGCTGATCCCTGTTTTACTGTCAGCTTCACGGAAGTTGTACATATCACGATACCAAGGGGCTTTATATCGGTCAGTCCACATATAGGACATGCTCAAAGCTCCCTTGTTTTCAAAATCAAATACCGCTCCGACTTCAATTCCTCGATAAGTACCGGGCATATAGCTCCAATGGGAAGCCAACAGTGTTTGTCCTGTGGGTTGGATATAGCCTCCTTTCCCCCAAAATGGACCATATTTCATTTTGGCAGCCGCTTTATAAACACTGACGCCGCTACGATCGCCTGACCATTTTTCATCCCAACGCGTTTTCGCATCACTAAAACCAATTTCATTAGGTGCCGCGGGACCACTATTTGATAATTCAATGGCAGTAAATGCCGCTAAATCTAAACCGATGAGATCCTGAAAATAACCTGAAGAATAATCAAGACTGGCATTTACGGTAGAATGCTTAAGGTTATCGGCATATTTTTTATATTTATCGCTTTCAGGGTTTAACTCTTTTCTAGAACGATCGCGTTGCCAATAATACAAACCGCCTTTAAGTGTTGAATCATCTAAAAATTGCTCAGAAAAACTTATTGGTTGATAACTCATAGGAAGAAGTGCGATGCCTATTTTAAGCACGAGCATCCCCCTGCCACGATTGACATTTTTATTAACCATTCGCTGTTTCCTCAGTTTTTATATTATTTTTTAGTGATAAGTTTCAGTAGTCGCCCATTAGGTAATTATTAATTTCAATAAACAAAATACGAGTACCTACTTAGCCTATTTTTCGCGACGCGAATTATCAAGGTTAAAAATATATTTATTCCTAAAATATGACCCAAGACACATTAATTTTTCTATTCATTCTCAGTGTTAATCATTCAAACCGATAATGTTTTTCGCATTAATATCCTGAATTAAAGATTAAACTTAGATAAAAAACCCTGTATTGAGGGTCCACTTAATACTTATTTCAATATAAAAAATAACATTCTTTGCCTGTAAGCGTTTCAATCAAACTTGCTAAGTTGATGCATAACTGCTTTAGTTGAGAACACGTTTTTTAATCACAAATAAACCAAGTGAATATTTCCATGTAAGCAAAGAAAAATGAAATTAGAGAGATACGATGGAACAATCGCACGAAAATATTGACGGGAAACATCAGGAAGGCTGGCGAACACTCCTTACTGGCAAAAATCTCTGTTTAACACTCGCCTTGTCCGGCGGTATATGCCTTCATGCTATTAACGTTTATATCACCATAACAACGCTGCCTTCTGTTGTACGGGATATTGGCGGCATTGATTTTTATGCCTGGAATACCACACTGTTTATCCTATCTTCGATTATTTCATCAGCATTAACATCACGACTTCTTAATTATTTTGGCCCAAGAAAAAGTTATGGCCTTGCTACATTGATTTTTCTGATCGGCTCAATGGTTTGTGCTATGACGCCTTCCATGCCTATCATGCTATTAGGCAGAGTTATTCAAGGTGTGGGTGGGGGTATTTTACTCACATTATCTTATTCCATGGTGCATATCGTATTTGCTCAGCACTTATGGTCGAGAGTATTAGCCATGATGTCGAGTATGTGGGGAATGGCAACGCTATTAGGCCCTGCTCTAGGGGGAATATTTGCTGAGTATGATGTGTGGCGAGGCGCTTTTTGGTGTCTAGTGGTGGTTGGTATCCCCTATCTATGGCTAACTTGGCGAGTATTACCTGCGCAAAATCCTAATGAACAATGCCCACAGCAACCTATACCACTGCAAGCGCTTTTATTGCTTTCCTTTGCTGTTCTCGCTATCTCTTTAGGAAATTTAAGCCAAGATAAATTTATTCCCATCGGGGGAATGTTAATCGCTATCTTATTGTGTGTACGACTTGTCATTATTGAACGCCGTGGACACAATACACTCTTCCCGCATGGCACATTTCATTTTTCCGCACAGCTCGCGCCAATCTACCTGACCATGGCACTACTTGGCCTAAGCGTACAGACTGAAGTTTTTGTTCCTTATTTTTTACAGATATTGCATGGCGTTGCCCCATTATTATCGGGTTATTTGGCTGCGCTTGTCGGCGCTGGTTGGTCAAGTGCGGCTATCTTGTCATCTTCTTTTAAACCGACTATTGCCGTTCGTATTATTCGTTTAGGCCCCCTATTCACACTTATCGGTTTAATCACACTTGCCTTATTCATGACGAAAATCATTCAGCTAGAGCAATTGCAAATATGGATAATTTGTCTCGCTTTATTTATCACAGGGGCAAGTATTGGCGCGGCATGGCCACATTTATTAACGCGAGTATTGCAAGTGTCAGTTGGCAGTGAATCCCAGAAAGCCTCTTCTGCGATTACAACATTACAGTTATTTTCTACCGCTTTCGGTGCCTCACTGGCAGGGATGATCGCAAATCTTGCAGGGCTTTCTGTACCTGGCGGGATGGATGGTGCAAAATCAGCGTCTCTTTGGTTATTTGTCTTATTTTCGTTAGTACCTTGCTTTGCATTAATCACGGCAAATATTGTCGCAAACAGGGTTAATTTGTCATCTAAAAATGAACAAGAGGGGCATAAATAGCCCCTCTTTGGTGACGTTATATCCGCATTAATATTTTTCAAATAATGATTGGATTTTTTGTGGATCTTGAGTTTCAGTCAGGGCGAGTTGCAATAAAATACGTGCTTTTTGCGGGTTCAATCGTTCTGAAGCCACAAAGCCATATAAGTTATCATCAACTTCGGCATTGCGTGTCGTGTAACCTGTTGGTACACGGCTCGAACGAACAACCACAATATCTTCTTTAGCTGCTGTGGCTAGCGCATCAAAAACCGTTTTATACATATTACCGTTTCCGACACCAGCGCTGACAATCCCTTTCGCTCCCTCTTCACGCAAAGCCTTGACAGGTGCGGCTGAAGCATTTGCATAGTTATAAACAATACCGACTAGAGGTAGCTTATCCAGTTTGCTCACATCAAAAGCTGCCTTCGTTGCCCTTGGTTCGGCTGGTTTATAAAAGGTTACTTTACCGTCATGGATAAAACCTTGTGGGCCAGCATTCACAGCATCAAACGCTTGTACTTCTGTGGTGCTCATTTTCACCACATCCCGTCCCTGAACGACTTTGTCATTCATGGCCATTAACACACCACGTTCACCAGCAGATTTATCCGCTGCCACCACCACTGCATTATAAAGATTAAGAGGGCCATCAGCACTCAATGCAGTTGATGGTCTCATTGCGCCAACTAGCACAATTGGTTTTTGGCAGGATGTTGTTAAATCAAGGAAAAACGCGGTTTCTTCTAATGTGTCTGTGCCATGAGTAATCACAAATCCATCGGTGTTATCACACTCTTGATTGATTTTTTTCGCTAATGTCAGCCACACCTGATCATTCATATCTTGAGAGCCAATATTGACGATCTGCTCACCTGTAAGATTGGCAATTTTTTTAATCTCAGGCACCGCATTAATAAGCGCATCAATCCCCACTTTACCGGCTTGATAGCTAGAAGATGTGGCTGAATCACCACCACCTGCAATCGTGCCTCCCGTTGCTAAGACCGTAATATTAGGTAATGCATACACCGATGCAGTACAGAGTGTGAGCGCTGTCGCCAGTAATACCTTTTTACCTTGTTTCATCCTATGACCTCTATTTTAAATAAACTTACGTTATTATGTGGAATTGAAACAGTATTTCCGTGATGCCTCTATCTATTTTAGATGAAATTATGAATATTTAGATGATTTACTCTAATAAGAATAAAAAGCGTGAGCAGACATGGAAAAATCCGTATCATAGGCCGCCTATACCCCTTTTTAACAAGTGATTGACCATGACCCAAACCTTTATCCCAGGCAAAGACGCCGCCCTTGAAGTGTCTATTGACGCTTTTCAAACTAAATTGAAAAAACTAGGCTTTGATATTGAAGAAGCCTCATGGCTAAATCCTGTGCCTAACGTTTGGTCAGTCCATATTCGCGACAAAGAGTGTCCGCTATGCTTTACCAACGGTAAAGGCGCCAGCAAAAAAGCCGCTCTCGCTTCTGCCCTTGGCGAATACTTCGAACGTTTATCCACTAACTACTTCTTTGCCGATTTTTATTTAGGCAAGTCTATTGCTGAAGGCGATTTTGTTCATTATCCAAATGAAAAATGGTTCCCACTCACCGATGATGATAGTTTGCCAGAAGGTATTTTAGATGCTCGCTTACGCCAATTTTATGATCCTGATGGTGCATTAGCAGGCAGTCAATTAATTGATTTGCAGTCAGGAAATGAAGAGCGAGGTATCTGTGCGCTACCTTTTACTCGCCAATCTGATAATCAAACCGTTTATATTCCAATGAATATTGTTGGTAACCTGTATGTGTCTAATGGCATGTCGGCAGGTAACACGGCAAATGAAGCACGTGTGCAAGGATTATCTGAAGTCTTTGAGCGTTTTGTGAAAAATCGTATTATTGCAGAAAGTATCAGCCTACCTGCAATCCCGACAGACGTTATGGCTCGCTACCCAAATGTTGTTGAAGCCGTTGAAACCTTAGAAAAAGAAGGCTTCCCAATCTTCTGTTATGACGCGTCTCTCGGCGGCCAATTTCCTGTGATCTGTGTTGTGCTATTTAATCCTCAAAATGGCACCTGTTTTGCTTCTTTTGGTGCGCATCCTGATTTTGGTGTTGCCTTAGAGCGTACAGTCACCGAACTGCTACAAGGCCGTGGCCTCAAAGATCTTGATGTGTTTAACGCGCCAACATTTGACGATGAAGAGGTGGCTGAACACACAAACTTAGAAACCCACTTCATTGACTCAAGTGGACTTATTAGCTGGGATCTGTTTAAAGATGAAGCCGATTACCCATTTGTTGATTGGAGTTTCAAAGGCACCACTCAAGAAGAGTTCGCCACATTGATGGGGATCTTTAATCAATTAGATGCGGAAGTGTATATCGCCGATTACCACCATTTAGGCGTCTATGCATGCCGTATTCTTGTGCCTGGTATGTCTGATATTTATCCCGTGGAAGATCTGCATATTGCCAACAATGCAATGGGCGCACATTTACGCGATACCATTATTAACCTGCCTGATAGTCAATGGGAAAAACAAGATTACCTCAATCTTATTGAGCAGCTTGACGATGAAGGCCTAGATGATTTTACTCGTGTACGTGAATTATTAGGTCTTGCCGTAGGCAAAGATAATGGCTGGAGTCACTTACGTATTGGCGAATTAAAGTCTATGTTAGCCTTAGCCGGTGGCGACCTTGAGCAAGCGCTCGCTTGGGTTGAGTGGACACAAGACTTTAACAGCTCCGTATTTACAGCTGAACGAGCGAATTATTACCGCTGTTTACACACCTTACTGTTATTAAATCAAGAAGAGCAGCGTGATAAGTCACAATACTACACTGCATTTGTTCGCATGTATGGTCAAAAAACTGTCGACGCCGCTTCCGCCGCTCTTTCAGGTGAATCATGCTTTTATGGTTTGTGGTCTATCGATGATGAATTAACGGCATTACCAGCACACCAAGCGTTACTTGCAGCCTATGAAAAACTGCAAAAAGCTAAACGTGAAAATGCCTAATCCTATTCTCGATCATCTTTTTAAGATAATGGCCTTTAGGCCATTATCTTCACATAAGCTAAATTAATTAAAAACACGTCTAAATTTGCAATATTTAGATAACAAATAGGCCCGTTTTTTTACTTGTATTTTGGGTTAAACGGTAAAACATAAAAATTTTTAGTAAATTTTAAAATTTATTTAATTTATATAAATCAAGAAGATAAATCAAAAATTAACTATTTTTCAACAATTTAAGTCGATTTCTTACGACAGTTCATGATCCATATCAAATTTCTCTGTTATGCCGTTTGTTACTATGATTGCGTGCTATAATTAATCAACTTTGTAAGAGAGTGTTAGTATGAAAGCTGACAACCCTTTTAATCTTTTGCCTCCTACTGTAATGGCTCAAGTTGCAGATGACTCTGGTGTCTACAAAGCCAACAAACATCCTGCAATTACATACTTGTCAGCATTCACTGCCGGTATCTTTATCTCAATCGCATTTGTTTTTTATATTACTGCGACCACTGGCGCACAAGCAGCTCCCTTCGGCTTTACCAAACTCATTGGTGGTGTCTGCTTCTCTCTTGGATTAATGCTCGTTGTCATATGCGGTGCAGATTTGTTTACTTCCACTGTATTGACCATTGTTTCCAAAGCAACAGGACGAATCACTTGGGGACAAATGTTTCTAAACTGGTTCAACGTGTATATTGGCAACCTGATTGGCGCACTGTTCTTTGTCGCGTTGATTTGGTTCGCTGGGCAATATACTGCGGCAAATGGTCAGTGGGGACTTAATGTCTTACAAACTGCCGATCATAAACTGCACCATACATTTATTGAGGCTGTTTGTTTAGGTATTTTAGCTAACTTAATGGTTTGTTTAGCTGTTTGGATGAGTTATTCAGGTCGTAGCCTAGCCGATAAATTATTGGTTCTTGTGCTCCCTGTCGCCATGTTCGTCGCTAGCGGCTTTGAACATAGCATCGCAAACATGTTTATGATCCCGCTAGGCATCATGATCAAAGAGTTTGCCCCTATTGAATTCTGGACACAGATTGGTGTTTCACCAGAACACTTTTCACAGTTAACTGTTAGTCATTTTATTACAGACAACCTTATACCAGTCACTATCGGTAACATTATTGGCGGCGCACTTTTAGTCGGCCTAATTTATTGGTTCATGCATTTACGTGGTGGCCAAAAACATTAATAGCCACTGACACTCACGAAAAGATTTATTAAGATCCTTAAAAGATCCATTGTTAAAAGGTAAAAGTATCATGTCAGAATTAAATGAAAAATTCGCTTTAGCATGGCAAGGTTTTAACCAAGGTAACTGGCAGGATAACGTCGATGTACGTGACTTCATCCAGAAAAACTATACTCCATATGAAGGTGACGAATCTTTCTTAGCAGGCTCTACCCCAGCAACTGATACGCTGTGGGACAAAGTCATGGAAGGAATCAAAATCGAGAACCGTACGCATGCGCCCGTTGATTTTGACACTGATGTTGCATCAACGATTACTTCCCATGATGCGGGTTATATCGCCAAAGATTTAGAACAAATCGTTGGTCTACAAACTGATGCACCTCTAAAACGTGGACTCATTCCATTCGGTGGGATCAAAATGGTTGAAGGTTCATGTAAAGCCTATGATCGTACTTTAGATCCTAGCCTGAAAAAAATCTTCACTGAATACCGTAAAACTCATAACCAAGGTGTTTTCGATGTCTATACACCAGACATCCTAAAATGCCGTAAATCAGGTATCTTAACCGGTTTACCTGATGCTTATGGTCGTGGTCGTATCATCGGTGACTACCGTCGTGTAGCTCTGTATGGTATTGATTACTTAATGAAAGATAAGTTTAATCAGTTTGGTTCACTGCAAGAAAGATTAGAAAAAGGTGAAGACTTGCAGATGACCATCCAACTGCGTGAAGAAATTGCTGAGCAACACCGCGCATTGGGTCAAATCAAAGAGATGGCTGCAAAATATGGCTATGACATCTCTGGTCCTGCAACTAACGCAAAAGAAGCCGTTCAGTGGACTTATTTCGCTTACTTAGCGGCTGTGAAATCGCAAAACGGCGCAGCAATGTCATTTGGTCGTGTTTCAACCTTCTTAGACGTCTATATTCAGCGTGACCTTGAAGCAGGTAAACTGACTGAACAAGAAGCGCAAGAGCTAATCGACCACTTAGTCATGAAACTGCGTATGGTACGTTTCCTACGTACGCCTGAGTATGATGAACTGTTCTCTGGTGACCCAATCTGGGCAACAGAATCACTGGCAGGTATGGGTCTTGACGGCCGTACGCTGGTGACTAAAAACACATTCCGTTTCCTGAACACGCTGTATACCATGGGCCCATCTCCAGAGCCTAACATGACTATCCTGTGGTCAGAGCAACTGCCGATTAGCTTCAAAAAATTCGCGGCAAAAGTGTCTATCGATACTTCATCGGTTCAGTATGAGAACGATGACCTAATGCGCCCTGACTTCAACAATGACGACTATGCTATCGCATGTTGCGTAAGCCCAATGATCGTTGGTAAACAAATGCAGTTCTTCGGTGCTCGCGCTAACTTAGCGAAAACCATGCTATACACTATCAACGGTGGTGTGGACGAAAAACTGAAAATGCAAGTTGGTCCTAAACATGCACCAATCATGGATGAAGTCCTTGACTTCGATACTGTGATGGATCGCATGGATCACTTCATGGACTGGTTGGCAACTCAATATGTCACTGCGCTGAACATCATCCACTATATGCATGACAAATACAGCTATGAAGCTGCATTGATGGCACTGCATGATCGTGATGTCTACCGTACAATGGCTTGTGGTATCGCGGGTCTCTCTGTTGCAGCTGACTCACTGTCTGCTATCAAATACGCCAAAGTTAAACCAATTCGTGATGAAGACGGTATTGCTATTGACTTTGAAATTGAAGGTGAATACCCACAATTCGGTAACAACGACTCACGTGTCGATGATATCGCTTGCGACTTAGTTGAACGTTTCATGAAGAAAATTCAGAAACTGCCTACTTATCGTAATGCAGTACCAACTCAGTCAATCCTAACCATCACGTCTAACGTGGTTTATGGTAAGAAAACAGGTAACACCCCAGATGGTCGTCGTGCAGGCGCTCCATTCGGACCAGGTGCGAACCCAATGCACGGTCGTGACCAAAAAGGTGCGGTTGCTTCACTGACTTCCGTTGCTAAACTGCCATTTGCTTACGCGAAAGATGGTATTTCTTATACCTTCTCTATCGTACCAAATGCGTTAGGTAAAGATGATGAAGTACGTAAGGCTAACCTAGCCGGTTTGATGGATGGTTACTTCCACCATGAAGCGTCTATCGAAGGCGGTCAGCACCTGAACGTTAACGTGATGAACCGTGAAATGTTGTTGGATGCGATGGAAAACCCAGAGAAGTATCCTCAGTTAACCATCCGTGTTTCTGGTTATGCAGTGCGTTTTAACTCACTGACTAAAGAGCAACAACAAGACGTTATTACTCGTACTTTCACTAGTTCAATGTAATAATGAGCATCATAAATTAATAAAATAACTAAAAAGCCCCAACCATGGGGCTTTTTTAGAACTAAACCCGAATATTTTAAGCTATTGGTCACTGAAAGTTGTTTTCACATAATAAATAACCAATAAATCTACAGTTCAAATTATTAATGATGAATACCTTAAATAATTCGAGTTGTAAGTAAGCGGCCACTCAATAGCCTTATTCTCCACCGCTTGAAGTATGACGGGTCTTTTTTTGGAGTTCCTGCTATGTCGACAACAACCAATACGATTCCAACCACAGATATCAGTACCACTTCACCGCCTGCAACTCTCGGGCGTATCCACTCCTTTGAGTCTTGTGGGACCGTTGATGGGCCTGGAATACGCTTTATTGTCTTCTTTCAAGGTTGTTTAATGCGTTGTTTATACTGCCACAACCGTGATACTTGGGACACTCATACTGGCAAAATGGTCACTGTCGAAGAGTTAATGAAAGAAGCTGTGACATATCGCCATTTTATGAATGCGAGTGGTGGCGGTGTAACGGCATCCGGTGGTGAAGCGATTTTACAAGCAGAGTTCGTTCGTGACTGGTTCCGTGCATGTAAAACACAAAATATCCATACCTGCCTTGATACTAACGGTTTTGTTCGTCGCTATGATCCCGTTATCGATGAGCTTATGGATGCCACTGATTTAGTCATGCTGGATTTAAAACAGCTTAATGATGAGATACACCAAACTTTAGTCGGCGTCTCTAACCATCGTACACTTGAATTCGCGCGTTATCTTGCCAAACGTAACCAAAAAACATGGGTACGTTATGTGGTTGTTCCAGGATGGAGTGATGATGACCATTCCGTACATCTCTTAGGTGAATTCACCAAGGATATGAAAAATATCGAGAAAATCGAATTACTTCCTTACCACGAACTGGGTAAACACAAGTGGGAAACCATGGGGGAAGAATATAAACTCGATGGTGTAAAACCACCTTCAAAAGAGAGCATGGAACGCGTGAAAAGTATCCTAGAAAGCTACGGCCACAAGGTAATGTATTGACAATAATGGCTCTACCCTCGCGTAGAGCCACTCTTATTTATTGTGTCTTGAATAACATACCTATTGCAGCAGCAGCCATCATCAATGCCGTTCCTCTAAATATTATCCTTTGTGATCGTCTACTCGATAAGAACTGGCTCGCTTTCTTAGCTCCCAAAATAAATACCATTCCGACTAAAAGTAATATTGATAATGTAATCGGTATTAATATTGTGCTCCAAATTGTTATGGTAATCTCATTCAAAGAAATCACTAAAGGTAATATCGCCATATAAAAAGCGATTGTTTTTGGATTACTTAAGGTGATCATCAGCCCTGAAGCACCGATTATCGCGAATTGTTTTGTTGAGATAGAATCTGAAGTCTTTAATGGTTGAATATCCTGTCGCCATAATGAATATGCTAACCATAATAAATACAAGGCGGCTCCCCAATAAATAACATTAAAAATAATAGCTAAATGATCTGCGACCAAAACCAAGCCAAATATCGCAAACGAAAGATAAAGAATATCCCCCAATATTAATCCACTCAGTAGTGCAAAACCCATTACAACCCCTCCATTCAAGGTACGTGCGACGACGGCCGTCATTCCAGGTCCCGGAATAATGGCAGCAATAGCCAACGCACTCCCATAAGAGAGTAACTGTGTGATGCTTATCATATTATTAACCTATAAAAGAGTGGTGAGATAATCGCTTATTTAAATAACGATAAATTTCCCGTTAATTTATTTATCTTATTTTTTTTACCCACTAAACCAATAGCCGCTAATTGAATATCTTGATCTAGAGTACTCATTAATCTGAGCTTATACTCATCATAGTTTTTACAGGACTGAGCAATTAGACTAAAAGGTAATAAATAAACATCTTCAATGTCATAACACTCTTTTTGTATTTGTTTAATTCGATCAGCAGAACCTTTTAATATTGGTAATGATGCTAGAATGACGCCGGGATAATGAATATTATCTGCACTCGCCAAATCTTGCCCTATCAGTTGTTCAATTTTATTCCCAATGCCAACACCGATAATACTTGCTGCATTCATAGCTAAGCCTAACGCTAAGTCTTGATTAATAATAATGGCACAACGATGAGTAGATACATCAAATTGCATACTTGCCTCTTTAATTCATAATGGGAAGTGACTTCATACGACAAGGTGTAATACGCGATAATTATGGCATCAATAAATAGAAATTTGTTGTCTATCTTATCTATAGTAGAGTAACAAAAAGAAATAATTGACCGGTGATTCGCCAAATTAAGCAAGGAAATTCCCATTATGGCCATAGATAAGACAGAAATAAAAATTCTTCAGTTACTGCAAGATGATGCCCGCATCACCAATCAGGTATTAGCAGACAAAGTGGGTATGTCGGCCTCGCCATGCTGGCGCCGAGTCCGTAAATTGGAAGAGGATGATGTTATTCAAGGCTATCGTGCTATTCTCAACCGTAAAAAAATTGGTTTAGGCGTGATGGTATTTGTCAGAGTAACAATCGATAGTCATAGTGAAACAGAAGCCAAAAAGTTTGAGCAAGAAGTCAGTGAATTAGAAAATGTGGTTTCATGCTACAGTATTGGTGGTGATGCGGACTTCTTATTACAAGTTGTCTCACATGATTTAGATTCCTATGCCGATTTTGCGATGTCAGTGATCCGCCGACTTCCGGGGATTAAGGAGATGCAAAGTATGTTCGTACTTAAAGAAATTAAGCCATTAGTTTCTTATCCCGTAACAACAGTAAATAGTTAACGAATATTATTACTGATAAATTTTTGTGAGTTGTAAAAACGGCTCACTTTTATTTAGCTTATTCTTCCTCATGTTTAAAATATCCGTTTAGACCTTTTGTCATATTTTTAGTACTAATACTCAAAAAATGCATAAAAAAGGATAAATATTTGTATAACCATCTAATAAAAACCCTATTCCCAACTCTTTACATTGAATTTTTCTTCCCAGAATAGTCTGCTTTGAATAAATTTTATTTAACTACATAATCATGCACGGCACACGGTACTTGAATAACTCAAGTATATTTTTATTTATTATTTAAATTTTGACCATATTTCCATTAAAAACATTACACTTTCATTACACATTACGGGTTATTTTTCTATCATGAATAACGAAAATTTCGATTCCCAAAATGCACCTGCATCTTCTGTAAACAAACAACCCCCTATGGATAATTCTGTATTTCTCGCTGAGCCAAGAGCTGTTGATGCTGGCGAAGGAATTAATTGGATTAGCCAAGCATGGGCTATGGTTAAAGAAAAGTTAGGTATGTGGGTACTGATTAATATTATTTTCTTTGCTTTTATCTTAGTTCTTTCAATGATCCCATTGGTGAATTTCTTTGTGACTTTCGTAAGCCCAATTCTTATTGGTGGTATCATTGCTATCTGTGAAAAACAGCGTACAACAGGTGAAGTCGATATTGGTACCTTATTTGCTGGTTTCCAAACGAAATTTGGTGCTCTATTTGCTGTCGGCGCAATTAACTTTGCTGTGACACTCGTTGGTGGTTTTATTGCAACCATGATCGGGGGTACGGCATTAATGGCTGTTCTATTAGAAGCAGGTCAAGGTGGACAAATTTCACCAGAAGCTATCTTTGCTTTAGGTGGTTCATTCTTCTATATCGCCATCATTATGGCCATCACTGGTATCGTCGCTGCCGCAATGACTTGGTTCGCTCCTGCTCTTATCATGAACCATAATTTCAAAGTAGGTGCAGCGATCTCTGCAAGCCTAAAAGCGGTCAGTAAAAATATCCTTCCAGGTATTCTATTCTTTATCGTGATTACCATCATTCTGTTTGTTTCCGCAATCCCATTCGGATTAGGTCTTTTAATCACGATGCCTATCATGTGTGTTTGTTATTACACTTCCTACCGTAACCTATTCTTTGCACAAAATGATGATAAACAAAAATTAATTAACTAAGTTTATCCTCTTTCGTTTTGACTGAAATTAGAGGCTACAAATCAAAACCACCCACTCGGGTGGTTTTATATTTGAGCCTCTAATAGAATGCAAACGGGCAAATACCGTCAAAATAATAACGCCACTAAAAAGTGGCGTTATTATTTCTAGTTAATTTAACTCAATCAATTAGCCGATATATTCGAGGCCTTTCATGTATGGACGTAATACTTCAGGCACTTCAATACGACCATCTGCTAATTGGTAGTTTTCCAATACAGCAACTAATGTACGGCCCACAGCCAAGCCTGAGCCATTCAGTGTATGCACCAATTGAGTTTTCTTATCACCCTTACTGCGGAAACGAGCTTGCATACGACGTGCTTGGAAATCCCACATATTCGAGCAAGAAGAGATTTCACGATACGTATTTTGAGCAGGCAGCCAAACTTCTAAGTCATAAGTTTTACGCGAACCAAAACCAATATCCCCCGTGCAAAGGATCACTTTGCGATACGGCAGTTTTAGCAGTTGTAGAACTTTCTCAGCATGACCGGTTAGCTCTTCTAACGCTTCCATCGATTTTTCTGGATGAACCACTTGCACTAATTCTACTTTATCGAATTGGTGCATACGGATAAGACCACGCGTATCACGGCCATAAGAACCCGCCTCGGAACGGAAGCAAGGTGTATGCGCTGTCATTTTCAGTGGTAATGCATCTTCTTCAAGGATCTCATCACGAACTAAGTTAGTCACAGGAACCTCAGCCGTCGGGATCAACGCATAAGTGCTTTCTGCTTCTTCTTCCAGCGGCTTAGTATGGAATAGATCTTCACCGAATTTAGGTAATTGGCCTGTACCATAAAGCGTATCATGGTTAACCAAGTAAGGAACATACAACTCTTGGTAGCCATGTTGCTCAGTATGTAGATCCAACATAAACTGTGCCAGTGCGCGATGTAAACGAGCTATTTGCCCTTTCATCACCACAAAACGTGCACCTGTGAGTTTAACCGCAGCTGGAAAATCTAATCCGCCCGCTAGTTCACCGAGGCTAACATGGTCTTTAACCTCAAAATCATATTGGCGAGGTTCTCCCCAACGAGCCACCTCAACGTTATCTGAATCATCTTTACCATCAGGTACAGCATCATCAGGCATATTTGGGATGCTTAATGCAATATCACGGATTTCTTGTTGTAGCTTATCTAGTGCTACCTTCGCGGCATCCAATTTTTCGCCTAACTGATTCACTTCCTGACGTAAAGGCTCAATATCTTCACCGCGCGCCTTAGCGGCACCAATGGATTTCGATCGCGAGTTACGCTCTGCTTGCAGGGATTCAGTTTCAACTTGTAAAACTTTGCGGCGTTCTTCTAATTCACGCAGCTTTTCCACATCAAGGGTAAAACCCCTGCGAGCCAGTTTTTCAGCAACCGCGTCTAGCTCCGTACGCAGTAAATTGGGATCGAGCATGCTTATCCTGTGATTATTGTTAGTAAATATTGAAAGAGAGTATAACACGTTCCAGTATTATACCCTGTACACCTTCAAGTCGCTGGTGACCATGCGACTCAAAAAATTTTATAAAAAATCTTATTTTATAACCTTACCGCATTGCCCACATTAGCGATAGCGTTTTGTTGGGCTATTTTGATCCTGTTGCGCTAACCAGTTTAATTTTTCTGCTATTTTCGCTTCCAGACCCCGATTTGTGGGATGGTAATATTGGGTATGCTGCATTTCAGGTGGAAAATAGACCTCTCCAGCGGCATACGCATTCTCCTCATCATGAGCGTAGCGATATTCTTTTCCAGCTCCCAGCTCTTTCAATAGCTTTGTTGGGGCATTGCGCAAATGAGCGGGAACGTCATAGTCTGGTTGCCTCTGTGCATCTGCCAATGCAGCCTTATAAGCGGTATACACCGCATTGCTTTTCGGTGCACATGCTAAATAAACAATGGCCTGAGCGATTGCTCGCTCACCTTCCGCAGGCCCTACACGGGTAAAACAATCCCACGCCGAAATTGCGACCTGCATTGCTCGAGGATCCGCATTACCAACATCCTCAGATGCTATTGCTAACAAGCGACGGGCCACATATAACGGATCGCCCCCCGCAGTGATAATACGCGCATACCAATATAAAGCAGCATCAGGAGCTGACCCTCTTACTGACTTATGTAAAGCTGAAATCAAGTCATAATAACGGTCGCCTTTATTATCGAAACGTGCGGCGCGTTCTCCACTGACTTCTTTTAACAATTCGGCAGTTAAAACACGCTGACCATGGCTATCACTTTCCGCCATATCCGCCATCATTTCTAGCAAATTGAGGGAGCGTCTTGCATCACCATTCACTAATTCAGCAATTAATTTACGAGTACTCTCAGGCAAAATAATATTTTGTCCACCCAAACCATGTTTTGTATCGCTCATGGCTTGCAACAACACTTTTTCAATATCACTGGCATCTAATGATTTGAGTAGATAAACACGAGCACGAGACAAAAGCGCTGAATTCAATTCAAATGAGGGATTTTCTGTTGTTGCGCCGATAAAAGTGATCGTGCCATCTTCAATATGTGGCAAAAAAGCATCTTGTTGGCTTTTATTAAAGCGATGTACCTCATCGACAAATAGAATCGTTCGACGCCCTGCATCACGGTTTTGCCGTGCTTTTTCGATCGATTCTCGAATCTCCTTAATACCGGATGTAACCGCAGAAATCCGTTCGATATCGGCTTGAGCATAGTGGCCAATAATTTCAGCTAACGTCGTTTTACCTGTTCCCGGAGGTCCCCACAAAATCATTGAATGTAGATGGCCAGCCTTAATTGCCCGCGGTAATGGTTTTCCCTCCGCCAGCAAATGTTGTTGTCCTATATACTGTTCAAGCACCTCTGGGCGCATACGCGCCGCTAGAGGTTGAAATTCATTTTGTGAAAAATCGAGTGATAGGTTACCCACTATTTCCTCTTATTGACCACCAGAGCGTTGATCATCGAGTGTGACACCTTTTGGTACAGTAAAGGTGAATTGACGCTTATCAACAGGCCCATTCTTTTGTTCTTTAAGTTGGTAGGCACTTGTTTGCCCATCTTGTTCAATCGCAGAAAACTTCTCAATGGTACCTTCAGGTGAAACGGTAATAGAAAAGCGTTTCAAAGTGCCATTCGTGAGCTTAGGCTTCAAATCAAACGTATTCCCCTGCTGAATAATCGAATACTGTTTCCAATCTGACGGATTATTGCGGGTAATTAATAAAAATGGCGTATCTTGGGTCGCATCTGCAAGATTTGTCACCGTAACTTGTTCTACAAATGGGTTGTAAAACCATAAGTTTTTACCGTCAGAGACTAAGACACTCTCATCAGGCGATGTCATATTCCAATTAAATAAATTCGGGCGCTGTAACCATAACTCGCCAACACCTTTTTGAACCAAATCACCTTCAGGGCTAGTGACTTTTTGAGAGAAGCTAGCATGAAAGCTATTGACCTTATTCAGACGTTCCTGAAGGTCTTTGCTGGCATCTGCCAGCACTGAGCCGATATGTAAACTTAGGGCTAATGCCCCCAATAACATCATTTTTTTCATCGAACAAAGACCTTTTATTGATACCGTAATAAGCACTACGCTTTGGCCATTGCGCTTGCAACAACCCACACTATAAATTAGTAATCAGCTTGCCGCGGAGAGAGTACCTCACGGTTACCATTATGGCCCGGCTCACTCACAATACCTTGTGTTTCCATCTGTTCGACAATTCGCGCTGCGCGGTTATAACCGATACGGAACTGACGCTGAACACCAGAAATTGAAACACGTTGTTTATCGACAACAAACTCAACGGCTTGGTCAAATAATGGATCGAGCTCCTCTTCCGCACTATCGTAGCCGCCTCCCTCATTTTCATCGCTGCATTTAGTGATGCTATCGATATATTGAGGACGCCCACGTGCTTTCCAGTCATTCACCACCGCATGCACTTCTTGGTCACGAACAAACGCACCATGAACGCGAACAGGAATCGATGAGTTAGGAGGTAAATACAACATATCCCCCATTCCCAGCAAGGACTCTGCACCGCCCTGATCAAGAATGGTTCGTGAATCAATTTTACTCGAAACAGTAAATGCAATTCGAGTTGGAATATTGGCTTTAATCAAACCAGTAATAATATCTACCGATGGGCGTTGTGTCGCCAAGACTAGGTGAATACCTGCCGCACGTGCTTTTTGTGCAAGGCGAGCAATCAGCTCTTCAACTTTTTTACCGGCAGTCATCATTAGGTCGGCAAATTCATCAACCATCACGACAATATACGGCTCTTTTTTCAGCATGGGATGTTCCATTTCCATGCTATCGCTCGGTTTCCAATGAGGATCTGGAATGGGTCTTCCCATCTCCTCAGCGGCTTTAATTTTATCATTGTAGCCTGCTAAATTGCGCACCCCGAGCGCCGACATTAATTTATAACGGCGTTCCATTTCGTTGACACACCAACGTAATGCATTTGCAGCATCTTTCATGTCGGTAACAACTTCCGTCAATAAATGAGGAATGCCTTCATAAATAGACAATTCCAACATTTTCGGGTCGATCATGATAAAGCGTACATCTTCGGGCTTAGATTTATATAGGATACTGAGGATCATGGCGTTGACCCCTACAGATTTACCTGAGCCCGTTGTTCCCGCGACCAATAGATGAGGCATTTTTGCCAGATCTGCGATAACAGGATCCCCTTCAATATCTTTCCCTAACACCATAGTTAATGGTGATGAACTATGCCTAAATTGTTCGCAATCTAACACTTCTCTTAGATAAACGGTTTGCCGTTTCTCATTAGGTAGCTCAAGGCCTACGTAAGGTTTACCAGGGATAACTTCAACCACCCTGACTGCCGTTGTTGAAAGTGAGCGAGCAAGGTCTCGTGATAATGTCGAAATACGTGCGGCTTTTACCCCTGGCGCTAAATCCAGTTCAAATCGGGTAATAACAGGCCCCGGTGAAAAACCAACAACATCAGCTTTAACACGATAATCATTTAAACGCGCTTCAATCAATCTCGCCGTCTGCTCTAATGTAAACATATCCACAGGCTCTTCTTGAGCTGGAGGCGTGGTTAACAAGTCCAAAGAAGGCATTGGCGTTGTTGGTTTAGGCAACGGCTGATCATTACGCACCAAGAATGGGTGAAATAGACTATCTTGTTGTGGCTGTTGTGGCTGTTGCGGCTGTTGCGGCTGTTGCGGCTGTTGCGGCTGTTGCGGCTGTTGCGGCTGTTGCGGCTGTTGCGGCTGTTGCGGCTGTTGCGGCTGTTGCGGCTGTTGCGGCTGTTGCGGCTGTTGCGGCTGTTGCGGCTGTTGCGGCACAACAGTATCAGTCCGGTAAGCAGCGCTGTCCAGCATTGGCGACACATTTTTTACTGTATTGTCGACTGGAGGTGTATTTGAGTTACTCGCCGTTGTTGTCGCGCTAAATGATGGCATAAACAGTGGATCCGCCGGTTCTTCATTAACCAGATCATTAACTGGAGAGAAACTATCCAGCACTGAAATATGTTCACTTAGGTCAAAATTCGGTTCAACGCTATCATTGGCTCTATCATGCTCTGACGGTTGAGTCGATAGGCCATTATCAGGCGTTGTCAATTGATGAACCTGAGGCTCTACTTGCGTTGATGAGGTAGGCCAACGGTGCTCGATGTCCGGTTGAGTATAACGCGTAGCAACTGGCTCAATTTTTTCGCTCCTCGGTTCCGATGGCGTGATATCGAGAGGGATTGATGCATCATCGTCATGGCCACTATCTTCATCAACGCCATAACGTTCACGTTGCTGCTGCAAAAATTGCTCACGTAGCCTATTTTCTTGTTCGTTATCGTCATCTTGCTGCTGATTCTCTTCAGAAGAAGACCATTGCTGATAAACTTGCTCGCGTTGTAATGCTTCTTCCTTGCGACGCTGAAGCTCAGCATCACGCTGTGAAGGAATTCGAATACCATACAGCTCTCTACGCGTTGGCAGGCGCACAGGATTTGGACGAGGTAATTCAGGCTCTAAGTTTTGTTTTACCTGTGCGTGGCGCTCCAGTGCCGCAACAGAAATTCCTGCTGCTGCTAATGCCGCAGGGTCGGCAACCCTATCAGACATCGATTGCCCATTTGCCTGAGATACGGCATCGCTTACCGGTGAAATAGGCATTGTTGGCTCAGGTGTATTTTGTGCACCCGACGGCCCCGAAAATGAAGAAAGTGTGTTCTGTTCAATCGGTGCTTGCTTTTGTTGTTCAGCTTGTTGCTGACTTAATGATGGCGATGCTGTTTGAGGTTGTGCATGATTTAAGGATTGCCAATCAACAGGTTGTTCACGACTTGGATTCGTTGAGTGAGTCAAAACATCATTGAGACTATTTTCAGGTTGCTGTACCGCGTGGCTTGGCGCTTGCGGATTTTCATTCGTTTTAAATTGAAAATCTCTATCGTACACAACTGGTTGATAATCGTCAGGCACTTCAAAGTGATATGCCTCTTGCTGCTCGGTGGCTGAAAATGAGGGTAAATTTTCATCCTCTGCTGCTAGGGATGAGGCCACTGGGGTATCCGTGTGTTCAGTCTGCATTGCCACGGGTTGTGTTGTCGCTTGTGGTTCACCCACGTCAACCGCGGCTAATTCACTAATTGTGGGTGAAGAAAATAATACATCGTCGCTATCCGCATCGAAATTTTCGATGGCCTGACGTTCAGCTTCTTGTGCCCGTTGCAAAGCATCTTCTGCTTCTTCCACGTCATAGTCTACAGTATCATCACCACGTGCACGGTTAGTCATCAGCGTAAGAGGGATTAGCACCGCAGCACCAATTTTTTCCGCTATCGTCAACCAAGACCAGCCTGTAAATAGCGTAAAGCTAATTGCCCATAGAAAAAGCAAGGCAAGTGTGGCACCTAATGCGTTGAACCATGGCATGATAGCGTTACTGAACACACTACCTATCACGCCACCAGAAGAGAAATTGGGCAAATCATCGAAATTAAGTGCAGCGAGGCCACAGGATGATAAGATCAGTGCTAACCCACCAATCAAACGTAATGAGAGTGAGAAAAAATCGATGTAACGACGCTGGCTTTCATAGCGATAGATGCTCCAGCAACCAAGCAACAATAACGGCGGGATGGCAAATGCAAGGATCCCAAAAGCAGAAAAGAGAATATCCGCACTCCATGAGCCAACACTTCCCCCCAAGTTTTTAACTGGCGCATTCCATGTGGTCTGTGACCAGCTCGGGTCTGAAGGGTTGAAACTCAACAATGCGACCATTAAGAATATGGCACTCAAACAAATGGCCAGCAAAATGACTTCGAGTAGTCGTCTGCCGCTACTGAGTTTTTTAAATCGAATGTGTTTGTCTTCTGTATATTCTTGGCTCATTACTGTTTCTTTACTGACTGATGATGTCACCCATGTCGAAACGAATTCATCGGAATTCGCTATGATGATAAGCACATTGTGAAAGCCATTCTAACACCAATCACCGTCTTGTGCGTGACTTGTTGCCACTATGGCAAACTAAACAACTATAGGCACTGCAAGATGCAGTATTTCATCTTACAGTTGATGATTCAATTTCTATTTGATGTTAAAAATCTTAATTATTTATAGCTTTAATATCAATAGATTGAAACTAGAACTTGCGGTTATCTAGGGTATTTTCAGAAAAAATCATATCAACAACGCACGGCGTGACTGAAAGTGGATGGAAAATTACTTAAAAAGAGAGAAAATCCAACACCAAAAACGGAACAACGCTGAGTAAACTCAGCGTTGAAACAGCAGTGCGGCAACAATCTGTTATGTTGCCCAGAAATGAGACTATCGAAGATAGTTAGCGCGTTTTAATAACCAGACGGTTACTTTGCTTCACTTCTTCCATAACTACATATGTACGCGTATCGTTAACACCTGGTAGACGCAGCAGAGTCTCACCGAGTAGCTTACGATAAGCGGACATATCAGGCACACGCGTTTTCAACAAATAATCGAAGTCACCAGAAACTAAATGACATTCTTGGATCTCTTCGAGTTTTTGCACCGCGGTATTAAATTGCTCAAACACATCTGGTGCACCACGGTTTAAGGTGATTTCAACGAAAACCAGTAGTGATGCGTCTAAATAGTGAGGGTTCAGTAGTGCTGTATAGCCAGAAATAAACCCTTGTCTCTCCAAACGACGAACACGCTCCAAACATGGCGTTGGTGACAACCCCACACGCTTAGACAATTCTACGTTTGAAATACGCCCGTCTTTCTGTAGTTCGTTTAGAATATTCCTATCAATACGGTCGAGGTCTTTTCCAGGACGCTTTTTATTGTCAATCATCTCTTTATCTCTCTTTCTCTAATTGTTATTTCCCACACCTATAAAACAGCACCATCCTCGCTCATACTTTATTTATTAGGTATTCGTGTTCAGGAGCAAATTTTATGCGCAATGCTGAGATCGACGTGAACGGAAACCCTGTTCACAATGATTACCTGTTTGTTAAGTTATAAGTGTTGTAAAGTTAACTTTCCGTCTAGAACAAAAATGCACCGTTTACATTGGTTCACTAGATAATTAACTCTTACATAGATGTTTTCGCAAATGCACAGCCGATTGTCAAAGCAAATGAATAAAAATCAGTACAAGATTTCGCTTTTTTTTCTATTCAAACGTTTCGCTAGCCGGATTCAAGAATATTCCTAAAAATCCGCTTCCCCGATGTTACAATACTTGCCATAGCAAATTTTTACTTTAATCACTATTATCTATCGCAAAAATAGCCCAGTTACAATTTACTTAGTATTTAAATCACTTTTTTTAGCTAGCCAATTCTCCTACAATCCCATTATTGCTATTTTTAATTAAAAATGAGGTATTCATGAGCACAGCCATACATCGCAAGTTAATCATTTTGGGTTCTGGCCCTGCCGGATACACAGCTGCCGTCTACGCTGCTCGTGCCAATTTAAGTCCCGCACTGATTACTGGGGTGGAAAAAGGTGGTCAGTTAACCACAACAACCGAAGTTGAAAACTGGCCGGGTGACCCTGAAGGCCTAACAGGTCCAGGTTTGATGGATCGTATGTATGAACACGCGACCAAATTCCAAACAGAAATTATTTCTGATCACATTAATAAAGTTGACCTCAAGCAGCGCCCTTTCCACCTCTTTGGTGATGAAAAAGAATATACTTGTGACGCTTTGATTATTGCGACAGGTGCATCTGCACGCTATATCGGCCTGCCTTCTGAAGAAGCCTTTAAAGGCCGTGGCGTATCCGCTTGTGCAACCTGCGATGGTTTCTTCTATCGTAACCAAAAAGTTGCCGTTGTTGGTGGTGGTAATACTGCTGTTGAAGAAGCACTTTATCTGTCCAATATAGCCTCAGAAGTTCACTTAATTCACCGCCGTGATAGCTTCCGCGCTGAAAAAATCCTAGTTGACCGTTTAATGGACAAAGTGAACAACGGTAATATTATCCTGCATACTGACCGTACACTGGATGAAGTTCTCGGCGATGATATGGGAGTAACAGGCGTTCGCTTACGTAATACAAAGAGCGATGAAACTGAAGAACTGGACGTAATGGGCGCATTTATTGCCATCGGCCACAGCCCAAATACGGGTATTTTTGATGGCCAGCTAGATTTAGAAAATGGCTATATTAAAGTGCAGTCCGGTACTCACGGGAATGCAACACAAACCTCTGTTCCTGGCGTCTTTGCTGCGGGTGATGTTATGGATCATATTTATCGCCAAGCAATTACATCAGCGGGTACTGGCTGTATGGCCGCACTTGATGCAGAACGTTATTTAGATGGTTTAGCGGATAAAAAATAATATTAGCCGAGTATCAACACCATTAGGCACCTTAAACTGGTGCCTTTTTTATTTCTATCTCTCATTCAAATTCATCGAAACATCCGTTTTTTTCAGAACAAGTTCAATAGGTATTTGATGCCTCCAATCTATAATGAACTCATCGCCAATATACGCTTCTACTAAAGGGAACCTCATGGGTCAGCAAACACTGAAAGAATCAGTTAGTCGTTACGCCTATCTTTTTGTTGCCCTACTTGCCATTGTGCAAGCAACGATTATTCTTTACTCAACGAATTATTCAGTACAGCAAGAGATTGGCTTAAGTGAACAATATTTTTATTTGTCATTATTACTCGCGATTTTTGTTCCTTCTGCCACCAGTTACTTATTTACCCAAGTTAAAGCAGGCGTTTTCTATCTTAATATTTTGATCATCATTTTATTAACGATTTGGATCAGTTTATGGCAGGCTAGACACTCAGCATCAAGCAGCGATGCCCACTTCTTTCTCGCATTTTTGACATTAACCATCCTGTTTTTCATCTTATTGCCTTGGATGCAAATGCGTCAATTTTCTGGTACATGGCAGATCAATTATGCCTGTTTGATTAGTTTCTATATCAAAAATACGCTATTAGGCATACTGGCCTCAGTGATTGGCGGATTACTGACCGCACTCATTTTACTGGCCAGTTTCTTATTTCAAACTGTTAACTTATTTTTTTTGCACGATATATTGAGCCATGAATTTACCTTATGGTTAAGCTTTACATTAGGCTTTAACATAGGTCTGATTTTTTTACGCTCCAACTTTGAGCTTCAATTAAGTCATTTCGTAAGTTATATCGCCCGCTTCTTCTTGATCGTTTTACATGTTATTGCCATTGTATTCGTGATTGGCCTTCTCTTTTCATCTTTTACGGAACTGAAATATTCAGATTTTGGTTCTATCACGCTATTGTGGTTTTTACTCCTCAATATTATTTTAATTAACCTAACTTATGGCGATGGTAGTTATCAATATCAGCTCCCTTCATGGCTAACCCCGTTTATGTTATTGAGCATTCTTTTGCTGAATGTTTTCTCCTTCCTATCACTCTACGGTATTTTTATTCGTGTCAATCAATACAGTTGGAGTGTTGAGCGTTTATATGCCTCTACAATCGCACTCTTTTTCACTGCTGTTGTTTTAGCGTATAGCGTTGTGGTGATCCTCAAAAGGCAACGTTGGGTACTAACATTAGGCACCATTAACAAAGTGGCACTCTTAGGCTTAATTGCCACTATTTTGCTCATTAATAGCCCTATTTTTGATTTCCAGCGGATAACGTTAAATAGCCTATTAGCCGGTGTTGAAAAGGGGAAAATTGAAGTTAACCCAATGCTTGCCCGTGATTTAGGTCAATTAGGTCCCGACGGTAAACAAGCCTTAGCACAATTAAAATTGAATCCAGACTATAAAAAACAGCTTGAAATGGTGATGCCTTATGACGAATCCAGCAGATCACTCAAAGATGTGTTAGTGATAGCGAAAAACAGTGCAGATTTGCCTGATAGTTGGTGGAATATCAGTGATAAATCATATGAATGGTACTGTACTGCAAGTGTTGAGCCTAATAACTGTCTTGGTTTTATGACCGATGTCAACCAAGATGGGCGTGATGACGTTGTGATGTGTTATGCATATAAAGAAAGCAATTATTTTGATTGTCTTATTTGGCAGCAAAAAGAAGAAAATTGGCTCGTTGTGGATACACAAACACACCAGTATGATTCGTCAGAATCGCTAAATACGGCTTGGAATAAACTGTTAAATGGGCAATTTGGCTTAGCACCTAAAGAATGGCGCCAAATTGTGCCAAAATAATCAAGTTAACACTGGAGGTAATAGCAATACTGATAAGTAAAGCTATTACCTACTATTATATTTATTCCCAATTAAATATGATGGAATTGCTTAGGCTCCCCTTAGCTTCATATATCAATGGCACGATTAGAGGATACCGATAAATTATTTATTCATTCTCTTGATTTTAATTTCAAATAACCGTCGATTGTTCTTTACCTTTATAAAACATATCAATAACAATTATCTGGACTGTTTTAATAACACACTTTTATTATGCAACATATCGCAAAGAAGCTGTTATGATAGATAAAAAATTCCGTTATGCTGTAACCTATCACTTATTTTAGCTAGCGGCACACTCTCAATATAAAACTATACCTGCACACTGATCATTATGGATAAAACAAGACAGACTGAATTGGTACGTTGGTTAAAACAGCATAGTACATCGGCAAAACGCTGGTTACGCATTTCTATGCTATTAGGCGTTGTTAGTGGCCTGCTCATTATCGCTCAAGCATGGTTCTTAGCGGTGATACTGCAAGCACTGATTATGGATCATATCCCTCGGGAACAATTGGTTACCCCCTTTGTACTGCTCCTTATCGTATTTGTATTACGTGCGCTCGTAACCTTAATTCGAGAACGTGTTGGCTTTCGTTGTGGGCAAGTCGTACGCCAAGAAGTTCGCGCTATGGTCTTGAATAAGTTGCAACAATTAGGTCCTGTGTGGGTAAAAGGTAAACCCGCGGGGAGTTGGGCAACGATTGTTCTCGAACAAATCGAGGATATGCAAGAATACTATTCACGCTACCTACCGCAAATGTATCTGGCAAGTATCATTCCAATGATGATCCTGATTGCCATCTTTCCATTTAACTGGGCAGCGGGTTTGATACTTTTTGCGACAGCGCCATTGATTCCCATTTTTATGGCGCTGGTCGGTCTTGGTGCGGCAGATGCCAACCGTCGTAACTTTATTGCGCTAGGTCGCCTCAGTGGCAGCTTTTTGGATCGGTTACGCGGGTTAGATACTTTGCGGTTATTTTTCCGTGAAAAAGCAGAGGTTCAACAAATTCGGGAATCAACCGAAGATTTCCGTTCACGAACCATGGAAGTACTCAGAATGGCGTTCCTCTCCTCGGGGGTGTTAGAGTTCTTTGCTTCTATTTCAATTGCTATCGTTGCCGTCTATTTCGGTTTTTCTTATCTCGGCGAGCTAAATTTTGGTAGCTATGGCTTACCTGTTACCATGTTTGCGGGTTTTCTTGCCTTAATCCTGTCCCCTGAGTTCTTCCAACCGCTACGCGATCTGGGCACCTATTATCATGCGAAAGCACAAGCAGTAGGTGCGGCCGAAAGCCTCGTGACCTTGTTAGAAAGCGATGGCGAACAGGTAACCGAAACAGGCAATAAAACACCGCTCGACCAACCTATTCGCATCCAAGCCGAAGGATTAGAAATTTTTTCTCATGACGGCCAACGTCTTGTCGGCCCTCTCGATTTTATTATTGAACCACAACAACGCGTTGCCATTGTTGGGCAAAGTGGCGCGGGGAAAAGCTCTTTACTTAATCTATTGTTAGGGTTTCTGCCTTATCAAGGTTCAATTAAAATTAACGGTGATGAACTGAACGAGCTTTGCCATGAAAAATGGCGAGTATTCATTGGCTGGGTCGGGCAAAATCCGCATTTACCTGAGCAAACACTCGTCGAGAATATCTGTTTAGGTAAACCGAACGCTTCAGCAGCAGAGATACAACAAGCAATGGATGACGCTTATGTCTCAGAGTTTCTTCCTATGCTACCTGATGGCTTAAATACCCGTCTTGGAGACTATGCGGCACGGTTATCGGTTGGGCAAGCACAACGTGTTGCGGTTGCGCGTACACTGTTAAAACCATCCCGTATTTTATTGCTTGATGAGCCTGCCGCCAGCCTTGATGCACACAGCGAACAACGCGTTATGCATACTCTAAACCAGCTAGCGCAAAAGCAAACGACAATTATGGTCACCCATTTGCTGGAAGAAACCGTTAATTATGACCAAATTTGGGTGATGGCAAATGGCCAAATCATTCAGCGTGGCAATTATGCAGAACTGAGTCAATCCGCTGGGCCATTTGCCCGTTTATTGACCCATCGTAATGAGGAGCTTTGATAATGCGAGTTCTATTACCTTTTCTGGCACTCTATCGCCGTCATTGGTTTCTGATCCTACTCGGCATGATCTTAGCCATCGTGACTTTACTTGCCAGCATCGGGCTCCTCACCTTATCTGGATGGTTCTTAGCAGGCGCGGCTATTGCCGGCTTCCCCGGTATTTACTACTTCAACTATATGCTGCCTGCTGCGGGAGTGCGAGGCGCCGCAATTTTCCGGACAGCAGGACGTTATGCTGAACGATTAGTCAGCCATGACGCGACATTCCGAGTATTGGCACATTTACGTGTTTTCGCCTTCAGCAAAATATTGCCCCTGTCACCAGGCGGAATTAGTCGCTTCCGTCAAGGGGAGGTGCTTAACCGCTTGGTTGCTGACGTGGAAACCTTAGATCATCTGTATTTACGTGTGCTATCACCTATTTTTGCCGCTTTTGTGGTGATCTTCGTCCTGATTTTTGGTTTGAGCTTCCTTGATCCTCGCTTAGCGTGGACACTTGGTTGCATCATGCTCTTGTTACTGTTTACATTGCCATTCGTATTTTACCGAGCAGGTAAGCCTATCGGTCAAGAACTGACGCATTTACGCGCGCATTATCGCACAGTGCTCACATCGGCCTTACAAGGGCAAGCTGAATTGACCTTATTCGGTGCCCTTCCCCGTTTTCGTAAGACATTGTCTGATATTGAAAGTCAGTGGCAAGTACGTCAACAACAGCAAGCTAGCCTAACGGGGTTATCCCAAGGGATTATCCTGTTTGCTTCCGGCTTTACTGCAACACTCTTGTTGTGGATGGCAGCAGATCATGTCGGAGGGAACACAAACCCTGGTGCGTTGATCGCTCTATTTGTGTTCTGTGCATTAGCCGCCTTTGAAGCCTTAGGGCCTGTGGCCGTTGCATTTCAACATATGGGCCAAGTGATCGCTTCAGCGGAGCGAGTATCTCAATTAATCGATGCCAAACCTGAAGTCACCTTTCCACAAAAAGGTTTATCGCTACCTCAATTGGAAAGCCTTGTCGTCGATAATATTTCTTTTACTTATCCTGAGCAGCCTTTCCCTGTTTTAAGACAAGTGTCACTTTCACTAAAACAAGGCCAACATATTGCTTTATTGGGTAAAACAGGTTGCGGCAAATCAACATTATTACAGCTATTAACCCGAGCTTGGGATGTTGATAGTGGTATGATCTACATTAATGGGCAGGATATCCGTGACTATAGTGAGCAAGCTCTACGCGCGATTATGTCTGTCGTTCCACAAAGGGTGCATATCTTTAGTGATACGCTACGTAATAATTTACTTCTTGCGAATGATAAAGCGACCGATAAGCAACTTAATGAAGTTCTACAACAAGTCGGCCTCGGCAATTTGCTTGAGAATGAACAAAAACTTAATGCATGGATGGGTGAAGGCGGTCGACAATTATCAGGTGGGGAGCAACGTCGTTTAGGTATCGCTCGCGCGCTTCTACATGACACGCCATTAATTTTAATGGATGAACCCACTGAAGGACTTGATGCACAAACGGAACAACAAATCCTTTCGTTGTTGAAAGAGAAATGTGCCGAGAAAACACTGATTGTCATCACGCACCGTATGCAAGGCATAGAACAAATGGATGCCATTTGCGTGATGGATAACGGTGAAATTATTGAGCAAGGTTCGCATCAAGCATTATTAGCGTCAAAAGGACGTTACTTCCAGTTTCGTCAACGCCATTTGCAACAACAGGTTCTGTGAGGCACATCATGTACCAACTCGATGATGACTCCTATTTATTCCCGCCAGTGCATGAAGCCATGCGGGAACCTAATGGCCTGTTAGCAATAGGCGGCGATTTAGCACCTGAACGGCTTAAGGCTGCTTATTATGATGGTATCTTTCCTTGGTTTAATCCCGGTGAAATGCCATTGTGGTGGTCGCCTGACCCCCGAGCTGTTTTAATGGTGGGTGAATTGCATATTAGCCGTTCAATGAAAAAATTATTGAGAAAGCAAAAATATCGCATCACCATCAACCATGCCTTCAACGAGGTTATTGAGGCGTGTGCTATCCGTGAAGAGGGAACATGGATTGTGCCTGAAGTTTGCGTTGGTTATCAGGCTCTACATCAACAAGGGGTCGCACATTCTGTCGAAGCTTGGTATGGTGAAGAGCTGGTTGGCGGCCTATATGGCGTGAACCTAGGGCACCTATTTTGTGGCGAATCTATGTTCAGTAGAATGAATGATGCATCCAAAGTTGCTTTTATTACATTCTATTTTCATTTTTTGCGCTATAATGGGCAGCTTTTTGATTGTCAGGTACTTAACCACCATACCGCCTCATTAGGCGCAAAAGAAATATCCCGTCGGGATTTTTTACATATTCTTTATCGGTGGCGTAACAAAGCGATTGATCCCGCCTGCTGGTTACCGCAATCGATTGAAATACAGTCATTATTCGAATAGCGAATTCTGGCTTTAAGCTATTTTATGCCCACACTGCTCAAGAAAAATCGCTTTAAAATGCGACATTTCTTTACTTAGTGAGGGTTTTTGGGCATTATCTTGCCCGTTAAAAATCATGGTTATTAGACTTAGAGGATTAGATGGCCAAAGAAGACAATATTGAAATGCAGGGCACAGTACTCGATACCCTGCCAAACACAATGTTTCGTGTTGAACTGGAAAATGGTCACGTAGTGACTGCCCACATTTCTGGAAAAATGCGTAAAAACTATATCCGCATCCTGACAGGCGACAAGGTAACTGTAGAGTTAACTCCGTACGACCTGAGCAAAGGCCGTATCATTTTCCGTAGCCGCTGATTCTATCTCTTCAGGCAAGGCCTGATACAGCCACAGGTGGTGTGCTATTGCACAACACACCTGTGGTCTATTTGTCAGAATACCGCATCCTCCGGAGAGGCCTTGTGCACGCTACTGAAGCTATATGTCAGTGTGTTGCTTTTTTCATCAAGCCCGATACTCACCGAGCCACCATTAGTTAGCGAACCGAATAACAACTCATTTGCTAATGGTTTTTTCAGGTTATCCTGAATAACACGTGCCATGGGTCGGGCTCCCATTGCCTTATCATAGCCTTTCTCACATAACCAGCGGCGAGCCGCTTGGCTAACCTCAATAGACACCCCTTTCTCATCCAATTGCGCTTGAAGCTCGACAATAAATTTATCCACCACCTGAGTGATAATCTCAACCGACAATGAGTTGAACCAAATAATGCCATCAAGGCGGTTACGGAACTCAGGCGAAAAGACTTTCTTAATTTCAGATAAGGCGTCAGTACTATTATCTTGCTCAGCAAATCCAATAGAACGGCGTTGTGTTTCTTGAACCCCCGCGTTAGTCGTCATCACAATAATAACATTACGAAAATCCGCTTTGCGCCCATTATTATCAGTCAGAGTACCGTGATCCATGACTTGCAACAGGATATTGAACACATCTGGATGTGCTTTTTCAATTTCATCCAGTAGCACTACTGAATGAGGATGTTTAATCACGGCATCCGTTAATAAGCCACCTTGGTCAAACCCAACATACCCTGGGGGAGCCCCGATCAAACGGCTCACAGTATGTCGCTCCATGTATTCGGACATGTCAAAACGCAATAATTTAATATCAAGCGCTTTAGCTAACTGCACGGTAACTTCTGTTTTACCAACACCTGTTGGACCTGCAAACAAGAAAGAACCAACCAGTTTATGCTCTTGGCCTAAACCAGCACGACTCATTTTTATCGCTTCAGTTAACGCTGCAATCGCATCATCTTGCCCAAACACCAACATTTTTAAACGGGCATCCAAGGTTTTCAAACGCTCTTTATCACTTGAAGAAACGGTTTTTTCTGGAATACGCGCAATACGTGCAACCACAGATTCAATTTCAGGCACCCCGATTGTTTTCTTGCGCTTGCTGGGTGCGACTAAACGAGTCCTCGCCCCTGCTTCATCGATCACATCAATCGCTTTATCAGGTAAATGTCTATCCGTAATATATTTAACGGATAAATCAACTGCCGCCTGAATCGCTTTCGCGGTATAGCGAACATCATGGTGAGATTCGTATTTTGGTTTTAACCCATTAATAATACGAACGGTTTCTTCTGCTGTAGGCTCTACAATATCGATTTTCTGAAAGCGGCGTGCAAGCGCTCTATCTTTTTCAAATACATTGCTGAATTCTTGATAGGTTGTTGAACCAATCACGCGAATCCGGCCGCCTGACAGTAATGGCTTGATTAAGTTTGCGGCGTCCACTTGTCCACCAGACGCTGCGCCAGCACCAATGATAGTATGGATTTCATCAATAAAAAGAATGCTTTTACTGTCTTTTTCCAACATTTTCAACAGTGATTTAAAGCGTTTTTCAAAGTCACCACGGTATTTAGTCCCTGCCAACAAAGCGCCAATATCGAGTGAATAGATAGTGCAGCCTTTCATCACTTCAGGTACATCATTTTGCTCGATACGCCATGCAAGCCCTTCCGCTATCGCGGTTTTCCCCACGCCTGATTCACCGACCAACAATGGGTTATTTTTACGACGGCGGCACAGAACTTGAATGGTTCTTTCTAGCTCGGCCTGACGCCCCACCAGAGGGTCAATATTGCCTTGTTTCGCCAATTGATTGAGGTTCGTCGTAAAGTTATCCATGTGATCATCGGAAACAGGCTGCTCTTCATTGCTAACTTGGCTATTAGCGGCATCTTGCTCAGATTGCGCTGGGTTTTCGCCTTTAATGGTGCCATGAGAAATAAAGTTAACAACATCTAAACGGCTTACGTCATGTTTACGCAATAAATAAGCGGCTTGTGATTCTTGTTCACTGAAGATTGCCACAAGAACATTGGCACCACTCACTTCATGACGCCCAGATGATTGAACGTGGAAAACAGCGCGTTGTAGAACACGCTGAAAACTTAAAGTGGGTTGCGTATCACGATTATCATTTTCAGGTAACAGTGGTGTCGTTTGCGCAATAAAGTGCTCAAGCTCTTGCCTCAAGACAACGAGGTCAACTTTACAGGCATCCAATGCTTCACGCGCTGACGTGTTACTTAATAATGCCAGCAACAGGTGCTCCACTGTCATAAATTCGTGTCGATTATCTTTCGCTTTTGCAAATGCGACGTTCAGACTAAGCTCCAGTTCTTGATTGAGCATAAGCACCTCCCAAAATTGATATTAGCTAGTTCACACTTTTTCTATTGTGCACAACAAAGGGTACTCATGTTCGCGCGCATAGCTGTTAACTTGTGCCGCTTTTGTTTCAGCAACCTCTGCCGTAAAAATACCGCAAACCCCTTTTCCCTGAAAATGAACATCTAACATTATCTGTGTAGCGCGTTCTTCATCAAAAGAAAAGTATTTTTGTAACACTTCAACAACAAAATCCATTGGAGTGTAGTCATCATTATTTAATATAACCTTATACATTGAAGGTGGCTGTAAGACTTGTTCCACTTCATCCTTAATAATGACATCTGTTTTAAATGTACCAAGAAAATCGCTCATTACTTGTCGTGCTCGGAGTTAAGATTCAATTAAGCATAACCTTTATTATCAATGATTTCTATTAATCAAGATAACAATTAAATGTCGTGAGAATCATTTGTTTTATCAATCATTGATTCACTCTAATAACAGTGTAACACGCTATTCAAAGTAACTCATATGACCAATAGTTTGTGACTAACTTCAAAGTTTATAAAGGAAGGAGCGTTAGCCATATCAAATTTTTATCACTTTGCCAAAAATCCGCAAACTGATCGCTTGACGTCCGAAGGCAATTCACTACAGTATGATTTGCAGACAGTCAATATGGGTAATTATACTTAGTCGATGCATAGTGATTATGCATTTATGTCAAACACAACTTGTAAATACGAAGGACGATGTATGGAGACAGGTACAGTTAAATGGTTCAATAACGCCAAAGGCTTTGGTTTCATCTGCCCAGAAAATGGGGGAGAAGATATTTTCGCTCATTACTCCTGCATACAGATGGATGGTTACAGGACATTAAAGGCTGGCCAGAAAGTCAATTTTAGTATTAATACTGGCCCAAAAGGAAACCATGCCAATCTCATCATTCCGATTGAAAATGGTACATTGAATAATACAAGTGCGGAGGCAACGCCTCAAGAATAATTCAGCCTAATAGAGCACAGTTAATTACTTCATGCGTTCAGTAATGATGACATGACAACTTTTGGTAGTTAACTGTGTCTATTTCTAAACAATATGCAGAGATCAGCGCGGGCGGCTGTGTGTTTGCAAAAATGATAGGTCACCGTAAAGTGATTTAAGTAAAGCAAACTGCTCTTCATCATAGAATTGGCAATGCCCGCTACTAAATTCTTTAGCAACTTCAATCATAAACTTCACCGCGGCAGCAATGTCCACTTCATGGCTGGCACCTGTGGAACACCCCGGGACAATCGTTTGTGTGCAAATAGCAACCCCCACCACAGGCGCTGTGGTTGATACCGATGGTTGCATAATACTATTGATGTGGTGTAAGCCATTACCGTAAGGTGTAATATCTTGCACTGCGAGTGGGAAGGTCACCGCATGTTGCCCGCTGCTCCATTCCATTAATCGCAATAAGTCTTCAGCAACCGGTAGGATATAACCTTCTTTAACTGTCGGCGACAATGCATACCCTTTGTGGTTCAGTAAGCGATTTCCCTTGGTTGTATCTACCGATAATATGGCATCAGCTTCAGGAATGGCTTCATGTTGATTCATCGTCTCATCATTAAGAGGGGAATCCATAAAATCAACGGGGCTATGAGGACGGGTCGGTGCTGTTGGGCAGATATGTGTTGTTATAATCACATCCCCCTTCAAAATATCACCGCTTTCACGCATATTGGCGAGTTTTAGCGCCGCCGCAATCGCCGCGATCGCACCATCGGCATCAGAGACAACGCCAATACGCGATGGCCTCGCGCCAATTCCGCCCAAACGACCTATAATGCCAAGTGTCGGTGTGTTTTTACCTTGTAATTTCCCCTGACTTCCTGGAATGACTATACGAACAAAATCACTTTGCCCTTTTTCGTCTTGCACTGTTTTTGAGGATACCTCAACGCCAGTGAAATGCTTAAATAAGGCAACAATATCATCCCCACTAACAACGGCACTATCGATTAACTCGTAAGCGCACAGGGTCTGTTTTAAACTCATATTTTACCCTTGGTATTTTTACAACTTCAGGTCAATTCTGTTGTTATTTCGCAAATCATTGAGAATAACAACAGATAATTGACCCTATTTCCTGGTGAAGGCGTATTCACGCACTATAAAATTTAATTGTTATGTTTATGGTTTAATACTACGTTTTAACCAATAAGAATCGCCTACCATGCTGCCAATATAGGATGCTTTATGACATATTTGTGTGGCTAGCTGGTCTAATAATTCAGGCGTAATCTGTGATGCAGGTAAACTCAAGCACAATGCATAGAGGGTACCTTGCGCTGGGTCATAAACAGTACTCGATACAGAAGCCACTCCTGGAACCGATTCATTAATCGAATATGCCCAACCCCGTTCTTCAATCATATTCAGTTCTTGACGTAACTGATCTTGTTTCTCTTGTGGTTCTTGGCAAATAATCACCTCGCGCTCGCTTAACGAGTTACGAGACAGCAAGGCTTTTCCTGTCGAAGTCCCCGCTATCGGTAACTTAGTTCCCGGTCGAGTGATGACTTGCAACATACTATTACCAATTCGGGCATGCACAACCCGAACCTTATCTTTATCTCTTAAAGAGACATAAGTGGTATAACCCGTTTCTTTCGTCAGCTCATCCAGCGATTCAAGCACCATATCAATAACAGGGTTCATCCCTCTAGCATGATGAGCTAATTCCATAATGATCAAACCCGGACGATAAATAGGCGCATCATTTTTCTTTTCGAGTAAGCCATACTCCGCCATCTGTTTTAATAAACGCGATGCAGAGCTTTTTGGCATTCCCAATTCATTAACTAACGTTGTCACCGTAAGCTCATCGCCTGAGCGAAGAAACAAACGGTATACATCGACAACACTTGAGAGAATACTCATAACTCACCTGTAAACGGAGAATTTTGCACCAATGCCTGATAGCTTTGTGGTTTTCGATCTCTTAAATAAGGAATATTCAGGCGAGTATGTGCCTGAACAAGAAAGTTTACTTCTCCAATGAGCAATGCCTCGCTATCACAGCGAGCCTCATTAAGAAGTTGTCCTCTAGGACCTAAAATTTTACTTCCACCAAACAAATGTAAATCACCTTCATGACCCCAACGATTCACCGCTAGCAAGTGAGTCCCATTTTCAAGAGCACGACAAGCGGTATTAATATCCCACATGTCTCTGTCTTGGATGCACCATGCAGAAGGTGCGATCAATAATTCTGCACCATTTAAAGTCAGAATTCGTGCCACCTCGGGGAAGCCCATGTCATAACAAATCATGATGCCTATTTTGCCGATTGGCGTCTCAAAGACGGGATAGTCACTGCCACAGCTGAACCACTGTTTTTCGATGCCAAATGCATGAACTTTGCGAAAAACACCGCTGATATCTTCACACCCAGGGTTCCAGACACCGACAGAGTTATATACCTCGCCTAAATAATGACCTCTTTCGGCAAAACCACTCACAATCGTGAGATCCAAACGGGTAGCCAGTGAACTGAATAATTGATAGGTTTCACTGCCTGTACTATCGCTAAGATCCCATAATCGCGTAGAGAGCAAATCGCCTCGATAACCTGTTGTTGCCAATTCAGGGAAGCAGATCAGCTTAGCGCCTTGTTCAGCGGCTTGATGACAAAAATCCGTCATACGCTGTAAATTTAGGGTCTTATCACCAAGCGTAGAATTAAATTGTGCAAGCGCAACTTTAACGATGTGATTACTCATCGCTCTCATCCTTAATCTGAGTGACTTACTTTACGGAATTGAACCGTATCAACACCTCTAATGCGAGCTTGCCAACGCATTCCAATCCAATATAGAAGAGCACTTGCAAGCAGTGAATTCAGTGCAGGTACACCAAAGTCGGCATTAAAAGGACCTAATTCAGAACTTAGCCAACCGACGATCACAGCAATGATCCAAACAATTAGCGTAATAGGGTTAAACGCCTCACAAGTCGGTGGGAGTTCCCCTTTCGCTCTTGTTGTCTCTAATTCTTTACGATCACGTTTTAATAAGTAGTAATCAATGACCATGATGCCAGCAACAGGCGGAATCGCTATTCCTAAATAAATCAGAAAACCAATAAAGTTATCTAAAATACCTAGCATTGAAGCAATAGTGCCAAAAATACCAATGACCCATGTGAGATAACGACGATCAAAACGTTTATTAAAAATAGCGTTCAATAAAGTCGAAAAACCTAAAGAGGATGAATATAGGTTAATATCGTTCATTTTGATGGTTGAGAAGATAACAATTGATGCGCCAACTAGCCCAGTTAGTGTCATCATCAAATCGAATACCTGAGACGTATGTAATGCCAGCGCCATCAATACGGCGATCATATTAACTAACAACTCACCAAAAAAAGTCCCGATAAGAGTCATCCAAAAAACCTCTTTTGGGCTTTTCATGAAACGACTAATATCGGGCGTTGTGACAGCGGAAATAATAAACCCACCAGCAACCATAGTAATGGCCACGGGTAAAGTCATAAGAGGCCCTGCTGGTTCAGCACTACTGATGAGGACACTAATATCCTGCCCTGAAAGCAGATTATAAGTTGCCCAGACTAACGCGAGTAAAAATAGCGGCGTTGAAATATTGGCGGTAATAGATAAAAAGCGATACCCATATACCGTAATAATCGTCACCGCAATACCTGTAATAAGCGACCAAGTCCCTGGTGTTAGCACATTCGTCGCTTTATACATACCATCCGCAAAGAAACCGTTTTGTACGCCGAACCACCCCATCAGTGAAATCGCAATAGCGCCACCAATCAGAGCAGATCCTAACTTACCAAACCCAGACCACCGTGACAGTAGACTGATTGACATTCCTTCGCGGCACGCAGCTGCACCTAATGCCCAGCTAACGACTTGTAAAATAACTGAACCTAGCATGGTGGCCCAAAACGCTTGCCAAAAAGTCAGTCCATAACCGAGAGCGGCCCCTAACATCACCTGTGAAACACAGGCCAGTGAACCAATACGGATTATTAGGACTTCATAAAATGGCCGACGGGCACTGAGAGGTACCCTAGCCAGAGAATAATCTTCACCCATTTTATTCGCCATTTTAGTATTCCTGCTGTGAGAATCTTTGCTGTTAAATTTTTTTTGGCTTATTATCCGGTTCCATTTTATGGAACTGGGTTTCATTTATTCCACGAGATGAATGATATCCGCCTTCGCTACCAAATCGCAAGTAAAATTTATCTTTTAAGATATATTTTTAGGTGTCGAAATATTACTAAAGACGGAAAACAAAACCTTTAGAAGGGAAATTAATATAAAAATAAGGATGTTGAAGCACCTCTTTAATGATTAGAGGTGCTTCACAAATTTGAAAAAAGAGGGAAATTATTCTCTGGCTAACGCATCAATAGGGTTTAATCTAGCGGCACTTCTTGCAGGTAAGAACCCAAAAATAATACCGATCGCAGTCGAACACACAAATGCACTAATCAACGCGATTGGCTGAAAAACAAACTCCCAGCCAGGTAATGCCATTTGAGCAAGTAGGCTGATACCATAAGAAAGGGCTATGCCCATTCCTCCCCCCATCAAACAGACGAGCACTGCCTCAATTAAAAATTGTTGCATCACATCACTCGTTCGTGCTCCTACAGCCATACGAATACCAATTTCTCGTGTGCGCTCTGTTACAGACACCAACATGATATTCATTACCCCAATCCCGCCAACAACCAGTGAAATAACAGCCACTAAGGTGAGAAATAGCTGCATCGTACGCGTGGTTTTTTCAGCGGTTTTCACTAGCGTGTCGATATTATAGGTAAAAATATCTTTTTTACCGTGTCGCAGTGTTAACAAACGAGTGATTTGTTGCTCTGCTACTTTGGCATCAATGCCCTCTTTAACCCTAACAACAATACTATCCAAATAAGGTCGGTTTACGATTTTGCTATTGACGGTGGTATCAGGCAACCAAATCGATAATGAATTATCTGAACCAAAAATTGATTTTTGTTCCGCTAATACCCCAATCACCGTTGCTGGCATATTACCAATCAAAATAGTTTCACCAACCACTTGTTTCTGATTAGGGAAAAAACGTCGTTTCGTATTAGCATCAATCACGACCACTTGAGCTCTACGTCTCACCATATCTTCAGTAAAGTTCATCCCCTCAGAAAATTTTTCGGCATAAACTTGAAAATAATCACGCCCAACGCCTAATAATCGTGCTGAAGCATCTAAATTGCCTCGGCGTAATCGAGTTGATTGAGATAACTCACCAGATACCGCTTGAACATAGGGCTGCTTCGCAATGGCATCAACATCGGCTGGTTTTAACGATTGCCGGTCTTGTGCATTATCGCTACCAAAATCCTCGCCTGGATACACTGAGATGGTATTCGTACCAATTGATTTAATATCATTAAGTACCATTCCCTGTGCAGCATCCCCTATCACCATGATAGAGACGACTGACGCAATACCAATAATAATGCCCAGCATCGTCAATAAGGTACGCATTTTATTCACGACCATGGCACGCCATGCCATTAACAGTGCTTCACTGAATCGGCCGTACATTTGTGACAAGGACATTTTTCTCGGTGCGGATTTTTTTAATCGCGGTGGTGCTGACGTTGTCACTGTTCCGGAATCACGAATGATTTCACCATCTTTAATTTCAATGATGCGTTCAGCCTGCTGGGCCACTTTTGGATCATGAGTAACAATGATTACGGTGTGACCTTGTGCGCGCAGGTCTTTGAGGATTTTCATGACCTCTTCACCTGAATGGCTATCAAGAGCACCTGTAGGTTCGTCAGCAAGGATCACTTGACCGCCATTCATTAATGCTCGTGCAATACTGACTCGCTGTTGTTGCCCACCAGACAGCTGATTAGGCCGATATTCTGCGCGTTCTTTAAGCCCTAATTTGGCCAGTAATTCAATCGCTCTTTGACGTCGCTGTGTTTTGCCCACCCCCGCATAAACGGCTGGAACCTCAACATTTTGCTCCGCCGTTAAATGGCTTAACAAATGATAACGTTGAAAAATAAAACCAAAGTGCTCTCGACGCAATTCCGCTAACTGATTATTATCAAGCTGTGAAATTGTTTGTTGAGCAACGAAATACTCGCCTGAACTCGGCTTATCCAAACATCCAATGATATTCATTAATGTTGATTTACCTGAGCCTGAAGCGCCAATAATGGCAACCATCTCCCCTGCTTCAATCTTTAGTGAGACGTCTTTCAGTACGGTAATTTCGGTTTCACCAGCGGGATAACGTCGAGTTATCCCTTTCAGTTCTAATAAGGCCGACATATTAATCCACCGTGCTGCGACTAGTGATAACCTGTTCGCCTTCTTTTAAGCCATCAATGACTTCAACATAAATATCATTGCGACTACCAATTTTTATCTGGCGCTTCTCGGCATTTTCACCGTTAAGGATCTCAACGTCATACACCTGCGGTGAAACTTCTGTGCCTAATGCCGACAAAGGTAAAAGCAGGACATCTTTATGTGATTCGAGATCAATTTGCACCTGTGCCGTCATTTGCAATTTCAGTAAATGCTGAGGATTAGGCACCTCAAAACGCGCGTAGTAAAAGATTGCATCATTAATTTTTTCAGGCGTCGGTAAAATATCTTTCAATACCCCTGAAAAGCGTTTATCGGGAGCACCTAATACGGTAAATGAGGCCGCTTGACCAGGCTTAAGATAAATCACATCAGCTTCTGATACTTCAGTCTTTACTAGCATGGTATCGAGATCGGCTAACGTTAAAATGGTAGGAGCCTCTTGCGCCGCTATCACCGTTTGACCTTGTAATGTTTTAATAAAGGTCACAATGCCATCCATTGGCGCGGTAATCTGCGTGTATTTAAGATTCGTTTTAGCGGTATCTAAAGTGGCTTGATTACGCTTAATCTGTGATTGATACGTTGCTACCTGTGCCTTTTTCACTTCAACATCTGTTTGCGCTTTATCTAAATCTTGTTTAGAAACCGCTTGAAGTTTGGATAGACTCAATTGGCGTTGGTAAGTCACCTCTGCTAAACGTAATTCCGCTTTTGCTAAGGCTAAATTAGATTCTAACTCATGAATCGTTTCTTGAGATTCGGTAACATCGTTTTGTGCTTTTTGGGGATCGATAACAGCAAGTAAATCGCCTTTTTTGACGTTATCGCCCTCTTTCACATACAAGGTTTGTAGTTGCCCGCTAACCTGCGCCCCAACATCAACTTTTCTGACCGCGTCCAGTTTCCCTGTTGCTTGAACTTGCTTATTTAAATCACCTCGCGTCACAGAAACTGTTTGAAAGACTTCTTTTTGTTCTCCCCCAAAAAATAACAATGCGATAACCATCAAAATCAAAATTACTGATAAAGAAATCAGCCACTTTTTTTTACGTGAATTTGCTCTCATTCAATCCATACCTATAACAATAAAGAGAGGGCTACGCCCCCTCAAAAATTCACTCTCTTCAAAACCTGCTTATGATGTTACTTAGTAAGCTTTCCCCCTCGCTAGCCACGCGACTCGTGAAAACATGCTTTTGAGTTGTGATGGTATTGAGTCGGGCCCTAATTCTGCCGCGCGGTTAACAATGGCTATCGCAAGGTCAGGTTTTGAGGCTTTTGAAATCGCTTTAATAATCACTCGTCGCGTGGACACTTTTGCGTTATCAGGGATCCCTGATATTTCGTGGTAAAGATGCCCAAAGCCTTCACGATACAAAAAATGCTCCATATCGGGTGCGGGTAATCGTGTTAATCGGTCGCGCTCTGTATCATGCATTTTTTCAGCAAAACTAATCGCCGTTGCCGCATATTTTTTGCCTGCTTCATCACCATCAACCAATGTATGCCATTCTATACCCATTCCATTGGCAAACTTTAACAAAGGCTTAAGACCACTTTGTGCAAATTCAATCACCTTGATCCCTTCGGTTTCAAAGTAATAATTACATTGTCTGGCTAACTCATTCATCAACCAAATTTCAGTTTCTCCTTCCACCAGTAACCAACAGCGAGCAAACATTGCAGAAGGCCGGTTAAAACGGATATGAAAGGAGATTTTACGAATTTCTTCTGCGGATAACTCATTCTCTCGTAAACGGTAAGCAGAGACTTTGCCGGAATCCCGTACTAAACGGCAAATATTTTCAATGGGAACCTGTGATAAAAGCTCCCCTGAGTTTGTTGTCGTAAGACGTTGTAGCGAAAAAAGATTTAACAGCCCCCAAGCAATCGACAACATAATCGGGTGTAATCGTGTCTCAGGGTCTTCGACAATGACGAGAGGCCGAGCATACTTATCCAGTTGCATATTGCCTTTTGATTGTAGCAGAGAAGAAAACATTCCTAATATAATCAACCGGATATTACGTTGATTGGGTTTAGCAATAATGCGGCTGATATTATCTAAAGCCTGCCAACCTCGTTTGCGAGGCTCAATTTTAATCGTTTCATTCTTTTCTTGAAACATGAATGCGCTTTGCCCAGCAAAATAATGGCTGAGTAATTGCTGCATTGCATCAACGCCTTCAACTAACTCTTCATCGCTCAGCCTTTGTGGGTTATTGATCAAGGCTCGCGTCAGTTCTTCCATACGTACATTAAAAATATCACGAACTTCTTTTTCACCTGACACAATGGTCTCGGTGTTTAATGAGGGGAGAAAACGGGCGTCACGTAAACGGATAACAGGGTACAAACGAATAATTTCTTTAATATACTTACCGACATTATCCAAAGATAACTTGTTTCCTCCCGCATTAAGGAAACTACGATCAACACTAATGCTTCCATCGTCATTTAATACTGCACTAACACGATAAAAAATATGTTTTAAATCATCACCATTATCGACCCAAACAGAACTAAGATGACGAAAACGAAATGAACGATGGCGTCCGGGCCGATTTTCACAAAATTTAAGCACTATCTGTAATGAACGAAACCGCGAAGTGTCATCGCCCGTTGGATGATAAAAGTCGTGCTTATTAAACTGATAATGTTCCTGTTCTGGTGAAAGTAAGAGAGTCAATGCATCTAAAAGACTCGACTTTCCCCACGAGTTTTCACCTACTAAAACCGTATTTTTATTCAAAGCTAATGAGAGCCGGTTAATCCCTCTAAAACCGTATATTTCCACACGTTCCAGATACATACACCCTCTCCTTGCTATTCACTATTTTTAGAGCTTACCTTATTAACCGATAGACTGACTATAAGAGTGCTCAAAAATTAAATATATTTACATCAATATATACTCTAAATAATTCGACACGTAGTAAAACAGTAGATAAATGGATTGGAAAAGCATGTAGAGCCAAATCGCTAACAAAAATGCAGGTAGTCAACCATTCAATACACTTGTAGTATACCGAGTATAGCGAACCATATTGAGCATCTATTTTTAGTGTTATAAAATAGTTAAACTTTATTTTTTAGTCTTTTTATCCTATTTTTTATCGATAGCTAGAGAAAAAGACGTTGCTGTAATAGTTGTTGTAATAAAAGTATTTGGCCTGCTGTTATAAAAACAGGATACAGGCAAAATCATTTTAAAATATAATAATGATTATATAACTCCTTGTTAATGGGATAAATTTAAGGATGCAAAATGTATTCAGGACTACTCATTATTTTACTACCGTTAACACTAGGTTATCTTATCCCTATAAAAAATAAAAAGATCTTAGATATTACCCATCGTGCATTAAATTCAATGGTATATATCATTTTATTTTTAATGGGGGTTACACTCGCCTTACTTGAAAACTTAAGTGTTCACCTCTTTTCCATTTTAATCTACGCACTAACATTTTTTGGTTGTATCTTTTCGCTCAACCTGATTTCACTCTTGCTATTAGATAAGCTTGATCCTTGGAAAATTCCAAAGCATAAACAAGAAAAACCGCCTTCACGTATCAAGATGGTTTTCGAATCACTCCAGCTATGTGGTGTTTTGTTAATCGGTTTCTTGGTCGGCTTAACCGGCTTTGATTTTCTTCACTATGCCGATAAAGGTAGCCAAATAGCTTTAATGGCCCTATTACTCTTAGTTGGCTTGCAACTACGTAACAGTGGCATGAGTATTAAACAGATATTAGTTAACCGTCGTGGTACAACGATTGCCTTTGTAATGGCCGTCAGTGCACTCGCAGGTGGTGCTATTGCTGCAATATTATTGGGTCTACCGGTCAAAATGGGACTGGCATTAGCCTCAGGTTTTGGCTGGTATTCCTTAACGGGTATCGTATTAACCGATGCTTACGGCCCTGTTATGGGAAGTGCCGCGTTCTTTAATGACCTTGCTCGTGAACTTGCCGCAATTATGCTAATTCCTCTAATGATTAATCGCTACCGTTCTACGGCTTTAGGGATATGTGGCTCCACGTCAATGGATTTTACACTTCCCGTTCTCCAGCGTAGTGGAGGGGTTTCTATTGTTCCCGCAGCGATTGTTCATGGCTTCGTGCTGAGTCTCGTTACCCCTATCTTAATGGCCTTCTTTACCTAACCCCCTTTTTCTTTATATCCACCTGCTTATTCATGACTAAGTGAATAAGCAGGTATCCTAAAATGACGATATTTAACAGCGCTTTACATAAGTAGAATTTCAGTCACAATAGCGTTAGATGAGTGCGAAATAGGAAACCAACATGAGTGAAAAACAACGTATTTTAGTCTTGGGAGCGAGTGGCTATATCGGGCAGAATTTAATCCCTGAATTAATTAAACAAGGCCATCAAGTGACAGCAGCAGCAAGACGTGTAGATTGGATGCTCTCCCAAGGTTGGCAAGACACGCAATGCATCTATGTTGATTTACAAGATCCTGAAACACTCAACGATATTATGCAGGAAATCGATATTGTCTATTTCCTCGTTCATAGCATGGCGGATCAAGCCAATCTCATTGAACGTGAACGCACTGCGGCACGTCATGTTCAGCAAGCGCTTGATGAGTCTAATGTAAAACATGTCATTTATCTTAGTTCATTACAGCATGGCCATAGTTATTCACAGCATTTAATCTCTCGCCGTTTAACCGGAGAGATCCTGCGCGAAAGCAAAGTGCCTGTCACCGAAATTCGCTCGGCTATCATTGTTGGCTCGGGTTCCGCCGCCTTTGAAATCATGCGTGATATGGTTTACAACTTAGCCATTTTGACTCCGCCACGTTGGGTTCGCTCAAAATCATCACCAATCGCATTGAGTAATATCCTTTATTATTTAACTGAATTCGCAAAACTGCCTGTCACGGAAGATCATATCTATGATGCCGGTGGCCCAGAATATATGAGCTACCAAGAATTATTTAAACGCTTTATCAAAATCAGCGGCAAACGTCGGTTACTGATCCCTATTCCCATTCCAATCAGTATGATTTCGGTACATTTCATTAGTCTAATCACTTCAGTACCACCTTCCATTGCGAAAGAGTTGATCCAAGGCCTACAACATGATCTGCCAGCGGATGATAAAGCGCTACGCCAATTGATACCACAAACGTTAGTTTCATTTGATGATGCTGTCAGAATGACTTTGTCTCAAGAAGCCGATGCGATCGATAATGCAGATTGGGGATACGATCCTGAAGTTAAAAAACGTTGGCGCCCAGGTTATGGTTTTTATCCTAAACAAGCAGGTTTTACCCTCGGTACCTCCGCCAGCACAGAATCTTTATGGCACGTCGTACAACAAATTGGGGGGAAAGATGGCTACTTTTATGCCAATGCCCTTTGGAAGACCCGTGCGATTATGGATGACATGATGCTAAACAAGGTGAAATATGGTCGGCCTGATCGCGAAGAACTTCAGCTAGGTGATGAGATCGATGGCTGGAGAGTGATTAATATCGAACCAGAAAAACAGCTTAGTTTATTATTTGGTATGAAAGCGCCAGGTTTAGGCCGTCTCACCTTTACGATTCATGATACCGGAAGTCGCCGTTCAATTGATGTGCGTGCTTGGTGGCATCCTGCTGGCTTCAGTGGATTACTGTATTGGTTCGCCATGATGCCAGCACATTTATTTATTTTTAAAGGAATGGCAAAACGCATCAGTGAGCTGGCTTTTGAACGCGATAAACAGCGTGCTCATAAACCACAAACAGAGCAATTATCTTCAAAATAATCATTGATTGAAGATAAAAACCAAATTTTTATGCATGCAATATTGCATAAATATGCTTACAGGATTAATATCTGTGTCAATTAAACAAGGTATTATTGGTAAGCATGAGCATTCAATTAAAAAATATAAACTGTTTTTACGGCTCTCATCAGGCACTTTTTGATATTAACTTAGAGTGCCCAGCCGGAGAAACCATGGTGTTACTCGGTCCAAGCGGCGCTGGTAAAAGCTCTTTATTACGCGTGTTAAATCTGCTCGAGATGCCACGTTCAGGTTTGCTTAACATTGCAGGTCAGCAATTTGACTTTGCATCTACACCCGATGCCAAGGCGATCCGTGCATTGCGCCAAAATGTAGGTATGGTATTTCAACAATACAACTTGTGGCCACATTTGACCGTTTTAGATAACCTTATTGAAGCACCATGCCGAGTTTTAAAGCTGTCACGTCAAGAAGCAAAAGCCAAAGCGGAGAAATTGCTAGAGCGTTTACGCCTAACACAATTCGCAACACGTTTTCCGTTACATTTATCGGGTGGTCAACAACAACGTGTTGCCATTGCCCGTGCACTGATGATGGAACCCCAAGTGCTGCTATTTGATGAACCTACTGCGGCACTTGATCCTGAAATTACGGCACAAGTTGTCGATATTATTCGGGAATTGTCAGCAACAGGAATTACACAGGTTATCGTTACTCATGAAGTAGAGATCGCCCGTAAAGCCGCTAGCCGTGTGGTGTATATGGAAAACGGCCATATTGTTGAACAAGGGGATGCTAGCCACTTCACTGCTCCTCAAACTCAAGCATTTGCAAACTATCTGTCACATTAATAGATATAGGATTAAGCAATGAAAAAAATGATATTAGCTGCACTACTTGGCGCTGTAACCTTATCTGCAACTGCGGCGGAAAAAGAGACTATCCGTTTTGCAACAGAAGCAACATACGCACCATTTGAAATGTTCGATAAAAATAACCAAATCGTTGGCTTTGATGTTGATTTGGCAAATGCTATGTGTGAAAAAATGAATGCGACATGCACATTTACTCACCAATCCTTCGATAGCTTGATCCCAAGTCTAAAATTCCGTCGTTTTGAAGCATTAATGGCAGGAATAGATATTACGCCAGATCGTCAAAAACAAGTTGATTTCACGGATACTTACTATCCTAACTCAGCCGAATTTATCGCCATTAAAGAGAAGGTTTCTTCGGTCGATCAACTGCAAGGTAAAAAAATTGGTGTACAAAACGGAACAACTCACCAAAAATACATCATGGAACAACATAAAGGTATGACAACTGTGCCTTATGATAACTATCAATCTGCCATTCTTGACCTACAAAATGGCCGTATTGATGCCGTGTTTGGCGATACTGCGGTTGCCGACGAATGGCTAAAAGCTAAAGGTAACGAAAACTTAGCACCTGTTGGTGAAAAAGTCACAGACCCACAATACTTCGGCATTGGTCTCGGTATTGCAGTACGTAAAGGTAATAAAGAGTTATTAGATAAAATGAATAAGGCACTCGCAGAAGTCAAAGCAGATGGTACTTATGACGTTATCTATAAAAAATGGTTTGAACAATAATCGATACTGTTAATGAATAATTTTCTTTTTCTAATAAGTGCCGCCGGTCTGACCGTCGGCCTTGCTGTTTCTGCCCTTATATTGGGTTTGATTCTCGCCATGCTATTCACAGCTTGGGAATCCGTTCGATTTAAACCAATCGCATTTTTAGGAACCTGTTGGGTAACGTTAATTCGAGGCTTACCAGAACTGCTGGTTGTCCTGTTTGTTTACTTCGGGACACTGCAACTGATAAACCTATTAGGCGATGGTATTGATATCAACCTTGGTTTCTGGCAAACCACCTTACAAATTGATCCAAGCATTTTCTTTGCGGAAAGTGGTGAGTTCGACTTTACGCCTTTTGCTTGCGGTGTGGTTGCACTGGCTCTACTGTATGCATCCTATGCATCACAGACGCTACGAGGAGCCTTAAAAGCCGTACCTTATGGGCAATGGGAAGCTGGTTTAGCCCTCGGATTAACTAAACGAACTATTTTCTTTCGCTTTATCATGCCTCAGATGTGGCGTCATGCGCTGCCCGGATTAGGGAACCAGTGGTTAGTTTTACTCAAAGATACCGCTTTAGTTTCTTTAATCAGTGTTAATGATTTAATGTTGCAGACTAAAACCATCGTTAACCGTACCCATGAACCGTTTACATGGTATGCGATTGTTGGCTTAATCTACTTAGCGATCACCTTATTGAGCCAAGTCATCCTAAAACGAATCGAGTTGCGTACAACCCGTTTTGAGCGAGGTGAATCGCAATGATCGATTTAATTCTTAATATTCTTCCTGGCTTACCGACCAGTTTATCATTGACGTTCAGTGCATTGTTTATCGCTTTTGTCTTGGCGGTAGTCTTTACATTGATTCTATCGTTGAAAACACCGGTGATTTCCCAAGCGGTGAAGGTTTACATCACGCTATTTACGGGAACCCCATTATTAGTGCAGTTCTTTTTAATTTATAATGGCCCTAGCCAATTTAAATCATTACAGAACTACCCTCTTTTATGGGATTTTATTTCGACACCATGGGTCTGTGCTGTAATTGCGTTGGCATTAAATAGTGCGGCTTACTCAACATTACTTTTCCACGGTGCGGTAAAAGCGATTCCTTCAGGACAGTGGCAATCTTGCCAAGCATTAGGTATGTCTAAAGCACAAACTATGCGCATTATTCTGCCTTATGCTTTCAAACGCTCTCTATCTTCTTATTCAAATGAAGTCGTGTTGATCTTCAAGAGTACATCATTAGCCAGTACCATCACGATGATGGATATTATGGGCTACAGTAGCCAAGTGTTTGGGCAAAGTTGGGATGTTATGGCGTTTGTCGCTGCTGGTATTATTTATCTTGTTGTTAATGCCATCTTAACCATTATTATGCGATTGATTGAGCGCCAAGCACTCGCGTTTGAACAACGAAGTTAAGCTTTTCATGATGGCATATTGCCATATGCCATCATGAAATTAGCGCCATCATATCCAATTCTACGAATTTACGTCGCAGCCACTCAACAGATGGCTGCAACTGTATCGTTCCTGTCTATCAGATACCTATCAAGTCAAAGCGCCATCACTCGCCATTATGCTCGGCGTAGCTTGCATTTCTCGAGGAGCAGTCAGCCACTTGCTAACATGCAAGTGACTGTGAATAAATCAATGCTTGTGTTCTGTGGAGACCTTGGCAAGCAAGGTTAGCACTTCATAATGCGATGTGTGAGGAAACATATCAAACAGCTGAACTTTGCGAACGTCGTAGCCGACCAATTGCTCTATATCTTTTGCCATTGTTTGCGCATTACAGCTCGAATATAAAATATAGTCTGGCTGCATTCTTGAAAGATAATCACACAGCGCTTTACCAATCCCACGCCTTGGTGGGTTGACTAAAACAAGTTGAGGAACACCTTCTTTAGCTGTCGCAAACTGAGTGGAATCTAACGCTTGGAATTCAACCCGCTGTAAACCCAGTTCTTGGGCTGACTGCTTTGCACAAGCGATAGCAGGTGCACTAATTTCAATGCCCGTTAATTTAGTTTGTTTATCAGCACAATGTAAACCAAAGCCGCCAACTCCACAGAAAAGATCCCATAAGCTATCAATCTTAAGTTCCCTTACCCATTCACGCGCTGTTTGATATAGCTGCGCAGCAACAACAGGGTTAGTTTGAAAAAAACTGTGAGGGCGTATAAACAAAGGAACTTGGTTAAACTCTTCCCGTAGAACCTGTTGATCAGTAAGATAGATTTCTTGCTCACCCTCTAAAATCGCCATATGAATAGGCTGTAAATTGACGGTGATAACGGCTAATTGTGGGAGTTGCTGCTTTAGCCAAGGTAATGCCTTTTTTAATTGCTCAACTTTTTTTTCTGAACGCAATACAAAGCGCAACATAAATTGCCCTGTATGCTGGCTCTGAGTTAACAAGATATATTTTAATTCCCCTCGTTTGCGTTCAATGTTATATGGCGTTAAGCCTGCACGCGCAATAAAAGGCTTAAGCACGTCAAACACGGGTTCGAAACCTTCAGTATAGAGAGGGCAATGAGTTAAGCTAACCGCCTGTCCTTGCGGGTTGATGATGCCAAATACAGGCTTTTCAACACTACCGCTAATGACCATTTTTGCTTTATTACGAAATCTGACCGAGGCGCTCGCAACGGGAGGCTGAAATACTGCTGCTGAAAGCGTAGGTAGCAGGAAAAACAAATTGTCTTGTTTTAGTCTAAGTTGTTGCTCAGCCGGTAATTCAAGCCACTGGCAGGAACGACATTCACCTGCCTCATATTTTTCACAATACATAATATAAAAATTTAGTGAAGGATCACGGAAGGATTATCATCAACATCAAGTTCAATGGTTTCTTCATCAAACTCATCTTGGTTAGCATAAAGTAGATTATTACTATAAATTTCAAACACAATTGATGATATTTGCTCTTCGGCTTGCTGTAAAAAATGACAAAACTGACGATAAGTCATCCCAGCTTCAAGAGAAAATGATTGGCTAACAATTAACTTAGGTAGGTTTTCGTTATTAATTTCTAAAAAGACTTTCGCCGTCAGCGAACTCGCATTAATTTGGCTAATATTTGCCACCAAAGTCACTATTGCGGTCGGTTTCAGCTCAGCTAAAGCAGAAAGAACCAGTACATTATTAATAATGTCCAGTTTAGCATCAAAGATACCTTCTATATTTTGCATATGAGGCAAATGCAACGCCGCGCATGAATCACACTCGAAATAGGACGTTTTGAGTTGATCGAGCCATTCACGCAATTGTGAGATGTCTGGGTAACAAATAGAATCCATGGGTAACAACCTTCTTCAACTCAAATAATAACAAATCGCCTGACTCTAACTAAACCAAACCGAACGTTTATGGTTAGAAAAGTGGATAATTTTCACACATCAACCGTGAAAACGCCAGTAAAACCATGCTCACTCATCCTTTTTCTCTTTTTCATCATCGTTATTTCGATTTTTTCTACTTCCCGGCCTTGCCGTTTTTTGACTATCAATCCCAAGAAAGCTTAATCGATGAATCGCACGCCAAACGATGTTAATCGTTGCAGGTATCAAGCAACCAATTCCAACCATCACTATCGCCACCATTGCATTTTTTTGCATCAATGGTTCAGGTAACGTCAAGTAACCATTCATGGCAAGTAATACAACAATGAGTAGCAGAATACCGATAGCTTCTAAAATTAAAATGGGTTTAGGTAGATCAGATAGTGAACGCATTTCACGTTGTGGCTTTTTATTCATCGTATACCCTTTGGTCAATTTTTATCAATAACCTACTCAAATTAGCAGATAGCTATGTCATGTCAGTGGCTGGCGCACATCAACCATCCTGTACTTTAAAATATGACCAACAGCTACTCACCGTATTATATGACAGACCTATACTAACAAAAGGAAAAATCATCTTTTATTTCTTTGCTGTTATAGGCATAGTATTGAGCATTGTGGATAAAAAACAGAATTAGTCATATAGGAGATACTATGTATACTGTGATTTTTGGTCGTCCAGGCTGCCCATACTGCGTGCGTGCGAAAGAGTTAGCGGAAAAACTGAAAAATGATCGTGATGATTTCGACTATCGCTATGTCGATATTCAAGCAGAAGGCCTCACCAAAGAAGATCTTTCAAAAACAGTAGGTAAAGAAGTTCTGACCGTGCCACAAATTTTTATCGATGAAAAACACATCGGTGGCTGCACAGATTTTGAAGCTTATGCCAAAGAGCATCTAGACCTTTATAAATAAGCATTCACTTTCAAGCGGTTCACGCCTTCCTTTGAGCCGCTTTCTTATCCAATTTGTGCTATTCCAGCCAGAAATTCAAAAATAAAGCAAATTTTTTTTCTTACATGCGAACTTTCTTATTGAGAAGGAGTCTTAATTTATGCCACTGCTTTTCTTTGATGTCCCCATATTGAGGAGCCCGATAGCCAACTTTACGTCTTACTGCTATCGGGTTTTTTGTTGCCCATTTTCAAGCGATCCCTCTTATTCCCCTTGTAATGTCAGAACGAGCCTACGCTGACCACCATAATTTCGATGTTCACATAGATAAATCCCTTGCCATGTTCCCATGTTTAATTGCCCCTTGCTCACAGGAATGGTCAAACTCGCCCCTAGAATGCTCCCTTTAAGATGAGCAGGCATATCATCACTTCCTTCATAATTGTGCTGATAGTAAGGTTCATCTTCAGGAACCATACGATTAAAAAAACGCTCAAAGTCCTTTCTTACCGTATAATCCGCATTTTCATTTATCGTCAATGAGGCTGAGGTATGTTGAATGAACACATTCAGTAACCCAATCCGAATCTGTTTTAGCTCTGGTAGCTGCTGTAAAATTTCCTCAGTAACAAGATGAAATCCCCTTTCTTTTGCCATTAGCTTTATTTCTTTTTGAACCCACATCACCTGTCCTTCCCCCATTTCATGTTTTTCATTGATAACCATTGAGCAAATCATCAACAAAACGTCAATTTATCGACTAATTTCACCAATATTAAGATAAAGGTACTTTACCTGTCATGTAAGAGACTTTACTCTCTCGCTTTATTGTCTTTAATATCACCATTTTCAGAGGTATACACTCGTGCTGGAACAACTTAATCTGGATCTTTTTAATCTCATTAATGCGGCCCCAGCGTCTGCAAGTGGTACTATCGCATTTGCAACCGTTATCGCTAAACGCTTAATTCTCCTTTTCCCCTTATTCACCGCAGCATGTTGGTTTTGGGGAGCACAACAAGACATGACTCGTCAAAGAGCCTTTGTGTGTAAAACTGCATATGCATTAGTGATTGGCTTAGCAATTTCATGGTTGATTGGTTTAGTCGCGCCTCACGACCGACCTTTTGTGATGGGTATTGGTACTAACTTCCTTGAACACGAACCGACTTCCTCGTTCCCTAGTAACCACGGAACGATTGTCTTTACCTTTGTATTTGCATTTTTATTCTGGCTAAGAACTTGGGTTGGCGTATTAATGCTTGTTCCCGCCATTGCTATTGCATGGTCACGCATCTATCTCGGGGTTCACTGGCCGTTAGACATGGTTGGCGCATTTATCTTAGGCCTAATCTCATGCGGATTAACTCAGATTTTTTGGTGCCTTATTGGCCATAAAATTCAAGCTCCTCTCACTCGCCTCTACCACATGATATTTGCGTCTCTGATCCGTAAAGGCTGGTTGCAAGCCTAATAATCTTATTAATCGGTACTGGCGTTATTTCCGCCAGTACCTAAGCTATTTAAATATTGCGTTGTATCAATATTTAGTTTTATTTTTTTATCCTTCAAATGAATAAAATAACGCTTTCCTCACAAAAAATAACAACAATTACTTAACAAATATTTCGTTACGTTTTTTAATTATTTTTTGCATCGAAAAATAAGTATTAACCTCTTCCTCTTATCACCTTATCGTTCATTAATGTATTTAGAATTAAAAAACTAAAAAAACAATAATTATTCACTAAGTGAATCACTTAACCACCAATAAAAATACCAATAAAAATCAATTCTTTATATAACTCACCGATTGAGTATAATATTTTTCACATTAACATTTTTTTCTTAAATTAATTTATTTCACTGTTATTTTTTTATATTAATTTAATTTATTAATATAATAATAAATTGCAGACTAAATATAAAAAGGCATATAACGCCCTTATCTTGGTTATTTTTCATTGTCACAAATAGCATTATATCCGTTAATCTTAAGGCAAATTTTTTAACATTTTTATAAAAATCGAAAAAAAGCATCATTAAAGACATTTTTCTCTTTTGAGAGTATGATCACGGTGATTTCTACTAATAATATGTACATTTGCACCATCAAAAACGGTTTATCAAATTTACATATAAAATTAACAAAACTGATTGAAAATAAATTTACTATCAGTTTTATATTTATTTCCAATCAGATTGTTACGTTGAAACAAAAACTGCACATTATATTTGGCGATATTTTGTTCGTACCAAAAGATTAAAACATCAGCGATGACTTATTGTCCTCGCTCAGATGCCTATTTTTTGACTTTTATTTCGGAGACTATTATGGATACAACTCGAGTTGGTTCCATCGATAAAACAGCCTCGCAAACAGTGGATGCCGCGGCTTGGCGTAAAACTGACACAGTATGGATGCTGGGATTATATGGTACAGCAATCGGTGCTGGTGTTCTGTTTTTACCCATTAACGCGGGGATGAGTGGATTAATTCCTGTTCTGTTGATGTTGGTATTAGCCTTCCCAATGACCTTTTTTGCTCACCGTGGCTTAACACGCTTTGTTCTTTCTGGTTCAAAACCCGAAGGGGATATCACGGAAGTCGTGGAAGAGCATTTTGGACGAACTGCCGGTAACTGGATCACCTTGCTGTATTTCTTCGCCATCTACCCTATTTTGCTGGTGTATGGGGTTTCAATTACCAATAACGTCAACAAATTCCTTACTGAACTCATGGGATTCGCCGCGCCACCACGTTGGTTACTTGCGCTGATCTTAGTGGGTGGGATTATGGCAATTGTTTCATTCGGTGAAAAATATATTGTTAAAGTGATGAGCATGCTGGTATTCCCATTCATTGCGGTCCTGCTCGCGTTCTCTTTATATATGATCCCTCATTGGAATGGCGCAGTACTGGATACATTAACAATGGAAGGTATTGCCGAAGCAGCAAAACACAGCGGTGGACAAAGCATGTGGGTGACCATCTGGTTGACAATCCCTGTCATGGTATTTGCCTTCAACCATTCACCGATTATTTCTGCCTTCTCTGTAGCGAAACGCGAAGAGTACGGTGCGCAAGCAGAGAAAAAATGTTCACGCATCCTAGCCTCTGCCCATATCTTGATGGTCTTTACCGTAATGTTCTTTGTGTTTAGCTGTGTGTTTACCCTTTCATCAGCTGACCTAGCGCAAGCAAAAGCTCAGAACATTAGTATCCTTGATTACCTTTCAGGCTACTTTGATCAACCTTTCATCAAGTTTGCTGCCGCTATCATCGCGTTTGTTGCTATAATTAAGTCATTCCTCGGTCACTATTTAGGTGCACGAGAAGGTTTTAATGGCCTAGTTGAGCGCGCATACCGTGCAAAAGGCAAAACAATTGATATCCGTAAGCTCAATCGTGGTACCGCTATTTTCATGTTGGTCACAACTTGGTTAGTCGCAACACTGAACCCTGGCGTATTGGATATCATTGAGAGTTTAGGTGGCCCAGTGATTGCGATCCTCCTGTTCTTAATGCCGGTATATGCGATTAGCAAAGTTCCTGCAATGCATAAGTACGCGGGTAAGTTTAGCAATGTGTTTGTCGTCGTGATGGGTCTGATTGCTATCTCCGCGGCAACTTATAAACTGTTCTTCTAAGCATACCTTTGAGGGAGGCGTGATCCACTCCGGCGGACATACCTCCCCTTCTCAATACAATAAGATGCCGGAATACACGGCATCACATGCCTAAAATATTAAGACTTTATTTTATATAGGAAGCGCTGAATATGATTAGCGTATTTGATATCTTCAAAATTGGTATCGGTCCATCTAGTTCCCACACCGTCGGCCCGATGAAAGCAGGTAAACAATTTGTCGAGGATTTGATCCAGCAAAATCGACTGACCTCAACAACACGAATTGTTGTTGACGTCTATGGTTCTTTATCACTAACGGGTAAAGGACATGCGACTGATATTGCTATTATCATGGGCCTCGCGGGTAATTTACCTGATACTGTTGATATTGACTCTATTCCCAATTTTATCCGTCACGTAGAACAAAGCGGCAAACTTCTGTTAGCCCAAGGCCAACATGAAGTGGATTTTCCTGTTGAAGGTGGTATGAATTTCCATTCAACCAATCTACCTTTGCATGAGAATGGCATGACCATTACGGCATTTAATGCAGATGATGTTGTTTACAAAAAAACCTATTACTCGATTGGCGGTGGATTTATTGTCGACGAAGAGCACTTTGGTCAATCGGATGAGCAATCAGTACAAGTTCCATATCCTTATCAATATGCCGCTGACTTACAAAAACATTGTAAAGAAACCGGCTTATCCCTCTCTGCATTAGTGATGCAAAATGAGCTTGCCTTGCACAGCAAAGAAGAAATTCATGAATACCTATCTGCCGTTTGGGATGTCATGAAAGCCGGTATTGAACGTGGTGTCACTACAGAAGGGTTATTACCGGGGCCACTGCGTGTTCCTCGCCGTGCAGCCGCTTTACGCCGTCAATTAGTCACTAGCGACAATACCAATATCGACCCTATGGCCGTTATTGATTGGATCAATATGTTTGCTTTAGCTGTAAACGAAGAAAATGCCGCTGGCGGCCGTGTGGTCACCGCACCAACGAATGGTGCATGCGGTATTATTCCTGCCGTGTTAGCTTACTACGATAAATTTATTCGCCCTGTTAACGAAAACTCTTACACCCGCTATTTCTTAGTATCTGGTGTGATTGGGTCATTATATAAAATGAATGCCTCTATCTCAGGTGCAGAAGTTGGATGCCAAGGTGAAGTCGGTGTAGCTTGTTCAATGGCTGCGGCAGGACTGGCTGAACTCATGGGTGGAAGCCCTGAACAAGTTTGTGTCGCTGCTGAAATTGCAATGGAGCATAATTTAGGGCTAACTTGTGACCCCGTTGGTGGCCAAGTACAAGTACCTTGCATTGAACGTAATGCGATTGCTGCGGTGAAAGCAGTGAACGCGGCACGTATGGCATTACGCCGCGTCAGTGACCCACGGGTATGTTTAGACAAGGTTATCGAAACCATGTATGAAACAGGTAAAGATATCAATGCTAAATATCGTGAAACCTCACAGGGCGGCTTAGCCATCAAACTAGCACATTGTGAATAATCCATAAAATACAAGTAACCATCTCTACGGAGGTGGTTACTGCTATTTTAAATCAGCAAATTAATGCGTAGAAAATATAATAGCGTCAGAAACTACGCTTTCCTTTTTATCTGGTAGCCCCCCTGTATTTTCCATCAAACGTCATTTAGGCAATCCACACACGCGATTTACTTCCCCCAATATCTTCGATTGTTATGCCAATGACCACGCGCCATTAAAAACCTAAGATATTGATAAATTGAAACTTACCGAGCTACCGTGATTGAGGCATTTGATTTGCTGACGTTAAAACGGGAAGAGATCTCTCCCTTCCCGTTTAGATTGGCGGGCTACTAAACCATAAGGTTTGCTTTTATTTATGTCGTTAACTTCGTTTTCTATCAAGACCATGGTAGAAAACGTTTATTAACACCTCATCTTCACATAGGCTTTATTGATATACCTAACCGTAGTAGCTGCTAATATCTCCCTGATTGAGATGTTTTTAACATAACAGTTTAACCAAAAATAGCCGTCCACCAGCCGCTAACCGTTTTAACGATATAATCCCAAATTCGGCCAAAGAACCCTCCTTCCTCAACAGCTTCTTTTACGACTAAAGGACGCTGCTCAATCACTTCATCATTCAAGATAAAGTTGACCGTGCCTACAGCCTGATTCTTAGCTAATGGCGCCTCAATTGAGGGATCAGACAGTGTATAACTCACTTTCAAATTCTGTAATTGCCCTTTTGGTATGGTAATAGCAGCATCTTTTTCTACGCCGAGTGCAACTTCTGATTTATCACCAAACCAAACTCGTTGAGTTTGTAATGTTTGATCAGCCTTTATTGGCGTGACGGTTTCAAAGAAACGGAATCCCCAAGTTAATAGTTTTTCACTTTCAGAAAAACGCACACGATCACTTGGCGCACCAAGCACAACGGAAATTAAACGCATTGGGCCATCTGTCGCTGATGCCACTAAATTATGCCCTGCCCCACTGGTATGCCCCGTTTTCACGCCATCCACGTTGAGGTTTTGGCTCCACAATAGACGGTTACGATTCGGTTGACGGATTTTATTAAACGTAAACTCTTTTTCTTTGTGTAATGCGTACTCTTCTGGTACATCGCGGATCATGGCTTGCGCTAGGATTGCCATATCATGAGCGGTACTGTATTGCCCTTCGGAGTCTAAGCCATGTACCGTTTTAAAATGGGTATTTTTTAAACCCAACTGCTGTACATATTGATTCATCAAACTCACAAACGAGTCTTGGCTACCTGCGACATAATCGGCTAATGCAATACTGGCATCATTACCCGATTGAATAACAACCCCTTTATTTAAATCCAATACTGACACTCGATCTTTTGGCTTCAAAAACATCAATGATGAACCTTTCAACACTGGGTTCCCCGTTGCCCAAGCATCGACGCCAACCGTTACCATATCTTGTGGGGTAATTTTGCCCGCTTTAATGGCTTGACCTACCACATAGCTCGTCATCATTTTTGTTAGACTTGCCGGATCTAACCGTTCATCTGGGTTGCCCGAGGCCAATATTTTACCGCTATCGTAGTCCATCAAAACGAAAGCTTTGGCATCAACCTGTGGAGCAACCGGTGTCTCTGCTGCATAAGAAAAACTGCTTACAGCAACTAAAAGGCCTAATCCAGTTCCTAGATATTGTGCCTTTAAGGTTAAAAATTTTCTGTTCATCGGTTACTCCTTTACAAATACTAAAACGGTTAATTCATTATTAATGTAGGACTTTTTACGCTATTAAGCTACACACAACAAATAAAGATTGTTCCCATAATGCAATTTCATCTATCTTAGAGACGATAAACAACGAAATATCAAATCATGGGGTAAACTATGCTAACTGTATGGGGTCGTAAAAACTCATCAAACGTCAAAAAAGTGCTTTGGTGCCTTGAAGAACTGAATGTTGCTTATAATCAAAAAGATGTTGGGGGTCCTTTTGGCGGACTTGATACACCTGAATATCAGAAAATGAACCCAAACGGCACTATCCCAACTTTACAGGATGATGACTTCACCCTGTGGGAATCAAATACCATTTTACGATACCTTACGGAAAAATTTGATCACTCTCACTTATTAGTCTCACAAAACCTCCAAGAGAAGGCTGCGGCAGACAAATGGTTGGACTGGGGATGTGGGACTTTATTCGACAGTATTAAACAAATGATGAATAAAATTGTGCGTGTTCCCGTCGCTGAGCGCGATCCTGAAGTCGCGCGTGCAATTTATCATCATCTTGAAAAATTGTTTAAAATTGCCGATGAGGCACTGGCAAATCAGCCTTATTTTAATGGCCAAAAATTTGGTATTGCCGATATCGCCATTGCCCCATTATTTTATCCATGGCATGAAATTGCCACCGAACGCCCTGAATTCCCTAATTTAGAGCGTTGGTATCAGCAATTAAAAACGCGCCCCGCTTTCCAAAAAATTGTGTTGATCCCACTGAAATAATTAAATTGTCATTGGCATATTCATCGGGTTTGGGTATTGATACTCAAACCCGAGTTCTTGGCAAATACGGTTACCGTTCACAATCTTTCCAGTTGTTGCTTCCGTTTCAAGCATAAACTCAGGCAATTCTAAATTTAGAGATTGGGAGGCTTGACGATAAAAATCAGCGCGTTGTGGATGCTCTGGTGCACACAAGTTATAAATATGCCCACCCTGAGGTTGTTTCAACAATAATTTGATTGCCTCAATCACATCATCTTGATGAACAATATTCACCGGCTGTTGCGCCCCTTTGAGTGATTTTTTGCCTGCAAGGAAACGTCCAGCATGGCGCTTCTCACCAACTAAGCCTGCGAGCCGTAAAATATCCACCGAAATATTTGGTAGCGCATGCAGCCAATTTTCAACATCAATCAAAGCTTGTGCTGATGCCGTGGTTGCCTGACGTTCGCTCTCTTCATTAACTTCACCGCTAAGATCACCATAAACCGACGTTGAAGAAGTGAAAATCACGCGGGGGATCCGAAAAGTTATCGCCGTATCGACAAGTAATTCAATTGTTTCAACATAAGCAGATACATTAATTTTTGAAGGTGGTAGTAAAATAATGAGTGCCCCTGCCTCTTCCATTAATTGAGCGAAATCAGTGGGATCACAGTCTAATTCCGGCGTTAATTGTAAATAATAACAATCAATCCCTATAGCACGAGCCGCCGCAATACCATCCGGCGTTGTTTTGGTACCAGAAACATCCATACCAGCAGCTAACAAGGCTCTCGCAAGCGGTAATCCCAACCAACCTAATCCAACAATCGCAACCTTTTTCATCTATCACCTCTGATTACCGATAACGACTTAATTTCATCTAGGTTAACTGAAAACCTTTTAACTTCCGAATATATTATTTATGCGATTATTCACTATGAAACCTCACTATCTAATTATTATTGGTTATTTTGCAAAAAACAGTTGCATTGTAGGGAGGAAATCGGATAGGTTGATAGGTAATGAATGTTTAAGCAACTAACACCATTACTAACGGAAGCTATTATGACTCGTATTTCTCGCAACCATCATCATCACCATCATCCTGATTAGTCTTTCGGGCGATGTGTGCTGGAAGACGATCAACGACTCTTCCGGTGGCTGAAATGCGAATTAGAGAAAACCCTCGGAAGATAATCTTCCGAGGGTTTTTTTATTATTAATCAAAAATATATTACAAAATAAGCAGGGTAAAATTATGTTGGACAAATCACGATTAAGAATTGCCATTCAAAAGTCAGGACGCTTAAGTGAAGACTCACAAGAACTACTTGCACGCTGTGGAATTAAAATCAATTTACAGCAACAGCGACTGATTGCTTATGCAGAAAATATGCCTATTGATTTACTGCGTGTACGTGATGACGATATCCCAGGACTGGTCATGGACGGCGTTGTAGACCTTGGAATTATCGGTGAAAACGTTCTTGAAGAAGAATTATTAAGCCGCCGCGCTCAAGGCGATAACCCCGCATACAAAACACTACGTCGTCTTGATTTTGGTGCTTGCCGCTTGTCATTAGCCGCACCCCTTGACTTTAACTACACAGGTGCAGAGTGCTTAAATGGCGCTCGTATTGCGACCTCTTACCCGAACTTATTAAAACGTTATTTCGATGAAAAAGGCATTCAATTTAAATCTTGCTTATTAAACGGCTCTGTCGAAGTCGCGCCTCGGGCAGGTCTTGCCGATGCCATTTGTGACCTAGTTTCTACTGGCGCAACACTCGAAGCGAATGGCCTCAAAGAAGTTGAAGTGATTTATCGTTCAAAAGCCTGCTTAATCCAACGTGACGGCGAAATTTCTTCAGATAAACAACAACTTATTGACCGCATGATGACTCGTATTCAGGGCGTTATTCAAGCTCGTGAATCCAAATACATCATGTTGCACGCTCCAAGTGAACGTTTGGAAGATATTATTGCATTGCTGCCAGGCGCAGAACGCCCAACTTTGCTCCCATTAGCAGGCGATCAAAATCGCGTAGCTATGCACATGGTCAGTAGCGAAACCTTGTTCTGGGAAACCATGGAAAAACTTAAAGCATTAGGTGCCAGCTCTATTTTAGTTCTGCCTATTGAAAAAATGATGGAGTAAGTGCAATGGAAATGGGATTTAACCAACCGATTCGCTGGTCAGAATGTAATGCAAATGAGCAAACAGCACTGCTGACACGCCCAGCCATTGCGGCATCAGACAATATTCGTCGCGCGGTCACACAGATCATTGAGCAAGTACAAGCTCGTGGCGACAATGCACTCATTGAATTTAGCCAACGTTTTGATAAAACGGCCATTTCTAGCATTCGAGTCATGCCAGATAGCATTGAGCAAGCTGAATCACGCCTCAATGACGACATCAAAGTTGCGATGAAAAATGCTATTGGTAATATCCGTCGTTTTCATGAAGCACAAAAACCTGAAGTTATTCGCGTTGAGACTCAGTCAGGCGTGGTTTGTCAACAAATCACCCGCCCAATTGATTCGGTTGGCTTATATATTCCCGGCGGCTCAGCGCCATTGCTCTCAACGGTAATGATGCTAGGCACCCCTGCACAAATTGCAGGTTGTCGACAAATTATCCTTTGCTCTCCCCCACCGATTGCGGATGAAATTCTCTATGCTGCAAAACTGTGTGGTATTGGCGATATCTTTCAGGTGGGCGGTGCGCAAGCCATTGCTGCAATGGCATTTGGTACAGAGAGTATCCCAGCGGTCGATAAGATTTTTGGCCCAGGCAATGCTTATGTAACAGAGGCGAAACGCCAAGTGAGCCAAAGCCACGAAGGAGCAGCCATTGATATGCCAGCAGGCCCATCAGAAGTGCTTGTTATTGCAGATAGCCAAGCAAACCCTGCATTTACAGCTTCAGATCTGTTATCGCAAGCTGAGCATGGACCTGATTCACAAGTTATTCTACTAACGGATAGCCAAGAATTTGCTATGCAGGTTATTGATGAAACAGAAAAACAACTGGCTGAATTATCACGTGCTGACATCGCGAGAGCCGCACTGAGTGCTAGTCGTGTAATTATCGCCGATTCAATTGCACAATGTGTCGAAATTAGCAATCGCTACGGGCCTGAACACCTGATTTTGCAAACTCGTAATGCCGATGCACTCGTTGACAGCATAACCAGTGCAGGCTCTGTGTTCGTCGGAGATTGGTCACCTGAATCAGCGGGCGATTATGCATCAGGAACTAATCATGTGCTGCCAACTTATGGCTATACATCGACATATTCCAGCTTGGGTCTTGCTGATTTTATGAAACGGATGACAGTACAAAAGCTTTCACCTCAAGGGTTACTCGGGTTAGCAACAACGATTGAAACACTCGCGCAAGCAGAGAGCCTAACCGCCCACAAAAATGCCGTAACATTACGTGTTACTGAACTCAAAAAACAAAGTCAGGAGTAAGTGATGAGCGAAAACTTTAAAGCCGCTAGCCTTGCGCGTGAAAATGTGAAAGTGATGACCCCTTATATGTCTGCTCGTCGCTTAGGTGGTAACGGCGATGTTTGGTTAAATGCCAATGAATACCCTATTGCACCAGAATTCCAATTTAACGAACGTAATCTAAACCGTTACCCAGAATGCCAGCCCGCCAGTGTCATTCTCAACTATGCCGCTTATGCAAATGTTGCTCCTGAGCAAGTATTAGTTTGCCGAGGTGCCGATGAATCTATCGAACTGCTGATCCGTGCATTTTGTGAACCGGGCAAAGACGCTGTGATGTTTTGTCCTCCAACCTATGGTATGTATAGTGTCAGCGCTGAAACTTTTGGCGTAGAACAGAAAAAAATTCCCGCTTTACCAGACTGGTCATTAAATATTGATGCCATTCGTGAAAATTTGCCAAACACCAAATTGATCTATATTTGTAGCCCAAATAATCCAACTGGCAACATCATCGATAATAAGGCACTGCGTGAAGTGCTCGACATGGCGGCGGGTCAAGCGCTTGTGGTTGTTGATGAAGCCTATATTGAATTTTGCCCACAATACAGTGTGGCAGGCTGGCTCGCTAACTATCCAAACCTTGTGGTATTAAGAACATTATCAAAAGCCTTTGCGCTGGCTGGCCTACGTTGTGGTTTCACATTAGCCTCCGCCGATGTAATCGAAATACTCTTAAAAGTGATCGCTCCTTATCCTCTTTCGACACCCGTTGCGATGATAGCCGCAGAAGCATTGAGCGTGGAAGGAATAGCGACAATGAAACACCGTGTCGCAACAATCACGAATGATCGTATTGCCTTGTCTGAAGCGCTAGCGGAACTCTCTATCGTAGAAAAAGTGTATCCCAGTGAGACCAACTATATTTTGGTGCGTTTTACGGATGGAAATAAAGTATTTAAAGCGCTGTGGGAACAAGGCATTATTTTGCGTGACCAAAGTAAACAGCCAGGACTTTCTAACTGCCTACGCATCACTGTGGGTACTGAAACCGAAAACGTGCGTGTTATTGAAGCTATTGAAGCCCTTTGCTAAACCTGAAATAGGAAATATTCATGAGCCAAAAAATTCTTTTTATTGACCGTGATGGTACATTAATCACTGAACCACCTACTGATTTTCAGGTCGATAGCCTAAGCAAATTAGCTTTTGAAAAAGCAGTGATTCCAAGCCTGCTGGCCTTACAAAAAGCCAACTACCGCTTAGTCATGGTCACCAATCAAGATGGTTTAGGTACCGACAGCTTCCCAACCGCTGATTTCGAACCACCACACAACTTAATGATGCAGGTTTTTGAGTCACAAGGGATTAATTTTGACGATGTATTGATTTGTCCTCACAAACCCGCGGATGGCTGTAACTGCCGTAAACCAAAACTAGGCTTAGTGGAAAACTACCTAGTTGAAGGTAAATTAGATAAAGCGAACAGTTATGTGATTGGTGATCGTGAAACTGACCTACAATTGGCCGAAAATATGGGGATCCAAGGCCTACGCTATAGCCCTGATTCACTTGATTGGGTGGCTATCACCGATAAATTAACTCAGCGTGATCGCCATGCAATCGTTGAGCGTGTCACAAAAGAAACCAATATTCGCGTCGAACTCTGGCTTGATCGTGAGGGTGGAAGCGAAATCAATACGGGTGTCGGCTTCTTTGACCACATGCTTGACCAGATCGCCACTCACGGTGGTTTCCGTTTGAATATCCAAGTTAAAGGTGACCTGTTTATTGATGACCACCACACCGTAGAAGATACGGGTTTGGCACTCGGTGAAGCATTACGCGTTGCTCTCGGCGATAAACGTGGTATCGCACGCTTTGGCTTTGTACTCCCAATGGATGAGTGCCAAGCGCGTTGTGCATTAGACATTTCAGGCCGACCACACCTTGAATATAAAGCAGAATTTAAATACCAACGTGTTGGTGACCTCAGCACTGAAATGATCGAACACTTTTTCAGCTCCCTATCCTATGCGATGGGATGTACCTTACACCTGAAAACGAAAGGGAAAAACGATCACCACAAAGCTGAAAGCCTATTTAAGGTATTTGGTCGTACCTTACGTCAAGCTATCCGCGTTGAAGGAGATACGTTACCTAGCTCGAAAGGGGTTCTCTAATGAACGTTGTTATCCTTGATACAGGCTGTGCAAATTTGTCTTCTGTGGCCTATGCCGTCAAACGTTTAGGCTATACCCCACAGATCAGCCGTGATACCAACACCATTTTACAAGCAGATAAAGTTTTCCTACCGGGTGTCGGAACTGCAAGCGCAGCGATGGAACAACTCCAGCAACGTGAACTGATCCCCTTAATTAAAACACTGACTCAGCCTGTTTTAGGTATTTGTTTAGGTATGCAATTAATGGGGAGTGTTAGTGAAGAAGGAAAATCGTTGATCCCACTGCTTGGCTTGATAGATAGCCCAGTCCAAAAAATGAATGCGGATGGTTTACCTGTTCCTCATAGTGGCTGGAATCAAGTCAAACCTTTAGCAGGCCACCCTTTATTTAAAGGGATCCGCGACGATGCTTACTTCTATTTTGTGCATAGCTACTCCATGCCTATTTCAGGCAATACCATTGCACAAACCCAATACGGTAATCCATTTAGCAGTGCTGTCAATCAGGATAATTTTTATGGTGTTCAGTTTCACCCTGAGCGCTCGGGAGCAGCTGGCTCTCGCCTGATCCAAAACTTTTTGGAGATGTAATTGAGATGATCATTCCTGCTTTAGATCTTATTGATGGTAATGTTGTTCGTTTACATCAAGGCGATTATGCCAAGCAAACCGCTTACGGCAGTGATCCCCTGCCACGCTTACAACAATACCAACAAGAAGGCGCAAAATTATTACACTTAGTTGATTTAACTGGGGCAAAAGATCCACAAAAACGCCAAATTCCCCTCCTTAAAAAACTGTTAGCTGGAGTGTCTGTACCCGTTCAAGTCGGTGGCGGGATCCGCACAGAAGAGGATGTAAAAGCACTTTTAGATGCAGGGGCTACACGGGTGGTTATTGGTTCAACCGCGGTGAAACAGCCTGAATTAGTTAAAACCTGGTTCGAACGTTATGGTGGAGAAGCCATCGTACTCGCCCTTGATGTGCGAATTAACCAACAAGGTATAAAAGAGATTGCCATCAGTGGTTGGCAAGAAAACTCTAATCTTTCATTAGAACAAGCCATTGAAATGTATCAACCTTATGGGTTAAAGCACGTTTTATGCACGGATATTTCTAAAGATGGCACATTGGCAGGTTCAAATGTCAATTTATACCAAGAAATTAGCCAAAAATATCCAGCTATTGCATTTCAAGCATCTGGTGGTATTGGCTCTTTGGCGGATATCGCTGCTATTCCAGGGTCAGGCGCCGCGGGGGTGATTGTTGGTCGTGCCCTACTCGAAGGCAAATTCACAGTCGCGGAGGCAATCGCATGTTGGCAAAACGCATAATTCCTTGTTTGGATGTTCGGGATGGACAAGTAGTAAAAGGGGTTCAATTTCGTCATCATGAGATTATTGGTGATATCGTTCCACTGGCACAGCGCTATGCCCAAGAAGGTGCTGATGAACTGGTATTTTACGATATTACAGCATCATCTGATGGAAGAGTGGTCGATAAGAGTTGGGTATCAAAAGTTGCAGAAGTCATTGATATTCCATTTTGCGTTGCGGGTGGTATCAAAAGTGTTGAAGACGCGGCGCAAATTTTATCATTTGGCGCTGATAAAATATCCATTAACTCACCAGCGCTATCGGATCCAACACTAATTAGCCGCCTTGCTGATCGTTTTGGCGTACAATGCATTGTCGTCGGTATCGATACCTGGTTTGACCATGAAACGGGTGACTACCTCGTTTATCAATTTACAGGGGATGAAAAACGGACCACCCAAACACGCTGGAAAACCCTCGATTGGGTCACTGAAGTTCAACAACGAGGTGCCGGTGAAATTGTCTTAAATATGATGAACCAAGACGGTGTACGCCAAGGCTATGATTTAATCCAACTGAAAAAAGTCCGTGATGTCTGCCAAGTGCCATTAATCGCCTCTGGTGGTGCTGGTGAAATGGTACATTTCTTAGATGCTTTTACTGAAGCAAAGGTTGATGGTGCCCTCGCCGCATCCGTCTTCCACAAGCAAATCATCAATATTGGTGAATTAAAGCAATACCTTGCAGAAAATGGAGTTCAAATAAGAGTATGTTAACCACAGAACAATGTCGCCAACTTGCTTGGCAAAAAGTGGATGGATTAATGCCCGTGGTTGTGCAACACGCAACTTCTGGCGATGTATTAATGTTAGGTTATATGAACCCAGAAGCGTTGCAAGCCACATTAGATAGCCGCAAGGTAACCTTTTATTCACGAACCAAACAGCGCTTATGGACTAAAGGCGAAACATCGGGCAACTATCTTAATTTAGTCGATATCTATCCTGATTGTGATAGTGATACGCTACTCGCCCTAGTGCAACCGGTTGGACCAACTTGCCACAATGGTACGGAGAGCTGTTTTGCTCCCGCTCAAAGTGATTGGGGATTCTTATTTGAGCTGGAAACCTTATTAAAATCACGTAAGTGTGCTGATCCGGAAAGCTCATATACGGCGCGTCTATATGCAAGTGGTACTAAACGTATCGCTCAAAAAGTTGGCGAAGAAGGCGTTGAAACGGCACTTGCAGCCACAGTCAATGATCGTGCTGAGCTAACGAATGAAGCCGCCGATCTAATGTACCACCTGCTGGTACTCTTACAGGACCAAGATCTTGATTTAAGCACCATTATCAAACGTCTGAAAGAACGCCATCAATAATAATGCGGTAGCCTGCTTAAGGTGGGCTACCCAATATAACAAAATGCGCTGATACTTGATCGTCGACCAAATCCTCTCTATTCTCTTACCTATAAGTGGCGACTTAGATAACTGAGTCAACCAATTCACGTAAAAGCCTATTTTAATCAACATGCGATATAGACAATGAGTTCGCTATTAACTTAAAAACTCTCTTATTGCGTTGCCTAGCTCCCATTATTTCTTCCAATTTTCATATCATATCCATGGTATTTAGCTTGTTATCTAATTTTGCTACTATCTCAACTGTTTATTTTTATAAAAAAGGAACCGTCGTGTCAGAAAGCCCTATTTTTATTCAATTAACCCAATTACTTGATAAACAGAATGCGCGTTACCGCGTGATGGAACATCCAACGGCAGGTAAATCAGAAGAAGTGGCAAAAATACGTGGCACACAATTAGGTCAAGGTGCTAAAGGCTTAGTTTGCCACGTTAAAGGAAATGGTATTCGTCAACATGTTCTTGCTATCCTTCCTGCTGATAAACAAGCGGATTTAACGAAGATCGCTCATGCCATCGGAGGCACTCGCGCCTCATTAGCAAGCCCAAAAGAAGTGGATGAATTAACTCAATGTGTTTTTGGTGCAATCCCGCCCTTTAGTTTCCACCCATCTCTAAAACTCATTGCTGATCCTTATTTATTTGTTCGTTTTGAAGAGCTGGCTTTTAATGCAGGAACACTTGAGCGCTCAGTTATTTTGAATACAGAAGATTACCGTCGTATTGCTAATCCAACTTTAGTCGATTTTATTCGAGATGATGAATAAAAGTAAAAGTACCTATTTTTAAGTAAAATCAAGTATCATATTTTTTAAGACTGCTACACTTAATAGTGACTGTTATTCACTCTTAAGGAGAATATAATGAGTTTATTCGACAAAGCAGAAAGCAAAGCTAGAGAAGCAACAGGTACAGCAGAACAAGTCTACGGTGAAGCAACGGGTTCTGCTGAGCATCAAATAAAAGGTACTGTCAGAAAATGTGCAGCTCAAGGCTGTGACACGCTCAATTCTGCTGTGGATACAGTAAAAAGTAATCCTCTTGCCGCAGCAACTGTCGCTGCTGGTATCGGATTTATATTCGGTTATTTAGCCGGCAAAAAATAATTCTGATAAATAAAATGCAAAAAGGGAATGATAATAAACTCATTCCCTATGTATTATTTATTTTAAATATTTAGCCAAGGCTATTTTCAAAGCTGTTATATCTGAATTACACAAATAAGGCTTTAAGGCATTAAATTGTGCTTCTGGCCAATCGTAGATCTTTAATGCCAGAAGTTCTGCAATGATATCAGGCGCAAAACGATAGCTAATCCGTTTAGCCGGATTGCCACCCACAATACTGTATGGCTCGACATCCTTCACCACAACACTATTTGCTGCGATAACTGCGCCTTCACCAATGTTTATACCTGGCATAATCAATGCCCGCATTCCAATCCAAGCTCCGTCATCGATAACAGTATCGCCTTTACCTACATAGGCTTCATTAACATATTCAATAAATGGATATAAACAAAACCAATCTGTTCTGTGAGTATGGTTTCCCCCCATCAATATGACGGCTTCTCCCCCAATACACACATAATCGCCAATATAAAGTTGATCGACATCCCAAGGTAATTGCCAATCACGGCTGACTTCATCCCCTTGTAAATAGCGGACTACTGATTGTTCAAACCCATTATCCCAGCAGTCACTATAATAACTATGACGTCCTTTGATATGGATATTCGGATTCTGTACAACTTCGTGTAAAAGTTGATATTTTGACCAATGTTTCTGATTCATGGTAACAATCCTAATTATAAAATTATTATTACCATAGAACGCTGTCTATGGTGATGTATTCGCGCTCAAAAACACATCACCTTTAGCAACCCTTGGCTGCTTTAATAACGGATTTATCATCTATCTTTTCTCTACTTAACGCGTTAATTTTAATCTGGTATTTCGTGCAACCAACGCAATCACTCCGCCTACTAACATTAACATAGCTAATGCCCAATTTGCAGGTAAGGGAGAGCTAATCGCCAATAAACTCAGAGCTGCACCTACTGCCATTTGAATAAAACCCACTAAAGCCGAAGCCGTTCCTGCCTCTTTTTCAAAAGGTTCTAAAGCATAACTCGTTGCGGTTCCCATCATAAAGGCAAGGCCTGTACAGGCACACGCTACAGGTAACATATAAGCTAACCAGTGGTTTTGTAACTCTGTTGGTAAGACAAGCAAACCGAATAACAAGCCTAAACACCCCGCTATCATAAATAGGCTGCCGGCTTTTAAACAGTTAGGGCGACCAATTTTGGGGATATAATAGTTAGCAATGTAACTCGCAAACATAATCCAAAAACCATTAGCACCAAACGCCAATGAAAACTCTAGTGGCGTGAGTCCTGCATCTCCCATTAAGACAATCGGTGCGAATGAAACATACGTCAGAACCATGCCCATACTACCTGCATTCACCAATGCAAAAATAATAAAGTGCTTGTTACGCAAGATATGCAGGTAGTGATTGAGTTGCAACTTCTTCACATTTTGCAAACTCGCTGGGCGAGTTTCGGGCAAAAATGCGATGACTAACATTAAAATGAGTACCGCATAGAGAGCCAAAAACCAAAAAGGGGCTCGCCATCCCCAATATTCAGCGAGAAAGCCCCCCAAAAGCGGAGCTAATGCTGGTACGATATTGAGCGTTCCATTTAAAAAACCAAATGCACGCGCAGCTTCCGTGCCGTTCATCCGATCACGAACACCACTAAAAGCCACAACGCCAGTGCAACAAACAGCGACCCCCTGTAATACCCTAGCGGCAATAAAAATTTCCGGGGTTGTTGATAACGCTGCGACAGTTGAACCGACAATGTAAATTAGGATGCCCACAATCGCGATGGGCTTACGTCCATATCGGTCGATCAAGGGGCCAGAAATTAACTGCCCTATACCAAAAATTAGTATAAATAATGCAATAGTAGACTGGATCAGCGACTCGGGCGCCCCTAACGCAATCGCAATTGTAGGAATTGTTGGCAGATATAAATCAATTGCCAATGGACTCAGCAGCACAAGTAACAGCAGCAAGACAAGGAACTTTCGCATAAATAGAATTCTTACTTATAATCATAAAATGATTAGATAGGCTTACAGTAATAACTGAGACCTAAGAATAAAAACAAGCTTTCGATTCTATCAGTATCATCAATCAAAACCATACTCGATCCAATAATAAAGATAAAAACGACCAATAAGTATTGATAGTACATCCCTATTTTTATACTTAAAAATAAAAAAGGTGCTGGAAAACCAGCACCTTAATAATTTAATACGTTATTTTAACGTATTATTCCATCCATTCGGTATGGAACACACCTTCTTTATCAGTACGCTTATAAGTGTGAGCACCAAAGTAATCACGTTGCGCTTGAATTAGGTTTGCAGGCAATACCGCTGAACGGTAGCTATCGTAATAAGAAATTGCCGCAGAGAAGGTCGGTGTTGGGATGCCGTTTTGTACGCCATAGCACACCACATCACGTAGTGCTTGCTGATATTCATCAGCGATTTGCTTAAAGTATGGCGCTAACAGCAAGTTAGCGATCTGTGCATTATCATTGTATGCATCAGTGATTTTTTGCAAGAATTGTGCACGAATGATACAACCCGCGCGGAAAATTTTAGCAATTTCACCGTAGTTCAGATCCCAATTGTATTCATCTGAAGCGGCTTTCAGTTGTTGGAAGCCTTGGGCATAAGAAACAATTTTACCTAAGTAGAGTGCACGACGAACTTTCTCAATAAATTGTTTTTTATCGCCTTCAACAGGCTTCAATACTGGACCTGTTAGTACTTTAGATGCGGCAACACGTTGGTCTTTCAGGAAAGAGATATAACGTGCAAATACAGATTCAGTGATCAACGTTACTGGGATACCTAAATCCAATGAACTTTGGCTCGTCCATTTACCTGTACCTTTATTCGCTGCTTCATCTAAAATCACATCAACCAAATATTTTCCATCTTCATCTTTTTTCTTGAAGATATCCGCAGTGATTTCGATCAGATAGCTACTAAGTTCGCCTTGGTTCCAATCAGCAAAAATTTCCGCCAACTCTTCATTGCTCAGGTTTAAAGAACCTTTTAGCAATGAATATGCTTCAGCGATCAACTGCATGTCACCGTATTCGATACCATTGTGAACCATTTTCACATAGTGACCAGCACCATCTGGACCGATATAAGTTACGCAAGGCTCGCCTTCGGCTTTAGCGGCAATTTCTTTCAAAATTGGTGCAACCAGCTCATAAGCTTCTTTTTGACCACCAGGCATGATAGATGGGCCTTTTAGAGCGCCTTCTTCACCACCAGAAACCCCTGTACCGATAAAGTTAAAGCCTTGCTCAGACAGTTCACGGTTACGACGGATAGTATCTTTATACAGAGTGTTGCCGCCATCAATCAGGATATCACCTTTGTCTAGATGCGGAGTCAATGCAGCAATCGTTTTATCCGTTGCTTCACCCGCTTTCACCATCAACAGGATACGGCGTGGTTTTTCCAGAGAGTCGACAAACTCTTCAATCGTGTAGCTGGGAACTAATTTTTTCCCTGGATTTTCGGCAATAACTTCATCCGTTTTATCTTTTGAACGGTTGAAAATAGAGACGGAATAACCACGGCTTTCAATATTCAGGGCAAGATTGCGCCCCATGACAGCCATACCGACAACACCAATCTGTTGCTTTGACATGAAAAACTCCTGTCTGATTAGGACCTAAGCCAGCCATTTTTATGCTGGCAATTCTGTTAACAGGATCACATGTTAACTCAGGTTTGTTCTGCTGGGTAGTTATTGATGCAATCGATGACGCAAACGGAATATTATTTGTAGATTATCGTCTCATACGCGACAATTTTTATTGAAATTTAGGGAAACAAACCGCATTATTCACGAGTCGGCATATGCCGTCATATCAGAAGGTAAAACAAACTGTATGGAATGGATCGCAGATCCTTCGATTTGGGCGGGGCTTGCCACCTTAATCGTTCTAGAAATCGTTCTTGGTATTGATAACCTCGTCTTTATTGCCATTTTGGCAGACAAACTGCCGCAAAAATTGCGTGATAGGGCTCGTGTGACGGGTCTCATGCTCGCTCTCGTGATGCGAGTTATTCTGCTATTTAGCTTGTCTTGGCTAATCACTCTCACCAAGCCTTTAATAACATTATTCGATCATCCATTTAGCGCCCGAGATCTCATCATGTTGGTGGGTGGGTTATTCTTGCTATTTAAAGCCACAATGGAGTTAAACGAACGATTAGAGGGGGGGGATGAGCACACCGCTAATCAACGAAAAACATCGAATTTCTGGGCTGTTGTTGCACAAATTATCGTCCTAGATGCGGTATTCTCTCTTGACTCAGTCATTACCGCCGTTGGGATGGTTGACCATATTGGGGTTATGGTTGCAGCAGTGACTATTGCCATGATCCTTATGATATGGGCAAGTAAGCCGCTAACATCGTTCGTCAACAATCACCCAACTATTGTGATCTTATGTCTCAGCTTCTTGCTGATGATCGGCTTTAGTTTAGTTGCTGAAGGCTTTGGTTACGCAATACCAAAAGGTTATCTGTATGCTGCGATTGGCTTCTCTATTATGATTGAAGTCTTAAACCAGTTTGCACAATTTAACCGTCGCAAATTCCTCAAAGGTAGTCGTCCACTTCGTGAACGTACGGCTGAAGCCGTTTTACGTATTCTAAGTGGTAACCACGAACGTGCGGAGCTAGATGCGCACACTTCAGACTTAATCGCGGACAACCAAGCGGTTTTTGACCCTCAAGAGCGCCAGATGATCGCCCGTGTTTTAGGTATGGCTCAACGTAATGTCGAAAGTATTATGACATCACGTCATGATGTGGAATATCTCGATGTCAATAAGTCTGCCAATGAGCTGCTGCAATTGCTGGAAAAAAATCCGCATTCACGTTTTGTTGTTATCGATGAAACCGTGAGTGATGAGCCTGTTGGTGTTGTTCACATGCTCGATTTAGTCAAACAGCAGTTAAGTGGTCAGCCGCTAAACTTACGAGCTTTGATTACTCAACCTCTTATCTTCCCTGAAGGTCTCTCGCTATTAAAAGCATTGGAGCAGTTTCGTAAAGCACAGACTCACTTTGCTTTTGTCGTCGACGAGTTTGGCTCTGTCGAGGGTGTTGTCACCTTAACGGATGTGATGGAAACGATCGCCGGTAACTTACCAGATGGTGAAGAAGAAAATGACTCACGTCATGATATTCAAAAGCTAGAAAATGGGAGTTGGATTGCTAACGGCTTTATGCCATTAGAAGATTTGATCCTATTTGTTCCTATGGAACTGGATGAAAAGCGCGAATATGAAACCATTGCAGGCTTATTGATGGAACACCTACAACGAGTACCTGAAGAAGGTGAACAAATTGAAGTCAATGGCTGCATTTTCCAGCCGCTTGAAATCAAAAACCACCGTATTAGTAAAGTGCTCATTGTTCCGCCGAAAGTACCGGAAGAAGACGAAGAAGAATAATTTTTGTTTATTCATACAATACCGGCCAAATTGGCCGGTATTTTTTTATAGTGCGGATAAGTATTTCCATAACAAGTCACTTGAAGCGCCAAAATAACAGCGTTTTTTAAAAGCATTAATCATTTGATTGTTCAATAATTCGGATAACTTAATAAGGTTATTCGAGGTTAACATGGTCCAGTCAATCACTCATAAAGCATTAAATTACACACAACAGTTACAACAGCCACAAACAACAGCTTACAACTCAGGTATTACTGGAAATATCAAACGTACAACCAATAATGTTCAATCAAATCCAGTTCTAAATCAGCAAAACACGTCTAAAGTTGATAGTGGAATCTTTAAGCTTAAAGAATTAAAAGGAATAGAAAAAGAGGTTAACTCTATTCAGCAAAAAATGAAGACATTATTAGAAAATATAGGTCATGAACGAGGAGCGATGGAGAGAGAAAATAATAAAAAAGAGTTAACAATATTTTCAAACACGCTTCATTCTCTGAAGGCTAAAACAGCAAACTATCAAGAAAGGCTCAATAGCGTAAACTATAAGCAAAATTCTAAAAAACGGGAAATGCTTGCAAAATTTGAAAGTAAATTAAATACAGCAAGCTTAGATAAAGATATGGTTGAATCAAAAGAAGGCTATAAAAATATGAAAGCTACTCAAGAAGCCAATAAAAAATTTGATAACACAACGCCAAAATACGTCACCCCTCGTAGTTTACTCTAATCATTTTATCCCAATAAATGGCATCATGACCTATGATGCCATTTATCAATAGAAAAGCTATAGTGCATTCAGCAAATCACTCAATCCTTTTTGTTCCTCTTTCTTCAAAAAGTTCCCTAATGCCTCTTTGGCTTGTGTCTTTAATTCATTACGTAGCAATCTTTCAACATTAAGTTGATATTGTAAGTTGCTCCAACCGCCATAAATACGTAGCGGTATTGTCATTGATTGCAGTTGTTGAATAAAGCGAGAGTCTCCGCCCCAACCTTGCGTAATTTGCACACCGAGGTTCACATCCAATGTTTCTGCTGGCACATTTGCCCATCCTTGCCCCGTAATTGAAATTAAAGGAGAAGTTGCATTCATGGATGCAATGTTAATCGTGCCTTTATTTAAGCGACCATTAACGGTGAATTGCTCTACTTCAGTATAATTACCTGTATTAACAGGTGCATTGATTTTATTGGTCACCCGTGAAATAGATTGTTGGATTAATAATGGAATATTTAATCCTGCTAAGCGTGCATTTTGTAAACTGAAATTCACAGGGCCTTGCCATAAATTTTTCACCGCATAATCATCATAACCTGGGCCCGATAAATCGGCATTGATTGTCACAATACCACTCAGTTTTTCTGGCATATTAAACGCTTTCAACAATGGCGTTAAATTAATATTTTGAATATTAGGTTTCGCTGTAACTTGCGCTGGAATATTTGAGTAATTAATAGTCACAGGAAGCGAAAACTGGCCATTAAAGGCCTGACCTTCTAATTGGGAAATGGTTAATTGCGGCGCTTGGTTTTGTGCTGCAAATTTTACCGCATTCACTGCCATTCCACGATAAACTAAATTCTCAATATTTAAATTAATATTTCCAGTAAATGATTTTAGGTTAGATAAATCATATTTCTGTGTTTCTTTTCCAGAAATCACCGGTTTAACGCCAACGCGAGTAGAAAGGTTCGTTTCATTAGACGAATTAGCCGCTGTACTTGAATTTGGTGCGCCAATTAATTTATCAAGATTTAACGTTTGAGAAGATAACTGAACATTAATATCTGGAATAGCCCCTAATTTTGCTTCAACGTGACCCGTTAAATCACTGTCATTGGCTTTAATCGCGATGTTATGTAAACTCGCTGTTGCAATATTATCTTTAATATAAGCAAAATCACTGGTCAGTTGTCCGGTGATCCCACCTTCAGGTAAATCAACCCCCGTGAAAGTATAATCAAACTGAGTTAATTGACCATTAATTTGATGTGATAGTTGGGAAAGATCAAGTTCTGCCCGCGCATCAAAACGTAGCTCTTGTTGATTCTTATTTAAGTTGCCGCTGAATTTAGCGCTGATTTTGCGCTTATCACTTTTCTTTAAAGAAAGATCAATATTGCGTAGATTGTACTCATCATTTTGTGTTTTCCAGATCACTAAGCTATTTGATATTTCAACTTTTTCGATATCTAATAACCATTGATTTTTTTCTGGAGAATTTGGTGTTCTTTGGTTACCGGCAGGCGCAATAGGTGAGTTCGCATTCATTTGGGGTTCGCTTTCAGGCGTGTGGCGAATCACTGCACCATCGACAACAATTTGTTCGACGGATAAATGATGAGAAAGTAGCGGCCATAATTCCACATCTAAGCGCATATTCTCCGCACTTAAAACAGGTTGGCTGGCATTGGGAGCGGTAATCGAAACAGGGCCGGTAATAATACTCAGTGTTGGCCAAACATGCCAACGCATATCCCCTTTAAAGTCAATTTGATACCCGCTTTTTTTCTCAACTTTTTCCACAAGATATTGCCTAAAGTCGTTTGGGTTAACCAACATCACTAATGCGGTTAGACCAACCACAATCACGACTAGCAAAATGACCAGTGTCGTCAGAAATCGTTTCATTCTTCCCTCACTAAAATTATGTCTGCTACGCCACACAAAAGGCTCACACTACACCTATCCCTGCGCTATGCGGAATTACCCCATATAAGCAATAATTCCGTCATACATATTACTATCAGTCCTCACTGATACGACTACCAACCGCCCCTTGCTGATTTTTATATTTCGCATCTTGTCGGCTATTATAGGGGCGATCTGCGCTGCCTGATAATGGCTCAAAACTTAACGCACCAATCACCATTCCAGGGCGCAAAGCAAGTGGTAGCTTGCCTGAATTATAAAACTCTAGCACGATTTGCCCACACCAACCGGGATCGATTCGATGTGCTGTCACATGCACCATTAAACCTAATCGCGCCAATGAAGAACGGCCATCTAACCATCCTACGAGGTTATCAGGCAGGGTAACAGACTCAAGAGTGACTGCAAGTGCTAATTCTCCTGGGTGAAGGAAAAATGGCTCATTATCATTGAGAATAATTTCATCGCTCATCACACGGTCAAGCGCTGCATTTACTTCATCTTTCGGGCCACTTAGGTCAATAAAAGCGGCGGTATGTCCTCGAAAAACTCGAAATTGATTTCCTAGGCGCACATCTGCTGTTGCTCCATTGATCCGTTCAATAGGTGGACGAGGGCTAATAACTAACTTTCCTTCATCCATCCATTGAATAATATCGCGGTCACAAAGACGCATGATTATATCCCCCTTCATTATTTTTTATCGCCATGTCGCCTAGCCAAGTTTAGTCTTGGCAAAATTCGCCGATTTTTGCTTTTAAGATATCAATTGCCACACGGTTTTTACCGCCACGAGGCACAATAATATCGGCATACTGCTTCGACGGCTCAATAAACTGTAAGAACATAGGACGCACGGTTTTATTATATTGTTCAATAACCGAATCTAATGTTCTCCCTCTCTCATTTACATCACGTTTTATCCGTCTCATCAAGCAAATATCAAGCGGGGTATCAACAAAGATCGAAAAATCCATCTCTTCACGTAAACGTTTATCCGTAAGCAGTAAAATCCCCTCGATAATAATGACTTTTTTAGGTTTGAAGTGAATGCTGGTTTCTTTACGTGTATGAGCGACATAGTCATATTGAGGAATTTCTACAGATTTACCGCTTTTTAATGCTTTAAGATGTTGATAAAGCAGGCTATGGTCCATGGAGTTTGGGTGGTCGTAATTGACTTTTAACCGCTCTTCCATTGGTATATCTGTTTGATCTTTATAGTAACAGTCTTCTGGTATAACACCGATATTATGATCACCGACCTTTTCCCTTAATTCTCTATATAAGGTACTTGCGATAAGGCTTTTTCCGGATGCAGAAGCTCCTGATATACCTACAATGGTACATTGATGCGCTATGTCAGTCATAAAATGATAACCTGGTTAAATAAATCTGAAATGAAATGCCTAACTTTATCTTCACAAAGTTATGGTTGCCGGAATTATAGGAGTTAATGGCGTGAGGTTCCAGCTTCGCAACACAAACAGACTCAAAAAATACCAAATATTAATGGGAAACATCATAAAAAGTGTATGTCAATATGTGACTAAAATAGTGTGCCCCAAATTGTTATCACTCAACCCGCTAAAATTTTTTACGGCCTTCTAAAGCTGCAATGCGATTTTCTATCGATGGATGCGTCGACAATATCGAATCACCTTTATTAAAGATATAGGCTGCACTACGGTATGCATCACCAATACCCGACTTATCATATTGCTGTTTTTCATGCTGACCCGAAATTTTTTTCAGTGCGCTGATCATAGCTTGATTATCGGTGGTTAAATCAACAGCCGCTGCATCGGCCATATATTCACGCGTTCGCGAAAGATAAAAATAGAGAATTTGGGTGATCCACGGTAAAACAAAGTTAAGAGCTAATAGAATTAGCTGTGCTTTATTAGATGCACTATTTCGGCTACGCCCTGCCGTCCGAATAAATAGTTGGCTAAATATATTCGTAATAGTCAGGATCACATTCGCTAAAATACCAACATACAATGTCAATTTAGAATCACCATGAATAATATGCCCAACTTCATGAGCCATCACCGCTTGAACTTCGTGACGATTGAGTGTTTGCAATAAACCTCGAGTGACACCGACTAAAGCGTTTTTAGCGCCCCAACCGGCAGCAAATGCGTTAGGCTCATCACTGTCTAAAATATACAGCCGAGGCACATAGCGTAAAGTAGCACTTAAACTGAGCTCTTCTAAAATATTATACAGTTGTCTTTCTTCAGGAGTGCTGGCATTTTGCGCTGTAATTTCTTTTGCGTTCAGACCTGCTAACATCATTTTATGGCCACGAAAATGAATATATACCAATCCTAAAACGGTAAGCCCTAAAATAATTAATGTTGCTACTGGTAGTTTTTCAAAAGTCACAAATATGAGCATATTTTCAAAAAATCCAATACGCTCGTCTGAGTGCGTCGCTGTATCTGCTAATAAACCGACGATCAGCATAATAAATATATAACTAATGACCACCAATCGCGTACGAAAATTATTTTTACGTATGATGTTTCTAAAATCCATGAACAAGTACTCTGTATAATTTGTTAGGGGCATCCCCCTAACAAATATCATTAACGATTGTCGTTTTTAATCAAAATTAATACGGCGAGCTTCCTCACTCTTAATCGTTTCTTCATCAAGACGCCAGTAGTCTTTATCGATTTTCAAACTCGGAATAATGCCGACGATAAGCGCTGCTGGCATTGACGCAATATACGCTTTGTAGCTTTCCAATGCGCGATTATAACCGCGTTTCGCAAACGAAAGTTTATTCTCTGATGAAACGATTTCCTCTTGTAAATTGGCCATAATCGCGTCTGATTTCAGCTCTGGATAGGCTTCTACAGCAACATTAATCGCACCACTGGTCACCATTTTTGATAAAGCATCTTCCGCTTCTCGCGCCTGTGCACCTGTTGCGGTTTGAGCTTTTGTTCTCAGCTCAGTAATTTTACTGAAAACCTCTGACTCATGACTTAAATATTTTTTGACCGTTGCCAGCAAACTATCAAATACTTTTCCACGGCGATCTAATTGCACTGAGATTTCAGTTTCGCTCGATATAACAGCTTCACGCATGGCGACAATACGGTTATAAAAGTAAATAACAATCAATACTAAAACGACAATCAAAATTAAAAATTTCATAATCACCTTTTAGGCATCCGCCATAGGAAAAAAATGCAATATTAATGCCCTAACTTAACAGGTATTCATTAAACATTATATATTCAGCATTCTACGCTATCCTCATGAAATAGAGAAATAACCAAATAATAAATCAGAAAAATCGAAATGAGTTAAATCAGGAAGAAGCGGTGTTAGTAAGCTGAAAAATAAGGATCTATCCCATTAAATTGAAATAGATCCTTACAATAAGCAGAGTATTAAACTGCGCGGAATGAGATCTCAGTTGGGATTTTATCCCCTTCCCAGTACATTAGTGACGAAATATTTGACGCAATTTCTCGATAAATATCCGCAAATTCACCTTCAGGGTCACGCATCACCGTTGGTTGACCACGATCTAAGTCTTCACGCAGTGAGATATGCAATGGAATTTGCCCTAACAGTTTAGTGTTATATTTCTCAGCGAGTTTCTCTGCACCACCAGTACCAAAAATCGGCTCGACATGCCCACAATTGCTACAGATATGTGCGCTCATGTTTTCCACAATGCCAAGGACAGGGACATTCACTTTCTTAAACATCACAATCCCTTTCATCGCATCCACCAGCGCGATATCTTGTGGCGTTGTCACAACCACAGCACCTGTAACCGGAATATTTTGTGACAGCGTCAACTGAATATCCCCCGTACCCGGTGGCATATCGATAACTAAATAATCTAAATCTGGCCATAATGTATCTTGCAACATTTGCATCAACGCTTTACTTGCCATTGGGCCACGCCAGACCATTGCATTGTCATCAGTAACCAAATAACCGATTGAGTTTGTCGCGAGGCCATATGCCATAATCGGTGCCATGTGCTGGCCATCTGGTGATGTTGGACGCTCCATGGTAGTTCCCAGCATGTTAGGGATCGATGGACCATAAATATCCGCATCAAGAATACCGACTTTTGCCCCTTCTTGAGCTAGTGCTAACGCAAGGTTGACAGAGGTACTGGATTTACCGACCCCACCTTTACCAGAACTCACAGCCAAAATATTACGCACACCATTAATGCCAGCTAAATCATTTGCACGTTTTAGTGTCGTTATGTCGTGACGTAGTTTCCATTCAACTGCGTGAGCGCCAGTAACTTGTTTCAGTTCTGCCGTTTTTTCGCTGATCAGTGCCTGAAAAGGCCCTTTCCAAACGAATGGCATCACGAGTTCGACATGCAACACATTATCCAACATTGCGCAATGATGTAATGCTTTGATAGAAATCAGATTGCGCTTCAGTGTTGGGTGTGTAAATGAAGCCAAAACAGTGGAGACTTTTTCAGTCAGCAGTTCTGGGTTGTTCTGCTCGGGGGATTTATCGTTCATCCCGGCTCCTTTATTTTATATTTTTAACACTATGATATACCCCAAATAATTCGAGGTGCAGCTCACAACAGGCTAATAAAAGCTAGCCGTATGGAAGGTGTTAAGACTAGTGTGAATATGCTAATCCCCATTCCACAACGTAACGCTACAACTTGAAGTATCACGAGTATACTTTGACTACTGTTCATCATAACAGAGAACCACAAAAATAGTGATCGCCTTCCTAACTAAAAGCCACTGAACAGCAAAAAAACCCTTTTTCGTCTGATTTGACAATTAATATCCTATTACCCTAGCAGCGAAAGTTGTGATCGGGTAACATCAAAGTCCCTTTTTAATTACGGAAGTAAGATCATTACTATGTCTCAAGTCGCGAATAAACTATTGGTAACCTGTGCGTTACCCTATGCTAACGGTTCAATCCATCTCGGTCATATTCTGGAGCACATTCAGGCTGATATTTGGGTCCGTTATCAGCGAATGCGCGGCAAAGAGGTTCACTTTATTTGTGCAGATGATGCACACGGCACACCAATCATGCTTAAAGCTCAGCAATTAGGTGTTTCTCCGGAAGATATGATTGCCGCAGTGAACCAAGAGCATCAGGAAGATTTTGCTGGTTTTTCGATCAGTTACGATAACTATCACTCCACACACAGTGAAGAAAATAAACAGTTATCAGAGCTGATCTACAGTAAATTGAAAAATAACGGTTTTATTAAAAATCGTACTATTTCACAGCTTTACGATCCTGAAAAAGGCATGTTCTTGCCTGATCGCTTTGTCAAAGGCACCTGCCCAACCTGTAAAGCAGAAGATCAATATGGCGATAACTGCGAAGTCTGTGGTGCGACTTATAGTCCGACAGAACTGATTAATCCGCGTTCCGTTGTCTCTGGTGCAACACCTGAAATGCGTGATACCGAGCACTTCTTCTTTGATTTGCCTGCCTTTAGCGACATGCTGCAAGCGTGGACACGCTCAGGCGCGCTGCAAGAGCAAGTTGCGAATAAAATGCAAGAGTGGTTTGAGTCAGGACTGCAACAGTGGGATATCACCCGGGATGCGCCATATTTTGGTTTTGAAATCCCAGATGCGCCGGGCAAATATTTTTATGTTTGGCTAGACGCCCCTATCGGTTATATGGGGTCGTTTAAAAACCTATGTGATAAACGGGGTGATATCAATTTTGATGAGTTTTGGAATAAAGACTCAAAAACCGATCTGTATCACTTTATCGGCAAAGATATCGTTTATTTCCATAGCCTATTCTGGCCGGCAATGCTTGAAGGCAGCGAATATCGTAAGCCAACTAACCTGTTTGTTCATGGTTACGTGACGGTCAATGGGGCAAAAATGTCTAAATCACGCGGCACCTTTATTACCGCGCGTTCTTACCTTGATCATTTGGATGCCGATTGCCTACGTTACTATTACGCGGCCAAGCTTTCATCACGTATCGATGATATCGACTTGAATTTAGAAGACTTTGTTCAACGCGTAAACAGTGACATCGTCAATAAAGTCGTTAACCTTGCCTCACGTAATGCCGGTTTTATTGCTAAGCGCTTTGGCGGGAAGCTGTCAGCTAAATTGGCTGACCCTGAACTATATCAGCAATTTGTTGATGCAGCCCAAACTATTGGCGAGGCTTATACAAGCCGTGAATACGGTAAAGCCGTGCGTGAAATTATGGCACTCGCAGATATTGCAAACCGCTATGTTGATGATAAAGCCCCTTGGGTTGTTGCAAAACAAGAAGGTAAAGACCAAGAGCTACAAGATATCTGTTCAATGGGTATCAATCTGTTCCGTGTGTTAATGACTTATTTGAAACCCATTCTACCAGGACTGGCAAAACGCGCAGAAGCGTTCCTCAATGTTGTTCTGGCATGGGATTCCATTGCAAAGCCATTGACTGACCATGAAGTTGCACCCTTTAAAGCGCTGTTTACCCGAATTGAAATGGCGAAGGTTGATGCTATGGTTGAAGCTTCTAAAGAAAGTATTAAACCCGCTAAAGTCCTGACGGGTCCACTTGCCGATGATCCAATTCAAGAAACCATCTCCTTTGATGATTTTGCTAAAATTGATCTACGCATTGCGTTGATCAAGCAAGCTGACTTTGTTGAAGGTTCTGATAAGCTATTGAAACTACAATTAGATATTGGTGGCGAGACGCGTCAAGTGTTCTCTGGTATTCGCAGTGCCTACCCTGACCCGAAAGCATTAGAAGGTAAACTGACGGTCATGGTGGCAAACTTAGCACCTCGAAAAATGCGCTTTGGTATGTCTGAAGGTATGGTGATGGCTGCGGGTCCTGGTGGGAAGGATATTTACCTACTTAGCCCTGATAGCGGTGCTCAACCAGGAATGCAAGTAAAATAAAATAACGCAACCTACTCTGGAAAGAGTTAATTATTAAGCGAAAAGCGGAGAATGATGAATTCTCCGCTTTTTTTATCACCTTTTAACTGTGATCTGTAGCACAATAATAAAGTTAATTGTATGATGAATGCACTTAGCATAATAGGACGGGTCTCATGTCATTAAAACAAGTGCTGATAACCGGATGGCAGTATTTACGTGCTTTTGTCATACTTTATCTCTGCCTAATCATTGGGAACTTGTTATCAACACTACTGCCATTTTCTGTTCCCGGTAGCATCATCGGTATGTTAATACTGTTTGTGTTACTCGCTTTACAAATTATTCCTGCGCATTGGGCGCAACCGGGTTGCTCACTTTTGCTAAAAAATATGACACTGCTGTTCGTACCCATCGGTATTGGCATCATGAACTACTACAGTCAATTAAGTCAGCAACTGGTTCCCATTCTTGTAGCCTGCTTTATCAGTACGTTAGTGGTGATGGTGGTGGTAGCTTTTAGTTCTCACTACATCCATAAAGAGCGTCAAATCGTTGGGGCAAAGCCAGATGAGGTCCCCCTTCCCCCTGAAGAACCGACAAAAATACCAACAGATAATCAGCAAGATAAGGGGAATGGCAAATGTTAGAGCATATTTGGTGGTCACTACCGTTAACGATCGCTGTTTTTTATCTGGCACGGTTTTTATCGGTTAAATTAAAACTCCCACTGTTGAATCCATTATTAGTTGCGATAGCGATTATTGTGCCATTGCTGATTTTCACTCATACCCCCTATGAGCACTATTTCGCGGGCAGTAAAATTCTGAATGACCTATTGCAACCTGCTGTTGTTGCATTGGCATTTCCACTTTATGAGCAAATGCATCAAATTCGTGCCCAATGGAAATCTTTATTCAGCATATGTTTAGCCGGTAGTTTAGTCGCTATGTTTACTGGTACAGCCATTGCTTTATGGTTAGGTGCAACACCTGATATTGCGGCATCAGTATTACCAAAATCTGTTACAACACCGATTGCAATGGCTGTTGCTGATTCTATTGGTGGTATTCCCGCGATTAGTGCAGCTTGCGTCATTTTTGTTGGGATGTTAGGTGCTATGTTTGGCCATTCATTGTTCGATGCTTTACGTATTCGAACACATGCCTCACGAGGACTGGCTATGGGCACAGCGTCTCATGCTTTAGGAACAGCTCGTTGTGCAGAAATTAATTATATTGAAGGTGCTTATAGTTCTTTAGCATTAATGACCTGTGGGATTATTACATCCTTACTCGCCCCGTTTATCTTCCCTGTCATACTTCATCTTTTCGGCTAGACTCAATACAACGAAGAGAGGCTTATCGCCTCTCTCACTCTTTTTTGCATCAAAAACTTGAGATACATCTCTCAATTATAAAATTTGTTTCATTCATTTCACAAAAATAGTGACTATAGTCACATATGAGGGTATGACTTATTACATATACTCTCAATCATTCGAGGTATAGTTAAACGACGAGAAAAGGAGTCGCTAGGAAGCTAAACACCATACCTCAACATAAAGCGCCGCCATTGAGTATAGAATGTAAGCAAGTCATTAGGAGAGCAACTCATGCATTCAAGATTTAAGTCCGCTTGGTCTCAACTTCCAGAAAAGTTACAAACTGCGCTCAGACCTATTATTGATACACCTGACTTTCAAGCGATGCTGAGTGCCGAACACGTTAATCAGATTAAAACTGATTGCGGTTATAGTGACAGCGAGCTGGCATTTTTATTATTACCCTTCGCCGCCGCCTATGCCGTTACCCCAATTTCACACTTTAATGTGGGCGCAATTGCCCGTGGTGTGAGTGGTAACCTGTATTTCGGTGCAAATATGGAGTTCAGTGGTGTCGCTATCGCTCAAACTATCCACGCCGAGCAGTGTGCGGTGACACATGCGTGGTTAAAGGGCGAAAAACAATTAGCGTCGATCACCGTCAACTATACGCCATGTGGTCATTGCCGACAGTTTATGAACGAATTACGGGGTGGTGGCCAAATCGCAATCCACTTACCAGAACGCCAACCAGCAACATTGCATGATTACTTGCCCGATTCATTTGGTCCATCTGACTTAGAAATCACAACGCTACTGCTGGATACCGTTGATCATGGTTACAGTACGCCTAGCCGTAACCGGTTATTATGTGCTGCTATTGAAGCTGCAAACCAGTCACACGCACCTTATAGTCAATCCCATTCAGGCATTGCACTACAGCTAAAAGATGGCTCATTATTTACTGGCCGCTATGCCGAAAATGCCGCATTCAACCCAAGTCTACCGCCACTGCAAGCGGCATTGATTATGGTTAATTTAGCAGGTAAAGATATGCATGCCATTGAACAAGCGGTGTTAGTTGAAAAACAAGATGCCATCGTTAAGCAGTGGTGTATAACTGAAAATACATTGCAGGCGCTCGGTTGCCAGCAAAAAGAGGTCATTTATCTCGATTAATTGTTTATCTTTTTAACTGCCGCCAAATAAAATAGCGGCAGTTTTATTCATATCGACTTTAACAATCGATAATAAAATCAAGAGAAGATCAACATACTTAAAATATAAGCACATCTCATCATACGTGTATTTCGATATAGCGTAAAAACACCAAAAAAAAATTAAATGCGGCTATAATCGACATATCAAATCAATATGCCATTATATTTTGAGAATTATCAACCTCCTCTTCTTATCTTTAAGCCTTGATAAACGATCGATTAACCATTCTGCCTTTTAACTATTGAGATATCATCAATGGCAGTAATCGCAAAACAAGCCTGTATCAAACCGATAGACAGTGGTCGTAGATAAAATTCAATGAATAACGTAGTTTGACATTATCATACTTTATTTTAATATCGCTATATTCTCTACGAATAAATTAACTTTATCACGCCTTTAAATTCTATTTATCAATATGCATATTTTATGCTTCAGATATTTAGCAACCTATTATCGTCATTCATTATTGAAAGCTAATGACAATATTTTAAATAAATATATACGTTAATGTAGCACAAGGCATCGCACTTTATTATTTGAGCCCTATTGCTCGTTTCCACTGTTCGTCGCTTTTTTGGTGCTTTTGACTCCTCTTAAGCGCACTGTGCTGGCGCTAAGCATCCTAGGTTATCCTTACCCTTTAAGTCGTACAATTTCCCTTTTGGTTTAAGTCTTCTATTATATTGTTTATTATGCAAATAATATAAATTAACATTTATTTTAACTCTTTGTATCAATAATCACTGTACATATTTTTTGTTTGCCTTAGGATCTATCCCGACTGTTGTTTTTTAATCGTCCGAAGAGTGATATTTCATGGAACATGAATACGAAACAAAACGCCCTCTGTACATTCCTTATGCAGGCCCTATCCTGCTCGAGTTTCCTTTGCTAAACAAAGGAAGTGCTTTTAGTGAAGAAGAACGCGCTAGCTTTAACCTTTATGGCCTACTGCCAGAGCAAGTTGAAACTATTGAAGAACAAGTTGAGCGTGCCTATCGCCAATTAATTGATTTCAAAACTGACATCGATAAGCACATTTACTTAAGAAATATTCAAGATACCAACGAGACCTTGTTTTATCGCTTGATTGATGCCCATCTTACAGAAGTGATGCCAATCATTTATACCCCTACTGTTGGTGAAGCGTGTGAACATTTCTCTGATATCTATCGCCGTGCACGTGGTTTATTCATCTCTTATCCAAACCGTGAATATATTGATGATATGCTGCAAAATGCCACCAAACAAAATGTTAAAGTGATCGTTGTCACTGACGGTGAGCGTATTTTAGGTTTAGGCGACCAAGGCATTGGTGGTATGGGTATCCCTATCGGCAAGCTCTCACTTTACACCGCCTGTGGTGGTATTAGCCCAGCGTATACATTACCAATTGTCATTGATGTGGGAACCAATAATCCACAACGCCTCAATGATCCTCTATATATGGGATGGCGCCATCCACGTATTACTGGTGAAGAATACGACCAGTTTATCGATGAGTTTATTCAAGCGGTGAAACGTCGTTGGCCAAATGTTTTATTGCAATTTGAAGATTTTGCACAAAAAAATGCCATGCCATTGCTCAATCGCTATCGCGATGAGCTTTGCTGCTTTAATGATGATATTCAAGGTACTGCGGCTGTCACATTGGGAAGCTTAATTGCAGCCAGCCATGCTGCGGGCAGTAAATTAAGTGATCAACGCGTTACCTTTTTAGGTGCAGGCTCTGCTGGCTGCGGTATCGCCGAGCAAATCATTGCTCAGATGAAATCTGAAGGGCTAAGTGATGAACAAGCGCGTTCACGCATTTACATGGTTGACCGTTTTGGTTTATTGACTGATAAACTGCCTAATCTGCTTGATTTCCAAAGCAAACTAACCCAAAACAGCAATCATTTAAGCGATTGGGATGTCAATAGCGATTCTATCTCTTTATTGGATGTCGTACGTAATGCAAAACCAACGATCCTAATCGGTGTGTCTGGCCAAGCCGGTCTGTTTACAGAAGAGATCATCAAAGAGATGCATAAACACTGTGAACGTCCTATCGTGATGCCACTCTCTAACCCAACATCACGAGTAGAAGCCCGCCCAGAAGATATTATTAATTGGACAGACGGTAAAGCATTGGTCGCAACAGGAAGCCCATTCTCGCCAGTTTCTTATAAAGAGAAAATCTTCCCAATTGCTCAGTGTAACAACTCCTACATCTTCCCAGGTATTGGCCTTGGCGTTATCGCGTCAGGTGCAAAACGTGTCACAGAAGCAATGTTGATGGCAGCAAGCCGTGCATTAGCTGAGTGTTCACCACTGGCAAAAGAAGGTGAAGGCCCACTGTTACCACTATTGTCTGATATCCAACAAGTGTCACGCATTATAGCAAAACAAGTCGCTAAAGAAGCTCAAGTGCAAGGTGTTGCAACAGTAACATCAGATAGTGCATTAGATGAAGCGATCGAGCGTAACTTCTGGAAACCTGAATACCGGACTTATAAACGGACTTCATTCTAAGATAATAAGGGCACCTTAAGGTGCCCTAGATAATTCCACCAATAATTATCTTTTATCATCAACCTAAAAATAGCTTTCATGTCTCAGTGAGTGAATATTGGCATTCATTTATTGATGAGTTGTTATTTGTCATCATAAGATCTCATTATACCTATTTGTACTGAATAATGATCCATCATGTTATGTTCATCAATATCGCTATCCTTCTAGTAGAAAAAGAAAAATCACTGAATTTAATTAAAACGTTTATTGGGTAAGAATAAAAAAGAGAAATGTTTTTTAACGTCGTTAGCGCATAATGATTGATTCATATATAACGTCTAAATCTCATACTTCTTTCTCTAATTCTTGAGCCGACTTAAATTTAAATTCATTACGTATGTACTTTGCTGTGCTAATGATGCTTTTCATCATAAAATAGCCGTGATATACCGCCGTATTTTTATTAAGATCGTTATCTTTAAAGAGGGGGAGTTGAGATGATAGGACAACAAAGGCATACACTAAAATCACGCTCTTTCCTACGGGCAATGGCTCTCACGCTGATCCTTGTCCTGCTGAATATTGCCGTCTATTTCTATCAAATTGCTTTCGCTTCTCCCCTTGAATCACGGGAAAATAACTTAATACTGTTTGGTGCGAATGTTTACCAATTATCATTAACCGGAGATTGGTGGCGCTACCCTATTAGTATGATATTACATTCAAACGGGATGCATTTAGCTTTTAACTGCTTAGCGTTATTTGTGATTGGCATAGAATGTGAACGTGCTTATGGTAAATTAAAAGTATTAGCTATTTATATTATCTCAGGTGTCGGAGCGGCGCTATTTAGCGCCTATTGGCAATATTACGACACGATAAACAATCAAATATGGTCAGACAATACGGTTTATATCATCATTGGTGTAGGTGCTTCCGGTGCAATTATGGGGCTTGCGGCTGCATCCGTCATCTATTTGCTAAAAGCGATTAATAAGCCACACCCTCACCCTGTCATACACTCAAAGCAAAAGCGCCAACTCTATAATATTATTGCAATGATCGCATTAACGCTGGTAAATGGTTTGCAATCTGGTGTTGATAATGCTGCCCATATTGGAGGGGCTATTATTGGTGCACTAATCAGTATCGGCTATGTTTTAGTGTCCAAAAAGTCAGCGATGACGAGTGTTAGCATCACGGTTATTGCCGTGCTCCTGCTTGCGTTAGCGATCCACTCTTTTTCATTTTCTACAGATGAAAATTTACTGTATGAACGTCAATTTATTTATCAAGAGATCAATAAAGAACTTCACATGGCACATAAATAAAGTATTAAAGGAGATCATGCCTGCATGATCGCTTTTAGGGTCATCATAATTGCGCTACATAATATCAGCAACAATGTCATATATTGAAAAGCTCTTTCTGACAGCTTGATTAATAAATATTTAGCTAATGGCATCACCAATAATGCACCGATACACAAAGTTAGCGCCAATTTGAGATTTGTATACCCATTTTGGGCATAAGCCAATGCAGAAGCGCCCGATAAGACTGTTGTAACAACAATTGAAGTTCCAATAGCTTGCTTAATATTTAATTGCATATAACGCAACAACATCGGTAAAACGACAATGCCCCCACCAACCCCCGTTGCACCAAGTACGATTCCCGCAATTACCGCTGGTAATGCCATTGTTTGAAATGGATTTCCTTGAGCAATATTTTTTTGAATCGGTGCAGCATAAAACATTCGATGAACAAATAAATACAATGAAAAAATAATTGCGGCAACAACAAGTAGGTTAATTGCCCATTCAACCGTCTTTTGATATTCAGGGAAACTTCCTAACCAAGCAACCAATAAGCTCGACAAAAATGTGCTTGGCAACATAATTGCTAACACAATAGCCGCGCCCTTTAATGGGATATTCCCTAATCGAAAATGCATATACGAGGATGATACCTTCATCAACATCGACAGAAAATTAGCCGTTGCAACAGCGGCTAATGCATTAAGCCCAAAAAAATAAGTCAAGATGGGCAAAACGATCACACCACCACCGACGCCAGTTGTACTAATAATTAAACCAATCAATGCACCGATGGCTAATTCAGTTAAAATCACGATACCTTATCCTGCTTTACATAAACGCTCATCATTTCTTCTATGATACGTTATTTATATCTTGATTAACGAGCGTTAAGTATTTAAAAAATAAAGTGTCGAATACGACCATTTGCAAAATTTGAGGTGTGATTATGCCAAGTTGAGAAGGCTGTTCATCATAGAAATAAGGCAGTACTATATCCGCTAAACGTGCCGATTCATCTTGCCCAAAACGGGTTATCGCCACGATGGTACAACCTTTTTGTTTAGCTGTTTTTAGCATGCCATTCATATCGGGCTTATTACCCGTTGCAGTGACTGCAATCACAAGATCATGCGCATTCAAATTAACTGAATAGCTAAGTTGCATATAGAGGTCTGGACTAAATAAAACATCTTTATTTGCATTAATCAGTTTATGAAAAATATCATTCGCAACAATAGTCGAAGAGCCAATTCCCAATAACACGACACGTTTTGCGGCAACCATCTGTTGCGCAATACGATCCACTATTTTAGGTTCAAGTAACTCTAATGACTTTTCAATAGCCACAGTAAACATTTGGCCGGATTTAGTAATGATCTGATTTGTATCATCATAATAGGTTAGATTACTATACTCGTTTTTTATTCTATGTTGTTTTTCATCAGATAAGTAATCGACCTTAAACTCGGGATACCCACGATAACCCATTTGACGAGCAAAACGAATCACCGATGCACTACTGACACCCGCTGCCTGAGCAAGTTCAGCAACATTCATTGCAAGATGGCTCATATGACTGCTATCTAACAAAAAACTGGCGATACGTTGTTCAGTGCCTTTTCCCCTAGTGAGTAAACATTCCAACTTTACCCTCATTGTCGACATACCTATTCCTTCTTGTTATTTTTATCAAAAAAACCAGTTTTGACATAGCAACAAGTCCAATACTCTTTTTCTTAATATTATGATTTTAATTACTTTATTTAGTCTACCCCTGAGATTAAGACGCGATTTTTTATACTAAAATACGAATAATATTTTTATATAAGTAGAATATCTAAATGTCGTGATTATGCTGCCTTTCATCGCTCTGACTCTGACAAATAAGCCCTCACAATATTTTCAGCTAGAAACGTATATTATCTCCAAAAGCATTATATTTTATAAACAGAACAAATAATGAGCTTTGATTTAAACACCAAAAAAATTTCTTTTTCTCCTAACTTGCGTACTCCTCTTCATCGCAATCAATGCGGATGCCATTTTTATCTCAAATTTCCTTCAATAGCTGTTTGCGATCTCAATCACGAGTTATTAACGATTTGTTAACTTTTCTGTGATCCAGACAGTTTTTCTTTTCTTTTCTCTCCGAATCCATTTGCTCATTACAATTATCTCATCTATTAATACAATTCATATCAACTAACGATACAGATTAACAAAAAGATTATTTTGCGGCCGATAAAAATAGAATCCTAATAATCAGCCTGCGATTAATAACACTGGAGAAACGGTTATGTTGAGTATCCTAGGTATTATTCTTTCCCTACTGATGTTGATGTATTTTGCTTACCGTGGCGTAAGCGTTTTACTGCTCGCTCCTATCCTAGCGCTATTTGCTGTGGTGATGAGTGGAGATATCACACACTTATTTGGTGTCTACACACAGGTCTTTATGACTGGTCTAGGCGGCTATGTCATAAAGTATTTTCCATTGTTTTTACTGGGTGCCGTCTTTGGGAAGTTGATGGATGATTCAGGCTCAGCTCAATCTATCGCCTATTCATTGGTCAAAAAATTAGGTGGTCACCGTGCGCTACTCGCCGTCGTTATTACTTGCAGTATCTTGACTTACGGTGGGGTCTCATTATTTGTGGTTGGCTTTGCTATCTTCCCTATTGCAGCTGCAATTTTTCATGCTGCCGCTATTCCTAAACGCCTGATCCCTGGTGCTATTGCCCTTGGCTCACTCAGCTTTACGATGACTGCTTTACCAGGAACGCCTGCGATTCAAAACACCATTCCTATGCCATTTTTTGGAACCGATGCTTTCGCGGCTCCCGGTCTTGGCTTGATTGGTTCTGCCGTGATGTTTGCGGCTGGCTATGGCTGGTTGAGCTATCGTGTCCGTAAAGCCAAACATGCCGCAGAAGGCTACGGGGATATTTATCATGCACCAGAAAAGCATACTGATGATGAACACCATCATTTACCTGCACTATGGAAAGCCCTGTTGCCAATCGTATTAGTTGTCTCCAGTAACTATGCACTCAGCAAACTCATTCCTCTAATGAATACCGAATACCTCTCTGATGCTAAATATGGACATGCCAGCTTAAATAGCGTTTTAGGCTTGTGGGCGATTATCGGCGCGCTGGTACTTTCTTGTGTCACGATCATTTTACTGAATTGGTCACGCTGGAAAGATTTGAAAGAAACCATGAACAAAGGTGTGATGGGTTCGTTATTACCTATTTTCAATACCGCGTCAGAAGTTGGATATGGTGCAGTCATCGCCTCGCTCGCGGCATTTGCCGTAATCAGTAATTATTTACTCAGTATCTCCGCTGGCAATGTGCTAATTTCCGAAACAATTGTCATTAGCATGCTTGTCGGTACAACAGGTTCCGCTTCCGGTGGCTTGAGTATCGCTCTTAGTATGATGGGGGAACACTTTTTACAACTTGCTGAAGCAACAGGCATCTCTCCTGAATTACTACACCGAGTTGCAGCTATGGCTTCTGGCGGTCTTGATACCTTACCGCACAACGGCGCGGTGATTTCACTACTTGCTATCTGCGGTCTAACTCACAAACGTTCCTATCTCGATATTTTCATGGTGACCGTCATTGGCAGTCTGTTAGGACTCATTGCTGTTATCTCCCTTGGCTCAATATTTGGCTCATTCTAAAACAAAAGGAAATGGTTATGTCTACGATTGTGCTACCAAGAACACTTGAAATTGGTCATAATTCAATCAAGCGTCTACCGAATATTTTACAAGGCCTAAATTGCCGTAAACCTTTGATTGTAACAGATAAGATGATGGTTAAGCTCGGTTACCTGAGTGATTTACAATCGATATTATCTCAGGCAGGTATTGAAAGTGATGTCTATTCAGACACCGTTCCTGAACCGACTGCGGCCTCTATTCAAGCCGGTATTGATAAAGTCCGAAGTGCCGATTTTGATGCTGTCGTTGCACTTGGGGGTGGCAGCCCAATCGACAGTGCAAAAGCAATTGCAGTGATCGGTAAATTGGGGGGGGTTATCAATGAATACCGGTTTCCTCGACAAGTCGAGGAGCAAGGTCTTCCCATTGTTGCTATTCCTACGACGGCGGGAACAGGCTCCGAATGTACCAGAGTCACCATCATTACGGATGAGAAAACGGATGAAAAACTAATGTGTATGGGCACCGGTTTTATGCCCATCGCCGCTATCGTTGATTACAATTTAACACTGAGTGTTCCTGCCAGAACAACAGCTGATACGGGTATCGATGCAATGACACATGCCATCGAAGCTTATGTAAGCCGTAAGGCGAATTTATATTCAGACAGCCAAGCGCTGTGTGCCATGAAGCTCATCGGCCCTAATTTACGTAAAGTTTATCATAATGGTAACGATAAACAGGCTCGTGAAGCCATGATGCTAGGCTCAACACTTGCTGGCGTTGCTTTTTCTAATGCTTCCGTAGCACTCGTACATGGTATGAGCCGCCCTATTGGTGCCTTTTTTCATGTTCCACATGGTCTTTCTAATGCCATGTTACTTCCTGCCGTCACTCGCTTTTCATTAAATGCAGCAAAAGCACGCTATGCGACATGTGCCCGTACATTAACCTTTGCACAAGAGACAGATAGCGATGATGTCGCCTGCGAAAAGCTGATTAATACCCTTGTCGAACTCAACAACGAACTTTCTGTTCCAACACCAGCGGAATTTGGCATTGATAAGCAACATTTTTTCTCAGTTGTCGACACCATGGCAAAACAAGCGGAAGCCTCAGGTTCACCAGGTAATAATCCGCGAGTTCCAACTGTTGATGAAATGATCGCTATCTACACACAACTTTGGGATTAAAAACTGAATTAATTGGAGAAATAAAATGAATATCGTCGGACACCTCATTCATGGTGCAATCAATGAAACCCATTCACGCTTACAAGATATTTATAATCCAGCTACCGGAGAAGTGAGCCGTCAGGTCGCTATCGCACCAAAAGCTACCGTCGAAGATGCAATCGATGCGGCTCACAAAGCATTCCCACAATGGCGCGATACACCCCCGATGAAACGTGCACGCATCATGTTTCGTTATAAACAGTTACTCGAAGAGCGTGCCGATGAGATTTGTCGATTAATAGGTCAAGAGCACGGTAAAATTGTGCACGATGCTGCCGGTGAGTTACAAAGAGGCATTGAAAACGTCGAATATGCTTGCAGTGCACCAGAGCTCTTAAAAGGTGAGTTTAGCAAAAATGTGGGGCCTGGCATTAATTCGTGGAGTGATTTCCAACCTCTAGGGGTTGTCGCTGGGATCACCCCCTTTAATTTCCCTGCGATGGTGCCATTATGGATGTATCCATTAGCACTCGTTTGCGGGAATACCTTTGTCTTGAAACCTTCAGAGCGTGACCCAAGCGCCACCCTATATATAGGCCAACTGCTAAAAGAAGCAGGTTTACCTGATGGGGTCTTTAATATTGTTAATGGTGATAAAGAAGCTGTTGATACGTTATTGACTGATAAACGCGTCAAAGCTGTTAGCTTTGTTGGTTCAACCCCTGTTGCACAATACATTTATGCAACAGCTACGGCACATGGCAAACGTTGCCAAGCTCTCGGAGGCGCTAAAAACCATGCCATTGTTATGCCAGATGCCGATATGGAAAACGTGGTTAACTCACTCTTAGGTGCTGCTTTTGGATCATCGGGTGAGCGCTGTATGGCTTTATCCGTGGCTGTTGCCATTGGTGATGAAATCGCTGATGAGTTGGTCAGTCAGTTACAAGAACGGATGTCTACCCTAAAAATGGGAGTTTACAGTGATAAACATAACGATTTCGGCCCCGTTATCACTCGAGAACATCAACAAAAAGTCATTGGGCATATCACTAGTGCAGAAAAGCAAGGGGCAAAAATTATTGTCGATGGACGAACTGCCAAGGTAGCAGGCCATGAAAACGGCTTCTTTGTTGGCGCTACACTTATCGATAACGTCACCACCGCTATGGATAGCTATCAAGCTGAAATTTTTGGCCCAGTTCTGCAAGTGATCCGCGCTAAATCGATGCAAGAAGCCATGGATATTATTAATGAGCATGAATATGGTAATGGTACTTGTATTTATACCCGTGATGGTGAGGCAGCGAATTATTTTGCAGACTATATCCAAGTGGGCATGGTTGGGATCAATATTCCATTACCTGTACCAGTTGCCTATCATAGCTTTGGGGGGTGGAAAAATTCACTATTTGGTGACCTGCACGCTTATGGGCCAGATGGTGTCCGTTTCTATACCCGCCGTAAAACAATTACTCAGCGTTGGCCTTCAGCAAACTTACGTGAAGGCGCTGAGTTTTCAATGCCGACAATGAAGTAAAATTTAACGCATAGCTTCTCATCTTTTGCTTGATGAGAGGCTATTTTCTTCCCTCCTTCCCTCTATCACTCTTGCTTCACACCTGCGATAATGCCACCATGGCAAAAAAATTTATGTTAAGAGAAACCGTCTATTGAATACACAGCATGATAAAAGTTCAGCCGTAACACGCGTTTTGGCCATTTTGGAGCACATTGCAAAATCTGATAATCCTCTTTCACCTGCTGATATTGCTCATGATCTGGCTATCCCTAAACCGACTGTTCATCGTCTTCTTGCTCAACTTAAGCAAGATGGTTATCTACAAATGAATTTAAGAGGGCTTTGGGAACCGGGAAATCGCTTACTCCAGATATCGCAAGGTGTTTGGAATAGTGTTCGTTTTAAGTCTGCACGCCAAGTCATACTGAGAACACTGGCAAACAATATCAATGAAACCTGTGGAATTTCAGTGCCGAATGGCTTAGAAATGCTGTACTACGAAAGAATTCAAACCAATTGGCCACTACAAATTAACTTACCGGAAGGCAGTCGTACGCCGCTTTGGTGTACAGCCAGTGGTAAGCTGTACCTTGCAAGCCTTAGCGAAGCCAAACGACAAAGCTTGTTAAAAGCCCTCCCTATTCATCAAATGACACGCAATACGCTAGTTGACATGTTTGAATTAAATGCTCAACTCGATAAAATCGCTCAAACTCAAATCAGTACGGATAATGAAGAGTTTATTGATGGGATGGTAGCCTGTGCAGTACCTGTAAAAGATGAGAAGAATCGGTTAATTGCTTGCATTTATACGCATGCACCATCAATTCGAACCCCTCTAGGATCTCTACTTGAACATGTTCCTGTAATGCAACAATCGGCACTTGCGCTGAGCCAACTCGAACACTGTTAAATCTATTGACAGGATTTTACGTTGCTCAACTTGCTTCCCCCATTTAAGTCAAGTAGCCTTATCATTACGACTATTATTATGAAGGCAAGGACAATGAGGAAACGTCTGCTTTATGGTCTAATAACTATTTTAGGGATAACTTTAGTCACTATTATTTTACTTGACCGCTGGATCGCTTGGGAAACTGCCCCTTATATCTATGAAAAAGTTGAAGAGCTGCCCGCACGTGATGTCGGGATGGTTTTAGGGACATCGAAATATTATTCGACAGGCGCTCAAAATTTATACTACCACTACCGAATCCAAGGTGCCGCAGATGCTTACCATAGCGGAAAAGTAAAATATTTACTGCTAAGTGGTGATAATGGCGCTCATAGTTACAATGAACCGATTACCATGCGCAAAGATTTAATCAAGGCCGGTGTTCCCGCCTCTAAAATTGTTCTCGATTTTGCAGGTTTTAGAACGTTAGATTCTGTTGTTCGTACTCGCAAAGTATTTGATACGGATAATTTCACGATTATCACTCAGCGCTTTCATTGTGAAAGAGCCTTATTTATTGCTAAACATAAAGGTATCGATGCACAGTGTTTAGCTGTACCAACGCCAAAAGCCATGTTTAAGGTAAGAGTACGTGAAGTATTTGCACGGTTAGGGGCGTTGGCTGATCTCTATATTTTAAATCGTGAGCCTAAGTTTCTAGGGGAACAAGAATCCATTCCTGCACCAATCAAAATGTCTGAAGGAATGAAGGGTTATCCTGCCGTTTCACCCGATGAAGTAAATAAAATTTAATCCTCTTTATTCATTAGGCAGTTATCAAACATAACTGCCTAAATGCTTATTTCGGGCTTTCTAAGCAATTGGATATGGTGTCAGTCAGTTTGCGCCATCCCCATTCGATTGGGCCTTGCGTGAAAAAGTGTAACCAATAATAAGAAAACAGTAAGTTGATTAGCCATATTGGCACAATAAACGCTAATAACTCGAGTCGAGAAAACTTATTAAAGTAACTCAAATGATAAAAAATCGTTGTACAAATAAGGGTTTGCAATAAATAATTACTTAATGCCATACGCCCTGTACATTGCAACATCTTAGCAATGACACACGTTTTTATACTTTCCCAGAAACCATAAACTAGCGCAATATACCCTAGTGATTGTAGCGGGATCATCAATTCATTAATAATATAGCCGACAATCGAGGTAGCAAAATACCCCCAACCAAATTGACTTTGTAGATAAAGTGACAAAATTTGCACCAACAAAGCCGGTGTGATCAATAAAATGGCCATACGTCGATAATGCTGCGAACTAAATTGCCCACATAACCATCCATTACGGATTAATAAAAACCCTATTATCATTAATCCAAGTAACTGCCAACCATATTGAATAAATAGCATTTCGAGCATGTTGAGTACAGATCGTGCTCGATATAGCAGGCTAACACTCCCCCCCGTTGTTTTTTGTAAAAATTCAGAGAGTGCTTGTTCTTCAGACACACGCCAGAAGTTATCTGCATCGACCGAAATACCAAGGAAAAATAAAATAATGAGCCCAATGACATAAATAAAACAGGCAAATTTTAACAAATATTGCTGTGTATACTGCTCAAAAATAAATAATGCCATTACTCCCGTAATCGCGTAAGCGAGTAAAATATCACCATCCCAAAGCCCTACACCGTGAATCACGCCTAAAATCGCTAAGATCGCTAAACGGCACATATTCCACCGATAGCCTTTACGATGTAAAAGTGCCAAAGTTGCACCAAATAAAATCGAAAAAATAGCTAAAAACTTGCCTTGGAAAAAGAGATTAAAGACGCCCCAGACGAGGATGTCTGGTTGGCTTACCGATTGAGAATACACAGGATTCATATAGGCCATTTGCGGCAAAGCAAACCCAAAAATATTCATTAATAGAATACCTAAGATTGCAATGCCGCGCGTTGCATCAAGCCTATCAATGCGCCTTTGTTGGGATTCAGGCGATGCCATGACAGCCATAATGCATTACTGATGGCGTACTGCGCGCAAAAACTCTTGGCGCGTATTTTGACTTGATTTAAATAGCCCACCTAAAGAAGTCGTCGTCGTTGCGCTGGTTGCATCACGAATACCGCGAGCTTTGACACAGTAGTGTACCGCATCAATTGATACCGCAACATTATTTGTTCCAAGTAATGTCTGTAGCGCAACTAAAATTTGCTGAGTCAAACGTTCTTGAACTTGAGGACGTTGAGAAAAGAACTGAACAATTCTATTGATCTTCGAAAGACCTATCACTTTATCTTTTGGAATATAAGCAACCGTCGCTTTTCCATCAATAGTGACAAAGTGATGCTCACATGTACTCGTTAATGTAATATCACGTACAGTCACCATTTCGTCGACATTCATTTTATTTTCAATGACGGTGATTTTTGGGAAGTTCGCGTAATCTAGACCTGAAAAAATCTCATCAACATACATTTTAGCAATACGTTTTGGGGTATCTGCTAAGCTGTCATCGGTTAGGTCTAAATTCAGTAACTTCATGATCTCTGCCATATGCCCTTCAATTAGCTGCTTACGCTCTTGCCCAGATTTAGGTTGGATGCGTAACGGCGTTTCAAGCCCTCTCGCTGCCAGAGCAGCATGAACCAATTCGGCTTCTTTACTCAGAGATGACATTAGATTCTCCACAAACGATATAACGATTTTTTATAAAAACGCAGGTGTGCGCCGTACTCTAAAACAGCATGTATCGATAATCCAGCATTACCGCCATGGTTCATATGAAATATTTGCATGAACCAATATTTATTTCATCATGATACACCGTCGAATTCTTTAACGGCTATATTATTATTTCTCTAATAAATAACATATTTACCGCTATAGTCTTTATCTAGAACGGCGATAGACTAACCCACCGGCAATACACAAAGCCATAAATGCGGTATACAGTGCAGGTTCCAGTTTTCCTGTTAGCAAAGTAGAAATGAAGGACAGTGTTGGGCCCACTAATTGACCTATGGCATAAAAAGTAGTGAGTAATCCAGCCATAAAGCGATTATGTTCGGGGGCTAATTCACGACCTAATTGCATTGATAGCTGTACAGCACACATAAAGCCACCACCAATCAATATCGCGGCCATCACTAATCCCGAAATACCTGAAATCACTTCCGCAATGAGAATGCCAACCCCTTGTAACCATAACGTGATGGCTAAACGATTTTGTGTTGTAGATACCGTCCTTAATAGCATGGCGATAAGAATACCAAGTACAGCTGACGCACCAAAAACGGGCCAAACAAACTGGGCAAATAGGCTATCAGGAAAGCGCTGGGAAGCCATTTGCGACAAAAAGGTCGCAGGTAATATATAGCCAAATCCAGCTAATCCATAACTCCATACCAAGCGCTTAATTTCCGGCGTAAGATGCAGCTTTTTCACGTCTCCTGCTGGACGATGCCATTGACCCGTTCGAGGAATATAACGACTGATATACAAGCTAAAAATAAGGGCCAACACACCATAAATCAACCAACCTTGGCTGGCAGATAATTGCCAATCTTGAATCGCAACGGCGAACATACCGCTAATAAATATGCCTGCTCCTGTCCCCGCAAACACCGCGACACTTAACGCCGGGCGATTTAACCTCGCTAAATTTTCATTTGCCCAAGCAACGACCAACACTAATGACATGCCACTCGCCCAGCCAATAACAAAACGCGCGAGACTATGAAGTATGACATCACCAAGAAGTGATGATATTAATGTGATCGCAACTGCTCCCCATATCCCCAACCACATACGGACTTCAATATGCTGACGAGCTCGCATCGCATCAAATGAACCCAATAAATATCCTAGATAATTAAATGCAGCAACGACACTGGCGGTAGAGAGGGTTAGCTGATGCTCTTCAATCATTAACGGAACTTGAGGCGTGAGCGTAAAACGCCCTATTCCCATCACGACAATTAATGAAAGAAATCCGCTAAAAGCAATATGAAAAGCACTAGCGCTACGGCTTGAATGGGGATGTTTCTGCGCTACAGCCATAAAATCCTTTGTTTCATCTCAAATGCAATAATTAATTTGATTACTGGTTTAACATAGCATTCACAAAAAAACAATTTTGTTTATGCCTAATAGCAGATTGTTTTCTGTGTGGTTTTTTCTACGAAATCCAATCAAAAGCTATTCTGAATCAATTTCTATTCATTCACCCATCGCAATATCTCTGCCATAATAAGCAGTACGACAGTATTTTAAGCCTCAATGGCAAAGCAGAAATATAGGGGTAATAATGGACATGTGTCATACCGCGGGATTGATCTCTCTTGAGCAAGCACTAGAAAAAATTCTTTCTCAAACACAAGCTGTGACTAGCTCAGAATCCATTCCGCTCACAGAATCGGCCCAGCGCATCACCGCAGCTGACATCATCTCACCAATGAATGTTCCCCCATTTGATAATTCTGCAATGGATGGCTACGGTCTTCGTTTCGCAGAGTGGGATGGTAAAACCCCTATGCCTGTAGCAGGAAAATCATTCGCAGGCCAACCAATGCAAGGGGAGCTTCCCCACGGTAGCTGTGTTCGCATTATGACTGGCGCACCCATTCCACAAGGTGTCGATACTGTCGTCATGCAAGAAGAGACGGAAGAGACAGCTCAAGGGATCTTATTTACAGGTACTGTCAAACAAGGTAGCAATATCCGCCGAGCAGGCGAAGATATCGCCAAAGGAAGTTGCGTACTCCCTCGCGGCACGCTGCTATCCACAGCCCAATTACCCCTTATCGCGTCTTTGGGCATTGCAACGGTCAATGTACATCGCCGTCTAAAAGTTGCACTATTTTCTACAGGAAATGAGCTGCAAGCAGTTGGTCAACCGTTGCAAGAGGGGCAAATCTACGACACTAACCGCTTTACTGTCCGCTTGATGCTCGAAAAACTCAATTGTGAAATTATCGACTTAGGTGTTATTCCTGATTCCCCTGAAAAACTTAAACAAACCTTTATTGATGCCGATAGCCAAGCTGACTTAGTGATTAGTAGTGGCGGTGTCTCCGTGGGGGAAGCTGATTACACGAAACACATTTTAGAGGAGCTAGGAGAAATCGGCTTCTGGAAACTTGCCATAAAACCCGGCAAGCCATTTGCTTTTGGTAAACTCCATTCAGCGTGGTTTTGTGGATTACCAGGTAACCCTGTCTCCGCGGCACTTACCTTTTATCAACTCGTACAGCCGTTAATTGCTCGCCTTTCTGGAAATAGCCAGTGGCAAGCGCCAATGAAATTTAAAGTTCCTGTGACTACGCCATTGAAAAAAAGCCCCGGCCGTCTGGATTTTCAACGTGGGATCCTAAGCGTCAATGAACATGGGCTGCTGCAAGTTGCAACAACAGGGCATCAAGGCTCTCATGTGTTTAGTTCCTTTAGTTTAGCCAACTGCTTTATCGTCTTAGAAAGAGAACGAGGACATGTCGCCGCAGGCGAAATCGTTGATGTCGAAATGTTCAATGACCTACTCAAAAGTGAATAATGACAGTGCAAGAGCTTACCGATCAAGAAATGTTACGCTATAACCGTCAAATCATTTTGCGTGGATTTGATTTTGACGGTCAGGAGAAACTCAAGGCCAGCAAAGTGCTGGTCATTGGTCTCGGTGGTTTAGGTTGCGCAGCCACACAATACTTAGCGGCTGCGGGTGTCGGTCAACTCACCTTAGTCGATTTCGATACCGTTTCACTGTCTAATTTACAGCGGCAAACCTTGCACCGTGATGCGACGATTGGCCAACCTAAAGTGGATTCCGCTAAAGCTCAATTAACAGCGATCAATCCACATATTTGTATTGATACGATCAATGCACAGTTGGATGATGTGCAACTAAATGAATTAATCACAACACATCATGTAATACTTGATTGCACCGATAATGTCGCTATTCGTGAACAATTAAATCGTCTATGTTTCCAACAAAAAAAACCGCTGGTGTCAGGTGCCGCTATTCGCATGGAAGGACAATTGTCAGTTTTTACCTATGAAGATGACACCCCTTGTTACCACTGCTTGAGCCGCTTATTTGGTGAAAATAGTCTAACCTGTGTAGAGGCAGGTGTAATGGCTCCATTAGTCGGAACGATTGGTACACTGGAAGCGATGGAAACCATCAAACTGCTCACGCAATATGGGAAAGTGAATACGGGTAAGGTGTTATTCTTTGATGCGATGACGATGGAGTTCCGCCAATTTAAACTCACCAAAGACGCCCATTGTGAAGTGTGCTCTCAGCAATAACATTTTTGTCGATGATATGTGGCGGTTATTCAAATGCCGCCCAAATTAAGAATAATCCTAAAAAATAAATTATTTTTGCTTTAACCTTATACTATCCCCTTTCGTGTTGGCTGGCATGGATAATCAGTCATCACTTTACATTACTAAATAAGTTACTGAGAGTATTTAATATGCAATTCCCTCCTTGCCCGAAATGTCAGTCTGAATACACCTATACTGATAACGATATGTATATCTGCCCTGAGTGTGCGCATGAATGGAATGATGCCGAGCCTGTTGAAGAAAACGATGAGTTGGTCGTTAAAGATGCGAACGGAAATCTATTAGCAGATGGCGATACTGTCACTGTCATTAAAGATCTAAAAGTGAAAGGCAGCTCATCAATGCTAAAAATTGGTACTCGTGTAAAAGGTATCCGCTTAGTCGAAGGCGACCACAATATTGATTGTAAAATTGATGGATTCGGCCAAATGAAGCTAAAATCTGAATTTGTGAAAAAGAACTAATGAACTTATTTTGTTAAAAACTAAGACCTAGCTAGGCTAGGTCTTTTTTCAATCATTTATAAACTATAGTCAGTTTATTCAACAACCCCTTGGCTCTTCAAATATTCATCATAAGTGCCTTTGAAATCAATCACTTTATCTTCCTTAATTTCTAAGATACGACTTGCTAATGAACTGACAAACTCACGGTCGTGAGAAACAAAAATCAATGTTCCTTTATAGAGTTCTAACGCAAGGTTTAAGGATTCGATCGATTCCATATCTAAGTGGTTGGTTGGCTCATCCATAATTAAGATATTTGGTTGTTGCATCATGAGCTTACCAAATAACATACGGCCTTGTTCACCACCCGATAAAACAGAAACCTTTTTCTTAATATCATCTTGAGAGAACAGTAAACGACCTAAAATACTGCGGACGGCTTGTTCATCATCCCCTTCGTTTTTCCATTGGCTCATCCAATCAAAAACGGTTAAATCAGTATTAAAATCCTCGGCATGATCCTGAGCATAATAGCCGATAGAGCTATTTTCAGACCATTTTACTGTACCACTTTTAGGTGGTAACTCACCTACCAGTGTTTTCAAAAATGTCGTTTTACCAATACCGTTCGCACCGATAACCGCCATTTTTTCACCAACTTCTAGCAATAAGCTCACATTTTTGAATAGAGAGGATTGCTCATAACCGTTGGTCACAGCTTCAAGTTCCAATGCATTTCGGAACAATTTTTTCTCTTGTTCAAAACGTATGAATGGGTTTTGGCGACTAGAGGCTTTAACTTCTTCCAATTGAATTTTATCAATTTGGCGTGCACGAGAAGTTGCTTGTTTTGATTTAGAGGCATTAGCGCTGAAGCGACTCACAAATGATTGCAATTCGGCAATTTGCGCTTTTTTCTTCGCATTATCGGCAAGTAAGCGCTCTCTTGCTTGTGTTGCGGCAATCATATACTCATCATAGTTACCCGTGAACAAACGCAGCTCACCATAATCTAAGTCGGCCATATGGGTGCAAACTGTATTCAGGAAGTGCCTATCATGGGAAATAATCACCATCGTACAGTTACGGTCGTTCAATACTTGCTCTAACCAACGAATAGTATCGATATCAAGGTTGTTGGTTGGTTCATCGAGTAACAAAATATCGGGATCAGAGAACAGTGCTTGAGCCAAAAGTACCCGCAATTTCCAACCAGGAGCAACTTCACTCATTGGGCCGTAATGCTGCTCGACAGGAATACCAACACCAAGTAGCAGCTCACCCGCACGAGCTTCCGCACTGTAGCCATCCATTTCACCGTAAGCGACTTCAAGGTCTGCAACGCGATAGCCATCCTCTTCACTCATTTCTGGGAGGGCATAAATACGGTCGCGTTCTTGTTTTACATTCCATAGCTCAACGTGCCCCATAATCACAGTATCCAGTACCGTGTATTCTTCAAAGGCAAATTGATCTTGGCGAAGCTTACCAATGCGCTCATTAGGGTCTGTGGTACTTACATTTCCCGCAGTTGGTATAAGATCGCCCCCTAATATCTTCATAAATGTCGATTTACCGGCGCCATTTGCGCCGATTAAACCATAACGATTTCCTGTTCCGAATTTAACGGAAATATTTTCAAACAGCGGCTTACTGCCGAACTGCATAGTGATATTGCTTGTCTGTAACACTTCTATGCCTTTAATTTATGATGTCGAGGATACCCAACCAAATAGCGGCGCATTATGCCACATTCGTTCGCTTAGATCTTGTACTGATTGCGCCACCGAGATCAATAGTCATCCACCTGCTCTGTCTATAATCAAATGAGATAAACATGAATCGGTTATGGACTTATACATCAATACTAATTATTGCTATTATGACGATATAATGAATGGTATTAAAAAGTTGTATAATGAACTTTAAGTTCTAAATAAAAATATTCTTCGTTAAGACAACGGAATATAATCGCAATAAAAAATAGAATATATTGATAATATCGTGATGGCCCCATATTTATTATTAGGCCATCAATGGGCTTTTATAGCTTAATTCCCATGGTACGAGTGATTTCTGTTAACCCTTCTCTCTCATAAAACTTAATAGCTTGATGATTTTGTGATAATACAGAAAGTTCTAAATGACTTAAATTGCGTTCTTTCGCCCATATTTTCATATGCTCAAGAAATTGATGCCCCATTTTTTGACTTCTTAATTCTGGAGCAACGACAAGGTCAAAGATATAACAAAAATCTCTAGGAACCATACAGTTATAGGGAGATGCTGATTGTTGTTGAGCGAGGCAAAAACCTTTAACTTTTCCATCATGCTCTGCCACTAGCAACTGAAATTTTTCATCACTAATGGCATGTTCGACAAACTCTCTAGCCTGTTTTGCTGGTTGCATTCTTTCACTGTCTAAATTCGCCATCTCTGAAAATAATAGCTCGTATAGGGAAAGCACTGCTTCAAGGTCTTGTTTAACCGCACATCGGATCATAAATCCCCTCTTAATAAGTTAGCTATATGTTTTTATTGATGGCGCGATATAGCTCTCAAAGCGATCGAATAATGCCGCTGGAGAAGTTTCAACAATCGCCATGTGACGATATTTTTCCTGCAAAAAAGCCTCATCTGCCATTTTATTGGTCATATCGATTAATGGTTGCCAATAGTTATTAATATTGAACAGGCCGCAAGGTTTGGTATGTAAACCAATTTGGCTCCAAGTAAATACCTCACTAAATTCCTCAAGCGTGCCATATCCTCCGGGTAAAGCAACGAAACCATCAGCTAGCTCTATCATTTTATTTTTACGCTGGTGCATTGTTTCAACTTTATATAATTCAGTGAGGTTTTTATGTGAAATTTCACGTTCTTCAAGTAATGAAGGAATAACGCCAATGGCTTTTCCGCCTAAAGATAAAATGGTGTCAGCCACTGTTCCCATAATGCCTACGCTAGCACCACCATAGACTAAAGTAATATTACGTTTGACCATTTCTTCAGCAAATTGAATAGCCTGCTGCCGATAAACCTCATTCGCCCCCATGCTTGACCCACAATATACCGCGATACTGTTAATTTTTTTCATTTTGTCCTCATTATTATTGTGTTTTTATTGAAAAATAATTATACGTCACATAAAGATAACCTCAATACACATTGTATAAAGCCATAAAGTCGCATATAAATTATTGCCCAAATTTAGTCTATACTTTAGTCGGTATCGGGTTAACAAGATAAACATTAAATGTCATGTATTATTGTGCTTTATATTTTATAAACACATATTATCTATGTTGAATTTATGCCATAATTACGTCCATCTTATTGCTAAGCTATGTGTTTTTCCTTTTGTCGCAAAATTATTCATATTTAAGAATAGCCAAGCATTTTATAGGCTTGATAACGTATTTCTGAGGTTTAATTATTCATGTCTGCCGATACTAAAAAGAGCGCTTTTCCTCTGTTACCTGTAGGGTTGTTGTTGCTTGCAATGACCTCAATTCAGAGCGGTGCATCTCTAGCTAAAACATTATTTCCTGTTATCGGTGCTCCGGGGGTAACTGGGCTACGCCTATTGCTTGCGACCGTTATTTTATTTGTTATTTTTAAGCCTTGGCGATTGAAATTTAGACGCAACTCCCTTGTTCCTCTGCTCACATATGGCCTTTCTTTGGGAACCATGAACTATTTGTTCTATCTCTCTTTAGAACGAATTCCATTAGGGATCGCGGTTGCACTCGAATTTACTGGCCCACTTGCCGTTGCTATGTTTTCATCTCGCCGCCCTATTGATTTCCTTTGGATAGCATTGGTTATCGTTGGCTTGCTATTTTTATTACCTATTGGTGATAATATTAATGCCCTTGATCCGATTGGTGCTTTATATGCGCTCGGTGCTGGCGTGTGTTGGGGCATTTATATTATTTTTGGTCAACGTGCCGGCGCGGGTTATGGTGCTGCAACTGTCGCTATTGGTTCATTTATTTCCGCGTTGATTTTTTTCCCGATTGGATTAATGCAAACTGGTGTTGAAGCCATGTTTGATCCCGCTATTTTACCATTGGCATTAGCGGTTGCTGTTTTATCAACTGCATTTCCTTATACTCTTGAAATGATCGCCCTAACGCGGCTTCCAGCAAGAACCTTTGGTACCCTGATGAGCTTAGAACCCTGTATGGGCGCATTCCTAGGCATTATCTTTCTTCAGGAGCATTTAACTGCAACCCAATGGTTAGCGCTATTATGTATAGTATGTGCATCTATTGGTTCAACATCTACTGCGCGTCCAAAAACTAAAATAGAAGAAGTCACTTAAATATATAACGTTTGAATTTCTTTTATTATTTTTATCTTATTCAAGGTTAATAAAGTTAAAATAACTTTCTTTATTAACCTTATTTATTGTAAATTTTCTTTAACGTCATTGAAATATTACCTTATTAATCCTATATTATTATTTAGTAATAATTAATTTACTTGTAATTCGTTATCAATTTTACCTATCAAAGTAATAGAATATAGCATTATGACAAACTGACTCTGTTGTTTTATATTATTTAACAGAAACAGGATACTGATAAATTAAAGACTTATAAGGGGAAAATTATGAGTACAGCTAAATTAGTTAAAGCACCTCAAGCAAACCTTTTATATACCCGCAATGATGTTGAAGATAGTGTCAAATTAGAAACTATTGATATGTTGAATGTCATGGTGGTTCATTTCACCGATCTATCTTTAATGACAAAACAAGCACACTGGAATATGCGTGGTCGTAATTTCATTGCTGTACATGAAATGCTTGATGGTTTCCGTGCCTCTTTAGTTGAGCACCTTGATGAATTTGCAGAACGTGCAGTTCAACTTGGCGGAGTCGCTATTGGGACCACTCAGCAAGTGAATAAGTTTACTTCGTTAGAGGCATATCCAATTGATATCCATGATGTGCAGGATCACCTCAAAGCACTAGCCGATCGCTATGCTGTTGTTGCTAATGATATCCGTAAGGCTATTGATGAAGTCGAAGATGAAGACACTGCGGATATGTTTACAGCGGCATCACGTGACCTTGATAAATTCCTATGGTTCTTAGAAGCCAATATTGAGTAATGTCGATAACAATAGTCAACCTTGACTGCCCCCTTGGCCACACCATGGTGTGGCCTTTTTCATCCCTATTGGTTATTAAACCCCTTCAATTTTTAGTTCACTTCATGTGACCTGTTTATTTATTGGCATTTGAGGCTGTTCAATAGGAAAAACGGGTAGTGCATTCAATAACCGCTTGCCATAATTTTTGGTGATTAACCGTTTATCATAAATAATAATTTCACCGTAGCATTCATGACTACGGATCAAGCGGCCAGCTTGCTGAATTAGATTAAAAGAAGCACTCGGTAAACTTTGAACTTCAAAAGGATAGCGCTTAAGCGATTTTAGCCACTCCCCCTCTGTGATAATGACTGGGTTCGTTACAGGTGGAAATGCAATTTTATGAATATGCACCTGAGTTAAATATTCGCCTTTTAAATCAAGCCCCTCAGCGAATGATTGCAAGCCAATTAATACGCTAACTAAACCTTTATCGATGCGTTCACAGTGCGTTTCCACTAATCGGTAACGAGGTTGATCCCCCTGTACTAATAATTGTAAACGCAAATCTTTCACATGCTCTAAAAAACCGTCCATAGCGCGTTGGCTACTAAATAGCACCAACATCCCTCGATGCGTTCCTTTCTCTAATTCATGGCGAAAATAGGTTGCCATCTCCGCTAAATGTTGCTCTTCGGTCGCGATAGTTGGCTCATATTTCATTTGAGGAATAACTAATTTTCCCTGTTCAACATGATTAAAGGGAGACGATAAAGTGACAAAACGATCATCACTTTTTTCTGATAACCCACTCAACTCTTGAAAACGCGCGTAACTGTTGAGTGAACGTAACGTTGCAGAGGTCACCACAATATGTGGCACATTGCGCCATAACAGTTGCTGAAGTTGTTCACTCACTCGAATACCAGCACAGTGCATAAATAAGCGAGACTGATTTTTCTCATAACGACGACTAAGCCATTTAGATACCGGAGCGCCTGATGTTTGCTCAAGAGTCGCTAAACGCCACAACTTTGCCATATTTTCAAAATAACCTAACGCTCTGCTAGTTGATAAAATAGCGCGATGTAGGCGAACAATATCTTGTTTCGCGGTCTGTTCGGTTAAATCATTTAAAATCGCTTCAGATAAGCCTTTAAGAGCATCTGTTAATTTGAATAAATCCTGACAGCATAATTGCATTGCCTCAGGTAACTGTCCCAACGGAAATAAATATTCACTGTCCTTCGAGGTTTCTGGCAATAAAGCATTTGTTAATAGTGAAAAATCACGAAATGCCGCCCTTAATTTTTCTGCATGTTGATGCAATCGTTCGGGATTCGCTAACTTCGGTGGTTTAGCCGGGCTAAACTGAGCAACATACTGCCCTACATTATGAATAAAGTTATCCACTTGCGCAGTTAATTGAACAAGGGTGATTTCACCTTCTACTTCTAATGCATCTCTCGCAACATCAGGCACATGATGACCTTCATCGAGTACCAAAAGCAGCTTTTTAGGTTCAGGCAATACGGATTCACTTTCCATCGCTGCCATCACTAAGGCATGGTTTGCCACCACGACATCCGCATCTTCAATTTCTCGGCGGGCAATAAAAAATGGACAGCGCTGATAAAATTGGCAATTGCGACCTAAGCAATTCATTTTATCAGTACTCACCTTTCGCCATAAGCTATCACTAAATGCTCGTTTATGGTGATCCCTCAACCCATCCCATGCAAAGCTATGAAAGTCATTACGTAGCTGCTGACAAATCGCTCTTTCTTCACTATTGGCTATTTCAGCCTTATCTTCGACTAACAACATTAAGTCAATTTGTTCGCCTTCAGCTGCACAAATTGCCTCTAAATTGCGAGGACATACATAACGTGCTCGACCAAAAGCGCCTGTATACTTAAGGTCGGGAATTATTTTACTGAGTAATGGTAAGTCTTTACTGAAAATTTGATCCTGTAACGCGACATTCGCCGTGCTGACGACTAATATTTTGCCTTCTTCACGCCCAACAGCAATACCGGGTATTAAATAAGAGAGTGTTTTGCCTACTCCTGTTGGTGCCTCAATCACCAAATGTCGCCCTTCTTCATCAGACAAATTTTTTGCAACTTCAGCAATCATTTGGCGCTGTGGTGCGCGGGAAACGAACCCGTCAATATGGTGTGATAACCCTTTATACCATTGGGTTATATGTTCTTTAATTTTATTTGACAGAGACATAGGCTCACTGCTGTTTACATTAGAAGGTGTAGAATAACCAATGTGGTTAATAAACCAGACGTTATCAGAAAGTATTTACGATGTGCTTTGCAAAAACTACTGTTTAAAAAACCATTATGCCACAAAATTGGGAACAGGTTGGCAAATTCCCCATTCATCCGCACAAAAAAGAGTATTTAACTTGTCTGCAACACTCATCGAGTTATACTTTGGGTCTACTTCTTCAACTCAGGCTATAAAAAATGAAAAAGGTTGTTATCGCTCTCTTCGCGCTATGTGCATTCGGTTCCGTTGGTGGGATTGTTTTAGCGGGCATGAATATTTATACACGTTCAACGACACCTATTGAACACAGTCAACCACAGCAACCTTCTATTATTCCTGCGGTTAATCAGGCTCAATAATATTTACATTCAGGATGAAGATAATTTATGTATGACGCTTATTTTGTCACACCTCACTGGTTACATGACCACCTGTCAGATACTAACCTTATCGTACTAGATGCTTCATCTCCCCCTCCAACCGCGCCTTATGATTGTCGGCAGCGTTGGTTAGAAGAACACATTCCTCATGCCCAATTCTTTAATCAAGATGAAGTGGCAGATACGCGTATTGCCTTGCCACATATGCTGCCAGATGAAACTACATTTAGTCAGGCCGTCGGTAAAATGGGAATAAATAATGATACTCAAGTAATCATTTACGCTCAGAATAATTTATTCTCTGCGCCTCGCGCGTGGTGGACATTTACAACGATGGGCCACAAAAATGTCAAAATTCTAGCTGGTGGCATTGATGCATGGAAAGCGGCAGGTTTTGAAACTCAGACAGGAGAAGTTATCCCTCCGACACCGCAAACCTACACGGCCAAATGCCAGCGTGAAAATGTTTTAAATCAAGCTCAAGTCCTTGAACTAGTAGAAGAGCAAAAGCAAGTACAGATTATTGATGCCCGTGCCGCCGCACGCTTTTTAGCGCAAGCCCCTGAACCTCGTCCGGGTCTACGCATGGGGCATATCCCTGGTAGTAAAAATATGCCTTGGGATCTGTTAGTCGACAAGGGTGAGTTTAAATCAGAAACAGAACTGAAAGCGCTGTTTGCTAAACAAGGCATTGATATTCATGCCCCTTCTGTCACAACTTGTGGCTCAGGTATGACCGCCGCTGTCGTCTTAATGGCATTAACACTATTAGGTAATACCAATGTTAGCCTGTACGATGGCTCATGGGCTGAATGGGGGCAAGATAACGGCCTACCGATAGAACCTTAGTCACCGTGCTATCACTCCCTTGCACATAAAGCGACTTAACTCACATAAGGGAGTGTTAGCTGAAATCTTGGGAACTCATCAGCCATAATTGAGTGAGCCAAGATATCTACAGTATCAGCATGACGATTTCCATAAAAAATAAACCACCTTATTAACGGTGGTTTATTTTAAGGTTCATTCTGATTGGGTATCAGGTTATTTAGCAAATATTCCAGCTAAAAATAGCACGACTATCGCACCGATCACGGCAACCACAAAGCTGCCAAAGTTGAAACCATCTACCTTACCTTTGCCAAAGAAAGTACTGATATATCCACCAACGACGGCCCCAACAATTCCGAGTACGGTCGTCATGACAAAACCGATTTGGTAGGTTCCTGGCATGATCCACTTCGCCAAAATACCTGCAATAAGACCAAAAATAACCCAAGAAATAACTCCCATCATAGACCTCCATACAAATTAAACACGGTAAAATAGAGTTTAATCCTGTGAATTTGCCATTCTATGACAAACAATTTAAACCCAATTTAACATGACTTAAAAATGATTAACCAATTTAAGTAAAGATCTAATACGCTATTTTGGCAAATAAAATACAATTGAATGATTAAATTTCAAACAATTTAACTTTTATTTAATGTTTGTTTAACTTCTTTTTCGATTATTTCTGCGATCTGATTAGCAGTTTTTAGTGCTCTAATATGTGAAAATAATAGGTTGGCCTGTTCATATTCTTTACGTAAATAACCTAACCACTGTTTGATACGAGCAGCGTGGTAATGCCCTGTATCTCCTTGTTTCTCTAACTCAGTGTACTTTAAGAGTAGCGTCCCAACTTGTTCCCAAGGCATTTTAGGCTGGTTCGCTTTCACCACATGGCTAAGATTCGGCGTATTCAAGGCACCTCGGCCAATCATAATGGCATCACAGCCTGTCATTTCAAGGCAGCGTTGAGCGCTTTCATAATCCCAAATTTCACCATTAGCAATAACGGGGATCGATAAACGCTGACGAATATCACCAATAGCTTGCCAATTAATTTTCTCGGCTCGATAGCCATCTTCTTTGGTTCGCCCATGTACTGTGAGCTCTGTCGCGCCTGCCTGTTCAACTGCATCGGCAATTTCATAGCAAAGCTGGCTACTATCCCAACCTAATCTTACTTTAACAGACACAGGGAGCTCCTTTGGAACAGCCTCACGCATAGCTTTCGCTGCACGGTAGATCAATTCAGGCTGCTTCAGTAATGTCGCTCCGCCACCATGTCCATTGACCGTTTTAGAGGGACATCCACAATTAAGATCAACCCCCCATGAACCTAAAGAAACCGCTCTAGCCGCGTTTTCCGCGAGCCATTGCGGGTGCTGGCCCAATAGTTGTACGCGGACTAATGTTCCCGACGGTGTACGACTCCCATGACGTAGTTCTGGGCATAATCGATAAAACGTTTTCGCAGGAAGTAGAGTATCGACAACACGCACAAACTCGGTAATACAGAGGTCATAATCATTGACCTCACTGAGTAGCGAACGTACCAGAGAATCGAGAACGCCTTCCATTGGAGCCAGAACAACACGCATTAACCTTCACCATGCCCCTGACGCACTTTCTTTTGTGATTTTTTCCACGGTGAACCAGAAGTTGCCGGCTTACTTTTCGTATTCTCGGTGCGTTCACGGCGAGGCTTCGCAGACGTGGTATGGCGCTTACCGCTACCGCTACGTCTCTCATTATTGCGCTGAGGGCCTTTCTGAATAGGTTCAGGCTTAATTGAAGGGTCGGGCTCATAACCATCAATCGCCATAACGGGGATGGATTTTTTCAATAATTTTTCTATATCTTTTAATAACTTAACTTCATCCACACAAACTAGTGATACCGCCATTCCCGTTGCTTCTGCTCGTCCTGTACGACCAATACGGTGAACATAGTCTTCCGCCACATTAGGCAGTTCGAAGTTAACGACGTAAGGAAGCTGTTCGATATCCAAACCACGCGCAGCAATGTCTGTAGCCACTAAGACACGTATGTCACCTGATTTAAAGTCTGCTAGGGCGCGTGTACGTGCACCTTGGCTTTTGTTTCCATGGATTGCAGCGGCTTTTATTCCATCTTTATTAAGATGCTCAGCAAGTCGGTTCGCGCCATGTTTTGTACGCGTAAACACGAGCACCTGTTGCCAATTATCACGACCGATCATGTAGGATAAAAGTTCCGCTTTACGTTTTTTATCAACATGATGCACAAATTGGGTGACTTGTTCAGAGGCTGAATTACGGGGAGCGACTTCAATAGTAATTGGGTTATCTAATAGCTTATTCGCTAGCTGTTTAATTTCATCAGAGAACGTCGCTGAAAACAGCAAATTTTGGCGTTTCTTAGGCAATTTATTGATAACACGGCGAATATCATGAATAAATCCCATATCCAACATGCGGTCAGCTTCATCAAGAACAAAAATTTCAACTTGGGATAAATTAACCGCATTTTGATGTTCTAAATCGAGTAAACGTCCGGGTGTCGCAATCAAGATTTCAACACCACCACGTAATTTCATCATTTGAGGGTTAATGCTGACCCCCCCAAAGACCACAAAGGAGCGAACCTTCAAATGGCGGCTATATTCTTTAACATTTTCAGCAACTTGAGCAGCCAATTCACGGGTAGGCGTCAAAATTAATGCTCGAATGGGTTTACGATCTTTCCCTGTGCGGGGAGTGGAGATCAATTTCTGCAAAATAGGTAACGTAAAGCCCGCGGTTTTTCCCGTTCCTGTCTGGGCGCTTGCTAATAAGTCATGGCCAGCAAGAACTGCCGGGATAGCTTGCTGCTGAATTGGCGTCGGTGATTCATAGCCTAACTCATTGATGGCAAGCAGAATTTCCTCGTTTAATGCGAGGTCTGAAAAACTAGTCAACTTAAATTACTCCGGGCTTCACCACTCTGAATAATCAGAGGCAGTTCGAGGGGAAGGATCATGTAGAAGGATAAAGGTGCAAACTGCCGTGCTATTGCAAAAATTGTAACATTATTTGTTCCTAATAAGTATATTAATTTAGTTTATAAAATAAATTAATACAAAATTACTTGAATATAGTATATATAACTATTACACACTGCAATATATCGTTTTCCGTCAGTGCGGAAAGCAAAAAGCTGCATAGCGCTAGTTAAGTTAATATTTAATTTTAACTGTTTAAGGAAATTTCATGACCATAAATACACCATCAACTCATAGAGGAGAAAACGCCAAAGTGCAGTTGTTATATTCGGCTGCTGATGTCTATGGTGAATTAGGTCTGGATGGAGCAACAACCCGCAAAATTGCTCAGGTTTCAGGCCAAAATATTGCTGCTATTTCGTATTACTTTGGTTCAAAAGAGGGTCTATACCTAGCTGTAGCACAATTGATTGCAGATACAATAAAAGAAAATTTTAGTGAAAATATTTCAGAAATAGATACTTACCTTCGTCAACCGGCACCCTCGCCTGATGAAGCCATTACGCATTTGCAAAAAATCTTAGTAGGTTACAACTACTTCCAATTAGAAAAAAAGAACCTTAGCTTTTCACGGATACTTGCTAGAGAACAGCTCAATCCCACTGAAGCTTATACGATTATCCATGAACAGGCACTAGGTCCTATTTACACTAAATTGAATCGGCTTATTGCTATCTATATAGGCTCCGATCCGAACAAATTAACCACGTTAATTCAGACCCATGCCATTTTGGGGGAAACGCTCTCATTCCGTATCGCAAGAGAGACACTCCTTCGGCAAACAGGCTGGAAACACATTAATGAAGAGGAGTATAAAATTATCAACCAGGTACTGATAGAGCACACCAATATATTATTAGAAGGTTTACGCCATCGCAAAGAAGGTAAAAAGTGATATGATTAATCTATAAAAATTGGTTATAGATTATTGTTCTATCTCTTTTAAATCACAATATTTACACGAAATAAGGTTAATTATGAACAGTAAACGTCGTTCTGTCTTTTTTATTCTTATTGTCATAGTAATCGGGATCGCGGCTGGTGGCTATTATTGGTATCAATCACAACAAGATAAAACATTAACCTTATATGGCAATATTGACGTACGAACCGTTAATCTAGGCTTTCGTGTAGGTGGGAAGCTCGCGTCTTTGAATGTTGATGAAGGCGCGCGCGTTACCCAAGGTCAAACACTCGGGGAGCTTGATAAAGCTCCTTATATCAATGCGTTGAATAAAGCTAAAGGGATCAGGGATAGTGCCAAAGCGCAACTAGCCATGAAGGAAAAAGGTTATCGAACTCAAGAAGTTGCACAAGTTGAAGCGGAAGTCGCACAAAAACAAGCGGCATGGCAATACGCAGAAAGTTTTTATCAACGTCAAAAAGGGTTAGCAGCATCCCACGTTATCTCCGCCAATGAATTGGATAATGCTAAAACGAATCGTAATCAAGCTCTTGCAGCCTTGAAAGCAGCACAAGATAAATTGAATCAATATCAGAGTGGATTCCGTAAAGAGGAAATAGAAGCCGCTCGTGGTGAATGGTTACAAGCGGAAGCGGCTGTTGCACAAGCCGAATTAGATTTACAAGATACCATTTTGACAGCCCCTTCCGATGGCACCATTCTTACTCGAGCAATCGAACCAGGCACTATTGTCGGGGCTGGGAATACCGTCTTTAGTGTCACTCTAACAAGCCCTGTTTGGGCTAGAGCTTATGTGAATGAGCCCAATTTGGGTATGGCCGTTCCCGGCAAAGAAGTTTTACTCTACACAGATAGCCGCCCTGATGCGCCTTACCATGGCACCATTGGCTTTGTCTCGCCAACCGCTGAATTTACGCCGAAAAGCGTCCAAACGCCTGAACTACGCACTGACCTTGTGTATCGATTACGTATTATTGTCAGCAATCCTGATGATGCTTTACGTCAAGGAATGCCTGTCACTATTCGTTTCCCTCAAGAGCAGTAATAAGAGTGTATGATGAGTGAATCAGATTATCATATTCGTCTTCAAGAGGTCGAAAAGACATTTATAGGACTGGATTCGCCGGCAGTAGAACGCTTAACCACTGAAATCTATGGCGGTTCAGTCACTGGGTTAGTTGGTCCTGATGGAGCAGGAAAAACGACGCTGATGAGAATGCTTGCTGGTTTATTAAAACCAGATTCTGGCTCAATCAGCCTAATGGGGTTAGATCCTATCGCGGATAGTGTACAAGTTCATGCTAACTTGGGATATATGCCACAGAAGTTTGGTTTATATGAAGATTTAACCGTCCAAGAAAACCTCGATTTATATGCTGATTTACGTGGCGTTATTGGAGAAGAGCGCCAAAAAACCTATCAACAACTACTCAGCTTTACCGATTTAACCCGTTTTACTCATAGGCTAGCGGGGAAATTATCAGGTGGAATGAAGCAAAAATTGGGATTAGCCTGCACACTGATAGGTAAACCTAAAGTGCTTCTTTTGGATGAACCCGGAGTGGGAGTCGACCCGATAGCACGGCGGGAATTGTGGCAGATGGTTCATACCTTAGCTGATGAGGGCATGTTGATCCTATGGAGTACGTCCTATCTTGATGAAGCCCAGCAATGCAAAAATGTTTTATTACTAAACCAAGGTAAGCTACTTTTTTCAGGACAACCACAAACACTGACCCAAAAAATGGTCGGGCGCTCATATTTATTAGAGGTTCCTGCCGAAGATAAACGCACCGTTTTACAAGATGCCCTTGTACTTCCTGAAACGACCGATGGGGTTATTCAAGGTCGATACATTCGTTTGATTTTAAAAGAAAACGCATCTAAAGAATCACTATTACAAGGCTTGAATATACCTAATGGTAAACTTGTTGAAGCAGAGCCTCGTTTCGAAGATGCCTTTATTGATTTATTGGGTGGAGGGCCATCTCATCGCTCAGTGCTAGCGGCTATCATGCCTCAAATTCCTGCAAACCCCAGTGAAACCGTTATTGAAGCACGTAACCTTACCAAAAAATTTGGTGACTTTGCTGCAACGGACACGGTGAATTTCCAAGTAAAACGCGGCGAAATCTTTGGCTTACTCGGCCCTAATGGTGCAGGAAAATCAACCACTTTTAAAATGATGTGTGGGTTAATGAAACCCACGGAAGGGCAAGCTTTGGTCTTAGGGATGGATTTAAAAACTAGCTCAGATAAGGCACGACAACACTTAGGCTATATGGCCCAAAAGTTTTCTCTCTATAGCAATTTAAAGGTCGGACAAAATCTGAAATTTTTTTCAGGGGTTTATGGCCTACATGGCAAACATCAAGTTCAAAAAATCGCTGAAATGGTTGAAGCTTTTAATTTCACCCCCATACTGCATCAAATAACAGATTCTCTACCACTTGGTTTTAAGCAACGACTGGCACTGGCTTGTTCATTGATGCATGAGCCTGATATTTTATTTCTTGATGAACCAACTTCAGGTGTTGACCCTCTCACTCGGCGTGAATTTTGGTTACATATCAATGGAATGGTAGATAAAGGAGTCACCGTCATGGTCACAACCCATTTCATGGATGAAGCGGAATACTGTGATCGAATTGGGTTAGTGTATCGTGGCAAAATTATTGCAGCAGGTACCCCTGATGCCTTAAAACAACAAGTTGCCACAGAAGCGAACCCGAACCCTTCAATGGAAGATGCCTTTATTGAGCTGATACTCGACTATGATAAACAGCAGGAGGAACAATGACCGCTAATGCGTCTCATTTTTCTTGGCGTAGACTCAAAGCATTATGCATTAAAGAAAGCAAACAGATTGTGCGCGATCCAAGCAGTGCATTAATCGCTGTCGTCATCCCATTGATGCTGCTATTTATCTTTGGCTACGGCATAAATTTAGATTCAAGCCAATTACGAATTGGCATATTAATGGATCAACAAAGCCATGAAGCGAGAGAGCTGGTTGATACTTTCACAGGCTCTCCTTTTATTGATGCCACAGTGAGTGATAACCGACAATTATTGATTGATAAAATGCAAGCAGGAGAAATTCGCGGCATCGTTGTAGTTCCCGTTGATTTTTCACAACAGCTATTACGGCCTGAAGGACATGCCGCCATACAAGTGATTACCGACGGCAGTGAACCTAATACCGCCAACTTTGTGCAGGCCTACACGAAAGGTGTTTGGCATACATGGTTAGTGCAACAAGGTGAAAATAAAGGCTATTCAACAGAACCACTTATTGATCTAAATATGCGTTACTGGTTCAACGAAGCAGCGATTAGCCAGCATTTTATTATACCCGGTGCAATCAGTATTATCATGACCGTTGTCGGCGCGATTTTAACCTCATTAGTTGTAGCTCGAGAGTGGGAACGAGGCACAATGGAAGCCTTACTTTCTACGCAAATTACTCGTACCGAGCTATTACTGTCGAAACTATTACCCTATCAGGTTCTTGGCTCTTTTGTGATGATCCTCTGTATGGTCGTCACGACCTTGGTGCTAGATGTCCCTTATCGAGGTTCTCTCCTAGTCCTGTTTTTGATCACGAGCCTTTATTTAGCGACGGCGCTGGGGATGGGCTTACTGATCTCAACGATCACCCGTAACCAATTTAATGCCGCTATGGTTGCCTTAAATGCGGCATTTTTACCAGCAATCATGCTGTCAGGCTTTATTTTTGAAATATCAAGTATGCCTATAGTTATTCAAATCGTGACCTACTTTATTCCAGCGCGCTATTTTGTCAGTAGTCTACAGACGCTATTTTTAGCCGGTGATATCTATATTGTTTTACTCACCGACTTACTGCTACTTATTGCTTCCGCCATTTTATTTATTGGTTTAACGGCATGGAAAACGCGCCGACGCCTTGATTGATAAGGATTTGCTATGTTTTATCGCTTATACACCTTGATCATGAAAGAGTTGCAATCTTTATTACAAGAAAAGCAAACACGGATCATTTTGATCATGCCGGTTATTTTCCAAATGATCTTATTTCCGCTTGCGGCAACATTAGAGGTAACCAATACAACCATCGCGATTTTTGACCAAGATGGTGGTCAACACGCCATAGAGCTAACTCAACGCTTGGCTAAAGCGGAGGCCTTCTCAAAGGTTCTATTACTTAAAAATGAACATGAGATTCGTGAAACACTGGATAACCGTGAAAGCTTGTTAGTCGTACGCTTTGGGCAGAATTTTAGTGGAAACATAGATAGCCAACATACTGCCAATATGATGTTGCTGCTTGATGGCCGTAATTCTAATAGTGCACAAATTGCGGCTAATTATATCCAACAAATTGTTCAGCAGTATCAACATGAACTGACTGCGGGAAAACCTTTAGCCAATAATAGTGAGTTAATAGTACGCAACTGGTATAACCCCAATCTCGATTACAAATGGTTTATTGTGCCATCATTGGTTGCGTTAATTACTACTATTGGGGTGTTAATTGTTACCTCGCTATCCATTGCCCGTGAAGCAGAGCAAGGCACTCTCGATCAATTACTTGTCTCACCCCTTACCACTTGGCAAATTTTTATCGGTAAAGCGGTTCCTGCGCTGATTATCGCAACAGCACAAGCTACATTAGTCTTAGTGATTGGTATCTTTTGCTATCAAATACCTTTTGCAGGCTCCCTCCCTCTTTTTTATGCGACCATGATTTTCTATGGCTTATCTTTGGTAGGGTTTGGCTTGTTAATTTCAGCATTATGCTCAACACAGCAGCAAGCTTTCATTGGCGTATTTGTCTTTATGATGCCCGCTGTTTTGCTATCGGGCTATATCTCTCCGGTAGAAAACATGCCTGTATGGCTACAAGATATTACTTGGGTAAATCCGATTCGCCACTTTACGGAAATAACCAAACAAATTTACCTCAAAGATGCTGATTTCAATATTATTTGGCACAGTTTATGGCCATTACTCTTCATATCGGTGATAACCAGCTCCATTGCTTATTATCTATTTCGCAAGAAAATAGCTTAGATGCTCTCATTCACTTGTTTTTTATGATCGACAAGCAATAAAAAACCCTTGTTGGTTAAACCATAACAAGGGTTTATGTTCTTTTACTTTATCTATTCACGTATCAGCTAACCACGATACGCAAAACCGCTAAATTAGCGACGGTCTCCGAAAATACGGAGTAACATCAAGAACAGGTTGATGAAGTCCAGATACAGGTTCAATGCACCTAAAATAGCGAATTTACGCATATTTTCTTTATCTTCGACATCAATTTGTGCACCCATTTCTTTCAGCTTTTGAGTGTCATATGCGGTTAAACCAGCAAAAATTAACACACCCGCATAAGTAATCACCCAGTACATTGCAGAGCTTTGCATCCAGATATTAACCAGTGATGCTACGATCAAGCCTATCAATGCCATAAACAGGAAGTTACCCATACCCGATAAGCTGCGTTTAGTGGTATAGCCATAGAAGCTAAGTGCCCCAAACATCACCGCTGTGATAATAAAGGTACCGACAACTGACTCTTGCGTATATACCGCAAGGATCACAGAAAGTGTCACGCCCGTTAGCATTGAGTAGAGCATAAACATGCCCGTTGCAACCATTCCACTCATTTTTGGTAGTAGGAATGATAAGCCAAGTACGAGACCAAACTGAACAACAACTAAGCCGATAATAAGACCTTGGCTTAGCATTATTTTACCTTCGAGTAAAAGACCCAACGTGTACCAAGCGACAAAAGCCGTCAGTAACAGGCCAACGGTCATCCATCCATACACCTGAGACATAAATGTCTGAATGGTGGCACTGCTGCGCTGGACAAGAGAATCATTACGTTGATCGAATCGATCCATGATGGTTACCCTTCATACATTAGTAAGAAACGACCACAGCAATGTGCCGTAGCCAGACAATATCTTGCAAAGTTTATCACAATTTATTGACATTAACATTCAACAAACTCAAAACTCAATAAGAAATCCAGATGATTACCAGCGCTCTGCACTGGCCTCATCACTCTCTTTTGCCTCAACCCAACGTTCATTATTAGGCAACGTTTCTTTCTTCCAAAATGGGGCTTTGGTTTTCAAATAATCCATTATAAATTCAGCAGCTTGGAATGCGGCTGCACGATGAGCGCTAGTGACACCAACAAAAACAATTTCTTCACCCGGTTGTAAAGTTCCCACACGATGGATCACACTAACGCGTTGTAATTCCCAACGTTGTCGTGCTTCTACTACTATCTGGGTTAACGCTTTTTCCGTCATTCCGGGATAGTGTTCAAGTGTTAATGCCGCAACACTGTCGCCTAAATTGTGATTTCTCACTTTACCAGTAAAGGTGACCACTGCTCCGTCGCTATCACACTCTGCAAGCCATTGGTATTGCTCACCCACGCTGAAATTTTCTGTTTGAACGGCAATATGGGTATTTTTCATCTTATCCCCCTGTCACTGGAGGGAAAAAAGCCACTTCATCACCGTCGTTCAAAGGATGATCTGTGGCAACAAAAGATTGGTTTACCGCCGATAGCAACTTACCATCCTCTAACGCGAGTGCCCAGCGATCACCACGTTTAGATAGGGATTGGCGTAGCGCTTCAACAGTTGGATAATGTTCTGATAACTCAAGGCAATCTGTACCAACTAATTCACGCACCTGAGCAAAAAAAAGGACTTTAATCATGCATCCACCTTAAAATGACCTGATTTGCCGCCTGTTTTTTCCAATAAACGAACCGGGCCAATAACCATGTCTTTTTGCACCGCTTTACACATATCATAGATGGTTAAAGCCGCAACAGACGCTGCCGTTAGTGCCTCCATTTCCACCCCCGTTTTCCCTGTCAAACGGCAGCAAGATTCAATACGTACTTGATTTGTTTCAGGCAAGGCTTGGAGAGTTACTTCCACTTTGGTGAGTAACAAAGGATGGCATAGCGGGATCAATTCCCATGTTTTTTTGGCTGCTTGGATCCCTGCGATGCGGGCTGTTGCAAAAACATCACCTTTATGATGACTTCCTTCAATAATCATGGATAAGGTGTCTGCATTCATGGTAACAAAAGCCTCCGCCTTCGCTTCACGGACTGTTTCCGCTTTTGCAGAAACATCCACCATATGCGCTTCACCCGACGCATTGATGTGAGTCAGTTGTGACATATTTTCTCCTGAAAAAATCAAAAATGGGTTAGCCGCCAATTACCGATAAATTAGGGGTAATGCCGCTGTCGCCCATATGCAAGAAATGGGTTTCTCTCTTGAATTGTAATCCACTTTGAATACGTGCTTTCAGTGCTTCATTTTGGTTGTCATCGCTGAGCAAATCACGTAGTGGTATGCCATTCTCACCAAATAAACACAGATGAAGATTTCCCAATGAAGAAACGCGTAAGCGGTTACAACTTTGGCAGAAATCTTTTTCATAAGGCATGATAAGGCCAATTTCCCCTAGGTAATCAGGGTGGCTAAATACTTGTGCGGGACCATCGCTCCGTGCACGGGGTACACTGTACCAACCTTCTTCAATAAGGCGGTCACGAATCGTTTCTCCCGAAATATGGTAACGGTTAAAAAGATCACTGCCTTCCCCCGTTTCCATTAATTCAATGAAACGCAATTGAATAGGACGATGCTTAATCCAATTTAAAAATGATTTGAGTGCGATATCGTTGACGTTTTTCATCAACACCGCATTGACTTTGACTTGCTTAAAACCAGCGTCAAAGGCTGCATCAATGCCTTGCATGACTTGATAAAATTTATCTTGGCCTGTAATGGCCGCAAATTGACGAGGATCTAAGCTGTCGACACTGACATTAATCGCACCAAGCCCCGCCTCTTTCCATTGCTGCACATCACGCGCCATACGATAGCCATTGGTGGTAACCGCAATTTTCTTTATTGATTTATTTTCATTTATCGCAGCGATAATATCGGTAAAGTCTTTACGCATCGTCGGCTCACCACCTGTGATACGGACTTTTTCTGTTCCTAATTCAGCAAAAGCACGGCTAACACGCTGAATTTCACTCAGCGAAAGGAACTCGTGGCGACCACTAGGTTTGTAACCATCAGGGAGACAATAGGTACAACGAAAGTTGCACACATCAGTAATAGATAGGCGGAGATAGTAAAATTTCCGAGCAAATTGATCGACAAGCTGCTGCATAATGACACCTTTCCAAATACGGGAGATGCAGACATTTCTATCTTGCACCCTGGTGGTTCAAAGACCACGGCCAAAGCATCATATTCGTTAGCGCGAACTTAGACACAAAGGCTAGGAGTTTTTATCTATAAGCGAATCAAGTTAACGTGGCGAATGAGCTCTCAACATTGTTTACTTTGTTCACTTATTATATGTAGGGATTTTAGCGTAAATAAAAGCAAAAAGCGAATTTGAATTTCGATATATAATATATTATACAACGACTTAGCATTTAGTTATGCATTTGTTAATCCAATATAAATTTAATGTCATGACGTATGTGGGTAAATGTATTTTGAACATTTTGAAAAGATTTGAAGATGATAAGAAAATCACTTCAATTATCGTTTTTTTAGTTAATTAAGAGCAATCTGAATTTAGGTTTAACACAATTATTGATCCTTTCTTGATTATCACAAATAACCCGATGAGATAATTAATTTTTAACTCATCATAATTTTAAATTTTTACTGTGAATAATGATGATAAATGAACCCAAACCAGGGTTTTGTGATAGATTAACGCGGTTTTGTGTTAAACGTGACAAATCGCGCCGTTTTTCGTTTAAATTACATCTCACTAACGAGAACACTGTATAATAGCCATGGCGCTGGAAAATAACTGATATAGGAACACTATGCCGAATAGTAGTCTGACTGATTTTAGGCATGTTGTCGCTCTTGGGGGCGGACATGGGCTTGGTCGTGTAATGTCTTCTCTCTCATCTTTAGGTTCTCGATTAACGGGCATTGTTACCACTACCGATAACGGTGGGTCGACTGGTCGTATCCGTCGAGCAGAAGGCGGCATCGCTTGGGGAGATATGCGTAACTGTCTCAACCAATTAATCACAGAACCTTCAATTGCCTCAGCTATGTTCGAATATCGCTTTAGTGGGAATGGTGAACTCTCTGGACATAATTTAGGTAACCTAATGTTAAAGTCATTAGATCACCTCAGTGTTCGCCCCCTTGATGCCATCAATTTGATCCGCAATATGCTAAAAGTGGATGCAAAACTCATTCCTATGTCTGAATCCCCTGTGGATTTGATGGCAATAGATGATATGGGGAATGAAGTCTATGGCGAAGTGAATGTTGATGCTTTAGTTGAATTGCCTCAAGAGCTACGTTTATACCCCAGAGTCAAAGCCACCGCAGAAGCGGTTGAAGCAATTCACCAATCTGACTTGATTTTAATCGGCCCAGGCAGCTTCTTTACTAGCCTAATGCCCTTATTGCTGCTTGATGACATCACCGATGCATTACGTGAATGTAAAGCCCCTATGATTTATATTGGCAACCTTGGTAAAGAACTCAGTACCTCGGCTGCCAGTCTAACCTTAAAAGAAAAGTTACTGATGATGGAACAACATATTGGCTGCCAAAAAATTAATGCCGTCATCGTTGGCCCAAGAACCAATATTGAACCTATTCGCCATGAACGTTTAGTAACACAGCGTGTGTTAGAAGCCGACGATATCCCTTATCGTCATGACCGCAAATTGCTTTTGCAAGCGATTGAAGAAACAGTACAACTACTTTAATCATTCGTATAGCCGTCGACAATTTGTCACTCAAACGCTCTGAAGTTAACCACGAGAAAGGCATCTCGTGGTTAACGTTATCTCATCATGAATTAGCAATAAAACGTTCTCTGAGTTCTTGTAATTGATCGCGAACATTTGCAGCCGCTTCAAATTCCAAGTCTTGAGCATGTTTATACATCTGAGCCTCAAGCTGTGAAATACGTTGCTCCAATTCTTTTGTTGATAGCAATTGGATATCATCGCGATGATCAATTTTCGTATTCTCTTTATTGCGCCCTTTCGATTTTCCGCCCACTTTGTGGCCGATTTGTAGAATATCGCCGACTTTTTTATTCAGCCCTTGAGGAACAATACCATGCTGCTCGTTAAAGGCGATCTGCTTAGCTCGGCGTCGTTCCGTTTCTTTGATGGCTTTTTCCATCGAATTGGTAATTTTATCGCCATACAAAATCGCTTTACCATTTAAGTTACGAGCAGCGCGTCCTATTGTCTGAATCAATGAGCGTTCTGAACGTAAAAAGCCTTCTTTATCCGCGTCCAAAATCGCCACTAGTGAGACCTCTGGCATATCAAGACCTTCTCTAAGCAAGTTGATCCCGACTAAAACATCAAATTCACCAAGCCGTAAATCACGAATAATTTCAACACGTTCAACTGTATCAATATCAGAGTGAAGGTAGCGAACGCGCTCCCCATGCTCTTCAAGGTATTCTGTTAAATCTTCAGCCATCCGTTTTGTCAGTGTGGTGACCAACACACGTTCATTTTTCTGGGCGCGTATGCGAATTTCGGAAAGTAAATCATCAACTTGAGTCGCGACTGGACGCACCTCAATAATGGGATCCAATAAACCTGTTGGCCTAACCACCTGCTCTATCACTTCAGAGCCCGATTTTTCTATTTCATAGTTACCCGGTGTTGCTGAGACATAAATCGTTTGTGGCGCCAACGCTTCAAACTCTTCAAAGCGCATTGGCCGGTTATCCAGTGCAGAAGGTAAACGGAAACCATATTCTACCAACGTTTCTTTACGAGAACGGTCTCCTTTATACATAGCACCAATTTGTGGAATGGTGACGTGAGATTCATCCACCACCAATAGGCCATCTGCGGGAAGATAATCAAACAAGGTTGGAGGTGGTTCTCCGGGAGCTCGACCAGATAAATAGCGTGAATAGTTTTCAATCCCAGAGCAATAGCCAAGTTCATTCATCATTTCAAGATCGAACTGAGTTCGCTGGGTAATGCGTTGCTCTTCTAAAAGTTTATTATTTTCGAGTAGCACTTTACGTCTATCAGCCAGCTCCACCTTGATTTGCTCCATCGCTTCTAAGATCCGATCTCTAGGAGTGACATAGTGGGTTTTAGGGTAAACGGTAAAACGAGGCACACGATGTTGGATCTGGCCTGTCAAAGGATCAAATAAAGATAGCCGCTCAACTTCTTCATCAAATAATTCAACCCGTAGCGCATATTCATCTGATTCCGCGGGGAAGATATCGATAACTTCACCGCGTACGCGAAATGTTCCCCGAGTAAAAGCTTGATCATTACGTGTATATTGTAGATCCGCTAAGCGGCGCAAAATAGCGCGTTGATCGATAATCATGCCATCGGTTAGATGCAACATCATTTTTAAATAGCTATCCGGATCACCAAGACCATAGATGGCAGAAACAGAAGCCACAACAATCACATCACGTCGTTCCAGTAAGGCCTTTGTGGCTGACAAACGCATTTGTTCAATATGCTCGTTAACAGAGGCATCTTTTTCAATAAAAGTGTCTGAACTCGGAACATAAGCTTCAGGCTGATAATAATCATAATAAGAAACGAAATATTCGACTGCATTATCAGGGAAGAAAGCTTTCATTTCGCTATACAATTGTGCAGCCAACGTCTTGTTGTGTGCCATCAACATGGTTGGACGGTTTTCTTTGGCAATCACATTGGCAATAGTAAAGGTTTTACCTGAACCCGTTACACCAAGTAAGGTTTGATGAGCTAGGCCATCTTCCAACCCTTCAGAAAGCCGACGAATGGCTTCTGGTTGGTCTCCTCCTGGTTGAAAATCAGAATACAATTTAAATACTTTACTCATTACCCACGCCTCTTAAACGATCATTCCCTTATAATACTGGATAAAAAACCAGCTTCAAGTACTGAATTTAAAATTTCTCTAGCACAAATTTTATTGTGGATAGCGTTAGGTTATCCCCAAAATTTTACTTGACCTAACGTTATTTATATATTTTATGCTGATGCCATTTCTGCTCTTATCTCAAATAAAAAATTGCGTATTGATTTTATTTAACTTATTGTATTTCAATACGATTATTTATGAGTCTGAAATCACATCAAATAAAGGCAAAGCCGCTTGTCACCTTGGATACGGTTGTTTTTTTAGATCTAATTCACAAGGTTATCCACAGAAATAGTGGATAACTCTGCAATCCCTTTAAGATAGTGCGTTTCCGTTCTACTCTAAAAACCACATAGACCAAATAAATGACAGAAAAATGGCAATTCAGTGAAAATTTTTTTACGCAGAATTTATCACAAAAACAATATTTATTCTGGTTTACAGGATCAGAGTTGACAAAAATGGCGGATTAACGATCCAGAATCACTTTTTACACTGCACAAACAGAAACATAAAAAATTATTCAGTAAGATCCATGAGATAGAACATGTCATGCTTTAATGGCAACACGAAACATGCAAGTGTCATGGCGAAACAACTGGTGTTCGTCAGTATGTTTCCAACAATACCTGCGAACACTGCAAAACAAAAAATCCACTTTATTGTGGATTTTTTTGGCATTTAAATATTCCCACTCTTTCTCAGCACTCATCACAACGCTGTCAGCAACCGTCTCACATCAATATACTGACCAACATCCAAAAATGTATCGCTATTTTGATAAGGAATTGTACCAAGAGATGGGGCATTGATCGTGCGGTGTAACGTCTCTAAATATTCTGCTTGATAGGTTCCTGCTGGCTCGACCTCATTAGCTATCCACCCCACCAATTTTAGTCCTGATTGCGCGATGGCCTGCGCTGTTAACAACGCATGATTAATACAGCCTAACTTGATACCAACAACCATGATCACAGGCAATTGTTGCTCAACCACCCAATCGGCATAACTGTGATGTGCTGATAGTGGCGTATACCAACCGCCAGCCCCTTCAACTAACACCCATTGGGCTTTTGATTGCAACTGTTTTAATCCATCAGTCATCACCGAAAACGCGATTGGTTGCCCGACTTTTTCACTAATAATATGCGGAGACGTTGGTGCTTCAAATACAATCGGATTCACTTCTTGGTAAGTTAATGGCAGTGTACTGTTTGCCTGTAAAAAGAGTGCGTCACTATTGCGTAGCCCTTGTGCCGTCTGCTCGCTACCTGAAGCGACAGGCTTATAACCCGCAGTTTGATAACCTAATTGATTAGCGGCTTGTAGCAATGCACAACTGGCTACCGTTTTGCCGACTTCAGTATCGGTGCCAGTCACAAAAAAGGTTTTAATCACGATAAATTATTCCAAATACAGTTTGATAAGTCAGTTCTAGGCCGTTCACTGACGCTGGGTAGGCATGTGTGAGTTGCTGTAATCGTTGCCTTGTCATCAATCCACCTTGGCGTCCTGCCGTAAGATGCGTCGCGCCTATCCCTTTTAATGAATTCAACAAGCGAGCTAAATCAGGAAAATACAGTTTATCGGGCTGAAGCAGTAATTGATGCTTCCATGGCTGGCAGCTCGCCGTAATCAGCTCAAAGCTCAAAAACTCATTCACATGTGAATAGCCATCTAACTTAGCCCAAGCTTGTGATAATTCAGACAGTGAGCCTTTCGCAAGAGTCGTAAATACAATAACGCCCCCACTTTTGGTCACTCGATGTAATTCCGTTAACGCTTGTGATAAGTTTGAGCACCACTGGATCGCTAAATTAGAAAAAACGATATCGAAGGTTTGGTCGGCAAAAGGCAGTAATTCCATATCTGCACAAATATATTGTGCAGCGGCCTTTTTATCGCGAGCAACCTCTAACATGCCTAATGACAAATCTAACGCGGTGACTTCAGCGCCTTGTCTTTTGATAATTTGGCTGAAAAATCCCGTTCCACAGCCAACATCAATCACTTTTTTATCACTTAAATTTACCTGCGCTGAGGCTAATAAATCCAATAATTGGTGACCGCTGTTTTGCTGATAATACGCTATCGAATCATAGCGCTTTGCCGCTTTACCAAACGCAGAGGCAATTTTTTGCTTTTCATCACTTAATGGCAAAACCATGTAGCGCCTCCAACAGTTGGTCTATATCTTGTTGGCGATGAGCCGCACTCAGAGTAATGCGTAATCGTGCACTTCCGGGTGGGACAGTAGGCGGGCGGATCGCTTGCACCCAGAGCCCTTTTTGCCGAAGATAATTAGAAAGCTGAATACTGTCATCATTATCACCAACAATGAGCGGTTGGATTGCCATCGATGAATTCGCTAATTGCATACCACTCAACTGACTATTTTTTCTAAAATACGCAATATGTTGGTTAAGCCGTTCCCTCTCGCCATCAGCGTTACGGATCTGTTGTAGAGCCGCTGATAATGCAATAGCCTGAGCCGGTGGCATTGATGTACTATAAATAAGATGGCGAGCTGCTTGGATAAAATAATCTGCGGTAGCTTCATCACACAAAACCGCGGCACCACTCAAACCAAAAGCTTTGCCGAAGGTGACAATCAGCAGTTCGGGTTTAATACCATCAACATCACAACTACCGCGCCCTTCTCGCCCTCGCACGCCAATACCATGTGCATCATCCACCATAAGCCATGCATTATGCTGTGTGGCAAGCCGCTGCAATTCAGTGAGCGGCGCACAGTCACCGTCCATACTAAAAACACCTTCAGTAATGACAAGCGTTTTCCCTTTTGCTGGAGGAGCGAGCAATTTTTCTAGTGATAGCGGGTTATTGTGGGTAAAACGCCGTAAAGTAGCGCGAGATAACATTGCTGCTTCAAGGATCGATGCATGGCTAAGTTTATCGGCTAAAATGCGGTCATCTTGGGTCATCAAAGCGGTGATTACCGCTTGATTTGCCGCAAAACCAGAGATAAAGAGCAGTGCTCTCGGATAGCCTAACCATTCAGACAGCGCATTTTCTAGCTGGTAATGGGCACGAGAGAACCCTGTAACATGCCCTGAACCACCGCTGCCTGTGCCATATTGAGCAGCGCCTTGCTGCCAAGCCTCAATGACTTTGGGATGGTGACTTAGGCCTAAATAATCGTTGCCTGAAAAATTCAGGTACTGATGGCCATCAACCTGCAATTCACGCCCCGTATTATGCTCAACACAGGTTCGTTTGCGCCAAATCGCATTCTGCTGGCGCTGTTTTAACTCTGCTTGAATAAAAGATTGCCAGCTCATTAGATCGCCGCATTGTAAAACTGTTGGTTGTCTGCGGTAAGGATTTTTTCCGCTAAATGCGCGGCTTGTTGATTGTCGCCTTCATTAACCTCAATACGTTCAGGGTTAATATTCAATTTTCTGAATAGTGCTAAATCTTTATTTTCATCGGGGTTTGGTGTCGTGAGTAACTTACAACCATAAAATACTGAATTCGCTCCTGCCATAAAACACAATGCTTGAGTTTGCTCATTCATGTATTCACGCCCAGCAGATAAGCGTACATAAGAGGTTGGCATCATAATACGTGCAACCGCAATAGTTCGAATGAAATCAAATGGATCGACATCGTCGTTATCAGCCATTGGCGTCCCTTCAACCTTCATCAACATGTTGATCGGCACACTTTCAGGCGGCTTAGGTAAATTGGCAAGCTGTACTAATAATGCTGCCCGATCGCTAATTTTTTCTCCTAAACCTAAAATTCCACCAGAACAAACTTTAATGCCGGCATTACGTACATTGTCTAGGGTATCTAAGCGGTCTTGATAAGTTCTCGTGGTAATAATGTTGCCATAGTATTCTGGTGAGGTATCAAGGTTATGATTGTAGTAATCGAGGCCTGCTTGCGCGAGGCGTTGAGCCTGATGATCGTCAATCATGCCCAATGTCATACATGTTTCCATGCCAAGAGATTTTACCTCTTTCACCATCATTTCAAGATAAGGCATATCTCTTTCACGCGGGTTACGCCAAGCGGCCCCCATGCAAAAACGTGTTGATCCTGCTTGCTTAGCTTTTTTTGCTGATTCAAGAACTTGCTGTACTTCCATTAAACGTTCGGTTTCTAAACCTGTTTTATAGCGAGCACTTTGCGCACAATATTTACAATCTTCAGGGCAAGCGCCCGTTTTGATCGACAGTAAAGTACTCACTTGCACCTGCTGTGGATCAAAATGCTGTCGATGCACTTGCTGAGCTTGAAATAGAAGTTCAAAGAAAGGCATAGAAAACAATTCATTAGCCTGTTTAGTTGTCCACTTTTTTAATTCGCTCACGGCAGTTCTCCATCGTAAAAAGTCGTTGCCAGTTTAAATATTGCGGTTATCATGTCAACCAAATTTAATAAAATAAGTTGACGATAAAATAAATGGACAATTCAGATATTGCTTTCGATGCTAAACATATTTGGCATCCCTACACCTCGATGAGCCAGCCAATCCCAGCCTATCCTATTGTTGAGGCGAGAGGGACAGAACTCATTATGGCTGATGGAAAAAAACTGGTTGATGGTATGTCTTCTTGGTGGGCTGCGATCCACGGCTACAATCACCCTGTGCTCAACCAAGCAGCAACAGAACAACTGCAAAAAATGTCTCATGTGATGTTTGGTGGTATTACGCATCCCCCAGCCGTCAATCTATGCCGTCAACTCGTTGACATCACACCTGAACCTTTAGAATGTGTTTTTCTTGCTGATTCAGGTTCAGTGGCCGTAGAAGTTGCACTAAAAATGGCGCTTCAATACTGGCAGGCGAAAGGAGAAAAACGTCAGCGTATTTTGACGTTACGTCATGGTTATCATGGGGATACCTTCGGTGCGATGGCGGTGTGTGATCCTGACAACTCTATGCATGGCCTCTACAAAGGTTATTTACCTCCGCATATTTTTGTCACAGCCCCCCAATGTGGTTTTCATGACCAATGGGATGATGATGACTTATTACCGATAAAGCAAGCATTGGCAGCGAACCATCGACACATTGCGGCGATAATACTAGAACCGATTGTTCAAGGTGCTGGTGGGATGCGTATTTATCATCCTCAATATCTGAAAGGCGTTCGCGAGCTTTGTGACTACTACGGGATCTTATTGATTGCGGATGAAATCGCCACCGGTTTTGGCCGTACTGGGGCATTATTTGCTTGTGACCATGCCAATATTTCCCCTGATATTATGTGTTTAGGAAAGGCTTTGACTGGCGGCTATATGACACTTTCAGCAACCTTAACCACTCGTCACGTAGCAGAAACGATTAGTGACGGTGAAGCGGGATGCTTTATGCATGGGCCAACCTTTATGGGGAATCCCTTAGCTTGCGCAGTTGCCAACGCGAGTCTGCAATTATTGCGTGAAAGCCCATGGCAGCAAACCATCGCCAATATTGAAAAACAACTTTTTCAAGAACTTACACCACTTGCCCACCATGCCGATGTTAAGCAAGTTCGCGTTTTAGGTGCGATTGGCGTCGTTGAGATGTACCAGTCTGTCAATACTGCTGAGCTACAGAAAAAATTTGTTGCTGAGGGGGTATGGATCCGGCCGTTTGGGCGGCTCATTTATGTCATGCCACCTTATATCATCTCACCAGAACAACTGAGTAAAGTGACAGGGGCAATAAGAAAAGTGATCGAAGGGTAAAAGACCCCTTTATTCGTAAAGGGATCTTTTCATGCAATTTAGCGTGCAAGTACCGTTACCCACATAGGGCCTTTTCCTACTGGGTAGCGGCCAATTTGTGTGAGCTTACCGGTAATTGGGTCGATTTCGCTAACCGAAATACTGTCGGACTTTTGTCCACTCGAAATCAAAAATCGTCCCGTCGCATCGATATTAAATCCACGAGGCTGCTCTTCAGTTGGATAAGTGCCCGCAAAGGTTAATTCACGGCCATCATCAGAAACCAGGAAGTGGCTAATATAACTATCTGAACGCTCACTCGCATAGAGATGACGACCATCTGGCGTAATATGAATATCTGCGGCCCAGCGTTGGCTGTCACTGCCTTGTGGATAGACATTGATATGTTGCGTTTGACGATAGCGTGTAAATTTATGGTAGACATTAATCGTCGAATCCAATTCATTAACACAATAAATCACTTTATGCTGAGGGTGGAAAGCCAAATGGCGAGGCCCTGCACCTTGTGCAGCACTAATTTGATCAGCAGAGGCTTCCGTTAAATAACCGTCAGCATGTAGATCAAATAAACGGATATGATCTTCCCCTAAACAAGGTACCCATAATTGCTGATTGTCTGCATCAACATGTGAAGAGTGCGGGTTACGTAACCCTTCAATAACTTGGATCGCCGTTTGCGGCACACCTGCGCTGTTTATTGGTAATACCGCCAAATTGTGTTGATGGTACGACGGCACAAACAGATACTTACCTGTGTTATCCAATGATAAATGTACTGGTGTACTTGGAATTGAGGTTTCCGCTTTGAAACTTAATGTGCCGTTATCTTCTATACGGTAAGTGATGATGCGAAAGTTGGGTCTTACCCCAATATAAAGATGTTTTTTATCATGGCTTAATACCATTGGCTGTACTTGGCCTGGCGTCGTCACAGTCTGCAACAAAGTAAGTTCACCGACTTCGTTCATAGACCAAACGTGGATCTGATGGCTTTCGGGGCTAGCAATATAGACAACCTGATTCATCCTGTCTCCTTTGTGTTTCATGATAAAGCGCTATTTTGTCATTATGACGGTTAATCTCTAGATACACTAGCGAATAACAATTAATAACGCTTTTTTAACGATATCAAGTTATTAATTTGTCGTAATATGACTAAAACAGTGGATTACCAATAACTTGACTCGATTCGTCAATACGCCACTTTAGTTAATCTCGAATATCCGCTAAGATGGTAAATTATACTCAACCTAGATTATTATCAGGCTAATCAGATTTCCCTTTCTGTTCAGCCTCCGACGTCAAAACCACCATATCGCCATTAAACCATGGCATATGTAACCTCAAATCACGTGGAGCCGTTTATGTCATACCGCGTTATTGCGCTCGATCTCGATGGAACACTACTTGATCCTCAAAAGAAGATTTTACCTGAATCTCTAGCTGCTTTGAATGAAGCACGCCGTCAAGGCGTCAAAGTACTGATTGTGACTGGACGCCATCATGTTGCTATTCACCCTTTCTATCAAGCTCTTAATCTTGATACTCCAGCGATTTGTTGTAACGGAACTTACCTTTATGACTATTTAGGTAAAAAGGTTCTTGCCTCTGATCCAATGACATTAGAGTCAGCAACACAAATGATAGAAAGACTACGTGATACGGATATTCAACATTTAATGTATGTTGATGATGCAATGTTGTATAACGCGCCGACTGAAGGGATCAAAAGAACCCTTAGCTGGGCAGAAACCTTGCCAGAAGCACAGCGTCCAAATATTCAATTTGTCGAAAATTATGCTGATGTCATGCACGATTATCAATCGATCTGGAAATTTGCGGTAAGCTCCGAAAATCTGGATCAGCTTAAAGAAGTTGTCCATGGCATTGAAACTGATTTCGGCTTGGAGTGTGAATGGTCTTGGGTTGATCAGGTTGATATTGGGCGTAAAGGAAACAGCAAGGGCCTACGTCTCAAACAATGGGTTGAATCACAAGGCATGACCATGGATGATGTAGTTGCTTTTGGCGATAACTTCAATGACTTAAGTATGCTAACGACTGCTGGTCTAGGTGTTGCAATGGGCAATGCGGTCGATGAAATCAAACAACAAGCCAAGCTGGTCACTCGCGATAATACCCAACCGGGCATTGCCGAAGTGATCCGCAAGTATGTTTTGTAATTCCCATCAAGAAAATAATAATAAAGTGATCACTCAAAATACGTTAAGTTTTCACTAGGTTGCAATGGCGCGGATCCTGAGAAATCTATGGCTAGGATCCGTGTTCAGCACCAACAATACTATGACTTGGGGCTTGGAGTATGAAGCGTAATCTGCCGGCTGAGCGAAACACTCTTCACTTGAGCATAAACTTTCCGCCCTTTGCGGATAGAAAGCTCATCGCGCGCCCAGCGAGTAATTCGCGCCCATAAATAGTGCTGCTCCCCTAAATCTAACTTCACGTCAACCTGTTCACCATCTTCTATCCACTCAACAACCTCCGCAGATAAAATATTACGAATACTGCTCACTTGAGGTTTTTCTAACACCAACGAGACATCTGAGGCATCAATGCGTAAACGTAACATGTGGTCTTTTTGAGTATCAATACGTGGGATCCACAGTTTTTGGTGACCTACCGTCACGGCGGTCATTGCATAATCAGGATGGTGACCATGGCAGATCACATTCAGCACACTACTTAATGTTTCTTGCTGCAACCAAGGACGTAATGCACTACTTGCCCATACCTCTTCTAACGGGCCGAAAGCTTTTACTTTCCCTTGTGCCATCACAATCACTTTATCAGCTAAACGTAAAATTTCATCAAGGCTATGGCTCACATACAGAATCGGGATTTTGACATCCTGAGAAAGCCTTTCCAAATACGGTAATAATTCACGTTTACGCGGTAGATCAAGAGAAGCCAAAGGCTCATCCATTAATAAAATTTCAGGGGCTGTTAACAACGCACGACCAATCGCAACACGCTGTTTTTCCCCCCCCGATAGCGTAATTGGAAAACGATTCAGTAATTTTTCGATCCCTAACAAACCCACGATTTCATCAAAACGCCCTTTCATCTCTGGCGCCATCCCGTAACGTAGGTTGTTTTTTACGCGATAATGTGGGAAAAGCCGAGCATCTTGAAACACATAGCCTATATGTCGCTGTTCAGGTGGTAAGCAGATCCCTTTTTCCATATCCACCAATGTGCGCCCATTAAGCACAATACGCCCACGATTCGGCTTGGTTAGCCCCCCAATGACATTGATCAAGGAGGTTTTCCCCGCACCAGACAAGCCAAATACTGCCGTTATGCTTTCTGTGGGTAACTCAGTGTTCACTTCAAGCTGTAAATCACCCAGTGTCTGTGAAAAATCAAGTTGTAACATATCAGGCTACCCCTAATCGCTTTTTACCCCAACGGGTTAGCCATTCTGAAATTAATAGTGAGATCAGTGCGAGCACTATCGCGATAACACACAGACGAGCAGCATCAACTTCTGCTCCCGGTGTTTCAATTAGCGTATACATCGCCAATGGTATCGTTTGAGTTTCACCTGGAATATTTGATACGAAAGTGATCGTGGCACCAAATTCACCTAAAGAACGCGCAAAGGCTAATACCGTACCCACAATAATACCGGGTAAAGAGAGCGGAATAGTGATAGTGAAAAAGACACGTAAAGGTGTCGCCCCTAGCGTTCTAGCGGCCTGTTCTAATTTACGGTCGACAGCCTCAAGCGCTAAACGAATGGCTCTCACCATCAAAGGAAATGCAACAACAGCAGAAGCCAAAGCCGCACCACGCCAACTGAACGTGAAGCTAAACCCAAACCAATGATACAACCACTCACCAATAAATCCACGGCGTCCCATACTGATCAACAGTAAATACCCCACTACCACTGGCGGTAATACCAGTGGTAGATGAATAATACTATCAAGCAGTGTTTTGCCAGGAAAATGGCAACGAACCAATACCCATGCAACTAATATCCCTAGCGGTAGGCTAAAGATCACCGCAACACTAGAGACTTTTAAACTTAGGTAAATCGCTTCCCATTCATAAGCACTTAACATCTGCAATACTATAATCTCTTAACGTGGAGTGAAACCGTAACGTTTGAATACCTCTGATGCCGCAGGCGTTTTCAGATATTCATAAAAGTCACGAGTGGCTTTATTATCTTGATCTTTCACAATAGCCATTGGGTATTCAACGGGTTTATGTGAGTCAGATGGAAAGATACCGACAACTTTCACTTTTTGACTGGCAACAGCGTCAGAACCATACACGATACCTAAAGGTGCTTCATCGCGTTCAACAAGCGCCATACCGCTGCGTACGTTGTTTGTTCTCGCTAACATGGGATTGACAGTATCCCATGCCCCTAAGTAGTTCAACGCTTCTTTAGCATAAATCCCAACAGGCACATGATCAGGATCACCTACCGCAAGACGTCCGCCATCGAGCAGTTTTTTCCAATCTGTCTGTTTATTGATATCGACTTTTTCAATTTTCGAATCTTTTGGTGCAATAAGCACTAACTCATTACCTAATAAAGTGTAACGGGTATTTTCAACCATTAACTGCTTATCAATAGCATAATCCATCCATTGTTGATCGGCAGAAATAAATAGATTTGCAGGGGCTCCTTGCTCGATTTGGCGTGCAAGCGTTGATGATGATGCATAAGATGAAACCACTTCTATTTTGCTTTCTTTCTGAAATTGCTCAGAGATTTCATTCATCGCATTTGTCAAAGAAGCGGCAGCAAAAACGGTAATCTTCTCCGCAGCAACACTGTGGCTTGCCATTGAAAGCGTTATCGTGGCACCCGCCAGTAACTTAATTAAGCTTTTTTTCATGTTAATCCATCCTAAAATTTAACTGTCCCGTTATATATAACAGGACACAACGATAACTTAAAGTCATAGGATGCATAAAAGTGTGCTAGCGCAATGAATTGACCAAAAATTGGCGTCAATGGCACAAAATACGGGGAGCCTACACTCAAATCGGATTAGTCAAAGAAAGGATGTTGAGTAGCCTGTTTCTTCACATTATCCGTCAAGAAACAGGCACACTTAAATAAGGAGGGAGAATTATTTATTCTCGGAGTGATGATGCGGAACGTGAGCTTTAGATAACAGGTTAAAGAAAGCCCCAAGGCCATAAATTAGCCCCATAATCAAAAACATCACAACTGGAACCATCAACAGGGCAAAACCCATGCTTTTTAGAATATCTAACATTAAAGCCTCTTCAGTGATACTGTGCCCACCAGCCAACTGATGCGCTGACGAGGGAAAATAAAGCTGAATTTAAATAATAACGTATATAATAGTGATAAAACAGCCACTATTGTAGACAAATTACATTTCAAACGACACACTAAACGTGCTTTTTCGTCGCAGTTTCGTTGTTCATGGCGTCGTTCTTAACAGGAAATAGGAAGGGAGATATTTATGCAGGCAGAAATCTTACTCACGCTAAAACTACAAGGAAATTTATTTGCTGACCCTCGCCGAATTTCACTGCTTAAACAAATCAAAGCCACAGGATCGATTAGCCAAGGCGCTAAATTAGCAGGGATCAGCTATAAGAGTGCTTGGGATGCCATCAATGAAATGAATCAGTTGGCGGATGATATTTTAGTTGATAGAGCGACAGGCGGTAAAGGCGGCGGAGGAACAACGCTCACTCATTATGGTGAAAGGCTGTTACAACTTTACGATTTACTAGCACAAATCCAGCAAAAGGCATTCGATGTTCTCAAAGAGGACAATTTACCCCTTGATAGTCTTCTCGCTGCTATTTCTCGCTTCTCGCTACAAACCAGCGCACGTAACCAATTCTTTGGTACCTTAATTGCAAGAGACCATAGCCAAGTCCAACAACATGTCCAAGTGTTGTTAGCGGATAATAAAACCGTTATTAATGCCGCCTTAACAGAACAGAGTGCCAACCGCCTAGGCCTTGCCGAAGGTAAGGAAGTACTCGCTTTAATTAAAGCACCTTGGGTGAAATTGACTAAGCCGTCAGCAGCAACGGACGAATTTGATAATAAACTTGCAGGTAAAATCACAACACTTGAACGTGGTGACGAAAATAGCGAAGTTATCGTCACCTTATTAGGCGGTGAAACCCTGTGTTCAACACTCAGTAACCAAGAAGTCGATCAACAGCAGCTCCAGATCAATGACGATGTCACCGCCCAATTTAATGCCGATCAAGTGATCATCGCAACGCTTTGCTAATCAAACGCACTTATTTATTGCCACCATCATCCTCAATAAATAAGTGCCCTCATCTTTTTTTATGCTTCATTTCTCAGTGAATTATTGACATTGTCCGCAATCATGATTATTTGTGGGGGAGACAGATAGGTAAATATAACATCGATACTCTAGCTAATTCGAGTTGGCAGCCAAAAAGCAAGTTAATGCATCACTAGGCATAAAGACAACAACCTGACTAGTGAGCGGGAGCTTAGCCAATATTATTCATACCGTGCAGCCGCTTGAAGCAGAGGGGTATATAAGAAGGAAGTATTATGGCTTCAATTACTCTGCGTCACAGTAGCTTTAGGCTCAATGACACGCAAACACTGGATATACCTGAATTAACAATTAATCAGCATGAAAACTGGGCATTTATTGGTGCTAATGGCAGTGGTAAATCCTCTCTTGCCAAGGCCTTATCAGGAGAACTGAAGCCGTTATCTGGTATCGTGGAAAATACGTTTAACACCCCCATTCGTCTCTCTTTTGAACAACTGCAAAAAATTATTAATGAAGAATGGCAACGTAATAACACCGACTTACTCGGCGAAAATGAAGATGACACGGGCTATACCGCCGCTGAAATTATTCAACTCCACCATCGAGATAATGAATATTGTTTAGAATTAGCCGCAAAATTTGGTATCAGTGATTTACTCTCTAGGCGCTTTAAATATTTATCTACGGGGGAAACCCGTAAAGTATTACTCTGCCAAACCTTAATGGCACAACCTGATTTATTGGTGCTTGATGAACCTTTCGATGGACTAGACGTCTATTCAAGAAATAATCTTGGCGAGTTGCTATACAGCCTATCTGAAAAAGGGCTAACCATTATATTAGTGCTTAATCGATTTGATGAAATTCCTGATTTCATTGATAACATGGGCGTTTTAGCTGATTGCAAGCTCAGCGTATCGGGAAATCGTGAGTCAGTACTTGCTAACACCCTAATCACTCAGCTGCAACACAGCGAAAACCTTAAACAGCTCTCTATCCCTGAAATCGAAGACCCAACCGCACAAATTTCATTAGCAGACGATGTGCCACGCGTTATTTTGCGCAATGGCGTTGTCAGTTATAACGATAAACCTATTTTGCACGGTTTAAACTGGCAAGTTAACCCGAAAGAACATTGGCAAATTATTGGTGAAAACGGGGCGGGAAAATCCACATTATTGAGCTTAATTACAGGTGATCACCCGCAAGGCTACAGTAATGATTTAACTTTATTTGGTCGTCGCCGAGGAACGGGAGAAACCATCTGGGATATCAAACGCCATATTGGTTACGTCAGCAACAGTATTCACCAAGAGTATCGCGTCGCAACTAGCGTGATTAATGTCATTATTTCAGGTTTTCACGACTCTATTGGTTTATATCAAACACCTTCAGATCGCCAAGTACAATTAGCTTATGAATGGCTTGCTTTACTAGGATTTTCCGCACAATCCGCACAACAACCTTTTCATAGCTTATCATGGGGTCAACAACGCCTTGTACTCATTGCACGCGCACTCGTTAAACACCCAACAGTGTTAATTTTAGATGAACCCCTACAAGGGCTTGATGGCTTAAATCGTTTATTAGTACTCCGCTTTATCGATATCATGCTGAACCAAGGTTCGACACAACTGCTGTTTGTCAGCCACCACCAAGAAGATGCGCCTAGCTGTATTACGCATCGACTAAAATTTATTCCCGATAACGGCAAATACCGTTATGACATAGAAGTGGTTGAGCATCATCCCGCTTAATATCATGATAATCAGGGTCGATAATATGATTTGATGATTTATCGACCTTAATTAATCTAATGATTGGCTTACCTATTCTAAAACAAAAATGTATAACTTCTTTATTTACGTTTACTTGTACAAATACTGTTTCCATATATTGGATTGATGCCTCGAAAAATGAGTCAAAATCATTACACTGTGCCGCTTTCAATAATTCTCAGTACGATTTAGGAGTATTTATGGCCGGCTGGCTTGTCTTGGCTATTTCACTTGCAACACTGGCAACACATCGATTTATCGCCCTATTTTTATTTTTTATTGCGGTCATTATAGCCTTGTTCACTCATGTCCTTAGCTGGCAAGCTATCTTACTGCTTCTTGTCATAACTATGATTGGAATAATTCGCTGGCGTTTTCAATACCATTTAGTCGTCAAAATCGTCAGTGAAATCGCACTGCTCGCCATTGTAGTTGGTCTATTTCTTCATGTATTCCCAGGTTTTAACAACCTCAAATACCTTGATAAGGTTATTGTCGGTGAGCAAAGCGCCCCTTTTACCCTGTATTTAAATTTCGACAAGGCAATAGTGCCTGTTGCTTTATTATTTTGTCTGCCTAATCTATTTTCTACTCAACCACTTAAAACTGCTAAACCTTGGCAATGGTGGATTTTAATATCCGCCGTTCCTGTATTACTGATTATTGCCGCGATCAGTGGAGGAATTGATGTTGAATGGCATTTCCCCACATGGCTGCCGATATTTATGATCAGTAATCTGTTGTTTGTCTCACTCGCTGAAGAGGCGCTCTTTCGCGGTTACTTACAACAACGATTCACCCAATGGCTAGGCTCCCCCTACCTAGCACTCATGCTCAGTGCCCTACTTTTCGGTGCAGCACACGCTGCTGGAGGCGCTTTATTGATCCTCTTTGCCACCCTTGCGGGGATTATCTATGGTTTAGCGTGGATGTGGAGTGGAAAATTATGGCTTGCTGTATCGTTTCACTTCGGGTTAAATCTATTACATCTATTGTTTTTTACTTACCCAGTCAAAATGGTCTCTGGATGAAAAATAAGCATAGAAGAGGATATTTTGCGGCTTCATCAGCGAAATTTTTGTCTAGTTAACGCGCTTACCATCACTTTTTTGATTTGGTTTGGGTAAAACATCAGTTGTGACTAGCGTTCGGATTGACTATCCCTATAATGTAGGTCAGCAATGATTCATTTTAATTTGAATGTACTGATAGGAGTTTAAGCTATGGCTGTAACTAAACTGGTTTTGGTAAGACACGGTGAGAGTGAGTGGAACAAAGAGAACCGTTTCACTGGCTGGACTGATGTTGAACTGTCAGACAAAGGCCGTGAAGAAGCAAAAATTGCAGGTCAACAGTTGAAAGAAGAAGGTTTTGTCTTTGATTTCGCATATACCTCAGTTCTGAAACGTGCTATCCATACTTTATGGAATATCCTTGATCAGGTTGATCAGCAATGGCTGCCTGTTGAAAAAAGCTGGAAACTGAACGAGCGTCACTATGGTGCACTACAAGGCCTAGATAAGTCTGAAACTGCGGCGAAATATGGTGATGAGCAAGTTAAATTATGGCGTCGTGGTTTCGCAATCACACCTCCTGAGCTGACTAAAGATGATGAGCGTTACCCTGGTCATGACCCACGCTATGCAAAACTATCAAGCGATGAACTGCCAGTGACTGAAAGCTTAGCAACCACCATCGAGCGTGTTGTTCCTTACTGGGAGCAAGAGATCAAACCACGTGTTGCAGCAGGTGAAAAAGTGATTATTGCCGCTCACGGTAACTCACTACGTGCACTGGTAAAATACTTGGATAACATGGGTGAAGAAGAAATTCTCAACCTGAATATTCCAACCGCTGTCCCTTTGGTTTATGAGTTTGATGAAAACATGAAACCAATCAAGCATTACTATCTTGGTAACCAAGAAGAAATCGCGGCTAAACAAGCTGCGGTTGCCAACCAAGGAAAAGCGAAATAATTAACGCTTTATCCCACGTTGTCAACAACCTAAAGGGTTGGCAAATGCCAACCCTTTATATACGACATATCCCAATGAATAACAATGAGTTAATGTTTAAAACAGATATCTCACGCCCAGCACTAGCTCTTGTGATTTAAGATGCGCCTTCATTTGTTCATCCTGTAGGCCACGGGCATTAGCAAAATTGTTCATTCCACTTTCGATCTTACCCAAATCAATATAACGGTAGCCTAAATCAAAATTCAGTCTTTCAATAGGCTCATAGCTGACACCCGCCCCAAGAGAGTAGGCTAAGTTAGTATCGGTGTTACTGCCATATTGGCGTGAAGGGTTGCCTTGCCACCCTGAAGATTTCACTTTTGCAATACCGATACCCGCTGTACCGTACACTGAAACCCCTTGATGGATTTCATAGTCACGATAAACATTCAACATTAAGCGCTGTGATTCCGTTTTATGATGGTTAAAGCTTGTCGAAAAAATTGATGAACCACTCGTGTATTCTGCCTTTTTATTAAAGGTATATTCAGCTTCTGTACGCCAGCCATTACCATACTGATAACCCGCTGCCAGTGAAGCATTATAAAAATCATCTTTATCATCGCCCGAAACAAACTGACCAATTCCTGGGCGAAGACTCGTATCCATGCTATCCGCTTTTTGCCACACTTTCGCGAGTCGTGCAGCTCCGTAATATCCCTCGTGACCTGTTGATGCAATAGCACTACCAATCGAACTAATCAAAGCAAAGGCTAAAGATACAATTTGTACTTTTTTCATTAAATAATCCTATTTAGTTATAATTCCAGATAGTGATTATTTAGCTTGAGTCAAATTAAAGATAGGTGACTTTTTTGAACGATTTGTTCATTTTTATTGAAAAAACAAAATTAAAATCTTGGAAGAAGATAATGTAAAGAATATAAAAAACGAGTAATCTCAGAACATTGATGATTAGGAATGTTCTTAAATATTGATTTTCTTGATTAACCCAAATAATGATAGAAAAAAAACCACCTAGTGGGTTTAATGCTTGTCAGTTAAGTCATTAATATCGCCGTAACGGGTATCGTTGCGGCTTTTTCTTTACCGCCCTAGGGTAATGCCTTTGTCGTCGACTCGGTAGAACAAAACTTCTAGCCATTGCCAATATCCCATTAATGAATTTTGGTATGTTTCCCGGAGCAACCGCGGGAAGCAGGCTCAGTTGGGCACTCAGGTATATCGCAGTTTGTTTAAATCCCATCTGATAGGGCTCTGTATCTTTCAAGCTGTATGCCATCTGAGCCATCATAAACCGCAGTAAGTTATACGCGAGTACCATTCCCCATAACTCTTGATTTACTAAGACGGGCTTTTTGCTCCTCAATGTGAGTTCATTATTCAACATATGCTGCTTCATTTCTCTGAAGCCATGTTCTATTTCCCAACGATGCCCATACAGGTCGACAATATCGGCGTTGGGGTATCGAAGTGGATCACTCATTGATGTTAATATCTGAACCCTCTTCCCATTCACGTCTTTTGTTATCAATCGAGCTCTCAATATCATTGGAGCGTTAGTCCATTTTTTGCGTGCTTGAGGGGATAGACGTAATTCAACTAACTCATCTCCGGAGCCGAGTTTCTCTACGACTAGGTACTGTGAGCCTTTACGTAATGGGAGCATCCAGTGTTTCTCTACGCCAGAGGACTGCCAATGGTGAAGTAACCCCAGAGCATAAAATCCTTTATCAAAAATGGTCAGAGAACTATCCGGGGTTTGCTCTGTCAATTTGGCAGCAAGGCCAATTTCGCTCACCTCGGAAACGCTACCAAAATGTGCGCCCGAAATCAGATGGCTTGTGATCTCCATCTGGCAAACCATGCGAAGTTGCGGCCAATCAGAACGTGAGTGTTCATTGGCTGTTCGCCCAAATACGGCATCATTTTCAGGGGTATCTGGTGTACGCCATAATGTGCCATCGACAGCCATTAGGGTTAATCCGTTCCAGTGTGATAATGGCAGTTTATCAAGCCAGAGCTGACTTGTTTTCTCAAATACTTTACGGACTGCATCTTCCCCTAGCCGTTGACGTGCCTGAACAACGGCACTTGGTGCAACGAAAGGCCGGTTACCTGGTAAAACAATGTCTAAATGAGAAACGAGTTGCGCCATGGAAAGAGAACGAAAAAGGGACATTCCTGTTACAGCCCATACCATCATTTCCATCGGAAGACGGCGTTTTCTTATCGTAACAACCCCAGCATCCACGAGACATTCATCAATAAGTTCAGCGGAAAGGAGGTCCGAAAGGGCTGTAAATTCTGTTGGAGAGAAAGCCTGAACAGTCTCGAGTGCTTGGCTAAGTAACATAAAAAAATCCGTAATTTTTGGAATGATTACGGATTTTTGCAGAACTGTAGGATCGTTCAACTCATTATTTAGTTCTTAACTGATCGGCATTACCTAGTGGGTTGCGTTTTTTTCTGCCTACCATCAAAGAGTGCCAATAAATTTCGATTTATCGCGATAGCACTCGACACCCTACTTTTTTATGGCACAATTTATTTAATGATGAACTAATTGAGAATTTTATGAATAAATTCAATCTCTATGTTTGGGTTGGGCTGGCGCTTAATATTTCACTACTTGGCTCACTGCTGTATATGCTCCAAACAGGTGAACTGATTATTGATGGCTCTGACGGCGCCCAAAATGCACATTTAATGAGAATATTAATGATCATTGCGTGCGTTAGCTTTCCAATCCAGCTGATCAGCATGATGATCATGAGCTACAAACCCAGAGTTGCGATTGGTGTCGCGCTAATAAGTAGCTTAGCACTCATGCCAATCACGATTGTTTTCCTTTGTGGCATGATCTTTTCGGCGATACGTTGGCGTTTCCATCAACTGGAAAGCGTTGATCCAACCATCAAAGTTGATTTCGATACCAACCTTGTCTTTAACAATCGACATAATACACTGCGGGCCATCATCGTTGGCGTACTCGGCGCGGTATTCGTGGTTTTGAGTCAAAGCTTAGGAATGTTCTTGATAGTCCTTGCGATTCTGCTATTTATTTTGGGAAAACGCATTCATGGCACACCTTACGTAGCAACCAAAGGTAGCTATTTTTATATCCGCCCCAGTTTATTTAGTCTCTATTACCGAATCCCATTAAAAGATGTTACTTACTTAAGACACGAAAAAAATACTGTTTTATTGCAAGCTCAAGCAGGACAAGGCAGCCAAAACATGATTCCTTTATCCATTTCACTGTCCCATTTAAGCGAAGAGGATAAAAATAAGTTGGGTGAAATATTAGAAAAAGTCGCTCATTAACCGATAACCCCCTACAAAGCAAAAAGCCCGTGTCGCAAAATACACGGGCTTTTCTTTCGTATTACCGCTATCAGCCAGTTACTTCTGACGACGAGCAATCACAGCATCAGATAATTGACGTAATACTTTTTCAGTATCATCCCACCCAATGCATGCATCTGTGACGCTTTTACCATAAACCAGTGGCTCACCAGAATCTAAGCTTTGGTTTCCTTCTACAAGATGACTTTCGATCATCACCCCTGTGATAGAACGATCGCCTTGGCGTAATTGTTCACTTACATCATCAGCCACAATCATCTGCTTCTCAAACTTCTTACTACTGTTAGCATGGCTGAAATCAATCATAATGCTTGGCGTTAGCCCTGCGTTGGCTAGCCCTTCACGTACCGCTTTAACATGCTCTGCGCTATAGTTAGGCTCTTTACCACCACGCAAAATAATGTGGCAATCCTGATTACCACTCGTATTCACGATAGCTGAATGGCCCCATTTGGTGACAGATAAGAAACAATGCGGCGAACGTGCAGAGTTAATTGCATCAATAGCAATTTTAATTGTGCCATCGGTCCCGTTTTTAAAACCGACAGGACAAGAAAGACCCGATGCGAGTTCTCGGTGAACTTGGGACTCCGTCGTACGTGCACCAATTGCTCCCCAGCTCATTAAATCAGCAACATATTGTGGGCTGATCATATCCAAAAACTCACCCGCCGTTGGTAGCCCCTGATCATTAATTTTGACCAATAGCTCACGAGCAATACGCAATCCTTCATTAATATCAAAGCTATTATCCATATGAGGATCATTAATTAGCCCTTTCCAGCCCACAGTGGTGCGTGGTTTTTCAAAATACACGCGCATCACGATTTCAAGTGAACCTTTAAGTTCTTCTCTTAATTTATTCAGGCGCTCAGCATATTCTAGAGCCGCTTTAGTATCATGAATAGAGCAAGGGCCAATCACAACAACAAGGCGATCATCTTCGCCTGACAAGATATTATGGATGGCGAGACGTGCTTCATGAACGGTAAACGCCGCTTTATCTGTTGCAGGAAACTTCTCCAGCAATGCAATAGGTGGCAATAATTCTTTTATTTGTTTAATTCTGACGTCATCGTTCTGATAATTCATACCCGTTAATCCAATGTTTATTTTTTTATACTGATGATTTACATACCCTATGGATCCCAATAGCAGAGCGATGGTAAACACTTACTTTAAGCGAAAAGATAATAATAAAATCCTTTTACCACTAACAAAGCTGCGATTAGAAAGACGGCAGGTATCGAAATTTTAATCTAACCGTTCAGCCGCCTTCTGTAAACAGCTAAACATGGTATGAAATTATCACTTTTAGGCTTTAAGATTATAAAATGAGGCTAAAGTCAATTAAATGGCGTAATAGCCCCATTTTTAGGATGATTTTTAGAGGAAAAAGAAACAAAAACGGCAAAACATCGATAATGTTACTTTCACCGTTTTATGATTAAATTTTGTCATGATGAGCGAGAAAGTGGCGCTGAACCATTTTGCTTCGCTGATTTCACCCACAATCTTGAACCATTCAACGCAATGCCTAGTAAGATTAAGTACTCTAAAGACATCGCATATACGCCTTGCTTATAGAATACAACAATACTAATCACGTTAATGATTACCCATAAAAGCCAGTTTTCAACATATTTGCGAGTCATTAGGACCATCGCTACCACAGATAAAACCGTCATAGTTGAATCCCAGAATGGAAACGCATCCGGTTCTAAGGCAGGTAACTGCAAGTTAGCGCCAAATAAATTTAATACGTCAACAGCCCATGTCGCCAATACCCCGAAAACCCTATCAATATTGTAAGTTAAGTAAGCGATTACTAACACAGAGACTAATAACGTTATCATTGCTTTCGGTAAACTCAGCCAACGAATTTTTAACTCCGTTTGCTGCTGATTATCAACACGGCTCCATGCGTACCAGCCATAGATATTCGCGATGAAGAAAAACACCTGTAACAGCAAGTTGGCGTAGAGTTGAATTTGAAAAAAGATCACCGCAAACAAGGTGACGTTGATTAACCCAAAAAAGTAATTGATGGTCTTTTCAAAACTGGCCAACAGAATGCATAATAACCCCGCAATCGTCCCTACCGCTTCGATATATGACAACTCATAAATACTACTCCACAACGGAATAGTGACTAAGATATTACTTGTGCTAAAGAAATCCATCCCAAAATCCTTATATTCATCATGTGTGACACTATAAATAGATTGCTCATCATCACGACACAGATAACAAAACGACTCCCTACCTATTTTAGACTCTCTGCAAAATCTAGCATTCTATTTAAGGGAAGCATTGCCTTTTCACGCAAAATATCACTCACATGAATTTGGTGCTGTTCACCATAGCTCTCTAACGCCTGTGTTATTGCCTTAAGTCCATTCATTGCCATCCAAGGGCAATGGGCGCATGTACGACAAGTCGCGCCTTCACCGGCGGTAGGTGCGATGTATAACGACTTATCTGGGCAAGCCTGCTGCATTTTATAAAAGATGCCTTTATCCGTCGCAACTATCATTGAAGGATTCGGTAACGTTTGTGCAGCTTTAATTAATTGACTGGTTGAACCAACGGCATCCGCAAGGTCAACCACGGCTTGAGGCGATTCAGGGTGAACTAATACAGCGGCTTCAGGATATAGCGCTTTCATTTTAGTTAAAGACTGAGTTTTAAACTCATCATGAACAATACAGGCCCCCTGCCAACATAAAATATCTGCTCCGGTTTGCTTTTGAACATAGCGGCCAAGATGGCGGTCCGGCGCCCAAATAATTTTTTCGCCTAAACTATCAAGATGTTCGATCAATTCCACAGCAATACTGGATGTCACAACCCAGTCAGCTCGAGCTTTAACCGCTGCTGAAGTATTTGCATAGACTACCACCGTACGGTCTGGATGCTGATCACAAAAATGCGCAAATTCATCTTCGGGGCATCCGAGATCGAGAGAACATTCTGCGTCAAGTGTCGGCATTAATACCGTTTTCTCTGGGCTTAAGATTTTAGCCGTTTCCCCCATAAAACGCACACCGGCCACCAATAATGTGGAGGCAGAATGGCGGGCACCAAAACGAGCCATTTCTAAGGAATCAGCAACACAACCCCCCGTTTCTTCCGCTAATGCTTGAATATCGGGATCGGTATAGTAATGTGCAACAATAACCGCATTTTTTTCAATCAGTAAAGACTTGATGCGTTCACGATAAAACGCTTTCTCATCAGAGCTTAATCGTGTGGGTTTCGCTGGGAATGGGTAAACCGACTGATTAAAATCAATAAACTCGCTCATCTTCCGCCTCTGTTTAGCATAACGCAATTTTATTTCTAAAATTAGCGATAAAATAAGTAAAACAGCACCTTTTTGTTTTATATACTAAACAAGATACGCTAATTTATCGAGGAAGTCTCGTCGATTTTTCAGCCATTATTTTGTTAATTCAAACCAATAACTAAATAATAACATCTATAATTGTTATGTTTCTTAGCATTTCATTGACTTTACAGGTATCTTAACCGTTTTTATAAATTCGATGGGTTAGTTATGGAATCACCTGCATCTTTAATAAATAAAATTATTTCTGTTTCTTTAATCGATCCTAGAATTGAAGCGGTCATTTTAACGGGCTCTAGAGGAAGGGAACAACATATTGATCGCTATTCAGATATCGATATTGAATTAATCGGTTTAGGCGTAACAGACCTTTTTCATAACCCTAAATGGATTAATACGTTTGCTCAACCTTTGGTTGCATTGCATCTTATGAATGGCGGTGAAAATGAGCCTGAGTGGCCAACTTGTTTAGCGATTTATGAACAGGGCAGAAAGGTCGATTTTACATTCGCAGAACCCTCTCGACTGCAAAAAATGGCTCAACATGGGCTTGATAACACCTATGCACGCGGCTATACCGTGTTACTCGATAAAACGGGTATTACGGAAAAACTCCCTGAAAGTCAGCAAGCTCAACTTCCCCCCAAGCAACTTACCCAGAAGAAGTTTACATTTATCTGTAACGAGTTCTGGTATGAGGCACACCAAGTCGCTATCGCCCTGTCACGTGATGAACTCTGGAGTGCTTGGTCAAGAGATGTTGATATGAAAAAGGCCTTATTAACCATGGTTGAACTCCTCGCCTCTATCAAAAGTCATGGTCAGCAAGATGTGTGGTACCATGGAAAAGCTTATCAATCGTGGATGCCTGAACGGATACAACAGGCCACTCAAACCCTTTTTGACTATCGAACCCCACAGCAAGCGGCTCAATCTTTGCACCTATTGATGTCATGCTTCGATGAAGTCACAACCGAGATTGCTCAACACCTTAACTACCCTATCGATCATACATTGAGCCAAAGGATGCAAACGCTAGTGATTGGTTTATTGCAGGATAATAGCCTACTCCCTGAAAATATTTGATTTAGACGCTTTCTATTAACCTCACCAACCACTTCACAATAAAAAACCGCCTTGCTACAGATAAATCAGCAAGGCAGTTCTGTTTTATCACAACTATTTTTTCAATTTAGCAAACTCATCTTTCGCTTTTTGTAGCTGTTTTTGAAACTCAGGATTAGAGTGCAGCGTTGCTACAGCCCCTGATGCAACAATACGTGCCGCATCAACATCACTTTGCCAATGGTAACCGCAAATCACACGGCTTTGACCGAGTTCATAACCGCGTTTTAAAATTTTGTCTTGGTTTTCAGGGTTAATTTCTGATAGCACTAATGCTGAAGCCCAGCCAATTGATGTATGTCCTGAAGGGTAAGAACCATTTTTAGATAATTTATCTTGGTCTTTCGTGTTACAGGTTTCAACGCCATAGAATGCAAACGGGCGGATCCGCATGTATTTTTCTTTTGCAGAACGAGTCGCTAAATCCCCCGCATCTTCAATCATATTGGTGAGTAATTTATGAATTTCTGGCGAGTCTTTCTCAGTAATAGGGTAACCAAACGCCTCTGAGAATGCATTTGCCACTCCTCCAGCAGCGAGATCAGCATCTGCCGCAGCTTGTTTACCTCGCTCTGTGTTACGCAATAAACGCCCTTTTTCATACATTGCCTGATCATTTAAAAACAGAATACTGCCAACTTCGGGTGGTGGTGGTAGCAATGCTAAGCTATCAATCGCTTGAGCATTTTTTAAATAGTAAAGATCCGGTTTAGTGGTTACATCATTTCCTGGCGGAATGGCCGCAAATACACTCGTTGAAACAAATGCCCCTGCACAGAAAACCGCTAATAATTTTTTCATCCGTTAGTCCTTGCCTATGATTACTTAAAATAAATAACTTATATTTTACAATATGATCAATTATTTATGCTTTATTTAGACTAGTCTAAATCTGTATTCAATACCTTGAGTGAGTTCTCAAAAAAGGAAGCGTCATACGTTCCAATCATCGGGTCGTTGCCACAAGCGCAACGCGGTCTCGCTTCGCTCGGCTCGAACCTCAACGCAGCGTTTCATCGGCACGTTTAGTGAAATCGGTAATTTCAACGTTTGCTGGATGACTTAGAGAAATAAGCGAGAGGGTGGGTCGTGCAGGATGATTTGGCCTTTAGCCTCACCCTTCAGGTCGTTGCGACAAGTGCAACGCGGTCTCGCTTCGCTCGGCTCGAACCTGAACGCAGCGTCTCACCGGCACGTTTAGTGCAATCGGTAATTTCAACGTTTGCTGGATGATTTAGAGGAATAAGTGAGAGGGTGGGTCGTGCAGGATGATTTGGCCTTTGGCCTCACCCTTCGGGTCGTTGCGACAAGCGCAACGCGGTCTCGCTTCGCTCGGCTCGAACCTAAACGCAGCGTCTCACCGGCACGTTTAGTGCAATCGGTAATTTCAACGTTTGCTGGATGACTTAGAGAAATAAGTGAGATGGTGGGTCGTGCAGGATTCGAACCTGCGACCAATTGATTAAAAGTCAACTGCTCTACCGACTGAGCTAACGACCCATCTGATATATCTGGTTTTGAACTTTAAGATGGTGGGTCGTGCAGGATTCGAACCTGCGACCAATTGATTAAAAGTCAACTGCTCTACCGACTGAGCTAACGACCCATCTACTATATCTGATTTTGAATTTTAAAATGGTGGGTCGTGCAGGATTCGAACCTGCGACCAATTGATTAAAAGTCAACTGCTCTACCGACTGAGCTAACGACCCATTTTAAAATACGTTTATCAACACAATTTATTCTTGTGTCAACGGCGGCTTATATTACTGATTTCTGACGATGGTGCAATGATTTTTTTGAAAAAAACGATTGAATGCACACTTATCATACGGTTAACCCCGAAATATTCGGTAACCACTTCTTCGGGGTTAATCATTATAACGAGCTGAGTTTCTTCTCCGCGAGCTTCGCTCCAGAGCTATTTGGATACTGCTTCAATACCTGCTGGTATACCGCTCGCGCTTTATCCTTTTGCCCTTTGTCTTGCATAATCAAACCGACTTTATACAAGGCTTCACTGCTTTTTTGAGATTTAGGGTATTCTTTGACAACAGTGGCAAAATAGAATGCCGCGTCATCTTTGCTACCTTTATTGTAATTAAGTTGCCCTAACCAATAGTTAGCATTCGATTGATAGTTCGATTTAGGATAATTTTTCACAAAGCTTTGTAGTGCACCGATAGCTTCATCGATTTGCGCTTTAGATTTGCTGTTCATCGCCAGTGTAACCGCAGCATTATAATCTTCTTTTTCACCGCCGCCCGATGCTGCTGGTGCAGGGGTGGTCGAAGAGGAAGAATTCGTTGCTGCTGAGTCAGGCGATGCTGCCGCTCCACCACTAACCTGATCTAGTTGCATATACAAATCTTTTTGACGCTCAACAATTTGATTCAGTTTATATTCACTTTCCTGAATTTGCCCACGCAACATATCAATATCGCGTTGGTTGTCAGCAATCTGTTGCTGGATTTGATATAAGATCTGGCCTTGAGAGTTAACTGCTGTCTCAAGCTGAGTGAGGCGGTCACCGGATGATCCGGATCCGACATTAATGATTGGCGCTTGGGCAATAGCGGCCCAAGGGGCCGCTACACCAACCAATAACGACAGACCTACAAATAAATGTCTGAAGTTACTGTTCATAAGAGATAATTCGCTTATTAATTAGTATGCAATTACTGCACGACGGTTTTTAGCGTAATCAGCTTCTGTGTGACCTAACACTGCTGGTTTTTCTTTACCATAAGAAACCAGAGAAACTTGATCGCCTGCTACACCTTTGCTTTGCAGATACATTTTAACTGCATTAGCACGACGCTCGCCCAGTGCGATGTTGTACTCAGGAGTACCGCGCTCATCCGCGTGACCTTCAACAACAACTTTAACAGATGGGTTGTTGCGCAGGAATGCAGCGTGAGCGTCTAACATATCAGCATATTCTGGAGATACGTTGTATTTATCGAAACCGAAGTAAACGATATTGTTATTTTGCAGCTCTTGCATTTGCTGACGTGCCAGCTCTTCCGCAGACAGACCTGAGTTAGTTTGGTTCATTGAAGAATCCGCACCATTTTGGTCATTGTTTTTGTTAGAGCTACAAGCTGCGACTGCCATGATTGGTAATGCGATCATCAGCCCTTTAAGCACTTTATTCAGTTGCATCGTTTTGATCCTTAATAGTTTGCCACACATTATTATTATGCATCACAGATACGGCGACCAAGCAGGGAATTTAACCTGTCCATCGGTAGCCGGAAGACGCGCTTTGAAACGCCCGTCGGTCGAAACTAGCTGCAATATAGTCCCCAAGCCTTGAGAGGAGCTATAAATAACCATAGTGCCGTTAGGTGCGATACTCGGCGTTTCATCTAGAAACGTTTTCGTTAAATATTCAACGTTACCCGTTGCCAGATCCTGTTTGGCGATATGCTGCTGACCGCCACCGGAACTGACCATTACAATGAAAGATCCATCCGGGCTAACATCAGCGTCCTGATTTTGTGTACCTTCCCAGGTCACACGTTCAGGGCTACCGCCATTAATATTAATTTTGTAAATTTGCGGGCGACCCGCTTGGTCTGAGGTATAGACCAACGTTTGACTATCTGGCATCCAAGTAGGTTCAGTGTTGTTACTACGCCCATCAGTCACTTGACGAATTTGGCCGCTCGCTAAATCCATCACATAAAGATTTAAGCTACCTGTTTTTGATAGTGCAAATGCCAGTTTAGTGCCATCTGGAGAAAATGCCGGCGCACCATTATGACGAGGGAATGATGCCACCTGACGAACAGCTCCAGTAGACAGTGTCTGAATAACCAGAGCAGAACTGCCACTTTCAAATGTTACATACGCCAAACGCTCACCATCAGGTGACCATGCTGGCGACATTAACGGTTCTGGAGAACGATGAACTGTAAATTGGTTATAGCCATCATAATCAGAAACGCGTAATTCATATGGGTATTGACCGCCTTTATTTGTGACCACATAGGCGATACGAGTACGGAATGCACCACGGATACCTGTTAGCTTCTCAAAAACTTCATCGCTTGCGGTATGGGCTGCATAACGTAACCACTCTTTGGTCACTTTATACTGATTCTGAGATAAAACAGTGCCTGGGCTACCCGCAACATCAACGAGCTGATAGCTAACCACATAACTACCATCTGCCGCAGGTTGAATCTGACCTACAACAACAGCATTGATTCCAAGTGTTGTCCAAGCCTCTGGCGTAACTTCAGAAGCGGTACCCGGTTGTTGTGGCATACGGCTAGGGTCAATAGGATTAAACTTGCCGCTATTGCGCAAGTCAGCACCAATAATTTGTCCGATTTCTTGCGGAGGCGTACCTGAGCCAGACCATTTAAAAGGCACAACACCTATTGGCTGAGCACTGTTTACACCTTCCGTGATCTCAATACGGATTTCAGCCTGAGCCACTGTTGCCCATAGCATTAAGAACCCGAGAACTACTTTAAAAGCCTGCTTCATCCTTATCTCCCTTACTGTGGAATTCACCGCCACAATAATTCGCTGAATTTTAACAAAGGTATACTAACAAAACTAGATATTGTAAGAACTATTTATGCTATAGCAGACATAAATTCAATACAGACAGCTCCGACTTATCTTATTTTGGACTAAATATAACTGTACTTCCTTGTTTTTTAAATGCTTCATACACATCTGGCGATGGACGCGGTAACGTGGCAAGTTTTGCTGCTCTGATTGCCGCATCACACAGCGCTGGGTCATTAGAAGCATTACTTTTAGGTGTAATGTTTACTAATAAACCATCCGATGCAATTTGTAACTTAAGTTCACACGTCCGTCCACGGTAAGTGTCTGAATCATAAAACTTACTCTGAATCGCTGCTTTTACTTTACCTGCATAACTATCGACATCTGCATTTGATGCTCCTGAGCGTTTTCCACCACCTTGACCAGCGGAAGCAGCACCACCTTGCTTACTTGGACCTGAAGCAGTCAAATCGCCAAGTAAATCATCAACGGAAGCCGAATTTTTAGCGGCCTCTGCTTTCGCTTTAGCAGCTTTGGCTTTTGCTTCTTTTTCGGCTTTAGCTTTCGCTTCTTTTTCAGCTTTAGCTTTGGCTTCTTTATCTGCCTTAGCTTTCGCTTCCTTCTCTGCTTTTTCTTTGGCTTCTTTTTCTGCTTTCGCCTTAGCATCGGCAGCAGCCTTGGCTTTTACAGCTTCGGCCTCTTTTTTCGCTTCAGCTTCCGCTTTTTCCTTCGCGGCAGCCTGCTCTTTAATCAAACGTTCTTTTTCCGCTTTTGCTTTTGCAGCCGCTTCTTCAGCAATTTTTTGCTCTTCCTTCGCTTTTTTCGCTGCTTCTGCCGCTTGCTTTTGTTGCTGCTCAGCTTGTTTTTGTCGTTCTTGAGCTTCACGCTCGCTCTGAATACGTTCTTGTTCAAGCTGTTGCAGGCGCTTTTGTTCCTGCTCTTGCTTTTCCCTTAACTCAGCTTCTTGTTTCTGTTCTTTCTCTTTGCGCTCTTTAGCGGCCTGTTTGGCGCTGTTTTCTTGTTGCTGCATTTGATTATATTGTTGGACAACTGCGCCTGGGTCGACCATTACAGCATCGATAACAGTCCCCTCTTCTCCGCCACCGCCAAGTTTGACGACGGAGACTAAGGAACCAATTATAATTAGGCCAATCAGTAGCACGTGCAGTGCTACTGATGTCAACAAAGAGCGCCTAAAATTATCTTTTTTCTCTTTTGTCTTTCCCACAATTGGTATCCAAAAAAAGAATCGTTACTCACTCAAACTACATGGGTTGAGTCATTAAGCCGACGGATTTGATGCCTGCCTGATGCAAAATATTTAATGCCTTAATCACTTCATCATAAGGAACTTCTTTTGCACCACCGATGAGGAAAATCGCCTTTGGATTTTTCTCTAATTGAGCTTTCGCCTCTGCGGCAATCTGTTCTGGTGGCAGCAAATCTAATCGCTCACCATCAATTAACATATTGTATTGCCCAACGCCCGCCACCTCTAAAATAATCGGTGGATTATCACTTGATGATACAGTTTGGGTATCTGTGGCATCCGGCAGATCAACTTCCACACTTTGAGAGATAATCGGTGCTGTCGCCATAAAAATTAGCAGTAACACCAACAATACATCCAATAATGGAACAATATTGATTTCGGATTTCAGCTCACGTCTGCGACTATTGCGCGCCATTCGCTTATCCCCTCGTATTATTTCTTGTCAGCAGAGAATGCTTGGCGATGTAAGATAGCCAGAAACTCTTCCATAAAGTTATCGTAGCTCTGCTCTAGCTTGTTCACACGCAGGTTCAAACGGTTATACGCCATAACAGCAGGGATCGCGGCAAACAGACCAATTGCAGTAGCAATCAACGCTTCTGCAATTCCCGGTGCCACCATCTGTAGCGTCGCTTGTTTCACCGCACCTAACGCGATAAAGGCATGCATAATTCCCCAAACAGTACCAAACAACCCAATATAAGGGCTGATAGAACCAACGGTACCCAAAAATGGAATATGCGCTTCAACAGATTCAAGTTCACGGTTCATCGAAATACGCATAGCACGAGACGCGCCCGTAACCACCGCATCGGGCGCGTGAATATTAGCTTGGTGTAAACGCACAAATTCCTTGAAGCCCGCATGGAAAATTTGCTCTGCCCCACTTAGCGAATCACGGCGTGCCTGACTTTCTTTATATAAACGCGATAACTCAATACCTGACCAAAATTTATCTTCAAACGCTTCAGCCTCTCGAGTGGCCGCATTTAAAATTTTTGTTCTCTGTATAATGATGGCCCAAGAAGCGATAGAAAAACCAATCAAAACGAACATAATGATCTGAACCAATAGGCTCGCTTTTAGGAATAAATCCAGGATATTCATGTCAGTCACTGTTTAAACTCCGCGACAATAGACTTAGGAAGCGCTGTCGGCTTCATTTTTGATATGTCCACACAAGCAATCAGGGCTGTCGCCCCACAAAGCAGGTTACCTTGTGAATCAATTAACCTTTGTTGAAAGGTTAAAGAGGCACGCTTCATTTCCACGATTTGTGTCTCAATTTCCAATAAATCATCCAGCCGAGCTGCTCTCACAAAATCAGTTGTCATACTCCGAACAACAAATCCAATGTTCTCGGCTAGTAAACTTTGTTGATTGATACCTTTATCCCGTAGCATCTCGGTTCTAGCTCGTTCAAAGAAAGCAAGATAACGTGCATGGTAAACCACACCGCCCGCATCTGTATCTTCATAATAGACGCGAACAGGCCAACGAAATAACATAACAACCACTCCATCCTAGGTTAAATTAATTAACCGTGCCACTATACTCAAGACGGTGTCGCTTTGGAATGACCTAGGGGTAAAGTTATCAAAAAAAAATTATGGATCCGCAGACCCATAATTGACAATTAGATTAGCTGAGGACTTTAACCAAGCCCCAGATAAGGATGATGACAGCAGGTAATGGATGGAAAACTGTTCGCCAAATCAATTTGTTAGGTCTAAAACCAACCCCAAAGATCATCGCGCTACACGTTGCCCAAATAAGTAATAACCCTTGCCAAATTAGGAATGAACTGGTTTTTGCAGCGAATTGGGTCGGATCCCACATAACGCTTCCCGCAATCACCAAAGCTAATAAAAGGATAAGGAACCTTATCGGCCCCTTATCCAATAGCTGATAGCATTTATCCACCAGCATTATTTATTACTCGCCATCTTTAGCTGCGGCTTTGTCTTCCGCATGCTCTAACGCTAGAGCTGCAATCACTGCAAAACTACAAGCTAACAGCGTGCCGAGGATCCAGGCAAAATACCACATATGTTATGCTCCTTAATACAGTGAATGCTTGTTGCCTTCGATAAAGTTTTTGTCCAAACGGCCAAACATTTTGTAGTAACACCACGCTGTGTAAGCCAATACGATTGGAACAAAGATAATAGCAACAACTGTCATAACTTGCAGAGTAAACAGGCTAGATGTTGCATCCCACATAGTCAAACTTGCGTTTGGCATAATGCTTGAAGGCATAATGAATGGGAACATAGCAACACCGCAAGTTAAAATGATACATGCGATAGTCAGTGATGAACTCACAAACGCAAGCGCATTTTTGTCTGCTTTACTAAACAGCATCGTTAACAGTGGTAAAACCACACCCAGCGCAGGCAGAGCCCACAATACAGGGTAGTTGTTAAAATTAGTCAACCAAGCGCCAGATGCAACCTCAACTGTTTTATTCAGTGGGTTTGATACGCTTAATGTATCGATAGTTGACGTCACCACATAACCATCAATGCTCATCACTAACCAAGCACCTGCACCCGCAAATGCGATTAGGGTCAGTAATGCAGTGACATAAGTTGCTTTACGAACGCGTAGGTGTAGTTCACCCGTTGTACGCATTTGCAAATAAGTTGCACCTTGAGTCACAATCATCATTAAGCTAACAACACCCGCTAACAAGCCATATGGGTTTAGCAGACCAAACAGGTTACCTGTATAAGTCAGGTACTGTTGGTTATCGATTTGGAATGGAACACCTAACAGTAGGTTACCAAACGCAACCCCGATAACCAGTGGTGGAACGAAACCACCGATAAACAGACCCCAGTCCCACATGTTACGCCATTTTGGATTTTCCAGCTTAGAACGGTAGTCAAAACCGACTGGGCGGAAGAACAGCGCAGCTAGCACTAAAATCATAGCGACATAGAAACCAGAGAATGCAGCAGCATAAACTTGTGGCCATGCCGCGAACATCGCACCACCGGCAGTGATTAACCAAACTTGGTTACCATCCCAGTGCGGTGCAACCGCATTAATCATGATACGGCGATCAGTATCTGTTTTACCTAAAATTGGTAATAAGAAGCCGACGCCCATGTCAAAGCCATCCGTGACAGCGAAGCCAATCAGCAGAACGCCGATTAGAATCCACCACACAAATCGAAGAACTTCATAATCAAACATAAGTGGACTCCTGTTTACTGAACGTCTTGTGCAGAGCTGTTTTTCTGTTCAAAGTGATAGCGGCCAGTTTTCAGGCTGCTTGGCCCTTTACGAGCGAATTTGAACATTAGGAACAATTCAGCAATTAAGAACAGTGTATACAGACCACAGATCAGAGCTAGAGAGAAAATCAGATCATGGGTTGTCAAGTTTGAGTGTGCAACGGATACAGGAAGAACCTCACCGATAGCCCAAGGCTGACGACCATATTCTGCAACAAACCAACCTGATTCAATCGCAATCCATGGTAATGGGATACCGAACAATGCGGTACGCAGCAGCCATTTGTTTTGGCCGATACGGTTGCGAACAACAGAAAGGAAGGAGAGACCGATGATAATCAGTAGTAAGAAACCGACACCAACCATGATACGGAATGCCCAGAACAATGGACCGACATTTGGAATACTATCTTTAACCGCTTTTTGGATCTGTGCTTCAGTTGCATCAACAATGTTTGGTGCATATTGTTTCAGCAGAAGACCATAACCTAAATCTTTCTTATTTGCTTCAAAAGACTTACGTAATTCAGGATCTTTATTGCCCGCTAACAGCTCTTGCAGTTCACCGTATGCGATCATGCCGTTACGGATACGAACTTCATGCTGCTTCATCAGATCTTTCAGACCTAAGACAGGCGTGTCGAGTGAGCGTGTTGTGATAAGCCCCATCACCCATGGAATTTCAATCGCAAATTTGTTTTCCATTTTTTCGGTGTCAGGCCAAGCAATTAGGTTAAACGCCGCAGGTGGTGCATGCGTTTCCCACTCAGCTTCTACCGCAGCCAGTTTGGTTTTCTGTACGTCACCCATTTCGTAACCTGATTCATCACCAAGAACGATAACAGACAACACAGCCGCAATACCAAAGCTTGCAGCAATCGCAAATGAACGTTTAGCAAATGCAAGGTCACGACCTTTAAGCATGTAGTAAGAACTAATGCCCAATACAAACATCGCACCAGTACAGTAACCAGCAGCAACGGTGTGAACGAATTTAACTTGTGCAACTGGGTTTAAGACTAGCTCAGAGAAGCTAACCATTTCCATACGCATAGTTTCAAAGTTAAAGTCTGCTGCTATTGGGTTTTGCATCCAGCCGTTCGCAACAAGAATCCACAGTGCAGAGAAGTTAGAACCTAAAGCGACTAACCAAGTAACTGCAAGGTGCTGGGTCTTGCTCAAACGATCCCAACCAAAGAAGAATAAACCAACAAAGGTCGATTCAAGGAAGAATGCCATCAAACCTTCGATTGCAAGAGGTGCACCGAAGATATCTCCAACATAGTGGGCATAGTAAGACCAGTTAGTACCGAATTGGAACTCCATAGTCAAACCAGTGGCAACACCTAGAGCAAAGTTAATACCAAATAACTTGCCCCAGAACTTAGTCATATCTTTATAAATTTGCTTACCAGACAGCACATATACCGTTTCCATAATCGCAAGCAAAAACGCCATACCGAGCGTTAATGGCACGAATAGGAAGTGATACATCGCAGTTAAGGCAAACTGTAATCTTGACAGTTCGACAATATCAAACATCTTGACTCCTTGCTCCTAGCAGGAAGACACCGACTTGCGGCAACCCAGCTTCCAATAAAATTAAAGAAAGCCTCTTAACTACCAGCAAAAAATGCCTCAAAACAACAAATAATTAACAAAATTCAAAACTCTAACGACACTATAATAATAGTACGCTTATCTTCACATACAATAAACTTCTTTTGCGTGATTCAGATTTGAATTCTGAATATATATCAATAATTATACCCTATAATAGAAAAACGAGTATTTGATCGAGCACCAATTTAAGCAATTTAGAAAAATAATGCCAGCACTAATGAATTGATTTACGTCAATTTTTTAAGCATTGTTAATTGATTATCCTTATCATCAATTAATGGTTAGTTAAATGTTAATTGAGTGTTATTGAGAATAGTACAAATATTCTTATTTTTCTAAAAGACTACCTAAAAAAATTAACTTTTGATTTGAAACTTCATAAAAAGATAATTTAATTTATAATTTTAGCCTATTTTGTTTTTATTATGACTTTTATTAATTACTAAATAAATTCTGATGACTTGCTATTTCTGATTAATTAATTCTGACCGACACCGTTATTATTAACGAAACACAATTCATCAGCATTATATCTGTTGATTGACAAAAAATAGCTTATTTAGCCCACCAAAATGACGAAATAACCAGCAGTTTATCCTTGATTGACTATCTATTTATTCAAGTAATCACAAGAATACTGCCATCAACGACGTGAGATACTCTTCAACGCCAAAGTATCCACAAGCGCATTCAGTCAGCATTGTAGCCTGTCAATTTACGCCCCCCTTGTTAGGACATCGCACGTAGCTTGCTTCGCTCCTAGCGCTATAGCAAGAATCAGCGGCTTCTTTTTAGCATACTGTTGATTCTGAATGATTGTTTGTGAAATAAATCGCTATTGAATAACGGTTTTATCATTTAAAAGAGAAACCTTCGATCGCCCAAATACCGCCAAACGTGCCACCGTACGGCAGAATACGGCTAGGCTTGCACTCCCTCCCCCACATCACCCAGTAAAACGGTTATCATGAGTGGTAGACATAGGTTCATCGTGTAGAAAGGGATACATACCGCCGTTGGCGGCTTTACTTGCAAAGCCCCTGATTTCACAATCAAAAAATATTCGAGTATTTAGGCGTTGCTCTCAATCATGACGCTTTTTTAAAGCCTATAGGCTAGAAATTTCTCTCGACCATACAAAGCGCGGATACACAAAAAATTGACCAATGGATGGATAACAGTCGCGCGTTTGATGCCAGGATGGATAGCGATAGATAGGTAAGTACGTACTCGAAGATGTTGTCAGCAACTCAACTTATGATTCAGCCACCTGATCTGAGTTCTGAGAATACACACTGACCACAGAGTTAATTGCGCTTGAACAGGAGTTGCAATTTCATCTTTTTAAATAAAAAGCCCGCGATTCGAATTTGAATGCGGGCTTAATTGGGTTTAATCGTCAGTTCAAACGACTAAACTTATTTTGCTAGCAGTGATTTTACTGCATCGCCGATATCCGCTAAGCTACGAACCGTTTTAACACCGGCCGCTTCTAATGCAGCGAATTTCTCATCAGCAGTACCTTTACCGCCCGCGATAATTGCACCTGCGTGACCCATACGCTTGCCTTTAGGTGCAGTTACACCGGCAATATAACCAACAACAGGTTTGGTTACATGGTCTTTAATGTAAGCAGCCGCTTCTTCTTCAGCATTACCACCAATTTCACCGATCATCACGATCGCTTCAGTTTGTGGATCTTCTTGGAACATTTTCAGGATATCAATGAAGTTTGAACCCGGAATAGGGTCACCACCGATACCAACACATGTTGATTGACCAAGACCAGCATCTGTCGTCTGTTTAACCGCTTCATAAGTCAGTGTACCTGAACGAGAAACGATACCCACTTTACCTGGCATATGAATGTGACCGGGTTGAATACCGATCTTACATTCACCCGGAGTGATAACACCTGGGCAGTTTGGACCGATCATACGAACGCCAGCTTCATCTAATTTTACTTTAACAGTCAGCATGTCCAGAGTTGGAATACCTTCGGTAATCGTAATAATCAGTTTGATGCCCGCATCAATAGCTTCAAGGATCGAATCTTTACAGAAAGGAGCCGGAACATAGATCACAGAGGCAGTAGCACCTGTTGCTTCTACAGCTTCACGAACGGTGTTAAATACAGGCAGACCTAGGTGAGTTGTACCACCTTTACCTGGCGTTACACCGCCGACCATTTTTGTACCATAAGCAATAGCTTGCTCAGAGTGGAATGTACCTTGACCGCCAGTGAAACCTTGGCAAATTACTTTGGTGTTTTTATCAATTAAAATAGACATTATTTAGCCTCCGCCGCTGCTACTGCTTTCTTAGCTGCATCTGTCAGGCTATTTGCTGCGATGATATTCAAGCCGCTATCTGCCAGTTTTTTCGCACCTAACTCTGCATTGTTACCTTCTAAACGAACCACTACTGGTACATTTACGCCAACTTCTTCTACTGCACCAATGATGCCGTCTGCAATCAGGTCACAGCGAACGATACCACCAAAAATGTTAACGAAAACAGCTTTCACGCTCTTATCTGAAAGGATAATTTTAAACGCTTCAGTTACGCGTTCTTTCGTTGCGCCGCCGCCAACGTCAAGGAAGTTAGCTGGTGCACCACCGTGCAGTTTAACGATGTCCATCGTCCCCATAGCAAGACCTGCACCGTTAACCATACAACCGATATTGCCATCTAGCGCAACGTAGTTCAGCTCCCACTGAGCTGCTTGTGCTTCACGCGCATCTTCTTGAGATGGGTCATGCATTTCGCGCATTTCTGCTTGACGATATAGCGCGTTGCTATCAACACCTAATTTACCATCTAAACAAACAAGGTCACCCTCGGTATTAATCACTAATGGGTTAACTTCGATGAGTGCAAGGTCACGTTCTAGGAACATCGTTGCTAGACCCATGAAAATTTTAGCGAATTGGCTAACTTGTTTACCCGTTAGGCCTAATTTGAACGCTAACTCACGGCCTTGGAAAGGCATAGGACCCGTTAATGGATCGATAACAGCTTTATGGATAAGCTCTGGCGTTTCTTCAGCAACTTTCTCAATCTCAACACCACCTTCCGTTGATGCCATAAACACAACACGACGTGTGCCACGGTCAACTACCGCACCTAGGTACAGTTCTTTAGCAATGTCAGTCGCGTTTTCAACCAAAATTTGGTTAACTGGCTGACCATTTGCATCTGTTTGGTAAGTGACAAGGTTTTTACCTAACCATTTATCAGCGAACTCTTTGATATCATTGATATCATTTGTCACTTTTACGCCACCAGCTTTACCACGTCCACCCGCGTGAACTTGGCATTTAACAACCCATGGGCCGTTTCCGATTTTTTTTGCTGCTTCTACAGCTTCAGTTGCTGATGTACAGGCATAACCCGTTGGTGCTGGCAAACCATAGCGTGTAAAAAGCTGTTTTGCCTGATACTCGTGTAAATTCATGATGTTCTATCCATAATTGAGTCTGAAGAGGCGTTTATTCGCCTCCTGCAATTGTTACTGATTTAGCAACCGGCGAACCGGTTGCATCGGTTACTTCAGACCGGGCAGGTCATACCCTGCCCTGTTATGTTGCTATACGTCCAGCAGTAAACGAGTTGGATCTTCCAGCATATCTTTGATGGCGACTAAGAAGCCAACTGACTCGCTACCATCAATCAGACGGTGGTCATAAGATAGTGCAAGGTACATCATTGGAAGAATTTCAACCTTACCGTTAACCGCCATAGGGCGATCTTTAATAGCATGCATGCCTAAGATTGCACTTTGTGGTGGGTTAATGATAGGAGTAGACATTAGAGAACCGAATACGCCACCGTTGGTAATGGTGAAATTACCACCCGTCAGATCATCAACAGTCAGCTTACCGTCACGACCTTTGACTGCCAGTTCTTTAATTTTCTTCTCAATATCAGCCATGCTCATTGCATCAACATCACGCAATACTGGGGTGACCAGACCACGTGGCGTTGAAACAGCAATACTGATATCGAAATAGTTATGGTAAACAACGTCTGTACCATCAATAGAAGCATTCACTTCAGGATAACGTTTGAGTGCTTCAACCGCAGCTTTAACATAGAAAGACATAAAGCCTAAACGTACACCGTGACGTTTTTCGAATGCTTCACCATATTGCTTACGCAGATCTTTAATTGGCTGCATGTTAACTTCGTTAAACGTCGTTAACATCGCGGTGTTATTTTTCGCTTCCAATAAACGCTCAGCAATACGCTTACGTAAACGCGTCATAGGAACACGTTTTTCGCTACGATGAGCCAGAGGTGCTTGTGGTGCAGCTGGCGCTTCAGCTTTAGCCGCCGGAGCTGATTTATTCGCTGCTAAGTGTTTCTCAACGTCTTCACGAGTCAAACGACCACCAACACCCGTGCCTTTAATGTCAGCAGGATTGAGATCATGCTCAGCCACTAAACGACGGATCGCTGGAGAAAGTGCATCATTGCTCTCTTCTTCCAAGCTCGCTGTTTGACGTTGTGCAGGTGCAGCTTCTTGAGTGGATTTCACTTCAACAGGCATCCCCGTGCTGTCACCTAAGCGAATACGACCTAACAGCTGTTTAGACAGTACAGTTGCGCCTTCATCTTCAACGATAGCTTCTAATACACCCGCTTCACTTGCAGGAACTTCTAATACAACTTTATCCGTTTCGATTTCAACCAGCACTTCGTCACGTTCAACGCTATCACCTGGTTTTTTATGCCATGTGGCAACCGTAGCATCGGCAACGGATTCAGGAAGATCTGGAACAAGAATTTCTACACTACTCATTTTCTATCCTTTAATTATTCAATGTTCAACGCGTCATTAACCAGAGCTTGTTGCTGCTCTAAGTGAACGGACGTATAACCAACTGCTGGAGATGAAGAAGCAGCACGACCTGCATAACGTAAAGTAGCCCCTGCTGGGATAGCTTCACGGAAGTTGTGTTGGCTGCAATACCAAGCGCCTTGGTTCAATGGCTCTTCTTGACACCAAACAAAATCTTTAACGTGCGCATATTGCGCCAGCGCTTGTTGGATATCTTCGTGAGGGAACGGATACAGCTGTTCAATACGGATAATCGCAACATCTGTTTGTTCGTTCTTACGACGCTGTTCTAACAGATCGTAATAAACTTTACCGGAACACAGAATGACGCGTTTCACGTTTTTCGGATTGATTTCATCTATTTCACCGATAACTGGTAAGAATTTACCATTCGCCAATTCTTCCATACTCGATACCGCTAATGGGTGACGTAGTAAGGATTTCGGTGACATTACAATCAGAGGACGGCGCATGCCACGTAGAGCCTGACGGCGCAGCATGTGGTAAACTTGAGCAGGTGTTGATGGTACACACACTTGCATATTTTGGTCTGCACACAGTTGCAGATAACGTTCTAAACGTGCAGATGAGTGCTCAGGACCTTGACCTTCATAGCCATGTGGTAACAGCATAACTAGACCACACATACGACCCCATTTCTGCTCACCAGAGCTAATAAATTGGTCGATAACCACTTGAGCACAGTTTGCGAAGTCACCAAATTGCGCTTCCCAAATTGTCAGAGCACGTGGTTCTGTGGTTGCATAGCCATATTCAAATGCCAACACTGCGTTTTCAGTCAGAACAGAGTCCCAAACATTAAATACGCCTTGGCCATTATGGATATTTTGCAGTGGCACATAGACCGAACCGTTCGTTTGGTTATGTACAACAGCGTGACGGTGGAAGAATGTCCCACGGCCTGAGTCTTCACCAGACAGACGAACAGGGATACCTTCATCAACTAAGGTTGCATAAGCTAATGTTTCAGCAGCACCCCAATCCAACAGTTTTTTACCTTGCGCCATTTCCGCGCGGTCTGCATAGATTTTTTCTACACGAGACTGGGTAACCACTTCAGCTGGAATAGTACTGGTTTTAACTGCAAGCTCTTGTAAACGTTTTAAATCAAATGTGGATTTATACTCTTCATTCCATTCATGGTTCAGGTACGGTTCCCATGTATAAGAGTGCAGACCCATTTCACGCCATTCTTCAACGACACAATCACCTCTATCCAATGCATCGCGATATAAGTTAACCATTTCAGTCACTTCATCAGCAGTCACAACACCGCTTTCGATTAAGCGATCCGCATAGATTTTACGTGGTGTCGGATGTTTTTTGATTTTTTGATACATAATTGGCTGAGTTGCATTTGGCTCATCAGCTTCGTTATGACCATGACGACGATAACAAACGAGGTCAATCATCACATCACGTTTAAAGGTATTGCGGAAATCCAGAGCCAGACGAGTGACAAAAGCAACCGCTTCAGGGTCATCTGCATTGACATGGAAAATAGGTGCTTGAACCATCTTCACGATATCGGTGCAATACTCTGTTGAACGGGTATCTTTCGGGTTTGACGTGGTGAAACCAATTTGGTTATTGATTACGATACGCATTGTACCGCCAACTTCATAACCACGTGCCTGAGACATGTTCAGCGTTTCTTGAACAACACCTTGACCTGTTACCGCCGAGTCACCATGAATAGTGATTGGCAGAACCATATTACTACGCCCTTCATCAAGGCGGTCGCGACGAGCACGAACAGAACCAATAACAACTGGGCTAACAATCTCAAGGTGAGATGGGTTAAAGGCCAGCGCTAAGTGGACACGTGAGCCCGCGGTTTCAAAGTCAGAAGAAAAACCTTGGTGATATTTCACGTCACCAGCACTTGAATGGTCTTTATGTTTGCCAGCAAACTCATCAAATAGTTCTGCTGGTTTTTTACCTAAGATATTAATTAATACGTTAAGACGACCACGGTGAGCCATACCTAATACGACTTCACGTGTATCTTGTTTACCCGCATGGTGAATCAAATCTTTCAGCATTGGGATCAGTGAATCACCACCTTCCAATGAGAAACGTTTTGCACCTGGGAATTTTGCGCCTAAATAGCGCTCTAGCCCTTCTGCTGCTGTTAGCTCAGCCAAGAAGCGACGTTTTTCTTCTTTAGAGAATTGCTCAGCGACATTCACTGATTCAAGGCGTTGCTGAATCCAACGTTTTTCCTCAGTATTAGTGATATGCATATATTCCGCACCGATAGAACCGCAATAAATGCGTTTCAGCGCGTCATACAAATCGCTCAGTTTCATGGTCTCTTTGCCAATTGCAAAAGAACCCACATTGAATGTTTCGTCAAAATCTTCTTTCGTTAGATTATGGAATGCTGGATCTAAATCTGGAACAGATTCACGTTTCCATAGACCTAATGGATCAAGATTTGCGTTTTGATGTCCGCGGAAGCGGAATGCGTTAATCAGCTGCAAAACTTTCACTTGTTTTGCATCGATTGCAGGATCGCTAACAGAGGTATGATAACGAGTCGAGTCTTTTGCTAAGCGACGGAAATAATCGCGTGCTTGTGAGTGGAATTGCTCAGCGTTGGTGCCTGCTCCAGGCAGTTGCTGGAAGATTTCTCTCCAGCCAGCATCAACAGAATTGGGGTCAGTTAGATAATCTTCATAGAGCTGTTCTATGTAAGTCTGGTTCGCGCCTGCCAGAAAGCTCGAATCCAGCCAGTCCTTCATTACGCCGTTCTGCATTGTGATCCCTTAAGCTTTGATAGCTTTAGTTTTCGCCGTGGTTAACTAATTGCCGCGTTTAGGCGGCCTCGATAAAGGTTCTTCTGGACGTGCTTTATGCATGTTCTCACTTTGGGTTTCCCTTTATCACTCCGGGCTCCCCTTCTAAGGAACCTTTAAAAACTGTCTGCAGTTTTTAAAGGCCCCTCGAGTCAGCTCGCGTCTTCATCATTTGCAGTTTGGCTTATTACTTTCACTTTTTTGCTTTTACTTTGTTACTATTCAACAGCCTGCGGCACTTAGGTGCCGCAGGTAATCACCGGTTTTATGCACTATGTTTTAGTAACATAGATTTAATATGACCGATAGCTTTCGTTGGATTTAGTCCTTTAGGGCATACATTGACACAATTCATGATGCTATGACAGCGGAAAACACTAAAAGCGTCGTTCAGATCATCTAATCGAGCATCTGTTTCAGTATCTCTACTATCAATTAAGAATCTGTATGCGGCTAAAAGACCTGCCGGACCAATAAATTTGTCGGGATTCCACCAGAAAGATGGGCAAGACGTTGAGCAACATGCACACAGAATACACTCATATAACCCATCGAGTTTTTCACGTTGTGCCGGCGACTGTAAATTCTCACGCGCTGGTGGATTCTTATTATCATTAATCAGATAAGGACGAATTTTTTCGTATTGAGTATAGAACTGGCTCATGTCAATAATCAGGTCACGAATCACGGGTAGACCTGGTAATGGACGAATAACAATTTTCTTCCCACCACGAATTAAAGCAGACAGTGGTGTGATACAAGCCAAGCCATTTTTACCATTCATGTTCAGACCGTCAGAGCCACATACCCCCTCACGGCAAGAACGACGGAATGATAAAGTGGGATCTTTTTCTTTCAGTTGGATCAACGCATCTAGCAACATCATGTCACGCCCTTCAGGAACCTCGAGCGTGTAATCCTGCATACGTGGTGCGTTATCTACATCCGGATTATAGCGATAAATCGAAAATTCAAGTTTCATAGTTCATTTCTCCGCAACTGGATTAACACCACGCATTAATAGGTACGTACTTTCGGCGGGAAGGCTTCACGCAACTTAGGTTGCATGTTGACTTCTCGGCGGGTCATCGTTTCAGATTGCGGTAAATACAATGAGTGACATAGCCAGTTAGCATCGTCACGATCTGGGTAGTCGAAACGGCTATGTGCACCGCGGCTTTCTGTACGGAAGTTCGCTGCCTGCGCTGTTGCATAAGCCGTTTCCATCAAGTTATCCAGCTCTAAACATTCAATACGCTGTGTATTAAACTCGGTAGAGGTGTCGTCAAGACGAGCATTTTGCAGACGTTCACGAATCACTTTCAGCTCTTCCAAACCTTTCGCCATTGCATCACCTTCACGGAATACCGAGAAGTTGTGTTGCATGCAGGTTTGCAGTGCTTTACGGATTTCAACAGGATCTTCACCTGTACGCGCATTTTCCCAACGGTTAAAGCGAGTCATGGCAGCATCAATATCCGATTCAGATGCATCACGCATTGAACCTTGCTCCATCAGAGACTCTTTCAAGTGGAGACCCGCTGAACGACCAAATACCACTAAGTCAAGCAGTGAGTTACCACCGAGGCGGTTTGCACCATGTACAGATACACAAGCAATTTCACCCACAGCAAATAGACCTGGAATAACCTCGTCTTCGCCTTTTTCGTTATAACGAATTGCTTGACCTGTTACTTTAGTTGGGATCCCCCCCATCATGTAGTGACATGTTGGAATAACTGGGATTGGCTCTTTAATTGGGTCAACGTGAGCAAAGGTACGAGATAATTCAAGGATACCCGGTAGACGTGATTCCAGAACTTCTTTACCTAAGTGATCTAATTTCAGCTTAGCATGCGGACCCCATGGACCATCACAACCACGGCCTTCACGGATCTCAATCATAATTGAACGAGCAACAACGTCACGACCAGCAAGGTCTTTCGCGTTAGGCGCATAACGTTCCATGAAACGTTCGCCATCTTTGTTCAATAGATATCCACCTTCACCACGGCAACCTTCCGTTACAAGTACACCTGCACCAGCAATACCTGTAGGATGGAACTGCCACATTTCCATATCTTGTAATGGAACACCAGCACGGGCAGCCATACCAACACCATCACCTGTATTGATGTGCGCGTTAGTGGTTGATTGATAAATACGACCTGCTCCACCTGTCGCTAAAATAGTCGCTTTAGCTTTGAAGTAAACCAGTTCGCCTGTTTCCATACAAATTGCAGTACAACCAACGACATCACCATCCTGATTTTTAACTAAATCAAGGGCATACCATTCAGAGAAAATGGTTGTGTGATTTTTTAGGTTTTGTTGATACAAGGTATGTAACAGTGCGTGGCCAGTACGGTCAGCAGCGGCGGCAGTACGCGCTGCCTGTTCACCACCAAAGTTCTTCGATTGGCCACCAAATGGACGCTGGTAGATTCGCCCGTCATCAAGACGAGAGAATGGCAGCCCCATATGTTCTAATTCGAGGATCGCCTCTGGACCCGTTTTACACATATACTCGATTGCGTCTTGGTCACCGATATAGTCAGACCCTTTAACAGTATCGTACATGTGCCACTCCCAGTTATCTGGATGAGTGTTACCTAGTGCAACTGTGATCCCACCTTGCGCTGACACCGTATGAGAACGGGTTGGGAAAACTTTTGACAACAAAGCACAAGATAGGCCAAGTTGTGAAATTTGTAGTGCAGCACGCATACCAGCGCCACCAGCACCAATAACAATAGCGTCAAATTCTCTTATTGGCAGATTCATTTATGCACCCCACACCACAATTGTTCCGTAAATTAAGTAAGCCAGCAGAGCAACAACAATCACAAGTTGCAGCACTAAACGTAATGCTAGTGGCTTAACATAGTCAGTCAGTACTTGCCATAAACCAATCCAGGCATGTACTAAAATCGAGAACAATGTGAGGACTGTGAATACTTTTGTCACAGAAGAGGCAAAGAAACCACGCCATGTTTCATAGGTGATGTCATTAATGGCAATAAAGCCAACGAGATACAACACGTAGAGTACGATAACAATCGCAGAACCACGGATTAACAGCCAGTCCTGAATACCAGTACGGCCTAAAGCTGAAGCATTACTTACCATACTAATATCCCCGCCAGAATTGCCAGAATGACCGTAATAACAAACGTAATTTTTGCAGATGAATTGCCTGCAACAAGCGTTTCATCAATACAGCCGAAATCCATTAACATGTGACGAATACCCCCACAAATGTGGTACGCCAATGCCGTAAGAATTCCCCAAAGAATGAACTTAGCAAAAAAGCCAGTCATTATTTCGGATGCATATTGAAAACCTTCTGGAGAGGAGAGAGATGTCCCTAACAACCAAAGCAGAATACCTACTGCGATGAAAGTGATGACGCCAGAGACACGGTGCAAGATCGAAGAGATCGCAGTGATCGGGAAGTGTATCGTCTGCAGATCAAGGTTGACAGGTCTTTGTTTTTTCACAATTTTGCCCACACAGCTCTTTATTATTTTCCTTCCTCCGGACCTGGGGCGGAAACTGACAGCGACAGGGGTACAAAATGCAACTTAAGCTAAACGCTAATCCATCATGTTCAAATAGAGTTGCATACTGATTACGCTGGAACTCCTACATCAGGGTAATCCGGAGACCTGCCGTCAGTATAAAGTCTTCACATTGCTATTACAATTCCCACACAAAATGTTTGGTGACATTTAGCCCGAACAGTGAGAGGGATCACGATTTAAACATTTTATATAAATGTGCTTATCTTATTTGACAATGATTCAACATTTATCTTACATATATGGCTGGTAGAATTATTTGAACGTCGCCAGTATCTCAACCGGCGTAAAAAAACAAAAGTTATGAAATTCGTTTCCCTTACTAAAAATAATGATATTGTAGGGAAAACAACAAAAAGAACATAACATCTACACACTCGTAAACAACCTAAAAAAACATTGTCGTCGGTCGTACGGTTTCAGAATTTAATGTGATAGCTAGCTGATTTCCACAACACACCGGTAGAACAATGCGCAAAGACACAGTATAACGCTGGGTTCTGGTTGTTGGGTGTTGATTATCAAGCGCTAAGGAGACCGTAAATGGCTGATAACAAAGCTAAGCTAACGACTGAGAGTGCAAGTACAATTGAACTAGACATTCTATCCCCAACTCTCGGTCAAGACGTTATCGATGTCCGAACTTTAGGTTCAAAAGGGTATTACACTTACGACCCTGGATTTACTTCTACTGCTTCATGTGAATCAAAAATCACGTATATCGACGGTGATAAAGGTATTCTGCTACACCGCGGTTTTCCAATTGACCAATTGGCAACCGAAGCCTCTTACCTTGAAGTCTGCTATATCCTGCTCTACGGCGAAGCACCTACTCAAGAACAATATGAAACATTCAAAAACACGGTCACTCGCCATACCATGATCCATGAGCAGATCACTCGCATGCTGACGGGTTTCCGTCGTGACTCACACCCTATGGCTGTTTTATGCGGCGTTACGGGTGCATTAGCCGCTTTCTACCATGATGCTCTGGATGTTAATAATCCGCGCCATCGTGAAATCACGGCTTATCGCCTGCTGTCTAAAATGCCTACCGTTGCGGCGATGTGCTACAAGTATTCAATCGGCCAACCTTTTGTTTATCCACGTAATGACCTGTCGTATGCAGGTAATTTCTTGTACATGATGTTCTCAACACCTTGTGAAGATTATGTGGTTAACCCAGTGCTTGAGCGCGCGATGGATCGTATTTTAATCCTGCACGCTGATCACGAACAAAATGCCTCTACCTCAACGGTACGTACTGCGGGTTCTTCCGGCGCTAACCCATTCGCTTGTATCGCTGCGGGTATTGCCTCTCTATGGGGACCAGCTCATGGTGGTGCTAACGAAGCTTGCTTGCGTATGTTGGAAGAAATTCAAACTGTTGAGCACATTCCTGCCTTTATCGAACGTGCGAAAGACAAAAATGATTCTTTCCGCTTGATGGGCTTTGGTCACCGTGTGTACAAAAACCACGACCCACGTGCAACCGTGATGCGTGAGACCTGCCATGAAGTTCTTAATGAGCTAGGCCTCAATGACAGCTTGCTTGAAGTGGCCATGGAACTGGAACGTATCGCACTGAACGACCCGTATTTCATTGAGAAAAAACTGTACCCAAATGTTGACTTCTATTCAGGTATCATCTTGAAAGCAATGGGTATTCCTTCATCTATGTTCACTGTTATCTTTGCAATTGCCCGTACTATCGGATGGATTGCCCATTGGAACGAAATGCATGATGACGGACTGAAAATCGCGCGCCCTCGTCAGCTATACACGGGTTATGGCAAACGTGATTTTAATTCGAACCTAAAGGCTAAATAATTCAAAGGGCAGCTAAGCGATCATTGAATACACAACGATACACAGGCACTAGCATGTGAATTCGTGTAAACAGATAAAATCGCCAATGCAGCCACTTGAAATATAAAGAATTAGTCAAAAGTAATATTCTAACTAAATAACAAGATACAACCCTACATACCAAAGCCCCATTTTCGGGGCTTTTCTATTTTTTATCCGCAAGGTGCTGATATTCTTTTGGGGTAACACCACTCATTTTTCGAAAGAAACTAATGAAAGCACTATCACTACTCAATCCCAGCTCTTGAGTAATAAAAGAGTAAGTTTTCCCTTGCGCTAATAGCTCAACCGCCTTGATAAAACGCCATTGTTGCCTCCATGCCTGATAACTCATTCCTGTTTCGTGTAAAAATAGACGAGTAATGGTTTTTTCACTCGCGCCTATTGTTTTAGCCAGTTCCATCAAGGGCGGAGGAAGTTGTTCCATGTTTAAATTTTTCATACGACGATCTTGCGGTATCGCTAGTAGCATTGGCTCTTTGCTAGCATGTTGTAATTCATCAATAAACACGGGTAATAAATTAGCAAGCCTTCCCTGCTGCCAATTGCTATCAAATGGAGCCACTGCGATACGCTCAAGTAATTCCCTTAATAATGCGGTTACCGTTAAAATCATCACCTCATCACCTACTTGATGAGCAATTTGTTGGTTCAAATACACTGAACGATAGCCAACCGAAGCCCTCATTTGTGCTCGATGGACAATATTTGCGGGGATCCACGCCACTCGTCCTGGCGGTAATAACGATAAACGATTTTCTAATGAAATAAGAATACAACCTTGCTGAGTGAACAGTAATTGCCCCATGTTGTGAGAATGAAATCCCGAATCATGCCGACCCATTTCTGCTGCAATACCCAAGATAGGCGCCTGATACCAATGGGTTTCAAATTTATCATGCTGATTAAGCCAAGCCATAACATGTCCTATTTTTGATATTTATTGTCTTTATTATTGTAATAAGACAGCGAAAATACAATTAAACTGCCCGCCATTAGTGACAACTATAGGATTATTAACATGAAACATCCTCTTTCATTATGGCTGGCTGTGGCCTTAATGATGTTTCCACAAATCGTAGAGACCATTTACAGCCCCGCATTGACCAGTATTGCCATTGCATTTCAGGTTAATGCCGAACAAGCTTCACAAACGCTTTCATTCTATTTCTTTGCGTTTGCATTAGGCGTGATATTTTGGGGAAGAATGTGTGACACATTAGGTCGCCGTCCAACAATACTTGCGGGACTTTTGTTATATGGCATAGCTTCCATATGTGCTTTATTTATATCACATTTTTATTTATTACTCTTTTTACGTATGGTCTCTGCTTTTGGTGCGGCAGTAGGCTCAATTGGTACACAAACGGCCATGCGCGACAGCTACCAAGGCCATGAATTAGCAAAAGTCTTTTCAATTATGGGGATCGCACTTGCTATCAGTCCTGCGCTTGGCATGTTAGCTGGCGCTATTTTGGTCAGTGGCGGTGGCTACCAAGCCGTTTTTATGGGTTTAGCCGTTTTAGCAATAGGGTTATTGTTATGGTCTTGTTATCGCCTACCAGAGACGCGACCTGAAAATGTGATACGCCACCCATTTTTAAGCACGTTATTGGCCATGATTCAGGATAAAGAAATTATCAGAAATGTGATATTAATAGCATTTTTCAACATTAATTTATTCAGTTATTATCAGTTAGCGCCATTCCATTTTGAACAATTGGCGCTATCGCAACAACAATTTGGTCTAACTGGCATTTTATTAGCGCTAGGCGTAGGCATAGGTTCCATCGTAAATCGTCATTTACTGGCTAAAAATTGGACAGCAGAAAAGTTAGTGAAGCTATCAAGCTTTATTTCACTGCTTAGCAGCTGCTTAGTTTTTATACTTATGCATTCCGTTTGGTTTGTTTTGCCCGTTATTGGGGTCGTAATTGGTTATGGTATTGCCATCCCAAACATTCTTGCTCATGCACTTAATCGTTATTCGAGCAATAAAGGGACTGCTGGCGCAATATTAGGGCTGTTTTACTATGTTGGACTTGCGATAGGTTTACTGATTGCGGGTTGGAGTCAACATTTAGGCGCTACTTTAATCATTTCTAGCATCATACTTGGCGTATCATCATTACGTTATCGAACCCATTAATCTAATCATGTGCAGCACATACTGTCTTGTGCTGCACTTCTTTTATTTTTTATTCTAAAAACCGTTTAAGCTGGATTATCGATATCCACAAACACAGCATCTAACCCATGATTATCGACCAACCATTGGGTGAGTGCTTTAATTCCGTAACGTTCCGTGGCATGGTGCCCTGCCGAATAAAAATGGATCCCCATCTCTCTTGCAATATGAATCGTTTGTTCAGAAACTTCCCCTGTCACAAACGCATCAACACCAAATTCAGCCGCCTGAAGAATAAAACCTTGCCCGCCACCAGTACACCAAGCAATTTGACGGATCTCTTGTTTACCTGTTTCTCCACAATGGAGTGTTTTACGATTAAGACGAGTTTCCAATCGTTCATTGAGCTCAGCAGGCGTAATAGGTTGATCAAAATAGCCAAAAGGCATTAGCGGGTCGATGTGCCCATCAATTTTTACCCCCATGAGGTGCGCTAGCTGAGTGTTATTACCAAGGTGGGGATGTGCATCTAAAGGTAAGTGATACCCGTATAAATTAATATCATTTTCAAGCAAAGTTTTTAAACGCTTCCTCTTCATGCCCTTGATAACCACAGGTTCATTTTTCCAAAAATAACCATGGTGAACAATGACCGCATCGGCATTCATCTCAACCGCTTTATCAAGTAGAGCTTGGCAAGCTGTCACCCCTGTCACTATCTTTTGTACATGTGAACGGCCTTCAACTTGTAAACCGTTAGGTGCATAGTCATGAAACTCGCTAACCTTCAGCTCATTATTGATAAGTTCTTCCAACGCTAAATTACGCATAATCGAGTCCTTTTACAGCATCATTTTGTCTTTACTGGATAAAAATGATTTATTCATTGGCAAAATTCAATACTGCCTAGCTTATAAGCCTATGCCATAAAAGGAAACGGCTATTTTAAACAATTCGTAGAGAGCTGATCTCTACAGAAACTAAAGATGAATCCGTCGTTTATCCTATGCTGCAATCACAAAGCGCTTGTCAATATGTTATCTAGCGCTTTTAAACACAGATAGCCTACCTCAAACACTTGCTCCCATATGACGCGAGCTTATTTCAATAAGAGGAATATTTTATGCAAACACTTTTAACGTCAATAACATTAAGTTTGCCCTGCAACCTCTAAGCAAAAGTAATGTTATTATCTTTAGGCATACCCCTCTTAAATAAGCGTAAAATCAGACTGGGTATTTTACGTCGTTTTTCCTCTAAAGATTATCTACTTTAAATTAACCATTAAAATAAAACCCTTATTACGAGTATATAAATCAACTTATCATAGATTAATTATTTTTTATTTTTAAACAAACGAACATATTAAAAACAGGCAACCTAAACGCTAAAATAAAAACAACAAAAATGTGTTAAACCCATTCTCAATGATAACCCTCTGTTATACAAAACCATTAATAAACACACCAATATAAAATATAAATCAATCTTTTGAATTTATTACCTTCATTATGATAAACAACATAAAAAAAACACAAATTATTTGTGTTTCCCCCGCATATATGTCAGCACCTTTTTATTTTATATTTATAGGGAAATTAAACGAAATTTAAATAATGTGTTATTTTTCGTTGCCATCAAAAACAATCTAAAATATTACTAATAATCCGATTCAGTCTTAATAGGTACTAATAATAATGATTAAATTACCCTTATTGGTGGTATTGTCTTTTTCTTTGGCGGGTTGTTCCTCAAGTGAGAAAATTAAAATTGGTTATCCTATTTTAATAACAGAAAGCACCAAACAAAAAATCAATGATATCATTAATAATGACGTCATACCGAACCAGACGTTGAGTTATGATGAAAAGATCAATCGTATCTCAGCTACATTTTTAGGCACGCCGTATGTTGCGAATACATTAATAGGTGGTCCAGAACAACAAGAAACCCTCGTCGCGAACTTTGAGGGTGTCGATTGTTTTACATATCTGGATTATGTCGTTGCACTTAGCCTTTCTAATAATGAAAAATCCTTTTTAAATTCATTGGTTAATACCCGTTATAAGGATTCCCAAGTCACTTATTATAAACGTAAGCATTTCTTCACAGATTGGTATGCCGTAGCACCTAAAAATGCCATTGATGTTACTGCAACAATTAGCCCAAATAGCATCACGGTAGAAAAAAATTTAAATATAAAATCAGATGGCAGTGAATACATAAAAGGATTAGGCGCTATTCCTAGAACAATCACTTATATTCCGGGTAATATGATCAACCAATCGGTGATTGATAACATAAAAACAGGTGACTATATTGGCGTATATTCACCAATAAGTGGTTTAGATGTCTCTCATACTGGCTTTGCGATTAAGAAGGATGGTCAATTATGGTATCGAAATGCCTCGTCTTTATCTAAAAATAATAAAGTCGTTGATACGCCCTTTCTTGAATATATGAGCACAAGGCCCGGTATTTTAGTTTTACGCTCGATATCTAAATAAATGCATATGAAAGTAAAGAGCCCCTTCACTTTTCACAAGTAATTTAAAACTGATAAAAACACTAAGCGCATTTTATTTTTCAACACCATCATTTCATATATTAAACGCTTTAATTAATACTGTTTGGAGGAATAATGAAATATACAATGTTACTTATATCGACATTTTACCTACTCCCTCTAACGGCAAAAGCAATTACCGTTGAAGGCAATGATGTTAAACCCATCAAAAAGATTGAATATTGTTTTGTCGATTGGGTTAATAACCCACTAAAATTACTCTCTTGTAGCTTAATTGGAGAAGTCCCACCTGATAGTGATAAATAAACCTATTCATCACTCGTCACGATACTCATTCTATCTTATGTTTGATTTATCAAAGAACATAAAAATTCATGATGAAAAATCGTCAGAAAAGGCGTGATAGAAAGAGGGAGATAACGAGTTAAAGTCATCGTTTGATTTAATCCCCTTTCCCCACAATATTTTGTCGTTATTGCGGGGACAGGGTCGCACTAATACGTATCGTTATTAACGATGCGTCTCCATTGTCATTTCAGAACGATCAAGCCAAACAGGCTTATCGCTTGTTTTTGCCCAAACTTTATGGAGATAACTATAAAACTTAGCGCGTTGTGGATAAAAAGCCATAACCGGAAATGCAAGTATGCCAGCGGTTAACGCTGCTGTGCGGCGTAAAAGCACCTGATTACGGGAATATTCGTGATATGTGGACATCGATATCCTCCTGTCAGTAGCCACATTATTTGCCGATTTTAACGTCTCTCTTTCACAACACATCATCTCATTGGAGAGTGACTAAAATCGGACAGATAGTATGAAAGGTAAATTAACTACCTTAATAATACTCTTCATTTGGTAATTTTACTACTGATCTGACCACTTAAATAAGAAAAAAATCACTAATTCACCCGTAAAAATGTAAGTTTATTACAGATATTAACAAAATAACGAACAAAAGAAACAAAATAACCACAGAAAATTAACAATGTATTGTTAACAAATCAGGCCATGACTGCTTTTGATTGCGATTTTTATACTTTTTTTACACCGCTCTCTGGTTTTTTTTCAGCTTATTTACAACGCAATTCTTATGCTGTCTCCATGGGAATAATAAGGAGAAACTACAGTGTCATTACTTTCCATCCTCGGGACAGTCTTCGTTGCTTTACTGTTGGTCTATCTAATTTATGTTCTGCTTAATGCGGAGGAATTTTAAGATGGCCGTAACTGCGCTTCTACTCATCGCCAGCTTTTTGCTGGTTCTTATTGTATTAGCAAAACCATTAGGTTTGTTTATTGCTCGTTTAATTGAAGGTGACATGCCACGTTTTGTTATGAAAACTGAAGCCGTGGTATGGCGTTGCAGTGGACTAAAACAACCAGGTCGAGAAATGACCGAAATGAATTGGTCACGTTACGCTCTGGCGATACTTCTATTTAACCTTTTAGGTTTTATCCTGCTGTTCACTCTATTGATATTTCAAGGGCATCTTCCACTTAATCCACAACAGCTGCCAGGAATGAGCTGGGATCTCGCGTTCAATACTGCGGTGAGCTTCGTGACGAATACTAACTGGCAATCGTACAGCGGCGAAAACAGTTTAAGTTACCTTAGTCAAATGGCAGGCTTAACAGTGCAAAATTTTTTATCTGCCGCGACAGGAATTGCAGTCGTCTTTGCATTAATCCGTGCTTTTGTACGCCACAATAGCAAAACGTTAGGTAATGCTTGGGTAGATATCACCCGCATTACCCTCTATTTACTCTTACCTTTAGCCATTATTTTTGCGCTATTCTTTGTAAGCCAAGGCGTCATTCAAAGTTTTTCCCCATACGCTTTAAGTGATAACTTAAATAGCTCCGCACAATTCATTCCAATGGGGCCAGTTGCATCCCAAGAAGCCATCAAACTATTGGGAACAAATGGTGGCGGTTTCTTCGGTGCTAACTCATCCCACCCTTTTGAAAACCCAACAGCACTGAGTAATTTTGTGCAAATGCTCGCGATATTCTTGATCCCAACAGCATTGTGCTTTGCTTTTGGTCGTACCGTTGGTGATAACAAGCAAGGCAACGCCCTGCTTTGGGTGATGGCCATTATCTTTGTTATTGCCGCAATGCTGGTGATCAATGCCGAATATGTTGGTAACCCTTTCTTAAATGAGTTTTCCGCGAGCAGTACCGCCAATATGGAAGGTAAAGAAAGTCGATTCGGTATTCTTGGCTCTGCATTGTATGCCGTTGTCACTACCGCTGCGTCATGCGGCGCAGTAAATGGAATGCATGATTCGTTCACCGCTTTAGGTGGCATGATCCCAATGTGGTTAATGCAGATCGGTGAAGTGGTGTTTGGTGGTGTGGGTTCAGGCCTATATGGCATGCTGTTATTTGTTTTACTTGCCGTATTTATTGCTGGCTTAATGATCGGACGTACACCTGAGTATTTAGGTAAAAAAATTGAAGTCCGTGAAATGAAATTGGTCGCTATTGCCATTTTAGTCACGCCCACTTTAGTACTTTGTGGTACGACTCTGGCGTTAATGACCGAAACAGGACGTGCTGCCATTTTAAATCCAGGTGCTCATGGGTTTAGTGAAGTGCTGTATGCCTTCTCTTCAGCAGCAAATAATAACGGTAGTGCTTTTGCTGGACTCAGTACTAATACCCCGTTTTATAACACAATATTGGCGATTGTTATGCTACTAGGACGTTTTGGTGTCATCTTACCCGTCTTGGCCATTGCAGGTTCTCTGACCATGAAAAAACCACAAATAGCCAATACGGCAAACTTACCGACTCATGGCCCTGTATTTGTCGGCCTATTGATCTTAACCGTTTTACTCATCGGTGCGCTAACTTTCGTTCCCGCTCTCGCATTGGGACCGATAGCAGAACATTTGCAAATTAAGTTAGCAGCATAATGAGGGTCATTAAAATGAACAGTAAAAAAACTCAATTATTCGATAGTGCGTTAGTTCGTCAATCAATTATTGATGCAGTTAAGAAATGTGCTCCACAGGCGCAATGGCGCAACCCTGTTATGTTTGTGGTGTATATTGGCAGCATTATCACTACCCTGCTATGGCTAGCAATGTTAGCGAATTACGCAGAAGGTAATGCTTGGTTTAGTGGCATGATTACGCTATGGCTATGGTTTACCGTTTTATTTGCTAATTTTGCTGAAGCACTTGCAGAAGGACGCAGTAAAGCTCAGGCGGCGAGTTTAAAAGGCGTTAAAAAACGCAGTAGCGCTATCCGCCTTGCTGAGGCCAATTTAGATTCAGCACAAGAAACGGTAAATTCAGATCAACTTCGCAAAGGTGACATTGTTTTGATCCGTGCGGGTGACATCATTCCTTGTGATGGTGAAGTTCTGGAGGGGGGAGCTTCCGTCGATGAAAGTGCGATCACGGGTGAATCAGCCCCTGTGATCCGTGAGTCAGGGGGGGATTTCTCTTCTGTCACCGGCGGTACTCGTGTCTTATCCGACTGGCTGATCGTGGAATGTACCGTTAACCCTGGTGAAACCTTCCTTGATCGAATGATTTCCATGGTTGAAGGCGCACAACGCCGTAAAACACCGAATGAGATAGCACTCACCATTCTATTAACTGCGCTTACTATTATCTTTTTATTGGCCTGTGCAACACTCTACCCATATACCCTGTTTTCAGCGGAATATGCTGGGGCAGGTAACGCCGTTTCCGTTCTCGTGCTTATTGCGCTATTAATCTGCCTCATTCCTACAACCATTGGAGGGTTACTTTCCTCGATTGGTGTTGCTGGCATGAGCCGTATGTTAAGTGCCAATGTCATTGCCACCAGCGGACGTGCTGTTGAAGCTGCTGGTGATGTTGATGTGTTGCTGCTCGATAAAACAGGAACTATCACGTTAGGAAATCGACAAGCGTCGGCATTTTTACCGTTAACAGGCGTAACCGAACAACAATTAGCGGATGCAGCACAACTGTCCTCTTTAGCGGATGAAACCCCTGAAGGACGCAGCATTGTCGTCCTTGCAAAACAAAAATTTAATTTGCGTGAAAGAGACATTCATTCATTAAATGCTACTTTTGTTCCCTTTTCAGCAATGACACGAATGAGTGGAGTTAATGTGGGTGACAGAATGATACGCAAAGGCTCTGCCGATGCGATACGCCGTTATGTTGAAGCCAATCACAGTAAGTTTCCACTTGAGGCGGATCAACTGGTAGAAAAAGTTGCTCACCAAGGAGGCACCCCATTAGTTGTTGTCGATAACCAAACCGTCCTAGGTATTGTCGCTTTAAAAGATATTGTTAAAGGGGGGATCAAAGAACGTTTTGCTCAGATGCGTAGCATGGGGATCAAAACCGTGATGATTACCGGCGATAACCATCTAACGGCTGCCGCTATCGCTGCTGAAGCAGGTGTTGATGATTTCTTAGCGGAAGCGACCCCAGAAACGAAATTAGCCTTGATCCGCCAATATCAAGCAGAAGGTCGGTTGGTTGCCATGACGGGTGATGGTACTAACGATGCTCCAGCTCTGGCTCAAGCCGATGTCGCTGTTGCCATGAACTCAGGAACTCAAGCGGCAAAAGAAGCGGGTAACATGGTGGACTTAGACTCTAACCCGACTAAATTAATTGAAGTCGTACACATTGGTAAACAAATGCTCATGACGCGAGGTTCGTTAACCACATTTAGTATCGCCAATGATATCGCCAAATATTTTGCCATTATTCCTGCTGCTTTTGCCGTAACTTGGCCACAGTTGAACGTATTGAATATTATGAACTTGCATTCACCTGCTTCGGCACTGTTATCGGCAGTCATTTTTAATGCGTTGATCATTGTCTTTTTGATCCCCTTAGCCTTAAAAGGGATCAACTACCGCCCTATGAGTTCGCAATCACTGCTACAACGAAATCTCAGTATTTATGGTCTTAGCGGCTTACTCGTTCCCTTTATCGGTATCAAGCTTATCGACATGATTATTAGCTTATTTGGTTTTTAAGGAATAGATTATGAACACGATTCGTTCATCAATTGTGGTATTAATTTTATTAGCGATAATAACTGGTGTGGCTTATCCTTTACTTGTTACAGGACTCGCGAATGTACTGTTTCCTTGGCAAGCGCAAGGGTCGCTCATAGAACAAAATGGGCGAGTGGTTGGATCAGCATTAATTGGTCAACACTACCAGTCCGACCGCTACTTTTTCGGCCGCCCTTCAGCAACGGCGGAGTTCCCATATAACTCATTAGCCTCTGGAGGCAGTAATCTTGCGGTAAGTAATCCAGTATTATATGAGTCATTTGAACAACGTCGTGAACAACTGAGAAAACAAAATCCAGATGCTGGGCAAGCCGTTCCCGTCGATCTACTAACCGCTTCTGCAAGTGGCTTAGATCCCAATATTTCGGTTGCGGCTGCACTTTATCAAGCGCCTCGTATTGCGAAAAAAAGAGAGATTGCGCTGAGGGAGGTTGAATCTCTCATTGCAGCACAAACTGAAAACCCCCTCCTTGCCTTTATGGGAGAACCCGTTGTGAATGTATTGCAATTGAACATCGCATTGGATGAGCTTAAACCACAAACGCATCAGCCCACTCACTGAGGTTAATTATGGATAATCAAGACCCAGTACGCCCAAATCCAGATGAGTTGCTCGTAAAAGCAAATGAAACTGGCCGAGGCAAGCTTAAGATATTTTTCGGCGCCTGTGCAGGCGTCGGAAAAACGTATGCGATGTTACAAGAGGCTCAACGCTTACGCACTCAAGGGTTAGATGTTGTGATTGGCGTTGTCGAAACACATGAACGGGAAGAAACGGCGGCATTACTGGATGGGCTATCTCAACTGCCGCCACGTCGGTTAAACCATCGCGGGCGCCGCATGAGCGCCTTTGATATTGATGCTGCAATTGCAAGGCATCCAGCCATTATTTTAATGGATGAATTGGCATTTAGTAATCCAGCCGGTAGTCGCCATCCTAAACGATGGCAAGATGTGGAAGAACTTCTTGATGCCGGCATTGATGTTTTAACGACAATTAATGTACAACATATTGAAAGTTTAAATGATGTGGTCGGTAGCATCACGGGGATCCGTGTGCGAGAAACCGTGCCCGATCATATTTTCGATGCAGCCGATGAAATTGTCTTAGTCGATCTACCTCCCGATGATCTCCGTCAGCGTCTTAACGAAGGCAAGGTCTATATCCCAGCACAGGCAGAACGCGCTATTGAGCATTTTTTTCGTAAAGGGAATTTAATAGCCCTAAGGGAATTAGCGCTACGTCGCACCGCGGATCGCGTTGACGACCAAATGCGAGAGTTTCGCGATGGTAAAGGACAAGCCCCTGTCTGGCATACGCGCGATGGTCTGTTATTATGCATAGGGCATAATCGTGGCAATGAAAAGCTCGTTCGTGCCGCAGCACGACTCGCTGCAAAATTTGGGTCTGTCTGGCACGCCGTGTATGTTGAAACGCCAAAACTGCATCGGCTTCCAGAGGGGTACCGTAGAGCGATTCTTAAAGCATTACGTTTAGCTCAAGACTTAGGCGCTGAAACAGCAACGTTATCTGACCCTTCTGAAGAAAAAGCGATTTTACGTTACGCACGTGAACATAATCTTGGCAAAATTTTGGTTGGACGGCGCATTAAACGCCGTGGATGGTTAGGCTCACGCACTAGCTTTGCGGATCGATTAGGTGCATTAGGGCCAGATTTGGATTTAATCATCGTTGCACTCGAAGAAAAGAGTGATTGGGTGAAAGAGCCTGAACGGAAACCATTTTCTGAAAAATGGCGTACTGACATTAACGGTTTTTTAGTTGCGATCGCGATATGTGCGCTTATCACTGTATTTTCGCGTACTTTTTTACTGGCGCTCGATAAAGCCAACCTAGTTACCCTGTATTTACTCGGTGTGGTTCTTGTGGCGCTCTTTTATGGACGCAGACCATCCATTTTTGCAGCGCTTATCAATGTCATTAGTTTTGACCTCTTTTTTGTACAGCCCCACTTTTCTCTGGCCATTATGGACATGCAATACTTGGTGACCTTTACCGTAATGCTTATTGTCGGTGTGGTGGTTGGTAATCTCACGGCAGGTATGCGATATCAGGCAAGAATTGCCCGTTATCGAGAGCAACGGACTCGCCACCTGTATGAAATGACGAAAGAATTAAGCCAAGCGCTCACCGAGCAAGATATCGGTAAAGCAGGCTACCATTTTATTAACAATGCCTTTCAGGCGAAAACCTGCTTACTCTTGCCAGATGAAAACAATCAATTAATGCCATTGTTATGTGAAGGCCATAGCGCGATGCAAATTGATCAAGCTATCGCTAAATGGAGTTTTGACAAGCGTCAACCCGCGGGTGCTGGTACCGATACACTACCAAGTGTACCTTATCAACTACAACCCATTACCACGGTCGATCAAACGCTAGCCGTGCTCGCTATCGAACCCAATAATTTGCGCCAACTATTGATCCCTGAACAACAGCGCATGCTACAAACATTTACAGGGTTGATTGCTAGCGCGCTAGCGCGTTTACAATTAGCAAAACAAGCGGAAATCGCAAAACTCAACATTGAGCGCGAGCAGTTGCGAAACTCTTTGTTAGCAGCACTATCCCATGACCTAAAAACACCGTTAACGGTACTGTTTGGCCAAGCAGAAATTTTGACCTTGAACCTTAGCGCAGAAAACTCCCCTTATACGGAGCAAGTTAACCAAATGCGCCAGCAAATACTCAGTACTTCCCGTTTAGTGAATAACTTGTTGGATATGGCAAGACTGCAATCAGGGGGGATACAACCGAATTTTGAGTGGCAATCACTGCAAGAGATCACAGGCAGTGCGATAAGAACCCTTGATTACACATTGCATAGTCATCCTTTATCCATTGAAATCCCAGCTAATTTGCTGCTCTACTGTGATGGTAACTTAATTGAACGAGTATTAATTAACTTATTAGAGAACGCCATCAAATACAGCGAAAAAGATACACCAATGGGGATTTGTGCCAATATAGAGGATAACCAAGTACACATTGAAGTTTGGGATGCCAGTAATGCGATTCCCAATGGGCAAGAAAAAACAATTTTTGATAAGTTTTCTCGAGCACAAAAAGAGTCCGCAATCCCTGGTGTTGGCCTTGGATTAGCGATCTGTCGCGCCATTATTCAATTACATGATGGCACCATTTGGGCTGAAAATAACAAAAAAGGTGGAGCCAGCTTCCATTTTGTTTTACCTTTTAAACAACTTCCTGATATTGAAGAGATAGCTGACTATTGTGAACCCCCATCAAATATTGATCATTGAAGATGAAAAAGAGATTCGTCGCTTTGTCCGATTAGCTTTGGAGGGGGAAGGCTGGAAAGTTTTTGAAGCGGAAAATGGCCATCGTGGGTTAATTGAAGCCGGAACTCGCCAACCAGATTTGCTTATACTGGATCTTGGTTTGCCTGATGGTGATGGCCTAAACCTCATTCGTGACCTACGCCAATGGAGCAGCATCCCAATTATCGTACTATCGGCTCGCGAAGAAGAATCACAAAAAGTCGCCGCATTAGATGCTGGCGCAGATGATTACCTCACTAAACCCTTTGGCATTAGTGAGCTGCTCGCAAGAGTAAGAGTCGCGTTACGCCGCTTCAGCAAAAATCAAGAAAGTTCACTATTTCAATTCGGTGATATCTGTATTGATTTTATTAATCGCATCGTCACTAAACAAAATGAAGAATTGCACCTCACCCCCATTGAGTTTCGCTTACTCAGTGAGCTAGTCGCCAATAGCGGTAAGGTTCTAACCCAACGCCATCTGTTATTGCAGGTTTGGGGGCCAAATTATGTTGAACACAACCACTACTTACGCATTTATATGGGTCACTTACGGCAAAAACTGGAAAATGATCCAGCCCGCCCGATTCATTTGCTCACCGAAACGGGGATTGGCTATCGCTTTATGCCATAGCGATTGCATATCAAACGACGGGTTCTGCCGCATTAATACAGTGGAGCGACAGAACGTTAATTAGCTTCTAAGACTAACACCCCAGACGCCGACGATTCGCCAGAAGATAATGCAACACCGGTTAAACTGGCGGTGACATTAATATTGATTGTTTTTAGGGCATTTAATGCAATACCTGAGCCATTCGCGCTAACATTAATATCATTAAGCGCTATTTTAGCTGCGACACCATTTCCAAAACTTAAATTTCCATTTGTATCTACCTTTGAAGAGATTAATTTCAAGGTATAGTCTCTTGCATTACCGCTAGTACAATTTATGGCTAAGTTTCTATTTTGCTTAGCGCTATTTACATCCAATGCGTTCGATAAAAAGTTAAAGTTTAATAATTGATCATTTAGCGTACAGATACTTTTTTGATTTGGCGGATTAATAATCTCAATTTCCCCGTTACGACTATTTCTACCTAGACCTGCTGAAGCTCTATTTATTGCATCATAACAAGCATAAATAAACTCTACATTAATATTTTCCATAAGTTCTAAATTTAGCGGATCACCAAATGATATCGCTGGAATATTTATTCTATTGTTCATGAGATTTGTTATTGTATTTATTGCTGCTGCCCGAGAGCCCAACCGACCATTACACTCATTAGTTGACAGCCTTTCATAATAGGCCGTGTAATTGCCTCTATTTGGAATATAACCAAAAGCTTCCAAACCAACCCTTACCGATGTAGGAAGACCCGTTCCCGGTCTGTTATAAGTTATAAATGTAATCTGTCCTGTACCACCATTACTGACAACCGCGTTCCTATAAGGCCTAGGACCAAAGTCTACCCGTGAATCAGCGAAAGCATCAAAACTGAGGATTAGTGGGAATATTAAACATAGATTGATCTTGATTTTATGCATTGCCATATATCACTTTTCATGAAGTTATAGAATATTGTGTTGCTGATTTATTACCATTAACTTAAACTATATTAAAAATTCACCTTTAATCTTTTTTTTGATTGATGAAAATAAATATCCTCGCGCATCGCTATCAATATTCTCACCGAGAATAAAATCACCTTAAATAAAGAAAATAACTCACATAATTACTAACACAATCTTAATAATAAATGACAGCCAAGCTAGCGTGTATACCCCTCTATTGTTTTCACTATATAATGCGTTATTTATGAATTGCACGGTTATTTATGAATATATTTTAACTTTTTGAGATTTTTTAAAATTAACTTTACGTAATACGTTTTCTTTTTCATATCATGAATAGTTAATCGTTATAATAAATTAAATAATTATTAATAATATAAAATAGATGACTATCCCTCAATAAATGATAAAAAACACTGTAAAAATTATCAGGCATCACCATCAGAAAATCAACACCACCATTTATACCTATGAAAAAAAACACCGAACAAGGGTTTCTTTTTATATCTTAAATTAATATATAACAATGAGTTATATATTAATCGCCATTTATCGTCTTAATAAGATGGTGATAAACGCTATTTGCTATAAAAAAAACAAAAAAGAACAATATATTAATCCAAAAATAATTATTATTAATAACTCCTCACCTTTTGACACATTTTACTCAACTCTAGCGTATTAACAAGCTATCACAACACATCTTAGCGCTTGGTTATTCTTTTGACACAACAAGGGCAACGTATTGTTATTCCGGTGATAGCCAACTATTCCTGCTGAGAACAAACCGCCCTTGATAAAACATTGCCATCCATTCAATCGCCAATAATAGAATTTGTACAGTAGGAAAAATTTTAAATTCCAATATGGTTCGTACCCGCCTTTTAATATTTCGACAGCCTTACCCCGCGGCTATGGCCTAAATAAATCATCCCGCGGTGCAGCGTTAAGTCAGCAACCTAGATATCCCTTCTTCCAGAAAATCTAAGCTCAAAGAATTCGCTAAATAGCACCGGACACATAGTGCAATGATATCGGTTGGATCTTGGAGCCGTGTGAAGGCTTTTGGGTAAGTAAGATATGATATTTCCGTTCAATGGTGGCCCGCTTACCGTTATTGCGTCTTTCTTAGGCCGTCACCTTTAGCCACAATGGTTCTGAATACCGCACTGCCGATGCGGGATCACATCTACGCTTAAAACTGAGCAGAATACAAAAACGTTTGAAAATCCCTAAACAGTTTATCGATAATATTGCCTCAAAATCATCGTTCACTAGGTGAAGAGTATCAAGTTATCGGTGAAAAAAGTCAGGTGACCTTAGGCAACAATGACCTTCATGATTGCTGAAATGAAAAGATGCCGCCCACAGCGCCTTAATGTATTTTATCGCCATAAAAAAATCTCAGGCTCCATTAAGAGTCTGAGATTTTTATTTGTGGCCTTGACATAGCAGACCATCATCGCATTTCCTTTCGATCATTCGTACCACAGCTAAGTGGTCAGCGAAGTCTGAGGAGGAAATTATTGAGCTTCGATCTTAGCCCAAGTATCGCGCAATCCTACTGTACGGTTAAACACCAACTTATCAGCACTGCTTAAACGATTATCGGCACAGAAATAACCTTCACGTTCAAATTGATATGGCTTATCTGTTGCTGCATCACGTAGACTTGGCTCAACAAAGCCTTGTCGAATCACTAATGACTCTGGATTAATCACCGATAAGAAATCATCTTCAGCAGCAGGATTTGGTACAGTAAACAAGCGGTCATAAAGACGAATTTCAGCCGGTAGTGCATGCGCTGCACTTACCCAATGGATAACGCCTTTCACCTTACGGCCATCTGCTGGGTCTTTATTTAGCGTTTGTGGATCGTAAGTGCAGTAAATCGTTGTAATGTTACCTTCTGCATCTTTTTCAACACGTTCCGCTTTAATGATATAGGCATTACGCAAGCGTACTTCTTTACCTAATACTAAACGCTTATATTGGCGGTTAGCTTCTTCACGGAAATCCGCACGATCGATATACAACTCACGGCTAAATGGCACTTCACGAGTTCCCATCTCCGGTTTATTCGGATGGTTAGGCGCGGTTAAGATCTCTTCACCTTCAGGCATATTTTCAATGACTAAACGAACGGGATCAATTACCGCCATCGCACGTGGTGCATTCTCATTAAGATCATCACGAATACAAGATTCTAGCGCTGCCATTTCAACGTTATTATCTTGTTTAGTTACCCCAATACGCTGACAAAATTCACGGATTGATGCCGCTGTGTATCCTCGGCGACGTAAACCGGAAATAGTCGGCATACGTGGGTCATCCCAACCATCAACTAATTTATCAGTCACCAGCTGGTTCAGCTTACGCTTAGACATTACCGTATATTCAAGGTTTAACCGCGAGAACTCATATTGACGAGGGTGGCAATCAATGGTGATGTTATCGAGCACCCAGTCATACAAGCGACGGTTGTCTTGGAATTCCAATGTACATAACGAGTGTGTAATTCCTTCCAGCGCATCAGAAATACAATGCGTAAAGTCATACATTGGATAAATACACCATTTGTTACCTGACTGGTGGTGCTCCGCAAACTTGATTCGATACAAAACAGGATCGCGCATAACGATAAAAGGTGATGCCATATCGATTTTGGCGCGTAAACATGCTTTACCTTCTTCAAAGCCACCAGCACGCATTTTTTCAAACAGCGCTAAGTTCTCTTCAACACTACGATCGCGGTAAGGGCTATTTTTACCTGGCTCTTTTAATGTGCCACGATATTCTCGAATTTGTTCTGGGCTCAGTTCATCAACATAAGCCAAACCTTTATTGATCAGCTCAATCGCATATTGATATAGAGTATCGAAATAATCAGAAGAATAGTGAACTTTACCGCTCCATTGGAACCCAAGCCACTTAACATCTTCTTGAATTGAATTCACATATTCAACATCTTCTTTGACTGGGTTGGTGTCGTCAAAACGTAAGTTGCACTGACCCTGATAGTCCTGTGCGATACCAAAATTCAGGCAAATTGATTTTGCATGACCAATGTGTAAATAGCCATTCGGTTCAGGTGGGAAACGTGTATGTATCGATGTATGTTTCCCGCTCGCCAGATCTTCATCTATGATCTGACGGATAAAATTGGTTGGGCGAGTCTCTGCCTCATTCATTGTCATCATTCCTCAATGCCAAAAGCGCGTAATAGCAAAATATATTCTACCATAATCTGTCAAGAAACAACCGTTTGATCAAATATGTATAATTAAAGATATATTAGCGGATATTTCTCGTACTCATGATGACTTAACCCAATTAATATTCAAATAATTAAGTTAACAACATGACAGCCAATACTATCAGTAATAGCAGTGGATAGCTTTGCGCATGGCGTTTATCACTCAAATATGGCATGAGTAAATTCGCGAAGCGGATCCCTAACCAAGAGCTGACAATTAAGATTAATGCCCCTTTGACATAAATCATTCCAAGAAACCCATCACCTAGCTCAATATGCTGAGTAAAAGCAAAATAGAGATAAGTGAATGTTCCAGTCACTGCCATCGGTAATGTTAGCGGGTTAGCGAAAGCAGCGGCTTGGATCATACTCGCCCCACGACGGCGCATGAGTGGAACGGTCATCACGCTGCCACCTACCCCTAAAAATGCGGCGACAGCGCCAATCAATAAACCAATAGGTGTATCTGCAACATGGTGCCTATGTGAAGGTGTGATGCCCTCGCGCGATGTCTGCATAAACCCAGGCCTCAAGAAGCAATCTAAAATAGTGATAATAAGATAAATAATAAATAACCAACGGATCCATTCACTATTGACAGAAAGAGCAATAAAGGCACCTAAAACGCCCCCTAAAGAAATGGGGATAATAAATGGACGAATAATGTTCCAGTTTAAATGACCTTTGCGATAATGTGCACTCGTCGAAAGTGAAGCCGAAAAAATCATTACACAAGTTGAGGTCGCTACAGCAATTTGCATTGCCACATCATTCGCCTCATTTTGAGGCCCCCATACCAAGGTAATAAGTGCATAAAGTAGCGGAACGGTAATAAAGCCACCACCAAAACCAAACAAAGCGGTAGTGATCCCTGATATAAAGCCAAAAAGACACAATAATAAAACCACAACTAAATCTCCACACATGATTGTTTTATTATCATATCGAGAAGAATTAAAGCCGACTTACGCAAATCAGACAAACTGCATTGAGATTCCGCCAAATTAACATTGGCCTGTCGATCAAAAAAGGGAGGCGATTGCCTCCCTTTGCTCTGTCAATTATATCTTTGCAAACTCTTATTTTAGTACGTTGTAAATAACGGTTTCGCCTGCCGTTACATTACCACTAGCTAAAATTTCAACACCGGCAAAATCATCAATATTACTGATAATTACTGGGCTAATCATGGATTTTGCATTCGCTTCTAAGAAGGCGATATCCAGCTTCAGAATCGGTGTTCCTGCTTGAACTTCACTACCTTCTTCCACTAAACGAGCACAGCCTTCACCTTTTAGAGCAACGGTATCGATGCCCATGTGAACAATTAACTCAACGCCATTATCTGTTTCAATACAGAATGCATGGTTCGTTTCGAAAATTTTCACAACGGTGCCCGCTACTGGTGCTAACACTTCATCACTAGTCGGTTTGATCGCAATACCATCCCCGACAATACGGCTAGAGAATGCTTCATCAGGCACATCATCAAGAGAATAAACTTCACCACTCACTGGCGCAACCAGTGACAGAATAGTTTCACCTTTCGCCTTTGTTGGCTCAGTTACTTTTGTCGTTTGTGCCGCTGCGGCTGGCGCCGAGCCTGCAATGGCCCCTTTCGCCATCACTTCTTTCATGGCAGATGCAACCAACTCAGCACGGGTACCAACAATAACTTGAACGCTTTGTTTGTTCAGACGAATAACCCCTGACGCACCAAGACGTTTTGCCATCGCATCATTAACAACACTAGAATCTTTCACACTTAAACGAAGACGAGTGATACATGCATCAATACCTGTAATGTTGTCACTTCCCCCCACTGCCGCAACATATTGGCGCGCTTCTTTTTGAATGTCGCTTTCTGAGCTATCGGCTGGGCTTAGATTCTCATCATAGCCATCGATAGTTTCATCACCAGCACTCTCTTCACGGCCCGGTGTCATCAGGTTGAACTTACGGATCATGAAGCGGAAGATAACATAATAGATGCAGAAGAAAACAAGCCCTTGAACAATCAGCATCCACCATTGTAATGCAAGAGGGTTACGTGATTGCAGCAGCATATCGACTAAGCCCGCACTGAAGCCAAATCCTGATAACCACTGCATTGATGCAGAAATAAAGACCGAAATACCGGTTAAGAATGCATGGATAACATACAATACTGGTGCCACAAACATGAATGAGAATTCAAGTGGCTCAGTGATACCCGTAAAGAATGCGGCAAAAGCACCGGCCAGCATGATACCAGCGACTTTCGCTTTATTTTCAGGACGTGCACAATGATAGATCGCTAACGCCGCCCCTGGTAAACCGAACATCATGATCGGGAAGAAACCAGCCTGATAACGCCCCGTAATACCTGGAATTGCCAGACCTTCTTCAATTGACTTAGCACCGCCAAGGAAGTTAGGAATATCGTTAATTCCTGCAACATCAAACCAGAACACTGAGTTCAAGGCATGGTGTAGACCGACTGGAATCAGTAAACGGTTAAAGAAGGCATAAACACCAGCACCCACTGAACCTAAATCTTTGATACTCTCACCAAATGAGACTAGACCATTATAAACTACCGGCCAAACATACATCAGCACAAAAGCAAGGATGATCATTAGGAACGATGTCAAAATCGGGACAAGACGGCGTCCACTAAAGAATGACAATGCTTTTGGTAACTCTACCCCGCTATAACGGTTATATAACTCAGCAGAGAGCACACCAACAAGAATACCGACAAATTGGTTGTTAATCTTATTGAAAGCCGCTGGCACATTTTCAAGCGGAACATTCATAATCATGGAGTAAGACGCCGGTGAACATAATGTTGTTACCACTAAGAAACCGACAAACCCCGTCAGTGCAGCTGCACCATCTTTATCTTTTGACATACCATAAGCGATACCGATAGCAAACAGCACAGACATATTATCAATAATAGCTGCACCTGATTTTATCAGTAACGCTGCGATTGCACTATTGGCACCCCACCCATCTGGGTCAATCCAATAGCCAATACCCATCAGGATCGCGGCGGCAGGTAATACTGCCACAGGCACCATCAATGCCCTACCAATCCGCTGTAAGTAGCTAAGAATATTCACAAACTCCCCCTTTATAGCCCAGTATTGCCCCATTTACGGGATCTTATTGTTCATACACCTTGATAATAGTTTAGGTGATTGAGCGTAGCAATTTCATAGTCTAGTTGAATTCTTTCGCGATACAAAATAAATAGGTGTGATTTGTGATAAATGTCAATGATAAATTTCATTATCCGCCTAAATTAGTGGCTATTATTGAAAACTTATTTTATGATTAAAAATAACTTATCCACTGGATTTAGCTTTATAGCTAATAGAGAATCTGTACTCCCTGAAACATCCTATAGTTAATTAATAAAACTCAGGGACATAGCAACTGGAGAGTAGCGAAAGTGCATATCGGCAACGGAAAACAATCACGGAATTGCAACCTATGCCATGTCGATTAAGCTACGCCAGATAAAAAATATTCAAGATTTCATAGAATTAACAGACTGTTACTAGAGGTAAGTATCATGAGGCTTCTGCCACTAAAAACGGCTCACGCCGTTGGGATTTGGTCTGCACAATATATCGTAGACAAAATCAATGCATTTAACCCAACTACCGAGCGTCCTTTTGTGCTAGGTTTGCCAACCGGTGGAACCCCGCTTGCAACCTACAAAGCGCTTATTGCTCTATATCAAGCTGGCAAAGTGAGCTTTAAGCATGTTGTCACCTTCAATATGGATGAATATGTCGGTATCCCAGAAAATCATCCACAAAGTTATCATACCTTTATGTATGAAAATTTTTTCAATCACATTGATATTCAAAAAGAAAACATCAATTTACTCAATGGTAATGCACCTGATGTTGATGCGGAATGTCAACGTTATGAAGACAAGATCAAATCCTACGGCAAAATTAACCTCTTTATGGGTGGTGTTGGTAACGATGGACACATCGCATTTAACGAACCCGGTTCATCATTAAGCTCTCGTACGCGCATCAAGACGTTAACACCAGAGACTCGTATCGCTAACTCACGCTTCTTTGATAACGATGTGAACCAAGTTCCTAAGTATGCATTAACCGTTGGCGTCGCAACGTTAATGGATGCCGAAGAATTGATGGTATTAGCGACTGGTGCGAATAAAGCAAACGCTGTACAAGCCGCGGTTGAAGGTTCAGTCAACCATTTATGGACCGTCAGTTGTGTACAGATGCACCAAAAAGCACTGATCGTCTGTGATGAGCCAGCGACACTTGAGCTAAAAGTAAAAACGCTAAAATATTTCAGTCAATTAGAATCAGACATTATCGAAGCATTTAATTAATAATCATTCGAACACCCGACTTGTGAAAGCAAGTCGGTGACCCGAAGTTTATCTCTCCAGAAGTCAGGAGCCAAAGACTATGTATGCACTAACTCATTGTATTATATATACCGGTCATGAAAGACTAGATAATCACGCCGTCATCATTGATGGTGCTCTTATTAAAGATATCTGCCCATTAAACCAACTCCCAGCAGGTATCGAGCAACATGATTTACAAGGTGCGATTCTTTCTCCCGGTTTTATTGATCTACAAGTCAATGGCTGCGGTGGTGTCCAATTCAATGACAACAAAGAAAATGTGACACTGAAGCATCTGGAGATAATGCAAAAAGCCAATGAACGTACCGGATGCACAAGCTACCTACCAACGTTAATTACTTGTTCTGATGACCTCATGAAACATGCCATTGAGGTGATGACTGAATATCTAAAAACGCATCATCATCAAGCTCTTGGATTACATCTAGAAGGCCCTTACATCAACGTGATTAAAAAAGGTACTCACAATCCTGAGTTTATTCGTAAACCTTCAGCAGAAATGATAGCGCATTTAGTGGCGCATGCTGATGCGATTACCAAAGTCACTTTAGCGCCTGAAATAGTGGATGAGTCCTATATCCGACAACTCACTGACGCTGGTATTGTGGTTTCAGCGGGCCATTCAAACTCAACCTATGAAGAAGCTCGTCTTGGTTTTAAAGCAGGTATTGGTTTCTCGACCCATTTATTTAATGCAATGCCATATATCTCAGGGAGAGGCCCAGGCTTAGTTGGGGCAATTTATGATACTCCTGAAGTGTATGCTGGCATTATTGCAGATGGTCTTCATGTTCAATGGGCAAATATTCGTAACAGTAAGCGCTTGAAAGGTGATAAATTAGTTTTAGTTACGGACGCTACAGCGCCTGCTGGTATTGATCCACAAACTGGTGAAATGGATCATTTTATCTTCGCAGGCAAAACCATATACTACCGTGATGGATTGTGTGTTGATGAGAACGGAACCCTCAGCGGATCATCACTAACAATGATTGAAGCAGTTAAAAATACGGTAGAACATGTCGGTATCGCATTAGATGAAACATTAAGGATGGCAACACTTTATCCCGCAAGAGCCATTGGTGTCGAATCTAGCTTAGGCTCGATTGCACCGGGTAAGGTTGCAAACTTAACTGCGTTTAACCACGACTTCCAAATCCTATCAACTTATGTCAATGGAGAGGAAGTCTACAAAAAATGAGTATATAGCTGATGAACCATAGTCACTCGCTAAAGCAAATTGGTAATATTGATCTGGTAAAACAACTCAACGGTGCCGTGGTATATAGCCTAATTGACCAACAGGGTCCTATATCTCGCATCCAAATTGCAGAACAGAGCCAACTTGCGCCTGCAAGTGTCACCAAAATCACTCGTCAGCTACTCGAACGCGGCTTAATTAAAGAAGTCGACCAACAGGCCTCAACCGGAGGCCGACGTGCCATATCTATCGTATCTGAGTATAAAAACTTTCATACGATAGGTGTGCGCTTGGGTCGTTATGATGCTACCGTCGCACTGTATGATTTAAGCGGCAAACTGCTCAATGATGCCCATTACCCTATCTCAGCACCATCCCAACAAGCCTTAGAGCAAAAACTGACTGAAGCGATTGAAGATTTTATTGCTCTCAATCAGCGACGCATTAAAGAGCTTATTGCAATATCCGTGATCTTACCGGGCCTTGTGAACCCCCATAACGGTATCGTTCACTATATGCCGCATATCAAAGTAGATAATTGGCATCTCATTGATAATTTACAAGCGCATTTTAAAATTACCTGCTATGTGGGTCATGATATTCGCAGTCTCGCGTTAGCTGAAAGCTACTTTGGCGCCACCAAGGATTGTGAAGACTCACTACTGGTGAGAATACATCGGGGTACAGGTGCTGGGTTGGTTATCAACAATGAAATTCTGCTAAATCATCGGGGGAATCTCGGTGAAATTGGGCATATTCAAGTGGACCCTTTAGGTGAGCTGTGTCATTGCGGCAACTTTGGCTGTCTTGAAACAATCGCTTCCAATCAAGCTATTGAAAATCGAGTAAAACAACGCTTAGAACAAGGCTTTGTCAGCTCACTCTCACTGGAGCAATGCACCATTCAACAAATTTGCCAAGCCGCAAATAAAAATGATCCACTCGCAACGGAAGTCATTCAGCATGTGGGCCGCCAAATCGGTAAAGCTATCGCCATTTCAATAAACTTATTTAACCCTGAAAAAGTAGTGATTGCGGGTGATATCACCGAAGCTGAGCAGGTATTGCTACCTGCGATTCAAAGCTGTATTGATACACAAGCTTTGAAGGGATTTCGCGAAAATTTACCCGTTGTGACTTCACAATTGGTTCATAACTCGGCAATTGGCGCATTCGCCCTGACTAAACGTGCCATGCTCAATGGTGAATTACTCCAAAAACTCCTCGATAACTAGTCCTTTTTATCATTGTTCAAAAAAACCAGAATTTGCCCGTTGCACTTCTGGTTTTTTGTGCATTAAATTAGACAAAAAATAAAGACTCAGACGTTTATATCGTGCCATGTTCATGCTAATAAACGTAAAAACTAAGCCTTAATTCGCACAATACCGTTGAGAATTTTGACGGAGACTGTTTGTTTTCTAACTTCATTATTTACATCATAATTTATTACGATATATCGCAGCAGAGATAATCGCCTTCATGTGACACACTTCCGTTATTTTGATGCAAGTCTTGTTTTTTGCTGTCTTTATCGACAAAATGATTATTCATCAAACAAACGGACGCATTTTCACAAAAATAGTGAAAAAAGCAGTTGACTGTCTCAGCTGTAATTAGCATAATGCGCCCCGCAACGCCGATGAAGGTAATGCAAAAAGATGGCTATGTAGCTCAGCTGGTTAGAGCACAACACTCATAATGTTGGGGTCACAGGTTCGAATCCCGTCATAGCCACCATGTTTGCGGGAGTGGCGAAATTGGTAGACGCACCAGATTTAGGTTCTGGCGCCGCAAGGTGTGCGAGTTCAAGTCTCGCCTCCCGCACCATTTTCCTTCTCGGTAATAGAATTTAAGATTGGGGTATCGCCAAGCGGTAAGGCACCAGGTTTTGATCCTGGCATTCCCAGGTTCGAATCCTGGTACCCCAGCCATCTTAAATCAACAAATTTGAAGACATCCTCGGATGGGGTATCGCCAAGCGGTAAGGCACCAGGTTTTGATCCTGGCATTCCCAGGTTCGAATCCTGGTACCCCAGCCATCTCTCCTCTCCAAGGAATGTCTTAAAAATCCCATACAGTAACTTTATAAAGATAGATTAACTGTATAGATGGCTATGTAGCTCAGCTGGTTAGAGCACAACACTCATAATGTTGGGGTCACAGGTTCGAATCCCGTCATAGCCACCATGTTTTGCGGGAGTGGCGAAATTGGTAGACGCACCAGATTTAGGTTCTGGCGCCGCAAGGTGTGCGAGTTCAAGTCTCGCCTCCCGCACCATTCCCTTCTAGGGAATAAAATTAAGTATTGGGGTATCGCCAAGCGGTAAGGCACCAGGTTTTGATCCTGGCATTCCCAGGTTCGAATCCTGGTACCCCAGCCATATTTATATAGCCGGTCTTAGTACGGGTTATAAGAAACCATCCTTTATTAAGGGTGGTTTTTTTTTGCTTATTATTATTCGCCTTCCAATAGAAACACCTAACCCTGACTTTTATTTATTTCACTTCAATTATTAAGTTTTACTCACATTTTCACCAATTAACTTTCAGACTTTTCCCTATTTAAGGTAACTAGCCCCCTCCTTTTAATAACCATAATACTGGGGTTTACCTGTTCTTATTACCTATAAGCATCATAAAATAACAATTAGAACATTTTTTTTACTTTTAATTATCTCTGATATCAATTATGTGATTTTAGTCATTTTTTCATAACGACTAATAGTGGTAATCTCCAGTCAGATTTTGGTTAGTACCGATTAATGGCTTTCGGGAGCCCTCTACCTTCCGCCATGACTCATGCATTATCCAACTCATGACCCCAAATAAATAAAAAGTTCTCACAACCTAATAATTATAAATTGCAGCAATGCAATACTTTACAGAGAAAATTTATGCAAAACATGATGAAACAACCACTCTATAAAATCCTATATGTACAGGTCATTGTCGCCATCGTGCTAGGTATCGCACTTGGTCACTTTTTTCCTGATATCGGAGAATCCTTAAAACCACTTGGTGATGCCTTCATCAAGATCGTTAAAATGATTATTGCACCAGTCATCTTCTTAACCGTCGTGACAGGCATTTCAGGCATGAGCAACATGAAGGCCGTCGGGAGTGTTGCTGGAAAAGCCATGCTCTACTTTATTACCTTCTCAACCATTGCACTTATCATTGGTTTGATCGTGGCTAACATTATTCGCCCTGGCTCAGGTCTAAATATTGACCCTGCAACTCTTGATAGTAGCAAAGTCGCAGGTTATGTAGAGAAAGCTCACGAATCATCGATTGTCAGTTTCTTGATGAATATCATTCCTGATACTGTCATTAGCCCACTTGTGAACGGGAATATCCTTCAAGTGTTATTTATTGCGGTGATTTTTGGTTTAGCACTTGCTGCTACCGGTAAGCACGGTGAGCCAATTGTGAAATTACTGCAAAACTTTTCTGAACCTGTGTTCAAAATGGTTGCCATGCTAATGAAACTGGCTCCTATCGGTGCATTTGGTGCGATGGCATTCACGATAGGTAAATATGGTATCTCTTCTATCGGCAACTTAATGATGCTGATCATGACGTTCTATATTACGTCATTATTGTTTGTGCTTATCGTATTAGGTGCGGTTGCTAAATATAATGGCTTCTCCATTATTGAACTCATCAAATATATTAAAGATGAGCTTTGGCTAGTCTTAGGCACGTCATCCTCTGAAGCAGCCTTACCGAGCTTGATGAGGAAGATGGAGCATGCAGGGTGTGAAAAATCTGTCGTTGGCTTAGTGATTCCAACAGGATATTCATTTAACCTTGATGGCACCAATATTTATATGACCATGGCAGCGTTGTTTATTGCCCAAGCAACAAATATTGACCTAACAATTTGGGAGCAAGTTTCACTGTTACTTGTGGCAATGATCAGCTCAAAAGGTGCCGCAGGCGTTACTGGAGCCGGTTTTATTACTCTAGCGGCAACACTAATGGTCGTTCCAAGTATTCCCGTAGCAGGTATGGCATTAATCTTAGGTATCGACCGCTTTATGTCCGAATGTCGTGCACTCACTAACTTGGTGGGGAATGCTTGTGCCTGTATCGTCGTTGCACGTTGGGAAAAAGAATTAGACACCGACAAACTGGCTAGGGCATTTGCAGCAAAAGGGGAAAGTATCGATTCAATTATTACTGAAGAAAACGTTGAAATCCCTTCCCATCATGCTCAGCCATTTGATGTTGCGAAAGATAAATAATTAGCGCCTCGCGATAACCTCATCGGGGAAGCCTCATTGTGATGAGACTTCCCCTTATGGCTTATTCATTTGAAATGACGCTCAAAGCCCTAAAGCATACTTCAGTGCTAGCTTCTTCGCTTCTCCAGCACGTTGCGCTGCCATCAAACCAAGATTTCTCAGTACTTTCAAACCTGGCAAGTTCTCACTAAACGCCATGTAAAATACATCCATGCCCGCTTGCATGACTAAATTATCAGGTAAACGACGACGCTGATAACGCTTTAGCACTTCAAGAGACGACCAAGGCTCTAGGTATTCTTTCGCTTGCGTCACCACGTTAAGTAACACATCGACATCGCGATAGCCTAAGTTCACACCCTGTCCAGCCAATGGATTGATGGTATGGGCAGCATCACCAACTAATGCAAGCCCCTCGATAACATAGCGATTCGCATGGTGACGGGTGAGTGGAAACGCCCCAGAAGCAACCGCGACGACATTCCCCACACGTTCAGGGAAAGCTTCATAAATGGCCCCCGTCAGTTGCTCCATCGACATTGACTGCAACCGGCGAATTTTGGCAGGGCTATCATACCAAACCAATGACGCCCAGTTATCATAAAGCGGTAGAAATGCTCTAGGCCCCGATGGGAAAAATTGCTGCCATGTTTTATCTTGCTGTGGCTCAGACGTTTTCACTGTAATCAACATGCAAGATTGGCGATACTGCCAACCACGGCTGCCAATCCCTACCAATTTGCGCACTTGAGAATTGGCACCGTCAGCACCAATAACCAGCTTCGCTTGCAAATCACGCCCATCATCCAAAGATATCACCCAATCTTTTTGACCATGAGGTTGATAAAGATGTGTTAACTGTGCCGGACAAATTCGCTCGAGGTTGGTGTATTTTTCGCATTCTCGCCATAACGCTAATTGTAAAACGCGATTCTCTACCATAAAACCCAGTTCAGGTAGCCCCAAGTCATGGGCATCAAAAACAACGTTACTCCCCTGCTCTTCCCACGTTTCTAATTGCCGATAAGGCGCACTACGCATCGCTTCAACATGCTGCCAAGCGCCAAGTTGCTTGAGTAAATCGACAGATGAACGACTAATCGCAGAAATACGAACATCAGGTGAGCTGTTCACATTGAATGCTGCTGGTTCTGCTTTTTCGAGTAATGCAACACTCAGCCCTTCTTGAGCAAACCCCAAAGCTGCTGCTGCACCTGTCATGCCAGCCCCAACCACGACAACATCATAATATTCTGTTAATTTATTCATTACATTAGCTACTATTAACTGTTTGATTTATGTAGTGTACCGAAAAATTGTTACACTGACAGGGAATATCTCTATCACAGACTCTGGTCACTGGTGCTTCAAATGAATACAATACACGTTAATCTTAAAACAATGGGCGATAACCTGTCTTTGAGAGTGCGTATCGCATAGCCTTAGAATTTTCGAGCCTGGCTATTTTGACATTTTTCGTATCATAGAGTGATGTTTGTGATCAAAAATGCGTACGCCTTCCCAAAACGGGACAGGACTTTGGATTTATACACAAAATAATTCGAGCACGCGCGTATAGCACTGCTGCTTGAAGTATAACGGGTATACAACGCGTTTCGGAGTCCATTATACTAAGCCACTTCGAAAACACCGGATATAAACATGTCGACGAATAAAAAGTTATACATTAAAACATGGGGCTGCCAAATGAATGAGTACGACTCATCTAAAATGGCATCATTATTAGAAAGCACCCATGGTTATCAGATCACTGAAATTCCTGAAGAAGCAGACGTCTTACTGTTGAACACCTGCTCGATCCGTGAAAAAGCGCAGGAAAAGGTTTTCCATCAGCTTGGGCGCTGGAAAAATTTTAAAGATAGTAATCCTGATATCATCATTGGTGTCGGTGGCTGTGTTGCCTCTCAAGAAGGGGATTTTATTCGTCAACGCGCACCGAGTGTCGACATTGTTTTTGGCCCACAAACGCTACACCGTTTGCCTGAAATGATTAATCAAGTAAAAGGCACTCGCAGCCCTGTTATTGATATTAGCTTCCCTGAGATTGAGAAATTTGACCGCCTTCCAGAACCTCGCGCTGAAGGCCCTACCGCATTTGTTTCTATCATGGAAGGCTGTAATAAATATTGTACATTCTGTGTCGTACCTTATACACGTGGTGAAGAAGTCAGTCGCCCTTGTGATGATATCTTATTTGAAATTGCACAATTAGCAGCACAAGGTGTACGTGAAGTTAACCTACTCGGCCAAAACGTAAACGCTTATCGTGGTGAAACTTTCGATGGTGAAATTTGTACTTTTGCCGAATTAATTCGTTTAGTGGCGGCAATTGATGGTATCGACCGTATTCGTTTTACCACTAGCCACCCCATTGAATTTACTGACGATATCATCGAAGTCTATGAAGATACTCCTGAGTTAGTCAGCTTCCTGCATTTGCCTGTACAAAGTGGCTCAGATCGCATCTTAACGTTAATGAAACGTGCTCATACCGCACTCGAATATAAAGCCATTATTCGTAAATTACGAAAAGCACGCCCAGATATTTTGATTAGTTCTGACTTCATTGTTGGCTTCCCTGGCGAAACCGATGATGACTTTGAAAAAACCATGAAGCTCATCGCCGATGTCAATTTTGATATGAGCTTTAGCTTTGTTTACTCAGCACGTCCAGGTACACCGGCAGCTGACTTACCAGATGATGTTAGTGAAGAAGAGAAAAAGCAGCGTCTCTATCTCTTACAACAGCGCATAAATCAGCAAGCAATGAGCTATAGCCGTGCTATGTTGGGAACAGTGCAGCGTGTTTTAGTCGAAGGCCCTTCTCGTAAAAATGTTATGGAGCTTTCAGGACGTACTGAAAATAACCGTGTAGTCAACTTTGAAGGCTTACCCGATATGATTGGTAAGTTTGTTGACGTAGAGATTGTCGATGTTTATGCCAACTCACTACGCGGTAAAGTGATCCGCACAGAAGACCAAATGGACTTACGCGTTCACGAATCACCAGCTTCCGTCATCGCACGTACTCGTAAAGAAGATGAGCTTGGAGTGGGTAACTACCAACCCTAAAGATAGGATACTCAGTGACCGATAAAAAACCGTTGCAAATAGCAACACAAGAGATCTTTCTAGAGCCCGCAGATAACCAACGCTTAATGAGCCTTTGCGGGCCATTTGATGATAATATCAAGCAACTAGAACGCAGACTTGCGATCGAAATTAATCGTCGTGATAACCGTTTCAAATTATCAGGCAAGCCATTTAACGTTCAAGCTGCCAGTAAAATTTTACGCCAACTTTATGTTGAGACTGCCCCAATACGTGGCGTGATCCCTGATATTGACCCCGAACAAATCCATCTTGCTATCTCTGAAAGCCGCGTATTAGAGCAAGCCGCAGATAGCATCCCGGATTATGGCAAAGCCGTTAATATCAAAACCAAGCGTGGTGTTATCAAGCCGCGAACACCAAATCAAGCCCAATACATTGCGCATATCTTAGATCATGATATTACCTTTGGTATTGGCCCCGCTGGTACAGGGAAAACGTATCTTGCCGTTGCAGCAGCCGTTGATGCACTTGAACGCCAAGAAGTACGCCGTATTCTCTTAACTCGACCAGCCGTTGAAGCTGGCGAAAAACTTGGTTTTTTGCCGGGCGATCTGAGTCAAAAAGTGGACCCTTATTTGCGTCCACTTTACGACGCACTCTTTGAGATGCTTGGGTTCGAGAAAGTTGAGAAACTCATCGAACGTAATGTCATTGAAGTCGCACCACTGGCTTATATGCGGGGTCGTACACTCAATGATGCCTTCATTATTTTAGATGAGAGCCAAAATACCACCATTGAGCAAATGAAAATGTTCCTGACTCGTATCGGTTTTAACTCTAAGGCCGTAATTACAGGGGATATCACTCAAGTCGATTTACCACGAGGCAATAAATCAGGCTTGCGTCATGCCATTGAGGTTCTCTCCGACGTCGATGAATTGAGTTTTAATTTCTTCCATAGCGAAGACGTTGTGCGTCACCCAGTGGTGGCGAAAGTCGTTATTGCCTATGAAAAATGGGAAGAGCAGGATAGCAAACGTCGTCAGCAACTCAAAGAAGAACGGGAACAACAAAAAGAATTAGAAAAGCAGGAAAACCATTAAATGCGTGAAGTCATTCTCGATTTACAACTTGCTTGTGAAGAAACAACTGATTTACCCAGCGAAGCTCTATTTCAACGCTGGTTGGAAGCTGTATTACCTAAGTTTCAAGCACAAAGTGAAGTCACCATTCGTATTGTTGATGAAGAAGAAAGTCACCATTTAAACCTGACTTATCGCGGCAAAGATAAACCGACTAACGTGTTATCATTCCCCTTTGAATCACCTCCGGAAGTTGAATTACCGTTACTTGGTGATTTAATTATTTGTCGCCAAGTGGTTGAACAAGAGGCCATTGAACAGCAAAAAAGTGCGGAAGAGCATTGGGCACATATGGTGGTACATGGCTGCCTACATCTGCTGGGTTATGACCATATTGAAGATGATGAAGCAGAAGAAATGGAAAGCCTAGAAACAGAAATTTTAGCTGAATTGGGCTATGCTGATCCTTATCTAGTAGAAAAAGAATGACCCATAGTCTATTTTTATGTTAAATATTAGCTGAGTAACTTTAAAGCCTGTCGTTTAGGGTGTAAATGTGAACAATATCACTTTTTGTTGAACACTCGCAGGAGTGTATTATCCCCCTAAACGACTGACTGGTTAACTTAATAAATCTTATTATTAATTGAGGAATAATTAATTAAACGCCATGAGCGACGATAACTCTTCGAGTAGTGACAACCCTGGCCCTAAGAAAGGGTTCTTTGCACTATTAAACCACCTCTTCCATGGTGAACCTAAAAACCGTGATGACTTGGTCGAGCTGATCCGTGATTCTCAGCAAAATGACCTTATCGATCCAGATACTCGTGACATGCTAGAAGGCGTCATGGATATTGCCGATCAGCGGGTACGTGACATTATGATCCCGCGTTCCCAGATTGTGACGTTAAAACGAAATCAAACGCTGGATGAGTGCCTTGATGTCATCATCGATTCCGCACACTCTCGTTTTCCTGTTATCAGTGAAGATAAAGATCATATTGAAGGGCTATTAATGGCAAAAGATTTATTGCCATTCATGCGTACCGATGCCGAGCCATTCAGTATTGACAAAGTGTTGCGCCAAGCTGTTGTTGTCCCTGAAAGTAAAAGGGTCGACCGCTTGTTAAAAGAGTTCCGTTCACAACGCTACCATATGGCCATTGTTATTGATGAATTTGGCGGTGTTTCTGGACTTGTTACCATTGAAGATATCTTAGAGCTTATTGTTGGGGAAATTGAAGATGAGTATGATGATGAAGACGATGTTGATATTCGTCAACTCAGTCAGCACTCCTATTCAGTAAGAGCGTTGACCCAAATTGAAGACTTCAATGACGCGTTTGACACTAATTTTAGTGACGATGAAGTTGATACTGTCGGCGGCCTAGTTATGCAAGCCTTCGGCCATTTGCCATCACGAGGTGAAACTATCACGATAGATGGCTATCAATTTAAAGTTGCAATGGCGGATAGCCGTCGGATTATTTTACTGCATGTAAAAATTCCTAATGGCGCTCCCGTCCCAACCTTAGATGAAGAAAAGAGTTAATGAACTTAGCGCCATCCTATCAAAGTCAGTGGTTACGCCTGCTACTGGCTTTAATTTTCGGAGCCAGTGGTACACTGGCTTTTTCGCCTTTTGATTTATGGCCTGCGGCACTCCTGTCGATTCTCTTTCTCCAATTATTAACCTTACATCGCACTGCCAAACAATCCTTTGCAATTGCCTTTGTCTGGGGCTTTGGCCTATTTGGCTCAGGTGTTAATTGGGTTTATGTCAGTATTGCTGACTTTGGCGGTATGCCGGAAGCCGTCAACGTTTTTCTCGTTATATTGCTCGCCGCATACCTTTCTTTATACACAGGGCTGTTTGGTTATCTACTCAGTCGATTTTTTCCAACAGCAAACGTATGGCGACTCGTATTTGCAGCCCCTGCAATTTGGCAGCTTACTGAATTTCTCCGTGGCTGGGTTCTTACAGGTTTTCCGTGGCTACAATTTGGTTACAGCCAAATCGACGGTCCATTGAAAGCGCTTGCCCCTATTTTCGGCGTGGAAATGATTACCTTAATACTGTTTAGTATTAGTGGATTGATTGTTTTATCTCTCGTGCGTCGTCGTTTTAGTGTACTTGCCATTGCGGCGGTACTACTTTTTGCGCCTTTTGCGCTTAAAAATCTTCAGTGGTATACCCCATTAGAATCAAAAGCGACCGACGTCGCTTTAGTTCAAGGAAATATCCCACAGGCAATGAAATGGGAAGCAAGCTACTTACAACAAATTAAAGATACCTATCTTAAGCTATCTAGCCCGTATATCGGCAAAGCCTCATTAATTATCTGGCCTGAATCAGCGGTTCCGTCCGTTGAGCTTGATAACCAATCTTGGTTAAAATCACTGGATAAAGTGCTGGCAGAATCAAATACTCGGCTCATCACGGGTATTGTCGATGCTCGACCTATTGATGGTGAGTATGAGTTTTACAATACAATCATAGTATTAGGTGACAAAAAACCTTACCTATATCCGTCCCAAAATCGCTACAACAAACACCACTTAGTTCCATTTGGTGAGTTTGTTCCACTAGAAGATATTTTACGCCCTATCGCACCTTTCTTTAACCTACCAATGTCTGGTTTTAGTCGTGGTGATTATCAGCAAGCTCAACTTGCGGTTGGTAATATGCATCTGACTGCTGCAATTTGCTATGAAATTATTCTAGGTACACAGGTTCGCGATAACTTTCAACCTGATAGCGATTACCTGCTCACCATTTCTAATGATGCATGGTTTGGTAAATCGATCGGTCCATGGCAGCATTTCCAAATGGCACGCATGAGAGCCTTAGAGCTTGGGCGCCCGCTATTACGCGCCACCAATAATGGTGTCACCGCCGTTATTCGTGCAGACGGAACTGTTCAAGCTGAATTACCTCAATTTAAAGCGGCAACACTATCGACATCAATTATTCCAACCACAGGTTTAACACCGTATGCGCGCTGGAGTAATTGGCCTATGTGGGGAGTGGTTGTCATATTTATATTCATCGCGCTGTCATTAGATCGCCGGCCAAAAAACAATTCAAATAAATAATAATCAACCCCAATAGTATGCCAAATAAAACTACTGGGGTTATTATTTAACTTGTTTATTACTAAGTATTTAACCAATCAATTGCCCTTTTACCTTTGCAATACCAATAGAGGCAATGCAGCCCGAGTTGAAATGCAAATAATCGTCCTCAATCCCATCTGAAAAAATGATGCCATTTTCTGGCATAAGTGATTCCAGCTGAAGAGGTGAATGGCTATCAATGGCACCGAAAACCAATTTAACCCCTGTAGTTTTGCTCGGAAAAGGCTCCCTAACACTAAATTGCAATTTACTTTCCTCCCAAGAAAATCCTTGAGATAAAGGATGAGAGGTCTCCCCCATCACAGCTAAAGCGCCCGCTAAAATAGACTGGAACCACCCGGTTGAACCTAATCCTGTGGAAACAATGATGCCAGATGAAGATTGAAATTCCTGCTGACCATTCCAGTTAAGTTTATAACGAGCAGATGTGTGACTCTTAGGACCAATAAAAAGATCATTCACGGCTAATAATGTCTGTCCATCGTTGGTTGTCGCCTGCGCAAACGTAATGGATTTACTCGGCATCTTTTCTTTTAATGTCTTTAAAACGGTTTCTCGAAGCTGACTAATCTCAAAGGGCAATAACTTACCATCCCAGCGAGTAGGGTCTGGATTTACTGCAATGACAGGCTGACCATTTAAATATTTTAATGCATTTGCAACCAATCCATCCTGCCCTATGACAATCACAATATCACGATGAGAAAACTGATAGCTTGGCAGCAATGAGCGTTCTAATAGTTGGAATCGCCCCAATGACCTAAGAATCGCTTCAGCCTCAGTTAATTGCTTCAGATACCGATTATGCTCTTCCAGATAATCATTGACCTCAACATGATTGTGTTCTAAATAAAACTTGGCTTGTGACCATGTATTAAAACGTTCAATCAACTCCTGCATACGCGTTTTGCGCATAATCAAAACAAAGCGAACATCATCTAATCTATGCATGTTTAGCGCCCTTTTTAACTATTTGGCTAAATAGATCAGGCGAAATATTTAACTCACCAATTTTTCCCGCATTTAACGCTAATGACTCGAATGCCATTGCCATTAATTGCTCTGGATTCATTTTTGCCAACGCCATTGCTTTTAAGTTTTCCACGGGGAGTTCTCGATAAGCCTTCATTTTTGCTTGGATAGCATACGCATCGGCATCGGATTGAATGCGTTGATTTTCAACGCTTAAAGCCACCAGCTCATTGCGTTTAGCTTCTTCATTAACTTTGGCAGCCAATCTTTCTTGTTCGAGTTCAGCGCTTTCACGCAACAGAGTACGTTCATTTTCTAAGCGCGCCTCTTCAATTTGTTGCTGCTTGTTTTGAATAGATAAGTCTGTTTCAAGTTCAGCCTCTTTCAGCATGCGTTCTTGTTCAACAGAAAATTTACGTCTAGCGTAAATAGCATCGTCGGCTTCTTTAAGAATTGACTCTCTAGCCTCTGCTTCAAGCGCTTTTAAGGTCTCTGGTGAAGGGGTAATTGCGCTTATCGAAATATCCAGAACCTCGATTCCTAATGTTGCTAATGCATCATGGACAGCCAACTGATGAGTTACTTCAGAAACTAATGTTTGCCCCATCAACAATGCATTACGCATTGAAGTGCGTTGAATTTTGGCTTGGATGAGCGTTTGTACACTACGAACGATTCTATCACTGAGCTTTAGAGGATCTTCAGAGGCATAAGACTGACCATCTTGAGCAAGATTATAGTTGAGCACATCCGCCGTTTTTTCAGGATACCTAATTTGAAATGAAACCTGCCCCTGAATCCGTAAACTTTGAAAATCAGCAGATTGCATATTAAAAATAAATGGCGCTTCAAGTGCATTCAGTGGTAATACAGAAATGGATGTTGTCGCGGAGTTATACCAAAAACTGAGCCCCTTACCTTGCTTAATCACTTTGCCATTGACTGATTTGATAATAAAACTCGAAGAATTGGCCTTGAAATAATTAATATTAAACATAGTTAACCTCTTTAGTGTCCTTGTGACAATAATAGATTATTGTCCTATAGACACTAACCTGTCAAGCAATAAGTGTCTTAATGACACAAAGAAAATTTTAACGTATCATCATTACCATCAACATAAATCTGCTTTTATGGTCATAACACTATGAATGAACAAGAATATTTAGCTAAATATGACAAAAACGCCTATCTTTCCCCGCTTGTCACTGTGGATGGCGTCCTGTTTACCTACCATGAAGAAACGCTGAAAGTATTGATTGTTGAACGCGCGAATTATCCGAATAAGGGGATGTGGGGATTACCTGGCGGGTTTATTGATGAAACTCAAGACAAAACTCTTGAACACGCTATTTTACGCAAGCTGAAAGAAAAAACGGGGATCATCCCACCTTACATAGAACAACTCTGCACTATTGGTAATGATAGCCGAGATAAACGAGGCTGGTCAGTAACGGTTTGTTATACCGCTCTTATCGCCTATCAAGCATGCCAACACAATATTGATAGTGTTGAGTCGGCTAAATGGGTGACAATTGACGAAATTGAAAATATGCCACTGGCCTTTGACCATAATGAACTCTATCGACAAGCACGTGAACGATTAAAACAAAAATCGCTATATTCAATTGTGCCAGGGTTTGCCTTACCTGACGTTTTCACACTGACAGAATTGCAACGCGTTCATGAAGTTCTCATTGGTAAAACACTGCAAAAAAAATCTTTTCGTCGTCGCTTAGAACAAGCCGACTTATTAATTGATACCGGAGAGAAACGCCAAGAAACAGGTAGACCAGCAAACTTATATCGTCTAAAACCGGAATCAGCAGATTACCGTTTTATCCGTAATTTGGAGTTTTAATCTTAATACTATAAAACCTTGTGTGTATTTTTAATACAGGGTTTTATATTACCAAACACTATACTGTCATACATCGATAAATATGATGATATATCCCAGTTCATTAATTGATTGGCTCTGGTCGCTCAAATCATTGCAAAAATGATATCGCTCACGAGAAAATTAATTTGCAAATGAGTTTATTATGCTATATTCATTTTTTTATTAAAAATAGTGGCATACTCAATATAAAAATGCGCTCTATTTCCCTCCGCATCATTTATCCACAAATAACATCATCTAATATGGTATTTTTTAAATTAAAGCATTTTTCTCACTCAGCTTAATAAGCTATAATCTTATTCTTTTATTCTTATCGAGTAATGATGACTACTTCCCCCAAGACTAGAAGACTTGTTTAATAAAAGTAGTCATCATCAATTAATTATTTTTTAAAATGATAGTAGTGCTTATTTATATCGACAAATAGCAATACCAACCGTGTTACTCGGTACATTTTCATTAGGTGGAAGGAATATAATTTCTAATTCCATTTTATCTGCTGGTTTTGAGTTTAGTTTACACTCTGTATAATAGTTCCAGTACGCCATAAATACCTCTGCGGATCCACCAAGAAATTTGAGGTCACCTTTAATAGGTGGTGATAAGAACTCACTATCATCCATTTTTTGGTAACTAAATTCAACCACGATCCCCTCAGAAGAAGTACCAGAAATCGAATATATATTTTTAACAATATTAGTCATCTTACATTCCTTTTTTAAATTAATATTTAACTTGCACCATTAACAATAGTATAAGTTGGTAAAATTTAAATTAAATAAAATCAAAAAAGACAATGTTTTTTATTTTCATTTTATTTTTTATCTTTATGCAGTTTGCGCTCTCATTAAGAACGACTACCCTGTTAAAATTCCACCATGATTTTCTTATTTAGATTTTCTATTTACCCATACTGAATTTGTTTATTCAAAATAAAGTTAAATTACTCAATTCCTTTTCGATTAATACTCATAATGTCTAACCAAATTAAATCTGTAACATTCTCTAATTCTGATTAATTAAAGTCGCCCCGCCAAATATTAACTTATTAAAAGCATTTTAATTCATTACTCGATTATTTATCGAGCATGTATTTTGATCAATATTAAAAATAGTCATTTATCTATTATCATTAAACACCTTATCCTGCCAAGTAGTAACCATAAAAACAGATAAGCATTCCTAACAGAATGATGCCATTACCGGTTTAATCAAAAAAAGATAAGTTACGTGGAGACGTGAGATAACAACGTCAATATAGGCGATAAGCAACCGTACCCAAAATACCATTATAGAACACGAGAAAAGCATTGTAACAGTAGGCTTTTCAAGCCCCCAGCTAAGCTTAATGCGCCATTTAAGGATAAAAAAGCCTTACTTAGATTGAATCAAGAAAGGCTAATTTGATAATGAGTCACACCATGATGTATTAGCCGTTTGGGATAAGAGCGATACGTCTATATAAATTAAGGGCATAGTAAAGTAATATTTTTAAGCTGATAACCGCGCTCACTAACGTAAAAAATAATACGCTCCAAATCGCGTTAACACGTTTTAAATTCACTCATACAATGCTTCTTTGCAACGACGTATATCGCTCAGCCTAATCCCTCACGCAAATTTGATAGCACTGTCAAACCTTCTAACGAAGACATTCATTAAAAAGAAGCCATCCACAGGCGTGCTTTAAGTCCCCAATAGCTAGTGTAGCCACTGGTAAAACTGACCATTTCACCTTTATCAATAATCATAAATGTCGGCGTAGCACTTATACCAACGGCATTAGCGAGTTGCCCATTCATGTCATTAATGACAGGAAAATTAAGGTCCTTTTTTTCCATTCCCACCAACAAGCGTTGGCTATCACCTGAACGTATCGCAACAGAAATAACAGGAACACCTGATTTGGCTATATCAGCAACAGTCGGTGAGGTGATTTTACACACCCCACACCAAGTCGCCCAAAAATAAACCAAAACAGGCTGTTTTTTGCTTAATTCTGCTAACGAGACACTATCGCCTGTTGCAAGCATTTGTGGCTCAAGCAAAACGGGAGCTAGGCTTTCAGGTTTTCGCCAAAAATCCATTACCGTAAAGACGATGAACAGAATCACCACCAAACCAATAATTTCTTTTGACCACTTTCTCAGTCTAGCCATATTTTCCTTACTTAACTTTTTCTAATTGCGCTTTAACAATTGCTTCCAGTTGTTGAGTATCAATAGCTCCTGGGATCATTTCATCGCCAACTAGAGTTGCAGGTGTCCCATTAACCCCCAGTTTTTCAGCCAACATCATATTCGTACGGATAGTCTCCATGCTCTTATCATTAGCAACCAGTTTCTCGTTACCCGTTGCCTTCAATGCTTGCTTAATGTTTTCATCCGTTAACATTCCTTGTTTTTGCATAAATTTTTGATGCAAGGCTTGGAATGCTTTTGGATCTTTTTCCCACAATGTCAGCGCTAATTGTGAAGATTCAACAGACGTTTTACCTTTAAATGGTAGTGGCTTTATCACCACCGCAACATCTGGGTATTTCTTCACTATCTCTTCTAACTGAGGGTCAAAACGCTTACAGAATGGACAGTTATAATCGGTAAAGTTAACTAAAACTAATTTAGCGTCTTTAGCACCGATACGAGGGCTTGCAGGGTCATTAAACAGCTTATCATGCTCAGCTTTAAGGGTTTCTTTCATCTGCGCTTGCTGCTTTTCGCCTTGTTTAGCTTGCAACGCAACAATCGCTTCTTCTAGTATTTCAGGATTTTCAACCAACGTATCACGTACCAGTTTGCGAACTTGCGCTTCTTGGTCTGCTGTTAATGGAGCCGCATGAGCAGTTGCACCAAACACTAGCGATGAAAACAGGACAGCTACAATCGTTTTTTTCATTTTTCGGCTCCTTTGGCCTCATTCATAATTGATAATAAAACGTCACGATCAAGTATTGTTGACAGTATTTCACCCTCTGCCAACTTAGGGCCATAAATTTGGTTAAATGGTACGGCCACTTGCCCACGCTTTTGTAAAAACGCGGTAATTTCAGGTGAGGGTTTAGTCCAATCCCCTCTTAATGCCACAACATCTGGCTCGTTTAATAATTGCTGTACATCATCTCTCAACAATACATTATATTTATTTGCCTTACAGGTCACACACCAATCAGCAGTTACATCGATGAACACACGCTTATTTTCTGACAGGGCTTGTGTTATCGCCTCTTCACTTAAAGGCTGCCAATTCACATTATCTTGTACAATATTGCGGCTACCCGTGGTTTGTTCCATGGCCACCCAAGCGAATCCAGCCGCGAGCAACGCAAACAATACAAATGCGACAGATGCCGCTCGTAAACTGTATTTTTTCCAAATAAATGCAACAAGTAATAATAAAAAGACAATAGCGATTATTAATGCAGCTATTTCACCGAAATGCGGGATCAGCAAACTGATCAACCATAAGCATGACAACAGCATCATCATACCAAGGATGATTCTAAGTTTATTCATCCACGCGCCAGGCTTAGGTAGCAGACGTGAAATCGCCGGGAAAGCAGCGATCAGTAGCCAAGGCAAACTCATTCCTAAACCAAGCGCAGTGAAGACAAGCCACAACTCTTCAATAGGTGCCGCCAATGCAAATGCCACTGCTGTGCCCAAAAATGGTGCGGAGCATGGCGTAGCAAGTAACGTCGCAAATACCCCTTGCCAGAAATGTCCACGATTACCCTGTCCCCCCGCAGTTGCTAAACGCGTGTTCGCCTTACTGCCTAAGTGGATTTCGAACAAACCAAACAAGTTAGCCGTGAAGATTCCGGTGATTAAGACCATAAACCCGATAAACCAAGGATTTTGGAACTGGATCCCCCAGCCTACGGCTTGCTGACCTACCCGTAATAACGTCATTAACAACGCGAGTAACCAGAAGGATACCAGGATCCCCGAGGACGATAGGAGGAACTGCCGGCGGATAGTTTTTTGTTCACCTTGCGGCACCATTAAAACTGAACCGAGTTTCATGGCAAGAACAGGCAATACACAAGGCATCAGGTTTAAAATCAAACCACCCAGTAAGGCAAAGGCGAGGATCTGCCACAGTGGAATAGCCTGCCCGCTATTTCCTTGATTAATTACCCCTGAAAAAGGCGTAGCGGGTACATCAATTTGTTGTGAGAGTTCACCCTCTGTGACAACAAAAGAGATATTTTTTCCTGTAAGATCTGGTGCTTTATCTCCCCAGTCATCACTGACGTCAATCATCGCGGTCAATTTTCCATCCGCAACACTCACCTTCGGAACGCCTAACGTTGTTCCTTCTGGTGTGTCCGTGAAGATCCCAGCGTTGTGACGCCAAGGTTCCCCAGAGGCCTTTTGCAGCTCAATCACTAATTTATCGCCAGTGAATCCAACTGTCGGATCTTTCACTAAGCCTTTGGATGGCGGAACACTCCCCATCGCTTGATTAAACGCCCATTCAAAGTTTGAAGGCGCAGGCTCGGTTAAATCAAGCTCAAAAGGGTAATCCGTTAAGATGCAGACATTACTACAAGTCGATAGCGTTAACACACCCGAAAGTTTATTAAGCTTTTCATCCACATCGACAATAATAGGGAAAACAACATCCCCCATATAGCCCTGCGTTGAAATCCCTGCGACATCAAAACGCCCTGGAGCTGGCCACTGCCACTCCATATTCTTGATAGGTGATTGCCAATTGATCTCAGGGGCTATCCCCCCTTCTCCTGGAGAACGCCAATACGTTTTCCACCCATCCTGTAGTTGGACATCCAATAATAAAGCGACTTTCCCATCTTTTTGAGAAGCGCTTAAAAAACGTACTTTTGCGTGATCATTATGTTTATCTGTCAACCAGCCAGTATCCGCAGCATGTATCATGCCAGATAAAAGAGCAGACAAAATAATTAACGCATTAATAAAAAAACGCATAATTCCTCCAGAATAAAAAACACCAACATGCCGAACGCAATGGTGTTCTAATCTCGAAGATTACAATATTGTAGATGAAGTCTAACTTTAGGTGGTGGGTGCTTATCTTCACGATTTGTTCGACGTGAGAATAGATTAGAGCAAAAAAGACTTAATGCAGCGATTGATAGAAATAAAAAGAAAAAGGGTTCAATAACCGCTGGCGTTAATGTTAATAGGGATTTTGCACTCAACTCACAGGTAGACAGGTGAGAGCCTTTATCGTCTATTTGTGGGGTTTGGAAAATAGCTGACGGTGCATTCTGTTGCAGTTGTATAACAGGGGATTGAGGCGAAAAATGGGCGAAAAGACGCTCTCCGAGGGCTCTTTGGTTCATACAAAGTAAAACCATCAGACAGGCGAGTAATACTAATCCTTTGCCTAATTTAAGTTGCCTGTTCATGCGTGTCTCTATCTATTCGTCCTGAAATGCACACTGTTAAATACAGATTAGTTAATCCACTATTAAAATTTAACCAATTTACTAAAGGTTACATCTTACACAGCAAACGTCCTTACACAAGTAACATAATCTAACTTTACAAATCCTCGTCATATTTATCCATTTTCTCTAAAAACTGGTACGTAAAATGCATTATAACTTTACGACATCGAAAAATAAGCTTGTTTTTCACTCTAATGGTGCATAACTCGCTTTTTTAGCGCATTTTTCCCAGCAATAGTGCAACAAATTAGGAACTGCCCAAATAATATGCGAGACAGCTCCCGATTTTGAAACAATTTGTTTTCATTATTTAACATTTTTATTTAGTTTTTAACAATAATAAAACATACAGCCGATGATCGCGACTCCAATTGAATCAACGAGACATCAGCAAGCACAACAAACAAGACAGATACCCGATCTCAGAAAGGAGCTGTAACTATGCGTATGAGCAAGATTGTATTATCTATGATGGTGTTAGGTGCGACCTGTGCCGTTCAAGCCGAAGAATTGACCGGTACACTAAAAAAAATTAACGACAATGGTGTCATTGTTGTCGGGCACCGTGAATCATCAGTGCCATTCTCTTATTACGATAACAGCCAAAAGGTGGTTGGTTATTCTCAAGACTATTCCAACGAGATTGTTAACGCGGTCAAAAAGAAACTTAATAAACCTAATCTTGAAGTTAAACTCATTCCAATCACATCACAGAACCGCATTCCTCTATTACAAAACGGTACCTATGACTTTGAATGTGGCTCAACCACCAATAATTTAGAAAGACAAAAACAAGCCGCTTTCTCAAATACTATTTTCATTGTAGGAACTCGCCTACTGACTAAAAATGACTCCGGAGTCAAAGATTTTGCGGATCTCGCGGGTAAAAACGTTGTCGTCACTTCAGGTACAACGTCTGAAATTTTACTCAATAAACTTAATGACGAAAAAAATATGAAGATGCGCATCATCAGTGCAAAAGACCACGGTGACTCTTTCCGTACACTGGAGTCTGGCCGTGCCGCTGCCTTTATGATGGATGACGCATTACTAGCAGGTGAGCGTGCGAAGGCGAAAAAACCCGATATCTGGGAAATTGTAGGTAAACCACAGTCTGAAGAAGCGTACGGTTGTATGCTGCGCAAAGATGACCCTCAATTCAAAGCACTGGTCGATGAAACTATCGCTAAAGTACAAACAGATGGCACCGCTGAGAAGTCATTTAACCAGTGGTTCAATCAACCTATTCCACCAAAAAATCTTAACTTAAAATTCACGTTATCGGATGAAATGAAAACACTATTCAAATCACCTAATGACAAAGCTCTAAACTAAATAAAAAAGACAAACAGGGTGTTACTGAAGTGAGATTTGCAAGGCGGTCGTTCCCCGCCTTGCACTTTCTTACCAGTAGTAGGGTCAATCTAATTGCCCACAGGAAGTAGAATTATGTCAATTGATTGGAATTGGGGGATTTTCCTACAGGAAGCCCCATTTGGGAATACCACCTATTTAGGTTGGTTATTATCTGGCTTAGAAGTTACCGTCGCACTTTCCATCTGTGCTTGGATCATCGCATTTCTCGTCGGTTCATTTTTTGGCATCTTACGGACTGTTCCAAATCGCTTTCTCGCGATGACGGGAACTGTTTACGTTGAGCTATTTCGCAATGTGCCTTTGATTGTACAGTTTTTCACTTGGTATTTAGTGATCCCAGAGCTGTTACCTCAATCTATTGGTGATTGGTTTAAAATGGATTTAGATCCTAACTATCAATTTTTTATCTCTTCTACGCTGTGTCTTGGTTTATTTACTGCTGCTCGTATGACTGAACAAGTCAGAGCCGCTATCCAATCATTGCCAAGAGGACAAAAAAGCGCCGGCCTCGCGATGGGACTGACTTTGCCACAAACTTATCGCTATGTGCTGTTACCCAACGCATACCGAGTTATTCTGCCACCCATGACGTCTGAAATGCTTAACCTAGTCAAAAACTCGGCCATTGCTTCAACTATCGGCCTAGTTGATATGGCGGCACAGGCAGGTAAATTGCTGGATTACTCTGCACATGCTTGGGAGTCATTCACTGCGATCACCCTCGCCTACGTTGGCATCAATATCGTCATTATGGTGTTAATGACCTTGCTCGAACGTAAAGTTCGCTTACCTGGCACATTAGGAGGGCGATAATATGTTCTATGAATTTGATTGGAGCTCCATCGTACCAAGCTGGCCATTCTTACTCGATGGCTTAATTATCACAGCGAAAATCACCATTACAGCGATTGTGGTAGGGATACTGTGGGGAACCGTTCTTGCCGTAATGCGACTTTCGACATTCAAACCAATTAGCTGGTTTGCGGCACTGTACGTGAACACCTTCCGCTCTATTCCATTAGTCATGGTGTTATTGTGGTTCTATTTAATTGTGCCTAACTTAGTCCAAAATGTTCTAGGCATATCGCCAAAAAGTGATATCCGTTTAATTTCAGCAATGGTAGCCTTCTCGCTTTTTGAAGCAGCCTATTACTCTGAAATTATTCGAGCAGGTATCCAAAGTATTTCACGAGGCCAAGCTTCTGCGGCATTGGCTCTCGGTATGACGAATATGCAAACCATGAGGCTAGTCATACTACCTCAAGCCTTCAAAGCTATGATCCCACTGTTATTAACACAAGGCATTGTGCTATTTCAGGATTCATCATTAGTCTATGTGCTGAGCTTAACGGATTTCTTCCGTACCGCCACCAATATCGGCGAACGCGACGGTACACAGGTAGAAATGATATTGTTTGCAGGCTTGGTGTACTTTATTATCAGTTTCGGCGCTTCAATGCTGGTGAATTATCTTAAGAAAAGGACTGTTTCATGATTACCCTGAAAAATATATCCAAATGGTATGGCCAATTTCAGGTACTTACTGACTGTACAACTGAAGTCAAAAAAGGTGAAGTTGTCGTGGTCTGTGGGCCATCTGGTTCTGGTAAATCCACATTAATAAAAACGGTGAATGGCCTTGAGCCTGTTCAACAGGGTGAAATTTTTGTAAATGGTATCCAAGTCAATGATAAAAAAACTGATTTGGCAAAACTACGTTCTAAAGTGGGTATGGTCTTCCAACATTTCGAGCTATTTCCTCACCTATCTATTATCGAAAATTTAACACTTGCCCAAGTTAAAGTGCTAAATAGAAGTAAAAAAGAGGCTGAAGCGAAAGGGTTGAAATTGTTAGAGCGTGTTGGGTTGGCAAACCATGCTAATAAATTTCCATCCCAGCTTTCCGGTGGTCAGCAACAACGTGTGGCGATCGCTCGTGCTCTATGTATGGACCCTGTAGCGATGCTATTTGATGAACCGACATCAGCACTTGACCCTGAAATGATCAATGAAGTGCTTGATGTTATGGTCGAATTAGCCAACGAAGGTATGACCATGATGGTCGTTACCCACGAAATGGGTTTTGCTAAGAAAGTCGCTAACCGTGTGATTTTTATGGATGAAGGTAAAATTGTCGAAGACAGTAAAAAAGAAGACTTTTTTGCTAATCCAAAATCAGAAAGAGCGAAAGATTTCCTCGCGAAAATACTGCATTAGTGGTGACTAATTCCTATTCCAAGCCATAGGGAGAGACTGTCTCTCTATGGCTTCCTCCCTACACGACACGCTTATCCCTTTCTATTTTTTGTTTATCCAAAAATTGTTGCCCCCCTAATACATACTGATATAGGTTAGAAATCCAATTAATATCAATTTAATAATCTAAGAACCATAATGAAAAATATTCAGCAAATAACAATTACCCCTTTGCAAGATGATGCTGTTCTGGATATTTCGGGCTGTCATTTTACTGTGATGATAACCGATGAGTTACTCCATCCCTATGAGGATATCAACAGGAAAAAAGCAATTAAGCCCTACCTAAAGGATTATCATTTTTCTCCTGAGCAATGGTTGAATGAACAAGAGAGTTTAAGTGCTTTATATGTTGCTAAATTGGGTGATAAAACTATTGGCTATGCCTGTGCAAGTCTTTGTTGGAATGGCATGGCACAACTTGATGAATTGGCTATCGATGAGCCATATAGAGGTAAAGGTATCGCCAAACAATTACTCGAAAAAATTGAAGCTTGGGCAATCGATAATGGCTTAACCCATATCAGATTAGAATCTCAATCCACCAATACCACCGCCGCTAAATTCTACTACAAGCACGGTTTTCGCATTCATGGGTATGATAAGTCACTCTATTTGTGCACGGAAAATGCGCATGAAGTCGCATTATTTTGGTATAAGACATTATAAACATTAACGCACCACGTTTACTTTTATAAATAAGTTGCCCCACCTTTCGGATGGCGATATTCCATCCCTCAAAACGATGCCAAATCAAAAAGAGAGACGCCTTCAGTGCAAGTCACGCTTACGCCTTATTCTTGTGGGCTTGCGCGTCGTTGATGGAAAGTATCAATTTCGCAAATTGAATAAAAAAATGGGCGGTTTGCTTTGTGTTAACCGCGTATTCCGTTCGTTTATCTTTTTCTTCTAAAATAGTGATGCCTCCCTACATCTTCAGCAAGCAGGCAGTGACATCTTTTTGCTCTGTTGTATCTATCTGTCAAAGCAACCTTAAATTTCACTGTACCACAATAGCACTGGGCGTAGATTTCAATCATCACTCTCTCCCTAATAGCATATGCAAAAACGCAATCAATAGATTAAGGCCGTTAAACAGATTAAATGGGTTTTCTTCATTGATTTGATTTATTGATGCTTTATTTGGTTTCTAGGGCATCTTTGCACTTTAGCACTAATAAAATAGAGTGAATAAATACGCCACCCTAGATATTGTGCAACATTTGCTAATTTTTGATTTTTTTTTGCGTAAAACACTACCAATCTTACTGTTTTTTGGTTAAGTTTGATGCTCATCGGAATAAAATATTCTGACTCCGCCCCCCAAAAACAATATCCAGCTTCCCCCACCGGTTCAGCTAATCAACTATTGTTGTTTTAGGGTATGATCCGCTATGCTATGCGGATCTAAATTATAGAAAGACATTAACGCTACTGAGTAGCATTTATTCACCATAGGATTATCGGTGCCATGCAAGAACAATATCGTCCAGAAGATATAGAGCCTAAAGTACAGCGTCACTGGGATGAAAAAGCCACATTTAAAGTGACAGAAGACAACAGCAAAGAGAAGTACTACTGCCTGTCCATGCTACCTTACCCTTCTGGTCGACTACACATGGGCCATGTGCGTAACTACACTATGGGTGATGTTATCTCCCGTTATCAACGCCTTTTAGGTAAAAACGTCTTACAACCTATTGGTTGGGATGCTTTTGGTTTACCCGCAGAAGGCGCGGCTGTAAAAAACAATACAGCTCCTGCACCATGGACCTATGCCAATATCGATTACATGAAAGGCCAGTTGAAAATGCTGGGGTTTGGCTATGATTGGGATCGTGAAGTTACCACTTGTACGCCTGAATACTATCGTTGGGAACAGTGGTTTTTTACTAAGCTGTATGAAAAAGGCTTAGTTTATAAAAAAACCTCCGCAGTAAACTGGTGTCCGCACGATTTAACTGTTCTCGCGAACGAACAGGTTATTGATGGCTGCTGCTGGCGCTGTGATACGCCCGTAGAGCGCAAAGAAATCCCTCAGTGGTTTATCAAAATCACCGATTACGCTGAAGAATTGTTGAACGACCTCGATAAACTCGATGATTGGCCTGAACAAGTCAAAACAATGCAACGTAACTGGATTGGCCGTTCTGAAGGGGTTGAAATCACCTTTAATGTTGCCGACCGTGATGACAAACTAACCGTATACACAACTCGTCCAGATACCTTTATGGGCGCCACCTATGTTGCCGTTGCGGCTGGTCACCCATTAGCCCAAGAAGCCGCAGCAAACAATGCAGAATTAGCTCACTTTATCGATGAATGCCGCAACACCAAAACAGCAGAAGCTGATATGGCAACCATGGATAAAAAAGGTATGGCAACGGGCCTGTATGTTATCCATCCGCTAACTCAAGAGAAATTACCAATTTGGGTGGCTAACTTTGTATTGATGGAATACGGCACAGGCGCAGTGATGGCAGTACCAGCTCATGACCAACGTGACTGGGAATTTGCACATAAATATCACCTACCACTTAAAGCCGTTATTGCTGACGCAGAAGGCAATGAGCCAGATATCTCCCAAGAGGCGATGACTGAAAAGTATGCGTTGATCAACTCAGGTGAATTTAGCGGTCTCGACAATGCAGCAGGGTTCAACGCGATTGCCGATAAGTTAGTGGCTATCGGTGCTGGCCAACGAAAAGTGAACTATCGCCTACGTGACTGGGGCGTTTCCCGTCAACGTTATTGGGGCGCCCCCATTCCGATGGCGACATTAGAAGATGGCACGGTTGTACCTGTTCCTGAAGACCAACTGCCGGTTATTCTACCTGAAGATGTTGAAATGAATGGTATCACCAGCCCAATCAAAGCAGATCCTGAGTGGGCAAAAACAACCATCAACGGTCAACCAGCGCTACGTGAAACAGATACATTTGATACCTTTATGGAATCATCTTGGTACTATGCACGCTATACCTGCCCACAATTTGACGAAGGCATGTTGGATCCGGCAGCAGCAAACTATTGGTTGCCAGTAGACCAATACATTGGCGGCATTGAACACGCGATCATGCATCTAATGTATTTCCGTTTCTTCCATAAATTGATGCGCGATGCAGGTCTAGTCAACTCTGATGAACCGGCAAAACGCTTACTATGCCAAGGCATGGTACTGGCAGATGCATTCTACTATATCGGCAATGATGGTCAGCGCGTCTGGGTTTCACCTACCGATGCGATTGTTGAACGCGATGATAAAGGTCGTATCACCAAAGCGGTTGATAACGAAGGACATGAGCTGGTTTACACTGGCATGAGCAAAATGTCTAAGTCGAAAAATAACGGTATCGATCCACAATTGATGGTCAAAAAATATGGCGCAGATACCGTCCGACTGTTTATGATGTTTGCAGCACCACCAGAGTTAACCCTTGAATGGCAAGAATCTAGCGTCGAAGGTGCAAACCGTTTCGTCCGTCGTGTATGGCGTCTTGTTCACGAACATTCACAAAAAGGGGCCACTCAACCGCTGAATATTGATTCATTAACGACTGAGCAGAAAGACTTACGCCGTGATTTACATAAAATGATTGCCAAAGTCACCGATGACTTTGATCGTCGTTATGCCTTTAATACGGCAATCGCTGCCATCATGGAGTTCATGAACAAACTGGTTCGTGCACCACAAGAAACAGAGCAAGACCGTGCATTAATTCAAGAAGCTCTGGAAGCCATTACCTTGATGTTGTCGCCAATCATTCCACATGCTTGCTTTGAAATGTGGCAAGCACTGGGTCACAAAGAGGATATCGATTTTGCTCGCTGGCCTATTGCTGACGAAAACGCCATGGTTGATGATACCAAGCTGGTCGTGATCCAAGTTAATGGTAAAGTTCGTGGACGTATCACCGTGCCTGCGGATGCCGAACAAGATTTTGTTTTAGATATGGCGAAAAATGAGTATAGCGTCTCGAAATATCTCGAAGGCGTGACTATCCGTAAAGTAATTTATGTACCAGGTAAATTACTCAACTTGGTTGTTGGCTGATAAGGAGGCCAGGTGCGCTATCTGATAACTTTATTGCTGAGCCTGTCGGTGCTAGTCACCGCTGGCTGTGGTTTTCGTCTTCAAGGAACAACACAGATCCCTGACGAGCTGAAAACATTACAGTTAAGTTCGAATGCACCTTATAGCTCTCTAACCAGAGCCGTTAGGGAGCAACTCAGGCTGAATAATGTCAAGCTAGTGGAAAACGGCAGCGCTGATATCCCGATTTTAAAAATTACGGGATCGTCAGAAAAAACGGAAACCGTCTCGATTTATCAGGATGGTAAAGCCGCTGAGAAGCAATTAACTTTCGTTCTCAATGCGCAAGTTATGATGCCAAATGGCTCAGTTTATCCATTACAAACCCAAGTTGAGCGTACCTTCTTTGATAACCCATTAGAAGCTCTTGCAAAAGATGCTGAAAATGAACTGGTTAAACAAGAAATGCGTGAACAAGCTGCACGTATGTTAGTACGTAAGCTGTTAATCGTTCATACCGCAGAACTTGAGAAGGCTAACGCTAAAACGACAGTCCCTGTTGTTGAGCCATAATGATCCGTATCTATCCTGAACAGCTGGCCTCTCAGTTACAAGATTCACTGAAAGGCCGCTATTTAATCTGGGGCAATGAGCCCCTATTAATTCAAGAGAGCCAAGATGCGATTCGAAAAACAGCCCAAAGTCAGGGGTTCGAAGAACATTTTACTTTCTCACTTGAGCCACAGACTGATTGGGATGAAATTTTTAGCCTCTGCCAGGCTCTCAGTTTATTCGCCAGCCGCCAATCGTTAACCTTAATTTTGCCTGAAAACGGGCCTAATGCTGCCATGGCTGAAAAGCTGACTCAGCTAGCTCAGTTACTCCATCCTGATATTCTGTTATTGCTGCGTGGACAAAAACTCACGAAAGCTCAAGAGAATAGCGCTTGGTTTAAAGCTATAAGCAATGAAGGTGTCTATGTCAGTTGCTTAACCCCTGAATACCAACGATTGCCGCAATGGGTAGCTAAGCGCGCCAATACTATGCACCTAACCTTAGAAACAGAAGCGAACCAACTGCTTTGCTACTGTTATGAGGGGAATTTACTGGCATTAGCTCAAGCCCTAGAGCGGCTATCATTACTTTATCCCGACGGTAAGTTAACATTGCCACGCGTCGAAACAGCGGTCAATGACGCGGCTCATTTTACGCCTTATCATTGGGTCGATGCACTATTAGCGGGTAAATCGCGCCGTGCTTGGCATATCTTAGAGCAGTTACAACGCGAAGATACCGAGGCTGTGATTTTACTGCGTGCAATCCAGCGTGAACTAATGCTTTTACTGACTTTAAAGCGCCAGTCAGCGACAGCATCATTAAAATCCTTATTTGACCAACACAAAGTTTGGCAAAACCGCCGCCCATTACTGACGGCAGCATTACAGCGACTGAGTTTACATCAATTACAATCGGCTCTTCTTTTGCTAACCCAAGCAGAACTACATGCTAAACAAGACTTTAGTCACTCGGTGTGGCCAGATTTACAATCCTTGTCTATGTTAATATGTACCAAAGCCTTACCAGAGAGTTTTATACATGACCTTTAAGCACAAAGGCCTTCAAGCGTTATTTGGTGGGACATTTGATCCAATACATTACGGCCATCTACGCCCCGTTGAAGCACTGGCAAAACAGGTGGGCTTGCAAAAAGTGATCTTACTTCCCAACCATGTTCCCCCTCATCGACCACAACCAGAAGCGAGTCCAGCTCAAAGGTTAGAAATGGTGCGCTTAGCGATACAAGATCAGCCACTTTTTACCATTGATACGCGGGAACTTGAGCGTAATAGCCCATCCTATACCATAGAAACCTTAACTGCATTGCGTAAAGAAATGGGCCCAGAGCAACCATTAGCCTTTATTATTGGACAAGATTCACTCTTATCGATTAATACATGGCATGGTTGGGAACAACTGTTGGATAATTGTCATTTATTAGTTTGTTCACGTCCGGGTTATGCCGCAAATTTTAGCGAACCACAAATGCAAGCATGGCTCAACAAACACAAGACAGACGATACCAATAAACTAAGCCAAACACCAAATGGATATATTTTTCTTGGTGATACTCCATTAGTGGATATTTCAGCGACAGAAATCCGTAATAATCTAAATAATGGCAATGTAAATGAAAACCTTATTCCCGCTGCGGTGATGGCTTATATAAAACAACAGCACCTCTATCAAAATTGATGTAATGCTCTGACTTTTTCACATCCAGAGTAAGGGGATAAATAAAATTGCTCACTGAGATAGCTATCAGGATACTGAGTGAGCAATTGTAAAATCATCGATAACGGATTATTGATCGACAAATAGCCTTCTTGGTAATCGTTAATTAGCCATCTTAAACGTGTTTTTTCGTCCTTGGTCGCTTTATATTTAAAATAGCCTTGTATATGCGAAATGGCATTCACCTGTCGTTTCCGTGTGGGGGTCGTGGCTAAAATGCTGAGTAATTGCGTTCGATACTGGCGATAAAAACCCGTCAATTCACTCCCTTTTGGTATACTAGCAACCAATTTTCCTGTCGTTTGATAGCCTTTGGGCGAATATGCCATTAACAAATATTTATACCTGCTATGAAAACGAATCACTTGATGATGAGTCAAATGATGGCTTAATTGAGCTAGACGATGTCCCGTATGCAACTGGATCAGGAAACGATCAAGATGCTCAGGGCATTGCCATTCAACGGTCGTTAATATAGGCGTATTTTCAGGAAGGTGCTCAAGTAGCTGCGCGCGAACGGCCTCACTGCAAATCACCCCGTGATATTTAAGCGGCATATCCAAAAGCTCACCCACGGGCAGTAAATTCATATGCTCGGTGGTTAGTTGAATAATATCCTCTGTGGGATAATCGATATCGCCAAACAAAACTACATCAAACATAATCATTTCCCATCTATTTTTATTTCGCTAAATTAAAACAAACCTTGCTGATTATTACCTGTATGGCTTTGTAAAGTTTGTACAAATCTCTTGCCCTAAGCGCTGGTTATTCATATAAATCACACTCGATAAGGAATATAAAATAATTTAGCCGATTTTTCTGAAAATCTAGGGTAAAATGTTCAAACCTTAACAGGTATATTACAAACAGTGTTTAACGTCGTTATATCCGCCATGCGTCAAGTTGTATCTGTATTGGCAACGCTAAGCTATTCGTTTCATTCAAATGGCTTTGCTTGACCACCAAAACACAACTGATTAGGTTATGTCGTGGCTGAGTATAATTAGAATAAAAGGTGAACCTTTTGCAAGGAACTGAACTCCAACAATTTATTATTAATCAGCTTGACGATGCAAAAGCTGAAGATATTATCTCGATCGATGTGCATGGGAAATCGAGTATCACTGACCAAATGATCATCTGCACTGGCACATCTAGCCGTCATTTAATGTCTGTTGCGGATCGATTAATTGAAGCTTGCCGTAAAAATGGTTTACAGCCTTTAGGCGTTGAAGGTCAAGGGATTTCTGATTGGATTGTCGTTGATCTGGGTGAAGCGATTGTTCATATCATGCAAGATGAAAGCCGTCGTATGTATGAACTTGAAAAACTCTGGAGCTGAGTTTGAAATTACAACTCATCGCTGTAGGAACAAAAATGCCGGACTGGGTTCAGACCGGCTTTATGGATTATCTTCATCGTTTTCCTAAAGATATGCCGTTCGAGCTAATTGAGATTCCAGCGGGAAAACGAGGAAAAAACGCAGATATTAAACGTATTCTCGAAAAAGAAGGTGAGCTAATGCTGGCCGCTGTCGGCAAAGGTAATCGGATTGTCACATTGGATATACCGGGTGAGAAATGGGATACTCCCAAGCTCGCTAACCAACTTGAAAATTGGAAACAAGATGGACGCAACGTTAGCCTGCTGATCGGCGGCCCGGAAGGACTTGCGCCTGCTTGTAAAGAAGCTGCCATACAAAGTTGGTCATTATCTCCACTGACACTCCCCCACCCTCTAGTGAGAGTGCTTGTTGCAGAAAGTCTGTATCGTGCGTGGAGTATTACGACTAACCACCCATATCATCGGGAGTAGTCAGTTTTTAATATGTTCAATATGGCAGTGGGATGAAAAATCAACGCACCCCTTTTCGCGACCATACAGCTGAATCAATGTTATTTATTCGCCGAGCATTAATTGCCTTTGGCGTCATAGTGCTATTAACAGCTGTTCTTGTCACTAACCTTTATCATATACAAGTTGTTCGCCATGAAGATTATCAAACAAGATCGAATGATAATCGGATCAAACTCGTTCCCATTGCCCCTAGTCGCGGTATTATTTATGACCGCAACGGAACTCAACTCGCTTTAAACAGTACTTTTTATCAACTGGAAATCGTGCCTGAAAAAGTGTCTGATCTCCAAGAGACACTCGATAAACTACGTGATGTCATCGGCCTAACCGATGAAGATATCGCCAACTTTGAAAAAGAGCGAAAACGCTCTCGCCGCTTCACTTCTATCCCTCTCAAAACCCAGCTCAATGAAGTGCAAGTCGCACGTTTTGCCGTCAATCAATATAGGTTCCCTGGCCTTGAGGTTAAGAGCTATCAACGTCGTTCCTACCCTTATGGTTCTGCATTAACCCATGTCATTGGTTATGTGGCTAAAATTAACGATAAAGATGTTGAGCGCCTTGATAAAGACGGAAAACTTGCTAATTATGCCGCCAGTCATGATATCGGTAAATTAGGTATCGAACGCTACTATGAAGATGTGTTGCATGGAAAAACGGGCTATGAAGAGGTTGAAGTTAATAGCCGTGGCCGAGTGATTCGCCAATTACATGAGCAACCCCCTCAAGCAGGCCGCGATATCTATTTGACTATCGATCTTGAACTGCAAATTTATATTGAGAAATTACTAACAACCAGTCGTGCTGCCGTTGTTGTCACAGACCCTCGCAATGGTGAAATATTAGCGTTAGTTTCTAACCCAAGTTATGACTCCAATTTATTTGTTAATGGTATCTCAAATAAAGATTATCAGGCACTACTCAATAACCCCGATAGGCCATTGATCAACCGAACAACACAAGGGCTGTATCCACCCGCTTCAACGGTGAAGCCATTTATTTCTGTTGCGGCCCTCAGTGAAAAGGTGATCACGCCTTCCACAACCATTTTCGACCCAGGTTGGTGGCAGCTCCCCGGTTCCGAAAAACGCTACCGTGATTGGAAACGGTGGGGGCACGGTAAATTAAATGTGGTTAAATCGATCATTGAATCTGCGGATACGTTCTTCTACCAAGTCGCCTACGATATGGGAATTGATAGGCTATCTGACTGGATGAGTAGGTTTGGTTTTGGTGATTATACGGGGATCGACCTTGCCGAAGAGAGGGCGGGGATTATGCCAACCCGCGAATGGAAACAAAAACGTTATAAAAAACCTTGGTATCAAGGGGATACTATTCCAGTTGGTATTGGGCAAGGTTACTGGACGGCGACCCCAATTCAAATGTCTAAAGCGCTCATGACACTTATCAATGATGGGCAAGTTAAAACGCCACATCTGCTATATGGCACAAAATTAGGCAATGCGATGGTGCCTTATGAAGATAAAGAGACGAAGCAGATTGGCGATATTCACTCAGGCTATTGGGAATTAGCCAAACAAGGTATGTACGGTGTGGCCAATGCACCAAACGGAACGGGTAGACGTAGTTTTATTGGCACTCCTTACAAAGCAGCAGCTAAATCAGGTACGGCTCAGGTCTTTAGTTACGAAACCTATAATGCGAGCAAATTAGCCGAGCATTTACGTGACCATAAATTAATGATTGCTTATGCTCCTTATGATAAACCGACCGTTGCTGTCGCCATTATTTTAGAAAATGGTGGAGCAGGCCCTGCTGTCGGCGATATCGTTAGGCAGATATTTGACCATGTTCTATTAGGCGACAATAAAACCCAAGTCAACAGCGTATCAACAGGCTCTGAGGAAGACCGTTAACACTATGACTGACGATAAGAAAAAATTATCACTTGCTGCACGTCTACATATTGATGTGCCTATGCTATTAATCATTTTGCTATTGCTTGCCTACAGTGCCTTTATTATGTGGAGCGCTAGTGGTCAAGATCCCGAAATGATGGAAAGAAAACTGGGGCAAATTGCCTCAGGGTTTATCGTCATGCTCATCATGGCTCAAATTCCCCCTCGAGTGTATGAGAACTTAGCGCCTCATTTATATATTTTTTGTGTCATTTTGCTTATTTTTGTCGATGTTTTTGGTCAGATCAGTAAAGGCGCTCAACGCTGGCTTGATCTTGGTATTATACGTTTTCAACCCTCTGAAATTGCAAAAATTGCGGTGCCATTGATGGTGGCTCGCTTTATGAACCGAGATCTCTGCCCACCCTCGTTAAAAAATACGATGATCGCGCTGATACTCATTTTTCTACCTACACTGTTAGTCGCAGCGCAACCCGATTTGGGAACCTCCATCTTAGTCGCGGCATCGGGCATTTTTGTACTCTTTTTAGCGGGTATGAGTTGGCGATTAATTACCATCGCCGTTACCGCCCTTGCCGCGTTTATCCCATTATTATGGTTTTTCTTAATGCACGATTATCAAAGAACGCGTGTGATGATGCTACTCGACCCAGAAAGCGACCCCTTAGGGGCCGGCTATCATATCATTCAATCAAAAATTGCCATTGGCTCCGGTGGTTTGATGGGAAAAGGTTGGCTGCACGGAACCCAGTCACAACTGGAGTTTTTACCTGAGCGTCACACTGACTTTATTTTTGCTGTATTATCGGAAGAACTTGGCTTAATTGGTGTTTTAGTATTACTCGGTCTCTATCTGTTGTTAATCATGCGAGGCCTTTATATTGCAGCCAGCGCCCAAAACACTTTCGGCCGTGTTATGGCAGGTGGTCTGATGCTGATCCTCTTTGTTTATGTCTTTGTTAATATCGGCATGGTCAGTGGGATATTACCGGTTGTCGGTGTCCCCCTTCCCCTTGTCAGTTATGGTGGCTCAGCACTCATTGTTTTAATGGCCGGATTCGGTATTATCATGTCTATTCACACACACAGAAAATTTCTGTCAAAGAGTTTATAAAAAGAGGCTTAGTATGCGTTTTCAATGGATTATGCTTGGCATTACCGCTGCATTACTTAGTGGTTGTGTCACGGAAGAAAACATTAAGCAGCCTAGTAACGTACCGGCTGTTCCTGTTCAAGACGTGCTTGGCGCTGAGCCTCATTATGAACCGTTTCATCCAACAGCCAACAGTGATTATCAACGTAATGGCCAGCAATACCAAATTGTCCGAGATATGTCGCAATTCTCGCAATTGGGTTATGCCTCTATCTTTGGCTCAGAATCAACCGGTAATATGACCGCCATTGGTGAGCGAGTGAATCCGCTTGAGCTTACGGCCGCGCATCCCACTTTGCCAATCCCAAGTTATGTACGCATCACTAATATGATGAATGGCCGCATGATGGTCGTTCGTGTTAATGATCGTGGCCCTTATACACAAGGTAAAAGCATTGCGGTGTCACGAGCAGTCGCTGATCGCCTTAATTTAATGCCAACTACGCGGATCAAAATTGACGCAATTCAAGTGGCACAAGATGGCTCACTATCCGGTCCGGGCACTGTTGGCTCCAACTTTGTTAAGCAAAGTTATGCCCTACCGGGTCGCCCTCAATTAGGCTCAGGTCCTATGGGCACACCTGTGATGGAAAACTTACCCACACCAGAAAACGTCTTACCCGTAAAACAACCCACAGCACCGATGGAGCCCGTTGTTCCTGAGAGTAGCCTCAAGTCACCAGAGCCAGAAGAGCCAGCAGCAGCACCTGTTGCAGCGCCAGCAGTCCCTGAAAAAGGCTATCTCGTGCAGGTTGGTGCAATCGGCAATCAAAACAACGCTAAAACAATGCTAGAGGGTTTAAAAAATCAGTTTGGAGTACCAGGTCGCTTACAGCCTTACAACAATATTTACCGTGTTCAATTAGGGCCATTTGCCGATAGGCAACAAGCAGTTGATTTACAAGGGCGAATTCAATCTGAGTTAAATCAGACGTCGATGGTTATCGCTCCATAATCAATATAAACTCTGAATAATTCAAGGCGCGGCGTGATGATGAACAAACCATTGCCATCAATAACGCTGCAACTTGAAGTATGACGAGTATAAAATTTATGTAAAACATCGGTGCATAGCATTAATCATTGATGACACTTTTGCTACACTGCGCCTCCTTGTGTTAACCGAATTCCGGATGTAACAATACAAACATGAAAAATTTTGCCCCATCATGCACCGTTCGCCATACCTTACTGGGTGCTGCACTGCTATTTACGATGACGAATCTTGCACAAGCTAATGAGCCATTTCCGAATAGCCCGATCCCTGCTGTGCCTGATATTGATGCCGAAGCTTATATTCTGATTGATTACAATTCAGGTAAAGTGCTTGCTGAAAAAAATGCCGATCAACGCCGTGATCCTGCCAGTTTGACTAAGATGATGACCAGTTATGTTATTGGTCAAGCGATCAAGTCAGGAAAAATTGGTGCAGAAGATATCGTCACTGTTAATGAAGATGCTTGGGCTACAGGTAACCCAATATTTAAAGGGTCGTCGTTGATGTTCTTGAAACCCGGCGATCGTGTCAGCGTTTCTCAATTAACTCGTGGTATTAACTTACAGTCAGGTAACGATGCGTGTGTTGCAATGGCCGATTATGTGGCTGGCGATCAGGCGAATTTCGTTCAATTGATGAATGGCTACGTGAGTAAGCTTGGGTTACAAAATACGCATTTTAAAACCGTTCATGGATTAGATGCCGAAGGTCAATATAGCTCAGCTCGTGATATGGCTTTGATTGGTCAGGCGTTAATCCGTGATGTTCCGGATGAATATGCTATCTACAAAGAGAAAGAATTCACTTTTAATAACATTCGCCAAACCAACCGTAATGGACTGTTATGGGATAAAAGTTTGACGGTGGATGGAATTAAAACAGGCCACACGAATGCCGCGGGTTATAACCTTGTTGCTTCTGCAACTGAAGGTGAAATGCGCTTAATCTCTGCCGTCATGGGCGGTAAAAGCATGAAAGGCCGTGATGCCGAAAGCAAAAAATTGCTCACCTATGGTTTCCGCTTTTATGAAACAGTCAAACCATTACAAGCAGGCGTCGAGTTTGCGTCTGAACCCGTTTGGTTTGGCGATGAAAATAACGTCAAACTTGGTGTTACTGAGGACTTATTTTTAACCATCCCTCGTGGACGTTTGAAAGATCTGAAAGCAAGCTATGATATTTCAACACCTGAGTTGGAAGCTCCGCTGAAGAAAGGGCAAGCGGTTGGTACCATTAATTTCCAACTTGATGGTAAAACGATTGAGCAACGACCTCTAGTGGTACTTAAAGATGTCGAAGAAGGTGGCTTTTTCAGTCGTTTGATTGACTACATCAAATTACTCTTCCATCGTTGGTTTGGTTAACCCTTGAATCAAATAAACACCATCCCCATATAAGGTATATCTGACGTTTGAGGGATGTTTTTCCCTCAAACACTATTATTGTTATTAGGAGCGCACATGAAAACGAAATTAAACGAACTACTTGAGTTCCCATGCTCTTTCACTTACAAAGTGATGGGTTTAGCGGAACCTGAGCTGGTTGATCAGGTCGTTGAAGTGGTTCAGCGCCATGCTCCGGGCGACTATTCTCCAGAAGTGAAGCCAAGTAGCAAAGGCAATTACCACTCAGTTTCGATTACCATTAATGCAACGCATATTGAACAAATCGAAAAATTATATGAAGAGCTCGGTGCATTAGAACGCGTACGCATGGTTCTGTAATTTACCTTGTATCTTATAAAAAAGCCGAGTCGCAATAGCCACTCGGTTTTTTGCTATTATCTGCTATTGACATTATTTGTAGATTGCTATTACACAAAGTCTACAGGAATAACCTCTCTTTTTAGCTCGTTTAAAACGCTAATTTATGCTTCACCTTGTAAAAAACAACAAACAGCCGCCACTGTAACATTTTAATAACATGACAGAACTGGCGATAACCCGCGACCAGCGTTATACTACTCGCACATTTCTAATGTGGATGTTAAAACATTGTCAGCACGAACTATTATTGTACGTCAATTAGGGCTTGCCCCTTATCAAAGCGTTTCTGATGCGATGCACCAGTTCACTGAAAACCGCGACAAAGACACTCCAGATGAGCTATGGCTTGTCGAGCACCCGCGTGTCTTTACTCAAGGCCAAGCCGGTAAAGCAGAGCATGTTCTCGCGCCGGGTGATATTCCCGTCATCCAAAGTGATAGAGGGGGTCAAGTGACCTATCATGGACCGGGGCAACAGGTTATGTATGTCATGCTTGACCTTAAGCGTAACAAATTAGGCGTACGCGATTTGGTGACCGCACTCGAAAATACAGTCGTCAAGACGCTCGCTCATTATCACATCGACGCTTACCCGCGCCCTGATGCACCGGGAGTCTATGTCAATAGTGATAAAATCTGTTCTTTAGGATTACGTATACGAAAAGGCTGCTCTTTCCATGGACTCGCACTAAACATCAATATGGATCTTGAACCTTTTAATCGCATTAACCCCTGTGGCTACGCTCAATTGAAAATGACCCAAGTACGTGATTTCATACCTAATGTGACATTACAAGATGTTCAACCCGTGCTAATTGAACAGTTCTGTGACACACTGGGATTTCATATTGTTCAATAATGATGCTATAATTTTTTAACATTTTTAAAAAAAATTTTAATGGATAAGTAACGGCTCCCATACTTTACATTTCTAATAATCGACTTATCCAATGACTCAAAAAGATAACTGGAACCGGTATAATTATGAGTAAACCAATTCAGATAGAACGCGGAATTAAATATCGTGACGCCGATAAAATGGCGCTGATCCCTGTCAAAAACGTTGTCACTGAGCGTGAAGAAATTCTACGTAAACCTGATTGGATGAAAATTAGGTTGCCAGCCGATTCTACTCGCATTCAAGGGATCAAAGCGGCCATGCGCAAAAATGGTCTTCACTCCGTTTGTGAAGAGGCATCCTGCCCTAACCTATCTGAATGCTTTAACCACGGCACTGCAACTTTTATGATCCTTGGTGCAATCTGCACACGCCGTTGCCCATTCTGCGATGTTGCTCATGGTCGCCCGAATGCACCAGATGCTAATGAACCCGTTAAATTAGCCCAAACGATCAAAGATATGGGGTTACGTTATGTCGTCATCACCTCCGTTGACCGTGATGATTTACGTGATGGCGGTGCTCAGCATTTTGCTGATTGCATTAGCGCTATCCGTGAAAAAAACCCATCAATAAAAATTGAAACATTGGTTCCCGATTTTAGAGGAAGAATGGACCGTGCATTAGACATTCTCACGGCCACACCACCCGATGTTTTTAACCATAATCTTGAAAACGTACCACGTATCTATCGCCAAGTTCGCCCGGGTGCTAACTATGAATGGTCTTTAAAGTTACTTGAAAGATTTAAAGAAGCACACCCCGACATTCCAACTAAATCAGGCTTGATGGTTGGATTAGGTGAAACTAACGAAGAGATTATTGAAGTGATGCGTGACCTGCGTCGCCATGGAGTCACCATGTTGACACTCGGTCAGTATTTACAGCCAAGCCGTCATCACCTCCCCGTTAAACGTTATGTCAGCCCTGCTGAATTTGATGAAATGAAAGAAGAGGCACTGGCGATGGGCTTTACACACGCAGCCTGTGGCCCATTTGTACGCTCGTCTTATCACGCCGATCTACAAGCAAAAGGCGAAGAAGTTAAATAATCGCAAAACGTGTCATCATCTCTCTAAGGCCTCGATTTTCGAGGCTTTTCATTTTATATCTAACCATCAATGCTTGAATCTGTCGCCAGCCTCATTAACACATCCCTGAGACAGATGAATAGCTATAAACAATCCATAAACCCCATGCAAAATAAAACTCGCTCCAGTTAAACTGGAGCGAGTTTAGAGGCTGTTCGTTTCTATTTGTTGAAATTACAGAGAGACAACGTTTACAGCAGATGGGCCTTTAGCGCCTTCAGTGATTTCAAATTCAACTTTCTGACCTTCTGCTAGGGTTTTGAAACCTTCGCTCGCAATAGCAGAAAAGTGAACAAACACATCTTTGCTGCCATCTTCTGGAGTGATAAAACCGAAACCTTTAGACTCGTTGAACCACTTAACGTTACCTTTAACTTTAGACATCAAATTATTACCTTTAAAATAGAAATAGACACACCATCAGTGTCAAGCTCAGTACAACAGATATACAACTTACTTGTCTACAACCTAGATCACGAAAATTGACAAAAAGCATAAAAAAATATTATTTATCAGGATAAATTTCTAATTTAGCATGAATTATTCTTTATAATAGCAATTAATCCGAATAATAATATTACTGTTAGCCGACTATTTAGCATATTACTTTTCATGCTCTAATAACCAGCCTTTAATGTCTAAACCACCAGTATAACCGACTAGCTTGCCATCATGTCCTAACACACGATGGCAAGGAACAATCAAAGAAATTGGATTACGTGAATTCGCCATACCGACTGCTCGGCAATAGTTCACCGACCCCAATTTCAGTGCGAGGTCTTTATAGCTCCAGCGTTCCCCAAAAGGAATACTACAGAGATGACCCCATACTTTTTTTTGAAATTCAGTTCCTTGTGGATTTAATTTTACGGTGAACACTTTCCGCTTGTGGTTAAAATATTCTTCAAGTTCTTTTGCACATAATTGAGAATGTTCATTCTTGTGCTCAGGATGACTCTTTTGTTCAACAAAATAGATACTTGTCACCCCTTCATCATCTGCCGTAATTTGTACCCAAGGCTTAGGAAATTTTTCCGGTGTCGCCAAATATTGATGATACATAATATCCCCTTAAGAGAATGCCATTATCTGATCGTATATACAGTTATAAACTGTATTATTTCTACTTGGCAATGATATTTTTTCTTAGTCTTGATAACAGAACTATTCAAAACCTCAAAATTTAATTCCTCAACATAAATAATCACCTAGCCAATAATTAGAATAATTATCATTCAATATTGCCAATCCACTATATATTGTGTGGTTGAAAAAAATTAGATCTATATATAGTCTTTAAATACTAATCATCACACTACTGATAGTCTTCAATACACTTAAAGGTACTCAATATGGCTGTTATTACAATTTATAGTAAACCCGACTGCGTGCAATGTAATGCGACTTACCAAGCCTTAGACCGTAAAAGTATTCCGTATCAAGTGGTCGATCTCACTCAAGATGATGAAGCCTTACAGTTTGTTCGTCAGTTAGGTTATCAACAAGTTCCTGTTGTCGTGGCAGATCAAGAACATTGGTCTGGTTTTCGTCCTGACATAATCAGCCGCCTTTCAGCTTAGGAGAGGGTTATGCAAACGGAATCACTGATCTACTTTTCGAGCCACTCAGGTAATTGCCATCGCTTTGTCGAAAAAGTTGGCCTTCCAGCAACCCGCTTACCTATCGGTGGACAGCAATGCGACATTATTGCGACGACACCATTTGTCCTCTTGCTACCGACTTATGGTGGTGGCGGAAGCCGCGGAGCGATACCAAAAGAAGTGATCCGTTTTCTTAATATTGAATCAAATCGGCAGCTCATTCGAGGAGTTATCGCGGCGGGTAATACGAATTTTGGCGAGGCCTATGCCATTGCTGGCGATATCATCGCGAGCAAGTGCCAAGTCCCCTATTTGTATCGATTTGAATTATTAGGCACGGAGCGCGATGTACAACGTGTCCGTGATGGACTAAACGCTTTTTGGCAACAAAAACATCATTAGAGCAAGTCAATGGAAAATACCAAAACTAAAGCCACTGTTGATTATCATGCACTTAATGCCATGCTGAACTTGTACAACAGTGCAGGCGAAATCCAGTTTGAAAAAGATCGCGAAGCCGCGCATCATTATTTTCGCCAACATGTAAACCAAAACACCGTTTTCTTTCATGATTTAAAAGAAAAACTCGACTTTTTAGTTAACGAAAACTATTACGAGCCACAACTCCTTGAGCAATATGACTTTGCCTTTATTAAAACGCTTTTTAAGCAAGCCTATGCACACAAGTTTCGTTTTCAAACCTTTTTAGGTGCGTTCAAATACTATACAAGCTATACCTTAAAAACGTTCGATGGCAAACGTTATCTTGAGCGTTATGAAGATCGTGTATGTATGGTCGCCCTCACCCTTGCACAGGGAAATCAGGCACTAGCAAGCTCTTTGGTTGATGAAATCATTAGCGGACGCTTTCAACCGGCAACTCCGACGTTCTTGAATTGCGGAAAAAAGCAGCGTGGAGAACTGGTTTCCTGTTTTTTACTGCGCATTGAAGACAATATGGAATCTATTGGTCGCTCCGTTAACTCGGCTCTTCAATTATCCAAACGTGGCGGCGGCGTCGCTTTTCTGATGACCAATTTGCGTGAGCAAGGAGCACCAATAAAACTTATTGAAAATCAGTCATCTGGCGTCGTTCCTGTCATGAAAATGTTGGAGGATGCCTTTTCATATGCCAATCAATTAGGTGCCCGACAAGGCGCGGGGGCCGTGTATTTACATGCCCACCACCCTGATATAATGCGTTTTCTCGATACTAAAAGAGAAAACGCGGATGAAAAAATTCGCATTAAAACATTATCATTAGGCGTCGTCATTCCTGACATTACCTTTCAGTTAGCCAAAGAAAACAAAGAGATGTATCTATTCTCGCCTTATGATATTGAGCGAGAGTATGGTGTCCCGATGTCAGAAATCAGTGTGACTGATAAATATCATGAGATGGTGAATAATAAAGCCATCAAAAAATATAAAATTAATGCTCGCGAATTCTTCCAAACGCTCGCCGAGATACAGTTTGAATCTGGCTATCCGTATATTTTATTTGAAGATACCGCCAATCGTGCTAATCCCATCGCTGGCCGTATTAATATGAGCAATCTGTGTTCAGAAATTCTGCAAGTTAATCGCCCTAGCATCTATGAAGACGATTTAAGCTATCGAGAAATTGGAAAAGATATCAGTTGTAACTTAGGCTCCATGAATATTGCCAAAATGATGGACTCCCCTAATTTTGCCCACTCAATAGACATAGCAATTAGAGCATTAACCGCCGTTTCTGATATGAGCTATATCCGTTCAGTGCCTTCAATCGAACAAGGCAATCATCAATCGCATGCAATCGGCCTTGGGCAAATGAACTTACACGGCTATCTCGCAAGAGAGCGAATTCATTATGGCTCAGAAGAAGCGCTCGACTTTACCAATATCTATTTTTATACCATCACCTATCATGCACTAAGAATATCGAACCAATTAGCGATTGAGCGTAAAGAGGCTTTCAAAGGCTTTGAAGATTCAGATTATGCGAATGGTCGCTATTTCGATAAATATATCAACCAAAGTTGGTTAGCAAAAACACAAACCGTTCAGGAATTATTCCGACGTTCGGGCATCGAAATTCCAACTCAAGAGGATTGGCAATCACTTAAGCAATCCGTGATGGAACACGGTATTTATAACCAAAATCTACAAGCCATCCCTCCAACAGGGTCCATCTCTTACATTAATAACTCAACATCGAGCATTCATCCAATTGTTGCTCGAATTGAAATCCGTAAAGAAGGCAAAATTGGACGTGTCTATTATCCTGCGCCTTTTATGAACAATGATAATCTTGAATATTATCAAGATGCTTACCAAATTGGACCTGAAAAAATCATCGATACCTATGCGGTTGCCACTCAGCATGTCGATCAGGGGTTATCTCTCACTTTATTTTTTAAAGATGACGCGACCACGCGAGATATTAATCGAGCGCAAATTTATGCCTGGCGTAAAGGGATAAAAACACTGTACTACATTCGGCTTCGCCAAACGGCCTTAGAAGGCACAGAAATTGATGGTTGTGTTTCATGTACGCTTTAAAAGGAAAATCAGTATGACTACGCAAATTTCATCTGCTACCGTTAAAGCGATTAACTGGAATCGCATAGAAGATGATAAAGACCTTGAAGTCTGGAATCGGTTAACCACCAATTTTTGGTTACCAGAAAAAATTCCTTTATCGAATGATATTCCTTCGTGGAATACGCTAACGGCTGCCGAGCAACAACTCACAATTAGAGTTTTTACTGGGCTTACACTACTCGACACGATTCAAAATACCGTGGGTGCGCCAAGTTTAATGCCCGACGCCCTTACGCCACATGAAGAAGCCGTTCTGTCAAATATCAGTTTTATGGAAGCGGTACATGCTCGCTCCTATAGCTCTATTTTTTCAACGCTGTGTTCTACCACCGATGTGGATGATGCCTATCGCTGGAGTGAAGAAAACTCTGCGTTACAAAATAAAGCCAAGATTATCTTATCTTATTATTGTGATACTCATCCATTAAAGAAAAAAGTGGCCAGTGTATTTTTAGAGTCATTCTTATTCTATTCTGGCTTCTATTTACCCATGTATTGGTCCAGTCGAGGTAAATTAACCAATACTGCCGATCTCATCCGATTGATTATCCGTGATGAGGCAATTCATGGCTATTATATAGGCTATAAATTTCAAAAATCATTATTCAATTATGATGAAAAAACTCAAGCAGAAATTAAAGAGTTTACCTTTTCATTACTTTTTGATTTATATGAAAATGAAGTGAATTATACGCAAGAATTATATGACTCCGTAGGATGGACGGAAGATGTGAAAAAATTCCTCCATTATAATGCCAATAAAGCCTTAATGAATTTAGGTTATGAGGCATTATTTCCCGATATAGTGACTGATGTAAGCCCGGCTATATTATCGGCACTCTCACCCGATGCTAATGAAAATCACGATTTCTTTTCTGGTTCTGGTTCTTCATATGTGATTGGTAAAGCGGTAAGTACAGAAGATGATGATTGGGACTTCTAATCAATCAATTTAGTTAACCCATCCCTTTATAAACAACAAAAAAACTATCTAGCTGAATAATATGGACTTTATTTTGATAGATAGTTTTTGGTTCAAAAAACGCTCAAATCACTTCGAAATTAACATGCTTTCCTGTTAAATAATTCATTTTTTATAGCCATATCAAATAACATTTCTTCAATAAAGATAGTTACACACAAAAATTGATAAGCAACACTAATCATTTGGCATTTATTTTTAAATTATTTCTATTTTTATTTTCAAAAAGACCTAAGCGTTAAAATAAACACTTTTTCTTTTTCATTATTACTTCAAATTCTGTTTTAAAAACAAAATAACTTCAAACACAACATAAAGTTAACATGTATATCTGAATTCAGGGTATTTATATATTGAAACGAATAAAAGTACCACTTTACTCAATTTAATCGCTAAATAACTCGCTATTTTTTGATTAATAGTCCTTAACCTAGGGTTGTCAGCACAATTTATTATGCTAGGTTATATTGCTTGTTTATTTTTCTAATAATTTAAAATGGAGTCATTCAAATTAAGCCATAATTATTAAATTCACTTTTAAAATAATAGGAATATCTACCCTTAATATTTTCAACCAATAGTCTAAAGCGTTAATTCGAATTTTGAGTCGCCCTATAAAAATCAGCTTCAATTCGATACCAGCTTTGAGTCATTTATTAATTGAAAAATGGGTAATCACTGTATGCCAATAAAATTAGAAGTTAAAAACTTATATAAAATTTTTGGGGAACATCCGGATCACGCGTTCAAACTTTTAGAATCGGGAATGGACAAAGATGACATCTTTGAAAAAACGGGTCAAACCGTGGGTGTTCAAAATGCCAATTTAGCCATTGAAGAAGGTGAAATCTTTGTTGTTATGGGACTTTCAGGATCAGGAAAGTCAACATTAGTACGTTTACTCAATCGACTGATCGAACCCACCAGCGGGCAAGTACTGATTGACGGAGAAGATATCTCTAATATCTCTGACAAGGCCTTACGTCAGGTCAGAAGAACAAAAATTAGTATGGTTTTCCAATCCTTTGCATTAATGCCCCATATGAATGTCATTGATAATACCGCTTTCGGTATGACGCTTTCTGGTATCCCTAAAGAAGAGCGCCATAAAAAAGCGATGGATGCCCTCCACCAAGTCAACCTTGAAAAATGGGCTTATTCTTATCCCGATGAATTATCCGGTGGGATGAGGCAACGTATCGGTCTAGCGCGAGCGCTAGCAAATGACCCAGATATTTTGTTGATGGATGAAGCTTTTTCAGCGCTTGATCCTTTGATTCGAACTGAAATGCAAGACGAGCTACTCTCTCTTCAGGGCGACAAGCAACGCACTATTGTGTTTATTTCTCACGACCTTGACGAAGCGATGCGTATCGGTGATCGGATCGCCATTATGCAAGGCGGCGTTATCGTTCAAACAGGTACACCAGACGAAATATTAAATAATCCCGCTAATGATTACGTCAAAACCTTCTTCCGTGGTGTCGATATTAGCCAAGTCTTTAGTGCCAAAGATATTGCCCGCAGAAGAGCCGATGCATTACTACACATCGCGCCAGGTTTTGGTCCTCGCTCAGCCCTCAAAGTGCTTAATGACGACGACCGTCAATATGGCTATCTACTTTCACGAGGCCATACCTTTGCTGGGGTCGTTTCTATCGAGTCATTAGAAAAAGCATTACAACAGAAACAAGGTATTGAAGCTGCTGTCATCACCAGTATCGAGCCAATCCAAGGTGATACACCTCTCAACGAGGTGATTTCAACGGTTGCGCAAGCTCCCTGTGCTGTTCCTGTGATCAATGAGAAAAACCGCTATCTTGGTGTGATCTCAAAAGGAATGCTGCTACAGGCACTGGATAAGGAGACATCAAATGAGCAATAACACACAAGAGCATAAAAATGACCATCAAGACCCATGGGCAGATGCGCAGGTCGATGAAACCTCAAAGCAAGAGGGGACAACAGAAACCAATACAGAAAGTGACCCATGGGCAATGAGCTCAGACAATCAGGCCTCAACGGATAGCGATCCTTGGGGGAATGCCACAGATACGTCTACACCGGCTGACACAGGGGGGAGTGATTGGCTTGATGCCGCACCAGCTGACAGTATTGTGCCTGAACATTTCAATATCATGGATCCTTTCCAGCAGACACTGATCCCTCTTGATTCTTGGGTTACTGAAGCAATTGATTGGATCGTATTACATTTTCGCCCTGTTTTTCAGGGTATCCGTATTCCAATTGATTTCATCCTCAGTGGTTTTGAACAATTTTTAACCTCCCTACCTTCGCCCGTAGCGATTATCTTATTTGCATTAATAGCATGGCAACTGTCAGGCCGTATGATGGGAGTTGCAACGCTGATATCGATGATTGTGATCGGTGCTATCGGCGCTTGGTCTGAGGCTATGGTGACGCTTTCTTTAGTACTCACCTCTCTCTTCTTTTGTTTGATCATTGGGCTACCACTCGGGATTTGGTTGGCGCGTAGTGACAAAGCCGCCAGCGTTGTTAGGCCAATACTCGATGCCATGCAAACAACCCCAGCCTTCGTTTACTTAGTACCTATTGTTATGCTTTTTGGTATTGGTAACGTCCCGGGCGTTGTCGTCACAATCATCTTTGCTTTGCCTCCGATTATCCGCCTCACCATCTTAGGCATTAAACAAGTTCCTGCTGACCTAATTGAAGCGGCGGAATCTTTCGGTGCAAGTCCTAGCCAACTGCTGTTTAAAGTCCAACTCCCTTTGGCAATGCCGACCATCATGGCCGGGGTAAACCAAACCTTGATGTTGGCGCTTTCGATGGTTGTTATTGCATCGATGATTGCCGTCGGTGGCTTAGGACAAATGGTACTACGCGGTATTGGTCGCCTTGATATGGGACTGGCTTCTGTCGGCGGTGTCGGCATTGTTGTACTGGCTATCGTCCTTGACCGATTAACGCAATCCCTAGGCCAAAAATCGCGTAACAAACAGTCTACTCGCTGGTACCAACACGGCCCAATAGGCCTAATCACCCGACCATTTAGTAAAAAATCGAATTAATTTTTAATTCCCTATTCACGATAGAGCCGTCAATGCGGCTCGTCGCTTGCAAAGGCAAGCCAAAACGACAAACAGAGGTATCAATAATGAAAAAACCGATGATATTGGCAACAGCCCTGACGACCTTACTTGCCGTTCCACTCGCTAATGCAGAAGATCTGCCTGGTAAAGGAATAAAAGTCACGCCAGTTCAAAGTACGATTAGCGAGGAAACGTTTCAAACATTGCTGGTAGCAAAAGCACTGGAAAAACTAGGTTATGAAGTCGAACCCATCAAAGAGGTTGACTATAACGTCGCCTATGCATCAATTGCGAATGGTGATGCAACCTATTTGGCGGTTAGTTGGGTGCCATTGCATGATGCTCAATATAATGCAGCCGGTGGGGATAAAGCCTTTTATCGCCAAGGTGATTATGTGGTTAATGCCGCTCAAGGCTACCTAATCGATAAAAAAACCGCTGAAAAATATAACATCACCAATATTGAGCAACTAAAAGATCCTAAAATTGCCAAGTTATTCGATACTAACGGCAATAATAAGGCGGATTTAACTGGTTGTAATCCGGGTTGGGGGTGTGAAGCCGCAATCAATAATCATTTAAAAGCGTATGATTTAGAAAAAACCGTTGAACACAATCAAGGCAACTATGCGGCCATGATGGCAGATACCATCACACGCTACAAAGAAGGCAAGCCTATTCTCTATTATACATGGACTCCTTATTGGATCAGTGATGTACTCAAACCCGGTCGTGATGTTGTTTGGCTAGAAGTTCCTTTCTCTTCGATGCCTAATAATGACAAAACAGAGACTAAACTGCCGAATGGTAAAAATTATGGTTTCCCACCAAATACGATGCATATCGCGGCAAATAAAAAATGGGCGGAAGATAACCCAGCAGCCGCTAAGCTATTTGAAATCATGAAACTGCCTATTGCCGATATTAATGCTCAAAATTTAAGAATGCATAACGGAGAAGCTTCACAGTCCGACATCCGCCGTCATACAGATGCGTGGATCAAAGCCCATCAATCCACCTTTGATGGTTGGGTCGAGGAAGCGCGAAAAGCGGCTGAAAAATAGTCTCAATCGCTAATCTGACTTCTAAGCCACCGCATTAGGTGGCTTTTTTTCGTTAATGAATAAATGACACTCGCTAACGCTAATCGACTCGTATTCTCATCACTCACCTGAAACCGGCTCATTAATTGATAAAATGTTCCAATGACATCGCTAAAAATTGTTTATAGTAGTGACCTTATGAATAATGAGTAGATAATGAATGAATAAAGCACCACAAGCAGAACTCACGACAGGTTTAGTTATCTTAATGGCCATTGCGACAGGCCTTGTCGTGGCAAGTAACTACTACGCACAACCCCTTCTGGAAACCATCGCAACACAGTTTAACCTGACAACCAACATGGCAGGCTTTATTGTCACCGCCGCCCAGTTAGGCTATGCCGTTGGCTTACTATTTTTAGTGCCTCTAGGGGATATCTTTGAACGCAAGCGTCTCATTTTAGTAATGACCACCTTGTCTGCCATCGGCCTACTCATTACAGCGCTATCTAATAATGTATGGCAAATACTTTTAGGAACTGCGCTTACAGGGCTATTTTCTGTTGTCGCTCAAGTTTTAATTCCCATGGCCGCAACCCTGGCAAAACCGCATCAAAGAGGAAAATCTGTCGGCATTATCATGAGTGGATTACTCTTAGGAATATTACTGGCCAGAACTATTTCAGGGGCAGTAGCAATGATCGGTGGATGGCGAACCATCTATTGGGTCGCTTTTGGGTTATTAATTATTTTGATTATTGTGCTTTCATTTAAGTTGCCACGTTATCACCAAAAAACAGAACTCAATTATTTTCAGCTATTACTTTCAATTGGTCGCCTATTTTGTGGAACGCCTGTGTTAGCCGTTCGCGCACTATTGGGGGCTTTGTCTTTTGCCAACTTCGCACTACTTTGGACGGCAATGGCTTTCTTGCTTGCAAGCCCCCCATTTCGTTTTTCAGAAGGCACCATAGGACTGTTTGGTTTAGTTGGGGCCGCTGGGGCGTTGATGGCTTCACAAGCGGGCCATTTGGTGGATAAAGGTAAAGGCAAGCGAGTCACGACGATTGGATTGATTCTCTTATTTCTGTCGTGGATACCCATTGGATTTGCCAAAGACTCTCTGATTGCTTTTATTATAGGCGTGTTAATTCTGGATCTTGCCATTCAAGCGGTTCATGTCACCAATCAAAGTACTTTGTATCGCATCCTCCCCGAGGCGCGCAATCGTATCACCGCGGGTTATATGACCAGCTATTTTATTGGTGGTGCTCTTGGCTCTTTATTATCTGGCTATGCTTATGAACAAGCCAGCTGGGAAGGGGTTGTGGTATGCGGAGCAGTATTATCTGTCGTTAGTTTGGTGATTTGGGCGATAGGATCGCGCTTCGATCCCGCCATATACCCATCAGATGAATAAAAGGTATTCGTTGAGAGTGACTGCGCTTCAGGAGCTCTCAACGAATTGAAAGCACAAACATCAGTAAATGTAATATATTGAAATACTCCTCTCGTATTTACTCCCCTCATCTTTCTCTATCGCCTCCCCATCACAATCACAAATTTTTACCGATGGTTTTATTTTGTAATAGTTACATAGGCAAAAATCATCAAATAACACAATTAAACAAAAAATGTCGCTCAATATAAAGTTACAATTTAGTTTCTAATTATGACTATTACCCAATGGTATGATGATCAATGAGTTAGTTTCCACTTGATTTTATATAGCTGATAGATGAAAGGTTTACAAATCCTGTTGAATAATGAATGTAACCGTAGTTTAGATCGTAATTACATGATTTTATTTTGTTTTACTCTGTGACTATCAGCCTTAAAAATAAAATAAAATGATTATTTTACTCCTATAAACTAATTTAAAAGGCAGAATGATAGAATTACGCTATACTAAACCGAGTAAATTACATTCATAAAATTTATGAATTATGTATCATTATCAAAATAAATTTGATGATATCAATTAACTACAATTGCTAATTTTAGCTTTTGATATACCATTTAGATGGTTGATGACAGTTGTAATCTTACCAACTGAAACTAATAAGGTATCTAAATAATGGAAAGTTCATTTACTCCGACAGAAGAGCTATTAAATGCTCGTGTCGCACAGCAAAATTCGCATAACAATCCTATTCCCTATCAGGAGATCCTCCTAACGCGTCTTTGTATGCATGTTCATGGTAAACTCCTTGAGTCACGTAACAATATGCTCAAGGCACAAGGGATTAACGAAACACTGTTTATGGCGTTAATGATCCTAGATACAAAAGATTCTCGAAGTATTCAACCTTCTGAGCTAAGTGCAGCTTTAGGTTCTTCACGAACCAATGCAACGCGTATCGCTGATGAGTTAGAAAAAAATGGTTGGATTGAGCGTAAGGAAAGTCACAATGACCGCCGGTGCTTACATCTTCACCTGACTGAAAAAGGCTCTGAGTTTTTAGCTGGGTTACTTCCGCCTCAGCACACTGCCTTAAAAGATATTTGGTCTGTATTAGAGCTAGAAGAGCAACAACAACTCAACAAATTGATGCGTAAGTTACTAATTAAGCTAGATACTGTTAAAGATTATAGCAATTATTAACCACTATAATTTTGTGGGTAATGTATTTGAGGCATTTATAAGCTAAAAGACGAAAAAAGACTTTTCTGTCTGAAAGATTTCGCTATCCTTTCTATCTTGTGCTTAAGATATCCCATCAAGCAAATATATCAGTTGTTGTCTCAGTTTCCAGTGGTTAGCGCTAACTACTGGGAACATTCGTGATCTAAAATGCCGATGAGCGGAGAACACCAGAATGAGTGCCCATGAGGAAATTCAATCAACCCCTAATCAACACCCTAATAAAAAAAGAAAACGCAGAAATGCTTTACTATTTCTCACCTTCCTTTTTATTGTCGTGGGTGTTGGCTGGGCTATCTACTGGTTCTTCGTCTTACGTCATTATGAAACGACTGATAATGCCTATGTAGCAGGCAATCAAGTCCAGATACAGTCACAAATATCGGGGAGTGTTATGACGGTTAACGTCGATAACACAGATTATGTGAAAAGTGGCACAATCTTAGTTGAACTCGATCCTAGAGATGCCCAGCTAGCTTTAGCAAAAGCGAAAACAACGCTCGCAAACAGTGTTCGCCAAACCCATCAACAAATCGTAAATAGCCGTCAATATCAAGCGAACATTGATATGAAACGCTCTGAATTAGTGCGACTGCAAAATGATTTAAAACGTCGTGAAGTTCTTGGCAGCAGTAATCTCATTGGTAAGGAAGAATTGCAACACGCGCGAGAAGCTGTTGTGAGCGCCAAAGCCGCTCTTGAAGTTGCCATTGAACAATTGAATGCAAATAATGCCATCATCCTAGATACCCCATTAGCCAAACAACCTGCCGTCGAAGCTGCCGCCACAGAGGTGAGAAATACATGGTTGGCGTTACAGCGGACAAAAATTGTCAGCCCTGTTGATGGTTATGTTTCACGCCGTAGCGTACAAGTAGGCTCACAAATCACGACCGCAACACCGTTGATGGCCATCGTGCCTTCTGAGGGAATGTGGATCGATGCTAATTTTAAAGAAACTCAATTGGCTGATATGCGCATTGGTCAACCAGCCAAAGTCACTACGGACTTCTACGGCAAAAATATCACTTTCAACGGCACTGTTGTTGGATTAGATATGGGAACTGGTAGCGCGTTTTCTTTACTGCCAGCTCAAAATGCGACAGGAAACTGGATTAAAGTCGTTCAACGTTTACCGGTACGCATTGCATTAGACCCAACACAATTGGAACAATATCCATTACGTATTGGTCTATCCACAGAAGTGACCGTTGATACGCTTAATAAAGATGGCAAAGTGCTTTCAAAAGGTCTGCGTGATGCTCCGGCCTACCATACCTCTGCACTGGCGATTGATATGTCTCCTGCGGACAAAATAGTTACTGATATTATTAATAGTAACTCAGGCAACAAATAATCTGAGGTGTAATTGTGACAAATGCGCCTTTAACAGGATCTAAACTTGCATGGATGACGATAGCCCTCTCGCTCGCCACCTTTATGCAAGTTTTGGACTCAACGATTGCGAACGTTGCCATCCCTACAATCGCGGGTAATCTCGGCGCCTCGAACTCTCAGGGGACTTGGGTCATTACCTCATTTGGCGTGGCCAATGCAATCTCAATCCCTATAACGGGATGGCTTGCTCGTAGAATTGGTGAAGTACGATTATTTTTATGGTCTACGGGTCTCTTTGCTCTTACTTCATGGTTATGCGGCATCTCTGGTAGCTTAGAGATGCTTATTTTATTTCGTGTATTACAAGGGCTTGTCGCTGGCCCCCTCATTCCTTTATCACAAAGTTTATTGCTTAATAACTATCCACCAGCAAAACGTAATATGGCGTTAGCATTGTGGTCAATGACCATCGTGATTGCCCCCATTTGTGGGCCAATACTTGGCGGTTATATTAGCGATAATTACCATTGGGGTTGGATATTCTTTATCAACGTCCCCTTTAGTATTGCAATTATTTTTGCCATCATGCAGACACTAAAAGGTCGTGAAACAAAAATTTCTATTCAACCTATTGATACTATTGGCTTAGTGCTATTAGTGGTTGGAATTGGTGCTCTGCAAATTATGTTAGACCAAGGAAAAGAACTGGATTGGTTTAACTCTACTGAAATTATTGTTCTTACTATCGTTGCTGTCGTTGCCATTTCGTTCTTAATTGTTTGGGAGCTGACTGATGACCATCCAGTCATTGACCTTTCACTCTTTAAAGAGCGGAACTTTACGATCGGTTGCTTATCACTCAGTCTCGCTTATATGCTCTATTTCGGCACCATCGTACTACTGCCTCAATTATTGCAGGAAGTCTATGGCTATACCGCAACATGGGCGGGGCTTGCCTCAGCCCCTGTCGGTCTCTTACCTTTACTGATCACGCCAATCATTGGTCGTTTTGGTAATCGGATTGATATGCGCTATATCGTTACGTTCAGCTTTATTATTTATGCTGTTTGTTACTACTGGCGAGCCTATACGTTTGAGCCTGATATGGGATTTGCCGCGGCAGCATGGCCACAATTCGTACAAGGGCTCGCAATCGCGTGTTTCTTCATGCCTTTAACAACCATTACGTTATCAGGGCTACCCCCTGAAAAAATGGCGTCGGCATCGAGTTTATCCAACTTTACACGTACGTTAGCCGGCGCGATAGGCACATCGATCACCACCACGATGTGGACACAACGTGAAGCCATGCACCATGAGAATCTGACAGAATTTATCAACCCCTATAATCCAAATGCTCAGCATATGTATAGTGAATTGGCGCAAATGGGCATGAATGAACAGCAGAGTGCCGCTTATTTAGCGAAAACAATCACAGACCAAGGGCTGATCCTATCGGCAAATGAAATTTTTTGGTTATCAGCAGGGATCTTTATTTTACTTATGGTGATTGTTTGGTTTGCCAAACCGCCATTTGGTGCAGGTTCCAAAGGTGGCGGTGGCGCCCATTAGTGATGAATTAAGATCCTCGTTATTCCTTTGACTTGGATGACAGGATCTTAATGGTGAATGCCTTCATTTAGAGCAAATTGCGTGATTCTTTCTGCGGCGTCTTATACCCGATTCGCTCGGCCAAGAAATATCATCGTGAGCATGCGCTGCTTTATTGGCTAACGACCTACTTTCTATCTCACTTGCTGTATAGTTATTAGTACTCTTTAGTACAGTATGTTAGCGTTATGCATTCACCTGCTGACGCTAATTTCGAGATTACACTAATAGAGCAACAAGATTGCGTGAATTGGCGTTATCTTTGAAGCCCAACATAACAGGTAGCCGTATATTGGTATTGGCGGCTTATCTCGTGAAGAATTTAGGTAAACACAAGCATTGGCCTTCTTGACGGGTATGATGTTAAACGCCCTGAGACAGAAAAGTCGTTTTGCCATAAAAATACTGCATATAACCAGTCAGTTAAAAACTGTTTATATGCAGCTATATCATAAATGCGCGTGATTATTTGGCTTTATTTTGCTGCCACCATTGCGCCAGCATCACACCTGTCGCAACTGACACATTCAAACTTTCAACTTTACCTGTACCACCAATGTACAGACTCATATCGCCTTCGTTCCATACACTGTCACTTAGGCCATCACGTTCTTGCCCTAACACTAAAACCATTTTTTCAGGGAGCTGTGCTTTCGCAATATCTTGACTACCTTTATGGCTGGATGTCGTCACAATGGTATAACCGGCTTGACGGAAATGGTTCAGTGTATTGCTAAGCCCATCGGCATCAATTGCTTTGATATGCTCGGCCCCACCTTCTGCTGTACGGATCGCCGCTCCCGACTCCAGCATGCCAGCATCTTGTAGAATGACACCTTGTACACCAAAATGGGCGCAGCTACGCATAATGCCACCTAAGTTATGTGGGTTACCCACATCTTCAAGCGCAAGCACACAATCTTTCGCTGGTGCTTGTTGCAAATAGGTTTTAGCATCCATACCACCACGTTTTTTAATGATGAAACAGACACCACCATGATGTTCAGTTCCCGATGCTTTGGTTAGCTCTTCATCATCCACCACGTGGTAAGCTTTACGGTTTGCCGCCATCCATTTTAACGCATCACGAAAGCGTGGGGTCACTGACTGCAAGAACCAAGCTCGCACGATGGCATCAGGGCGGTTCTTAAACATGGCCTGACACGCGTTTTCGCCATAAATACGCGTTTCTTCTAAACGTTGCTTGCGCAATTGCTCAGGATCGATTTGGCTTTTGCCAGAAATACCACCATGATCATTCATCAGCTCATCACTGTTTGGCTTCGATACTGTGCGCCAAGCCGAACGTTCACGAGGTGACTGACCTCTTCTATCATCGGAGCGACCCGTACGTTCATGACGACGCCCGTCTCTTTTATCATGAGATCGCTTATTATCCTGTTGACGCTTACCTTTGCTATTGCCGTCATCTTGGCCTTCGCTACGGACATACATCACTTTTACTTTGCCATTCTTACCATTAAAATCATTCGAGTCGTTCATTGCTATCCCCTACAAAGCTATGGCGCGAAGATTACATGATGTTACCGAGCTACGCCACTGATTCCCACTATTATTGCATCTAAAAGATAGCGAATATACTGCTATCGTCATGCAACAGATTTACGTACAATACGCGCTTTGTTTTATCGATATCGAAAACCAACGCCCAACATGACTAAAAACGCCGTTTATACATTACGCCAAGAACGTTTAGCGACTTCAACAAAACCTTTTAAGGCGCGAGGGTGTCGGGTTAAGCGCTGTCAATACTGCTTGCTACCTATCCCTCAATGTCTGTGTCAAGATATCGCTCCAACTCAAGCCAAAAGTCAATTTTGTTTAGTCATGTATGATGGCGAAGTATTCAAGCCAAGTAATACCGGAAAACTAATTGCAGATATTTTACCCAATACGCTGGCTTTTCAGTGGTCAAGAACGGATCCTGCCCCTCAATTACTCGCTGCCATTCAAGATCCAACACGGCAGCCTTATATTATTTTCCCAGAAAGTTATTCCCAAAATGGCAGAACCGTCGTTAATCAACCGACAATTTCGGATAAACCGGCCTTATTTATTTTATTAGATGGTACATGGCCTGAAGCCCGTAAAATGTTTCGTAAAAGCCCTTATTTCGATAACATTCCCGTGCTGTCGATCAACACTAAAATACGTACTGATTACCTGTTACGCACCCCATCAAAAGAAGACCAACATTGCACCGCAGAAGTTGCAGCTACCCTCTTAGAATTGGCTGGTGACACCTCGGCTTCCGAACAGCTTTTTAAACATTTCAGCTTATTTAGAGATAAATATTTAGAAGGCAAACCTCATCATCCGCTCGCTAAACAGCTACAAGCAGAAAAAAGCTTAACTCATTGTGAGTAGAAAAAACCATTCACACTGTTTTAGGTTCATTAACAAATATGTAATTTGAAGATTGCGGCTGATTTAAAACGTGAACGTCATTAGATTATTCCATTAAATAATCAGGATAAACTGGCACTAATAACCCAATACGGCATAGTATTAGTTGGCATCTCTATATTCGTTGAGGGTGTTTTCGCTCACTAAAGCAAAAGGTTATCAGCCATGGGTTTACTGAGTCAGTTAGAATCGTTATTTAGACCGAAATCAATCGCGGTGATTGGTGCTTCTGAGAATCCGAATCGTGCAGGTTCGGTAATGATGAAAAACTTATTAACTAATGGTTTTAAGGGACCCATTCTCCCTGTCAATCCTAATCGAAGCTCTATACTTGGGGTACTCGCGTATCCCTCGATTGATAAGCTCCCTTTAAAGCCCGACCTTGCCGTTATCTGTACTCATCATTCCAAAAATCCTGATTGCTTAAGGCAACTAGGCGAATATGGCTGTAATGTCGTTATCGTTTTATCATCACCATCGATTCAATTTAATGAACTTAAAAAAATAGCCCAACAATATCAAATGCGCTTACTCGGCCCTAATAGCCTCGGTATTTTAGCGCCATGGCAAGGGCTTAATGCAAGTTTCTCCCCCATCCCCATTCTTAAGGGGAAACTCGCATTTATTTCTCAATCCGCAGCCGTGTCTAACACGGTATTAGACTGGGCTCGCCATCGTGATATTGGCTTCTCTTATTTTATTGCTCTGGGAGATAGCATCGACATTGATATTGACGATCTTCTAGACTATCTGGCTCGTGACAGTAAAACCAGTGCTATCCTGCTTTACCTTGAAAGTATCAGCGATGCTCGTCGTTTTCTGTCTGCGTCACGTAGCGCATCACGGAATAAGCCAATCCTTGTGATTAAAAGCGGCCGAACCCGTAAAGCCCAGCAGCTATTGGGCGAAAAACCGAGCCTTGATGCAGCTTACGATGCTGCTATTCAGCGAGCAGGCTTGCTGAGAGTACAAGATACTCATGAAATGTTTTCTGCTGTAGAAACATTGAGCTATATGACACCATTACGTGGGGAGCGTTTGTCCATTATCAGTAATGGCGCAGCTCCTGCCGCAATGGCGCTAGATGAACTATTACAGCGTAATGGTAAGCTAGCGACATTAAGTCAAGAAACGGAAAATGAACTAAGTTCGCTACTACCACTTGACCTATCAACCCAAAATCCTATTGATTTAGGTGATGATGCGACCGTTGATCGCTACATCGATGTTTTAAATAAAATGCTCGATAGCCATGATCATGATGCCCTATTGTTGATTTATACCCCCAGCGCGATAACAGACAGCAAAACCATGGCTGAAAAAGTGATAAAAACGATCAAACAGCATCCAAGGGGTAAATGGCTAACTATACTGACAAACTGGTGCGGTGAATATTCTTCACAAACGTCGCGTCGCCTCTTTAGTGAAGCCGGTATCCCAACCTATCGAACACCAGAAGGGGCAATAACGGCCTATATGCACATGGTTGAGTATCGCCGTAACCAAAAACAGTTAAAAGAAACACCGGCACTGCCAATTGGAATCACCGCTGATACCCAGCAGGCACATACCTATATTCAGCAAGCCCTACAAAATCACACACTTCATTTAGATACACATGAAGTTCAGCCCATTTTACGGGCATATGGCCTAAATAGCTTACCCACATGGATAGCTCATTCAAGTGAAGAAGCGATTGAAATAGCTGAAAAAATTGGTTATCCCGTTGCTTTAAAACTCCGCTCACCGGATATCGTACACAAGTCAGAAGTTCAGGGGGTTATGCTTTACTTACGTAATGCCAAAGAAGTCGGAGATGCGGCAAAAGCGATTATGGAACGTGTATCAACCAACTTTCCAAATGCGCGTATTGACGGCTTGCTTGTGCAAAGTATGGCAAACCGTGCTGGAGCGCAAGAATTACGTATTGCCGTTGAACTCGATCCGGTTTTTGGACCTTTAATTATGCTAGGTGAAGGGGGGGTTGAGTGGCAACAAGAAAGCCAAGCCGCCGTCGCCCTTCCTCCATTGAATTTGGCACTGGCTCGATATCTGGTCATTCAGGCGATTAAAGGGTATAAAATCAAAGCGCGAAGTGCGCTGGCCCCCTTAAATATTCCAGGTTTAGCAAGCTTACTGGTACGAGTTTCCAACCTAATCATTGATTGCCCAAACATTGCACGCCTTGATATCCATCCTTTGCTCGCTTCTGGTGATGAATTTACTTTGCTTGATGTTTCAATGACTTTAATTCCCGATCACGAAATTCAAAAATCAAGATTAGCGATTCGACCATATCCAAGTGAACTCGAAGAAACGATCGCATTAAAAGATGACCTCAGCTGTTTACTAAGGCCAATACTGCCAGAAGATGAGCCATTACTAAAATCGTTTATAGCGCAGGTTACTAAAGAAGATCTTTATTATCGATACTTTAGTGAAATTAGTGAGTTTACTCATGATGATCTCGCCAATATGACGCAAATAGATTATGACCGCGAAATGGCGTTTGTCGCCGTAAGAAATCAAGATTCAAACCCTGAAATTATTGGTGTCACACGTGCGATGGCGGATCCTGATAATCAAGAAGCTGAATTCGCTGTTCTTGTTAGATCGGATATGAAAGGATTAACACTTGGTTACCAACTCATGAGCAAGCTGCTGAGCTATACGCGCTCACATGGAATTAAAAAGCTTACCGCGATCACTATGCCTGAAAATCGCAACATGATCAGTTTAGCTAAAAAGCTAGGGTTTGACGTTGACCTTCAATTTGATGAAGGGGTTGTAAACTTAACATTACATTTATAAGTTATCGTCTTCGCCAATTTGTACAACAATTAAACGGAATTTTAATTTATACTAAATGGTTTGGCTAAATATGCTATCATCCATGGATCATTCGCTAACCTATACCCTAGCGTATATTTGAATAAAGCGATTTGCTATTAGACTAATAAGAGAAAATTTACACTGTGATGTTGTCAAAATTAAAACAAGCAAAACATCAACAATATTTAGGGAGTTTACCTAAACTCTCCCAATCTATTGCTGATGTTAAAACGCTATATAAGACAGAAGATTTTCGTGATGTTTTGCTTGAGCAAATATCAACCGCTCAACATTGCATCTACATCACTGCGTTATATTTAGAGCAAGATGATGCAGGTAAAGATATTCTTCATGCGCTGTATGCAGCAAAACAAGCGAATCCGTCTTTAGAAGTTAAAATACTGGTTGATTGGCATCGCGCGCAACGAGGAAGGATTGGAGCAGCGGCAAATTCAACCAATGCTGATTGGTACTATAGTGTTTCACAACAGTACCCTGACATTGACATTCCAATTTACGGTATTCCTGTGAATACTCGTGAAGCCTTAGGCGTCTTACACCTTAAAGGTTTTATCTTTGATGATACCCTGTTATACAGTGGTGCGAGTATTAATGACGTCTATTTACAACGTCATGAAAAATATCGTTATGACCGATATCAGTTAATCAAAAATAAACAATTAACTTCATCAATGAAAAACTATATTGATGAAGCATTGTTAAAATCAGATGCTATCCATCTACTCAATTCAGCCAATAGACCCAAAACGGCTGAATTCAAAAATATTATCAAGCAATTTCGCCTTTCACTCAGAGGGTGTTCATATCGCTTTGACGGTAATGCTAACAATAATGAACTGGCAGTTACCCCGCTTGTCGGATTAGGTAAGAAAAATGATCTTAACCGGACCATTACCCATTTAATGGGGTCAACACAGAATAAGCTCATTATCTGTACGCCTTATTTTAACCTCCCTGCGGTATTAGTCAGAATTATTAGTCGACTACTACGTGAAGGTAAACAGGTTGAAATAATTATTGGCGATAAAACTGCTAATGATTTTTATATTCCCCCCGAAGAGCCATTTAAAATTATTGGTGCTTTACCTTATTTATATGAAATAAATCTACGTAGATTTGTTAGCCGCTTACAAAAATTTATTGATAGTCAGCAGCTAACTATTCGTTTATGGAAAGATGGCGATAATACCTATCATTTGAAAGGTATGTGGGTTGATTCACAATGGCAGTTGATCACCGGAAATAATTTAAACCCTCGAGCATGGGGATTAGATCTTGAAAATGCCGTATTGATCCACGATCCAAAGCAAGAAATGCAAGAGCAGCGTCAACATGAACTTGAATGCATTCGCACTCATACAAAAATTGTGAATCATTACCGTGAATTAGATAGTATCCAAACCTATCCAATCAAAGTGAAAAAACTCATTCGCCGTTTAAGACGAATTAGAGTAGACCGCTTAATCAGTCGTATCTTGTAATTTATCGTAGCACCACCCTTGTGGTGCTTTTCATATATCATTATGTTGATAAATAAATTGAAACGATTTAAAAAAATACTTCCTTATTTGCTTATTGGCATATTATTCAATACCGCAAGTTGCTCAAGCTTTCGTGTCGCTAATGATAAATGGACAGGAAAGGATAAGGCCCAACATTTTGCTTTTTCAGCCGTAATGGCAATGGCCGGTAATGCATATGCTGATAAACAAAATTGGCAACATCGAGAAGCTGCACAATTTGGAATATTATTTTCTGTTTCACTCGGAGTAGTCAAAGAATTATATGACAGCCGCCCCAGTGGTACTGGATGGAGTTGGCATGATATCGCTTATGATGTCGCTGGCTCTATCGCCGGTTATAGCTTATATCAAAGTTTAAAATAAAAACCAGTAATGATTTAACCAACTTATGTGCCCCCTACTTTTTATTCGCATATAACGCGTATTCTTCACGAGTCATACCACCAAATTGCCGATTAAAATCATCAAATGTTATCTCTTCAGAGATACCAAAATGGGCAAAAGCCTGTTTTTCCAACGGTGTTTTACATCTCTCTACGGTTTTTATTTCTGAAAAACTGACACCAAAATTAACACCATGTCTCAACAACTCCATATCTTGAATACCACTAGGTAGCATTGATGCATGTTCATTTGGATGGCTTTTTATTCCAACTCCCCAACATAATCGAGTAAAAGAGTCATTAGATAATGATCTTCCCGCTTGAATGGGAAACTCAATATCATCGGCAGTTAAACTCTTATTTCCAATAACCTCATATACACCTCTCATAACATGGTCATCCATCATGAAAAATGAATCCGATAAGCTGTGCTGTATAATTTCCTCAATAGGCATATTTTTTTCTTGGCTTTTGAACTGATACGTTCGGACAATTAAGGGCACCGTCATGAGATCATTCCAAATATGCTCTTGCTTCAGTAGGCCTGCTTTTTTTATTTTGTTGACCTGACCTATAATCAGAGCAAATCCATAATATTCCAGATCTATTTCATAACAAAAAATATCGCCATTCTTATATTTCACATTCTTTCGCGGGGCATTTTTCATGCGTTCCACTCTGGAGAAATAACGTTCATCTCTTGAAGACACGAATGTGCCTAACCATTGGCGAAACGCCTCAACAGTGTCAATTTGCTGGGGAAATGGAATCGGTAGACGAAGACTATTTTGGCTATTCGTCACATTTAACGCCGCACCAATTCCTGAAGTGCTTAAAGTTAAACTAAAACGACACCCCGTACTTTTCATGCCATTAATCGATGTATAATTTAATTTTTTCTCTTTGCCTTTTGCTGTTCTAGGCAAAACGAATTCTCTATTTCTCGTTTTAATTAAATTATCTTCTTCAATATAGAGGGTATTGATAAAACCATCACCAATATGCTCATAGTTATAGATAATTTTACAGATATCATCACCATCAAAATAAACAGCCATCCCTTTTTTAATTTCAATTCTATCCCATTGAGCGGATATCAACTCCAAGCCAAAAAGCGCTCTTTCATCATTGGTGAGGATGATATTTTCCATGTATTGACTCCCCATAACCTATCCCTCTATAAATCTAAATATTTGAACTATAACAATACCTAAAGTGCTGGTCATCAATATCATCAATTCCCCCTATCAATACCAGAAAGTTTTTTTTATTTTTGCTAGTTATTTACCTATAAGTTGATGAGATGGATATCGAGTACTCAGTATGATAAAGCGATCTAAACCATGATGTTATTTCGATACCGATTGCGATTCATAAAAATAAACACCAGTCATCCTATAAAATGGTCTCAACCATGAAAATAAGTCGAATAGTGAGCCATTCCTTTATCTCTACTCAATGTGTTGGTTATCAATATGCGGTTCGCTGGTGCAGGATTGGTGAGGAAGTGCCGTGGATGGGGTTGGTGGTGACAGTAAGGCAGAAGGATGATAAAACGGTATCACATCCCCCAAACGCAAAAAAGCCACCCGATGGGTGGCTTTCTCACTAATTTAATGTCTGGCAGTTCCCTACTCTCACATGGGGAGACCCCACACTACCATCGGCGCTACGGCGTTTCACTGCTGAGTTCGGCATGGGGTCAGGTGGGACCACCGCGCTATTGCCGCCAGACAAATTCGGTTTTTGTTCCCGTTGGCTTGCACCAACCAGAACAGCAATCTTGAACAAGCTAATTTCTCACACTCTACGTGCGCTTCACAACGTTCTCTCTAAAACACCTTCGGTGTTGTCAGGTTAAGCCTCACGGTTCATTAGTACTGGTTAGCTCAACGTATCGCTACGCTTACACACCCAGCCTATCAACGTCTTAGTCTTAAACGTTCCTTTAGGACCCTTAAAGAGTCAGGGAAGACTCATCTCAAGGCAAGTTTCCCGCTTAGATGCTTTCAGCGGTTATCTCTTCCGCACTTAGCTACCGGGCAGTGCCATTGGCATGACAACCCGAACACCAGTGGTGCGTCCACTCCGGTCCTCTCGTACTAGGAGCAGCCCCTTTCAATCTTCCAACGCCCACGGCAGATAGGGACCGAACTGTCTCACGACGTTCTAAACCCAGCTCGCGTACCACTTTAAATGGCGAACAGCCATACCCTTGGGACCTACTTCAGCCCCAGGATGTGATGAGCCGACATCGAGGTGCCAAACACCGCCGTCGATATGAACTCTTGGGCGGTATCAGCCTGTTATCCCCGGAGTACCTTTTATCCGTTGAGCGATGGCCCTTCCATTCAGAACCACCGGATCACTAAGACCTACTTTCGTACCTGCTCGAGCCGTCACTCTCGCAGTCAAGCTGGCTTATGCCTTTGCACTAACCGCATGATGTCCGACCATGCTTAGCCAACCTTCGTGCTCCTCCGTTACTCTTTGGGAGGAGACCGCCCCAGTCAAACTACCCACCAGACACTGTCCGCACCCCAGATAATGGGGCCACGTTAGAACATCAAACATTAAAGGGTGGTATTTCAAGGTTGGCTCCATGCAGACTGGCGTCCACACTTCAAAGCCTCCCACCTATCCTACACATCAAGGCTCAATGTTCAGTGTCAAGCTATAGTAAAGGTTCACGGGGTCTTTCCGTCTTGCCGCGGGTACACTGCATCTTCACAGCGAGTTCAATTTCACTGAGTCTCGGGTGGAGACAGCCTGGCCATCATTACGCCATTCGTGCAGGTCGGAACTTACCCGACAAGGAATTTCGCTACCTTAGGACCGTTATAGTTACGGCCGCCGTTTACTGGGGCTTCGATCAAGAGCTTCTCCTTACGGATAACCCCATCAATTAACCTTCCAGCACCGGGCAGGCGTCACACCGTATACGTCCACTTTCGTGTTTGCACAGTGCTGTGTTTTTAATAAACAGTTGCAGCCAGCTGGTATCTGCGACTGGCTTCAGCTCCATCCGCAAGGGACTTCACCTAGCGCCAGCGTGCCTTCTCCCGAAGTTACGGCACCATTTTGCCTAGTTCCTTCACCCGAGTTCTCTCAAGCGCCTGAGTATTCTCTACCTGACCACCTGTGTCGGTTTGGGGTACGATTAATGATAATCTAGAGCTTAGAGGCTTTTCCTGGAAGCGGGGCATGAGCTACTTCGCCACCGTAGTGGCTCGTCATCAGACCTCAGCATGTAGTGAACCGGATTTGCCTAATTCACCTGCCTACATCCTTAAACCGGGACAACCGTCGCCCGGCCAGCCTAGCCTTCTCCGTCCCCCCATCGCAATTATCACCAGTACAGGAATATTAACCTGTTTCCCATCGACTACGCATTTCTGCCTCGCCTTAGGGGTCGACTCACCCTGCCCCGATTAACGTTGGACAGGAACCCTTGGTCTTCCGGCGTGCGGGTTTTTCACCCGCATTATCGTTACTTATGTCAGCATTCGCACTTCTGATACCTCCAGCATGCCTCGCAGCACACCTTCACAGGCTTACAGAACGCTCCCCTACCCAACAACATCTAAATGTCGCTGCCGCAGCTTCGGTGCATGGTTTAGCCCCGTTACATCTTCCGCGCAGGCCGACTCGACCAGTGAGCTATTACGCTTTCTTTAAATGATGGCTGCTTCTAAGCCAACATCCTGGCTGTCTGAGCCTTCCCACTTCGTTTCCCACTTAACCATGACTTTGGGACCTTAGCTGGCGGTCTGGGTTGTTTCCCTCTTCACGACGAACGTTAGCACCCGCCGTGTGTCTCCCGTGATAACATTCTTCGGTATTCGTAGTTTGCATCGGGTTGGTAAGTCGGGATGACCCCCTAGCCGAAACAGTGCTCTACCCCCGAAGATGAGTTCACGAGGCGCTACCTAAATAGCTTTCGGGGAGAACCAGCTATCTCCCGGTTTGATTGGCCTTTCACCCCCAGCCACAAGTCATCCGCTAATTTTTCAACATTAGTCGGTTCGGTCCTCCAGTTAGTGTTACCCAACCTTCAACCTGCCCATGGCTAGATCACCGGGTTTCGGGTCTATACCCTGCAACTTAATCGCCCAGTTAAGACTCGGTTTCCCTACGGCTCCCCTATACGGTTAACCTTGCTACAGAATATAAGTCGCTGACCCATTATACAAAAGGTACGCAGTCACACCTAAAAGGTGCTCCCACTGCTTGTACGTACACGGTTTCAGGTTCTATTTCACTCCCCTCGCCGGGGTTCTTTTCGCCTTTCCCTCACGGTACTGGTTCACTATCGGTCAATCAGGAGTATTTAGCCTTGGAGGATGGTCCCCCCATATTCAGACAGGATAACACGTGTCCCGCCCTACTCGTCGAGTTCACAACACCAACACCTTCGGATACGGGGCTATCACCCTTTACTGCCGGACTTTCCAGACCGTTCTCCTGATGCTGACGCTGATTAAGACTCTGGGCTGCTCCCCGTTCGCTCGCCGCTACTAGGGGAATCTCGGTTGATTTCTTTTCCTCGAGGTACTGAGATGTTTCAGTTCCCTCGGTTCGCCTCGTTTGACTATGGATTCATCAAACGATAGTGCAACGAATTGCACTGGGTTTCCCCATTCGGACATCGTCGGCTATAGCGGTTCATATCACCTTACCGACGCTTTTCGCAGATTAGCACGTCCTTCATCGCCTCTGATTGCCTAGGCATCCACCGTGTACGCTTAGTCGCTTAACCTCACAACCCGAAATTGTTTCAACGATCACCTAACTGTCATGGCTGTGCGTGGTGAAATTCTTTGTTGCGCGGTGCTCGTCATGCTCACGTACCGATGTACGCTGCGCTGACTGCGCTCCTACGCCGCGAATTTCACACTGCTCGCTCATGCCACTCGTTTGAATGACCGAAAATTTCAGGTTTGAAATTTTGAGAGACTCTCACATTGTTTAAGCGATAAACAATGTGCGTTGTTTCAATTTTCAGCTTGTTCCAGATTGTTAAAGAGCATAATTGTTAAACTAACTCAGTGAATTAGCTTAATCATTATTTATGGCCAGCACTTTCGAGAAAGTGCGAGCTAAGACATTTCAAGGCGTAGGCGCACAGCGAGCGGAATGTACATTCAGTACATGAGCATCGCGAGCACCGCACAACGCTGAAAGGTCGACGCGCAGCCTTTCGATTGACCCACACTGAATGGCGTCCCCTAGGGGATTCGAACCCCTGTTACCGCCGTGAAAGGGCGGTGTCCTAGGCCTCTAGACGAAGGGGACAACAAGGTCTTCAGTCAATCTTAGATTGGCTTTGCTCTACTTTTCATCAGACAATCTGTGTGAACACTTCACAAGAACACTTCAATGGTAAGGAGGTGATCCAACCGCAGGTTCCCCTACGGTTACCTTGTTACGACTTCACCCCAGTCATGGATCACAAAGTGGTAAGCGCCCTCCCGAAGGTTAAGCTACCTACTTCTTTTGCAACCCACTCCCATGGTGTGACGGGCGGTGTGTACAAGGCCCGGGAACGTATTCACCGTAGCATTCTGATCTACGATTACTAGCGATTCCGACTTCATGGAGTCGAGTTGCAGACTCCAATCCGGACTACGACGTACTTTATGAGTTCCGCTTGCTCTCGCGAGGTCGCTTCTCTTTGTATACGCCATTGTAGCACGTGTGTAGCCCTACTCGTAAGGGCCATGATGACTTGACGTCATCCCCACCTTCCTCCGGTTTATCACCGGCAGTCTCCTTTGAGTTCCCGACCGAATCGCTGGCAACAAAGGATAAGGGTTGCGCTCGTTGCGGGACTTAACCCAACATTTCACAACACGAGCTGACGACAGCCATGCAGCACCTGTCTCAGAGTTCCCGAAGGCACCAAAGCATCTCTGCTAAGTTCTCTGGATGTCAAGAGTAGGTAAGGTTCTTCGCGTTGCATCGAATTAAACCACATGCTCCACCGCTTGTGCGGGCCCCCGTCAATTCATTTGAGTTTTAACCTTGCGGCCGTACTCCCCAGGCGGTCGATTTAACGCGTTAGCTCCGGAAGCCACGCCTCAAGGGCACAACCTCCAAATCGACATCGTTTACAGCGTGGACTACCAGGGTATCTAATCCTGTTTGCTCCCCACGCTTTCGCACCTGAGCGTCAGTCTTTGTCCAGGGGGCCGCCTTCGCCACCGGTATTCCTCCACATCTCTACGCATTTCACCGCTACACATGGAATTCTACCCCCCTCTACAAGACTCTAGCTGACCAGTCTTAGATGCCATTCCCAGGTTAAGCCCGGGGATTTCACATCTAACTTAATCAACCGCCTGCGTGCGCTTTACGCCCAGTAATTCCGATTAACGCTTGCACCCTCCGTATTACCGCGGCTGCTGGCACGGAGTTAGCCGGTGCTTCTTCTGTCGGTAACGTCAATCGTTGATGATATTAGCATCAACGCCTTCCTCCCGACTGAAAGTACTTTACAACCCTAGGGCCTTCTTCATACACGCGGCATGGCTGCATCAGGCTTGCGCCCATTGTGCAATATTCCCCACTGCTGCCTCCCGTAGGAGTCTGGGCCGTGTCTCAGTCCCAGTGTGGCTGATCATCCTCTCAGACCAGCTAGGGATCGTCGCCTAGGTGAGCCATTACCCCACCTACTAGCTAATCCCATATGGGTTCATCCGATAGCGCAAGGCCCGAAGGTCCCCTGCTTTGCTCCTTAGAGATTATGCGGTATTAGCCACCGTTTCCAGTAGTTATCCCCCTCTATCGGGCAGATCCCCATACATTACTCACCCGTCCGCCGCTCGTCAGCGGGAAGCAAGCTTCCCCTGTTACCGCTCGACTTGCATGTGTTAGGCCTGCCGCCAGCGTTCAATCTGAGCCATGATCAAACTCTTCAATTAAAAGTAGTCTGATGCTCAAAGAATTAAACTGTTTATCAATTCGCTTCTGTTCGGCTAACCTTGTCGGCTTCGCTCCGCTTTCCTCGCCGTACCTCAGTACTGTCTCGGAAATGCTCACTCGCCTTCGCGTTAACCTTCCACAATCGAATTGCACATTGTTAGTTCATATATGAATTAACGTGTTAGTCACTCTTCAAGACTTAAAATCAAATATTTTTTTGATAGTGTCCTGTGAGTGCCCACACAGATTGTCTGATAAATTGTTAAAGAGCGTTGCGACTTTATCTTTCGATATTAACCGTTTAGGTTGTTGTCGCGAGGTGGCGTATATTACGCTTTCCTCATCGAGAGTCAAGCTTTTTTTTCGCTTATCTTTTCAGATTCTCTCGTCTGCCGTCGTTAGCCTTTTGGGCTTGCCATCACATTCTGTGTTGGCTCATCGTCGGTCAGTGGAGGCGCATTATAGGGAGTCAGAAAATTCTGGCAACCCCTTTTTTTCAATTTTTTTTCGTTTGCTCAGATTGCCATCAAATTTAACTTAATAAGCCTATTTTTTGATGTTTTTTACTATCTGTGGCAGTTCAGCAATACTATCAATCACCATATCTGCATTGCTTATTGCTTCTTCAGTCACTTCTTCACCACTTCTTACTAAGATCGTCGTACCGACTTTTGCAGCTTTACCTGCTTGCATATCAGCTAACTTATCTCCCACCATAATAGAAGAAGCCATATCTATATTAAGAAAAGATTGCGCATCTAATAGCATTCCAGGTTTTGGCTTACGGCAATCACAATCTTGGCGGTACTCAGCTTCTTTAGCATCAGGATGATGAGGGCAAAAATAAATACCATCAAGATCAACGCCACGGTCTGCTAATGACCAATCCATCCATTCTGTTAACTGCATAAAACTATCTTCAGAATAGATACCTCGTCCAATTCCTGATTGGTTGGTGACAACAACGAGCGCGTAGCCCATTTTTTTGAGTTCAGCCATTGCTTCAATCGCACCGTCAATAAAATGAAAGTCATCTATCTTATGTACATAGCCATGGTCGATATTAATTGTGCCGTCTCTGTCTAAAAAGATTGCAGGTATGCCTTTACTCACCGATTTACTCCTCAAACTAAATGAGTTTTAAGTATCTCATGAAAAGAAAATAAATGAGAATAGAATAAATAAAGCAAACTTTATTGACTTAGACGTCTAGACGCCTTAACATCCAACCATGTTAGATTTAACTATCTAAAAATCGAATCCTATATATTTAGAAGAAATAAATGATAAAGCTCTCAAATATTAATAAAGTTTTCCAGCAAGGAAGCCGCAATATTCAGGCATTAACGGATATTAGTCTGCATGTTCCTGCTGGGCAAATCTACGGTGTTATCGGTGCCTCAGGTGCTGGTAAAAGTACTCTAATTCGTTGTGTAAACATGCTCGAGCGCCCGACTTCTGGGCAAGTTATTGTTGACGGCCAAGATTTAACAGCAATGCCTGAAAAATCTTTGACGAGAGCTCGTCGCGGTATTGGGATGATATTCCAACACTTTAACTTATTATCTTCTCGAAATGTATTTGATAACGTTGCGTTACCACTGGAATTAGACAATACGCCTAAAGATAAAATCAAAGCACGTGTCAATGAACTGCTTGATCTTGTTGGGCTGGCTGATAAAAAAGATGCTTATCCCGCTAATCTTTCTGGGGGACAAAAACAACGTGTTGCTATCGCGCGAGCCTTAGCAAATTCACCAAAAGTTTTATTATGCGATGAAGCAACTAGTGCGCTAGATCCTGCCACTACACGTTCGATTCTTGAGTTACTCAAAGATATTAACCGCCGTTTAGGGCTTACTATTTTATTGATCACTCATGAAATGGATGTAGTGAAAAACATTTGTGACCAAGTCGCTGTGATTAGCGGTGGACAATTGATTGAACAAGATAAAGTCAGTGAAGTGTTTTCACACCCTAAAACACCTATCGCCCAAGAGTTTATCAAATCAACATTAGTTATTGATATTCCAGATGACTATAAAGAAAGACTAAAAAGTGAACCCGCAGCAGATTTATCGCCTTTGCTGAAACTGGAATTCACAGGTCAATCCGTTGATGCACCACTTATCTCTATGGTTGTGCGTAAATTTGACATCGATATCAACATATTAAGTTCTCAGATTGATTACGCCGGTGGCGTGAAGTTTGGCGTAATGCTCGCTGAACTCCATGGTATCAATGGCGGTGTTGAAGCAACTATTGAATTTTTGAAAGAGCATCATGTCAAAGTAGAGGTATTGGGTTATGTCTGAGGGAATGATTTCACTACTTATATCGGGAACGATTGATACCATTATTATGACTTTCGTTTCGGCGATCCTCGGTTTTATCATGGGCGTACCTACTGGCGTTCTACTTTACGTGACTCGTCGTGGACAAGTTATGGAAAATACTGTTCTTTATGCTGTAATTTCAGCAATCGTGAACATTTTCCGTTCAATACCATTTATTATTTTATTAGTCTGGATCAGCCCTTTTACCAAGTTTTTAGTCGGCTCGGCAATTGGCATTGAAGGGGCCATTGTTCCCCTAACTGTTGGGGCAATTCCCTTCATCGCCCGTATGGTTGAAAATACCCTATTAGAAGTGCCAAGTGGTTTGATTGAAGCCTCCCGAGCTATGGGCGCGACACCACTACAAATTATTAAAAAGGTTCTATTACCAGAGTCTTTACCTGGGATCATCAACGCGGCAACGATCACCTTAATTATGCTAGTTGGGTATTCAGCAATGGGTGGTGCAGTCGGTTCAGGGGGATTAGGTCAAATAGCAATGCAGTATGGCTACTATACTTATAACCCATTAGTGATGAATACCGTGCTTGTACTGTTAATCATCTTAGTCTTCGTCATTCAATTTACTGGCGAATATTTAATGAAAAAAGTGTCACATAAATAGTCCGTAAAAATAGCAGCGCCGCTTTAAGGTGCTATAAAGAAAGCGTTTAAGGGGTATATCTATGTCTATTAAGTTAAAATCTATTGCCGTTGTTGGCGCGCTATTAGGCTCATTAGTTCTAACGGGTTGTGGCGAAAAAGAGAAAGACCCGAATAGCATCAAAGTCGGTGTTATTATGGGGAAAGAGTTGGAAGTCGCTGAAGTTGCACAAAAAGTCGCAAAAGAAAAATACGGTTTGAATGTGGAACTTGTTGCCTTTAATGATTTCGTTTTACCAAACGAAGCTCTCAGCAAAGGTGATATTGATGCTAACGCATTCCAACACAAACCTTATCTTGACCAACAAATTAAAGATAGAAATTATAAATTGACGCCTGTCGGCAATACCTTTATCTATCCTATCGCGGCATATTCCAAACAAATTAAATCAGTTGATGAACTTGCTGACGGCTCACAAATCGCATTACCTAACGATCCAACGAACTTAGGTCGTTCACTACTTCTCTTACAACAACAAGGTCTCATTAAACTTAAAGATGGAACAGGTTTAATGCCTACCGTTTTGGATGTTACTGAAAATCCTAAAGGATTGAAGTTTGTTGAATTAGAAGCACCACAATTACCACGAGCACTGGATGATCAAAAAATTGCTCTAGCTATCATCAATACCACGTGGGCAAGTAGTGCAACACCTAAATTAACCCCAGCAAAAGATGGTTTATTTGTAGAAGATAAAGAATCTCCATATGTCAATATTATTGTTGCTCGTGATGACAATAAAGATGATGAAAATGTGAAGAAGTTTGTTCAAGCATATCAATCAGATGAAGTTGCTAAGAAAGCAGATGAAGTTTTCGATGGTGGCGCAGTTAAAGGCTGGTAATCTTTTTTATTCGTAAAAAAATGATTAATATACTAGGTGGTGTAATGCCACCTAGTATTTTTTGTATTTTATAAAGATAAAACATAGCAGATGTAATTTTCCCAATACCTATAAGATAAGAAAGGAAAAACTTATGAGATTGTTATTGCTCACCCTAGCAACGTTTATTTTAGCTGGGTGTGGAATGAATCAATACATTCATCAGGGTCCAAATAAAGGCTTCACAAATATGAAGCTATCAAAGCCTGCACCAAAAAAAACGACCAAGCCTGAAACGACTAATGTCAAGCTTATGAATAGCCCTGAAGAATTATTAGGGATGCCGTTTAAAGACTTAGGGATTGTTTCTGGAGAATCATGCCGCGAGAATGTACAAAGCCCGCCAGCCAATCTTAATGTGGCTAAAAAAAGTATGTTATCGAAAGCAGCCTATATCGCAGCCGATGCGGTGTTGTTGCATCAGTGTCAAACCATGACCTCACCGGGGTGCTATCAAGCGACAATCTGTGAAGGTAGCGCAATACAAATTGTTGAATAATAATCAAATGCAATCATTCCAATGTAATGTTATTGGACATATCGAATCCCCCTATAAGGAAAAATTTGCTATCCCACGCCAACCTGGGCTTGTACTAGGTGGCTCGGGACGGCTGCATTTACACCCCCCTTATAATGACCCTAACGCTGTCAGAGGATTAGAACAGTTTAGTCACATTTGGGTGCTATTTATTTTCCATCAAACGATGAATGGGGGATGGAAGCCACTCGTACGTCCTCCAAGACTCGGTGGAAATGATAAAATGGGCGTCTTCGCCACCCGCTCGACCTTTAGACCAAACCCTATTGGTATGTCATTAATCGAATTGAAAGGGGTTATCCAAAAACACAATCAAGTGATTTTGGAGTTAGGCAGTTTAGATTTAGTTGATGGTACTCCGGTTATTGATATTAAACCTTATTTACCTTTTGCAGAAGCTATTCCAAATGCACAAGCCGGCTTTGCACAAGATGCACCATCTGTGGATATGCACGTTATTTTTCACCCGCAAGTTCAGCAAGATTTAGAGAAATACCAAATACGCTATCCGGGAATTGTACAATTTATTCAACAAGTATTAATGCAAGATCCCCGCCCCGCATATAAAAAACAAGCGATGACAGAGCCCCGTGATTATGCCGTCCATTTACTTGATTTTAATGTGCGCTGGAGGGTGATTAATAATGTAACAGAAGTCTTCGCCATCGAGCCTTATGAAAAAATCATCTAACCCCTTTTGGCAAAGCACGGTCACTGGTAGACTAGCTGTTTATCATGCTGCTTTTGCAGCCTAGATTGATTTGGCAATAAAACCTTTTGCCATCACCCGTTGTTCTAATGGAACCTATACAATGCGTACTAGCAAATATCTGCTCTCAACACTAAAAGAGACTCCTGCAGATGCCGAAGTGATCAGCCATCAGTTGATGCTTCGTGCAGGAATGATCCGTAAACTTGCATCAGGCCTTTATGACTGGTTACCGACTGGTGTCCGCGTTCTACGTAAAGTCGAAAACATTGTCCGTGAAGAAATGGAAAATGCGGGCTCAATCGAGGTATCTTTGCCCGTAGTTCAACCTGCCGATTTGTGGCAAGAGAGTGGTCGCTGGGAGCAGTATGGTCCTGAATTACTGCGTTTTACTGATCGTGGTGAACGCCCATTTGTTTTGGGTCCAACTCATGAAGAAGTGATTACTGATTTAATTCGCAATGAAATTACTTCATACAAACAGCTACCACTGAACTTATTCCAGATTCAAACTAAATTCCGTGATGAAGTGCGCCCACGTTTCGGTATCATGCGTTCACGTGAATTTATCATGAAAGATGCTTACTCCTTCCATACATCACAGGAATCATTACAAGAAACCTATGATGCAATGTATGAAGCTTACAGCAAAATCTTTACTCGTATCGGTTTTGATTTCCGCCCAGTACAAGCAGATACAGGCTCTATCGGTGGAAGCGCATCTCATGAATTCCAAGTTCTCGCGCAAAGCGGTGAAGACGATATTGTTTTCTCTACAGAATCTGATTTTGCAGCCAACATCGAGCTTGCTGAAGCGATTGCGCCATTAACACCACGTGCAGCAGCAACAGAAGAGATGCGTCTCGTTGATACACCAAATGCAAAAACAATCGCCGAGCTAGTTGAACAATTCTCTTTACCGATTGAAAAAACGGTGAAGACGCTGATTGTCCGTGCAAAACCAAATTCGGGTCATCAATTAGTCGCTTTATTGATCCGTGGTGATCATGAACTGAATGAAGTGAAGGCGGAAAAACACCCTCTCGTTTCAAGCCCATTGGAATTCGCTTCAGAAGAAGAAATCAAAGCGGCAATTAAAGCTGCACCAGGTTCATTAGGCCCAGTTAATATGCCATTACCAATGATTATTGACCGCAGTGTCGCTGTCATGAGTGATTTTAGCGCTGGTGCTAACATTGATGGTAAACACTATTTCGGTATCAATTGGGAACGCGATGTAGAGCAGCCAGAAACATTCGATCTCCGTAATGTGGTTGAAGGTGATCCAAGCCCAGATGGAAAAGGAACACTGCTTATCAAACGTGGCATTGAAGTGGGTCATATCTTCCAATTAGGCACTAAATATTCAGAAGCGATGAAAGCTTCAGTGCAGAATGAAGAAGGCCACAATCAAATCGTCACTATGGGTTGCTATGGTATTGGTGTTACTCGTATTGTTGCAGCGGCAATTGAGCAAAGCCACGACGAACGCGGCATTATTTGGCCAGATGCGATCGCACCATTCCATGTTGCGATTCTGCCAATGAACATGCACAAATCGTACCGTGTCAAAGAGGTTGCAGAGAAACTCTATGCGGATTTAAAAGCACAAGGCATAGAGGTCATTTTTGATGACCGTAAAGAACGTCCTGGTGTTATGTTTGCTGATATGGAGCTTATCGGTGTGCCATACACGATTGTTATTGGCGATAGAAACTTAGATAACAATCAAGTTGAGTACAAAGCACGTCGCAGTGACGAGAAAGCCCTTGTTGGTCTTGATAACGTAGTGAGTTTCTTAAAAGAAAAACTCGCGAATACCTTACGTTAATGATGCTCTGCCCAACCTGTTTATCCATATAGGTTGGGCATTTTTGTTATAAATCTAAATATGACCCAAGTAAAAAACCCTTCTCAGTAATCGTCTCTTTTAATCTTTTTGAAGTTAAAATTTCTAACTCTTTTAATCTCGGATAAGCGTAACGACTTTTTAATAATTCCTTACCTAGGAACGCTGGATGACACATTATTTCAAGTGAACTATCCCCTCGCTGTTTCGCAGTATCGAGAATATTTAAAAAGAGAGATTCAGATATAGAATGAGGTTCCCCATAAAATTCAGCTGAAAAGTAATCCGTTGTGCGCGCAATATGTGTGGTTTTATCGTCAATATTTCCATCACGAACAACACGCAATGCAACCCCTTTTTTATTGGCAAATTCAACAATGCGAGGAAAGAGAGTCGGTATCATTTGTACATGATGGTGCCCATCAATATGACTTGGCGGATGACCAAAAATTTCACAAAATTGGTCATACTGAAAATGTAATTCCTGCACAATTTCCTCTATCGGTAATTGGCCACGTTTTTCGATTTCCCATAACCATTTCCCAAGTATACCTTGGCGAACTAACGATGGCATTGGCGTAAATGGCATGCCCGCAGTTAATACAAAATGCATACCCACTGTTAATGTTGGTAAGTCCGCGGCAAGTTTGGCGGCATGGTGAACATCCGGCATATTTACCATAGCTGTCGTTGATAACACAATACCGTGATGATGTGCCTCAACAATTCCATAATTAACTGATTTGCATAAGCCAAAGTCATCTGCATTGACGATAAGTAAAGGTGTCATATTCCGCTACCATTTAAAATTTAGCGACGCATTGATTCTTCTTCAAGGCGCTTAATAGCCTCAGCAAAATTAGGCAAATACTCTTTATGCGCTAAAAGTAGGTCTTTAGCCATATTTCGTGCATCATGATCAGAGCTCACTAATGGATTTAGGTTCATCGCTAATAAAATATCATTGAAATTACCACTAATAGCCGCTTCACATGTGGCTATCTCAAATTCTTTTATTGTATAAATGAGTCCCAATACTTTTTCATCGAAATGCGTCATTCTTTTGTGTGGTGTTATGCCATTACGCCCTAATTGACATGTCATCTCTATCACCCAATCCGATGGGATATTATCGATATGTCCATGGTGAGGAATATTGACATAGTGTTCAGTTTGCTTGTCGTTATAAATAGCATTGATGACTTCACAGGCAGCGTCTGAATAATAGGCTCCCCCTCGCTGTTCAAGCTGTTTTGGCTTAACGTTTAATTCAGGATCCTGATATAAATCAAAAAGTGACTTTTCAAGTTTTTTAACCACCTGTGCCCTAGTGCCCGCTTTGTAGAATTCAGCTATCTCAATAGCTAGCATCTCTTTATATTTAAAGTAATACTGCAAGTATGAGCAAGGTATCAATTTTAGAGCGCTTAAAAAACCACTATCGAATGATAACCCCGTAATGTTTTTAACTGAGTTTGTACTGTATGAATGAGCAATAATACCCTTCAATATTTCATCAAACCGGGAGATTCCATCGACAAAAATATCTTTAATAAAGACCATATGATTTAAACCAAAAAGGTCTATCGATAAGTGATTTTTTTCAGTTAATTTAAGTGCCTCTGTAATAAACATTTTCATACCGATAGGCACATTACAGACCCCAACGAAACGCTGAAAATTCGTGTATCTATGCACAGCCTCTGTGATCATACCGGCAGGGTTAGTAAAATTAATTATCCAAGCTTGAGGACAGAGCTCTTCAACATCTTTAATAATGTCAAAGATCACTGGAATAGTCCGTAATCCTTTAAATAATCCGCCAGCACCGTTAGTCTCTTGCCCTAAATAGCCATAGCGTAAAGGTATGATTTCATCTTTTTCTCGTGCATCTAATAACCCGACCCTTAACTGCGTCGTCACAAAATCAGCATCTTTGAGTGCTTCTCTACGATTTAACGTTTTATATAATTTAAGCGGAATATTGGCATTTTTTATCATCCGTAAGCTTAAATCATAGATAATGTCTAACTTTTCCTTTCCTTCTTCAATATCCACTAGCCATAATTCACTAATAGGTAGTTCAGGATAACGTTTAATAAAACCATCAATTAATTCAGGGGTATAACTGCTTCCACCGCCAATAGTCACAATTTTTAATTTATGTTCCATTTAATCCTCTACCTATTTTATTAATAGCGATGAATGGTAGTGTTCAGTTAACTTATACCGCGTTATGTTTCATCCTATCTTCATCATATTTATTAAGTTACTGTAAGCTTTTTCTATATTCACTTGGTGTTAACGATGTTGCCTCTTTGAATTTCTTAACAAATAAACTCGGGCTACTGTAACCAGATTCAAAAGCAATATCTGTAATAGAGTAATTTGTTATTTCCAGCTGTTTTTTAGCAAAGTTAATCCTAATATCATTAATAAGTTGCATGGGCGTCTTGCCGTAATAACGCTTTGTAGCCCTCGTCAAATATTCTTGAGACTTCCCTGTAATTGCGACCATATTTTCTAATGCATGCTCATTAAACATTGCAATTTCATGCATTTCTTCAATGGTATTTTTTAACCATTGAGGTGTATCGTCATGTAATTTTCTTTCTCTGTAGTGACGTAATCGATTAACGACATTGAAAGTGACTACTTCAATAAATTCATTAAACTCACTGTCACGAAAATTTAATGATGCGATGACGGATTCAATATAAGCCATAAATTCACTTTTCAGTGAATAGGCTTGTGAAGCAACAAAAAATGAGGGAAGTAAAGGTGAAAAGTAGCTTTCAAAAAATGCCTTTCTTATTCCAACATTGAAAATTCGAGTTGCTCCAAACTCATAAAAACTTTCATGACTAGAGCCAATGGGTAAAAAAACAAAGTCACCTCTTTCAAGTAACACCTTTCTACCATTCACTTGCTGATAATAGCGCCCAGTGAGAACGATAGTGTATTCATAATAATCATGTTGATGCAGCCCTGTAACGCTTTCAGTTTTATTATAAATAACAACATGAAAATCCTTGTCATTAAATATATCGTTCTCACAAACCATTCTAATATCCATATTAGAATTATCGTTTTTTATTAGTGGCTGCATCATTCCTCCTCAGTTATTGGCTTATTTTTTTATGAAGCTCTATTAGCTCTATGACCAACTCACGCGAAAGTATGGTGTTCATTAAATGATCTTGAGCATGAACCAATATTAAGCTAACTTTAATTTTCCCCTCTCCCATATCAGCTTCAATCATTTTTGTTTGAACTTGATGAGCTTCACTCAATGCATGTTTTGATTGCTCCATTAATTCCATGGCCTCAACAAATTGGCCTTCCTTGGCGCAATTTAATGCCTTATAGGCTAAGCTTCTTGCCATCCCAGAATTAATGATAAGCCCCATCACGACCTCTTCGAGGCCATCAAAAGAAAGAACACCATTATTATCTATATCAATCATAATTTTTTTATTCCCTGCTTTATATTTATCAATTAAAACTTCAGTGCATCTTTAATATCTTCTTCACTTTCATCTTTATCTATCATTCCCTGAGCTTTATTAGAAATAATAACAAAGGGTAAATAAACAAGGATGGAAACTCCGAGGTTAAACAAGGCTAATAATAAAGCCGAAATATTCCCATTTGTATTAAAGAATGCCCCCAAGCCAGCAGGCATTGTCCATGGTCCTATATTGGTTATTGGCGGTATTATCCCCATATAATAAGCAATAACGGTAATTGCAGCTAATAGCGGTTGAATGATAATAAATGGAATAAAAAGTATCGGGTTCATGATAACAGGAATACCAAATATAATAGGTTCATTAATTTGAAATATGCCTGCGGGTAAACCTATTTTAGCAACTTGTCGATAATCAGGACGGCGTGATGCAATAAATATTGCAATGATTAATCCAAGGGTCGCACCTGTCCCTCCCAGAAAGACATAAGAATCTAATAAAGGTTTCGCCCATAAATGGAAAGTGTGCCCAGCGGCAATTGCATTATCAATAGAACCGTATTCATTATATAGTGCCACATTTTCCAACGCCCAAGGAGTCATAATTCCTGAATCAAGGGCTGTCAGCGCTAACGCACCATGAATACCAAAAAACCATAATAAGGAGGTAAAAATGGTGTAAGCCCAACCAACAACACCACCTAAAGAAGCTAATGGCGTTGCGATCGTATCCATAATAAATTGGTGAAAATTAGTTGCTTGAGCTGACAAAATCCATGCAATAATTCCGACAACTAAAAGAATAATAAAACCAGGAACTAATGCTGAAAATGAACGGCTGACAGCAGGTGGAACTGTATCCGGTAATGTAATAACCCATTTACGCCGAACAATAAAAGCAAAAGCTTCGGCAATCACTAAACCGATGACAATACCTGAAATGATATTGGCCCCACCTAACCAATTAGCCCCTATCGCATAAGCACCATTAACATCAAATGGCGTTACCGTAATAAATGCAGCGATACCGATAATCCCTGCCGCTATTGAGTCCACTTTACGTTCTTCAGCCAGGGCCATTGCAATAAAAAAAGGGGTCATTAACGACATAATACCTAATGTTCCATTGTAAATATTACCGCCAATTCCTTTGAACTTATTTAAAAATTCTATTGTTTCAGGTGACAAGCGAACACCTAGCGAATAGAAAAATGACCCTTCACCAAAGCTAAGAAAAACGTTATTAATCAAAACAAACATGGCCCCAATTAATACTAAAGGCATCAATTTAATGAAGCCATTTTTAATTGCATTAATATGAGGTTGATTGCCCAATTTTAATGCAATTGGTAGCAATACTTTTTCAAGAGAAGTGAGCATATGATTCATAGAATATCCTTAGATACTTTAATCACATATCTTGTTTGCTAAAACAACCATAACAAATAGATAAAGAATTGAAGTTATTAAAAACTAAAAATTAATTAACATCATTTATTTTTTATTGCTGCCACTGCTGCTTTTAACACGCCCAGACCATCAACTTTTCCATACAATATCGGATCAATAACTTCAACGAGTTTAGTTGGAAGTATTCTCTGGATTTCAGAACTTTTCCATGCAATCTGAGGACCAAGTAAAACAAGATCCGCATCGATACCTTTTTGTGCTACAAGGGTTTCCGAAAACGCTTCAATAACAACTGGAACATCATATTTTTCAGCTTGTTGACGCATTTTTGATACAAGAAGAGAGGTTGACATTCCCGCCGAACAAAACAGATAAATAAGCTTTTTTTCCACAATAAGCTCTCCCAGTCATACTGCCCACTATAAATATCTATTAGCCTCATGAGATATTTTACGTTTTTATTCTCTAAATTCAGCTGGCGTTATCCGCGAGTTGCTTCTAGTTGAATAAAGTATACGTAATCTCCTTTACTGTTGATATTTCGTGGCTATGGAGAATTGTTTCTCATTGACTTATCGTTATGACGCCCCTCACATTTCAAAAAAATATATTTTTATATATAAATTATCAATTAATTATAATTTACTTGATATCAGTAAATATAATCACTTTACCTTATATTGACTTCAATCCTTACCAATATTTTTATGGCTAAAAAAATATCGACTCTTATTGAGTCGATATTTAGGGTATTTAATTATATAAATTAAATCTATTATTTACATGAGCTAGATTTATCAAACATAATATGACCGGTTTGTACTAATGCAGGGTCAAATTGACCATCTTCCATTGAAGGTCTTACGGTATAATAGCCTTCAATTTCAGCATAAACTGGCGTTCCGCCCGTTACACCTGTCGCACTGTATCCTTTTTCCAGATCAAGGCCTGAAGCAGTATAAGTACGCCCAGTTTTACATTCAGTAAATGTTGCAGCATCAGCTAAATAACGGTATTCACCAACTTTTTTACTTGCTGTGACTTGATTTAATGTGTAATTCAATTGTGATTGAATTTTATTTCCTTCCTGATCAAGCAATACCATTGATTTATCATCAGCAGAAGGTAAGAAATATGAACGTTCACCATTGGCATTGGTCATGCGTAATTTATCCCCTTCTTTTGCCCATGACCCTGTTTCATAAAAAGTTTGGTTTCCATCACGCGTGCCTAAATAAACTAATTGCTCAACATAAGTACCATCTTGGTTCACCAGCAAGGTTGCTTCGATACCAGAGCAATCTGCACATGGCAAAGTGCCCGTATATGCTCTATCAATATAAGTCACGCTAGGTTGTTTGTCCGCGCTTTGGCATCCAGCTAATGCCATTATGCCTGTCGCCATTAATGCTAAAAATAGTGTTTTTTTCATTACCTTTGTCTCCTAACTATTTCATTCTTATATTTTTAGTCTGCATTTACATCATAGCATCTTACACTAATAAAAATGTTGTTATTATTATATTTCGGACTTTGCTGATGTATAGGGGCTCGAGAAGCATTCACGAACTGTCTATTTAAGTTTTCATCTATCACTGATTATTGTTATTAAAATTACTGTGCTATTATCCTATCAAGCACATGATGCTTGGTGAAAATAGTCAAGGCGGCAATAACCGCCACTAACACAGTGGTGAGGGAATATGTCTACAGATACTGAATATCAACCTATCAATTGTGATGATTACGAATATCTTGAAATCGCATGCCAACGTCAGTTGAAACTTGAAATAAAGCTTCATGGCGGCGAAATCATTGAGGGTAAAGCCAGCGATTTGCTCTTACGGAAGAAAGTTGAGTATTTAATTTTAGAAACTCAAGATGGGACGAAAGAGCTGCGATTGGATTATATCAATACCTTCAGTCATCCTGAGATCGGCACTATCGTTGTCGATAGCTCTCACTAAAACTCATACACCATTGAGTCCTTCTATGCCCCTTATGAAAGATCACAGTCATAAGGGGTTTCTTCTTTTCATTTACTGATTAAACCGATATTCATCGAATTTGACCCAATGAAAAGCAATGCCAAGTTTATCATCATCGGCAAGGCCTTCCGGTGTAATAAAACACCCTATTGCAGTAATTAGCTGCTCATTGTAGTAAATCAGGGGAACTCTTTCTCGCATCCACGGAGGAATTCCCAGTTCTTGCCAAATTTTCTTACTGCTTCTTGAATGCATTCTCCCAACAATTTTAAGTGTTCCTTGCAAACCAAAGCGCACGGTGACTTTTTCTGTTGGTAATGGAGGACGGATTTGCCCTTCATCAGCAATGACCTCAATAATGCCTAAAGCTTCAGGTAAAATAAACGGGTCAGGATAATGCCAAGCATACTGCTGCCCCAATAACTGATTGATACGACGCACAACCCATAAAGCGCCTTGATATCGACGGATATCAATATGGCCTAATTGGCAAATAGGCTCAGCATCCTGACGAGCAAGCGCGACTTCCTGCCAAATACGGTGTAATTGATTAAAAGGCGGCATGGGTAATTGATGTAGGCCAATCCAACGTCGTAGCAATGCGTTACGTTTAGCGCTAGAACAAGGCTGTAATGCATCGATGAATAGACCACCACGATAATCCATCATGTCCTCTAGGGCATCTTGTAATAGCTCATCAAGCAAGTTTTCCTGTTCTGCGCACAAAGCCGCGCTACGTGATACGGCTTTCGCGAAATGAGGCCAACGCTGTGCCAGAACAGGCATAATATTCAATCGTAGGAAATTACGGTCATAGCGGTCATCTTGATTACTATCATCTTCTACCCACGGAAGCTGTTCTTCATTGGCATATGTCTCTAAATCATCGCGAGATATCGCTAGCAATGGACGAAGCAGGCAAGTTTGCCCGTAGTGGCCATTAAATGTCGATAATTCTGGCATCGATGAAAGCCCTGCTGGCCCGCTACCTCGTTTTAATGCCAACAGAAATGTTTCTGCTTGATCATCCAGATGTTGTGCCGTCACGATAATTTCATCTTCTAACAGCGCATCACGATAAGCTTGATAGCGAGCCTCTCGCGCAGCCGCCTCAACGCCACTATTTGTAGAATCAACCGTGACATGCGTACAAATAAAGGGAATTTCCCATTGTGCACACAAACTCGAACAGTGCGCTTCCCAAGCGTCTGCTTTCGAATTTAGCCCATGATGAATATGAATAGCGCGCACTTCAAGAAACGGTTGTTGATGTTTCTTTATTTGATAAAGAGCATGCAGTAATACCGTTGAATCAACACCACCACTAAATCCAACCAGTATTTTGCTATAGTTACCAATCTTATTGAATACGTGCTCAATGATTGTTTGTGGTAGTTTCACTCTTCGCTGCCCTTCTAAACGATGATTAATGCTTTTTAGCTTGCCCAACACATAAGATACCGGAAATAATCACTAACAACACCCCGATAATATAAGCAATTTCAAATGGGTCGCTTAGAATAACAACTAACCAAAGTACCGATAATACTGGAGATAAAAACACAATAGAGGCAATTTTAGCGGAGTGCCCCGTATTCATCGCCTTAAACCATAAAATATAGGATACGCCATTAATCAGTACCCCATTCACTATCGTTGGCCAAAGCGATGTCTCCGTGGGCAACTGAAATGCGCTGAATGAGAGTAATAATACCAATGATGTTAAGGTCGAAAAAATAAAGAGCCAAACAGTACTAATATAGGGATCGATAGAATACTGACGAGAGAATACAGACATTAACGCAAAACAAAATGCACCACTAAACACTAATAGTAAAGCTAGAGGATGTTCAACTTGCAGCTGAGTTATATGACCTTTGGTAAAGGTGATAATCACCGCGATAAAGCCGATAATCACACCGGCTATTTGCCGAGTTGCTAGCTTGTCCTTTAATAAAAAAACAGACAATAAGATAATAATTAAAGGCCAACTATACTGAATAACGAGTACGGCAATACCATTTTCAATCGAGTAGCCATAATACAAAAGCAAATAAAACAAGCAATCTAAGACACCTAAAATACACACTTTAATTAGCGTATTAGACGGCAAAATAAATAGCTTAGCAGGTTTATAACCCGCACTCATCGCGACCAATATCACCGCAATTGCTGAAATTAGGTTGGACCAAAATAAAAATTGAAAGCTATCTAAGCCCTCTTGCCCAAAACGAGAAACAATCGGAATAAAGCTCCATATCAGTACACACATTAAGGCATAGATTAAATAGTTATATTGCCTCATCCATCTCCCTTACTTAGGTTTACTTTCAATTGTTCGAGAAATCATAATAAAAAACGGGAGCTGGATAAACCAAACCCCCGTTTTTCGTGACTAGCCAACCTTAATTAGCAATAGCCGTATTCCATTAAACGCTGGTAACGACGATTTTTTAATGCTTCTTCATCAAGCTCAAGCAATTCGTCCAAATCTTCAACAATACGCGCTTTTAAAGAAGCTGAAATTTCATCGTAATTACGATGCGCACCACCTAAAGGCTCTGTCACCACATTATCAATTAATTTGAGTTCTTTAAGGCGAGGTGCGGTGATCCCCATCGCTTCTGCCGCTAATGGGGCTTTATCAGCGCTCTTCCACAGGATAGAGGCACAGCCTTCAGGAGAAATAACCGAATAGGTGCTGTATTGCAGCATATTCACTTTATCACCAACCCCAATAGCCAATGCACCACCAGAGCCGCCTTCGCCAATAACAGTACAAATGACTGGGACAGATAAGCGAGACATTTCACGCAAGTTACGTGCAATTGCTTCGGATTGACCACGTTCTTCAGCACCAACACCAGGATAAGCCCCCGGCGTATCGATAAAGGTAATAATAGGTAAATTAAAACGCTCAGCCATTTCCATTAAGCGCAATGCTTTACGGTAACCTTCTGGAGCTGGCATACCAAAATTACGGCGAATTTTTTCTTTCGTTTCACGGCCTTTTTGGTGGCCAATCACCATCACTGGACGACCATCTAAACGCGCGATGCCACCCACGATAGCTTTATCATCGGCATAAGCACGATCACCTGCCAGCTCTTGGAAATCTGTGAATATACGAGCAATATAATCTAATGTATAAGGGCGACGTGGGTGACGAGCAAGCTTAGCAATTTGCCATGCACCCAGATCAGAGAAAATCTTACGCGTCAGCTCAAGACTTTTTTCACGTAAACGAGCAACCTCGTCATCTAGGTTGACTTCTAAATTGTTGTCTTGACGGCTAACTGCAGTCAGCGAATCAATTTTCGCTTCCAATTCAGCAATTGGCTGTTCAAAATCAAGAAAATCCAGACTCATAATATTCCTATTTTAGTCAAATTCTAATTCTACCTGCTCATTACCCAGCAGAGTTCGCAGAGAGTTCAGAAGGTCATCAACGGGTGTCACACGCCAAATAACCCCAAATTTAAGTTTGGCTCTGGCGTCATCCTTCTGATAATACAAATGAACCGGAATCGTTCCTGAACGATGGGGTTCAAGAGTGCTGCGAAGTCGGTTCAGCAACTGATCATTAATTTGTTTATCTGACAGTGAAATAGCAAGTCCTCGCGCATATTTTTCCCTTGCTTCACTAATATCCATTAACTCCCGTACTGTCATTTTATTACCACCGTTAAAATCATCAAAGCTGACCTGACCGGTGGCAATCAGGATAGTGTCTTTTTCCAGCAAGTGCTGGTATTTATCTAGTGCATCTGAAAATAACATAATATCCAGACGACCGGAACGATCATCAAGCGTACAAATTCCGATTCGATTGCCGCGCTTAGTCGTAATAACTTTGGCCGAAAGTACTAAACCTACCACAGTTGTCACTTGACCACGAGGGGTTGGGTTCACATCTTTTAATCTTAAGCCATTAGTATAGCGCTCGATCTCACTTAAGTAGCGCGTTATTGGGTGCCCTGTCAAGTAAAGCCCCAATGTTTCTCGCTCGCCATCAAGTACGACTTGATCAGGCCATTTGGGTACGCTTGCGTATGAACTTTCTACTTGTTCGGGTGCTTCCGCCAGCACACCAAACATATCCGTTTGCCCGATAGCTTCTGCTTTTGCATGCTGATCAGCCGCTTTCAAAGCATCTTCTAATGAAGACATCAAGGCCGCACGATGGGGACCTAAATGATCAAATGCCCCCGCCATGATCAGTTTTTCCATAACACGGCGGTTAATTTTTTTCAGATCAACGCGAGCACAAAGATCAAATATTTCTTTAAATATACCACCTTTCTGGCGAGCTTCGATAATGGCTTCGATCGGCCCTTCACCAACCCCTTTGATAGCACCAATGCCATAAACAATTTCACCTTCATCGTTAACATGAAAATGATAAAGTCCACTATTAATATCAGGTGGTAATACTTTCAATCCCATCCGCCAACATTCGTCGACGAGACCGACAACCTTTTCGGTATTATCCATATCCGCCGTCATTACCGCAGCCATAAATTCAGCTGGATAGTGAGCTTTCAGCCACAATGTTTGATACGAAACCAGAGCATAAGCCGCTGAGTGAGACTTGTTAAATCCATAACCAGCAAACTTTTCTACCAGATCAAAGATTTTCATCGACAGTTCCCCATCGACTCCATTTTTGATCGCGCCCTCTTCAAAAACAGAACGCTGTTTCGCCATCTCTTCGGGTTTCTTTTTCCCCATTGCACGGCGCAACATATCTGCGCCACCTAGCGTATAACCCGCTAATACCTGTGCAATCTGCATAACCTGTTCTTGGTATAAGATAATACCGTAAGTTGGCTCCAAGACAGGTTTTAATGATTCATGTTGCCACTGTACGTCTGGGTATGAGATCTCTTCACGACCATGTTTACGGTCGATAAAGTTATCTACCATCCCTGATTGCAATGGACCAGGACGGAACAAGGCAACCAATGCGATCATATCTTCAAAACAGTCAGGACGTAGCCGCTTGATCAGGTCTTTCATGCCTCGGGATTCCAGCTGGAATACCGCGGTCGTTTCTGAACGTTGCAACATATCAAAACTTTTTTGATCATCCAGCGGGATTGCGGCAATGTCGATAGGCTCAAGCCCTTTCTTGGCTCGCCTTGCATTGATCATCTCTAATGCCCAGTTGATGATCGTTAGGGTACGTAACCCCAAAAAGTCGAACTTGACCAACCCCGCATATTCGACATCATTTTTATCGAACTGAGTAACTGGGTTATTACCTTCCGCATCACAATAAAGCGGCGCAAAGTCTGTAATTTTGGTGGGGGCAATAACAACGCCCCCCGCATGTTTTCCTGCGTTACGCGTGACACCTTCAAGTTTACGCGCCATATCAATCAGCGCTTTAACTTCTTCATCTGCCTCGTAAATTTCAGGTAACTGTGGTTCGGCTTCAAATGCCTTATCTAGAGTCATACCCGGATCAGGGGGAACCAATTTCGAAATCCGATCCACGAAGCCATACGGATGCCCCAATACTCGCCCTACGTCGCGGATCACCGCTTTTGCGGCCATAGTACCGAATGTAATAATCTGAGAAACGGCATCTCGCCCATACATTTGAGCAACGTGGTCAATCACCTGATCACGTTTTTCCATACAAAAGTCGACGTCAAAGTCCGGCATGGAAACACGTTCTGGGTTTAAGAATCGTTCAAAAAGGAGGTCGAACTCCAAGGGATCCAAATCGGTAATTTTCAGCGCATATGCAACAAGTGACCCCGCACCGGAACCACGCCCTGGACCGACTGGTACGCCATTATCTTTCGACCATTGAATAAACTCCATCACGATCAAAAAGTAACCAGGGAACCCCATTTGGTTAATAACGTTAAGCTCAATGTCTAAACGCTCATCATATTCAGGTCGTCTTTCTGCTCTCACTTTCTCATCAGGGAATAGAAACTCGAGGCGCTCTTCTAATCCTTCTTTTGAGCGCATAACCAAAAAGTCTTCTGTTTTCATGTCCCCAGTAGGGAATTGGGGGAGAAAGTACTCACCGAGACGAATGGTGACATTACAACGCTTAGCAATCTCTACACTATTTTCAAGCGCTTCAGGGATGTCGGCGAATAGCTCGCACATCTCTTCTTCAGTACGTAAGTATTGCTGAGGGCTATATTTTTTAGGCCTTTTAGGGTCAGATAAGGTAAATCCGTCATGGATTGCTACACGTATTTCATGAGCATCAAAATCGCTACTTTCAATAAAGCGTACATCATTCGTTGCAACAACCGGCAAACCACGCTGTGTGGCAAGCTCTACCGCCGCATGCAAATAGCTTTCTTCATCAGGCCTTCCTGTTCTAATTAATTCAAGATAATAACAACCAGGAAAGTGGGTTTCATAAAATGCTAAGCATTCATCAACCAGCGTTTGATTACCACGTAATAAAAACTGCCCGACATCCCCTTGGCGGCCACCAGACAGTAAAATCAGTCCTTCTTTATGTTTTACCAGCCAATCACGGTGAATGGTCGGGCCAATCGCACCGTAACCTTTTTGATACGCTTCTGAGATCAAAAGAGTTAGGTTTTGATACCCTTCATTGTTACGAGCCAACACGGTTAAGTGTGCGATTTCGTCGCCGAGTTGCTCGCTTTCAACAAAAAAGTCAGCCCCAATGATGGGTTTGATACCAGCACCGTGCGCTGCTCCATAGAATTTTACTAAACCGCACAGGTTCGTAAAATCGGTAATAGCAAGTGCTGGCATCCCCATTGCTGCCACTTTTTTGACTAATGGGCCAGTTTTTGCCAGCCCATCAATCATTGAATAATCACTATGAACACGTAAGTGAATAAAACGAGGTTCAGCCATCTAATTTATACTCAATTTTTCGCTTCTAATGCACGACGCACTGGAGCAAAACTCTTACGATGAAATTTTGTTGCACCAAATTGTGCGAGTTTTTCTAAATGATATGCGGTTGGATAGCCTTTATGCTTAGCAAAACCATATTCAGGGTAAGCTATATCCAACTCAACCATTTCACGATCTCTAACCACTTTGGCTAAAATGGAAGCGGCGCTGATTTCCTGAACTAAACTATCACCTTTGACGACGGCTTGTGAAGGCATCGATAATGTAGGGCAACGATTGCCATCCACTAAGACAAAATCCGGTGTCATACTTAAACCAGCAACGGCCCGCTGCATCGCCAACATTGTTGCATGCAGAATATTGAGTTCATCAATTTCTTCTGGTTCTGCTCGGCCAATACACCAACATAAGGCTTTTTCTTGGATTTCAACAAACAGCTTTTCGCGCTTTTTTTCCGTTAATTTTTTCGAATCCGTCAAACCGATGATCGGTTTGGTAGGATCTAATATGACCGCGGCGGTGACAACCGCCCCCACCAACGGACCACGTCCGACTTCATCTACGCCAGCAATTAAGTTGGCTTTAGGGTATATAAAATCCATTAATTTCGAACCAAATCCAATACAGCATCAGCCGCTTGTTTATCTGCATCGCAGCGAATCAATTGGTGAAGCTGTAAAAATGTTGCTTTTAACTGTTCCACCTGCTCCCCCCCTTCCAATAATGGAATTAACTGCTGAGCTAAATTATCAGGTTGGCACTCTTCTTGGAGCAACTCTTTAACTATTTCTTTTTCAGCCAGTAAGTTTGGCAGTGAAACATAAGGTGTTTTCACTAACCGTTTTGCTAACCAAAAAGTGAAAGGCTTCATACGGTAGCCAACCACCATCGGACACTTGGTTAACATGCATTCCAACGCAGCAGTACCCGAGGCAAGTAGGGTCGCATCCGCCGCGATCATGGCATCTCTAGCCTGCCCATCTAACAGATGAATCGTTAACTCAGGGGCGACCTGTTGACGAATCGATTCAAATTGCTCACGACGTTTTTGATTGACGAGAGGTACAACAATATGCAGGTCAATAAAGTGCTGGTGCAAAATTTTAGCGGTTTGTAAAAAATCAGCACTGAGCATTTCGACTTCAGAGTGCCGACTTCCCGGTAATAGCGCTAAACATTTTCCTTCCTCAGGTATACCAAGACGTTGTCTTGCCGCTATTTTATCGACATGAAGAGGAATTGCATCGGCCATGGTATGCCCAATAAAGCGGCACGGAACATTAAAGCGATCATAAAACGCTTTTTCAAAAGGTAAAAAAGCAAGCACTAAGTTTGTCGAGCGCCCAATTTTGAAAACACGCTTTTGTCGCCATGCCCAAACGGATGGACTAACGTAATGAATAGTTTTAATGCCTTTTGATTTTAATTTGCCTTCAAGGGTAATATTAAAATCAGGTGCATCAATACCGACAAAAATATCTGGCTGCAACTGTGTAAAGCGTTTGGTCAGGTCTTTACGAATAGAAAGTAACCGAGGGAGCCGACCTAATACTTCAACGACACCCATCACTGCCAACTCTTCCATTTCATACCAAGCTTCACAACCTTCCGCTTGCATTAAAGGCCCCGCCACGCCAACAAAACGTGCATCAGGAACTTGTTCTTTCAGTGCTCGGATAAGCCCAGCGCCGAGTATATCGCCAGATGTTTCTCCAGCAACAAGGCCGATAGTCAGTGGGCGGTTATGATTCGCCAAAATTCTCTCCTTAGGGGCTGCTTACCTTTGGTGGTCAATTTTTATTCGCATTAAACCGTTTTATCTCGACAAAAATTCTTAACATAAGAAAAACGGTTTTTATCGAACCCGAGGGCTACGCATTCTAATTTTCGGTTTAAATGAACCTAATTTTATTCAATATCATACTTGAATCATCAGCTTATTAATTCCCCTAAATCAGGGTAATAATAAACAACAAAGGTAAACAACCCCCGGCTAACGGCCTGACTTCACTCGCGTAAAGAACAATTAGCGAATAATACCACGGTTAGACTCAGCCGAGTTTTCAAGGAAATCACTGAAAACTTTTACGTGAGGATTTGCTTGAGCAAGCTCGGCAATTTCACTACGTGCTTCTTCAAGTGACTTGCCTGAACGATAAAGGGTTTTATAAGCATTACGGATCGCATGCAAAGACTCTTTATCAAAGCCGCGGCGCTTTAAGCCTTCAATGTTTAGGCCATAAGGCGTTGCATGGTTACCTTGTGCGATAACGTAAGGGGGGACATCTTGTGCCACACCAGAACAACCACCAACCATAACGTGAGCACCAATTTGACAAAACTGGTGAACAGCAGTCATACCGCCAATTATCGCGAAATCACCTAAAATAACATGGCCACCCAATGTACCGTTGTTGGCAATGATACAACGGTTACCAATAATACAGTCGTGAGCGATATGCACGTTGACCATAAATAGGTTGTCATCACCCACTTTGGTCAAGCTACCACCTTGGGTTGTGCCACGATGGATAGTCACACTTTCTCTAATCCGGTTTCTGTCACCGATTTCGACGCGTGTTGGCTCACCTTGATATTTCAGATCTTGGTTAATTTCACCAATCGAAGCAAACTGAAAGATCACATTATCACGACCAATTTTGGTATAGCCATTAATGACAATGTGAGATTTGAGCTCAGTGCCTTCACCTATTTCAACGTTAGCACCAATATAACAAAAAGGGCCAATACGAACATTGGCACCGATAATAGCTCCATCTTCGACAATCGATGAGGGATGAATACAGGCTGTTTTATCAATCATATCAGACCTCACGGCGACGGGCGCACATCATTTCAGCTTCGCAGGCCACTTCTCCATCTACTTTTGCAACACCTTTAAAACGTGCAACGCCACGACGTTCTTTAATGAACTCGACTTCGAGGATCATTTGATCTCCCGGTAATACAGGACGTTTGAAACGCGCATTATCAATCGCTGCAAAATAATACAATTCACCCGGCTCTAGTTTACCGACACTTTTAAATGCCAGAATACCTGTAGCTTGTGCCATGGCTTCTAGAATCAATACGCCTGGGAAAATCGGTTTGCCTGGAAAATGCCCTTGGAAAAATGGCTCATTAAATGAAACATTTTTTACTGCACGCAGAGATTTTCCTTTTTCAAAATCCAGTACGCGATCAACCAAAAGGAACGGATAGCGGTGTGGAAGTAGTTCTAAAATCTCTTCAATATTCAGAGTATGATTATCACTCATCGAAATACTCTTCCTGTCTATAAATACAATTTAATTAACGAATCGGCCTGCTTTAACCATAAACTTAGGTTAACTGGCAGGCCGGAAAAACGTAACTCAGTCACTTATTTTAACCTGAATTACAAAATGATTACTGTTTTTTTTGAGTTTGGCTGTCCAATTCACGTTCAACAGCTTTCAAACGCTTATTCATCTCATTGATATTCAAAACTAACGCTGCTGTTTTACGCCAAACTTTATTAGGCTGTAAAGGAATACCAGAAGAGTATACACCAGGTTCTGTGATTGGTCTCATAACCATTCCCATACCTGTGACGGTCACCTTATCACAAATTTCCATATGACCATTAATGACGCTGGCGCCACCAATCATACAGTAGCGACCTATTTTTAAACTGCCAGCCATGATAACGCCACCGGCGACAGCGGTACCCTCGCCAATATTAACGTTATGCGCTATCTGGCATTGGTTATCAATAATGACATTGCTACCAATAACCGTGTTATCCAATGCGCCACGATCAATCGTTGTGCAGGCACCAATTTCGACGCGATCACCAATAATAACTGTGCCGAGTTGCGGTATTTTAACCCAATTGCCACGGTCATTTGCGTAACCAAAACCATCGGAGCCAATCACTGTACCTGACTGGATCAAACATTGCTCACCGATTTCAACATGATGATAGATACTAACATTCGCCCAGAGACGACTACCGGCACCAATACGGGCATGTTTACCCACAAAACAACCAGCACCAATTACAACGTTATCACCAAGCACAACACCACTTTCAATAACCGCATTTGCACCTATCGCCACGTTGCTACCAACCTGCGCATCTTCAGCGATAACTGCTGAAGGGTGAATGTTTTCTGCTGGACTTGGTGTGGTATCCATGATTTGTGCCATGCGTGCATAAGCAAGGTAAGGATTATCAACCACCAGCGCTGCAACCTTACAAGCACTAAGGTCTTTAGCTGTTAACACAACCGCAGCAGCCTGACACTCTGCAAGTTTATCGCTATAACGGCTATCTGACAGGAATGTGATTTGTTGATTATTTGCTGAATACATCGGAGCAATACCGGTGATGACAATATTGCCATCACCGTGTAACTGTGCATTCAACTGCTGAGCAAGGTCAGCCAATCGAATTGAGGACATCTATTATTTAACCTGCTTTTGAACCTGACTGGTAATGTCTACGCTATCTTTTGCATAAGCAACTGCATTTGCATCGATAACCACATCATAGCCTTCTTTGGCAGCGACAGATTTAATAGAATCCTGAATACGGCTTAGGATTTTGTTACGTTCTTCCATTTGACGACGACGATTGTCTTCTTCAAATTTCTGAGCTTTTTCTGCAAACTGATCACGCTTGGTCATCAGCTCTTTTTCTTGTTTTTCACGTTCGCTTTGCTTCATTGTTGCACCGTCACGACGCAATTTTTCGACACGTGACTGTAGATCTTTTTCCAAGTTCTGCAACTCTGTCGCACGGCTTTTAAATTCGCTTTCAAGCTGTTTAGCAACGGCTTCGCGTGCTGGCATGTTTTGGAAAATTTCACCAACGTTCACGACAGCAATTTTATCTGCATAAGCACCCGCAGACATAGCCAAAGCCAGACTCACACCCGCCGCACACAACAATTTTTTCACACGAAACTCCTTAACCCATATTTATGGCTGGAAATTTTAGCTACCCTCACATTAATGTGTGAGGGCTTTCCTTAAATAGACACAGTCTAGATTACCATGTTCTACCAATATTAAATTGGAACTGTTCTGATTTATCCCCTTCGTAGTCCTTAATAGGCTGCGCATAGGAGAAGACCAGAGGTCCAAGTGGTGACATCCATTGTAAAGCAACCCCAGCGGAAGCTCGAATATTCGTCGCTTTACCATAATCAGGCATGCCTGCACGCCACTCAGGATTAATACTATTCCAATTGGTATCCCACACGGTTCCTGCATCAACAAATAATGATGTTCTCACCGTATTCGCATATTTCTCATCAATGAATGGTGTTGGTGTAATCAGCTCAAAAGACGCTGCATACATTGCGTTACCACCAACAGCATCACTCGATGGGCTACCTGGTTCTGGGCCGACTTTGCCATTCACATTTTTCAGATAAACCGCTTTTGGCCCGATGTTATTAGAGCGGAAACCACGAATAGTACTTGAACCACCCGCATAGAAGTTTTCGTAGAATGGCATTTGCTTACTGCCGATACCATCACCGAAACCTGCTTGTGCACGACCTAAGATAACCCACGTTTCATCTTCGTTGAGTGGAACGTATTGAGCGGTGTCGAAACGCAGTTTATAGTACTCGTTATCAGAGCCTGGAACAGTAATCTTACCTGAAACACTGGTTTTATTACCCGATGTTGGGAAGAAACCACGGTTCAATGAATTATAAGTCCAACCTACGTTAACAGTGAAGTCATCTGCATTAAACTTCTCTTTATTGCGGCCATCATCATTGATTGGTGGTTTATCTCCCATTGAGTAGAGGTAATCCCACATCGCGGCTTGCGGACGCATATCAGACAATGAGTTATGAACATAACCTGCGCCGAGGCGGAATGAGTTATTTTCATTGAATGGGAAGCTTAAGAAGCTATCTAAACCATAAGTCTTATTCGTATAACCAGACAGGTCTGCATCTTTTGCACGGAAGTCATTATAGAATATACGACCGCCTAAACTCACACCGTTAACGGTAAAGTAAGGATCCGTAAATGACATCTCAACGTTGGTTGAGTAATCATTTTTACTTGCGTTGATCCCAACAGCATTACCTGTTCCCAACCAGTTATCTTGGGTGACACCAACTTGGAAACTCACACCACTCTCAGTACCAAAACCGACACCAAAGTTCATGGAACCTGTATTACGTTCTTTCACTTTGTAAACCACATCGACTTGGTCTGGGCTACCTGGGATCCGTTGAGTTTCAACATCAACTGTTTCAAAGAAACCTGTACGATTGAGACGTTCTTTACCTAATTCAACTAAGTCGTTCCCCAGCCAAGCCCCTTCCATCTGACGCATTTCACGACGGAGAACAGAGTCTTTACTCGTATCATTACCTTGGAAACGAATTTGGCGAACATAGAAACGGTTACCTGCATCGATATTAACATGCAGTTTAACTGTTTTATCTTCATCATTGATTTCAGGCTGCGTCATTACACGAGGATAGGCATAACCATAACGACCGAGAAGGTCCTTAATTTTATTTTCCATACTCGTCACTTGGGTGCCGTTATACAATTCACCCGGCGTGATCGTAATGAGTTCTTGAATTTCCGTTAGATGATCTGCGGTATTACCATTAATTTCCACACCAGAGATCTTATATTGATCGCCTTCAGTGACATTAATCGTAATGTAGATATCTTTTTTGTCTGGCGTCAAGCTGACTTGAGTGGAGTCGATGTTGAAACGCGCATAGCCACGATCAAGATAGAAGCTACGCAGAGTTTCTAAGTCACCAGCCAGTTTTTGTTTTTGATATTTTTGGTCTGCCGCTAAGTTCCACCATGGTACATCATCGCGTAATTGGAATTTGTTAACCAATTCTGCCGTCGTGTAATTTTTGTTACCCACAACGTTAATCTGCTGAATTTTTGCAGACACGCCTTCAGAGAACACAAATTTTAAATCAACACGGTTACGCGGCAGTGGCGTAGCAACGGCTTTTACTGTCGCGTTGTATTTACCAACGCTATAGTAGAAGTCTTCTAGACCCTTCTCAATGTTCGCTATCGTCGTACGGTCAAGAGCTTCACCGACACGAATGTTTGATGCTTCCAAGTTTTGTTTGAGCATATCATCTTTAACAGATTTATTGCCTGTAAAAGTGATACTCGCGATGGTTGGTCGCTCTTTAACTTGAACGATCAGCGTGTTTCCATCACGCAGGACCCTAACATCTTCGAAGTTGCCGGTAGAGAATAGAGAACGGATTGAACGGCTAATATCTTCGTTATCAATCGAGTCACCTACCCTAACAGGCATGTTCAATAATGCTGCACCAACGGCGACGCGTTGTAGACCTTCGAAACGAATGTCCTTAACTACGAATCCGTCTGAACCGTATGCAGTGGCGCTGCCAAACAGCAGCGACGCTATGAGCAACTTTTTCATCGCCATCGTTGTTATGCGTATTCCTTACTGGTCCCCAGCTTACTTGTTAGAAGCGAGAGAAATCATTAAAAAGTGCAAGTCCCATTAACAGAATCAATGCCATTGCACCTATCCGATAACTAAAGTCTTGTACTCGCTCAGACACTGGACTCCCTTTAATTTTTTCAATTAACAGGAAGAGCAAGTGCCCCCCATCTAAAACAGGCAATGGAAACAAATTGATAATGCCCAAGTTCACGCTTATCAGCGCAATGAACATCAAATAATATACCAAGCCTGATTCTGCCGATACTCCCGCACCTTTAGCGATCGATATCGGTCCACTCAAGTTGTTAAGTTTGACATCCCCAACAACTAATTTACCCATCATATTGACGGTCAGTTTCATTAACTGCCATGTTTTATCGCTAGCTTGATAGATAGCAGCGAATGGTCCGTATTGCTGTACCATTCTGTATTCATCCGCTAACGGTAACACTGTTAGTTCAACTCCCGCAAATCCAATTTGCTTTCCATTCTTTCCATTTTGGCTGTCTGGCGTCAATACCAGCGCAATGACCTGATTATTTCTTTCAACCTCTAATTTCAATGGCTGATTCGGACTATTACGAATAAATCGAGTCACTGGATTCCACAGATCGACGGCTTCCCCATTTACGCTAACAATTCTATCCCCAGGTTGTAAACCCGCGCGTTCAGCCGCAAGGCCCGGTGACACTTTCGATATCACAGGGTCGATTCGAGCAGAAACAGGCATGAGCCCTATGGAAAGAACAGGGTCTTGTGTTTCAGGATCAAATTGCCATGTGGTTAAATCAACCGTTTTGGTGATAGGTTCATTAAACCCTTGAGGTATCACCTCCATCGTGAGTTCACGATCACCAATTTTTCCCACTAGCGCTAAACGAATTGCATTCCAGTCAGGCGTTTCGATACCATCAATCGATTTTAGTTCCATACCCGGCGAAATATTGGCTGTCGCCGCAATCGATCCGGATTTGACATCTTCAACCACTGGGCGTACTGACGGAATACCAATCATAAACACCACCCAGTAGACAACAATTGCTAGTAAAAAGTTCGCAATTGGTCCTGCGCTAATAATCGCGGCTCTCTGTCCAATGGTTTTATTGTTAAATGCCATATGACGACGTTCAGGTGACACATCACCGACACGCTCATCAAGCATTTTGACGTAGCCACCTAATGGGATCATGGCAATAACAAATTCAGTACCTTGTCGGTCTACCTTACGCCATAACGTTTTCCCAAACCCGATCGAAAAACGTTCGACATAAACGCCACAGCGACGTGCGATCCAAAAGTGCCCAAATTCATGTACGGTAATTAACACGCCAATGGCGATAATAAATGCCGCTAAACTCCAAAAAAAGCCCATGTCTTATCCTAGAGACCAAATCCATTAAAAACTAATAAATTTAAACCCGCAAATACTGGTATCGCTGCTGTTAGACTATCAATTCGGTCAAGAATTCCACCATGCCCCGGAATTAAATGACTACTGTCCTTAATGTCTGATTGGCGCTTAAACATACTTTCAGTCAAATCACCGAATACAGATACTACAACAACAATAATTGATGTAACTAGCAAATAATCCGGCATGACAGGGATTGGCGCGAATAAACTAAATAGCCAAGAGATGATACCTGCCGTGATTAAGCCACCGACTAATCCTTCCCACGTTTTACCGGGGGAGACTCTTGGTGCCATTTTATGGCGTCCCATCGTACGCCCAAATGCGTAGGCGCCAGAATCTGCGCCCCATACCAGCAACATAACATAGAGTAACCACCAAGCACCAAAGAAAGTGTCACTGTGGTAACCAATCGTTCTGAGTACCATCATCCCACAATAGAAAGGAATGATCGTTAACACACCAAATAGTAGGCGTATCACCACTGATTGACCCCATGTTTTTGCCGATGTCGGGAAAGTAACGACAAGCAAAATTGCCACAAGCCACCAAACAAGGCCAGCCCATAAACCATATAATATTAGCGGCTCATTCTCCAAATGTATCATGTCAGCAAAAGAGCATTGCATCGCCAATAACACGACAGCAAAAACAATCGCGAGGCCAATGCGTTTAGGTTGAGTACGCCAACCTGCAAATTGTGCCCATTCCCACGCCCCTAATGCACATACCGCGATCACCACATAACCAAAAGCAGCGGGTGACAGTAAAAAGAGCGCAGCAATGACCAGCGGTATTAACACTATCGCTGTTAGTAAACGATATTTCAGCACAATTGACCCCTTTTATTTAACGAGCTCATCATCTGACTCAGCCCCACCATAACGCCGCTCGCGTTGACTAAAAGCATTAATTGCATCCTGAAACACCATTTCATCAAAATCTGGCCACAGTACATTGGTGAAATAGAATTCCGCATAAGCAACCTGCCATAATAAAAAGTTACTGATACGATGTTCACCACCTGTCCTGATAACTAAATCAACATTATCTTGGTCATGCATGCATACATAACTATTGATTGTTTCTTCATTGATATCATCAATAGACAATTGCCCATTTTGCACGCGCTCAAAAATTTGCTTCATACTATTGGCAATATCCCAACGACCACCATAGTTTGCTGCAATATTTAACCTTAACCCAGTATTATTTGCAGTCAGTTCTTCGGCTTTTTGGATACGTTTTTGAAGGCGTTCACTAAATCGACTTTTATCACCAATAATCAATAATTTTACATTATTCTTATGCAGATTTTTGACTTCATTATCCAATGCAAAAACAAAAAGCTCCATCAGTGAACTGACTTCTTTTTCCGGCCGTCTCCAATTCTCACTACTAAAAGCATACAGTGTGAGTGAATTAATTTTATTTTTTACTGCAAAACGCACCGAATTACGCACAGACTCAACGCCAGCCTTATGCCCAGTTATTCTTAACTTACCTCGCTGTTTTGCCCAGCGCCCATTACCATCCATAATGATAGCAACATGCTTTGGCAACACTGAATTGGAGGAATTTTCACCACTAGAGTTCATTAAATAGTAATCCTTGTGTGCATAGCGTTGAGAATTCAGCATCATCATAACCGCTATTGTTGAATTTGCTGATAAGACACATCCTTAATTCTCCGCTAAATACTGACATTATCTTTCTTTTTTATAAGCGTCACATATTAAAGACTTATTGTGCTTATCAGCAACTAAATAAATCACATACTAGACTGAAAATGTCTGTCTGATTAATTGTTCAGCCTCACGACGCGCCTGATTATCGATGTCTAAGACCTCATCGATTGAAACAGGTTCAGATAAATGCAATTTTTCTAATGTAGCCAAGTTAATTTTTGCAATATCTGTGAAACGGATACGCCCTTCCAAAAAGGCTGCAACCGTTATTTCATTAGCGCCATTTAAAATTGTTGTAGCAGCCTGACCTTGATGGCATGCGTCGATAGCCAGTTTTAAGCAAGGATAACGTTGATAATCAGGCTGAACAAAAGTTAATGAAGATAGTTTAGAAAAATCTAACGGTTCGACCCCTGAAGAGATACGGCTCGGGTAAGCCATACTATAAGATATTGGTGTACACATATCGGGTGTACCTAACTGAGCAATCACACTGCCATCACGGTAACGCACCATAGAGTGAATAACTGACTGAGGATGGATGATCACTTCCATTTGCTGTTGAGATGCATTGAAGAAGTAGCAAGCCTCGATATATTCCAGACCTTTATTCATCATGGTTGCCGAATCAACAGAAATCTTACGCCCCATCGACCAATTAGGATGGTTGCAAGCCTCATCCGGTGTAACATTGTCTAAGTATGACAAAGGCGTCTCTCTAAAAGGGCCACCGGAGCCTGTCAGGATAATACTTGATATTCCAGATGCAAAGAGATCAGCAAAGCCTAAATTCAATTGAATATTTTCAGGCAAACTCTGGAAAATCGCATTATGTTCACTGTCAATTGGAAAGACTGTTGCACCATGTTGACGAATCTCATTAAAGAATAGACGACCGCTGGTAATCAACGATTCCTTATTCGCTAATAAAATTCGTTTACCTTTGCGGATGGCGGCTAGTGTAGGTAAAAGCCCAGCAACTCCCGTAATCGCTGACATAACTTGGTCGGCGTCATCAAGACCGGCTAATTGAATAGCAGCTTCGCTTCCTGAGAGAACCTCTGTTTGGCAATTATTTTCAGACAAAATTGCACGTAGTGATTGTGCGGAGGCTTCATCGGCCATTGAGGCATATTGAGGTTGAAATTCAAGACATTGATGCGCCAGCTCAGTCACATTTCGGCCTGCAACCAACGCGACGATTTGGAATTTATCGCGATTATTTCTAACAACAGAAAGTGTGCTTTTACCAATTGACCCTGTTGATCCTAGAATAGTAAGACGTTTCATTATGCGGATGCTCTGTATTTACTCAATACTGAGATTATATCAGCTTGAAAGGGAAGAAAGGATTTTTATTAGATATTTTGATATGAATGAATAAAGCCATCAAAGATTTTTCTCTTGATGGCTTTATAAGCTACAGGATAGATTAAAATTCCATCAACTCAGCTTCTTTTTGTGCTAACGCCTCATCAACTTTCTTGATGTAGCCATCAGTCAGTTTTTGAATGTCATCTTGTGAGCGACGTTCATCATCTTCGCTGATTTCTTTATCTTTCAACAATGCTTTAACTTTATCGTTAGCATCACGACGAACGTTACGTACAGCGATACGACCTTGTTCTGCTTCAGCGCGAACAACTTTGATCAGATCTTTACGACGTTCTTCCGTCAGTGGAGGAAGCGGAACACGAATAACGGTTCCAGCTGAAGATGGGTTTAAACCTAAATCCGATGCCATAATTGCTTTTTCGATCGCAGGTGACATTGAGCGATCAAAAACAGAAATAGCTAAAGTACGAGCATCTTCTACGGTGACGTTTGCTAATTGACGCAACGGTGTTGCCGCGCCATAGTAATCGACCATAATACCATCAAGTAAGCTTGGTGATGCGCGACCCGTACGCACTTTGCTGATTTGGTTTTTTAGTGCTTCAACGCTCTTTTCCATGCGGTCTTGAGCATCTTTTTTGATTTCATTAATCACGTTTTCAACCCTTAAGAACTGGTTATTAAAGGCTACTATGCAGCCTCGCTTAAATTTTCTGAATTTACATTAGATAATACAGTTAAACTCAGTTGATGTCTCTGAGTATTAATTGTGAGAAATCAGAGTTCCTTCATTTTCACCCATTACAACGCGGCGTAAAGCACCCGGTTTATTCATATTAAAAACACGGATAGGCAAGTTATGATCACGAGCTAGCGTAAATGCAGCCAAATCCATCACTTTTAATTCGCGCTCCAGCACTTCTTGATAAGTGAGAGTTTCGTACAGTACGGCATCTGGGTTCTTTGCAGGATCTGCTGAATAAACACCATCCACTTTTGTCGCTTTCAATACAACATCAGCTTCGATCTCAATACCACGTAAACAAGCAGCTGAGTCTGTTGTAAAGAATGGGTTTCCTGTTCCAGCAGAAAAAATGACAACACGGCCATGACGCAATAAACTAATAGCTTCAGCCCAGCTATAGTTATCACACACGCCGTTTAATGGGATAGCAGACATCAGTCTTGCATTCACATAAGCACGATGTAAAGCATCGCGCATGGCGAGCCCGTTCATCACAGTTGCCAGCATTCCCATATGGTCACCGACCACACGATTCATGCCCGCCTGTGCCAAACCAGCTCCACGAAACAGGTTACCACCGCCAATAACGACACCGACCTGTATACCCAGTTCTATGAGTTCTTTAATTTCCTGAGCCATACGATCTAAAACGCTAGCATCGATTCCAAAACCTTCTGCGCCTTGTAAGGCTTCGCCACTGAGCTTAAGCAGGATACGCTGATAAACGGGTTTTGCACTGGTTGCCATGGTGTTCTGTCCTACACAGATAATTTATTGGGGTAACACACGTAGAATGGTTAAAAACAGCTTCTACGTACCTTAATGATTTAATTCGTTGTCTTACTTATGAGCGATATTAAAACAGAGCCGCCTATTGGCGGCTCCTTTAAAGCTGACGACTTATTTACTCATTGCAGCAACTTCTGCTGCGAAATCAGTTTCAACTTTCTCGATACCTTCACCCACTTCGAAACGGATGAAGTTAGTGACTTTCGCATTTTTCTCTTTCAGTAGGTCACCAACAGATTTGCTTGGGTCCATAACGAAAGGCTGGCCAGTCAGAGAGATTTCGCCAGTGAATTTGTTCATACGGCCAGTAACCATTTTTTCTGCGATTTCGCGTGGTTTACCTGACTGCATAGCGATGTCTAGCTGGATTTGATGCTCGTGAGCAACAACGTCAGCTGGTACATCGTCAGGAGTCACATATTCAGGCTTGCTTGCAGCAATGTGCATCGCGATGTGTTTCAGCAGTTCTTCGTCAGCACCTTCTGCTGCAACGAGAACACCGATACGTGCGCCGTGCAGGTAGCTACCAACTTGAGCACCTTCAAGGATCGCTACGCGGCGAATGTTGATGTTTTCACCGATTTTAGCGACTAAAGCCGTACGAGCATCTTCGAATTTTGCTTTAACAGCTTCAACATCTGTATTTTTGTCAGCGATAACAGAAGCCATCACTTCTTTACCAAATGCCAAGAAGCCAGCATCTTTAGCAACAAAGTCAGTTTCACAGTTCAGTTCGATCAGAGCACCGCTTTTGCCATCAGCAAAAACTTCTGCAAGGATAACACCTTCAGCTGCTACACGGCCTGCTTTCTTAGCCGCTTTAGCCTGACCTGATTTACGCATATTGTCGATTGCTAATTCGATATCACCATTAGCTTCAACCAGCGCTTTTTTACATTCCATCATACCTGCGCCAGTACGTTCGCGCAGTTCTTTTACCAATGCAGCGGTAATTCCAGACATGTGATTTATTCCTCGATATACCTCATAGGAGAATCCCTACAAGGATCATTCTGATTCAGATAGATAAAAAAGGGGCCAGATAGGCCCCCTTCTAACCATATAGCAATACCTGGTTTATAAGGGCTCTTAATTAGAGCAGGCCTTATTATTCAGCTTCTACTAAGCCTTCTTCTGCTTGAACAGCCAGATCCTGAGAACGACCTTCACGAACGGCAGTAGCTACAGCGCTCAGATACAATTTGATTGCGCGGATTGCGTCATCGTTACCAGGGATAACGAAGTCGATACCGTCTGGATCAGAGTTAGTATCAACGATAGCAAATACTGGGATACCCAGGTTGTTTGCTTCTTTGATAGCAATGTGTTCGTGTTCTGCATCGATAACGAACAGAGCGTCAGGTAAACCGCCCATATCTTTGATACCGCCTAAGCTGTTTTCTAACTTACCAAGTTCACGAGAACGCATCAGCGCTTCTTTTTTGGTCAGTTTGTCGAAAGTACCATCTTGAGACTGAACTTCTAAATCTTTCAGGCGTTTGATTGACTGACGAACGGTTTTCCAGTTAGTCAGCATACCGCCTAACCAACGATGGTTAACGAAATACTGATCACAGCTGTTAGCAGCTTCTTGAACGGCTTCGCTTGCTGCACGTTTTGTACCAACAAACAGAATCTTGCCTTTACGAGAAGCAATTTTATTCAATTCAGCCAGAGCTTCGTTGAACATTGGAACAGTTTTTTCCAGGTTGATGATATGTACTTTGTTACGAGCGCCGAAAATGAATGGTTTCATTTTAGGGTTCCAGTAACGAGTCTGGTGACCAAAGTGTACGCCCGCTTGTAGCATATCGCGCATGGAAACAGTTGCCATTTAATACCTCTGTATTTAAGTAATTGGGGTTATGCCTCCACGAATCCCATAACACCGACTCTAAAGCTGCGCCTAAACGCATAAGAGCACCCCGGTGCATGTGTCGACCCGTGTGTGTTATACACAATTGAGTTTAGTTTACGGTATTCCAAAACTCTAATCAGATAAGCTTCTTGGCCTTAGACCGAATAACATTTCGAATAGATAATGGATTTCCGGCGCGCTTTATACCATAAATCGGATTAATAAGCCAACTTTTGTTGTTTTTTTACTGTGCAAAAAAACCTAATTAACGGGCTTGAATGGCTGGGTAGCCTGACCAAAAAGTGTCACTGATTTGATTTTTTATCTTTCCTATTTTTGGCAATTTGTGCTACCCAAAGCTCAAAATGATAAACCGACTAAGCCATCCAGCGTACCCTAAGCCTATGCCAAGCAGCTAAGAGACTTTGATGTTTAGTTGGCAGAAAATGCGGTGCCTGATACCATATAATCATCATTGATGTTGAATAAATGGCGCTATTACCCATTTATTGACCTTTTTTTATTTAAACTATGTCACCTACCAATTGCTGACATAAATGGACTGAATTCATGGCTATTATTATCAAAACTGAAGAAGATATTCAGAAAATGCGTGTTGCTGGTCGTCTAGCAGCGGAAGTACTCGAAATTATTGCCCCCCACGTGAAACCGGGCGTCAGTACGGGGGAGCTTGACCGTATCTGCCATCAACATATTGTCGATGTACAACAAGCCATTCCTGCTTGTTTGAACTACCACGGTTTCCCAAAATCAGTCTGTATTTCAGTTAATGATGTGATCTGTCATGGCATTCCTAGTGATGATAAAATCCTCAAAGACGGTGATGTCGTCAATATTGATGTAACTGTTATTAAAGAAGGTTTTCATGGCGATACCTCGAAAATGTTTATTGTTGGCAAGCCAACGATCCAAGGCGAACGTCTTTGCCACATCACTCAAGAAAGCCTCTATTTAGCGCTACGCATGGTTAAACCGGGTATTCGCCTACGCACTTTAGGTAAAGCAATCCAAGAGTTTGTCGAGAAAAATGATTTCTCCGTGGTTCGTGAATATTGTGGTCATGGTATCGGTGAAGGCTTCCATGAAGAACCCCAAGTTTTGCACTACGATGCCGATGACAGCGGTGTTGTGCTGCAAAAAGGGATGGCCTTTACCATTGAACCTATGGTCAACGTTGGTGACTATCGCATCCGTACCATGAATGATGGTTGGACGGTAAAAACCAAAGATAGAAGCTGGTCTGCACAATATGAGCACACCCTCGTTGTGACCGACAACGGTTGTGAAATTATGACATTGCGTAAAGAAGAAGAGCCTTTTATCTCAGCGGTGTTAGTCAATGCTTAATGAATAATTAAATGAATTGTGGCATGCCATGCATATGGCAACGGCTGATGACCATGACATGTCACCTATTCATTTCCCCTACCAACGACTTCATGTGAAATAATTCAACTTCAGTCTGTTCATCCTCAACAATCCCCAGTAAGCTGTAAATTCCCCTGTTCAGGCTATCGATGCGGAAAGATAATGATGACACCTTCTCCTGTAGCGTTTTTATCACCTTCTTTATTTCAAGCTTCTGACCTTGAGCTACTTCGACTAAAACAACATGTAGAATCGTTCCATAATTACTTAGAAGAAGCCTTCAACCAAGGTGAATCCGCCATTGATTTGGTTCATGCCCGCAGTGATTACTTAGATGCCCTACTAACGCGTTTGTGGAAAGAGTATCAATTTGACCAACAACCAAATATGTCTTTAATTGCGGTTGGCGGATATGGTCGACATGAACTTCACCCGTTATCAGATATTGATATTTTAGTCTTAAGCGCTGCGCCCCTCGCTGACCACATTGCCCTGAAGGTTGGGCAATTTATTACACTTTTATGGGATCTAAAATTTGATATTGGCCATAGTGTGCGTTCGTTACAAGAGTGCATCGATGCTGGTATCGCCGATTTAACCGTCGCGACAAACCTGATTGAATCGCGCCTTATTTGTGGGGATATCACGCTTTTTTTACGCCTACAAAAAACGATTTTCAGTGACAATTTTTGGCCATCAGCCACCTTTTTTGCCGCTAAGCAAGAAGAACAACAAGAACGTCATCAACGCTACCACAGTACCAGCTACAACCTAGAGCCTGATATTAAAAGTAGCCCCGGCGGCTTAAGGGATATCCATACCCTACTTTGGGTCGGTAGGCGCCATTTTGGCGCTACAACCGTTGATGAGATGGTTGGGTTTGGCTTTCTCACTGAGGAAGAGCGTCAAGAGCTGAAAGAGTGCCTTGCCTTTCTATGGAAAATTCGCTTTGCTTTGCATTTAGTCGTCAAACGTTACGACAACCGTCTTTTATTTGATCGTCAATTCAGTGTGGCGCGCTTGCTTGGATATCAAGGCGAAAAAAACCAACCCGTTGAATTAATGATGAAAGATTTTTATCGTGTTACTCGACGTGTTCGTGAACTCAATCAAATGTTATTGCAGCTGTTTGACGATGCCATTCTTGCACTTAACCCAGATGAAAAACCTCGTCCCCTTGATGAGCAATTTCAATTACGTGGCCCATTAATTGATGTCATTGATGATATGCTGTTTATTAAACAGCCCGCAGCCATATTAAAAATGTTCTATTTGATGGCTCGCTACCCAAATATCACAGGAATTTATTCAACCACCTTACGTCAACTACGCTTTGCGAGACGTAATTTGACCGCCCCTTTATGTGAATTACCGGAAGCAAGACAACTATTCATTAAAATATTGCGCCACCCTAGAGCCATTAAAGGCGCATTTGTTCCAATGCATCTACATAGTGTTTTGAGCGCCTATACTCCGCTTTGGAGCAACATTGTCGGGCAAATGCAATTTGACCTTTTTCATGCTTATACTGTCGATGAGCACACCATCCGTGTATTACAAAAAATCGACAGCTTCACTCATGAAGAAAATCGTCGTAACCACCCTCTCTGCGTTAGCGTTTACCCTAAGCTATTACACCCTGAAACCTTGAGACTCGCGGCGCTGTTTCACGATATTGCTAAGGGGCGTTCAGGCGATCATTCCGATTTGGGCGCTGAATTTGTGTATGAGTTTGCTTTACAACATAACTTTCCACAAAAAGAAGCGGAACTGGCGTGTTGGTTAGTTAAAAAGCATTTATTAATGTCGGTCACCGCACAGCGTAGAGATATCCAAGATCCTGATGTGATTAAACAATTCGCTCTGGAAGTCAAAACGGTTCCACGATTGAATTACTTAATGTGTTTAACCGTTGCAGATATTTGCGCAACGAACAGTACCCTATGGAATAGTTGGAAACAGAGCCTGATCCGTGAGCTGTTTCTTTCAACGGAACATCAACTCAATCAAGGTATGCAAAGCACACCTGATTTACGTGAACGTATTCGTCACCATCGTCATCAAGCATTGGCATTACTGCGCCAATCACCCATTAATGAAGAAAAGCTGAACAAATTATGGTCTCGGTGCCATGCCGATTATTTTCTACGGCACACTCCATCACAACTGGCTTGGCACGCTTGTCATTTATTAAAACATGATCTTGAGCAGCCTCTTGTATTGATTAGCACACAACCTAAACATGGTGGAACTGAAATTTTCATTTGGTGCCCAGATAAACCTCACCTATTTGCAGCGGTTGCTGGGGAACTTGATAGGCGCAATCTCAGTATTCATAGCGCGCAAATTTTTACCAATAAAGATAATATGGCAATGGATACCTTTGTCGTATTGGAACCTAATGGTGCGCCATTATCGAAAGATAGGTATGAGCAAATCCGTAAAACGTTACTACACGCGGTTCAACAACCAGCTGTACCATTGCCTCAGACACGCACTCTACCTTCAAAACTACGTCACTTTACGGTTCCCACGAAAGTGAATTTTTTACATTCCACCAATGAACGTCGCAGTTATATGGAGTTATTTGCACTCGATCAACCTGGCCTACTCGCCCGAGTCGGTCATGTGCTAGCGCAGATGGAAATTTCACTGCATGGTGCTCGGATCACAACCATTGGCGAAAAGGTAGAGGATTTTTTCGTGCTGGCTGATAAAAATCACAAAGCTCTCGATAAAAAAATGCAACAAGAGTTATCAGAAAGGTTGACAGAAACCCTTAACTCGAAGGATAAATGATAGGCCATAAAGCAATATTATTACTCGTGTTCTTAAAGGGGAAAAACAATCAATGCAGCATTTACAAGCCATCATTGAACAAGCATTTGAAGACAGGGCTGCCATTACACCGTCTACGGTAACACCCGCTGTCCACCAAGCAGTTACAGAAACTATTGCCCTATTAGATAGTGGCAAACTTCGTGTCGCAGAAAAGATCGCTGGCGTTTGGGTCACCCACCAATGGCTGAAAAAAGCCGTATTACTTTCATTCCGCATTCATGACAATCAAGTGATTGATGGTGCTGAAAGCCGTTATTTTGACAAAGTTCCTATGAAGTTTACCGATTATGACCAAGCTCGTTTTGAGCGTGAAGGTTTCCGAGTCGTTCCGCCGGCAGCGGTTCGTCAAGGCGCTTATATTGCCAAAAATAGCGTATTGATGCCTTCTTATGTCAATATCGGTGCCTATGTTGATGAAGGGACAATGGTTGATACATGGGCTACAGTGGGTTCATGCGCTCAAATTGGTAAAAACGTCCATTTATCTGGAGGTGTGGGTATTGGTGGTGTGCTTGAGCCATTACAGGCAAATCCAACGATTATTGAAGATAACTGCTTTATAGGCGCTCGCTCTGAAGTTGTTGAAGGCGTCATTATCGAAGAAGGTTCTGTCATTTCAATGGGAGTTTATCTCGGTCAAAGCACAAAAATTTATGACCGTGAAACGGGTGAAATTCACTACGGACGTGTACCTGCTGGCTCAGTTGTTGTATCAGGCAACCTGCCATCTAAAGACGGTAGCTATAGCCTTTATTGCGCTGTTATCGTTAAGAAAGTCGATGAAAAAACCCGCGGTAAAGTCGGTATTAACGAGCTATTAAGAAGCATCGATTAATCCTTCCTCCCTATATGGCTAGAGAGAAAAAGACCTCCTCTACCCAATCTAAAAAATGATAGACCTCTTTTTCTTGTGAAGAGGGGTTTGTCAATTTTCTGATTTCGCGCATAATATTAGCTTAGCCATTGTCAGGCTTTTTAGCATATAAACTGTATGATTTTATTTTTTGCCTAGTAAAAGCGCTTATTACCTGCATATTGAAGTATTGTTGACTTTAATATTGGCGTTTTTAATTTATGCCCAAAATAGAATAATATTGTTCCAGTCGACAAGGCTATCGCTCTCTGTGTCTCTACAAATTTTGGTTTCCTATAATTCGGTGAATAACATGTATGATAATCTGAAAAGTTTAGGTATTAGCAATCCTCAAGACATTGATCGTTACACGCTACGCCAAGAAGCAAATAACGACATTTTGAAAATCTATTTTCGCAAAGATAAAGGGGAGTTTTTTGCGAAAAGCGTGAAATTTAAATATCCACGCCAACGCAAAACAGTCGCGGCAGCTGATGGCAGCAACAATTTCAAAGAAATTAACGAAATTAACTCTAATCTTCGCTATGCGATTGAAGAATTAGACCAAATTTGCAAAAACGACACTAATGATATCGACTTGAAACACAAAATTTTGGATGACTTACGCCATCTGGAACATGTCGTATCCAATAAAATTGCTGAAATTGAAGCTGACCTTGAAAAATTAACTCGCAAATAGTTTTTATACGCAAGTTTCAGATCGTTACTGCACCGAGAAATATTTTCACGGTGCAGACATTTACAACAATTCTCCCCAAGACTGAATCCACGGCTTAGCATATTCTTCTGGCACATCGTCTTCCATTGCGTCGATCAACAGCACATCACCGATTCGCGTTCCTGATTGCTCAGTTAATAACTCATCAAAGCGTGTTCCCGCACCACAAAAGTTGTCATAACTACTGTCACCAAGCGCAATTACGCCGTAACGCAGTTCGGGTTGATAGCCTACAACATCTTGAATTTCATAAAATAATGGAGCTATCGTATCAGGTAAATCGCCTTGTCCTGTTGACGATGTTATGACTAATGCGATCCCTTCACCTGCATTATATTGTTGCCAATCACTCAATGTTGGCTCATCAAAAATAGTGACTTCGTGACCCTGTTGTTCCAATATTTCTTGAGCCGATTCCGCAACTGCTAAGGAGTTTCCATAAACAGTACCTACAAAAATACCAATTTTTGACACGAACACCTCCTATTAACTCAGTACCTACATGGATGGGTTCATCCCACTCATTCCCAGTTTATTAGCCTCATTTTGCCAGCCAAACTGATTTATCAATGACAACCATAACGCATCCCACTGCGCAACAAGTGATAGGCGTTCTCCGGTAATGGGATGATCTAATACTAACTGGGTGGCATGTAACATGAGCCGTGAAACGGCAAAATTTTCGCTGACACCGCGATTTTGACGCAAATCACCATGTTTACTGTCACCAATAATAGGGTGACGAATATGCGACATATGTCGCCTTAATTGATGTTTACGACCTGTTTCAGGTTTTAGCTCTAACAGGCTAAAGCGAGCTGTCGAATAACGCCCTATCGCAACGGGGCATTCTACTCGTGCAATTGGCAGGCAATGCGTAATACATTCCTGCAATGCAGGCTCTTTGGTTGCATGCTTATCTGCAATTTTATCCAATTGTTCAAGCAAGGGATAATCAATGGTTTGTGCTTCTTCAACATAGCCGCGAACCACGGCATGATAAATTTTTTCAATCTGATGTGACTCAAATTGCGTCGCCAACTGCCTCGCAACCTCACTTGAGAGGGCAAACAGTAACACCCCAGACGTCGGCCTATCAAGACGATGAACTGGATATACAAATTGGCCAATTTGATCACGTAAGGTCTGCATGACAAAAACCGTTTCTTTGCTGTCTAACCAGCTACGATGGACCAACATTCCGGCTGGCTTGTTCACCGCGACTATAAACTCATCTTGATAAATAATTTCTAACATCAATGAGTTACCTACCTGATTGGCTGTTAAAAAAACTATCTAACTCACGAAGATGCATAAGTAATAATTGATATTGTTCTTCTTCATCATGCTTATAAGCCTCTTCAAAATAAGGGGCAATAGCAAATGCGCTTGGTAAAACCGCGCCTTGCTCAATGATGGCATATAAACGCGGGATCAAAACCCATTGCAACCATTCAATCGCTTCCATCGTATCAATTGAAAAAGGCTCAGTGCTTTCAAATGCTTCAGGACTTGGCGGTAATTCCCGCCAAAGTGCTTTTGACTTCATTTCTTCTTCAATATGACAAAGCTTTTCAATGATACGTTGTTCAATATTCATATAAAAACTCACTTAATAAACGTAGTCTGAAATATACGGCATATTGCTCATTAATTCTGTCGTAAATATGGGGTGCAACACAATCCCAAATCATCAATCACTATCAAAAGCACAATCACTGTTAATTAAAAATTTACATTTCAAGCCCTTTTGTCAGTTTATTTAAAGTTTATTTATCTATTGTTGTAGTTAATAAGTATATGATTAACGTTTTTTGATTCTCTGAATAAAAAATAGTCAACGATAAATATGGTTTATATATGGGCTTATTGAAGCAGTGGCGTAAACAAAATAAATTTTGGCAATCTATTAATAATAGTTATGTACAGTTAAAACGACAGGTACGTATTGCCAAACTCCCCTCTAAACCTTATCAGCAATTCCAAATGATGTGTGAAAACTACACTTGTGCTCGCATGTCTAAACAATTCGACAATATCCCTGATTTTGCTGAACGCCCTTTAAATAAGTATTTACATCGCGAGTGGAATGGGAAGCAGAAGTTACTCACCGCTAGCCATACCTTAGAGCAGATAGAAAAAACATTCACACTTGAGGCCATTAAAGAGATGTTCTCAACAGAACGTCAAGGTCTTAAAGTTGCAGATATTGAATTAAAATCAGGTGATTATGCACAGTTAAGACTCGTATATTCTCAATATCCTCGAGAGGGTGACTTGACCTTACACCTGCTTAATGAAATGGGTGACGATATCTATTTAATGAGCTTTTCGTTTGGAACGGAAGGGCAACTTTATATTTGCTCTCTGCAAGGGCCTTCAACAGAACAGAGCACCGAGCAAGTTAAATCAATTACTAAGCAAATGCATGGCATGCGTCCTAAAAACCTATTGATGTCATCTATTTATGCTGTTGCCGCTTTTTTCCATTGCACATCAATAATGGGTATTTCAAATAACTGCCACATCAAACGTCAGCATCTCAAGTCAAGCTATGACCACTTTTGGCAAGAGTGTAATGGTGTTATTTCCGCTGACGGTTGGTATCACTTGCCTTTAACTGAACCCGTTCGCGATATTGAATCGGTAAAAAGCCAGCATCGCTCCGCATTTCGTAAGCGCGAGGCATTAAGAGAGGCAATGTACCAAAGTGTTTTAGGCTCATTGGCCGCATACTCAGTTTCCTCAAATCGTAATACGAAAACACTCAATTAAAAAAAAGCCAGCCAACAATTGGGTTGACTGGCTTATCTCATGTTTTAAATGGTATACAGCATCCTGCAAAAAACGACTTCCTGCCGTTCGACATCCTGTCTTCTGTAAACAGTTTAGTGAGTCACCTCACTTAGCCATCCTTGACCGCTGTTCTACTGGTAGAAAACGAAAACCCTGTCTTCACACAGCCAATTAAGAATGTATTAAAAACACTAATGAAACAACCTAGTAAAACAAACTAAATAATCGCTGTAAAACTTGAGTTTCTTTAATTGATAGTAACTACATGAAATTAAATATTAAATAATACCGATTTAGATAAATGAAGAAATTTAAAGCGCATTTCCTAATTAATTTGTAAGTTATTTCCTACAAATTCTATCTATAGCTACTTACGCTAATGGCTCTACCACTGGCGATAACTGCTGAATAAAATGGATAAGATCAGGTGCCAATACTTGTTTTTCCTTACTGCCAAATTTTTCTAAAATAATTTCCCCTGTTAAATTACATAAAGAAATCATTTCTAAATCGGACTCTAATGTGGCTATAAACAGTGTGGGGGATAGTTTTAAACGCTTCTGGGTCACTAGGTGCCCAATTAAATTTTCTTGTAACCGTATAAAATCATCCTCATTCCACACTTGCACTAGATTCAGCGTATGACCTTGGAACTGCGCTTTCATATCTCCAGCCAATTGAGTTGTATAAAAAGGATGGATCATCGGCTGTAATTCAATATCGAGTGCAGTCGCCACTTTATTTAAATTTTTATCTTGTAAAGAAAATGATTGAGGCTCCCAATAAACCCAATTTTCACCTGTACGAACGATACAAGGTGAAGGAACCCCATATAGATCGCTAGAAGCAGGCGGTAAGCCTGTTTGTGCCATCCATTTGCTCACATATTGTTCGGTAAACTGAGTCAGTGCTTCAGAGACTGTTATATTCATAATTATTTCATTGTCTAATGATTGGATTTAATTGAAATAGCGGTAATATCACTAATAAGTGATATTATGACAGAAGTTAACCAATGAATGAATTGCTCTTATTTTTAGCTGCTTATAGTAGGTCGCTATCTCAGTAAATGAAGTTTAAGGATCAATATGTCACAATATCAAAATAACCCAGCGCTGGATAAACTGACTCTCGGAAAAAAAACGGCCTATTATGATCAATATGATCCGAGCCTGCTTCAAGCCGTTCCTCGTAGTCTAAATAGAGATCCATTGAATATTCATGCGGGTAACCTCCCCTTTCATGGTGCTGATATTTGGACCTTATATGAGCTTTCTTGGCTAAATAATAAAGGTGTACCGCAAGTGGCTATTGGCTCAGTGCATGTTGATGCGCGAAGTGAGAATTTGATCGAATCAAAAAGCTTCAAGCTCTACCTGAATAGTTTTAACCAAACTCGCTTTGAAACTTGGGAAAATGTGCGAAGCGTTTTGCAAAACGACCTCTGCAATTGTGCTAATGGGGAAGTTAGCGTTACACTCCATAAACTAAATGAATTTTCACAGTGTGCGATTAGCCCATTCGACGGGATCTGTATCGATGAACTCGATATTGAAATTAATCACTATGAATTTAATCGTGATTACCTAACACATTGCACAGAAAATGAACTTGTGGAAGAAACACTGGTTAGCCACTTATTAAAATCAAATTGTTTGATTACTAACCAACCCGACTGGGGTTCAGTACAAATTCATTATCGTGGCCCTAAGATTAACCGTGAAGCTCTACTACGTTATTTAGTCTCTTTCCGCCATCATAATGAGTTTCATGAGCAATGTGTCGAACGTATTTTTAATGATATAACGCAATTGTGTAAACCCGAAAAACTCAGTGTTTACGCGCGCTATACTCGCCGAGGTGGTCTCGATATCAACCCATGGCGTAGCAATACACAATTTACGCCCGACGTAGGACGTTTAGCACGGCAATAAGTACTTTAAGTTCATTGTTATATTTTTATATCAAGATCCCTTTGGGATAAAGGAGAGTTACTTGATTACTCATATCAGTCCATTAGGTTACCAAAGCAACAAAAAGCATTAAATATCAATAGCTTAATTTATTATCAGTTCATTTTTCATACTACAAAACACTACATTTCATTCTAAATGAATCAATAAGTTACCCCTTCATTTCGAACGAAAAAGAGGGGTAATTAACCCCTCACCTCTCATTTTTGCGGCACAGTTCGTCACAGTGATATCTGATAACATTACGACCAATATTGATATCGCGCCATTGTCTGACTGCTTATAATTAACTCCAGACTTTATTGGAGGGTTTATGACCAGTACGCAACTTATCTTACTCGCACTTACTTGCATCAATGAAAATAGAGAGCCGTCTCACGCTGAACAATCACGTATCTATGTTTTCTATAAAACAGAGATAGATGACAAGGCTATTTCGATCAATGAGTTTATACTCTTACTTTCTAATTCATCTTTGTACTGCCAGATAGAGCAACCAAAAAGAGCTCCAGTAATTGAGTTCATAGAAAGTTATCTAAGCAGTTCTGCTGATAAATCACACGCAAGAAAGTAGAATAATCATGCACAATCTCGCAAATCTAACTCAGTGAGTAAGAGATTTCCGCGGGGGTATACAGCAAAGAAGATTAGATGTCTTCCTCGGCTTCAATTTCGGCGTTCTTAGCCTCCTCCTCCGCTTGCCTCTCCGCCTCCTCTTTCGCCAATCGCTCGGCTTCTGCTTGCTTGAGGTTGTAGATGGAATTCACCGGCATTTCGACACGCATATCTATCCAACGAGACTCGGGAACGTCACACGGCTCATAGTTTTCGTAGTAAACGGGGTTGCCGTCTTCATCAATGTGCTTGATGCGCTTGTTCTGAAAACGCTCCGGTAGGTCAGCGTTCTGTTGGTGAAAAACAAAAACTTCAATGTCACCATCAGGTCTCACCTCATAATCAATAAGCACCATGTTTTTACCATTATGGTCTTGAGGAATAACAAAGCCGTTATTGATACCCCATGCTCCATCCGAGTTAAAACCGACAACGCCTTTAATTAAATAGTGCCCTACACCAAGGTGCTCCATTTCAACGCCTTCTGACTCTTCGTTAAGCTCAATGTGATCAGCAAATAATTTCACAATTGGGGACGCCTTTTTAACAAATCCATTATTGTCAGTGGTGACTCCTGTTAAGCGATCATAAGGAATATTTCCAGCAACTAACGTCCCTTTGGTGCTAAAGCTCCACAACCAGCTGTTAGCTTCATTCGACCACATACCACTGACACCAGAATTTTGGATGATTAAACCGTATATCTCATTCGGTCTTATTGAACATTGATAGCTTGTTGTTGTGTACTTGGTGCCATCGGCATAATTCCCAGCCACTTGCTTCCCATCTAGCTGCTTATCCATCTCTTTCGCCGTTCTCAGCTGCTGTGTTGTGCCATCGGGTAACGTCACTGTAATTGTACCGCTTTCTGTAGCCCATCGATTTAAGATATCGCTGAACTGCACATTCGCAACGTTCATTGCTACAATCTTGTTTGCTGCATCTGAAACTGAGTTCACCATCGTTGTCAGTATTTGATACGGCGCATTGCTCACCGATGCAGGCACAGGGAAACTCAGTGTTATCTCTGTGTTGCTCTGAATAGACGCAATGCTGTTGATATAAATCGTTGCGCCATTTTGAATTAAAACAACCTGCTCTGCGGATACTCGCGAGTTGTTATCTTTCCACTTTGTGCCTGTGCCAATTAATTTTGTGCTGTTTGCTGTCGTTGTGACTGTTCCTACGTTGTACATAATATTCTCCGAAATTTAGATACAAAAAAACCGCACTAGGCGGCTTTTGTTTTTGTGGGGATTTTTTATTTAATAAATAACTTCATCTGTTGATGGGAAGACAATAACTCTAGCGCGCATAATGAATCGAGTCGTCTCATTTCTGAATTGAGGGATGCTTATTCCGATTGATGATTCGCCATCGCCGGAGGGCACGTCGACAACAAACTCATTCAGTGCATAGAAATCACTCTCAAGTAAATACGCGTTTGGCCTATTCTGCTTGATGCCATCTACATAAATATCACACAACCCCATATTATTCCCGAGTGATGGAGCTCTGTACGTCATTGCTGCTCGGTTTGGTGTTTTAAAGCCAGTATGACCAGGCACCACATCAATCGGTGTTAATGCTCCCTGTACCCATACATGACATTTTTGAGAGCGTTTTTTAACTTTAAAAAGCTCAACAACGTGTGAGCCAAACCAACTTTTATTTATATAGATATCTTTTGTAACTGAAACAATGTTTCCTTTTATGTTCTCAGCATAAATAGTTCCGTGCACATCACAGTTTTTAGCAATAACGACATTATTAAATGTTCCACTTGTCGCATTAATTTCCCCTCTTGCTTTGATGTTTTGAAATTCAGCAAAACCATTTTTATTGATGTGCCATCCGACCTCACCTGCTTTATAGTTATCTGATTGAATAACATTTCCAATTTTAGCATTAGTAATCGAACCATCTTGAATAAAACCCGAGCCGATGAATACTTGTCCGTTAACCACGGCAAATGGAGTAACAAATTGACCATTGGCATTATTAAAAATAATAAACTCATCAGCGGCAAAAGCGATTTGTGTAACAACTTGTCCGTTTTTAACCTGCGCACTCATCATCATTTTAACATCGTAGTATTGCCCGTTATGCAATACACCCGCTTTAATGCTGAAGTAAGCGCGAGAGTTCCCCTGCTGATCTACAGATGTCTCCGCACGTTTTTCAATCGCTGCTTTATTCTCTCCAATTTCAGACTTGATAAGCTCGTTAATTTCAGCTTGTGATTTTTCATTGTCAGAAACAGTCTTCTTGAGCGTTGTGATGCTCGAATTAACATCATCAAACTGAGTTTCTAGCTTCTCAATTGATTGTGCAAAGGCCTGAAACTTGTTTGCTGTCACAGTATCAAGTCGAGTTATCGACGCCTTGATTCTGAGTTGCTCAGTCGCTTGATTGCCGTATTCTGCTGTCAGCTGCATCCCCATTTCTGCTAGTGAACTTTCAGCATTAGCAAGTGAGCGTGATAACTGATTAATTAACGCTTCATTATCAGTAAATCGAGATTCGGCGGTCTCAATATGTTTCGTTTGAGTTTCATCAACTTTAGCTATCGCCTCTGATTGGTCTGTAATACGAGCATCCATCGGCCCTAACTTGTCATCAACTTGCTTAATCTCAGCTTTGACTTGCGATATGTCTTTTGCCGTTGACTTTTCAAGTGTTGACACTGATTCTTGCACTTTTAGAACAGCCGATGAGGTTTGCTCGTAGTCGGTTTTAACTTGCTGCTGCCAGCGTGCTAGCGCCTCCTGGTCTGAAATTCGCACTTGCTCAAGACGGAATATTTCAGACCTGCGAGTACCTTCCTCTTCTAGTAAGCGAAATGAGACTTGATTCAACATCACAGTGTTGTTAAGTGTCGCTTCTGCCGCTTGCTCAAGTTGCAGCTGAACATTGGATTGATTAAAGTCAATCTGCTCTTGCAGTTTCTGGCCAGCTTCGTTGGTGAGGAAGGTGTCGCCAACCGCGTCCAGAATACCCTCAACATCCGTTGATGATTCACCAAGAACAACACTCGTCCACTCGGATTGATTGCCTGTCTTATCAACTAAACGAGCACGAAAGTAGAAGCGCGCACCTGCTTTAAGGCCAGACATACGATAGGATTTGAGCGGATAAGGTACATCAGCCAGCAGTTGCATAGATTCAGTCGTGTTTTCAGATGAATATTGCAGCTCTGTTTTTAGCGTGTCGCTCGTGTTCGCATCAAAGCCCCAATTGAGAGTAATGCCCCAAACCTCAGAAGTAGCGCGTAAATTTAAGGGTTTTGGTGGATTACCTTCTTTTCCGTTGAGTTGAGTTTCTTCCGCATTAGCCCACACGCTGGAAATTTCAGACGCATTAATCGCACGTACGCGAACTTGATAACGGCCTGCATAAATGCCATTAACTTCAAAACCCAGCGTTGATGTACGCGGGGCATTTATCCAGTTACCGTTGTCACGACGCCATTCCGCCTCATACGCAATCGCACTTTCAGCCGCTTCCCAATCGACCCTTAGCGTTGTAAATGCAATGCCTTGGTCTACTTGTGTGTATGAAGAAATACGAACATTTTTAGGCGCTGGCTGTACTTTGGGTGGTATAACGGTAATGGGTCTTTCGTCAATACGTGCACCAGCATCGATATGATCATAATTATCAGGATTGTGAATCACGCCCGATATGGTGTAAGTATTGTCTCCATTGTCATTGATATTAACGACTCGATATAGCTGAATAGCCAAGTCGTCAGAGTCAACAACCCACACTGCCTCTTTTTGCGGCGCCTGTGAATATTCAACAGAAACGGTGACAACTTTTTGATTCACTGACGTAACAGTGCGCCCTTCTGATTTACCATCGGGCAAGTTCACAATCAGTCTGTCACCAGCTTTAATTGAGGTGGTTCTATCAAGCGTGATCTTACGCTCATCAACCGCGGAAATGCGGCCGCCAGTGTCACGACCTGCCAATGTTGAATCGGCTAACCCGATAATATGACCAGGAGAAGGTATCGCGCCTTCAAGACCTGTCGCAAACGTGACCATACGATCATTCGCGTTCGTCAATAATGCCCAGCGACCACGACGATTGGCTTCACTGCGACGGGTACAGCCAATCGCAGATAACTCTGTTTTTCTCACACCATATCGACGCTGAAGTTTTAAGTCCGCGACGGCTTCAACATCATCATTGCTGTGGTTATCAATATCGGTAAAAGAAACTAATGCCTGAGTATAACGATTTTGAATGCTGCCACCTGAATAAGCTGGTTTACCACCAACAATATTTGCATTGGTAAACGTGCGAAATATAGGTTCAGGCATATCTGCAACGGCATTGACTTTGTTATCTGCCCAAAACGTCATACCTCTAAATATCGCAGCAATATCACGTAAAACGGTATAGGCAGTCTCTTGTGATTGAATATACACATCACACAAGAAGCGAGGCTCTTTGCCGTCACCACCTCGTCCGTCAGGAACTAACTCGTCACAATATTGTGCTATTTTGTATAAATCCCACTTTTCAATCTGCGAAGCTTTAATACGATCGCCGCACCCATAGCGGTTATTTAAAACCAAGTCATAAAATACCCATGCAGGGTTATTAGTCGCAGCTAACTTAAATGTGCCATCCCATACCCCAGAATAGGTCCGGTTAATTGGGTCATAGTTCGTTGGCACCTTGACCAGTATTCCCCCTTTGGGACGTACGCTGATTTTAGGTATGCGGTTATTAAATTGACGGGCATTAAATGTAATGAATAACAGAGCCGTATTCGGGTAGCGTAACTTTGCGTCAATCACTTCCGTGATGGCTGCAATGCTTATTTTATCAGCGATACGTGCATTGTTTTGATTTTTTGTTAATCGACGGACGCGAACCTGCCAACCCGTATTTGCTTTAGGCAAGTCAATGCGGTGTGAGCGTTGGTATTCACTAGTTGTCTTACCGTCAAATGCCGATTTGATAATTTCTTTATAGCCTGAGCCATCTGTCGATAGTTCTATAACGTAATCAATGCGATAGCCTGTAGTGTCGCCGTTATCGTGCTGTTGCAACAGTTGAGGAACAGAAAAGCGAACGCGAACCGCCGACAACTGGGTGTTGTTGATGCTTCTTACATATGGTTGATCATCTTTAAGTTCTATCCCTACCGCAATTTCATTATCAACAGAAGGAATACCTTGAATATATTCTTGATGCTCACTGCCTGGTCTAAACTCTAAAGTAACGCCTTCAAAGTTCTTCGAGCCATCAGCGTTGGCGATCGGGGTATCATCAAGAAATACACGCGTCTCATCTAACCCGCCCGCAATTTCCCCTTCTGAAATCGCCAGTAAAATTTTCGCGGTTGATTCCGCCAATAAACTATCGGGTGACTCGACGGGCGTATGTCCGCCTCCTCCGCCCCCTTTTGCACCTTGAATTTTCACCATATTTCACCCATAAAAAAAGCGGCCATTAGCCGCTATGAAAGTTTAAAGTTATTTACTGCTGGTCTTCGGTATATATCCCTGCTGAAATAATAGCGCCGCCGATTTCGCGTCGGTCTAGTCCGTAAAATAACGGTACTGGGTTACCTTGTGCGGTAGTATTTACCGCCCCACCGAATGCATAGGAGGGTTTGTTATCCGCATCTTGACGCATAGATATCCCTCTAGGCTGCGGTGACAGCATTTGCACTACCCCACCAAGAGCCATCGCAGCACCACCCATCGCCAGTGCCCCGCCCCATGTGCCAGCAGCAGTGAATGCCACAGATAGGCCACCAGATAAAAACGCCGCTGCACCGATCATGGCCACACCTAAAATAGTTTGGAAAAATCCGCCTCGTTTACTACCTTTAATCACTGGCGCTATGCGAATATCTTCGCAGGTATCAAGGTGCAACTCATCTTCACTAATATTGCGCTTACCTTTAAATACGGCAAACTCCAGCCCTTTGAGGTGTGCATTCGCAAGGAATTGCTCAAAGCCCTCATAGAGCACTGATAAAGCTTTGATGGCTTCACGAGGGGAATCAATCGCTAATTTATGTTCTCGCCCAAACAAAGTACCGAGTTGACCATAAAGGCGTACCGTTTTAAGTTCACTCATGCCAATTCTTTCCTCCGAACAATTTTAACCGTCCGATCACGCCAATAATCGCTGTATGGAACAAGTCGACTCAGTTGACCATATAGATGATGAAGTAACATACCGTCGACTATTACCCCTGCATGGTTGGGAACGTCAGCTTGCACTTGCATAATGACCATATCGCCATCTTTTAAATCACCAGTGAACTCCACAAATCCTTCCTTTTCCCAATTATCCATATACAGGTTTTCGCCTTCTTCCCACCAGTGTCGTTCAACGCTGTAGTTATGCAACTCAATGCCGTGCTTTTGTCGGTAGTAGTCCATAATGAGTGACCAGCAATCAGCATACCCCAGTACAAATGGCCGCCCTTCTAATTCGCGCTCACCTCGAGGCTGAATAATTCGCAAGTCACCTTCTGGCCATGATGCAATAACCCACGGCAATCCCGTTGCATCACACTGTAATTTATCTATTTCGCTAGGTTGAGTCGTTACACCATCACCGCAATGGCTGTGCACAATTGCTATTGGCTCACCCCAGTCCTCAGCAAGAGCGTAATCTTCTGGCGACAATTCAAAATGTTCATCGGGGTTATCAGAAATGTTACGACAGGGGAAATATTTTTTGACTCGGATTTTTTGGCAAATAACACCACAGGCCTCTTTGGGATATTCAGCTTTCACATGCTCAAATATCAGTTCAGTTAATTTTTTTGTGATCATCGTATTAACCCTGCTGCTGGGAACCCACCAAAATCCAAGGGTTCATTCTCACCAAAGCGCTTTTTACAATCACTGATAAGCCCACCACATTTATCTAGTGATGGATCATCGACAGGCTCACCCCGTTCATTGAAGTATTTATTACCCGAATAGGAACACCCATTGCCACTGCGGTAATCCCCTTTCATGCACCAATAGCACAGATTATGTTGTAATCCCCCCACTTTTCACAGTAACTATTTATAGAGTTTAAGCTACCTGTAATCGCTGTCTCGGGGGTATTCCTCCAATCGCCGTATTCGGCCGCTCATTGTTATAAGTCCAAAGCCACTGTGTGGCAAGTTCTTGAGCGTGCTCAACGCTCTCAAATATATTTAAATCAAGCCATTCATGACGAGCTGTTCGGTTAAAGCGTTCAATGTAAGCATTTTGTGTAGGCTTGCCAGGCTGAATATAAAGTAAGGTAATTTGCTGCCGTGTTGCCCAGTTTATTAGCTCTCCTGAAATATATTCTGGTCCGTTGTCGCATCGTATCGCTTTGGGTTTACCGCGCCACTCGATGACTTGTTCTAACGACCGAATAACTCGTGCGCTAGGCAACGATAAATCAACATCAATCGCTAAGCATTCACGATTAAAATCATCAATGACATTAAAGGTTCGAATGCTGCGGCCACTGGCTAAGCTGTCTGACATAAAATCCATAGACCATACTTGGTTAATGGCTACAGGCACACTGAGGGCATCAGGCTTATCGCGTTTTAAGCGTTTGCGAGGCCTAATTCTAAGATTAAGCTCCAACTCACAATAAATTCGATAAACGCGCTTGTGGTTCCATGCGAAGCCCTTTACGTTGCGTAAATACAAGAAACATAGACCAAACCCCCAACGTTTTTTGTTTTCGGTTAGGCGTATTAGCCAGTCAGCAATCTGATCGTTTTCAGCATTAAGTTTACTTTGATAGTAAAAGCAGCTTTCGCTCACATTCATGCACAAGCAAGCAAAGCGAATGCTTATGTCATACTTAATTGCGGCAGCCTTAGCCATCTCCTTACGATGAGATGGCTTTATAACTTTCCCTCAAGCGCCTCCAAACGAATCTCAGCTTTGAGACGTTCTTCCGCATACATTTTTTTGAGCCGACGGTTTTCGTCTTCGAGTTCTTTCATTCGCTTCATCAACGAAGCATCCATACCGCCGAATTTAGCTCGCCACTTATAAAATGTTGCAGAGCTAACACCATGTTCTCGGCAGAGTTCTGGAACGGGCATACCACTTTCATTTTGTTTAATGATTGCCAATATCTGGCTATCAGTGAATTTTGATTTACGCATAGAAAACTCCTTGAGTTTATTTTAATAGAATTTTCTATAAATAACTGCTGCGATTTTTCGGGGGGATTACAATGTATCTGGCGAACGGGTATCATAATTCCCTGTAAATCAAACGGGGTAGAAAGCTCGAACTCAACAGCTTCACCAGCCACCTCGCTAGTCTTACGGTCAATGTAATAAACTTGGGTAAAGCACTCGTCGGGGTTAGCTGTTGGGTTGCCATCCGTGAAATTTTTAGCATCAAGATAGTGAGCAAAAGTTTCATAAATAGTGACCTTGGCTAAGGCCATGTCGTCAAATTGCAAACACAGTGACGATATCAGACCATCAATGTTAGCAACCCTCAATGTTGGCCTTGGCGGGCTACCATCGCTATTTTTTGCCATGCCCTCAATTTCATAAGGCCACGCACCGTACTCATTGCCTTGCCACCAAATTGGCTTGGGTTTGATATCACCTTTGGATTGATCTATCTCTTCTGGCGTATGAGGTAAGTTGTAAGCGTGAAACCTAAGCACCGGCCCATCAAATTCAGACCCATCAACTTCGATAAGTTGAACTTTGTTGCCCGATTCTAGTTTTTGAATGTCAGATGTAATATTCATGCGCTAAAGGCCTGATCGAATGTTGCTGTGATAGTGACTGCAAGACCACCAATGGGGGTCATCGTGATTGAATCAGCCTTAACGCGATATAACCCTTTTTCACCAAATGGCGGTGTCCATATAAACGACCTCGTTGTGTGCTCACGGATAAATTTGAATATCGGCATCACCTCATCTTTCATTCCTGTGTAAGTAAAAGGCCATGACTGTGATTCCGTGTTAATTCCATCGCCCGCAACTTGTTTGTACCCATCGCCAAAAGTGACTTCTTTTATTCGATGAGTGAACTCACCCGTTGGCGTTTCTTGCGTTTGCATTCGCCACTTAAATTCTTCAATCATGGTTTACCTCGAAAAAAGACGGCACAAAGCCGCCTAATGATCAAATATCAGGATTTTCAATAGTTAAATTTAGTTTATGGTTAAGAGCCAGCCATATGTAATTTATTGCCGAAGGAATGGCTGACTTACTTCGGTGTGAGGAAATGAAATGAGTAATAAATTTTTAGATCCACTAAAACCATCTCACGAGCAACTTGATATTGCCATACCTAAATTACTAGATGCAAAATCAGTTCTTGATGAAGTGTTACCTTTTTACATTGCCTTTACAGCAAAAACATCCAAAGACCCAGAAGCTTTTTACCCATTAATAATGAAATGCTTAGAGGCTATTTTTGGTGTTGATAAAACCAAAAGGAATATAAAAGATAACGAGATAGCAGACTACGCCTACTCATTGGAAATGAAATCAAAACAAATTTTCGATAAGATAAAAGATATTTAACCATAAAAATAAAGCGTAACAATATCAATTTTGTTGCGCTTTAACCATTGTATGAAAATAATTTCGAGCATATTCCTCCGCCCTACTAAAGAAGTGCCTTAAACCCTCATCAGGATTAAAATCTTCTTCATATCGCAATGTCAGGCTAGAATTATCATCATCAGATAAAATCTTAGTAATAACAACTTTTGATTCCAAGGTGGCTACAGTTCCTGTGGAAAAATTTAAGCTACCCTTAAATTCTTCAATAGCACCATCTGTGAATCTAAATGACTTAATTGGAAATCCCACTTCAATTTTCATAACTACCTCTCTTAATTGCCTTTGATTGTTCTTGATAATGCAGATGCTGGGTTTTTAAGTAAATTATTAACCCCAACTTCTATCATTTGCTGGAATTCACGCTTCAATGATGAAGCATTGGTTTGGTTACTTGAAGGTTGTTGCTGCTGCCCGCTTTCAATGTTAATGCCTCCTAAATTAATCTGCACATTTCCACCACCAGCAACTTGAGGATTGCGAGCGATAAATGCGGTTGGTTGTGTAACTGACATCGGAGCAGAACCACCAACATAGCCGCCAGAAGCGTACCCTTTTTGACCGTAATCCATTAGCCGATAAAGGTTGGCAATGCCTAATCGTTGCGTGGCTTCTTTTGTGAATACAAACTCTCCACCATGAACGATACCTTTGGGTTCGTACTTACCGCCATCCCCAGTGTAGCCGCCTTCCGAGTGACCTTTTAACCCCAAGAAATTACCTACCGCATTACCACCAAATGCCGCTTTCATAGCATTTAGCATAGCCATCTGCATTAACATCTTGGTGGTCATTTCTAAGAATGAGCGAGTGAAATCAGCAAAATTAGCTTTGCCCGTCAATACAAAATCAGAGAGACTGTTACTCATGCCCTGAAATGCAGATTGGCTGATTTGTGATACGTTACCGTAAACATCAGTGGCTCTCTCTTGGAACTCAGCAAAGCCTTTCTTAACACCTAACTCCCAGTTAGCACGAATAGAGTCTTCCTTAGCATAATACTCCTCTAAGGCTTTTCTCTCGTCTGGTGATTTAGCTTTCTCTAGTGCGATATCTCGTTGATACATGCGGTCAGACTTACCAGCTCCCAACTCTAAGGCGCGACTTCTGGCATTAATTTCTTCAACACGTTTAAGTTGCTTATCTAACTCACGATTATGTAACTCCTGAAGCTTAACCTCATCACCCGCTATAGCTAGAGCCTTTTGAGAAGCAAGAATGTAGTCCTTTTTAGCAAGTAACGCCTTTTCGTCCTTGGTTAACTGCCTTGTTTTCTGAGCCTCCTCAAGGATTGATATTTTCGCCTCCATATCCCAAAGTTTTTTACGCTCAGAGCTAATAACATCACTAACTGTTTTATGCTCTTTTAACACCTTCAATTGTGCCTGTAAGGATGTAAGAGCCTTCTGATTCTCCTCATCTAAACGCGTTCCTGCGTCAACTTTATAAGCGCTACTCCGGCCAGAGCCCGGCATTTTCCGATCTCTGAGTCGATAGTTAATCATTTTTTCATATTCTTTATATTGTTCATCGGTCAGTAACGCTCTATCAGAGTTTAATTTTGCCAGTTCCTCCTTTCTTTTTGTTTCCCAACTCGCATATTTATCATGATAGTATTGCCTTACTCTAAATTTATTAGCCTCTTGTTGCTGAAAGTTTTTTTCTGCCTGCTTCTGTGAGTTCAGTAAATCTTGTTGAAATTTCTCTTCTTTTTTCAACTCCAACTCACGACGTAGGTCGTCGGGTGTTTTGCCTGTATTATAAAAATACACCCCAGACGCCGCGGGGTTTATTTGAAAATCAACTAGTTTCTTCTCTATTTCATATATTTGCTGATCTAGAGTTTTCTTTCGTCCGATGTCAAACATAGCGTCCCAAGCATTTTTGGCTGCCCACTGAATGCCTTTCCATGCTTGCTCTAAATAACCAAGGTTTTCTTCTATATCGTTTGCTCCGTCATTAATTGACTGCGCATACGCATCAATTGCTAACCTAGCTGCCTCAGTTTTGTTCCCCTGCATCTCTAGCGTACGTATTTGTTCAAGTTGAGCGACTGTGAGGTGGTGATTCGCTTTTTCTAATTCCAATGACATTTTAAGAGGCTCATCTTGTAACCGCTTAAACTGATCAATAGTGGTATCAATCGCCTGCCCTGTGATGTAATTCATTTGAGCAGCGGCTTTTGACACTCGGGCTATTTCATTGTTTGAAAAAACACCAGTTCCAACAACGCTACTTATAACGTTAGCCATTTCAGAGCGTGTAATTCCAGCACCAGACATAGCTCTAGCCATCTCATTAAGCTGTGATGCAGATTTATTAGCGTAATTCCCCGTCAAAATAAGTTGTTTGTTGAACTTGGTGAACTCTGACTCCGCATCAAACAAAACCTTCATTAAACCAACAACAGACGCACTCACAACGCCGATTATTCCGCCTCTAGCAATGCCGCCTAAACGGGTTGTGGAAAGTAGGTCGTTTAGCGTTCCTTTTAGCCCGCCACTGGTTTTTGCAAGCTCATGCGTTTGCTTGTTGCTTTCTTTGATTTTGTCAATATATTGCTTAGCTGATTCACTGACGCCTAGCTGCGCGGCCTTCATCTCAAGAATTTCAGTCCTCGTCTTACCGATGGATTCAGCTTGCGATTTTAAAGAGGATAAGAATTGCTCTGCTGCCCTTTTGGCTTTATTTGTTGCCGCCTCCTGAGCTAGAAGTGCTTGCCCTTCAGAGGTAAGAGACATTTGAACTCTTGTTAGCTTATCTCTAGTTTGGTCAAGTATCTTGTTGTAATCTAAAAACACATCCCTTGGCAAAAGTCCTTTTTTGCTTGCATCAGACAATGTAATCCCCCCACTTTTCACAGTAACTATTTATAGAGTTTAAGCTACCTGTAATCGCTGTCTCGGGGGTATTCCTCCAATCGCCGTATTCGGCCGCTCATTGTTATAAGTCCAAAGCCACTGTGTGGCAAGTTCTTGAGCGTGCTCAACGCTCTCAAATATATTTAAATCAAGCCATTCATGACGAGCTGTTCGGTTAAAGCGTTCAATGTAAGCATTTTGTGTAGGCTTGCCAGGCTGAATATAAAGTAAGGTAATTTGCTGCCGTGTTGCCCAGTTTATTAGCTCTCCTGAAATATATTCTGGTCCGTTGTCGCATCGTATCGCTTTGGGTTTACCGCGCCACTCGATGACTTGTTCTAACGACCGAATAACTCGTGCGCTAGGCAACGATAAATCAACATCAATCGCTAAGCATTCACGATTAAAATCATCAATGACATTAAAGGTTCGAATGCTGCGGCCACTGGCTAAGCTGTCTGACATAAAATCCATAGACCATACTTGGTTAATGGCTACAGGCACACTGAGGGCATCAGGCTTATCGCGTTTTAAGCGTTTGCGAGGCCTAATTCTAAGATTAAGCTCCAACTCACAATAAATTCGATAAACGCGCTTGTGGTTCCATGCGAAGCCCTTTACGTTGCGTAAATACAAGAAACATAGACCAAACCCCCAACGTTTTTTGTTTTCGGTTAGGCGTATTAGCCAGTCAGCAATCTGATCGTTTTCAGCATTAAGTTTACTTTGATAGTAAAAGCAGCTTTCGCTCACATTCATGCACAAGCAAGCAAAGCGAATGCTTATGTCATACTTAATTGCGGCAGCCTTAGCCATCTCCTTACGATGAGATGGCTTTATAACTTTCCCTCAAGCGCCTCCAAACGAATCTCAGCTTTGAGACGTTCTTCCGCATACATTTTTTTGAGCCGACGGTTTTCGTCTTCGAGTTCTTTCATTCGCTTCATCAACGAAGCATCCATACCGCCGAATTTAGCTCGCCACTTATAAAATGTTGCAGAGCTAACACCATGTTCTCGGCAGAGTTCTGGAACGGGCATACCACTTTCATTTTGTTTAATGATTGCCAATATCTGGCTATCAGTGAATTTTGATTTACGCATAGAAAACTCCTTGAGTTTATTTTAATAGAATTTTCTATAAATAACTGCTGCGATTTTTCGGGGGGATTACAACAACTTTTGCTGCCACTCATCTAACTTTTGAAATGCTTTGTTTGTTGGATTTATTGAGTTGAGTAAGTCATCAAGTTCTTTCTTTTGTCTTTTTAACGCATCCGCTGCTTTTTTTTGATGATCGATACCCCTGTTGAATTGGTCATTCAAGCCCTGAGATGCACTGCTTGCCTTCTCTGCTGTATCGCCGAACTCCTTTAACTTTTGAGTTCCACGTTCTAGATCTGACGTATCAGCCTTTAATGATATTGTTGCTATATCTGCCATTTAGTTTCCTCCAGATATAAAAAAACCACCCGAAGGTGGTTGTGTAGTGATTTATTAGTGCTTATTTGTTTTTCGCATTATTCATATTTTTATCATATTGCCCCTGAATATAATCAAACATTTCGACTGACTCTAAGCACTCTTTTCCTTTTTTATCGCGTAGCTTGCAACCATAATATGTCAGTGTATTGATGCTGGATATCGCACTTAGATTTTCTACTTGCCATTTACAAAAGGTAGGGTCTGTATGTTCTTTGCATGTTTCTTCCACCATCTCTATAAAGAACTTCTTACCCTCACTAGCTATTGCAGAAGATACTCCGACGAAATTAACCCCTAACGTCAATAGCAATCCAACGAATAATTTCTTCATCCCGTCCTCTCAGTTCTTAAATTAGTTTTCTTAATGTTAGCTTAGCGGGAGTGCAAATTGAAGCAAACAAAAAGCCTGCCGAAGCAGGTTAGATGCATTAATAACTTGTGAAGGGTAAAAGCTATACCATTAAAGGATATTCTTCCTCAATCTTCTTAGCTGAATTATCTTCTTTATTGCTCTTAGTATTATTCACTATTGATAATAGATTTTGTGTTTCTCTATATTCTTTTGCAATAGCGAACTCATCAAAGCTAGCATCAAAACCTAATTCTCTTACTTTCTTCTCTATTAGTGATAATGGGACATTAAAAAATTCTTTTCTATTGTTAACCATATTAACACGATGATTTATAAACTCTTGGTGTAAGCTAGTTTCCAGTGCAGGCGCATCATCGGAGTATATTAACGCATGTATATCGAATTTAAATGGAACCGAAGCCGAGCCCAGCTCATTTACCCTTTCTTCAGGCTCTAATCTACGAGTTAAACCAATCTTGTAAATATTTTCACCGAAAGCACCAATATTCGATATAACATAAACGTGCCCGCTTCTAGTAAGTTGCGCTTGTGATTTTGCTCGCTCGGATAACGCTTGAGTTTCAGCTAACTTACTTTCTAATTCTGCTATTTTAGACTCGATCCTCTCTTTTTCTTCAGCATTAGCTTTTTCTAGTTCTTTTCTTGCCTTATCCATTGCCTTTTGGAAATCTTTTTCTGCTTTCTGTTCTTCTTTTATGGCTTTTTCATATTCCCGTTGAGCTTTTTCCTCCTCCCTTTGAAGCTCTCGTTCCTCACGTAAGATATCTTTCTCATCTTGAATTTTTTGCTCTTTCTCATGAGTTAATAGAATTTCTTCAAGTCTGACAGCAAGGTATTCACCCGTAATTCTAATTCCAACTGTTTGACCAAATTTGTTCAATGCCTCAAATGCATTTTCAACGCGCTTGATTAATTGCTCAACATTGCCAGCCCTTACTTTTGCCAGAGCTGCATCACACTCGCTATTAAAAGCCCTAACTAGCAATTTTACATACTGCTTTGTCATTCTCTTGCCTTCTGATTCACTTCCATTAACAGTCCAGCCAGAAGGTGCGTAGCATGCATCGTTACTTCTAATTAACCCTTTTTGTTGTTCTTTATTTCTTAATATCGCCTCTTGATAGGCTATAGAGTCATGATAATCAAAGTGTGGCTTATAAATCCCAAAATCAAGCATTTCTGCGCTGTCATTAACCAATGCTAGCTTTTCAGTCAATTGAATCAGCTGTTTACGCTTTTCGTTGTAGCTTTCCTTTAAAAGCACTAGTTCTTGTTTTTGATTATCGATTTCTACTTGTGATTTATACTCTCTACTTTCAATTGCATCAGTTTTTTCTTTGACCTCATCATCAATAGCTCTTCTTTTTTCTGATACTTCAGCATTTATTTCATCTCTAGCCCTCTGCTCATAAGATTTGATTTTTTCTAACCTTTCATTTTCTTCTTTTGTCACAGCATCTAAGATTTTCTTTGCTTCTTTTTCTGCATCATCTATTAGCTTGAATCGCATTAATTTTAATTCATAATTTTTCTTTTCTTTTTGTTTAAGCACAAAAACAATAACAAGCAGGACAAATAAAAATATTGCAATACCTATTGGTATTAAGTTCATTAGCTCATCCTCTAAGATTGGTTAGCTATATTTAACCATTTATTTTAGGGGAAGCGTTACTGATTTTATTTACAGCGAAGCAAAAAGCCTCAGTTAAGAGGCGTGGTGTGTGATCTGGATTGCAAACCCAAGGACGGGCTAACTAGAATTGCTCTAATTCAGCTAACTCTTTAAGTGATAAAGAATGAAAATGAGCTTCTGCCATATCTGCCAATATTGGAAGCAATGCATCTGAACGAGCATGTGCATCAGGAGTTATGATTGCCAGAATTTGGTAATAATCATCGTACATACAGTGCTTACAAAACACTAAAAAGTTATCGCTCACTCTAACAGCCTGTCGAATTTGGCTATCCCAAGGTTTTTCATTTGGCGTTCTTATATGAACCTTTTCAATGAATGACTGACGCGCTATTGAGCTGTTTCTAAAATCAGCAAATTTACCCACATACCCAGAGAGAGATGAGCCATTAAGAGCCGCTGATAGCTTAGCCGCATACTTCCGATAAACACCGTTATCTTTATATCTAGGCGTGATTGTGACTATTGGCATTGCAAGTTACCAGCAAGCAGATCTCGATTAAATTCAGCAATTGAGGAATTAAATAAGGCTATATCCTCGTCGCTAAACCCATCTTCCTCTACCGTTGCAGGCAACTGGTTAATATGTTGGTTAAATTGTCGATATATTGCTTGCATATGGTTTCTTAATGCAGACATTTTAAGAATAACTTCTTTAAAGTAACCATCAGCTATGCTTTCAAATGGATGAAAAGCCTTAGTAGTTTTAGCAATGCTATACATTGCCTCAATCATCATAACTGCATTATTACCATGCTTAATCACCCGCTCCAACTCATGCATTACATCTTCTGGGTTATTACCTGCATGTTTTTTTATGTCATCTTTTGTTGGGTCATCAAGTAAAGTTATTACTTCATCGATTGAAGCTACAAGGGTCGTTAGCACGGTCTTGCCATCAACAATTAAATCCATAATTTCATCTGGCGATACATCACCTTTTGCCTTTTTATCGACAATAGTAGCTATAGACATAGCTAAATTAGCCAAGCCTGAATCCACATCTTTTTTATCTGTTGGATTTGATAGCATTGCCATCATAATAGCCTCTGAAATCATGGTTTGTTGCCTCATAGATACAAATGTGCATACAAATTATACATCATTTCAAACTAAAGCACATACATTCATCACAAGCCAAAGACGGGCTAGATTCAGACAATAAAAAACCCACCGGAGTGGGTTAGTCTAATTTGAATCTGAATATAGAGCAATATTCGATACCTATTCGCTCTTTACAGAGTTGCCTTGAATCAAAATCTCTTGACCAATTACACAGCCAACTGTCTAGCTCATCAAGTGAATATTCTTTAGTGGCTAATCCGCGAGCCATTTCTACCACTTCATCCTCTGGAGCTGTTAATTCATAACCATTAAGTAATAAAAAAACGTACCCTGCCATCATTGCCGTTCGTTTGTTAGCATTGGCAAAAGGATGATTTTGTATCAGGCTTTCAATTAATACTGCAGTGAGAACAAACATGTCATCTGTCTGCTCGTAATATTTCACTTGACTTGGTCTTGATTGGGATGAGCTAAGGTTATTGAAGTTCAATACTTCGATAGGCTCATTGGGAGTTTGCAGCTCTATCAATGTTCTATTGATGTTTATTAGATCATCAATAGATAGATAGTTAATCCCTTCGACAAACTCCCCTGTGATGCTTATCACTCACTATACCTTAGCTAATTTTTCCATGGCTTTTTCATAGCGAGCGAAACCAAAATCAAAAGCATTCTTGACTTGATTATCGTGAGAACATTGCTCGCTCATGGCAGCTTTTGGCGCTGCAATTTTACTTTTGTCACGAGCAGGTATATTTAAGCGGTTAGGCTTTTGCAGTGCGTGACCCATATTAACCTCGTTATAAACCAATGAGTTATAATTTACATCTAGGTATACGATGCGTATTACCTCTGGTTATAATGTAAGTTAAGTTACATTAAGTCAACAGTTTTGCTTGTATTTTACATTGACGCTCGTATAATTCGCGCCCCACGAGATTTCCAAGCTATGACACCCCTCTTGCTAGCCATACCCCTCCTATTTCAACTTCCCACAGCACCACTTATAGCGAACTCCGCTGCCTCATGGGCACTGCTGGTTACGGGTGGGGGTGACTTTCGTTATGTTCATATATCCTCCTAGGGGCATTGATGCCCTACTTAGTATTATTTCCTACTCACCAACCGACGCTTATCGGTTCATTATTGTGACCTCTTGTGCATTACCTCTAACGCCTTAGCTTCCATAATGCGCAGATCGCTAAATACGGTCGCCCTATCTTTGATGTTGAGCAAGTCCATCACTTGGTTTAACGGGTTGTAATCCAAGCCAGTGATGCCACTCATGCCTACGCGCCATTGTGTCTTCATGGCTGAAAATACTTGATACGATTCCCAAACGTCAGGCCACACCTCAACATCATCAATGTCAGGCGGAAAGCCAAAAGCACGCTCGAACTCAGCCGATTCTTTTGAACTCATTCCGCCATACATCGCCTCGGCGACCGTTAAGAGTTTTTTTCGCGATTACCCAAAAGCTCATGATAATAAGCTGTCGTTATAGCGCCTGCCGCTGCTGGGTAATTATCGAACAATAAATTGAGATTATCTTCGTTATATGGCTCTTCGATAGCCCAATCAGCTATAATTTTCTTGAAAAAGTCATCAACCTTTTCGTCTTTCAACTCTTCCAACTTGCTCATTGGCATGTGATTAAATGTAAACGTCACTATCTCTGGCTTTTCTTTACCAGCGACAGGAATTTTTACATCTGCTTTAAATCTTGGTTCAGGAATCAAAGTAAACTTAGGCATTGTTACCCCTTAAAAAATCCCCCTCATAAGAGGGGGTGTTATTATGCTGTCGCGTAGATTTGCATATCTGACTTGAGAGAAAAGCGAGCTGATACATTCTCAACCTCATTGATGGCTGTGTTCGGCACGCGCTGAAATGAAACACTTGCAGAGTAATAGCGATCTTCACCTGCTCGTTTGTTATAAAATCGTATGGCTGTTAACTGTTTTGTATCATCCAGCTTCATCAGTAACTTACGAATTGGTAATTGAGCGTCATGAGCAAAAGTATAGACCTGAACGATACCCGATTTATATGTATCAATAGTTTCCGCTTGCTCATCTTCAAGAAATTGAATTTCTTGTGTTTGCTGCTCACCGCCTTCGGTGGATAGCGTCATTACCTGCGGCATGACCTCCCACTCTTGGATGGTTTTTAATGTTCCCTTCCCTCCGCCTGCTGGGAATCTTTCTGTGTCCGTGGTATCGACCCCCTCGAGAGTGACACTGGTTTCTGCCGCAGCCTTCACTCGATACACGCCAGACATTCTTTTCCATCCAGATATTACTTGAACAATATCGCCAGCTTTCACGCCGCTAGATGCAGCCACGGTAAGAACCGCCTCTGCGGCGTTGCTTGCTGTAGTAAATTCTACTTCTTTACCATATTTACTTGCCACGTAGACTCGTGAGCCATTAGGAATGTTATAGGCCATTGTTAACCTCTATTTTTAGGTATAAAAAAACCGCAATTAAGCGGCGTTATCGGATTGCGTTACATCGATAGGATGCACGAATAGGAATAGTGTAATTTGCTTCATCTGAAATTGGAGGGAGCTGATTAGGCTCTCCGTTAATGTAGACTCCCTCCCCTAATGTTAATCCATTTTCTAATCTGTTTTTAACGTCATCAGCAATAGTTGATATCTTATCGTCCCCACTCCCTACTTTCCCAACTACGTTAATTTGGATAACACCACGACAAACAGGCATATCCAGAGATAACCCGATGTTATCCGTTTCTGCTGGCATGATATGAAGCTGGAGATAGGGATCGTTGATATCATCAAAATAAAGATTAGGCCATGCGATTTTAAGGTTTAAATCCTTACCAATACTCGCAACCAGCTTTCGTATTTCAGCATTAATTGTCGACTGATTCATGATCTAGCTTCCGATACGGCAGAGTTGAAAAACTGACTAAATTCCTCAGCAGTCACGGCAACCATGCCGTTAGGTGCTTGTTTCGAATGCCCCATTTCGAGGCGGTAAGCATAATGTACATTGTTTGTGAAATAGATAGCTTTCATTCCTACCTTAAATTGTTCAATAACAACGTTGCCTAACGCCTTTGTCATATTGCCTGACTTATCTATGCGACCCGTCTCGCCTTCCGCTGGAGCATCAAATGACACCTGCCAATTACCTCTAAATCGACCACCTGTATAACCAGGAGGAACATAAATATCCATAGAGTCATTAACACGAACACGCTTTTTTAATTGACGTCGCTTTGGTGTTAAATTATTAGGATCTTGTTTTAGATACTCATTATGTTCAAAAACTGCTTTATTGTAGTTTGAGGCAACCCTATTAACTTCCCATAATTCAGGATTTCCAACAGGTGACATATCAACAAGCTTCGCTAATATTTTAAACCCTGTATTTTTGACAACCGTTTCAATATTTTCATTGGCTTTATCGATAAATAAGTTAATCGACTTCATGAACTGATCTGACATATCACCCCCTCAACTGAGACTGATAGCAGATAATAATATCAGCGGGTTTAACAGGGTTCGGTTCATGAACGCGCAACCAAACGCCATCGACAAGCACCTTATCCCCTTTTTGTATATCAACGTCTGGAGGAAGTATCATTTTAATATCCGTAGAGAGAATAAGCGTGCCGTCGATTTCGTAAGGTTTATATTGCGTTTTTACCCCGACAACAGAAAATAACGTTTCTGGCTCAAATCGCTCCTGCCCCTCATCATCAACCCAATGCTTACCATCACGCTTAGCCTGATAGGAAACGCCATATTTTTTCAACATTCGCAATGCTGTGCTTTGCCCACGCTGATAAATGTTCATCGCTACCTCATTGCAAATGTATTAATGGCAAATCCATCTGAGACATCAATCAAGCCAGATAATAAACCTTTTAACCAAGGAAAGTTTGGTGCGCCAGTATTAGTGCCTTCGGCATATTGCACAGTAATAGCCCCCTCAATTCGCTCAGAGGTGATTTCAGCGCCTAACGTTGGCTGTAGGTCATTTTCTACTGATTCAATCGCTAAACGGCATTGAGCTTGGATTAATTGCTTTGGTATCTGATCGCTTGGGATAGCCACGCCATCACGAGATAACCCTGAACGTGGGAAAGATAAAGGCTGGTTTGGATTGGTTCGTTTACCTAACCATTTCTGCGACTCAAGATAATCCATTGCCGTAATTAGTAATGCCTCTAATCCACTATCTGCCAAAGTGATATTTCTATCCTCAGCGTATTTCTTCAAATCATCAACACTGGCGTAGCTATTAAATGTTAGAGAGTTCTTATCAGGATCAATCATGCTCACCTCAAAAAAAAAGAGGGGCACAAAGCCCCTTAAATTACTCATCTGGAGAAGTTTTTTCTGTGAATGTAATTGCATCAGTATTTTGCGCAACACCATCAACAGTGGCCGTGACAATAAATTCACCTTGTGCATCAGAAGTTAATTTCACTGTCGCACCACCAGCTTTGCCCGTCTTAGATGAAGTAACGCTTAATTTACCACCTGTTGTAGACCAATTAACTGTAGCTCCTTCGACTGGAGAGCTACCCTTGGTGTAATTAAGAGTGATCGTTACTGTATCTGTACTGTCAGCGATAGCGGACGTTTTATCCGCTGACAGGGTTACTTTCCCTCTTCGGCAATCAGTTTAATCATGACGCCAGCGGTTAATTTGTTGCTAGTGAAATGCTTCTTCCAGTTACCTGCGGTGCCTAACTGTGTTAAGTCAGGGTTTTTGCCTTTTGATTCATCCCAGCTATAACCCAGAACGCCAACGTTAACCACGCCTTCACCACGATAACCAATTTCCAAGTTCTCCTTGTCATTGATTTCATAAGATCGGAAAGTTGGCTCTTGGGATTCAGTGATGGTCACAGCTCCCGGCACTAAACCAAAGATGGCATCTACTGGCGCTGTATCTGTTACCAATACAGGCTTGCCTAATGTGCCCGGCTGTCCACCGTAGATAACCACACCCGCTTCTTCATACACTTTGTTATCAATGGCCTGATCAACAATATCGAAGTAGGTGGTTGAGTGCATAACAAACAGATTTACGCGGTTGAATTTATCACCATATTTGCGCAAACCTTTTGTCAGTGTTTTCTTACCATCAGTCGCAATATCAGCTGTAACCACCATTTCTTCGTTATTGCCAATAGCGGCACCTAAAGCAGCTAAAGAGTATTTGATATAACCCTCTAGTGAAGCATCTGCCGCATCGGTACCCACCAGCTCAGAGAACTCCGATACATCACGGCCACGGCGTTTAAATGCTTCTTCTGTCGTTGCATAAGGACCATATTTCCAAGGTGCTTTTACATCAACAGATTCGCCCGCGCCTATTTTTTTATTCTCTACTGTGTCCGTAGAATTTACATCACGGTGTTCAATAGAACCGCCAATTTGGTAGAAAGCACGTTTACGGAAGTCACCTTCAATAAACAGATTATCTAGCACGATAGCGCCATTTGACGCCTGATTAAAGACGGCTAAATTATCTTGGCGACGCTCTAAGAACGCCGTTTGTGCCAAATCGTTATAAATCACTAAATCGCTATTAGTTGTCGTAGCCATTACTTATATTTCCTTACTCTTTTGGAAGTTTTAAATATGCGTCACGCCCGTATCGGCGAATATAATCAGCCTTGTCACTGGCGGACATTTGAGAACGTTTAAAATGTGCACCACCTTGTTTATGTTTCCCTGCATCTGTACCAGAGGCTGCGGGGAATAAGTGAGGAGCACTTTCTTTTAGGGATTCAATCCATTCAATAGGTGATAATGGCGTGCGACCATCTTTGCCCATGATTGGATTGCCATCTTCATCAACGGCTACGGCCTGACCTTCATCGTTGATCTCAAAAATGCCTTTGGCACGTAAAATTAAATCTTCTTGAGCGCTGGTTAATGCACCCGCTTTCCCTGCTGCGGAACGAATTTCATCGCCTAATACACGAGCACGGAATTTATTTGCAAACGCCTCAGCCCTTTCCACTCGGCTATTGGCTTCTTTCAGTTGTTTATCAACGTCATTGCGTAAGCGCTCAGTACGTTTATTAATGACTTCATCAATTTTGCCGTCAGCGATTAACTTGGCTTCTTCATCATTTTCAAAACGTTTGAGAATTCCACGTACAGCATCGGGATCAATACCATCAAAACGCTTGAGATTATCGTTTTGCTCTTTGAGCTTGCCTAGCAACTCACTGTTTTTAGCCTTTAGCCCTGAAACCTGCTGGTCGATAATAGCTTGAATTTCTGGAGTGATTTTCGGTGTTCCACCACCTCCACCTTGAGAGCCATCATCAGTATGTGAATAATATTTGCGTTCGATATTCATAAATAACATGTTGTTCCCCTTGGGATTGAATGCGCCTAGCGCGTTGTGATAAATCAGCCCTGAGCTGAATTCGGTTAATAAAAAAGGCCACCGAGGTGACCTTGTTAAATGGTTTATTGATTAGCTATATCCAGCCTCTCTAAATGCCTGCTTGTCTATCTCCCTGAGTTGTTCGAGAGAAATAAACTCACCTTTGTCCGTGTAAAATTCGGATGGATGAATACCACCTTCTTTCATCAATCTAAATCGCGTCTCCCCAAACACCTGTCGCTGTCGCCACTCAGGTTGTCGCTGTATCCAATCAAGAAAATTAGTATCCGCTGGCACTTGCCCGTCCATTGATGCTCTCGTTCCTGCATCCATCTCATCTAAATCAATGCCTAATTCACGCCATGATTTAGTAACCAATGTTTCTGTTGAGCGGCAATTGAAGTGGATTTTCCCGGGGCCTTGTAGATAAGGAACTTTATGACCAATAGGCTTACCTTCCAGCGTGTATTTCAACCTATCCCGAATAATGCAATCGTGAGATGTTTTATTATCGAGGGTAGATAACCATTGCTTACAATCAAGAATGTCTTTATTGGCATCAGCAAACTGATCTCGCGCTGTTGCTTGTAAATGACTAATGGCCGTTTTAGCTATTGTCGTCGCATTAGCTCGGCTTAGTTGCAATACCCCATCCTTATAACCTTGGTTTGCATGTCCTCTGATTTTACGTCCGATTTCTACCGCACTATCACCATTTAAATAACCATTACGAACAGCGTTATTTATGCGTGTCATGCGATCTGACTCTAATCCATCAGCCCATTCAGAAAGTAATTTCCCTTGAAAAGGGCGAGACATGACTGAGGAAAATAGCATTTCCTCTGTAATGCTCATTAGTGGGTATTTGCGTAGAACAACGTCAGGTAGTAGAGAATCAAAAAGGGATGGGTAATAACCAGCCTCATATAATGCATGTGCTCTCATTTCTTCCGTCAGTAGCGAAAAAGCGCTATCAACAGCTCGCTTATTAATACTTCTAACGCTTGATAATAACGACTCCAATCGCCTAGCAGTGAAACTATTAACATCAATGGTGGCATCATCCAACGCCACAATAAGTGAAGCCGTTAATTCAGCATCAAACTCATTGAGCGCCTTTATCATCCGCCTCGCGACACCAGTAGAATAGCGACCAGAAAACAGGGAGTGAGCAATCAATTCATCCATTAACCGCTCATTCACTGATCTCATGTCTCACCTACCATTGTCGGCTCTTGATTATTAAGCTCATCCACCACCACATCCACATCATCAGCGGGGTCGATAACATCATATTTTTGCAAACTACGAACCAAATCAGATTTACGCGTTGCGCCAGATTGCCATGCTGCGACGATTTCACGGATCATCGAACTATCGGCAATATGATTAACGAGGTCTTTGTTAATTTCAAAAGAAATATCTTTCGTGTCTAAACCAATGTATTCAGCACACCACATTAGCGCTTTACTGAATGCATCGGAAACGTTAGAGCAACAGATGCTAAGAATGGAGGTTTGTGCGTTCTGCTCACCGACAGACTGAATAACCGTTTTAACTTTGCTGTCCGCAGAAACTAACTGAGCACCAAGCGCAACCATATAATCGCGTTTACTGTCCATTGCCTCCTTTGCCAGCATGTTAGGCTGAGCCTGAGCGTAACCAAAGAAACCTTTTTCTGGCAACATAATTGGCGAGCGAGAACCAACCATAACGCCTTTCTTTTCTAGATAGTCACGCCATTCTGTTCCTAGTCCACCTAAATAAGGTTGTATTTGCCCACAGAAGAAAACAGAATCTTCATAATCAGCAGAATTTCGATAATGCCCTAAATTGATTTTTGCTAGCCCTAACAATGGAGCTTCATCAATAGTGTGATCGTTATTCTGAGCACCAATAAACGTGAAAGGAATTTCATCCCACGCGCCGTTGCCTGCTCGTTCTGGAATATATTCAGAATCGATAACAAAGACACTGCTTCCACTTGGCTTGCGATAGACACGACAGACAAACTTACCTTCTTCTATCGACAATACCCGGTATTGAACCTCATCCTTAAAACCAAACCCGTCCTCTTCTTCCACCGTCTCTCGCAATACCACCAGCGTTAACATAGTGCGACCATTTATGCGGTCAGTGCGCCAATTAATGATATCTTCAGCTCGATATTGAAATATGTACGGAAGTTTAGAATCACTGTTGTAATCAACATATAGCCCGTGCCGCCCCACCTCTAATACCGACTCAAGCGAGGACTGAGCAAGTTGATAAATACTTGAGCCTGCGCCATCAGCATCATCTTTTAAACACGATAGCTTTTCGACAACCGCAACTAAGGGATCCTTTTTAAATGCCATCCCTATCATGCCGTTGCGAGTATTGCCCGTTATTGGATAGAACACCGCACGGTCTTGATAATCTTTATTGCGCTTCTTTTTGCGTTTGCCATCTTGTTCTTCAAGTTCAGGAAGATAATTTTTTATATCTTCACCGCCTCGGCAAACAGCGCGAACTAGCTCCCACTGAGGAGCAGCCGCTTTATACTCCGGTCGAGTGAAATCTACATTTGTTGTACTCATCAGAAGGTTGTTCCTAGGTTAATTTCGAATGCTGGGCGCTTAGTGTTTCTTCTACTCACTGCAAAATACCTAAACCCATCAGCATCATGTGATGTGTAGTCGTGAAGCGGTTTATCTTTCCAACAGCCCCGTTTGTCATCCCACTCTTTGCGGTAAGCTTCGAGATGAGCAATGCCTTCACTACATTTATGCTCATCAAAAGCGCAGAGAGGCAGAATTTCACGCACCGCTTCGATACCTTCATCAACTGAAAGTTTCGGCACCACTTCAAATCGTATTGAGTAAATTTGCCCGTCGATTTCGTACCCTTCACGCGCTAACTCACGTCGAGATTTCGCATCAGAACCAAACTCGCGGTTATCGATATCATGAGGGCCATTGTGACTTGCATATGTATAGCCTTTGTCTTTCAGCACTTTCATGTAGTGCCGTAGACCTTCACCACTGTTTGAGTAGTGATCAATGACGTGGAACTCCTCGCCCACTTCACGAATAAACCAAATTGATGTTGAATCACCCACACCAATATCCCAGTACGTGTGAACCGGTAAATGCGAGTTATCAGGAAGTGTGCCAATGCGTTTATTTTCGTACAGGAAGCGGAACTGCTTAGCGTAGTAAGCGCCTTCAACCGATTGCTGGAATGCCTCAGACGGTATTGACGGGTATTCTCGCTTCATATCGTCGCCAAGCGTTTTCTCTTTGGCGTAATACCAAGCTTTTTGACGCTCGTTTAATTGAACACCATGTTTGCTGGCTATCTCATCGAAATAATCAACTAACCGTTGCGGTAATGGCTCAACAGGGTTGATGGCATACTCTGGATTCTTCCACCATGAGAAGAAAAAGAACTTCCAGTCTAGGTTAGAGAGAGTCTTATTCTGAATTTGCGCTTTCTCAGCAGACTGGCAATAATCGAAGAAATAACCTGCTCGACCCTCCGCTGTGCTTTCAATCGTCGTAAAACAATCGCTTGATACCGCCTCAAATGCGCCAGTGACAATCTCACGTGCTTTCTCTGGATACTTAGCGCATATCTTACCGAACTCAGAAACGTGCAAATAACGGAGCGTACCGCCACGAAATGACGTGCTGATATAAAGTGACCCGCCTTTACTAAAAACCAACTCACCAGCCGCGTCATTACTCGCTGGATTTGCTGCTTTAATTTCATCAGGTAATTTTTCGTAGGCATACTTTATCTTTTCCCTGAATAGGCGCTTAGCGTCATTTAGCGTATGAGCTATCAGTGCACATTTAGCCGCCTCAAATAACGCTGCATCTAATTGGATGATGCAGACCTCAGTCGTAAAACCTAGTTGCCGAGCCTTTAAGATAATGTTTCGCGTGTGCATCCCTTCAAAGTATTCAAGCTGCTCAGGCGTCATTTTAAATCGAACTGGCTTACCTTCTTTGTTGGTGATCCAGTAAAGATGATTCAATCGCCAGAGCTTATCTCTCAATAATGCAAGATGTTCTGGCTTCATGATTATTCCTTAGATAAGTCGTCCATTAGTTCTGATAGCTGACTAGCTGTCTTATTCGGTTGTACGTCATCAAGCCCGTATGCTTGACGCTCAAGCCCAACCAAGTTTTTGAGTGTTTCACTTAATGCTTTGGCTGACTTAACGCGCTCAGGCAGGGAGATGATTGAGTGATAAATTTCATTGAGTTTGTCGCGTCCGTTGTCATCAGGACTAAACATTAACTCGCCAAGTTTTCTTAAGGCTGGCACATCAGCACATTCAGCAGATAGTTCATCAAATAAGTTGTTGGTTAATTCTCTCGCCCTGCGAATATCGCCTCTATGCTCCATGCGGACATTAGCGATAACCTCGGCATTAGCCTCAATAAGTTGCCGTTCTGAAATAGCCTTTTCGGTGGCAACCAGACTGGCAACCTCCCTTTTGGCAACCAAGTTTTCAGCCCTAGCCTTAACCTTTGCCTTTAAATCTCGCTCCCATCCTTCTTTCTTGGCGCGCTTACTTATCGCCTGATGGGTTATCTCGTATTGAGATGCTATTTCCCTTATGGACATCACGCCAGCTCGGTAAGCCGACTCGATGGCCTCCCAATCTGGTCTTTTAGCCATATCCATTCCTTAAATAAAAAAGGCCACTAGGGCCTATTGTAATGTTGCAGTGTGTGAAGGTTGATTGCTCGATGGATAAAGCAATTGCATTTGCCCTTTAACATCAAAAGCAGCCATACATCTAGCATCAAAGTCTTTATAATCAACAGAACTATTAGCAATATTTGTTACTGCCATCATTTGCTGTTCTACCGCATGCAAGGCATCGCCTTTCAGGTACTGATGGATTTTTTCTCTGTCGCCTTTATTTTCTTTGACTGATTCATAGACATAATCAGGTAATGCAACGCCATAAACCCATTTAGCCGTGATACCAGCGAACAATAATGGACAACCGCCAACATGACCAAAATAAGGAGTCCCTGACATCTTTGATAACGCTCTGTAATAGGGTTCTTGAAATCTCTTTTCCCACTCAGTGGCCTCTTTATATGTCAGTAGCCCAATTACTTGATCTTCAGTTAATGTCATACTCTGTGACATCAACATGTTTTTAATGTGCCGGTCACAAGCGCGAGCAAATTTTGGTGATAACCATCTAGCAAACTCAATTACTAATTCAGGATGGATCCAAGTACCGCCATGTCGTCCTTTTTCTACTCGAACTAAAAGGGGAGAAATCTCCTCTTTAGAATTATACGCTTCAATATCAAGCTCTTTGCCAACCTCGTAGATATACTCTTTAGTTGATGAGACCCTTAACCAGTCTTTGGTTAGTTTTCCAAAGTGCCTAGCTGCTGCTGTAGCATTAACCCAACAATCGCCATTAAACGGGATCAGAGTTTCGTCATACTTCATAGGTACGATTTTAATCATTGCATATTTCCTATAGAAAGAGAGCCTGTAGCACAGAAAAGCCGCCCCAAGAGAGCTTGCCAGCTATAACGGCAGTTCTCAGGCTCACTTTCTGTAGCCTCTTGGTGTTTTAAATGTGCGTGCTATGCACAGAGCGAAATGCGATTTATGTAGATACGGGATAATCCCGTATGTAGATATAACCTGTTGATTATGCTTAATTCTGTCACAAAACTAGATTACCTGCTCATTGGTCATCGAATCAGTGACCAATGGAAATAGATGGTAATGCATTGTTTTTATTACTAACGGTCAAATTGACCGCCTTTACGTGTCGTTGTGGGCTAAATGGCGATTTCCAGCATGCCTATACTGTCATGGCAGAAAGCCCCTGATTTCTCAGAGGCTCATTATTCGCTTGCATATTTTGAATACGTTAACTACATTTAATGTGATATTCATTTGTTCAACAGATGTGCTTAGCCCAACGCTGTGTGGGCTTTTTTTTATTCAATTACCCGCCGTTGTTGTTCAATTTCCCGTATTGCTTTCTTGTCTGACATTAAAAACTAACGCCTAAATCTCGCAATTGAGATTCCACTTTCATTAAGCGACTAGTAAATGTCATCTTGCCGATAATGTCATTCCACGAAATGCCATCTAGAATACGTTGCACCTCGCTTCTTTCGGCAAGTAAAAAAACGACCTCTAAGCTCACTGTAAACACTCCGTTCTAATGTAGTCTTGCAACCCCTTAATCATCTGCTCTGACTCTGCAATTCTGTTTCTGAGTAACCAATAATTTCTGACAGCGGAGTCAGTAGGTCTGGCGGTTGCTCCATCATCCAAGCCGGAGGTGGAACTGCCTTCGCCTTTCGGACAACTGGCTCTGATGTACACCCGCTCAGGATTGCGGTCAGCAGCAATACGCAACTGGTCAATTTCAGCTTTTGCATTTGTGAGTTCCGCTGTGTGTTTGGTGTCGAGTTCGTGAAGGGAGTTAATGCGCTTTTCATAGTCTGCTGTAATAGCTATTTGAGCCGACAACTCACTCTTTAATGACTTATTTTCACTTGTTAGTTTCTGATTCTCAGTAATTGTCCAATTAAGGACACCACCGAGGATCATCACTCCAACCAGTGTAAAAACTTGCATTTTCCAGTTCACAATAAACTCCACGCTTTTTCGAACATCGCCTCATCGTAGGGTTGCGTGCCATTTTCATGACGAATGATTGCCTTGGCCAGTTTAATTGTGGTTGCCTTATCATCAAGACTGATAACATCAGTAGGCAATACACCCAACTCTTTAGCTACACCGTTAATATATGCTCGGGTGTTGTTTTCATTCGTCGGAGCCCAGCGGTCAATCAGGCCTGATACGGTTTTTAATCCGTATTTACGCTGGTAGGTACGAAGTAGTGCCATCAATGCACGAATACCATAAACAGGGCTTTCGAATCGACAGAAGCGAGGCTCAATACTTGGGTCATGCGGCAATTGCCCTTTCCAATTATTGGCTTTGTTGTAATCAATGTTACCAGGGTTGTTATTGCGAATGCCTCGCGCTGGTCTAGTCATTGTTCACCCCCGCCCTGCCTTTAATAATTTTACTCAGACCATCCACGCCGACATACCCAATGAAGACACTCGCTAGGTAAGCCAACTCATGGTTAAGACCAAGCAGTGTTAGAAGGTCTTTTACAAACCATGCAAATAGTGCACACATAGCGCCATCAAATAGCGTCTTCTTCCAACCGCCGCCGTTGTACTTGCCGCGTAGAATCGCCATGCCTGTTGCTAGTGATGCGCTAATACCTTGCTCCTTATGAGCAGCAATAATTTGAAATATGTTATCCCAGAACTCGGGGTTTTCTTTCATATGATCCATACTCACCCCCTATGTTGGAGGAATTTAGTTAATAGATAGCCGCGCACAATCTCTATGCGTCAATTAAGTGTGTGTGATTAGAATTCTGTGGCGGCGTATGAGTGACCATTTCGGTGATATCAACAAAATGGTAGAAACAAAAAACCCCGCCAGAAGGCAGGGTCTTATAGAATTTGATGTAAGTTGATCATTTTTTTGATCTTTTTGTGTTCGAACATATAATGATCGAATATCTGGTGTGTTTATCGAGAACCCTACACTAGATATAGGGAACCCCTAAGTAGTATCGAGCTACAAAGGGGTAAATAAAACTGTCAGGTTTTACATGTGATCACCTTTTCAGTCTATTTCACTTGGTGATCTGTGTAAAGCCCTGTTATTTATACAGGAGTTCTTTATATGGGTAGAAATATCTGTAAAAACCCACATCGTTATGATTCCGCTTTCGATTATCTGTCTGATAACCAAGGGCAAATTGGCCGTCATAAATGCGCAGGCTGTGCATTTGAATTAGGCCGTCAACACGCTCTTATTGGAGCACCAAAAGCCAAAAATGATTCTGTTTTGGAATATATTCCAGATAGTCAGGCTGGCGCAGTTCGACACAAAGATGCATTTGAAGCTTATAACCTCGGGTATAACTCAGTAGTTGATATGGCACTAAGCAAAGCTGCATAAGATTGAAAATAATCAATGGCTACTTCGGTAGCCTTTTTGTGCCTGTAATAAAGGCCGCACTAGGCATAATGCCGATCAGTTAAGAACTAAATAATGAGTTGAACGATCCTACAGTTCTGCAAAAATCCGTAATCATTCCAAAAATTACGGATTTTTTTATGTTACTTAGCCAAGCACTCGAGACTGTTCAGGCTTTCTCTCCAACAGAATTTACAGCCCTTTCGGACCTCCTTTCCGCTGAACTTATTGATGAATGTCTCGTGGATGCTGGGGTTGTTACGATAAGAAAACGCCGTCTTCCGATGGAAATGATGGTATGGGCTGTAACAGGAATGTCCCTTTTTCGTTCTCTTTCCATGGCGCAACTCGTTTCTCATTTAGACATTGTTTTACCAGGTAACCGGCCTTTCGTTGCACCAAGTGCCGTTGTTCAGGCACGTCAACGGCTAGGGGAAGATGCAGTCCGTAAAGTATTTGAGAAAACAAGTCAGCTCTGGCTTGATAAACTGCCATTATCACACTGGAACGGATTAACCCTAATGGCTGTCGATGGCACATTATGGCGTACACCAGATACCCCTGAAAATGATGCCGTATTTGGGCGAACAGCCAATGAACACTCACGTTCTAATTGGCCGCAACTTCGCATGGTTTGCCAGATGGAGATCACAAGCCATCTGATTTCGGGCGCACATTTTGGTAGCGTTTCCGAGGTGAGCGAAATTGGCCTTGCTGCCAAATTGACAGAGCAAACCCCGGATAGTTCTCTGACCATTTTTGATAAAGGATTTTATGCTCTGGGGTTACTTCACCATTGGCAGTCCTCTGGCGTAGAGAAACACTGGATGCTCCCATTACGTAAAGGCTCACAGTACCTAGTCGTAGAGAAACTCGGCTCCGGAGATGAGTTAGTTGAATTACGTCTATCCCCTCAAGCACGCAAAAAATGGACTAACGCTCCAATGATATTGAGAGCTCGATTGATAACAAAAGACGTGAATGGGAAGAGGGTTCAGATATTAACATCAATGAGTGATCCACTTCGATACCCCAACGCCGATATTGTCGACCTGTATGGGCATCGTTGGGAAATAGAACATGGCTTCAGAGAAATGAAGCAGCATATGTTGAATAATGAACTCACATTGAGGAGCAAAAAGCCCGTCTTAGTAAATCAAGAGTTATGGGGAATGGTACTCGCGTATAACTTACTGCGGTTTATGATGGCTCAGATGGCATACAGCTTGAAAGATACAGAGCCCTATCAGATGGGATTTAAACAAACTGCGATATACCTGAGTGCCCAACTGAGCCTGCTTCCCGCGGTTGCTCCGGGAAACATACCAAAATTCATTAATGGGATATTGGCAATGGCTAGAAGTTTTGTTCTACCGAGTCGACGACAAAGGCATTACCCTAGGGCGGTAAAGAAAAAGCCGCAACGATACCCGTTACGGCGATATTAATGACTTAACTGACAAGCATTACGCACTAGGCAGCCTCTTGAATGTGAACTTGTAAGCAATCCTTACAGCTTTAATTGGCGACACCGGAATTCCAGCATCGGAATAATACCAACCAGTTATAAATAGACTGTCAGATAAAGTTTGTTTCTTTTTTTAAATTAGATGATTAGAATAACTCTGTACTTATTTTTCCAGTTTTTGCTGATCGGGAGTTGCTCTCAACGCTCCTTTGCCACCATCCTAAAAAGTTGGTGGCTTTTTTTATGCTCACTCGAATTCATCAAGCATATAAACCTCTAAATTAGGTTGCCACACCAAGCCACAGTACAGGTAGTAACTATTGCCTGCGAGCGGGTGGCGTGGTCTTCAAGCCCCATAAGGGTACATCGAAAGCCCCAAACGTATCGCAAACCAGATTTCTCCGTTCTACGTAGAGGTTATGAGGGGCACTGTTTCGGTAACAAAAAACCCCGCCGAAGCGAGGCTCTATTTTCTTTTGCTTGGGATAATGAAATGCAAAATTCCCATCATTAGAATGATGATAGTCCATAAATCCGAAAAGTCAATAGTTACTTTCTATTTACATTCTAATTTATAGAAATAGATTCTCTTTTTGTTACCATATGTAACATTTTTTCAGCGTGAGTCTCCTCTTTGAAGCAGTATTCCACCAAGAACTCAAATATTGGCTTGAAGTTGTCATAGCATGTGGTTTTCGGGATACCTATGACCGTTTGCAGCTTAATGAATACCTCATTAAATTTAAGCCTTGAATATCCACGCCCTGAGCACTTGCAACATGTTTTATAAACTGGAACACCTTGTTTCTCGGTTTCCTTTTTATCCAACACCTCGCCACGCCCATTGCATCTGCACGAATGACTAACCTCGCCTTTGCCATTGCATGTCTTGCAGATTATTCTAGTAGTGCCTCTAACCTCTCTAGCAGTGTTAGTGATCCGAAGTGGTGTTAGCTCACCTGAAGATACAAATACCTTTGCCCTTGTAGAATATTTAGTATCGAATACCTCAACCTCAATAAACCCTCCATCACAATCAGGACAAGGCTTTTTACTTGCTGCACTTCTCGCATAATCCTGAAATGCATAATTTGCGAGTATTTGCAGAACTGATGCCCTATCATCTTCATCAAGCTTTTGGATAGCGCTGTATTTATGCGCCTGAGTTAGTGCATATTGATAGAGACTTTCCACCGCTTCATCTGGCTTATTGATACCGTGTTTCGCCAAAAACAATTCAATCCCCATTCTCGCTTTAGAGGTCGCCAAACCAAGCGAGGCCATTACATCGGTGATTGTTAGGTTATCTGAAGCTGTAGCGGCTGGAGAGTCACTAAACATTGGACTCTTAGGTGAGAAATATTTTGGTAAATCTTCGAGTCTCATCTTACCTCCGGCAATACTGTGTGATAGCGGTCTTTACCAATTGAATACATGACAGAAAGCCCCTGTCTGATTGCATCCTGACACTCAATCACCTTCATTGCCCCGCTTCTCAATTGAACAACGCACAGGTAACGCTTCTTTTTACCTTTTGGGATTTCGGTTGCTGATCTAAATCTGCATTCTTCAATTGCTGCTTCTATGTCAGTGAACATCTTTCAGCTCCTTAAGCATTCGGTATTTACAAGAAAACAAATGAGCCCTTCTTTTAATCTTTGCTATTCTTGTGTTTCGCCTATACTTAACGTAGTTATAAGGAATCCATACAACAAAAAATATCCCCCAAGTCATCGCGGCAAACCATGCATCGAAAGTCATAAATCCCCCATCTGATAAGTTATTCCATGCTGATACCAATCTGGTAACGTGAACTCAATCCGACCTGTTACGCCCTCACTACGTAGCTCCTGAAGCCGTTTAAGCTCACCTTTCATGTGCTGGTATAATTCATCCATCTGCCACGGTTTTAACTTCACCGCCGTTCCTGCTAAACGAGCCACGCTATCAATGGTCATCTCGCTGTAAGTGATAACAGCATGAGCATTGAATTCGTGTGGGTCTTCGCTTAGTTTTCTGTGACAGCCAGCGCAGTGTGAGAAGGCATTGAGAGGATGGTATCGGGTTGCTTTATGTCGTCGTGATTTGAAGTGGGAACAGTGAAGTTTTGATGGTTCGTGTCTAAAATGTCTTCCGCAGTAGTCGCATTCGTAATCTGTTCGCTCCCTGACTAACTGCGAAAATACAATATCGTATTTATCGCGTTTTAGTGCCATCTACACCCCCACAAGACCTATAACCAAAGTAACAATCGAAAAGAATAGAATGACGTGTCGGGTTCTAATCATTTTATCTGCCTCATAGTCAGCCCGTAGCCGAACACTGCGCCAGTGTCGATATACTCTTGGTTAGCTCGTTTTACAGCACCTTTAATCATTGGTGTGTGACCAAATAGAAATAGGTCAGCGCCTTTAATCTCACGCACATTCTCGTCACCTATACGCTCACGGCTCCAAATCACATACTGCTCATCTACTGGCTTGCCGAACTCGTATTCATCGGATGGGTAATCAGCGTGTGCAATGACTGTCTTTTTATCGTTTGCATTGACTTCGATAATGAGTGGTAGTTGCTTCGCTTTCGCTAGACAGGATCGAGACAAAACTTCGTTATCGTAGTCCTGCATGAAAAACCAATCACCGCCGTTATAGAGCCAGTTATGTGAGGGCGCTCCATTAAACAAAGCATCGATAGCCATTTGCTCATGATTGCCACGCACAGCCCTGAACCATTTTTCATTAATCAGGTCTAGGCATTCTACGTTTCGATCCCCCCTATCTATTAAGTCACCAACTGAAATCAATAAATCTTTTTCTTTATCAAATTCAATCTGTTGCAACTTATCATTTAGTAAATCAAAACACCCATGAATGTCACCTACCACCCAAATATGCCGATATTGATCACCATCGATTCTTAGGTAAATTCCGTTTCTTTCTTCGCTCACTTTCTCGCCCTCCGCTTCTGGGCTGCTGGCTTCTCTTTGGGTTCTTCGTTGTCAATTTGCTTACCTTGTGGCTGCAAACATTGAGGAATGACTTCCACCCACTTTTTCATGCTCTCTAGTGCGTTATTTCTCTTCGCCATTGCTTCCAACCTCCACTTCTTCAACGAGTCGACTCATATACCAGCGAGCCTTTTTTTAAATCTTCGACTGGGTTAATTTTCTTTTCGTATCGCCAGACATACTTTTGAATATTGCCTTTGAGATAGCCTAGAAACGCCTCTCTGGTCATACTGGCTTTAATGGCATCAATGCACTCAATGTCACCTGATGCATAGTGTGGTGGGTTATTTACGTTGTCTGTCATTGCTCTTGTTGCTCCTTGAGTTTCATGTATTTAATTTTTAAAACAAAAAACCCACTATTAAGTGGGCTTTTTATCTAAATCTAATTTATAGAGGGATTTATCTATACTTCAACGTCAAACGGCTCATTGTTCTTTGCCTTCGTCAAGAGCTGCAAAGCCTCTCGCGAGTACTTATGCACCGTTCCTTTTTTACCTGTCGTTACAAGTTGATGGTATTGGTTGTTTGTAGCTTTAATATCAATACCTGAAACTTCTTTTATTTTTTGTAGTAATTGTTGGACATAATTCCAGCTGCTATAACCCATCTGGGATGCCAAATCACTAATGACATAACAATAGTTTGCTGAGAAAGCGTCATATGAATCACCGTCTGTAATGCCGTATAATTTTTCTAATTCCCCATTTTCACACGCAAGAGAGGTCAGCCTCGAATAATCAAGTTGGGCTATATGCTTTGGTATATCACTATTTACTAGCTTGTAATTACGCGCTAAAAGCGCCCTTAACACTTTAGGGCTAACATTCTTCATTGATGGTTGAGCTGCGAATGCCTTGTAGACCCATGTAAAATCATTTGCCACTATATATTTAATTCTTACGTTTTTGTTGTTTTCCGTTGTTATGTTTATTTCAGTTAATGGGTATGATTTATCTGTTATTTGCTCATCTCGCTTGAGCATGTATATGTTAGGAATTATTGTTTCATTATCAGATATAATTTCATCTATATCAGAGATTATACTTTTAATGTTGTCATCCTCAGCACTGTAGCCTATGAATAACAATGGGTGTTCAGCAAAAAATGTAAGTAGTTTTGCACTTAAGTATTTTTTCTTTTTAGAGAAATCGTCATAATCTTCCCTGTCAAACACCAAAGAACTTGGTTTTTCGCAAGATCCATGTATTTTAAATATTTCACCAATACTATCGTAACTGGTTTTTAATACCTCTTGACCAATTATATCTTGATATTCAGGGAAAATTTCATTTATCACATTGTCGTAATTTGTAGTAATTATTGAATGCGGGCAGATTTCTTGTAGCGACTCGATCTCTCTTGCGCATTGTTCGGACTTAATTATTTTTAACTCCTTACAATATTGAGAGATAATATATTTAACATAAATACTGGCTTTGTAGCTCTCGTCAAACAATTGCTTCGGGAAATGTACATTACCATCCCCCCATGCCCAACTCGCGTATTTATCACTCAAAATACTACCAATATCAATTAAGGACTCATTCCTTTGTTTATAGAATGCAAATTGCTTATCAACTTCAGGGCATTCTGATATTAACTTTTTGATTAGACTAGGCCAATCTAACCCATCAGCATATCTACGACTAAATCCAGACCCTACAAACAATATTGGCTGACATTCCAGCGTTTCTATACACGTTTTAATATCATCAGTAATATCTTCTTGGTACTGTTTATAATCTCTATTCATGGCACTATCCATTGATAATGTATACATTGCTATTATCCTTACTTTATTATCGATAAATAGGCAATACTTTTAATAAGTTTGACCATAGTAGTTGTATTCATAACGAGTTGTACGCAGCTTCACGCCGCTTTCTACCGCCCAAGCTGTCGAGTATTCAATTAAGCTACTCATGCGCTTCTTGCCCATCTGAGACGTGCTCTCGCGAATGTTTAATAGCTCGCCTTCAATGCCACGAATTAGTGGTGATTCTTTTGCTCCCGTAGTAACCATCCAGTGACCAGACACAAAGACGTTCTTCCACTGCCATAATTTCAGTGGCTCATTGTTGAGTGTCATTTGCTTTGACACATCACCACATAGCGCATGAAACATGTCATTCTGCGGTAGTGTTCGGCTGGATTCTGAGATTTTTACTTCTAGGGGGAATTCTTCGTTGAGGGGTAGAGCATTTATTGTGGCTATTAGGTTTTCACGTATTCGTTTATTTCTTAGAAGAAACTTTGTGGCTTTCTCCAAGTTAGCCTCCTGTTCATTTTTCCAGAAATACGTTGTTGAATAAGAAAAAACAAATGTACGCCATAGATATTAACCAGAAGATTATCGCTGTTGCTGATATAACCTTCATCGTAATAACGAACCAGTTATTATCCCCATCAAATACCTTCAGCATGATAAATGCCATTGCAAAGCCTAATCCGCAAAACAGGTTCATGCTGATTTTGTACATCAATGTTATTGGATCACTCACTGTTAGCTCTCCAATATGATAAAACCCTGACACCAACACTTAGGGCACATTGAGTTTTTGAATTCAGGCGGATGCAGTCTTTCACCTTTGAGATGGATATGACCACACCCTACACATTTAATTTTCACTGTTAGCTCTCCTGTTCCATTTTTTAGCCTCGCTCATTGCGTCAGGCCAATACACGCCTCGCTTTATGCCTTTGTAAGTTTTTTCTGATATTCCATATTTTTCTTTAATTTTTAAAGCCGTTTCTCCTGCTAGAATTTCCTTACATAATTCAATGGCTAAATTAAAGTTGAGACGTTTTATCTTCATCATTCACCCTCTGGCATTGGTGGGAGTGGCAGGTCGCACCAATGACTTACCTCTGTTTCATCAAACCATGTGCCGCTCTTGATATCGTAAAACTCACCGCCTAAAGTCAGCATCCAACCAACGCGAGTTTTACCTCCTGCATAAAATAAAATGAACTCACAGTTATCTGGACATTGATCACTCACCTTAACCCAATTAGTTCCCTGCATTAGATGCCTCCTCAGGTTCAATCCCTGTTTCAAAGAAACTCAACTTACCTTTCATTGGAATAAATTTAAGCGGTCTTGCGTCAGATAATACGAAGCCTTTTTCACCGAAAAACCATGGCGACTCGCTTTGCTCTACACAATCGGTAATTGTTGCAACTCCAACTATTCCACCTCGCTCAAGATCATCGAAATCAGGAATGTCAATTGGTGCTATAACATCAACAACCTGCATACATGCCTCATCAAATTCTTTTCTAGTCAATCCTTTTGACGCATGAATTAAAACCTGACCGCGGTATTTAGTGCGCCAGCTGCGATTTTCAATGTCTTTGTAACCGTTAACGATCAACCATGCCCACGGCTGACGAATTGATATTGCTTTCATCTAAAAATCCTCACGATTCCCACTCATAGCCGACTTTAATTGCCTTGGCTTGCTCAAGAGTATTTGTCATCACTTTCGTGTTAGAAATATCACCCCAGCAATCACACTCGACTGGCGTTAGGTAATATTCATTTTCTGTTCCATTATCGCTTTTGTAGGTATGGCGAACCGGATCACCTAATACCTTGGTGACGGTATGTGTTAATAGATTCATCTAGAAGTCCTTATGATTTGGTGTGTTAGCACTCGATGTCGGCATCACTGTAGCGATCCATAAATGCCCGGCTTAAATCTGCCGTATCTAAACCACCATGAGTGTTAGTGAAGTAATAGGTTTTCTCTGCACCTGGCGCGTGCCGTGATTTTGTACAGATAACCTCTGTTATTCCTTTCAGTTCAGTATCAGGGTTATATTTCTCGTCACGATAAATCATAAAAATAACATCTGCTTCTTGTTCAATAACTCCTGACTCCCTCAAGTCAGCATTTCCAGGGCGTTTATTGGTTCTCTGCTCCAGGTTGCGGTTTAATTGCGCCAATGCCACCACTGGGCATTTAAGCTCTTTAGCTAAGTTTTTTAACCCTGTAGCAATCTCGCCTACTGACTGGTTCATATTTTCAGGGTTTGACATCTTCATTTTTTGAAGGTAATCAACAATTATCACGCCTAGCCCGCCTGTTTTTTTATGCATCCTCCTGGCATCGGCTCGGATTTCATGAATACTCATTGATGGCTTGTCGTTGATGTAAATTGGTGAGTCTTTGATTTCAGCCAATGAACTAGATAACCTAGCCCAGGCTTCATCCATGTGCATTTTAGATTTCTCTTTGCCTAGAATTGATTCCTTATCAACCCGGGCATGATGAAATGCGACACGTTCAGATATTTGCCAGGATGGCATTTCCAAGCTGTAGAACAAAACAGGTTTAGATTTTGCTAAGCCAACCGACTTTGTGATCGTGGTGCTTAGCATTGTTTTACCCATACCAGGGCGCCCCCCGATAACAATAAAATCAGTGTTGTTGAAACCACCGAAAGCCTGGTCAATGTCTGGCAAGCCGAACTCGGTTTTATACTTCCAAATATCACCGCTGATCATAGACTCAATAATCGATAGCGACTCTTCAACACCTGACATGATGTGTTGAGTCTCAGTAACCTGGTTATTGCTAACGTTGGATATTTCTTCCTGAATTTTCCCAGCAATATCGTGAACATGATTTACCCCTGACTCATTTATCCTGGATATCCCATCTTGAAGAATTGATATTGTTCTCCTAGCTAAAGATAGCTGTTTAACTTTCTCAACATACCCTGGCAGCATATGGATACTAGGCAAGTCTTTGGCGCATTCAGCTAGATATGGGAAACCGCCGCTATTTTTGCTATCACCGCATTGCTCAAGCTCACTGTTAACCATAATCAGGTCAATCTTAGCACCTGCATGGTTCATTCGTTTCAAAGCCCGGAGAATTAATTTATTGCTAACAGCAGTAAAATCATCCTCGGATAAAGTCTCTATGGCACTTGATGCCAGGTCTGTATATTCTCCAGTGGCATTTAAAATCCCGCCAATTACTGACTTCTCAGCGTATAAATCACAAAACTTGCTGTTCATGTTAAATTCCTTTTTTACGCTCTGAGTATTCGCGTTTTGCTTGTTCGTAGGTTTGCGACCATCTAGCAGGAGTTAAGATCCAATCCAGGGTTAACCAACCTTTTTCGCTCAAACCAGAAAATAAACTTGATTGAGATATCAGCTTGAAGCAGGTGTCCATATGTTTTACTTCACGCCATTGCCCTTTGTTAGTCTTCCCATTCCAGACAGCTTCCAAATCTTTGTAAGCAGGTCTGCGAGGCGTCCATTCCTGGATATCAATAGCTCTCTCAGGGATGTATCTATTCCAAATTTTAATCAGCTCTTCGTGTGGGCAATCGACAGGATTGATACCGTCACGGTTTTTCCACTTGAGCGCATCTGAAAGGTAGCCATCGAAGCGAGTCATTCGACACAAGTTCTGAGGTTTCAAGTCCTTCCCTTTAGTCCAAGTCTTAACAGCCCACTCCATCACAAGTTTAATTTCATCAGCTGTGTAGCATTCGCCTTTAGCTTTGATGGTATTAAGCGCTTTTAGGATGGGTTCCGTAGATTGAAATTTAGAATTGGTTAGCTGATTAAAATAATCGAGAATTTCTAGAGCGATATCTTCCCCAGCGGGGGTAAGGGGGATCTTGTCTTTATTGTCTTTTGTATTATTGTCTTTTGTGTTTGACTGTTTCGGTAAAGTGGTTTTTACCGTTTTAGTAAAGCTATTCTTTACCGTTTCGGTAAAACTTTTACTGTTTCGGTCAATGTCGGTTTCCCATTCAGAAATATTCTTATTCATTCCAATTTTTCGACCTTCCTGAATAAAGATTTTCATCCGAACTAATTGATTTTTAGCGGTGGAGCATTTAGTGCTATCAATCTTTGTCATGCTTTCAAGTTGTTCATTGCCAACCCAATCCATTTTTTTATTAAAGCCGTATGTTTTTCTCCACACAGCTATAACCATTAATAATTGGTGCTTGGTCAACCCAGCAAGCATAATCGCATCTAAGAGCTCGTTTGCTATCCTGGTGTACCCATTATCAAGATCTGCCACGTTAGGCCTCTCTTGCCGTCGTTGATTACCAAAATCAGCATATGCAACGTTACTCATGCGTTTTCCCTCCCAATAGTTCTTTCCTGTGAGCATTCCTTAGTTTTGCATCTTCAAAAGCTTCTCTAAGTCGCTTTATCCCTAGTGGGGTAACTTTCCTGAGCTCCCTATCCCGCATGATGTTTTTATGCACTGCATGATAATTAAAGTCATGATTTCGTTTATTTTTCATGATATAATTCTCTTATTCGGTTGTTGTATCAAAAAAGGGAAACGCTAAATTTCCCTTGTTATAATTACTGGTTGTTGATACAGTTGTTTTGATAGTTAAATATCCAAATTGATTTGAGCCTCATTGATTGCCGTCTCTGGGGCTTTTCTTTTAACCTTTCCCTTTCTTTCCAGCGCCTGAATTAACCGTTCTGCATAGTCACCTTCAATCACTACGCTTCTAGAATTCTCAGGCATTGATACAGCCTCCGCAGGTAGCCCGTAATGAGCTATTGCCTTACAAGCTAGTTTGAATATCCGATTCTTTTCTCGGCTTGATGCTGTTGGATGTATTCCCATTTCACTAGCGAACGAGTTATTACCTTCGTCTAGCATTCTCTTAAAAAAGTAACTTTCGAGAATTTCAGGCTTACATGTGATGTTTATAGTTTTTGCGTAGTCCATTTGTTAAATTCCTTTTGACGTAATTAGTCCGTTGCTCACGATCCTGTGAGTTAAGTTTTGAAGTGCGCGTTTTTCAGCGCAGAGATGTTAAAGAGCAGTTAAGTTATGCAGCTTGAGGTGGGAAAACGTCATCTAATGAACATTTCGCACCAAGTTTCTGTAATGCCTCAACGATTACTCGGCAATCATTAAGGCTAGGAGTTCTAATACCTAGCTCGTAGTTTGAAATACGAGATTGACCCCATCCGATTGATGAAGCCAAAACAGCCTGAGAAATTCCTAATTTTTTTCGCTGTTCTGCGATGTTATTCATTGTGTGTATCCTCCATGTCTACACCTCTATTACACACAATATGTGATTAACTGTCAATCACAAATCGTTTAAATACTTGCATCACGTTTTGTGTTAAAAGATAAGCATGAAAAAAACAAATGAAATTATCGGCGAAAGACTGAAGTCTATTCGTGAATCTAGAGGGTTAAGCCAAGCACAACTTGCAAAGCTGTGCGGATATTCCGCGGCTTCTAGAATTGGAAATTATGAACTCGGGGAAAGAAAGATAAGTGCTGATGATGCTTTAGTTATCAGTGAGGCTTTAGGTGTTTCACCTGCGGAATTGATGTTTGGTGATAGGAGCAATCAAATTGTTAGCAACTATGAGTACCCTCTATTTTCCAAGGTGCAAGCAGGTGCGTTTACTGAAAATAGCAATTCATACACAGAGAAAGATGCTATCACATGGATACCTACAGCCAGAAAAGCGAGCGATAGAGCCTTTTGGCTGGAAGTTGAAGGCCACTCAATGACAGCCCCGCAAGGTGGGCGCCCTAGCTTCCCTGAAGGTATGCTGATTCTTATAGACCCAGAAGAGCCTGTAGATATTGGTGATTTTTGTATCGCTAGGCTGCATGGGGATGAGTTTACATTTAAGCGCTTAATTAGGGATTCAGGAACAACTTTTCTTGAGCCATTAAACCCACGTTTCGAGATGATACCAATTAATGGAAACTGCCAGATTATAGGCAAAGTGGTTAAGTCTCAGTGGCCTGACGACACGTTTTAGGAAGCAACATGGCATTTAACGACATTGAGATAGCTAACATTAAGCGGTGTATGGAGTTTTTCATGGAAAAGCGCCGACCTGCTCCATTTATCCGTGATGAAATCGATTTGATGTACGAAATACAAGATCAATCCGTCATCATCAAAGAAATTCGTAACATTATGGGGCGTACTATCGAGTCACCTATCGCCAAGATAACGTTTAATCGCACTAGAGGCGGGTGGAAACTGTTTGCTATGAACCAGAAAGGTGAGTGGGAAAGGCTGTTTAATGACCTCATCCCGACCTTCTCTGATGCAATTAAAGTTGTTGAAGATGAAGATTTGGATTGCTTCTTTGGGTGACGACACGTTTTAGGGTGTGGGTAAATTCGAGATTTTGATTTATGCAAAATAATAATCGATTAGAGGTCACAGAGGCTATTCGCCAAATGGAAGCTGGCTCTACAAAGCCTATTCTATGCTCTTGTGATGATGGAAACCTTTACGTTGTAAAAAGCAGCGCATCTGTATCAAGAAAAGAATTAATTCATGAATATGTTGCGTCAGTCTTAGCAAAAAAAATCAATCTACCGATACCTGATTTTGCTATTGTATACGTTCCTAATGATATTGTTGATTTCTTGCCGCCCGACCTAAAAGGTAAACTTTCATGTGGGTACGCATTCGCTTCTCAGTATATCGAAGACTCAGCAAGTATTGCATTCACCTTGGCTCATCAACTTATTGATATACAAAAGCAAAAAGAAATATATTTGTTTGATAGATTGATAAATAACTCCGACAGGTCGCTTACCAAGCTTGGTGGCAATGTAAATATTATTTATAACGTAAAAAAACAAAGCTATTATTTAATAGACCATAACCTTGCATTTGATCCAGACTGCGACATTGATATGTTTGAACTCCACGTATTCTCACCAAGAAACAGGGATTGGAAATATGACATGCTTGACGCAATCTCCAATAAAGAATTAATAGAATGTATAAACTCTTCATGCGATGATGCTCTATCAGAAATACCAGCCGAATGGATTGATGATGAATTATCAAAAAATAGCATTTCTAACAATATATTACATATTGTAGGCAGAGGAAGAGATGGAGAGTTTAGGAGCACAATAATATGAAAATACCATTACTTTACAGCATTATAAGATATGCTCCATACGCAGAAACCGAGGAATTTGCGAATGTAGGTGTGGTTATTTGCTCTCCGAAAACTAACGAACTTCATTTTAGTTTGACTAAATCAAACGATGCTAGAATACAGAGTTTTTTTAGGGATGACTCTATCTTCAAAGTAGTTAAGCCATTGATAGAAAATGAATTAAGCATAGCTTCAGACATTGCAGCTAGCTTCAATTCTGCGGAAGGGTTAAGAGACTTCTTCTTTAATTTAACTGAAAAGCGTGAGTCTATTTTCTGTTATAGCCCTGTTCGCGTACTAATGGCTCATAATGCAAATGAAGAACTTGATAGACTATATAGCAAATTCATTAAACAAACAGGCAATACAAAAGAGCGCAGAGAAGATATATTAGCAGCAGAATTAAGACATAGATTCCAAGTGCACAGCGAGCTAAAAGGCGCATTTAAAAAAATAAGATTTGGTGGTGAGCTTACTAGTTTTGAAATGCCTCTAGTAGCAGAGACATGCACAAAAGAAGTTCTCTGCGCTATAAAGCCACTCGCATTCAACCAAGTTGAGCCAAGCAAAATGCTTGAACATTGCGATAAGTGGGTAGCAAGAATAAAGCGAGCTGTAGATGAAAAAATTCTTATATTCAATAATGTGCTATTCACTCTTGATCACAAAATCAAATTAAAAGCTCCCGAGTTAAAAGCTATTGATGAAATTAAGTATACTCTTGATAGGCATAAAATAACTCACTTTGAAGCTAAAGATAAAGATTCAGCAATTGAGTTTGCCAAGCAAAAATTAGCCTAATCCCCAGCCCAGCCCTCCCCGAGAGGGCTTTTTTGTGTCCGCAATTCCCCGTCAGTGTGATCTCTGACACAAATCGTGTCCATAAATAAAATATTTTCCATTTCAAATCATCACGTTAATTCAAAAACAACCAAATAAACACATTTTGTGGTTGACATTAAAATCACAATTTGTGAATATACTATCCATCAAAGGCAAGGAGCCATAGATAAACAGGATGTTCGCTCTTTAACAGATAGCGCTGAAAAAGCGCAAACCGAAGACAGTATGTTTTGGGATTGGCTAGCTCTGTCGCTATGAGGATAGCGAGAATTGTAGATAGTTGCATCACAGCCAATCACCAAAACAAACTGTAAGGGGAAAACTATGTGTAACTTTCACGGCTACAACAACGCCAGATCACGCAGAATGGAACGCAGAAAAGCATTGCAGGAAGCGCACGCATTAACTGAAAGCTTAAAAGCTGCAATCCATGGCGAACAAGTAGAAGAAACAAAACGCCCTACCTTATCACTAACACGCAAACCAATTAGCCGAGTTGAAAAAGCAATTTCAATTCGCAGCACTAAAGTTTATGACTCAGTAGACAACTGTTGCTTACCTAATGTAGCAATATTTTCAGGCGTTAAAACAAAACAGCCGAGCAGTGAGTTCGGGGTGACGGCGAGATAGAGCCCAAGTATGGGCTTAGTCATGAAATCCAAGTTTTGTTTTGGTAGCTTCAAGGAATAACTTGGTAGCAATGCTCGCATTAGCAAATGCATAATCAACCATTCTGCTAACAACAGCTTCAGCGCCCTTTTCCCTTACCATATCGAGAAGCGTTTTTTTATCTTCATCAGGTAGGTTAACGGCTCGGATCATTGCTTCTAAGTTTTTAATGGTGCTTTCGTGAATTTTTATGTTAACAACATTTAATTTGTTACCAAGAGTATCGGCATTAGCGCAGTCAACACCATCAGCGGTTAACCCCATTTTGTGAATATTAAAAGAATAGGGTTCATCATCGACAACGCCGATTCTTACAGCACCGTCTTGTACTAACCCTCTTTTTTGCAAGTAGTCCAACTCTCTTGCTAGTTGGTCTTCTCCGAATTCTTTCAGTAACTCGTTAAATTTATCCTGAGTTATTGGTTTCATTAAGAATTCTCTATTATTTAATGCTTGAATAATCATTTCTTGCCTCTCAGATAGAACGTGCATGTTGTTTTCCTTTTTCATTGGTGGGGTGAATACATTATAACCGATTTCTTTGGTGGGGACTAAAGAAACCACTGACGCCCTAAGTGGATAAATAAACGGGCACAGTTAACTAATTACAGTCCATTCTGTGGGCTGTGGTGAGTTGATTGATAGATAGAAGATAGAGATATGACACGTTTAACAAATAGCTTAAAAGAAGTTATCACGCAAAACGCATTAGAGAAATCTGGCGTTGTTCAGCAACAAAAAGAGCTAGACCTAGAATATAACAAGTTAGCTTTAGAGGTTCGCATTGAAGCGCTTGGTGGTGAAAGTAAAGCCAAAGAAATGGATGGCTTATATAGCAAGGCTGCTGAGATTGCAGAAAAACTTCGCCAATCAGTAAATGAAGACATTGATGTTCATTACGCTCTAAGACCCCGCCTTTACGCATCGTTTGGTGGAATGCGGCTTTGGTTGAAGTACGGCAAAAAAGAAAATGGAGATAATACTTACCTGCTAACCCCGTGTGATTCTAAGTGCCTGTTTGCAGCGGATCATCCATTAAGCATTAAATTCTCAGAGCTTGAAGATAAAAAACGCAATATTACCAATAAAGTTAAAGACGTAAAAGCAAACGTGACAGCGGCTTTAAACTCAGTAACTACAGTAAAACGCCTATTAACCATCTGGCCTGAAGCTAAAGAGCTATTACCGAAAGATGTTGAAAAGGCATCGATTCAACTGCCCGCACTTAAAGTTGAAAAGCTAAATGAAATTATCGGATTACCAACTGGAAAAGCGGCTTAACTAGCAATCGCAAAAGCCCTCGGTCAGCAGTAACCCACCGCACCAACACCAGAACACTTTAAATAACTATGTGAGGCATCACATGGGTGATAACTATTACTACGCAGCATTAATCATTATGACTGCAATTCTATTACCTCTATTGACGAGATAAGTCATGCAAATCGATAAACATTTTCTACGTCTGGCTCAGGCACAGGCGCGAATTGCTATAAGCCAACGTTGTGATGATGTTTGGTGGTTAGCAATGGAATTTCTCAAAGCGAGTTACGGGAGGTCTAAGTGAATAAATGCATACAGCTTTTATTGTCAACTTTTGGATGCGACCACTCCTCATCAGGAACAATTATTACTTGTGTCAACGGAAATGACATCAAGCGCATAGACGGTGATTACGGAACAATTATAAGCAAACTACAGTTCACGGAAAAAGAACGCTACGAAAACATTAAGGAAAATGGGCAGCTTGCTGGGTTTATTGATGAAGCCATAGCAGCAGGCGACGGGCAATGGATTGTCGATTACATCAAGGCTAATAGCAAGGAGGCAGCGTGAATGCATATGCAATGAGGGATGCTCAGGAAGAGCGTCGATTAGAAAATGCAGCTTGGCAGGATGCACAAAGCGCATACATAGCAGAACAAACTCACGTACTGATGGAAATGCTAGGAAGCACGCTCACTGATAAATGGACTGACAGTGAATATGATGAAGCTCAGGATCGAGCAAGTGAGTTTATTAAATCACTAATGAAAGAGGCTCGAATGATGTGAAAGAGGGAATTTATTACAACATTTCAAATGAGGACTATCATAATGGATTAGGTATCAGTAAATCACAGCTGGACCTTATAAATGAATCTCCAGCGGACTTTATATGGCAAAGGAATGCGCCAGTTGATGAAGAAAAAACAAAAGCACTAGACATTGGCACTGCATTGCATTGCCTACTACTGGAACCTGATGAATTTCAGAAAAGGTTCAAAGTTGGACCAGAAGTAAATCGTAGAACAAACGCAGGGAAGCAAGAGGAAAAGGAATTTCTCGAAATGTGTGAAAAGGAAGGTATCACACCTATTACTCATGACGATAACAGGAAGTTAATGCTCATGAGAGATAGTGCAATGGCGCACCCTATCGCAAGATGGTGCTTAGAAGCTAACGGAGTAGCTGAAAGTAGCATTTATTGGAATGATGAAGATACGGATATTCTTTGTCGTTGCAGGCCAGATAAACTCATTCAAGAGCACCACTGGATTGTTGATGTAAAAAGCACCGCAGATATTCATAAATTTGAACGTTCTATGTACGAATATAGATACCACGTACAGGACCCTTTTTATTCAGACGGGTATAAATCACTAGTCGGAGAAATGCCTGTTTTTGTTTTCCTAGCTGCAAGCACAACTGTGAATTGTGGGCGTTACCCAGTCAGGGTATTTGTTTTGGATGAACACGCAAAATCAGTTGGTCGAACAACCTACAAACAAAATTTAAGAACGTATGCAGAATGCCTAAAAACGGATGAATGGGCAGGCATACGCACACTATCACTGCCCTATTGGGCTAAGGAATTAAGGAATGAGTAACCCACCATTAGCTCAAGCTGACTTACAAAAAACACAAGGTACAGAGGTTAAAGTTAAAACTAAGGACCAGCAACTAATTCAGTTCATTAATCAGCCCAGCATGAAGGCTCAATTAGCTGCTGCCCTGCCTCGCCACATGACTCCTGACCGCATGATCCGCATTGTAACAACAGAGATTCGTAAAACACCTGCACTTGCAAATTGCGATATGCAAAGTTTTGTCGGCGCAGTTGTTCAGTGTTCGCAATTAGGATTAGAACCTGGCAATGCCTTAGGCCATGCTTACCTACTTCCATTCGGCAATGGTAAAGCAAAGTCAGGTCAATCTAATGTGCAGTTAATCATTGGCTATCGAGGAATGATTGATTTGGCTCGTCGCTCAGGGCAAATAGTAAGCATATCAGCAAGAACGGTAAGGCAAGGTGATAATTTCCACTTTGAGTATGGACTGAATGAAAACCTAACACACGTACCGGGTGAAAATGAGGACTCGCCTATTACTCACGTTTACGCTGTCGCAAGGCTTAAAGATGGTGGCGTTCAGTTTGAGGTCATGACATACAACCAAATAGAAAAAGTCAGAGCATCAAGTAAAGCAGGGCAAAATGGCCCTTGGGTTTCTCACTGGGAAGAAATGGCAAAGAAAACAGTCATTCGCCGACTTTTTAAATACTTACCTGTTTCCATCGAGATGCAAAAAGCCGTCATTCTTGATGAAAAAGCAGAGGCCAATATCGATCAGGAAAACGCTACTATTTTTGAGGGAGAGTATGAGGAGGTAGGCACTGATGGCAAGTAAAGGCGTAAACAAGGTAATTCTCATTGGTCACTTGGGCCAAGATCCTGAAATCCGTTACATGCCTAACGGTGGTGCAGTAGCAAATCTCACACTAGCTACATCGGAAACGTGGCGTGATAAGCAGACTGGAGAACTGAAAGAGCGCGTTGAGTGGCATCGAGTGGTAATTTTCGGCAAATTAGCAGAAGTTGCAGGCGAATATCTGAAAAAAGGCTCACAAGTCTATATTGAAGGTTCTTTGCAGACTCGCAAATGGCAAGACCAAAGCGGTCAAGACAGATACACAACGGAAGTTGTGGTTAACATCGGTGGATCCATGCAGATGTTAGGCGGGAACGGTGGTAATCAGGCAGGAGGCCAGAAACAACAGCAGCAAACGCAGATGTTGGGGCAAAATGAATTAAAACCTCAACGCGCTGATTGGGCTAAAGAGCCGCCCATTGATTTTGATGATGACATCCCCTTTGCCCCTATCGGGCTGCAATACCCACGCCACGCTATTTATGTGATTTAACCAAGGTATATAACCATGAAAACTTTACATGGACGCTGTATTCGTCGCTGGAAATTGCGATTTAAACCTATGTGTGATTCTAAGACTTCACCTCATTACAGAAAGCGTGATTTGAAGGGGTATTTTCGCCAGTACGGAATTATTACAGCTGACTCAATGATTCAAGAAATGGCTTTTAATAATGCCAAATTTGATTATCAAGGAAATTGCCCCGGATGGTCACCTGAATTTTCAAAGTTCTTTGACGAGAATCGAGAGAAGTACATTAACGAAGCACGTTTATTTCTGAATGAAGAAGCCACTAATGAAGAAATAGACGACTTAATCGAAGAAGAAATTTCAAACTGGAATTAACCAAAGGATATAACCATGAAAATAGAAAGCACTATTCTGAATGTGCTAAGTAACGCACGCGCAGAAGAAAATAAATTATATTTAACTGGAGAGCTTGATAGAAATATATATTTAAAAACAAACAAAGTATTAGAGGCCGCAGGAGCTAAATGGAACAAAAAAATAAAGGCTCATTTGTTTGAAAGTGACGCACAAGAAAGAATAGACCAGATTATATTAACAGGAGAAATAACAATACCTAAAGATGATTTTGAGTTCTTCCCTACACCGCCTGAGTTAGCAAAAAAAGTAATTGACCTAGCAGAAATAAAGTCCGGAATGTCAGTATTAGAGCCTAGTGCAGGAATTGGAGCATTAGCGAAAGAAGCCACTGCTGTAGATGGGGTTAGTCTGAGTATGTATGAATTAAATCCTGAACATAACAGGCACTTAAAATCACTAAATATAGGCTTTGTTCATGAAGCATGTGACTTCTTAAAATCAGTTCCCGTTGAAAGTTTCGATAGAGTTATTATGAACCCACCGTTTGGAAAGCAAGCTGATATAAAGCATGTAACGCACGCGCTCAAATTTCTAAAGCCTAACGGAATTCTTATAGCAATAATGTCTTCATCAATAACATTTAGAACAAATAAATTAACTCTTGAGTTTTTGGAATTACTTAAATCTAGAAATCACGAAATTATTTCTCTTCCTGAAAAGAGTTTTTCCAGCTCAGGAACAAACGTAAATACAGTAATATTAAAAGTAATTAACTAAATAAATACGGACTCAGTGCAAGGATGCAAACAGGAGATAGATATGACTATTGAACAGTTACAAGAAGAAAACACAAAGTTAAAACAAGCCATCACTGATATATACCGCAACTGTGAAGAATGTGAATTTGATGGAAGCGGTACTTATTATGCAATAGAGCAAGACCACGTTAATGATGCGTATGAGCTAGTAAACCCAACGTAATAATTTAACTCGCAGGGATGCAATGAAAAGGAATATATATGAGAGATTCATTTAACTTTTTGGCGATCACAATACTGTCATTCATTTTTGGCGGAATTACATTTCTTGCTATCGCGTGGCTTGGTAAAAACTGGCTATAAAAAGGTGGAGTGATGAAATTAACAGAGAAGCAAATTAAAACGCTAGATATTGTGAGAGATAAGTTTGGCGCTGGGGTTGATGGCAGAACGCTTAAATCTTTTGAGAAAAAAGGTTTAATCAGACAAACAATCCTTGGCTGGACATTAACTAAAGATGGAATTCATGAATTAATGAAGGTGGAGTGATGGATAGACCATTAACAGACCGTCAAATTGTCGATATAGCCAACGAGCTGGCGCGTGTTTACTATAAACGCCTAGGTTATGAAGTGCCATTTGGTTATCGATTTGATAAAGCCATTCACCCGCAAGAGATTGCTTTATTCGATATGGCCTGTATTGCTTTTGATGTTCTACGAGAAACTAGCGTAATGGATGCGTTAAGTAACTTTGAGGATGGTGAGTGATGAATAAATCAAGGCAGCAATTTGAAGAGTGGTTTACACCACAAAAAGAAGAAATGAAAAATAATGGGCTTGGTATGATTTCGATAACGAGAATGCACCAGCGCCAATGGATGGCATGGCAAGCATCACGCGAGAGTTTAATTAATAACTTAGAGCCTGTTGGTTATATAACTCCTGTTTCTGGACTTCTTCTTCGTAGAAAACAAAAATCATTTATTTACCCAGAAAAAACAGAAACTAATATCCCACTATATCGATTGGATTAAATAATAATGAAGCTATTTGTACTGTTATTAATTTGGCAGGGATATGTTACGCCTGTAACCGATACATTGTACACACAGCAAGAATGCGAGAGCCGTGCTATGCAAATAATGCAGGTGCGGGATGTTGAGATAGTTTGTGGTGATGTATGGAATGAAAGATAAATATTATGCTGGGATAGAAAACTATAGAGATTCGATTGAAATAGAGCCGACAATAAAAGATTGTTTTGTTTTAAATGTTCCATCTTGGAATATGGACGTTACAAAACAAGACTTAATTGATATTAGAGATACAATTAATGAAATCTTAGAGGCTGACAATGAATAAATATACCGAACTGTCTGACTTGGAAATTAATAAGCGCGTATTTGTTGCTGCAAAAATAGAACATGAAGACACGGACTTGCATAGCAATAAAGTTTTCTATGGCGATGGTGCTAATTGGATTGAATTTAATCCATGCAACAATCCAGCCGATGCAATGCCGATTATTATTGAAAATAAAATAGGGTTATCACCAATGTACCATTCTAATAAATGGACGGCTGACTGTCTTGATTATGATTTTATCTCAGTAAATAAAAACCCACTACGCGCAGCAATGGAATTATTTCTACTAATGAAGGATGCGGAGAATGAGAATAACAACAACGTTTAAAAATAAAGATGATAGTGAATTAATTGATTTCTGCAACACATGCTTAATTAGCTTTATTTCATCGCAAAATATAGATTTTGGGTATACATATAAAGACATGCAGGCTTGGATAGTTAGAAAGAAAAACGGGAATATCTCAGTCAAAGGTTATCGAAAATAATTAAATAGCATAGGTGAATTATGGATATTATCGACTCAGCAAACGAACTAGAACAATTACACATTCAAGCAGCATTATCAAATCGCCAGCCAGTAATTAAGTCAATAAACGGAATGTGCATCTGGTGTGAAGAAATGCCAGCAAAACCAAATAGCGCATATTGCAGTAAAGATTGCGGGGATGATTATGAGAAATATAAAAGGAAGAACGGAGGCGCATAAATGCAAACAGTCAGAGAATTCGCAAAAAAGCACAGAAGAAGTGATGAAACGATAAGGCGGTGGATAAGCGCTGGGAAAATATACCCAGCCCCAACATTTGACGGATATCAATATTTAATACACCCATCCGCACAAAAAATAACAAACTACGAAAATCTTAACCCAAGCATTCTATTAAATAAAAACTGCAAACTGTTAAAAAGGATTGAGACAGATGGCAAGAAACAGAAGTCCCAAAAACGCTCACCTACCACCTAACCTATATTGTAGAAAAGGATATTACAGCTACCGAAACCCCGAAACCGGCATTGAATACGGTATAGGAAGAAATAAAGCCGAGGCGGTAAATGAAGCCATCTCGGCTAACTTGTTTATTTATGGAAAAAAAGAATCATTAATAAACAGAATGGCAAGTAACGATGCAATAAAATTTCATGATTGGATAGACAGATTTGGTGAGATTATACTCCTCCGTGATTTAAAGAAAAAGACCCTAGATGACTACCAAGGACGGTTAAAAAGGATAAAAAATAGCTTCAATAATGTTCCTTTAAATGAAATAAAAACTAAAGATATTGCTGATTACATAAATAGCATTGTTTCTGATGGGAATATAACTACAGCTAGATTGATGCGGAGTATTCTAAAAGATATGTTTAACGAAGCGATGTCGGATGGGGTGATTGATTTCAACCCCGTGGTCGCAACTAGAGTGCCTAGAAATAAAATAGCCAGAACAAGACTCTCAGAAAGTGATTATATTCAGATATACAACACCGCTGTAGAACACTGTCAGCCTTGGGTTAGCATGAGTATGGATTTCGCTATATTAACAGGACAGCGCTCTGGTGATATTAGAAAATTAAAATGGAGTGATATTTATGATGGTTACTTATGGATAGAGCAAGAGAAAACAGGAACTAAAATAGCAATACCGCTCACCATTTCAAATAATATAGCTAATAAAACTTTGCAATCAGTGCTAGATAGGTGCAAGCATGAATTGAACGGAAAGGAATTCGTGCTGGTTTCACAGAAGGGTGATATGCTAGCAGATAAAACCATTGGTAAGGCTTTTTCACTAGCCAGAAGCAAAAGTGGTTTGTCATGGGAGGGTTCTCCGCCGACGTTCCACGAAATCCGAAGCCTGGCATCCAGAGTGTATGGGAATGAAAAATCAAATGAGTTCGCTAACCAGCTTTTAGGACACAAATCAATGGATATGACCAGAATGTATCAGGATGATAGGGGTCTTAGTTGGAAAAAAATCGAAATTTGATATTGGATTTATTTCGAATTATTTCGGAGAGCAGTCCGTAATAAAATGATTTAAAAGGGAAAAAAATGATTACTCATATCAGTCCATTAGGATCCATGGATCTACTATCTCAACTTGAAGTTGATATGTTAAAGCGCACTGCTAGCAGCCATCTTTATCGGCTATTTCGAAACTGCTCATTAGCGGTTTTGAATTCAGGAAGCTTAACAGATAACAGTAAAGATTTATTGGATAAGCATACTGACTTTGATATCAACGTATTACGCCGTGAACGTGGCGTAAAACTAGAGCTCATCAATCCACCTCAAGATGCTTTTGTCGATGGTAAAATCATCCGCTCTATACAAGCAAACCTGTTTGCTGTCCTACGTGATATCCTCTTCGTTCATGCGCAAATTATCTACGCAGAACAAAAACTGCAATTAGATTTGGAAAATGGCGCGCACCTGACTAACATCATTTTCTCTATACTACGTAACGCTCGCACACTTCATCTTGATGAAGATCCCAGCATGATCGTTTGCTGGGGCGGCCACTCAATCAATGAAACTGAGTACCTTTATGGCCGAAAAGTCGGTAATGAACTTGGTTTAAGAGAGCTGAATATCTGTACGGGGTGTGGGCCAGGCGCTATGGAAGCACCAATGAAAGGTGCGGCGGTTGGTCACGCTCAACAGCGTTATAAAAATAGCCGTTTTATTGGCTTAACAGAGCCGTCTATCATTGCCGCTGAGCCACCGAATCCATTGGTGAATGAGTTGGTTATTATGCCTGATATCGAAAAACGTCTTGAAGCGTTTGTACGGCTAGCGCATGGCATTATTATTTTCCCAGGTGGTGTGGGTACCGCAGAAGAACTACTCTATTTATTAGGTATCTTGATGGATCCTGAAAATAGTGCACAGGTTCTCCCTTTGGTGTTAACGGGGCCAAAAGAAAGTGCAGAATACTTCGCTGTACTTGATGACTTTATTCGTCATACCCTTGGTGATGAGGCAAGTAAACACTACCAAATTATCATTGATGATCCCCAAGAGGTGGCTCGTGTTATGAAAAAACACATGCCTCTAGTAAAAGATAATCGCCGTAGTACAGGTGATGCGTATAGCTTTAACTGGTCAATCAAAATCAGCCCAGAGCTACAGCATCCTTTCGAGCCAACTCATGAAAACATGGCATCTTTGAACTTACACCCAGGTCAATCACCAGAGAAACTGGCATCCGACCTGCGTAGAGCGTTCTCTGGTATCGTGGCAGGTAACGTGAAAGAAGTTGGAATGAAAGCTATCGAACAGCATGGACCATTTAAAATTCATGGAGATAAAGAGATCATGCAACGCATGGATACTCTGCTAAGAGGCTTTGTAAGCCAACATCGTATGAAGCTCCCAGGCGGGACTGCCTATGAGCCTTGCTATGAAATTGTGAAATAAATGGATAAAAGCCAAGGATGGCAAAAACATGATGATCCACTTACTTATTATTGATGCACTTAATTTAATTCGTCGCATACATGCAGTACAAGGTAGCCCTTGTGGTGACAGCTGTATATCCGCTGTATTGCAGCTTATTTCGCATACCTCTCCCACCCATATCGTTGCGGTATTTGATGAAGAAGGTAGGCATAATAGCTGGCGGCATGAAAAGTTACCTGACTATAAAGCGGGCCGACAACCCATGCCTGATAATTTACAGGCTGAGCTCCCGACATTAATCAACCAGTTTGAATCCAAAGGTATTCATTGTTGGCAATCACATGGGGATGAGGCCGATGATCTTGCGGCCACCTTAGCAAAAAAAATCGCCGATGCTGGACAAACCGTCACCATAGTGTCGACCGATAAAGGCTATTGCCAATTACTCTCCCCCGCCATTCGCATCCGTGATTATTTTCAAAAACGTTGGCTAGATGTCCCATTTATTGAGAAAGAATTTGGCGTACAGCCACACCAACTACCTGATTACTGGGGATTAGCGGGCATTAGTAGCAGTAAAGTCCCCGGCGTTACAGGGATTGGAGCGAAAAGCGCCACATTACTTTTACAGCAGTATCACTCAATTGAAAATTTATTTGCTAACTTAGAGAATGTTGACGAGAAATGGAGAAAAAAACTCATTGGCCAGCTCGATATTGCCACAACTTGCCGTGATATTGCGACATTAAGAACGGATATCGCATTACAAGGCAACCTAAACCAACTACGTTATCAGATTAAATCATCTTCATAAAAAAACTGCACCTTACTTCGCCATTTATCAGCGTTTGGGGTGCAGTGATAAGTGAGGTGACCCGTCTAATGTTTAATCACGTATTGGCGCATAAGCCGACCAAATTCGCTGAACATGTACGGTGATCTCCTCACGGTCATGGTAAAGCTGTTTTGCTTGAATACGGACATTAATGCCTTGCTCTTTTAACTGAGTAAACATTTTATCCAGAATATGAGAAACTTCCTCATAACGTTTCTTCATTGGCAATTTTAAATTGAAAATGGTTTCTCGGCACCAACCTTCTAATAACCAATGCGTCATTAACGCAGCAACTTTTGCAGGTTTTTCAACCATATCACAGACTAACCAAGTGATATTTTTGGTATTTGGCTCGAATTTAAACCCATCAACCTGATGATGCCTAACCTGCCCTGTATCCATCAAACTTTGTGCCATCGGGCCGTTATCCACGGCATGTACCATCATACTTCGCTTAACTAATTGATACGTCCAACCACCAGGACATGCACCAAGGTCAACCGCATTCATACCACTCGCTAAACGCTCTTCCCACTCATCATAGGGAATAAAGACATGGAACGCTTCTTCTAGCTTCAACGTTGAACGGCTAGGCGCATCCGATGGGAATTTAAGACGCGGAATCCCCATATAAAATGGGGAAGTATTCGAACTATATGAATAGCCTGTATAGCAGCAACCAGGCGCAATAAAGAAAACATGAATAATAGGACGTTTAAAGTTTTCTTTAGCCAGCAAAATTTTTTCTTTACGCAGTGCATTACGCAAAGGCACTGTAAACTTACGGCAAAACTTCAGTAGCTCTTTGCTTTCGTTAGTATCAGCAACTTCAACACGAAGATCACCAGCCCGCTCCACCTGCTGGCTGAGTACACTTACAATCGGTGAAATGCGATCTTCAGGAGGCAAATCTTTCAGCAATTCGCCAACCACAAACATTTGACGTGCAAAAATCAATTCACGAAAAGGCAGCTCACGGGCAAGTTTATCGGCATCTTCAGCCTGATAACACTCAAAAATAACATAGCCGCTATTTTCTTTGACTCGAGCAAAACCAAAAACGTCTTTTTGCCCTGCTTTATCTGTAATTTCTGCCGCACACTCTTTTTCAAATCCAGGACGACAATATAATGCAATTTTATTACTCATGGCGTAACGCCGGTTTCCTTAGACGCATAGCGCCGATAACGACCAACAGCCAGCCAATAAGAAAACAAACTCCCCCTACTGGCGTAAAATAGGAAAAGTATTTTACCTGTAACAAGGCCATACAATAAAGGCTACCACTAAAAAGAAGTATGCCTACAGCAAAAAAAACACCACACCAGTAAAACCAAAGGATCACTTTGCGTAATAAAATAGCCCCCAGTACCATTAAGGCGACTGTGTGTAGCATTTGATAACGCAAACCAATTTCAATCCATTCCATCTGATGGGCACTCATAATCGATGACAGTGCGTGAGTACCAATAGCACCAAAGGCCACCGTAAAAAACCCACTAATCCCAGCAAAAATTAACATCAAACGACTATTCACAGTAACACCTTTTATTTACTATAACCGAAATAACCCCAGTCGCCTTAAGATGACCTAATAACATTCCTATACATTCAATCAACTGAGTGCCGTTTTCACTATGCAACTAACTACAATTTGAAGAATAATGGGCATGTATAATTACTAAATAAGTGCAATATCTTGATCACCTGTAATAAAACCCAATTTTTCTTGTTCGCTTGCCGCTTGAGCCAAAATCCATTGACGAAATGCGGCTATTTTACCTAAATCAGCTTGGTTTTCCTGACACACAAGGTAAAACGCATTTTTGCTCACCAAAACTTCGCTAAATGGGCAAACTAAACGACCTGCGTCTATTTCATTTTTAGCCATAACATTATTCGTTAATGCCACACCCTGCCCGTGAACGGCAGCCTGAATGACCATCGCACTGTGACTAAAAATAGGCCCTTGTTGGACATTAATAACATTATGCAATTCTAATTGGCGAACATAAGCTTGCCAATCCCGACGAGAAGAATCATGCAATAAAGTATGATTCACCAAATCTTCGGGTTGCTTTAATGGATATTGTCCGGTCAATAATACCGGAGAACAAACCGGCATTAAATATTCAGCATATAATCTGTCTGTTCTAAGCCCAGACCAATTCCCTCGTCCATAGAAAATAGCGACATCAACATCATCGGCTAATTTATCTTCTTCTCGATCAACTGCTTGAATCCGCACATCGATCCCTGGATATGCTTGGTTAAAACTAGAAAGACGAGGCACAAGCCATTGTATCGCAAAGCTAGGAGATAAACTGACTGTTAGTGCCCCTTTGGCGCTACGTGCCTGTAATTTCCTTGTAGCCTCATTGATAGAGGAGAATATTTCTTTAATATCAAGGTAGTAGCTTTGCCCCTCTTCCGTTAATAGCAAAGAGCGATTACGGCGGCGAAATAATTTCAACCCAAGGAAATCTTCCAAGCTTTTCATTTGGTGGCTAACAGCAGCTTGGGTTACAAACAACTCTTCTGCCGCTTTAGTAAAACTTAAATGACGAGCGGCTGCATCAAATACTCTTAACGCATTAAGTGGCGGTAATCTTTTAGACATAATCACTTCTACTCGACAGGGTTATATGCATTAGTTTTTTTCATCCGAAGCATTATAAATTGTCCATTGAGGATACGCCAGTAAATACCTATAGTATGCGCACTTCCTAAGCCGGAACGAAAAGTTACAGAGTTTGGTTACTTTGAAACTTTTGGCTTTGTGGTTGTGATGTTGTGTTTGCAAGTTGTCTGGGAATGCCAGACTTTGTAGCTTTAGCTACTGTTTTTTTCACTTCCTGTACATTTACCCTGTCTGTCCATAGTGATTTTTGTGATGCACCGCCTAAGTTGCGGTGCTTTTTTTTGCAGACAAGCAAAAGAAAAAATCTAAAAAAGACAACGTGTAAACAAGTTTACAGAAAATCTTCATCGTTAGATATTTAAGATTAATCTTGAAGTTAACGTAATGAGATATCTCGTCACCAATAATGATAAAAGAAAAGTGATTGCAATCTGTCGCAAAAGACATAATCATTCCAAAATACTTTCTAAATTTCTCGCACCATCACGGGTCACCATCAAAAATTAACACAATAAAAAGTGCAGCGCGTAAATTTAAAAAGTATTAACAACGTCGGTTAAAAAAACACATATTCAGACAAAGAACACATACAATGGATCATTTTTCTGCCAAGCAGTTTCGAGAACAATTTCCCGCTATCCAGTCTCATACCGTTCACCTAGATAGTGCCGCGACAGCCTTAAAACCAATCTCCATGTCTCAAGCCTCAAATGACTACTATCTCCACTCTGGTAGTTCAGTTTATCGCGGGCAATCTCCTGAATCATTGAGAATAACTCAAAATTACGAACAAGGCCGAGTACGTGTTGCGAAATTGATTAACGCAGAAGATGAAAACACAATTATTTGGACACGCGGCACCACAGAATCTATTAATCTTATTGCGCAAAGCTATTTTAGGCATCATTTAAAGCCTAATGATGAAATTATTGTCAGCGAATTAGAACACCATTCAAATTTACTGCCTTGGCTAATCCTCGCTCAGCAAACGGGCGCAAAAATAATCAAATGGCCGATCAATCAAGACCAAACTCTACATATTGAGAAATTGAAGCAATTGCTTACCCCTAATAGCAAGGTGATTGCTATCACTCAAATGTCAAACGTAACAGGCTATCAACCGGATTTAACAGCGATTACTTCACTGGCACATAAGGCAGGTGCTCTCGTTGTCGTTGATGGCGCACAAGGCGTTGTACATAGCCCAATGGATGTTTGTGCCATGGATATCGACTTTTATGCTTTCTCCGCTCACAAACTTTATGGACCGACTGGCCTAGGGGTTTGTTACGGTAAACCTAATTTACTGGCAGCAATGTCTCCTTGGCACGGCGGCGGAAAAATGCTGTCAGAAGTCAGTTTTGACCACTTTACCCCAGCTCCTATTCCCCATTGTTTTGAGGCTGGTACACCGAATATTGCTGGAGTCATCGCTTTTTCAGCGACGCTGGATTGGTTATCTGAAATCGATTTACACCACCGTGAGGCGCATTGCTGCTCATTGATAAATTATGCCCATGAGCAACTGAAATCACTCCCAGGATTTACTTGCTACAGCGAACCCAATACCCCTTTGCTTTCCTTCAATTTTGACGGCATACACCATAGTGATTTGGGCCTATTATTGACTGAACAAAAAATTGCATTACGCTATGGGCAACATTGTGCGCAACCATTAATGGATGCACTCGATATTAGAGGCTGCTTACGTATTTCTGTCATGCCATACAATAATCTGCAAGATATTGATAAATTTATTAATGCGCTAAAGTTTGCACTCTCAATACTGAATGATGAATAAGGAAGCCTAATGACTTCAATAACACCAACATTTGCGCCGCATCCTTTTGGAACAGAACTGAAAATTGAGGCAATAGTAGATCAATTTTCAACACAAAAGGCGTGGGAAGATAAATATCGTTCACTCATCCAACTTGCTCGCCAATTACCAACGCTGACTGAAGAACAGAAACAACACACTCAGGAAGTGAAAGGATGTGAAAATAGAGTTTGGATTGGCGCGAGATTGAATGACGACAACACCTTCCATTTTTACGGTGATAGTGAAGGACGCGTCGTTAAAGGGTTGTTTGCGATTTTATTAGCGGCGGTAGAACACAAAACCAGTCAAGAAATCCTTGCTATCGATTTTAAAGAGATCCTCAATAGCACCGGGTTGTCTGGTCAGTTAAGCGAATCACGACAAAATGGAATAGCCGCATTAATCACGACTATCCGTAATTTTGCTAGCGAAATGACACCTACCGAATAATGCACTAGAGGCTATTGCTATAGCCTCAGTTGTTTGCTCTATTTTCTCGCTCGAATTTTGCAACCATCTTTTTAAGCGCATGTGAAACAGCAATAAATCCAAAACTTGCCGTGACCATCGTTGCCGCGCCAAAGCCTGAGGCGCAATCCATTCTTTTGGAACCGTCGGCAGTACTCTTAGCAGCACAGACTGAGCCATCACTTTGTGGATAGACTAATTGTTCCGTTGAAAAGACACAATCTATGCCTAATTTACCTTTGCTATTTTTAACCACATTAAAATCAGATTTTAAACGTTCCCGTAATTTAGCCGCGAGCGGGTCTTGAATGGTTTTTGCCAAATCGGTTACTTGAATTTGCGTTGGATCGATCTGTCCGCCTGCGCCTCCCGTCGTGATGACAGGAATTTTATAACGACGGCAATAGGCTAACAACGCCGCTTTAGGCCTGACACTATCAATCGCATCAATCACATAATCAAACCCAGTCGAGAGCAATTCTGCCACATTGTCTACCGTCACAAAATCATCAACAATATTCACTGTACATTCAGGGTTGATTTCGAGCAGCCTAGCTTGCATCACTGAAACTTTTGGCTGACCAATCGTTGATTTTAGGGCATGCAACTGGCGATTAGTGTTAGTGACACAGATATCGTCCATGTCAATCAGCGTAATCGCGCCTATTCCAGTTCGAGCCAAGGCTTCAGCAGCCCAAACCCCGACCCCTCCAACGCCAATAACACAAACATGGGAGCGGGCAAAAAGCGATAATGCATGTTGTCCGTAAAGGCGCCCGATCCCAGCAAAGCGCTGCATCCAAGCATCTGAAAGCTTAGTTTGCATAGTCAATAACAACCTTAATAACTACTTGCTACCGAACAGTGGCGGGCTCTTTTTCAAGACCCACACTCTTCCGTAATGATTATAATAACCGGCCATTTTTCCTGCCTCATGGCCTGTTCCATGATAAATATCGAAATGATGACCTTTAATCGCACCACCAACATCTAAGGCAATCATCATACGCATTTCATAGCGTCCCGTAAATTTACCTGTGTTATCAAGTACTGGAATCTCTGCCAACAGCGCTGTGCCTGGGGGGATAAGGGTTTTATCTGAAGCAACTGACGCTTTAGCGATTAACGGAACCGCACTCGCTCCTCTGACTGGCACAAATGATTGTGGCTTAAAGAAGACAAAAGAAGTATTTTCCTCAAGCAATTGGCGCACTTCTTGTTCGCTATGACTATTGGCCCAATCATGGATGGCTTGCAGTGACATTTTTTCTAGGGGTACTTCACCGCGGTCAACAAGCACTTTACCAATACTCTTATAAGCATGGCCATTTTTACCTGCATAACCAAAGAAATTCAAAGGGCTACCATCGCCAAAGTCAACATAACCGCTACCTTGAACTTCCATCATAAAATTATCGATAGCAGAATTACTGTAAGCTAAAATTAAATTGTCACTTAAAGCGCCATTATAAATCGCGGCTCGACTTGGTAAGCGTTTTTTCCCCTTTGGCGGCATTCCATACAAGGGATGCTGAAAAGCGCCCTGCTTTGTGCGGCGCGCTTCAATAACTGGGGTGTAATACCCTGTAAATTGTACGTTGCCATAATTATCGACACCTTCCATTTGGAATGCCGTTAAATTGAAATTAGTCAGCTTTTTCGGGTCTCCTCCTGCCATTAACCAATTTTCGATAGCATGGTAGGTGTCATTGTTATTTTGAAATAAACGCGGCGATGCATTTTTGATTTCATAAACTTGCTGACTAAAATCGTGTGAATTGATAGGGCGTCCTTGAACATTCAGTTGACTGACTTGCTGAAGGTCTTGATTTAAACGTCCATCTTTATATTGCTGTCCTTTGTCTGTCGGATGAGACTGACAGCCAACAAGCAAAGTAACAAGCGCACTTGCTATACACCACTTTTTCCATAATTTCATATGATATCGCCCACATCAATCCAATATGAAGCGCACAATAGCAAACCCCAATAAATAATGAAACGGCTAATCATATATATACTCATGGTCGCTAGAATGGTTTCAACCTAATTTCCCAAAAATGCTACTGAACACAGGCTCTATCGGCATCGTGAATTCATTTTATTGTCGATAAATTATCCAGTTAAACGTTTTTAAGTAGAACCTTAGACAAAACCCATTACGACTTCAATGATTGCCCCTAACGATTAAAAAAACACCACAATGATGATATTTTGTTCTATCTGTGCCGGATTTTGAAAAAAAACACAAAAAAACTTGCATCAGATCTCATCCCGAGTATAGTGCCCGCTATCGGACGCGGGGTGGAGCAGCTTGGTAGCTCGTCGGGCTCATAACCCGAAGGTCGTCGGTTCAAATCCGGCCCCCGCAACCAATAAAAAATCAGCATCAAAAATATTTCAGGCGCGGGATGGAGCAGCCTGGTAGCTCGTCGGGCTCATAACCCGAAGGTCGTCGGTTCAAATCCGGCTCCCGCAACCAATATCCCCTGTTATATTGACCTCTTCAGTCGCGGGGTGGAGCAGCTTGGTAGCTCGTCGGGCTCATAACCCGAAGGTCGTCGGTTCAAATCCGGCCCCCGCAACCACTTGTTATACTTCCCTTATCTTCCCAAACCTACCATGAAAGAAAAAAGGTGACTCACTTTTCAGTTCATCACCCTACACTATTTTAAATTTTGCAATACAGAAACTAATTTCTAATCGCTAACTCACCACCATTACGGAAATAAGCTTTAATTCCTTGAAAAATAGACTCTGCCATTTGTTGCTGGAACTTAGCTGTTTTCAGCTTACGCTCTTCTTCCAAATTACTAATGAAAGCCGTTTCCACGAGAATTGATGGGATCTCTGGTGCTTTTAGTACCGCAAAGCCCGCCTGATCGACTTTGTTTTTATGCAGTCGATTGACTTTTCCCATACGTTTTAAAACTTCATCGCCGAACTTCAAGCTATCATTAATTGTTGCAGTTTGAACTAAGTCGAGCATTGTATGATCCAGATACGCATCACCACTTTTGCTAACACCACCAATTAAATCGGCCTCATTCTGAGTTTGCGCAAGGTAACGTGCAGTATTACTTGTCGCCCCTTTCGTCGATAGTGCGAATACAGAAGAACCATGAGCAGAGCGATTCGTGAAAGCATCCGCGTGAATAGACACAAACAGGTCTGCTTGCATTTTACGAGCCTTAGCGACCCTAACTTTCAATGGAATAAACACATCTTCATTACGGGTCATATAGGCACGCATTTTAGGATCTTTATCAATCAACGCCTTCAAACGCCGTGCAATTTGTAACACAACATCTTTTTCGCGTGTTTTATATTTGCCCATCGCTCCGGGGTCTTCACCGCCGTGCCCTGGGTCAATCATAATGATAATTGGGCGATCAGTTCCTGCTTTACCGGGCTTTTTGGCCTGAGCAGGCATTTTTTCTTCTAAATCACCTTTATTATAATCCTCTAGCAAAGCCAACAGAGGGTCATCGGATGTTTCCACACCTTGCCCTGGATAAAAATCCATCACTAAACGGTTTTTAAACTCGGCAACAGGCCCCATCGTGAAGATCTGTGGACTAACCTTATTTTTTACTTCAAAAACGAGACGTACAGTTTTCGGGTCAAACTGCCCCACTCTAACGAGTTTAAGGTAGGGGTCTCGCGATTGAATCTGAGTTCCCATTTGCTTCAGGATGTTATTCAGTTGTACCCCTTCGAGATCAATCACTATGCGCTCAGGGTTATGCAATACCAACTGACGATATTTTAATGGAGCATTAGATTCTAGCGTTACGCGCGTATAACTTGATGCCGGCCATATACGCACCGCAATAACATTTGTATTCGCAGCGAAACCAAATGGGCTGACACTAAGTAACATAACCGCAGCCGCCCCCTGTATAAGGCGACGTTTAGATGGACAGTGATCTTGGTGACTCATCAATAATTCCGAACCTAAAACTGAATATCAGGTGATTTTAGAATAAAAGCCAAATTGAGGCCAGAAACATAAACTCTAGCGAATCATTCGCATGCTGTCATCAAGAATACACATTTAAATATAGAGATATGTAAACTCAAATAATAAAAATGTTACAAGTCTTGTTCTATCTTTTACTTGATATTTATCGCCAAAAAGAATAAAAATACATTAATTGCGAATAAAAATTCAATTATGAGGATGGTTATGAAAGAGCGCAGCACCGAGCTGGTTGATGAGTTTCGCCATTCGGTACCTTATATTAATGCCCACCGCGGCAAAACATTTATTATTATGCTTGGCGGAGAAGCAATTGCGCATGAAAATTTTCCAAGTATTGTCAATGACATAGGTTTATTACATAGCCTTGGCATCCGCATTGTTGTTGTTTACGGCGCTCGCCCTCAGATTGAGAACATCTTGGCTGAACACAATTATGAAGCGGTTTATCATAAACATACTCGGGTGACAGATTCGAATACACTTGAATATGTGAAACAAGCTTCAGGCGCTTTATTACTTGATATTACTGCTCGTTTATCGATGAGTCTTAGCAATACTCCTTTACAAGGCGCTCACATCAACGTTGTCAGTGGAAACTTTGTCATCGCCCAACCGCTTGGTGTCGATGACGGTATTGATTATTGTCATAGCGGTCGTATTCGTCGTATCGATGAAGATGCTATCAATAAGCAACTTGATAATGGTTCTATTGTATTAATTGGGCCAGTTGCAGTTTCTGTAACAGGAGAAAGTTTTAATCTCACCTCAGAAGAAATCGCAACTCAACTTGCAGTCAAAATGAAAGCAGAAAAATTAATAGGATTTTGCTCTTCGCAAGGGGTTGCCGATAAAGAAGGGAATATTCTATCTGAATTATTTCCCAATGAGGCAGAAAATAGGATCCAAGAGTTGGAAGCTGAAGGCGATTATTATTCAGGAACAGTGCGTTTTTTACGTGGCGCAGCGAAAGCCTGTCGCCGTGGTGTGCGTCGTAGTCATTTGCTCAGCTACCAAGAAAATGGTTCTTTGATTCAAGAGCTGTTTTCACGCGATGGTATCGGTACTCAAATCGTCATGGAAAGTGCAGAGCAAATTCGCCGCGCCAATATTAACGACATTGGTGGTATTCTTGAATTAATCCGCCCACTAGAACAACAAGGTATTTTAGTTAGGCGTTCAAGAGAACAACTTGAAATGGAAATCGATAAATTTACCATCATTGAACGAGATAATTTAGTCATTGCTTGTGCAGCACTCTATCCTTACCCAGAAGAAAAACTGGGTGAAATGGCCTGTGTCGCAGTACATCCTGACTATCGTAGTTCTTCGCGGGGAGAAGAACTGCTACACCGCATAGCGCTACAAGCTAAGCAAATAGGATTAGAAAAATTATTTGTGCTAACGACGCGTAGCATTCATTGGTTTCAAGAAAGAGGCTTTATTCCTGCTGAGATTGAAATGTTGCCATTGAAAAAACAAGCTTTATATAACTACCAACGCCGCTCAAAAATTTTAATGTTAGATTTAAAAGCGCCTACCGACAAATAACGCAAGCCAAACTAACCTGATCCTTTATTGAGATCAGGTTAGTTATTCAGTAAATCAGCTTAAGCAATTTGGACTACTCGTGATTTCTGGCAGAGTGGCGTACTGTCGATAATGGGCTGTAGCAATGCTGACATTTCGGCAAAAGATGAACCATAGAAGTAGAAAGCGGTTTCAGTCGGCCCTTCCCATACCCCATGGATAGCACCAATATCTTCGACAGCCTCATCCATTTTGTCGAAAATATCATTGATATCACTATTCTCATAAACTTCATCAGGCAATTCAGTGCCATTTAAATAGAGTGCTAAGCCTTCTTCATCACCAAATTCAATTACCGTATCTTCTCCATGCACAATCAATCGAGAACCTTTTGGCGCTAACATAGACGAGAACAATTGAATTATCAGACTGATATTTTCGTCGTTAGCCTCAGCCACAGAAAGCTCGATATCACATTCTTCAATTTCACCGCTGTCTGAAAGTAAAGTACCACCTCCAGTCACCTGAATATCTTTATTCATCCCCTGCATGACTTGTGTAAATGCATCTTCTAAATCAGCACGTCTTTCCGGCTCGATTCTCGCTTTCAGTGTTACCGTTAACGCCGTCATAGTTGGCTGGTTATCCATATTATTACCTTTTGCATTTAAGTCTGATTTACGTAGCCACAGCTACTGCTTGTGACTCTATTTTACATTCATTAATTGTATTGCTAAACCACTACGCCGTTTTGTTGGCGTTTCAATAGCTCGACGTAAAATTTTCATATTGCAATACAAAGAAAGCGTTTTTTTAGCTCGCGTTATCGCGGTGTACACCAGTTCACGAGTCACTACTGGTGAATATACCTTCGGTAATACTAATGCGGTATGGGCGAATTCTGAACCTTGAGATTTATGCACCGTCATGGCATATGCCGTTTCATGTAGAGGTAATCGATTAGGCTGAATGCCTTTAATCGAACCATCTGGATACTGAAAGTAAGCTCTAAGAGCCCCTTCCTCATCGGGCAATATTATGCCTATATCACCATTAAATAACCCTAGCGGGCTATCATTTCGGCTAATCATAATTGGCCGTCCTGCATAGTGTTTATTGGTCTGATTAAATGGCCGATAAATAAGCCCTTGACGATGCAGTAGCTTTTCCAGCTTTTCATTTATTCCGATCACACCATAAGGCCCATCTCTTAAAGCGGTAAGTAAGCGGAATTGATTAAATTTAAACAATATCTCTGCTGGGTCATGAGCGGCTTTCACTGATAAGAGGTAATCTTGATAAAACTTCGCAGCGTCCATTAACATCTGAGCGTAATCGTCTTCACTTTCCTGTCCATAGGTCTGCACATCATTGAAGGAACTATTTAAGACTTTCTCAGCACGCTTCACATCCCCTTCATTAACCGCAAACGCAAGCTGCCCTATGCCAGAAGAGGCAGAAAACCGATAACTTTTACGCAATAAGCACAGACTATTTCTGATAAAAGGTCCGTCCTCAGAGACAAAATGCGCCAGTGAATAGCCCGTCAGATCGCTAAGTTCTTGCGCTCTTTGGGGGCTATAACCACAATCAGCAAACTGACAGATATCACCGAGTACTGCCCCCGCCTCGACTGAAGCTAGCTGGTCTTTATCACCTAAAAAAATTAATTTTGCATGAGAAGGTAAAGCTTCGATGAGTTTTCCCATCATAGGTAAATCTACCATTGAAGCTTCATCCACAATTAAGATATCTAGTGATAATAAATTATCGCTATGATAGCGGAATTGCTGGCTTTCCGGCTGAGCCCCTAATAGTCTATGTAACGTCTTAGCTTGATTAGGGAGCATGCCTCGTTCTTCATCACTTAATGATAAACCGTCCAGAGCAGCGCCTAATGACTCAGTCAAACGAGCAGCCGCTTTACCTGTTGGGGCAGCTAATTCAATTTGAACATTATGTTTATTCTCAACAGCAAGTTTCACTAATGCCGCAAGAATTCGAGCAACCGTTGTTGTTTTGCCCGTACCTGGCCCACCAGATATAACCGACACTTGGCTGGTCACTGCCACCGCAGCTGCAATTTTTTGCCAATCTATCTCACGACTGTGAGGGAAAAGCGCATCTAAAATTGATTTAAGATGCAATGAATCATATTGCGCGAATACAGTCTGTGAAAAGTACCTAGAGACACAACGTTCGTATTGCCATAACCGCTGAAAATAGAGAAATTCGCCTGATAATATTAAAGGTGATGGCTGGTTTTCATCCGCTAAAGTAATAAAAGGTGCGTTCTTAACTGCTTGATAAATTGTTTCTTGATCAGGCTTTCCTATTGCACACCAAAATTCATGAGCTAATTCAGGATGACGTCCAGCAAATATCTTTTCCAAACTGACGTCTGCTAAGGATAAACAAACATGCCCCGTCATCGTTTCTGCACTTAATAATGCAGTAATAAAAAGTAATATTGGGCTGCGTTCTTCTGTGATGTTATAGGCAAATTGAATATCAAGAGGCGTAAACAAACGAGCTTCGATCGCTTTATTGAACAGCGCTTTCATCATGATGTGCTCCCTTCTTGTACATTGAGAAATAGCTGATCAAATGCATCTATAAATTCAGGCTCAGGTCGATAGTAAAAAATACCGTTATTTGACTCAGCCTTATCAATACCGCGTAAGAAGAGATAATAAACACCGCCAAAATGGATATCGTACTGATAGTTAGGCACCCGTTGTTTTAGATAACGATGTAATGCTAATGAGTACAATTGATATTGGAGATCATAACGATGATCTATCATGGCCTCAACCATCGCCGATTGCGTATAACAACTGGCATCCCCTCCAAGGTAATTTGATTTATAATCAAGTAGGTAAAATTTACCATTCCACAAAAATGTTAAATCAATAAAACCTTTTAAAATGCCCTGTACTTCTTCAAAACTCAGTGGAGGGCAAGCAGCAGATATAGGATCATATTGATGAGTAACGCGGTCAACGGCTTGGGGGTCTAATAACTTATCTATAGGTAAATAAAATTGCATCTCATCGAGCATATCTTGAGGCGCTAAAGCGGATAAACATAGGCCATCTTCCGCAAGTGGCGCCTGAACAATCGCCATTAACCACTCCTGTAGCATTTCAGCCCATTGCGTATCAAAGCCCGATATTTGAAGCTTTTCCTGCAACCACTCTAGAGGAACGTCTTTTGAAAACTCAATTTCTTCCATTAATTCATGCAGAAATGTTCCGGGTGCGGTCCCTTTAGGGAATTGGTGTGGTGTTAAAATGTGCTCATCCGCTAAGGGTAAAGTGGTATCGATACTGACTTCAATATCCATCTTTGGTGCAAGCGAACTTGCCAACTGCTCTGCACTAATTACTTGCTCACTCTCACCGTAAGACCTGCGATAACTTAACCCCGAATAACTCGTGACTCTCCAGTGATCATCAAAGAAGCGCGTCACATTTCTTGCTGATAGCGCCTCTGAGTCACCTTGATTCAACGCTAGCGAAATTGGCTCTATTTGTTCAATTCGCTCAACATTAATCACTGTATTCGTTAATTCTGCTAGCCCTTTATCGAGCAAAGTAAAATCACCCGCTTCACTTTTTTGAATTAAATAGCCTAAAGCCGATAAATGCAGGTCAGTTTCTCCACTTTTCTTACGGTTGCCTTTGATGATTGGTGCAATACCTACGCTACAATGATAAATCGCTCGAGTTAAGGCGACATAGAGTAATCGTAGATCCTCCGCTAAACGTTCTTCATCTGCCAAAGCAATGTTTTCTTCGTTGTCCGCAAGGTCTAAACGTGTCCGATAATTATCCCTATCATGATAAAGCGCCTTTGATTGAGGTAAAAAATTACTGGCAAAAGGCAACCAAACTATTGGGTATTCAAGCCCTTTCGATTTATGAATAGTACTAATTTGAACAAGGTGTTTATCACTTTCTAAACGCATTTGCTGCGCGTTAGATTGATGGTCAGGATCTGCTATTTGCTGAGTTAGCCAACGAACCAATGTATGCTCCCCTTCGAGTTGAAGAGACATTTCTTGCAGCAACTCACCAATATGCATAAAGTCCATTAGACGTCGTTCACCGTCAACTGAAGAAAGAAAAGTTTCAGCAATATGGCGTTCAGACATTAACACCCTAAGCATCGGTAGAACGCCCTGCTTACGCCAGATAATGGAATATCGGGTAAATTCATCAACTAAAGCTTCCCACGCTTTTTCATCATAGTTGAGAGTATCAATTTCTTTAGCGTTTAATCCTAATGTGCCTGTCGCTAATGCACTACGTAAAACACGCTCTTTCTCAGGTGACAATACGGCCTGAAGGATCCACAGTAAGTCTCGTGCTTCTTGGGTTGAAAACACACTCTCTCGATTCGATTGAAAAACAGATGGGATACTAAGCTGGTTTAAGGCATCGCGTATTAACATTGCCTCGCGCCGACTTCTTACCAGTACCGTAATATCAGCAGCAGAGACGGGTATTTCTTTCCCATCTTGCTGCTGAAAAACGGCGGTTCCCTTCAAGCCACCTTGTAATAGCTGGCTAATCTGTGCGGCACATTGTGCGGCCATCGTGTGTTCATAATCAGCAATAGAAACGGCTTCAGCATTAATTTGCCAAAAAGTTAGCGCTTTTACTGCCTCACCATTATGACAAAGCATCTTACCAGCGTTTCTTTCTGCAAAATTGACGGGATTAAATGGAATTTGTTCAAAAATAAACGGATTGTCACAATAGCTAAAAACATGATTAACCGCTTCCACCATATGTTGTGATGAACGATGGTTAGTTTCTAATGTGTAATGGGCATTGACCTGTTTTTTCGCTTCAATATAAGTAAAAATATCAGCACCACGAAATGCATATATCGCTTGCTTTGGATCACCGATAAACAGCAATGCGCTATTTTCAACACCGCCGTAAATTCGTTGAAAAATACGATATTGTTGGGGGTCTGTGTCCTGAAATTCATCAATCATTGCCACGGGATAACGTTGGCTAATTGCTTCTGCTAAATATTTTCCACCTTGCTGCTTTAGTGCGCTGTCTAAACGAGTAAGTAAATCATCAAACCCCATCTCCCCACGATGATGTTTTTCCTGAATAATATTTTGTCTCACTTCAGTTATTGCCAGTGGGATGATCAAGTCTTTAATTGTTAATGATTGGGAAAGTAGCTCGTCGATACGCGCAAAAACGGCGTGCTCTGGCCCTGAACCACTTTTTGATTTCTCATGCAAAACTGCTTGAGAAAAACGCACAATTTCTTTTGGTAATTGATAATCCTGAGTTTCCTCTTCCGCCCAACGCAGCATTTTTTCTAACCAGCTAGGTAAAAAACGAGAGCTATAGCTCCGCTTATCAACATCTGAATTAGAGATAAGCCGTTCAAATTCAGAACAATTCGCTAGCCATAAAGACTTCACCTGAGTGATCAGCTCAATTAAGCGTTGATGGCGCTCTTCAAACGTTTCCGTACGCTGCTGTTCGTTAACGATATCGGGCATATCACCCTGTAAAAAAGGTTTAATTTCCGCCAGCAGTGCTTCAGGGCTATTCCATTGCGACAAAACAACCTTCGTCATTGAATAATCTAGCGGGTAAAAATGTCGTCGCCAAAAGTCTGCACAAGCTTGCTTTTGAATCGGAAGTTCATCTTGGATCATGGTTTGTTCGAATAAAACCCCTGATTCAAAAGCATTATGCACCAACATTCTTTGGCAAAATCCATGAATGGTATAAATCGCCGCCTCATCCATTTGGCGTTCAGCTGTCAGCAACCAACTAATCGCAAACTCTCGTTGCTCTGGTGTCGTAATTTGTGAAAGCAACTCTAAATATTCAGGTTCTTTTTCAAAACCAACGCCATTACGAATACAAGCAAGACGCATTTTATGGATTCGCTCACGGATACGTCCTCGTAGTTCATTAGTGGCAGCTTCTGTAAAGGTAACAACTAGGATTTCTTCTACAGTAAGAGGCCGAGAGAAGGCATTCTCTCGGCCTAACCCTAATAATAAACGCAGATAGAGGATCCCTATCGTATAGGTTTTACCTGTACCCGCCGATGCCTCAATTAACCGCTGCCCTTGTAAGGGTAGGGAAAAAGCATCTAACAGTTGGGAACTTATCTGCATTTTACTCACTGTAAATCATCCTTAATAGGTAAAATCTTTTGAAATTCTGAAGCGTTAGGATAAAACACCCAGCCTTTTAATGGCGCATAGCCCGTTTTCTCATTCACGTTTTGACCAATGACTTGAGAGGCTAATGCCAATCCCTGACGTTTCATAACAGCACGCTGATAATAATCAATAACCTGTTGCTGAGTTGCTTTTTCAAAAAGCGCCAGAACCTTATCGCGAGTATCAAAAGTAAAAATATTACGACTAAAATCCGATGAATAGCGTCCTACTTCCTCATAGAAAGTTTGAGGAGGCTGTTTCATTTGAGTAATAAGTGATTGTTTATACTGTTCAAACTCTTGAGCCGGTAATTTTTTCAATTTATCAAACGCTGCATTATAAAACTCTTGATAACGAGTATTGAGATAAGCTGGCGTTTGCGCATTACTTTGTAATAAGAAACCAATACCCCACTGATCGCCGATACCGACTTTGAAAGCAAAAACAGCATAGCCAAGTTGCTCATTCGTTCTGAGCTGGTCATAAAACCATGGCTGAATGATATTGGATAGTAATCCCGAGAGAACAGCCCCCTCAATACGGCTATAGCCTTCAGGAATAAAGATCTCTGCTAATGCGCTATCCGAGCTTTGAGCTTGTCGATGGAAATCAGCCAAATAGGCTTGATCAATGGCAACAATATCACCCCGCCACCAGTTGGTACCTTTGCTCTTCAGTAATGCCTGTGCATCTTGAATGACTTTTATGCTTTGCTCTGAAGTCAAATTACCAATTACCATGGCTTGTAGTGCGGCACTGTCCACAACTTTAGTACGATAATCGGTAAGATCTTTTAGCGAAATATCATCCAGTACTGCTAACCGCGCTTCTTGCTCGAAATAAGGTACAGTATCAATTCGACGCAAAGGTTGCATCGCTAACTCATAAGCTTTAGCGTTATTAGCGACTTTAATTTGCTCTTGATACCAAGATTTGGCTTGAGCTAATTCCCTATCAGTGGGTTCAAAGCTAAGATAAAGCTTAGTCATGGATAAAAACAGCTCAGGCAAATGCTGTGTATAACCACTTGCATTAAACTGTAAACCTAACCCTTGTGAGACAGAAACAGACATCCCCGCCACTGAGGCTTGATATTGCAGTTCATCCATTTTTAAAGAGGCAATATATTGCAGTAAGGCGCCTGTGACTTGAGATTTAGCGTCCTGCTCACCAACTTTAGTTTTCAGCAATAAATTAATGGTTGCTTTAGGTTCATCCGCAAAGTACTGACTTGGCATATACAGAACACGGGTATTCTGATCTTGGTACACTAATTCGGGATGTTTATATTCCTTATCCACTTTAATTAAAGACAAATTATCTGGTATATAGGGATTTAGCTCCGGTAATCTAAATTTCATTTTAGATTCAAGCTGCTCCCATTTAGCTAACTGTTGAGCTGTAATCTTATCGACTTGATAAGGTGCATCAACAAAATAAGCTTTTTTATTATGGGGCTCTTCTGGGCTAATAAACCAAATTCTAGCATCCTTAGCGGTCAGCTCAGATAAGCGAGCTTTTATAGCCGCAGGATCATATTTATCGGCAATATAATCGGAATCCAGTACGTGGTTCACAGGAACATTGATCATTTGGTCAGATAACCACTCAATGTAGTTCATGTCCCGAACAATAGAACCATAGCGGAACGAAAGATTTAGTACATTCGCTATTTCATCAAAATAATTTTTATTAACACCTTGTTTTTTCAGCAAATCAATATAAGAAAAAACAGCCGCAATAATTTCATCACGCTCAGCCAGACCTTTGTCCGTTAACGTAATATAGATGGAGAAAGAGCCATAATTACGGTCCGCGTTCGGAAGCGATGATGCACTGATCCCTTCCGCAAGCCCTTGCGATATTAACCAATCAGCAAGTGTACCAGGACTACGATTGCCAATTAGATAGCCAATATATTCATCACTTTTGCTCCGGAAATCAGCCATATTATTTTTGATACTAAATTCAAGCTGAATGGCTTTTTGAGGCTGAGCTGGCACATAATGAATAACAATTCCTTTTTCATTATCAGTAACAGCTGGCACCTCTGTTGAAGGAGCCGTCACCTTATGATCAGGAATACGCCCGAAAGTGTCTGCGGCTATCTTTGCTAATGATTCAATCGATTGGTCACCATAAAGCACCCCATTCATTAAATTTGCTGAGTAATACTTTTTATAAAAATCGACTAACTCAGTTTGTAATTTGCTGTTCGGCTTATCTTTTAGTGTTTCTAAATTTCCACCAGAAAAACGAGAATTTGGATGTTTAGGATTCAATGTTTCTGAACGAACTTGCCATAAACGCATTCCATCTCGAGAACGCGCCATTGTTAGCTCAGCATTGACCGCATTGCGCTCTCTATCCGCATTTGTGGGATCAAGTAATGGTTCAGCTAATGCATCAGCCAACCTATCAGTTGCCTCTTTGAGTGCACTATTTTCAACTTCTAAATAATACGCGGTGCGATGTGCAGCAGTGCTAGCATTATGGCTACCACCATGTTTTTGTAAAAATTCAGATAAGCTGCTTGGCTCTGGGTATTTTTTAGAACCCATTAATACCATGTGCTCCAAATAATGAGCTAAACCTAGCTGGCTGTCTGGGTTTTCTAAGCTCCCAACAGGAATCGACACCGCGGCTAATGATTTTGTCGCTTTTGGATCTGAAACCAATAAAACGATCATCCCATTATTCAGCTTAATGGCTTGATAAGTTCTTGGATCATTTTCACTCTTATTGATAGTTTCAGGCAAAACTTGCCAAAGGGGCTGAGCGATAACCGTCGCCCCCCAAACCATTAAGGTTAACAATAAGAAAAATTGAGCGATACTTTTGGATAAACGTAGCATCCTTTAATGCTCTCCTTTTTTATTTTAAATGTTCTGCCATTGGCAGAAGGTAACGCTGAGTATTCTCTAACAGCGCCTGAATTAAATGTTGGTCGATATTCCTACAGATACGTAAGACATAGTCATCTTCCATTTCACCTCTTTTCATCGAAGACCCCTGAAGGCTCTGCATTAAAATAGACAACGCTTTTTGTTGGATCTCTTCAGAAGCAAAGTCATACTGCTTTGTCTTTTTATCAAAACAAGCTGACAGCCAGTTCCAACCACTCTGGTTCAGTAATAATAAAGGTGTGTTTAACCCTTTACAGTAGCCAGCGATTAGCTGCTCTAAGTAATTCTTCGCATCACTTTGTTTTACACTAGAAAAATGCCAAATGCTATTCTCTCGACCCAAGGCAACGCTTTCACCTTCGTTAATCGCTAAATGAAATAACAGATGTTCTATCCATAACTGAACACCATCGTGTGCTGTTAAATAAGCGGGCCGATATCTGAGTATTCCCTTCTCATGGGCATTTCTTAACACTCCGCTTATTTTGATGCCATTAATTTGAAGATCAATAACATAATCAGTTGGTTGGACATTTTGTTGTTTTATTTTTTCCGCTAAAGGCGCTATATCGTTAATTTGTTGCTCCCAATACAATTGACCAAACTGTTTCGCTGGCAGTTGCCCTGAAGCTTTTAGCGCTTGATATAAAGGCTGCGGATTTTCATCTTTGATTAACAGCGCCAAAATCCGTTCATTCATTTTATAACGCTGCAATTTGTCCAAAAGAAATGGCTCATCTTCTGGTAATTCTGTTTCTTCAATTGTGAAATGAACTTTTAAGCGCTGTTGGAAGAACGCGCGAATAGGATGCCGATAAAAACGTAATAACTGTTCAATAGAGATATCTGTCACTCTTTCACGTTCATCTAGCTCATAGATAAATGGCTTTCCCTCTTGCAGCACTGTTTCTGCTGCGGGTAACCACTCACTAGCAAAGCTTTGATATGGTGAATTAGCCATAAAGTTTTCTTTAGCAAACGGAACTCTGTTATGTTGAAATACAAGATGTTTTTTAAGCCTTAACGCACTTTCATCAATATTCAGTTTGTCATCGCCTTGTAGGCAAAAACTCTGACAAATGTAGTCCAACAATTCAGTCACTAACACCGATGGATTACAAACTTGATTATCCTGTATTGATAAACCGATGTAACTGATATAAAGCTGTTTGGCTGCTGAGTTCAACGCTTCTAGAAATAAATAGCGGTCATCATCTCTACGTTTTCTGTCTCCTCTAGCAGGCTTTTCTGCCATTAAATCAAACCCTAGTGGCGGAATACTTCTTGGATAGATACCATCATTCATCCCTAGCAAACAAACCACTTTGAAAGGTACCGACCGCATTGGCATTAAAGTACAAAAATTAACTGACCCGGCCAGAAAACGCTGACTAATTTTTTCATCATCAAAGCACACCGCCAACTCATCTCGAATTAAACGTAAAGATATTTGCTCATCGTAGCCTGAGTTTATGGCATTTTGCAGTATCTTATGCCATTGCTCTGTCACAAGAGTGAGTACTAACTCTGTCTCACTATCCGTTTGAAAGAAACTCTCAATGAGTTGCTGGCAAATATCTTGCCATTCATCAAGTGTTCTTTCCGTTGCTAATAACGTTCGCCACTCTTTTAATGTGCTAACCAGTAAAGCCAGTTTGCCCGCTAACTGTGCGGCTAAACCACTACATTCATCGTAAGGTAGAACACCATTCCAAGGGCCATATCGACTGTCCATCGCATAGCCTAGTAACATTCGACTTAATCCGAACTGCCACGTATTTTGCCCTATAACAGGCAGTGATAATGCACGCACATTATCATCATCTAACCCCCAGCGAATGCCTGATTCATTCACCCAACGGCGTAGTAACCCTAGCTCACTTTCATCTATATCAAAGCGTTCAGCAAAAGCCGAAACTTCCAGTAACGTCAGGACTTGCTCTGTAGAGAAACGGCTTTGTGGCAGGTCTAACAAGAGTATGAATGCCTGCAAAATGGGGTGAGCCTGCAAGGCTTTTCTATCAGATATAGAAAAAGGGATATATCGCTTAGTCGCGGTATTTCCAAAAACCGCTTGTATGAAGGGGGTATAACTATCAATATCTGAAACCATCACAATGACATCTCTCGGCGTTAAAGTGGGATCTTGTTCAAATAACGCCAATAATTTATCTTGCAATACTTCCACTTCCCTTTGTGCGCTATGACAAGAGTGGAAAGTAACAGACTGATCAGAGAGTGCTAAAACTCGCTTACCGATACTAGTACTATAAGCCCTTAAATCTGTTCCAAGCTGAGCGTGGTTTTCGAGGTCTAAAATGTCTTGCTGCAAATTCTCTAGCAGGCTATTGCGGTTCGTATCGACAAATGCTGAAATCTCATTTGCACTATCAATTTGCGAAATAAAGTAGAGGTTATCTCGCCCTAATTTTCCCCATGAGGCAAGTAATGGATTAGCTAATTCTTGCTCCCCCTCGTCATTGAACAGTTCTTGTGCATGCTCCTCTATTTTAAAACGCGATATTTCATTCTTATCAATATAATGACGTAATTTTCTTTTCTGTAGCTTTGCCAAAAAAGAATGGCTGTGAATATCCCCCCAATAATAACGACAGGGATTGGTAAACATGAGGTGAATATCCGTGTGTTCCGCGATGGCACTTAATGCTTGCAGATAAACGGGGGGTAATGAAGATATACCACAAATAAAAATACGTTTTGGCAGCACATTATGTAGATTTTGACTGTTAGATAACTTATCAATAAAACTCTGATACAGGTTAGCTCGATGCCACGGTGATTGACCCAGTGATTGAGTATAATCGACCAACTGCAACCATAATCGTTTTTGCCATAATTGGTTTACCCCTAAACCATCAATAAGCTCATTTTGCTGCCATTTTTCAATCCATTGAGGCCGATAAACTAAATATTGGTCAAATAAGTCTGCTACTCTCCCTGCAAGCTGGTGTAACTTTCTTTTATCTAAGTCATGCTCAAGGTAATGACGTAACGGCTCAAAGTCATCCTCATCAATCACCGTAGGTAAAATTTTCATTAACTTCCATGTCATTGCTTGCTTGGTATAAGCACTTTCTTTCGGAATATCAGGCAACACCCGCCGAAACATATCCCAAATAAAAGTTGCAGGTAAAGGGTAATGAATATTCGCAGCAATACCAAAACGTTTTGCTAATTCTATCTGAAGCCATTGAGACATACCGGGGCTTTGTACCAAGATGATTTCTTGTGCGAACGGATGAGAAAGCGGTTCATTCTCCATTAAATGAGCTATTAACTCCTTTAGTAGCTCTAATTGATTAGAATGATAAACCTGAAACATTGTTATCTCCTGTTCTACAAAACCAGCGGTTTAGAGAAAATGATTGCTTAGCCGTTGATAGCATGATTGTTGTATCACTACAACTCTCAGACACTGAGAGAGTCTGTAAGTTTATCTGCCAATCGGGAGAAATAAACTCTGTATTTTCAAGCTGTGGCTCCATCAGCACCGCTTGACGCTCTAAATTATTTTGCAACACTCGAAATACGAGCGAATGATGATATATCCAATTGAAATTTAAGGCTATGTGTTGATTATAGCTTAATAACGCCATTAACAGGATAGCAAAAACGACCACAGAAACCATTGATTCTATTAATATAAAACCTCGCTGCTTATCATAGAGAGCTTTCATCAACAAAATCCTTTTTGTGTAACAGGGCAATAATCAATCCAACCTTTTATGCGTGGCCGAATTTTTTGCGATTTTGGAATCGCAGCTACCCAGCGATAAACGGTGACATGATATCGTCCTTGATATTCTCCTCGGCCTAATAAAACAAATTGCCCTCCTTTATAATGTTTAATGCAGCTTGTTCCTCCCTGTATTGGCATGGACTGACATTGCCAAGTCGCCCCCCGATAGGTGCTTAAGCGCCAAGATTGTTGCAACCCCCATGCCAGCGCTGATTCCGCCAGATTGAAAGCTTCTATATATTTCTTTTCACGAAAAAACTCATCACGTGCATTTTCTTGATAAATGTGTAATGCCTTTAACAACAACAGCCCCATCGTCATCAATATCATTACCATCACCAAAGCGATACTGCCTGTTTGGTTGCCGCCTAGACGCATCACAGATTTCTCAACAAAACAGCTGTTTTATAGTGAAAACGTTTATTAGGTAAATTGGGGCTTTCAACGCTTAAATACATTTCAAGTATTGACTCCGCTTCATGCCAATTAAATCGCAATGAATTCACGCTAATCCTTAAAGGATCAAACAAGGATTGCCATCGTTTACCGTCACAATCTTCCACATTTCGATTCGACTCCAATTTGTGACCATTTAATCGATAACCAAAAAAATCAGACTCTTTGCTTCTCGCTCTAACAGGCCGCCATGAACCCGATAAGTTTTGGTCGTAAGCAAAAATAATGCATGAATTAGGATGATGACTTAAAAATTTCGCATCAATTTTCATTGCCTCACCTTGGCATGAGGCGCTACTACAGTACCCAATTCGTCTAAAATCCTTTTCCATATTAATAAGCACTTGTCTGATCTCCCTGTCAATCTCGTATTGAATATACGACTGGTGAGTTTGTTTAAATAGACGAGGAAAAACGGCCGTTGCCGCAATACAAACCAAACTGCTGATTGCCATTGCGAGCAATACCTCTATTAATGAAAACCCTTGCTGCTTATTTATATTCATTGAAAAACCCTAGCAACGAGGAATGCCTACGATTTTGTTATTGCTACAATGTCTCAAGCGCCCTAAAGCTGACAGAACAATGGTTATCTGCCCAAAATTATTTTTTAGCTTGAGACTAAAAGCACGACTTGTTCCTTGTTTACCATAGAAATCGACAGATAAACGACTTACAGATTGTATTTCAACACCTGCATACGGAGTCGATGCTAATACCGCTATTTGCCTCTGGTTTGTGGCTTCTTTAAAGGTAAGCTTCCAATCCCCTTGTGTGGTATCAATGAATAAAACACGGTGCTGATTTAAATAAATACCCTCCATGAAATGGCGATAAATAAATACGCTCACTTGCCGAGCGGCATCAACTAACTGTAATTTTTTCTGTTGTTGTTGCCAGCTATATAAAGCGGGTAGCAATGCTACAGAGCAAATGAACATCACCACTAACATCTCAATAAGCGTGAAGCCTTTGTTATGTTTTTCTATTTCAATATCCATATATTGCTGCAATGTCCTTTGCAAAATGAGTGTTTACTATGGATAGCAAGACGGCATAAAAATAGCCCCAAACGACTAAGTTACGCGATGCTTCGCAATAAAATGTAAAACTGGCAATCATTTTCAGCCATTTTAGGTAGCGCTTCGTAACAAGCAGAACAAGTTAAAGAAAAGAGCATGAAGTGCGTTAGAAATGCGATAAAAAAAGCTAAGGCACGGTAGGAATGACCATCGCCTTAGCTCTCTTAAATCAGTTTAAACTGCGTTATACCGTAAAGGGGTATTTGATAGCTTCGTGACATTGATAGCCTTCAATCGTGAAGTCATCTGTGCTCACCCAAGTTTCAATATCTTCTAATGTTTTAATTTGAGGGTTTATCAGCAATGAAGGCAAAGGGAAAGGCTCACGCTTTAGCTGTACATCACGCATTAGTGGCAATTGGTTTTCATAAATATGTGCATTCACAATTTTATGATAAGCCTTACCCGCTTTATGACCCGTAATTCTCGCCATGAGTGCCAATAGTACAAAACACTGTACTTGGTTAAAGTTCAAACCAAGCGGCACATCACAGCTACGTTGGTAAGAGGTCAAATGGAGAGTATCACCTAATAAAGAAAATGTATGGGTGTGCATGCAAGGACGCAAACACCCCATTTCAAATTCACCAGGATTATAAAAGGTAATAATTTCCGCTCGGTCGTCAATGCCATTTTTTAGGTTGTTCACCACCTTTTTAAGTTGATCGAGGTGTGTGCCATCAGGACGTTGCCAAGAGCGTCCTTGAACACCGTACACACGCCCCATATCATCCTCCCCTTTACGATGAGGATTACTTAACCAAGCTTGGTTTTCATTGGCATTGGCATTCCATGTATTACAACCAATTTCACGAAATTGTGCAGCGTTATCATAGCCACGTAAATAACCTAATAATTCAGCAATCGCTGCTTTATAAAAGCTTTTACGGGTTGTGATTAATGGAAACAGGTTATTCGCGACATCATATTCTAAGTCGGCATTGATCACGGTTAAACAACGTACTCCCGTACGTTTATTTTCAACCCACTGCCCTTCGTCAATGATACGCTGACATAACTCAAGATACTGCTTCATAGTGACTCTCTTACTCGCGAGATAACAAATGTCATCAACATCCGTTACCTTATTGTATTTATAATGCTTTAACTCATCAGCCCCTAGCTAAATGGCAATGTAAGCCACGCAAAACATACTCAAGAATGGGGTAAACATGCATAAACATTTTCAACCACTCGATAACTTGAGTATGGCAAAGCAACCTTTATTTACTGGCTTGCTCTACTTTTTCTGGCTTATGCGCTGGAATATTTTTACCGTATTTGTATGCCCAAATAATCATTAAGATACCAATTATGATCATTGGTATGGATAGAATTTGTCCCATACTAATACCGCCAAATAGACCTAATTGCGCATCTGGCTGCCTAAAGAATTCAACAATAATCCGGAATGCGCCGTAACCAATTAAAAATAAACCTGACACACTCCCCATAGGACGAGGTTTGCGCACAAATAGGTTCAGGATCAGGAACAGAACAATACCTTCTAAAAACATCTCATAAAGTTGGGAAGGATGCCGTGGAAGCACACCATATTGCTCTAAAGTAGGTAGCAATGAAGGGTCTTGTGCCGCAAGCTGAATATCTTCACTGCGCGAATGAGGGAATAAGAAAGCCCACGGTGTATCAAGTGTCACACGTCCCCATAACTCACCATTAATGAAGTTACCGATCCGCCCCATTCCAAGGCCAAAAGGAATTAACGGTGCAACAAAATCAGAAACTTGTAAAAAACGGCGGCGAGTACGGTGTGCAAACCATAACATTGCACAGATCACACCAATCAAACCACCATGGAAGGACATGCCGCCATCCCAAACTTTAAATAAATAAAGTGGGTCATCAAGGAAGACAGGGAGATTATAGAAGAAGACATAACCGAGTCTTCCACCAACAAATACACCTACGAAGCCAACGTAGAGTAAGTTCTCAACTTCATTTTTTGTCCAACCACTGTTAGGTTTATTTGCGCGACGACCTGCCAGCCATAAAGCAAAAACAAACCCTACAAGATACATAAACCCATACCAGTGAAGCGATACTGGCCCAATCGAGAACATTACGGGATCAATTTCCGGAAATGCTAAGTAGCTGTTACTCATCGTTCCCCACTTTATTTGTTAATCTAAAATCATTGCGCATCATAGCACAGCTCATACGCAGGTGAATAAGGCTGATTAGATCCCACCTCGGGCAAAACCACCAAGCCCGTTTTTTTCCATAAATTGGCTAATGATCAACCTGATGTTCTCGCTTGTCTCAGCCTTTAAGATATCAGGAACTAATTTTTCGACCATATCAGACTGTAGCCCACGGATAAGGTACTTAACTCTCGGTACACTTCTTCCACTCATACTTAAAGAACGATACCCCAAAGCAATCAACGCTATCACACCTAAAGGCTGTCCTGCCATTTCACCACACACACTCACCGGCAAATCAAGACGATGACACTCTTCATAAACTTTAGCTAAAAAGCGGAGCATTGCGGGATGAAGGCTGTCATAGATAGCAGCCACATGCGTGTTATTGCGGTCTACGGCAAGCAAATACTGAGTCAGGTCATTTGTACCAATTGAAATAAAGTCTACTCGTTCTTTTAACTCAGGAAGCAAAAACAGTAAAGAAGGAACTTCAAACATTACGCCAATTTTAGGTGTTTGTACCGTTTGGCCGATCGCTAAGCTGACTTCCTCTTTTGCTCTGTTAATCAATGCAATAGCTTCATCGACTTCATTGATACTGGTGATCATCGGCAGCAGTATGCGCAAGTTTTTTGTTAACACGTTTGCATGTAGCATCGCTCTTAATTGGATCAAGAAAATTTCGGGTTGATCCAACATAACGCGTATACCACGCCAACCTAAACAGGGGTTTTCTTCACTGATAGGCATATAAGGCAATTGCTTATCTGCACCGATATCCAACGTCCTGAGTACCACCGGTTTATCTGCAAACAAGTGCAAGATTTCTTGATACAACAGTTTCTGCTCATCTTCTGATGGAAAACCATTGTGCAGCATAAAAGGCAATTCCGTCCGATACAGCCCAACACCATCAACTGCCACATTAATTTGTTGCTCATAACGGGGGCTTAATCCTGCATTTAGGTGAATATGAACTGATTCACCGTTTTTCAGCACAGATTCTTGCTCAAGGGCACCTTCCGCTAAACGGCTAAGCACATCCTCTTCTGCGATGATTTGCTTATATTCCTGAGTAATAATATTTTCAGGTTCAATAAAAACTTCTCCTCGATAGCCATCAAGGATCAAAAAGCGGTTATGCAATAGGGATGGATCAATATCTGCTCCCATGATTGCAGGGATCCCCATCGCGCGGATCAAAATAGCGGAGTGAGAATGTGTCGCACCATCACGAACGATCACCCCAGCCAACTGCTCTAAAGGCATTTCTGCCAATAGGCTAGCACTTAGCTCATCGGCCACGAGGATAAAGCGTTCTGGCCATTGATCTATTGAAGATAAACTATCATCTAGATGGAATAATAAGCGTTGGCCTAATGCACGAAGGTCGGCTCCTCTTTCTCGTAGGTAGAGGTCACGTAAACGAGAGAATTGCTCAACATAATCCTCAATAACTGTCTTCACCGCCCACTCAGCGACAAAGCCTTGTTCTATAGCGGAAAACAGCCTATTTTTCAGTTGAGGATCATGCAATAAATGGTTATATAAATCGAAAATTGCCGCACTTTCTTTTTGAGAATGAGCAATAAAGCGTTTACTAATACGTCGACACTCAGATGCTGCATTTTCGATAGCGGTAATGAGACGCTGTTTTTCATCATTTTGGTCTAATGCACTGGCCTCACAAATACTGTCAAATGAAGGCTGTGAACTATCTTGCCAGCCATAAGCCATCACAATCCCTTGAGAAACAGGAATTGCTTTAATACGGCTCTGCCTATACTGACCAAACACGCCTTTAGCCTGAGCTTGTGATAAGATAACCGCCAGTTGCATTGACAGTGTCACCATGAATGATTCTTCAGTTTCACTGAAAAAACGCCGCTCGTGCTGCTGAACAACTAAAACACCTAATAGCTGACGACGGTAGACAATAGGCACACCTAAAAAGGCTTTTAGTCGCTCTTCTTTTAATTGGGGAAGGTATTTAAATTCGGGATGTTCGCGGATATCAGCGAGGTTTAGCATTTCAGATTGGCGTCCAACCGCCCCCACTACCCCTTCATCAAATCCAAGGCGAATAGCAACACCGCTAGGTTTTCTCAACCCGCGGGTTGCCATTAAGTAATAGCACTGGCGCGAATGGTCGGCCAAATAAATGGAACAAACATCCGTCTGCATCGCATAACAAGTTTCGTTAACTAAGACTTCTAACGCCTCGGTTAAGCTTGTCGCCATTGCTACTTTTTCAACAATATCACGTAGACGCGTCAACATGATTTTATCTCGCCCCGCGTCTACGGTGAGTAAACGCAGGTCTCTGTGCCGGTTTTTGTTCCTGTAATGACATTACAACGGGTGCAAACTCTTTCATGACGCGGCGATACACTTCCCGTTTAAAAGAGACCACTTGTCTTACAGGGTACCAATAACTGACCCATCGCCAGCCATCAAATTCTGGCGATTTACTGCGCTGAACGTTTATATCTGCTTCATTGCATTGAAGTTGTAGTAAAAACCAACGCTGTTTCTGCCCAATACAAACAGGTTTTGTGTCCCAACGCACCAAACGCTTGGGTAATTTGTAACGCAACCAATTGCGAGTTGAAGCCAATAACCTAACATCTTTTCGTTGTAGGCCAACTTCTTCGTACAGTTCACGGTACATAGCCTGTTCTGGCGATTCCCCTGGGTTTATTCCCCCCTGAGGGAATTGCCATGAATGTTGACCATAACGGCGAGCCCATAAAACTTGCCCTTGCCGATTACAAATTACAATTCCTACATTCGGGCGGTAGCCATCATCATCGATCACCAGACTACCTCAATAACCAAATTTGAAAGATGGCTAATTGTTTCACACATACCCAAACTGGTAAACCTATATCAATAGAGTTTGCAGATATGAGCAAAGACACTACAATAGCCTCTGTCTCAACGGGGTGCCGAAATGGTTATTTAGGCTGAGAATTAACCCGTAGAACCTGATCCGGGCAATGCCGGCGTAGGGATTTGAGCTACCAGCAGCATAATATTGCTAAGGTGCCTTCTCAAATCCTGTGTAGTTTTCTCTCTAACGCAGGAAATAAAATGTTAAAAAATTCACTCTTTCGCTCTTTGTTGGCATTCACAACACTCAGTTTGGCCCATTTTGCATGGGCAGAAAAACCAACATTAACTGTTTATACCTATGATTCTTTTGCTGCCGAGTGGGGGCCTGGGCCACAAATTAAAAAGAATTTTGAAGCACAATGTGGTTGTGAACTCAAACTTATGTCACTTGGAGATGGTGTAGCCCTCCTCAATCGCTTACGCATGGAAGGGAAAAAAACGAAAGCTGATATTGTATTAGGCCTCGATAATAATCTTATTGTTTCCGCTGAAGAGACGGGTTTATTCGCACCCGCAGATATCAACACCGATACCATGAAATTACCCATAGCGTGGGATAACACCACGTTTATTCCTTATGACTATGGTTATTTTGCTTTTATCTATGACACCAACAAAATCAAAAATCCCCCCAAGAGTATGAGTGAATTATTAGATAGCACACAACCTTGGAAAATTATCTATCAAGATCCACGCACAAGCACACCGGGCCTCGGTTTAATGTTGTGGATTGAAAAACTTTATGGTGATAAGTCAGCAGATGCATGGCAAAAAATGGCTAGCAAAACCCTTACCGTGACAAAAGGTTGGAGCGAATCCTATGGCTTGTTTTTAAAAGGTGAAGGGGATTTTGTCCTTAGCTATACATCATCACCCGGCTATCAGATCCTTAATGATAATAAAGATAACTATGCCGCAGCCCTCTTCGATGAAGGGCATTACATGCAAATTGAAGTTGCGGCAAGATTAAAGACAAGTTCTCAACCTGAGCTAGCTAAGCAATTCTTAGCCTTTATGTTAACCCCTGAATTTCAAAGTACCTTACCCACCACCAATTGGATGTATCCCGTGATTGATATACCGCTACCTGACGTATACAAGGTTCTTCCTATGCCTAAAAAATCATTACAGTTTAGTGCTCAAGAGGTAGCTAAAGAACGTCAATCATGGATCCGGTTATGGCAATCCGCCGTCAGCCGTTAATTAATTTATCGCTGATTCCGGGGGCGTTAGCCTCCGGTTTATTAGTCACGGTTGCACTATTGGCTTTTGGTGCACTTTGGATTTTTTCGCCCGTCATCTCCGTTAACGACATTTTTAACGACAGCTATTTATGGCATGTCATTGGATTTACTTTTTGGCAAGCTTTTCTCTCTGCCCTATTTTCTGTTCTTCCCGCGATTATACTTGCTAGAGCGCTTTATCGGCGTAGGTTTTTAGGTAGGACCCTGTTATTACGTCTTTGTGCTATGACGCTCGTTTTACCCGTGCTTGTGGCTGTGTTTGGTATTTTATCTATTTACGGAAAAACAGGTTGGCTTGCTCTCGTATTTCAATATGTTGGCCTTGAATATCATTTCACCCCCTATGGCCTTCAAGGCATACTGCTCGCGCATATTTTCTTTAATATGCCACTCGCGACGCGTATGTTGTTGCAATCACTTGAGAGTATATCGATAGAACAACGTCAAATCGCCGCACAACTAGGCCTAAATGAATGGCAACAGTTTCGTCTTTTAGAGTGGCCTTACTTGCGTAGGCAGATGTTGCCTACCGCAGCACTTATTTTTATGCTCTGCTTCGCCAGTTTTGCTACTGTACTGGCTCTTGGCGGAGGGCCAGCAGCAACAACTATCGAGCTTGCGATTTATCAAGCCTTAAACTACGACTTTGACCTTGGACGTGCAGCCATTCTTGCTCTAATCCAGCTTACCTTTTGTGTCGGTTTAATGTTTCTGAGCCAAAAGATAAACAGCCTATTTTCAATAGGCCATAGTCAGCATGCTCAATGGTATGATCCTTCAGATAATAATTTCCGTCGCATACGTGACGCCATTGTGATTATTGCGGCTATTTTATTTCTTGTGCCACCGCTCTTAGCGATTATCGTTGATGGTTTAAACGGGCGTCTACTTGATGTTCTCAGTCAATCCGCGCTTTGGCAAGCCGCTGCTACATCACTATTTATCGCCTTATGTGCTGGCCTACTGTGTGTTTTACTCACAATGATGCTGCTCTGGAGCAGCCGTGAACTTCGTTTACGCCGTGCAATCAAGCTAGGACAGGCAATGGAGCTTAGTGGATTATTGATTTTAGCGATGCCGGGAATTGTCCTCGCCACCGGTTTTTTTATTCTATTTAATGAAACAATCGGCCTACCTGACTCCCCGTATGCGTTAGTGATAATGACCAATGCGTTACTGGCTATCCCTTATGCACTAAAAGTATTGGAAAATCCTATGCGAGACCTCGCAGAGCGTTATAATCCACTTTGCCATTCATTGGGTATTAGCGGTGTTCATCGATTACGTATCATTGAATTGAAAGCCTTAAAGAAACCACTATCTCAAGCCCTTGCCTTTGCTTGTGTCATTTCTATTGGTGACTTTGGTGTGGTGGCACTATTTGGCAATGAAGATTTTCGCACCCTACCCTATTACCTGTATCAACAAATAGGGGCTTATCGAACAAATGATGGTGCCGTTACCGCTATGTTGCTACTTTTAATCTGTTTTGCTTTGTTTAGCCTACTCGAACGTATATCAGGAAAAGATCATGATAGAGTTAAATAAAATTGATTATCAATATGATAGCCTGAATATGCAGTTTAATTTTTCCATACAAGCAGGCGAGCGAGTTGCCATAATGGGGCCTAGTGGTGCAGGAAAAAGCACATTGTTAAGCCTCATTAGCGGCTTTCAATTAGCAAAAAGTGGCGCCATTCTATTAAATGGAGAGGATCATACCTATACGCCCCCAGCGAAACGCCCTGTATCCATGTTATTTCAGGAAAATAATCTCTTTGCTCATTTGAGTGTTAGGCAAAACATTGGATTAGGGCTACACCCCGGTTTACGGTTAAATCAACAACAGGTACAACAAGTCGAATTGATCGCAGCTCAGGTCAGCCTTGATGAATTTTTAGATAGATTACCGGCTCAGTTATCAGGAGGTCAGCGCCAACGAGCCGCATTAGCACGTTGTTTAATCCGCCAACAGCCTATCTTGTTGCTAGACGAACCATTTTCTGCCCTCGATCCCGCCTTACGTAATGAGATGTTGTTACTACTCGATGAAATTTGCCTATCTAAAGCCATAACACTGGTAATGGTGTCGCATAATATAGAAGATGCCTTACAAATAGCACCTAGAACAATGATCATTCATGATGGCGCTATTGCGTACGATGGTAGCACCAAGACATTATTATCAGGGAGCAATCCCGCGTCAGAATTACTGGGTATTACAAAAAATACTGTATAAAACCCCACCTATATCGTATAGTAGGTTCGTTAATTGTTGACGCGAGCCTCTCTATGCCTCAATTTATGTCTCCTGCTGAAAAAGGCTTTATTCTCAGCCGTCATTGGAAAGATACCCGCCAAGGGGTTGAAGTCAGCTATTGGCTGCTGACTGATCATGGCGCTCGCAAGGTCACTGTACCTATCCAACAAGCCATCGCATTTATTCCTATTTCATCGCTCCCCACAATACAACCTTGGTTAGACAAGCAAGCTAATTTGACATATCGCCCCGTCGAACTGCGCGATTTTCATCGTGAAAAAGTGTGCGCAATCTATTGCCATCAATACCGCCAGTTACAAAACCTCGATAAGCATTGCCAAGAGCTGGGCGTAAAACTGCTAGAAGCGGATATTCGCCCTTGCGAGCGCTATCTCATGGAACGTTTTATCACTGCGCCAGTCTGGTTTTCACAAAATCAATATGGTGAATATCACCTTAAACCTTGTGAAAGTTATCGCCCCTCAATTAAAGCTGTTTCTCTCGATATCGAAACCAGTCAACATGGCGAGCTATACTCCATTGGGCTTTCAGGCTGCGGTGATAATGTCGTGTTTATGCTAGGGCCTGAGCAAGGAGCTGCACTCACTCAAGAGCACCGGCTAGTCTATGTGAATAGTCGCCCTCAATTACTGGAAAAGCTCAATCAATGGCTACAACAGTCTGATCCTGACGCCATTATCGGCTGGAATCTCATTCAATTTGATTTAAACATATTACACAAACATGCCGAGCGCTACGGCGTCCCACTGTTGTTTGGGCGCCAAGGAAAAAAGTTAGAATGGCGTGAACATGGCTTTAAACAAGGTGTATTTTTTTCCTCTGCTGAAGGGAGGCTAATTATCGATGGGATTGATGCTCTCAAAGCTGCCACGTGGAATTTCGCTTCATTCAGTTTAGAATTTGTTGCACAAGAATTGCTGGGGGAAGGAAAAGCAATCGATAGTCCTTATGACCGCATGGATGAAATCAATCGGCGGTTTCATCATGATAAACCAGCGCTTGCACACTATAACATTCAAGACTGTATTTTAGTCCATCGCATTTTTGAGAAAACAGATTTAATGGCTTTCTTGCAAGAGCGTTCCACCGTCACAGGACTTGCCGTTGATCGAATGGGTGGCTCTGTCGCTGCATTTTCACATTTATATATCCCGCGTCTGCATCGGCTAGGGTTTGTCGCACCAAATCTTACCGAACAAAAATTACAGCATAATCCCGGTGGTTTTGTGATGGATTCTCAACCTGGTTTATATGACTCGGTTTTAGTTCTTGATTATAAAAGCTTGTATCCATCCATTATTCGCACCTTTTTAATCGACCCCGCAGGCATGGTTGAAGGACTTGCCTCCCCGAATCAACACGCGTCTGTCAGCGGTTTTCGTGATGCATGGTTTTCACGTACCGTTCACTGCTTACCTGATATTGTTAGCCATATATGGCAAGGACGAGATAAAGCGAAACAACAAAATAATGCGCCATTATCGCAAGCGTTAAAAATCATTATGAATGCCTTTGCGGGGGTGTTAGGCGCTGAAGGATGTCGCTTTTTTGATCCTCGCCTTACCGCATCCATTACGATGCGTGGCCATGAAATCATGAAAATCACTAAGCAGTTAATTGAGGAAAAAGGCTACCAAGTCATTTATGGCGATACTGACTCAACCTTTGTGTGGCTAAAAAAGTCGCATACACAAGAGCAAGCACAACAAATTGGCTTTGAACTCCGTGATTACGTGAATAATTGGTGGAAGGAACATTTACGTGATGAATGGCAATTGAATGGGGTTCTTGAACTTGAATTCGAAACGCATTATCGACGTTTTTTAATGCCAACTATTCGAGGGTCAGACTCTGGCAGTAAAAAGCGATATGCTGGACTCAGTGGCGATAACATGGTGTTTCGCGGATTAGAGACAATCCGTTCCGATTGGACACCTTTAGCGCAATATTTTCAAAAAGAGCTCTATACACGTATCTTTCATCGTCAGCCCTATCGTGAGTTTATCCGCGAATATGTACAGTCTATTCGTCATGGCGACTATGATAAACGTCTCATTTACCGTAAACGGTTACGCCGCAAACTATCTGACTATCAACGTAATGTACCACCACATGTCAAAGCCGCCCGCAAGGCAGATGAGTATAACTTGGCACAACAGCGTCCCCAACAATATCAAAATGGCGGTTGGATAAGCTATATCATCACGCTTGCAGGTCCTGAACCCCTTGAGATTATTACAGCTAAACCTGACTATGAGCACTATGTTCTGAAACAGATAAAACCTATCGCCGATGCTATTTTGCCTTTTTTACAAGACGATTTTGATACCATTTTGACAGGCCAGATAAATTTACTGTTTTAAAAGGATTAATTTTTGTGCAATTTTTTGCTAAAATAATGGGCTATCCATCCCGTTTTAAAGTGGGAGCCTCTCTTGTAAATGCAAAGAGAAAACACAATATTAAGCAACAATAAAAAAAATAGTATTTTATAATACGTTGTTGTTTTTTTAACAGGTGACGATAAGCCTTGCTTGAATTAATATAACGCCCCTTTGGTATCTCGCACTTCGTTACTACACAAAAATTTGCGAGACAATTAGCAATAATTGTCCTTCGGGCAACGACTACAATTAATATTCATATTGCCCTTGTTTTACCAACACAAAGTGACGGCAAATATATAATTAGCCTGAAAAAATCTAAAAACAAACTATCAAAATTATGGAATTGAGTTAAACCTATGCCATTTACTCTTGGTCAGCGCTGGATCAGCGATACAGAAAGCGAGCTCGGATTAGGCGCCGTTGTGGCTATTGATGCCCGTATGGTGACTTTACTTTTTCCCGCCAGTGGTGAGAATCGTCTCTACTCACGTCATGATGCACCTATTACCCGAGTGATGTTCAATGAAGGTGATACCATTACCAGTCATGAAGGCTGGCAGCTCAAGGTCGAAAGTGTCAAAGAGGATAACGGCCTACTTATTTACAGTGGTACTCGCCTTGATACAGATGAACAAGATGTTACCCTGAGAGAAGTTTTTCTCGACAGTAAATTAACATTTAATAAGCCACAAGACCGTCTATTTGCAGGTCAAATTGACCGCATGGATCGCTTTGCCTTACGTTATCGTGCCCGCAAGTTTCAAAGTGAGCAAGTGAAACACCAAGCAACAGGTCTACGAGGCATTCGTGCCAGTTTAATACCTCACCAATTGCATATTGCCAATGAAGTCGGTAAACGTCACCATCCGCGCGTATTACTTGCAGATGAGGTCGGTTTAGGTAAAACAATTGAAGCCGGTATGATTATCCATCAACAGTTGATGGCAGGCCGAGCAGAACGTGTTCTGATTATTGTACCTGAGAGCTTACAACATCAGTGGCTGGTTGAAATGTTGCGTCGTTTCAACCTACGCTTTTCTCTGTTTGATGATAGTCGTTATAGTGAAGCGCAACATGACAGCGATAATCCATTTGAAACAGAACAACTGGTTCTGTGCTCATTAGACTTTGTTCGTCGTAACAAGCAACGTTTCGACCTACTTGTCGAGGCTGGCTGGGATATGATGATTGTGGATGAAGCTCACCACTTACAGTGGAGTGAGGCTGCACCAAGTCGTGAATATCAGGTCATTGAAAGCTTAGCTGAACATATTCCATCTGTGTTGCTACTGACGGCAACGCCGGAACAATTAGGCCAAGAAAGCCATTTTGCACGCCTTCGTTTGCTTGATCCAAATCGCTTCCATGACTATCAAGAATTTATCGATGAGCAGGCTAACTATCGCCCTGTCGCCGACGCTGTCTCATTATTGTTATCAGGTGAAACGCTCACGCATGATCAACAAAATCTTCTCAATGAGTTAATCAAAGAACAAGATATCGAGCCATTATTGAAAGCAGCGAATATTGACAGTGCAGACGGCACCGCCGCCCGTCAAGAGTTAATCAGCATGCTAATGGATCGACACGGTACCAGCCGCCTATTATTTAGAAATACACGTAATGGCGTTAAAGGCTTCCCACACCGTGAGTTGCACTCATTAAAAATGCCACTGCCTACCCAATACCAAACAGCCATTAAAGTTGCAGGTATTATGGGGACGAAAAAAGATCTCGAAACCCGCGCTAAAGAGATGTTATACCCTGAGCAAATTTACCAAGAGTTTGAAGGTGAAAACGCAACGTGGTGGAACTTCGATCCTCGGGTTGAGTGGCTGCTCGGCTACTTAATGGCAAACCGCAATGAAAAAGTGCTGGTTATCTGCGCGAAAGCTGCAACAGCGCTACAATTAGAACAGGTTTTACGTGAACGTGAAGGGATCCGAGCCGCGGTATTCCATGAAGGCTTGTCATTGCTTGAACGTGACCGTGCCGCGGCTTACTTTGCTTCTCAAGAAGATGGCGCACAAGTGCTACTTTGTTCTGAAATTGGTTCTGAAGGCCGTAACTTCCAATTTGCGAACCAATTGGTGATGTTTGACTTACCATTTAACCCTGATCTTTTAGAACAGCGTATTGGTCGATTAGATCGTATTGGTCAAACTCGCGATATTATCTTAAGCGTGCCTTATTTAGAAAACACCGCACAAGCCGTGCTATTACGTTGGTATCATGAGGGCTTAGATGCTTTTGAGCACACTTGTCCTACAGGCCGCACCATCTACGATAAATACTATCAACAACTGTTGCAATACATGGCTGAGCCAACAGTCACAGACGGCTTTGATGAGTTTTTAAAAACCTGCCGTGAAGAGCATGAAGCATTAAAATCACAGCTAGAACAAGGCCGTGACCGTTTGCTCGAAATGCACTCTAATGGGGGGGAATCAGGTATTAAATTAGCTGAAACCATCGGTGCTGAAGACAATGATACTGAATTGGTCAATTTTGCACTCAATCTGTTTGATATTGTAGGTATTAATCAAGAAGACAAGAGTGATAACTTACTGATCTTAACCCCTTCAGATCATATGTTAGTACCGGATTTTCCTGGCTTACCACAAGATGGCTGCACCATCACCTTTGATCGTGAGCAAGCGCTATCTCGTGAAGACACTCAATTTATTAGCTGGGAACACCCAATTATTCGCAATGGGTTAGATTTAGTTTTATCTGGTGACACGGGTAGCTGTGCCGTTTCTTTATTGAAAAACAAAGCGCTACCTGTCGGTACATTGCTAACGGAATTAATTTATGTTCTCGAAGCGCAAGCACCGAAAAACCTGCAAATTAGCCGTTTCTTACCAGCAACGCCGATTCGTTTATTAATTGATCTCAAAGGGAATAACCTTTCATCACAAGTTGAGTTTGAAAGTTTTAACCGCCAACTCAATGCGATCAATCGCCATATGGCAAGCAAATTGGTTAATGCGGTTCAAAATGAAGTGCATTCGGTACTAAAATTGTCGGAGCCTATGGTAGAAAAAGAAGCTGAAGTGCTGATTGCTAATGCAAAAGAAGCCGCAGATAAGGCTCTATCACTGGAACTGGCACGACTTGAAGCGCTGAAAGCAGTTAACCCGAATATTCGTGATGAAGAGTTGTCTGTCATTGAAGAGGAACGTAAACAATTGATCGATAATATCGGACAAGCGACATGGCGTCTTGATGCGATTCGATTAGTTGTTGTGACTCATCAATAATCACATCCTTTTAATGTTAAATCGTCAATGATTTCTCCCTCAAATGAGGGAGAAATCATTTTTATAAGACTCAGGAGCTTTATTTTTTATGATGGAACCCTACCATCCCCCTATCGAGCCTTGGCTATATGTTCTGTATCAAGATGAACATATCATTGTCGTAAATAAGCCAAGTGGGTTACTGTCTGTTCCCGGTAAAGCCCCTGAACATCATGATAGTATTATGAGTCGTATCCTTCGAGATCACCCGAATGCAGAATCTGTTCATCGTTTAGATATGGCGACCAGTGGTGTCATGGCTGTTGCTCTGAACAAGCCAGCAGAACGGGAACTTAAACGCCAATTTCGCGAACGTGAACCGAAAAAACAGTATATTGCGCGTGTTTGGGGCCATCTGGAGAAGCAAGAAGGATTCATTGATTTGCCTCTAATTTGCGACTGGCCAAATCGCCCAAAACAAAAAGTGTGTTTTGAGACTGGGAAATCGGCACAAACTGAATACCAAGTTTTGGAATATGAAGAGCAGGCAACTCGTGTAAAACTTTCCCCTATCACCGGCCGTTCACATCAATTGCGCGTTCACATGTTAGCGCTAGGCCACCCTATCCTCGGTGATCGGTTCTATGCTCATGAACAAGCACGTGCACTGGCTCCACGTTTACAATTACATGCGCAAGCGCTTTATATTACTCACCCAGCCTATGGCACTCCTATGCATTTTAGCTGCCAACCCGATTTTTAGGTTTATTTAATCATATGAATAAAAAACCATCATACGTAATGCCAATAGCACCACGTTATGATGGTTTAAAAAGTATTGTTCTGTTTTTGATATAACATGTGCCTTTAACGCGATACTTCATAAATACTCAATATCGGATAGGCATTTTCCTCAATAGTTCGTGCTAAAGCTAAGCATCCTGTGATGCGACTCCCTAGCAGCATATATCAGTATGTGACTAAGGACTCGCCAATGAAAATAACAACGCTATAGAACGAAATATGACGGGAAAAGAGATTATTTGAAATTCCGCTCTCTCTTAATCAAATCATAGGCAGCCTGTATTGACTGCGTTTTCTGTTTCGCGATTTCCATCATTTCTGGAGGCAAACCTTTTGCTATCAGTTTATCTGGATGGTGCTCACTCATTAATTTACGGTATGCGCGTTTAATGGTTGTGGGGTCATCATTAATGGAGACGCCAAGCACTTTGCATGCATCTTCAATTGTTGGCCCATTAGAAGACTGATAATGACCACCTGATTGATGCGAGTAGCCATGTCCAAATTGCCGCCCTCCTTGGATCATGTCTAAAAATTGCTCAAATTGTGTTTTCGAGATCCCCAGTTCTTCAGCGATAATAAACAGGACTTTTCTTTCATTTGGGTGCAGGTTGCCATCGGCAAATGCCGCCTGTAGTTGAATTTCCAGAAACATCTGAATTAAGTCAAAGCGACCATAGCAAGCCATACGTAATTGTTTAAGGACATCACGCAATGGAAAATCAGGTGATTTACCTTCTCTAAATGCTTGTTGAGCCGCCTTACGTGTTTCGCCATGTATCTGCATTCTGTCCATCAAGTTTGATGCTAATTGAATGTCTGTCTCGGTTACACGGCCTTTTGCTTTTGTTAAATGCCCGAGAATTTGGAAGGTACTGGCGAAGAATATGATCTGGCGATCGCGCTTATTCATCGCACCAGAAAATTTACGTTGCGCTGATGCTTTATCAAAACCATGACCTAAAATTAACCCTACAAGTGCGCCCCAGAAGCCTAAACCCGAGACTATTGCGAGTACAACACCTATAATTTTGCCCCAATAGTGCATATATCCCTCAATTCTTCAATGCTCAGAATGCAATTTTGCATTATCATACTATCCATTCTGCTCGGTGCATAACTACAAGCGCGTAAAGTTTTTTACATTATACTGGCGCAATGTAGTTGGCTAAGTTAGTCTTTGAGCGTTTGCCGGCTATGCCAATTACGACGGAACCGCATATTTAATGATGAAAAAAAGCTATCCAACACTACTTGCCACCATGGTATGGGCGGCAATTTACAGTCAGCAAGCGCATGCTGACCTTGCAGCACAATGTATGCTGGGCGTCCCTGTTTATGACAAACCGCTGGTTAAGGGCGATCCTAAAGATTTACCGATACGTATCACTGCTGAAGACGTTCAGGGTGAATACCCTAACTTTGTCGAATACAAAGGTGATGTTGATATTCAACAGGGTAACCAAACGTTAACCGCTGATACCGTAAGATTGACACAAACAAACCCAGATAGTGCTGATCCGATCCGTGAAGTCACCGCAACAGGTAACGTTCACTATGACGACCCACAGATTATTCTAAAAGGCCCAAGCGCATGGTCTAATTTGAATAATAAGAATACCGATGTCGATGATGGCAACTACATGATGGTTGGCCGCCAAGGACGCGGCGAAGCGAAAAAAATGAAAATGCGTGGTGAAAACCGTTATTCCATCATGGAAAACGGCACATTCACCACCTGCCTACCCGGTAATAATAGCTGGAGTGTCGCTGGCTCAGAAGTCATCATTGACCGTGAAGAAGAAGTCGCTGAAATTTGGCATGCCCGTTTTCGCCTTGGCGATGTGCCGGTATTTTATAGCCCGTACATGCAATTACCGATTGGTAATAAACGTCGTTCAGGCTTCTTAATTCCAACAGGCAGTTACTCCAATAATGATGGGCTGGAATTTTCACTGCCATATTATTGGAATATTGCTCCAAACTACGATGCCACGATTACGCCGCAATTTATGACCCATCGAGGTGTAAAATTAAATAATGAATTCCGTTATTTAATTACGCCAGGTACGGGAACAATCGCCTTTGATTTTATTAATCACGACCGTGCTTATATCAAAGACAAAGAGCGTAATAAACGGGATGCACGTGACAGTAATGACCGCTGGTTATTCTATTGGCGCCATTCAGGGACGTATAACCAGCATTGGAACTTCAATGCCGATTATACCAAAGTGAGCGATCGTCAATATTTTACAGACTTTAGTTCTCAGTATGGTAGTACTACTGACGGCTATGCGACCCAAAAATTCAGTACGGGTTATTCCGCTGAAAATTGGAATGCCACTTTAACTCACAAACAGTTCCAAATTTTTGTGGAAGATCCAAATCGACGCGCATACAAAGCCGAGCCTCAACTGGATTTTAACTACTACAAGAATAATTTAGGTGCTTTTGATTTACACACCTATGCGCAAGCCGCGCGTTTCACGAGTGTAGGCAAAAACAACCCAGATGCAACTCGTCTGCATATCGAACCAGAACTCAGCCTACCGCTATCAAACGGTTGGGCAAATATGAATAACAGCTTCAAACTGTTAGCAACACATTATGATCAAGACATCCCTAAATCGAATAAAAATGAGAGTTTAGAAAAAAATGTCACCCGTGTGTTGCCGATGTTTAAAAGCGATGCAAAAGTTGTTTTCGAGCGTAACCTGCTTGAAGGCAGTGATTTTGTCCAAACGTTAGAGCCGCGTGTTCAGTATCTGTATATTCCATATAAAGATCAGGACAATATTAATAACTATGACTCCGCACTGCTTCAATCCGACTATAACGGTTTATTCCGTGACCGTATTTATAGTGGTCTTGACCGCATTGCTTCGGCAAACCAATTTACCACTGGTGTGACGACGCGTATTTATGATGAAACCCTAACAGAGCGTTTTAATTTTTCTGTTGGACAAATTTACTACTTTGAACGTCCTCGCGCAGGTAACTCAAGCCTACAGATCGACGATAAGAGTAATACCGGTTCCTTATTATGGGCGACAGATTCATACTGGCGTATTAATGATAAGTGGGGTGTCCGAGGTGGGCTTCAATATGACCGCCGTTTAGGCAACGTCACGATGGGAAATGCGATTACCGAGTATCGCATTGATGCGGATCGTTTGTTACAGTTAAACTACCGCTTTGTTGACCGTGACTATATTCAAGCAACATTCCGTCGTGATGAATCAGGCGGCTATACTTACACCCTCCCTGAATACCAAAAAGGTATCTCACAGGTTGGTGCCGTATTAAGTTGGCCACTGAGTGAACGTTGGGGCTTTGTTGGCTCTTACTACTATGATACGAAACAACAACAATCCGCCAGCCAATTGGTTGGTTTACAATACAACACCTGTTGTTGGGCGTTTAACGTAGGCTATGAACGTAAGATTGTTGGTTGGCAAGAAGATAAGTTTAGCAGCGAATATGATAATAAATGGTCATTCAATGTGGAACTTAGAGGCCTAAATAACAATCATAGTTTAGGTAGTCAGGAAATGCTGAATAGAGGTATCATGCCTTATCAGCGTGCATTCTGATAATAATTATATAATTACATGTGCTGCTAACTAACTTCAAATACTTCGAGCTATACCCTTTTCAGCTCGCAAACGAGAACGTAAAAGCAGCACGAATCAAACGATTAACCTGCCTTGGGCGGAACCTAAATCAATGAATAGGACCATTATGAAGAATTGGAAAACGCTTATTCTGGGACTGATGTTTACAAGCTCCACAGTATTGGCTGCACCACAGCAAATGGATAAAGTTGCTGCTGTTGTCAATAACGGGGTTGTACTGGAAAGTGACGTCCAGAACATGTTGAACACCGTAAAATTAAACGCACGCAATGCAGGCCAACAAGTTCCTGATGATCAAACGCTTCGCCATCAAATCCTTGATCGTTTGATTACTGATAACATCATGCTGCAAATGGCCAATCAGATGCAGATTAATATCCCTGAAGATGCCGTGAATGCCACGATTGCGGATATTGCACGTCAAAACGGCTTAACTTTCGAACAAATGCAAGCCCGCCTAAAAGCAGATGGCATCGATATGGCCAAATACCGTAGCGAGATCCGCAAAGAGATGTTGATCGCCGAGGTTCGTAATAATGAAGTTCGTCGCCGTGTGACTATTTTGCCGCAAGAAGTGGATTCGCTGGCTAAGCAGATCAGCAACCAAGCTGACTACGAAGCGAATGTGAATTTAAGTCACATCCTGATCCCTCTCCCTGAAAACCCAACCCAAGAGCAATTACAAAAAGCAGACGCTATTGTAACCAAAATCATGGGGGAACTGAAAAAGGGGACGAATTTCGGTAAATTAGCCATTGCCTACTCTGCGGACCCTCAAGCACTGAAAGGCGGCAATATGGGGTGGTCTCGTCTACAAGAACTGCCGGTTGTCTTTGCAGAACAACTGAAAAGTGCGAAAAAAGGCGATATTGTCGGCCCAATCCGTTCAGGTGTCGGTTACCACATCTTGCAGGTGAACGATATTAATAGCGCGAATAAAACGATTTCCGTCACCGAAGTTAAGGCTCGTCACATCTTGATTAAATCATCGCCAATTATGGATGATAACCAAGCGAGACAAAAGCTAGTTCAGATTTCACAAGATATCCGTAACGGCAAAACAACGTTTGAAGATGCAGCAAAAGAAGTGTCTGAAGATCCAGGTAGCGCCTTAAAAGGGGGTGAATTAGGCTGGAACATGCCTGATGTTTATGACCCTGCTTTTCGTGATGCTCTCATGAAACTGAATAAAGGCGAGATCAGCCAACCTGTTCGTTCAAACTTTGGCTGGCATCTGATTCAGTTAGAAGATACCCGTAATGTTGATAAGACAGATGCGGCACAAAAAGATCAGGCTTATCGTTTGCTGTTTAACCGTAAATTTAACGAAGAAGCGCAAAGTTGGATGCAAGAACAACGTGCAGCGGCATACGTTAATGTCATCGATGGACGTGATAACCAATCTAATGACGAAAAATCTCAATAAACCCATTGTTATAACCCCCGGCGAACCCGCCGGGGTAGGTCCGGACTTACTCATCCAGCTCGCTCAAGAGTTTTGGCCCGTCGAGCTTATTGCCTGTGCGGATCCTGAATTACTTCTCACTCGTGCGAAACAGCTTAACCTCCCACTCACATTAAAAATCTATAACCCACACGATGAACATGACACGCAAGTGCCCGGTAGTTTATCGATTATTCCAGTGCATTTAAAAGCTCCCGCACAAGCCGGTGTTTTGAATGTTGCCAATGGTGAGTATGTCACAGAAACACTCGCAAGAGCGTGTGATGGCTGTTTAAGTGGTGAGTTCTCTGCTATTGTGACCGGGCCTGTACACAAAGGGATCATTAATGATGCAGGTATTGCATTTAGCGGGCACACCGAATTTTTTGCAGACAGAAGTCATTGCCAACGTGTCGTGATGATGTTAGCAACAGAAGAGTTACGAGTCGCTCTTGCGACAACTCATCTGCCCTTGAAAGAGGTTTCCGCAGCCATTAGTCAACAAAGCTTACGTGAAGTGATCACGATTTTAGATCATGATTTACGTACAAAATTTGGTGTAGAAGCACCAAATATCTATGTGTGTGGTCTAAATCCACATGCGGGCGAAAATGGCCATATGGGCATGGAAGAGATCGACACCATTATTCCGGCACTAGAGACACTTCGTGCTGAAGGGATCAATCTGATCGGGCCGCTTCCTGCCGATACTTTATTTCAACCTAAATATTTAGAAGATGCAGATGCTGTACTCGCAATGTATCACGATCAAGGCCTTCCTGTGTTAAAATACCAAGGTTTTGGTAGAGCCGTGAACATTACGCTTGGTCTGCCTTTCATTCGTACCTCCGTTGATCATGGCACAGCGCTAGAGTTAGCAGGTACGGGTCGTGCTGATGCGGGCAGTTTTATCACCGCATTAAAGTTAGCTATCCAAATGACATATAAGAATTCATGAATAATAGAGTCCACCAAGGGCATCTTGCCCGCAAACGTTTCGGGCAGAACTTTTTAACTGACCAATTTATTATCGACAGTATTGTGGATGCAATGCATCCGCAACCGGGACAAGCTATCGTTGAGATTGGCCCAGGTCTTGGTGCGCTTACTGAGCCAGTCGGTAGCCGAATTGATAAAATGACCGTTGTTGAGCTAGACCGCGATCTCGCGGCACGCTTGCAAGTGCACCCACAATTAAAAGATAAGCTGACAATTATCCAGCAAGATGCCATGACGGTGGATTTTGGTGAATTAGCAAAACAAGCTGGGCGGCCTTTACGTGTATTTGGCAACCTACCTTATAATATTTCAACACCGTTAATGTTCCATCTATTCACATTTACTAACTCTATTGCAGATATGAATTTTATGCTGCAAAAAGAAGTGGTTAATCGACTTGTCGCAGGTCCTGGAAGTAAAGCCTATGGTCGTTTGAGTGTGATGGCACAATATTATTGCCAAGTTGTTCCTGTGCTAGAAGTCCCACCAACTGCATTTGCACCACCCCCTAAAGTTGACTCAGCAGTGGTTAGGCTTATCCCTCATCGAGAAAACCCTTATTTACTGAAAGATATCAAAATGCTTAGCCGTATTACTACGCAAGCGTTCAACCAGCGCCGTAAGACCATCCGCAATAGTTTGGGGGACTTACTCAGTGTTGAACAGCTCACTGAACTCGGTATTGATCCTGGTACTCGCGCTGAGAATATTTCCGTTGAGGCTTATTGCAAAATGGCAAACTATCTAGCAAATTAGCCAAATGTACTCTGTATAATTTGAGATAACACTGGCCAACAAAAGTCAGTGAAAGTAGTCAACAACAATACTACTACTTGAAAGATAACGAGTATAAAGGATTGAAAAGGAGGCACTATGCTTAACGAACCGAATGTTAGCATTCAAGTACAGAGTGTCTATATCGTCAGTCAGTCTCAGCCTGAAATGGGGCGATATGTATTCGCTTATACTATATCGATCCGTAACTTAGGCCGAGAGGCTCTACAATTAATGAGCCGTTACTGGCTCATTACTAACAGTGATGGTCATAAAACTGAAGTCCAAGGCGAAGGTGTTGTAGGTGAACAACCAATCATTCAACCGGGTACTGTGTATCGCTATACAAGCGGAGCTATACTGGAAACACCGATGGGAACGATGGAAGGATATTACGTCATGTTAAACCATCGTGGGGAGCATTTTCACGTTGATATCCCTGCATTTCGCCTTGCGCTACCAACTTTGATTAATTAATTATGTCAACATATCTTATTGGTGATGTACACGGCTGTTATCGCGAATTACGTGCATTGCTAGAACAAGTCAATTTTGAGCCACAAAAAGATACGCTGTGGCTTACAGGGGATCTCGTTGCTAGAGGCCCTGAGTCATTGCAAGTCCTTCGCTATGTTAAAAGTCTTGGTTCATCGGTACGCTTAGTACTCGGCAACCATGACCTACATCTTCTTGGTATTTATTGCAAAATAAGCCGTAATAAACCCAAAGATCATCTTGATGAGTTACTCCATGCGCCTGACGCTGACGAGTTAATTAATTGGTTGCGTCGCCAACCCTTATTACAAGTTGATGAAGAGAAAAAAATTATCATGGCCCATGCTGGTATCACACCACAATGGGATCTGCCGACGGCTCGTATGTGCGCGCGAGAAGTCGAGTCCGTTTTATCCAGTGATGCTTACCCACTCTTTATTGACGCTATGTATGGCGATATGCCGAATAATTGGTCTGAAAACTTAATGGGGCTCCCACGCCTACGTTTTAGCACCAACGTATTAACTCGTATGCGCTACTGCTTCCCTCATGGGCAACTCGATATGATTTGTAAGGAAAGCCCAGCTAAAGCCCCGTCACCACTGAAACCTTGGTTTGCCCTACCGAGTAAGTTACCTGAAGGCTATTCTGTCTTTTTTGGTCATTGGGCATCCTTGGAAGGTAAACATACCCCTGAAAATATTTATGGTTTAGATACTGGCTGTTGCTGGGGTGGAGAGTTAACGTTGTTCCATTGGGAAACTAAACAATATTACCATCAAAAATCATTGCAAAAGCGCCATAAAGATTAATCGTTTAATTAACTTTATTTCATACTTAAATAAAGTTAATTAAATAACAGTTATTTTACATATCGTAAAATGACGGATAATTTTTTAAATTAAATATATTAATTAAAAAAGACAACATTCATACCGATAATAAAAAACGGAGCAATACGCTCCGTTTTTAAACTGAGAACAAAATTAAATTCTTTTGGTTAATATTTCAAAACAATAACCATGGGAGTTATTTTCATCGGCTTCATGATACTCGGTAAAAATAGAATCCCACTCATCTGGTTCATAAATGGGGAAGTGTGTGTCACCAATCACTTCTGCATCGACATGAGTTAAATACAGTTTACTCGCAAGGGGTAAGAACTGCTGGTAGACTTTACCGCCTCCAATGACAATAATTTCATCATCATCTGAACCCGAGCCAGCTTGTTTAGCGGCAGCTAATGCCTCTTCGACAGAAGAAACCCAGATGACACTATCATCAGCGCCTACCTTGCTGCTTAAGACGATATTGACTCGCTGAGGAAGCGGACGGCCAATTGATTCATATGTTACTCTTCCCATTATCACTGGTTTATTTAAAGTATTACGTTTAAACCAAGCAAGGTCGCCAGGTAAATGCCAAGGCATCGTTTTTTCCATACCGATAACTTGGTCAATCGCCATAGCTGCGATTAAACTAATATTCATTTAGTCACCTTAGAGGCTAATATACAATTTTGTGCCCACTATACGTAAACAGAAATGCTTCGTCGACTAAATTTAATCTTCCTTAAAAAGTGGTTATTAATTTATACTCAAATAGTGATCCGACCGACTAAAAATAACATTAAAAAACAAATTTAGCTTATAGAGAAAACGAATGTACGAAACCTCCATATTAATCGCCACCATCGCTACATTAGGTATGCTTTCCCCTGGACCTGACTTCTTCCTTATTCTTAAAAATGCAGCGCGTTATCAACGCTCAGCAGCCTTAATGACCGCAGTGGGGGTGATTAGTGCAGTTGCGCTCCATATGACCTATTGTGTCGCTGGACTTGCCGTTTTGATTACGACAACCCCTTGGCTATTTAATGTATTGAAATATGCTGGCGCCGCTTATTTAATTTGGATCGGTATCAAAAGCTTAATGCCAAATTCAGGGCAAAAGATAGATCTCAACAACACGCAACATGAGGTTGTTACCTTCAAGAAAGCCTTTATGCAAGGGTTTCTCTGTAATGTCCTCAATCCAAAGGCAACCCTGTTTTTTCTTGCTGTTTTCACGCAAGTTTTAAGTGTTGACTCCACTTTTGGTGAAAAATTATGGTTCGCCTTTATTATTTGGGGATTGGCTGCAATTTACTGGCCTCTGCTGGTTTGTTTAATTCAAAGCGCACCAGTCAGAAAAGGCCTAGCCAAAGTACAAAAGTATGTTGATAAAGTGCTAGGTGCGGTATTAATTGCTTTTGGAATACGTGTCGCACTGAGCTAATTTTGAGAATAAAAAAAGCAGGCTAATTCATATCGCTAGCCTGCTTGTTCACGCAAGAGTGTTTAATTTTCAGGTGCGACAACCAATTGCCCCACTGAGCCTAAATCCGCCTTTTCTAAGTTATTACTGTAGAATAAAAATGGAAAGTGCTCATACGAAGGTTGCATCATCTGGACTAACAACTCGACTTTACCATCAACCCACACCGTATCTTTCCAGCCAAAATCCTCTGGGGGAGTTGGTTTCCCATTATGGTTAATGACTTTAAAGCGTACACCTTCAATATGGAAAGACTGAGGGACATTACTCGTCACCGCCCAACGCTCCCATCCGCCCTGTTGACTGGATAAATCGATACGACGCGTATCTTTTGTCGCATTATTTATTCCATAAGGCTCATTAAGATGGATATCACGATTGCGAATAGATGAGGTAATTTGCGTCTTGTCTTCAACTAATTGAGTAGGCACATCATCGGTCACTAATGACATTAACCCTGTCGCTTTAATAGTTAATACATTCGTAGAGATGAGTGTGGTCGACGGCTCAAATAAGCTTTTCACTCTATCCATAAAAGTCGCTGACTCACCAGCCGTGATCGTCAGCTCTTCTGTTTTGGCCATATCAATTAACACTTCTCGACGCTCACCCGGAGCCAAAGAAAGCTCTGGAATACTAACAGGTGCCGTCAATAATCCTTGGTCAGAGGCAACCATCACGAAAGGGCGCCCATCGCTGATCTTCATAACATAGCGTCTGGAGTTTGAAGCATTCAGTAAGCGCAAACGGATCCAACCACGAGAAACCTCAACATACGGATCTTGAACACCATTAACTAATAATGTATCCCCTAAGAACCCATCTTCATTCGCCTGATACTCTGGAACCCCAAAGTTATCTAATCGTTTGTCTTGAATAATAATTGGAAAATCATCTACACCATAATGTTTTGGTATTCTCAGATTTTTTGTCGCATCATCTTCAATTATCCACATTCCCAGCAGGCCATTATAAATTTGAGGCCCCATTTTGCCTTCAGTGTTGGCATGATACCAAAGTGTGGCTGCTGGCTGCCGAATAGGAATGACAGGAGACCAATCAGCACCTGAAGAAATTAATCTCGCTGCGCCTCCCATTTGCGTGCCGGGCACTTGTAGACCACTGATCGTCATTGAGACAGGATCAGGTAATCGATTACTGTAAATAAGCTTAATATCATCGCCATTTTTAACTTTCACCGTCGGCCCAGGGTAAGTGCCGTTTACCCCCCATACATCGGCCGAATATTTGCCATCAAAAGACCAATGTATCTTTTGTAATGTCAAAAACAGTGGTTGCCCCGATCTAGACTCTAACAATGGAGGAACAGGAAGCGGTGTTTTCCCATTACCGCTTGCAAAAGCACTATTTGGCACATTGACCAAACATAAAACCAACCCAGCCATGAGCAGAAGTTGGCGTCGACTGAATGACATAAATTCTCCACTAAACTAAAAATAGCAGCGCTAATTATTGTTAGAAGTTGGTAATACCCGCTCAATTAAGCATTAATTTTTGGTTCGCGCTAGCATAGCCCACAGTAGGGCTATTACTTTAAACTCGATATAAATAGGTATAATGATATCGCGAAAATAGATGAAACTCTAAAAATATCTATGACGATAAATAAAATTTAATAGTCAAAAATGACAAGAGTAAATACATTTAGGAGAGTAAACAGGATCAAGTAATCACTGGCTAAAGCAGCCCTTTTTTGACGATACTAAAAATACAAAAAAGGGCATGATTAGATATAATGTTTTCTTATTTATTATTCTTCTCTATTTCTTCGACTTCTTTATCAAGCTCTTTGATTTTGGCTTCCATCAAGGTATGACAGTATTCAGCAAGTTCTCTCACTTGATCTCTTGAATAGTTTTTTGTGTCTATTGGCTCTAACATTTCAATAATCACATGACCATTATTCCAACGGTTTAATTTAATCCGTCCTTGGGTGCTAGAAACACATACAGGTACGATAGGAACACCAGCAGCAATCGCGGCATGGAATGCCCCCGTTTTAAAGGGTAATAAACCCCGCCCACGGCTACGTGTGCCTTCTGGAAACATCCACACTGAGATTTGATGTTTTTTAATTTGATCCGCTACTTGTGAAATCGTGTTATGCGCTTTCGAACGATTAGCGCGGTCAATCAAAATATTCCCCGTGATCCAATACAGAAAACCAAAGAAAGGAATAAATACTAAGCTTTTTTTGCCTACGGTAACCGTTCTTGGTACCACACCATTTGACATGGTGACCATGTCATAGTTGTTTTGATGGTTACCAATATAAATACTCGGGCCATATTTTTTCGCTTTTTCAGGTACACGGTTAATAATTTTAATACCAAAAACGACGGATAATCGCCCAAACATATGACCAAATGTCATCACATGTTTTGGATTTCGAGGGCTAAATAAACAATAAATTCCCCCAAACACACACACCAATATTGTATAGATAATCACAATAATGGTACGAATAAGCGCTAACATAGTGACCTCTGTCCTGTTCAAAAATAAGGCGGTAAAATTCCGCCTTATAATAATATAAAATGATTATTGGTCTGTATTGGCAGACTCAACTTCAATTCGCTCAATATTGTGCAAGCCTCGTGGCAATGATGTTCCTTTGCGTCCACGCTCTGCGCGATATTTTTGTAACTCTTCCGCCTTAAGTCTCAATTTCCGTTTGCCAAAATAAAGCGTAATTGAAGCTTGAGCAGGCAAGATGAGTAGCCAAACAAGCAGATCTTCACCGCTTGCGGCTTGAGCGCCTGTAATGTTAATAATTTTATTCCCTTTCCCTTTTGATAATTGCGGTAAATCAGATACAGGGAACATTAACATGCGGCCAGCCTTAGTAATGGCGAGCAACATATCTTCCTGCTCATTATTCACCTCAATAGGGGAAAGAATTTTAGCATTATCGGGTAAATTGATTAGCGCTTTTCCGGTTTTATTTTTAGTGACCAGATCATTGAATGTGCAAATGAACCCGTAACCCGCATCCGATGCCATCAAGTATTTTTGCTCATCTTGAGCCATCAATACATGCTCAACTGTTGCCCCCGGTGGTAACGTCAAGCGTCCTGTGAGTGGCTCTCCCTGACTACGAGCAGAAGGTAACTCTAATGGATCAACGGAATAACTGCGCCCTGTCGTATCTAGGAAAACAACCGGCTGGTTACTTTTACCTCGTGCTGCACCTTTAAAACTATCACCGGCCTTATAATTGAGATTAGAAGGCTCGATATCATGCCCTTTGGCACTTCGTACCCATCCCATTTCAGATAACACAACGGTAATTGGCTCTGAAGGTAGAATTTCATGTTCACTCAGCGCTTTTGCTTCTTCGCGCTCCTGTAATGGAGAACGACGCTCATCACCATAAGTCTTAGCATCAGCCTGAATTTCTTTTTTAATGACGTTATTCAGTTTACGCTCAGACTCTAAGATCCCTTGTAACTCATCACGTTCTTTCGCTAATTCGTCTTGCTCACCGCGAATTTTCATCTCTTCGAGTTTTGCTAAGTGACGTAATTTTAACTCTAGGATGGCTTCAGCTTGTGTCTCAGTAATATTAAAGCGCGACATCAATACTGCTTTCGGCTCATCTTCGTTACGGATGATCTCAATCACTTCATCAATATTCAGATAAGCGATTAATAAGCCATCTAAAATATGCAATCGTTTCAGAACCTTATCTAAACGATGGCTAAGACGATTTCGTACTGTTTGACGGCGATAAACAATCCACTCATTGAGTATCTCAACGAGGCCTTTGACTGCGGGACGATTATCAAGACCAATCATGTTGAGGTTAACGCGATAACTTTTTTCTAGATCTGTCGTCGCGAATAAGTGAGTCATCACTTGCTCAAGGTCAACACGATTACTTCGTGGCACAATAACCAAACGTGTTGGATTTTCGTGATCCGATTCATCACGCAAATCCTCGACCATTGGTAATTTTTTAGCGCGCATTTGGCTCGCTATCTGCTCAAGCACTTTAGCGCCAGAAACCTGATGAGGCAGCGCGGTAATAACAGCATTACCGTCTTCTTTTTCCCACACTGCACGCATACGAACTGAGCCGCGACCATTTTGATAGATCTTACGAATATCATCCTTAGATGAGATAATTTCCGCTTCAGTTGGGAAGTCAGGACCTGGCACATAAGTCATGATGTCATCAAGTGACAACGCGGATTTACTCTCCAGCAATGCCACCAGCGCTTGAGCCACCTCGCGCGCATTGTGGGGAGGGATATCCGTCGCCATCCCGACGGCAATACCCGTTGTACCGTTAAGTAAAATATTCGGTAAACGTGCCGGCAGCATTTTCGGTTCATTTAAGGTGCCATCAAAGTTCGGAACCCAATCAACCGTGCCATGAGCAAGCTCACTGAGTAGCACTTCTGCATATTTTGATAGGCGTGACTCGGTATAACGCATCGCGGCAAAGGATTTAGGATCATCGGGTGCCCCCCAGTTCCCTTGCCCGTCGACCAATGGATAACGATAGGAGAATGGCTGAGCCATTAATACCATCGCTTCATAACAGGCACTATCACCATGAGGGTGATATTTACCTAATACATCACCCACCGTCCTAGCCGACTTCTTATATTTAGCTGTATTGTTTAGCCCTAATTCGGACATGGCATAAACAATACGACGCTGAACAGGCTTTAGCCCATCCCCAATAAACGGTAACGCCCTATCCATGATGACGTACATCGAATAATTCAGATAGGCGTTCTCAGTAAACGCGTGGAGGGGTAAACGCTCTACGCCGTCATGAGTAATTTCACTCATTCGATACTTTCCTTACTCTTTTTGATAGCGTGATGAATGTTAAACTTCAATTTCAGCCATATCGCCTTTTTCTTGTAACCAATTACGGCGATCTTCTGAGCGTTTTTTCGCTAACAGCATATCCATAACGGCCAATGTTTCTTTGTAGTTTTCATCATCTATAGTCAACTGGACAAGACGTCGTGTATTCGGATCTAACGTCGTTTCACGCAATTGAATTGGGTTCATTTCCCCTAATCCTTTAAAGCGTTGGACATTCGGTTTGCCTCTTTTACGGCTAAGCCTATCAAGTACCGCATTTTTTTCGCTTTCATCTAATGCGTAAAAAGTCTCTTTGCCCAAATCGATCCGATACAATGGCGGCATAGCCATGTACACATGACCGGCTTTGACCAATGTCGGGAAATGGCGTACAAACAACGCACATAAAAGTGTCGCAATATGTAACCCATCGGAGTCAGCATCCGCCAAAATACAAATTTTTCCGTAACGCAATTGGCTTAAATCTTCACTATCAGGATCAATACCGATGGCGACAGAAATATCATGGACTTCCTGAGACGCCAGCACTTCGTCAGAGGAGACTTCCCATGTATTCAGGATTTTCCCTCGTAGCGGCATGATGGCTTGGTATTCACGGTCACGAGCTTGTTTTGCAGATCCGCCCGCAGAGTCCCCTTCGACCAAAAACAATTCTGTCATACTTAAATCTTGAGAACTACAATCAGCCAATTTCCCCGGTAGAGCAGGCCCACTGGTTAATTTTTTACGAACCACTTTCTTGGCGGCGCGCATACGGCGCTGAGCACTGGCAATTGCCATTTCCGCTAGCTGTTCCGCTACCTGAACGTTTTGGTTTAGCCACAAGCTAAAGGCATCTTTTACTACGCCTGAAACAAAAGCGGAACATTGGCGAGAAGACAGACGTTCTTTCGTTTGCCCTGCAAATTGTGGGTCTTGCATCTTAACAGAGAGCACATAAGCACAGCGTTCCCAAATATCATCAGCCGAAAGTTTTACACCACGCGGTAAAATATTACGGAATTCACAGAATTCACGCATGGCATCGAGCAAGCCTTGGCGCAAGCCATTGACATGGGTACCGCCCTGCGCAGTAGGTATAAGGTTAACATAGCTCTCGGTGAGTAATTCTCCCCCTTCAGGTAACCAAAGAAGAGCCCACTCAGCGGCCTCAGTTTCCCCAGAAAACTCCCCTGTAAACGGCTGAGGAGGTAACAGCTCTAAGCCGTTTACTGCCTCCATTAAGTAATCCGTTAACCCATCACTGTAGCACCAGCTTTGCTCCGTATTATTAAGCTGATCCTTAAACGTGATCTTCACGCCAGGACATAAAACGGCTTTTGCTTTTAAGTTATGAGCTAACCGAGAAACGGAGAAACGTGGATTATCGAAATAACTTTCATCAGGCCAAAAGTGTACGCTGGTTCCAGTGTTACGTTTGCCACACGTTCCAATGACCTGTAATTCTTCAACCTTTTCACCATTCTCAAAAGCTATTTGATAAATTTGACCATCACGGCGCACTGTCACTTCAATACGTTTAGACAAAGCATTAACAACGGAAATACCTACACCGTGCAAGCCACCTGAGAATTGATAGTTTTTATTGGAAAATTTACCACCAGCATGTAATTGTCCAAGAATAAGCTCAACAGCAGAGACATTCATCTCAGGATGAATATCAACGGGCATTCCTCGCCCATCATCAATCACTTCAAGTGACTGGTCAGGATATAGAATAACCTCAATATGTCCTGCATGCCCTGCCAGTGCTTCATCGACACTGTTATCAATTACTTCTTGTGCTAAATGGTTCGGTCGACTGGTGTCTGTATACATCCCAGGGCGACGACGAACAGGTTCCAAACCACTGAGGACTTCAATGGCCTCTGCGTTATAACTAGATTGAGTCATGTTGTCATTCTGCGGTAATAGGTGATTAATTGAACGATTCAAATCGCTCAATCAGTGATTTACTGTTGATAATAACAGTGTACATACGTTTTGGCATTATTTCTCTGCCAATCTCAGAAAACGAATGATCTGAGGAAAGTAAGTATCAAAGCCAACAAATGCATGATTGCCTTGTGGTTCAACAGTTTGTTTGCATTTTTCAAGATAGGAAACCGCTTGACGATAATCAAGCACTTCATCACCCATTTGTTGTAACAACCAAATTAAATCCGGTTTTTCGACCTGAGGCAGATGCAATGCTTTAAGCTCATGCATATGTTTAGGTTCAAGAAAATAACGCTCATGGGTATAAGGATTGATATTTTCACCAAGATAGTCTTGCAGTAAATCAAAAGGACGAACTGCTGGGTTGACCACAACAGCAGGCAAATTAAAACGTTGCGAAAACCAAATAGAAAAGTAGCCGCCCAATGAGGACCCCACTAGCCCCATTGGGTCATCTTTATGCTGTAATACAATCTCTTCTAACATCGACGCCGCTTGCTGCGGATAATTAGGCAACTGCGGCACAATCATCTTAATATGCGGATAGTGCTCATTAACCCACTGTTTTAGACCATTGGCTTTCACTGATTGAGGTGAGCTATTAAACCCGTGGATATAAAGAAGTGTCGACATTAGTAACCGTCCGAATCAAAATCAGGACTAAATTTTTGTGTATTTAGACGATGTACTTGAGTACTAATATGCCTATGACCTTTTTCATCAACCGTTAGTTCAAGATAACGCCATCCCGGAGCGACAGTATCTAAGGCAAAGTTTGTACAATGAGGCTTAAACTGTACGCAAGTTGAAGGGGTAGCAAGTAAACGAATACCATGCCAATTCTCATCCATTTCTTGATGAATATGACCGCAAAGCATCACTTTCACTTGTGGGTATCCTTTTAAATATTCAGCAAGAATATGCGAATTGCGTAGACTGTGTTGGTCCAACCAAGTACAGCCTGAAGGCAATGGATGGTGATGCAGCATGATAAGTGTGGTGCGCTGTGGCTGTTTATCCAAACACGCTTTCATCCAATCAAGTTGCTGTTCAGATAATTCACCGTGCGGGACATCTTGTAACTGGCTATCAAGCATCAAAATTTGCCAGTCATCGCCAATCAATATTTCTTTCGCGCTGGAAATACCGGCGAGCTTTAAAGAACGAACCATAGCCGGCTGATAGTCATGGTTACCTGGTAACCAAACACAAGGGGCGGGTATCAGCTCAATGCCATCTGCAAAGTGCTGATAGGCTTCCGGTGATTGGTCTTGAACCAAATCTCCCGTAGCCACAATCAGGTCGATAAGCTGATTTTGTTCTAAAATAGCATCAAGGACGGCATGATAGCTCTGGTGCGTGTTAATTCCCAATAAGGTATTCGCTGTATCAGCAAAGAGATGCGTATCAGTAACTTGTAAAATCCTGACTACCTTCGAATTACGAGCAGTCACTTCGAGCTGGCTGTCCAAAAGTTTTCCTTGTTCCCATAAAAAATGTCACTGTTGTTTTGCTATTCTAGCGTTAACGTAAGGTTAATATCTGCTAAATAGCACACATTTCATTAGATTAATGGTTATTTAAGACAGTTTCACCCACTTTTGTTGCAATTTTTCATAATTGAGCTGTAACCACTGAATGACAATAACCGTTGCCGCATTATCAATTACACCATCCTCAACCCACTGATAGGCTTGCTCACGGCTCACCACATGAACACGGATATCCTCATTTTCTGACTGTAAGCCATGAATTCCAGAGGCTTGAGAGCTATCAACCTCTCCCACATAAACATACATACGTTCAGAAGTACCACCTGGGCTAGATAAATAACTTAACGCTTTTTCAGTACGACCGATGGCAAGCCCCGCTTCTTCATCTGCCTCTCTACGGATCACATTTTCAACGGTTTCATTGGGTTCGATCATGCCGGCAACGGCTTCGAGTAGCCAAGGTGTTTCACTGGTTTCAATTGCAGGTAAGCGAATTTGTTCAATGAGCACGACTTTATCTGCCTTTGGGTCGTAGGGGAGAATGACGCCAGCATGCCCTCTTTCAAAAACCTCACGGGTAATTTCTGGGCTCCATCCCCCCTCAAATAACCGATGACGAAAACGATATTCGACCATTTGAAAAAAACCATTAAATAATTTACGCTTAGATATAATTTCAACATCATTTTTATTGTATTTAATTGGCTGTTCTACACGATTTGTCATAACAATCTCCTAAGCTGCTCATTTCCATATTAAGGAAAAATGATGGAATAAAATAGTTTTTAGGGCTTTTTCTCCTTATTTGAGTTAATGTTTAAATAAATTGAGACAAAATGGCACAAAACGCTACCGTTAAGACAAGCGATACTCTGCTACAATAAGCACCATTATTTAAATTTATGGGCAACAACAGAGTCTGTTTTAATATTTTGTTTATAGTGCTGATGATTTAGTTTACGGTGATCGCCCTATTTATCCGTCTTAATCTCAGATGGGCTATGCTCTAAATCATTCAAGATGCTGCTAGGCGACAAGTCAGCGAGTCGCTAGAAGCATACTGAGGTATGTGACTCACGCAAGTGAGCGTCGCCAACAACGCGGCAACTTGAAGTATGGTGAGCATATAGGTAACAGACTCCACCTATTTGCTGTTTAATCAAGGAATCCAAATGAAGAAACTGCTTCCCCTTTTTATTGCATTGAGTTTTGTGGGTCTCAGTACGAATAGCTACGCAGAAGATCTACTTCAGGTTTACCAAAAATCGAAAGAAAGCAACCCTGATTTGAGAAAATCATTAGCAGAACGCAACCAAGCTTTCGAAAAAATTAATGAAGCTCGTAGCCCATTGTTACCACAATTAGGCTTAGGTGCTGGTATGACTTATGGAAGTGGTTATCGAGATGCGAGAGACACTGAAAGCAATGGTTTAAATGCCTCTTTAAAACTGACTCAAGTCGTCTTTGATATGTCAAAATGGCGCCAACTCAGTGTGCAAGAAAAAACAGCTGGTATCTCTGATGTGACGTATCAAACCAATCAACAACAGCTGATTTTGGATACTGCGACCGCTTATTTCAACGTATTAAAGGCGATTGATGCCTTATCCTATATTGAAGCAAATAAAGAAGCTGTTTACCGCCAATTAGACCAAACGACTCAACGTTTTAATGTTGGCTTAGTTGCTATCACTGACGTACAAAACGCCCGTGCTAACTATGACAGCGTATTAGCACAAGAAGTTGCTGGTCGTAATGACTTAGAAAATGCGGTTGAAAAACTTCGTCAAGTCAGCGGCGTCTATTATAACCAGCTAGCATCACTGAATATCGACCGCTTCAAAACGGTAAACCCAGATCAAGTTGAAGCGATCCTAAAAGAAGCGGAAGAGCGTAACCTCAGCCTTCTAAGTGCTCGCTTAGCGCAAGACGTTTCGCGTGAGAACATTCGTTTAGCGGAAACTGGCCATATGCCAACCGTTAATCTTGATGCGGCGACCAGTGTGGCAAATACCCATAACCATGGTAGTAATTACACAGGTCTTGACCGTAATAGCTACACAGGACAAAACTCGATCGGCCTGACATTAAGCCTACCATTATATAGTGGGGGTGCGGTAAGTTCACAAGTAGAACAAGCACAATATGGTTTCCAAGGTGCGAGTGAACAACTTGAAAGTGTGTATCGTAACGTGATTCAGTTAGTCCGTTCTTCTTACAATAACGTGTCATCTTCTATTAGTAGTATCAATGCATATAAACAAGTCGTCGTTTCGGCGCAAAGTTCATTAGATGCGATGGAAGCTGGCTACCAAGTGGGAACTCGTACTATCGTTGACGTGTTAACCGCGACGACTGCCCTCTATCAGGCTAAACAAAACCTGTCTAATGCACGTTATGATTATATGATTAATCAATTAAACATTGAGTTTGCACGTGGCACACTGAATGAAGAAGATATTGCTCGCTTGAATGCAAGCCTAGGAAAAGAGGTTTCAACCTCATCCAGCAGCATCATTCGTAATATCGAAGCACCACAAATTAAGTAATGTGTTGCAAAGGGGGTCAATCAACTGACCCCCTCAGATTTATTATTTCTCGCCTAACTTCCTTTCTCATTTTTACCTCTAACAACGCTATTAATTTATTTTTTATTATTTAATACCTCATAATAATAAGGTTATTCATAAATCTTATGCGAATAGTTTTATAAATAAAATCAATATATTAAACAAGAAATAAGTATAAATTATGGAGTTTATGTCAGTGAGTGCAAAGCCATTTTTATCAAAAATAAGAGAGTGATATAACGCTGGCTTCTGAATAAAGAGATAACAGATGGAAATATTATGAAGAGAGTTATTCTTCTTACTTTATGCACAACACTTATATTACCAACAGTGAATGTACAAGCAGCACCACAACCTCACCATCCTGAGGTAAAAGCGGCTGCATCACCAATGAAAATACATAAAAACAAAAAACCAATACCGCCACCGAAAAAGAAAAAAGCACCGAAAAAAATTAAAGCGAAAACACCACCAAGACCATAGTCCGTTTTCACATGAATGGGTGCACTTATGTATGTAAGTCACCCATTATGTCGCAAGCTAGCCATCTTTCACCCATAAAGCCCCTTCGATTTTGTGGTAACAATCACTTAAACCTACACTTTCAAGGCTCAAAAAAACCTACAACAGCATATCGTCACCATAGAAACTAATATAAATATTCTCTTTATCCTATAAATGTATCTAACATCGCCTTATTATACCTTTCTTAGCCAGAAATCATGAATATCGATAATAAATATTAGGTGATACATCAACAAATAAATAAAATACAATTTATTGAAATCCAACAAAAATAACGCTGTTTTTTCAGAAAATTCTCGTGTTACGTATCACTTGTCCCCATGAATTTGCAAAATTTATTATTAAATCTCATTTCATTGGTATTTCTGCTTTAATTTTCAGCGTATTTCCCCTATCCTAGTGTTAACAAAACTAACATCTTACTCACTCTTAATTCAGGGTAATTACCATGACCATGAAGCGTACCAAGAATATCAATCAAGACGCATTTCGTAAGTCTTGGCGTTCATATCGTTTAGCACCTGTTGCTATCGCTGTCAGTGCTGTATTTATGCTTTCCGCTTGTGAAGAAAGTGATGAAACTGTTTCTTTGTATACTAACGCACAAGATTGTAGCCAAGCTAACCCTTCTCAGGCGGAGCAATGCACACTAGCCTATAACAATGCATTACAAGAAGCAGCAAAGACCGCCCCTAAGTATGCGACTCAAGAAGATTGTATTGCTGAATTTGGTGAAGCTATGTGTACCCAAGCACCAGCACAAGCAAGTTTTTCATCCACGAACACAGGGAATGGGGAACAAACCGCTCAAGCACAAAGCAGCTCAGGTAGCATGTGGATGCCTCTTATGATGGGTTATATGATGGGCCGTATGATGGGCGGAGGTGCACCTTCTCAACCATTATTCAGTTCTAAAAACCCAGCTAGCCCAGCAAACGGAAAATTTGTTGACGCGACAGGTAAAAGCTATGGCCCAGCGGTTGCCGGTGGCCGTTCGATCAGCGTACCAAAAACCGCAATGGCACCTAAGCCACCAACCACATCAACTATCACGCGTGGTGGATTTGGCGATACAGTAAATAAACAAGCAATGGCTCAGAAGTCGTCGTCTTCTAAATCTTCTTCATCTTCCCGTTCAATGGGTGGTTGATAAGTAATGAAACGAGTTCCAATTATTGAGCGCCCTGATTGGCGCGAAAAAGCAGCTGAATTTGGTTTTGGTTTTCACACTATGTATGGCGAACCATACTGGTCTGAAGATGCTTATTACCAATTTTCAATGGCGCAGATTGACGAAATTGAAGAAGCGACGGCTGAACTACACCAAATGTGTTTGAAGGTGGTTGAGCGTGTTATTGACAGCGACGAGTTACTCACCCGTTTTCAAATTCCAAAACATTGCTGGGGCTTCGTACGCCATTCATGGAAAACGAGCCAACCCTCTCTCTATTCGCGTCTTGACCTAGCTTACGATGGTGTTAACCCACCTAAACTGCTGGAAAATAATGCTGATACTCCAACTTCATTATACGAGTCGGCATTTTTCCAATGGATTTGGCTAGAAGATCAATTAGAGGCAGGTAACTTACCTGAAGGTGCTGATCAGTTTAATAGCATTCAAGAACAATTGATCGAACGCTTCACCCAGCTTAAAGATCAACATGGTTTCCGCCTGTTACATATGGCGTGCTGCCGTGATACCGAAGAAGATCGCGGTACCGTGCAGTACCTACAAGACTGTGCTCATGAAGCTGGTGTGGCAACTGAATTTCTCTATATGGATGAAATCGGTTTAGGTGAACGCGGTGAATTTACGGATACACAAGATCAGATCATTAGTAATCTGTTCAAACTGTATCCATGGGAATTTATGCTTAGAGAGATGTTCTCAACCAAATTGGAAGATGCTGGTGTACGTTGGTTAGAACCTGCATGGAAAAGCATTATTTCCAATAAAGCATTATTGCCTATGTTATGGGAGATGTTCCCTGATCATCCTAATTTACTACCTGCCTACTTTGCCGATGGTAATCAGCCAGCATTAGAAAGCTATGTGGTAAAACCATTATTCTCTCGCGAAGGTGCGAATATCCGTGTTATTGAAAACGGTAAAGAAATCGCATCAGCGGATGGCCCCTATGGCGAGGAAGGAATGATCATCCAACAATTCCATCCATTACCACAATTTGAAGGTAACTATACCTTAGTGGGGAGTTGGCTGGTTAATGATCAACCTGCTGGGATTTGTATTCGTGAAGATAAAGAGCTAATCACTCAAGATCTTTCTCGTTTCTATCCTCACGTTATCATTGATTGATTCATCAACGGCATGTGAATGCATGCCGTTGACTTTCATGGCCACGATAAAACACGCAATAATTATTTATCTCGCAACCAGAATAAAATAACGATTATCCATTTTATTCGCCTATCTGCACCGATAGCATACTCAATGAACCAGATACAATGCCTTCTGTCGGTGTTGATATCGGTTCTTTACCATCCCAGCAACCAATAACATACAGCAAAGGTAAAAAATGTTCAGGTGATGGATTTGAACGCTGACCATCTTCTCTTTCAAGAGCCTGTGTTAAAGGATGAGGTGACTGCTTGCTTCCTAAGTGCTCAATCACAAATTGTTCAAATGTACGCGCCCAAGGATAAGGCTTAGCCGCTGCATTTTGCCAATCCATTTCACGTAGATTATGTACCACATTTCCGCTGCCCATAATCATCACGCCCTGCTCCCTTAATAAAGCCAATTTACGCCCTATTTCTAAGTGCCAAGCGGCAGGTTTTGTGCCATCTATACTGAGTTGTACAACAGGGATATCTGCCTGAGGGTACATACGAACAAGGATCTCCCATGTACCATGGTCTAACCCCCATTCATGGTTATCTAAATAAACGGGTAATGGGGCTAATAAATTTGCAACTTGTTGAGCGAGTTCTGGGGAGCCGGAGGCAGAGTATTGCACTTGGTATAACGCCTCAGGAAAACCGCCAAAATCATGTATTGTTTTTGGTTGAGCCATCGCAGTGACAGCAGTTCCGCGAGTATACCAGTGCGCCGATACCATCAATATCGCTTTAGGTTTAGGTAAAGAGCGACCGAGAGCTTCCCATGCCTGAGTATAAGGATTATCTGACACGGCATTCATTGGGCTGCCATGACCAATGAAAAGAGCTGGCATTCTGTTCGTTGACATGATATTTCATGCTCCATCTTACGAATTCTATTGCCAGAATACTCAGTTTTAGGGTGAATGACAGTAAGGTAGGCTTGACTATCTTCATCAAATAAATTGAAAAAGCCACAAAGGTGTGCAACTTTGTGGCTTTCATCTTATAGGCTAAACGTTTCTGTATGTTATCTGATTTAGCTTGCTTTCTTTTCGGCTTGTAAGCGATATGCAACTAAATCTTCAATGGTCAATACCGTCAGGTTGTGCTCTCTTGCGAAAGCGACAACTTCTGGAGCGCGCGCCATCGTGCCATCATCATTCGTCAATTCACACAATACGCCCGCAGGTTTAAAGCCGGCTAATGTTGCAAGGTCGATACTTGCTTCGGTATGACCACGACGTACGAGAACACCGCCATCACGACCACGTAATGGAAATACGTGACCTGGGTGGTGAAGATCCGCAGGCACTGCATTGTCAGCGATAGCGGCACGAATAGTGGTAATACGATCGGCGGCTGAAACCCCTGTCGTGACTCCTTTTGCGGCTTCAATCGTAACCGTAAAAGCGGTGTTATTTTGGCTCGTATTATTTTGAACCATCATTGGCAATTCAAGCTGCTTACGACGTTCTTCAGTAATGCATAGACAAACAATGCCGCTGCTATAACGGATTGTCATTGCCATTTGTTCTGGTGTCATCGTCTCAGCAGCAAAAATAAGGTCACCTTCGTTTTCACGATCTTCATCGTCAAGTACGAGTACGCCTTGACCTTGGCGCAATGCTTCAATAGCACGTTCAACACGTTCGATTGGATTACCGAATTCGGAAAGTAGCGTCTGATTCATGGTAAAAACCTCTTAAGTGATAATTTATTAGTTACCAGAATCAGGGCAGTCTTAGGAGTACGAGAACTGAATAAACACAATAGCCGTAAACGTGCTTTCTGCATATTCAGATATGAAAAGCAATACAGTGCCTCACAGCACAATGATGCTAATACCGTTATTCTCTCCCATCCGGACTATAACCGTCGGCTCCAGATTCACACTGGATCTGCTGACCTTTACCCTCATCGATGATAAAGCGCTCGCGGGCTTCATGCATAAGCATGTTACCGCCGGTGGGGACTTCCACCCCGCCCTGAGATAAGCGTCCCCAATATAGCGCCAATAATTATAACGTGCAACGGGCAAGCCTAAATTTGGCATTCAACTCACATTTTAAGTCAAAAAAATCAATAAAAAATAAGGCGCTAACAAGATAGCTCAATGCTTAATAACAAATTGGGCATGAACTTGTTAAAATGAGTGAATACAGAAACGAAAAGGTATCAAGGGTTAGCTTAACTTGCGATATCGTTAGCCTAACTTCATGTTCGGTAGGTATATGGGCTTTATTACAAAGCATTCTAGTATTACACTATCGGCAAATTGATCTTTTAAAACTTAAGGACCCGCGAATGCTCGATCCGAAAAAAATTGAACAAGTAGCCCGTCAAATTCAAGGCGCTTTACCAAAAGGTGTCCGTGATCTGGGTGAAGACTTTGATAAGAAACTACGCTCACTGCTGCAATCACAGCTTGGCAAGCTTGATCTGGTTAGCCGTGAAGAGTTTGATATTCAAACTCAAGTGTTGCTGCGTACTCGCGAAAAATTAGCGCAAATGGAACAGCGTGTAAAAGCGTTAGAAGAACGTTTTAACGATACAAAAGCGCTTGAAGAGAAACCGTCAGAACATTAATCATTTTCTGTAAGACCTGTGAATTTTCCTATCACAGGCCTTATCTCATGGATATTTAAGGGGTCTTAGCTACTTTTCATTATATTTTTAATGATATTAGTGGTCGAAATACCATCTTCAAAATTCAGGACTTTAACTTCACCACCCGCAGCCCAAACTTCTTCACTCCCTGCAATCTCTTCTGGACGATAATCGCCACCTTTAACCAGTACATCAGGAAGAACTTCACTGATTAAGCGTTGTGGTGTATCCTCTTCAAAAGGAACCACCCAATCAACCGACTCTAGCGCGCCGAGCACGATCATACGTTGTTCCAATGGATTAACCGGACGAGTTTCCCCTTTTAAACGACGTGTCGATGCATCACTGTTAACGGCCACTATAAGCCTATCGCCAAGCTTACGCGCATTCGCGAGATAAGATACGTGCCCTGCATGCAGAATATCAAAGCAGCCATTGGTCATCACAACACGTTCGCCACGCTGCCTCGCATTTGCTACGGCCTGTTTTAATTGGTTTTCATCCATAACGCCAAAACCATTATCAGCACGCCCGCGGATTGCATTTTCGAGTTCGATTGGCGAGACAGTCGAAGTTCCCAATTTGCCGACCACCACGCCAGCAGCGGCATTCGCTAATGCACAAGCTTCATGTAATGGACGACCTGACGCGATAGATGCGGCTAATACACCAATAACAGTATCCCCAGCTCCTGTCACATCGTAAACTTCTTGCGCCTCAGTCGGTAAATGTAATGGGGGTTCATTACGGCGGATCAGACTCATGCCTTGCTCAGAGCGCGTGATCAATAATGCAGTTAAATCGAGAGATTGCAAAAGATGCATTCCCTTCTCTTCAACATCTTGATTATCACGACAGCGACCGACGATCGCTTCAAATTCAGACATATTTGGTGTCAACAGCGTTGCACCACGATAGCGTTCAAAATCGTTTCCTTTCGGGTCGATCAGCACAGGAACACCCGCATTATTTGCCAACGCGATCATTTTCTGTACTTGAGAGAGCGCTCCTTTCGCATAATCAGAGAGCACTAACGCTCCGATATTAGGTAAGGCTTGCTCAATGCGTTCCAGCATTGGTTGTACATCAACATTTTCAAAGCCTTCCTCAAAATCAAGGCGTAGCAATTGTTGATTACGTGATAAAACGCGTAATTTTGTGATCGTGGGATGTGTTGGGATAGGCACAAAGTCACAACGTACTTTAACGGCATGCAAGCTGTCAGTTAGGGCTTTAGCCGCATCATCGACACCCGTTAAGCCGACAAGATAAGATTGCGCCCCTAATGAAGCAATATTCATTGCAACGTTTGCAGCACCACCAGGACGCTCTTCAACCATGTTGACTTTAACCACCGGAACCGGTGCTTCTGGTGAAATACGACTTGCTGGACCATGCCAATAACGATCTAGCATGACATCACCAACAACAAGTACGCCTGCTTGTTTATAATCAGGGAGTATCACTTTCATCCCAAAACTCCAGTTTTCAAAAGGAAGCTATCATTAATTAATGCGATATTATCACAAAGCAATAGTTCGCGTTAATCACGCTGTTCACCTACCCCCAACCATTTTGCCCAACTTGCTAGCACCTGTTCCCGTTCAGCAACAAACCGGCTGATATCAACACGGCTAGGCAACGACTGTAAAGCAAGATGATGCAGTTCATCACGCATGGTGACATAGGCTTGAGTGAGGGCATTCGCTTCATCCGCGGCCATTAAATGATTTTGTACCATCAACTCAAAAATACGGACATTATCCGACCAACGCGTTAATGTGGGATTCTCAGATGCATAGCGTAAAACGAGATATTGTGCGATAAATTCAATATCGGTAATTCCTCCGGGATCGGCTTTTAAATCAAACTGATCCTGTTGATGACTCCCTAAATGCTGATGCATTTTTAGCCGCATATCACGTACTTGTTGACGCAACGTTTCTGCCTCTTGTGGCATACATAAGGTTTCATGACGAATTCGATGAAATTCTTGTTGCAGTTTGGTATCACCAAAAACCATTCGAGCACGAATTAAAGCTTGATGCTCCCATGTCCAAGCTTCATTTTTTTGATAATCATCAAAGGCTTCAATAGTGCTGACTAACATGCCTGACTCACCTGATGGCCTTAAACGTGCATCCACTTCATACAGCACTCCTGAGGCAGTACGAGTGCTAAACAAATGAATAATGCGTTGGGCGACACGCAAATAAAATTGTCTGGCATCGATAGAACGGTCGCCGTTCGTCACAACGCCCATAGGACAATCAAATAAAAACACTAAATCTAAATCAGAACTGTAACCAAGCTCCCATCCCCCCAATTTTCCATAACCTAATACTGCGAAACCATATTGCTTATTTTCTTCTTGGACTAGATGCGCTGGCTCGCCATAGCGTTTGACCATTTTTTGCCAAGCTTGGCGGACAACAGCATCAATAATCGCCTCAGCCAAATACGTTAAGTGATCACTCACTTTCATAACAGGCAAAACACCCGTAATGTCTTCCGCTGCGATACGCAATAATTGCGCTTGCTTAAATTGCCTTAAAGCCTCTAGTTGTTGCTCTTCATCATCTTCAGGCACGCGCATTAAATATTGACGCAATTCATCACGATATGAGGTTAAAGGTAATGGTTGGTAAAGGGATTTAGGATCAAGTAATTCATCGAGCAATAAAGGGTGGCGAGCAAGTTGCTCTGCTATCATCGGAGATGCCGCACATAAACGAATAACATGCGTAAGCACTTCATCAAATTCAAGTATCAACTCTAAGTAAGTTGTTCGACTAACAATACTCAATAGCAAGGGTGTTAAGCGCTCAATGACTTGCCCCGCATCTGCCCTTTCCCCAACTTTTGCCAACAATTTTGGCATTAACTCATCAAGGACGTCTCGCCCTCGAGGGCCTATAGTGCGTTTATTGAGATCATGGCGGAACATCAAAATGCCATGGATGATTTTCTGTGCTATCTCTTCATCTTGAGAAGGCAAATAAGGCGCGAGTTCGTCTTTAGACAACTCGCCTTGCCACAGTGTGATATAAATTTCATCGAACGTATCTTGATTATCGTCTTCGTCATCCTGACCAATTTGCTCAGTAAAAACATGATGAACCATCGCCATTCTTTGCATTAGCGTTTGATAGAAATCATTCCAGCACTCAAACCCCATTCCCCACGCCAAACGCGTTTGATTAAGCGCATCATCAGGAAGCGTTTGGGTCTGTTGGTCATCAATACTTTGTAATAAGTTTTCAACGCGTCGCAAAAATAAATAGCTATCCTCTAGTTGCTCCACTTGCTCATCAGGAAGCAACCCAAGCTCACGGATGCCTTTCATCGCTAATAATAATGATTGAGACTGCAATGCGGGTTCACGCCCACCACGAATTAATTGGAACACTTGGGTAATAAATTCAATTTCTCGAATACCGCCTGCGCCAAGTTTAATGTTATCAACCAAGCCACGGCGTCTGACTTCTCGCTCAATCATATTTTTCATATTACGTAGCGATTGAATCACACTAAAATCAATATAGCGACGATAAACAAAAGGCCGCAGTAGCCGACGCAAGGTGTCTGTATAATGTAGGCTATCTGGCCCCATAATACGGGCTTTGACCATGGCGTAACGTTCCCAATCACGCCCCTGTTCTTGATAGTAATCTTCTAAAGCGGAGAAACTGAAAACCAAAGGCCCACTATCGCCGAATGGACGTAAACGCATATCAACACGATAAACAAAACCATCAACAGTGACTTGGTCGAGTACGCGGATCAATTTTTGTCCTAAACGGGTAAAAAATTGCGCATTATCGAGTTCTTTGCGTCCCCCACGGGTCACGCCATTTTCGGGATAAGCAAAAATCAAATCAATATCAGAAGAAAAATTAAGCTCCCCACCCCCCAGTTTTCCCATGCCTAAAACTAATAATGGCTGTGGATTTCCTTCGCTATCGCTAGGCGTGCCCCATGATTGACAATATTGCTGATATAGCCAATCCCTTGCTGCAACGATCAACGTTTCGGCTAGCTGGCTCAATTGTTGTAATGTTTCATTCTCAGTGCTGACATTTAATGTCTGCATCCAAGCAGCCCTGACTAACATTTGATGACGAAATATTCGTAACACCCGCATCAAATGCTCTTCATCGACAACCGATGCAAGATCCTCGGCCAACCACGATGTGTAATGTTGCCATTCATCAGGCTTTGGCTCGGATTGACGGATATTTTGCAAAAAGCGAGAGTGGGATAACACCTGCTTTAACACAAAATCACTGAAGCTTAAGACCGTCATTTCTTCATCGTTCAATGGCAACAATTCACTTTGCTGATCCGCTAAACGTGCGAGAACGTGTTGACGTTGGCGATGTAATAATTCAGGGAAAGGATGCATATCAACACCTTAATGAATATCAGTATACTTCAAAGCAATTAGCCATTGCGTAAAGGCTAGCTTACATTTTAGCCAACGACTGCTGTAGCAAAAGGCTTCCGCACTTAAGCTTTCATCTGCGAGGTCGGCTCTAAGCTGGTCTAATGGGATATCTTGGATAAACTGTGGTGCAGAATTGCGATAGTGGACTAAGAATGCTTGAACAAAACGCAAAAATACATCAAACCCTTCACGAGCTGCGGTTTCATCTGCCAGCCAATAAGCCTCATGCTGTTGGCATAACTGCTGTATATGCAACAACGCTTGCTCTATTGGCAGCTGTTCATAATCGAATATCGTTTCAGGCTGTTGCAGTGGAGCCTCTTCGGTTTGCATCAAAGAGTATCCTCTAGCCGCTTTCGAGGCGGAAGACAGACGTAGGCCGTCAATATCTGCTAACTTTTTTGCTAAATTCAGTACGTCAGCAACAAAACCTTGTTTGAGTTCCAACTCAAATTCTTGAATAGGCAGTTCACGGGCTCCAGCGGAGATCTCACCTTGGTCAAAAACAATTTCAATTTCACTGTCTTCAAATGTTACCAACCACTTTTCACGCATAAAATGCGTACTAAACAGAATGTGTAATTGAGATTGTAACTGTTGCATATCCGTTCCTTCCGGCCAAATTTCGGTAGGAAAAGCAGCTAAATTCAATTCTGGTACATCAATGTCCACATTATATTCAGGACGTTGATGTAATCCGCCGATAACTTGACCCGCGGTTTTTATCGTCATTTCATAATGCCCATCACAACCACGAATACGTAAGCCCATATCCCATTGACGGAGCAAGCGATCTTCGCTATCGAAATAAATGTTAGTCAGTTTCTTAGGCTCAATATGTTGGTGGGCAAGCGTCGATAAAAATTGGCGTACTGGCTCTATTGCGGCAGTTTGAGCAGCCAATTTAAGTTCAACTTCGATGTGGCTCATACATTTCCTTAATTGATAATGTCTCTGACATCATATTACCCCAATCAGCGTAGAGTGAGAAAATAAAGCGCACTGAAACCAAAAATTCTATCGTCTCTATTTATTCCAGATATTTGTGTCAAGAAATGCAAGGAATTATACGCTATATAGTGAGTTAGGATAGTTCCCATTCTGGTTTTACATTTGCACACGCAAACTTAACTCTTTAGTATCTATACTCGTCGTACTTCAAGTTGTAGCATGAGTTAAACACTTATCGACACGCTGTATCTCGAATTATGTAAAGTAGATCTACACACATATGCCGCATTCATTCACCATAAAGAATAGAAAGTAAATACGATTATGCGAAAAATACCATTATTACTCCTTTCAATCATGGGGCTAAGCCTATCAGTCAGCACCTTTGCGGCTGAAAAACGCTATATTTCTGACGACTTATCAACTTATGTGCATAGTGGACCAGGAACGAAATACCGCATTGTTGGTACGCTCAATGCGGGTGAAAGTGTTGAATTGATTTCAACGGATGGTAATTTCGCTCAAGTCAAAGACGAACGCGGGCGCACAGTATGGCTGCCAGAAAACCAACTTAGTGACACCCCCAGTATGAAAGTTCGTATTCCTGAGTTAGAAGCCGAAAATCAAAAATTACGCCAGCAACTCGAAAACATTGATAGCACTTGGAATACCCGAACCGCTGATATGCAACAACGCGTCGCTGATAACGATAAAATCGTCAATCAGCTGAAAGCAGAAAATGAAAAACTGAAAAACGAATTGATCAAATCAGGTAAGAAATTAGAAATTGCCGAGGTCAATCTGGATGATCGCCGTCGTGAACTTATACTACAATGGTTTATGTATGGTGGTGGTGTTGCAGGTGCTGGGCTTATTTTTGGTCTGATCTTGCCACATATTATTCCACGCCGTAAAAAACGTAATGACCGTTGGATGAGCTAACACGTTAATGATGAAAATATATCTGGTGGGCGGAGCCGTTCGCGATGAATTGCTTGGGCTTCCAGTCTCCGATAGAGACTATGTGGTAGTCGGGTCAACACCCGATGAGATGTTGGCACAAGGTTTTCAACAGGTGGGAAAGGACTTCCCTGTATTTCTGCATCCGAAAACGCATGAAGAGTATGCTTTAGCCAGAACAGAACGTAAAACAGGTTCTGGCTATACTGGATTTAGTTGCTATTCAGCGCCAGATGTCACTATTAAGGATGACCTTTTACGTCGCGACCTCACCATTAATGCCATCGCTAAAGATGACCAAGGCCAACTCACTGACCCCTATCATGGGGTAGATGACCTCAACGCACGTATTCTACGCCACGTTTCCGATGCCTTTGCTGAAGATCCACTACGTATACTGCGTGTTGCACGTTTTGCCGCACGTTTCTCAGCACTGGGGTTTCAGATCGCGCCTGAAACCATGACGTTGATGCAAACCATGACCGCATCCGGTGAGCTAACACATCTCACCGCAGAGCGTGTTTGGGCCGAAACTGAAAAAGCACTGAGGTCAAACTCGCCACAGGTCTACTTTGAGGTATTGCGTCAATGCGGTGCCCTTGCGGTTCTGTTCCCTGAAATTGATAATCTGTTTGGTATTCCAGCTCCAGCCAAGTGGCACCCTGAAATTGATACGGGTATCCACACTCTCATGGCATTAGGTATGGCAGCAGAACTCAGCTCTGACGTCGACATTCGCTTCTCTGTACTCTGCCATGATGTCGGTAAGGCACTCACACCAAAACATCTTTGGCCTAGCCACCCTAATCATGGTGAAGCAGGTGTCGCGCTGATAGATAATTTATGCGCTCGATTGAAAGTTCCCAATAGTGCTAGAGAGCTGGCACGACTCAGTGCCCGTTTTCATGACAAAATCCATGTGATTAATAGGCTAAGCGCGACAGAACTCATTCAATTGTTTGATGGATTGGATAGTTGGCGTAAACCTGAACGAATTATTCAGTTAAGCCTAATCAGTGAGGCTGACGCACGTGGACGAGCTGGCCTTGAACAGCAAGCTTACCCACAAGGAGAATTCCTGCGCCAAGCCTTTGCCACCGCGCAAACAGTCAGTGTTAAACCTATTATCGAGCAAGGCTTTCAAGGGCCACAAATCCGCGAAGAACTCACTCGTCAACGTATTGCACATGTAGAACAGTGGCGACAACAACAAACCACCTTATCACTTCATCCATAATCATTGGCGGTAGTTGACCGCCAATGACAGGAGTTAAGCCCTTTTAGTGCCTCTTTCAATCACTACACCGACACTTTTAGCGCGGGCAACGGCACCGGGTTTAGCGACTTTAATGCGCACCCAAGGACTACAAAAGTCATTTAATAAAAGTTGAGCCACCTCTTCAGCAACTCTCTCTACTAAGCCAAATTTATTTTTGCTAACATGAGTTATGATGGCTTGGCTAATTTGCGCGTAATCGAGACAATCTTTTACTTTATCGCTCCTTGATGCTCGTTTGTTATCCCATCCCATTTCGATATCGAGCACCAGTTTCTGCTCAATTTCTTGTTCCCAGTCATATACACCAATAGTGGTGATGACTGATAATTGTTCAATAAATACGATATCCATCACGTCATTTTCTCGTTTATGTGCTGAATTGATACCACTTCTTGGAAAATGTGCGTATTATCCAAGAAGTGAAATAAATTGTGAATCTACGCTCGTTATACTTCAAGTTGTAGCATTGTTGACTACGCGCATTTTGCACGAGTCACAGACCGATATTGCTCTAAGCGGCTCATTAACTTGTCGCCTAGCTGCAACTCGAATTATTCAGAGTCTTTACACTAACTGTTTTGGAGTTAGCTATGAGTGCAACCGCGCTTGGCATGATAATCTTTGCCTACCTTTGTGGCTCAGTTTCGAGTGCTATACTGATCTGCCGATTGGCAAGATTACCCGATCCTCGTCAACATGGCTCAGGTAACCCCGGAGCAACAAACGTTTTGCGTGTCGGCGGTAAATTAGCTGCTGCTGGTGTCCTCATTTGCGACATCCTCAAAGGGATGATACCCGTTTGGTTGGCTTACTATTTAAAAGTTCCACCATTCTATCTTGGCTTTGTCGCAATTGCAGCTTGCCTTGGGCATATTTATCCCGTTTTCTTCCGTTTTAAAGGAGGAAAAGGCGTCGCGACAGCATTCGGTTCTATTGCGGCTATCGGTTGGGATCTCTCTGGAGTCATCGCTGGTACTTGGCTGCTGACTGTGCTTCTCAGTGGTTATTCATCATTAGGCGCTATTGTTGGTGCCCTACTTGCCCCCTTTTACGTGTGGTGGTTTAAGCCAGAATTCACCTTTCCCGTTGCGATGCTCTCGTGTCTTATCTTGGTACGTCACCATGGTAATATCCAACGACTATGGCGAGGCCAAGAAAGTCGGATTTGGCAAAAACTAAAAAATAAAAAGAAAAAAACGGCGAAAGAGATAGCCCAAGAAGCAAAAGAGCAAGAACAAGAGGATTAATATTAAAAGGCTGTAATAACAGCCTTTTTTTCACATCTCACTGTATTTAACCAAACTCTGTACCAAACTTAAGGCATATTGCAAAAAAAATAAGATAAACTTCAAATAATTCTAAATAATGCCTAATGATAATTTGAAATAAGTCGAAATATACCATTGAGAAACTCAACAATTATAATGGTGTACTTATGACGAGCATTCCTTTTATTACACAAAACGAATATCAACTAGAAGACGATACCACCCTCATGACCACTAGCGACTTAGAGGGAAATATCACACACGCAAACGATGACTTTATAAAAGTTAGTGGTTATTCACTTTCTGAACTCATGCATCAGCCTCACAATATCATCCGCCACCCCGATATGCCTAAAGCGGCATTTGCCGACATGTGGAACACGTTAAAAAATGGCGAACCTTGGACGGGGATAGTGAAAAACCGCCGTAAAAATGGTGACCACTATTGGGTGAGAGCCAATATTTGTCCGATGGTGAGAGAAGGCGTGATGACGGGTTACATGTCAATTCGCACTAAGGCTTCACGCGAGGAAATTGCCGTGGCTGAGCCACTCTATCAATCATTAAATGAAGGTCATCGTCATCGCAAACTTCATAAAGGATTGGTGCTGACGTCGTATTGGTTTAGCCAATACCCCGCCCTGTCAATACGCTGGCGAATTCGCGGACTCATGCTGCTATTATTAACAACGTGGATAAGCTTGGCTGCGTTATCAAGCCTGCAAGGCTCTGCTCTTTTTCTCACGACACTGCTCGCTTTAATCATACTGGGCACCGGTAATTTCTTACTTGAACAGATGATTGCCAAACCTATTGAAAATGTAGCCAAACAAGCACTTGATGTTGCTAGAGGTCAGAAACATAGCATCAATCCTCTACATCGTGTTGATGAAATTGGCATGATGTTACGCTCTATTGGCCAGTTAGGATTAGTCTGTCGTTGGCTAACCAATGATGTGTCTTGCCAAATTGGCAATGTACATCAAGAAAGTGAATTATTAGTAAAAGACTGTGATGAGCTTGAGCAACACACGCAAAAAACCGTTGGCTATGTACAACAAACCGTTGCTGCAATGAACCAAATATCCGTTTCAGTACAAATGAATGCTGAAAATACAATTCGAGCAGATAAACTGTCCAGCGAAACCAGTGATACCGCGTTACATGCGGCAGAAGCCATGAAAAACGTGGTACACACCATGGATGAGATCGTTCACAGTACCAGCAAAATCAACGCCATAACCGATGTGATAAAAACCATCGCTTTTCAAACCAATATTTTGGCACTCAATGCCGCGGTTGAAGCGGCCCGAGCCGGAGAGCAAGGAAAAGGCTTTGCCGTTGTCGCCGATGAAGTGCGTAGTCTAGCCAGTCGCAGTGCCAGCGCGGTTAATGATATCCGAGATCTTATTGATGACTGTGAGAATAAAGTGCACTCCGGCAAACTTCATGTTCATACCACCGGAGACACATTACAAGACGTGGTCAATCAAGTGCAAAATGTGACCCAATTAATTAATCACATCAGCCATGCAACCTCTGAACAAGCCGCTGGACTGACAGAAATCACTCAAGCGGTATTTGAACTTGAGTCGATCGCTCAGAAAAATACCATTTTGGTAGAACAAAGTGCCAACGCATCAGAAATCGTCCAAAAACATGCCATACGACTTGATGATGCCATTGTTATTTTACATTAATCATCAATGAATTAGCGTCATAAAAACGCTATTTTTGATTAAAAACAGAAGGGAAATAACACAGTAAAAAATCAACGGTGACTCAGCATAATACCTAATGTCGCCGTTGATTTTTCTTAATCAATCCGGATGGCTTATTGATCACTTTCCACTAACGGAGGTAATTCTGCCAACGGCCAACGAGGACGAACTGTGATACCTAATCCCGTTGTTGCGCCACCTTTTAAACGAATTAGCCCAGCTAATGCGATCATGGCACCATTATCGGTACAAAACTCAGGGCGAGCATAAAATGCTTCACCGCCGCGTTGTTTCAACACCTCTTCCATTTTGGCGCGTAATGTGCGATTTGCGCTAACCCCGCCCGCCATCACTAAGCGTTTAAAGCCTGTTTTCTCAAGTGCACGCTTACATTTTATTGCTAACGTATCGACAACCGCATCTTCAAAAGCACGGGCAATATCCGCACGTGTTTGCTCATCGTCTGCATTTTCTCGAATGGTATTTGCTGCGAATGTTTTTAAGCCTGAAAAACTAAAATCCAGTCCTGGGCGATCGGTCATTGGCCGTGGAAAAACAAAGCGCCCTTGCGTACCTTGCTGCGCCATACGTGATAACGCTGGACCACCCGGATAATCTAGCCCTAATAGTTTTGCTGTTTTATCAAACGCTTCGCCCGCTGCGTCATCAATCGATTCACCAAGTAATTCATACTCACCAATACCCGTTACGCTAATTAACTGGGTGTGTCCCCCCGAAACGAGCAAAGCAACGAATGGAAATTCAGGGCTTTTCTCTTCAAGCATAGGAGCGAGTAAATGCCCTTCCATATGATGAACAGCAACTGCTGGTACGCCCCATGCAAACGCGAGCGAGCGTCCCACTGTCGCACCAACCATTAATGCTCCAACAAGCCCTGGGCCTGCTGTATAAGCGACAGCATCGATGTCGGCACTTGTCAGGTTGGCTTGTTTGAGCGCAGCTTGAATCAGTGGAACCGTTTTACGAATGTGATCGCGAGAAGCCAGTTCAGGGACCACCCCACCGTAGTCAGCATGGACTTTTATCTGACTGTATAATTGGTTAGCTAATAGACCGGCCTTATCATCATAGATTGCGATTCCGGTTTCATCGCAGGATGTTTCGATACCTAAAACGCGCATTGCACTACCCTTGTTTATTGCATAAGGCAAAGTCTACCATTAAATTCAATCTATCGTATAATTTATGATGCCAAAAGGCTGACTTTTCCTGTTGTATAGTCTATAATCACTACCCTGTAATAAATTTCGTGTGGCTAATTTCATTATTACCCTACTTCGCTGTTTTTTTCATCAAATAAAACAACGAACTGGTAATCTTGTGTGTTTCAATTTTATACGGCACTTTACAAACCCGTACTCATTGAAGTAAAATTCCGCACCATTTTAAATGACGGCTGGTTGAATAAAGCCAGCAACAACCCGATTTCTATTGAGGTGAGAGGCACATGCCGGTAATTAAAGTACGTGAAAACGAGCCATTCGACGTTGCACTGCGTCGTTTCAAACGTTCCTGCGAAAAAGCAGGAGTCTTAGCTGAAGTACGTCGTCGTGAATTCTATGAAAAACCAACGACTGAGCGTAAGCGCGCTAAAGCATCTGCTGTTAAGCGTCACGCTAAGAAACTGGCTCGCGAAAACGCACGCCGTACTCGTCTGTACTAATTTGGACGCGGTAGCCACCGCAACCATAGCAGGCAGTATTAGTTAGCAGTTAAAGGCCGTGCTTTCCTGAGGGAAGCGCGGCTTATTATCGTTCATCAACAGGCGAAAAAGAGGCTTATGGCTGGACGAATCCCGCGTTCATTTATCAATGATTTGTTAGCGAGAACCGACATCATCGATTTAGTCGATGCAAAAGTCCCGTTAAAAAAACAGGGTAAAAATCATCACGCGTGCTGTCCGTTCCATAACGAAAAAACACCTTCTTTCACCGTAAATAGTGAAAGGCAGTTTTATTACTGTTTTGGCTGTGGTGCACATGGTAATGCGATCGACTTTTTGATGAATTACGACAAACTCGACTTTGTCGAAGCCATCGAAGAACTTTCTGCTTTACATGGCCTTGATGTTCCTTATGAAACAGGAACAGGCGCAAGCCAAATCGAACTTCATCAACGGCAAAATCTGTACCAATTGATGGAGAAAATAAACCATTTTTACCACGCTGCCTTAAGTCATCCATCGGCAACTAAAGCTAAAGATTATTTAAGCCAACGTGGTTTAACAGCTGACATTATTGAGCATTTTTCGATAGGTTTTGCCCCAGCGGGGTGGGATAATTTGCTCAAAAAATTTGCTGTAAACCCAGAAAGTCGCAAACAGCTTGATGATGCTGGCATGTTAGTGACCAATGATAATGGCCGTACTTATGACCGATTCAGGGAACGAGTCATGTTCCCAATTCGTGATCGTCGTGGTCGTGTTATTGCTTTTGGTGGCCGAGTTTTAGGTGATGCGTTACCTAAATATTTAAACTCGCCCGAAACCGATATCTTTCATAAAGGCCGTCAATTATTTGGTCTCTATGAGGCGACACAACACAGTAATGAACTTAATAAGTTACTGGTTGTTGAAGGCTATATGGATGTCGTGGCGTTAGCCCAATATGGCATCCGTTATGCGGTTGCATCACTCGGTACCTCGACAACGTCTGAGCATATTCAATTGCTCTATCGTTCAACAGATACTGTTATTTGTTGTTATGACGGTGACCGAGCAGGAAGAGAAGCAGCGTGGCGTGCACTTGAAACAGCACTGCCTTATTTGACTGATGGCCGCCAGTTACGATTTATGTTTTTACCTGATGGTGAAGATCCTGACTCTTTAGTCCGCAAAGAAGGTAAAGAGGCATTTGAATTACGAATGAATGACGCACAAACATTATCGTCATTTCTGTTCGACTCACTCGTACCACAGGTTGATTTAAAGACACAAGAAGGGAGAGCAAAATTTAGTAAACTTGCCATCCCTTTGATAAAACAAATACCTGGTGAAACATTGCGCCTCTATATGGCACAAGAATTGGGAAATTTTATCGGTATACCTGATATTTCTCAGGTTCTTGCTATGATTGATAGAGAGAATGCTGAACCGGTCAGTTACCAAGCACCAAAATTAAAACCAACCACAATGCGAATTTTAATCGCTTTGTTGGTGCAGAATCCGAGTTTTTCGGAATCCGTTCCCTCATTAGAGGGGATCGCCCATATTCAAATGCCGGGGCTTTCTCTATTTCAGGAATTGGTCGATGTTTGCCAATCCAACCCCGGAATGACGACTGGGCAGTTGCTTGAGCTGTATCGTGATAATAAATTTGCGAATCAACTTGAAAAACTGGCAACTTGGAACGATATAGAAATAGAGGAAATAGCGGAAAAGACATTTAAAGATGCTTTAAACCATCTATTTAACAGCGCGCTTGATGAGCGTTTTGACTATTTGATAGCCAAAGAACGAACTGAAGGGCTGACCCCAGAAGAACGCGCCGAAGTCCGCCTTATCACACTGTCACGTGTGAAAATATAATGAATACCAAACGGCTTAAGTGCCGATTTACTAAAGGCAAATGCCTGTAAAATGCTACGAAATTAAAGGGGCGTAGCGTAACAATAAAAATCCCCTTTGAATGTTCTTGTTGGCCGATTGTTTCGCCGACCGACACCAATCTAAATACTCAGAAGTGTGGATACCGTCTTATGGAGCAAAACCCGCAGTCGCAGCTTAAGCTACTCGTAACCAAGGGTAAGGAGCAAGGTTACTTAACCTATGCTGAGGTCAACGACCATCTGCCGGAAGATATCGTCGATTCAGATCAGATTGAAGATATCATCCAGATGATTAATGACATGGGCATCCAGGTCATGGAAGAAGCACCTGACGCCGATGATTTGATACTCGCTGAAACCACTTCCGATACGGATGAAGATGCAGCAGAAGCCGCTGCTCAAGTTCTATCCAGTGTGGAAAGTGAAATTGGTCGTACTACAGACCCTGTGCGCATGTACATGCGTGAAATGGGTACCGTCGAACTCTTAACCCGTGAAGGTGAGATCGACATAGCAAAACGTATCGAAGATGGCATCAACCAAGTTCAGTGCTCTGTTGCAGAGTACCCTGAAGCCATTACTTATCTACTCGAACAGTATGACCTCGTTGAAGCAGGCGAAAGCCGCTTATCCGATTTGATTACTGGTTTCGTCGATCCTAACGCTGAAGAAGATTTAGCACCAACCGCAACACACGTTGGTTCTGAGCTTCCACAAGAAGAGTTGGATAAAGACGATGATGAAGATGATGATGAAGACGAAGACGGCGATGACAGCGATAGCGATGATGATAACAGCATCGATCCTGAACTAGCCCGTGAAAAATTCGGTGAATTGCGTACGCAATACGAAAAAACGCGTCAGCACATTAAGCAGTTTGGTCGTAGCAATGCACAAACAGCACTTGCTATCGAAGAACTTTCTGAAGTCTTCAAGCAATTCCGTTTAGTGCCTAAGCAATTTGACTATCTGGTCAATAACATGCGTGAAATGATGGATCGCGTTCGTTTCCAAGAACGTACTATCATGAAGCTATGTGTTGAACAGTGCAAAATGCCTAAGAAAAACTTCATCACGTTATTCAGTGGCAATGAAACCAGTGAAACTTGGTTAACAGCAGCCAAAGCGATGAACAAGCCTTGGTGTGAAAAGCTGCTAGAAGTTGAAGAAGAAATTTTGCGTTGTCTGCAAAGATTACGTCAAATTGAAGAAGAAACTGGCCTGACAATTGAACAGGTAAAAGATATTAACCGTCGTATGTCTATCGGTGAAGCGAAAGCACGCCGTGCGAAAAAAGAGATGGTTGAAGCAAACTTACGTCTGGTAATTTCTATCGCGAAGAAATATACCAACCGTGGTTTGCAATTCCTTGACCTAATCCAAGAAGGTAATATTGGTCTGATGAAAGCGGTTGATAAATTTGAATATCGCCGTGGTTATAAATTCTCGACCTATGCAACTTGGTGGATCCGTCAGGCAATTACACGTTCTATCGCGGATCAGGCTCGTACCATTCGTATTCCGGTACATATGATTGAAACCATCAACAAACTGAACCGTATCTCTCGTCAGATGCTACAGGAAATGGGCCGTGAACCTTCCCCTGAAGAGTTAGCGGAACGTATGATGATGCCGGAAGACAAGATCCGTAAAGTCCTGAAGATCGCTAAAGAGCCAATCTCAATGGAAACGCCAATCGGTGATGATGAAGATTCACATCTCGGCGACTTTATTGAAGATAACACGTTAGAGCTACCATTAGACTCAGCGACATCAGAAAGTCTGCGTTCAGCAACTCATGAAGTGCTGGCAGGTCTGACGGCTCGTGAAGCAAAAGTTCTACGTATGCGTTTTGGTATCGATATGAACACCGACCATACCTTAGAAGAGGTGGGTAAACAGTTCGACGTTACGCGTGAGCGTATTCGTCAAATCGAGGCTAAAGCTCTACGTAAATTGCGTCATCCAAGCCGCTCTGAAGTTCTACGTAGCTTCCTTGACGAATAATGAGCCTTTAATTAGTCATCAAACACCTGCTTCGGCAGGTGTTTTTTTATGTCACTAAACGATAAATGACCATTTTAGTCATGACGTCATTAATCAGCATGTCATACATCAACACTATTCACTGCTCAGTATTATCTCACAAGCAATTCTGTTAATTTCAATGAATTCATGCCATGTATATTGTTTGTGATAATGAAGCGAATACTGTTTATCGACACGGCAGATATCTGGACGCTCATCATAGATAGTACATAACATATTAGTTTCATTATAATTCTTACAAACGCCATCACCTCGATCAAGAAATTGAGTTTCATGCGCACGATCAACATGGCGGCAGCATGCCCCACATTTATCACAAGGAAATAGCGACTCGGTTTCTAAGCTCATAATGAGTCCAGCCACTCGCTGAATGAATCATCACTTTCTGCATCAAAGGGCAATACAATATTATTTCTCTTAATTTCCTGATTGAGAATAATTTTTCGCTCATATTCTGAATTCGTCACTTGTAATGCATTGGTAAATACCTGCATTTCAGTCACATTAAAGTTAAACTCGAGCAGAACAAGTTTGACAAGATATTCATCTAAAGCCGCATTAACTTCTCGGTAGTACTGTAATGTCAGCTCATATTTATTTCGGAATTTATTCAAAAAATTCCAAATTTTTTGCATGAACTCACTATGCTCTAAAAAATAACACATCGCCAATGTCAATAAGCCGGAAATCAAAACGCCAATAAATACTGCCACATCATTACCGAAGGGAAATGATAATATTCCATTCAAGTATGTTGTTATCATTGAACCTAAAATAACAGAGATACTGGTCGAAATAATTTTAATGGCTGATTTTAGCAAATCGCCTAATGCTAAATTTTCAGGGTTAAAAAATAGTAGCTTAGCCGCTGAAAATAAACTATTTACTGACTCTCGAATTAATTTTACTATCAGTTTTGTGGATGTCAGGAAGATATTCAGCATCGTAGTTGTTACACTCGCTAATAGCCCACCAAACAGCCCATTATTAAACTCAGTCCAAAAATCTTTAAAACGGACCTTTAATCTTTCCCAAATATTTGTGACAACATCCCTCAAATCTTCAATGAAAATTTTAAGTTTAAAGTTTGTTTTATGCTGTTCAATCAACTTCGGGATAGCGTCTTTTAATTCAAACCAAAGCTCTGCAAATACAATCCCTAGCATTTGCCTTGCTCCCATTCTCAACCCAGTGTTAATGGCCGCTGAGGCCGTATTCACAAAAAACTTACTGCTACTGTAGTACTTACGACTAATTTCAGCGTCATACTGTTTTCTGGCCTTTTTATCGATAGCCTCCATGACATCAAAATTGGCTTTTTGCTTATTCTTAAGTGTCTTGAGTTTTTTTAGCTCAATATCGGTTAGTTGCCCTTTACTTTCTAACACATTAATTTCTGTTTTAATCTGTGTTTGCTGTGATTTTAAATTCACCATAAAGTCTGCCATTTTTTGGGCTTTTTTCGACTTATTTAATGTTTCATTCGTAAAGGTCAAATTTGAGTCACGGTTCGCTAAATCCGCACCATCAATTTCAGCAAGAACACGTGCAGGGTCATTATGGACCTCATAAGCGGCAATAATGTGATCAAGATTAGTCACATCTTGCTGACTAAAAGTTTCGCCAGTGTAAGAATCAATTAATTCACCGGATAATTTTTGTTGCTTACCTCTACGGTTTGTTTCTTTGTAGTTTTCATGACTGTGATATTCATGAGAATCGTATTGCCCACGATTCTCATAACGATCTTTTTCTACTTCTGTCGCCCAAATATCGTTTCTGACATTATGGATGGTATCAACATCGCCCCCTTTTTTATCTTTTAATAATAAAAAATCTAAACCAAAAGAAGTCACTAAACTTTGAACAATTGTATCGTTCACTTCCTTTTGCCAATTATAATTTTTCTGCTGCATATGCTTTACCGATAAGTAGCAGCCGAGCACTGCTACTTATAATTTATGATGTCATTAAGATAGAGTAAAACGCTCAGTTTCATCTAACTGTTTATCTAGGCAATCCTGATTGATAACTTTTAGCCCGTGGCTATCCGTTTCAATTTCGATAACTTCATCAACGATAACAACCTCATTATTTTCATTTAATTTTGGCTTAAATAATGGTGTCGTAATTAGATTAGTCATAATAGCGGCGAGCTTATAGCCATTATTAATGGTCAATTTTAATTCATCCGTAATACCATGGGTATTTGTGTTGCCCAATGCTTTATTACGTTGAATTATCTTGTCTGCCTCTATAAGCGCCAATAAATAGGGTTTAAACACATTGAATTGTGCTTCCAAAACATGATAAATAGCGACAACATACTCTTTAGTTTTCGTTAAATTCTCATGTGCTAAAGTCATTTTTGCAACGGCACCATTAACTTCAGAACGAATTTTTCGAGCATTATCTAACGCTTTTTCGGCATGGGAATTATAAGCCCAACCCGCAATAGCTAAGATAGGAGCAACAACGGCACCGCCTAACACCATTGCGCCACCGGCCATCCCCCATCCCCCGGCGGCCAGTGAACCACCACCGATAGCCGCCATTGTCGCATTATAAGCAGCCGCACCTGAAAGCGCTGCAATTGGTGTTCCCGTCGATGCCGCGGCAAATGCCATCACACCGCCATAAACAGCAAAACCTGCCGCAGCACTTGATGCACCGGCACCGACTAAGGTTCCTAGATACTCTGTTGCTGAAATCGCTAAGTTTTCAATTTTATTAATTTCATGACGAGGAATAGAGATAGAAATATCCTGTCCTGATTCATTTAGCTGTTTTAATATTGATTGTGCGATAGTATTAAACTTACTGAAACTTTCACCAATTTGTAATTCAAGCGTACCTAGCTTCTCTAATTCATTGGTCGTACTGACATTAATAGATTCCAGAACCTCTTTATTTTCATCATAACGGCGTTGAGCTTTCGCTAACATATCATCCGCTTCTGATTTTGTTTGGTAACCGTCATAAGCTTTCTTTCCACCAAACGCGGCGGCAGCAATAGCCGCACCTGCAATAATAAATGGTATTGCCATACAATCCTCTCAATTTTGATAAAATTAAAATAACTCGTTACAAGTGACTAATATAATCTTGTAATTTTTTTTCAAACTTTACCTTTAACCATTCTGGCTCTAATATTTTAATATTTGGGATCCAGTATTGGATTAAAGGTAAAATCTGTTTTTCACTCATTGCAGAACATGAAACTGTTAAATACTCACTATTTTCATCAACAATATACTGATTTGGTAACACATCCCTTCTCTTGAAGTAATCAGATATTGATGATGAAACCTGTACTCGAACATTAAAATTATTATGGCTAGTCCATGGGTCCTTACTTCCCATTAATATATTCAAAATATTATCATCTGGTGAAAATGTTACTTTGCTTACATCTAACCATTCAATTCTATTCAATGAAAATGACTTAAGCTTCCCCTCTTCCATTGCATTCAAATACCAAATCGTATTGTGACATACCAGTTTATAGGGATGTATTATCCGATTTTTGTTTTTATAGAGAATATGACATTCTCTTTTATTATCAATTGCATACCTGATTTTTTCATAATGTTTTTTTAAGTAACTCTTAATCTTATGCTCAATACCATTAAATTTAATGAGAACACTTCTATTCTGAATAGTCTCAGGAATACTTTTCAGAAAAGATTGACTAAAATCAGGTAAATACTTATCTATGCCAAAAAAAGAAATCATTTTATAATATTCGACAACTGTCGAAAAACCGTACTTCGAATTCCCTTTATGCTCTAAAATTAAGCTTAATGAATTCAAATCTCGATAAATTGTCCGCTCGCTGACTTTAAAACGAGAAGCTAGCTCACATTTATCGACTTCACCATAAAGATAAGTTTCGAGAATAATTGTCGCTAATCTGACTCCTTGATTTTTTTTATAGTCATCCATTTTATCACCAACTATGATTTAGGTTAAGATTGATTGCACAAAGAATATCAAACTCAGTGACAAATAGCGTCAGTACAAAACTTTTTATCGCATAAGATAATTCTTATTATGCGTTTCTCAATTTTTACCCCCTGTGATTTAAATTGACGATGAGATAAAAACACTTTTACTCAAAAATATTGTCATTTACTGCATGCGCTACAAAAATTAGCGCATTATGTTTTTAAAAAAGACAATCTAAATAAGTCGTTTTTAGTGACACATAACATAACTCATCAAACGAGTCATAATCATCTATTTTGTAATATCTTTATTATTCAAATAAAGAAAATAGGTTAAGTTAACGATAGAAGTGAAATAAGTTCGATTTAAAAAGCAAATTAACGAACGTGTAGTAATGCACTGTAGATAAAATTTGGATGGTATTTATATTGAAATAATGCAAGAAAATAAGCAGAAAAATAGATTAAACAATTAAAAAAATCATCTAGTTAAGTGTTAGCGTTGACTAAAAGCTAACACTTAAACCTATCAATTAATATTTATTGCTGAGGAGTTTCATGTAAGTATACCCAAAGACAATGCTCTCCATCTACCTTAATACATACCGTGGAAGTTCGTAATAGCCATGAATCCGCTGTTTCATGTCGCTCTTGGTATTGTAGCCAACAATACTCCCCTGTATCTAAAATAGGTTTAATATCAGAAAGCGTGATCTTTAATGAAGGTCTTGTTCCCATATTATGATTAAATAAGGTGTTAATCTGTTCTAAACCGATGCGTTCTCCCTTTATTGTCACCATGGCAAAATTTTTATCAAAGCTAGCTAATAAAGGCCCTAATGCATTCTGATCTTTACCAGTAAATACATTTTCAATCGAAATATGCAGATCTATCACACTCTGCAATGCTTTTTCCATGTTACCCATAGTTTATCTCTCTTTTAATACGGCGACTAATGACAGTAAACCGATAATCGCTGCGGCCATAAAAGTATATTGATAGCGCAATAAGTCATTTTGGACGCTGACGACACTAAAAATAGACACCAACACGACCGTTCCTACACTGAACGCAACTTGGCGATTAATGTTCCATAACACACTGCCTTGCAATAAATCCTTCCCTGTAAAATCAATTAATGCACTGATCTGAGCAGTATTAGTACACAGCCCTCCACCTGCTCCCATTAATAAATAAGCAACTATGAGTAAGGCCAAATCTGAGTAACTTGATACCCAAAACAGCAACATAATCCCTAAGCTATGAGTCGTAATTCCTACAAAAAATAGCGTTTTCTTACCAATCTGGTGATAGAGATAACCACCACTTAACATTGATAGCAAAGCCCCCGCGGCATATAACAGCATAAACATGCCCGTCTGAGCTGCGCTAAAATGTAAATTATTTTGTAAGTTAAAAATATTGAGTAAATTGACACCGGTAAATACACCAGGTACTGCGTAATAAACAATAAAAGCATTACGCAAATGACTATTTACGAGTAACTGAAAATTCAAAATAGGCGCCGAACATTTTTTGGCGTATTGAAGATATAAAACCAGAATAAAAGCAGAAAATAGAAAACTGCTCAGAGCTAGTACGGTACTGTGATAATCGTTATAAAAGGAAAAAGATAACAACAAGAACAGTAAACTAAAACTCACCATAATCAACCCTAATACATCAGGCTTTTCTCTTTGTTGCCGTCCATCATTTTTCACCCATGACCACGCTAAAATTGCCGCAAATAATGAAAAAGGCAGATTTGCGTAAAATACCCAGCGCCACGAGAATGAATCAATAATCATTCCCCCTACCGCCGGAGAAAATGCAGGTGCAATTAGGGCGACAACCATAATTAAAGTTGAAATACGATGGCGCTCTTTACCTGGAAATAGCTCAAAAACAAGCGCCTGTCCCACAGGGATCAGTAACCCACCAGCAACACCTTGAATAAAACGCCAAATGATCAAGCTATAAATTGAATGACTCAGTCCACACAATAAAACACTGACTGAGAATAACAGCATAGACAGACTGAGCAGCTTTTGGTTACCTAATTGTCCTGCTAGCCATAAACTCAATGGCATGATCAAGACTAAACCTAAGATATAACTATTAGCGACCCAAGCCACCATTGATTGGCTGGTAGAAAACGCTGAAGCAATATCAGGCAATGCAATCGCTGACATAAAAATATTAATACAGTCGATAAAGAAGCCAATTAAAAAAACAGTTGCGATTTTATATCGATAAGACATACCTACCTCCGGCGCACAAGAGTAGGTATTCCCCCTTTCTTTGTCGATATAAGAGGATTAAACTCATTGTTTAATAATGGCAAACAATCAGACTGATTATGCAAAAAAACCTTAAGCAAATAACCACTTTTCTACAAGTGGTTGATTCGGGATCTTTTACCAAAGCGGCTGATATTTTAGGCATGAGCCGCTCTATGGTCAGTATTGATATTAAACAATTAGAGATACGGTTGAATGTCAGCCTGCTCATACGTAATACACGTAATATTGCCCTCACCGAAGCAGGAAAACATTTTTATGATGACTTTAAACCTATCCAATTAGAGATAGAAGAAGCGTTTGAAAGAAGCCAAAATTTAGCAACCAATGTCACAGGCTTACTACGTTTTTCATCCACTAATGAATTTGGACAACGTTATATTTTGCCATTACTCCCTGAATTTTGCCGTCTTTATCCTAAATTACGACTGCAATACAGTTTCAATTCTTCATTAGATGATTTAGTCACCGAAAAATTAGATCTTGCAATACGTTTAGGTAATTTAAAAAGCTCATCCCTAAAAATACGTAAAATTGGTGAATACCAAATCTCTATTGTGGCAACCCCTGAACTATTAAAACACTATCCCGTTAAAGGGATTAACGATTTAGCACAAATTCCTTGGATAACCCATTCATTACTGAATTGGCAAGATACACAATACCTGCTAAAAAATACGCTAGGGGAAAAATACCCTCTTCCCATCATAAAAGGCCAATATGAATCGAATTCGGCAGCGGTGATCCACCAAATGGTACTGGCCTCTCTTGGGGTCGCTATCTGTCCTGATTGGCTCGTCAATGATGATATTCATGCAGGGCGTCTCATTCGTTTACTACCTGAGTTTTATCTACCTTCACAGAATATTCAGCTACTTTATCCAAATAGCACCACTCTACCTGCAAAAACTCGTGTATTTATTGATTACTTAGTTGGAAAATTTAGCCTATAAAAAAGCCGTGTCCTATCGCATCACGGCCTAAAAATAACATTTCTACGGTTAATAACGCTAAAAACGACTCAGCAATTAATAATGAAAGAGCTAGGCCAGACTATGTATGAATGAGCGTCATTAGCAATAGTGAAATATTAAAGTATGACGCATATATTAAAGGGTAATCCAAAACACCCCATTCGCTTTAATAGCCGTAAACTGCTGTAAGAATTCCTGCAAATTTTGTTCAGGCTGTAAAGTTGTAAAAGTTTGCGGATGCATAAACTTAGCCATAGCTTCAATAGCAAAAATATTCATTGGGTTATTATAGAAGTTATGATAAATCGCCATGACATGCTTCTCTTTCACTGCTGTCAGCGATGAAATTCCTTGGCGATCGACAAGCTTAGCCAATTGCTTTTTAGCCACCGTTGCATCTGCATCATAACCCAGTTTAACGGCCGTTGAGCGACGATTAAAATTCTGCCAATCTGCGCCGGTTAATACATAAAATTCAGGGTTTAAGGTAATAATATTTTCAATTGAGCTTTCAGCACCTTTAGCCGGAAAACTGTCTTCCACTAAATTGTTACCACCCGCAAGACTTGCTAAAACCCCAAAACCTGAACGACCATAAAGTTGGCAACAACTATCAGCAAATAAGCCTGCATTAGCCTCAATTAATACCGACGGATACGGTTTTTTCAGCTGCCCTTCAATGGCGGCTAGTTTTTCTTGGTACAGTGTCGCAAAGCGGTTTGCACGTTCCTGAGTTCCTAATAATTCGCCTAATAACACAATACTTTTTGGCGTGTTATTGGCGATATCCATACGGAAGTCAATAAAAATAACCTTGATCCCTGCGGCTTCCAGTTGTGGCATAAATTGGCTATCGCGCATCGCGGCATAATTAGATTTATGCATTAATACCACTTCAGGCGCCAGCTCAAGTAATTTTTCAATTTGAATGCCCGTTTCGCGGGTTTTTCTTAAGGTTGGTATGTTAGCTAATTCAGGAACCGCAGAAAAATAAGCCTGTTTTAAATCAGGCGCGTACTGTTCTAACGAATCACTCCAGCCAACAATACGTGAGAAAGCGTCTTTTCCCCCCGCAATATCGACCGATAAAATATCTCGCCCATCGATCAAAAATAGTTTGTCGACGGGAAGATCGACACTCACTTTGCGGCCTTGCAAATCAGTCATCACAGTGGGCGTTTTAGCTGATGCAATCACACTGACTAAACATAGTAACCCAGTTAATAGCCATTTCATTCAATAACCTCATTGAGTCATAAAGATGAGCCATCAATAAGATGGCTCACAAGATATTCAACTTAAAACGTCACACTATAATTCAACGCAAAAGTTCTTCCTCTACCTTTATAGGTATACAGATCTGCTGCACCATAATTCGGACTATATAATTTTGGCGCACGTTGCCCCCAAATCGTGGTGTAATCTTCATCCAGTAAATTTTCTACCGCAAAACTGACTTTACCAACTGGCAATAAATAACTGCTTAAGAAATCCACGGTATTATAACCATCAAGCTTGTTACCATCCGCATCGGAAACATTAAAGGTTTGCTGGCTTTGTAAACGTAGAGACCAATCATTTGGCTCCCATCCCACATATGCAGTGACTTTTGATGGGCTAGCAAATTTAACGCTCCATTTCTCCCATTTACCATCCACTTTGGTTTCTGATTTTTGCAGATTAAAGTTACTACCAACACTCCAATCACTATCTTCAAAGAAATAATCAACAGCCCCTTCCACGCCATAAATACGACGTTTATCTGACTTCATATAGATAGTCATATCCGCGTTATTAATGTCATAACTTCTGTCTGACAATGAATAATAAGCGGCAATTTGTGTGCGTAAATTATCTCCAGTATAGCGCCACCCCAGTTCATAGGAGTCAACTTTAATACCTTTCACTTTAGTATCATTAATATTAACGCTATTTTCTAATGCAAGATGCCCATTAGCATCTGGGGTTGCTGCATATTTCCCTGTTCCATAATATTTGGCAATATCGGGAATTTCAAAACCTTGAGAGAAATTAAACCATGTTTGCTGGTTTTTAGTTAAATTCACCAATAAGCCTGCATTAAATAACAAGTTATTATAATCGGTATTCCCCCCCGGCACAGCATCGGCAGATTTAATTTTACCTTCTGCTATTTGCTGTTGTTGCGCATACCCAACAAAGTCATCCACTTTGTTTTCAGTATATTGATAGCGCACACCGCCGCTTAAAGTGAATATTGGATTAATATCGTAGCTACTTTGCAAGAAAGCGGCCATATTGGTTGTGGTATAACTTGGATAACGCCCAACTTGATAGGCTTTTTTCAAATCCATGCCACCCGATTCTTTCGCTTTATCTAAATTAAAGAACATTTGATTAGCACGAAATTGTTCGTGCTCAGCGTCAGCACCATACGTCAGCGTCAAATGCTCAACCGGCTCGCTATTAAACGTCAGCTTAGTACCATAGAAATTGGTTTTTTGATCAGAGGCGCTAATACTGGTGACATCCTTTGCCTTATTTAGCGTAGGGAATGGATAGAATTTTTGTGACTCATCACGATAATAAACTTGGGCAACAAAATCTTGCCCCCAAAGGTCACCATTCGAATATTGTAAATTCAGCATGTGACGCTCAGTACCAGGTAAGCGATCTGAATTTAATTTATCACTATTATGAGCCTCGCCTTGGCCTTTCACCGCCGCAAAATCTTTGCCTAAATAAAGTCCATGTTTACCATCGGACTCACTTTTATAATATTGAACCGTGGCTTGTAGCTGCTGATTATCATCAATATTAATAACCCCAGCGCCCATGACATCCAAGCGGTCAGAAAATTGTAGGCCTGTTTGTGTATTATCAATATTAATTGCCTTACCTTTGCCATCATACCAACCACCATAACGTTGATAGGCAACGGATAAACGACCATGGGCGTTTTCATTCCCCCCACTCATGGCCGCGGCAATATTTTCATCATGATCTTTGCCATTACTAAAGCCGGTTTTTCCGCCAATTTGTAAGTCGACTTGTTTTTCTTCTTGGCCTTTTTTGGTGACAATATTAATTAATCCACCACTACTACCGCCACCATATAAAGAAGTGGCGCCAGAAATCACTTCAATATGGTTAATATTAAACGGGTCGATAGAATCTAATTGGCGGCTATCACTACGTGAAGAATTTAAACGGACCCCATCCACCATCACAATCATTGAGCGGCCACGCATATTCATACCGTAATTAGTACGCCCTTGACCGCTAACACTCATGCCGGGGATCAATTGTGACAGAATATCTTTTAACTCTTTACCTCCTTCTGCTTGCTGTTCTATTTCCGCATTATCGATAACCCAAGTAGTTTGAGCCATCTCCGACACACTTCGATAAGAACGCGTTGCCGAGACAGTCATTTCATCTTGTTTGTTTTCTGCTGCGAATGTTGCTGGTGCAATAAAAGAAGCAAAACATGGAGAGAGTATCCAAAGATGCCTAATTTTCATGTGCCTAAGATCCTAATAGGTTGTCGTGTTTTTTTACAGGCCGCTGCCGATAACATTACGGCTTTTTATCCGGCTAAATTAGCGGATAATTTTAACTGATAATAAACATACTATTAAGAACTATTATCATTCTTGTGTCTTTTTTTAGACATCGCCGACGGAAAGAAGAGGGAAAAGCAGAATATTTATAAATCAGAAAAAGAAATGTTGGAGAAGGTCAGACAAAAAGCAGGATTATCGAATCTTGAATTGCCATTAATGGACACTTATAAATAAAGTGGCTAGAAAGCGTTGCTCTAATTAAAACGATATATAAAACAAATAGTAGGGTGTTTGCCTTTAATTAAACTAAAAACAAACACCATATTAACAAGGCTTTGATTTTGTACTACCCATGATATTTCAAGTGACAACGTTGCTGATTAGGTTCGCTCGTACTCGCCACAACATTTATCTGTGCTTAACGACTTGCTCACTTATCACCTAAGTTAAACTCAAATTATTTAGGGTAGAAACTTAACTTATTTTTTTGACGCTAAGTAATCTTGTAGTGTGCCTTCAGGATGTTTCTTACAGAACTCAACGATTTGTGGCGCTTCTGCAACACTCTGTTCTGTTAACGCAACATAATCGCCACCTTTAAATTGTGTATCCATATTGGTGATCCACAATGCAACAGGTGCCCAGCTTTGTGGGTTCAGGTTAATATATTCCTGACAAGTCATTTTTTCAGGCGTGACAATATTCGAGTCCGCAGCCATCGCATTAAAAGAGAATGCTGCCATTGCAGCTAAAACGCTAGAGATAACAATCTTTTTCATTATAAACCTCTTATGTGTATAAATAATGCATAACAATGTGGCTGTTTATTTTTATCACAAACTTATTAAAGTTTATATAATCTTATTAGGATAATAAGATTATAATAAAACAAAAACGACCATCCAATTAAGGCGTTTTAATAACAAAAAATAAGTCATTATTAATGACAACTAATTAACAACATAACAAAAAATTTTTTGCTGTTAAAAAGCTGAAATAAAAATACATACTAAAGAGAGTATAAATTATTATTGTTTAATATTTTTAAACTAATTAAAGGTTGGTCAATATCATAAAATTAATTTATAAGAGAGCCTCAGTCATTATATGTAACTAAGCGACTAAAATGCTCAGATAGCTTGCTTAAAGAGCGGATGGAAGATACCGCCACTTCTTTATTTGGATCTTTGCATAGTTCAATTAATCTAATCACTGCATCTTGTTGTTCTATTGTCGCTTTATAATCACCCAATGCGGAGATCGCCGCGATCTTGACATCATCGTTACCTCGAAAAGTCAACTCGATAAGTGTCCCTATAATTTGTTTTTCCATGGTTTAGCCTGTTGTAGTAAGAAATAAGTGAATGTAATTGGTTATTTTAAGTTAAATAATTAATTACATCCTACTGTATTCAAGAACAGTTTAAGTGGCTAATTGGAGATTTACTCCCATTTATTATATGTTTTAATATTTATAGCGATAGTTCAAGTTAGACGTAAGATTTATAACATAAAATACTCGTCGTTGGATGAAAGGGCACTATCCTTCATTAAAAAACACGACTCATAGTTTAAAATCGCCATCCATACTCATTACGTACTCAGAGAAGATCGCTATGTATAAAACCTAATTGTTGAACATCAAGTTGTTGTAATACTAAATCTGGTTGAAAATGGGAATCAATTAAAGATACCTGCCGTAAAATTGATATATTCAGGACGAATAGGTATAATGTGGAGTTATAATATAGAAAAATATGAAGGCAAAAATATTATGAAGTTAAAATCTATTGAAGATTAAGACAGGCACCTGAAACTACTAATTCCACCACATGAATATTTTATAAGAGGTAACTTAATGATATTAATATAGTTACCACATAAAAAAACCGTTTAAAAAACAGCAAAAAAATCTACTTAACCATTTCAAATTAAGAAATAAGTAACATTTGTTATATTTTAACTTACTAGTTGTACTTATTAAACCCCAACACTTAATTAAGTGATTCTTTATTTAAAAAATCAACCAAAAATATATTAGAAACAATTCAATTAAACATTACAAAAAAAACAAATTAAAATAGCAACCTCTCATATTAAATAAATATGAGAGGGATTACATTACTTAGCAAATATAGATAAGTCTAAAGCACCATAATAAACACCAGGCTCAATATAGTTCTCGTCTTTGCATAAATTCCAGTCAATAGTAAATTCGCCGCTATAGGTGGAACTGCTTTCTAGTTCAATATCAAAAGTTTCACCAGTAAAGAGAATATCGCCCTCATCATCACAGTCTGAACCATTCTGATTAATTATCCCTTCAATATATAAACCGTTATCTTCATAATCTTCATTAATTAAATAGAATTTATTGGGTTCATTAATGATGTGTCCAGTCTGCAATCGAACTGAGCCTAAAACTGTATTACCAACTTGGCTATCACAATCAATTTCAACAGTCACTTGTTCATAATCAACAAGCCCTGTTGACTCATCAGAAGCAAGATAAAATCTAGGTGAAGTATTTCCATTTACATCAATAGTACAAGCATCTAATACATTGATATTAATAGAGCTAATTAAAACTTGTGACAAATCCCCCTCAGGTATAGGAGACAATGAAGCCGCATATAAATTATCAATGCGCTCTAAATCACTTAACGCGATAAAATATTCTCCAGGCGCTGCATCTTCAGGAGACAAAAATTTAATCACGCCACCTGTCACAGTAATATCTACAGAACGATCGTCATCAGCATCAAAAAAGTCATCCCCTGTGTCAGGATTAGGGGGCGTTAAACAATATGAATTACCTCTGACTGGCTCTAAATTATCAATATCAATCACTTCACCATCATGGACTCGAACAAACCCTTCATCTGTTGAACCATCATATTGTACTGGTCAAGTCCAAGTGGACACTTTTAATTGATAATTTTCATACTCAACAGGGCTCACATCCCCGTTAGCTGTATGAAGCCTTTTTACGTTATAATACTTCATGTAAGCCGTAACATCCGCAACCATTTCTTCGTAAGTTGCGTGATGGACTTTTAATATCCAGTCATGCTTTAAGCTTCCAAAGAAGCGTTCAACTACTGCATTATCCCAGCAAGCGCCTGTGTCGCCCATTGATTGCTTTATACCCATTCTGACTAAGGCTTTCCTTAGCTTTTTACTGGTGTATTGCGAACCGCGGTCGCTATGGAAGATAACTCCCTTAGGGTGCTTTCTTAGCCAATAAGCTTGTTGCAATGACTTTAAAACTAAGTCTGTCGTCATGCGTTTACTGATCGACCAGCCAACAATACGCCGCGAATAAAGATCCATGACCACGCTTAAATACATCCAGCCCTGTGCCGTTTTTAAGTAGGTAATATCACCCGCCCATACTTGGTTGGGCCGTTCTGGGTTAAAGTCCATACTGACTAAATTCGGCGCAGCCAAATGACGTTTATCGCGCTGTGTTGTTACCTTGTAAGCTACGCGCTGCCTAACGACAAGGTTAAGCCTTTGCATGATGGAACGCGTTTTATAACGACCAATAGCGAAGCCATGCTGATTCAGTTTTTTCATTAATTCACGGCTACCCAAGCTTTCACGGCTGTCTTTAAAAAGTTGCTTAGCTGTGCGATACAACATCAGTGTATCCTCAGTAATGAGCTGTGCTGGGCGTTTATCCCATGCATAGTAGCCTGAACGACTAAGCCCAAGCGTCTTACAACTTAAGCCTACTGGGTAGCCTTCTTGCCGTGCTTGGTGAATAAACTTAAAGTTTATTTCATTTCCTTGGCGAAGAAGGCCGAAGCCTTTTTTAATATTTCTTTCTCCATGCGCAAACGCTTGTTTTCAGCGCGTAGTTTGCGTAGCTCAGCACGCTCATCATCAGATAGAGCAACACCGCTGGCTTGGTCTTCAAAATGCTTTTTCCAAGCATAAATTTGGTTGGGATTAACACCTACGGCCTGAGCCGCTTCAACCACGCTGTAACCTTGCTCCGTCACCAAGGCAACAGCTTCTTGTTTGAATTCTTTGGTGTAGCTATTATATTTACGTTTCTGATTCATAATCACTCCAAGTCAGACAACTTCTAGTGTCTCAAATTGAAGTGTCTATTTGAATTAGACCAGAACATATTCAACCCATTCTGCTATTGCTGAATAATTTAAGGAAAAGTACCCTACATGATTATTATATTCATCTATTAAATAAAAATAATAGTGCCCATCCTCTTCGTATAGAATATCGTCACCAATACAAAAATATACGACATCCGTAATAGCGATCAACCCATCTAAAGATCTATTTGCAGTATTATACCTTGGTCCACTTAATGACACGCTTGCATTCGTCGAAACATAGGCAATTTCTGTATCCGGTGGAATGGTAACATCAATAGTATTAGCAAACCCTAATGAGCTATTCAGTAAACATAACGCTAAGATGGCCTTAACGACGTTTCTTTTTAAAGTCAATGCCATTATTTAACTCCTAAATTTAATATTCGCCATTTCACGCTGATTACTGACACGTTAAGTTAATTTTTCTAATTGGGTTGTCTTCCGTTACTGCAATATCTTTCAAATGAGAATAATGAGCACCACACGATGCACTGTGGCTATTTCCCCATTGGATCAGCAATGTTCCGGAATCAGGTAACCCACTCATATAAAGTTGGCCGTTATCACCCACAATACTGGTGTTTTCTTCATTTGTTTCATCATCAACCAGCTTAGCAATCGCCCCAAAAGGGATCACACCGTCTCGATAGGTTAGTGAAATTAGTGCCTGCATCCCGACACGTGTTGGGAATTTCGCTTTAACCACCGCGCCTTTCGTCGGGTAAACGTTTTGCGAGGTCTTTGGTAACGTCACATCATCGGGTAACGTATTCACATTCAAACCAATGGTATTTTTGGCGTATTCGTTCACGTTCGGGGCAACCGCATAACCAAACATATCAATTTTTGCATTACCTTGATTTAACGAGGTCCCATCCGCATCCGGTGCTTCAACTAACACCACCGAATTGCCTAATGTTCGTGCTAGTGTCACGCCACCTGAATGGATCACCATCCCACCATTGACACCCGCATTCACAGAAGAAGAACTTGATGAATAGTTATATCCCCCAGAAAAGCTGCCTTTTGAGGTGTTGTAATTCAGACTAATGGCGCTATTACTTTCTTGGTTGTTATTTCCCATACTCTGTGAAACAGAATAAGACAAGTCTCTGTCCAATAATGAACCGTGCAGCCCGACTTGCTGGCTATAGTTACCGCGGTTGTTTTTGGAAATATAATAATTACTGCTCATATTTCGTAAGTGCTCTTCATTGGTAAATAAACTGAAAGGCACATTCACATTGAAAGAAATTTGATGATTTTTAGGCCAATCATTACGGCTATCGGATTTTCTGTAGTCAATCGCATAACTGACGTTGTAATTCACCCCTTTAAAATTACCGTTATACCCTGTCGATAATTGGGTAGTTTCAGTATTGGAGTCCCAATAATCAGTACGGCTGCCACTTAAATAAATCGAACCATATTTGCCCAGTGATTGTGAAAGCGCGGTTCGGAAGCTGGAACGTTGACGTAAGCCTAACCAAGGCGCCACCCCATCATTGAGCTGATAATTATGGGTATTAAAATCAGAGAAGCTGAAGAAATGTCGAGTGGAATAACGTAATGCAGTTAAATCGACATTAGTTCCTGTAGAGGTTAAGCTTTTTGAATATTTAATCCGAAACGATTGGCCTTCTTTTCGATCACCGGAAACAAAAGAAGCCGCTGCATGGGTAATATCGACTGACAAAGCACCAAAATTACCCAATGAAATTCCTGTTCCCATCACCCCAGAAAAATAATCTTTAGAGAATAAAGAACCACCGTATAAGGTCACATCATGAGGCAAGCCATAAACCAAGCTACCCAACAAAAATTTAGCACGTTTAGAAGAGCGTGTTAAATTGCCGTTATATTCCCCTGCTGTGACTTCATATTTCATGCCACCCGGTCTTAACATCACCGGTAATGAAGAGTACGGGTAAACAAACGTTCTTTCAGAGCCATCTTCTTCACTGATATTGACCTGTAAATTTCCTGAAGACCCCGTTGGGTATAAGTCTTTAATACTAAAAGGCCCCGGTGCAACATAAGTTTGGTACACCACATTACCATTTTGGCTGACAGTGATCCGCGCATTAGATTGTGCAATGCCATTAATTTCAGGAGCAAAACCACGCATACTGGAAGGCAGCATTTTTTCATTCGAAAACAGCTTAATTCCTTTAAAAGGAATACTGTCAAACACATTACTGCCCGTTGAACTTTCCCCCACCAACACCTCACCCCGTAACGCGTTAATGGCTCGCATCACATAGGTGTTTGAAAAAGTGGATGTGCGATTAGTGTAATTACGGCGTCCTTCGGAGTTCGAATAATAATAACGATAATTTGAGCGCAAGCGCCAAGCACCTAAATTGACACCACCACGCATGCTCAAAAAAGCATTATCATTATTTTGCGTTTCCCGCTGAGATTTATTACGACTATGGCTGCCATTAAGTTGATAAGACAGCAGGATAGCCGGAATACCATTTTCCAGCATGCCTTCTGGTACGTAGCCATTAGCACGATTGTCCATATAAATCTGTGGGATACTGATTTCCATGGTCAGTTTAGACAGATTGGTTTTCACAAACGCCTCAGGAATGTAATCCCCTAACGCAATCATCTTTTCATCATCGGTGAGCTTTTGTAGCGTCGGAAGCGACGCTAAATTCACCCCAAGCTCACCGAGCATCGGTTTAGTGAATTCAGCGAAAACATCACCATCACGGCCTTTTACAAAAGTGACATCCATATTGCCCATGTCTCTTTTGTTAATAAATACCGTAATATTGTATTTACCCTCAGGCACGCTATTGGCTTTTTCAAATTGAGATAAATCGATTGAGTTCGGATCCATTCCTGACTGTAAAGACAATAGTTTTGGGTCAAAGTAATCCTCTGCATAAGAATAACCAGCAATGCCAAGACAATACGAAATAAAGCTTAGATAAAAAATTCTACTTTTCATCTTAGACGAATGATATAATTTCATAGTTATCTCTCAGTGATTTTTTTATAGTTTTTGGGTTTGCTCTGGCATTTCCAGCATGAATTCATTTAATAATCGCCATTTCACCGTGGCATTCGCATAATTCCCTTTCGGTAATGAATAACTTTGTTTTCCAAAAGGTGGAATTAATTTAAACAGTTGCATATTGTCAATTTGATGTTGACCCACCGCTAATTTCCCAAAGGTTAAATAAAGTGGAGACTGGTTATTCACAATCAGTTTTCCATCATCAAGAGTAAATTTTAATTTATCCTTAACATTGGCTATTTTAAGATTCTTAATTGCTTCTGGTCGATAATAAAACTTATAATGTAAAACTTTCGATAAGGTTAAAGCCCCATCCATTTTTTTAAAGTTCACCGTATTCTTAGTGCCTTTCGGTGGAATGGATTTTAATCGAATAAAGAACACAGATTCCCGGTCTTGCGGTAATTTTTTTAAATTATCAATTTTTTTTATTTGCCAGTTATATTCTGACTTTGCCTCTAGCCTATATAAAGGTGGTGTGATCATAAAAGGAATTGAGTTCTCCTTTTTTACATTCAGCCCTGTTGATTCATCAGGGATCGCAATATCCGCTTGAACAAGGTAGGCATTGTGATCGTTATTCTTTAATAAGAATGAGAGCCCTCGACTTTCTTGATGAAAAACTAATCTTTCACTCGGAAAACGCAAACCACTGCTAGTATTTTTTGCAGCAACCTGGTGAGCATTTAATAATCCGAAAAATAATACAACAAATGAAATTATTTTCATTTTTTAGCCTTATTTTCAAATATGAATGGCTTAGTCGCACCACCATAATCGTTCATTATTCGCCATGAAAAAGAATTCAGCCCTGCCATATCTGGGATAGTGATATTCGAATACGGTGCGATCATTTTATTTTTTATTTTACGCACATTATTCATCTTCATATCAACCAGTGTCGTGTAATACGGTGTCGGGTTATTGATGGTTAATGTATTATTTGCATAGCTCACTGATATCTTTCCATACGAGTCTTTAACTGCCATATCTAAGTTTTTAGGCCGATAATAAAGTTTAATAACCAAATTTGTAACTATGGATAATTTCCCACTACCTTTTTCATCATTTTTCTTTGGTGGAATAGCTCTTGAGCTAAAATAAAATACACTCTCACGATCTTTTGGCAATAAGCTTAATGATGCAGGAAAAATACGCATCATAAAGGTTGAGTTTTTTTCAACTCTAAAAATATTAGGTGTAATAATAAAAAAATCGCTTTTTTTATTATCTACATCATAAATTTCATTTTGAACAAGAAAGGGAGATCCCACATTATTTTTAAATGTCACAGATGCAGATTTATCACCTTCATTGAAAATGATCCGAGTCTTATTTAAACTTAAACCAGCAGAATAAGTAAAAAAAGAGAAAAAAAATAAGAAGACAGTAAGCGTTATTTTTTTCATTATAATCGCCCTAATCTGAAAAATAGCTAAAAGTGACATGAGCGGTAAAGTCACCAACATCATCTTCCGAACAGCTTTGTCTAAGATCATAACAGGCTAATACTGCGGTTAAGATAATATTTTCATCTCCATAGTCAATATCATCAAAAACGATATCTCCAACCGCAAAATTCTCTTGTTCATCTTCATCCATGATAGCGACACCAAAATAAGCATCGGGATCACTATTAAAGACATAGCCATCAGAGCCATCAACAATACTTCCAGACGTCATTTGAATATAGCTGGTTGAAAAATCACCTTCACAATCTTGAAGAATAATTTCAAACTTTCTCCTCTGCGTTTGCTCAATAATGTCCTGTATTGATACAATGCCAAAATCAATTTCATCAGAAGCTTCATAAAGATCTTCGACAATAATGTCACAGGGCTCTTGATCAACATAAGCTGTAAATTCAAAATGGATCGAATCATTATCAGCTTTCACTGAAATGGAAAACAATAAACAAAATAAGAAAGAAAAAGTAACCCAATATTTTTTCTTATTATGGTATTTGTAATGAGAGTTCAATGGCAGCATCAATATCACCTGATGTTATGGTTTGATTGTCAATTTTTGCGGCAACAACTTCAAAATAATGCTCACCAGTCCCTGACTCGACGATTGCCTCATCGCCAGAAAAAATCACTTCCTCACATGCACCATTGTCATCACCGCAGTTCATCAATAAAAAACCCACATTGATCGCGCTATCTTCATACAACACGTTATTTTTTATGTGTGTACTGCTTAATGGTGTAATCACAATATCGATGGATTCGGTGTCCTCTGAGATCCCTTCACAGCTATATTCCACCGTGAAAGACTTGCGATAATCACTTTCTTCGCCCGGCTGTAGTGCGTTCAGTACACTGCTGCTAAAAGGTTCATCAAAAATAACTTCCTGATCGCTATCTGCGGCGAATTCACAAGTTGCATTAGCTACCGTACCACTAAAATAAATCGTCGCACTTTCATCAGACAAGCTGACCTTAGGTAGTAAAACTGCTGGCAATAATACCCCTAAAAAATACTTATTGAATTTCTGCTGAATAACCATCATAACCCCCTAAATCATTAATTGCAGTCCATTTTGCTATTGCCCCTTTTGGCGTTTTTAGGTCAAAATTAATACTTGAAAATGGTGCTATCATGTTATTTTTATTATCTGAACTAATAGTCATCACTTTATTATTCAGCGTAACGCTAAATAGACTGATGTAATAAGGTGAACGATTGATAACCTCAGTTTTATTACCAACATTTTTAAATACTAGTGATGACTGTGCCTCTTTGGCTGTTTGCTTTAAATCTGTAGGTCGATAAAATAATTTGATAATATTATCAAAACCAATAATTACCCCTTCGCTGTTTTTATCTCTCGCCGGTACCATGCGGGCTTTGAAATAAAAAACAGACTCCCTATCTTTCGGCAGTTGATTATTGACCAACATAATGCGCACATCTTGTCGGCTCATTTTGTCTAAACGAAACAAAGGTGGTGCCACTTCAAAAGCATCAGGATATTGCTCATTCGCTATCGTGATTTGCGTGAGGTAATTCGTTTTTTCATCATTGTTTCTTAGTGTTACAGAAACACTTTTTTCACCTTGTGGATAAATAATGCGTGTTGCATCAATACCGACTCCTGCGGAGTAAGCAAAATTATTTAGCAATAAGAAATTAGCTACAATAATAAATAGCCAAACCTTTAACGACAGTGTGTTTTTCATAGGCTTTTATTAGGGTGATTACAAAATTGTAATCACCCTACTTTAATTAGTTATAAGCTACGCTAAAGATAACAGGAACATTCAGAATATCTGTATCGTTAGCACCATTCAGTGCGAACAGATCTGCTTGCATTGGTAGTAAATTCACCGCATTACCATCAACATCAGTAGCAGCACCTTCATCATCCGTACTCATCACCAGTGAATGATTCACACTGATTAATTGGTTTGGTTTAATTTCAGTGGCAGTGCCTGAAGCAGGATTAGTTTTAATTCCCACTGCTAATGTTTTTGCATCTGTGTTAGCAAAGAGATTGGGATTAAAGATACTTGCTTGACCATCTGCGTATAAACTTAATGCGCCAGAGGTAGTTTCAGCACCGGCACAGTTAGTTAATACTAAGTTGAAGTCTTTATTAGCAATGGATGTTGTTGGACCTTGAGTCACGCTCTCAGAGGTGAAAACACCAAAGTCAACAATCGACCCAGAGCTTGTTGCAATATCACAAGTTCCTTTCTGCAATTGTGCTTTAAAAGTTACCGTTGTTGTTGTTGCTGCCATAGCAGAACTTGCAACGCCAGCCGCTAACATTAATGCAGCGATAGATGCTAATTTAATTTTCATATTGAACCTCTTTTATAATGATATAAACGTGCGACACCACATAGAGACAGAGTTATTCTGACCCTAGATTTTTATAGAAATTACTTTATTACCCTTCAATGGGCATTTTGTTTAAAATAAATCACAATATTTGGATTTTTATATAGCATCATCAAATGATAAACAGAGATCATCGAGAATCATTTTTGATATTTTTCTTCTGCTAATTTAAAACTCAATTTTATTGATTTATTTCTAATATTAATTACTCGAATTCCAATCGAACGATCATCGATTTACTATATTCTCCTGGAATAATATTCCCGACAGACTGAACCATTCCATAAATGGATTTCCTATCCAGTATTCCTTCACGCACAGTCCAGCTTCCACTTGTCCCATTTATCGAAATTTCAAATGGTACCCATATTGTAACGCCACCTTGTGTATAGGGATTACCAGAACCATCAGCAGTAACAATAGATCCTGTAATTGTCGCATCTCCATTGCATTGGGTTGTTAATACCGTTGATTCATATTCTCCTGCCGAATTACTCGAAATAGTTCCTAAGTTAATATCGCCATCAATGTCAAAATTACACACAAGGTCATTATTTGGATCCACAATTGGTGGAATATATATAGGTGGATCGCCAAGATTATATTTCATTCCACAAGGGCCATTATGATGGTCAATATATGGAACTACATCAGGAGAATCTCCAGCACTAAATACATAAGGAGAACCTTGGCTTGGGCCCCCGGGAGGGCGTCCTGTTATTGGTGAGTAAAATCCTGCAGGCCCAGATACAACATAGATATTACCTGTAGAAGATTGTGCCTGATATCTAACAATGACAGGGTTTTCAGGCCCAGTATTACTAATACCATAATAGGAACCTATAGATACTCCTCCTGAGCTATTGGGACCATACATTGCTTTATATGACTCTTGATATATAGGTCCCATACCTGGTCGAAGTACAACAATACCAATAAATGCCTGACCTCCTAAGCACTCATTCGGAAGTGCGACTTCCATTGTTCCTGGAAAGGAGACTTGTAATTCACTGATAGTTCGAGTAACTCCATCACTGCCACGCCCTTGCCATGAGCGTCCTGTTGGTATTGATTGTGCATAACCAGTATGAACTATCTCATATTGAGGATCTAGTACTGCACCAGTTCCTGCACCACTTCCTTGGCCGCTCCATAAATAGTCTGCTGAACCACCGTAACCATACGATGATATCATTGTAAAAAATAGAATAACTAATCTATTCATATTGTCCCACCATATTACCGAGTCAATAACTCAATACACATGATTAAAATAAATATTTATTTCTGTTTTCAAACAAAGGTGTTAATAAAAAAACCTAGCATCCATTGAAGAACGAAATACCAATAAAGAAATAGATATAATGAGTAACACCATTACATTATCTATATTCTATTACTCATAACTCAACGTATAAGTCATTATTGCTTCAAAATTTCCTGGCACTAAACTTTTATTCGCCAGTGCCTCTCGCTCACCTTGTACATAAGCCTTTAAACGAATGGTCATATCTCCATCTCTTAGAGGTACAGCATAATCAGTTGTTCCGTCTATCGGAATAGGGCGACCGTCCAAATATTCTAAGCCAACTCCTGCCCCTTTTGCTTCGCTACCAGGAGTAAACATCAGTAACCCCTCACTGTTCACAGGGCCTGAAAATGAGGCTTTTACTGTACTGCCCAATGATGTATCACAATCTTTTAGCTCAAACGTAATCAAAAACCCCGATGTGCGTGTAAAGCGGTACAGAGACTTAGTTGGCGTTACCCCTAAATAATAATAAGGATCTTCAGTACCTGGGACGATAGTGCAAGGCAACGCAATCAATGTACCTTTGTAGTGAATGTCGACTGTGGAGTCCGCCCTTACTAACCATGACGAAAACAGTAAACTCGACAATAATAAGGTGCAACTCCCGCTAAAAACTTTCTTCATCATCATCTCATCCACCTTACGGATAGCGTATTTCGACTGTGCCTGTGGCATAAAAATCACCTTCCAGTAAATCCACCGCTGGGTCTCTGACGGGAACAGCTGATAACGGAATAACAGCAGAGCCACCACTCGACATCACAATCGGGATATTGGCATCATCCGGCGCAACGACTTGTCCTTGATAATACAAACGGATTGCAAGGCCATCGCGATTAGTCAGCACAGCATTATTATCGAATAATCTGGCCTCCATCCCTGTATAACCCAGATAAAGTCGTACATCGTTCCCGAGATCATCGCCACAAGTGACTCTCAATGAGAAATTCTGCATGTAATTAATACCATCAATTTTGGTAATCCCGACTTCATCAAAATCCACCATAATGGGATCATTATCCCCCGTGATATCACAGGGAGGATTGCCAATGAGATTACCGGTAAAATTGACGCGTGTTGATGCATTCGTAAACGGTGCATTGAAGCTAAGCAGCAATATTGCTATCGCACACCAAGCCGCTGACTGATTGAATCGCTGAAGTTTCATTAGTTATACTCCACCGTCAGTAATGCGGAAGCGTCAAACTCACCATCATCCAACCCGACATTCGCATTTTTCACCGGAACAACCGTTAATGTGGGCTCATTGCCATAGGTAAACGGGATCTCATCATTAAATGAGAAAGGATGACCATTTTGCTTCACCAGTAGCCCTAAACCAGTTCTGTCAGTTCTTAGTAATCGATAGCCGCCCGCCGTAAAATTTGCCCCTGAATTATTTTCAAAAAACAAATTCAAAGACGTTCCATTAACCGCATCATCACAATGTAAGCTGTACGGTATCGGCCGCTCATACGCCACACCATCAATGTTATTAATGATCATGTCACCAAAATCGACCTCAATGGTTTGATTATTATTGATATCGCAGGTTTTCAGCTCCACAGTAAACTTCACCTCAAATGACAATCGATCCGAACCCGCTTGGCTTATCATTGAAAAAGCACCGCTGAACCCTAATGCTACTGCACACAACCAAAACCGATGACTTACCATCCCTTTCATTGTTGACAGCTCCTATTACTCATACAGCATTTCAAAAGAAATAAGAGCCGAATATGCACCCGGCTGCATCTGTGCGGCGGTACGTACCGGTGAAACATAATAGGTCAGCGTCGATTGCCCTGACGGCAGCAGATCTGGATTACTCTTCTGATTTAAAGGCAAGATTTGCCCTGCCTTATCACTCAGTACTAAACCAATCCCTTGTGCGCCAGTCACTCTGGCAAAATCCGGCATCCACGGTACCGTTGGCGCAATAAAGCGAATTTTCACCGCCGGTTGCGTGCTACTCCACGCCGTTTGCCCGGTCTGAACATTTTCCAATGCACTGGCCACTTCAATACAATCTTGTAATTCAAGATGAAAAGCAGTTGGCCGTCCTTTATCACCGACTGCCTTTAGTTCCGACGTTTCAGTATTGCCCAACTCAATCGCTTGATACGCCGAGGTCATCGCTAAACGGCACGGACTTTCAGTCAGTGAACCCGACACATACAACGCACCGTTGGCACCATCGACCTGCCAGTTGTCCACAGGACGATACAAACGGGTGTTGTTATCTTCTGCCTGACTGCCCCATGAACAGACAAGTACGCTGCCAAACAACACAGAGGTGACAGCATGATTTAATAATTTGTGTGTCATCGGTTATTCCTTATCGTCATGATGCAGACAAAGCAAATGTAATGGTTTACGGTGTCGCAGGCTTATCGTTCGGCACCACGTGACATTGGCTACCTTGACATTGGAAGGTCAAGTTTGGACGCCCACCGTAATCATTGATGTAAGTCACGACCGGACGCTGTCCTAATGTATTGGCACTCACTCCTAACGCACTTTCACCAAATGGTGGCAGCATAATAGGTTTGAATTCTTTTTTATCTTTACTGTCCAACGCCTTCAGGCTGTCTGCCGCATTAATCACGGTCACGTAATACGGCGTTGGATTTTTGACCATTACCGTATCTCCTTGCTTTTGCAGGGTTAATTTCTCTTGCCATGGTGCGCCCATTTTTGCCGGTACAATCGCTTTCGGGCGATAGAACATTTTCACCCGTGTTTGTAAGGCAATCTGTAACGTGTTTGGCTTATCACTTTTTGGTGGTATTTCACGCAAGTTAAAGTAAAACAAGCTCTCGCGATCTTGTGGCAAGGTGCTAATCGCTGGCAGGGCTTCGATTTTCACTTGGCTAGATTTGCCGGGCTCCACACGCTGCACTGGCGGCAATACCACCAATGGCGAAGTAATTTTGTTGCCCTCGGCATCATCAATCCATGCCTGTGCCAAATACGGTAATTGTTTATTGTTATTAGAAATGTTGAGTGACATCGATTTTTGGTCACCGTTGAAAATCACCCGAGTACGGTCAAGACCAATCGCTGCGTGTGCTATGCTGCTTAAACACATCACACCCATCACACCCGCGATAAAAGCGTATTTTTTATTCAGTTTCATGCTGTTATAACCTTTTTAATGTCATCTCGGAGACACCATCGCGTCACCGCAAATTCTGTTCATGCCGTGCTAACGTGTGTTATCGCTGCGCTAACTGCTTTGCTACTAGCGGAGTACACTGCAACAACAGCGATGGATTGTTGATATCGATACTCTCAGGGAAAGCCACTTGGCACCCGTCATCGTCTCCCCACTGGATGGTCATTAGGGAGTTTGGCTCAATACCGCTGATATACGCACTGCCGCTGTCTCCTACGATGCCGGTGCTTTGGCCTTTTGTATTGAATATTTGCGCCCCAAACGGAGGGGAACTGCCATCCGGTAAACGCAACACCGTCATCGCTTTTTGCCCTGCCACAACCGCAAATTCACGGTAACCCACCGCCCCTTCGGTTAAGGTCACTTGCACCACTGATTGTTGGGCATCCACATCATCTGGCAGCGCGTTTAAGTCAATTTGAGCTTTACTGCGGTAATAACTGTTCATGTCACCAACCACTGCTTTACCAAATAGATTGGTGGTCACCGGTGCCCCAAATCCTTTGACGGGGACATTGGCAATGCCATCAGTGTCCACCAGTAGGCGAGTTCCACCAGGGACACTCATGCGGTGTGCACCACCGCCTTCTGCCGTCAGCGTAATCCCACCCGTTGCCGATAACCCAAACGCGGTATATTGATTATTGGCGTAACTCGCATTGCCCGAGACACGCGCCGTATCACCTTGGTGAGTTATATACGCTGTTCCACTCGCCCCTTTACGGTTTGAGCCGACCCCTAGCTGATAATTGGTGCGTGCATCAATACGGTCATGGTAAGTCACCCGATTAACCGTGTCATAGCGGCTGCTATTTAAGGAATACCCCATATTGGCGCCATTACTCAGCGGGAACGAGGTCGATAAATAAACACTGTCATCGGTCACCCCGTTATACATACTGCGGTTGGCCGACAAGTTAACGCTGACATTTTTAATCGCCCCGACATCAAAATATTTGGATAACGTCAGGCTGTAGTAGTTGTTTTCCGGTCGATCCCAATAGGTTTGATGGTTGTAGTTCAAATACAACGACATGCCGATATCGCGGAAGTTTTTGCTCAGTGAAATGGTGTACAGCTCTTTGCTGCCGCCATAACGAATGCCTGTTTTCGTTGCCTGTAAGAAGTCTGACATACTCATAAAGTCTCGCTCGGAGAAGCGATAACCCGCAAATTGGATTTGGCTGTCAATGGCATCAAAACGTTTTGCGTAACTGACACGATAAGAACCGCCGTTAATGGTGTTTTCACCGGCTAAGCGAGCGAACGATTGAGTGATATCAAACGACAGGGCACCAAATGCCAGTAAGTCACGACCGATACCCGCTGAAATCGCTTGGTAGTTTTTGCTGCCAATCAAACCACTGAACAGCGACCAACCGTTATTCACCCCCCACGACAACTCACCCGTAATAAAGTTGTCACCTTCTTTATGGCGGTCAACGCTATTTGGCTGACCCATCGCCAACTTATATTGGATCTGCCCTGGGCGAGTTAAGTAAGGCAAGTTGGCGGTATCAAGTTGATACTCTTGCACCGTGCCATCTTGCTCTTCAATCTTGACATCTAACGTCCCGCTGATCGCATCGCTCAAGTTTTGAATACGAAACGGGCCCGGTGCCACTTGTTCGGTATAAATCACACGCCCTTGCTGGCTTATCGTCACCGTCGCATTGGATTGTGCGATCCCCGTTACTTCCGGTGCGTAGCCGCGTAAATTCGGCGGCAACATGTTCAAATCCGAGCGCAAACTGGCGCCAATAAAACGGAACGAATCAAACATATTTGAGTTCAGGTAATCTTCACCCAAAATCAGTTTGGCTCCGAGAGCTGGTAGCGCACGAAAGGCGTAAAATCGATTCCATTGCAGATCACGATTGACCGCTTGCGTCGAGCCAGTGGCGTGATTTAAACGTCCCTGCCAGTCCGCACGAAAACGCCATGCACCTAAGTTTACCCCCGCCACCCCGTTACCGTTTAAGGTGTAGGTATTATGACCTTTGTTGTGCGGGCGATAAGTGTTACCGTTAATGTTGTAATCCAACAAAATCGCAGCTATCCCTTCATCCCAACGCGATGGCGGATCCCAATTAGGGGCCGTATACTCCATGTAAGCTTGTGGAATACTCACGTACAATGAAGAGGTTGAGAGATCGCCACGTACCTGTATACCCGGCAAACTATCCAAATTTAAACATTGGTTATTGTGCCACCAAGTCCGCTTTTTCAGGCTCTCTTCCGTCAGCCCGAGTTGCTCCGTTATCTCAGGTGACAAACACGGCACACTGCCTTGCGGATCATTGTCGGGCACATAAAAAGGAATTTTGACTTCCGGCAAGGCATCATCATTGACTTTTAACGCCAAGCTGTAGGTTCCCGGCATCACGTAGCCCGCACGGGAAAAGTGGTCAAGGTTGATATTTTTTTTGTCTTCCACATCCAATACATCAGTATTGAATTGGATAGTCTCTGTCGACACCGATGCAAAGGCTTCGCCGTGACCACCCAAGGCAAACGCAATGGACAGCGACAGCAGTGCAAGGCGAAAAGGAGTGGCCTTTGGTAAAGACATAAAAAATATCCCTCGTGAACAATCACAATAAAAAGAAGTGCCAATAAAATCGCTGCCAGCGGTTTAGTAATAATCGACTTTAAAGCGGATCAAACTTTGGTAAGGCCCAGCTCTCAATGGCCGAGAATCCGAGACCAAGCGTAATTGATAAGCCAGCCGCATACTCGGTGGCACAATATCGTGCTCTGGGGACGCTTCACCCGGTATCACTTGACGCAACTGTGCGTCTTGCATCAATAACCCCACACCCCGCGCCTCACCAAACACTTGAAATAACCCATTATCTGCCGGCGCATCAAAAGTCATGCGCAGTGCGCGCCACGTTTGCGTTGGGTCACTGTGTTTGACTAAATTGCAGTTCACCAACTGAATTTCAAAATCTTGTTTGGGACCTTGGCCTTCTTGGCGGATCGTGCCAATCGGCAACACCCCCATATCAATGATCTGATCACGGGATTCCATGGCAATTGTGCAGGCTGCATCGGTAATTTCACCGTTCATGGTCACCGTACCTGCACCTTGCCCAGCTGCGTGCGCCAAAGGTGAGGTAAAACTCGTCGCGAGGAGTAACGCACTCCATCCGAATACTGCTTGACGCCCCATGGTTTTACCCTCCTTTGAATGACACGCTAGTGTTCTAATTACTCGTAGCTCATGGTGAAGTTAGCCAGTGCAGTGAATTCACCTGGAACGATAGTTTCGCCATCACCTTTCAAATAAGCAGAGAACAGCAGCGAGTTGTCACCATTTTGAATCTTTAGGTCAGTTCCCGCAGAGCCATCTAATTTCACAGGTACGCCACCTAAACCGGCAATTTGAACACCTGCGCCAGATGCTTGACCTTGAATAGCCAGTGAATCCGCCAAGTTAGGGTTCACACCGCCCGTAAAGGTAACGGTTGCCGTATTGTCTTTTAGAGTAGTTGTATCGCAGTCAACCAGCTCGATAGTGAATGGCACTGGACGAGAAGTACCACCATCCTCTAACTGTGCAGATGCTACTTGACCTAGGTTAACCGTTTGGTCAGTTGACTCCGGTGCAATACCACAAGCAGCTTCGATGATAGAGCCATAGAAAGTCACAGTACCTTGACCTGCACTGACTGGAGCAGCCATAGCTGATGCGCTCATTGCGCCAGAAATCAGAGTTGCTAAAAGAATCTTTTTCATATTGGTTACGCCTTTACGATGAATACTAAAAAGAGCAAGCCATTAATAAGCTCGCTTGGTTAAATAATTAATGGTATTTATTTTTAATAAATAAAAACAAATAGAATACTTTCTGAAAACAGAAAGTATTTTCTTTATTCTCAGTTAAATTTAAAACTTTAAATAACTCAACATTCTTCAGTGAAATATTAATCGACTACGTTAGTATTAGCCGACTAAATTATTCATCTTTGCTGACAGAGCATTCTCACCTTTATAGTAAGGAGCTGGAGGCAAAAATAAATTAATATAATGAGAACTGACATTCTTTTCCATATCATTAATATTAAGATAAACCGAACTGAAGAAATTACTTAAACTACAATCTAACTCATGTAAAATAACAAAGAGAGTATCAACATTAATATTACAGACCCCTCTTTCATACCGAGATATTTGCTGCTGAGAGACATTTAATTTTTCAGCCAACTGTTTACCCGTTAACCCTCGCTTCTTCCTTAAACGAAATATCTCTTTTCCTACCGCAGTCATAAAAATACTTTTTGACACTTCTTGTTCCACTATCATATTAGGCTCCCAATTCCTGATACAACTAACTTCATTTATTAAAGCCCGCTTGTACGAAAATGTTTATTGCCTCGCTCTGTTGCAAATAAATTTACTTTACCTGCCACATAAAATCAAACAAGCCAATATCTATCAAGCAGTTATTGATATAAGCTAAATATCCAAATAACGAGTAATCAGAGCACAAAAAATCACATTCCCCTGATACATTCAACATTCTTATTAAGAAGGTACAAATTAGCCCAGAGTTTTATTTTAAGTAAATCTCAAAAAGACTGTTAAATAGATAAATAATTCTAAAATTTACACTTTTTCAGATATTAAGTGATAACACCTAGGAATGATAATGTGAAAAAATTTTATTTAGATGTTCAAAACAAAACAAATCAAATAAAATCAATTAGTTATATTTGCACCTGTTTTTTATACCCCCTTCTTTTTTGGATATTATATTTTGTAATATCTGTAATATGATTTTAATAACACTAATTATTCAACATTAAATGAGATAGAAAACTTATTTTTATTGAATATTTATTTTTCATTTATATTCTGATAGAATCCTTCTTAATTATTAAAAATTATCATTAATACCTAATCCACTTTGGAAAAGTCATCATTAAATGAAAGTGGCTTACTTATTTTCGAGATCTTATTATGAATAAAATCATTCACTATACTGCTTATTTGTCGATAACCTCATCAAGCTTTATCTTTTCACATTCTCTGTCAGCGAATGGAAATCAACTTTCTGGGTTATTAAAGTTCGCTAATGAGTATGAAGAAAAAAACGCTTGAAAAGCATTAAGAAGAACCAACCTTATGATGATAAAGAAAGTCGAATTCAATTACCTCAACTAAAATTGAAGATACTCATCCAGAAAGTTCAAGCATTAAGTATTAATGAGAGACAATATAAAATACAGATTCAACAACAAGAGAAAGAGCTATTACAAGCTAAGCTGAATAAAATTAATAATGAGCTATTAATTTTATTGAACAAGAAAAACCACAGTCTCAAATAGAAGACTCTCTAAATAAATCCAAAAATGACAATCTCAATTTGAGAAATAATATAAAATTATTAAGTCAAAGACTCGAATAATCAGAAAAAGCACAAAAAATAGCAATCGAACAAGCGCTATCTCTCAAACAACCCATAGCGGTTGAAAAATTAAAAGGCAGTGAAGCTTTAAAACAAGCTTATGCTGCCGGTATTGCTATTGGCCAAGATGCAATGACTATCCATAAAGAGAATCAATCTTTTGGTCAAGATATGGATAAAAAAGCATATTTAGCCGGTATTACTGATGCTATTGAGGGTCGCTCTTTACTTTCACCAACCGAATTACAGACAGCATTAATTGCCTCTAATTCAGCAGTCACAAAAAATCGTGATTCTAAAAAAGAAGAACAAGCTAAACTGGCAAAAAACTTTTTATCTAATTGGTCAAAACAAAAAGGCGTTGTTTCTGACCCGCTAGGCTATTCCTATAAAATTAACTATGTAGGGCAAGGTAATGCTTATGCACAATATAATTTAGGGTGGCTAATGCAAAAAGGTGAAGTAGAAAATGCTTCACCCTATGCCGCACGCTACTATTTTGAGCTGGCTTGTAAGGGGGGTTTAGAAAAAGCTTGTTTAGAATTGGAAAGGCAAAGCTCTACCCATTTTTAGAATCTATAGCCGTGAGTTTAAATGGGCTCACGGTCTCCCTCTTTCTACATTGATTCCGTTTACTTCTTATACCTACTCCGTATATCACCATAAAATCCTAATATTCGTTCTTTAGAATGATAGTCACTATCCGTAATTTCACACTAAAATCGACCATGATTTAACCTTTATTTAACAAATATTATAAAATAATATTCATTATTGACCGAGGTGCTAATATGAGCGAATCGCTGCACACACAAGATGTCAATGCTCCACCTTCTACCGTTGTTCTAAAATCCTCATTAAGCTTATTGCTTGCGATTATTATTTTTTCCGCTATTGCACCCGGTATTCTAATGACGGCTCCCGCTGTTGCAGCACAACTGGGCTTACAATGGCATTTATCTGCTGACAAAATCGGTTATTTATTTTCAGCAGAGCTAGGTGCAATGAGCTTTGCCACTATTCCCGCATGGTATTGGATCAACCGCATTAGCTGGCAAAAAATAGCGATTATCTCCGCAATCATTTTTATTATTGGTAACTTAATTTCTGCATTCGCAACCACCTACACCGTTTTACTGATTATTCGTTTTATTGCATCATTTGCAGGTGGAACGCTGATGATCTTATGCATATCAAGCGCTGGCAAAACAGAAAACCCAAGCCGAATGTATGCTTTTTGGGTACTTGGACAACTCGCATTAGGGACTATAGGACTGCTTGTTTTACCACCTTTATTTGAACTATACGGGCTACGTATTGTTTACTTTATACTTGCGGCTTGTATGCTCCTTTCTTTTCCTCTTATTCGTGCATTTCCCAATGTCATAATGAGCGAAGAGCAACATCAATCATCACCCGTCAATTTAAAAAGTACATTCGCGAATAAAGCGATCGCCATTTTAGCCGTATTGATTTTTTATATTTTTTTGAGCCAAGTTTGGACCTTTATAGGCGTGTTTGGTCAGAACAGCGGATTAAATGCTGAAGAAAATGGCCAAGTTTTGGCAATTGCGACGATTTTGGGCATGATTGGAGCAATTATTGCGGCTGTTATTTCTACCCGCTTTAAAACCAGCAAATTAGTTTTGCTAGGATATGCACTATTAGTGATAAGCGTTCTTCTATTAATTGCCTCACCGACTGTAGTACGATTTGTCATAGCCGCGCTATTGTTTAAATTCACGTGGACATTTGTACTCCCATTTATTATGGGGGCGGTATCTCAACTAGATACCAGCGGTAGGTTAATGAACAACATGAATTTAGTCATTGGTGGAGGGATGGCGATTGGGCCTGCTATTGGTGGATATATAATAGCGAACTCGACAAACATGATGCCATTTATCAGTTTTGCTATCTTATGTATTCTATGTTCATTGGTTTTAGCTGCTTATTTTATGGTGCGCTCAAAGCCATAACATTTAAATAAATGACATAAGGACTTAGGTATTAGCCTCCTAAATATCAAAGTCCTTAATAATAAAGAATAAAATACCAAATTAGATATTCAATAGATCGAGAACACGGCTATTCTCTGATGACTCTATATAATATCAATCTCACAAAACCACGAATGCGGCTAGTCAGGAGATAGACGAATATTCAGTTTTATCAGCCGTATAAAGTACTTTAATAACTTTTTGATAAATCATACTTCAGCTGAGAATATCAGGTTATTTTAATAGGTTATACCTATTAAAATATTTCGTTTTCCTAAATGTAACTCAGTATTATATGATGCTAGATACCGTTTACTTAAAGAAAATAAATGACATTATTTCCCTTAAGTCCTCATCAGATTAATGACCGATAGATAGACCATCAAGATAACAGATTTTAATGCACAAAGATTTTCACTAAAAAAAAACCATTTCTACAACACAAATATACAGTAACCAAAAGTTAATAAATAATTGTGATTGTAGAAATAGCAATATAGACAAAAAATTAAACTTAAGAATATAGTATCGCTATTAAAGCTAAACCTGGGAGGAACAAGCTATTTATACAGCGAGTATAATCTAAATTTAACCAACATATTTAAATCGTCGTTACACCTAATTCGTGTTCAATATTATTCTAGCACTTTCAAAATTTCAATACTGAAAAGGTGCCTAATTCAATATATAAATTTAAAAAACACATCAAACAAAAAATCAAAAGCCAATAAAATCAACGCATTAAACAAAATATAATAATAAAAAAAGCAATAAAAGCAGGCCTTAACGCAAATAAAAAAGTGCCATTTAAGACTAATCCCAACAAAATAGATAAAAAAACAGTAGAAAAACCCAATAAAAACTCAACCCGCAAAATTTACAGCATTAAAATTATAAAAAAACATAATAAAAAATTAAAGAAAGCCAGAGAACAATAAAAATACAGATTTAAAACCCAAAACACAATTTTTTTTAGATTACTGGTGATTTTTTATAGAACCATTTATCAAAAATAAACAGCAAAATTAAATCTAACTTATATTGTTTATAAGTTAGATTTGATGTTTGAATTGGCTCTAAAGTTAAAAAATTGATTTTTAAGAAAAGGAAATGGATAGCTATAGAAGCTACGAGAATAAAAATGATAATCTCAATATTATTTTTTATATAACGATAAAATGATTACTCTGGCAAGTACAGTCGCTTAGTCCATATAACAAACCATGCATTTAACTAATATTATCCCTTACTCAAATACCAATAGCTAAAAGTGCCACTAGCAAAACACAATTTAGGAACTGAGAGCCTATTATTTGGCTTTTAGATGATAGTTTAATCAAATTTCTTTTCTCATGGTTAGGCAACAATAAAATAGCCAGAATTTAATGGAGGTATAGAGATCCCCCATTAATGCACACTGTATTGACTGAGATTCCTAGCCATTGAATCAGTCGCTAGGAATACTACACCTTAACAAAATTGCTGAAATTTGAAGTATGACGAGCATATACTAAAATCAAACACTATGATTAGGGCTGTTTCTGTATTGTTTGCTACCTAATATATAACCGAAATAAATAACCATAAATCCAACGACAACACTCAATATTAAATATACGACGCCAGTCCATACATATTGAGGATATTTTATTATCTCTACTGCACCGTACACAAAACTAGAAAATGTAGACAGCCCTCCCATCACGCCTGTGGCAAAAAAAGCATTCATTGATTGGCCAATGCGTTTACTGGTGAGTAGCCCTGCAACAATACCCAATAAAAACGAAGCACTAATATTGGCGATAAAGATATCTAAAGGGAACTGGTCTGCCATTTTCGGTACAGAAATCATTAATAGCTCGCGAAAAATTGCGCCAATAGCACCACCGATAAAAACTAAGATTGCAATATTCATATTCTTATCCTTTAGTTAATCAACCATGCGCCAAAAAACGCAGCAATCAGACCCGCAATAATTGACAGTAATAAATAAAGCAACGCTAACATTTTTTGTTTAGTTTGTGTCAGCTTTAACGCATCAAGCTGCATACTACTAAATGTTGTATAACCGCCTAATAGGCCAGTTAATATGGCTGATTGTAAGAATGAGCCATAACGGTCATCCCAATCTAACAAAAAATAACTGCTTAAAAAACCGATTATAAAAGCACCTGACACATTAATAATGAAGGTCGATAAAGGAAACTTACCGTGGTATTTTTCACCGACTAAACGCCCAATCCACCAGCGTAATAATGAACCGATTCCACCACCAGCACCGACTAACGCTATATCAAAAGCAACCATATTGAGTGCCCCAATTTATTTAATTTAAAATATCATTGTCATACTTCAAGTAGAGGATATTTCCCAAACTGACGTACATACCTTTTCTAATAACATTTTATTATGACTAAAAATAATCATTGCTAATGGCCTTTCTTGTGATAATTCAATCAGAAATTGCCAAATATCTTTTTGCAAATGCGCATCAAGCTGCGCGGTTATTTCATCGGCGATTAATACTTTAGTGCGGGGATCAAGTGCTCTTAATAGCGCAATACGTGCAAGTTCTCCGCCCGAAAGCTCACTCGGGCGCCTTTCTAACCATTCTGCTTTAATTGACAAACGTTCAAGATATTCCGCGACTGGTTCCCATGCATCATTGACACTCGAGCCAACCGTTCGGTATGGATTAAAACTTTTCTCTGGATGTTGAGGTACCAACTGTATTGGACAATAACCTGTTGCCGGTAATGGCTTACCTTCAAATAAAACTGAACCATTAGAGGGCGCTTGCCATTGCGCTAATACTCGACCTAACGTGGTTTTACCAAAACCACTTGGTGCAGAAAATCCTAAGCGCTCATTATTATGTAAGCAAAAAGAAAGGTCGCTCCATAGTGTATTCCCTCCCTGAGTGATACGTATATTTTTTACTTCTAACATCCCCCCTCCTCCTTACACTCAAAAGTAATCATTATTAGCTAAATAAGATCCGACCCGCTGCAATCGACATACAGATTAATGCAATAATACCGCCTGACTTTGTAAACTCTAAAAATGAAATTTTAATACCATGTTGGGCTGATTGATCGACAGCAATAATGCCTGCAAGGCTACCAAAAACAAAAATGTTACTTGAAAAACAGGCTCCAAAAATGAGTGCTGCACCGAGTGGGTCGGCATTACCATCTGGGGAGACGAATTGAATTAACAGCATCACAGTCGGTGTTGTACCAATAAAGATACTCATAATACTTGAGACCAAAAATAGCGTAATAGGGCTACTCAGGTCGATGCCTTTATTTAATAAATAATGCAAAATATCCTGCGGGACGCCGGTCTTAGCAAATGCGGCATTAATAATGAACAGCCCCATTATTAGCAGCAACAAGTCACCATTGACATGTTTTAGCATATCACTAGAGGCGATTTTCCTATTTAATAATAAAAAACAAGCCGCGGAGAGTGCAACTAACTCTCTAGGTAAGTCTGTAAACAAAAACGCAATAATCACAATGGCAATTACAATGGCTGCTTTGCCCGTTTCCCATTGATTAAATGGGATCACCGTATGTGTTTTAGGAGGTAACGCAGCTTTTTGGCTTTCAGGTAAATACCAATTTTTATGATAAAGTAAGCTAATGACACACCAAACGACAGGTAAAGAAAGCAATACAGGAATAGCGGTAATATGTAGCACTCCGATAAATGAAAGGTCTAAGCCTTGGGCGACTATCATATTTTTAGGACTACCAATCAATGAACCTGCCGCCCCATTGTTTGCTGCGAAACAAAAACCCAATAAAAATGGAATTGGGTTCAGTCCTCTTGCTAATGTGATTGAAATTAATAATGGCGTCATTGCCACAACCACCACATCATTAGTCAGTATCGACGCTAGCACAGCACCAACAATAATAAAGACAAGTAACAACTTTGGTGGACTAATTTTGAGGATAGCCATTTCATTCGCGACTTTATGATAAAAGCCAGAAACGGTGAATGAAGCCGATACCACCATCAACCCAAATAGTAATCCAACAGCTTGATAATCAATCGCATCCCAAGAAGCTCGCGGAGTAATAAAACCAAAACCAATCATTGCCAAGGCGCCTGCAACAGCCGCCCCCGTACGGTCAATTTTTATTCCTGGAAACGTGCCAAAAGCCATCGCGATATAAACAAGCACGAAAATAATAATAATTGAATCCATATTTAGCTCACCATTTTTATTCTTGTATTATTTCATTTGAACTAAAATAAAATAATGAGCTGTCGTCACTTCACAGCTCATAGTCATCTCTCTACTCATCTTCTAAGTATCTAGAATATTGTTCGAGAAAATAATACTTTCAATTATTTGGCTATTAATATTCTCACCAAAAATCATTTTAATTAATACTTCACTGCCTAATGACGACAAAGAGATCAACAGATCCGCGTGCAGTAATTTCAGATTTTCGTAGTTATTATCATCATTGACGACCATAACACTTTTAATATTGGCACCAACGATCTCTTTAGCCGCCAGCATGGCAATCGTGTTTTCGGCATCTAAATCTCCAAGTATAAACAATGCCTTAGCATCAGCTAAATTCACTTGATTTAAACTTTTCTTATTGATTTGTGATGTCGTGATCACTGGAGCATTATCTGGATAATTGTTTTTGTGTTCTTCTTTACACAGCACCATGACATCTAAATCACGCTTTTTTAATCCATGATAGGTGTTTAACGCTAAAGGGCTAGCACCGATAATGACATAATGATCTTTCATACGGAATAATCTCTTTTTGACAATCTCTTGTGTGCTCTTTGCAAACACGCCTAAAAAATAAACAATAGAAGTGGTAAAAATTGTAATACCTAATATCACAATAGAAATGGTAAATAATCTTGCCTCTACACTAATAGGAACAATATCCCCGAATCCTACCGTTGTCATACAAACCAGTGCAAAATAAAATGCAGAGGAGATATCGGTTATATGAGGTTGGAATTGGTCACCAAGATACAATGACCCAAATACGGAATATCCCAGTAAAGCAATCAAACTGACAAATGCAACAAAGCCAGCACCTGATAAGCTATGACGGTGAAATATTTTCCAATTTGCAATCAATGCAATTAATATCAGCAATGAGAGAGTTCCCGTTAATACATTTTCTCTTGCTAATAGCAAGTTAATGAGAACAAGAACAAACAGCATAAAGCAACTAAATACCCATCCTATTCTGATACCTAAATAAATAGGTAATGCCAAAATAATCAATACAACCCCGATAGCAAACCGAGGGATATCGAGCAGTTTAATAAAACCTAAGGATTGCAACCAATCAACAAAATTATGGTGTTGTGAGGATAAATTAATATTATATGATGATAAAATAGGGAGTATTATCAATAGCCCATCAAGCAAGATCAATAAAGCTAATGTTGTCCTTATTATCGTCATATTTTGAATGTATTTATAAATTGCATTCTTTTTCATATTGATATGACCTAAAATTATATTCTAATTATGACTGCCTATGCTCAGGCATAATATCTTGGTTCGGTACTAAAAATAGCCATGACGCTAATACGAAAGGCATCGTTAATGTCGGTATGCCAAATGGCTCCAAAATAATGTCTAATGCACCTTGAACAAAAACAGTAAAAATAACGCCAACGATGGCATAGGCTAATACTCGATAACTCGGCTTATTAAATGTTGAACCTAAAGCAATTGCCGTTAAAACGGCACTAAATGAATATAATCCAGTATGGATGCTAACAAAATCGCCTTTCAATAATATTGCAACAATAAATGCTAATAACGAACCAACAATGGCAAACACCGCCGCCCATATTGAGCTCACAGCAAGTCCAATAACAAAAATAATACCGACAATCACACTACTCAGTAAAAAGACTTCAGAAACGCCACGGAAAATATCAGCAACAATATCACTATGTGGAATACTACCAATTGGTTCAATAAATTGTTGAGGAAGTGCTGGTGCTGGTAAAGCAACACCTTTTATGCCTAAAAAACTATAACTTGCTAATAAGATAGTCCAAGAAACCAATACAAAAGGCGCAGTTAATGCCGCAACTTTCCAGTTTTTCAAGAAATCCATTAATGATATGGTCGCGATCACCGAAACAATACTACCTAAAACAATCGATAACCAAACAAAGGGAGTATTTTCTAAAAAGGTGGGTAAAGCCACCCCGACTAAACAACCATTATAACCATATAGCCCTGAGCGCAATGAGGCTGTATCCAGCTTGCTAATATAAGCGGTTAGCGTTGATACAACCGTACCAAGTAAACAACCAAAAGCCACTGCGGGCATACTTTCTAAAAATGCCCCGATAAAAATTGCGATAAAAAATAGCAGCCCAGTTAATGGGTTATTTTGAAACATCACTTGAGCACAGCCACGAAGTGTGACATCAATAAACTGTACTGTTATATTTTTATCAGCAAGCTGATTCCAAGCATTTTTATTTATTGTTGAAGTGTTCATCGTAATGTCCCTTCTAGTCCTTGGCATAGGGATAATTAAGATCGTTAATCAACGATCCTAATTATCATTATTTGACGAGTTATCTTTGTAACTTAATAAGCTTGTGGGTTTAACGCCATAAAAAAGGCTCTTGTAATGTTATTCCCAATATTTCTTCACGTGCTATTTGCCAGAAATATCTCACAGCCTCTTTCACTTTTGGAGTATCAACACCCAATGCTTTAAAAATTAAACCACAATCATTCGGTAATTGAGTCGCCCCAAATGCAATATTGTTCTCTGTATCATAAATAGCTTCTAGGCGCTCTAAAATACGACTATGGTGAATTTTTGGCGTTAGCAAAATAACATTACCGAACGTATCAAACTTATTCATCACCGCAGTAGTCATTAATTGTTCTTTTTTAGGCTCTAAAATATATTTCTCAACAAACAACTCTTTATTTGATGAAGACTCAGCTCTGATATGCGAAGAAAAAATATCAAAACCAAATTGCTCATCTTGGTGATGATATTTACGCCCCGACATCAATATTTCAGAATATATCATTGTCGCACTCGGATGAATATTAATCCGAGTATCAGTAATAAAACGTGAATTACGATGAGGTATAATGGGATCAGGTAAATACTCTAAATAACCATCTTCTTCAACGATAATATTTTGGAATTGTGTTGCATAATTTGCTTCCATCATATGCACTTTCGTTGCAGATTGTGTGGTTACATGAGCACATGCCCCCTTTTCAACAATGATATCTAGCGCTTGGCGGTCACCCTGCAATAGGCACCCTGACGTAGAAATCATGGTGACACAAGGTAGCTGTGGCATCATTTCATCCCAATAGAGTGCTTTTTGCACCAAAGATGGAACACGACGTTCCATCTCTACGAGCTCGCTGCGATATTCGCCTTGTGCGAATCTTAGCTTGAGATAACCACTTTTACCCACCGCACCACTTTGCATTTGTTTAGGCTCATCTTGATAGATGGCAAGTTCAGGTGCATTGTTACCGAGTGTATGTGCTTGAACACGTGATGGTGTATTTGCGATATCTGCCCTGAATTGAGTCATATTTAGCCCCTTGATGATTGATGGGTAAATAAGAATTTATCCATAATCATATCAACCAGTTCAACAACACCTTCTCCAGTTTTACAGTTAGTCATCACATACGGGCGATTACCACGAACCACCTTCGTGTCGTGCTCCATCACTTCAAGGCTCGCGCCAACGTAGGGGGCTAAGTCAATTTTGTTAATCACTAAAATATCAGCCTGTACTAAACCAGGACCATTTTTACGGGGAATTTTTTCGCCTTCAGCCACATCGATAACATAGATATAAAAGTCAGCCAATGCTGGACTAAAGGTCAATGTTAGGTTGTCACCACCACTTTCAATCATGATCACATCGCTATCAGGAAAACGCTCTTCCATATCTTCTACTGCGGCAATGTTCATACTTGGATCTTCACGAACCGCAGTATGTGGACATGCTCCGGTCTCGACACCTAAAATTTTCTCTTCGTCTAAAATTCCTTTTAAAGTACGTTTAACTTGTTTCGCATCTTCAGTGGTCACAATGTCATTAGTGATAATTAACGGTTTAACACCACGCTCAATGAGGATCGGAGTAATTACTTCAATAATTGCTGTTTTTCCTGAACCTACTGGTCCACCGATACCAATCCGAGTCATTTTTTTCATCATTATTCCTCAAAAATTTTTTAGTTAATCATCAGTTCATAAACAAGCGAACAAACGATTTTGTATGTACCGCTGCCAGCACATCAATCACTGGCACATACGAGGCCATTTGTTGAATATCGCCACATGCTGCAATGTCACAAAAAATGTCGATATCTTCATTCAATTCAAACAGAATATGTTGTGTTTCATAATGCGTAATACGCATCAAGCGCATCGCCGCACTCAAAATAGTCATGGCAATACCATATTGATGCATGACCACCACATCTCTTTCTGTTATCCCTTGAACCGCCATTACAATGGCTTGTGTCACTGGCTGAGTTCCTGGCGCTGTGCCGTTTTTTATTTGTTCTAGCCACCAAGCAACCTGCTGGTTTTCAAATATATGTACTGATATCTCAGCGAGTTTCTTTCCCATACGGGTAGTCATTATTCTCGCTTCTTCATTTAATTTACGATTGTGTACAGCCCAATCGATATTAATTAATGCCTCATTATCTTGTGCGATAACAGCTCTATGGGCAGCAACTACCGCAATACCATCAGAGCTTGCCGCGACATTGAGTGATGTACGGACAAATGACTTTAGCGTTTCTTTATCGTGCACAACGCCTTTTTGTATTGCCGCCTCTACGCCATTCGAAAAGGTAAATGCACCGATAGGTAGCGCTGAGTCACCAAACTGCATTATCCTAATTAAATCAGATGCCTTCATACCATAATCCTTACCGGCAATGACCATTAATGCTTATGTGTATGGCTATGCCCATGATGGTGATGGTCGTGATCGTGGTCATGATCGTGGTCATGTGAGTGACTATGTGCATGCTCATGGATTTGACCAATTGCAACATGCACATGCGTATCAGTATCTTCTGCGCCACCGAATAATAAACGTGCTTCTGAATGAGTCAGTTTTGGTAAAATAGACTCACCTTTTACAAAGGCAAAGGTATCTGGAGAAAAACCATGGGTACGCATGACCGATTCCATGACTTTTTCACTTACGGTTAATGGCACATAAACTTGATTATCTTTTAAAACTGCTTTCCAGTGCTGGTTTCCTAACGCATGCCCCAGTTCAAAACTGACACGAATTTGCTCTTCAGCGCTGAGCGTTTGCAGACGCTGCAAATTAACCATCATCACGTCACGCAAAGAAATTTGCACAATAACCATCGTATTGGCAGCTTCATCAAATAAAATTACATCGCCATCAGAAAGCAAAACATTACGATCTAATGCTATACCGAGATCTAGGCCTTTTTCTGTATGTTTACGACAACGACTCTTCTGTGCTTCACGTTGGTCAAGTATCAAAACATCTAGCTGCGCTTTTTGACTTTTTTCTTGCCAAACTGGATCCTTTTTTACATTTCCAAGAATTTGTTCAATGATGATCATCGCATTACCTATTACGTTAATTCTGCCTGCTTAAAGCAGGCAGAAAGTAAAACAATCAAATTACGGGACGTGTCGCAGTATTAACCAAAGAAATAACGTTGGTTCATCGCTGCTTCACTAATCGGTTGGCAAGTAGCATGTTCGCCATTTACTTTTACAGCAAAAGTTTCAGGATCAACTTCAATGTTCGGAGTTTCACCATTACGAACTAAATCACGCTTACCAATCGCACGGCAGTTGTTAACCGCAACAACTTGGCGCTCTAAACCTGCTTTTTCTTTAACACCATCATCTAATGCCGCTTGGGAAACAAATGTGACACATGTGTCATTAACTGTTTTACCCATAGCACCGAACATTGGACGATAGAATACTGGCTGTGGTGTCGGCAGTGATGCATTTGGATCCCCCATTGCCGCCCAGTTAATCAGGCCACCTTTAATAACCAGTTTTGGTTTAGCACCAAACATTTTTGGATCCCACAACACCAAGTCAGCCATTTTGCCAACCTCGATTGAACCTAAGATGTGACTCACACCCTGAGCAATCGCTGGGTTAATGGTGATTTTTGCAACGTAACGTAGAACGCGGAAGTTATCATTACCCGGTGCATCTTCAGGCAGTTTGCCACGTGAAGCTTTCATGGCATTAGCAGTTTGAATGATTCTTAACCAGTTCTCTCCAACACGACCCATCGCTTGTGAGTCACTCGAGAACATCGAAATTGCGCCCATATCATGCAATACGTTTTCCGCTGCGATAGTTTCAGGACGAACACGGCTTTCAGCAAAAGAAACGTCTGATGGAATATTGGGGTTTAAGTTGTGGCAAACCATGATCATATCAAACAATTCTGATTGGCTATTAACACCAAAAGGAAGTGTTGGGTTAGTTGAACTTGGCAACACATTGGGCTGGCTAACAACTTTAATAATATCTGGTGCGTGACCGCCACCCGCCCCCTCAGTGTGATAGGTGTGGATAGTACGGCCTTCGAAAGCTTCGATCGTATCTTCTACATAACCACCTTCGTTCAGGCTGTCTGTATGCACAGAAATTTGCACATCAAACTCATCCGCGATACGCAGTGCGTGACGGATTGCGTTACCTGTTGCGCCCCAGTCTTCATGTACTTTTAAACCTGCTGCACCAGCAACCAATTGCTCTATTAATGGTTCTCGCGTATATGAGTTACCTTTACCCAAAATACCGACGTTGATTGGTAAGCCTTCAATGGCACGCAACATCGCACGCATGTTCCATGGACCCGCAGTTACTGTGGTACCGTTAGTGCCATCAGTGGGTCCAATCCCCCCACCAAAGAAAGTCGTCACACCATTTGATAACGCCGCATAAGCCTGCTGAGGTGAAATTAAATGAATATGGGTATCGATACCTGCGGCAGTTAAAATTAAGTGTTCACCTGAGATAGCATCCGTTGCGACACCCACGACCATTCCTGGGGTGATATTGTCTTGAACATTTGGGTTACCACTTTTACCAACCCCAACAATTTTACCGTTTTTAATCCCTACATCAGCTTTGATCACACCTAAACGTGCATCCACAATCGTGACGTTGGTAATAACGAGATCAAGAACGCCGTTATCACTGGTAAAGGTATTATTTGCCCCCATACCATCACGTAAAGATTTACCTCCACCATAGACAGACTCTTCGCCATATCCACGCAAATCTTTCTCGATTTCAATATACAGATCTGTATCACCTAAACGAATTTTATCGCCGACTGTTGGGCCAAATAGGCCGCTATATTCTTGTCTAGAAATTTGTGGCATTTTATTTACCTTTAAAGTTAATAAGGTACATAGTTATTTATCGTTATCGATAAACAACACAATTACTGTTCTTTATGTTTGTAACCGCGAGCGATCGCTTCATTTAATGCAATCGCTTTTGCTGGACGTTCTGTTGTTGCGACGTTATTACCTGCCCAACCATCAACGAGGTTATTAAATCCATAAACAGTTTGTTTTCCACCGAAAGGGATAAGTGATACTTCAATTTCATCGCCTGGCTCAAAACGTATTGCAGTCGTAGAAGCAATATTTAAACGCTTACCATAAGCCGCAGAACGATCAAATTCTAATGCGTGGTTAACTTCAAAAAAATGAAAGTGAGAACCTATTTGTATCGGCCGGTCACCTGTATTTCGCACTTTTATTTTAGTTTCAGGTTTGCCTACATTAAATTCAATTGGGGTATCCGCTAAAATAACCCCACCTAAAGGTGTAGGTGCTTTTGTATCTGTTTTCGCGTTGCTCATATGTTCACCTCGTCATTAGCTTATTTTATCGGATTATGAACAGTCACCAGACGTGTGCCATCAGTAAAAATAGCTTCAACCTGTACGTTTGGAATTAAATCCCACACACCATCCATAACATCTTTTTTAGTTAAGACAGATGCGGCTTCTTTCATCACATCTTCAACGGTTTTACCATCGCGTGCACCTTCTAAAGCCGTAACCGTAATAATGGCAACCGCTTCTGGATAATTTAATTTCACACCACGATCACGACGTTTTTGTGCAACGTCTGCGAGTGTATAAACCATCAATTTTTCAATTTCCCTTGGGGTTAATTGCATAACGCCTCCTCGATTGATAAAAGTTTGTATTTATCAATACAGATAAATATTTATTAAACGCGTTAAATAGCCATACTAAAAATAATTCGAGATGTAGGTTAGCGACAATCGAAAATAGGCGTGGACATAGATAAACGATATAGTCCGGCTCGCTGAGCGTAGTCACTCCCACTGAAACTTAAAGCATGACAAATATAAACAATCCGTTGCGATATGACTCCTTGTAAAAACAAATAACAAGTTCGCTGTATTTAAAAAACATTCATATTAAAAGCATCTTATTTTATTAAAAAGATAATCATTAAATGATTAGTCAAAATAAGTTTGTTAATATTATTAATGATTTTAGATTAAAAAATTTGGCATCCTATTTAATTAAGCGCAAAATAGTTATTGTTTAAACTTCATAAATTGATGCTCAGGTAAAGAGTTCCATAACGATTGAAGCCATTTACCCCCTCCGCCATTTTGTAATTTTTCACTCGTTAATACTTCTTCCAGTGACCCATTGCGTAAAAGTGCAATACGATCAGCGAAACGAACAGCCATCGCAAGATCGTGCGTTACCCACAAAATACCTTTCCCATCTCTACACAATGACTTGATATGTTCCAATAGTTGGATGGCATGTTCATCATCCAGCCAAGAAGAAATCTCATCGGCTAAGATATATTCGGCACGTGATAATGTAGCACTACAGGCTAGAACACGTTTTGCCATTCCACCTGATAATTGACTTGGATAATTATTCACCACACTTGATTGCAAGTTATATTGCTGCAAATGCTGAGCCACATCATGCATTTTGATATGTTGCCCACTGAGCACGGCAGCCCTTTCTAGTTGAGGGCCGATCCGAATTAAAGGATTTAAAGCACTCACCCCTTGTGGTATATAACATAAAGAGTTACCACGATACTGCTGCTTAGTTTTTTCCGTTAGCTTATTACCATTTAACACGATATTGCCATGACAGCGCATATTGTCAGGTAATAGGCCTAAGCCACTTTGTAATAATAGGCTTTTGCCTTCACCACTGCCGCCCACTAGCGCAACCATCTCTCCAGGGCGGACATCCAATGAGATATCGTTCAACAATGGCTGCCAACGTTTCTTTCCTAGCCAACGAAACTGTGCCACATCTACGGTTAAATGATCAAAACTTAACATCATGCTCCCCTTAACCATAAGTTCTGGACAGATTTAGCAAACTGGTCAAATAACAATACCAATCCTACTAATGCAAGCCCCGGAAACATCGCTAACCACCAAGCACCTGTACTTAAATAACGCAGCGCATCCGATAATAAGATCCCTAACGATGGCTCATGTGGTGACAAGCCAAAACCCAGAAAACTCAATGCAGCGCTATGTAAAATAGCATGTGGAAACATCAATAATGTTCCAACCATCCACTGCGGTAAAATCATTGGCAGATAATCATATCGGCAACGGTATAGCGCACTGTTACCAATGCGACGCGATAACATGATGTAATCTGCTTGCTGCACTCGCAATAACTCAGAACGTAAGATAAGCGTTAATTTTGGCCAGTGAGTTAATGCAACCGCCCAAATAACGCCCGCCTTCCCTCCCCCGAGGGTAAAGCAGATTAAGATCAGCAAAAGCAAATGAGGCAGTGCTAATAATGAATCGATGATACCACGTACGATGTAATCCATTGTTTTGCTAAATGACGATAAACCCGCCATCACGACTGCGATTAAACCACTCGATATCGCTGCCGTCGTACCAATCTGTAAACTAGTCGCTAAACCTTGAAATACCCTATCCCATAAATCACGCCCCAAATTATCAGTACCGAATAAATGAACTAATGACGGTGCTTGACGACGATCTAACAGGTTTACTTCGATATCCGTTTGTGAAAGCCATATGGCATAAATCGCTAACACACATAAACAAACTAAAGAAATAACTAACTTCAGTAAAGCTCGGTTTGGGTTATAGGTCATGATCCTCTAATCACTCCCTGATTAATCTTTTTCAATAACAAATCTGAAAGGCTATTGCTGAAAAAGATCACTACTGCACACAGCATAACAATCCCCATCAGCAATGGAATATCTCCCCGTAGCCCTGCATCAATAGTCGCTTGCCCTAAACCGGGGTACGCAAATACCTTTTCAGCCAATAATGCACCACTGAGTAATTCCCCCACCGAAGCAAACTGTAAACACATCGCTGGTGTAATCGCATGTTTTAAAACATGAAAACTCACCATTGGCCACCCTTTATCACCCTGCGCTTTCGCATAGTGGATAAACTCACTATTCATCACTTCCGCCACTTTAGAACGAGTGTGTAAGGCGATATTTCCCACTCCCAGCAGCCCTAGAGCAATCACTGGTAGCACCAAATGATGGATTTTTTGTGACCATGTCGCTGTTTGTTCATCTAAGCCGATTGGCCACGCACAACAAATTGGTGCCCAATGCAACGAAACTGCAAATAATGACAGTAATAACAATCCTATCCAAAACACAGGGATAGAAGCTAATAAGTAGGATAATGTTGAAATCACCCTATCTGGCCAACGATTCAGGTAACGCCCCGCCACTAATCCTAAGACAAAACCTATAATCCCAGAAAATAACCACGCTGATATCAATAATGCTAATGAAGGCGCTAATCTATCAGCTATGACTTGTGATACTGGCGTGTTATAGAGCATAGAATAGCCCATATCACCTTGTAATAGCTGCGAAAACCAACGCCAGAACTGCATCCATAATGGCTGGTCAAGTCCCCAACGAGCAGCAATCAGTGGATACTGCTCAGGGGGAACATGCATTAAATCATTACCAATATAAGCTTTTATCGGATCAATAGGTGAATAGCTTAAGAGGATAAAAACCCCTATCGCTGTCACCAATAACAAACAAATAAATCGCAGTAAAAGCCCTACTGTTGTGCGCATTATTTACAGGTCCAAGCCCAATCATCAACGTTATTCAATACAGACCAAGAACCATGAATTTCAGGTGCGCCTTTACCTAATTCAACACAGTTATCTAATAAATAGATATGTTGAATATTCATCAACCATGCCCAAGCCGCATCCCCTTGGATACCCGTTCCTGTTTGGCCATTCCAGTCCACTTGCTGCCATAATGGAATCGCTGCGGTTTGGTCTGGTTGACGCAGTGCCTCTTCAATAACTTCATCGATGGCTGGATTTTTATAATACCCAGGGTTATAGAAGCCAACACCAGCAGCCTTACTGCTATAGTTATGAACAAGTTCCATTGGATCAAGGCTACCCCAACCAAATAATGTTGGGTTGGCATGCATGTAGCGTTCAACAGTTTCCCAACTTCCTGATTTCAGATCCATTTCAATACCGATAGGTTTCAAACTTGCTCTGACCGTTTGAGCTAAATCACGACGAGTCGTATCACCGCTGGCATACCATAGGGTCAGCTTGGCAACTTTACCGTCTTTTTCTCTCAGACCATCTTTATTTAATTTCCAACCCGCCTCTTCTAAAATAGCTTTCGCTTTTTCTACATCACCATCTTTAAACGATGATTTAGGGTTATTCCAAGGTAGCCCTTCAACCCCTGTATAAGCAGGGATAGCAAATCCTTCGAGTACTGTTTCAGCCAATAATTTACGGTCGATCACATAGTTAATCGCTTTTCGCACTGCTACATCGGAGGTGATATCGTTACCAATTGGATTACCTTGCGCATCTTTTTCACCTGCGGGAGGAATAGGGAAAGAGATCCCTCGATTCTCTACACTATGGCGTTCAACCAATTTCATATCTTTGACATTTTTAGCATTAGCTGCGATAGCAGCAGGAATACGCACGATATCAAGTTGACGACTCTGTGCCGCCGCAAAAGCGGAGTCCTCATCAAGGAATACGAAAACCATCTTATTAAAATCGTTTTTTGGCCCCGCATAGTATGGATTTTGTTCAACAATCAATTGCTGCCCAGGTTGAAACTCCACCAAACGATATGGACCCGCACCAATCGGATTATGTGCATATTTTTTAGCATCGTACTTATCAGCAGAAACAATACCTAATGAACCTAATACGTTAATAAAGGTACTTTGAGGCGATGATAATGTAATCTTAACGGTTAACGGATCAATCGCTTCAGCCTTAGCAAAATTCCCCATATCCACTTTACCGCCACTTGCAGCGGCATTGTTATAAGTGAAAACCACATCTTTTGCCGCTAATGGTGAACCATCAGAAAATTTTAAATCTTTCTTTAATTTTAGCGTCCAAATTTTACCATCATCAGAATGTTCATATTTATCAAGCATATAACTATGCCATGATAAATCTGCATTCTGTTTTAACAGCGGGCTATGAAGAAGCATATAGCTGCCATGGCTCCACCCTAACATAGGGTCAAAACCTTCTGTTGGCTCAGAACCAATCGCCAGACGTAAAGTATGTTGATCTTGTGGGATAGAATCGGCTAAAGCACCCATAGATAGCCCCATTAAGCATGCGGCTTGGATCGCTATTGCTAATTTCTTTTTCATCTTATCCTCTTCATATTTTGTTCATTTTTATAATATTGTTATTTAAAAATAGGTTTAATCAGAAACTAAGCCACCTAAGTGGCTTAGTGACTAAACACTAGTTGGATTTTTCTCTATAAGCATCTTCATCAAATTCAGTGATATCTAAATCATCACCTACAGTCTGTTGATTCACTTTGACTGGGGTAAATTTATTGATGACCCATAGAATTAACAATGTAAATACAAACGACCATAAACTCGTAAAGACAACAGCAACAAGTTGCTTAACAATTTGCATGCCATTTCCTTCAAGTAAACCAGCGGGTCCTTTAGGGTTCCAAACGGTTGAAGCAAATACCCCGACCAAAATAGAACCCGTGATCCCACCTACACCATGCACACCAAAAACATCAAGTGCATCGTCTAAATGACGTCTCACTAAGAAAACAAAGAAATAACAAACAAGGCTAGCAATAATACCAATGATTGCCGCTGAGCTGATTGACACATAACCTGAAGCCGGTGTGATCGTTGCTAAACCGGCCACGGCTCCCGTTAAGAAACCAACTAGTTTTGGCTTACCAGTATGCAGACGCTCGATGATAAACCAAGTGACTGCTGCGAAAGCCGCCGCAATATCAGTAGTTAAAAATGCAGAAACCGTTACTGTATTCACTTGCAGCTCAGAACCAGCGTTAAAGCCATACCAACCGAACCACAGTAAAGCAGCACCTAATGCAATATAAGGAATATTATGTGTTCCGTCTGATGGCACCATTCGTTTGCCAACATACAGCGCTGATGCTATAGCAGCAAAACCTGCTGTTGCATGAACAACAATCCCACCCGCAAAGTCAACAACACCCCACTTAGCAAAAAGCCCCTCTGGGCTCCACACCATGTGAACAAATGGACAGTAAACAAATAACGTCCATAAGGTCAAAAAGATCAGGTAAGCAGGAAAGTTAACCCTATTTGCGAAAGCGCCTGTAATTAATGCAGGTGTAATAATGGCAAACATCATCTGATAGCTGAAATGCACCAGTATGGGTAGCCCGCCATCATTTCCTGTATACATCGTTTGAGGACTAATGTTATTTAAAAACGCATAATAAAACGGATCGCCAATGATGCCATTAATCGATGGGCCAAAAGATAATGAATAACCGACAACAAACCAAATAATAGCCACCCATCCCATAGAGAAGAAACTTTGGGACATTATGGTAATAACACTTTTACGAGAAACTAGGCCACCATAAAAAAAAGCCAGTCCTGGAGTCATTAACATAACTAAACTTGTACATAGCAACATAAAGGCTGTATTTGGAACATCCAAAACCGACAATATATTTTCCATAAACATTATCTCATCTGATAGTCATATAAACCTATAAACACTTATTCTTATTAATGTTATAAATAAGCCCATTCTTACAATATTAAACTACTTATATAATAGAATAAGCATAACGATTATCAACATTATTATTAATAAAATATAAATTATTAACATATTCAACTTAAGTGATAATCCAAAATCAACAATCACTATAAACCCTAAATTATATATTTTGAATATACCCACATAAGGCTAGAGAACAATTACATTAATTAAATTAATGACTCGTATTCACTAGATACAAAAAAGACCAATAAAGAGCATCCAATTAAGATAATTAATAAACGAATACATCATAATATTGACATTAACCAAATGAAAAATAATTAAAAACAAAAATAATTAAAACTTACTCAGCTTCATAAATGAATGATAAATTTACCCCTATAGAATTTCTAATTTTAAAATAGAACGATTCATTCATAATCATTGTCATATATAAACCAACAACGACAATTATGTTTATACATTTAACACACCACGTATTTAAGTTTTAATTAAAAAGCAAAATCACACTCTTTTAATATAAATAAAGAGTATAAACTCACTATTTTTAATCATTATTATCGAACAGTTAAATACATAGAGAATATTGATTAATTATTGTCTGTATTATAATCTACTTTGCTGCGGAAAATAGACAGCCACCTGAACATTCAAAAACGATTTTGTTCCCTTCTAACGTAACAGGAATAACCTTAACTTTCATTACGCTATCACCTTCAATAATTGTCTCTGCTTTTACACGACGGGCAATAAATCGAATCACCGACAAAGGCTATGCTTTGGTTTGTTTAGTAAGAAAAGAAGGTTTAAAAGATGGTGCTGTTGACGTTTTAGAAGGCATTGTTAACTCAATTCTTTATCCTATTGATACTGTTATAGGTTTATCGACAGCTATTTCGAATTATGATCAGACTATTGATGCAATTAAAGTTTCAGCAATTCAATGGGATGAGCTGTATGAATATGCGTTAGCTAATGATCCTAATTTGGTAGAACCAATATTAGGTGCATGACAAGGTAAAATTCTTGGAAATGCGGGTAGGAGCGTCGTAGTTTCTGGAGCAATGGCAAAAACACTTCAGAAGGTTGCTCAATCTAAAAATGAGATAGAAAAGCCTCCTCCTACAGCAACATCGCCATCTGGTACAAAACATCCTTTGCTAGATGATGCAATTCCTCGAAATGGTGATAGATCTATTGTTAACCAAGAAGTGCTACCTACATGTAGGCATAATTCTTATGGAATGGTTTTAGATACAATGGGTAAACCTGTAAATATAGTAGACTTGATCAATAAAACTCCCTCAGCACCGAGGGGAACAACATCTATGCAAGTAGCTGGAATTTTAAAAGCAGAAGATGTTGAAGCAAGTGCATGGGCTGGTCGTAAAGTTAATGACATATCTCGTTATACTTCGAATGGAGCACCTATTATGGTTAGAATTATAGATAAAAATGATGGGAATATTTTCTTCATATTGTTGTTTTGCTGTTGATAGAGTAGCGAGTAGGAATGGCATCCCTGTTGTCGCAATTAGAGAACCATGGGAAAACACTTTACAGGGAAAGTGATTATTCCTAAAGGATGGCAGAAATGATTTTACAAATCGAATTTCCAGATAATTTATTGTTAAGTCAACTAGAACAGCAAAAAAAAATACCTTGTCACATACAAGTATCTAATAAGTTTGAAGTCGTTTTTGAAATTGAATCAACAAGAATTATTGGAGAAGTGAGCGAATATAATAGAACATTGTTCGAACAAAGAGTTATAGCCAGAGCTGGTGGCAATTATATCTATAATGAGCCATCTTTAATAACATTAAGTCGCGCTAGTAGAGGGGTGTATAGAGTCGTTGATCTCTGCGTTTTTTATAGCGATTTTGGATGGTGTTCAGTCATTGAAAACGGCGATTACATGGAACCCCACCCATTTTGGGATCATGATGATGAAGATCCAGACTTTAAACCGAGACTGTAATTTAAAAGGCGCTCGAACTGCTAAGATAAGAGGCGCGACTGATAATGTAACTCGTTATTATAAAAATGGAAAATATCTAGATAAAACAGTCGATGGAAAGATAATATCGTTTGGAAAACAATAAAAGGTGAATACGTTATGTGGCATGATTTACATATTACGAATGTGGGTCGGATAAGAAAAACAGTTGCTGAATTCACGGTTACGATGATCCCTATTTTACCTTATTCAAAAATGAAGGTGAAAATTTATGAAAGCCAATCTGGAAATTTTACTGGAATGACTGATTTAGCAATAAAAAGAAAATTTGATGGTTCTCCCGAATGTGCTATTGGGTATGGAGATACCATCGAGAAGGCGTTAGAAGATACGATCCTTTATTTTAATAAAATGCTAAGTCAAGATGGCTTTACTGAATTAACCGAAGATGATATTAGCTACGCAGAGTGGTCTGATTTTTAAATGTATAAAGATCCCTGTTCAGTGCTGGGATCTTCCTTGAAAATCTTACTCCCCCTCACTCAGCCGGATAATCAACTGTCCGGCTTGGCAAGTGAGGGGGTAGTGACTGCCTACTTAAAATATCCTACTCATTCAATCAATTACCGATTAAGGTGAGTTGGGATTGAGTTTACCTCGGTTAGGGGTGTCAAACCATCTACAACATTTTCACAAAATGAACTTAGTGTTTTACAACAAAAGCTTAATAAAAATATTGAGATTAAAATAAAAAATAATGTTACTGATCATCGGCGTACAGGTGTCTTTTCAAGTCTTCGCGAATACCGTGGTATATCTCGACCCATTAAATATCGACGCATTAGGCGTCCACACTAAACCCGTTCCCCATAACGCACGTTTGATCGATAAACTGAATAATCACACTCTACTGATTACTGACGATAATGTACTGACTGATCCACAGTATGGCGTAGAATTTATCAATGACTATTGGGTCGTCAATACAAAAACGAATAAAAGCCAATACATTTATTTGGATTACAATACTGGCATTGTCAATTTATCCAAACATGATGCAGGTGTACTGGTGATTTCGAGGGAAGACGAAACGGATCGGCTCACCTCTACTGAAGAGGTCAGCATGGGTGTATTGAATTAGATAATTGAGCCATTCTGCCCCAAAACTTTACCTGACCCAAAATCAGGTAAAAACAAAAAGGAGTTAGGTGATTAACACCTAACTCCTTAATAAATTTGGTGGCCCCTACTGGACTTGAACCAGTGACCAATCGATTATGAGTCGACTGCTCTAACCAACTGAGCTAAGGGGCCGAAGTGGGAGCGATTATACGTGCTGTTTTCTCTCAGGTCTAGTCTTTAAAAACTGTATGGTGATTTTCTGTCCATCTCCATTAACCGCCTTATTGTTCAGCAACATATCATTATCAAAAACTATCATTCTCAATTAAATCATAGCATTTAGAGGCTGCTCCCAATTCTTTGAAATTGACCATATGAACATATAGATAAGGATCAAAACGACTATCTAATCGCTAGCCAAACACCAAAGTTAATACTAACGCGGTCTCTCCATCTGCCACTGCAAATGTCGTTTGATTGATGGCCATTCAGACATAATAATACTGTAAACGCAGGTATCGCGTAGCTCCCCTGTTCGGGTATAAACATGGCTTCTTAAAATCCCATCCAGTTTTGCGCCAAGCCTTTCAATTGCTCTTCGGCTTTGTTGATTCAAAAAATGCGTTCTGAATTCAACAGCGACACAAGATAAGCTATCAAACGCATGTTGCAGCAATAAAAACTTCGCTTCTGTATTAATAGCCGTTCGTTGCACTTCTTTGCTATACCATGTCGCTCCAATTTCCACACGACGAGTCTCTTGATCAATTTTATTGTAAGAAGTCATCCCAACTGGCTGATTAGAACTTTTATCGATAACGGTAAAAGGCAGCATCTCTTTTTGCTGATAGAGCTTTAAACGACGATCCACATCTTTAGTGACATTTTCTGGCTCGGGTACTGAGGTATACCACAGCTTATGCAGATTATCCCGCTGGATAATTTCCCTAAACTGCTGGTCATATTGATGGGTTAGCAACTCAAGTCTCACGTACTTGCCTTCAAGTTCAATAGCTTGGTGAAGTTCTTTCATAATTAATCCTCTTTATCAGTACGTGACGGAAAAACTAACGACTTATTGGCTAACGACCTTGATAATAAAATTGTTTTACACCTTAAGTATGACAAAAAAATAAAATAACCGTTGCTCAGTCAACTTGTCAGCAATTTACTCATAAATCATATGATAAATATCACATTTTTTTAACATATTTTTCTATTGATAGCCCCATTGAGCTAGAGTTAACTCATCTGACCTGTTACCAAATCCCGCTGGGGAGTATAAATATGAGCAATTTTCCACATCTTTTCACCCCTCTTGATTTGGGGCACACCGTATTAAAAAATCGTATTTTAATGGGATCCATGCATACGGGTCTTGAAGAACATCCTGAAGGAAGCCGCCGTTTAGCTCATTTTTATCGGCTACGGGCAGAAAATGGCGTAAGTCTGATTATTACTGGTGGGATTGCACCGAATCAAGAAGGGGCATTGACTAAACATGGCGCAGTACTCGATAAAACTGAACAGCTCCCTTTCCACCAAGAAATAACCTCAGCGGTACATCGTGCTGACGGTAAAATCGCTCTACAGATCTTACATGCGGGCCGCTATGGCCTACACCCTGATATCGTGGCACCAAGCGCCATTCAAGCAGAAATCATTCCTTTTGCACCGAAAGAACTAACGCCCGAGCAAATCCAGAAAACAATAAGTGATTTTGTCACCACCGCTAAGCTGGCGCAACAAGCTGGTTATGATGGCGTTGAAATTATGGGTTCTGAGGGCTATCTAATTAATCAATTTATTGCAAAACGTACCAATCAGAGGACCGATGAATGGGGTGGTAGCTACGATAATCGGATCCGCTTTCCGCTTGAGATTGTGCGCCAAACTCGCCAAGCGGTAGGAAGCGACTTCATTATTATTTACCGTCTTTCTATGTTAGACCTTGTTGAGGATGGCTCCAATTGGGAAGAAATCGAGCATCTCGCAAAAGCCATTGAGCAGGCCGGTGCAACAATGATTAATACTGGTATCGGCTGGCATGAAGCAAGGGTTCCAACGATTGCCACACAAGTTCCACGGCATGCTTTTAGCTGGGTAACTGAAAAACTAATGGGCAAAGTCGCTATTCCACTGATTACAACCAATAGAATAAATGATCCATTTGTAGCTGAACGGATCCTCGAATCAGGACAAGCTGACATGGTTTCAATGGCTCGACCATTTCTTGCCGATGAAGCGTTTGTTCGTAAAGCCCAAGAGAATCGAGCCGATGAAATCAACACGTGTATTGGTTGCAATCAAGCTTGCCTTGATCAAATTTTTATTGGCAAACTTGCGACTTGCCTCGTTAATCCACAAGCGGTTAGAGAGCTAGATTTTCCAAATGAAAAAGCAACGCAGATAAAATCGGTTGCCGTTGTCGGTGCAGGTCCCGCGGGGCTTTCATGTGCGATTTATGCAGCCAAACGCGGCCATACAGTCACACTCTTTGAAAAAGCTGATCAAATCGGTGGCCAATTTAACATGGCAAAGCAGGTCCCAGGTAAAGAAGAATTTCATGAAACGATCCGTTATTTTTGTCGTCAATTAGAAATATTGAATATTGATGTCAAACTTGAACATCAAGCAAAAGCCAGTGATCTCGTTGGATTTGATAACGTGGTTATCGCGACAGGTGTGGTCCCTCGAACCATTAGTTTAGAAGGAAGAGAGCATCAAAAAGTATTATCTTATATTGATGTTTTAACTGGTAAGCGTTCTGTTGGCCAGTCAGCGGCCATTATTGGAGCCGGAGGTATTGGTTTTGATATTGCCGAATTTTTAAGTCAAAAAGGTGAAAGCAGCAGCTTAAATAGCTCACTATTCAACCAAGAATGGAATATTGACACCCGTATTCATTCTGCGGGAGGGATTTTTAATAGCCGGCCGACCCCAGTACAATCATCTCGCCAACTTTATTTACTGCAACGAAAAAATAGTAAAGTCGGTGCTGGTCTTGGAAAAACAACTGGTTGGGTGCACCGTTTATCATTAATGAAACGCGGGGTGCAGATGTTTAACGGTGTTGAATATATGCGAGTTGATGATGAAGGGCTACATATTCGCTACCAAGACAAATTACATTGCCTTCCCGTTGATAACGTGATTCTTTGCGCTGGCCAAGAACCCTATCATCCGTTGAAAGAGTCGCTTGCAGAGCAAGGTATTCAGGCTTATGTCATTGGTGGTGCCGATGTTGCAGCAGAACTTGATGCAAGAAGAGCGATAGAGCAAGGAATGAAGGTCGCCTACCAGATATAACAAGCGTTATTTGTCATCATGAATAGACAATAAAAACCCGCTATTGAAGCGGGTTTTTATGATTAAATAATGTATTAGTCTTCTTGTGATAATTGCGCTATTGGATCAGCCAGCCTTTCATCTTCAGCTAGGCAAACCGCAGCGGTAAACAAGACATCCGTTGAAGAGTTCAGCGCTGTTTCAGCCGAGTCTTGCAGCACACCAATCATGACACCAACCGCAACCACTTGCATCGCAATTTCGTTTGAAATGCCAAACATGTTACAAGCCAATGGAATAAGTAATAAAGAACCGCCAGCCACACCTGAAGCGCCACACGCACAGACTGCCGCTACTACGCTCAACAACAGAGCCGTTGGAATATCAACAGGGATGCCTAAGGTATGCACAGCAGCGAGTGTCAGTACAGTGATTGTCACTGCGGCACCGCCCATGTTAATCGTCGCTCCTAGCGGAATAGAAACTGAATAAGTGTCTTCATGTAAATTCATACGACGACACATCCCCATATTCACAGGAATATTCGCCGCTGAACTGCGGGTAAAGAAGGCGGTAACACCGCTTTCACGTAGGCATGCAAACACTAATGGATATGGATTGCGTTTAATTTTCCAATAAACTATTAATGGGTTAACAATTAATGCAACGATTAACATACAGCCAATCAATACCGCGAGGACATGGAAGTAACCTTTTAACGTTGCAAATCCAGTGGTTGCAATCGTTGAAGATACTAAGCCAAAAATCCCCAATGGCGCTAAGCGAATGACCACTCTCACTAACTGAGTCACGCTTTCTGAGAAATCTTGGATCATACTTTTCGTCGTGTCATTTGCATGACGTAAAGCAATACCAAGACCAATTGCCCAAGCAAGAATACCGATATAATTACCTTTAATCAGTGCATCAACGGGGTTGGCAAATATATTGATTAATAACCCTTTAAGTACTTCCCCTATATTCCCCGGTGGCGTCAGCTGTGTATCACCTACCACCAATACCAACTTCGATGGGAACATAAATGAGCCAACCACTGCCACTAATGCCGCAAAGAAGGTACCTAGAATATACAATACTAAAATGGGTCGAATATTAGTTTTTTGCCCCTTACGGTGGTTAGCGATCGATGCCATGACCAATACCCAAACCAATATCGGTGCAACTGCTTTTAACGCACTAACGAATAAATCACCTAATAACCCAACATTTTTAGCGGCTGAAGGCCATAACCACGCCAATAAAATACCCGCAATCAAACCAACGAGTATTTGCTTAACTAAGCTGCCCTTAGTGATAACTTGCCATAACCCTGTTTTGTTCGTTTCCATAGAAGACCTATATTTTATTAATCATTATTAGGAATAAAATGTGTTTGCCTTGCCAGTATAAGGAATAAATACCTTATTAAAAGGCGATTATTTTAAATATAGACAATAATTTATTTTATTTAACAATATATTTACATATCTGTGATCCTAATTGTATTTTGTTTCTTATAGTAGGATCTCAACATTGAAAATGTATGATATTTTTCAGTCTCTTAAATAAAAAAGCACTCGATTTTTTAAGTCGAGTGCTTGAATCTAACTAGGAGTGAAATGTTAGTTTTTCGCTTCGTTTCTCTTATTTACGATCGCATTAATCACTAGTGTGATAATTAAAATAGCCGCGACTGTACCTAACGAAATTGCTGTTGGAATGTGATAAATATCCATTAGCAACATTTTTATGCCGATAAAGGTCAAAATGACAGCTAAGCCATACTTCAACATACTGAATTTCTCAGCTACCCCTGCCAATAAAAAGTACATCGCACGTAAGCCTAAAATCGCAAATAGGTTAGAGGTCAATACAATAAATGGGTCTGTTGTCACCGCAAAAATTGCAGGAATGCTATCAACAGCAAAGATGACGTCACTGATTTCCACGAGGATCAGCACTAAAATCAGTGGGGTCGCAAAAAGTAAGCCATTGCGTTTAATGAAAAATTTCTCGCCGTGCAATTCATCCGTCATACGTAAATGAGAGCGCACCCATTTCACTAATGGCTTATCCGTAATCGGAGAATCATCCTCTTTAGCGAAAGCCATTTTAATCCCTGTAAACAACAAAAACAGGCCAAAAATATATAGAATCCAGCTAAATTGAGAAACTAACCAACTCCCTGCGAAAATCATTATGGTACGTAAAACAATCGCACCCAGTACGCCGTAGACCAACACTCTTCGTTGCAAATTAGCAGGGATCGCAAAATAGCTAAATAACATCAGCCATACAAAAACATTATCAACGGCCAACGCTTTTTCTAACAGATACCCCGTTAAGAAAGCCATGGTCTGGCTATTGGCGAATTCAGGGCTAACCGTATCATTTAAATACCACCAAAAGCCGCCAGCAAAAATTAACGATAGAGTGACCCAAACCGTACTCCAAGCAGCGGCTTGTTTCATCGACATCGCTTGGCCTTTATGTTTACCCTGCCAAAACAGGTCAACAAGTAACATAATGAGTATGATAACGGCGAAACTACCCCATAAAACAGGGTTACCAACAGAGTGCATATTATTTCCTTAATAACAAAAAACGGCTGACATCTTCAGAAGACATCAGCCGCTTAAATGCTTTAACCTAGAGTTATTATCTTTTGGTTGTCAACAATGAGCATACCTCGCCTTCTGGCAAGGTCTCACTTACAACACAATAACCCAAGATTGGAAATCGTGGTGCTCGGTTACCGGGTGCTTTTTATGCACCGTAATGACGATAAACCGACAAGAAGAAGTTACTCCCCTTTGCTATGATGCATAAGATAGGGTAATTAGTCCTAAAAAGCAATAATTAGCAAAGCCTATTTAACGAATAATTTTTCAAATTCCCTTGCACTAGCAAAGCGCTTTTTTTACCATTTTCATCAAAAAATACACTAATAGACGCTATTTTTACGTTATCTATCCCTTATAGTGATAGTCACCAAGAAGGGCCACTAACTCAAAAACTTAAATGAATTCTAAAAATAGAACGAGAATTTGCTGTTTAGTTATTTTTTGTTTTGTTAAAGTGGGCATGCTTTAAACTAACAGCCTGAGGAAATATGACTTTTCTTTTAGGTATTCGCATAATCCATGTCTTCCCTACCCAACAATAAGATTGTTGCTGTTATTGCCGTTTAGGAAACATTAATGGAATTAGTTAAAGAACTATTTTTTGCCCTTTGGCATCAAGACTACGTAACCCTATCCAACCCAGCGTTGGTCTGGGCTATTTATTTTATGTTATTCGCGATTCTTTTTCTTGAGAATGGGGTGCTTCCTGCCGCATTCCTACCAGGTGACAGTTTATTGATCCTCGTTGGTGTTCTCATAGCAAAAGGAACACTAAGCTACCCGTTAACGATTGTCATTTTGACAGCAGGAGCTAGCCTTGGCTGTTGGGTTGGTTATATTCAAGGTCGATGGCTTGGCAACACCAAACTCGTTAAGGGTTGGCTAGCGCATCTCCCTGAGCATTATCACCAACGTGCATATGGTTTATTCCATCGTCACGGTCTGGCTGCATTATTAATTGGCCGCTTTCTTGCTTTTGTTAGAACACTGCTACCAACAATTGCTGGGCTCGCGGGACTGCAAAATGGTCGCTTTCAAGTCTTTAACTGGTTAAGTGGCCTACTTTGGGTATTAATCCTGACAGCCATCGGTTTTGGTTTCGGGAAGAGCCCAATATTTCTTCAGTATGAACATCATATTATGAACGTGTTGATGCTAATCCCTGTTGGCCTCCTTATCATAGGCCTGATTGGCAGCATTGCAGTGGTGATTAAGAAAAAGCTTTCCACAAAAAAAGCGAACTAACCGATGAGAGGCTCTATAAGCCTCTCATGTTTCTCTTACCTTCCCGATAACTCACTATTGAATAATCTATTTTTGATGAATTCTGCTTTTTATTTTACATAACTTTTACATTATTCTTTCTTATTTAAAATCGCACACTCTTTTACATTAATTTAATCAATAATTAGCCTATTAGTCATTGCACTTACTGTAAAAATAGCTATTGTTAATAACTACAATTTATATTTTTTCTATTGATAGGAGGTTCCATTATGTCATCGAACAATTCATCAGAAGATCTACGCGCAGAACTAAAATCACTGGCTGACTCTCTCGAAGCGATGCTTAACGATACTGGAAACAAATCGAAAGAAGAAATAGACAGCCTAAAACAAAAAGCTCAGGACGCTCTATATACTTCACGCGCTAAACTAAACCAAGCAAGTGAAAAAATTACAGAGCAGACCAAAGAAATTGCAGGCCGAGCAGATAACTATGTCCGTGAAAATCCATGGACGGGTATTGGCATTGGTGCTGCCGTTGGTGTCGTTCTAGGCGTACTACTCGCTAAGCGTTAATTTGTATGGAACAACAAGAGCGTCAGGGCCCCGGTAAAGGGGTCCTTAACACACTACAACGTATCGCAGGCATTGCGGTACAAATGGTTGAGACTCGCATCCAGTTAATTGCCGTTGAATTAGAGGAAGAAAAAGCCACACTGATTCAACTTATTTTAATGGCGGGTATCACCCTACTCTTCACTGAATTCGGTTTAATGTGCCTTATCGGCTTAATTTTTTGGTCGGTTGATCCGATTTATCGCTATCAAGCTCTTGCTATTACGACCGGAGTTCTCATATTGCTCGCCATCACTGGCGCCATTTGGACGCTAAAAAAAGCAAGGCAGTCGACTTTATTAGGTGCAACCCGAGAACAGTTGAAGGAAGATTCGAAGGCACTAACGAGCGCAGAAGATGAACAAAAATAAGCGACAATCAGTGGCTGAAAAAAAACAACGCTTGATCAAGCAAATTGAACAGCAGCGTCATCAGCTATCTATGGCGTCAAAGGAATGGCTGGAAGTCACTGAACCTTACGATCGGTCGTGGCAAATTTTTGTCTCTTTTCGCCCTATTTTCATTGCTGCCGCTGGTTTGATATCTATTTATACCCTAAAGCAACCTAAGCGGATCTTCTCTCTAGGAAAAAAAGCACTAACAACATGGGGATTAGTGCGCTCTATCCAGAATGCGGTAACTACAAGTAAAAAATAATCTTTTTCCTCTCTAAACCTGAAGTAACCTCTTTCAGGTTTTTCTTCACTCGTCTCTTATTCAAATTTTTTGCCCATCTTTGTTAATAACCTTTGCTTTTTATTGAATCTACAAATAACTAATATAGCCACATCAAATGATTTCTAATCATTTAGTGCTAAAAAAAACAGTATATCGCGATAAAAGTCGCATTTTATTGATATTTGCTGACCCTCGTTAGCTGGAGAATCTTAATGAAAAATTTAGAAAGTAGCGTGTTATTACTCGCTCGAATTATGATGCCAATTCTGTTTATCGTCGCTGGGTATGGCAAATTAGGTGATGCTTACGCAGGTACTCAACAATATATGCAAGCGATGGGCGTTCCAGGATTTTTACTGCCTCTAACGATTTTATTAGAGCTTGGGGGTGGACTCGCTGTTCTGTTTGGTTTTCTGACAAGAACAGTGGCTATTTTTACTGCGATTTTTTGTGTATTAACATCGCTGCTTTTCCATATTGATTTCAGTGTAGCGCCTAATAGCTTGATGTTTATGAAAAATATGACCATCGCTGGCGGCTATTTATTACTAGCAGTCACAGGCCCTGGTAAATTGAGCATTGACCACTTACTCAATAAAAAGTGGTAATAAACGCCTTTTTCATCATTAGCCTTATCTTAACTTGATAACCGACTTTGGTTTGCACCTCTATATATCTTGTATAGAGGTGCTTTTTTATTCGTTATTTATTAACAAATAATTTAGGTATTTCTCGTAAGCACCAAGATTTTGCTTCTCCCATGCTATCTCGACGCCATGCCATAATAATATTCGTTTGATGGCTATATTCCGCACTAACAACGCGTAAACGTCCTTCACGTATATCCTGTTCAACCATAGGATATGGCATCGTTGCCACGCCTAATCCAGCCAATAAAGCATTACGCTTATCTTCGATCGTTGATACCGTTAATCTTTGCTGTTTATCTAATAGCTGCACAGTGATAACAGGACGCTCCCGTGCTGTATCAGCAACAGCAATCCCCCTATATTTAATGCGAGTTGTATCCGAAAGCGGTTCTGGTTCTTGATGAATCGGGTGTTCTGGACTAGCCACATATACATGGTTAATGCTGTATAAGGATTTAGAGTTAATTTCAGACGATGAGCGAAAATGCATATCTGGAGCGATGACAATATCAGCTTTACCACTCTCAAGCCGCTCCCACGCTCCCGCGAGTACTTCCGTTAAAATAGAAAGTTGCGTGTCTGATTTTTCTGCTAACTTATCAACCAAGGGGAATAAGTAGTATGCAGGTATTAATGCTTCACATACAATTGTCAGGTGAGTTTCCCAGCCTTTAGCCAGCGCTTCAGCATCGGAGGTTAGCTTTTCCGCGGCTTCAAGTAATACTCTGCCTCGCTCTAACAGCATTCTGCCAACGTTAGTGAATTTCGTTCTATGCCCTGAACGATCAAATAGAATAACATCTAATTCTTCTTCTAATTTTTGCATCGTATAGCTGAGCGCCGAGGGCACTCGACCCAATTCGTCAGCAGCAGCAGCGAAACTACCACGCCGGTCGATTGCATCCATCACCCTTAATGATTCAAGTGTTAATGCTCTCTCTTTACTCATGGAATATCTCTTTCAGTAAATTTGAATGAAGTAAACAGATTAACTGGCTAACAATTCAACGTCCAGCTATTTATTATAACAATATAAATTTTTGTATATTTTTGTCGATTGAAGGAGGGTTAGCCACCATGATGACATTAAGACAAGTAAAACACTGTGGTAAGGCTGACTATGGTTGGTTACAAGCGCGTTACGCGTTTTCCTTCGGCCATTACTTTGATCCTGATTTTATGGGATTTAAGACATTAAGAGTACTTAATCAGGAAGTTATCGCACCTGAGAGTGCTTTTCAGCCTAAAACCTACCCACATGTGGATATTCTTAATTTTGTATTACAAGGCAGTGCAGAGTATCGCGATAGTTTAGGAAATAAAATTGAAGTCAGTGAAGGTGAATGTATCCGCTTCTCACCACGCCCTGATTTAAGTTATAGCGAACACAATATGTGTTCACATAAACCCTTAACACGCCTACAGTTGTGGTTAAATGCTTGCCCGCAACAAGAGTATTATCCGACTCAAAAGATCAGTTTACCAACAGAAAGTAACATGTTAGTCGCCTCACCCGATGGGGTAAATGGCAGTATTCAATTACGTCAACAAATTTGGGTTACACAGCTTAATGTCACGTCAGATAATCCACAACACATTCAGTTGAAGGGAAAAAATGCTTATCTCCAATCTATTCACGGTGGAGCTCGCCTACAAGGTAGTAGTGGTAACACAATAGAAATGAGTTGCAATGATGGCGTTTTCATTCAGGACGAAAATACGTTAACACTCTCATCAGCAAAATCAATGCGCGCTTTACTTATTGATATTGGTGAATAACCTTTGAAGGGCCAACTTTCTTTTTTGGCCCCTCAAAAAATGCCTTCCTCCTAAAAATCCTCTTTTTTTGCGAAGATATTCTCAAATTTATGATCTTCCATACTCCGCATGTTGATAGCCTTATGATAGAGTCCAAGCAATAGTCAGCCAAAATAGAGTGGGTATTTTGGTTATTAAGCTTATTATTTTAGGTCTAGAAGGTATTTTTGTGGCTTTATTCACTCAACAGCGACTTAATCAAATTTTTGCAAGTATACTCGAAGAGGTTGTCCCTCAAGATGAGCTCGCAAAGCGTTTTTCTGTTTCAACACGGACGATACGCTCTGATATCAATGAAATAAATGAGCTAATACAAAACTACAGTGCCCATATTCTCTATGAGCGAGGCCGTGGCTATCGCTTAAAAATCGATGATGAAGGGCTTTTTGCTAAATTGACCCAACAAACTCAAGTCGAAAATAGTATCCCTCGGACAAGTAAAGAGCGTGTCGATGCCTTACTGCTAAAACTATTAATGCTGTCTTTGCCAGTAAAATTGGATGATATTGCCGAAGAGTGGTTTATTAGCCGTGGAACCCTGCAACAAGACATGAGCATTGTCAGAGAACATTTGCAGAAATATCAGATCTTATTAGAAAGCATTCCCCATCAAGGGATCCGTTTAAACGGGAGCGAATGGGCTATTCGGGCCTGTATGACAGAAACCCTTTGGCGACGTTTTTCATTGCAAATTAATCAGGACTTATCCATTTTTCAGCCTGAGTGTTTAGATAACCTCGATTTAACCTATATCGATAAGGTTCTTCATAACAGCATGAACCGTTTCGATGTTCGCTTAAGTAATGAGGGGCACTTATATTTGGTTTTCAACTGTGCTGTGACGATCTTACGTATTACTCGTGGTCATGAATTAACATCTACGGTGAAAAACCATGATAGTGAAGAGACGCTACGTAAAGCCTGTGAAGAAGTCTCTAAAGGATTGATCTATTTTCTTGGAAACGACTTATCCAGTGCAGAGCTGAGTTACCTACATGATCAAATCATCGCCCAGCGGATCAGTCATCAAGATGCCGCTCAGCAAAAAAGTGCTAATCACAATGAATTGGTTGAATATATTCTTAATTATATTAACGAATTGTATAACTATGACCTACGCAGTGATGAAAAGCTGAAAAAGGATCTCAATACTCACATCGCTGCATTAATGACACGGCTTCAATATCACATTATTACCCCTAATCCATTATTAAGTGATATAAAACAATATTATCCCTTTGCATATGATGTCACTCTCAGCGCACTCACCAGTGCCAGTAAGCAATTACTGCCTTACCCCATCAATGAAGATGAACTTGGCTATCTTGCGGTGCATATCGGCGTCAGTCTAGAAAGGAATTATGGTGCAGGGTCAATTCGTCAAACAGAAGTGCTTGTCGTCACCGATGCTGGAAATTCAACATTTCGAGTTGTTGAATCAAAGATCATGCGTGAGTTTCCACAACTCAAATTTAGCCGAGGACTAACACTGCAAGAATATGAGTCGTTAGATGAGGTCGAGGAAGACTTTGTGATCACCACAGTGCGTATTTCGGAAAAGAATAAGCCTGTCATAAAAATAGCCCCTTTCCCGACGCCTTATCAATTAGAACAAGTCGGTAAATTGGCAATGATGGATCAAACTCGCCCTTATATTATTGAACGCTTCTTTGATGAACGTTACTTTATGGTGATTAATGACAAGATCAGCCAAGAAACTTTATTCCAAACCGTTTGCCATAAATTACAACAAGATGGCTATGTCACTGCTGATTTCTATCCCTCATTACAAGAACGTGAATCGATTGTTTCTACTTTGCTTGGTGAAGGAATTGCATTACCCCACTCTTTAGGCTTACTGGCAAATAAAACAGTGGTTGTCACCATTGTCGCCCCCAAAGGTATTGAATGGAATAGAGAGACGAAAGAAAACGCGTATGTGATTTTCCTGCTGGCAATCAGTAAAGCTGACTATGAAGAAGCCATGGCGATCTACGACCTGTTTGTCACGTTTGTGAAAGAAAAAACCACCCGTAGACTTATCACTGTTAAGAATTTCAATGAGTTCCAAGTCATTGCTAAGGACAGCCTAGCGCGAATATAGGGGTTAAAAATTCAGTCGAAATAAATCATTTAAGCAAGAAATACACAAAAGATGGCCATTAATAAACGTAGAGGTCATACCCAAGGACTGAAAACTCTAGCAATATGATATTACTTCAGTTTAATAGAAGTATTAATATGGCTGAACGTCCGAATGCTTCTTGGGTAAAGCAAATAGATTTAAGAGTACGGCAGAACGACAAGTGTTATAACAATCACACTAAATTACGATTATTCTACGCGTAGACAGCACATAAAAATTAAGGCATGACTCAATCCACGGTGAAAAATATGTTTAACCTCAACTAAGAGAGAGACCTTGATAAACAATATAAAACATTTCAATTTACAGCCGATTGCAAACAAAATAAGTTCATAAGGGTTTTTGTGGTCTATTGATTGAAATAAGACTGACCCCTTACTCATAAATAATAGAAAATGGTGGGGCTAGCTTTAACGTTTACAATTATCTAGCGGATTATTAGCTAAACCAACCATCATTCTTTCCTATGGATGTAAAGACAGCCTAGATAAATACAGGTCGACTCAAGTTATTATGAATTCATCAACAATCAATTTTAATTACTAACCATGAATATCATCATCATCAAATAACCTATTGCTTCTATACCTTAGCATGATGAATTTATCCTTCTGGAAAGATCTTTTGAGTCAAACCTACACTTCCACTTATTATTGGAAAAATCGCTATTCCCGCATTTTGCGTGATCATGACCGCAAATCCATCATTTTATTTATCACCAAAATCGCCTTTTTGTTGTGCCATATTCGTAAGTGGAAATGCAAAATGACCTTTAGCGCCTATTTCCACTTTTTCATTTCCACTTCTTTTTTAATCACAATGCCTGTTTTCCATCACTAGCAGAAAATCATTAATAGGTTGAATTTTAATACATTAATGTAGCTCCCTACTTAAGACTACTTATTTTCAATACTCGAAAAAAGTCTAAATTTCCATTTAATTTCCGATTAGCTCGGATTTCATACACAAAAGCACGTTATATCCTTCCAATTAATTTCCACTTACAAGTGGAAATTCAATGTCTGCACAAGTTCTCTTGAAGCGACTAAGGTATTTATCATAAAGGAACAAAGCAGTTTAATTGCATTATTACCTTGGATTTTAAACAGTTATGAGTGAATCAGTTGTCGTTTTTAAGATGTCGGAAAATAACCTCGATATCGATGAGGTAACACAAGAACTGCTGGCCGTCATTAGTGGCTGGCTTAAACAGGAAAATTGCTACACCACGGATGTACAACAACAGATGTTGGAGTCTCATCTTAGAGCCATGGTGGTTAGAGCTAAAACGGGTGAAGCCTTACCTGAAGTCGATATCAGCCTATTTGATGAGATTTCAGAACACTCGATTGCTTTATCGCAACGCGTTGTCGATACCCTACCAGGGCTCGCGCCAGAAGAGACATTTTTACTCTCTGTTCACTTTGAAGTTATCCGTTCGAATGATTAATTTTTGAGGAATATCACTATGAAACAAGTTGTTGTTGCTATCGGAGACCGTTTAGGAAAAGGCCAAAAAGTGGCAGTAGGAGTTGAAAGTGCAGGCGGTAAAGCCATTGTTGTCCCGGGTGTAGCGGCAGATATGAAGCTCGGTGATGTTATGAATGCTGAACACGCTGATTTAGGTATCTCCTTTTGTGGAAGTGGTGGTGCAGGTGCTATCACAGCACAAACTAAATACGGCTATAAGGCGCGTTATGGCATGCGCTCGATTGAGGAAGGCGAAACCGCGATTGCTGAGGGTTGCACTGTTTTAGGCTTTGGCTTTATGGATAAAGAAGAATTAGGCGAGCGTTTAGTTAAAGCTTACCTCAAAAAATACGGCGACGCGTAATGAAGAAATCTATCGAAACGGTTGTGCGAGTCTCTGGGCAAGGTGACAGCAAACAAAAAGCCATTGCTGATGCACTGAACTCGATTCAACGCACGGTACTAAAAGAGAGCAATGACATTATCCTGCGAATCGAACCTAAGGATGTTGCCGTTGTGAGTGCATATTCGCACTCGCGGACAGAAAAGTTTCTTTTCGTTTTTCTGCCGCGCAAACGTGAACATTTCCGTGTGGTGCTCGACGTTTCGCTAGATGTCACCCTACTTTCTGTCAACGAAATACCATTTACAGAACAATAAAAACAATTCAGGTCTGGAGGCATTTCCATGAGTGAAACTGCATCTTTCTTAGAAATACTGGGTATGTCCCTCATTATAGGCGGCCTATGTGGCTTTGGCCTTGGTGCAGGTGCTGCCCGCATGTTCCACGCTCCTACAGTCCAAGGGATGGGGGCATTCCGTACACTCGGCGAACTGAATGCATGTGAAGGCGATCCTGCTTCTCACTTCTCGTTCGGTTTAGGCTTCTTCTTTAACGCATGGGCATCCTCGGTTGCCGCCGGTGCATTCACACAAGACGTTGACCACCGCATCATTCCTAACTGGGGTGCGGCTGCATTGCTCTCTAAAAACCGTAATGTCGCTGAAACACTGCATAACCCGAAAAAAATGGCTCTAGCTTGTACCATTATCGGTGCATTGGTTGTTGCCTTCTTAAATACAACAGCGTCCGCTGTTCCTGCTGCGTTACAAACGACAGCAATCAACGTATTAGTGCCTGCTGCAAACCTACTGGTAAATACCGTAATGCCAGTTATTTTCTGGTTAGCCGCGATGGATGCAGGTCGACGCTCAGGTTTTTGGGCTACCCTTTTCGGTGGCTGTGCACAACTCATTATGGGAAATGCTATCCCTGGCTTGGTTCTGGGTATCCTGATCGGTAAAGGTGTTGATGATAACGGCTGGAACCGTGTCACACGTACGATGATGATCACCGTTGTCTTACTGTTTGTTTTAAGTGGCTTCTTCCGTGAGTTTGACCTGAAGATGATCACCTCTTTCAACTTAGATAAACCTCTGTGGCTTGAATACATCCATGGATTACTGAGCGGGAAATAATTATGACAACTGAAATTAACAAACAAGATTTTTGGTACGCTGAGTGGTCGTTCCCTATTTTTGTCGGGCTATTATCAGCAGGCATTTTTGCTGGGACTCACATGTATGTTGTTTACGGATTCGGCGCATTTAACGAAGTTGCTTTCGTCGCAATGTTAAAAGCAGGCTTAGATACAGGCGTTTACGGCGCTGTTGCGGCATTTGGTGCGAGCTTCCTGTTCGCACGGATCATCGAAGGCTCCCTAGTCGGTATTTTGGATATCGGTGGTGCATTACAAACAGGTATTGGCCTTGGCGTCCCAGCGCTATTTCTTGCGGCGGGTTGGGATATTTTGGTTACCAATTTCTGGATCTCCCTGATTACTGGTTTGTTACTCGGCGTGTTAATTGGCTTGATCATTGTATTTGCGCGTAAATTTACCATCGCACAAGCCAACTCGACATTCGGTGCTGACATAATGATGGGAGCAGGTAATACGTCCGGTCGTTTCTTAGGTCCTTTAATTATTTTGGCTGCGATGGCTGCCTCCATTCCGATTGGTATTGGTTCGCTGATTGGTTCACTCATCTTCTATGTATGGCAGAAACCTGTCGCAGGTGGTGCAATTTTAGGCGCGATGTTATTTGGTTATTTCTTCCCTCTCGCCGCCTAATGACTAAATAGCAAAGAAGGTAATTATGTATTCTTTAATCATCAAACAGGGTAAACATATCGATGGAACATTAATCGATATTCTGATTAAAAATGGAAAGATCGAAGCTGCGGGCCCGGCGTTGGCCTGCAACCAACAAGCTGAAAAATGGATTGATCTAAAAGGAAAAACCTATGTCAGCGCAGGGTGGATTGATTCGCACGCGCACTGTTTTGTGGAGTCACCTATTTACTTTGATGAGCCCGATTTAGCAGGTGCTGCTGGTGGGGTTACCTCACTGGTTGATGCAGGCAGTGTCGGTGCTGATGATATTGATAAATTTTATCAGCTAACACAAAAAGCCCAGACTAACGTATTTTCCTTATTAAACATTTCACGTATCGGTATTATCGCGCAAAATGAATTATCTGATATGAATAATATCGACGAAACCTGTTTCCAAGAGGCGATAGAACACCACGAAGGTTTTGTTGTTGGAATGAAAGCACGCATGAGTAAAAGTGTCGTTGGTGACAACGGTATTGCTCCCCTCCTCAAAGCCAAACAGATGCAGAAAAAGCATCGATTGCCATTAATGGTACACATTGGTAATAACCCACCTAATATTGATGAGATTGCAGATTTATTGACGCGTGGGGATATTATTACTCACTGCTTTAATGGTAAGCCGAATCGCATTCTTGATAATGATGGAAATTTAAAACCGTCGATTGCACGTGCACTTGCGCGCGGTGTGATCTTAGATGTCGGTCATGGCGGTGAAAGCTTTAGCTTTAAAGTCGCAGAACAAGCGATGCGTATTGGTACCTATCCAGACATTATTAGCTCTGATATCTATCATCGAAATCGGGTTAATGGTCCAGTTTATAGCCTTGCTTTTGTGATGACCAAATTCCTGTGTATGGGCTTTAGCGCAGAAAAAATATTGCGCTGTGTGACAGAAAAAGCCGCCGATTTATTAGCTCTACCTGCAAAAGGTTATTTAAAGCCTGGCTTTGATGCCGACATCACACTGTTTGATTTAAAAGAAGAAGCCACTGAACTCACGGATGCTGAAGGCGAACGCCGCATCGGTACTCATCGCTTTGTACCCATTGCCGCGATTATTGGTGGAAAACATATTATTCATGCAGAAGGCGAATCTGAACATGCAATCGATTTATGAGAAGTATCAACTAAAACACGTGATTAACGCCTCTGGCCGCATGACCATTCTTGGCGTTTCAACCCCAACACCAGAGGTGGTTGAACGTGTCGCTTATGGCCTTAATCACTATTTTGAAATTAAAGATTTAGTGAATAAAACTGGCGATTACATTGCGAAATTACTTGATGTTGAAAGTGCCGTTGTGGTTTCTTGTGCTTCCGCGGGGATCGCACAAGCCGTTGCTGCTGTGATTGTACGTGATGACGATGACTTGCTGCTAAATTTACACGCATCCTCTAAGGCTGTTCCACGTGAAATCGTCTTACCCAAAGGTCATAACGTTAATTTTGGTGCCCCCGTCGATACGATGATCACACTCGGTGGCGGCAAAGTGATTGAAGCGGGTTTTGCTAATGAATGTTCGGCGGCTCAACTTTCCGCGAAGATCACGCCACAAACAGCAGCTATTCTGTACATCAAATCCCACCACACAGTGCAAAAAAGTATGCTTAGCGTGAGCGAAGCCGCGGCTGTTGCTCGTCAACATCATGTGCCACTGATCGTTGACGCCGCGGCAGAGGAAGATCTGACCAGCTACTATCAATCAGGCGCTGATTTAGTGATTTACAGTGGTGCTAAAGCGATCGAAGGACCAACCAGCGGCCTCGTTGTGGGTAAAAAAACCTATATCGAATGGGTAAAACGCCAAAGCCAAGGTATTGGCCGCGCAATGAAAGTCGGCAAGGAAGGCATTTTAGGATTAACACTGGCGATAGAACAATACTTAACCGCCACAAAAGAAACTGGCGCTGAAATGGTGAATCGCATGAATGGCTTTATTGAAGAGCTCAATGGGATCCCTGCGATTTCGGCTCGCATCGTATGGGATGCTGCCGGACGTGATATCGCCCGCGCTGAAATTAGCTTTGATGAAAAAATGATGGGTAAAACGACCTATCAAATCATGAGCGAATTAAAACAAGGGGATACTGCAATCTACTTTCGCGAATATAAAGCCAATGAAGGTAAGGTAGAAGCGGATATTCGCAGTGTCAGCAATGATCAACTGAATATCATTGCAGAGCGTATCCGTTTGTTAGTCAAAGGAATTTAACATGAAATTATCACCAAACTTTTACCAAAACCGTGTTTGCCTGAATGTCCTCGCTGGCAGCCATCAAAATGCCAAAGATATCTATCAAGCAGCTGAAACCTTTGTCGTTGTTGGTGTACTATCGAAAAATTACCCTGATTTAGATAGCGCGATTGCGGATATGCGTGTTTACGCAAAAGAGACCGATAATGCGCTATCTGTAGGACTTGGGGCAGGTGACCCTAATCAATCCACCATGGTTTCATTAATTTCTCAGGAAATCCAACCACAGCACGTCAACCAAGTGTTCACAGGTGCACCGATTAGCCGTGCACTGCTTGGACAAAATGAAACGTTTGTCAACGCGTTAGTGTCACCGAGTGGTACTGTTGGTATGGTAAAAATCTCTACTGGCCCACTCAGTTCTCAGGCGCCAGAAGGAATCGTTCCTGTTGAAACCGCCATTATGATGCTGAAAGATATGGGTGCAAGCTCTATCAAGTTCTTTAATATGAAAGGATTAACTTATATTGAAGAATATAAAGCGGTTGCTAAAGCCTGTGCGAAGTTTGATTTTTCACTAGAACCAACAGGTGGCATTGATTTGGAGAATTTTCCACAAATCCTGCAAATCGCCCTCGATGCTGGTGTGAAGAAAATTATTCCGCACATTTACAGTTCAATCATTGATAAAGAAAGCGGCGACACCCGTCCAGACGATGTGCGTAAGTTGCTAGAAATGGTTAAACAAGCCGTTAAGTAGCTATTTAAAAAACCGTCAGCAGTGATTCTTTTTTAATAAGTTTGAATAGCACTGACGTTTTTTCTCAGTAACTCACGTTATGGTAAGGCAGCAACTGGATCACTGGAATTTTTGCTCAGTCATTCCAGTTGTGGCAAGGCGGCAAAACGAAGATATCCCTAGGTGCATACTAAGGTATGTCACTAGGGCTAACGCAGCCACGGTTTGAAGTATGATGAAAAAATTGGAGTTGGCCGATAAGCCGGGTTCTGTCTTGGACAACCATTCATCTAGGCCAGCACTTGCGCACTGGCTCCAGCAACCTACCCGAGTTCAATGCGGGCCGCACCATATGAACCCCTATTTGGTCTTGCTCCGGGTGGAGTTTACCGTGCCACGAACTGTTGCCAGTCGCGCGGTGCGCTCTTACCGCACCCTTTCACCCTTACCTGTGCCTGTAAACAGGCCATCGGCGGTTTGCTCTCTGTTGCACTAGTCGTAGGCTTGCGCCTCCCAGACGTTATCTGGCACCCTGCCCTATGGAGCCCGGACTTTCCTCCCCTCTACCCGTCTCCCGAAGGACAACGATAGAGCAGCGGTTGTCTGGCCAACTCCGCTGCGGATTATAGGCACTTTGCCTAGCCTTGTATAGGGGTTTATGCAGTTATCAATCGTTATTAGGTTGTTCAAGCATCAATTTATAAAGGCGATTTTTCTTTAAGCCATAAATTTCAGCCGTAATCGCTGCCGCTTTTTTAGGGGGGAGCTCCTGCTGTAGCAGATTCAACGTACGGATAACATCAGGTGAAATGTCATCGTCATCCGGATTTGCTTTATAGCCTTCGACTATCAGCACCATCTCACCACGATGACGATTTTCATCCTCTTTTACCCAAGCGAATAGCTCCCCGACAGGCCGTCCTTCAATTGACTCCCAAGTCTTTGTGATTTCACGAGCAAGCACCACATGACGCTCGGGTCCCCAAACTTCAATCATGTCTGCTAAACTATCGAGTAAGCGATGTGTTGACTCATAAAAAATTAATGTACGCGTCTCTCGTTCAAGTGCTTTAAGGACATCTTTTCTGCCTTTACTTTTGGCGGGCAGAAATCCCTCATAGCAAAAACGGTCAGAAGGCAAACCCGCGGCACTAAGCGCCGTGATTGCAGCGCATGCTCCGGGTAATGGCACAACACGGATCCCCGCTTCACGGCAACGAGTGACTAAATGATAGCCAGGATCGTTAATTAAAGGTGTACCTGCATCGGAAACTAATGCGATACTATCGCCCTGTTGAAGTCTGCTAATTAATTGATCTGCCTTCTGCTGTTCATTATGATCATGCAAGGCGAACATGCGTGCATTAATGGCAAAATTCTGTAACAGTATTCCTGAATGCCGTGTGTCTTCTGCAGCGACAAGGTCAACATGTTTAAGAACATCCAACGCACGTTGCGTGATATCGCCCATATTACCGATAGGGGTGGGCACGATATACAGCGTGGATGCCATAACCACTGCTTGATTAGGTTGATTCATTGTTTCATCCGAATAGCCGGTTTAAAATTAAGCAACTGAAAATACACCACTGGATACAGTATGCGTCCTTCAATTTTTTTGCATGTAAAAAAAGGGTTAATCTGCACAGCAATGCTATCAGCTTTAATGCTGTCAGGCTGTCAGCTTACAGGGGATAACAAAGCACCTATTACCCCAACGACACCGGAACAGATCAGTTCCGAAATAAATCGGTATCAGTCTATCATTGATTCCGCGCAAGGTAAGCCTTCTAGCGATGTTCTGCGTGCTTATATTGGTCAAGAAGCCTTATTGACCGAACAAACAGCCCGCCAAGCCAATATCGATAGCACATGGCAAATGTTAACACAAATGACGCCTGAGCAAATTCAAGGCATTGGCGCTGACGAAATCACCTTAGCAGGCTGGGTCGATTTACTCGATATTTATCTCAATAATCGAGATGATGTTGCAACGCTAAAAGCAGGTGTTGATGATTGGAAAATTCGCTATCCAAATCACCCAGCAGCACAAACACCGCCTAGCCAACTGCTACAATCCATGCAGCCACCTGTCGGTAAAAACCCTAAAATAGCCCTTTTTCTGCCAATGAGTGGTCAAGGAAAAGTTTTCGGTGAAGCTATCATGAAAGGCTTCATGGATGCACAAAAAGGTTTACCACAAGCGCCGGCTGCAACGTCAAATACAGCACCAACGCCTGAGCAAAGTAGTCATAATGATGTATTAGAGCAAATTTACGCTGAGGTGGCCGCGGCAACAGGTAATGATAATGCAACCAATGATGCTGATATCGTTAACCCGTCTTTGAGTATTGCAGCTACACCAACCAATTCCCAAAGTATCAAAGTATTTGATACCAATGGAAAGCAAATCTCTCAGTTGTTGCAACAAGCCCAAAGTGAAGGCTTTACTTTAGTGGTAGGCCCGTTATTGAAACCTGAAGTACAGGCGATTGCACAAGCAGGTTCGCCGTTAAGTGTCCTAACTCTGAATGAGTTAGATGCCGATAAATTGCAGCCCCGCCCCAACCTTTGCTATTTTTCACTGTCTCCTGAAGATGAAGCTAAGAATGCCGCGGCACATATCATGGCTGAGGGTAAACGAGCGCCATTAATTTTAGTGCCGAACAATGCCTTTGGTGAACGTATTGCCAAAGCATTTGCTGAAGAGTGGCAATCAAAAGGGGGGGCTACCGTCCTTAAACAATCTTTTGGTTCTGTGGCCTCGCTGAAAGAGTCGATTAACCGAGGCGCGGGGATTCGTATGACCGGTACACCTGTCGTCGTCAATCCCCCTGTTGCAGCAAAATCGATTGATGGGCAAAACTATCCTGAGCTTTCACAACCAGAGCCTCAAATGAGTTCCTCTAATTCTATCGATGCGGTCTATATTGTTGCCACTCGTGATGAGCTAACCTTGATCAAGCCGATGATTGAAATGGCGATTAGTAGCCGTCAACGCCCAGCCCTATATGCAAGTTCACGCAGTAACCAAGCCGGCAATGGCGCTGATTTTCGTTTCGAAATGGAAGGCTTAAAATTCAGTGATATTCCATTATTAGCTGGTGCAAATAACAATTTACGCAAACAGGCCCAACAAAAGATAAATAATGATTATTCGTTGTTGCGCCTCTATGCGTTAGGTATCGATGCTTGGTCGCTAGCGAATAACTACGATCAACTACAACAAAATGCCCAATTCCGTCTACAAGGTGCATCAGGTACTTTGAGTGTGGGAGAAAACTGTGTTGTTTACCGCGACCTTCCTTGGTTACAGTTCAACCAAGGACAAATCAAATTAGCAAGATAATCTTGCCGTGCAATTAGGATGATTGCCCAACTTTAAGACAAGGACGTCATGCAACCTCTCAAAAAAACATTAAAATGGTTAGCTGGTCGGTACTATGAAAGTCAAGTACAGGCCTTCCTGCAACAACAGGGGTTAACATTTGTTGAGCGAAATGCCAGAAATCGCCATGGTGAAATCGACCTAATTATGCGCGATGATACTGGTTGGGTATTTGTTGAAGTACGTTTTCGTCAAGACAAACGATATGGTGGCGCACTCTTATCAATCGATAGATGCAAACGCAGGAAACTGATTGCTGCTGCTAAATATTGGCTTGCCGAAAAACAAGAAAGCTTCGAAACTACTGCATGTCGTTTTGATATCTGTGCGATTACTGATCGTCAGTTTGAATGGATACAGAATGCCTTTAACGATAGTGAACATGTTGGTTAATTTCACAGGAAAATAAGCAAGTGCTGGATAGAATTAAAGTCTGTTTTACAGAAAGTATTCAAACTCAGATAGCAGCAGCAGAAGCGCTGCCCGATGCTATATCACGCGCAGCAATGATGATGGTTCAATCACTGCTAAACGGTAACAAAATTTTATGTTGTGGAAATGGGGCTTCTGCCGCAACAGCGCAACGCTTTGCGACTAGCATGATCCACCGATTTGAAACTGAGCGTCCAAGCCTACCCGCACTCGCTCTCAATACGGATAATGCAGTGTTAACGGCCATTTCCGGTAGCAAACAACCCACTGAAATCTATGCTAAACAGGTGAGAGCACTCGGTCAGCATGGTGATGTTTTAATGGCTATCTCAACACATGGTAATAGCAGTGATATTATCAAAGCCGTTGAAGCCGCTGTCACTCGTGATATGACAATTGTTGCTCTGACAGGTTATGATGGCGGCGAACTTGCGGGTCTCTTGGGACCACAAGATGTTGAAATACGTATACCATCACAACGTAGTGTCAGAATCCAAGAGGTTCATCTTCTTACGGTGAATTGTCTTTGTGATCTCATCGATAATACACTTTTCCCTCATCAGGATGATTAAGGAGCAAAAATGCGATTACTCCCAATAGTAGCCATTATTCTTAGTATGACAATGCTACAAGGCTGTATCGGCGCTGCCGTTGTCGGTTCTGCTGCGGTTGCGACAAAAAGCGCAACTGACCCACGTTCTGTCGGCCAACAAGTTGATGATGGTACGTTAGAAGCGCGCGTCAGCGGCCAATTGAATAAAGATAAAGACATAACAGGCAAAGCTCGCATTATTGCGACCGCTTATAAAGGAAATGTTTTGCTGACAGGTCAAAGCCCTGATTTATCTTGGGCTGAGCGAGCAAAACAAATAGCAGCAAATGTTGAAGGAACTAACGCTGTCTATAATGAAGTTCGTCAAGGTGAACCTGTTGATTTAGGCACCGCGTCAAAAGATACTTGGCTGACAACGAAAGTGAAATCAAAGATCCTCACCAGTGATGCTGTGAAGTCATCCAGCGTGAAAGTGATTACTGAAAATGGTGAAGTCTTCTTATTGGGTATTTTAACCAAACAAGAAGGGGATGCTGCGGCAAAAATCGCCAGTGAAACAGAAGGTGTTCGTCGTGTCACGACCGCTTTCACCTATCTCAATTAATCATAAACAATAATATATTGTTATAAAAAGAAAAGTCATGAATGAAAATTCATGACTTTTTTATTCGTCAGGACCGATGGTATTATTTTTCAGATAATTCCTACCCCCAAGAAGGTACATCTGATTCAAGATCCAAGCCTGTCTCTTTAACACATATGAAGAGGGTGATTTTACCTTAAACCTGTGAGGATTCGGCAAAACAGCCACTAATAGTGCAGCTTCTTCCATAGTTAGTTGATTTGCTGACTTTTTAAAGAATTTTTTTGATGCCTCTTCAACCCCAAAAACCCCCTCATCAAACTCAACTATGTTTAAATAAACAGTCAATATTCTTGTTTTTGACCACATAAGCTCCATAACAGGAGTCATCAATGTTTCAAGGCCTTTTCTTATCCAGCTTCTCCCATCCCATAACCACAAGTTTTTTACTGTCTGTTGAGAGATAGTTGAAGCCCCTCGAATTGTGCTTTTTTTACTCATATTATGCTTATAAGCCTTCTCTATAGCTTCAAGATCAAAACCCCAGTGATGAGGAAAATTTTGATCTTCTGCTGCTATAACAGCCAAATATAAGTAAGGAGAAATGTGATTTTCATCAACCCATTCCGAACGAGAAACATAAGAAAAATTTAAGTTTATCCATGCGGATAATTGCCTTTCTACCATGACAGCAGAAAATGGCACTGGCACGAATTTAAACGCAATCACAGTCAAAAACCAAACCGCGACTAGCGAAAGCAAAACTTTCCGTAACCAGCGCCATAATCGAGAAATTATCATGCTCATCGAGTCAATTATGCCATTTCTAATACTTTCTCAACGAGCTTATTAATACCGACTTCAGCCTCGGAGATTGATTGAGCCAGCATATAAGCGGGAGTCGTAATAACTTTATTAGCATGATCGACTACAATATTATCCACTGTGCAGGTAATGTGTTTACCCCCCATCTTTTCGATCTGAGCAATCGTTTCCTTATCATTACCAATTGTTAATTCAACTGAAGTATTGAGGAGCTTAGGAAGCATGACCGGTGCTATGCACATCAGACCTAGAGGCTTTTTCTGCTGGTACATTTGTTGGACTAAACTTAATAGTTCTTTATTAATTTCACAGTCACTTCCTTTAACCGCAAAATCACATAAATTCTTTGCCGCACCAAAACCACCAGGAATTATGAGGGCATCCAGCTTATTTGCGTCAGCAGAGGATAAAGGCGCTATTTTCCCACGAGAAATACGTGCAGCTTCCTCCATTTGATTACGATTATCCTTTTTCAATTCACCAGTAATGTGATTTATTACAGTAGGTTGAGATTCATTTGGTGCAAAAAAATGAACTTCAGCATTTTTTTTACTCAAAGCAAGCATAGTTAACACTGACTCATGAATCTCGCTTCCATCAAAAACACCGCATCCACTTAAAATAACCGCAATTGATTTCATATCTTGCTCCATTTGTAGTAAATTATCACTGAACCGCGAAAAGGGAATAAACATCAATCTTCATCACAGATTTTAATGAATCTTGTAACAAAATCGCTAATATTTGGTATCTTGGTATTATTCCCTTGAGCAGTAATCAAATTTTAAAGGTCTGCCCAAAAAGAAAACCATAGGTAGATCAACGATTTCCCTGGTGTTGGCGCAGTATTCGCGCACCCCAACTTCGGTTGGGGTTATTTTTTTGTACGTCTATCAACGTAGTTTCTTAAAGTTTCTATATCCGACTTCCAATCTTGCTTTAATTCATCAACCCACTCTTGTACATTATCCCACCAAGCAGGAAGTTCAGGTGATTGGATCTGCTGGGCGATGTTTTGTAGGTTCTTCAATCCGACAGAACCGGCTGCCCCTTTAATTTTATGCGCCTCTTCAACGATACCTTTCTGATCTTTAGCCACCATATTGGAATCTAAAATAGCCAAATATCCCGGTATCATTTTTTCAAAGACTTCAAGGCCATCGTAAATGACCTTCGGACCGATCAACGACAAGTATTGTTCTAGCATTTCGCAATCGAGTACTGACTCATCGGTATCGCTAGAAACGCTTTGTACGCCATCCTGAGGCGTTTCGTTGGTATTCTCACCCCAGTATTGCTCTATGACCTGTTTAAGGGCGGATACCGCTAGTGGTTTACTTAAAACGCCATCCATTCCTGCGTCGAAATACTCTTTCTTATCTTTTAAAACATTTGCAGTCAATGCAATGAGCGGAGGAAGTTCGTCTTTGCGATAACGCTGGTTTAATTGTTGTGCGATATCAATTCCAGTCATATCAGGGAGCTGAATATCCAGCAACACTAAATCGTATTCACCAGGGGTAAACATCGCTAACGCCTCTTTGCCATTCATTGCGACATCAACGGTGTTACCCAATTTTTCTAGCACAGAGCACGCCACAACCACATTGAGTTCAATATCTTCCACCAGCAAAATATGCAAGGCTGGTAATGGATAGTCATCATCACTTTCTTGAGAATCGATAACTTCTTCTTCAACAACAGGGGCAACGATCGAAAGCGTAAAGGTTGAACCTTTGCCTATTTCACTTTCAACCTGAATATCTCCCCCCATGTTTTGGGCTAAACGACGCGATACCGATAAACCGATGCCAGTTCCTGTTGCAGGTTTACCACCAGCGCTATCGGTCACTTGATAATACATCGCAAAAATTTTATCGAGTTCGTCTTTCGGAATACCAATACCACTGTCTTGCACACTGAAAAACAGTTTGTCTTCTCCTTCTCGCCAGATGCTTAATTTAACCTCACCTTGCTGCGTGAATTTGACGGCGTTGCCAATTAAATTCCATAGAATTTGACGAAGTCGTGTGCCATCTGTCAGCACTGTCTCTGGTAGGCCTGTCGCAACATCCATCACAAATCTCAAACCTTTCGGTTGCACTAACAAGCCACTAAGGTTTTCTAAATCATTAACAAATTGCGGTAATACAACAGGCTGGTTATCCAGTTGTACCTTACGACGCTCAATTTTATCCATTTCAATCACATCATTGAAAATATTCCCCAATGTGACTGCACTGACATGAATCGTTTTTAGGTAATTCATTTGTTCAGCTGTTAGGTCGGTATCTAATAGAATACGACTCAGCCCAACAATACCATTAAGTGGTGTACGTAATTCATGGCTGATTGTAGAAATAAACGTTGTTTTATCCCTACTTGCGTTCTCTAAAGCCTCTTGATAACGCTTACGTTCCGTAATATCTCGACCAAAGCCCATCAAACCGTGTCGTTTACCCACTCTGTCATAGAAAGGAACTTTACGTAGCTCGAAACACGCTTTTCTACCATCAGGATAAACAAGCCATTGTTCATAGGTAAGCGAGACATTGTGACGGAAAACCTTTTCATCGGTTTCCATAACTTTTGAGGCGATTTCAATATCATAGATATCCATCGGCGTTAAACCAACGAGGTGTTTTTCACTCTTACCTGTGAGTAACTCCATGGCTCGGTTACACCCTGAAAACTCGTTATTCTCATTGCGGTAATAAACCAAGTCAGGTGAGGCATCAAGGAATGAGCGTAACAGCACAGATTGCTGTTCAAGCTCAATTTGAGTTTGCTCGCGATGCTTCATTTCTTGTTTTAATTGCTCAAGCAACTCAAGGTGGGCTCTTTCTGCCCTTTCACGCTCAATAATTTCCTGATTTAGCTGCTCAATATTGCCTTGTAATTGACTATTTAGTTCTGCATCACGCTTACGCATCACCTCCAACTTATCAACCATGCGAGAGAGGCGTTGTCGTGACTCTTCCAGCTGTTCAACAACAACAGATAAAAAATAAACAGCCAGAGGCGTAATAATTAAGCCAAAGAAAATAGAACCGACGAGATCGAGACTATCGACCTGCCCACGTAACACAATGGTTACTGCCATTTGCATTATCATCGCCAGAACGACCAACGCAGATGCAAGCAGGAGAGAAAACCTAACTAGCCCTAGCTTCATCATGAGATCGACATAATATTGCGCAAGACCGCGAAGTACTTTCATAACCACCCCTTAATATGATACTCACTGAATCATATATCAAATGAGGCACATTCGATTCATTGTTGGTAAAAAATGTCGATCCGGCTCATTAATCTTAAGTGTTTTTATCGACACGATATTTCACCGTACTCGATGAAATCTTTATGGTCATCGCTTTATTATTACCAAATAAAATAATGTAATATTTAATATAATCAAGCCAAAATAGCACTAAAAATGAAAAATAAACTTTATTTTTCAAAATCATAAGTATTTATGATGATTTCCCGTTATCTTATTAATTTTATAAAACGACAAAAAACAGAGCAAAAAACCAGATAAATTTAAAAATTAAAAATATATCATTACCTAATAAGTAAAACCCGATAGAGTTGCGACCAAAAAGCGCACTTATTAGTGATGTATATCACAGCATTTACAAAAACAAGACCTGTGTCACAAAAGCATTTTTGGTAACTTTTTTCTTCTTAATCAATTAAATAACATTATTTTATATCGCAAATAATGTTATTTACGCGCTATTTGACCTAGAAAAAGAATCTCGCTAATTTAAAACCTTACCGTGTCCGCCCTCTCATCTGATGACGTATACATAACGATTACCCTCATACACTGTTTATTTTTATTAATAATGAAAACAGCGAATTACTGACGCTGTCATTTGGTGTGCGCAGAAGATTAGCCACTAAAAATAATGAATAAATAATAAATGAGTAAATTAAAAACAATGAGTTCGTTCTGCTTATAGAAACTAACCATTTGAATTTATTAGATTTGTAATGAATGAGCAAAGAAGTACGCTAAAACAGTTGTAGTTATGGTCTTTACAGGACTCTTCTTCCCTGTATTTCACACTACAACTCGGCGATAGGAGAATGAATCCTTAGACACAGTTCAAGCTGACTAGGGAGCAAAACGCAGGTAACAACGTTGTAGTACGAAAGACGACGGAGAATCTATGCTGTACGATAAAAGATTAGAAAAAGACAATTGTGGCTTCGGCCTTATCGCTCATATTGAAGGTGAGCCTAGCCATAAAATCGTCAGAACAGCAATCCACGCACTTGCAAGAATGCAGCATCGTGGAGCGATCCTTGCCGACGGTAAAACGGGCGATGGATGTGGATTGCTATTGCAAAAACCCGACCGTTTTTTTCATTTAGTTGCACAGGATCAGGGTTGGCGCTTAGCACGCAATTATGCTGTTGGTATGATCTTTTTAAGTCAAGATGACGCGATTGCCGCTGACTGCCGGCGTATTGTTGAAGAAGAGATCTTAGATGAAACTCTAGCGATTGTTGGCTGGCGTGAAGTACCTATTAACCGTGAAATTCTCGGTAGTATTGCCCTCGCAAGTCTCCCTAAGATTGAACAACTCTTTATCAATGCGCCCGCAGGCTGGCGCCCTCGAGATCTCGAAAGACGTTTATTCATCGCCCGTCGTCGTATCGAAAAACGTATTACCGATAGTGATTTTTACATTTGTAGCCTCTCTAACCTTGTGACGGTTTATAAAGGGCTATGTATGGCCACCGATTTACCGCGCTTTTTCCCTGACCTTGCTGATTTACGCATGGAATCCGCTATTTGCCTGTTCCATCAGCGTTTTTCAACCAATACGATACCACGCTGGCCATTAGCGCAACCATTCCGCTTTTTGGCTCATAATGGTGAAATAAATACGATCACGGGTAACCGCCAGTGGGCTAGAGCACGTTCATATAAATTTCGAACTCCCCTTATCCCTGATTTGCAGTCAGCGGCACCTTTTGTTAATGAAACAGGATCCGATTCTAGCTCCCTAGATAATATGCTGGAGTTGTTACTTAATGGCGGGATGGATTTGATTCGGGCGATTCGTTTACTAGTACCTCCGGCTTGGCAAAATAATCCTGATATGGATGAAGACCTCAAAGCCTTCTTTGATTTTAACTCCATGCATATGGAACCTTGGGATGGCCCAGCAGGACTCGTCATGTCCGATGGTCGCTACGCTGCCTGTAATCTTGATAGAAATGGCTTACGTCCAGCACGCTACGTTATTACTAAAGATAAATTGATCACCTGTGCATCGGAAGTCGGTATTTGGGATTACCAACCCGATGAAGTCGTTGAAAAAGGGCGTGTTGGCCCCGGTGAATTAATGCTTATCGATACTCAAGAAGGCCGCATCTTACAGAGTGCAGAGACCGATAACGACTTAAAAAGCCGCCATCCCTATAAGCAATGGCTTGAAAAAAATGTGATTCGCTTAATTCCTTTTGAAGCGATGGAGCAACAACAAGATACCGTTGGTCAGCGCTCAATGGATAATCAAACGCTGGCAACCTATCAAAAGCAATTTGCCTATACGAGCGAAGAATTAGAACAAGTTATTCGTGTGCTTGGTGAAAATGGTCAAGAAGCGACGGGTTCAATGGGGGATGATACTCCATTTGCGGTATTGTCACAGCGACCACGTATTCTCTATGACTATTTCCGTCAAATGTTTGCACAGGTCACAAACCCACCGATTGATCCGCTGAGGGAAGCTCACGTCATGTCACTCGCCACCTGTATTGGGCGAGAAATGAATGTATTTTGCGAAGCTGAAGGGCAGGCTCATCGATTGAGTTTCAAGTCCCCTATTTTGCTCTACTCTGATTTCCAACAGTTATGTCAACAAGATAGCCGCTATTATCAAACACAGACTATCGACATGACTTACGCATCGTCAACCCACTCATTAAAACAAGCTATTGAAAATCTTTGCCAAGAAGCCCAACAAAAAGTTCTCGACGGTGCTGTTTTACTCGTACTTTCTGATCGAAATATTTCTCCGGAGCGCCTCCCTATTCCTGCCGCGATGGCAGTCGGTGCGGTCCAACGCTGCTTAGTCGAAAATAATTTACGATGTGATGCTAACTTAATCATTGAAACAGCAAGTGCCAGAGATCCACATCACTTTGCCGTTTTGTTAGGTTTTGGCGCGACAGCGATTTATCCTTATTTAGCCTACGAGTCGCTGGCTGCTATGTCTGAAAGCCAACTTTTTGATAAACCACTTGGCAAAGTGTTATTGAATTATCGTAACGGCATCAATAAAGGGTTATATAAAATTATGTCGAAAATGGGTATTTCGACAATCGCCTCATACCGTTGCGCGAAATTATTTGAAGCTGTGGGCTTACATGAAGAAGTGACTCAACTGTGTTTCGAGGGTGTCGTTAGCCGCGTCAGCGGGGCTAATTTTAGTGACTTTGAGTTAGATCTATTTAATTTATCTCGTAAAGCATGGTTACCCCGTCTACCGATAGAACAAGGTGGCTTGCTCAAATATATGCATAATGGGGAATATCATGCCTACAACCCAGATGTTGTCAAAACCCTGCAAAATGCAGTGCACAGCGGCAATTATGATGATTACCAAAAATATGCTCAGCTCGTGAACAATCGCCCTACGGCGACGTTTCGTGATTTGTTAGCATTAAAATTGACAAATAAAGCCATTTCCTTAGCCGATGTTGAACCTGAAGAAGCACTATTTTCTCGCTTTGATACTGCCGCCATGTCGATCGGTGCATTGAGCCCAGAAGCCCATGAAGCCCTCGCGATTGCGATGAATACATTGGGCGGTTTTTCAAACTCTGGCGAAGGAGGTGAAGATCCTGCGCGTTATGGCACACAAAAACGTTCTCGAATCAAACAAGTTGCCTCAGGGCGTTTCGGTGTAACGCCTGCGTATTTGGTCAATGCTGATGTTATCCAGATCAAGGTTGCTCAAGGGGCTAAGCCGGGTGAAGGCGGCCAGCTCCCCGGAGATAAAGTCACGCCATATATCGCACGTTTACGCTATTCCGTGCCGGGCGTTACACTGATCTCCCCACCACCACATCACGATATTTATTCGATTGAAGATTTGGCACAACTGATTTTTGACCTTAAACAAGTTAACCCACATGCTTTGATTTCCGTTAAATTGGTTTCAGAACCCGGTGTTGGTACTATCGCAACCGGTGTTGCAAAAGCCTATGCCGATTTAATTACCATTGCGGGATATGATGGAGGCACAGGTGCTAGCCCTATTAGCTCAGTGAAGTACGCGGGATGCCCATGGGAATTAGGCCTTGTTGAAACTCAACAAGCACTTGTCGCCAATGGTTTGCGCCATAAAATTCGTTTGCAAACGGACGGCGGTCTCAAAACAGGCCTAGACATCATCAAAGCGGCAATACTAGGTGCTGAAAGCTTTGGCTTTGGTACCGGCCCAATGGTTGCCCTTGGGTGCAAATATCTACGCATATGCCATCTCAATAACTGTGCAACGGGTGTTGCAACACAAGATGAAACATTAAGACAACATCATTACCATGGTTTACCAGAACGTGTTATCAATTACTTTCGATTTATTGCCAGAGAAACGCGTGAACTGATGGCGGCATTAGGCGTCACTAAACTCACCGACCTCATTGGTCGTACCGATTTACTCGAGATTATTGAAGGAACGACCGCTAAACAAAACCGAATTAATCTGCAAAGTTTGTTAGAAACGAGCGAACCGCAGCCAGAGAAAGCCGTTTTTTGTACAGAAACTAATCCTCCATTTGATGAAGGCTTACTGAATCAACGCATTTTACAAGATGCAGAACCTTATTTGGCTCAGAAGCAATCGAAAACCTTTTTCTATGACATCATGAATACCGACCGTTCAATTGGTGCCGCCTTGTCTGGTGAAATTGCTCGTCGCTTCGGTGATCAAGGCTTCGCAGCCACACCATTACAGCTCTATTTTACAGGAACGGCTGGGCAAAGCTTTGGTGTCTGGAATGCAGGTGGAGTGGAATTAATTTTAACGGGCGATGCCAATGACTATGTTGGTAAAGGGATGACAGGAGGCGTTATCGCTATCCGTCCACCAGTGGGCTCTTCATTTGCCACCCATAAAACCACTATTGCTGGTAACACCTGTTTATATGGTGCAACAGGCGGTAAACTCTATGCAGCAGGCCTTGCGGGTGAGCGTTTCGCGGTCCGTAACTCAGGCGCAACGGCGATTATTGAGGGAATTGGTGATAATGGCTGCGAATATATGACAGGTGGGATAGTGTGTGTCCTTGGCAGCACGGGGATCAATTTTGGTGCAGGTATGACGGGGGGCTTTGCTTATGTGCTTGATGAAGAATCTCACTTCTCACGCCGGGTCAACAATGAGATGGTGGAACTACTGTCAGTCAATGATTACCCAATTCACGCTGAACATCTGCGTGGATTAATTACTGAACATGTCCGTTTGACGCAATCAGCGCGCGGTGAAGCCATTCTCGCGGATTGGGAAAATTGGGTTTGCCACTTTACTTTGGTCAAACCCAAATCAAGCGATATCAATGCACTCTTAGGCCACCGTAGCCGTTCTGCGGCTGAATTACGCGTCCAAGCACAGTAAGGAGAGAAAAATGAGCCAGAATGTTTATCAATTTATCGACTTACAACGTGTTGATCCGCCTAAAAAAACGTTAAATGTACGTAAAATTGAATTTGTAGAAATCTACGAGCCTTTTAGCGCGATCCAAGCTCAGACACAGGCAGATCGATGCCTTTCATGCGGTAATCCTTACTGTGAATGGAAATGTCCGGTGCATAACTATATCCCCAATTGGCTCAAGCTTGCCAATGAAGGACGTATTATCGAGGCCGCAGAGCTATCTCATCAAACCAATAGTTTGCCTGAGGTTTGTGGTAGAGTGTGCCCTCAAGATCGTTTATGTGAAGGTGCCTGTACCTTAAATGATGACTTTGGCGCTGTCACTATCGGTAATATTGAGCGTTATATTAACGATACCGCCTTTGCAATGGGCTGGCGTCCTGACCTTTCTCATGTTGTCCCTGTGAATAAATGCGTTGCTATTATTGGAGCTGGGCCTGCTGGTCTAGCCTGTGCCGATGTGTTAGCTCGCAATGGCGTACAAGCGACCGTGTACGATCGCCATCCTGAAATTGGTGGGTTACTGACCTTCGGTATTCCGGCTTTCAAACTCGAAAAAGAAATTATGACCCGCCGTCGAGAGATCTTTACCTCAATGGGGATTGAATTCAAACTCAATACCGAGATTGGTAAAGACCTGCCATTAAATCATTTACTTGCTGAATATGACGCCGTATTCATTGGTACAGGAACTTATCAGTCCACCAAAGGACAACTCGCCAATGAGAATGCAAAGGGAGTGTATGATGCTTTACCTTACCTTATTGCCAACACTCGCCAATTAATGGGCTTTGAAAACCCAGCCGATGCACCTTATGTCAACCTTAAAAACAAACAGGTTGTCGTCCTCGGTGGCGGTGATACCGCAATGGATTGTGTGCGTACCGCTATTCGACAAGGCGCGAAAAAGGTGATTTGTGCTTATCGTCGCGATGAAGCAAGTATGCCTGGTTCACCACGAGAAGTGAAAAATGCTCGAGAAGAAGGGGCTGAATTTTTATTCAATTTACAACCGGTGAGTATTGAAGTCGATCAGAAAGGCAATGTGTGTGGAGTCAAAGTAGTCAGAACACAGATGAGTGAGGCTAGAAATGGACGCGCTCAAGCAGAGGTTATAGAGGGTTCTGAACACTTATTACAAGCGGATGCGGTGATCACGGCATTCGGCTTCCGCCCACATGCCATGCCTTGGCTAGCAGAGCATAATGTGCAGCTAGACGCTCAGGGGCGGATCATTGCAAGCTGTGATGAGCTGTTAGCTTACCAAACATCAAACCCCAAAATTTTTGCTGGGGGAGATATTGTTCGCGGTTCTGATTTAGTGGTGACGGCAATTGCTGAAGGGCGCAAAGCGGCAGATGGTATCTTATGCTTTATGGGCGTTTAATCAGCGAACAGATCGCAAAATAAAAACAGAGGGGAAACCCTCTGTTTTTTGATCGATATACCTTACGAATTACTTAATGACTCTGAGTGATGGCCTACCTTTAGGGGGTGGCGTAGGCTCATCATCTGAAGATGACGAGTGCTCACTTGTTGGGTCTGATTCATGGACCAACGTGATGTTATCCGCAGGGTTTTCTTCAATCCCTTCAAGATCAGCTGATAACTGTTCTTCATAGGCGGCTTCCGGTTCAAACATCATCCCAGCGCCATTTTCACGGGAGTAGATTGCGATAATCGCGGCCATTGGCACATATACTTGACGAGGTACACCACCAAAGCGCGCACTGAAGCGTACTTCATCATTCGTAATCTCAAAGTTACCTACTGCGCGCGGTGCTATATTCAATACAATTTGCCCATCGCGAGCAAATTCCATTGGCACATTGATATTTGGCACAGTGACATCCACAACCAAATGGGGCGTCATATCATTATCAAGCAGCCACTCGTAATGCGCACGTAATAGATAAGGGCGTCTCGGTGTCATTGGCGCCATTTCCATCATGCCACTTAGCCTCGTGCCGAAAGACGCATTTCGCGTTCTAACTCAGTCAGTGAAGCTAAGAATGCATCACGTTCAAAAACACGTTGCATGTACATTTGCAGATGTTTGCTGCTTGATGGTTTGAGTTCGATACCTAGTACAGGTAAACGCCACAACAGCGGGGCTAAGTAGCAATCAACCAAGCTGAATTCTTCACTCATAAAGAAAGGCATTTCAGCAAAAACAGGTGATACCGCAATCAGCTCTTCTGCTAACTGACGACGTGCGTTATCCGCTTCCTGTGCCGTTCCCTTTTCAATTTTGTACATCAGAGAATACCAGTCTTTTTCAATGCGGTGCATCAGTTGGCGACTTGTACCACGAGCAACTGGATAAACAGGCATGAGAGGAGGATGAGGAAAACGCTCATCTAAGTATTCCATGATAATATGTGGGTCATATAGGGTCAGATCACGGTCAACAAGAGTAGGTACACTCTGATATGGGTTTAGATCGATCAGATCTTGAGGCAGATGACCAGGTTCGACATGCTCAATCTCAACGCTAACCCCTTTTTCAGCCAAAACGATACGAACTTGATGACTAAAAATGTCGGTTGGGCCTGAAAATAATGTCATTACCGAACGTTTGTTAGGAGCGACAGCCATTAAAACCTCCAAGTTGAATAAAAATGAACTAAACTGTAATAAGTTTTTGAATAATTACGAGCCCGCCCATTTTACAATCCCCTGTGCCAAAGCTCTCATTTATCCATATAGAAAGTCAGCACAACCCTCTCGCTGTAGTGCAGCGAGAAATAAGAAAATAAAAAGCAGTCGCATATTCTAGCAGATTTTGTACAACTTAGGGGGACGTAGATGAGAAAATCATAACTAAATGTAGTTTAAAGTAGATAAAAGACAAAAAATTAGAATATCAATTCAATAATACATGTAAAACTAGTTAAAAAACCTTAGAGCTAACTCTAAAAAATGTTTTTTTAAATAAAAAATGTCAGCCTAAAAATTCTCAACTAACGCCTACTCATAAAGAAAAATGCTGGTAAGGTAAGTTATATCTATTTTGTATAGTCGAACATGAAATAAGTAAGATGGCAAATAAAACAACCAACTTAGAGATTCAATATACAAACGTTTCTAAAAGCTTATTTAGGGAAGCTTGGAAGGCGAACACTATTCCACTTTAAAATGGCGTTTAAACTGTCAGTTTCGATTGTTTTTCCCTCAATAGACGAATGATTTGTGGTGCGATTCTGAATTCTCAAGTAATAACTCTATGATGCAACCCGTTCGCATACCCACAAAAATTTTTATCCCCGCTGACGGCTCTGTATTGCGCACTTTCGCTGCATAAACATTAATGAAGATTGAACTGCTTGATTCGCTCGAATAATAGAAATCTCGTCTGACACGAGTTACTTAAACCGGCAGGTAAATCAATGACAAAACCTCTTACACTAGCGCAATCAACTTAATACTATCTCAGCATCAAAAATCCGTTATTAAATGAATCAGTTTTATTTTGATCATTTTTATTGGCCCACCTTACAATACGAAAGCCAACATGAACAATAATATGTCTTAGAAAAGAACGCTTTTACCCATTCGATTTGTCTTGCCACCTAGATACTATTAATTTGCATATCAAAGAAGTTCAGCCTAGGTTATTTCCTGTTTTCCGAACACAACTCATTGAGTACTTGGGTATATTATTCAAATAATAATACACAAATATTATGTGCATTGATTTTCCAATAAAAATTCAATTTGAAGTCTATCACTAATATATTAAATTCAATGATATTTATCTTTTCCAGCACGCGCCATAGCGCGAATTCAGATAAAAGAAACCGCTCGCAGCTCATCAATAAACATCAAGCAATATATTGCGCCCAATAAAAAACCCGCCATAAAGACGGGTTTTTTCATCAATTTTATGCCCAAAGGGCAATAAATTAACGTTTGGAGAACTGTGGACGACGACGTGCTTTACGTAGACCAACTTTCTTACGTTCAACAGAACGCGCATCACGGGTAACGAAACCAGCTTTACGCAGATCAGAACGAAGAGTCTCATCATAAGCCATCAGTGCACGGGTGATACCGTGACGGATTGCGCCTGCCTGACCTGAAATACCGCCACCTTTTACAGTGATGTACAGATCCAGTTTTTCCAACATTTCAACCAACTCTAGCGGCTGACGAACGACCATGCGCGCAGTTTCGCGACCAAAGTACTGTTCCAGTGTACGCTGATTGATTGTGATGTTACCGCTACCTGGCTTAATGAAGACACGAGCGGAAGAGCTTTTGCGGCGACCAGTGCCGTAGTATTGATTTTCAGCCATTGCCTATAATCCCGATTAAATGTCAAGAACTTGCGGTTGTTGTGCCGCGTGGTTGTGCTCGTTACCTGCGTAAACTTTCAGTTTACGGTACATTGCACGACCCAGAGGCCCTTTTGGCAACATGCCTTTAACCGCGATTTCAATCACACGCTCAGGACTGCGAGCAATCATTTCTTCGAAAGTCGCTTGCTTAATTCCACCTACATGGCCAGTGTGGCGATAGTAGATTTTGTCTTCGCGTTTATTGCCGGTAACAGCAATTTTTTCTGCATTCAGAACGATGATGTAATCACCAGTATCCACGTGCGGAGTATATTCCGCTTTATGCTTACCGCGCAGACGGCGAGCCAATTCAGTTGCAAGACGACCTAAAGTTTTGCCATCTGCATCAACAACGTACCAGTCGCGTTTTACGGTCTCTGGTTTAGCTGTAAAAGTTTTCATTAAAACTTACCCAATATTGAAGTTACACGTTGGTGAACACTCATGTTCATAAGCTTTGTGAGGTTCACACGACTCTTGTCCAGCAAACCCACCCCTTCGAGCAGCCTAGCCGGCATTAATGCGATATTTCTTGGGAAATAAAAAACATCGCTGTAACGTGGGGTCGCAAGATTATAGAGAAGTCAGCAATAAAAATCGACCCCAAAAACACTTTTTTTTCTTCTTGTCTATATTAGATGTTTTTTTGTACAAAAACCACCAATGAGACTTAAGCCAAATGTGGCATCTTCAAATACTCTTCACTTTGCATTTCTTGTAAACGAGATAAGCAACGCTGATATTCAAATGTGAGCAAAGTACCTTGATAGAGCGATACCATAGGCACTTGCGCATTAATGATTAACTTCACTTTTCGTTCATAAAACTCATCCACTAACGCTAAAAAACGCCGCGCCGCACTCTCTTGTTTACCGTCCAAAGCAGGCACATCATACAAAAGTACGGTGTGATAACAATTGGCGAGATAAATATAATCATTTTGACTACGAGGCTCCTCGCACAACGCTTTAAAGCTAATTGCCAGCACCCCTTCTGCGGCGTTTATCGCTTGCATTTTACGATGATTAACTTCCAAGATCGGTTGCTGTTCGCCTTTTTTCCCAGCCAGTTTGTTAAAAACCTCATTGAGATGTTGACGACTTTCATCATTAATCGGCGATAAGAAAAGATGGGCTTGAGTTAATGTTCTTAGTCGATAATCAACCCCAGCATCCACGTTCATAATTTCACAATACTTTTTAATCTGCTCTATCGCGGGTAAAAACCTCGCACGTTGTAAACCGTTGCGATATAGGTCATCTGGGATAATATTGGATGTCGCAATTAGGGTGATGCCTCGAGCAAATAAGCCTTCCAGTAAAGTGCCTAAAATCATTGCATCAGTAATATCAGACACAAAGAACTCATCAAAACACAGGACATCTGTCTGCTTTTTAAATTCATCAGCAATAATATCCAATGGGTTTTCTTGACCTTGTAAAGCCATCAGGTCGTCTTGGACCTTTTTCATAAAGCGATGAAAGTGCAAACGGAGTTTTCTATTTCCTGGCAAGCTTTCATAGAACATATCCATCAGCCAGGTTTTTCCTCGCCCCACGCCACCCCACATGTATAGTCCTTTTACAGGCTCGATCGTTGAGGTATGTTTTTTGCCCAATAAGCGCCCTAAACGCATTTTTAGGCCTGAAGGCTTCTCATTGTGTTCATTTAAAGAGGATGTCGAGATCAACTGCTGATAAATTTCATTTAGACGCTCTACTGCACGTCTTTGTACGTCATCAGGCTGATAGTTACCTTCAGCAAGAGCCTGTTGATAACGCATAATCGGGGTTATCGGTGACATTAACTGAATAATCCTTGAAAAATTTTCGGTTTTTTTACCGTTATATGGTATACACTGCCCTTATTATAACCAGATTCATTTATTATTTAACGTCTAGTTAACGAATGTTAGAGGAGTAAGGAATTTCGTCTTAGTATTCCACTCTTTAGTGATTAACCGGAATTTACTCGTTATACTTCAAGTTGCAGCGTTATTGACGACATTTATTCAGACTCGTCATAGCATTATCTATACTCTTAGCGACTTATTCACTTGTCGCCTCGCTGCACCTCGAATGATTTAGAGTATAGTAATAGATGGATAAGCTTAATTTCTGCGAACAGTGAAGTAAACGAAGGAGTCAGCATGACCTGGGAGTATGCACTAATTGGACTAGTTATCGGTTTCATTATCGGCGCCTTAGTCGTCCGTTATGGTAACCCAAAACTTCGCCAACAAAAGACAGCACAAGCTGAATTAGACAAGAAAAACACTGAGCTAGAAGAGTACCGTAAGGAGCTCGTCAGCCATTTTGCTCGCAGTGCAGAGTTACTTGATAAAATGGCTCGTGATTATCGTCAGCTATATCAACATATGGCACAAAGCTCCTCAGAGTTAATGCCAGATATGCCCGCTCAAGATAATCCGTTCAATTATCGCTTAACGGAATCAGAAGCTGATAATGATCAGGCGCCAGTAAAAATGCCACCGAGAGATTATTCAGATGGTGCTTCTGGCCTGTTCCGCCCTTTAGATGAAAAAGAAAAGTAATTATTCATATATCATCTAAATGGTTCGTGAATCAGAATGAAGAAAAATAATGAGTCTTGAAGGTGGTTCGACACCTTCAATTGCTCTATCACACGAAATATAGCTAACTTATTCACCAGTAAAATCATTTACTGGTGAATACCACATATCCTTTTTTGTTTGGTTAGCACTGGCGAGTTTACTGCTGCTAACTAGTCAGTTAAATACAACACGACAAAATATCGTCTTATTTAAAGTATTTCTTTTTATTTCAAAACTGTATAGAAGTTCTATTTCATCTACAATCCATGTAAATAGATGTAAAAGAGTGGATATTTGCTACCTGTTGTATGAACTTTTGCGCATAATCCATAGTCATAGCTATCAGTAAAATCAAATCTGATATGAGAAAAATATCGTGATGAGTGCAGCATTGCTGCTACCTGATAAATTTTATTCTTGAGAGAATCTACGGAATGATGAAAAGAAAAAATTTCTTTCTCACTGCGGTCGCAATGAGCCTAGGGTTATCCCTGTCAATTTTACCTTCGATTAGCAGTGCGGCTTTACCTGCAACATTACCAGCCACGGCACAGAGCCAAAATATGCCAAGCTTAGCACCGATGCTTGAAAAAGTGCTCCCTGCTGTCGTCAACATTCATGTTTCTGGTACACGTGTTCAAAACCAACAAATCCCAGAAGAATTAAAATTCTTCTTTGGCCCGAACATCCCTTCACAGCAGCAAAGTGTTAGACCATTTGAAGGGTTAGGTTCTGGTGTAATCATTGATGCTGCGCAGGGTTATATTTTAACCAATAATCACGTGATTGATGGTGCAGATAAAATTCAAATCCAACTTAATGATGGTCGTGAGCTCGATGTTAAGCTGATCGGTAAAGATGCACAGACAGATATCGCATTATTAAAAATCACCAATGCAAAAGACATTAAAAATCTCACTGCCGTTAGCATGGCCGATTCCGATAAATTACGCGTCGGTGACTTTGCCGTTGCCGTAGGTAACCCATTTGGTCTAGGACAGACTGCAACTTCAGGGATCATTTCAGCACTTGGACGTAGCGGCTTAAATCTTGAAGGTCTAGAAAACTTTATCCAAACAGATGCCTCTATCAACCGTGGTAACTCCGGTGGTGCCTTAGTGAACCTAAATGGTGAACTGATCGGTATTAATACCGCAATTTTAGCACCGGGTGGCGGTAACATTGGTATTGGTTTCGCAATCCCAAGTAATATGGCTAAAAACCTCAGTGAACAACTCATTAAGCACGGCGAGGTGAAACGTGGGATTTTAGGTATTAAAGGTACCGAAATGAATTCGGATATTGCAAAAGCCTTTAATATTGATGCTCAACGTGGTGCATTCGTGAGCGAAGTTCTGCCTAAGTCTTCCGCGGCTAAAGCTGGCATTAAATCAGGTGACGTCTTAGTCTCTGTCGATGGTAAGCGTATTAACAGCTTTGCTGAGCTGAGAGCTAAAATTGGTACCAGCCAGATCGGTAAAGAAATCACGATTGGTCTGATCCGTTCAGGCAAGCCAATGGATGTTAAAGTTGTTTTAGAAAACAATGAAGGCGAAGCGACTAAAGCGGAAAAACTGAGCGAATCATTACTTGGCGCCACACTATCTAACGCAACCGTTAGCAACACTAAAGGTGTACAAGTTGATAATGTCGCACCAAAATCACCTGCTGCCGCGGTTGGCTTAGTTAAAGGTGACTTAATTTTTGGCGTGAACGACGTTCGTGTTGAAAGTATTGAACAGTTCCGTAAAGTGATTGATGCAAAACCGCCAGTACTGGCAATGAAAGTCTTACGTGGTGGTGAGACACTCTATCTGCTCATGAAAAATTAATCACAACACAAAATTGTTGTAAAAGATCAAAACAGGTACAGTACAAACTGCTGTGCCTGTTTTTTTATGTTATGCTCAATCTCCCTGTACTAACATCAACAAGTTGAATACTCGATATCTTATGGTGAAAAAGCTTCTCTGGGCAGCAATGCTAGGTCTAATAACCGCGATGATCCTTATTGTTGCGGTGCCTTCCCTACGCCCTCAAGGGTTAGCTGATTTGCTTTATGGTAAAATAGATAACGAACCTATCAGTTATAATAAAGCCGTCCGGAAAGCCGCACCGGCTGTCGTTTATGTGTATAGCAGCTCTAAAGGGAGTTTTTCTCAATCAGGCCGTGAATTAAAATCACTGGGTTCAGGCGTGATTATGAGCGCCAACGGTTATATCATTACCAATAAACATGTTGTTGATAATCCAGATCAAATTCTAGTTGCCTTACAGGATGGTTCAATCTTTGATGCTCTATTAGTCGGCTCCGATACATTAACGGATTTAGCGGTACTCAAAATAGATGCCGAAAACCTTCCTGTCATTCCTATTAATAAATTGCGTGTCACCCATGTTGGAGATGTCGTCCTTGCCATTGGTAACCCATACAACATAGGGCAAACAGTGACTCAGGGAATTATCAGTGCAACGGGCCGAGTTGGCTTAAGCTCCACCCGACGTCAAAACTTTCTACAAACGGATGCTTCTATTAATTCAGGTAACTCAGGGGGAGCCTTAATTAATACAGAAGGGGAATTAGTCGGTATTAATACCCTCTCCTTCAGTGCGGGCCAAGGGATCAGTTCAGAAGGTTTAAGTTTTGCTATTCCTACCGCCCTAGCGACAAAAATAATGGAAAAATTAATCCGTGATGGCCGTGTGATCCGTGGTTATATTGGGATCACGGCACGTGAACTACCACAGATTAGAACTAATAATAACAATATTGACCAAATCAAAGGGCTACGTGTATTCCAAGTTGCAGCTAACGGCCCTGCGGCGAAATCGGGGATTCTTCAAGGCGACATTATTTTATCGGTAGATAATAAACCCGCCGTTTCCGCCGCAGAAACAATGGATTTAGTCGCAGAAATTCGCCCTGGCAGTAAAGTACCCGTAAAAATTTTACGTGATGGTGAAGTAAAGGATGTGGATGTTATTATTGAAGAAATTCCTGAAGGCCAAGCTGGCTAGCAAAGGGTTCCTTTACGCTAATTCACGCCATAAAACTAGGTTTCAGCCCCGTATAAAATAGGCCGTTACCATTTACGGTTATTTTAACGTTAGTGTGATTACTGGGTGATATATATTTATTGCCTTATTTTTAATTTATCGGTAGATGTCAATTTTCATTATCTCATTACCTATTTTCTCCCTTCAGAAAATGCGTAGTCACTTTTATCTTTAAATAGCCTTTTTCAGTTCAACACACTTTAGCCAATTGACGTATTACGCTTTTCTGCTCGGATAGCCGATAATTAGCCTTATCGCTGAGCCAAAAATGATATCCGATGTGACTCATACAGAGTATTGCCAATATTTCTTTTCCTTTTAAACGCTACGAGTATTAGCGCATGACTAACGTTCTTATATCAGTTTAATAAGACACATTGCTACATGTCTGATTTCATTATTAATCAATGAACTCTAAAATTCGATATTTAATAAACTCTCGTCTAAAAATAAAACAATACGATTTAAAATAGAAGACTTAAATAGACTAAATAAAAAAACATTTCCATTTCAAAAAATTAAATAGATAAAAAGCCATGAATAAATTGATTATCAGTTTATAGAGCAAGTTTTATATTCTATTCATGCCAGCAAATAAGGAATATCAACCAAAAATGGTTAATTAATTTATATCCAACCTCTATTTTAGAAAAAAAAGAGCATTTAAAAAACCAACCATAAAAAATAATGGTGATTTAATTTTAATTTAATCACTTTCTTGTGCAAGATATTTCTGTCATCTATCTTTAAATTGAAATTTACAGATGCTATGTAAATAAAAAAAATCTCATTTAAGGAATAATTATGATTAAGAAAATCTCAGCAACCATTATGCTATCATTGCTATTTGCTTCTGGTGCACAAGCGGCTTGTAAAATTGTGAACTCCGGATTGCAAAATAAAACAATATACGCTGGTGAAAAAAATTCCATGATTGTTAGCAATATCCAACAAGCTGGAAAAGTTTTAGCTGACACGCTTGTTACACCACAAGAAATATCTCTGCAAACCCATATTGATTTAGAAAAAGTATTATTTGTTTGTGATGAATCAGATAAAGATAAACTCTATGAGTTAGCCTATAGACCTTATGGTTGGGCTGATAATGCAACACCGGCATACAGTGAAAATAAGATTCAATTTTTTAAAACAAGTGCTGTGGGAGTTTACTTCCAGTTTTTCTTGGGTGAAGGTTCTGAATATGAATTCCTTCCATATAAAACAATGAAAAAAATATCATCTAGCCCATCTGTAACACAACCGAATAAAATCGAAGTAAAATTAAAAGATTTTTCAGGTGTTAGAAACTTACAAATTCGCTCAGATAATATGAATGTCCCTAATGGTGAACAAACAATTGCGGGTGTTTCCCGTGGAATTGTCGCATTTATTGGCCCTGGTATTAATGATAATTTAAATAATTCTAGCGGAGTTATTACTGCATCTCCGGTTGGAGAAAGTTATTTAAATGTCGCTCAATATCCGGCCAAAGTAAAATTAGACCAATGCGCGCAATAAAATAAATGTTCTCCACGAAACGTTAGTGACAATATTCACTAACGTTTTTTATTTTTAATGAAAACATGTTTATATTGATATTAAAACTATTTAATTAAGCGGTTAAAAACAATGAGAGCACTGTTAATATTATCGATACAGTAGCAAATACCGTGAGCTTAACAAATGATTTACTAAGAAGATATAAAGATTGAATTCCTCTTTCCCATAGGACCCAATGATTCCCCCTAAAAATAGCCAAACAACTGCGATGTTGTTGGCCTCCTTCAATCAAATCATGAAACTTATAGTCAAATGAGAATTCAGCAAAAAATTAATCAAATCTCACGTTATCTATATTAACGCTGTTAATAGCAAAAATAATCGTCTTGGCCTTAGCTTTTATTTTGCAGGACCAAGCTCTCTTTTCTCTTTGTTAATTAACGTCTTCAATTAAAGGTAAAAGGAGGCATATCAAAAGTGATAAATACAGGTTCATTTGAGGGGGAGAAGATGCTCACGGTAAGTGGCGAGCATCAACACATTAAATATCACAATAATGTGATTAGGAGTCATTACTGGGCATTGAAACGTATGTTCAGCCTCATACTCGGCCTTAAGCGACCAGAATCACCTTTTAAACGAATAAAGGGATTGAAAGTGAAGCAAGCCCTTCGTAAAGGGCAAGCAAAATGTAGACTTTCTTCTGTATTGGCAACAGCACCCTTAATCTTCAGAGTGGATACGCTCAATATTCGCACCTAAGCCACGTAGCTTATCTTCAATGTGCTCATAACCACGGTCAATGTGATAAATACGATCAACTGTCGTCGTGCCTTCTGCGATACAACCCGCAATCACCAAACTTGCAGATGCACGTAAATCCGTTGCCATAACTTGCGCGCTCGTCAGTTTCTCAACACCATGACATAGCACTGTGTTGCTTTCGATTTCAGCATGAGCGCCCATACGGATAAGTTCAGGGATATGCATAAAGCGATTTTCAAAAATGGTTTCAGTGATCATACCAGCCCCTTCAGCCACTAGGTTTAAAAGGCTAAATTGAGCTTGCATATCTGTCGGAAAACCTGGGTGTGGTGCGGTACGTAACGTCACTGCTTTGGGACGTTTACCTTCCATATCAAGGCTGATCCAATCGTCACCGATTTCAATTTTAGCACCTGCTTCACGCAGTTTTGCCAAAACAGCATCCAGTGTATCTGGACAGGCATTGCGGCAAATCACTTTTCCTCTTGAAACGGCTGCTGCAATAAGGAAAGTGCCGGTTTCGATACGGTCGGGTAACACACGGTAAGTTCCCCCACCTAACCGTTCAACCCCTTCAATAACAATACGGTCAGTACCCGCACCAGTAATTTTGGCACCTAACGTATTCAAGAAGTTAGCTGTATCCTCAATTTCTGGCTCACGGGCAGCATTTTCGATCGTCGTTGTCCCTTCTGCCAATGTGGCTGCCGTCATAATGGTGACAGTCGCGCCCACACTGACTTTATCCATAACGATGCAAGCGCCTTTTAAACGGCCATCAACGGTCGCTTTTACATAGCCATCTTCTAATACAATGTGTGCGCCAAGTTGCTCTAACCCAGAAATATGTAGGTCAACAGGACGTGCCCCGATAGCACAACCACCTGGCAATGAAACTTCCCCATGACCAAAACGTGCAACCAACGGCGCAAGAGCCCAAATTGATGCGCGCATGGTTTTAACTAGATCATAGGGAGCACAATATTCTGTAACATGTCTTGCATCAACATAAATGGAACCATTGCGCTCAACTTTGGTTCCTAATTGATTGAGAAGTTTGATAGTCGTATCAATATCTCTAAGTTTAGGGACATTTTGTATTTCTACTGGCTCTTCGGCTAGTAGCGCAGCGAACAGAATTGGTAGTGCAGCATTTTTGGCACCGGAGATTGTCACCTCACCCTCTAAACGAGTGGGCCCTTTAACTAAAAATTTATCCATTCGGTTACTCTCGTATTCATATTCATCCTATTTCGGATTGCAAATGTCTTCAGAAAAAGTAGGACTATCGCGTTCCTTACGCCTAGTGCTATCTTTATTGACTCACTGCATGCAACCCGAGATAGTTTTGAGTATAGATTTTAAATACTGTTCGCAGTTTTTTATCAAAAACCGTTTAGCTTGCGGTCACGTGCCCAATCAGCTGGGGTATATGCCTTAATTGAAAGCGCATGAATACGGTTGTCCGCGATATACTCCATCAAAGGAGCATAAACAGCTTGCTGCTGCTTGACTCTGCTCATATTTTCAAACATGGCACCGACGGCAATAACCTGAAAGTGGCTGCCATCACCATTAACAATCACCTCATCCAGAGATAGCTTGTCCATCAATACTTGTTTTATTTCGTTGGTTTCCATATATGACTCAATTTTATCATCATCGATTTTGGTATAAATAGACGTCTATCCTAAAGGATCCGAAACAAATCTTAAACCAAAGAAAACGCCCCCGGTGCATAAAAACACGCAGAGGCGCTTTTTTTACACAAACTGACCTTAACTTAGCAATAATGACTTAACGCCATACAGTTCCATCAAGGTTGTTAAATTATCGCTCATTCCCACTATTTGTAGTGAGCGTTTTTGCTGCTCAAACTCACCTTTTAAACGGACCAACATAGCGAGTCCAGTTGAGTCAACGTGATCCAAGCCTGACACATCGATTTGCTCAACTTGGGATAACAAAGTCTCACGCTGCTCCCAAAATACAAGCAAAGACTCTCGGCCTAATGTGCCAGATAGTTTAACTGTTGACGATGCGGTGTCCCACGTAAGCGCATGACTCATGTGATTATTTCTCATCCAGAGTAATAGGTGCTTTCGCACTGATTTCTAACTGTTTTGTTAGACCATCAATACCTTGTTTACGTAAAATATCGCCCCATTCATTTTGCTTAGTGGTGATCATACTGACACCCTCTGCAATCATATCATAAGCTTGCCAGTGGCCTGTTTTGCTATTTTTACGCCATTGGAAGTCTAGGCGCACAGGCGGGCGACCATTAGGATCGATAATGGTGACTCGGATCGCGACGATATTTTTATCGCCAAGAGGCTGCTCTGGCGCTATTTGATACGTTTGACCATGGTACATCGCCAATGCTTGGCCATAGACTTGTTCAAGGTAAGCTTCAAAAGCGGCAAAATATGCTTCACGCTGTGCAGGCGTTGCATTTTTGTAGTAAGTTCCTAGTACGAGTGCTCCCGCATATTTAATTTGTACATAAGGCAGCAGCTCTTCACGAACAATAGTTCGTAAGTAGTTAGGATCTTTACGGATTTTAGGCTGTTCTTCCTTCAATCGTGTAAACGTTTTTTCAGCCGCTTCATCCATGAGTTTATAGGGGTTGGTTTGGTCAATCGCCATTGCAAATGGTGCAATCGCCAGCATGGCTATCATCATTAAGCGCTTAAACATAAATTATTCCTTCTAAATCCGTATTAATGTCGAATCAATTTGCTGTAGGATCAGCACCTTGACTATCTCCACTCTTATATAGGAACTGCCCTATCAGATCTTCTAATACCATCGCAGGTTTAGTATCTTCTAAGCGCCCCCCATCTTTAAGGGTTTCAATTCCTAATTCTTCACCAGAAGGGCCAATATTCATTGCAATATATTGTTCTCCTAGCAAACCAGAAGTACGAATAGATAACGAACTTGAATCTGGAATGTTGTCATACTCACTCAACAAATCAATTTTCACATCAGGCACATAGTTATCTTTATTCAGCGTAATGCTTGCAACTCGACCAATCACAACACCGCCCACTTTCACTGGGGAACCTTCTTTTAAGCCACCAATGTTTTCAAAAGAGGCAGAAACCTGATAGGTGGATTGACTACCAATTGACTTTAAATCAGCCACTTTTAGACATAGAAAAACAATTGCTGCAATTGCCAGCAGCATAAAACAACCTACCCATATTTCACTTTTTTTACTTTGCATGACTTAGTTCCCAAACATCAGTGCTGTAAGTACAAAATCTAGACCAAGAACCGCGAGTGATGCATGAACAACGGTTCGTGTTGTCGCTCGGCTTATCCCTTCCGATGTTGGGATAGCGTCATAGCCATTAAACAATGCAATCCAAGTGACTGTGATGGCAAAGACAAGACTCTTGATAAAGCAATTCACAATATCCATGCGCCAATCAACAGAAGATTGCATTGAAGCCCAAAAAAAGCCTTCATCAATCCCTTTCCAATCAACGCCAACCAATGCACCACCGAGGATCCCTACGGCAACAAAGATAAGTGATAGCAATGGCATACTAATAAAGCCAGCCCAAAAACGCGGGGCAATCACTCGACGTAAGGGGTCGACAGCCATCATTTCAAGGCTTGATATTTGCTCAGTCGCTTTCATCAGGCCGATTTCAGCGGTTAATGCAGAGCCAGCACGCCCTGCAAACAGCAGTGCTGTCACGACAGGCCCTAATTCACGCAATAACGATAATGCCACCATCATTCCGAGACTGGCTTCAGCACTAAAGGTTGTTAGAACAAGATAGCCTTGTAACCCAAGCACCATACCAATAAATAGCCCTGAAACTGCAACTATTAACAATGATTGCACACCAACAGCGTACAATTGCCTAATTAACAGTGGCCATTGTTTGGAAAATTCGGGTTTTCCAAACAATGAACGAAACAGCATATAGCCGGCTCGCCCAAAAGCCGAAAAAATTTCAATCCACCGACGTCCGAAGGCAGCGATTGCCTCTACTATCATCTTATTTTACCCTAATAAATCAGCCAGATAATCATTGGCGGGGAAACGGAATGGTACAGGCCCGTCAGCAATACCATCTAAAAACTGCCTAACGCGTGGTTCTTGGTTATCTCTTAACTCATCACCAGTCCCTTGTGCAATCACATGCTGCTGAGCAACGATATAGGCATTGTCAGCAATACTAAGCACTTCTGGCACATCATGAGAAACCACCACGCAGGTCACGCCTAATGCTTGATTCAGCTCATCAATCAATTTGACTAGCACGCCCATCGTAATGGGGTCTTGTCCAACAAAAGGCTCATCAAACATAATTAGCTCAGGGTCAAGTGCGATAGCTCGAGCCAAAGCTGCTCGTCTTGCCATCCCCCCCGATAACTCTGAAGGCATCAATTTTGCAGCCCCTCGTAAACCTACCGCTTCTAGCTTCATCATGACCGTAGTATGGATCAATGATTCCGGTAAGTGAGTATGTTCACGTAAAGGAAATGCTACGTTGTTAAAAACATCCATATCAGTAAATAGCGCCCCAGACTGGAACAACATGCTCATTTTTTTACGAGCCTGATACAGTTTTGAGCGTGATAATTCCGGAATATTATCACCATCGAACCAAATTTCACCTTGATTTGGGCGTAACTGGCCGCCAATAAGGCGTAATAGCGTGGTTTTCCCTATTCCCGATGGCCCCATAATTGCCGTTATCTTACCCCGTGGTACTGTTAGGTTAATATTTTCAAATATTTTCCTATTGCCACGAGTAAAAGACATGTCACGCACTTCGATTAAGTTGTCTGTCTTTGTTTGCATTTGTTTGATAGCCCGTCACATCATCAATTTTTATTTTCTCAAAGCGCTAGGCTCGCGATTTTACAGAAAAATAGACCAAAAATCGTCTAATATCACATCTGATTTTATTTATAGTATTATAACGTTCTAAATAGCGTTATTGGTGTGAAAAATGTGTTTTTTTATATCTAAAAGATACATACAACAACAGAATTATTAATAGTTAAACATTATTTTTGCGCAATTGAAGCAGATAGCTCTTAGACTTTAAAAATTTGTTATTCGTTGAGAATACTAAAGTTCATCATTCTTTATTTGGTTTATGATGCTAATGAATACCGAGAGCCACTGACTTAAGCTTTTGTTAATCTCCGCCAGTCATCATTGATTAAAATATAATTAATATTCGACTGATTTGACAAAGCACTTACTGATAGTAAGTATTCGTTATACAATTCGCGCTCGCTAATCCGATTAACTGAAAAGCTACGCATGGAACAGAAAATGTCAAACATCGATTTTCAGCAAGTAGGCAAAGAAGTTCTCCATATCGAAAGTGAAGGCCTAAAAAATTTAGAACAATATATCAACGATGATTTTACCCACGCTTGTCAGCGCATTTTTGCTTGCCAAGGAAAGGTCGTTGTGATGGGTATGGGAAAATCGGGTCATATTGGGCGAAAAATTGCAGCAACCTTGGCCAGTACAGGTACACCTTCTTTCTTTGTGCATCCTGGCGAAGCTAGCCATGGCGATCTGGGAATGATTACCCATAAAGACATTGTATTGGCAATTTCTAACTCTGGTGAATCGAGTGAAATCCTAGCGCTATTGCCTGTTTTAAAACGAATTAAAGTTCCATTGATCTGCATGACCAATAACCCTAATAGTAATATGGGTAAATATGCCGATGTTCACCTCTGCATAAAAGTGCCAAAAGAAGCGTGCCCATTAGGCTTGGCCCCTACCACAAGTACCACCGCAACACTGGTGATGGGGGATGCATTAGCGATTGCCTTACTCACCGCGAGAGGCTTTACGCCGGAAGATTTCGCACTTTCTCACCCTGGTGGCGCACTTGGGCGCAAACTTTTATTATTAGTTCGTGATTTAATGAATGTTGGTGATGATATTCCTCATATTCCACAAACAGCGACGTTACGTGAAGCATTAATTGAGATTACTCGCAAAAAATTAGGCATGACTGTGATTTGTGATGACGAGATGAATATTGCTGGTATTTTTACAGATGGTGATTTGCGTCGCATCTTCGATATGGGTATTGATCTTAACAACGCAAAAATAGCCGATGTGATGACGCCAGGTGGCATCAAAATAACCCCGAATATGTTAGCGGTAGAAGCACTTAACCTTATGCAGTCTAAACATATTACTTCATTGATGGTCGCAGAAGGTAATAAGCTAGTCGGTGTTTTACATATGCATGACCTTTTACAAGCTGGTGTTGTATAAAGAAAAGGAATGATTATGGATCCGCACTTTCAGGACACGTATTACGGTCCTGTAACCCAAAATGTTTTAAAAAAAGCCGCTAAGATTAAATTGTTAATCTGTGATGTCGACGGTGTCATGTCTGACGGCCAAATTTACATGGGAAATAACGGCGAAGAGCTGAAAGCATTTAACGTGCGTGATGGTTACGGTATTCGCTGTTTGTTGACCTCGGGTATCGACGTGGCCATTATCACTGGCCGAAAGGCAAAATTGCTTGAAGATCGCGCAAAGACACTCGGTATTACATATCTTTACCAAGGACAGAGCGATAAGCTTTTGGCGTATCATGAACTGTTAGATACACTAAAAGTAAGCGCGGAAGAGACAGCCTATATCGGAGATGATCTTATTGATTGGCCTGTCATGGCAAAAGTTGGGCTATCTGTAGCGGTTGCTGATGCACACCCATTGCTACTACCAAAAGCCGATTACGTTACACGCATTGGTGGTGGTAAAGGAGCAGTTCGTGAACTTTGCGATTTGATCCTGATTGCTCAAAATAAACTGGAAGAAGCTAAAGGCTTATCGATTTAAAGAATAAAGACACCCATGAGTAACGCTAAAAAGTGGTTAATTATCCTGTTATCCTTGATAGCACTTGGCCTGATCGGTTGGAACCTCGCTGGTTATGATACCAGCACCCCAACAGCAGGCGTTATAGATAACAGTCAACCTAATTATCAAACTGATGATTCAGTGACATTCGTCTATAATCCAGCAGGTGATTTGGCCTATAAACTTGTATCAGATAAAATTGATAATTATACGGCAGACAAACTCACTTGGTTTACTAACCCTGTTTTGACAACTTATAACGAAGCAGGCTTACCGACATGGACTGTACGGTCACTCAAGGCCAAACTGACGAATGATAGAGTGCTCTATTTGTATGACGATGTCCAAGTCGATAGTTTAAGCCCTGATTCACAAATTCAGCGAATTTCAACCCAAAGTGCTGTCGTTAATCTGATAACACAAGATGTTTCATCGGATGATAAAGTTACCATCATCGGGCAAGGCCTTAATTCTACTGGTTTAAAAATGCGCGGTAACCTGCGTTCAAGAACCGCAGAGTTAATTGAAGATGTAAAAACTCATTACGTGCTACAAAAAGAAGAGCAAAAAAATGAATCAAGTAAATAAAAAGCGTTTTATTCAAGGAGCCGTTGCCAGCGCAATTTTTGCTCTTAGCGTACCAGCTTCCGCATTAAAATCTGATACACAACAACCGATGACAATTAACTCAGTCAAGCAGTCCCTTGATTTAGAGAAAAATGTCACCACATTTACAGATGATGTTGTGATTAAACAAGGTTCTATTGATATCAGAGCCAATAAAGTCGTGGTTACGCGTCCTAGCAGTAACTCTGACAAAATTACGATAGAAGCGTTTGGTAATCCAGTGACGTTCTATCAACTACAAGATGATGGTAAGCCAATTAAAGGCCGAGCAGCGAAAGCACGCTACGAAGTGGATAAAGAACTGCTGACATTAACAGGTAATGCCTATCTTGAGCAGTTAGATAGCAATATTAAGGGTGATAAAATTACCTATATCGTGCCGACACAACAGATGGAAGCATTTAGCGATAAAGGCAAACGCGTCACCACAGTATTATTGCCATCACAGTTACAAGAGAAAGGCCCCGCGGCAAACAACGGAAAGAGTAAATAATCGTTATGGCGACATTAACCGCTGAGAATCTGGCAAAAGCCTATAAAAAACGCAAGGTCGTTGAAGATGTCAGCCTTGAGGTGAAGTCTGGTGAAATTGTTGGTTTACTTGGTCCTAATGGTGCGGGTAAGACGACCACCTTTTATATGGTGGTCGGAATCGTCCAGCGAGATGCAGGTAAGATTACCATTGATGGCGAAGATATTAGCCTGTTGCCTCTTCATGAACGCGCACGCCGTGGTATTGGCTATCTGCCTCAAGAAGCCTCAATTTTTCGCCGCTTGAGCGTTTATGATAACCTGATGGCAGTGCTAGAAATACGTCATGACTTAAATTCAGACCAACGTAAAACACGTGCTGAAGAGCTAATGGAAGAGTTTAGTATCACCCATTTGCGCGATAGTATTGGTCAATCGTTGTCAGGTGGGGAACGTCGCCGTGTTGAAATTGCTCGCGCATTAGCCGCGAATCCGAAATTTATCTTGTTAGATGAGCCGTTTGCTGGTGTTGACCCAATTTCAGTATTGGATATCAAAAAAATCATCCAACATTTACGTGACTATGGTCTGGGCGTGTTGATCACCGACCATAACGTGCGAGAAACACTCGATGTCTGTGAAAGAGCTTATATTGTGAGCCAAGGGCACCTGATAGCACACGGAACACCTGAGATGATCCTCGAAAATGAACAAGTCAAACGCGTTTATTTAGGGGAAGGCTTCCGTCTATAAGTTATTAGTCATAGACTCTAAAATAAGTCGAGCATCGCTAGGTGACAGAGACACGATTTGTTGAATGTCTTAATAAATCAGAAAGCAGGTCAACAACATTCGCTAGCGATACCGTCACTGGTTGTATGACAAATATATTTTTGAGATGGAGATAAAAGACCATTCATGAAGCAAAGTTTGCAGCTCAGAATCAGTCAGCAACTTGCAATGACACCCCAACTGCAACAGGCTATCCGCCTGTTGCAGCTCTCTACACTTGAGCTACAACAAGAAATCCAACTCGCTCTAGAAACCAACCCCCTTCTAGAACAAGAAGAAAATGCCAATGAATTAGATTCGCTGGATGACATCGATATCGACACTGATAGTAGCGAAATCGATACCAAAGATGCACTCGAAAAGGGTGATATGCCCGATGAGCTCCCACTGGATGCCAATTGGGATGAGATTTACACCGCTGGCACACCTTCAGGCACCAGCAACGACTACAGTTTCGATGAATTACCGGTCTACCAAGGGGAAACGACACAAACCCTACAGGACTATTTGCAGTGGCAATCCGAGTTAACCCCTTTTACCGATACGGATCGTGCTATTGCGACAGCAATTATTGATTCTATTGATGATTCAGGCTATCTCACCACATCAATTACCGATATCCATGAAGGTATTGATAACCCTGATATCACTTTGGAAGAAGTGAGCGCGGTTTTAAAACGAATCCAACATTTTGATCCCCTTGGAGTGGCGGCACAAGACCTTAAAGAATGTTTACTCATTCAGCTATCTCTCTATCCGAAAAATACCCCTGGATTAGAGGAAGCTCGCACGATTATTCGCCAACACATCGATTTACTGGCAAATCGCGATTTTCGCCAGCTCACTAAGCTGACTCGATTAAAAGAAGATGCACTAAAAACCGCTATTGATCTGATATTGACGTTGAATCCCAAACCCGGCCAATCCATCAATACCGGAGAGTCTGAATATGTCATTCCTGATGTTTTAGTGAAAAAAATCAATGGACACTGGCAAGTTGAATTAAATACAGATAGCATCCCTAAACTAAGTATTAACAATCACTATGCTTCACTGATAAAAGATTCAGTAAGCGAAAGTGATTCACAGTATATTCGTAGCAATTTGCAGGATGCTAAATGGCTGATTAAGAGTTTGGAAAGTCGCAATGAGACCTTGTTAAAAGTCGCAACTTGCATTGTTGAACAGCAACAAGAATTTTTCGAACTCGGCGATGAATATATGAAACCCATGATATTGGCTGATATTGCTTATCAGGTCGATATGCATGAATCGACAATATCGAGAGTCACAACGCAAAAATATCTCCATAGCCCTAGGGGAATTTTTGAATTGAAGTATTTTTTCTCTAGCCATGTGAGTACCGATACTGGAGGAGAAGCTTCCTCAACGGCAATACGTGCGTTAGTGAAAAAACTGGTTGCTGCTGAGAATCCAGCAAAACCATTGAGTGACAGTAAATTGACCAGCATGCTGGCCGAACAGGGCATTCAGGTTGCTCGTCGAACTGTCGCTAAGTACCGTGAATCGTTATCTATTCCGCCCTCAAATCAACGTAAAAAGTTGGTTTAATTGACAAAGTAAGGAAGATTGTATGGAATTTCAGATTACTGGACACAATATCGAAGTCACCCCTGCATTGCGTGAAACTGTTGAGAAAAAAATCAAAAAATTGGAGCAATTATTTGATCGTATCAATGGTATTCAAGTCGTTTTAAAAGTTGAAAAAGTTCAGCAGATTGCTGAAGCAACTGTGCAGGTGAATGGTGCAGAACTCCATGCGTCAGCTGAAGAAAACGACATGTACGCAGCAATCGACCTACTGGTAGACAAATTGTCACGCCAGTTAACCAAACATAAAGAAAAACTGAGACAACACTAGTCTATTTATGGTGAAATCACTCAGTGATTTATGACCAATAAATAATTAAAACCAGATAGCGTACCCCGCTATCTGGTTTTGTAGTCCTAAGCGAACAATAAAATGAACAGTGATATAGAAATCCAATTAAGCGCCGTATTATCACCAGCCTGTACACGTAATAACCTTGTCTGTACTAGCAAGAAAAGGGCTCTCGAGATTATTAGTGAACTCGCTGCCGCAGAGTTGGGATTACCGGAAAATACGGTATTTGAAGCATTACTCACCAGAGAAAAAGTCGGAACAACAGGTATTGGTAGTGGAATCGCCATTCCTCACGGTAAGTTAGCAGAAGGTGAACATACGCAAGCTGTTGGCGTTTTTTTGCATCTTGAAGAGCCTATTGCCTTTGATGCCATCGACAATCAACCTGTCGATCTGCTTTTTGCATTACTTGTGCCTGCCGATCAGTGCAAAACACACCTGCACACGTTATCGTTAATCGCCAAAAAATTAGCAGACAAATCTTTTTGTAAGCGTCTCAGATCGGCACAAAGTGACGCTGAGCTATATAGTATTATTACTGAGTAATCTATAATTGAATGACTTTGTCATCACAGGGTTACATGTATATAAAATTTTGATATTTTCTATATAGCTGTACTGACATAAACTGTGATGTTTTAATAAGTAAGCAAAAGTTCGATTCAACTATCGAGATCATATGATCATCGAAAAGAAACAAAAGGGAGTTAGCTCATGGTGCTGATGATTGTCAGCGGCCGTTCCGGTTCGGGAAAATCCGTTGCCTTACGTGCGCTGGAAGATATGGGTTTCTATTGTGTGGATAACCTGCCGGTTGTGCTGCTTCCAGAACTGGCCAATTCACTCGCAGATCGTAATATTTCAGCCGCTGTGAGCATTGATGTGCGTAATATGCCCGATAACCCAGAGATCTTTGAAGAGGCATTAGATAGATTACCTGCTAGTTTTTCGCCTCAACTCTTGTTTCTGGATGCTGATCGCAACACATTAATTCGCCGCTATAGCGATACGCGTAGGTTACATCCTCTTTCCAGTAAAAATTTATCGCTAGAGAGTGCGATAGATGAAGAAAACGAGCTGTTAGAACCACTACGCTCTCGTGCTGATTTAGTGATAGACACCTCTGAAATGTCAGTGCATGAATTAGCAGAGATGTTGAGAACACGTTTAATGGGCAAACGTGAACGTGAGCTCACCATGGTGTTTGAATCTTTTGGTTTCAAACACGGTATCCCTATCGATGCGGATTATGTTTTTGATGTCCGCTTTTTACCCAATCCGCACTGGGATCCTAAATTACGCCCAATGACAGGGTTAGATCGCCCCGTTGCTGCATTCTTAGATAGGCATACTGAGGTCCATAACTTTATTTATCAAACACGCAGCTACCTAGAATTGTGGCTGCCAATGCTTGAAACAAATAATCGTAGTTATCTGACTGTCGCTATAGGCTGTACTGGCGGTAAACACCGTTCTGTTTATGTTGCTGAACAGCTAGCTGATTATTTTCGTTCCCGCGGCAAAAACGTACAGTCCCGCCACCGAACGTTAGAAAAACGGAAATAATGACACTAAAAGCGACCATCACCTTAAAAAACCGGCTTGGCATGCATGCTAGGCCGGCAATGTTACTTTATGAATTAGTTCAAAAATTTAACTCTAGAGTTATTTTACGCAATAATAATCATATCGAGGCTGAGGCGGATAGCGTTATTGCGATGTTGATGTTAGACTCAGAGCAAGGAAGTACCATTGATATTGAGGTTAGCGGCCCTGATGAAGATCAGGCTTTATCCGCGATAATTAACCTGTTCGAAAGTGGATTTGATGAAAGTTAGTATAATCAACCAATTATTTACGAACTAAATATCAGTTGTTTTACAACTATTGGCTCAGAGATCGTGATCATGATCTCTTCCTTTTGGAGCTTGAAGAGCCTAATATTTTATACAATTTTATCACAGCGACACCCCCTACCTTATTGGGTGGGGGGTGTTTGCTTTGTACGTCTCTATTGGAGTGTGGTATGACAAAGCCAACAATTATTATCAATGATTTAGATGCAGAGCGCCTAGACGCACTATTGGAACAAGCTGCTTATGCAGGTACCCCAGTTGCTGACGCATTGAATGATGAACTTGATCGTGCAGATATCCTGTCACCACAGGAAATTCCTGCTGACGTCGTCACAATGAACAGTACTGTGCGTTTTCTTGATCTAATCAGCAATGAAGAACGCACGCGTACGTTGGTTTATCCAGCATCATTAAAAGATAGTGCGGAACAACTCTCTGTAATGGCACCCATTGGCGCTGCTTTACTTGGTTTACGTGTCAATGATGAGATCAGTTGGGCATTACCTAATGGTGTTGAAACTCGCGTTAGAGTACTTGAAATTATTTATCAGCCAGAAGCGGCTGGTGAGTTTCACCGTTAATGCCCCAATAACGCGCTAGTACTGTGTTAGGGCCCATAAGGGCGCCTAACACATTTTGCCTTACCGTATCACCTTCACTCTTTTCAATCCCCATTTCATCACTTCTAAAGATGAGTGACTCAACTCATTCCATCAACAAATTCGTGGCATGTTTTTTTACCATATGCACGAACTGTTGACTTTCCTCTGTCGATACAAAACAACGAGCAGGAATAATAATGGTACTGACACGGTCAAAAAACAGGTATAACAAGTCGCCATCTGTTCGGATAAACGTAAATTTTTCCCACTTGATAAATGAAGAGCCATATTCGCTGGTTTCATGAATGCCTTGTTCATCAAAATAATACTGCTTTTCAGAAAAAAGTAAGCTATCGGGATCAGGTATTGCACACCGGAAGGTCTGTAATATTCGAGCCGCTATAAATAAAAATAAGCACAGTGAAATAAGCAATGCCATCGAAATTTGGGCCAATGTGATGTTAAGCAGTTGCAACGCCACCACAAATACAACAATAAAAATGATAAACATCACCAAAGGAATGGACGAACTTTTCCCCTTATAAAAATAATTATTTTTATAGCAGTAGTTATTGAACCGTATATATTCATTACGATTTAATGTTACTCGAATGGGGTCTACCATATAAACATATCCTATTGTGAGCAAAAAACTGAGGAGCAATCGCTCCTCAGACTCCTTTATACAACAAATGCTCGCTATAATGCCATTATTGGCCTGCAATGCTCATTTCAGGCAGTAGTACTGAACCACACTGAATATTGCTTCGCGTTTCAATATCATCTGCGATAGTAACCATATTCGCCCACATCTCTTTAAGGTTACCCGCAATAGTAATTTCGCTCACTGGGTATTGGATCTCACCATTTTCGACCCAAAAACCGGAGGCACCACGCGAATAATCCCCCGTGATCCCACTGACTCCCTGCCCCATCAATTCAGTGACAATTAGGCCTGTGCCCATTTGTTTTAACAGCGCTTCAAATGATAAACCTTGCCCTGCAATGCGCCAGTTATGGATGCCCCCTGCATGCCCTGTACTTTGTAGCCCCAACTTTCTAGCTGAATAGGAAGTCATCAACCAAGTTTGCAGCACACCCTTTTCAATAATATTGCGCTCGGTAGTACGCACACCTTCACTATCAAATGGTGATGAGGCGAGTCCACCGATTAAATGAGGCTGTTCATTGATGGTTAGCCATTCAGGCAAAATTTGCTTGCCAAGGCTATCCAATAAGAAAGAGGATTTACGATAAATACTGCTACCGCTGATTGCCCCAACAAGATGACCAAACAGCCCTGTCGCCACTTCAGCAGCAAAAATAACGGGAGCCTTCATTGTTGGCAGCTTTCTTGGTGATAAGCGTGCCAATGTACGACGAGCGCACTCTTGCCCCACCCATTCTGGTGATTTCAAAGCACTCAAGCTGCGTCCAATGGTATAAGCATAATCGCGTTCCATATCACCGTTTTGTTCCGCAATCACACAGCTCGACATAGAATAACGACTTGAACAATAGCTTTGTAGCATACCGTGTGAGTTACCAAACACGCGAACACCATAATGACCATTAAAGCTGCCACCTTCCGTATTCACAATACGTGAATCGACCTGAAGCGCTGCCATCTCGGCTTGTGATGCTAACTTTATCGCTTCCTCTGGTGTAATGTCGCTAGCCTGAAATAATTGTAGGTCAGGCGCTTCAAAAGCGAGTAGTGATTTTTCAGCAGGGCCAGCACAAGGGTCTTCCGACGTATAACGAGCAATATCGACAGCGGCTTGTACTGTGCGTTCAATGGCTGCTGGGCTTAAATCGGTAGAAGACGCACTACCTTTACGTTGATTGTGATAAACCGTGATCCCCAGCGCCCCATCACTATTGAATTCAACATTCTCGACTTCACCTTGGCGGGTACTGACACTAATTCCAGTGCTTTTATTCACCGCGACTTCAGCCGCATCACAACGGCTTTTTGCAAAAGAGAGCGCTTGTGCGACCGCATCTTCCAGTTTTTTACGTTGTTCACTGACTTGTTCAGTTAAATTCATCGACTCAATCCACATAAAATGGGGTAAACCTGGCTTTTTTACACCAACTCACAAATGTCGGGTAGTCATCAGGGCTTTTTCCCAGTTACAATACATAATATATGAATGTTAACATCCACAACGCGGCAGGTCATGTAATTACATCGCTGCGTTCTGTAAAAAGGAAATTGAGATATGGCCAAACAGCCTGAAGACTGGCTGGATGATGTACCAGCGCCACAAGATGAAGACGATGATGAGATCATTTGGGTCAGTAAAAGTGAAATTAAGCGCGATGCTGAAATTCTAAAAAAACTGGGCGCGGAGCTCGTTGAATTAAGCAAAAGTGAACTTGAGCGCATTCCACTCGATGCTCAGTTACTTGAATCCATTGAACTGGCACAAAAAATTAAGCGTGAAGGTCGCCGTCGTCAACTGCAATATATTGGCAAGTTGCTACGTTCCCGTGATGTTGATCCTATTACTGAAGCATTAGATAAACTAAAAAATCGTCATAACCAGCAGGTTGTCATTCTACATAAGCTTGAGGACCTACGTATTCGCCTTGTTGAAGATGGCGACAGTGTGATTGAAGAAGTGGTTGCTCTATTCCCTCATGCAGATAGACAACAGCTCAGAGCGCTCGTGCGCAACGCCAAGAAAGAACGTGAAAGTAACAAACCGCCGAAAGCTTTCCGTCAAATCTTCCAATACCTAAAAGAGCTATCTGAAAGCGCGTAAATTATCCTCCCCTATACCGAGTGAGATATAGGGGAAGATGTCAAAAATAGTGTCCCTCTAAGCACTACTTCGCTTCTTTTATATCAACGTCATATCCACCCATAATACCTTTTTAAGGTTCTCTATGGGGATGGCTGCCTCAATAATCGTTGACTCCTCAAAGAGCCCGTCAATTACCAATATATCCCAATTTTTGATCTCTCATCGTGCTTGAGCCCCCACTTATCGACGGGAGGAGGGGCGGAGGATCATGATTTAAAAAATTAGCGATATCTTATCGTTTGGGGAAATTTTTGTGGGATCTTAGTATGGCTTTCTTCCATACATCGCATTGAAAAGAGCGTTTTTAGCTGAGAAAAATGGGAAGCAGATTTTCTCAATAGTTAGATCTGTTTTTCACAGCCTGATTGTTCATCATCATTTTCACACACAAATATTAGGTCATCCCCCCATAAATCATGCGCATCGTGCATCATCGCGATGATATCGTCAAACGTCGATTTTTGCTCATCGCTAAGATGAGTAAAGACGATAGTAACAGGCAATTCGATACCTGCTGACACACTATCCCACAACGCATCAAGGTTTTTACCAAACCAATCTGGCAATGAAAATTGCAGCTCAAATTGGCGATAAAAATCCTCAATGCTACTAATTTGTTGAAAATTAAAGATAACAACAGGACGGCTCATATCAATACTCTTTAATTAATTTCTTGAAAGCTTTTGTAGTGATCTCGCGTGACATAAATCATGCCATCTGAGGAGTATAGCAAACGGTCGGCACCGCGATGCCCACAGTTATAATTCAGATCAGCTTCATACCATTGGCGATTTGGTGCAATAGGTAAACGCTGTTCACGATTTGAAAAACGGTCACCACCGATAGCTTTACCTGGGAGCACATCACACAAGTTGCCTTGCTTAGGGTTCCATCCTGCCCGACGAGCTTCCTTTTTAGTGACATAAAAACGGGGCAATTGATGGTGTTTTTGCATATACCCTACCACATTGGCTTGTTTTGTTAGCTCATCTATTTGTTGAACATGTTGATTCTGTATTGCTTGCTCTGATGTTGAAGCAGGCTTTTCAGCCTGCTTTTTCTCTTGTTGCTCGCCCGCATTAAAATATAAGCTAAGTGCGATCAACACAGCCATCAACAGCATAGAAATAATACGTTTATTCATCATTACCCTCCTTGGCTTCTCGTTTAAGCTGTACCACCAACGGTCATTTTATCCAATTTCAGTGTCGGCTGCCCAACCCCAACAGGAACACTTTGCCCTTCTTTACCACACACGCCAACCCCTTTATCAAGCGCAAGGTCGTTGCCTACCATGGAAATTTGCTGCATGGCTTCAACGCCAGAGCCAATCAAAGTTGCGCCTTTAACAGGCGAGGTAATTTTACCCTTTTCAATGAGATAGGCTTCAGATGTGGAGAAAACAAACTTACCCGAAGTGATATCGACTTGGCCACCACCAAAATTAGGTGCATAAATGCCTTTATCCACACTAGCAATAATATCCTCAGGTGTTGAAGAGCCTGCTAGCATATAGGTATTCGTCATACGCGGCATCGGTAAATGCGCATACGATTCACGCCGTGCATTCCCTGTTGGCGCAACCCCCATCAAACGTGCATTCAACTTATCTTGAATATAATTTTTCAAGACTCCGTTTTCAATCAACACATTATATTGACCAGGAACACCTTCATCATCAATAGCTAAGGACCCTCGGCGACCTGCGATGGTTCCATCATCAACAACAGTGCAAAGCGGAGAGGCGACCAATTCACCAATTTGCCCAGAGAACACAGAAGTGCCACGGCGGTTAAAGTCACCTTCTAAACCATGCCCAACCGCTTCGTGAAGGAGGACTCCCGGCCAGCCCGCGCCCAATACAACAGGCATCATACCCGCAGGCGCAGCTATTGCAGATAAATTAACCAGCGCCATACGCACCGCTTCTTTAGCATACTGCTCTGCTAGCACCTGACCTTGATGAATTCCAAGGAAATACTCATAGCCATAGCGACCACCACCGCCACTGCCGCCACGCTCGCGCTTACCTTCATGTTCCACTAGCACACTGACTGATAAACGAACCAGGGGGCGAATATCAGCCGCTAATGTTCCATCAGTCGCAGCAACGAGTACCTGCTCATAAACACCCGTAAGGCTTGCATTAACTTCGATCACGCGAGGATCTTCGGCTCGGGCTACCTGATCGACGCGATGCAATAAGGCAATTTTTTCTTCGCGAGATAAGCTTTGTAGTGGGTCCGTTGCCGAGTATAGCTTCTTGTAATCTACCTCGGTTAAAATCTGTGATTTGCCATGACCTTGTTCGTTAACAATGCTACGTGCAGCTGTCGCACTTTGTTGTAATGCCATCAACGAAATCTGATCTGCATAGGCAAATCCTGTTTTTTCACCATTTACAGCTCGAACACCAACACCTTGGTCAATATTATAAGAGCCATCTTTGATAATACGATCTTCTAACACCCATGCTTCGTGATAGCTCGATTGAAAATAAAGATCGGCATAATCGAGCTTACGCTCAGATAATAAACCTAATGTGTCATACAGTTTTTGGTGGTCAAGACCATTGGCAGCCAGCAAATGTTCGCTGACAGAAGCTAAACTCATAGTGTTTACTCTTTTTCTGTTTCTTTTTTAATCAATGACGTCAGTTGCGGTCTAAAGCGGTTATGTTTTACCACTCGAATTTGTTCCCGCATCCCATGTAAACTCTCTGTTTGAATATTTAAAACTGTCGAAGCGACAGCATCAACATTCTTTTTCATTACTTTGCCCCAGCCATCAACGGCTAAGGTATGTCCCCATGTTCTACGGGTTCCATGCACACCAACCTGAGCAGGTGCGAGTATAAAGCATTGGTTCTCAATCGCTCTTGCTCTTAACAATGGCTCCCAATGTGCTTTGCCGGTATAACGTGTGAAAGCGGCAGGGACAGAAATAATTTCAGCACCTTGCTCACGCAAAGCCTGAAATAAGCCAGGGAAACGAAGATCATAACAAATCGTCATCCCTAAGCGACCGACGGGTGTATCCACCACTGTAATGTGTTCGCCGCGCTGATAAATCACAGACTCATTATAAGTCCCCTGTTCATCTTCAATATTCACGTCAAACATATGAATTTTGTCATAACGCGCCTGAATTTTTCCTTGGGAGTCGATTAAAATACTGCTGCTCGTAATCCGCTCAGGATCTTCACGGCTAATCAATGGCATTGAACCAATGAGGATCCATACCTTATAGCGTTTTGCCATCGTCGCGATAGCTTCTTGCAGAGGACCTTGTCCTTCTATTTCAGCTTGCTTACGGTAAGTCGCCGCATCCGCAAACAACAATGCATTTTCAGGTGTCAATACTAGCTCAACAGTCTCTGGCAACTGCTTAATTTGCTGCTCAATCTGTGCCAAATTATGTTTAGTATTTTTACCGCTGCATAACTGCAAAAGTGCAACATTGCCATTTTTCATTACTCTTGAGTCTCCTTTAGCTGACGCAATACTTCATCAATTTTTGGTTCATCCAAGCTTCCTGTTACACGATAACGTATTACAGAAATTTTGCTCCATAACGGACCAAGGACTTTTGATGCAGCAAATACTGCTGCTCCTGCAAATGGGTTAACTGCAAATGCTGTTGCTACTCCTACTGTAGCAGATATTTCGGGAGTCACTACTGCTTCACCATTAATTTGGCGTTTCACCAAATCAATTTCCCCACTTAACGCAATATCTGCCACTAACCCATCAATGTATACATCTTTTGTTGATAGGATACCATTATGGATCTTGGCGCTGCCTTTAATTGAATCAAAGTCGAAGTCATTACTGAAGGTATCGCGAAAATCAAATTGAAGCTTGCGCAATAGTGCATCAAAGCTCACAAGGCGTAACAACTGCCCAGCTCTTCCCCCGCCCATTTTAGCAATCGCACCTTTACCTAGCTTGGTCGACAATTTGCCATCAAGGGTGGCAATATCTGGAGACCATGGAACATCTTGCCAGTTTAATTGAAAGTCAATGGTATAAGGTGCATCAATAATTGGCACTAAAACACCATAGTAGGCTGCCGTATTATCAAATTGCTCGCCGCTTAGTGAGCCTGCAATCTGTGTCCGATTTTGTTGGCCACTTTGCCAAACTGCATCTAATTTTAATTGATTGACGCTATTGGTTAATGTTCCACCACTCAGTTGCAAGGTATTACCTTGAGGCAGCAAGTGAGCGTTGATCTTGCCTAACTTTTGTCCACCTGCCCAACAATCTTGGCAATGAATCGTCATTTCAGGCCAATAGCTAAAATCAAATGAAGCGCTATCATTACTGCTCGTGGTTTGTTGTCCCGGAAATGCGGTTGGATTGTAATACAGATAATCGATATTTAGTGCCCATGGTTGATTAGCAAAGATCTGGAGTTCACCTTTCAGGTTTTCGCTTGAAACCTTTATCAGTTGCTCTTCAGCTAACAAGCTAAATGAAAGATCTATGTTTTTCCATGCCTGACCACCTAAAGACAGGGAAGGTGTTTTCACCGTCACCGTCTCAGGTAAGCGAATATCGAATGGCTGACTTTTTTGTTTTGGTGAAAATAGGGTATCAAGGGTTTTAAACCAATTTGGGTTAGTGATAGGCGGTAAATCTGCCAATAACGTCGATGACTTAGGTAATTCGGGGGCTTTTCCCTGCCATTGAGCAACTGTCGCTTTATCTAACCCTAATTTCGTTCCACTCAAATCCCATTGGCTATTAAAACCAACACGTTGACCAATATCACCGCCAATCACAAGGTGGTCCGTTGAGCCTTGAGCCGTCGCATTCATTGAACCTAACTCTTTTAATAAATGGTCATCCAAAGCAGGTAAACGACTTTTTAATTTATCTAGCCCTGCCTTGAAAGCGACTTTCAGTGCCATTTTTTCGCTTGCCGCATTCGGTAATAATATTTCAATTTGGCTGCTCCAATCACTGCTGCCAGCAAGCTTTTGTTTTATGGAGTCAGGTAATTGCGTAATCTTTGCGAGATCCCAATTTCCTTTCAAATCCACATTTACTTGATAATTTTTGGGGTTATCCTGAGTGGAAAAGTCTATTGCTACCGGTTGACCAAACCAATGCCCTGCTAACCTGTTGCCAACTAAGTTGCCATTATTGAATTGGAAACTTCCACTTAGGGCCGTCAGTTTGCTCGCAATTGGCTTAATAAATAGGTCATTTTTATCTAAATAAACCTGCCCTTTGGCAACCACCTTTTTACCTGCCGATAGTGGAATGGATAATCCAAGCTCCCCTTTCACACTACCGCCAATTTGTAATTCGTCTAGTGTGTCACCAATCGAGTGTTTCATTGGTGTTGTGGTGAAATATTGTTGAATTTGAGAACCTGTTCCCGCGAGATCCGCATTAATAAACAGCATCTCATCTTGATATTCAGGAATGTCTGCCGTTAAATTTGTCGCAATCGCATCGCCCAATTTAACTTTTTCGGCACGCATCGCCAAACTGGAACGTTGGAAATCAAGATTAATATCAAGGTCAAATAGCGCAGGCCAGCCTTCATCATATTCAAACGTGGCATTATGTAATGGTACGAATACCTGAAACTGTCCATCGTTACCATAAAATGGAAAATGTGCAGGATCCCCTTTAAACACCAGAGTAGCTTCATCGACTTTCCCTGCAATGATGGCTTTGGATAAGTAATCCGCTAGCTCTTGCCCCATCAGTTTTTGAGGGAAATAGCGCCATGCATCACCAGCATCAGTCACACTAATGCCAGCTAATATGCTCAGGTCACTCTCATCACGCTTTTTCGAGGTTAAAAAGTTAAATTGGCCGTTAGCCCAGACTGAGATAGCTTGGACATCAATGCTATCGCTCCATAGTCTGAACTGGCTGTCATCATTTTGCCAATAAAAACGCCCAACCGCCTTGCTCACTTTAAACGGCGCTTTAAATTCTGGCTCATAGTCAACTTCACTATTTTCTAGTGAGGCATCCAAAACACCTCGTTGCATATTGCCCACTAAAACCCCGGTAAAGTGGTCAACTGAAGGCAATTGCTTCCATTTTTTCCAGCTAACATTCTGCCAGTCCATATCGATTTGTGTATGGTCGAGTTGTTCTGGCGTGATATCCAAAGAAAAAGCAGATAATACCCCTTTAGGTTGGCGGTGCTGCCAATCTTGTACCGTTTCAGGAGTTACAAATGAGAACGTGGGTAATACTTCACTTAAGCGTTCTAGCTCAATATTTTTAGCTCGGATACGCCAATGGTCTTGTTGGTTATATTTCATCGATGAGGGAAGATACAGCACCGAAACACTGCCATTTGGCCAAATATATTCGTTTGTTTTTAATGTATTTAGCTCAGGAATGTTAAATAACCATCCTTCACCCTGTCTTCTCATTCGAATCAATAAATCATTAACTTGTAGGTTCTGGGCTAAAGGCGCCTCTCCCCAGTTGGCTTCACCTTGGCGTAACTGTAGTAACCCGCTATCAATACGATTATTTTTAATACTCACCCAAGAAGATAAGCTGAAATTAGCGTCGCGTAGTCCTGTATTTTCGCGTAACCACCGGCTAAGCCATGGTTGCATATCAATGTTATCGGCTTGCAGATAGACAGTGCCGTCACTCAAGATGCCATTTTTATCTTTCACATCCAGTTTGACCTGCAAAAAACCATGCTGCTTATTAATCGTCTCTAGGCTAACAAAGCCTTGAGCACGATGACGCTCTTGTTCATTAAGCCATGTTAACTCAGGTAAAATAAGCGTCGTTTTTTGTTCTGAAGGAGTGAGAAATGTGAGTTGGCTATTTTTCAGCGTAAAATGATTAAACTGTTTTAAAAATAGCCCTTCAATGCCGTCGCTATCGATCGGTTCAGCGCTGCCTTCGAAACTAAAAGGCACCTTATAATCCACATCAAGTTGATAAAAGGTAATATCTCGAAAACGCCATGTTAAAGAAAGAATAGAGCGCCAAATATCCAGTTCAATCGCAATTTTGCTGGCTGTTGCATCAACCTCAGGGTTATGAACAACCACATCCCTCAAGGTAAAAACAGGTCCAAAAGATTGCCAAGCACCTTCTATCTCACCAATTTGTAGTGAGATATCCGTATTTTTTTCAATATAAGCAATAATGCCTTGCTGATAATGATTAACATTCGGTAAGAAGAAACGTAGCCCTGTTAACAGCAATGCACAAAGCAGCAGCACGATAGCCGTGGTCATCCATACTACTCTTGGCAGTCGTTTCACCCGTTTCTCCTTCAAGTAAACACTACATCATGATGACGTCAAATTGTTCCTGACTGTATAAAGACTCAGTCTGAACTTTAACCTGCTTACCAACAAAGATTTCAACTTCGGCTAAAGCATGAGATTCATCACCCATCAGTGCATCAACCACCGCTTGAGAAGCATAAACTAAGAACCTATCTGCATCGATAGTACGATGAACACGCACAATTTCTCGCAGAATCTCATAACACACGGTCTCAACAGATTTAACCGTTCCTCTACCTTGACAGGTCGGACACACATCACATAACACATGCTCAAGGCTCTCACGTGTACGCTTGCGTGTCATTTCAACAAGCCCCAATTGAGAAAAACCATTAATCGTGGTTTTCACCTTATCCTTACTCAATGCTTGTTCCAAAGAGGCCAGAACGCGGCGGCGATGTTCCAAATCACCCATATCGATGAAATCAATGATAATGATCCCACCCAAATTTCTGAGTCGTAACTGACGAGCGATAGCTTGAGTGGCTTCTATATTGGTATTAAATATAGTCTCTTCGAGATTACGATGGCCAACAAATGCCCCGGTATTAATATCGATAGTGGTCATCGCTTCTGTTTGATCGATAATCAGATAACCACCCGATTTCAGCTCAACTTTACGATCCATTGCGCGCTGAATTTCATTCTCAACATCGAACAAATCAAAGATAGGCTGATTGCCTTGATACAATTCAAGCTTAGCCGTCATTTCAGGAACATATTCATCAATAAATTCTTGTAACTGCTTATAGGTTAGACGAGAATCTACGCGAATTCTATCCAATGAAGCGCCAGCGAAATCACGAATTATCCGGTAAGCGAGTGACAATTCACCATAAATTTTAGTGCGAGTGATATTACGTTTCTTACGTTCAATCACTTTTGCCCATAAACGTTTGAGGAAAGCGGCATCTTGCTTCACTTCATCTTCGCCCACCCCTTCCGCGGCGGTACGTATAATAAAGCCACCGTTTTCATCACAATATTGAGACACACACTCTTTTAAACGTTCGCGTTCACTTTCACTCTCGATACGCTGTGATACCCCGACATGGGATGCGCCGGGCATGAAGACCAAGTAACGCGACGGTAAGGTAATATCCGTGGTGAGTCTTGCACCTTTGGTTCCTAGCGGATCTTTCACCACTTGGACAATGAGGTCTTGTCCTTGCTTAACCAGTTCCGCAATATCTCTAACATGAAAGTTTTTCTGCTCTTCACCCGCAATACATTCAGTGTGTGGCATGATATCAGACGCATGCAAAAAAGCGGCTTTATCGAGACCAATATCAACAAAGGCCGCCTGCATACCGGGCAACACACGGCTCACACGACCTTTGTAAATATTCCCTACAATTCCTCTTTTTGCCTCTCGCTCTACATGTATTTCTTGCAAAACACCGCCATCTATATAAGCTACGCGCGTTTCAGATGGTGTAACATTTACTAATAACTCAGCAGTCATGACATCCCCTTACCATCACTTAGCGCTAAAAATCGTTGTATTAATTCATCTGTTTCTACTAAAGGTAAACCGACAACCGCATGGTAACTGCCATTAATTCGCCTAACATAGCATCCCCCCTTTCCTTGTATTCCATATGCACCGGCTTTATCCATTGGCTCCCCTGATTTGATATAATCCTTTATTTCCGCTACAGATAATTCGCGGAACGTCACATCTGTCACAACGAGATGCGTCAATGTGTGATCCTTGTTTGAGATTGCGACAGCGGTCATCACTTGGTGCGTATTGCCAGAAAGGGATAACAACATTTCTTGTGCATGTTGCTCGTTACGGGGCTTCTCTAAAATTTGATTATTAAGAACAACAATTGTATCAGCGCCAATGACAGGATAATCGTTGGCGGCTATTTTGACGCCAGCCTGTGATTTTTCTCGAGCCAAACGTTGCACATAAGCTTCTGGGGTTTCACCCTCTTGCCATTGTTCCTCAACGACAGGGCTCAATATATCAAAGTGATAACCCAGTAATTGCACTAATTCTCTTCTTCGTGGTGAACCAGAAGCTAAATAGATATAACTCATAAACGATATCCTAGAGATAATTGCCCGCCGCTAAAATCTTAACACACTGAAAACTGACGGCGAATTTTCCGTAATAGCAAAAACAACCATGGCCACAGGATACCATTCACAAGACTATTCCAGAATACTTGTGGGTGGAATAATACTTGTGAAGAAACAAATTCTGCCCAAAATACCGTCATATCCAATATCACGGTCAGTAAGACAATCATTAAGGCTTGCTGCCACAGCGCCATATTTCTCAGTAACTGGTATTTGTAAGAGACAAGATAGCAGATAATGCTGTAAGAAAGGGCATGAACCCCTAGCGCTGAACCTTGAATAGAATCAACGATGATACCAAGAATAAAGCTTGTGCCAACACTGACACGATGTGGCAACGCCATCACCCAATAAATCAAGATCAACAATAGCCACGATGGCCTGTAAAACGTAAATTGTTCAGGCCATGGTATCACTTGTAAAATCAATGCGATGAAAAAAGAGATCCAGATAATACTGCGACCATTACCACGATATTCATCCATTTAGCTTACCCTCTTTTACCCATAGCCATTGCACCTTCCTTTATGGTTGGGCTTCCTGAGACAGTGATGGAGGTAATGGTGGTCCCTGAATTTCACTAGGATTTGGTAATACCTGTGGGAGCACCTTCATCAGACGCTCATTCGCAGCACGATATACCTCAGAAGGCTGTAATGGTGTAACGGTATCATTGTCATTACCCCATAATAGCAACAAATAACGTAAGCGTTGTAACTCAGCACTCGGGCGCGCACTAATGATCGTATAAGCTCGCTGAGTATCATGCTTCACGTTTGAGACAACAGCGACTGGGTATCCTTCAGGGAAACGCCCACCAAGCCCTGACGTCACCAGTACATCACCAACACGAATATCGGTATTTTCAGGTAGTGGCTCTAACTGTAAATCATCTGCACAGCCAGAACCGGCGGCTATCACACGAATATCATTACGTAACACTTGAACCGGCAGGGCATGCGTAGTATCGCAAATCAATAAAACACGGCTACTAAACTGGCTGACGCCAACAACTTGCCCCACAACACCTTTATCACTGATAACGGGCTGCCCTTCATAGACGTTATCATTCTCACCTTTGTCGATAACGACTTGATCACGATAAGGGGTATTGGCACCAGAAATGACCTGAGTCACCATCATATGTTCGTCTTGGCGCAGGGGCGACCCGAGAAGCTCTCGAAGACGTGAGTTTTCTTGCTTGAGTTGCTCTAACAAAAGACTATCGGCTTTTTTTAATAGCAACTCTTGACGTAATGCCTTGTTTTCAAATTGAAGTTGCTCTCGTAAGGCGAAATTTTCCGACACATTATCAAGAAACTGACGCGGGCCATTCGCCAAAAAGTAAAATGGGCTGACCGCCGTGTCTAAATAGTTACGGATTTTATTGAAAGGCTCAAAACGATGGTCAATCACTACCAGTGCTATTGCGGCAATGACAGCAATAAAAATACGCAACTGGAGCGATGGCCCTCGCCTAAAAATCGGCTTCATGTATGGCTGAGTTTCACTAAATTCAGAGGAACAAAAATAGGCAAAGCAGCAGCTGGGGTAACAACCCCAGCTTGCCTATGGCGTTATTTAGTCTTCGCTAAACAGATCACCGCCGTGCATATCGATCATCTCTAATGCCTTGCCACCACCTCGAGCAACGCAAGTTAAAGGATCTTCTGCAACAATAACAGGGATACCTGTCTCTTCCATGAGTAAGCGATCAAGGTTGCGAAGCAGTGCTCCACCCCCCGTCAATACCATACCACGCTCTGAAATATCAGAGGCTAATTCAGGAGGACATTGCTCTAATGCTAACATCACAGCGCTAACAATCCCCGTTAGTGGCTCTTGTAATGCCTCTAAAATCTCATTTGAGTTCATTTTGAAGCCGCGAGGAACACCTTCAGCAAGGTTACGTCCACGCACTTCAATTTCATAGACTTCATCAGTTGGATAAGCTGAACCAATGCCGTGTTTAATACGCTCAGCCGTTGCTTCACCGATTAAAGAACCATAATTGCGACGCACATAGTTAATGATTGCTTCATCAAAGCGGTCACCACCAATGCGAACAGAAGAAGAATACACAACACCGTTCAATGAGATAACAGCAACTTCAGTCGTGCCACCACCAATATCAACCACCATTGAACCCGTTGCTTCAGAAACTGGTAAGCCAGCACCAATTGCGGCTGCCATCGGCTCTTCAATCAAAAAGACTTCACGTGCGCCTGCGCTCAACGCGGATTCACGAATCGCTTTACGCTCAACTTGCGTTGCACCAACAGGTACGCAAACCAACACTCGTGGGCTTGGACGAAGAAAACTATTGCTATGCACCTGTTTGATAAAATGCTGCAACATTTTTTCAGTTAAGAAAAAGTCAGCAATAACACCATCTTTCATCGGTCTTATTGCGGAAATATTGCCTGGTGTACGCCCCAGCATTTGCTTAGCTTCACCACCTACGGCTGCGACGCTCTTTGGCGTGCCAGAACGATCTTGGCGAATAGCGACAACAGAAGGTTCATTTAATTTTACGCCTTGTCCTTTGACATAAATGAGGGTATTGGCCGTACCCAAGTCAATTGACAGGTCATTAGAAAACATGCCACGAAATTTTTTAAACATAACGAAAGGGTTATCCTGCAAGCTGGGGACGAATAAAAACCCGTCTACTCTACCAACCACTTGAAGCTGTCTCAAGGCGTTAATGAGCCGCTTCAAAAAATATGGTTAATCCATCTGTTGTTACAGTATAAATTACTGTACATGCCTCTTTTGAAAACGAAGCAGATAACAACCTTTAAAAATAGCCATTAATTGGTGAGTAAATTTAACTTATTTATGAATGAATAAATCTATCAACAGCTAATCGCTCTTTGGTTGTTATATACGCCGTCTTCTGTTCCACCCTGTGTTGACAAGTTTTTATAGCTACAAGTTCAAATAAATTTCTTGTTATTTTTTTATTGTTGCACATCGACCAACTTCACAGCTAAATATGTGCATTTTCTGTATGTTAGTTACATAAACCACCAAATGACCTATGTAATATTACCTATGCACAAACAGAAACCTTCTTAACGTGATATTCTGCACGATAAAACAGTATTTATGCCAGAAAAAATTACATTTTTACAAATTAATTACAATAACAACAATACTACCATCACAACTTAATTAACATCGATGAAAGTACTAAAGTTGATATCATCAATTATACTCAATTTTACTCGGAAAATTCCCATATAAAATTAGGAGCGAAGTATGAAAGCCCTCGTCCTACAGAAAGAAAATGACCAGCTAACAACCAAAATACAGACCATTCCTACCGAGCAACTCCCCGCAGGTGATGTTATCGTTGATATTCATTGGTCTACATTAAATTATAAAGATGCCTTAGCCATCAATGGCAAAGCCGGTATTGTCCGCCAATATCCCATGGTGCCTGGTATTGATTTTTCGGGTGTGGTACATCATAGCGAGGATCCTCGTTTTAGCGTTGGGCAACATGTTTTACTCACCGGTTGGGGCGTAGGCGAAACACATTGGGGTGGACTCGCAACTCGGGCTCGAGTGCCTGCTAATTTCCTCACCCCGCTTCCTGAACATCTGTCATTACGCCAAGCCATGATCATTGGCACTGCCGGTTTTACAGCCATGCTGTGCGTTAACGCATTAGAGGATGCGGGGATAACGCCAGATAAAGGGGAAGTGATCGTCAGTGGAGCCAGTGGAGGAGTTGGTTCCACCGCAATCCAACTATTATCATCCCTTGGCTACGATGTGGTCGCGATTTCTGGTCGCCAAGAAAATAGTGATTACTTGCAGCAAATCGGTGCCAAAAGCGTGTTACCTCGCAGTGAATTTACGTCGCCCGCGAAACCCTTAGACAAACAACATTGGGCGGGGGCTATCGATACCGTTGGCGGAGATGTACTGGCAAATATACTGGCACAAACGCACTACAACGGTGCCGTTGCTGCTTGTGGCCTGGCGGGCGGTTTTTCACTTCCTACCACCGTCATGCCATTTATATTGCGTAATATTCGTCTACAAGGTATCGATTCTGTTTATTACCCTGCCGCAAAACGCCCAGCAGTGTGGCAGCGCCTTTCTCAATTACTTCCTGAGTCATTTTATACGCATATCACATGCGAAATCACTTTGGAACAATCCATCGAGTATGCACAAAAGTTCTTAAAAAATCAGATTACAGGGCGTACACTTGTTAATGTTTTAAGTGCATAAAATACAACGTGTGCGGATAAATTCAAAAATTTGGATTGCCGCACAATTCAAAAAATAAGTTCGGGTAATTTCTCTGATAAGACCAGTATTTTGCTGTCATATGCCACGAAATAATTATAATAGTGTTTTTTATCCGTAAAGATTTCATTTATTTTTATGATAAAAGATGACAAACCATCAACATCAGGTTATGTTGTCAGGTTATTGACATATCGTCGGAGTTAGCAACACAATGACAGAAGATACTCACATTTTACTCCTCAATGGACCGAATCTAAATCTACTTGGTACTAGAGAGCCTGACAAATACGGCAATCTCACGCTAGTAGACATAGTTTCCAAACTAACGGCGGAAGCGGAACATCTAGGCGTAAAATTGAGTCATTTTCAGTCGAATGCAGAGCACGAATTGATAGATAAAATTCATGCAGCAAGGGATAACGTCGATTTTATCCTGATTAATCCAGCTGCATTCACGCATACAAGTGTTGCCCTGCGTGATGCATTGTTAGCAGTTGCACTCCCGTTTATCGAGATTCACCTGTCTAATGTGCACGCCAGAGAACCATTTCGCCATCACTCCTATCTCTCCGATAAAGCTGTCGGCGTAATTTGTGGTCTTGGCGCTGATGGTTACAGTTTCGCGTTACAGGCAGCGGTTAACCGTCTGTCATCAATTAATTAAATCCAAATATAAGAGTACGGAATCATATCCATGGATATTCGTAAAATTAAAAAGCTGATCGAGCTGGTTGAAGAGTCTGGCATTTCTGAACTGGAGATTTCTGAAGGTGAAGAATCAGTACGTATCAGCCGTGTTTCAGCGACTTCTCAGGTTATGTCGGCACCTCAACAATTTTATTCAGCTCCAGCTGCACAACCTGCATTAGCAGCGGCTGTTGCACCGGCTCAAGAAGCACCTGCTGCAACGCCATCCACCGCACCTGCGGCTGTATCGGGTCATCAAGTACGCTCTCCAATGGTTGGTACTTTCTACCGCTCACCAAGTCCAGAAGCAAAACCATTTATTGAAGTTGGACAAACTGTCAATGTTGGCGATCCACTTTTCATCATTGAAGCGATGAAAATGATGAACCAAATTGAAGCAGAAAAAGCAGGTGTTGTGAAAGCAATCCTGGCACAGAACGGTGAGCCAATTGAATATGACCAGCCGTTGGTTGTTATCGAATAACGAGGCGTTTCCATGCTGGAAAAAATTGTCATTGCTAACCGTGGCGAAATCGCACTACGTATTCTTCGAGCCTGTAAAGAATTAGGTATCAAGACCGTAGCTGTTCACTCCGCGGCAGATAGTGATCTAAAACATGTGTTGTTGGCTGACGAAACTATTTGTATCGGTCCAGCCGCATCCACAAAAAGCTACCTGAACATTCCCGCTATCATTTCAGCGGCAGAAATTTCAGGTGCTCAAGCTATTCACCCAGGATATGGTTTCCTGTCTGAGAATGCTGATTTTGCAGAACAAGTTGAGCGTTCAGGGTTTATTTTTATCGGACCTAAAGCTGAAACCATCCGCCTAATGGGCGACAAAGTTTCCGCTATCGAGGCGATGAAACTTGCAGGTGTACCTTGCGTCCCCGGTTCCGATGGCCCTCTTGGCAGCGATACAGACAAAAACCGAGCTATCGCACAGCGTATCGGTTACCCAGTGATCATTAAAGCATCGGGTGGCGGTGGTGGTCGTGGTATGCGTGTCGTACGCCATGAAAAAGACTTAGATTCATCAATCAGCCTAACCCGTGCCGAAGCTAAAGCGGCTTTCAACAACGATATGGTTTATATGGAAAAATTCCTTGAAAACCCTCGTCACGTTGAAATCCAAGTTATGGCTGATGGCCAAGGTAATGCTATCTATTTAGCAGAACGCGATTGTTCAATGCAACGTCGCCACCAGAAAGTCGTTGAAGAGGCACCTGCGCCGGGTATCACGCCTGAAGTTCGCCGTAGTATCGGTGAGCGTTGTGCAAATGCCTGTATCGAAATCGGCTACCGCGGTGCGGGAACATTCGAATTCCTGTATGAAAACGGTGAGTTCTACTTTATTGAGATGAACACCCGTATTCAAGTTGAGCATCCTGTAACAGAAATGATTACGGGTGTTGACTTAATTAAAGAACAGCTACGTGTTGCTTCAGGCTTACCGTTGTCTGTCAAACAGGAAGATATCGTTGTTCACGGTCATGCGATTGAATGCCGTATCAACGCAGAAGATCCAAACACCTTTATGCCTAGCCCAGGTAAGATCACTCGTTTCCATTCTCCGGGTGGCTTTGGTGTGCGTTGGGAGTCCCATATTTATGCAGGCTATACCGTGCCTCCATATTATGACTCAATGATTGGTAAGCTGATCACCTATGGTGAAACTCGTGAAATTGCGATTGTGCGTATGAAAAACGCACTGAATGAGCTTATCATCGATGGTATCAAAACCAACATTGAACTACACCAAATGATCATGAATGATGAAAACTTCCAAAAAGGTGGTACTAACATCCACTATTTGGAGAAAAAATTAGGTATTCAAGAATAATATTCTGAATCACTAAAATAATTCTTTCATTCATCAAATACCGGAAAACACCCTTTCCGGTATTTTTTTGCATCATGAGCAAGAGCTATTTAATATAGTCATTCATTACAATCAATCCAACCAACACAGTGAATAATCGCCATGGCCTTCAAACATCATGATTGGAAAAATATTGGCAAAACACCGGACTACCGCTTTTCCCTAGCAAATGAAAGAACCTTCCTTGCGTGGATACGAACCGCATTGGCCTTGTTAGCAGGGGCAATCGCTATCGAACAGCTACTGCAAGACTCTTGGTTAAAAACCTTATTAGCGCTTTTTCTGTCATCGGCTGGCGGCATTACCGCAATCATGGCACTGTATCGTTGGCGACAAAACGAGATTGCAATGCGTAAAGAGGAACCTTTGAAATATACCTCTTTTCTCACCATGATGAGCCTGTTTATTGTCTCTATCGCCTTAATTTCCTTACTTTACATCTTACTATAGGTATAGTGATGCGTGACCCTGGCTTACAACCAGAAAGAACACAACAAGCTTGGAGCCGAACTTTACTGCTATTGGCGATCAATGGATTGCTTTTTTTTCGCTTGGGATTATTAGCGTCGTCATGGCTTATGTTTTCTGCTGCACTGATTGCTATCACGCTACTGGGTATCATTAGCTGCAAAAGACATATTTCACGCTCTTATCAAAACAATGGACTAAAAATTGATAGTGCACTTTTTCTCTACATCACTGCGTTCGCTATCTTCGCGATGTCGATTCTATTTATCCTCTCTCTATTCGTAGACAAATAATCCCTATTACCCTACATACACGCCATATTATTCGATGACAAATCGAACATATTCAATAGCCTTTATCGGTTTTTTTACACACATCCCTAGGTTTGTCGTACAATCGCTGATTATTTTTATTTCTATGAGGGGGAAATACGTATGGATAAACGTTTTCTTCAATCAAATAAGGAAGCCCGCTGGTCATTCTATCTGACCATCGCCTATTTAATTGGGTGGGTAATCTGTGCCTATCTTCCAAGCAATACCATTGGAATTACAGGCTTACCTGTATGGTTTGAATGGTCCTGTCTCATTCTACCCATCATTTTCATTTTACTGTGTATTATGATGGTCAACATTATTTTTAAAGATATTCCATTGGAGGACAAGGATGCAGACTGAAGTCCTACTCCCTCTAATAGGCTATCTCGCTTTGGTATTTCTGCTATCTGTGTACGCTTATCGCAAACGCACACAGGGAGCTTTCCTCAATGAGTACTTCCTCGGTAATCGTTCGATGGGTGGCTTTGTACTTGCAATGACCATCACCGCGACCTATGTGAGCGCCAGTTCCTTTATTGGTGGACCAGGAGCTGCCTATAAATACGGTTTAGGCTGGGTGCTACTGGCGATGATCCAATTACCCGCGATCTGGTTATCGTTAGGCGTACTTGGTAAAAAATTTGCTATTTTAGCTCGCCGATATAATGCCGTAACATTGAATGATATGTTGTACGCACGTTATCAAAGCCGCTTTTTAGTCTGGTTTGCAAGCCTCAGCCTGCTGGTGGCTTTTTTCGGTGCGATGACCGTGCAATTTATTGGGGGAGCCAGATTGCTCGAAACCGCAGCCGGTATCCCTTATACCTATGGCTTAATCATTTTTGGTGTCTCAATCGCGCTCTATACCGCGATTGGTGGTTTCCGTGCTAGTGTGCTCAATGATGCCTTACAAGGCCTTGTTATGCTGCTAGGAACAGTGATTTTACTCGTCGCCATTATCTACCATGCTGGTGGACTCAGTGCAGCAGTCGGAAAAATACAGACCATTGACCCTAAATTGGTATCAGTAGAAGGCGCCGATGATATTTTGAGCGCACCTTTCCTTGCGTCTTTCTGGATTTTAGTTTGCTTTGGCGTTATTGGGCTACCACACACCGCAGTGCGCTGTATCTCCTATAAAGACAGTAAAGCTGTTCATCGTGGTATTATTTTAGGCACGATAGTCATGGCAATGTTGATGTTTGGTATGCACTTTGCCGGAGCATTAGGCCGTGCAATTCTGCCAGACCTCACTATCCCTGATCAGGTTATCCCAACATTGATGGTACAAGTATTGCCCCCATTTGCGGCCGGTATTTTTTTAGCGGCGCCAATGGCAGCGATCATGTCCACCATCAACGCACAACTACTGCAATCATCAGCAACCATAGTTAAAGATATCTATTTAAGTGCGGCGCCAGCACAAATTCGAAATGAGAAAAAGCTGGCTCGTATTTCCAGTTTTTCAACCTTGATACTGGGGGCTTTGCTGCTCTTTGCCGCATGGGATCCGCCAAAAATGATTATTTGGCTTAACTTATTGGCGTTTGGTGGACTGGAAGCCGTCTTTTTATGGCCACTTGTGCTAGGCCTCTATTGGGAAAAAGCCAATAGTAAAGGTGCTATCAGCGGTATGGTCGTTGGTGGTGTCTCTTATGCACTACTGGCATCATTGAAAATCGAGCTGTTAGGCTTTCATGCCATTGTACCTTCATTGGTATTTAGCCTTATTGCTTTTATTATTGGTAATCTTTTCGGTAAAAATCCAGTACAATCGGCAGCCAATCAATTGGCTACGCCCGCAAAAAATTAAGTAAAAAGAGAATCACTATGCCTTGGATACAACTAAGACTTAACTCAACTGGACAACACGCCGAAGCACTTGGCGATGAACTCATTGAGAGCGGTGCCGTTTCGGTTACCTTTCAAGATAGCCATGACACCCCAGTATTCGAACCGCTCCCTGGAGAAACGCGTTTATGGGGGGATACTGATGTTATTGGCCTCTATGATGCAGAAACGGATATGAAAAGGGTTGTTGCACAATTAGAGAACAGCCCTCTTCTCGAAAAAGGTTTCATTCATAAAATCGAACAACTTGAAGATAAAGATTGGGAAAGAGAATGGATGGACAATTTTCATCCAATGCGCTTTGGGCAACGTCTTTGGATCTGTCCAAGCTGGCGAGATGTTCCTGATCCCAACGCCGTCAATGTGATGTTAGATCCCGGCCTTGCTTTTGGCACGGGAACTCACCCAACCACTTCATTATGCTTAGAGTGGCTAGACGGACTCGATCTTGAAGGTAAAACCGTTATCGACTTTGGTTGTGGATCCGGCATTCTTGCCATCGCAGCCTTGAAACTCGGTGCAGCGCAAGCCATTGGGATCGATATCGATCCTCAAGCCATAATCGCCAGTCGTGATAATGCTGAACGCAATGGTGTTTCAGAACGCTTATCACTCTACTTACCTAAGGATCAACCAAAAGAGCTACAAGCTGACGTGGTCGTCGCGAATATTTTAGCCGGCCCATTACGTGAGTTAGCACCTATGATCAGCGTACTGCCACGTTCAGGCGGTTTATTAGGGCTTTCAGGTGTTCTGGCTACACAAGCAGAAGGCGTTGCCGACGCATATCGTGAGCTATTTGCAATAGACCCCATCGCAGAAAAAGAGGAGTGGTGTCGTATCACTGGTGTCAAGCGTTTTTGATAAATTTATAATAAAAATCAGTGAATAATTTCTTTGAAATTGAAGCGGGAATAGATTATCTTATAGCTCAAATATTGTTCAACTGCTGGTGATTTTCTATCCTGCTTGAGATTTGAACAGGTCAACAATGATTTTTGTGGATTTGCTATAAATTCACTTAACCAGTTGTTATATAAGACTAATAATTGTTTCTTGAAAAAATCAAGATAAAAAAATTAGTAATAAATAACGGTTTGCTCAAAGTTTGTCCTTTCATATCTCGAAAAAAATGCGTAATATACGCGCCCTTGCAGTCACAGTATGGCCCCCTTTAGTTATGCGAATCGGACAATATCAGTTGCGAAACTGTCTTATTGCTGCCCCCATGGCAGGCATAACAGATAGACCATTCCGGTCCCTCTGTTATGACATGGGTGCGGGTATGACAGTCTCAGAAATGCTTTCTTCTAATCCACAGGTTTGGAAGACAGACAAATCGAGACTTAGAATGGTTCATCGCGATGAACCGGGGGTACGTTCCGTTCAAATAGCTGGCAATGATCCCGATGAAATGGCCGCAGCAGCTCAGATTAATGTTGAGAGTGGTGCCCAAATCATCGATATCAATATGGGCTGTCCAGCTAAAAAAGTGAATCGTAAGCTTGCGGGTTCAGCACTCTTACGTTATCCCGACTTGGTAGAGTCTATCCTGTCGGCGGTAGTGAAAGCAGTTGATGTTCCTGTCACACTGAAGATCCGCACAGGTTGGTCACCTGAAGAACGAAACTGCATAGAAATTGCCAAATTGGCCGAAGATTGTGGTATTCAAGCATTAACTATTCACGGCAGGACGCGTGCCTGTTTGTTCAATGGTGAAGCGGAGTACGACAATATACGGGCAGTTAAGCAGACTGTTGCCATTCCGGTTATTGCCAATGGCGACATTACTGACCCGCTTAAAGCCAGAGCTGTCTTGGATTACACAGGGGCGGATGCCCTGATGGTAGGACGAGCGGCTCAGGGAAGACCCTGGATCTTTCGGGAAATCCAGCATTATCTGGACACAGGTGAAATGTTGCCCCCCATGCCAATGGCAGAGGTGAAGCGCATTATGATAGCGCATGTACAGGAGTTGCACGACTTTTATGGTCAAGGCAAAGGAGCCCGTATAGCGCGCAAACATGTCTCTTGGTATTTGCAGGAGCATGCACCTGATGACCAGTTCCGGCGCTCATTCAACGCCATTGAGGACGCCAGCGAACAGCTGGAGGTGTTGGAAGCATTTTTTGAATACTTTGCGTAAATAAAGATAAGAGCTGACAGAACTATGTTCGAACAACGCGTAAATTCTGACGTACTAACCGTTGCTACTGTAAATTCACAAGATCAAGTAACTCAAAAACCATTGCGTGATTCAGTTAAGCAAGCACTGAAGAACTATTTTGCTCAATTAAACAATCAAGATGTTAACGATTTATATGAGCTGGTATTGGCTGAGGTAGAGCAGCCTTTGTTGGACATGGTTATGCAATATACCCGTGGAAACCAGACCCGTGCAGCCCTGATGATGGGTATCAACCGCGGTACGCTGCGTAAGAAACTGAAAAAATACGGCATGAACTAATCCTAGTCGGTTAATGCCGTGTTTTTAGAAGCACTTCTTGTTTTCAGGAAGTGCTTTTTTATGACCTAAATAAGTCATCTCACTATTGATAACCTCTCCCCACCTGAATATCGATTGATGCTATTTATTGTGCTCACGTTGCGCCCTTCAGCAATTTGAAAATACCTCGCATGTTCCGCTGCATACTAGAGACTATTTTGTAAAACCACGCGATATCTACCATGATAGGAAAAATGAAGCCACACATGACTCTATCAAGGTAAAAGGGCTGTCGTTAAACCTTTCGGCATCAACTACCTTCAAAAGGGGTTAAGCCATCTATGCTTATCCGCAAATTGTTTTCTATTGGTATGCGATAACTTGATCCTGCTGACAATAAGCCCTCTCAAGAAGCCACTTGAAGATCATCACGATCATATCGTTTCCCATCACACTCTCATCGTTCGCTCACTGACTTATCACATTTCGATCTCGCTTTGAGCATATCGCATATAGATTGCAGCGAAAAATCAAATCAACCACAGCACAGATAGTAGATAAATCAGCGTATATTGTTAGCGTTAGCCGATAAATTCGTTTATCCCCCGCATAATCGACAGACCTCAAACCCTGGTACTATACATTTAGATGTCATAAAAACTGCCACTCATATGCTCAGGTGATAATTTAATGATGATTCGAATTAATTAATCGCCCCTAAAAAGATCACCTTATTCACTTTGAATAATGGTGAGATTAAAAATATATATGACATCTATTAATTTGGATATTAACTTATTAAAATAATTTAAATTACAACTAATTATAAATCATAAAGCATGATACCGCTCACAATTACCTTGTTATAAAAAATAAAAACTTGTTTTGTAAAAATATTATTTATAGATTCATAAAAATAATTTATTCCTATTATGACCGAGAAATATCCCCATAATGATTCAACTTAAAATAATTAGGAATAAAACTATATATGAAACTCATTGACCTTCGAAGTGATACATTGACAAAATTAAAACCTGAAGATTTACTGGATATAAATTATGATTACATCGGTGATGATTGTTATAATGAAGACCGTTATGTCAAAATGCTGGAATTTAAAATTGCCGACCTTTTTGGTAAAGAAAGCGCGCTATTTATGCCTTCCGGAACCATGAGTAATCAAGTTGCTTTGCGAGTGCTATCAAAACCAGGGGAAGAGCTGATAACTGAAGTGGGTTATCATGTTTGTTTTTTTGAGTCCTCACAAACTGCGGCATTAAATGGCCTAGTGATTAATAATGTGCACACTAAAAGTGGCATATTAACAACGTCCGACGTATTAAATGCGTTCAATAATAAAGCTCGTTGGTCAAATTTATATGCTACACCTAAAATTATATCAATAGAAAGTAGTATTAGCACTTATGGAGGAATGATTTTTCCGCTTGATGAAATATCCCAATTAAGAATGTTATGTGATGAAAGAAAAATGTCTCTTTTTTTAGATGGTGCCCGCGTATTAAATGCATGTGTATCGCTCGGTATTTCACCTAAAAAATATACTGAACACATTGATATGCTAAATCTTTGCCTATCTAAAGGCGTTGGTTCGCCGTTTGGTTCTATGCTTATTGGAAGACAAGATGAGATTGATAAAGCCAAAAAAATAAGAAAATGGTATGGTGGAGCACTACACCAATCAGGGCTGATGGCTGCCATCGCATTAAACAAATTAAAAAATTACTCTTCCCGTCTAGAACGTGATCATATAAATGCTAAAAGTCTAGAATTAATATGCACTAAATATTTTCAACTCGCTTATCCAGTTGAAACAAATATTGTCATGATAAAAAGTCATAATGCGGATGCTCTAGTCAACAAATTGAAAGAATACGGTGTATTAGCGACGGCATGGACTGCAAATACTGTTCGTTTTGTCACTAGCTCTAATATTAATCATGAAATGATTAATCAAATAAAATCCATCTTTGAAACGATAGATAAGCATAAAGGTTTTCTATGATAAATAAAATAATTACGTCGCGTTTTCTTTCTGGCCTATCTTTTTATAGTTTTTTACCTTTCTATTCAATTTACCTTATAAATTATAAAGGTATTAGTGAAGAAAACGTGGCTGTTATTTTATTTATATTTCTATTTATTAGTCGAGCATGTTCATTATTCACGCACTATATTATTGATGCTATCGGTTATAAACTGACATTAATATTTAGTTATCTTGTTGCGGCTATATCCCTTCTATCTATCTATGCGATGACTGACGTCATGGCCATTATGTTTATTTCCGCCATCATTGGCGCCGGTTTTTCTATTGCGAATGTTTGCACGAGTCTTTTTATTGCTGAAAATAATAATCACGCCGAACGTGTTAAAAATTTTTCGATTCTAAATGTTGCCGTCAATATTTCATCTGCAATTGGCGGAGTGATAGGTGAATGGTTTTATCATGGCTTTTATTCGGGAATTATTATCCTGCCAGCTGTCGTCATGCTGTCATCATCGCTCTATTCTTGCACATTAAACAATGTGAAACACAGTCATAGTAATCAGCAAAATAACGATAAAGTGGTGGCAACCTTTTCTGAGTGGGTGCTATTTGTTTGCTATAGCTCAATCTCTTTTTTTATGATTGGTTTAATACTCAGGAATCTCGCCTTTCACTTTGAAGCGAATCATAACGAGACTATTCGCTATGTCTCCGTTTCTTCACTATTTGCATTAAACGCGATACTCATCATATTGTTACAAGTGAAATCAACCTCTTTACTGTCAAAGCAAAGTACTAAAAGACAGATTATTACTTATAAGTTAAGCCTAGTATTCGTGTCTATCTTGCTATTGCTATTTGATTTCCAGTCAGCTTTAAGCCTGTATTTATTAATCATACTATTTACGCTAAGTGAGTTAATTTGGAGCCCCTACAACAACAGCCTATCTATAGAAAAATGCCCTTTTAAAAATAAAAAATTATCACTCTCTCTATGCATCTTTTTCTGGGGATTAGCCGAGTCTGGTGGTGCCTATATGGGAATTATGGCAGATCGCTATCAGTTGCACGTCCTTATTCCATTTAGCTCATGCCTAATGCTGATTTCTTTATTCTCTATCGAAGGTTTACTCACTAAAAGGAAAAGTCATGAAAGCGATTATATTTCTAGAGTGTAATCTCTCAGGAACTGGCGTAAGGGCGATTCAGATAGCAAAAAATGCAGGTTACCAGACAATATTATTGACCAAACAGCGCTCGTTCTATGAGCATATTGCAGACAATCCATTAAATGTTGTCGATCATGTCGCTGAGGTAAATACAGATAGCCTTACAGCGGTCATTAATCATGCCATGAATTATCCAACTTATGGTATTGTCGCGTTCGATGACTATCGATTAATTACTGCCGCAGCGGCTTCCCATGCATTAGGTTTACCTTCACCGCCAATTAAACCTTTAGTGTTATGCCGATATAAGCAAAAGACTCGTGAACGATTGAGCCAATACCATCAAGGTTTTCAATATCATGTTATCAATATTAAGGACACTATCGATACCTCAAATCTATCATTTCCATTGGTCGTAAAACCTTGCGACGATAGTGGTAGCAGTAAAGTCACGATTTGTCATACGCCTATAGAACTGACCAACGCAATCCAAGAGATCTGTCACTTTAGGGTTAATCAACGTGGCTACGAATTATCTTCAGATTATCTTATTGAAGAATTTATTCATGGTGATGAATATAGTGCCGAGGCCTACTGGGATACCTCCTCAAATCAATGGGAAATACTGGGAATAACCAAAAAATATACAACGACAGGGCAATATTCCGTCGAGGTAGGTCATGACTTCCCTTGTGAATTACCCTCCTACCCTGAGATTAAAACCACCTTAATTAGTTGGCTTAAACACATTGGGTTATCTCATACCGTCGTACACGTCGAGTTTAAATTACAGAATGATTCCATCACACTGATTGAAATCAATCCACGGGTTGCAGGAGGAATGATCGATAAACTGTGTCAAATCGCGACAGGGTTCGACCTTGTTCATTGCTATTTATCCCAGTTCGTAAAAGATATGGAATATACCCCTCAGTTAACGCCAGAAAAATGTTATGCTTCGATTCGATTTTTAACAGCGGATAAAGCCGGAATAATTAACCGTATTAAACCCACATTTCTATCATCCCAGCCATTATTATCTAATTTTGTTCCTACGCCTTTAAAAGTTGGTTCGCTGAAAGATAGTTATAGTCGTTTAGGTTACGTTATTACACATGCAACAACCCAAGAAAAAGCCATTGCCGATGCCGAAACTTATATAAAACAGATCAAAATAACTTACGCATAACCTGGTGACTTTGTTCCAAGAAAGCTAAGTCATGGTCATAATACGCAGCCTTCTTGGAATAAAAGAATGATGACTATAAGGGTATCGAGAGATTCACCGCTGGCTGTATAGTCTCTTTTGTTAAGTGAAATTTTTTCACCGATTGCTGTAGGTCTTCTGTCTGTTGTTCCAGTAAACTTGCAGCCGTTGCGACTTGCTCAACTAAAGCTGAATTCTGTTGGGTTACACCATCCATTTGATGGATCGCCACACTCACCTGAGAGATACCTTTACTTTGTTCATCACAAGCGTCAGCTATTTGCTTCATCAGGGTTGTGACTTGATTAATACTTTCCAGAACATTTTCCATTGTTCTTCCCATTTCATTCACTAGCTGTGTGCCTTTTACAACACAAGAAGTTGAGTTATCAATCAAACGTTCAATTTCTTTAGCGGCATCGGCACTGTCGCTCGCTAATTTACGAACTTCATCGGCAACCACCATAAAGCCCCGTCCGTGCACTCCCGCACGAGCTGCTTCGATGGACGCATTGAGTGCCAGTATATTAGTTTGAAAGCTTATGTTATTAATAATACTAATAATATCAGCAATTCTTTTTGAGCTATCATCAATTTCATCCATCGTGGAAACAACCGATTTGATCATGGAATCGCCTTGATTTGCCATTGTTGATGCAACATCTGCTAATTCACTCGCTTGATGGGCATTTTCCATATTAAGTTTTACCGCAGCGGTTATTTGTTCCATGCTCGCTGCCGTTTCTTCCAATGCTGCGGCCTGCTCTTCAGTGCGTGATGAAAGGTCATGATTTTCTTTAGAGATATCAGCAGCACTACGATAAATATTATCACTCCCCGCACGGATTGTTGTTACCGCCTCACGTAAGCTATTTTGCATCTCATCAAGTAAAGGAAACAGTTTACCAACACAATTTCGCCCAAATGGCTTAATAGGCTCACTTAAATTACCCTTTGCTATTTGTGCAAAATATTGGCGAAGTAAATCGAGTGGTTTTTGGAGCATGTTGACAAGATAGCGATCGGTAAAAATAACAATCAATATTCCCAATAATGCCGCTGTAATAATGACGATTAACGTGGTTTGCATTAATTCATCCACCACATCACGCGTATGTTCAATCATTTGTTCTGCCGCTTGGTTAAACAGAGTAATCGCTTCACCAAATGAACGACTCAAAGCAGGAGTGATATTATGGGAATGTTGAGTATATGCAGCCATATCATTTGAGATTGCTAGCGCTAATTGTGGCGTTACCCCCTCATTTAATAACGCTTGCCATGTTTTAATCACTTGATCAGAAATTTGCTTATCCATTGGGCCTGGCGATATGGATTTCATTTCATTCAGATAGTGTTCCATATTGTCCATCGCTTCTTTCACCGATGAATAATCAGACTTCTCTCCTGATTTTTTGGTTTCCATAACTCGACTCAGCCGAGTGACAACGCGAAAATATTGGTCGTTCCCCTGACTCAACACCGTCATTTGTTTAACTAATTGTCTATCAAGTGTATTTCCATCTGACATTCGAGATAATGACCATACACTATATAAGCTTACACCGACTAATATCATGCCTAGAATACCTAACAATATTAGCATCACAGCACGAATAGAATAATTTCGAAGTTTCTGCATATTATTTCTCTTTTGGTAAGATAAAATGACAATATTTCACTTTATCGGCACCATCAGAGAAAATTTTAGTTCTTTACAAAAGTACCCACATTATATTTAAGCCTTTCCACATTCCTGTATTTATTTATTAATCAAACGTTTTACATCGATAAGTTATTTTTAATTTATCGCCTCCATCCCATAAAAAAGGCACAGCAAAACTTGCCGTGCCTTTGACAGTGAGTGAAAAGTATAATTAAAAATTAACGGTATATTGGTAATAAATTAAATTGTGCGAGTAATTGACAAATAATGCCCACAATTCCAAAAGTAATCACTGCATATATTAATCCTTTACCTCCCCATACTTTAAATCTTGAATTCGGGAAACGTTCTCGCGCTTTCAAAGCCATTACCGCAGGACAAATAATGGCCCAAATACAGGCTGCCATTCCGGCATAAGCAATAGCAATTAAGAACCCATTAGGGAATAACATGCAGAGTATCAATGGGGGTAAAAAGCATAATAATGCCGATTTCATACGCCCTGAACTATTATCTTGGAAATTTAAAGAGGCCAATATATAGTCAAATAAACCTATCGCAACACCTAAGAATGAACAGAATACAGCACTAATCGAAAACCATAATAAGAAAGTGGCAATATGTTGGCTGTTAAGTACGGAATACAGCGATTCAATAAAGGCATCAAGGTTACCGCCTTTATTGATAATGGTTAAAAACTCCGTTCTTGGCAGATTCCCCATCGTACCCAATACCCATAAAAAATACAGGACCAATGCCAGCAAACACCCAATAATACAGCTCTTGACCACCTTACGTTCATTTTCATGATACAGCTTATATAGGCTACATACATTACCATGATAACCAAATGAAGTGATTGCATAGGGAATAATGATAAAAATAAAGGGAAGTAATGTTAACTGACTTTCTTTAGAAGGAATGGTTAATAATAAATCAGTTTTAACAATTAAAAAGAGCCCTGAGAATGCTAATATAAATAATATGATTTTAATTAATAAAAATATTGATGTTAAACGGCTAGCACCAATACCGCTCCACCAAATACTTGCACCTAATATAAAAGTAAAGATAACAAATATTAGCCTTAAATTAACATCAAATCCATATATCGATGCAGCCTCTTTAATGACTGATCCCGCGGCAGAGATATAAGCATAAATTAAAATATATAATACAAATATTAAGGCTGCATTGGCAATATAACAAGCCCATTTAGGTAACAGCTCTTTGGAGATATAAAAATAATTAGTCCCTGAACCATATTTTGATATACATTCAAGAATATAGATTCCCGAATGAAACATAAAAAAACAAACAACTAATAGAATAACAACTGAATTAATAAACCATGCTCCTGCCATAATCGTGGGCAAACTAAACATACCTGCCCCTATCATAGCGCCACCGAGCACAAAGCCCCCTACCAATATGGAGGGTTCTTTCTTCGCTGTAGAATTATTCATGGTATTTACCTTAGAGAAATAAGGGGGGAGACTCCCGCGTTGCACGGGAATCTCCAAATTATTACCTATTATTTGATTGGTTTTAATCTCGCTGTAAAATGCCTTAATACTGGAGGTTCATATTCAAAATCCAGTCCTTTTAATGTTGGAAACTTATCTTTAAGACCAATTAATGCATCCGCAATATAATCCATATGATCATTGGTATAGACGCGCCTTGCTATTGTTAAACGCATAAACTCCATATCCGCATGTTTTTGTTTACCTGTTTCAGGATCTCGACCTAATAAAAATGAGCCAATTTCAACGGCACGAACCCCCGATTCAAGATACAGTGCATTGATAACTGCTTGTGCAGGGAATTGATCCCCTGGGATTTGCGGAACCAATTTTTTACAGTCAACAAATACTGCATGTCCACCTGTAGGATATTGAATCGGGATCCCTCCTTCACGCAGCCGATCCCCTAGGTATTTGACTTGACCGATACGATAATGAAGGTATTCTTCGTTAGCACCTTCTTCAAGCCCTTGTACCATGGCAGCCATATCACGGCCCGCTAAGCCACCATAAGTGACAAACCCTTCCATTGGTACGCAACGTTGCCTTGCTAAAGTAAATATATTTTCATCATTCTTAATCGCCACTAAACCACCGATATTTAATAGCGGGTCTTTCTTCGCTGACATTGTTAACGCATCGGCGTATTTGTACATATCAAATATAATTTCTTTTATCGTTGCATTTTTATATTTTGGGTCACGCTCTTTAATAAAATAGGCATTTTCACAGAAACGTGCCGAATCCATCACGACAAAAATATTGTGTTGTTTTGCAATCTCATACACTTCTTTAAGATTTGACATTGCAACTGGTTGACCACCCGCACTATTACAGGTTACGGTTGAAACAATAGCAACTACGTTTTCAGCCCCATACTGAGCTATATTATCTTTCAACTTCTGAATATCAAAATTGCCTTTCCAGTCATCATAGGTTTCAGAGTCATAGGCTTTTTCCGTAACAATATTAATCGCTTTACAACCGTTTAACTCCACATGCGCTGCGGTTGTATCAAAATGGAAGTTCGAAATAAATACAGGCTTTTTGGCTCCTCCTTGTTGCCTTTTAACATTCAACAATACAGGAAATAACATATTTTCAGCGCCACGTCCTTGGTGTGCAGGAATGGCATAATCATAGCCAAACATCTCTTTAACTTTATTTTTTAAATCGTAATAGTTACGCGATCCTGCATATGCTTCATCACCCGTGATCATTGCTGCCCACTGGTGGTCACTCATTGCGTTAGTGCCTGAGTCAGTTAATAAATCGATATAAACAGCGCTACTGGGTAATAAGAACGGGTTGTAACCTGCCTCTTTTAATGCAGCTTCCCGCTCTTCTCGAGATGGAATACGAATATTTTCAACCATTTTAATACGGAACGGTTCTACGATTCTTTTAGCCATGATAATACCTTTAATTTTTAATTAAATAACAAAATAGCGGTTCGTGCCTATTATGAATAAGCTAACGATAATTGAGAGAAAAGAAGAAAGGACTATTTATGAGGAAAAAAGAAAGCTAAAGAAACATCCATATTGAACCATTTCTTCATATAGAAGAAACACCTTGATATTAGCAGTTCATTTAACAAAGACATACTATTCTCCTTTAATTAAGGATTAGTACAACATTTGACATTATATATATAACAACCGAGCTGATATTTTAATCACAAGTGTCATGATATTGTACATACATCACACTCTTTTTCATTTACCCAACAACATTATGAACTATATCACAATCCTATTGAGATTATTGAAACTTACTCAATAAAAACAAAAAAAATACATAACCACTTGTTTTGTAATGAAAAACAAAATAAAAACCTCAGATTAATAACAGCTTTTTAAATATAAAAATTTAGATGAAAGACTATTTCATATAAAAAATACAACTTAAGTTAAATAAAAATAGCCATTATACTAAGTGAGATTTTTAACTATATTCATTAACTCAAAAACCCTGCTAGATTTTTATTAGTGGCTTAATTTACGGGTAAATTTATATTTAAACAAAACATCTACATTAATAACTTATTCGTTACGTTTGCTGGAATGAGTCGTATTAACGCAACATAAATACTGATAAGAGATAACGAAATAATCGCTTTACATCCCTAAACACTTCGGTCACCAGTAGAGAATTTTGTTGCTCATAGCTTACAATTCATTAGAAGCCATATTTGAGGGATCCCATGAGCCACTTCGTATACGATAGCATGCTGTGGCTTATTCCGTCTTAAAAAGACAATCAGTTTATTGGTGGTTTTGTTTTCTACATTCATTTGATAAGTCAAAACGGGCTAGATTGCCCGTTTTTATTGGCTATCTGGCCACACTGTATTTCACTAATCCGCCATTGTTTATTTCAATATCATTAGAATAACTATTCGCTAATTTAATAAAAGTATTATCGACATTATTGAAGAGTCTATTGAAATCACTAAGCTCAGCTCGATGAGTTATATTACCGTCTGTTACGTTCATCAGTAAATATCCCCACTGACCTCGCCAATCTTCATTTAACAACACCGTTTGATTACTCACATGTAAACTATGCAAATGGTTGTATCCATTTTCAGTGATCACGGAAAATTCACCATTATCATTAAATTGTAACAATGAAAATAGCTTACGTGATGGCTCTTGTGCAATCGCATAAATATTGCCATTTGGTGATTGTTCAACTTCATTGATCCGTAACGGCAACCATTTATGTCCAACGACCTTTCCTTTATCAGTATCAAGGGTAATCTCAAGTGACCCCATGTCGTTACCATAGCTATACCAGATAATAAGTTCATTGTTTTGGGTTGCAAATGAGAAGTTAGAATTATCCGCAATTTCTTCTGGATAATAAGACTTAACTAAGTCACGTACATTAGCCAAATATTGCCATGTGCTACCTTTATCAAGCGTTTTAAAAATAGCTTCATTACTCACGGATAAATAGGTTTGATCATTTTGTGTATGCAGTATTTTCCCCATAATTAACGTAGAAAATTGTTCTCCATATTTATCCTGCCAAGGCTGCATCTTCGTGATGGAATAATCAGATAAATTTAAAACTCGACGACCATCGTCAAAAAACAGTACACATTCCGTTTTATCACAGGCCGCATTATAAAAACTGTTATCCCCTTTATCTATATAATGTATTCCTGTCTCATCAGCAAAAAGCACCTGATAATTATAGTCATGGTAAGGTAGATTATAGGAAGAGTAATAGGCTGTATTGCGGCTACTTTGCGCAATAACCAACATTCCTGTTTCTGTAGGGTACGATTTTAACCAATCAAAGTCTGCAATTTCCATCGCATTCGCTTGGGGGTTATCCTGCCATGTCCACCCTTGTGCATTACCTCGGAAATGAAAAGCGATGGTTAAAATTACACAGATAATGAATGCTAACGTAATAATAATAAAATTCTTACTGAGAAATGGGTTCATACACGTACCTCAGTAACATAACCTGACTTTCCACGTTTTAAGCGTAAATAACGTAAATAGTATTGAGTTTGAAAATGTATTCGGCCACGTTGCGACACCGAAAAATAAATTGTTATGCATAAAGCGCTCAAAAAGCCAATGCCTAATGAGATAGAGGATGCCATGCCAATAAACTCAATGCCATTATCCATCATATATTGCCAATCCCAACGATCCCAGTATCCCCCTCTTTCCAAGATATCAGCGATATTCATCGACAAAACCATAAGGGTAAAAAATGCGATCATTCCCACCATGAATATCCACAATAAATAATAAAAACTACGTTCTGGTGGCCAGCCCCCTCTACTTATTGAGTAAGCAAGCTGATCTTGCCGATTAAAAATACCAAAAACGATTTCTTCATTCTCAGCCTGACGTAATTTTTTATGGTAGACTTCAATGTCATCGCCTTGAGCCATAAATAAGCTATGGTTATTAAATACAGGTTCATTTACTGGTGTTATTACCGTAAATTGTTTTCTATCAATCTGTATTATTGTTATATTGCAAATTTCCTGAGGGCCTCGATATCTCATAATCGCACTCTGAAATGATTCCACTAAATTAACTTTGCCGCGAGTCAAATTAAGCTCATCCTCCTGTGACATTTTAGGTTCACGGACAGCCTTAACTTTCATTGGTTTTATCTTAGGATTACGTGTACCTAATATATTAATTTGTGGTGTGTTTTCAGGTGTAATTTGATATTGTCCAGCAATAACCTTATCTAACGCTTTTAATATCCATTTTCTACGTGGGCTAATAATATAGCAGATCTCTTTTATAACCAGAGCCCCCATAACCACACCGCTAAATACGGCAAGACATGCCAATGACCCCAACAGAATGAGCCAAAAACTCTCTTCATCATAAGCAAAGCAAAAATAAGCTAATATTGAGAATGAGGATAATCCAAGCGCCCATAAAAGTGATTTTAGCATTCCTCGATGAAAGCCAACCTCTCTATCAGGCTCCAACCGCCCCTTTGTTTGATGAAACACCCAATTAATCCAATAACTCCCATCATTTAATCTTTCAGCACAGATCACCAGTTCATCACCTTGTTCGAGTTTTTTTAAAAAAACCTCACCGTGTTTAAAATCTGCAAGATTAAAAAAGAAGACGAGGTCAGACGCTATCAATCGAACCATTCCTGTCGGAATAACTTTTTGATAATCACACTGAGATAAAGTGACATTAAAATATTGAACACCCATTTGCTGTGCCTATCTTGTTTATTAGAATTTAACTATCTTAGTCAAAAAAGATTATGCTCCCAATAAGAATTAGGCTTTAATATTAGAATTCAGATAATTACAGGCTAACATCCGTGACACGCCAAAAAATCACAATCAATGATATTTTTCGACATAACCGGCAAGGGTGGCTAGCAAAGAAAGTTTTTACTGTTAAACTTGAACAAACCGTCGATTTGGTGCGGTAAAACGGAAAATGAGCGGACTCTCCCAAAACTCTATGATCGATTAAATAATCACGATGACTTCACAACCAGCATACAAGCAAATTCAATCTTATATTCTGCGTAGTATTGATTTAGGTATTTTTAAGCCTGAAACACAGATACCCACAGAACTAGAACTGTGCGCACAATTTAATGTGAGCCGCATGACAGTGAATAAGGCCATTTCGGAACTGAGCCAAAAAGGCATACTGAATCGCATTGCTGGTAAGGGAACCTTTGTCGCCTCACAGAAACACGAGCTGCCTGTCACAAAAGCATTTGATATTTTCGATGAAATTTCATTAAGCGGTAATAAATATAGTGGTCATCAATTGCAACTCAAAGTCATTGCCGCTTCGGCTGAAATTGCTTTACAGCTCGGCGTGATGGAAGGCAGTGATATAAGCTATTGTAAGGTATTACATTTTGAAAATGATATTCCACTGATGCTTGAAGAACGCTATGTAAATCATGCCCTCGCACCTGATTTTGTGAAACAACACTTTGGTGATACTGAAACGCCGAGCGGCTACTTACAACGAAATTTTCCTGTCAGTGAGATGGAACATACCATTGAGGCCGCATTAGCGACTAAAGCGATTGCACAATCTTTATCAATTAAAGAAGGCTCACCGTGCTTACAGCTTAGCCGCCGTACGTGGACGGGTTCCACATTAATCAGCTATGTCCATATGATAACTGCCGGCTCGCGTTATAAATTAAAGCTACATTCACGTATTGATACTCCTTAATTTGATCGAAAAAAATGGGGCAAATCTATATGCCCCAAAGCGACTGATAAAACAAGCACAACTAACACCTGTTACTTATTGAACAGGAACACATCACAACAAATTTAAATTACATACCTTGGTAAATTGGCCCTTCTCCCCCTTGTGGAGCTGTCCAACAAATATTTTGTGTTGGGTCTTTAATGTCGCAAGCCTTACAATGTAGGCAGTTCTGCGCATTAATCTGCAACTTAGGCTGGTCTTCAATACTCACAATTTCATACACTCCAGCGGGACAATAACGCGTCTCAGGAGCTGCATATTTAGGTAAATTCATCTTTGTCGGTACATGATTGTCTTTTAATTTCAGATGACAAGGCTGGTCTTCCTCATGATTTGTATTCGACAAAAAGACCGACGATGGCTTATCAAAGGTCAGAACACCATCCGGCTTTGGATAATCTATTGGCTGAAAATTATGAGCTTCCTGTAAACATTCATGGTCGGCCTGTTTTAATTTAAGAGTCCAAGGAGTTCGCCCCTTTAGTAAAAGCTGTTCAGCACCAAATAATAAGGAGCCTAAATACAAGCCTTTTTTCATATAAGGTTTGAAATTACGTGTCAGATGTAATTCTCGATACAACCAGCTACGCTCGAATTTTTGACGATACTCTGTTTTAAACCTTGCATAATCAATCACATCATCATTCATTGATTCAAACAATGCTTCCGCAGCAAGCGCACCACTTTTCACTGCACAATGGCTTCCCTTGATCCGTGCTGCATTTAAAAAACCGGCATCATCCCCTATTAATGCTCCACCTGGAAAACTCAATTCTGGTAATGCTGCCAATCCTCCAGCCACTAACGTGCGCGCACCGTAGCTAATTCGTTTACCACCTTTTAAAAAAGCACTGAGTGATGGATGCGTTTTAAGTCGTTGAAATTCATCAAAAGGTGATAAATAAGGATTTTCATAATTAAGGCCTACAACTAAGCCAATAGCAACGAGGTTTTCACCATAATGGTAAGCAAAGCCACCACCGTACGTACGGCTATCTAAAGGCCAACCAATTGAGTGAACAACCAAGCCTGCTTGATGTTGTGGTTTAGGAATTTGCCAAATTTCTTTTAATCCTAACCCATAAGTTTGCTTTCCACGTCCACTGTCTAAATCAAAACGTTCTATAAGTTGCTTACCTAATTGGCCTCGACAACCTTCGGCAAAAAAGGTCATTTTAGCCAATAAGTTCATACCGGGCTGATACAGTGAAGTGGGGTTGCCTGATTTATCAAGCCCCATATCCCCGGTTGTTATACCAATAACGGTGCCTTCATCATCGTAGAGTATTTCCGTTGCCGCAAAGCCTGCAAATACGTCGACGCCAAGCTGCTCTGCTTGTGAGGCTAATGCCGCACACACTTGGCCAAGGCTACCAATTAAATTCCCACTATTTTTTAAGCTAGCGGGCAATAAAGCCAGTGGTAACCGGCTTGCTTTCTGTTCTTTTAATAACAAAAAGCGGTCTTCTGTTACGGTTGTCAGCTCACTTGGCAGCATCTGCTGCCAATTCGGTAATAATTCATTCAAAGCTCGTGGATCAATAACCGCACCTGATAAGATATGAGCCCCTATTTCAGCACCTTTATCAATTAAACAAACAGATAACTCTTTGTTTTTCTCTGCCGCAAGTTGCTTTAGACGAATTGCAGCGGATAATCCTGCTGGCCCACCACCGACAATCAGGACATCAAACTCCATCGATTCCCGCTCGGGAGCCTCACTTACATTGACACTATTGTCGATAGCCATGATCCCCCCTTTAAGCCAACGCTTTATCAAATTCAGGTAAGATCTCGAATAGATCACCCACAATGCCATAATCAGCAAATTGGAAAATTGGTGCTTCTGGATCGCGATTTATCGCCACGATCACTTTGCTCTCCTTCATACCTGCTATGTGCTGGATCGCACCTGATATTCCTACCGCAATATAGAGATCGGGCGCAACGATCTTACCGGTTTGCCCAACTTGATAATCATTCGGTACATAACCTGCATCAACGGCAGCTCTCGATGCACCAACCGCGGCCCCAAGCTTATCAGCGATAGTTTCAAGCAGCGCAAAGTTTTCACTCGAATTTAAGCCTCTACCGCCTGATATCACGACCTTAGCTGAGCTCAATTCAGCTCGGCTCATTTGCGTTAATGATTGGCTTTTTAATTGAGATAACGGACTAAAATGATTAACAGTGCATTCTTCAATGGCAGCTGGACTTTGCGTTTCAGTCGTACCAGAAAAAGCGGAACTACGGATTGTTAATACAACTTGCTGACCATTATTTTGTACCGTTGCTAATGCGTTACCTGCATAAATAGGACGCACAAAAGTCTGTGCATTAATCACTTCAGTAATGTCAGAGATTTGTGCAACGCCTAACGTTGCTGCAACACGTGGAGCGATATTTTTACCGTAGGTTGTGGCAGGAAATACTAAATGGCTATAGTTTTCAGCAACCGCAATCACGGCATCAGTCACAGTTTCAGCAAGCGGGTGAGCGAGCTCACTGTTATCTATGAGGATCACGTTTTCAACACCCGCGATCGTTGCCGCTTGCTCTGCCACCTGCTTACATTGATGTCCTGCAACAAGCAGATGCAGCAGTCCTTGCCCTGATAACATCTGTTTTGCGGCAGTCACACTATGGTACGTTGAAGATTTAATTGTTTGGTTATCGTGTTCAACCATAACTAATATGGATAATTGGCTCATGATGATTCCCCCGATTAAATGACTTCTTTTGCTTGTAATTCACTGATTAATGCATTGACATCATTAAACAATGTGCACTGGCCTGATCGCTTTTTCGGTTCAGTCACGGTCAATATTTTTACCTGCCCTAATGGGGTAAAATTCATTTCAGAGATGTCTTGTATTTCAAGCGGCTTTTTCTTCGCTTTCATAATATTAGGCAGTGTTGCATAGCGAGGTTCATTCAAACGTAAATCGGTTGTTACGACCGCAGGTAGCGGTAAAGACAGCGTCTCTAAACCACCATCAATTTCACGTGTGACCTGTAATGATGAGCCTTCAACTTCAATGGAAGACGCAAAGGTTGCTTGCGCGCATTTAAGTAATGCCGCTAGCATTTGCCCTGTTTGATTACAATCATTATCAATCGCCTGTTTACCGAGCAGAATTAAATCAGGCTGTTCAGCGATGACCACTTGCTGCAATAAACGAGCAATATCGAGAGGTTCTAGCACTAAATCATAAGGTCTTTGAATTAAAATTGCGCGATCAGCTCCGATTGCCATCGCACTACGCAACGTTTCTTGGGCGCTGTTATCCCCTATTGATACCACAACAATTTCATTCGCTTTACCAGCTTCTTTCAGGCGGACAGCTTCTTCAACTGCAATTTCATCGAAAGGATTAATCGCCATTTTGACATTCGCTAATTCCACACCGGAGCCATCCGCTTTCACACGAACTTTAACGTTGTGATCAATAACTCTTTTAACAGCCACTAAAATTTTCATAAAGACTCCTAATTACTCTCTGCCAGAAGATGTTTTTCAGGCTGAGCGGATCCTTAGCAGTGATTATTTCACTGCTAATATTCCCGCTTATTTTTGTTTTAACGTTATTTGTTACTTATATTTATTTGCTATGGGTTATGCATTTGATGATGGCAGTATCAATCTGTCCGCTACTGACATTGGCCATATTTTAATTGCTGCATAGTAAATAATACTGGTAGCCACTAAGCCAACAATCCATGAGATATCAACGCCCCCCAGTTGCTCAACCAAAGGCCCTGTATAGAAACCGGTTGCAATAAAAGGCAGTTGAATGAGGACGCCAATCACATAGGTAATAATGCCCACTTTATTCCAACGCCCATAACGACCATTAGGATTTGATAATTCAGGGACGTCATAACGTCCTTTCGTTACCCAGTAGTAATCCACAAGATTGATTGCACTCCATGGTGTAAAGAATGCGAGTAAAAACAGTAAGAAGGCTGAAAATAGTTTTAAGAACGAGTGTTGTCCAGCCAGACCGAGAACCGTCGAAAAACTCACCATCAAGATGATGAAAAACAACCTTTGACCACGAGAAATTTGCTGCTTACCACGGAAGCCACAGAAAATAGCCGCCATTGACATAAAACTGCCATACGCATTAAGTGCAGTGATCGTCACCTTACCAAAGAAAATACTGATATAGAGTAATGCTGCGATCAGTCCAGTACTACCAAGACCAACAATATAGGCAACTTCATGACCCGCAAATGCATTACCTGCTAGGGCCGCCGCAAAGACCCCTAAGATCATTGATGCTTGAGTTCCAATAACCGTTCCCGAACCTACCGCTAAAAATGCTTTAATGGTTGGTGTTTTTGTCGGTAGATAACGAGAGTAGTCCGCAACATAAGGACCAAAGGCAATTTGCCATGATGCCGACAAAGACATCGCGAGTAAGAAGTTAGTCCAACTGAAATGGCGATTTTCCAATAAAACCGACACATCATTCATATAGAATAAGCGGAAAAATAGGTAGAAGAAGGCGATCACACCAATCACACTCGCCGCTTTACCTAACATGTGAATGATTCGATAACCACAGATCGTGATTGCGATGATCACGGCACCAAAGATCAAAATTCCTACCCAATCACTGACATTCAGTAATTGCCCAACAGCTTGCCCTGCCAATACGGTACCACTAGCAGAGAAACCGACGTACATCATGCACACTAACAGTATTGGGATCACCGCACCATATACACCAAACTGAACACGACTTGAGATCATTTGTGGCAGTCCGAGTTTTGGCCCTTGCACGGCATGCAATGCCATAACAGCTCCCCCCAACAATTGGCCAATAAATAAACCAATTAATGACCAAAATACATCACCTCCTAACACGACAGCCAATGCCCCTGTCACGATAGCCGTAATTTGTAAGTTGGCACCGAACCAAAGGGTAAATTGGCTCGATAATGTCCCGTGGCGTTCCGACTCAGGAATATAGTCTATTGATCGTGCTTCGATTAAAGGAACATTATCCTGCCGATGTTTTTTGTCTGCGGTTATGTCGTTTGAAACTGTCATGGTAACTCCTCTTTAAGCAAGGCTGGCTTAAAGAATGAACCAATTTGTCATAATGGTTGTTGTAGGGTACAGCCATTAGACGCTAAGTCGGACGTTATTATGTTTTTATAAACAGCCCGCCATTAAAAATTGAAATACATTCTTAAACCTGGTTGTTGTTGTGTTTTTAATTCCATGATCCTGTTATCAGGTCGTTCATCCTATTGCAGTTTTTATTCATTACTGGTTGATCCTGTCCATCCACCAGCGTATTCATCTTTCACGATTAAACCGAATCTAAAACCGCTCGCGAAATAATGATCTTTTGAATTTCTGAAGTGCCTTCAAAAATTCGTAAAATGCGTGCATCACGTACATAACGTTCTAAAGGTAAATCACGAATATAACCGTAGCCACCATGCAGCTGTAATGCCGCATCGGTCACAAAGCCAGCGCACTCCGCGGCAAATAATTTTGCTGTTGCGGATTGCAAACTAAAACGCTCTCCTGAGTCACGGCACTCTGCCGCATGCCAAGTCAGCATACGCGCTGCTTCTAACTGTGTGTGCATATCTGCAAGACGCCACTGGGTGCCTTGATAAGCCGCTAATGGCTTTTTACCGATTTGACGCTCTTTAACCCAATTTAAAGCACATTCCATCGCTGCACGAGCGATCCCTAATGACGTGGCTGCCACTTCAACACGCCCTTTATCTAAGACTTCCATGGCTGTATGGAAGCCTTTATTTTCTTCGCCTAATAGGGCCGACTCAGGCAACCAGCAGTTCAATGCAAGCTCATAGATTGTACTCCCACGTAGCCCCATGGTTTTTTCTGGGGAAGAAAACTCAACACCCTCAGTACCTTTAGGGATCATAAATGCACTGATACCACGGGCACCGGCTTCTGGGTTTGTTTTGGCATATAAGACAATAAAATCAGCTTCTTTAGCATTGGTAATATAATGTTTATTTCCGCGAATTCGCCAGCCTCCATTTTCTCGGGTAGCGACAGTGCGCATATCTGCTGGATTTGATCCTGCTGCGGGTTCTGTCAGACCAAAAGCGCCTAACATCTCACCACTTGCCGCTTTAGGTAACCAATACTGTTTTTGCTCCTCGGTACCCCCTATTAGGATCGAATCTGTTGCAAGGAAATGAGCCGTTAACGCGGATGAAGTTGATGCGCAAGCGGCCGCTACGGCTTCGACGATCATACTCATCGCAATACTACCAATGCCGAACCCACCATATTGCTCAGGTAAATTGATCCCCCAACATCCCATCTCCCCTAGAGCAGCCAAACTTTCCGCACAAAAAGTTTCTGTCTCATCATAACGTTGTGCATTCACTTGCAGAATGTCACGACAAACCTTTTCAACAGCATCGACAATTGCTTGTTCTGTCTCATCTATTTGAAAGCTCATTGTATTGCCTCCGCATTTTTAATTGTTATATTGGCTGATTTATAAGCATGATTGGCTTCGCCCAAGCGAGGTGCTCTTTGCATGGCTCGCGGCTTGCTACCATTAAAGAAAACAGGTTGAGATACTAACGGGGTTCCACCATCATCAAGGTAAGTGAGAACTTGACGAGCCTTTGCATGTTCGCTTTGTGTCGCTTGCTGCAAATTTTGGATCGGTGAAGCAGGCACCCCTGCGTTTAGCAGTTGCTCACACACTTCTTCAACCGTTTTTTGTGATGTCCAATGTTCGATTTCTTTTCTAAGATCCGCGTGGTAAAGGGTTCGCGTTGGATCATCTTTATAGCGAGGATCATTGCGTAGTTCAGGCCGCCCCATACACTCACAGAAACGTTGGAAAAGCTTTTCACTGGCAATAGCAATAACAACTTGCCCATCTCGTGCTTGATAGGTATCAAAAGGTGTTGAAACAGGATGACGATTTCCCACTAAGCCCGGCGCTTGACCGTGTGCAAATAGATTTGATAGTCCTGTCAGCTGCATACTCAACAGCACATCGACCATCGCAACATCAATATATTGAGCATGTTCTTGGTGAGCTTCTCGCGCAAACAAGGCGCTGCTGATCGCCCAAGCAGCAAAGATGCCAGCACAGACATCCCCTATCGACTCCCCACTACGTGTTGGGCCTGTTTCAGGAAACCCCGTTACACTCATTAATCCTGACATTGCTTGTGCAACAATGTCATAAGCAGGATAGTTGGCAAGTGGACTATCTTGCCCAAAGCCAGATATGCTGGCATAGATAAGTCTAGGGTTATGCTGTTTCAAACTGTCAAAATCAATTCCCAATCTTGCCGTAACACCCGGTCGAAAATTTTCGACGACCACATCACTCTCTTTCACGAGTTGATATAAGATCTCTAGGTCGTTCTCGGATTTAAGATCAAGCTCAATACTGCGCTTTCCTCGATTGATCAGCCCGTAATAAACACTTTCACCCTCAATAAAGGGACCTAAATGACGACTGTCATCACCATGGTCAGGCACTTCTATTTTGATCACTTCAGCACCTAGATCAGCCATCATGCCTGTACAATAAGGCCCTGCAAGCACACGACTGAGATCGATCACTTTGATCCCTGATAATGGCCCTGCTCTTTTTTGTGTTGACACCATTTTCATACTGATATCCTTATAAAACGAGCCAGCCTCAAATAAGGCTGGCCAAAAGCGCTACTTGACCATCGGTAAGTTCAGCCCTTGCTGTTTTGCGCAGTTAATGGCAATGTCATAACCCGCATCAGCATGACGCATCACCCCAGTCGCAGGGTCGTTATGTAAAACACGAGCCAGACGTTTGTCTGCGGCATCTGTCCCATCACAAACAATGACCACACCAGCATGTTGGGAAAAGCCCATTCCTACACCACCACCATGATGCAGGCTGACCCATGTTGCGCCTCCCGCGGTATTCAATAACGCATTTAATAGAGGCCAATCAGAGACCGCATCCGAGCCATCTTTCATTGATTCTGTTTCGCGGTGTGGACTTGCCACAGAGCCTGAATCCAAGTGATCACGGCCAATAACAATAGGCCCTTTCAACTCACCATTTTTTACCATTTCATTAAACGCACGACCGAGTCTTTCACGATCTTTTAAACCAACCCAACAAATACGTGCTGGCAAACCTTGAAATGCAATGCGTTCACGAGCCATATCCAGCCAATTATGCAGATGCTTATCGTCAGGAATTAACTCTTTTACTTTTTGATCTGTTTTATAGATATCTTCAGGATCGCCAGATAAAGCAACCCAGCGGAATGGCCCGATGCCTTCACAGAATAGAGGGCGAATATAGGCCGGAACAAAGCCCGGAAAATCAAAGGCATTACTAATACCTTCATCTTTAGCCATTTGACGAATGTTATTCCCATAGTCAAATGCCGCGGAGCCGCGTTTTTGCATGGTTAACATCGCATCAACCTGTACCGCCATACTTTTCTTAGCCGCTTTCGTGACTTCAGCCGGTGCTGTTTTTTGCTTTTCACGCCATTGTGTTAATGTCCAGCCTTGAGGTAAATAACCATGAACAGGGTCATGTGCACTCGTTTGGTCGGTAACAGAGTCAGGAATAATGTTACGTTTAACTAATTCGCTATAGACATCGGCTGCATTTCCTAATAAACCGACAGAAACAGGCTTGCCGTCATTTTTGGCTTGTTCAATATATTGCAATGCCTCATCCAGTGATGTGGCTTTTTTATCGACATATCGAGTTCTTAGGCGAAAATCGATACGACTTTCATCACATTCAACGGCAATCATGCTAAAACCGGCCATTGTCGCTGCTAAAGGTTGAGCGCCCCCCATTCCCCCGAGACCACCGGTCAGGATCCAACGACCCGCAGGGTTACCCTTAAAATGCTGTTTAGCTAAAGAAACAAAGGTTTCATAGGTACCTTGAACAATGCCTTGTGAACCTATATAGATCCAAGAACCCGCGGTCATTTGACCGTACATCATCAAACCTTTTTTATCTAACTCATTGAAATATTCCCAATTTGCCCAATGAGGGACAATATTTGAGTTAGCAATTAATACACGAGGTGCATCCGGATGAGTTGGAAAAACACCAACAGGTTTGCCAGATTGCACAAGTAAAGTTTGATCATCTTCGAGTGTTTTTAATACCTCTAAAATTTTGTCATAACATTCCCAATCACGAGCTGCACGACCAATTCCACCGTACACGACTAAGCTTTGTGGATGTTCAGCCACATCAGGATCTAAGTTGTTTTGGATCATGCGGTACACGGCTTCAGTGAGCCAGCTTTTACAAGTTTTCTCGCTGCCACGTGGAGCGCGGATAACACGTGTAGAGTCAGTACGGTTTAGCATTGCTGTATCCTCTATTTCTTTATTTTACTTAACATTTTTACAACAATAAATGATGTTTATAATGAGTCATTACTTATCACGTAAAAATCCCTTTTGGATAAAAAACGCATATAATCAAATTGTTAGTGGTATTTTCAGTGCTGGTTTTTATCCTCTCCGGAGGATTCGTCTTCGACTTGCCTTTAAATATATATACATTTAATTCACAAAGTATATACATTTAAATTTGAATTTTTGTATAAAGATTAGATAGAAAGAGGATGAGCAACTATACAACAAAGGTTAACTCGCTATTTATTCACAACAAAATGTATAGACAATTGAGCACTTCGCTAGACATAAACAAATAGCTGAAATGCGAAGTGCTTCACATTACTGGCTCACAACAAGCTGTCACTAGCATGGCAACTCTATTTCTAAACACGAGCATTCTCTCAATCAATGGAAAATTGATTGAGTTTCATTATTTTTTGCAATATCAGTTTATTCAAAAAGATTACAATTATTTCTAATTTAATAAATAGTAAATAATATAAAACCCAAACTCTGAAAAATAAATTAAGGCCATTAATCATTCAATAAAAAGTCATCAATAACACCTTTTAATAAAATAGCATTAATCATAAAGGAATAGCCTCAGTGAGAGTTTCAAATAAAGCAGTCATGGATATTACAACGTTAAACAATAGAGCTGTTGAGCCTAGAAAAATATCTAAGATCACTGCACAAAATTTATTTAGCTTCCCTTTTTTTAAAAAGAAGCCACAGCAACATATCCCCCATCTCAATGAAATATTTTATCCACCAGCAAGCTATTTTAGCCATATCACTCAGGCGGTAGAAACACAACAACACCGAACCCTCTCTAGCCAATCTATTTCTGCATTGTGTCGGTCTGAAAACTATCGATACACCATAAAACCAGAAAACTACTCATTTAAAATAATATCTTTTAAAATCAATGAAAAACCCCCCATTTCATTCGTAAGCGATATTCAGCGATTTCGCTTAAATTATATTACTGATAAAAATCAAACAATTAGAATCACAACATCACAAGATGTTGCCAATCGTTTTTCCAGCAACACATTACCTATTATGAAATTTATTGAGCAAACTTATCAAGACGATCTGCGAAAGACACTGGATAAACTCATTATTGATAAATCTCAATATAAACTACTCTGCCTAGATGGAGTGAATAATCATGAGATAAACATAGGGAAAGTCGCCTCATCTAACGCTATCGATAGTGAGTTTGGTTTTCAAGGATTAAGAAATCTCTCTTCAATATTAGACATGGATGTAGAGAATATTATCCAAACATACCGTGTGCTTGAAGACCAAAATAAATTACAAGAAATGCCCGTTAAGGTGCTAGTCGATCATCTCTTATTAAGGGATCTTAATAATGGTTCTGTTTTATTACTCAAACAAAAGTTAGCGGATATTTATGAAACGACCTATCAAGTGACCAGTAATAAATGCTTTGAACTCATCAATATTAAAAATAAGCAATCGTATTCAAATATCAAAATAAAAACGTCAACAGCGAGTGTTATTACTCTGTATAAAAAGAAAAATCAATTTATCATGAAGTATGTTAATGACCCATTAACGGTCAACATTAAACGTTAATTAAAAATAAGACTCATCAACTGTATCTTATCAATTATTGTGCCTCGCTGGGGAAGACGTCGGTTATCTCAATCACACCGACGTCTCATTGTCGTTATCCGCCTAAATAGGCATTACGTACGGCTTCATTAGCAAGTAAAGCTTTGCCGCTATCTTCCAGCACAATACGTCCATTCTCAAGCACATACCCGCGATCTGCTAGCTTTAGTGCCTGATTTGCATTTTGCTCGACAAGAAAGATAGTCATGCCCTCTTCACGTAACTGCAAAATAGTATCAAAAATTTGCATAATAATAATTGGGGCTAAGCCAAGGGAAGGCTCATCAAGAAGCAATAATTCCGGTTGGCTCATCAAAGCACGACCGATGGCTAACATTTGCTGTTCACCACCAGACATTGTGCCAGAACGTTGACTACGCCGCTCATGCAAGCGAGGAAACAACGTATAAACACGTTCAATACGCTCTTGGTATTGCTGCCTATTCGCAAAAAAGCCGCCCATAGCCAAATTTTCTTCGACAGTCATTCGTGAAAATACACGACGCCCTTCAGGCACTAATGCGATATCCTCGCGCATAATTTTAGCGGTCGGTAGTTGAGTAATATCCACGTCTCGGTAAAGAATTTTCCCTTCAGAAGCCCGCGGATCACCACATAACGTACTTAACAATGTGGTTTTACCAGCCCCATTTGCTCCAATGAGTGTGACAATTTCCCCTTTTTGAATATTCAAGCTGACTTGATGTAATGCTTGTATTTTTCCATAGTGGGCAGAAACTTGTTTAAATTCTAACATTAGTAAGCCTCCCCCAGATAAGCTTTAATCACATCAGGGTGCTGACGAATTTGATCAGGCGTGCCGTCGGCCAAAGGTGTACCTTGATTGACAACATAAATGCGATCTGAAATCCCCATCACTAACTTCATATCATGTTCAATCAACAAAATAGACACTTGATAATGAGAACGTAATTCAGCGATCAGCTCATCAAGGTCATTCGTTTCTTTTGGGTTTAAGCCCGCGGCAGGCTCATCCAACATTAAAATTTCAGGTCGCGTCACCATACAACGTGCTATTTCTAACCGGCGTTGCTGCCCATAAGCTAAGTTCCCCGCTTGACGATTTGCAAATGGCAATAGGTCGACTCGTTCCAACCATTTGACTGCATTATCAATCGCTTCTGATTCAGCTCGGCGAAATGCAGGGGTTTTCAGCAAGCCAGAAAAAATACCGCTTTTTAAATGTTGATGTTGAGCCACCAAAAGGTTCTCAATCACCGTCATCTCTTTAAATAAACGCACATGTTGGAACGTTCGAATGACGCCTAGACGCGCAATAGCCTGACCCGATAAGCCTTCTAAATGCTTTTCACGATATAAAATTGCCCCACTGGTCGGTTTATAAAAACCCGTTAAACAATTAAAAATCGTTGTTTTACCCGCTCCATTAGGACCAATTAAAGAGACTATTTCGCCTTGGTTTAAAGTCAACTCAACGTTGTTGACGGCTAAAAGTCCACCAAAACGCATAGTAAGCCCATTAACTTGCAACAGAGGGGTCATAGATGCACTCATGCTTTCTCCCCCTCATTCGCTAATTGCTCTGCATTTTTTAACTTCATTTGGCGACGTTTCATGGGTAGCAGCCCTTGTGGACGCCAAATCATCATTAGCACCATTAATGCCCCCAACAGCAGCATGCTGTAAGCATTCAAATCTCGCATCATCTCACGAGAAACAACCAGTATAATTGCTGCTAATATCACCGATGTTTGCGATCCCATGCCACCAAGTACGACAATCGCTAATACGAAGGCTGACTCCACAAAGGTAAAGGATTCCGGACTAATAAAGCCTTGTCGTGCAGCAAATAATGTTCCCGCAAATCCCGCAAAAGCCGCACTAATTGTAAATGCAGTTAACTTAATTTTCGTTGGTGATAAACCGAGAGAACGACAAGCAATTTCATCTTCTCTTAAAGCTTCCCAAGCACGTCCTAATGGCATACGTAATAATCGATTAATGACAAATAACGTCAATACCACTAAAAGTAACGCAACAAAATAGAGGAAAATAATCCTATCGCCGGCGCTATAGTCAATACCAAAGAAGTTATGGAAGGTATCCCAACCTTCTTTTGCTGAACGGCTAAACTCTAGACCAAAAAAGGTGGGTTTCGGTAGCTGGCTAATACCATTTGGCCCCCCTGTAATTTCCGTGTTATTGAGCAATAAAATACGCACAATTTCACCAAACCCTAAGGTCACAATCGCTAAATAGTCTCCTCGTAACCTTAATACAGGAAAACCCAATAAAAAACCGGCTAAAGCCGCCGTAAGACCAGCAATTGGCAAACTTTCCCAAAAACCAAAACCATAGTAATGATTAAGCAATGCAAAAGTATAAGCTCCAATAGCATAGAAGCCTGCATAGCCTAAAACCAATAGCCCAGATAGCCCTACAACGACGTTCAAACCCAGCCCTAACATCACATAAATTAATGTCAGTGTGGCGATGTCCACGCTCCCCCGAGACACAATAAAAGGCCAAATAATTGCGGCAATAATAATCACCACCGCAAGGATTTTTTGCCTCGTTGTTGAACCATCAAAGTCAGGAATTGACCACGATTTTTTAGGAACGCCCTGCCACACTCTCGTTAATGATGGGCGTATTAGTTGAAAAACAAAGATCACCGCTATTCCCGCAAAGATCCAATTCCAACGAACAGAATCCCCACTGGATACGACTAATTTTGTACCATCAAGGGTTAATTGTAGCCCCATCATAAAGACGGCCAGAATAAAGAACATCACCGAAGCAACAATGGCGTTAATCCAATTTTCTTTTCTCATACTTTTTCGACCTCCGGGCGTCCCAGAATGCCGGTTGGCATGATCAACAACACACCAATCAATAAACCAAATGACACAACATCTTTATATTCGGTGCTTAAATAAGCCGAGGTCATTGCTTCAGCAACACCTAAAATTAACCCACCAAGCATAGCGCCAGGAATACTACCAATCCCACCTAATACTGCGGCAGTAAAGGCTTTCATTCCCGCCATAAAACCAATATAAGGATTAATAACCCCATAAAATTGACCGAGTAATACGCCTGCCACCGCGGCCATCGTGGCACCAATGACAAAGGTTAATGAGATAACACGATCTGTGTTAATACCTAACAAACTGGCCATTTTTAAATCTTCAGCGCAAGCACGACAAGCTCTTCCCATACGTGAATAGCGAATAAATAAAGTCAGTGCCAACATCGCTAATAGCGTCACCACCCAAATGGTCAGTTGCATTTTTGTAATGGTGGCTTCAAAGCCATCACTTTCACCTAAAACCCACTGTCCCGTAATCAGACTCGGTAGTGCCAGATCACGTGAGCCTTGTGATAGGCTGACATAGTTTTGGAGAAAAATTGACATACCGATCGCAGAGATCAGTGCAATCAATCGTTTAGAATGGCGAACAGGTCGGTATGCAACGCGCTCAATACTCCAACCATAGGAACTTGACACCACAATGGCGGCGACAAAAGCAGCGGCAATCAGGATCCAACCGACATCAATACCTAACATCATCAAGCCCGCGATCACAATGAAAGACACGTAGCTGCCAATCATATAGACTTCACCATGTGCAAAGTTGATCATACCGATGATGCCATACACCATCGTGTAGCCAATCGCGATCAAGGCATAAGTGCTGCCTAACGTTAAGCCATTCAGGAACTGTTGGATAAAATAAAGAATTTGATCTGACATAGGACTATCCTTTCATACTACCTTCCCTAAACAGAATAGAATCCGGAAGTGAGTAAACTAACCTCCGGTTCATAGTCTGAATAGTGGAACTACTTCACTGCAGTGGATGTACCATCCGCATGCCACTCAAATACACCGAATTCAAAGCCTTTCAGGTCCCCATTTGGCTGCCAAGTTAATGACCCCATAACAGTATCGACTGGATTGGCTTTTAGATCTTTCACGAGATCTTCGGGTTCACGGCTTCCCGTACGTTCCATTGCTGTGGTTAGGCCTTGAATGGCGGCATAAGTTGTCCAAACAAAGGGACCGGTAGGATCTTCTTTTTTCGCTTTAATAGCATCAACAATAGGCTGGTTAGTCGGCACTTGGTCATAACGTTTAGGCAGTGTAACTAACATGCCTTCGGAAGCCTCTCCTGCAATGTTTGACAGTGATGAGTTACCGACGCCTTCTGGCCCCATAAAGCGGATATTTAAACCTGACTGTTTCGCTTGACGCAAAATTTGTCCCATTTCAGGGTAATAGCCACCAAAGTAGACAAAATCGACATTCTCTTTTTTCAGTTTTGCCACAAGTGCGGAGAAATCTTTATCACCTGCGGTGATACCTTCAAACATAACCTCTTTAACACCGGCTTTGTTCAGGTTTTCACGCACAGAACGTGCTAAACCTTCCCCGTACTGCTGCTTATCATGAACAACCGCAATACGTTTTGGTTTGATATCATCGATAATATATTTTGCAGCTGTTGGTCCTTGGTCTGAATCAAGGCCAGTGGTACGCATAATCATTTGATAACCGCGTGTGGTTAAATCCGCATTGGTTGCTGCTGGGGTGATCATGATAACGCCTTCATCTTCATAAATATCAGAAGCAGGCTGTGTTGAAGAAGAGCAAAGGTGACCAATCACATAACGGATACCGTCATTAATCACTTTGTTCGCAACCGCAACAGCTTGTTTTGGGTCACATGCATCATCATATTCAACGGCAACTAAGGTGTCGCCATTGATGCCGCCTTTTGCATTAATATCTGCAACAGCTTGACGTGCGCCCGTAAATTCCATATCGCCATATTGAGCAACAGGACCAGACATAGCACCAACGACGGCAATTTTCACTTCTTTAGCCCATACTGATTGGCTAAATGCCATCGCAATAGATCCTGCCAGTAATACTTTATTAATATTTTTCATTCTGTCGTCCCCATCTCTATGGTTCTGAGTGTTTGTGTTTGATTTATAGTAGATTATTATAGTCAGCACCATCGAGTGCTATGAATTTTAATAACATAGCTAATAAGGCTATATATTTCATGATATTAAACAAGATAAATATGCTAAATAGCAAATGGATATGGTAGGTAATTACGTTATAAGCAGAATAAAAATCTATCGTTAATGAGTGGGTTTTAGATAAATGCCAGTGTTATATTCTAGTTAAATTTAAATTAATCCGAGCTAAACTCGGAAGATCTACAAAGACGAAATCTTTATCCCTAAAATCAAAAAATCGGCTACAGATCACTCTGTCTATAGGAGTGACTGAAAAATAAGCAAGGAAATAGATAGAAGTATTATGAAACTAACAATTATTCCCGTGGTTGATCCTACTGACCAACAATATCTTGACCTGTACAAAATCTGGCCAGACCAGAATCAACATCAGATCCAGACTTTACTTCAATCTGGCGAAAAAATTTATGCCGCGCGTTTTAATGATCGCTTATTAGCCGCCGCAAAAATTAAAGTCGATCATCAACAAAGCACCATTTATCATTTCCTCGTGCGTGAGGTGACTCGCCGACGTGGCGTTGGGCTTTATTTACTTAATGAAATTTGTCGTCAAGAGGCTCAGGTGACGCATTGGGGATTTAGTTTAAAAGAGATAGATGAAGAACAGAAAGCAGTCATGACGTCCTTTTTATTCGCCTGTGGTTTTACACCGACACCAGAAAATGACCTATGGGAAAAACGGATGTAATACAATGAAATTAAAACGGCTCCACCACGTTGCGATCATCGCTTCTAATTACTCTGTCAGTAAGCATTTTTACTGCCAAATTCTTGGCTTAACCTTATTAGAAGAACATTATCGGTCAGACTCGAATTCATGGAAGGCCGATTTAGCGTTAAATGATCAATACCAAATTGAGTTATTTAGCTTTCCTAACCCACCAGCCAGACTGAGCTATCCTGAGGCCTGTGGTTTAAGGCATTTAGCTTTTAGCGTAGACGACCTTGATAAATGGATAGACTATTTGAAACAACATGATGTGATTTGTGAAGCGCCAAGACGAGATCCTTACACACAAAAAAGATTCACTTTTTTTGCTGATCCTGATGGGCTTCCTCTTGAATTGTATAGCGAATGATATTGTATTTTCTGCATTTATTGCGTCATCATCATGACAGCAATAAATGCAGTAACAAGAAAAAAGGAAGGTAAAATCTAATCGCTTTCTTCGTCGTCTTCCATTGCAGCGCGCAACTTTTTCATTGCATTTTTTTCAAGCTGACGTACTCGTTCGGCAGAAACACCATACTTATCAGCCAACTCTTGCAATGTGGTTTTATTGTCGTCATCAAGCCAACGCGCACGAATAATATCTTGGCTACGTTCATCTAACGATTCTAATGCTTCCGTTAAACGATCGGTTGCATGACTTTCCCAGTTATCTTCTTCGATAGAACCAGCAAAATCCGATGATTTATCTTGTAAGAATAAGACAGGTGCAACCGGTTGACCTAAGTCACCACTGTCATCGTCGTCAGACATATCAAAAGCCATATCCTGTGCAGCCATACGTGATTCCATTTCACGTACATCTTTGGTGCTAACCCCTAACTCTTTAGCAACCATATCAACTTCATCTTGGTTAAACCAACCAAGGCGTTTTTTATTTTTTCTCAAATTAAAAAATAACTTACGCTGAGATTTAGTTGTGGCAATCTTAACAATACGCCAATTGCGCAACACATATTCATGAATTTCAGCTTTGATCCAATGGACTGCAAAGGAGACTAGGCGAACACCGATTTCAGGGTTAAAACGACGAACGGCTTTCATTAAGCCGATATTCCCTTCCTGAATTAAATCTGCTTGCGGTAGGCCATAACCTGCGTAGCTACGAGCAACATGGATCACAAAACGTAAGTGCGATAAGATCAGCTGCTTTGCCGCATCCAGATCACCATGGTAATGCAGCCGTTCAGCAAGTTCCTTTTCTTCCTCAGCGGTTAGCATAGGATAAGCATTGGCAGCCCGCATATAAGCTTCAATACTCCCTTGCGGAACAAGTGCTAATGATTGCATGTCTTTGGTCATTCAGATCCTCTTTGAAAAATAATAAAAAAAGGGATTACTTCGATGCGAAATACAAGATTAAGTAAACCGTAGTCTACCAGTTTTATTGAGTTAAATAAATTACACTTATGTGATTACTACAGTCTATGTCAGACACGTTAGGAAGAGAAAAGTTCCCTGCAATATTGGTTTTTTATCGGCACAGTGGGAAACCATGCCGATAGAATAGACGATTATTCAGGTGTGAAATGGCGCAAATGCTGTACCGTTGCTAACCACGCTGCGACCCACCCAATCATGGCTGACATCAATATCACCAGCAATGATTCTTCCCATAGCAATCCTTCGATATGAAATTGCGTACCAAAAACGCTGGCGACTTGAGTGACGACAGCCGACAATTTCCAAACGAGCAGTGCTGACATAATCAATGAGATTACCGCGCCTAATGCCCCCATCAATAGACCGCCATGTAAAAACGGTCGCATGATAAAGCCATCAGTTGCACCAATAAGTTTCATCACATTGATAGTATCTCGACGGGCAAAAATATTGAGTCGAACGCTATTACCAATGACTAGGAATAGTGAAACAATCATTAAAATACCAATGACTGAAGCAACTTGCCCTACCAGCTGAGTCAAGGCTGCAAGGCGAGAAAACCAACTATCGTCCATGCGCACTTCTTCAATACCATGGACTTGGCTGACGCGGTCACGCAATGTGGTCAACACATCCGACCCCTGAAAATCAATTTTTGGGGTAATGATCGCAACAGCAGGTAATGGATTTTCCTCAAGCATATCAAGCGCAGTACTAAATCCAGACCAGCTACGGAATTCACTCATTGCTTGGTCACGTGATAAATAGTTTACATGGTCTACACCATCAAGCGCTTGTAATTGTGTTACCACGTTTTGACCGCCTTGTTCATCTAATGACTTATCTAGATAAACCGTCAACTGAGGCGTTGGATACCATTGTTCAGCGGCTTGAGACACATTCTTCCAGACGATGTAACACAGGCTTGGCAAAGTGAGCGAAATTGCAATAACCATCACGGTGAGAAACGTTGCCAAAGGTTGCCTTAACATGTCTGCCAAGGTATTCAACCAAGCGTAACGCCACTGCTCTCGCCATCCCCCTTTTAGTGCTTTACTCTTTGACTGCATAGGACGTTCAGACTTAGCTTTACGAACGTTTTTAGCCATGTTGACCTCCTATCATTCTTCCTTCACTTAGGGTAAGCACACGGTAGTTACGACGCTCAATCAAAGCAATATCATGAGTGGCCATTAACACCGTTACGCCAACTCGGTTAAACTCTTCGAATAAGCGCATAATGCCTTCAGATAGTTCACCGTCGAGATTTCCCGTCGGCTCATCCGCAAGTAACATCGTCGGTTTATTCACAACCGCTCGCGCGATACCTACACGTTGTTGTTCACCGCCTGATAGCTGAATAGGAAAATTTTTCGCTTTATCGAGTAGACCCACTTTGTCCAATGCAGCTGATACTCGTCTACGAATATCTTCTGAGCTCGCACCCGAAATAATCAGTGGCATCGCAACATTGTCATAAACGGTTCTATCAAATAGCAGGTGATGATCTTGAAAAATCATTCCAATTTGCCTACGCAAAAATGGGATCTCCCGATTTTTTAGACGGCTGATATCGTGACCATTAAACAATATATGCCCTGCACTTGGGCGCTCAATACCACAAATGAGTTTCAGTAAGGTACTTTTACCTGCACCTGAGTGACCAGTTAAAAACGCCATTTCCCCAGGTTGTAAATGAAAATCTACCCCTTGGAGAGCCTGTCGGCCACCGCGATAAGCTTTACTGACATGTTCAAAGCGAATCATCGAAAATTATTCCTCTCGGGCAAATAGAGCCTCGATAAAGTCATCGGCTTTAAATGGACGTAAGTCCTCAATACCCTCACCAATACCGATATAACGAATAGGAATACCGAATTGATCAGCAATAGAGAAGATCACCCCACCTTTTGCTGTGCCATCGAGCTTAGTCAATGTGATACCTGTCAGACCTACAGCATCATTAAAAAGTTTTGTCTGACTGACAGCATTTTGTCCAGTACTGGCATCCAGTGTTAACATAATTTCATGTGGCGCTTCCTCATCCAATTTTTTCATCACTCGGACGATTTTTTTCAGCTCTTCCATTAGATGCGCTTTATTTTGTAAGCGACCAGCGGTATCGGCGATGAGAACATCGACACCTTTCGCTTTAGCGGATTGAATCGCATCGAAAATAACCGATGCAGGATCCGCTCCGGTATGTTGTGCAACCACAGAGATATGGTTTCTTTCTCCCCAAACTTGTAATTGCTCAACCGCAGCAGCACGGAAAGTGTCTCCAGCCGCTAACATGACTGTTTTACCTTCAGATTGATACTGGCGGGCCAATTTACCAATCGTCGTTGTTTTACCAACACCATTGACCCCAACCATAAGAATAACATAGGGTTTCTTGTCTTCAATGACTAGCGGTTTATCTACACCAACTAAAATATCAGACATTTCTTCACGTAATCTACTGTATAACGCATCAGCGTCTTTTAGTTCTTTACGGCTAGCATGTGTCGTTAAGTTATCAATGATTTTGCGTGTTGTTTCAACCCCAACATCAGCGATCAGTAACTGTTCTTCTAACTCATCAAAAAGATCATCATCAATTTTCTTACCTGTAAACAGTCCAAGAAAACCAGAACCTAAATTTTGACGGGTTTTTAATAAGCCTTTCTTTAAACGGCTAAAGAAACCTTCTTTCTTCGGTTTTTCTTGTTCCGTTGGCTCAGGCTCACTCTCTTGCGAATTAAGCACTTCATCACGTAACGCAACAATATCTTGAGCCTCTAGATTCGCCTGTTCTTCCTTTTGGCGTTGTTGCTCCGCTTCTTCCTCTGCTAGGCGCGCTGCCTCTTGGCGCTGACGCTCCGCTTCCTCTTCCGCTGCTTTGATCGCCGCTAGCTCAGCTTGACGTTGGCGCTCCGCTTCTTCCTCTGCTAGGCGCGCTGCCTCTTGGCGCTGACGCTCCGCTTCCTCTTCCGCTGCTTTGATCGCCGCTAGCTCAGCTTGACGTTGGCGCTCCGCCTCTTCCTCTGCTAGGCGCGCTGCCTCTTGGCGCTGACGCTCTGCTTCCTCTTCCGCTGCTTTGATCGCCGCTAGCTCAGCTTGACGTTGGCGCTCCGCCTCTTCCTCCGCTAAGCGCGCTGCCTCTTGGCGCTGACGCTCTGCTTCCTCTTCCGCTGCTTTAATCGCCGCCAGCTCAGCTTGACGTTGGCGTTCCGCCTCTTCCTCCGCTAAGCGCACAGCCTCTTGGCGCTGACGCTCCGCTTCCTCTTCCGCTGCTTTAATTGCGGCTAGCTCAGCTTGACGTTGGCGTTCCGCCTCTTCCTCTGCTAAGCGCACAGCCTCTTGGCGCTGACGCTCTGCTTCCTCTTCCGCTGCTTTAATCGCCGCCAGCTCAGCTTGACGTTGGCGTTCCGCTTCTTCCTCTGCTAGGCGCACAGCCTCTTGGCGCTGACGCTCTGCTTCCTCTTCCGCTGCTTTGATTGCGGCTAACTCAGCTTGACGTTGGCGCTCCGCCTCTTCCTCCGCTAAGCGCACAGCCTCTTGGCGCTGACGCTCTGCTTCCTCTTCCGCTGCTTTAATTGCCGCTAGCTCAGTTTGACGTTGGCGCTCCGCTTCTTCTTGCGCCGCTTTGAGCGCGGCTTGCTGTAACTCATGCTGACGCTCTGCTTCTTCTTCCGCCGCTTTAATTGCCGCTAGCTCTTCTGCTTTCTTAGCCTGATACTGACGTTCAGCCTCTTTTTCTGCTGCTTGAACAGCAGCATCATCTGCATGTTTTGGTTGCTCACTCTCTTTCGCAGCATCTACTTTTTGTTGTTCTGCTTCTTGTTGTTGAGTTTCTTTTTCATCTTTACGACCAAAACCCAACCATGAGAAAAAGCCTTTTTTCTTGTCTTTAGCCATCAGCCACTACACTCCTCGCGGTAAAAACATGGCGCTTAATAATTAAATCGCAATAAAATTACATGCAGTCTATCATTTCATCACGCCACAACACATATCTGAAAGAAAAATCATGACAATTTAATCTGATTTTTTAAGTTAAAACTGTGAAAATGGCGCGCTACAATAGAGACAACTCGTTTTTCAAAGCTCAACCAAACTGAGCAGCAATGGATATTATGGCAAAAAAACCACAAAGCGCCTCTTTAGGTCAGATACGCATCATTGGTGGCAAATGGCGAGGGAGAAAGCTCCCCGTTCGTGATAGTGAAGGCTTACGTCCTACAACAGATCGTATTAAAGAAACTTTATTTAACTGGCTAATGCCTATCGTACGCGAAGCCCGCTGTCTTGATTGTTTTGCTGGCAGTGGTGCATTAGGATTCGAAGCATTATCGCGGTTCGCCGATAGCGTTACATTTATCGAACTAGATAAAAAAAACGTACAATTACTGTCTGAAAATAAAGTTCGTTTACAAGCCAATAACGCAAACATTATCAATGGTAATAGCCTTGAAGTACTCAATAAACTAGGCACTCCCTTTGATGTTGTGTTTATTGACCCGCCTTTTCGTAAAGGCCTACTAAACGAAACAATTCGATTATTAGAAAAAAACCAATGGCTAGCAAATGAAAGCTGGATATATGTTGAATCAGAAGCGGAGTCACCACTCACTGACATTCCTGCTAACTGGCAACTTCATCGAGAAAAAATTGCGGGTCAAGTGGCATACCGTTTATTTATTCGTCATTCAATTGAGGAAACAAGCCATGCTAATTAATGCAGGCCGAGTGCTAATGATTTGTGTTTGGGGTTTTATGGTATTTAATTTAATTCATCCATTTCCCAAACCTTTGAAATATTTTATGGATATCGCCATGGTGTTTATGATTTTTATGCATGCACTGCAAACGATCTTCTTAAAAGCAACCATCGCCAAAGGCGAAAAACTCTCAGGATGGCTGCAAACACGCATTTTTTTCTTTGGTGTCTTTGAGATGCTGGCAATGCAGAAAAAACAAAAACATGCCTTAGAAGAAGCAAAGAAAAAACAGTAATCCTATTCGTCGGGGTCAAAACTGAGAAAGCGAGTTCCTTTCAAGCGCAAAGTGCCCCGACGACCTTTCTCAATGCTTTGATACTGGGCCTCATTCACAATAACTTTAATTACTTCTGTATTATTTAGTGGCTTAAAATACACTTCATAGCGAAACGTTTCTGGTGATACCACATCCCTTTCTCGAGAACGCATATTTGGGTAAGGGTAATCTTTTTTGCTATCAACAATGACCAAATAACTGACAGGTAAGGCGTTATCATTGATCTCATTTTGCTTTCGTTGGTCGAAAAAACGCTTTGTTGCTAAGACAGCAATAATTGCTAATACAATAAATAACAGAATAGGTTTATTCATAAATTTAACATTGTGCTTAAAGTGTTCGTCAGTATAGTTTATCTTAATCACACAGAAGGAACACCACCATAGTTACTTCACTAATTTGAATTTATAAGGATGTGTTTATGATTAGTTGGCCATTCCTTGCCGTACTTTTTTCTGGTTGGCTGTACGTGGATGCAGCATATCGAGGCCCTGAGTGGCAACGTTGGTTATTTCGCCCTATCACCCTGATATTATTGTTACTTTGGGGTTGGAATGCTGATTTTCTTACGACTCAAGGGTACTTAATCCTCGCTGCACTCGCTGTCTCATTACTTGCGGATATCATGCGAATGGTATCAAGTGAGCGCTTACTAATTTCAGTAGCACTACTGTTTATTAGCTATCTTCTTTACACGGTAAGCTTTGGTATGCAGCTAGATTTTAGCCTTTATCTTCCTTGGCTACCCGTACCGCTTATCATTGCTGCTATTACGCTAATATTGATTTGGTCAAAATTAGCAGAATTACAAGCGCTGGTCTTTGCATTATTAATCATGAGTATGATTATGGCTTGGGTTGCTGGTGACCAATTCTTTGGGCTTGGCCGCGACTATAATTTCTCGATTATGGTTGGTGCGTTTTTACTGTTTATTTCTAACTGTATCTGGCTCATTGCACGTTTCCGTTTCCCGTTTAAAGCCTCCAAAGCCATTGTTGCAGCGCTTTATTTCCTTGGCCAATTCTTCATTATCCGTGCAATTTATCTATAGCCCGTCACGTTTGCCAATTGATAAAATTCTCAAATAGCACTTTTTATCAATTGGCCCCCTCTTATTTGTTTGACTCTGGAGTAGACTCCAAAGTATAGACTTATCAATATTGATTAAGTGTCATTATTTGATAAGGGGGCGTATATGCACTCACATAACCATAAAGAAACACATCAACACACGAGTTCTTGCTGTTCAAGCAGCAGTACTTGCACTTCAACCGCAGTACAGAACAGCCAAAATGTAAGTAAAGACTCACATACACATGAACAGAGCCGTGTAGAGAAACACCCTGACGACGACGAAGAGGATCACCAGCACCAACATTGTAGCTCGTCCTCTCATCAGACACATGACCACAAAAAACATGATCACCTGCATACCGACCATGATCATAAAGAACATGATCACTCGCACGCTTCATGTTGTCATTCTTCTGCTGAATCGCAGAATGATGTCGCCCCCGCACAAGCCGCTGGACAACGTTTTAACTGGATAATCCGTGGAATGGACTGCCCAAGCTGTGCGCAAAAAATTGAAAATGCCGTAAAGCAAATCACTGAAGTTAAGCAAGCTAAAGTGCTGTTTGCCACCGAAAAGCTCGTCGTTGATGCGGATAAAGATATCAGTGCCTCTGTTCGTTCCACAGTAGAGGCCGCTGGCTATGAATTGCTGGAAGTGGGTAACAACAATGCGGCCACTATTGCGCCACCACCCAGCTTACTGAGCGAATCCAAGCCTGTCATTATATTGGCGATTTTGATGGCTATCAGTTGGGGAATAGAACGGTTTAACCCTCAAATCGGTATCATTGCTTTTACCTTAACTACGCTATTTGGGCTCTATCCTATCGCACGTAAGTCATTACGTTTGATCCGCACAGGCACCCCTTTTGCCATTGAAACACTCATGACAGTCGCAGCTATCGGTGCCATCTTTATTCAAGCAACAGAAGAAGCAGCAATGGTTATCTTGTTGTTTATGTTGGGTGAAATGTTGGAATCATATTCCGCGGGTCGAGCACGACGCGGAGTGAGTGCCCTCATGGCGCTTGTTCCAGAAGAAGCGATACTCGTTAAAGATGGCAAAAAAACCACCGTTCCTGTCTCTCAATTGCGTCCTGGCGATATTATTGAGATTGCACCTGGTGGTCGGTTACCAACCGATGCTGAACTGGTCTCTGGTTTTGCGAGTTTCGATGAAAGTTCATTAACCGGAGAATCAGTTCCTGTCGAACGCAATGTGGGCGAAAAAGTTGCGGCAGGCTGCCTATCCGTCGACCGTACAGTGCAAATGAAAGTCGTTTCAGAACAGGGGCAAAATGCTATCGACCGCATTTTACAACTTATTGAAGAAGCTGAAGAGCGTCGAGCTCCCATTGAACGTTTTATTGACCGCTTCAGCCGTATTTATACACCGTTGATCATGCTGTTCTCTGCATTAGTGGTTGTTGTTCCACCGATGTTCTTTGGTGCACCTTGGGAAACTTGGATCTACCGTGGCTTAACCCTACTGCTTATTGGTTGTCCATGTGCCTTGGTTATCTCTACACCCGCAGCAATTACTTCCGCCTTAGCCACCGCAACTCGTCGTGGAGCGCTAATTAAAGGAGGAGCTGCTCTTGAACAGCTAGGCTCAGTAACCACTATCGCGCTGGATAAAACGGGCACTTTAACTGAAGGTAAACCTCATGTTACTGATTTAGTGCCTGTTGATGGCGTGTCTGAAAATGAGTTGATACAAATGACTGCTGCTGTAGAAGCGGGTTCACACCATCCTCTTGCAAAAGCCGTACTCAATAAAGCTGAAGCTCTGTCCCTGACAATCGTTGAAGCCGATAATCGTAAAGCTTTAGCAGGAAAAGGAGTTGAAGGTTATCTGAATGGTAGACATATTTTAGTTAGTGCACCGAGTCGTTTAGATACTCCACTTGAGCCTTTTTGGCAAAACAAGGTGGAGTCACTGGAAGCTCAAGGTAAAACCGTTGTCGTTACAGTAGAAGATAATCGAGTCATTGGCTTAACCGCCTTACAAGATACATTGCGTCGTGATGCAATTGATGCGATGAGTATGTTGAAAACCTTGAACGTCAATGCAGTAATGTTGACCGGTGATAACCCTCGAGCCGCTGCGGCTATCGCTGGGCAACTCGGTATGGAATATCGTGCTGGCTTGCTTCCAGAAGATAAAGTGACTGCGGTTATGGCGCTAAATCGTAACCATAGCACCATGATGGTCGGTGATGGGATCAATGATGCCCCAGCCATGAAAGCGTCTAGTATTGGTGTTGCCATGGGAAGTGGAACCGATGTGGCTCTGGAAACCGCTGATGCGGCACTCACCCACAACCGTTTAACGGGTTTACCTGAAATCATTGCGTTATCACAGGCCACCCGTAAGATTATTCGCGAAAATATCACCATTGCTTTAGGGTTAAAGGCCGTATTCTTAGTCACAAGTTTACTCGGTATCACCGGATTATGGGTTGCAGTTCTTGCCGATTCAGGAGCAACAGCCTTAGTCACAGCTAATGCGGTGCGCTTACTGAAAGTAAAACTACCACAACTTAAAAAATAATATTGACTAAATCACTCAAGAAGCGCCGTCATGGCGCTTCTTTGCTATAAAGAGAGACCTCATTCATTAAACATTAATTAGCCATCATTTTTTTTCATTTTAATTTTTATTAGATAGCTAAAATAATTTTAAATATAACAGGTAATGATATGTAACTTATAAAAAAACAAATTATTTTTTCACACTAAATTAGGAGTAACTTTTTTCTATTTTGTCTCTATATTCGCTACTATCTTCATCACAATAAGGACATGGATGGGAGGTCGCGAGTATGATTCAAAAAAATCCTACAACACCACATGATGCCGCCTTTAAAGGTTTTTTAACCCAAATAGATAATGCCCGCGATTTTTTCGATATTCATTTGCCTAAACATATTCGCTCGTTATGTGACTTTAATACGTTAGCACTAACTAACTCCTCTTTTATCGATAAAAAACTACGCTCTCGCTTATCTGATGTCCTTTATACCGTACAAACAGAACTGGGTGATGGTTATCTTTATCTCCTCATAGAGCATCAATCAACGCCTGATAAATTAATGAGTTGGCGGTTAATGCATTATGCATTTTTGGCAATGAATCAACACCTTCAGCAAGGTCATAAAAGTTTACCGCTCGTCGTACCCATTTTATTTTATCATGGGAATAACTCCCCCTATCCTTATTTGAAAACATGGACTCACTGTTTTTCTTGGCCCGAACTCGCTGATGAGCTGTACTTTAATCCATTTCCATTGGTGGATATCACTGTTATTGATGATAATGAATTAGTTAATCATCGAAAAATTGCCGTAATGGAACTCGCACTGAAGCATAAAAATCTACGTGACGAATATCAGCAAGTGACGAGCCTACTCGCTCAAGCACTAAATAAGCACTATAATAGTGAGCAAGATATCAGCATCATTATTAACTATCTGTTCACTACGTTAGATTCATCTCAGTATTTTGAACAAATAATTCAACAGCTAATTGAACAAATTGAAAATCATCAAGGTGTTACTATGAATATCGCTCAACGTTTAAAAGATAAAGCCAAGCTAGAAGGTGAAATTGCAGGTATGCAAAAAGCGAGACACGAAAATGCGCTTTCATTACTAAAAAATGGTGTCAGCTTCGAACTCGTCATGAAGAGCTTAAATTTTAGCCATGAAGAATTACAGCTTATAATTCAAGAGAATAAGGATACTCGCCAGTCATAATATCCAGTTTGTGCGATAGCCTTTAAGCTGACCGCACGCAAGTATCCTATATCACGCAAAAGGTCTCACAGACCTTCCGGTTTTTTACGTAATAAATAGCGGTATGGCATTTGTTCAGTTTCAACAGCCAATAATTCATGCTCCATAAAACGGCAGAAACCCGGGATATCACGTGTAGTTGCAGGATCATCTGCAATGATGAGTAAAGTATCACCGGCATTCATACCACGAACCGTTTTACGAACTAACATCACTGGCTCAGGACAACGCAAACCTAGTGTATCAAGAGTTTTAGTCGCATTTAAAAATAAATCAGGCATAACAAGGCTTCTATAAATAATAAAAGATTCTTTGATTATATAATAAAAAATAGCGCGGCGGGCCTAACAGTTTTGCTTTTGTTGCGCAACAAGCGTATTATGCGCACTTCCCAATGTCGGGAGAATTTTTTATGGGTTCCCTCACCCCATTGCTACTTAAAAAGGTACAATATGTTTTCATTCACAGCACAGCAAAAAGCCAGTGCATTAATTTGGCTATCTTTGTTTCATATCTTAATTATTACTTCAAGTAATTACCTTGTGCAGTTACCGATTAATATATTCGGTTTTCATACCACATGGGGAGCTTTTACCTTTCCATTTATTTTTTTAGCAACCGACCTCACCGTGCGAATTTATGGTGCTCCCTTAGCTCGTCGGATCATTACTGCCGTAATGTTGCCTGCACTGCTCATTTCCTATGTCATTTCTGCGCTGTTTTTCCAAGGCGAATGGCAAGGGTTTACGACATTAACAACATTTAATTTATTTGTCGCCCGCATTGCCGCAGCGAGCTTTATGGCTTATGTTCTAGGCCAGATAATGGATGTCAGCGTATTCAATAAGTTACGTCAAAATAAACGTTGGTACGTTGCACCAGCATGTGCGATGTTTTTTGGCAACTTAATCGATACTATTGCCTTCTTCTTTATTGCATTCTATCGCAGTAGCGACCCTTTTATGGCGGCGAATTGGGTAGAAATCGCTTTAGTAGATTATGCCTTTAAGCTTTTCATTTGCATGCTATTTTTCCTTCCCGCTTATGGCGTGTTACTTAACTTTATTTTGAAAACCTTTTTTGCTCAAACAGCCGAGCAAAAACTTGCGAATCAGCATTAGAGTGAGAGTGAAGGGGGATGTCCTCCCCCCTTCTCTCCCCCCGAAAAATTACTGATCCAACTCTCATTTTATTGGTTTGATTCATCAATAATTTCACAGCCATGATAATCTGACGACATAATCGAAACGATTCGCGCCATTTCCATTTCGATTCCCACAAAAAAAGAACACAAACGAACAGAAATAACCATCGACCTCTATCTTTTGGAGTCTGTAAGATGAAAAAACTGATTAACCGTGTTGAAGATATTATCAGTGAAGTCAATCAAGGATTGACCTCAGCCCATCCTGAATTAATTCTGAATGTTGACCCAACTTATCTTGTCCATAAAAATGCCCCGATTAAAGGTAAAGTGGGACTCCTGTCCGGTGGCGGCAGCGGTCATGAGCCCATGCATAGCGGCTATATCGGTTTAGGTATGCTAGATGGCGCATGTCCTGGAGAAATGTTTACCTCGCCAACCCCCGACCAGATGATGGAATGCGCAATGGCTATTGATAGCGGGGAAGGCGTATTGATGATCATTAAAAACTATACTGGAGATGTGCTGAACTTTGAAACCGCTGCCGAGCTATTACACGATGCAGGAACGAAAATTGCCACAGTACTAGTCGATGATGATGTCGCTGTAAAAGATAGTTTATATACGGCAGGACGTAGAGGAGTGGCAAATACCGTTTTAATGGAAAAAATACTTGGTGCCGCGGCAAGCAAAGGCTATACACTCGATCAATTGGTAGAGTTGGGTCATAGAATCAATAATAACGGCTATAGTTTAGGTGTTGCCTTACAGGCATGTACAGTTCCTGCTGCCAGAAAACCTTCTTTTGCACTTCCTGATAATGAAATGGAATTTGGTGTTGGTATCCATGGAGAGCCAGGGATTGAGAGAAGAAGCTTTACGAATTTGAATGAGACTATCGATCAAATGTTTGAAACCCTGATCGAAAATGGTCACTATGAACGCATCATTCGTCAGTGGGATCGTGAAAACGGCAGCTGGCAAGAACACAAACACATCAAACAGCCTTTGCAAAAAGGTGATCGAGTCATTGCTCTCGTCAATAACCTTGGAGCAACACCATTATCAGAACTTTATGCCGCCTATCACCGTTTACAGACCTGCTGTGACAGCTTTGGTTTAACCATCGAACGCAGCCTTGTAGGCGCCTATTGTACCGCACTTGATATGCAAGGGATCTCAATCACACTACTCAAAGTAGACGACGAAGCTTTAATGTTATGGGATGAACCTGTCAATACCCCAGCTTTACGTTGGAAATGCTGATAACCCGATAACCTTTACGCTGAAGACAGTATAAATAGCGGTAAAATGGAGCAAAACACGATGAGTTTAACACAACAGCAGATCTATCATTGGTTAATTCAGTGCTCACAGACCTTTGCCCATGAGCAAAATAATCTTACTGAGCTTGATACCGCGATTGGTGATGGCGACCATGGCCTCAATATGAATCGAGGCTTTCAAAAAGTGGCAGAGAAGCTTCCCTCGGTTCAAGACAAGGATATCGCAACACTCCTCAAAACAACGGGAATGACACTATTATCCAGCGTTGGGGGAGCTAGCGGTCCACTATTCGGCACATTTTTTATTAAAGCATCACAAAGTGTAGTAGGTAAAGAAAGCTTAAATGTGGCGGATTTATCTGAACTCATCAAAGCAGGAACCGCAGGCATTGTTTCTCGTGGTAAAGCTGAGCCTAATGACAAAACGATGTGTGATGTTTGGTGGCCAGTTTGTGAATCGCTAGAAAAATCAGTATCACTCCCCTTAAACACAGCCATAGATGCCGCTGTCGAGGCTGCAAAACAAGGAGTTGCATCGACAATACCAATGCAGGCACGTAAAGGGCGAGCGAGCTATTTAGGCGAGCGAAGCATAGGGCATGCTGATCCGGGTGGTATGTCAGTATTACTCATGTTAGACACTCTCAAAAAATCAATTTGATGATATCTCACGTTGGTGAAGCTCCCATCACCAACGTGTCATTTTATCGATTTAATGCATAACAGATATCATCATAAATAACTCCATTAATTTCATAATTTTCTGTAATGACTTTCTGTTTGAAAAAACCATTCTTCAGCAACACTTTTTCTGAAGCCACGTTTCCTTCAGTCACTATCGCTATAAATGAACGGATCTGTGCATATTCTGGTGATGCCAACAGCATTTTCAGTGCTTGCGTAGCGATTCCTTTCCCCGCAAAAGTAGGATCAATCAAATAGCCAATTTCACCAACATATTGCTGCTGTTCTAATGACAAGCAAATACCGATCAACCCCATTGCTTGATAGGTCTGAGTATCTTCAATAACCAAGCATAACCAATGCTCTGAAGATAAGTTCCATTCAGGTAAACGGCTTTCAAAAGCGGCCAGAATGTCTTTTTCGGTTTTTGGATTAGAAACAAAACGTAGAACATCAAGGTTAGTATAGAGTTGGAAAAAGAACTCTTTATCTTCTAGGGTCAGTTTTCTAAGTTTGAAAGTAATACTCGTATCGAACATGTAATATCCATCGTCATCAAGCCACAGCGTAACTATAAACGACCATTGGCAGATAACAAAAGACATAAAAAAGGGAGACAGACGGTCATCTCTCTCCCAAACGGGTTAACTAAGTCATTTATAATATTGGCTATAATGCTTTGGCTAATAAACTAATCGGGTGCTCACATTTTTTACTGGTTGACATCTCTATCTGCCACTTACAGGTTTCACAATCCGTGATCACCATATCCGCCCCACTTTCTTCAATTTGACGGAATAGTCCCGCACCAATTCCTTGAGAAACCTCATAATTTTCTTTTTTAAAGCCATATGTGCCTGCGATACCACAGCATTGTGAATCAAGCACAATTAATTCAACACCGGGGACACGTTTAATCAATTCCAATGTATAAGATGTCCACCCCATTTTTTCCATGTGACAAGGTGTGTGATACGCCACTTTTAATGGTGTCTGTTTAAGCTTCAATTCACGTCCTTGCTCCAATAAGCGATAAATATAACGAGTCGCTAGCTCAATGTTATCGCGCATTTGAGAGGTATCGACATCTAAAACATGTGTATATTCATCACGAAGTGTGAAAGTGCAAGTCGATGACGTTGCAACAACAGGGATATGATTCTCAAGGATCGTTTCTTGTAATGACTCTAAGTTAACGTTCGCTTGACGCTTAGCTTGTTTCATAAACCCATTGGCAATTAACGCCACACCACAGCATTTTTCACGTTTGAGTAATTGAACCCCAATTCCCATGGCATTAAACACGTTGATTAAATCTTTACCTAACTGTGGATGGTTATAGTTGACATAACAACCATGAAAAAAAGCGACCTGCTCTGGGAATTTCTGTTGTTCAGCCGCTTGTTTTGCATACCAACGACGGAATGTACCGAACGAATATTTTGGTAATTCACGGCGATGATCGATTTTTAACGCTTTATCTAGAATTTGGCGAACAGGCTTCAAACCTGTAATGGTATTGACTACCGGTGCAAAAGGTGTCGATAAAGAGCCCATTAAATCGGTATGGCTGAGAATAGCATCACGCAATTTTGGTTTTTGCTGGCTGTAAGTGTTACGCGCACGCGCAATAATATCACCGATTTTAACATCGGATGGGCATGCAACTTCACAACGCTTACAGTTCGTGCAGTATTTTAATGCCTCATCATACAGCATGGGGTCTTTTAAGCGTAAACGCTCTCCATCTGGACCTGCCTGTTTTGGACCGGGATACAGAGGATTAACCTTAGCAACAGGACAATAGGTTGTGCAAACAGTACATTTAATACAACTTTCAAAACTCGCATCCTGAATACTCATTGCGCTACCTCCGCCTGCATGGCTCTTTGTCTTTCAAAATAACGCATAATTTCACCCGCAGCATGTAACCCACTAATGAGTGAAACCCCTGCTCCACAACCTTCTGTTAATGGGTCAAAACCACCTAAGACTGCACCAGCGACATACAAGTTTTCGATCGTTTGGCCATCTTTTTTCGCTCGTAATTGTTCATCTGTCTGAACACCAAATGTCATATAAGGCTGCGAAGCAAAAAACGCTTTATTGGTCCATTGAGCACGTTCAGGTATATGACACAAATCAAGATGCATTAATGGCTCATAGACGCGATCAAACTCAGCAACAAGCCCGTTATTAAAAAAGCTCCCTGTCGCTAACACAAATTGTGAGGCTTTCAGTGAAATATCGCCATGATTACGTGTTGTTACTGATTCAATTCGTGATCCAATACAATTCACTGACGTCACTTTATCTCCAGGCATCACGATCCCACCTTGGCGGCGAAACTGACGTAATAGCGTTTCATGTAATCGAATACCAAGTAATGACGGAGGTAATGTAGGTAATAAATAGATCGGCTTGCCTAGCTGTTTTTGTAGCTCCAATAAGGGCTGCTCGGTGTCTAACCCTATACAAGCAGGCATAAAAATAGTCTCTGCATCGGTAATTAATGGCTTAATTTCGGCTACTATCTCTGCCATATTTTCAGGCCTATCTAACCAACGCGCCACGTTGATCGCCCTAAATTCGCTGGGGTTTTCTCTGAGCCTATCAAGCAATGGCAAATGCACATAGTAAGGGCTCGCATTGAAACCTTCCCGTTGTAATTCATCCGAGACCATCTGAGGTTGAAAATCTAAAAAACCCTCTATACCGACCACTGCGATGTTACCCATATTCATTTTGCTATGCAGCGCCGCTGTCGGAACAGATTCAGGGCTTAACCAAGTGAGGCGCTTATGCCCTAATGGTGTTATACGATAATGATTTTCATCACTGGATCCTCGTAGCTTCATGCCACTTTGCTGCAATAATGCTTCAGCAAGATGCGTTAGCTTAATCACAGACAATTTACCAAGGCGGCTATATGGGTGCTCTGGTGACTGTTCACTGAGTTTATCTAGCGCATCCAACGGCTTTTCGACAACTTGTCCATCTGGAAGGTGGGTTAATAAATCCAAAGAGCCTGAAGAAAAATGTAATGCATTTTGTCCTGCACTGACGATGGCGCAAGATAAACCCGATTGTGTTAAACGGATACCACACATCAAGCCAGCAAGGCCTCCGCCCATTACGACTGCATCATATTTCATTATCAGCCTCCTTCTCAGGTGTGTTACCCAAGGTTTTTTCATTCATGCCACAGAGTCCATGGTAAACCCAGCTCGTAAATTCGCTCTCTCGCAGAGCATCGCCCCAAGCAATAGGCCTCACCCCTTTCCAACGTTCATTCAGGAAGTGTCCTAATTGCTGCTCGGTTTCATGCGGAGTCGTCACATTAAAACGATTTAAAAGACCCGCGGCTCGGCAAGCACATAGCTCACCTTGACAAGTTCCCATCCCAACACGAGTACGCCGTCTTAAATCAAGTAGGTTATTGACTGTTAATGAGTTTACGGCGTAACGAACCTCTCCAGCAGTGACGGCTTCACATTCGCACACGAGGCTTTTATCCAACCGATTGGTGCTCAGTATCGCAGATGCGCGATCCCCATGGCGGTATACTGCCGAGCCGCGAATCGGCGCTGGAATGGAAACAACATTACGCAACGCTTCTTCTGCACTATGCTGTGACCCTGGTAAAGGGGCATCCGCGGTTGTACATTTCGCCGTATGACCTAATTTCTCACAAACTTTATCTGTCGCCCACTCAGCCATTAACCGGTAACTCATTAATTTACCACCAGTAATTGTGATAAAGTTTTCAAGGCCATCACGTTTCGCATGGTCCAACAACACAATACCGCGACTCACATTACGACCAGAAGGATCATCATCGCTGGCAACTAATGGCCTAACCCCCGCATAAGCGCGCAATATGCGTGTTTTCGCTAATGCCGGTGAGAGCATTGAACCTTCGCGGATCAAAATATCGACCTCTTCCGGTGTCACATACATATTATCAATTTGATCATATTCAATATGCGTTGAGGTAGTACCAATCAATGAAATGGTGTCACCCGGTACCAAAATATCCGCATCCGCAGGCTTACGACAGCGATTAATAACCATGTTATTTAATCGATGACCAAGAATGAGCAAAGCCCCTTTTGCAGGGAACATTTTAACTCTCAAATCTGCATATTCAGCGATTCTTTGTCCCCAGATCCCCCCTGCATTGACGACTATTTCGGCATAAATATCATATTGTTGTTTAGCTTGGTGATCATAAACTGTCACACCGCGTACTTTATCGCCATCACGAATCAAACCAATAACTTCATGATAGGTAAGCACTTTAGCACCATGCTCCCGTGCGTCTAACATATTTGCAGCCGTTAACCGAAAAGGGTCTACAGTGCCATCGGGTACACGTACCGCACCTATTAATTGTGGGTTCACTGAAGGCTCTAGACGAATTGCTTCTGCGGGATCAATCGCATTAGCATCAATGCCCGCCGCTTGGCAGGCTTGAATAAATTGTTGTTGATATTCAAGTGAATCTTCAGGCAAGGTAATGAATAAACCATCGGTTTTTTCAATACAATGATGAGCAATACGTTTTAGTATCTTATTTTCTTCAATACACTCTCGTGCCGATTCTCCGTCCGTGACGGCATAGCGAGCACCGCTATGTAACAAACCGTGGTTGCGTCCTGTTGCGCCTGTTGCAATATCATGCCTTTCGAGTAAAACCGCTTTTAAGCCTCGGCGGGCGCAGTCACGAGCAACACCTGCACCTGTTGCGCCACCACCAATAATGATGACATCCGTTTCAGTCACAGATGAGCCATTCATGTCGCATTCCTCACATTAATCAACATTACTTTTAGTATGGTCTATTTTTATAATCTATAACTAAATATAGACAAGAAACGTGCTCGATGTTTGATAAGGAACAAAAACGAAAACAATTAAGTCAAAATAGGTAATAAAAAGCCAAAATTCGTGACACAAATCACAATAAATCATCTAAAGATGGTTTCTTTTCGTTCGTAAATAACATTAACTATGCCACCCATAAATAAAACAAATATTTGTGCAGTAGATTACAGATAAAATGTTTTTTTATGACTATCATAAGAGCACTTATGAAAGAAATTGCTCGATATGAAACTCGAATACTTTCGTTTTTGTCATTCTATCCATAAAAAATACTCAATACCCTTTATCTCGTATGAGATATAGAAGGTGAGAGGTAATAACTATTAGCATGCCATCGGAGGCTATATGTTAAGCATTTTTAAACCAGCACCTCATGCCCCGAGGTTGCCAGCAGAGAAGGTAGATCCAGTCTATCGTCGACTGCGCTGGCAAATCTTCATGGGAATTTTCTTTGGTTATGCAGCGTATTACTTGGTAAGAAAAAACTTCGCATTAGCGATGCCTTACCTTGTTGAGCAAGGCTTTTCCAAAGGGGATCTGGGTTTTGCATTGTCAGGGATCTCTATCGCGTACGGTTTCTCTAAATTTATTATGGGGTCAGTATCAGACCGCTCTAACCCGCGAGTATTCTTACCCGCCGGTCTGATCCTTGCCGCAGCCGTAATGCTTATCATGGGCTTTGTGCCATGGGCAACGTCTAGCATCATGATTATGTTCGTGTTGCTGTTCTTATGTGGTTGGTTCCAAGGAATGGGTTGGCCTCCTTGTGGTCGGACTATGGTGCACTGGTGGTCACAAAAAGAACGTGGTGGGATCGTTTCGGTTTGGAACTGTGCTCATAACGTAGGTGGCGGTATCCCTCCTCTCCTATTCATGCTCGGTATGGCATGGTTTAACGATTGGAAAGCGGCGCTGTATATGCCTGCATTCGCGGCGATTCTGGTTGCGATTATTGCTTTCGCTTTAATGCGTGATACACCACAATCATGTGGTTTACCACCAATCGAGGAATACAAAAACGACTACCCACCTGACTACAAAGAGTCAGATGAGCAAGAGTTAACAGCAAAAGAAATCTTCATGAAGTATGTGTTCCCGAACAAACTTTTATGGATGATCGCGATTGCTAACGTCTTCGTTTACTTACTACGTTACGGTGTACTTGATTGGTCACCTACCTATCTACGTGAAGTAAAACACTTCGCTATGGATAAATCCTCTTGGGCTTATTTCCTATACGAATATGCAGGTATTCCAGGTACATTGCTCTGTGGTTGGATGTCGGACAAAGTGTTCCGCGGTAATCGTGGGGCAACGGGTGTGTTCTTCATGATTCTCGTGACGATTGCCACCATTGTCTTCTGGATGAACCCTGCTGGTAATCCAAATGTTGATATGGCTTGTATGCTCATCATCGGCTTCTTAATTTACGGTCCTGTAATGTTGATTGGTCTACATGCTCTTGAGCTTGCACCGAAAAAAGCGGCAGGTACTGCGGCTGGCTTTACTGGGCTATTTGGTTACCTTGGTGGTTCTGTTGCCGCGAGTGCTATCGTTGGTTATACCGTCGACTACTTCGGTTGGGATGGTGGCTTTGCTGTCATGATTGGTGGTTCTGCACTTGCTGTCGTACTACTGTTTATTGTGATGGTTAGCGAATCTAAACACAAACGTGAATTAGCGAAAATGAACTAACACTTCATTAAAGATTCACGTTAGTGCACTAAGCTCTGGGCTATATCAAAAAACGATATAGCCCTTTTTTTACCAAAAAAGTGACAAGGAGATACAATCATGCACTTCCCATTAAAAACGTTGGTGGCAAGTATGGTTTTAGTGATGTCAGTTTCAGCAGTGGCACAAGCAACTGAAAAGGTCGTTATCGCGCACCGTGGCGCAAGTGGCTACTTACCCGAACACACGTTACCAGCAAAAGCGATGGCTTATGCACAGGGTGCTGACTTTCTTGAGCAAGATTTGGTGATGACCAAAGACAATGAGTTAGTGGTACTTCATGACCATTACCTTGACCGCGTCACGGACGTCGCTGAGCGTTTTCCCAACCGCGCTCGCAAAGATGGCCGCTATTACGCCATTGACTTTACGCTCGATGAAATCAAATCATTAAAATTCACTGAAGGTTTTGATATTGTTGATGGTAAACAGGTTCAGAGCTACCCAAACCGCTTCCCTATGGGAAAATCAGATTTTCGAGTTCATACTTTCCAAGAAGAAATTGAATTTATTCAGGGATTGAATAAATCAACAGGAAAAAACATTGGTATCTATCCTGAAATCAAAGCCCCTTGGTTCCACCAACAAGAGGGCAAAGATATTACGAAAAAAACACTCGAAGTCTTGAAACAGTATGGCTATACCGATAAAAACTCAAATGTTTACCTTCAGTGCTTTGATGCTAACGAACTAAAACGCATCAAAAATACCTTAATGCCAGAAATGGGTATGGATTTAAAGCTTGTCCAGTTAATTGCCTATACGGATTGGAACGAAACGCAAGAACAAAAACCAGATGGTACTTGGGTTAATTATAGCTACGATTGGATGTTTAAACCCGGCTCAATGAAAGAAGTCGCTCAATATGCCGATGGGATTGGCCCTGACTACCATATGTTAGTCAGTGAAGATTCAACCCCTGACAATATTAAGCTAACGGGTATGGTAAAAGATGCCCATGCCAACAATATGGCGGTACACCCTTACACTATTCGAGTCGATAAGCTTCCGAAATACGCTAAAGATGGTCAACAACTCTTTGATATTATCTACAATCAAGCTGATGTAGATGGTGTATTTACCGATTTCCCTGACCTAGGTGTGCAGTTTCTCCAAAAACAGAAACAGCATCCATAATCCCTAGAAAGCCGATTGCAGCCAAACGGCTGCAATCTCAGACTGCTGACAAACCTATTATATTTGGCGGCAAGTCGAATAGATTTTGAAAATAAACGAGGAAAATCAATTTATTGATTTTCGGCTGATAACACAAAGTGGGGAAAACCACGCTTTTATCCCACTTTGTCAACAACCTCCGATTGCAGCCAAACGGCTGCAATCTATCATCATTAAGCGATAGTCACAGGAAAAGCAATCACATCACTGATTCTTTCTGCATCTAATGCAATCATAATTAGGCGATCAACCCCTAATGCCACTCCCGAACATTCCGGTAATCCATGAGTTAACGCCGCTAATAAACGTTCATCAATAGGATGCACGGGTAGCCCCATAGCAGCACGCCGACGATTATCTTGTTCAAAACGCTGGCGTTGCTCATTCGCATCCGTTAATTCACGAAAGCCGTTTGCTAACTCCATCCCTTTAAAGTAAACCTCAAAGCGTTCTGCAACACGATGATCTTCAGTGCTGATTTCAGCTAAAGAAGCCTGAGTAGCAGGGAAGTGATAAACCACAACGGGTTTTTCTTTACCAATATGAGGTTCAACCCCCATCGTAAACAGTAACTGCAATAGGGTATCTTTATCTTCTTCTTGTTCGGCGACATTACTCAGATCCAAACGAGCAGCAACTTCCCTCAATTCACTTTTTTCTGCTGAAAGGGGATCAATGTCGAGATGACGCAAAAATGCTTGCTGATAAGACAATAATTCCGCACTGTCACAATCCAGTATTTGCTGTAGCAGATCATCAACTTCATTGATAAGGCGATACATATCATAATGTGGACGATACCATTCAAGCATCGTGAATTCAGGATTATGATGCCTGCCAGCTTCTTCATTACGGAAACTACGGCAGAGCTGATAGATAGGTCCACTCCCCGCAGCCAATAAGCGCTTCATATGGTATTCAGGGCTGGTCATCAAATAGAGATCTAACCCTTGTGCAGCACCGGGTCCCACAAAACGGGTATTAAAAGGGACAAGGTGAATATCCGTGATGGTCGCCTGACTCATCGCCGGAGTTTCAACCTCAAGTACACAGCGCTCCGTAAAAAAACGTCTAATCTCAGAGACGATTTTTGCTCGCTTTAACAGATTCGCGACAGGTGCACTTGGCTGCCAGTCCACTACTTCACTCATTAACATCACTCCAAAATAAACATAGTCGTGCAGTTTACTCACCTCTTGCGCGACAAACAATGCATTAACACGAATCAAATGCAATTGAGGTATCCGCTGCTATCATAATCATCCACGAACAGACTGAAATGTAACAAAGTGAGCAAAATAGCGTCGCTTATTCTTCAGCCAACACGATTGAGTAACGATCGTTTTATACCGCATCTAACCAGCTGCACAAAAAAGAAAAATCATGATTATTTCTAATGTAATGTTAAGGCCATGTTATCAATACTCTTCGTTAAACTTAATCAAATAAATGAGTATTTCAGACAATAAAAATGCGCAAATAGCACTTCAGATATTACCGATTTTATTTGCTATCGAATATTCGAGATGAATAAGTTTATTCAATAAAATTTTTGTTATTATTCGCTTTACGACAGGAAATACGCGATCTTTAAAGTAGATTTAAATCCTGAAACTGACGTTAAAAATAATGGTAATCATTTGAATTGTCGTTTTTTTAGGACTCATCAAACTTAAAATGCCGCTCATGAAAAAACAATTAATAAAAACTTGGTATAGATCACATTTTATAGTGGAAATCGCCTAAAACCCCCCTCTATATCAAATTTATCCTGAGGACTATTCGCTATAATTCACAGCATGATAAGTCATTATTAGCTATTATATTATTTACTATTAAAAAAGAGAGTTTGTGCGGTATCACTCAACGTGATGCAAACAAGCAGATAGCTAAGCATCAAAAGTATTTAAAAGAATTTATTAATTTACACTTGAACAATGGAGAAGCGCAGTGCAAACCTTCAATGCCGATCTAGCGATTATCGGGGCCGGGGGCGCAGGCTTACGTGCAGCGATAGCTGCCGCAGAAGCAAATCCCAATATCAAGATTGCTCTGATCTCAAAAGTTTACCCAATGCGTAGTCACACTGTGGCCGCAGAGGGGGGATCAGCCGCAGTGACTCAGGCCCATGACTCCTATGACTATCATTTTAATGATACGGTTGCCGGCGGTGACTGGCTGTGTGAGCAGGATGTCGTCGAATACTTTGTCGAACACTGTCCGACAGAAATGACTCAGTTGGAACTATGGGGATGCCCATGGAGCCGTAAACCAGATGGTTCAGTTAACGTTCGTCGTTTTGGCGGTATGAAAATTGAGCGCACTTGGTTCGCTGCCGATAAAACTGGCTTCCATATGCTTCATACCCTGTTCCAGACATCGCTTAAATACCCTCAAATCCAACGCTTTGATGAACATTTTGTTCTCGACATCATTGTTGATGAAGGCCAAGTTCGTGGTCTTGTTGCCCTCAATATGATGGAAGGTACAAAAGTTCAAATCCGAGCTAACTCTATCATCATGGCTACAGGCGGTGCTGGGCGCGTTTATCGCTACAACACTAACGGTGGTATCGTAACGGGTGATGGTATGGGTATGGCATTCCGCCATGGCGTCCCTCTACGGGATATGGAGTTTGTTCAATATCACCCAACGGGTCTTCCTGGATCGGGTATCCTAATGACTGAAGGCTGCCGTGGTGAAGGTGGTATCCTTGTTAATAAAGATGGCTACCGTTATCTACAAGATTACGGCATGGGACCAGAAACACCACTCGGTAAACCTGAAAACAAATATATGGAACTCGGTCCTCGTGACAAAGTTTCGCAAGCTTTCTGGCACGAATGGCGTGCAGGACGCACCATTAGCACCCATCGTGGTGATGTTGTGTATCTAGACTTACGTCACCTTGGCGCTGAAAAGCTGCATGAGCGTCTACCGTTTATTTGTGAGCTAGCAAAAGCGTATGTGGGTGTGGACCCCGTTACTGACCCCATTCCTGTTCGCCCTACTGCTCACTACACAATGGGGGGTATCGAAACAGATCAAAACTGTGAAACACGCATCAAAGGCTTGTTCGCTGTTGGTGAGTGTTCATCTGTAGGTCTGCACGGAGCCAACCGTTTAGGTTCTAACTCATTAGCTGAGCTTGTTGTCTTCGGCCGCCTAGCGGGTGAACAAGCGGCTAAACATGCAGCAGAAGCCACGCCTGCTAACGCAAATGCGATTGAAGCACGCACTCGCGATATCGAAGATAATCTGAACAAGCTTCTCAACCAAAAAGGGAAAGAAAGCTGGTCGAAAATCCGCGATGAGATGGGAATCTCAATGGAAGAAGGTTGTGGTATTTACCGTACACCTGAACTCATGCAGAAAACCGTTGATAAAATTGCGGAATTGAAAGAACGCTTTAAACATGTCGAAATTACCGACCATAGCAGCGTGTTCAACACCGATCTACTTTACACTATTGAACTTGGGTTTGGTTTAGATGTTGCCGAATGTATGGCACACTCCGCCTTTAATCGTAAAGAATCGCGTGGTGCACACCAACGTCTTGATGAAGGCTGTACAGAGCGTGATGATGTGAATTTCCTAAAACACACATTGGCATTCTATAACCCAGAAGGCGCACCTCGCCTCGAATACAGTGATGTGAAGATTACTAAATCTCAGCCAGCAAAACGTGTTTATGGTGCAGAAGCTGAAGCTCAAGATAAGGCAAAGAAGGAGCAAGCTAATGGATGATATGAAACACTTAAAAATGGAGATCATGCGCTACAATCCTGAAACGGATAATGAGCCCCATTTAGTGGCATATGATGTCCCTTATGATGAGCAAACCTCATTGCTGGACGCTTTAGGTTATATCAAAGATAACCTTGCACCTGACCTCTCTTATCGTTGGTCTTGCCGTATGGCAATTTGTGGTTCTTGCGGGATGATGGTTGATAAAGTGCCAAAACTGGCCTGTAAAACCTTCCTACGTGACTACCCCAATGGTCTAAAAGTTGAGCCATTAGGCAACTTTCCGATCGAACGTGATTTGGTGGTTGATATGACTCACTTTATTGAGCGCTTAGAAGCGATCAAACCTTATATTATTGGGAATGATCGCAAACCTTCTGAAGGGCCAAATAAGCAAACTCCCGCTCAAATGGCGAAATATCATCAATTTTCAGGCTGTATCAACTGTGGTCTCTGCTATGCCGCCTGCCCACAGTTTGGTTTGAATCCTGAGTTTGTTGGTCCTGCTGCAATTACCCTGGCTGAGCGCTACAACTTAGATAACCGTGACCACGGAGCAAAAGAACGCATGCCATTATTGAATGGTGATGATGGTGTCTGGAGCTGTACATTTGTAGGCTACTGCTCTGAAGTCTGTCCTAAGCATGTTGACCCAGCAGCTGCAATCCAGCAAGCGAAAGCAGCCAGCGCGCAAGACTTTATTATCGCCATGCTGAAGCCACGATAAGGAGAATTGAAGTCATGACTACAAAACGTAAACCCTATGTAAGGGAAATGAAGGGCGACTGGTGGCAAAAGTTAGGTTTCTACCGCTTTTACATCGTACGTGAAAGTACCTCCGTTCTTCAGCTATGGTTTAGCCTTTTAGTGTTATTCGGCGTATTCGCCTTAAAAGGTGGTCCAGAATCTTGGGCAAGCTTTGTTGGATTTTTAAGTAATCCAATCGTCATTATTATCAACATTATTACACTGGCTGCGACGCTACTTCATACCACAACATGGTTTAATCTAGCGCCAAAAGCCGTCAGTATTATCGTTGGTGATAAGAAAATGTCACAAGAACCGATTGTTAAAGGTTTTTGGGCATTAACGATCTTAGTGACGGCAGCGATTTTAGCAATCGCACTGCTATTTTAATCAACGGAGGATCTGATGAATCTAACGCCTAAACGTTCCGATGAACCAGTTTTCTGGGGATTATTTGGTGCCGGTGGTATGTGGAGTGCCATTGTTGGACCTGCTATCATCATTCTCTTGGGAATATTAATCCCATTAGGTGTTGCACCTGAAATGCTAAGCTATGAGCGTATTGTCGCATTCTGCCAAAGTTTTATCGGGCGTATTTTCTTACTGCTCATGATAATTCTACCAGTATGGTGTGCTATGCACCGTATTCACCACACACTGCACGACTTTAAAGTGCATGTCCCAGCATCAAAATGGGTATTTTATGGTGGTGCGGCGATTATTAGCGTGATCGCTATTATTGGTGTCATTGCTCTGTAACCGCGTTACTGATCCCTCATATGCCTCACCGCTATGAGGGATTTTTCATGATATTGCCTCTCATCTCCCTTACTATTTCCACGTTATTAAACAGCTCTAAGACGACTGTCATGGCAGCCTCTTGATCAAGGCTACGATTTCATTTCCTATCAATCCATCTGCGGTTATGACATGGCGATGACGCTAATGACGTCATCCGGGCTAGATTTGGTAGTGCCTGTATTACACATTAATCAATTAGATAGCGCATTTCCCTTGCGTTAATGGCAGCTTCTATGACTGAGGAGATGACTAAACTCTATTCGCTTTTTAGCGTTTATGCTTACCGTTTTATATTTGGTTTATTGTCTTTAATCCGTAACAATCAATACCGAAGAAAAATAAGGATGCGGTATCTGAGATATCACGCGAGTGTCTTTTCCTTAATTGATAAAATAGCTTTGATTATGACGGATTGCCTTGTTTATTATGCCATTCATGGCTCAGTTTTATTTATTGAAAAATAAAAGGGGATCTCAATTTTAGACGTCGAGATCCCCTCTATTTTATCAATAGATTTTTAATCATTTAGCAAAATGATTTAATTATCTAAAAAGTCTTTTCTCATTGGCACGAATATATCTAAGATTTCGCCATGAGATAAACATTCACAGCGATGTTTCTCATTAGAAGGAATATAGACAACATCACCTTCCCCAACTTCTTTAGAAACATCCCCGACTTGATATCTAAATTTACCTTTGAGTATATAACTCATTTGTTCATGTGGATGAGAGTGTAAGTCACCTAATGTACCCGCGGTGAAAGATAATCTTGCTATCATCATATTTTCACTACCGAGAAATAACTTACGTCGCGTATCTAGGGCAATATTTTTTGCCTCTGTTTCCTTATCGAAAATAAACATTACGACCTTAGTGTTAATATTATGGCTATTTAATTTGATTTTACTAATGGTTCATCATCCGGTGTAATTGGCTTAATATTTCTTAACATTACTAAATAAACCAATGCCCCAATTGCGCAAGCAATACCAGATACAATTAATGCCCAAATAAATGAACCCGTTGCCGCAATAATATAGCCAGTTACAATAGGACCTAAAATACCGCCACAATTAGAAACTGCACTTTGCATTCCACCTAAGACTGACGTCATATTACGTGGCGCAACATCCCCAGGTAATGACCATATTGCTGAGGCTGCAAAGGCAAGTGCTGCATAAGATAAACACAGTAAAAACATCATTAAGGTCACAGATTCAACTAACCCCGAAAATGCGATACTGGTTGCAATCAGCATACCGCCCACAATCGGTAATTTACGAGCAAGGTTGATATTATTATATTTAATATACAAATAATCCGTCGTCCAACCGCCAAGCCATTGACCTGCGATCCCACATAGTGGTGGCAACATGGCAGCAAATCCCATTTCTTCCAAACTCATACCTCGTTCCATCATTAAATAAGCAGGGAACCAAGTAATAAAGAAATAAATGGCGTAGTCCAACATAAAGAAACCGATACACATAGCTTGTACATTGCGGTAACGGATCAACTGATACCACTTCATCGGCTGAATATTATCAATACCATCTTTTTTAATTTGCCCATCACGAATATAAGCAAGCTCTTCAGCACTGATTTTTGGGTGTTGTTCCGGATCGTGATATACCTTTAACCATGCAAAAACCCAGAGAACCCCTAATGCACCGCAAATAATAAATGCCGATTCCCAGCCCCATTTCGCAATGATCCACACCACTAATGGCATGGCGAACGCGGTTCCAAATTTAGAGCCACTATCAAATAATGCCGTTATTCTGCCTCGTTCACGGTCTGGAAACCATTTTGCAGCGATACCACTATTACATGGATATGCCCCAGCTTCCCCCATGCCCATTAGAATTCGAGTGGAAATAAAACTCAGTGGCGTTTTGGCTAATGCGGTGGCAGCTGTTGCTAATGACCACCACAATACCGATCCTGCCAACGTTTTTCTTTGCCCATATTTATCTGCAATAAAACCCGCGGGTATTTGGCATAATGCATAGCTTAAGAAAAACGCTGACATTATCCATCCCATCATCTCTGGTGAAATTTGCAGTTCCTCTGAGATAGTCGGTGCCGCCGCAGACATAACAGTTCTATCTAAGTAATTAATAACAATCGCAAGCGTCATTAATATCGCTATCGAGAACCTTATTTTTGTACCTTTGTTCTTATTTTTCATCGTAACCATACCTTTTAATAAGGAGAGGAAACCAGATAGTGTGATCACTATCTGGCTTATGTAAATGAAGTTACTTAAACAAACGCTCTGGATTTACTGTGAATTTTGCTAACTTATCGATATCTAGTTCGATACCAAGTCCCGGTAATTTTGGAATCGTTAAATAACCCTGCTCATCCACTTTGAATGGTGTTTTAACAATGCCATCGATATATTGGCTACCACCAATAAACTCGACAAAGTCCACTTGTGGGAAAGCGGCCGCCATTTGTAAGTCAGCCGCCAGCCCCATTGCGGTATTCCAACCGTGTCCAACATACTTAACCCCAAACTCATCAGCGAGCCATGCGATTCGACGTTGCTCTGAGATGCCTCCCACTTTCGTCACATCAGGCTGAACGATATCGAATGCCCCTTGTGAGAGCCATGGTAAGAAAGATTGACGACGGGTTAATACTTCACCACCGGCAATAGGTACTGGGCTTTCTTTACGCAGCACTTTAAAGTCTTCAAGGTCATCAGGACGTAGCGCTTCTTCAAACCAACCAACTTGATATTCCGCTAACATATGCGATGTTTGGATTGCCCATTTCAAACCGTTTGGCCAATATGCATCACTTGCTCCCGCATCAACTAACAAGTGTGATTCGTACCCTGCCACATCTCTTGCCGCTTCCACAATTGCTCTATCTAATTTGGCATCGTTATTACGTCCAAATGGTCCCCAACCAATTTTAAATGCTTTAAAACCAAGCTTTTTATAATCAGAGATCACGTTGAACATTGTCTCTGGTTCTTCCATAAGTAAAGAGCAATACGGCTGTACCTTGGAACGATAATTACCGCCAAGTAACGTACTGACGGGTAGCCCTGTTGCTTTACCTAAAATATCCCACAAAGCAATATCAATACCGCTAATCGTATGTGTTAACGTTCCCCCACGCCCCATCCAGAATGTATTTTGTCTAAGTTTTTCAGACACTCTTTCTGGCTGCAATGCACTTTCACCAATACATAAAGATGCCAGTACAGGAATAGCGGCTTCAACTAAGCGACCATCGGTAAAGACGCTGCCGTACCCCGTGATGCCAGCATCGGTATGCACCGCAATAATGGCGTGGATCGAATCTTCTGGCTTGATTTCATTAGACCATCCCCCTTTTGGGCTCTCCCCAAATAAAGGCACGGCAACAATTTCAGTAATTTTTATGTCTTCAAGCATGTTGTTCATGTTTTTTCCTTCTCTTACTTAACTGTATTTGAGGCATTTAACAACATTGTAAGATTGTATACAATATTCAATTGTTGAATATGTGATCCATTCTGGGTTTATCCCCTCTCGAAAAAATATCGCGATAGTGGGTTTTTTATTGGTTTATTGCTAGCCAATGTGATAATTTTGATGCATTAAAGGCGCAATCAACTACCAATTAATTCTTTGATTAGTAACAAATTTAATAGGCTAAACATCATGACCGTTGGAAAAGGGAAACAATCGCAGAAAATCACCTCGCAAGAAGACTATTGGAAGCCAATCAAAGCAAGGACACTCACTGATGATGTGGTAGATAAAATTGTCGAGGCAGCAACGCGTGGATTTATCCTGCCTGGGGATCGTATTGTTGAAAAAGAAATTGCGGAAAAAATGAATGTCAGCCGTGTTCCAGTTAGAGAAGCCTTAAGAGTATTAGAAAGCCAAGGGATCGTGATTAATGAGCCATTTAAAGGCATACGAATGGCCCCCGTTTCAGAAGAGAGGCTGGATGAACTGATCGAAGTCAGAATTCTATTAGAACGACAAGCGATTAAAACCTTTATCGCTAAACACAAGCATTTAGACCCACAATCTATCGAACAGCTAAACCAGTGTATTGTGCAAATGGCGCGAGCAGCAAAATTAGCGGATAGCTATGAGTTCTCGCTTTGTGACGTGAATTTCCATCGGACATTATGCCAATTAAGCGGGAACAATACCCTAACCGCATTATGGGAAAACGTCTCTAAACAGTTGACAATTATTATTGGGATATCCACCTTTACCAAGCCTATGGAAGAAATTATTGATGAGCACAAAGTGCTATTAGATAAAATACGCTCAGGGGATCTCAATATTCTAGAAACAGAAATCAAAGAGCATATTCGCAATCAAAATAAAGAAATAAACTTTAATCAAGCTATTGATAAAAAAAGAGAGCCCAAATAAATAAACCTAACGTAGCCCTCGATAAAAAGGCCGTGTTAATGAACACGCAAGCGAAAACACTTAGCGCCTAACCTGCAAAGGAGCATCTTGGCTAATCATTACCTATCTCAGGGAAGTTTTTTCGATAGGATTTGCACATATCACGACGAATTTGAGCTTTCCAGCGTACTAAAGAACCCAAATATCGAGTCTCTATTTTCGGCGCATTTGCGTGGATTGAAACTTTATCATTATCCATCAATACGGGCGCCTATTGCGCCCGTATTAACGAGTATATTGATGTTAGCTTGAAACTTTTAGACCGATTAAACCGGTAATAATTAATGCCAAACTTAATAAACGAAATATATTGGCAGACTCACCAAGAAATATAATCCCAACTATCGCGGTTCCCACAGCGCCTATTCCAGTCCAAATCGCATAGGCTGTCCCTGCGGGCAGATCACGCATTGCATAGGCAAGCAGCCCCATACTGGCAATAATCGCGACAATTGTAACAATACTGGGGGTAAGACGAGTGAAACCGTGGGTGTATTTTAAACCAACCGCCCAAACAATTTCTAAAAGGCCTGCAAACAATAGGATTACCCAAGCCATTGCTGTAACTCCATAAACAATGCGGGGTCGTCCCCAAATTTTATGACGATCACTTAGGTCGTCCTAAGCGCGTATGATATGAGAGGGTATTATAAACATTCAATTTAAAGGTCTCAAGTAAGAAAATATAACAATTAAATCCAAATAAGTGATTTAAATTAACTTAATTGTACTGTAATGGCTTACAAGAGCATCTTTATTATCGCATATGAATATGTTCAAGAGTAAAGTGTTTTACTCTAAATAAAAAATCAACTGAGAAAATAACATGAAGTTCAAAGATGTATTGCTCGCTCTTTGTGTCGTCATCATTTGGGGTGTTAATTTTGTCATTATCAAATTAGGCGTTACCGCTCTACCGCCTTTGCTCTTAGGGGCTTTACGCTTTGTTTTTGTTGCGTTTCCAGCTATTTTCTTTTTCAGGCGTCCCCGTATCCCATTTAGACTACTTCTACTTTATGGATTAACCATCAGCTTTGGGCAATTTGCATTTCTATTTTGTGCAATTCGAGTGGGTATGCCAGCGGGGATCACTTCGGTTATTTTGCAATCACAAGCTTTTTTCACCTTGCTACTCGGTGCTGTCATTTTAAAAGAAAAATTACAATTAACTCATTATATCGGTATGTTTATTGCCGTGATTGGTTTAACCATATTAGCGAATGGCGGAACCAACAGTGGCCTTGATGATATTCCGTTACTTGGTTTAACTTTTACTTTGATCGCAGGACTTTCATGGGCTTGTGGCAATATTACGAACCGAATCATTATGCAGCATGAAGGCGAAGAAAAATGCAGCGCCCTCTCCTTAGTCAGTTGGAGTGCCCTTATCCCAATCATACCTTTCTTTGTCAGTTCATGGATTTTTGAAGGTGAAGAAGCGATTTTACACGGGTTAGCAGGCTTTGATTGGTCAGTATTCGGTACGATTATTTACCTTGCATATTTATCAACTTTTGTCGGTTATGGATTATGGGGTGTTTTACTCGGGCGTTATGAAGCGTGGCGTGTTGCACCATTTTCGCTGTTAGTTCCCTTGTTCGGGTTAAGTAGTAGTGCCGTATTCCTTGGTGAACAAATTAATAGGGTACAAATTGCTGGCCTGACTTTTATTATGTTTGGCTTAATTATCACCTTATTTGGTCGGAAACTCATTCAACGCGTTAGACAGATTTAATCACCATCATAAGCTACGCTGGAGAGGCTCTCTCTCCAGTTGCCTCCCCTTAATAAGTGAGTCACCTCCCCCTAGATAAATAACCATATGGAATATAATCCCAAAAGCCTACAATTTAATAGCATTAACACATCATCCTGATAATGTCCTTTAGCTTAAATCAAAATAAAATCCAGCCAGTCATCACAATTTAGTGATGTAAATTGCAGTTATGAAATTTATTTTCACCTCAGCATTGGTTTCACGTTTTAGCTATTTTGTCTTTTCGTCAACAGCGGCTATATGTGTCAGTAATCTACAAAGATAATTAATAACAGTTTGATAATAAGACGGATGGAAAGGCTATGGGTAAACAATTAATTTGGATTGTACTAGCAATACTCGGTGCTTTTGCTCTTGGTTATGTTGCATTAAACCGCGGAGAGCAGATCAATGCGCTATGGATCGTCATTGCCGCTGTTTGTATCTATTTAGTCGCCTATCGTTACTATGGGCTATTTATCGCCAAAAAAGTACTGCAAGTTGATGAAACACGCATGACACCATCAATTCGCCATAATGATGGTTTAGACTATGTTCCAACAGATAAAAAAATTCTATTCGGTCACCATTTTGCCGCTATTGCTGGTGCCGGCCCACTAGTTGGTCCTGTTCTTGCTGCACAAATGGGCTACTTACCCGGTATGTTATGGATCCTCGCGGGGGTTGTTCTAGCCGGCGCGGTTCAAGACTTTATGGTGCTATTTGTTTCAACTCGCCGAGATGGTCGTTCATTAGGAGAGCTCGTCAAAGAAGAGATGGGGAATACGGCGGGTATTATTGCTCTGATAGCCTGTTTTATGATTATGGTGATTATTCTTGCCGTACTTGCGATGATTGTTGTCAAAGCACTGACTCACAGCCCTTGGGGAACCTATACTGTTGCCTTCACTATCCCCCTCGCTATCTTTATGGGGATATATACTCGTTATATCCGTCCGGGGCGTATCGGAGAAGTTTCAATTATTGGTTTAGTATTCCTTATATTCGCTATTATTTCAGGGGGTTGGGTTGCTGAAAGTGAAACATGGGCACCTTACTTTGATTATACTGGAGTACAATTGACTTGGATGCTAGTCGGCTATGGCTTCGTGGCGGCAGTGCTACCCGTTTGGTTATTACTCGCTCCTCGTGACTATCTTTCTACCTTCTTAAAAATTGGAACCATTATCGGTTTAGCCATTGGGATTTTAATTTTAAATCCTAACTTGCAAATGCCATCATTGACAAAATTTGTTGATGGTACAGGCCCTGTGTGGGCAGGTGATCTGTTTCCATTCCTGTTTATTACCATTGCGTGTGGGGCCGTTTCAGGTTTCCATGCATTGATCTCTTCAGGCACCACACCCAAAATGCTGGCGAATGAAAACCAAGCCTGTTTTATTGGTTATGGCGGCATGCTGATGGAATCTTTCGTTGCTATCATGGCGCTGGTTGCAGCTTGTGTCATTGACCCTGGTGTCTATTTTGCAATGAACAGCCCTATCGCCATGCTGGCTCCAGCTGGTACAGAAGATGTTGTCGCGTCAGCTGCACAAGTGGTGAGCAGCTGGGGTTTCCAAATCACACCTGATCAGTTAACAAATATCGCAAATGAAGTTGGTGAAAACAGTATTATTTCCCGCGCGGGGGGAGCTCCGACACTCGCCGTTGGTATGGCTTATATTCTGCATGGTGCTCTCGGCGGCTTAATGAATGTCTCCTTCTGGTATCATTTCGCCATCCTGTTTGAAGCCTTGTTTATTTTAACCGCTGTCGATGCAGGAACCCGTGCTGCGCGCTTTATGCTACAAGATTTGCTAGGCGTTATTTCACCGTCATTAAAACGGACCGATTCGCTACCTGCAAACTTAGTGGCAACTGCATTATGTGTGCTTGCTTGGGGGTATTTCCTTCATCAAGGCGTTGTTGATCCTCTTGGTGGTATCAACACCTTATGGCCACTATTTGGTATTGCGAACCAAATGCTAGCCGGTATGGCATTGATGCTATGTGCCGTTGTCTTGTTCAAAATGAAGCGCCAAAAATATGCATGGGTGGCTTTAGTACCGACAGCATGGCTGTTAGTCTGTACTATGGTGGCTGGATGGGAAAAAACCTTCAGTGAGGATGCTCGTGTAGGCTTCTTAGCGGTTGCGAATAAATTCCAAGCAATGATTGATAGCGGAAACATTCCATCGCAATACACTGAATCTCAGTTGGTCCAATTGATTTTTAATAACCGCTTAGATGCGGGACTGACCATTTTCTTTATGATTGTCGTCGTCGTATTGGCCCTATTCTCAATTCGTACCGCAATGAAAGCGTTGAAATCTTCTGAACCAACGGCAAACGAAGTGCCATACCAACCGATGCCAGCTAACTATCAGGAGATCGTCGCCAATACCCGTCATCATTAACCAGATAAAGGTGACACGATGACGGCAAGTATGCCGCAGCTCTAACGCTAAGCCCCTTGTATAAGGGGCTCAGACTGCTCACAAACCTATGATGTTTGGCGGCAAGTCGAATAGGTTTTGAAAATAAACGAGGAAAATCAATTTATTGATTTTCGGCTGATAACACAAAGTGGGAAAAACCACGTTTTTATCCCACTTTGTCAACAACCTCAGCCCCTTGTATAAGGGGCTACCCCTCTAAAGGTCGCTCGTTAGAATGGTAAGCAACACGCATAAAAACGGTTAAACGATAATATAACGTTAAGTGAGGGAATAACCATGTTTGGTTCACTAGGTAATGCCGCAAAATATCTCGGGCAAGCAGCAAAAATGATGATTGGTGTGCCTGACTATGATAATTACGTTGCACATATGCAGCGGAATCATCCAGATCAAACACCCATGACGTATGAAGAGTTCTTTAAAGAACGTCAAGATGCTCGCTATGGTGGGAAAGGCGGCTTTAAGTGCTGCTAAGCTGCACTCTCAATTTTAAACGATAAAAAAAACCGTAATGCCATACAAACATTACGGTTTTTTAGTTTCATTCAAACAGGTATTATTTTACGCGTGAAACGTATTCGCCTGAACGAGTATCCACTTTGATCACTTCACCAATCTGAACGAATAGAGGTACTTTAACTACTGCACCTGTGCTCAGCGTAGCTGGCTTACCACCAGTACCCGCTGTGTCACCTTTCAGACCTGGGTCAGTATCGGTAATTTCTAACTCGACAAAGTTTGGCGGAGTCACTGCGATTGGGCGACCATTCCACAGAGTCAGAATACAATCGGCTTGGTCGATCAGCCACTTAGCGTTATCACCAACCGCTTTTTCGTCAGCTGCAAGCTGTTCGAAAGTTTCGTTGTTCATGAAATGCCAGAACTCACCATCGTTATAAAGGTAAGTTAAGTTCATATCCATGACATCTGCACCTTCGACAGAATCAGTAGACTTAAATGTTTTTTCCAACAGTTTGTTAGAAATCAGTTTACGAATACGAACACGTGCAAACGCTTGACCTTTACCCGGTTTAACGAATTCACTATCAAGAATTGCACAAGGTTCGCCATCTAACATGATTTTAAGACCTGAGCGGAATTCATTGGTACTATAAGTAGCCATGGAGATCCTCTAAATTTATACACTAAAAATGGCATAGCCAAAAAATGGTCGATATTGTAACTCAAAATACCTCATCCAGAGAAGTCTGGATACAACAACTTGCTGAAGCAATCACTAATCCTGATGAATTGCTACAAATACTGGGGCTAGAAAACCATCAAGCATCGAAAGATGGCAACGACGCACGCAAATTATTTCCATTGCGTGTGCCGAAGCCCTTTATTTCGCGCATGAAAAAAGGCGATCCTCAAGACCCTCTGCTATTGCAAGTATTAACCGCAAAAGCAGAATTTGATATCTATCCGGATTTTTCCACTGATCCATTAGCAGAACAAAATAATGAGATCCCCAGTTTACTACATAAATATCACAACCGAGCATTGATGTTGGTGAAAGGAGGCTGTGCGGTAAACTGTCGTTACTGCTTTCGCCGACATTTTCCTTATGAAGATAACAAAGGAAACAAAAATAATTGGTTGATAGCTGTGGATTATATAAAAAACCACACTGAACTCAATGAAATCATCTTCTCGGGTGGGGATCCCTTAATGGCAAAGGATAGTGAACTCGATTGGTTAATCAGCCAACTGGAAGCGATCCCACATATTAAGCGACTCCGGATCCACTCTCGTCTCCCTGTCGTGATTCCTGAACGCATTACCGATAATTTATGTAACAGGCTTGCTAGCTCGCGCTTTCAAGTCATCATGGTGACACACCTGAACCATGCTAATGAAATCGATGATAGTTTTAGAAATGCCATGCAGAAACTCAAAAACTCAGGTGTGACATTACTCAACCAAAGCGTGCTATTACGCGGAGTTAATGATAATTCAGATACATTGGCTGATTTAAGTAACGCATTATTTGATGCAGGCATTCTCCCCTATTACCTACATGTTTTAGATAAAGTACAAGGTGCCGCACATTTCTTAGTGAGTGATCAAGAGGCTAGATTACTCATACAACAGCTACTTGGAAAAGTTTCTGGCTACTTAGTACCTAAATTGGCACGGGAGATTGGCGGAGAGCCGAGTAAAACGTTACTCGACCTAAATCTGAAGCAGTGCTGAAATGAAAACGCCCGATAAGTCATCGCTATCGGGCGTTACATGTTCATTTTAGGGACACTTATAAACTTGCCCGATCATCTTGCTATCAACTGGAATGAAGCTTGAAAGAATAGTTTCACTTGGGCTAGTCGCACCAAAAATGACGTTTCCGCCCATAGCGCCAGCTTTGTTGCGTAGATCATTAGCTGCACCACGCATAGAACTTGAATCACTATTGACACCGCTCAACCAGTTGCTTTGAGTTCCTGTTACTTGACCAAGGAGCTGGCAATCACTTCCAGGTTGGTTTTCAACAAAACGAACTTGTGAGCCTGCGGCAGTTAAATTAGTTGTTGTCGAACAGCCTGCTAAAAGTAGTAATGCAGCAGCACCAAGCAATACTTTAATTCGCATGTTTTCCCTCATTTATCATCATGTTTTTGCAGCTGGTTTGAGAACCCTCATTCCCTTCTTTATTCAACTGACTGTCACCATCAACAGCACCATTGAACTGATCTTCACGAGTGCCACCAAATTATAACCACTCAGGCACCTGTTTACAGCCAAAATTCGCCAGATCTATATTGAGAGATATGGATTACGGTTCAAAGTATCAGCAAAGGCAGAATCCTAAAAAATTAGGCCATCCCTATCAGCCAACGCAGCTTACCATAAAACGCGTATACTCTAAATAATTCGCAGCACGTTTCAACTATACCGAGTATTTAACACGTTGGGTTTTCTGTTACTGACCAAACCAATTTGCCTTACTCCAAATATAACCTGTTGCATGTCCTTTTCGCAAAAATAAATATGTAATATCTCATTTGAGAGCCTAGCGGCTAACACACTTAATCAGACTGACGGCCTCTTTATCAATGTCTTTAGAGACTCTCTACATGTTCATTTAGCGACCAAACTCATCACTCATTGAAGTACAGCCATAGACGAATGATATAAAAAAACCGGTACTGCCAGCCAATACTCGCAATACCGGTTTAAAAGGCTTAACAGTGATTATTCACTGTTTGAGCGTGATGTCGCCAAATGGCTTACATCATACCGCCCATTCCACCCATTCCGCCCATTCCAGCAGCACCTAAATCAGGGCCGTCTTCTTTAGGCATTTCAGTGATCATTGCTTCAGTCGTAATCATCAGACCTGCAATTGATGCAGCAAATTGCAGTGCAGAACGAGTAACTTTAGTTGGGTCCAAAATACCCATCTCAATCATGTCACCGTAAGTATCTGTTGCTGCGTTGTAACCTTCGTTACCTGTCGCTGCTTTAACCGTATTAACAACAACAGACGCTTCTTCACCTGCGTTAGTGACGATTTGACGCATTGGTGCTTCCATCGCGCGTAGTGCAACACGAATACCTACGTTTTGCTCTTCGTTATCACCTTTCAGTGAAGCCAATTTCGCAGCAACACGTACTAGTGCGGTACCACCACCAGCAACAACACCTTCTTCAACAGCAGCGCGAGTTGCATGCAGAGCATCGTCAACACGAGCACGTTTTTCTTTCATTTCAACTTCAGTTGCAGCACCGACTTTAATCACCGCAACACCGCCAGCTAATTTAGCGACACGCTCTTGCAGTTTTTCACGGTCATAATCAGAAGTTGATTCTTCGATTTGTTGGCGAATTTGAGCCACACGACCTGAAATAGCAGACTCATCACCGACACCATCAATAATAGTGGTAGTGTCTTTGTTGATAACGATACGTTTTGCTTGACCCAGATCTTCTAATGTTGCTTTCTCAAGCTCCATACCGATCTCTTCAGAGATAACAGTACCATTAGTTAGAATCGCGATATCTTGTAACATCGCTTTACGGCGATCACCAAAACCAGGTGCTTTAACCGCAGCAACTTTAACGATACCACGCATAGTGTTAACAACCAGAGTTGCCAGCGCTTCACCTTCAACATCTTCAGCGATGATCAGTAGCGGCTTGCTCGCTTTCGCAACACCTTCTAATACAGGTAGCAATTCACGGATGTTAGACACTTTTTTGTCAACTAACAGGATGAATGGGTTTTCCAGTTCAACAACACCGGTTTCTGGCTTATTGATGAAATAAGGAGACAGGTAACCACGGTCGAACTGCATACCTTCAACAACATCCAGCTCATCTTCCAGACCAGTACCTTCTTCAACCGTGATAACGCCTTCTTTACCGACTTTATCCATGGCTTCTGCAATCAGCTTACCAACAGTTTCATCTGAGTTTGCAGAGATAGTACCAACCTGCGCAATTGCTTTAGAGTCTGAACATGGAACAGACAGTGCTTTTAGCTCTTCAACCGCGGCAACAACTGCTTTATCGATACCACGTTTCAGATCCATTGGGTTCATACCCGCAGCAACGGCTTTTAGACCTTCAGTAACAATAGCTTGTGCCAGTACAGTCGCAGTAGTCGTACCGTCACCTGCTGCATCGTTAGCTTTAGATGCAACTTCTTTAACCATTTGTGCACCCATGTTTTCGAATTTATCTTCTAATTCGATTTCACGAGCAACTGAAACACCGTCTTTAGTGATAACCGGTGAACCAAATGATTTATCCAGAACCACGTTACGACCTTTTGGTCCTAAAGTGACTTTCACTGCATCTGCTAGAATATTCACACCACGAAGCATTTTTACGCGTGCGTCATTACCAAATTTAACGTCTTTAGCTGCCATTATTTCTTTCCTTTAAATTCTTTTCGTTAGTTGAGAAGATCTAAGTGAAAATTACGCTTCAACAATTGCGAGAATGTCACTCTCTGACATGATCAGCACTTCTTCGTTGTCGATTTTTTCAGCTTTCACGCCATAACCGTCGTTAAAAATAACGATGTCGCCGACTTTCACATCCAAAGCTTTAATTTCACCATTTTCAAGGATGCGACCGTTACCAACGGCGAGAACTTCACCACGCGTAGATTTACCTGCTGCTGTGCCAGTCAGAACGATGCCGCCAGCAGATTTAGATTCAACTTCTTTACGCTTGACGATAACACGGTCATGCAATGGACGAATTTTCATTAATAGTTCTCCTATAAATAAAGTCCACACTAGGTAAAAGGACGATACCAGTATGTCTAAATAAACCAGTACCATGTTTTTCCAGATTGGGGCGAGTTGGAGTGACTTCAAGGGGGGGAAGATAAAATTTTTTTGTTTTTACCTTCCCCGTATTAGAGGGATAACTACTTAGGACGGTTATCTTTTTCAGATTCGCTAGATTCTTCAGATTTATCGATCGTATAGGATGGATCATCCTGTTTACGTTGAAATTCTCCCTCAAATGTATCGCCTTGTTGGAATGGGTTATGACGCCCTGCACTGAAGCCATTTCCCGTCTGAGAAAAACGAATATGGGGGATCAAACGCATCACAAATAATTTTTGAACTGGTGGCAACAATAAAAGTAAGCCAATAAAATCAGTAAAGAAGCCCGGTACGATTAATAAAAAGCCAGCAAGTACCAGAGCAACACTTTTAATCATTTCTGCGGCAGGGCTTTCACCAGCTGCTATTTTTTGTTGAATTTGCATGACATTTTTCATTCCCTGATTTTTGACCAGCGAAATCCCTAAACAGGATGTCAATACAACCAAAATAAGTGTCGCCAACACACCAATCTCTGAGGCAACACGGACGAATATGACAGACTCAATATAAATGAGAAGGCATATAAATATGAGTGGTAACCAGCGCACAAGTTCTCCTTTGTTTCAATTCGCTTTATTCCCGCCATTCTTTAAATTGCATAGGAATTCACCTCGTTAGCATCTTGAGACATATCATTGACCTAGCTGTCTTCAAGGGGATTACAGGCTATCTACCTACAACTTAGAGTCTGTCAGGTATAAATGAGTTCTCGCCTCTTGGAAAACCTTTGTGAACTGTATCTAAGAGACAAACAACAACATTCGCTTTTTTACATAGTATAGACATAATGATGGAGGTCACTATAACGCTTTTCAACTCATGGAGATTTCTCATTTTTTTATTTTCATCTGTGAGCACTCTCACATATTTTGAAAACAGTTTCATAAATCAAACTATATAGTGATCTAGGTTCAAGGCAATGATTTAAGAACAGCATATCATCTACCTATAAATCAGTAGATCATCATGCTGATAACGGAGTAACAAGGGTTTAACACCTATAATATTTTGTTTCACGGTATATATATTTTTAAAAGCGCATAATAGACAGTAACTGTAATCTAATTAAGAAGGTTCTCATGTCAAACAATACTCGTATCGAAGAAGACCTGTTAGGTCAGAAAGAAGTCCCATCTGATGCCTATTACGGTGTTCATACTCTGCGTGCGATTGAAAACTTTTATATCAGCGACCGCACCATTAACGATGTGCCAGAATTTATTCGCGGCATGGTAATGGTTAAAAAAGCGGCAGCAATGGCGAACAAAGAACTTCATACTATCCCACGTAACATCGCTGATACCATCATCAAAGCTTGCGATGTTGTTCTGGATACTGGCAAATGCATGGATCAGTTCCCTGTTGATGTATTCCAAGGTGGTGCAGGTACATCACTGAACATGAATACTAACGAAGTCCTTGCCAACATCGGTCTTGAACTGATGGGTCATCAGAAAGGTGAATATGAATACCTAAATCCGAATGACCATTTAAATAAGAGCCAATCAACCAATGATGCATACCCAACAGGTTTCCGCATCGCGGTCTACAATTCAGTTATCAAATTGATTGACTCCGTTGAATACCTGAAAAAAGGCTTTGAGAAAAAAGCGGAAGAATTTAAAGACATTCTGAAAATGGGTCGTACCCAATTACAGGATGCTGTGCCAATGACCGTAGGACAAGAGTTCCACGCATTTGCAACTCTTTTAAAAGAAGAAGAGAAAAACCTGAAACGTAGCATTGAGTTACTGCTAGAAGTTAACTTAGGTGCTACTGCCATCGGTACAGGTTTAAATACCGCGCCAGGTTACCAAAAACTGGCTGTTGAAAAATTAGCTGAAGTGACTGGCTTACCATGTGTACCAGCAGAAGACCTGATTGAAGCGACTTCTGACTGTGGTGCATACATCACCGTTCACGCTGGCCTAAAACGCCTTGCGGTTAAGCTATCCAAAATCTGTAATGACTTACGTTTACTCTCTTCAGGTCCTCGCGCTGGTCTTAAAGAAATCAATCTGCCTGAACTGCAAGCAGGTTCTTCAATTATGCCAGCAAAAGTTAACCCAGTTATTCCTGAAGTTGTTAACCAAGCTTGCTTCAAAGTTATCGGTAACGATATCTGTGTTACAATGGCAGCTGAAGCGGGTCAGCTACAGTTAAACGTCATGGAACCAGCTATCGGTCAAGCAATGTTTGAATCCATTTCATTGATGAGCAATGCTTGCCGTAACTTAGTTGAAAAATGCGTCAACGGTATCACAGTCAACAAAGAAATCTGTGAAGCGTTCGTCTTTAATTCTATCGGTATCGTCACTTATCTGAACCCATTCATTGGCCACCATAATGGTGACATCGTAGGTAAGATCTGTGCAGAAACAGGTAAGAGTGTCCGCGAGGTCGTTCTGGAGCGTGGCTTACTGACCGAAGAGCAGTTGGATGATATCTTCTCTGTTGAGAACCTAAAACATCCAGCTTATAAAGCGAAAAGATTTGATGACTAATCATTTATGTTAACCATAAATAATACTTAAAAATCAAGGCACGCCTCTCCTTCGGAAAGCGTGCCTTTTTAGTTTTATACACACACAAAAAATTAACACTACAGTTTCATATTTTTAATTTTAATTTTGTCGAGGAGTAAACACTATGCTAGCCGTAGAATTTATTATTGTTCTGCTGGCCATATTTCTGGGGGCCCGTCTTGGTGGGATAGGTATCGGTTTTGCCGGTGGCCTAGGTGTCTTGGTACTCGCTGCAATTGGCGTGAAACCAGGCACCATTCCATTTGACGTTATCTCCATTATCATGGCCGTAATCGCAGCTATTTCAGCAATGCAAATTGCTGGTGGCCTTGATTACTTAGTTGCTCAAACAGAAAAACTACTGCGCCGTAATCCTAAATACATCACCATCCTTGCGCCAATCGTGACCTATTTCCTAACCCTATTTGCGGGGACAGGTAATATCTCTTTAGCAACTTTGCCCGTTATTGCCGAAGTCGCAAAAGAGCAAGGCGTAAAACCTTGTCGTCCACTTTCAACTGCCGTTGTGGCTGCTCAAATCGGTATTACCGCTTCACCTATTTCTGCGGCTGTTGTGTATATGGCTTCCGTTATGGAAAACCCAGCGATGGTTGGGGCTGGTAACACCGTTAGCTATATCACACTATTAGGTATCCTGTTGCCATCGACTTTCCTTGCTATCATCCTAATGTCTTTCATTATCTCTTGGACATTCAACTCTAAACTATCGGATGACCCTATTTACCAGAAACGTTTGGCTGAAGGCCTCGTTGAGCTGCGTGGTAGCCAAGTTAAAGATATCAAAGCAGGTGCAAAATCATCGGTTCTGTTGTTCTTACTGGGCGTTGTGGGTGTGGTCATTTATGCCATCATCAACAGCCCAAGCTTAGGTATCGTCAAGACACCATTGATGAACACCACCAATGCTATTCTGATCATTATGCTGAGTGTGGCAACCCTAATCACAATTCTCTGCCGTGTGAGTACTGACTCTATCCTTAACTCAAGCACCTTTAAAGCAGGTATGAGTGCCTGTATCTGTATTCTGGGTGTTGCTTGGTTAGGTGATACTTTCGTACAACATAATATTGATTGGATTAAAGCAACTGCTGGCGACTTAATTCATGAGCATTCTTGGATGCTAGCTGTGATCTTCTTCTTCTGTTCAGCACTGCTGTATTCACAAGCTGCGACAGCAAAAGCGTTAATGCCAATGGCGTTAGCATTACATGTTAGCCCATTGACGGCTATCGCATCATTCTCTGCGGTATCTGGCTTATTCATTCTGCCAACTTACCCAACGCTCGTTGCTGCGGTACAAATGGATGATACAGGGACAACACGCATCGGTCGTTTTGTCTTTAACCACCCATTCTTCATTCCAGGCACGATTGCCGTCATCTTAGCCGTCACCTTCGGTTTCCTATTTGGCGGTATGATGTTGTAGTCATTTAATCTTTAAAATAAAACCCCCAAACGTTGTTATCCAACGCTTGGGGGTTATTTATTTTCGCTTATCAAAATCAATCACTATAGCGAAACACATCGAACACCCATTAAAATGCCTCAAGCAAGGTCAGTCATATTATCTATTCTTTAACTGTTGCCCTAACTGTAAGACTTTCGCGACGTTATAGGCAGCTTGTTGCAAGTTAGCCGCCCCTTCAGATAAGGCCTCTTCGAGTGAACATAAGCGGGGGACAATACTAAAAAAGGCATCAATACCTTCTTGATGTAATGCTTCAACACCTTTCCCTAAAACACCACTCAACGCAATCACCGGAACCTGGTGTTTAGCCGCTACTTTAGCAATACCAATTGGTGCTTTGCCGCCAGCCGTTTGTCCATCCATACTCCCTTCACCAACGATCACTAGGTCGGTATCAATCATTTCTTTTTCTAAATTGACCGCTTGAACGACAATCTCTATCCCAGGTTTTAAATTAGCCTTCATAAACGCGGCAGCAGCAACAGATATTCCGCCCGCCGCACCGCCTCCCGCCAAATGACGATAATCGATGCCTACCGTGCTCTCTATCACATCCGCCAGTTGATTAAGACCTTGTTCAAGCGTCGCTACCATCTCTGCGGTAGCACCTTTCTGAGGGCCAAATATTGCTGCTGCACCGCGCTCACCAACTAACGGGTTATCCACATCACATGCCACTTCGATATCACAGTCTTTTAATCGCGGGTCTAGGCCTGATACATCGATGTAAGCGATCTTATTTAATATTTCACCACCCAGTCCAAGCTGTTGGTTTTGTGCATCATAAAAGATAGCGCCTAACGCTTGCAGCATACCGACGCCGCCATCGACAGTCGCACTCCCCCCAATCCCCAAAATAATCTGTGTTACGCCTTTATCTAAAGCATCTTTAATCAACTGGCCAGTACCAAAACTACTCGCCAGCATCGGGTTACGTTGTTTAGGAGCAACTAGCATTAATCCACTTGCAGCAGCCATTTCAATAACGGCGGTTTTTCCTTGATGAAGTAAGCCATAAGTCGCCATCACGGGTTTATTCAATGGCCCTGAGACTTCAAGTGTCACATGCTCTCCTCCGATTGCGGCGATCAACGCATCAACAGTACCTTCCCCCCCATCGGCAATCGGTAAACAGAGATAAGTCGCATCCGGAAAGATAGCGTGAAATCCTTGCTTCACGGCATGAGCAGCAACTTCTGCACTGATACTTTCCTTAAATGAATCAGGTGCGATGATAATTTTCATAATAGAGAACCCTGTGAAAAACTGAGCCGATTTTCTAATTATATCATGTTGATATCTACCCTACTGCAAATTGCTATCGCCACTTGAATGGTGTGGGTTCACAGAATAGAGTCACTGTTGTGCATAAAGCAAACTGCTATAAATACATAATGAACATTGCTATGATGCTAGGTAGTAGAACAATATTGTGACGGAGCTAACAATGTCAGTACAGCGCGAAGAAATTTTGAGTCATGCTCTTAACCAGTTAGAAAAAAAAGGTCTATCCGCATCCACCGAGCATCTCCTCCATGAGATTGCGCCTGATTTTAGCGTGATCCGCCAATTTTGGCCTGACGATGAAGCTTTGGTGTACGATTGCTTACGCTACCATGGACAACAAATTGAAATTTGGCAGCGTCAAACACGATTAGATGACGCTCTCAATCCTCAGCAGAAATTATCTGCTCGTTATCAACAACTCTATCAGCGCGTCAGTGAAGAGCGCTTTCCGGGTTGTCTATTTGTTTCGGCTTGCAACCACTACCCCGATCCACAACATCCTATTCACCAATTAAGTCGTATACAAAAAGATAACTCTTTCCTGTATACCAAAGAGTTGTTGGATGAGCTAGACATCGAAGATTCCGAACTGGTCGCTAATCAAATGGAGTTAGTTTTAGAAGGTTGCCTAAATCGCCTATTGATTCAACGAGACATTAAGGATGTTGAAATCGCTCAACACCTGTCAGAAGATATTTTAGCGATTGCGTTATGCCGAAAAAAAGGCGCTCTAAGCTAAAAAAAGTACGATCGCGCGTTAAACCGTCACTTTTTGCTGAAAAAGAAAACACTCAGTTAAAAATTACGTTTTTTTAGAAAAAACTCGTTGACGCAAACCGCCTAATACGGTTTAATGCGCCCCGTTGCCCGGATAGCTCAGTCGGTAGAGCAGGGGATTGAAAATCCCCGTGTCCTTGGTTCGATTCCGAGTCCGGGCACCACCTTATTATCAACAGACGTCAACCGACGTCTGTTTTTGTTTGTAAAGCCCGCTAAAATCAACACTCTCCCAAAGTTTCAACTCAACTGAATTCTACTCGATTCTACCCACATCAACCCTATTATGCGGGTACAATTGCGGGTATACACTAGTTCGATAGAATTTTGTACCCATTTTATCTTTCAGGAAGCTCACTATGGCACTGACTGACGCTAAAATTCGGGCGGCCAAACCCGATGTGAAATCCTATAAATTAACCGATGGTGCAGGTCTGCACTTATTGGTTCACACCAACGGTTCTAAATACTGGCGGTTACGCTACCGCCATTTAGGTAAAGAGAAAACCTTAGCATTGGGTTTATACCCTGATGTCTCCTTATCAGAGGCGCGTTTAAAACGTGATGAAGCAAGAAAATTGATTGCTGACGGTATTGACCCGTGCGAACAAAAACGTGTGGCTAAAGCAGCTTCTGATGCTAATCTCTCTTTTGAAACCATCGCAAGACAATGGCATGCCAGCAATAAAAAATGGTCTGAATCACACAGTGAAAAGGTTTTAAAGAGTTTGGAGTCGCATGTATTTCCTTATATTGGATTACGCGATATCACTACCCTCAAAACCCCTGACCTGCTTATTCCTATCCGTGCAACAGAAAGTAAAGAGATTTATGAGATAGCTGCGCGTTTACAGCAACGTATCGCTGCTGTTATGCGTTATGCGGTGCAATCAGGTATTATTGGCTATAACCCTGCTATTGATACCGCAGGGGCTGTAACGACTGTACAACGCCAACACCGTCCAGCTCTTAATCTTGACCGTCTACCTGAACTCATTGCCCGTATCGATACTTATAAAGGGCAACCCGTCACTCGCCTAGCCGTGATGCTAAATTTATTAGTGTTTATTCGGTCAAGCGAACTTCGCTATGCGCGTTGGTCTGAAATTGACTTCGATAAAGCCTTATGGACTATTCCTGCTCAGCGAAAGCCTATACCCGGCGTTAAATTCTCACATCGCGGAGCAAAAATGCGCTCTCCGCATTTAGTTCCCCTTAGCCACCAAGCCATCACTATACTGAAAGAAATTTGGACATGGACAGGTGAACATGAATTAATCTTAACAGGCGCTCATAATTCCTTTAAACCCATGAGCGAGAATACGGTGAATAAAGCCTTACGTGTGATGGGTTACGATACCAAGACTGAAATCTGCGGGCACGGTTTTCGAACTATGGCATGCAGTTCATTGGTTGAATCAGGATTATGGTCGAAGGATGCCGTAGAAAGGCAAATGAGCCACCAAGAGCGTAACTCTGTCAGAGCGGCTTATATTCATAAAGCAGAGCATATTGAGGAAAGGCGATTGATGGTACAGTGGTGGGCGGATTATTTGGATGCTAATCGAGAGCAAACAATATCACCTTTCGACTTTGCCAAATTGAATAACCCAATGATTAATACTAGCGGTTAAAAATCAAACAAAAAACAGTTTAATTCTGTCATCTGGGGGCCTATTTGGGGGCCTCTGTATTCGATATAGGCAAGAGCCCCCAAACAGTCTAAAAAACACTATAAATTAAAAGGTTAATCAAGATTAACCTACAAATTGCATCTATTTCTACGATTTGACTATGAGTCCGATCTTACATGAGAAAGGATTTAATTCAGCGTGGATTGAAATACAATTAGCGCACAGGGATAAAAACTCTATTCGGGGTACATATAACCATGCACAATATTTGGAAGGAAGATGTGAAATGATGCAGTGGTATGCGGATTACATAGATAAGTTAGAAATACATTATTAATTAGATCCCCCCTTGTGATCTTCATAAGGGGTTTACGCTTAGTTAGTTAAAAAATAACATTAAAATCAAATAATTACCATAATTCAAAAAATACAACCTTATTTTTATTTAAATCTCCGTAACTATTTCACTAATATTTTTAGCATTGTATAATCAGCAAAATGATCATTCATTACAATCAATAAGGAAAATAAGCATGGGGAAATTTGCGAATATAAAAAATAATACTGATAACCTTCATATTACTCAAAATAACGTTGGTAATAATAACACTCAAAATACCCAAGTTATTAATAATACTATTCATAACAATAATACTTCAAGAAAAAATGATGAGCAGTCTTCTGCTATTGCTTTTATTTCTTGTGCTTTTTTAGGTATCGCTTTTTTAGTGTGGGCTTTTTTTAGCTACCATGATGAAGTTCACATTATCCTTAATTATAGCTCAATAGCCTTGCCTTTACTCTCGATATTAGCCCTACTCATCCTTTTTATAAAAAAAGAAAATGAAACCCCCGATATAGTTAGATGTATATTGTTATTGACAATAGGTGCGACTAGTTATTGCTTGACTAATTATATTAACACTTGTATTCCTCTAAATTTATTAGAACATGCAAAGAAGGCAACTTCAGCTACAAATTTCTGGAAAGAATTAACTCCCTATGGAAAAGAATTAGCTATATCCATAATAACTTCTAGTATACTTTTAATGTTATCTATAGTTCTAGGACATCTTTCATCATTAAGAGAACTTTCATATGCCTTAGCGAACAAAAATAGAATAGGGCTCTGGTTTTATGTGTATAAATTAACAAATATTTTTAAATTAAAAGCATTTGGTACAGGAGGAATTATTCTAACTTTAACTATACTTAGTGGCTTAGTCATAAGTGGATATATTATTAAATTGATAAAATAATCACATAAAAAAATACAGTATGTATGAAAATATATATTAGCAAGGTTCTAGAAACTTCCATTAAATTTTAAAATATTTTAGCTAGTTACAGCATTTTCATAATCCAGCCATATATCGATAAAGAAATTCAATTTCTATTGAAGGTATTTTGAGGAAGGAAAAAGGAAATGATGTAGTGGTATGCTGATTACTTAGATGAATTAGAGCACGCTTAAATGTGCTGAGTTGAATATCTATGTGGGTTTCCGCATAGACATTCTGAATTCATGTGTTTTATTTTTTAGGAGGGTACCTTTTTACTCGGCTCTGAATTAAGAAGGTCATTGATGCACCTATTTTTAATAAAAAAAACATTACAATAGTTTTGTCAATTTATCGTCCGCTTTTTATTCTAGCTAGATATATTTTTATTTTTGAAACAATTTTATTTATGTTTTTCTCCGAAGGAAAGAAAGCCGTAATGAGTGCAAGCATGAGAAATATCAAGCTTGTGGTTTCTAGTGATGATATATTTTCCATACAACCTTTCCCACATCCAGAGCCGCTAGCAGAAATTCCCGGTGCAATAAGTGCTATAAAACCATTAAATATACCTATCGCAATAAAGATTAAAACCAATAATATTTTCATAACACCTATTCCCCTCACTGATAAAAATCTAGCATATTCAATAGAATCAATGAAATATTGTTTTTATTTATCTGTTAATCGTATTTAATCTAATAGATTTTATTTTGCAGTTGTTATTTTATTAAAACGACAATTCGCATTTCTTTTTATCACTAATTTAATAGTCTTCTCATAACTAAGCTTTAAACCTGAATTTGTTGCAACAAAAGTTGCATCCCCTTTTGATGGGTAATAAGGCTGTAATGTGAATATTCATACACCAGTGACAAAGCCACCACATGACGCGCGATACCGCCTTTGCCTAAAAGGGCATCAATGTCATAAAGGCGTTCTGATAAATGAGACACATTCTGTCGGGCATAGTTTTCGATACACTTTCCTTTATTATCATTATCCTCTACGCCACTGTGCCAAATTCCATCTAATTGTTCGCCTGAATACTGGAATTCACACTGTGTTTTTAATGCGTCAGGGAATGACTCTATATCCGTGGATATAGGGCGCAGGAGCTTCGCTTTAATAGGCGCGCGTAAACGCTCGTAGAACCCTTGGGGTGCAAGTAATAGACTCCCGGCTTCTTCACTCGTCGTTGAGTCTAACTGAAAAGCTAAAATAGCGTATAACTTAGGTTCAAAGGGATTTTCATACAGTGCTAACAACCATTCACTTAATGAGTCATATGGTAATGTTTCAATAGATTCAAGCTCTAATGATAAGCGCATAGCTTCCTCCTGAATGAGAGCTTGCCAACTAGCCTCATTATCTTCAGCTTGCCAATATAGAGTAATTGGCTGAGTAAGAGCATGTTGGTGGTAATATTCAGCAATGGGGGCAAGTAACTTTCTCACCACCATTTCTTGTTTTTCCCATGAAGGAAGTGATTTGAAGGCGCTTAATTGCAATATATTGCCTTTATTAGGCGGCAGTGAAGACAAAACAACGTTTGTTTTTTTTCTTCATCAAATTGTGTCAATCGTGTATACGCTAAAATTCCTAGATGCTTCCTAGCCCAATATCCCCATTCTTGACGTGCATCATCAAGCATATCAGTAAACTGCCGATGATCATATGACACTATCGAATAGGCCAATAAACGAATAAACAAAATAACAATCACGGGAAGAACAACAAATAAAGCGATTATTTGGTTGTTACTAACGTCACTAGACAATACCCCAATTGAAGAGAAATAAACACCTATGCCAAATCCGATAAAACCAATAATCGCGACTAAAAAGAACCAAAGCATCAAGCGAGGTAATTTAGGCTTAGGAGGGTGTTCTAAAGAGGGAATTTTCCAGCTTATCATGATTGCTCACCCGACGATGACAGACTAGCAATAAGCGTACAGCCACATTCGGTTTGAAAACCATTGAGTGCTGCCTGACGACCAGATATTAAAATACGCGTTGAACCGGGTAAAATAGCATTAACACCGTGTCCTTTTTTAGGGCAACTGACTTTATCTCCCACTAAAGCTATCGGTTTGCCGTACATCACCGAACCAGACGCGGAGATCACTTCGCCGCCATGAGTAGTTTTGTCACCTAATCGAACAAGTGCGCGCATGATAAAATCCTTTTATTGATTATCTGGTTGTTTTTTATATTCAAACGTACCATCCCATTCAGGGAGCTCGGCAGGTGGAAGAGGAACGATTTTATCGATATCGGGGAATTTGGCTCTAGGATTACGTCTCAACTCATTTTCTATCATTTCATAGCGACGAACTCTTTCTAGGTCAACCTGTTGCCCCATATAATTGAGCCTATCTTGATTATCTGATGTATTAAATACTTTTGCTAATTTGTATGCTGATTGCTCGTGACCATAACGAATAGCTAATTGAAAATAACGAACAGCTAGTACATATTGCTTTTCTAGAACTTTATAGTGCATAGCTAAAGAATATGCAGCATCAGTATTTCCTTGCTGGGCAGCACAATCAAGCATACTTTTTCCTAAAGAGGGTTGATATAAAGAAGTTTTTCCATCAAGGAATAATTCACCAATTGCAAGTTGACCATCTGGGTTTCCCATTACCGCGGCCTTTAAAAAATAACGCATCGCTGCATCTGAGTCTTGTTTTACTCCGTAACCTCTTTGGAGATAAGTACCCATAATGTAATAGCCAAATGGAATATCCATTTGTATCAGTTGCTCAACTAAATCAATCACCTCTTCAGAACGTTTTTTGCCCATCATAGGTTCAGCTTGGCCTGTTGCTATCATATTCTGTAAGTTACCGATCGCTTTATAATGTTTTTTTTCAGCCGCTTGACGATATAGCATTGTGATACGTTTAAAATCCTTGGATCCTTTTTGTATTTGTAGCTGACGAGCTCCCTTAAACCAAATATCGGCTTCAGAATCAAGAGGTGGTAAATTCTCCATTTCATGAGTACACGTAAATTGAAAATTTTTTAAAGTGTCATTCATCTCACTCACATCCTTTTTTTCGCATCCAATTAATAACAATAGAAATAACATGGAAAAGTACAGATTTATCTTCTCCGCTTTTATTGTTAATCCATATTTTTCCATTTTTTATTTCCATCAAAAAACTCAATTAAAGATGCAACTGGAGTTGCAGGAATACTACTGTTACTTAATTTCTTATTTTCACTAATAATATCAAACCAATGATTAAACTCTTTGCTCATATCATCACTAGACTGTTTTGTATGCATTTTCCATAAATGCTGTCGGATAGGCGGTATAATATTTGTCACATCAGTATCTTGAATGACGATATTAAATTCGCTGTCAAATAACATGCTGCGCAAATTCACATTACTAGATCCCAATGTCATAAAGGTGTCATCAATCATTAGCACTTTGCTATGAACATAAACAGATTTCCAATGCGGTGTTGTTGAATCAGGTGAAACCAATGTGCAAATATGCGATTTTATTCCAGGAATTGAGCCTGCGGCTATTGGTTCCTCATCACCCAATTTATGCTCTTTGCGATGATAATTTGGCACCATATCTGGGCGTTGTAACGCTTCAATCATTTTATACGTTTGATAACTTCCGGAATGGATCGCTGCATCATTAGAACTATTAGTGACAACAAAGAGGTGGAGCGGATTTTGTTCTATATCATAACCTTCTTTAACTCGCTCATTGATAGCGTCTTGCAATAACTTAACGAAAGGAGGATAGCGAAAATATTGATTTTCAATATAAATATATTTTCTTGCTCTCACTAATGTATGCTTATATAAGCGTAAAACATCGAACTCCTTATATTGAGGTTGGGTACGGCAGATTTGAGCCATCACTTTTTTTAATGGGATCATTCCATCTACAGTGACTGAATGAATCAACCTGTTATTAATTTTATCCATACGCTGTTGGGTGAATTGATGGTCTTCCTCGGTAAAAGATGACCGTTGACTCAGTTCAGCATCTTCCCCAACATTTTTTTCCCATGCTTCGACAAAATTGTGATTGATATACGCCAAAACGGCACCACAAACACATGATGAGTTATCTTGCCATGCAGTATCAGCATCTCGACCAATAGCTGCTGAAAACTGGTGTTCAGAATGAGAATCCTTATCCCAATAGGTGGAGAGGGAATTGTGCCCCATGACAAATCCGACTGCATCATCTGGCACTTCATAATCAACCAGAATCACTTTTTGATGGTGAGTTGGGTATAAAGCAAGTAGCCGCCCTTGAACATAACCAATATCGCCATATTCTTTTACGTGATGGCTTGTTTGTCGTTCAGTCGCTTCTTGAATATCATTGGTCCAATTTAATTCTCGATGTCTGACAAGGATATTCCCTTTTCCTCTTTTCTTGATTGAAATCTCCCAATGCCACTGACAGTCATATTCATAATCTTCAGGTGTTTGGTATGGTAACTGGTTACCGGAAGCACTGTAAACAGCAGGCGTAGATGGTGTATAAACAGCAAAATTACCATAACCAAAGTTTTTAGGAGTAGCTTTCCATCCCGGAAAGTTAGGATCTTGACTATCCCCCCCTAATGTATACCAGACTAATATACGCACCTTAACACCGCGATCTGCCGCTTCAACAAGTAGATCTCCCACTCTTTTGGCTTCGTCTTTACTCCCCCGTGTAAAATACATGGATGATTGAAATCCCCATGTAATAATATCAATACTTTTTTGTGCCTGTTCAATCGCTTTAGCTATTGTGGCAAAAGCACGTTCACCATTAATTAAAGGGGCAAAACCTGCAGCAACAGGCGCATATTTACCACTGATAAACCATTGCGGTGTTAGTATCGCGCTATTATTTTCACCTAACACGAGATTGATGGTTTGTTCCGTTGCATCACTCATGACTATTTTTCCTCTTGATTATCTTTCAGTACTTCAGTCATCAATAATTTTTTGAAAATATCTCTATGTGTCATACCTGAAAGTTTTTTACCTTCCATACCCGGTATTGGTCTGAGAGCACGAAATCCCTCCCTTGAAACCTCATCATCTTGAGTATTTTCTGAGCCTGCTTTTAAAAGATTGATGGTGAATTTTTCACCATTCAATAACTCAACGAGATATTTTTCTACCGAGACATCATGTTCAATTTGAATGTTGCCATTTTCATCAGTGAATCCTTTCGTAAGTAGAGTCCCATTACCATATAAAGTATACGGCTCAAACGCACGCGCCTTCATTGGGCTTTGCGGCGACGAACTCAGTTGAAAACGCAAGGTTTGTTTAGGCATCGATTGCGGAAATTGTGGATGAGTGATATCCATTGAGGCTGGGCCTTCAACCACCCAATTTGTGGCTTTCACCGTTTGGTTGCTGGGGCTGCCGTACTCTATCTGCCCACCTTTTAAGCGAATATAGGCACCGCCACAGGTCAGTAGCAGTTCGTCTTTGGCCGCAACTATGGTTTTGCCACCTGTACTCGTGACCGTCATATCTTTTAGGGAGGTGAGGTGCATCTCATCACTTTGTGCTTGAATTTCTACCTTGCCTTTTGCGGCAAAAGCTTTAATTCCTAGAGTGTGAGCAAATAAACTGATGGCTTTTCCTGCTGCTAAGGTGATTTTTTTACCGACTGAGATATCGGCCTGTTTATTAGCCGTCAAGGTAATGTTTTCACCGCTGTTCACCTGTACGGTTTTGGGTGAGGTTAAGGCAATCCCCGCAGGGGCACTGAGTAATAGCGCCGCTTGTTGCAGTTCGTGAATCGATTGGGTCAGTAAAGTTTGTTGGGCGTTTAAATCGGCCAACTCCGCTTTTGCCACTTCAGCAGCTTCTCGTAAAGAACTCACGAGGTTCAGTGCATCATCCAATTGCTGCTTGGCTTCGCGCATATCCAGTTGTTCTGAAGAGGCTTTCGTGCGTAAATCGGTACTGATAAACAACCCTTTCCCTGCTCGTATCGCCCCCCAACTGTCGGTACGCAGTTCAAAACCATCCCCACGTTTTTCACGCCCTTGGTTAACCAAATGCCCTAAATTAAGTTGGGATTTACCGCCGTATTCCGTGCTGAGCTTGATATGCTCTTCCTCTCGCTTATCTTCCATGCGAAGCTTATTATTCGCCGGAGTGCGAATGACGTTACGGGTATTATTTTTGTCAGTGATGTGGTCGGGGCGATGGGAATCATGCAACGCATGAGCGATATACGGTCTATCCGGGTCGCCCTCATGGAACGCGACTGCAATCTCTGTCCCTTGGATTAACGGAAAGTGCATCCCGTAGGTATCACCCGCATAAGGTTTCGCTAGCCGCAAAGGCATGCTTTCATACCCCGTGGGTTTTTCATCACGGTCGGCATCGAATTTCACCCAGTAAAAGCCGTGTTCATTTTGATGGGCGTAAATATCGTGGGATTTGGCACTGGTAATGCGCGCCATCAAAGTCCCTGCAATTACCGGGCGCGGCTTCAAGGCCGGTCGCCAACACAAGGCTTCAGTATATGGCGCGGCATCAAACTGAATCACTAACGCGCTGCTGCGACTACCTGAAAAACGTAAGCTCGTGATTAAGATTTCGGATTGAAAGTCCGTGGGTAAGGTTGACGGTAACTGACTATCAATCACTTTAAAAATCATCAACGGCGTCAGGCGCGGGGAATTGCTTTTTCCTCGCAGCAGAATTTGACGAGCGAGAAAGCGTTCATGGTCAAGTCGTGACCAGAAATGTGCCGTTTCGGTTTCCGGTTGGTATTTTTCACCGCGCTCAAGGTGACGAGGTTTGTAGTGGTAGACATCCCCATAGTTGATGTCCTCCCCTTCACCTCGCGTCATGTCCGTTTCAATGGATTGCACGGTTTGCATCGCTTGGCGGTGATTATAATCTTTGGTGGTCACACTGCGCTCAACCACTTGGTGACGTAGCGATAACCCCCATACACTCTCCACGCCATTGTCATTCATGTCGGAAGGGCTATTGAGTGGCAGTTGTAAATCATACACATAGGCGCTCTGGCTATCGCCAAAATGAATAATTTCCGTCTTGGTATCGGTTTGCAGACTAAAGGAATAGAAAATGCCCACTTCACTGAGCAAACGCTCAATAAATTGCCAGTCACTTTCATTGATTTGGTTGATTTGCTCCCGCTTGGGATATTGTCGTTGCAGGTGAAACTCAAACTCCCAGCCCTGAATTTTGTGTTCACGCAAGATAAACTCAATCACTTCCGGTACAGATTTATTGAGGAAAAAGCGATGGGAACGCATCTGATGACGCAGCAACGAGACAAACGGCTCAATCACAATTTGGTACTGGGCTTCATCTGCTGAACCAGATAACCGCTTAAAATGTGTGACGACCCCATGAATTCGCTTTTGAGGTTCATTCAGTGAATGTAACTCGGCCAATGGAATAGTGGGTGATGAAAACGTAAAGTGCGCGGTACGGCGAAGAAACTGGGAGGCTTGCAGATTTTGGGCTGAAGAGGTGAACGTTATCTGATAACGATAAGTTTCGCTAATCGCTTCTCGCCCAATGAAAGATTCAACATCCAATAGCGCATCGCATGCTTGAACTACCAATTGATAGCGATTGTGGGATAAAAAAGGCGCTTTGAGGGGCTTTATCAGACTCATCGAATGTCCTTTTGAGGTTATTCCATGGGTTACGCCCGATAATCAAATCTCAAGCGTGACCAAGATAAATAGCATTTATTTCGGTTACGCTAACATTAACACTCAACAAAAAACATACTAAACATGAAATAAATTGACGAATTCCACATAAAAAAGATTAATCCGAAAGTAACAACTCGTATGATGATTAAATCGTCACAACGCCCGTTTACAACTGGCGACGCTCGTAACTATTTCTTTTGAGGTAAATATTTTTTCCGAGTTTTATCACTTCGACACAATGATAAGTAAACACACTCAGGGCACCAAGTACCGTCTTTCACATGTGCTGCCGTGGTATACCAAACATGCCCCCGTGCACATAGCCAACCCACCTTATCATTCGCTGTCGTATAAACTGTTGCCAAACACTGTCCGCCTCGCTCGGCGGCAATAGACTGCAACTCTGCCAATGAGCCTCGCATCGCCTCAATCGGGCAAACAGGACACCATGAGCCTTGAGCATTACGCGTAATATGCGGCGAGGTTTCCCATTCATGACCGTGAGCACAACGGAATTTTAGTTTACTTTTAGTATGAATGTATTTATCGGATAAACATTCCCCCCACGCGCTTTCGCCATGGCCTTTATCTCTGCAAGATATTGCGCTTGCTGTTGAACGCGTAAGCACTGAGGACACCACCGTCCCATCTTGACCGAATCCGCCGAAGCCTCCCAAGTGTGGCCCTGTTCGCATTGCCAAGTGAGTTTTGAGTTGGAATTAATGTACGCCGTTGACAGGCAGATTCCCTGACGCTGAGCCGCCCATGTCTGCATCATGGCAATCGAATACCGCTTACTGTCAATATAGCATTGCGCGCACCATACACCTTGCCGTAAAGAGAATGGGCGAGTGTTAATCAGGTGGCCTTGTGCGCATTGTAGTTTCAGTTTTAGATTACCGTCTTCAGGGTTAAGCCATACACCACCCCAGACCGCTACAATTTGTGCAATTTTGGCTCTAAGCTGCGCAGAATAGGATTGGGTACTTTGCCCCACATTGCTAGGCCAATGCGCAATTACAGCAAGAAAAGTGCGTTGTTGTTCCGGTGGTGCATGGCGCAGGGCAAAGCCGGCTTTTTCAGGTAATTTAATCAATGTCATCATTGACCTGTTAAGAGTGATTCGTTATCTTATTAGTCAACTTAACCGATATTTTCATTATTGACCGACGTTTGATGTTAAGTCGTCGGTTGAAAATATTGTGTATAAATTAACATTGCCTTTTCTTTTAAAACACCGTGAGTCACCTCAGGCTTAAAAGGGCTTTTAGCGAAAATCTCACCACTGCCTAACATGATGTTAAACCCCGCAATCTCAGCTAGCTCATCATGAGAAAGGCTATAAACCATCCGACCTAATTGACTCCACACCATCGCACCGGAGCGCATACAACAAGGCTCACAGCTGGTATACAGCGTGTACTCAGATAAATTCATGATTTTATGCTCAGAACAATACTGGCGAATAAGGCCAAGCTCTGCATGATAGGTTGGGTCACTTTCAGTGTGTATGTGATTTTCACCTGTCATTACGACTTGATTGTCTTTAACGAGTACGGCGCCAAAGGGCTCATTACCTTTCTTTGTTGCCTCAGCGGCTAACTCAAGTGCCTGTGCCATAAATTGTATATCTAGCTCACGCTGTTTTTCCATATATCACTTCCATTATGTATTCATTTTGCTTATTTCAAGATTTATTACTGATTGGTAATTGTCTGTTAGCATTATTTTTAGGACGATTAACAGATTTTTTAATAAATAGGATGATTGTTTTTTTGCACTCACTGGACTCTTACTGCTAAAAAATAAACGGACTAAGTCTAAAACAAAGCTCAATCCTTGAAAAATAATTCACTTATATCATCTAATTATTTATTTTTACTGTCTGATTGCCCCAGCGCTTTTTACCTCACCATTTTTTCAAATATTCTTCGACTTTTTGAATAAATGACTCTTTAGGGGATTTTTTACACGCATCAACAATCAGGGGAGTTACCGTTTCGATACTACTAATATTTAAAGTAGGATCTTCTACTTTTCCTTTTTGTGTCACAATCTCTGCTGCACCAATGGCAGTTGGATAAAAGTTATCATCGATGACCAAAAAATCTTCACACTTCCATTGCGATACAGGTTTAGTGTCTGTTGTTGCGAAAGCGGAAGTCGCCATTAAATACATTGCAATAATACCTGCAAATAAAGCTTTATTCATAAATATCACCTCATTATATGTAATATTCGTACCAAACATAAATTTAAATATAACTGATTATTTAAAAAGAAAAACAGTCAAAATCAGATTACCTTATCAACATATTAAGTCTTACAAGTGTGCTCATAGCATAATATTCCGCTGTCACATAATACCTTTGATTTTTATAGTGGTAACTAATGCCGTTTAAATAGAATAACTCTATAAGCAAGAAAAGCTCGCAATGCGAGCTTTTTAATTATTGAGGATAATAAGGAAATTTACTATGACTCGCTTAGCGTCCCGCTTTGGTGCGGCGAATAGCATTCGCCGTGACCGCCCATTAACTATCGAAGAACTGTTCCGTACTGTACCCAGCGTGTTCTCTGAAGAAAAACATGAGTCACGCAGCGAAAAATACACCTACATCCCGACTATTACCTTATTGGACAGCCTACAAAAAGAAGGTTTTTATCCGTTCTTTGCGTGCCAAACACGCGTGCGTGATGAAAGCCGTCGCGATCATACTAAGCATATGTTGCGCCTCAGACGCCATGATCAAATTACAGGTAGCCAAGTGCCGGAAATCATCTTACTTAATAGCCATGATGGATCGAGTAGCTATCAAATGTTACCCGGCTTCTTTAGAGCCATTTGCTGTAATGGCCTCGTTTGCGGTGACGCGTTTGGTGAAGTAAGAGTGCCGCACAAGGGCGATGTGGTGAATAAAGTCATTGAAGGGGCTTATGAAGTATTAGGCACCTTCGATGCCATCGCAGATAAACGCGAAGAAATGCAAAGCTTGATATTACCGCCACCCGCACAACACATCTTTGCTCAATCTGCTCTCACGTATCGTTATGGTGAAGCGCATCAGCCGATCACTGAAACCCAAGTTTTACAGCCACGCCGTGTAGAAGATAAGAAGGACGATCTTTGGACGGTGTACCAACGTTTGCAAGAAAATTTAATTAAAGGGGGATTATCAGGCAGAAATGCGAAAGGTAAACGCGCTCGCACGCGTTCCGTGAATGGGATTGATGGGGATATTAAGCTCAATAAAGCGTTATGGGTACTGACAGAACAAATGCACGCCCACTTTTCTGGACGCGAACGACTATAGCCACAGTACACGTTAAATAATTGGATCTTATGGTGAACGCGATGAAACTATCAGAACGGCAACTAAAAACCTTGAGTAATGTGAAACTCAATTATGGCTCACTCTGTAACAAAAGGACGCTCGATTCGCTGGAGAAAAAAGACTTGATTCAATGGCACATATCAAACCGTTGGATCTTAACTGAATTAGGCATTGAGGAATTAAACAAAAATGACACAATAAGACATCATTAAACATGTCAAATTAGCAATACCATGATTCATACTAGAAACAATTAACATGAACATGATCCCCATTAAATGTATACTTATGAAGGATTCGAATACGTTATAATTACACCTGTCATCTGTGCAAAAAAAACAATCTATTTGTTGCGCTCTATCGCCCCAACCGTGCTCAACAAAACCCACCAAACGGACTGAGGGCACAAAAGAGGGTATAAATTAAATCAAATTCAATTAATTAATTTAAATACATGATGTTATGATGAGAAGTCGATTCCTAGTCCGGCACCACTTTCTCTTCTACAGTGGTTCCTTCAAGTTACGATATCCTCTTGTATAATTAGCTAGTCTAAGATTAAATCACCTAACAATGAATATCAGCTTCTCGTTATTAATTCAATTTTATTATAATGTTAGTATCTTCTAACAACCCTTTCTTATTGAACCTAACCAATAAACATTATTCTATCTAATGCATAATAGTCATCTCTATATTTGCATACCAAGATGACTATCATGCTTGTTTATTTTATTAGATTAATTCTTATTCACTAAAATGTTTTATTGTTATTATCTTAATAAACAACACCCTGCCATGTAGTCGCTACTTTTTTGCAATCTAACGAATGTCTTCTCCATTTGTTTCACACACTTTTTGATACCAATAAAAAGAGTCTTTGCGCAACCGGTTCAAGGTACCATTTCCTTCATCGTCTTGGTCAACATAAATAAACCCATAACGTTTTGTCATTTGTGAGGTGCCCGCGCTGATAATATCGATAGTTCCCCAACTTGTGTATCCCATTAAATCAACACCTTCATTCACCGCTTCTTTCATCTGCTCAAAATGCGCCCTGAAATAATCAATTCGGTAGCTATCATGTATTTTGCCATCCTCTACAATATCTTTTGCTCCAATCCCATTTTCTACAATAAATAATGGCTTTTGGTAGCGATCATAAAGCTCAATTAATGAAATCTTCAGGCCGATAGGGTCGATTTGCCATCCCCATTCAGATGTCGATAAATAGGGGTTTTTTACACCAAACACCGTATTTCCTGGTGTCCTCTCTGCATTATCTTGAACAGACTCAGTTACTGACATGTAATAACTGAAGGAGATAAAATCAACAGTATGTTGACGGATAATTTCTAAGTCATCAGGTTCCATTTGAATGGTAATGCCTCGTAGTTCAAAACTACGCAATATAAGTGGTGGATAATATCCACGAACCTGAACATCTGAATAAAAATAATTTTCCAGATTTTTTCTTAATGTAATTTCAACATCGCTTGGATGACAAGTTCTTGGATATGTCGTCACCTTCGTTAACATACAACCGACTTGGCTTTGTGGAATAATTTGATGGCAATCGCGAGTTACAATCGCTGAAGCCACAAATTGGTGGTGTAGTGCCTGATAAATGTCCTGTTCATAACGCTCTGGTGTCGATTTTTGTTCACGAAACCCTAAAGTCGTAAAGGGATGACGCATGACACTGTCTATTTCATTAAATGTCAGCCAATACTTAACTAATGTCTTATAACGCTGGAAACAAACATTACAATATTTCACAAATGCATCAATCACATTTCTATGAGTCCAACCATTATATTTTTCACTCAATATTAATGGCATTTCATAGTGAGATAACGTCACTAAAGGTTCAATATTATATTTATGCATTTCCATGAATAGATCTTCATAATACTTCAAACCTATTTCATTAGGCTCACTATCTTCTCCGGTAGGAAATATACGAGTCCATGCAATGGAAACCCGCATCACTTTAATTCCCATTTCACCAAATAAGGCCATATCATCTTTATAACGGTGATAGAAATCAATTCCTCTACGTTTAGGATATGCAATATTATTAACCCCATTAAGAGCTGACTGAATATCTTCGTCTGATACTGCGTTGTGCCCATTATAGTCAGTCACTCTAAGATTTGATTTTATTGGTATCGCATCGGCAACAGAAGGCCCCTTTCCATCTAAATTCCAAGCACCTTCTGCTTGATTTGCTGCAATTGCAGCTCCCCATAAAAAACCATGCTTAAATGTTCTTTTTTCTATTCCCATACGATTCCCTTTATTATCCTAATATTTAAATTATTATTCACTAAAAACAAAAAATCACATATAAACGTTCTGTTCTTATAAACTAACAATAATTAAAGCCAAAAATATTTTATTTTAAATATCAAAAACAATGTGTAACCTTATAAAGTCAGCATTAAATATATGATCAATACTTACAAACTATTATTTTGATATATTTATTTATTTGATAAAAATGGTGTAGAGGTCAACTTTTCGTTTTCTATTTTTTTATTTTGCTTCTCATTATTTTTTTCATGCCAGAATATAAATGTGATTAGGAAGGTGATACTAAACGAAATACTGGCTCCAATCAGAGCATAAATAATATTTTTAGGAAAGTCGCTAGAAGCAAAAATAGAGATACTGACTAAACTTGGACTAGCTGAAGCAAAAGATGAGACAGACATATACCCTAAGAAGCTACCACCAATTGCGGAGCCAGCAATCACAGCGTAGAGTACTACTTTATTAACAAAGGTAACGCCATAAAGTGCGGGTTCTGTAATACCGCATAATGCAGATATGCCCGCAGAAAATACAATTGGCTTGGTTGATTTATTCTTACTTTTGACTAGAACAGCAAAACAAGCCCCCGCTTCTGCGATGTTATGAGCTAATGACGCTGGCATATAAAGTGTCTCTTTACCATGTTGTGCTAAAGTTGAAATCGCATAAGGTAGCAGAGGTTTATGCATTCCTGTAGCAACAAGGAAAGGTAAAGTGCAAGCTACCATACTCGTAGCAATGAACCCTAAATGACTATGTAACCAAATCATTGCTGTTGTTATTGCAACTCCTAGCTGATACCCCATTGGACCTAAAATAAGTAGCGTAATAGGCACTGTCACTATAAATGACAACATAGGTGTTAGAAAACTTTGTAAGAGAGTGGGTACATAACGCGTAAATAACTTTTCTGTTTGGGAATAGAAAAGAACACACAGTATTGCAGGAAATACTTGGGTCGCATATTGAATATTTTCAAGTTTAAAATCTAAAAATGAAGTTCCTTCTGTCATTATTCTTATCATTTCAGGTAATATAAGAACAGAGACACAAGAAACAGCTATCACTACATTGACTTTAAGCCTAACCGCTGTCGTAATTGCAACTAATATTGGTAGAAAATAAATAGGGCTACTGCCAATACAGTCTAAAACTTGATAAGTAGGGGTACCCTTTTTTAACCAACCTAACATATCCAATATGATTAAGATTGATTTCAGAATTCCTCCTCCAGCGATAGCCGGTAAGATGGGTTGAAACACACTAATAATAAAACCAATAAGTAAAGGGCCTAATCGTTTTTTTGTCTTTATTGTATTATTTACAGGACCTTTTTGAGCGATTAATAAATTATTAATCACATTGTAGACATTAACTATCTCTTTACCAATCACAATTTGGCACTGGATATTAATAATAACAGCAATAACGCCAGGAATTTTTTCCAATTCTTCTCGGTCAATATTATTATTATCATAAAGATTTATTCTAAGTCGAGTAGAGCAATGAGTTAGATACTCAATGTTACTTACTCCACCAATAAACCTTAAAATGTCCAATCCTGTTTTTTCATAATCCATCTGTTTTCTCCGATGTGGAAAATGCCTGATATATTATTTATATCAGACACCTATTGCCAAACAGCAATACTTAAGTGGCATTACGTAAGGACATTATTCAGGCTCATTAGATAAAAAATCAATCTTCCAAATTCCTTTTTTTATTTTATGTGATCCATGGTTTGTATTTCACTAAGTTTTAATTGATTTTATTTTATAATTACCTTGTATGATTTAATTTATCAATAGAATTTAAATGCAGCACTCATTTTATAGCGTAAAACTATCAATAAAATCAAGCTACGAGTGCATTGAGTCGATGACTAAGCAAGAGGTGAAAAATAAAAAACAAAAAACATTTACGGATAAATATATTCTATCGTAATGATAATTGACAGAATAAATACCAAATATTGATTTAGTGAGCTGGCTCGCTATTTTCAATCTTATATAGAAATATTTCCTCTTTGAGGAATTGGTTTAAACATTAACACTCCATTTTATTAATAAACCCCATCATAATTTTATTTTAGAACTTAATATACATATTAATGAAATACCATTTTCCACATACCATCGCTAATAGCTGCATTTTAATTCACATCCCGCTTGACGATACCGTTGCTGAATTTCATTGGTAAGCCCACTATCGCTAATAATAGTTTTAATACATGATAACGTTGCTACTGCATGGGGTTCAAACATATCAAACTTGCTATGGTCAGCTAACAAAATAACCTCAGGCGAGCGAGCGATAAGTTTACGCTTAACGCCTACTTCAAACATGGTGGCATTCGTTATTCCCATTTCAATCGATAATGCATCGCATGACATAAAGACACGATCAACGGCAAACGCATTTAGCATCTCTAAGGCTAAACTCTCTCCCACCGTAAAATACCCTGGTCTAATTAATCCACCAATAATATAACTTTCTACATTTGGAAATGCCCCAAGCTGATTCGCAATTTTGATGTCATTACAAATCACTTTCACTCGAATATCCCCCAAACATTTTGCTAACTCTAAACAAGTAGAGCCGGAATCAAGAAAGAAACAATCACCTTCATGAATAAATTTACGGGCTATCAGTGCAATTTCACGTTTAGAGGCACAATTTAAAGAACGCCTAACATCGAACTGAGATTCTTTATCTGTCGTACTATCATCGAAATTTAAGCGGCCATGCGTTCTGGTCATCCCTGGATAGTGTTCAGCGATATACTGAAAGTCACGACGAATTGTCGCTTCAGCACAACCGAATAACTCAACGGCTTGTTGTGTAGACAATTCTCGGCATTTCCAAAGATAGTGCAACATCTGTTGGATCCGATCAGATTTATACAGACTCATAAGCGACCTCTCTCCGAATTTAATCACTGAATTGTTTTATCGTTTTTTCGTAATCATCAGTTGTAAAAAGAGCCCTTCCTAAGACAATATTATTAATTCCCATTTTTTTTAAAAAAGGCATTTTATCTGCACTTATTCCACCATCAACCCAGCATTCCAGTGGGTGAAATAAAGACGACACTTGCTGAATCTTCTCTACCATCAATGGAATAAATTGTTGATCTTCACCATCAGGCTCGCTAGTCATCACCATCACAGCATCTAATTTATCAGTAAGATATTGATAAGGAGCCACTGCGGTGCTCGGATTTAATGCTATCCCTGCTTTTGCCCCTATTTTTTTAATTTCAGCAATAATTTCTGAAGGATTATTCACCGCTTCTGGATGAAAAAAGATCCATTTAGGCGCAAAAGGTGCAAGTTCCCTGACCCAAAATAATGGTTGAGATACCATCAAATGAATAGATATGGCCTGTTTTGTGGCTTGTACGACCGCTTTAACCAACTTGCTACCGAAAGTAATATTATGGATGAAATTACCGTCTTCAATATCCAGATGTAATGACCCAATATTCTGATTAGCAAGTTTATCAATCACAGAGCCAAGGCAAAGTGGATCAGCAGAAGCCAAAGATGGATGTAATATCATCATTACTCCTCCATAAAGAGATTAATATGGATTTAGTACTTTCAAAATATCGCTATTGGTTTTAGCAAAACGAATCTCATCAAGTAATAAGGGGTTATCTACAATTTCAGCGATATGCTGTATTAATCGAATATGGTCATTGCTTTGAATCGCACACACCGTCATCAGTAACCATACGGGATCACAATCTTCATGCCCAAAGACAACCGGTTGTTTTAGGGTAGTTAGCGTCATCTGATTATAAATAGCCCCTTGTTCAGGGCGTGCATGCGGCATTGCAATACCCGGCGCAATCAAATAATAAGGCCCCCAACTTTGGGTATTTTTAATGATGCCTTGTAAATAATTAGGCTCAGCCGCGCCATACCTAATTAAAGGTCTACAAGCTATGCTAAGCGCCTCTTTCCAATCCGTCGCAACCTGATTTATTTGGATCCATTTAGCATCATCAATCATTGTATATTGACTCCTTTAAGGTTCGGTATATGCTTGATTATTGAGCCCTCGCCTAACTTTTGGCGAAGCTTGCGAGGACTCTAAGTATCACGAGGAGATAGGTATTTTGCTTATCTCCTTTCTTATTGCCTTATGCTATGCACTTTCTCCATAAATCTTTCCACACGGGTTTGATCAACAAAGTTGGCAAAAATACCGTCTTTTTTAAATGTGGTCGCAGTGACGCATCCATCAGCAATACTCAATTGCTCTTCCACATTTTCGAGGCACACCCCTGTATTGGCAAAGACCACCGTATTCGGCACCGTATCTTTGACTTGTTTCAAAATCGCACTGTCTGTTTTTGCGCCAGCAGTTAATCCCGAAACACATAATGCATCTGGTTTATTATTAAAAACGGTAGACTTTGCTATTGAGCAGATATCACGTCCACCTAGGTATACCGCAGCTTCAGGTACAATATTAAACAGTGTTTTTACCTCGCTTGCCCCAATACGATGTTGATGGCGAATCGTTTCCCCCACATTGGTATTCCATACGCCAAAATCACTTGCATAAGCACCGGTAAATATTTCTCGGATAAATTTCGCACCTGTCGCCATCGCTAAATCGAATGAAGCGATCGGATCCCAAAGGACATTTACACCAAAAGGTATCCGGATCTCACTCATCAATTGACCAATGATCCGTGCCATTGCTGCGGTTGTTTCTGGCTTGACTTTAGTGAGATAAGGCAGGCTAAATTCATTTGAAAACATCACAGCATCAACACCGCCATTTTGTAGAGCCATCAGATCCTCATAAGCTCTATCAATGACCCATTGCATACTGTGCTGAGCATTAAAGTCAGGATCCCCAGGTAACGCACGTAAGTGACACATAGCAATTACCGCCTTTTCCGTACCAATAACATCCTTTAACCAACTCATTTCCATACTCCTTATTCAGGTAATTCACGATTACGTAAGAAAATAACGACGCAGGCAACAATACCGACAGTTAGCACAACGCCAATAAGACCAAATGACATCAATTCGTAAATAGACCAGCCGAACATATTGCCTACAGACAAGGCACTAATCTGTGAACCATTTTCAGCAAAATTAAAGCCCCCATTACGCGCCATTTCAGTAAAGAAAGGGGCAAATTGTGTTGCAATCAATAAAACGGTGCTCATCACAATCACACCACTCAGTAATGTGCGTAATAAGTCACCACGATGGATTACCGTGGCCATACAGATGAAGAAAGGAGCTACAGGCAAGTCAGCCAGTGGTAACACATTGTTCAATGGCAGAATGCTTGCCAAGACCAGCATGATAGGAATCAGTAGTAAGCCCACTGCAATCGTCGTTGGATGGCCAAGCGTTACCGCGGTGTCCAAACCAATAAATACTTCTCGATCATTAAAATGCTTCTGAAAAAATTTACGGGCACCTTCAGAGATCGGCAGTAAACCTTCGACAATCAAGCGGATCATTCGTGGAAATAACACCATGATCGCGGCAACCGTGATCATTAACGTCGCACAACCTTTAAAATCTTCTCCTGCCGCAAGCCCAAATAATAAACCTAAGACAACCCCGATAATAACGGGATCTCCCACCATACCGTAGCGTTTCTGGATTGCTTGAGCATCGATATTTTTTCCTTTTAAGAAAGGGATCCTTTCATAGATCGAATCAAGAAATACGAATAGAGGGACTGAACTAGAGCCATACCCTTGAGGAATTGAAATGCCTTCTAATCCAACGATTGTTTGTACTCGTTTTGCTGTCCAATCCGCCATTTTTAGCGATAAGATGGCATGACACATCGCCCCTGCGATACCATAAATTAAGCTGCCTGTTGCTATTTGAACAACGGTACCAGTAATCGCATAGTGCCAATAATTATAAATATCAACGTTCATGGTTTTCGTTAGGCGAGTAAACAATAACGTGATGTTAAGTAAGAAAATAACGGGGATAATCATGGCACCAATAGCTGTTGCATAACCAACACCGGATGCAGGTCCCGCACCAACATCAAGCACATGCAGAGATAAGCCAAAACGTTCAATCATAATTTTGATTGGAGGGCTTAGGCTATCAATAGCCATGACGATCACCAGCCCCATTCCGACAAATCCAATACCGACAGTCACCCCTGCTTTAATGGCTTGTAGCCACGGTATGCGAAAGATTAAGCCAATAATTATCATGACGATTGGGACAAATACTGTACCGCCTAAAGAAAGTATATAGTCAAACATAACGTCACCTATGAGGTTTATTGTGATAACAACGTTTTAATTTTTTGTTTTAGTGCATCGTCATTAACGCCTGTGAGTAAGGCCGCGCCATTCAATGTTGGTACGCCATAATCTGTATCCGTTTTCATTGCAGTGATAATCAGATCAACACCATGGCTATTGAGTGGAATTTCATTTAAACAGCATTGTGAAGTGACGATTGGGATCCCTTCACTTGCCAAGTAATCTTGCAGTTTTTGAGCAATCATTGTGGACGTAGACATACCCGTTCCACATGCAACGAGGACTTTTTTCATTTTAATTAACCTCTTGGTTATAGTCTGAGTCAGACTCGATAGGAAACTGATTAGCTGGAAGTGTGGCTAAAGCAGTTAATAACCGAATGCAGTCACTGAGATCACGTAAACTCGCAACTTCAGCCGGTGAATGTGTGTAGCGGCATGGAATAGAGAGGCTTGCACAAGGAATGCCATCTTGCTCAACTTGAATATAGCCAGTTTCAGTGATGACACCTGGAGCAACTTCTCTTTGTACTGGAATATGGTTTTTAGACGCCGTTTTTTCTAACATATTGATCAAACGAACAGGTGTGACTAGCCCTGCAAGGGTGCCTCTACCGTGATAATTTAAGCAAGTAATGCCGACCCCCTTATTGATGACTAAATCCGAATAGTCTTGTAAGTCTGGGGTATCGCAAGAAGGGGTAATATCGATTCCAATAGCGAGGTCAGGCTTTACACGGCGTAGTACAGGCAAGATGCCACGAATATTGAATTCCTCCTGTACTGAGGCAACAATAAATACGGCTATATCTAGTTTTTTATCTTTAATTGCATCGGCCAAACCCAGCAACGCTGTACAGCCAAGTCGATCATCTAATGCTTTACTGCAAACCATGTCATTACCCAGTTCTTGGGGTGGGTTATACAACGTAATTGGTGTACCGACTTTGACTCCCATCCTTTCAGCATCTGCTTTATCTTTCGCTCCTATATCAATCCATAGCTGATCAATAGAGGGAGATTGTGTACGTTCATCTCCTTTCGCGAAGTGATAAGATTTAATACCAATACATCCAGGTATTGAGCCAGATTCACCGGCAAGGCGAACCACTGAACCTGACATTGTCACCTGTGCAGGCCCGCCGACTCGTTCGAAACGAATAAACCCTGACGATTCAATTTTTCGTACCATGAATCCCACTTCATCCATATGCGCAAAGACCATTAAACGCAGTGCTTTTGGATCTTCACTTCCGTAACGAGCAACGACATTACCGAGGCGATCCTGCCAAAGGTCTTTAGCACTGGTTTTGAGATGTTTTTTCATCACATTTGCGATAGGGGCTTCATGACCTGAAATACCGTCTAAGGTCAGTAGGGAAAAGAGTGTGTCTCGAGTAGAAAATACCATAATCATGATCTCATATTGACTAAAGCGACATAAACATGAGCGATTTATATGCAAAAAAAGGCGGGGTTATTGTGATGATAATCACATCAAGTCATTAAAAATAACATTATGAAACAATTTTGTGACAAAAACGAAACAATTTCACTCACTGTGATTGCGCTAAATTTTTTAGCCTATTACTGATATCCGTATTAATCTCTACCTTGACGGTCAATAAATATAAAAAATATCACTTTGTCATTATTGAATAGGGCACTGGCGTACCCTTTAGATCAATAGAAAATGCGCTTAAGATAAAGATGAAAAGCCTTTAACTTGTTGTCGGATAAATCGATCACCTATACGCGCATCATAAGATAGGGCCATTGGTTTCAAATAGAGAGGGAGATCTTTAACAACCTTGTTGCCAACAAGACCTGTGTTATATTCCTGTATTTGTAAATTGCCGCTCTGTAACAACACATCTTGGAAAAGCTGGCGTTCTTCACTGATTAATTTACTGCTAGGTTTACCTAAATGCTTATTTTGATGATAACTCAGGGTCTCACGTTTTATTTCAGCATCGAGCATTCCCGTTCGGTCTTTACCGCTTTTACAGTTCCAACAAGGCACCGCATCAATTTCATAAGTTAACATAACAATACGTTGGGCCATTTTATAGGGTTCATTTGCATCCTTGTTATATGAGCTATTTTTCCAGATATCTCTTATCTGTTGACATAATATTTCTATTTTTTGGCGATTATCAGCGTGTGGATTTTCAGATAAATAGTTGCCAACCCATCCACCTAGATGATTATTCTCTAAATAATCATCGCCCATTATTTTTTCGAACGCAGATTTGTTTAATTGATGAAGATTATTTTTCTTATACGTTATACAACTAGATAATCTATCAGATATACCATCCGAGACCCTATTTATCATCGATAATGATAATTCGTTTACGCCAAAATTTAAAATTGCAATATCAAGCTTAATTTTAACTTGTTTTAAGTCTCCTTTCTCATCTCGAATGTTTAAATGCACAAACGGGTCATTATTCAAAGAGTCCCAAGCAAAAATTTGGTCATCTAACATGCTTGTTTCACCAAACAGATATGTGAGCAAAGAAGTCGAAGAGATCCTTAATGTCACCACCTCATTATTTAATGCTTTCTTATAAAGTTCAGGTTTAGAATAAAGGGCGGCGATAACGACTTCTTTCGCTCTATTTTTAGCACCTTCCTTACGTAAAAAACTCCCTTCTGGGAGGGAGAAAGGGGATAATACACCATGACGAATGCCGGTAAACAATGAGTTTTGTTGATCATCTTTAACGTCAGAAACCCATAAATTTACGGCATGAACGGTTTCATCACTCGACTTAGAGCAAATACCTTTATTCTGATAACTACAATCATAAAATATATCATTATCAGCGTTATTATATTTCATTTTTGATGCCGGTATTAATACAAAAGAGTATTTTTTATTCCCGTATACTAACTCCGTTTCAACAATCTTCCATTCTTTACTATTGAGAATATCTTTGAATTCGTTATTAAATAATACTTTTACTTCCTCTAAAGAGATTTTATGATTATGACCTTGCATTTCATTATGAATGAATCGAATTAAATATTTTTTGAAATCTTTAGCCTTATTTATTTCTTTTGGATTAAGTAATCTGTTCTCGCCATGAGATAACTCATTTAACTCTTCAGAGATACTTTTTAAACCATCAGCAGACACATTAAACTTTCTCAATATATTTTCTGCCACATTGACAAGACTGTTTTGAAATTGAATAAGTGCGTGTTGACTTTGTGTTACTCTGTCTAGAGTATGTTTATCACTACCGCTAGCGACAGGACAAGGAATAGCCCCATTAATTTTATTTTTTAAATTATGGCTTTTAAATAAGTTATTAACTGAGGTTATACCAAGAGAAAAATCTTTTCCGGTACTGGTTTCCGCTTTTGCTTTTTCACTTGAAAGCAAATGATAACGACAATCCAAGTATGGAATGTGATTGATAAATTTTAAATACATAGAGTTTCTCCGTTGAAAAAATAATATTCAACATAAAACTATTTTATAAATATATAAAAAATCGATTTTCTCTTTTTTTATATCCTTTTTAATAAAGACCATTCAAAATATTTGAATAGTTTGAGCAAAAGAACCTCATTGTATTTATACCTAATCTTATCTAAGCTAAATTCCATAGGTTTTTTATTCTTAACGGTATGAGCAGGTATAATATGAACAACATCCAATCTGACCATCACAGCTTTTTTATCTTATCGGATGATAAAAAAAATCGTCTTGCTGAGATTACCTTTGTCTATACCGGAGACGAACTCGCGATTATTGACCATACCGTCGTTGATGAACGTTTAAAAGGACAAGGAATAGCTAAACAGTTAGTCGCAAAAGTGGTTGAAAGAATGCGTTCTGAAAAGCGTAAAATTATTCCATTATGCCCATTCGCCAAAGCGATATTTGATAAAACGCCTGAGTATCAAGATATCCGTCACTAAATCTTATCTATTTGCCAATATTCCTAAAGAAGAGGTGCAAATGAGTATCACAAATGAATATAACCCACAACCGTTCCTACATATTCATGCACGCATTAAAGATGTTGGCGGGATCCCTGTCGCGAGAGTTTTACCGACCAAACAGCGGCGTTTAATTGGTGCTTGGTGCTTTCTCGATCATGCGGGTCCGACGGTATTTAAAGGTGATGCAGATGGTATGCGCGTCGCCCCTCACCCACATACTGCACTGCAAACCTTTACTTGGATGCTTGAAGGCGAAATTCTACATCGAGACAGTTTAGGCTACGAACAAGTGATCCGCCCAGGCCAAGTTAATTTGATGACCGCCGGTAAAGGCATTAGCCATTCTGAAGATACCTATGGCGACAACCGCCATTTACATGCGGTGCAGCTATGGATAGCACTGCCAGCAGCAATGAAAGATATGCCACCTCGCTTTGACCACTACCCTACTTTGCCTAAATGGTCAGTTGGAGATATTACATATCAATTACTCGTTGGGGAGTACGATACTTATAAAGCACCGACATTATCGTTTTCTTCTTTAGTAGGCTTAGATATCACAACCCACAGTAACCACGCATTGTCATTAACACTACGCCCTGATTTTGAATACGGTATTTTCATTATTGAAGGTGATGCCATTATTGGTTCCCAGCATAGCCATCGCAATGAATTAATTTATTTAGGTAAAGGCCTGACTCAAGTCTCACTACAACTTTCAGCAAATAGTCATATTCTGTTATTAGGTGGAGAGCCACTTAATGAGTCTATTTTAATGTGGTGGAATTTTATTGGACGGACCAAGGAAGAAATTACGTCTGCTATTACAGAATGGAATCTAGGCGATTCTCGATTTGGTAAGGTCATTAACGACGAGCGAGAGCCAACTCTTTCTCCGCTAATGCCATGAGTAAATCATCATTTCCTGTAACATGAGTGGCTGTTCAGCTATTTTTATTGGCTAGATAAAAAAGGTAGCCATAAACTCTGGCTACCTTTGCGTTAATCACTATTAGCTACCAGGTGTAAAATAAATCGGGGAGCCCGGCCCTACAGGTAATCCAAGTACAAATACCCAGATAACAAAGAATAATGACCAGCCAATAAAGAAGATGATTGAGTAAGGCAGCATCATTGAAACGAGTGTACCGATACCTGCATCTTTCTTATATTTGACCACGATAGCCATAATCAAGCCGAAATAACTCATCATTGGTGTGATAATATTTGTGACTGAATCACCAATACGATATGCCGCTTGGATGGTTTCTGGTGCATAGCCTGCTAGCATTAGCATTGGGACGAAAATCGGTGCAGTGACAGCCCATTGCGCTGAAGCAGAACCAATCATTAAGTTAATAAAGGCACAGATAATAATAAAACCAATAAACAGAACTCCACCATGTAAATCGATGCTGTTTAAGAAGTTAGCGCCTTTTACCGCGACAACTTGCCCAATATTGGTCCAACCAAAAAATGCCACAAACTGTGCCGCAAAGAAAATAATCACCAAATACAGCCCGAGCGTACTCATTGCATTAGCCATTGCATCGACGACATCTTTATCAGAGCGCATCGTTTTTGCAACATAACCATAAACAATGCCCGGCACCGCAAAGAAGATAAAAATAAAGACCACGATAGATTTTAAAAAGGGCGAATTACTGACTAAGCCTGTTTCTTGGTTACGCAAAATACCATTTTCAGGCACGACCATGAGTGCTAATAGCGCCGCTAATCCCCAAAATGTTACGGATGCCCAAAATAGTGCTTTTTTCTCAAGAGGCGTGACTTCAGCATCGGCACGTAATTTATCTTCATCTTCGTCGACCCCGCCGCCTTGATATGGCCCTAATTGTGGCTCAACAATTTTCTCTGTAATGAAGTAACCCAAAATAGTGATCAAGAATGTGCTGGCAAACATAAAATACCAGTTAGCTTCAGCCCCTACGGTATATGTAGGATCAATAATTTGTGCTGCTTGCTGTGTAATACCTGATAATAATGGGTCAACTGTGCCTAATAGCAAGTTTGCAGAGTATCCGCCAGAAACCCCAGCAAAGGCTGCTGCAAGTCCTGCAAGAGGATGACGGCCTAATGAGTGGAAAATAATGGCAGCAAGAGGTATTAACACGACATAGCCTAACTCAGCTGCGGTGTTTGACATAATACCAGCAAAAACAATCGCCATTGTTGTTAGTTTACGTGGTGCTTTGATGACCACTAAACGCATAGCTGCCGATAAAAGCCCTGCTCGTTCCGCGATACCAACCCCTAATAAGGCAACAAGAACAGTACCTAACGGCGCAAAACCAGTAAAGTTGCTAACAACATTTGAAAGAATTTTACGAATGCCTTCGGCATCTAATAGGCTGACAACATGAATAACGCCATCTGCGGCACGGCCTTTTGCCCCTTCAGGACGGGGATCAGCCACACTAATACCAAAATATTGTCCGACTGCTGATGAGACCAATAAAATTGCAGTTAAAATAATGAATAAAATGACTGGGTGAGGCAATGCATTACCTAGCCATTCTACTGTGCGTAGAAAGCGGCTCCCATCTTGTTTTTTTTGTTCCATATTTTCTCCTTATAAACAAGAGAAATGGACATTACACAATGTTTTGTGCTTTAGCTATTTTCAAAAATATAACGCTAACCTAACAAAACATTTATTTTTAGTTTTTAACGTTAGTTAAACACAAATAAAATCACAAAACACAGTATAAAAATACAAGATTACTTAAATATTTAAATAAATAACGCATTAAGTTAAAAATAACGATAATTAGTGAAAATGTGGTTCAGATAACAGTTTTAAGCGGTTTTCTCGGTGACTGAAAGCATTTTTCAGTTAAAAATAGAATAGTTTTCAGTATTTTCACTACAAACTAGATACGAAATATCCGTATCTACAACAAGATTTTCCCTACTAATTACAAAAAGAATAATAAACTAAGTTATCTTTTTTATGCCCGATTTTTGCTATCATGCCATCACTTTCAGATACTCTCTCATTTTTGAAATCTCGAATAATCTTCTATTGCTGCAAGTTTTCGTTTCAATACCGTTATCTATTTAAATATTAATTTAAGTTGAATCTATTTTCGCATGATTAAAACCATCAACATTTCATCTTCATCCTGAATATGATTGCTCAATGAGAAAAAGTGCAATTATCACACATATTTATTAACATATTTATGATATTATCCGTTATCTACTTTTAATCTCACGCGATTAATTATGACATCGAACCATTAATTTAGACGATAGAATTAATAAATATTAGCGCTAATATTAATAAAAACCAGTCACAACAGCTTATAATGCATCTAATACTAAAATACCATTTGCCTTTGATACCCCAGATTTTGTTGCGCTACCTTTTAGTTTAGCGTTAACGGCTATTGTACTATTGACTAAGTTATTAAGTGAAATTCCAGCACCATTCGCGTTCACTTGAATACCATTTAATGATACTTGTGCAGAAACGCCATTTCCGAAATTCAACAGCCCATTTGTAGCATTACTCGCCGTCAACCTTAATTGATAATTTCGAGCTGTGCCAGAAGTACAGGAAATATTCAGACGAGTACTTTTTTCAAGCCCTTCAGCTTTTAAACTCGATGAGGAATAATTAAGATTTAAGTTCTGGCTATTTAAACTACATGAACTTAACCTATTTGGTCCCCCTTTAGACTGACCACCACTATTCGAAAAATAGATTAAGTATGTTTTATTCACCTTGTCAAAACAATTAATCCCAACCGACACATTATTCTCATCCCAAGGTAACCATTTTGAAGGTATTCTATTGTCTGTTAATTGTAGTCTCATACCGCCATTAAACACTTTACTGGCCCAGTTTAAACCTGCCATATGACTCAGCGCCTGACCATCACAATTAATATTATAACTTTCATAACTAACCCGATTACCTAAGGGATCAAAACCTTGATCATCAAGAAGCGTTGGTTCTACGCTCACTCTAGCACGATCGTTATGTATTTCTTGCGAGCACTCAGCTGTTTTACAGTCAGTAAATCTAACAATATGATAGGTGACTAATCCTTCCGCCCAGACCGTCATGAATGGTGCGGTTGTTTGTTCGGCCGTAACCGTGAAGTCAGCAAATGAACTCAAAGGCACACACGCTAATATTAAGTGAAAAATTCTCATATATATCCTATTAAAAACATTATACTTTTTATAAACTATAACTCATTTTTCATGTGGAAATTAAAACTAAAATTTATTATGATTTTTATCATTCATTAAAAAAGCAAAACCAAATTATCTGCTTTAGAATTTGACACATTAGCTTTAGCAATAAATATAACTGTCTTCATAATTGATTGAGACATTCAACTCTTTAAGTCAGCTCATAAATTTTGTTTTATTAAACAAACCCTATTCGCGCTTAATTCACTAAATGAGCCAATTTTTATTCATACTCTAAAACAAATTTTGTTGTTACATAGAATTCACCTCTGCCTATTTTTTTTGTTAATAGTGCATTGGGTTCACCTTGTATATACGCTTTTAAATTTAAATCATTGCCATTTCCAGTATGAAGGTTCTGTATATAGCTATGTACCTTATTTAGGATAATTGGCGTTCCATTTTCAGTTTCTAATCCAATAGCTATCCCACTAGCTTGACTACCGCGATCTAATGCTAATAAACCTGGAAGCGCTAAATTTTCATTTCCGGTAAACGTTACTCTCACTTCTTTTCCCAATACTAAATCACAATTCATTAAACGGATCGTAAAAGGCTGACTATGTGTTCGTGTATTAAGATATAAATATTTATCAACAACGGTGCCAAAATCTAACTCAATATTTTCATCTCCAGGATAAACTTCACAAGCATCTTCAACCAAAACGCCATCAAATTGTACCGTTTCCGCTTGTGATACCCCTGAAAAGTTCAACAAATAACCAACGAAAATAAAAGAGCATAATTGGCATAGCCTATAGCTCATATTCTTTGTTTTAAAAATTAATTTATTGAAAATCAATGGTCAATGCTCCTGTTGCCGTAAAATCATCCCCTATAAGTTCTGTGCCCGCGAGTTTAATAGGCACCGCAGATAATTTTGGGGGGGCCGCTGGGTTAATCGAAAATGCTTTATTCAACTCTAATGCCTGACCATCCTTTTGAATTTGCAAACCGAATTTACCATTATTTAAAGCGCTGACCGTTCGCAATGTCGCCTTATCAAACCCATTTCCAGCTTGAGTACCACTAAATGTTAGTGTGACATCCCAAGGTTGATTTAAATCACCTAGACAGTCCAATTGGTAAGGAATCTCTTGTTTAAACCTATCACCGTCAACTTTACGTACTCCCACCTTACCAAATGACACCTGTATTGGTTTATTTTGGTTAAGCTGACACACAGGAGGAATAATTAAAGTGCCGTCAAATACCCAATTTGCCTGAGCGGATTGTCCGGCTAACATCAACATGTCAAACACAATAAAACAGATGACTGCGAATCGTTTCATTGATAATCCACCTTCAAGGTTGCAAGTGCCGTAAAATGACCACCGTCTGTGTTGCTGTAATTAGCAGTGCTATTCTTTATTGGTGCGACTTTTAAAGAAGGTAGTGCACTGTATGTAAATTTAACGGGTTGATTTATCGCTTGCCGAGAACCATTAATATAAAACACTATGCCTAATTTACTATTTGATGTTTTCAATGCCCCATTACTATTAAAAGTTGTTTGCTCACCTTTCAACGTTAATGTCAGATTGTTTTTAGCTAATTCTGAACAGGTCAGGCTTAACGGCAAATCCTGTAAATAATGCGTTCCATCTATCCGAGTTAATAAAATATCGCCAAAATGAATTGATTCTTGGTTATTATTATTCAAGATGCATTCTGGGGGAGTGACGATAAGATTTCCACGTAGGTTGATATTTACCCCTAAAACCGGAGCAGTACCGACAAAATATAATATTACCAACCACCAACCTGGGTATTTCATATTTTCTCCTTAGCGATAATCGACCAACATGGTTAATATGCCACTAAAATTACCGCCATCGGTTAACACACTACCAATTGGTTTCACTGGGATCGCATATAAAGAGGGCATTGTTCCTTTATAAGTAAAATTCAATACGGCTCCGTTATTCAAACGGGTATTATCCTGATATATCGCAATTCCCAAATTTGTTAGGTTGGTCTTTATGACATTCTGCCCATTAATCGTGGTTGCATTCCATCCCAACGTCATTTTCACCGCATTGCTATAAATGTTGATACAATTTAATTCATATTCAATCTTTGTACGTTTATAGCTGCTATTATCAATCAAGGTTTCGTGTATATTGCCAAAATCCACATCCGTTGTGCTTCCTCCATTAATCGTGCATTCTGGCGGTGTGACCACTAATGTGCCATCAAAATTAACGGTCAAAGCATGAGATAATACAGGGTGGAGACCTACAAATAAGCCTATCCCAAGCCAATAGATTATATGTTTTTTCATACTCATTCCTTAACCTATTGGTAATTTAAGGTCATTGTCATCACACCGGTAAACCTACCCGCATCCGTAAGCATTTTTCCTGTTGGTTTTGTAGGTACTGCATATAATTGTGGCGATGAACCGTAGGTAAAATTAATGGCTGAATTATTTCTCACTCGAGTGCTATCACGATAAATGGCTATCCCTAAATCCGTTCGATTGGTTTTTATTGTTGATTCACCATTTAGAGTTAATTCATTCCAAGACAGCGTCATAGTTAAATTGTTTTTTTCAAGCCCCGTACAAACAAGACCATAATTAATTGGCATCCGCTTATAGCTCGTTCCATCAATAAGCCCTTGCTGTACTTCACCGAAACTAACCGACGTGGCCTGATTACCATTAAAAGTGCACTGAGGTGGCATCGTAATTGTTAATGTCAAATTGAGATTAGCTGTATCCGCTTTAGCAAATATCATCACACTACTTAATAACAAAATAGTGACGAATAACCGCCGTTTTTTTAATGTATAGAGCCTAACATCTATTAATTGCATCAGAATGTCCTCTATTCATAGCTCACTTGAAAACGGATCAATGCACGATAAGCACCAGACCTTAACTCTGCGGTTGTTCGTACTGGGGTTATATAGTAGGTCAATTGATTATGCCCTGAAGAAATCAACTGAGGGCGGCTGTATTGCCCCAATGTTATTGGGTTACGTTCAGCATCACTCAATCGCAATCCCATTCCTTTTGCGCCTAACACAGACACTAACTGCTCATCTTGGGCGTCCGTCGGTGCTAAAAAACGAATTTTCATCGCTGGCATATCTGGGCTCCATAAAACATTGCCCGCTTTATTGCGACTTCGGCTTTCCCCTCTTAAGCAATCTTCTAGCCGTAACTGTATGGCTATAGGAGTCCCCATTTGACCCACTTTCTCTACTTGCCCCGTTCCTATCGTTCCTAAATCTACGGTTTGGTAGGTAGAAGGCATCGCCAGTCGGCAAGCACTTTCGGTTAACGCTCCCTGCACATATAACGCGCCATGAGCCCCATCCACATCCCAGTTATCCACCTTATCTAAGGTGCTCCCCAGAGCAGAGCTCGTAAGTAAAATCCATCCTAAACAACTCAACGGCATACCCTGGAGAGTTCTATGAGCTACTGTCATGACGTTCCTCTGTTATCTAATCCGTTCTTAATCCGTCTGTCCTAGTTTTTCTCAGGAACTACATGGCAATTAGGACCTTGGCATGTAAAGGTCAATGTTGGCCGACCACCATAATCATTGATATACGTCAGCACAGGACTCGTTCCCAATGCATTCGCACTTCCTGCTAATGGTTGGCGACTTTTTGGTGCAACCATCACTGGCTCAAATCCAGAGACTGTTGCTCCTTCTTTACGTGGCGTAGCATCTACAATTGTGACGTAATAAGGTGTTGGATTAACCAGTGTATATTGGTCACCTTGCCGATTTAGCGTCACTTTTTCTTGCCATGGATTATCCCTTTGTTCGCGAGTTGGAATGATCGCTTTTGGGCGATAAAACAACTTAATGCGCGTTTGTAATGCGAGTTGCAATGTGTTCGGTTTATCACTTTTTGGCGGAATTTCGCGCAAGTTAAAGTAATACACTGATTCTCTATCTTGAGGGAGTTTAACAACACTGGGTAATGCTTGAATTTTGACTTGGCTTTTTGCCCCAGGCTCAATCCGCTGCACGGGAGGAAGCACGGTAAATGGGTCGCTAACTTTTTCACCCTGCCCATTTTCAATCCAACCTTGAGCTAAATATGGCAGCTGTTTGTTTTCATTACTGACATTCAGGCTTATTGACTTATCTTCACCGGTGATAATCGCTCTTGTTCTATCCAGTGCAATGGCAGCATGCGCGTTGGGTAACATCATCGATGAAAAGACGCCCCCTAAAAATAACATTGAGGCACGATAACCTATTGTTTTACTTATCATATAACTATCTTCCTATTCTTATCACTTTAAAGGTAAGTTGTTTCACTATCTGGCCAGCAGATGCACTCTGTTTCCGTCTATCCACACAATCACTCTTGCTTGTGCCTCACTGATTACTGGAAAGCTGGCATGGCAATAACCAACGAGATAACAGCATCTCTCCTTCAGGTAGCTGATCGGGTAAGGTGATCTCACACTGTACCTGCTCATCCCAACGTACTTTTAATACATCTTTAGGATTCAAACCGGTTAAATAAGTCACGCCATCATCACCAACCATGCCGACATTCTGTCCACGTTTATTCAGTACTGTCGCCCCAAACGGCGGCGTATCGTCGTTCGATAAACGCAATACGGCCATTCCACTATGCCCAGCCACGACCTCAAATTGACGATAACCAATCGCCCCTTCGGTTAAAGTGCCTTGTTTTATCGACTGAGACACCTGTGCGTTTTCAGGTAACGAGTTCAAGTCCACGCTAATTTGGTTGCGGTAATAGCTATTCACATCAGTGATGACAGCCTGCCCAAAACGGTTGCTTCGTATCACTGAGCCATAACCACGTAATGGAATATCTGCAACACCATCCGTATCAACAAATATCCGCGTTCCACCTAATTGGTTATTTCTATGCATCACAGCGCCATTTTCTGTGGCAGTAAATCCGCCTTGAAATGACAAGCCAGCGGAGCGATAGCGATCTTGTTGATACGTTGCATTCGCATTGACTTGAGCTAAATCACCTTGATAAGTGTAATAACCACTCATCAGCGCACCTGATTGCGCCCACCCCGTACTTAACTGGTAATTGCTACGTTCATCGAACCGGTTGTAGTAGCTAATACGCTGAGTGCTGTCACTTTGATCCCAACTACTATTCAGGCTAACAGACCCCCTATCTCCCCATGGTATGGAGAGTGAAGCGTACATACCATCATCATTTATTCCGCGATAGCGGTTGCGATAGCCCGTTACATTGACACTTAAATTTTTCCACTTATCGACATCAAAATAGCGCGCTAACGAGATGCTATAACGATCGTTATCCGGCTGATCCCAATATGTTTGATGATAATAATTAACGTATGCACTCAACCCAGTTTCAGGAAATTGCTGGTTATACGAGAGGGTATACATCTCTTTACTGTTGTATTGACGCACTTCAGTAGCCTGTGCCTCTAAATACTCAGACATACTCATAAAACCTTGTTCGGAAAAACGGTACCCAGCAAAAGTCACTTGGCTGTTATAAGCATCAAAGTGTTTTGAATAGCTCAAGCGATACGAACTTCCCCGATAAGTTTTATCACCGATATCCTTTAAGTCTTTTAAATGAGCACGCGCATGCGTTACATCAAATGAAAGAGCCCCGAGCACCTTTAAATCTCGCCCAATACCAAAAGCAGCAGAGTTATAATTCTCTGAGGTCATTCCGCCACCAAACAGAGACCAACCATTATTCACTCCCCATGAAAACTCACCGCTAGCAAAGTTTTCTCCTCTCACTTGGTGGCGCCAATCAGTGGGGCGACCTGCCGCAAGCTTATAGCGTAGGAGTCCAGGTCGAGTCAGATAAGGTACGCTCGCAGTATTTACAGTGAATGTTTGTGTTGAACCGTCTTGTTCTTTCACTTCGACATTGAGCTCACCCGTCAGTGCGTCATTCAGGTTTTGAATACGAAAAGGACCTGCTGCAACTTGAGTCTGATAGATAATTCGCCCTTGTTGGCTCACAATCACGGTTGCGTTACTTTTGGCGACGCCTGTCACTTCAGGTGCATAGCCTCGTAAATTTGGCGGCAACATATTGCTATCAGTCAGTAAACTCAGTCCCGTAAAGCGAAAATTGTCGAAGATGTCAGAACTCAGGTAGTCCTCTCCGAGTGTCAATTTAGCGCCTAACGGTTTAACCGAGCGGTACATGTAGTAACGGTTCCAATCTAACGATGACGTTGAATCTTGACCTTGTTGCTTATCAAAGCGCAGCTGCCAGTCAGCTCGTACTCGCCAAACATCTAAGTTAATCCCCATCACCCCATTACCACTGGCGTTGTAGCTGGTTTGCAGTCCACTTCTTGTCTGTTGGCCAATTTGCATATTCAAGTTATAGTCAAGTAACGCTCCTGGTATCCCCTCTTCCCAACGAGCTGGAGGATCCCAGTTCTCCGCCGTATACTCTAAATAAGCTTGCGGTAAACTAATGTATAAAGCCGAGGAGGCTAAATCGGCTTTGACTTCCATCCCTGGGAGGCTCTCTAATGACAAACACTGATCTTGATGCCACCACTGTAATGTCGGCAATAAATTAGGCTTAAGACCGAGTTGTTGCACTAATGTAGGGCTTAAACATGCTTCACTTTCATTCCTCTGGTGTTCTGGCGCATAATAAAAAACAGTTTGTTCAGGAATACTTTGTTTATTTAGAAAAATAGTAAAACTGTATTCTCCGGGCATTAAATAACCGGGACGAGAGAACTGGCTTAAATCAATATTCGCCTGATCATTGACGTCCAAAATATCGGTATTAAATTCTATTTCAGTCGCATTTGTTGTTAAGCTGATGACCAAGGTTGCAAGTAACCCTGCTCTGTATGGCTGAACAAATCGTAATAACGGCGAATAAATACAATTTAGGGTCATGGTATCGACCTTCTTATATATTCTTTTTTCGTGATGTCATTGCATGATTGAATTGAGTCATCTTCCCTGAAAGCCCAGATGACATTACGTCTTCGTTATTCATAATCCAATTTAAAGCGCAACTGACTGTAATATTGTCCTGAACTCAGCGGACGATGATTAGCGACTAACCGCAATTGATAGATTAATTCTCGGTTCCCCTCAACGAGTTGATTAGAAGACATACCTTGACCTGGAATTACGATTTCACCATCGTTATCACGCTGAATTAGCAAACCGACACCTTTGGCTTGCCCGCTCACACCAAATAACCCTTTTTCATGAGGGCCATCAAAGGTAATACGAAAATATTGCCAATTCGGTTTATTCGGATCTTGTTGCTCAAGAACACAATTCATTAATCGAATCACAAAGGGGCGTGTTGGTCCTTGCCCATCACGACGAATTTGTGTCAGCGCTAAGCTTCCCATATCAACAGTTTGGTCACGACTTCCCACATCAATAGCACAAGCTGTTTCAATTATGCTTCCATTCATCTTGACTGAGCCTGATGCGCTTATTGAAGAAGCAAAAATCAAAGCACATATTCCTAGACCGATTGAAAAAACACCGCTGCCTATTGGATTATTCATTCTTATTTCTCACTCAAAATTCAGTTAGGGATGAGCCAAAAACATCCTTGTTTACTGGCTCAATATGAATTATTCGTAAGACATCGTGAAATCTGCAACAGAGCTGAAATCACCAGCAGTAATGGTAGAGATATCGCCACCATTACCCATTAGGTATGCAGAGAAACGTAAGGTATTATTACCTTCTTGAATATTTTGGAAGGGTGTTGCGGTACCCAGTGTGATGACATTCCCGTTACCCGTCGTAATTTGAACGCCCGCACCTGAACCAGTACCAACAATACCGAGCGTTTTATTGGTATTATCGAAGGCTGCGGATGCGCCGGTAAATACCAATTGCACCCCCTTAGTGAGGTTCGTGATATCACAGTTTTCCAGTGCAATGTCAAATACGCGTGGTGAAGATTTACCACCATCAACTAATGCCATATTAGAAATGAGGCCCAGATCAACAGTTTGATCGATAGAGTCTGGAGAGATAGAGCATGGCGCATCAATAATAGCCCCTTTAAATGTGACTTTTCCATGTCCTTGGTCTGCTGCATTTGCGGCAGATGCTAGACCTAGCATCATAAAAGTTGCTATTGCAATTGATTTATTTTTCATGAATAAAACCTATAACCTATTAATTGTAAAACATACGGATGATTAACAAGGAAATAAAATTTCCCACTACAGATTTAAATGCCAATCATTTATTTAATTAAAAAATTAAACAAACAAAATGAACAACTAAATAAAAATAGCTTGATTAAAAATAAAAAAGGAACCCTAAAATAATAAAAACCACAATTAAAAATTAATAGTATTTAACTGATGAATCACTAATTACATCAAAAAAAGCATCTTTATGTAATAAATTAGAGTTTATATAATTATTCGTTAATACTTTCTCATAAATCAAAAATAGCTCATAATTACTATTTTTAATTTCTTTCGTCACAATATTAAAGAATTCGAAAATAGGCACTTCCAAGAAATATAATATACCTAAAATCATATCCACAGTGATATAGTTAATGCCATTTTCGTATCGTGAAATTTGTTGTTGTGACATACCGACTTCTTTCGCTAATTTCTTTCCTGATATGCCATAGGACTTTCTAAGTTTAAACAATACACGACCAATAATGACAGCCATTTCTTTTTTTATTGCCACTTTGTCACTTTCACTTAAAGGTCGTGAATTTATTTTTAAAAGCATGCCGTTACTCCACTAAAAATCAAAACATAATATTAATTCACTCTTCTATTTCCAATTCATAACCATTGTTACGCTGTAAAAGTGTATTAATTATTATGGAGTAGCATCATAAATGCAACGCAGCCTATTATTAGCAATAAAAAAAACACCATTTATGCGTAAGTGAAAATATATAAAGCCAATAATAAAACAATGACTTAAAAAATATTGTTAAGTTATTCATGTCAATGAGGCAGCATTTTATAACAAACAAATCAAAAAAAGACTAAAAATATGATTTTTAATCCCTAAAGTAATAAATTTTAACAGCTTGAAAAAATATCAAATAATTAATAACAAAATGGATAACTAAAACCCACAATTAGGTGATACTGACTAGCACGCTAAGTTTCATATTCTTTTTTACAATAACCTCATTAATTAACTTAAAAATCATAATATTAATAATATCGTTTCTTATCTATTCGCCACTCATACTGAAAACAGTCTATGAACACACTTAAATTTCACAAAATACCCCTAATACACACAATAGAGGTTATTTTTAATAAAGTTAGCCTTCAGTGAACGATATTTTTTTCATAAAAGGAGTAAAGTGATATGATATCTTTTCTCCCTCTTCTTCTTTTCCCCTTTAAAATATGAGTAAAAAATAATAAATCAGCGAGCTTTAGTTCCAAACATGGCGCTACTTGCCATAAATAACCAATAACCTCTTTTTTTAGGCCTCAAATCAATCAAAACACGCCATATGTCACCTTATATTTTTCCTAATTTCCGACTATTTATTGATTCAAAATGAGGGGAGCCAGACATAATCAAGTCACAATGAAGATAGCAATGATATCGTTGTTACGATTATAATACTGATGACGTATTTGCCGGTTCTTGCTAAGATTCATGCTGAAAGCATACCGATTTTCAGTGAATTAACCGCTAAGCGTTTATCGATTTTATCGGTCTAATACCCTAGTCACTTTTTATTATATAAAACCTAATGAGTCATTATGTCTGTTATTGATGATTGGGCTGAGCGCCACATTCAAGAAGCCCTAAGCAAAGGTGAACTAAACAATTTACAAGGGGAAGGTAAACCGCTATTACTGGATGATGATAGCCAAGTCCCACCTGAATTACGGGCGAGTTATCGCATCCTAAAAAATGCAGGTTATCTACCTCCCGAATTACAAGATCGCAAAGATGCGCTAACCTTGCTCGATATGTTGAAAGGTTTAGAACCTGATAATCCCAGCTATCTCCCTTTAAGCAAACAACTGTCTTTGTTAGAACTGAAACTTAAACAAGCCAATGTGAATACTGACTTTTTGCATGGTGAATATGAAATGCCTATTCGCCAACACTTTAAGCCTAAGTAATGCACTCATCTCCCCAAGCGATATTCCATTGGTGTTTTACCATAGAATTGGCGAAATGCTTGGCTAAAAGCCGAATGAGAGTCATAGCCGACCGCTAATGCAACCTGCTCAATTGAAAGAGTTCCCATCAATAAACGGCATGCGGCTTCCATTCGCTGTTGTAATACAAATTGCATCACGGTTAGCTGAGTCTCTACTTTAATTTTGCGCTGTAATGTACTGACTGACATACAGAATGCATTAGCCATATCTTGGCAACTAATTGGCCGATGTAAGCGCGCATCAACCCATTGCGTAATGCTATCAATCCACTGAGATTGTGGTTTCAATTGTGCAAGTAGTAATTTTGCGATAACCGTATTCTGCTCAGGTGGCTGGGGAAAATTTTGTAACCAATTTAATAATCCCATTGCCGCCGGAGTTAACGAAAAGTAGGGCGTTTTTTCATCAACACGCCATTGTGAAGCGATTGGCATTTCCAAAACATAGTTTTGGTTACCTGTTTGTCCGCTAAAGGCATGGCTCACACCCGGAGCGATTATCACCCCGTTGCCTGCCCCCAACAAAAAATGTTGTCGATGCATATTAATTTCCATTCCACCAGCTAATGCAAAGACAATTTGCCATTGCCCATCATGCTGATGAGAAACAACATCTTCGGAATATTGGCGGTAATGTAATTCAGGCAATAACAAAGGCGAACTCCTACTTGCTGGGCATAGTAGCAGTATAGCCTTTTTATTATTTAAATTGCAGCTAGCCTGTCAGGCAAGTCTCGCACCATTAGGCAGAGGTAAATTGAACTCAGCCAGAACGATAGCGCCTGTCTCGTCAGGAGCACCTGTAATAAGAACCTCAGATTTAATACCTGCGATGCGCTTGACTTCAAAGTTACATACGCACAATACACGCTTACCAACCAATTCTTCTGGTGTGTAATTGACAGTAATTTGTGCGCTCGAACGCTTAATACCTAATTCACCTAAATCCACGTCCATAACATAAGCAGGTTTTTTGGCTTTGCTATTCACTTCCGCTTTAATTATCGTACCAGCCCGCATTTCAACACGAGTAAAATCGTCCCATTCAATATGTTGCATATTTTTTCCCTGAGTTAAGTCATACATAAGTTTTAGGCTATCACAAACCTTGTGTAGAACTTTATCGCCAAACAGGCATTCTTTGTCGCGCAACCGTCATCGCAAAATGCTCCTCTCTAAGCATAACGAATACCGAAAATCGACATTTATCGCCGCTATATCCTTACCGTAATCTTATTTATATTCGTTATTCAATTCGTTACAAATACGGCTAGCTAATCTTAAAAGCTCAGTTTTTATGACTCTCTAGTGTTTATATGTCTTAAATTGGATTTATATGCCGATAAAGCGCTAGAATATATAAGCAGAACATCTAATCACAAAAGAAAAGGATGTATTATGTCGAATCAATATCAAATTGGTGTTGTTGTAGGAAGTTTACGTACAGACTCATACAATAAATTGGTCGCCAATGCACTCATCAAGCTATTCCCAGCGCATTTCTCATTTCAATTTATTGATATCAGTCAACTGCCTTTATATAACCAAGATGCTGATCAACATGTTCCCGCCATCGTCACGGGTTTCAAATCACAAATTACTCAATGTGATGGCATTATTTTTGTTACCCCTGAATATAACCGTTCAATCCCCGGTGTTTTAAAAAATGCCATTGACCAAGGCTCACGCCCATGGGGTGATAATTCATGGAATGGGAAACCAGCGGGTATTTTAGGGGTATCGATTGGAAATATCAGTACTGCTATTGCTCAACAGCACTTACGTAATAGCCTTGCGTTTTTGAATATGCCAACGCTCAACCAACCTGAGTGCTATTTGAAATGGTTTGATGGTATGGTCGATGAACAAGGAAATTTTGCCCCTAAGAGTAAAGAGTTTATTCAAGCGTGGGCTGATGCTTATGCGCAATTTGTCATTAAGAATAGCAGTAAATAATAAAACGAAAAGGGCATCGCCGTTGCGATGCCCTGATTAAAAATCGCTAATATATTAGCGACCTGCTTTTAGTTTCTGAAAATACTCTTCATACACAATATTTGCATTACCGACATCACTTTGCCATTCACCTTTTTTCAACACCTCTTCACTTGGATACAGGGATGGATCATTAGCGATTTCTGGCGGTAGCATCTTCTTGGCTTCTAGGTTGGGTGTTGGATAACCGATCGTTTCCGCAACCTGTGCGGCAATTTCAGGGCGCAAGAGGAAGTTGATCAACTTATGTGCCCCTTCTGGATTTTTCGCATTTGCAGGGATAGCTAAGCTGTCCATCCAGAAAATTCCCCCCTCTTTTGGCCAAACAACGTCTATTGGTAAGCCGGCTTGACGCGCCACAAAGGCGGAACCATTCCACAGCATCCCAACATCAACTTCACCTTCAATAAATGGTGTTGCAGGGTTATCGGAGTTGAAAGCTAAAATATTTGGACGTAATTTTTGCAGCTCTTTATAAGCTTCTTCAATTTGTTTAGGGTCTGTGGTGTTACCTGAATATCCCAATTTCGTCAATGCGACTTGGAATACCTCACGCGCATCGTCCATCATTAATAGGCTATTTTTATATTCGGGTTTCCAAAAATCAGCCCAAGAAGTCACCGAGCTAGGGTCAACCGCATCGCCGTTAATACCAATACCCGTTGCCCCCCAAATATAAGGGATCGAGTAATCATTTTGTGGGTCGAATTCTTTATGCAGTAGATTCGGGTCAAGATTATTAAAATTACTGAGTTTGTTTTTATCAATTTTTTGTAACATGCCTTCTTTACTCATTTTAGAAATAAAGTAAGTTGAAGGAACGACCAAATCATAAGCACCTTCTTTATAGGTCTTGAGTTTGGTGTACATGCTTTCATTTGATTCGTAGGTGGAATAAATCACCTTGATCCCAGTTTCTTTAGTAAATTGCTCTAATAAACCAGGGGGAACATATTCTGTCCAGTTATAGAAATACAGTACGTCTTTATTTTCGTCAGCAGCTGTAGCTGCGCCAATACTTGCAGCAACTAAGCCAGCCGCCAGCAGATAGGACCATTTTTTCATTACTGAGCATCCCTCAACAAAGTGTTTTTTTATACTCGCCATATTTCAAGTCACCCTTTATCACCGGATTACACCAATCGAAACTTGAATTATCTTGTGTATATATATCTTATAGGCTCATAGAGAGCCCACCCTCATCGCCAAATGGCATCGAAATATGCGAGCTACTGACCCCAGTAGCAGCGCTGCGTATACAACATAAATAATGATTATGGCTGTTTTGCGAGTTTATCCCGCATCACCCATTGGCTCAAACAAACTAAAATTAGCGACATTAACAACAATACCGTCGCCAAGGCATTAACCTCAGGAGAAACACCGACTTTCACCATCGAGTAAATCTTTAACGGTAAAATTTCATAGCTTGGCCCCGTCACAAATGATGAAACGACCACATCATCCATAGATAAGGTAAAGCTCAATAGCCACCCAGCAACAACAGCGGGTAATGCTAACGGGAGGATAATCTTGCGTAAAATTGTAAACTCCCCAGCCCCAAGGTCCCTAGCTGCCTCCAACATTTTCACATCAAAGTCCTTCAATCTGGCATAGACGGTCACCACAACGAAAGGTAGGCAGAATGTAATATGTGAAAATAGCAACGACCAAAAACCGAGAGAAACCCCTAAGAGCATAAATAATACCAGCAGAGAAATTGCCATCACGATATCAGGAGACATCATGACGACAAACAGCATGCCACCGACAAACGGTTTTCCTCTAAAACGGTAACGAAACAGTGCAACGGCTGTTAATGTGCCAATTATCGTAGCAAATGTCGCCGAAATAACAGCCATCGTCAACGAATGCCCTGCCGCCTGTAATAAGCTATCGTTATTTATTAATAGTTCATACCATTTGGTTGAAAAGCCCTGCCAATTAATTCCAAAACGGGATTCATTGAAGGAATTAACAATCAAAATGATAATTGGAATATAAAGATAAGCGTAGACGATGGCCATAAAGCCACCTCGTAACGTGCGACCGATCATTCTTCATACGCCTTTTTATTCAAAAGCTTAGCAGCTCGGTAATACACATACAGCAACAGTCCCATCATCACAGTCAAGAAGATGCTAGTTGCCGCACCAAACGGCCAATCACGGATATTCAGGAATTGACTCTTAATAACGTTCCCTATTAAGAGATTTTTTGCTCCTCCCATTAAATCCGCAACATAAAACAGCCCCATCGCCGGTAATAACACCAGTAAACAACCCGCGATAATACCGGGCATAGTGAGTGGAATAATGATCTTTATGAAGGTCTGAAATTTATTCGCACCAAGGTCTCTCGCCGCTTCTAAATAAGATTTGTCGAGTTTTTCAATACTGGAATAAAGCGGCATTACCATGAAGGGCAATAGAATATAGATAAGGCCTAATACAACCGCTTCAGGTGTATACATCAAGCGTATCGGTTTATCGATAATGCCTATCCACAACAAAAAATCATTTAAATACCCTTTGGTACTCAAAAAAACTTTTAATCCATAAATACGGATTAGAGAATTAGTCCAAAAAGGTACGATCAGCAGAAAAAGCATTAAAGGTTGCAGACGTTTTGGTAACTTTGCCAGAATAAAAGCGAATGGATAGCCAATAATTAAACAAAAAAACGTGGCGACCAATGCCATATTCAGTGAATGAAGCATCACTTCCGCATACATGGGATCCGATAAACGGAGATAGTTATCCCATGTAAAGATCAGATCGACAAGGTTAGTATCACTGCGCGTCAAAAAGCTAGTACCAATGATCATGATGTTTGGTAAAAAGACAAATAGCAGTAACCAAGCTACCACGCCTGTAATGATAACGTTTTGTAAGATCTTATGTTTACGCCGGATCATCCAGTACCACCTCCCAGCTTTCAACCCAAGTTACAGCAACTTTTTGGTTTAAGGAGTGGTCTACGTCTGGATCATCCTCATTAAAGAATTCGCTGACCATGATAATTTTGCCATCTTCCATCTCTACCACAGAATCTAGCGTCATCCCTTTATAATTGCGCTCACGAACATAGCCAATTAAACCAGGATGATTTTCTGCATCATTCACCTCTTCTACGCGCAAATCTTCTGGGCGTAATAAGACATGAACAGATTGCCCTTCTTTAACAGGAAGAGCGGTAAAGATATCACATTCATGGCCCTCAACATTGGCGCGAATACGTTGTTCATCAATGCGATATAGCACTTTCGCATCAAAAATGTTGATTTCACCAATAAATTGAGCAACAAAGAGATTTTTAGGCTCTTCATATATTTCTCGTGGTGAGCCATCCTGCTCTATTTTGCCTTCACGCATCACGATAATACGGTCAGACATCGCAAGTGCTTCTTCTTGATCATGCGTGACGAAAATAAACGTTATCCCCAGCTTACGTTGCAATGCTTTTAACTCATTTTGCATTTGCTTACGCAATTTATAATCTAGGGCAGATAAAGATTCATCCAGCAGGAGGACTTTTGGGCGATTAACGACAGCCCGAGCAATAGCAACTCGCTGTTGTTGTCCGCCAGACAGCTGGTTTGGACGACGTTGCGCGAAATCCTCTAATTGCACCATACGCAATGCTTGATCAACACGTTTCTGGATCTCATCTGCGGGTGTTTTTTGCATGCGTAGACCAAAAGCGACGTTATCAAAAACAGTCATATGTGGGAACAAAGCATAGCTCTGAAATACCGTATTCACAAAACGCTGTTCTGCTGGAATATCAGTAATATCCTGGCCATCAAGGATGATTTTGCCTTCATCAACATCTTCTAAGCCGGCAATTAAACGTAAAACGGTTGTTTTACCACAGCCAGAAGGCCCTAAAATGGTTAAAAACTCACCATTTTGGATGGTTAAGTCAAGCTCGGAAATAATTTGTTTGCCATCAAAAGCTTTATTTAATGCTTTTAATTCGACGAGTGGTGTCAGAGAGGTTGTCTCAGTCATTTATGCTACACTCTATCCCTATGAATAATGCAGATAGAACCGCTACCGTTAAAGACTGTGTAAGCTTATCGGAGATTGACTCTTCTTATCTTCCCCAGCAAAGCCCAAAACCAGTAGCGCCATTTAAATTTCATTAAGTGGTGCATGATAAACACTGTTTGCTCAAATTGAAAGCCATTTTCAGCATTTTGTTTGCCTTTCGTTATGAAAACTCAATGAAATTATTGTCTTTACGAAAAAAATAAGCCACTTAACCATAGCAACATGAATCAGCAACCCTTTGTAAGATAATCATAAAGGCAACTTAAGTTAGATTTTCATTATTCATAACATAAACAGCATGAATACTGATTAAAGTTTAATACAACTCTATGAAAAAAATAGACAATAGGGATACATAAAAGTTAAAAATCGCTCTGCTCGACCATATTATCAATACATTTTTTGCAATTGAATTTCAAAAATAGATAGTCAGTAACACGAATAACATAGGCTCAAAATAAATCCTGCTTTATTTATTCTGTGACCTCTCGCAAACTTTTCACTTAAATGAAATGTAATATCGATAATATTAATCAATGTCATGTTATTGACCACATCTAACTGAATACAATCATCTTATTAAAAATAAATAGATAGGCATCCGCTATTCATAATCGCATCTCTTTTAGCCGCAGTACATTCCTCTTACATTTTTAGGCTAGCAGAAACAGCATTCAATTATGAATAAACAGAAGCTCCTTATTGGGGCTATTACACGATTCCATTGGATAAATATGTGAGTAAATAACATGTCTAATAATGAATTTTTTTATCAACCGCCTTATCCTTTATCTGTAGACAATACTGAATATTATCAGTTAAGTGACAAATACGTTTCTGTAGAGACATTCGCAGGCAAAGAGATCTTAAAAATTGAACCGGAAGCGCTAACCATTTTGGCTCAACACGCCGTCTATGATTCTCAATTTTTCTTAAGAGCAGCGCACCAAAGGCAAGTAGCGGCGATATTATCTGATCCAGAGTCAAGTGAAAATGATAGATATGTCGCGTTACAACTTTTACGTAATGCCGAAATCTCCGCTAAAGGAATTTTACCGAACTGCCAAGATACTGGTACCACAACCATTGTTGCTAAAAAAGGCCAACAAGTTTGGACTGATTGTAATGATGCAGAAGCTTTATCTCGTGGTGTTTATAATGTCTTCAAACAAGAGAACCTTCGCTTTTCTCAAAATGCCGCGCTAGATATGTATACTGAGGTCAATACCGGTACTAATTTGCCTGCTCAAATTGATATTTTTGCCACTGAAGGAGAGGAATATCACTTCTTGTTTGTGAATAAAGGCGCCGGTTCTGCCAATAAATCGGCTCTATTCCAAGAAACCAAGACGATTTTAGAACCGAATAAACTAAAAGCTTTCCTGATCGAAAAAATGAAAGCATTAGGAACCACCGCATGCCCTCCATACCATATCGCTTTTGTGATTGGAGGAACCTCTGCTGAAGCGACATTAAAAGCCGCAAAACTGGCTTCAACAAAATATTATGACAATTTACCCACCTCGGGTAATCAATATGGTCAAGCATTTAGAGATATCGAACTCGAAAATACCTTACTTGAAGCAACTCGCCATTTTGGTTTTGGTGCTCAATTTGGTGGTAAATATTTTGCGCATGATGTCAGAGTGGTGCGTTTACCTCGTCATGGAGGATCTTGCCCAATTGGTTTAGCCATTTCCTGTTCCTCTGACCGTAATATTAAAGCAAAAATCAACAAACAAGGCTTATGGATTGAAAAAATGGAACACAATCCTGCGCAATATATCCCCGAATCTTTACGCCAACATCATGAAGCTAAAGTCGTTCATATAGACCTGAACCAGCCAATGCAAGCGATATTGACAGAATTAAGCAAACATCCTGTATCCACTCGCGTTTCCCTTAGCGGTCCATTGATTATTGCGCGCGATATCGCACATATGAAGCTTAAAGAACGCCTAGATAATGGAGAAGAGCTACCACAATATTTTAAAGATCATATGGTTTATTACGCAGGTCCAGCCAAAAAGCCCGAAGATAAAGTTTCTGGCTCATTAGGCCCAACGACAGGTAACCGTATGGATCCGTATGTTGATCTATTCCAATCTCATGGCGGCAGCATGCTCATGCTGGCAAAAGGTAATCGAACCCAAGCGGTCACTGACGCATGTAAAAAACACGGTGGCTTTTATTTAGGCAGTATTGGTGGCTCAGCAGCCATCTTAGCGCAAGAATACGTCAAAAGTTTAAGTTGCCTTGAATATCCAGAGCTTGGTATGGAGGCAGTTTGGAAAATGGAGGTTGAAGGACTACCTGCCTTTATTTTAGTTGACGATAAAGGCAATAATTTTTTCGAACAAGTACAAAATCAAACTTGCCAACGTTGTGTTAAATAAATAAAAAATAACGGCGACTAAATTCAATCGTCGCCGTTTTTTATTTAAGGCCATATCATTAACAACAATAGCCGATTTACTGTCACCGTCAGCATGTTGAGCGGTTTAAAAAAATGTCATTCCCTGACAAATACGCTCCTTAAAAATCATGATTAGTAATAGTTTATCCTAACGATCGTTGAAGCATTAAATGGTCCGGTTTTCACCGCACTTACTTTCTTGACCGATGCGTTATAAGTACGAGTGATTGAGGTGCTCCCTGTAGGTAGAGAACCGAAAAACTGGAAATAGTTAAATTTTACGCGATCACCTTGATCGTCAAATATGGTGAGGTTAGTACCATTTTTTAAATCAATCGCATAATCACCATTGAGATTATCCGTTGTTTCAAAGCTCACATTCATTGAGAAATTATCTAAACACCCTCGTTTTGCCGCTTGTAGTTGAAATTCCTTTTTAAACTCTTTTCCTTGGTTAAGGTCGGTTATCATCAATTGGCCAAAATCAATTTGTTGAGATTCTGGATAAACTTTAATCTCCGCCCCGCATTTCAAAAAACGGATACCTTTTAATCCTGAAATTGCATACCTTAAGTTTTTCGCTCCTGGTGTAAAGTTAATGCCTCCACTTCCATCAAATTGGAAAACCGTAAATTGGTTATCGCCCGTATAATTACCTGAAGGGGGAACCACACCAGTTACCTTAATATACAGAGAAAATGTCACAGTGACAGTGACACTCTGCCCTTTACGGATAGGTTTAGTACCTAAGCTTACGCTCTGTTGATTTCTTTCGAGCTGAATACCTTTATAATTCGCGCCCAATAACAACCCTGTTCCCAATTTTTGAGAGGTTGGGTTGAAATACATATGAACAACGTCAACGGCATTGCCTATAACATTGTCACAATAAACGGTAACCGTCATCGGGTTTGATTGCCAGATCACGGTATTTGCTGGTGTATCCGAGAGGATCGCTAATTGACCGACAGGTACTGCCGGTTTAATCACTTCTCCGGTTCCGTATTCCACACAATCTAAAGCGAATACTCTCGTACTAAAAAATGCCAATAGCAGAAAAACAGGGAGTCTGCTGTATTTAATCAATCTGTGTATCATGAGTTATACACCTTATTAGAGATAGGCAATGCTCAATGTAATTTGTGTTTTGATATTACCTACAGTTAAGTCTTTTCGAGGAAGATAGCTTTCTAACATTGAATAAAGAGTAATTTGCTGGTTATCATCAAAGTAAACCGAGTAATTACGATATTCTCCGTTTGGCACTGTATTGCCATTTTTATCAATTAATCTAATCCCATAACCTTTCAATATCGTTTTACCGCCAAATAAATTACGATCCGTACTTTCTGTGGGTTCGGAAATAAACATAATCCGAACAACGGGTTCTCTATCATCGCGATTAAACGAAGGGAAAATGCAATCATCAAATTTTAATTTAATTTCTTGCTGAGGACTCCTATCCCCTATTTCATGAAAGAAATTAAGAGAAATTGGTCCCAAATCAATATTTTGATCTAACGATGAAAAGCTGATCTTGCAAGGCAATGAAACAACACGCCCAGTAAAATTCAGGTCGCCTTTCATCATGCTGCTATCTGCATAAACATTCCCTGTTAGCAGCAAAGAAATAAAAAAACATATTGATACGTAGCAATTTCTCATGGCCGGATCCTATTTACTTTCTTTAGATAATTGACAAATAGATGCAGCACATTGGTAAGTCAGCATTTTCATACCACCGTAATCATCCATATACCCTGTATACAGTTGACTAAATGGCGTCGCTGGTACGGTTACCGTTTCCTTTGACATCGGGGCTATCATGACACTTTCAAAACCAGGAAAATTACTCGTGGAATGGCTACTTAAATAACCTAGAGTCACATAGTATTTTGTCGGATTTTCTATCAGCAATTGATTACCTGTATGGGTATACTTCAACTCTTTCGCCCACACTTTATCGCTATTGTTTTCAATCTGTGATGGCCGATAAAACATTTTCAAACGGCTCTGAATCGCAATTTGCACCACGTTTTCTTTATCCGCAACTGGTGGAATTTCACGGACATTCAAATAAAATAATGATTCTCTATCTTGGGGTAATTTATCCAGTCCCTCAGTTTTAATGACTTTTATCTGATTTTTAGCGTTCGGTTCAACGCGCTGCATAGGCGGAAGCACAGTAAAAGGTGCTGAGACTTTATTCCCCTTATCATCTTCTATCCATGACTGTGCAAGATAAGGCATCGTTTTGCTTTGGTTATTAATAACTAAGCTGACAGATTTGTCCTGACCGGGGAAAATGATCCTTGTACGGTCGATATTGATTGCCGCAGACGCTGTTTGTAATCCTATAAATATGAGCGAAAAGCAAACAGAGGCTTTATACAATTTATTCATAACACTTTCCTTTAAAGGCAGGGAATCAAAACTTTACTTTGTTCTTTTTCAGAGAAACTCGTGAAATTCAATTGGCACTGCGCATTTCCGCCTGACCATTTGACGCTATATTGCTCTTCTGGATTAATACCCGTTAAATATACGATGCCGTTATCTCCGATAATGCCAACTTCTCTACCTGTGTTTATTTCAATCACGCTGGTTCCTAATGGCGGGAATTTCCCATTCTCTAAACGAACAACCGCCAAAATACGTTTACCTTGATTAGCGCTAATAGTTTGATAACCAATTGCACCTTCAGTTAAGGTTTTACCAATAATGTTGTCATTCACATCAACATCATCAGGTAACGTGTTCATATCGATATACACATCAGAGTTAGAGAAACTATTTAAATTTGTGGCAACACCGATACCAAATCGGTTGGTAACTGATTGACCGTTATCGATAGAAATACCCGCAACATTACCGCTATCAATCATGACTCGTGGTTCATTATTTGTGCCATTACGGTGCAATGCAGCGCCATATTTAGTCGCTGTCATCGAACCATACCAGCTTCCACCCAATGCACGGTATGAATTGACATTATCTGTACCATTCATATTCAGCACACCATAAGGTGAAGAATATTGATAAGTACCACTAATACTCGGCTCCATGCGACCAAGTTCACGCTTATCACCGCCAGCACGTAAGCTCCAGTAATTGTTATTTATATTCTCACTGTAATACGCGACTGATTGATTTAAGCTTTTGCCTCCATTCGCATATTGCATGTCATAGCTAACAGAAGCACCACTTTCTAATGGAATGGAAAACGATAAATAAGCTTGGTTATCATCTGTTTCCCGATATTTGATTTTATTCAGTGAGAATGTGGCAGAAATATTTCTTATATCACCAATATTAAATAATTTGCTCACACTCATCCCAAAGGATGTGGTCGATTCGCTATTCCAAAATTGATGGTGAGACGCATTAAAATATAGCGTGACATCCAACGGACTAATGTATTGGTTAAACGATGCGGTATATACGTTTTTATCCCGCCTAAAATCAAGTATGCCGTTCGCTGCATCAATATATTGCGGCATGGTCAAAAATTCTTTTTCCGAGAATTTATAACCCGCAAAGGTGACTTGCGAATTCGTTGATTCAAAACGTTTCGAGTAATTTAAGCGGTAACTGTTTCCTGAATAGGTGCCAAAATGATCTAATCTTGCGTATGTGCGAGTGATATCAAAAGAAATCGCACCAAATTGATTCATATTTTGACCAATACCTAAGTTAAACGCTTGGTAATCGTTATTGCTGATTGTTGCGATCAAACCACCAAATAATGAAGTATTACTTAAAACGCCGTAAGACATTTCTCCAGAGATAAATCGAGGCTCAACACGCTGTGAATGTCCAAATGGGCTCGACTCCCCAGCAGAGAATTTATATAAAAACTGACCTTGTCGCGTCAAAAATGGTAATGATGCGGCTGTTACTTGGTATTGGGTTTTAGTTCCATTTTCCTCTTCCACCGTAACATCTAAGGTACCTTGCACCGCCTCAGTGATATCCTGAATATTAAAAGGTCCTGGTGCAACACGGGTTTGCTTAATCACCCGCCCATTTTGAGAAATAATGACGGTCGCGTTCGTTTGAGCGATCCCTGTAATTTGTGGAGCATAACCACGCATCGAAGGCGGTAGCATACGAGTATCACTAAAGAGTGATACACCAATAAAACGGAAACTATCGAATATATCCGTTTTTAGGTATGACTCACCCAATAAAATTTTAGCGCCTAATTCGGGGAAAGCTCTAAATGCATAAATCTGTGTCCAATCGAACCGTTCATTGGTTTTACCTTGTGAACGGTTATATTGGTATTGATAATCGGCACGAAAACGCCATGCCCCCAAATTCACCCCCGCGGTTCCGTTACTGCTAGCGCTAAAGGTTTCACTATTATTTTTAGGTGCTGAATAATTGGCAAAAAGATTGTAATCAATAAATGCACCAGTAATTCCATTTTCCCATTGTGATGGTGGAACCCAATAAGGATCATCATATTCCAGCCAAGCTTGTGGTATTGAAAATAAAATATTTTGGTTAGCTTTATCAAAATGATAATTAATATCCATTGATTTAGGTAATTCAACACACTGATTATTTTCATGCTGTAAAATTTCATCGCTGACTTTCTTTTTCAATGAAAAAAGCTGAATCATTTTAGGCGTAATACAGAGTGCTGAAGTATCTTTATCAACTTCAGTGAATTTAATTAAATATTGTCCAGAGAGTTTACGGCCATTAAGGGTAATATCTGTTAAATATTCTCCCGCAGGTATAAAGTCTGGATTTGAGAATTGAGTGAGATCGATATTATCTCTGTCTTTTGCATCAATAATATTCATATTAAACTCGACTGCTTTAGCCACGCTTGAGACGGAAAGTGCTAAAACAATGGAGAATAATAATTTATTTACTTTGAATTGAGGCAATAAAGACATGATAATCCCTGTCATATAGGTAAACAAATCAAACCAAGAAAGGTAAGTAACAGGCAAAAAAAGACCTGTTACTTACATATACTCAAATAGTTCTAGTTTCATTTAGATGGTAATGAAACTACCTGTAGAAATATAAATAACGATATACTCAAGTAGCGATATACACATCAATAATGAGATAACTTGAAATATAGCGAGTTAAATTATAGGTAGTTTAAAGCGTAAGTTGCTTGAGAAATGATACTACCTGTTTCTACTTTACTACCGTTCGCTTCAACACGTGCGCTGAAAGTCAGTTTGTTTGGACCTTCAACCAGTGGAATTTCAATACTAGTATCACCTAGTTTCATCACTGCACCATCAGCGTTCAATAGACGAACACCAACACCTTTAGAAGTACCCGTGTTTGCTAACAGTTCAGTTTTCGTTGAGTCAGGCGTACCTGAGAAAGTCACTTTAACTTTGCTTACTGCTGGGAATGAAGCTTCTCCATTTTCGCCTTTAACTTCACCCAAATCACAGTTTTCTAATGCAATAGTATATTGAACATTTTGGCTGTATTTGTTACCTGTTTCTAAAACTTTATTTGCAACTTGACCTAAGTCGACGTTAACAGTACCGTCACCAGGCAGAGTACATGGAGCATTAATAACTTTACCTTTAAAGTTAATAACGCCACTACCTTGGTCAACAGCTGCATTTGCAATACCTGTAGTGAATGATGCCGCAATAATGGTAGCTAAAGCAATTTTAGATAATTTCATATTATTTTCCTATTTAAGAAAGACGACTGACGTACAAACTCCCTAACGATATTGATCATTAGGTAGAGATTAATTCTGTTATAGTTTAGAGAGACAACTGAATAATAATGTAAAGGCTATAAGTAATGATTAGCCATTCTATGTTTTATAATTCTGTTTTTTTGTTCTTTTTTTAGTTCTTTTTTTAGCTCAACACAGCTTTCTATCGAAAAAATATCATCATGTAAAAAGCATATTAAATCTGTTTCAAGCGCTTTTGCTAAATTAAGTAGATTATCCAATGTAATATTGCATTCACCTCTTTCATAACGTGAAATTTGTTGCTGACTCACGCCAACAAGATCCGCAAGTTCAATGCCAGAAAGGCCTAAACTCTTTCTTCTTTTGCGGATTTCTTTACCAACGATCTGGTTTACATTTTTCATTTATTAAGACCCGATCTCATTTAAAATTATCGTAGTGAAAAAGATAACGTCATAAACAATATTTTTTAATTATTATTTAAGTGATTCACATTAAGAAAAAGTAGTTAAATATGCAATATATGAATTTGACTTAATTATAGATTTGACACTTTGAAAGTAAAACTGTTTATAACGATCGATACGATTAATAAAATTAGACGAAACCTATCAAGAATATCTATTAAAAAATACAGGCCATTTAAAGTAAATATTCTTATAACATTTTGGTCGACCTTTTTTTAAAAAAAATAAAGAAACAACCTTAACGTTTTGATATTTATCATTAATTCATTTTACTACTGTTGGTTGTATAACTATATAAATAGAAGCTAGGATCATTATAAATAAAAAATAACACCAACTATATTTAATATGGCATTTCATCGTTGATATATAAGAGGAAATATAAAATATAACCAAATAAATTCATTTAAGTTTCATTTTTTTATATTCTAACTATTTTACCACTGACAGTGGTTTATTTATTTTATCTGCTTTTATCAAGCATGAATTTAGCACCAAAGTCATACTCGGTTAAAGAGTACAGAATATGATAAATCACGCTAATCTTAATTTTCCCTTAGTTTTACGCAGTTAAATAGGGTCTAACTAGTTTTAAAGATGGAAATTTATCATAAATTAGATTAATCAATGGCTAGCACTCATAATCAGTCTTTTTATGAATAGAAATAACTCTTTACATTCAATGAATTACATTCTTGTCAAAATGTAACCAAATGATAGTAAATATTTCAAATGAGAGTGACGAATAGGCTAAAAACAGAGGAATCACTTTGAAACAATCAAAAATAGACCCATAAAAATCAAAAACTAGGACAAATCTCATAAGAGAGTATGCCCCAAAACTCAAAATTTAATCGGGAGAATATGCATAGATTTAATAAGCTTATTTAATGTTTATATGAAGGGTAACATGTTATTAACATAAACAGCATTTTTGAATGATTGAACAAAGATTAATTTGGGTTATCAATAACGCTTTTTTTGTTTTTTAGCGTGATCTGTTCATTTCAGTCTAATATTGGAGAAGCATAATATTATGCCTTTATTGACTAGCCCTCATCAGAGGCAAAGTGATTATCTGATTTAGATCGATAACGATTGGTTATCAAAAAGGATAATATCTCATTATATCTCTATGCAATTATGTGGTGTTATCTCTTTACCGTAAGAGAGGAGATACACTATGTCGACACCCATTCGAGTAGCCACTGTACAATTTCAACATAAAGCTTCTGACAAAAACGATAACCTAAAGCAGATCCATGCCTTTATCGATCAAGCCGCATCACAGAACGTACAAATACTCGTGTTACCTGAAATGTGCATTACCGGTTATTGGCACGTACCTAAATTGCCTAGTGAAGAGGTTTATCAACTCAGTGAAACGCTACATGATAGCCCTTCATTAACCCCAATCCGCCAAAGAGCGAAAGAGCTCAATATGATTATTGGCGTAGGGCTGATTGAAAAAGGGTTAGATGATAAGTGTTATAATACTTGGGTCGCTTGTATGCCCGATGGCACATATCATGCTCATCGCAAACTCCATGCTTTTGAGCACCCCAGCATCCACTCGGGTGATAGCTATACCGTGTTTGATACGCCATGGGGGGTAAAAGTAGGTATCCTCATTTGTTGGGATAATAATTTAGTCGAAAACCCGCGTGCGACTGCATTATTGGGCGCAGATATTATTTTAGCGCCTCATCAAACGGGAGGTACCAATTCCCGCAGTCCATATAGCATGAAACCAATCCCACTGTCTTTATGGGAAAATAGAGAGATAGCCCCAGAAGCCTTACGAGATGCTTTCCAAGGTGAACATGGACGCGGCTGGTTAATGCGTTGGCTACCAGCTCGTGCGCATGATAATGGTGTCTTTTATGTTTTCAGTAACGGTGTTGGGCTAGATGATGATGAGATACGCACTGGTAATGCCATGATCATAGACCCTTATGGGCGTATTATTAAAGAAAGTGATGCAATTGAAAATGATATGGTTATCGCCGAACTGGATTTAAGTTTACTTCCTATGTCGACAGGCCGCCGCTGGATGTCAGGTCGACGCCCTGAACTGTATGGCATTCTTACTAAAACCATGGGTTATGAACGAGATGCACGCAGCGTAAGATTTGCTGATAAGCCAGTCGCAATTTCAAAATAACAGTGGCGCATCTTTTTTAATGAATAATATACTTGTAGAGACATAATATATTGTCTCTACAAGCCAACATAACTGATAAATTTACCGATGAGGCGTAATGGATACTCGATTATTACGTGCTTTTGTTGTTTTAGCCGAAACAGCGAACTACCATACGGCAGCATCACAACTGTATGTCACTCAGCCAGCATTGACCAAACAGATTAAACAATTAGAACGGCAACTTGCTATAACGTTATTCGAACGTGGTCGCCACGGTGCACAATTAACGGAAAATGGTCACAAACTGCTTCCTTTCGCTCAGCAAGTGCTGTCTCAAACGAATCAACTTTTAAATCGAGCTTCTGAATTAAGTTCTCAATTTCCGAAATCTATCTATGTTGGGTTTGGTATTTCCGTCTTCCAAGAGGCTTCATTTTTCGTGGCTCGCTTACGGGAACATTTACCAAAAACCACCATTTACTTTGATGATATGCCGTCAAATATCATGTCGCAAAAATTAGCCAACCATCAATTACAAGTTGCTTTTTTGCGTCGTCCTGAAACCCCATTCTCTACACATTTTGCGGTTTATCCGTTAAAAAAAGAAACACTGTCACTGGCCATTTCCACATCCCAATTAACTCATCAATCGATTAAACAACTCTTAATGACCCATCCTTATTTATCACTTAGGAAGGAACGAGGCAGCGGGCTTTCTCAGCAAATTGAACAGTTTTTAGAACAACAAAAAATATCATTGATTCCAGCCCAAGAAGCGAGTGATATTCAAACAATCATTGCTCTCGTTGGCGCGGGTGCTGGCGTCAGCTTAGTTCCCTATAGCGCTAGACATATTAGTCGTCACGATGTGACTTTCATCCCAATTGAGAACATTGCGTCAGCCACTTGGGATATCGATGTCGTCTGGTCATCATCCTTACCTGCCTCTTGGCAAGATATAATCAGGGCATTGCTAAAAGAAACACTGCATCATTTTAATCGCCATGCCAATCCCAAATAACGCTCTTTAATCCTATATATAATGAGTAGAAATTCTGATATCTATAATCCTAATAATTTATTTATATGGATAAGCTTCACATGCTTACTAACCCTCTCGTGACCCCGATAAAAATTATCGCATCGGGCATTGCACTTCCTAAAAATAAAATAGACTCACAAGAGTTAGATGTGAGACTCAATAAGCCGAGCGGCTATGTGAAAAAATACTCGGGTATTGATTATCGCTTTCATGCAAATAATGAAGATTCTCAAGCACAATTAGCTGCCGATTCGCTCCACCATGCCCTTGAAGCCAAACAAATTCCAGCGCAAAGCATTGACATGCTGATTTCTGCCTCAGCTATTTCCGTTCAAGCTCTTCCTTGTACGGCCGCACACATTCTTGCGCAATCACGACTGAAGCAAGGTATCGCCTGTTTTGATATTAATGCCAGTTGTGTCAGCTTTATCACCGCGCTGCAAGTAGCCGCGGGTTTCCTTTCTACCAGCCAATATCAACGCATTGCCATCGTTTCCGCGGATCTGGCTTCTCGTGGGATCGATTGGCACGATAATGAATCCGCATTAATTTTTGGTGATGGCGCTGCCTGCGTCATTGTTGAAAAAGGCGATGGAACAAGTGGCATCATCACTTATCATCATGAAACACACACTGAAGGTATCGAGCTGTGTGAAATACGCGCTGGAGGCACACGTCGAAATCCACGCGCAGGCATGACCGATACGGATTTTTTATTTCATATGCAAGGTAAAAAACTGTTTCGAATGGCCTCATCCTTGGTCGAACGTTTTATGCAACGCGTTTTAACAGATGCGCATTTGCCGATTAATCACATTGGCACCGTCATCCCTCATCAAGCAAGCCATCTGTCTTTAGAGCATATGCGGCAACGCTTAGGTGTCAAACCGGAACAGTTAATTGATATTTACCGTTTTCGTGGCAACCAAGTCGCTGCCTCAATTCCTTCCGCATTACATGAAGCAATTGAAAGTGGCCGATTTTATGAGCAAAAAAATGTCATGTTAATAGGGACTGCTGCGGGGCTCGCTTTTTGTGCCATGGTGCTGATCCCATGAAAATATTAGTGACAGGTGCAACGAGTGGACTGGGTAGAAATGCGGTCGATAGCTTACTGCGACAGGGTCATCAAGTGGTTGCTTGTGGTCGAAATAAAGAAATTGGCCAACAGCTTAGCCAGCAAGGTGTCCAGTTTTTGCCAATCGACCTTGCCCATCTTTCCATTGAAAACGCCAAAAGGTTGATGGATGGCTGCGACGCTATTTGGCATTGTGCTGCACTCTCATCCCCTTGGGGGAAATACCATGAGTTTGTCGAGATCAATTATCGAGCAACCCAAATGCTTGCAGATACCGCGGGTGAGCTACATATTCCGCGCTTTATTCATATCTCCACCCCCGCGATTTACTTCAATTTCAGCCACCAGCGTGATATTGCGGAGACACAGACTAATACACGTTTTGCCAACCACTATGCGCGAACCAAATATTTAGCCGAAACCGCGATTGCACGAAGCGTTGCATATTACCCCCTCACACGCTACACCATATTGCGCCCTCGCGGTTTGTTTGGCCCCTATGACCGTGTGTTATTGCCTCGTTTATTCGCTCAAATTAAAGCGAGAAAAGGCAAATTAGTGCTGCCAGAGGGTGGTAAACATGCATTCGATCTGACTTATGTTGGTAACGTTGTTCACAGTATGATGCTAGCCACTACCAGAGATAACCTTATCAGTGGGGCAACATATAATATTACTAACCAACAACCTCAGCCACTGAGGCAAACGTTAGAACAACTCTTTGATGAGTTAACATTAGACTGCCAAATATGCTCAGCCCCTTATCCGGTGTTATTGACACTGGCAACAGTACTTGAAGGTATCGCACACCTTACCGGCAAAGAGCCGCTATTAACCCGCTACAGTCTGGGAGCTGCTTATTTCACCATGACGTTAGATAATCAAAAAGCCCAGCAAGAACTCGGCTATTATCCGCCTATTAATATGACGGAAGGTATTCACCTAACAGCCCAATGGCTACGGCAGCAGGATAAATTATGTTAACTATCAATCAGTTTGAGGTAGGATATTGTACTCACCCTGGCTGTGTGGCATTAAAAGGGGCAAGTGTTAAAGCATGTAAATTTCCTGCCAGAGCGTGGTTAATTGAGGGGAATGATCAGCGATGGCTGTTTGATACGGGCTATGCGAATCACTTTTATGACCATACTCGTACAGGGATCATGCGGTTTTACCGCACCGTCACACCGGTCTATTTTGAGAGTAAAGATGCCCTCATTAACCAACTTGCAGATGCAGGGATCACACCAAATGATGTGAATGGCCTTATCTTGTCCCATTTTCATGGTGACCATATTGCTGGACTACGTGACTTCCCTGGAATTCCAATTATTTGTTCCGGTGAAGGGTGGCAAAAAACACGACACCTCACTGGTTTTGCAGCATTAAAAGGCGCTTTTGTTCGTGGGCTGATCCCAGAAGATTTCGAGCAAAGAACACGTTTTTATGAAGGACTGGAGGCTGTCGAACTTCCACCTGAATTGCAGATCCTTGGGAAAGGTTTTGCGGTCAATGACCAAAAAACATTATTCATTGTTCCGTTACCGGGGCATGCCCCTGGGCATATTGGGCTATGTGTACTCACTGAACAAGGTTGGATTTTATTAGCGGGTGATGCCGCTTGGTCACCCACGAATTATCGCGAACGACGTGGACCTATGGCGATTGCTCATATCATTATGGATGATAAGCACGCCTATTATCAGACACTTAATAAACTGCATCAACTCGACAAACAAAATATTCCCATTCAATTATGCCATGAAGGGGACCTTATTTGATTTTATCCGTGTTATGGCATTACTGGCGAGCCAAACGTCTGCACTTTACAGACCGAGTGGCACTTGAGGACTATCAACAGCGACGTTTAAACGCGTTTAAACGCAAGACGTTGGTAAAAAGCCCTTATTTTAGTCAGTTTGTACACCTGCCGCTTGAACAATTTCCTATCATGAATAAACAAATCATGATGGATAACTTTGACCGTATGAATACCGCTAAGCTCTCCAGTGAGAGGCTGCTTCATTGCGCTCAACAGAGCGAAAAATCACGTGATTTTTCACCCAAAATGGGTAAATACAGTGTTGGCCTCTCATCGGGTACCTCCGGCCGTCGTGGCTTATTCGTCGTGAGTCCACAAGAACAAAATATTTGGTCTGGTAGTATGTTAGCCAAAATGCTACCTCTCGGTTTATTCAACGGTGAACGCATTGCCTTATTTTTACGGGCAAATAATAACCTCTATGAAAGTGTTAATAACCGTTGGATCTCGTTGCGCTTTTATGACCTCTATGCCAATTTCCGCCAACAGCTACAAACATTAGAAAGCGATCAACCGACTATTATTGTCGCCCCTGCTCAGGTGCTATGCGCAATTGCAGAAGCCATTAACAACCGAGAGATTAAGCTCAATGTACGAAACGTTATTTCCGTTGCCGAGGTTCTACAACCTCATGATAAGCAGCTTCTACAGCAATGTTTTTCTCATGTCGGCGAAATTTACCAAGCAACTGAGGGGTTTTTAGGTTGTACCTGTGCACAGGGAACCCTGCATCTGAATGAAGCCTTTTTACATATTGAGCCACATTGGCTAGATGAACAGCGATTCTCACCAATAATCACCGATTTTACGCGAAAAACACAACCTATCGTTCGCTATCAACTGGATGATATTTTAGTCATACGTGACACTCCTTGCCCTTGTGGTGATCCTCAACTTGCCATTGAACGAATCGAAGGTCGTTGTGATGACCAATTATTGCTACCTGACCTTCACGGCAATGTCGTGACATTATTTGCTGATCCCGTGTCTCGCATTATCGTTAATCATCTCCCTGTCACTGCTGATTTTCGCTTAACTCAACAAGGCTGCCATCTCGATTTACAGGGAGAGTGTCAGGCATTTGAACTCAAACAATGTCAGCGCTCGCTAGAAGACTACTTTATTAGGCAAAATGTGGCGATTGATCAGCTGACTTGGACGCTACGCGTCGACCCTATTTCACAACCTTTTGCCATAAAACGAAGACGGATCAGGCGCAAGGAGGTTGAATGAATTTCAAACACATTCTATTACGATTGCTTTATTGCCTCCTTGGCTGGGGAACCGTCGGTATTATTTATCAATTCACAGGTAAAATTGATGAAAATGCCACGTTATTAGCGCCAAGTTGGGTCGATAATGCTATTCCTTACAACGTGGAAGCAATATGGCTATATCTCTCTTTTTTTGTATTTATTCCATTAGGTTATCTATGTAGTTCCCTTAGCCAAGCACGTCGCTTAATGTTTGCGATGCAATTATGTGCCCTTATTTCAGGCGTTATCTATCTATTTTTTCCAACGACGATGAGTTATCCACCGATTGAATGCCTTTCATTAGCAGGTCATGCGCTTTGTCATCTCATGAGTATCGATAGCCCGCAAAATTTATTACCTTCTCTACATGTCTCATTGACTCTTGTTGTTCTCAATGCATTATGGTCATCACAGCAAATCATTCGTACCACAATATATTTATTATGGGCCATCGCTATCTGTGCCTCTGTTTTAATACTAAAACGACATTTATTTATTGATGTTGTGACCGGAGCTTTAACGGCGATCAGTGTGCTGTATATTGTTCGTTTTGCACAACCAGCCGTATGTTTATGGAGAAAAGCTAAGTGAATGAATTAACTTTTCCGATTATTTTTATGTTATTGGTTGTGACGCTTGAAGGAATCATCATCACAAAAACAGAAAAAGGAACAATTAATTGGCAAGAGTGGGTATTTAACCTGAACTCAGGCCATATTATGTTGTGGTTATTTCGTGGATTAGAGCTGTTTTGTTACGGATTCGTTGTCAGTCACTTTTCATTAGGTGTTGTTGAACACTGGCCTATAGCGTTAGTTTGGATTTTTACGCTATTTGCGTGGGATTTTGGTTTTTACTGGTTACATCGCTTACACCATAAATATCGTCTGTTATGGGCTGTGCATGTCGTTCACCATCAAGGTGAACATTTCAATCTCTCTCTGGGAGTCCGTAATTCGTGGTATTCATCATTGACATCTATCCCATTCTTCATGGTGTTAGCTTTGTTGGGTATTCCACTCGAAATCTTTATTACCATTTCTATTCTGCACTATAGTATTCAATTTTTTAATCACAGTGCATTAATACCTCACCTTGGTTGGTGGGAGAAAGTCATGGTTACGCCACACCATCATCGAGTTCACCACATCAAAGAGGGTCACTACTCAAACCGTAACTTTGGTGGTAGCTTTATCTTTTGGGATAAATGGTTTGGGACATTTTCAGCATTACCTGACAGCGAGTACCACTATGGTATCAAAGGCGAGCCAGCAACAGAGAACCCATTCATTGATAATAACCGTCCATTTTGGCGGATCTTAAAGCGAAAACCCCAAACAGTTTCATTAAAAGTGCCATTATATCGCGTTAATCAGTGGTTCCTTGTCATAGGAACGTTGTTACTTTTTACTCTCGTTATTGGTTATGTTTATTTATATGGTTATGGTTATCAAGGTACGACTGGCCAACAAATACTATTGTTTACTCTGCTTGCCGCGGGGACCATTGCCTTATCAGGAATATCCGATGGCCGCCTAGTAGGTCTGTGGAGTTGGTTTACTATCGCGACCGTCTTATTGTTTTGCGTATTATTTATTTGGCAGTGGCAAACCCTGTTTTGGCTAACATTGGCTGGAGCACTATGGCTACATAGCCTCTCTTTGCTACTGGGTATTGGCCGTCAGCCAGTGCAGGTCAACCATGCATCCTGACCCCCTAAGACCACTCGGCTACCAGCATCGTCAAGACCAAGCATTCCGCCAAGCACTCATGCAGGCCGCTAATCGATATCTACAGCAGCATAATGACCATCGCTTTGCCGATTGGCGGTTTTATCTAAAAAGCCTAGTATTAGTGGGTTGCTGCCTAGGTAGCTATCTCACTGCCCTGTGGAGTGATGCGGCATGGCTCTTTTTTATTTTTTATCCCCTATTTATCTGCTTTGCGCTGCTCTTAGCGATCAATTTAGTCCATGATGCCTCGCACAATGCAATCTTCAAGCAAGCGAAAGCCAACCGTTGGCTAAATTTTTGGATCACGATACCTTTAGGCTTGGATCCCGAATGTTGGCGAGTACGCCATATTATTTTTCATCATGCGCATACCAACATTCGTCATTATGATTTAGATATCGAAGAAAATTTTGTATTGCGACAAACCCCCTATCAACGCTGGTATCCTTTTATGAAGGCGCAGCACCTCTATTGGCCATTGGTTGCGGCGCTCACCTTTCCAGCATTAATTTGGGTATTTGATTGGTTAGATCGCTTCCACTTCACGCGTGTTGCTCCACATATGCGCCATCAAGGGCAAAGCGGCATTGTGACATTTCTATGCGCCAAAATACTGCATATCTCTCTCGTGATTATCATTCCTTTTTATCTCCTGACAGATAAACAGATTGGATTAGGCTTACTACTATTCACTTATTTCTTGAGCCAAATGTTAGCATCGCTGATTTTCGTGGTATTAATTTTAGGTACTCACTGGGCCAAAGCGACTTTCTATACCCCACCAGAACAAGGAAATATGCCGCATGGATTTTACACCCATACTTTTTCAACGACCTATGACTGGCATACTACCCCTCGTTGGTTAACTTACTGGCTCGGTGGGCTTAATTTACATTTAACCCATCACTTGTTTCCTAATTGGAATCACCGCCACTATCCTGCTTTAGCGGATATTATTCAGTGTACCGCTGAACAGTTCTCTATCAATTATCACTGTATTTCAGCTAAAGAGCTGTTTATTTATCAGCAGCGCTTTTTAAAAGAAATGGGGCAAGGAAAGCGGGCGGATGACCCACACTCTTAACCGACTATTGCGATATAAAAAGATAAACAATGGAAATATGCTTCCATTGTTTATCAATAATAAAACGATTACATGAAGGCCGATAAGATATTCTTGCTTAAATAACGATTCTACCTATCAACAACAATATTTTCGTTAACCACCGACTGTCCACTATTCCCCACCATACGTGCAAATTTTTCGATTGGGTCTGTTTTCAGTGCATATAACCTTTTAAGGGCAAATGGATTATCGCCAAGGCGCACCTTACCTTGAATCGTGGTTAAGGCAAGATGTATGCCCGATAACTTAGCGGCATCCATCGCGATTGGGTTAAATCCACCGAAGGGGTATGCTAAATAGCGTTGTTCAGGCTCAAATTGCTGTAAAATTCGCATAGAGCGCTGGAAGTCTAAGAAAATAGTGTGCTCTTGACGACTAAAAATAATGGGGCTTTTGTGCTTATCGAGCTTATGTAAAAAATGAGTATGCGACTGAATATTAAACACATCTTGGCAATTTTTTATTTCTTGCTTACTCATAAATTGCAGCCCGTCCGCAGACCATTTTTGAGGGGTCATTTTAATACGCGAAGAGATCACAAATAAGGTCGCTTGCTGCTGATTGTGTTTTAAAATGGGATAAGCATAGCGATATACCGATTTCAAACCGTCATCGAAGGTTAACACCACTGATTTAGCGGGTAAATTCACTGATTTATCTAAATATCCTTCAAGATCGGCTAAAGAAAGCGTTTGATAACCCGCTTGCTGCAAATAATTCATTTGTTCTTGAAATGCTTCAACCGAAGTCGTCGTTGAAGTCTGTTGGAATTTTTTGTTTTCACTTTCTTTCAGTAAATGATGATAGGTCAAGATAGGAATACCTTTATCTATCTCCACATCATCTAACTTGATATACCCCAAGCGATCACCTAAACGAATCGTTAACCATGCCACTTTTTCCCCTTGCTTATCTGTTTTAATCATACGAACTAATACTGGATAGCGGAGATTGCTAAATAGCGTTGCGATTGGCTGGCTATGCGGTTTTGCCGAACGGTATACGGGCGTATTTTTTGTGGTAATTAAATAATCATAAATCGGGTTACTTAACTCATTTAGCCTATCATCTTCAGGGGTTAAGCGAGGTTTTAATGGGGATACCGCCTCAGTATTAACATAGGCATAATCATTCCCAAATTGTATAGGTTGGTAATCCCCCATTGGTTTATACAGATAAAAACCATGCTCAGGATAAAGTTCAGCAACGGCTTTCATGTTACCTGCAATTGGGGCGAAAATCGTCTCACTTTGTTTAAGTTGCATCAGTGCTGGCGGCGTATCCACCAGTTGCCAATTCTCTGTACTTTGTGTTGATACTTGTGCAAACGACTTTGTGACCGATAAAAAAAGAAAAATAAAAAAAAGCATTAATGACTGATTACGCATACTCAACCCATCATAACGACCAGAGAAAAAACGACTTATTTTAAACCGACTTAATCGCTATCCCTATACTCTAGAAAAAATAATTTATCTAAATAGGATAACTCGCAAGCAATAGAAAATAAGTGTATTCCCCTATACCTCTCAATGGATACAACAGACTATGGCTTTTTACCTGAAAGACATGATGGGGATGCGATTGGGAGAAAACACAAAATACAAGTGGTTGTTTTATATTTATATAGCCCTTTCAGTTAAGGGCTATACGTGTTATGCCATTTTAATATTAGCGATAAAAAATCATTTTCTTCTCTACGTCAACATGAAGCGATTGCTGCCAACTCGCTAATGTTAAATGCGCTAATTCAGCAAGGCCTGTATAGAAAGGAAAGTTAGCCTCTTGCTCCATTTTATTAAGATAATGGAATCCCCAAGGTAATATATGCTGAGCCAATAACTCGTTTAATTGAGATGGATTGTTTTCAGCGACCCATGCCACCATCATAAGCAATAAGCCAAAATGATCTTCAGGTTCATTCTGTGATAAATGAATATCGATACTATGGGCATGCATCCACTCACGCAATTGTAAAGTCGAGTCCCCAAAAATCACATTTTCCCTATCGAGCCATACCGATCCCCAAGGCGGTGCAGGCAGCGCATAAGGCCCAATAAATAACCGCTGATAGGCCTCATCCAAGGATTCATTATCCGTCGCGATTATGGCCAATTTATCGGCAATAGCCTGTTTTTGCTCATGAGAACCGTACGGCCACTCCTCTGTCCATTGAAGCGTTGACAGCAATGAAATGATTTCCTGTATATCGCCTGGCGCATAATAGAAAGCAGCACCAAGCACTCGTGCCGTCAAAGAAATATGATTTAAAGATTGTTCACTCATGGTGTGTTTTATTCACTTATCGTTAGATATTTAATAATTTGTCTATCTTGATTTAACCATAAATCGCATTAAAAGGCTTAGCAGTAAATTACTAAGCCTCTTTTTCATTAACTAGTTAACTGCCATACCCACTGTCATATGTAAGCCGTAGAAAACGCCGCGTCCGACAATTTCACCGGCCATCACGAATAAAAATCCTATCAACATATTCAGCACAGAAGGGTTACGTTTCGCGATTAATGGCATGATCCAGCAGCCTAATCCCATCGCAATAGCCACCACTTTTATATCCATCAATATTCCATAATCAGGTACTAAGTCGGTGGCTTTTTGCACAGATGTTTCAATACTCGCTAAATCAAAACCTTGAGAAATAGCGATGCATATACTCACCAATAATGCCAACACACTTAGCGCAGGAATACGACGAATACATTGCAAATCAAAGCCTGCAATACGCAGCAATAATGCAGCAAGTATAGGTCCTCCAAGGAATGCGGTGAGGATAAAATTCATTGTCGTATAGATAGTATTCCATGTTGGCACGGTATCAATCAGATACACACGAGAGGTCGCAACAACAAAGACAACCGCCATCACCATCACGATGAACAACCATACTTTACCAAGCGCAGCAGGCATCTTATTGAAGACCGCTAGCAACCAATAAAAACCGCCTAACGCAAAGAAAATGGCGCCGCTGGCAACTTCATTACTGAGGGAAGATGCTCCCAAGCGATTAAATGAGTTAAAAGCACGTAATGGTGTTCCCATATGCATTGTTGATAATAAAAAACCTATTCCCATCAACAGCCACAAGCCAAACATGCTGTAATGAACCTTGCGATCCAACTCAGTTGAAAGTTTACCGCTCAGTAATACCGCAGCCATCATCATAAAAGCACCCGCGACACTTTGACCAATCACCGTAAAAAACATCAATGGCCATTCATGAATTCCCGATCCCATATTATACCTCCTCCGGGTTAGCCAGATGCCCTGAAGTGTCACCAACTGGACGGCTATTGGCATTCAGTTTTAACACAATATTTGGATGTGTATATTTTGCAGCTGGTAATGGCGCGATTTCCGCTAAGGTGCCATATTTTTGACGTAACTCGTCGATAGGTGCCATATCCAATGCACGTAACGGGCAAGACTCAACACAGATCGGCTTTTTACCTTCGGCAACTCGCTCATAACAACCATCGCATTTGGTCATATGTCCTTTGACCTCATCAAATTGCGGAGCGCCGTAAGGACAAGCCATACTACAGTAACGACAGCCTATGCAAACCTCTTCATCAACAACGACAAAACCGTCTTCCCGCTTATGCATTGCCCCACTTGGACATACTTTTGTACATGCAGGATCATCACAATGGTTACAGGAAATTGACAGGTAATAAGCAAAAACGTTTTGCCCAAATACACCATCTTGCTCAGTCCAATCGCCACCAGCATATTCATAGATACGACGAAAATTGACGTCTGGAGATAAATTTTTAAAGTCTTTACACGCTAGCTCACAGGTTTTGCAGCCAGTGCAACGACTTGAATCGATATAAAAACCATATTGCGTTGACATAACTCGCACCCCTAAGCTTTCACAACTTCAACAAGATTAGAATGTGATGGATTACCTTTGGCTAATGGCGACGGCCGTTGGGTAGTTAGCACATTAATACTTCCGGCATGATCCACTCGATTACCATCTGGGTCATACCAAGCGCCTTCACCGAGACCCACGACGCCCGGCACGATACGAGGTGTCACTTTCACCTTCACGCGCACTTCGCCGCGATCATTAAATACTCTCACTAAATCGCCATGTTTTAGGTTTCGTTTCACTGCATCTTGTGGATTAATCCATAGCTCTTGTGGGCATGCGGCTTTCAGTACATCAACGTTGCCATATGTCGAGTGAGTACGTGATTTATAATGGAAGCCAGTCAACTGTAGTGGGTATTTTTCCATTAATGGATCCCCATACTGTTCAAAACCCGCGGAATAGATTGGCAATGGATGAATCACATCCCCCTCCTCGAGCTCCCAAAGATTTTGCAGCTCAGCTAATTGAGAAGAATAAATCTCAATTTTTCCCGATGGTGTCGTGAGTGGATTAGCGATCGGATCTTCGCGGAAATGACGATAAGCAACATGATGGCCCTTAGGATCGCGTTTTTTGAAAATGCCTTGTGCACGGAACGCTTCAAAAGTTGGTAATTCAGGTAATGCCTCGCGAGATTGCTCATAGAGATGACGTAACCACTCTTCTTGAGTCCGGTTTTCAGTAAATTGCGCTTCAACGCCCATACGCTTAGCAATTTCACTCGTCATCTCATAAATATTGCGGCTTTCAAAACGCGGTTTAATTGCCTGATCGGCAAAAATGACATATGACATATTGCCCGCTGAAGCATCCATACAAAAATCCATCTGTTCAGAAGCGGTGCAATCCGGTAACAAAATATCGGCATATTTCGCTGATGCTGTCATGTGGTTATCAATCACCACGATCATTTCACATTTCGAATCATCTTGCAGAATGTCATGGGTACGGTTAATTTCTGAATGCTGATTCACTAAACAGTTTCCTGCATAGTTCCAAACCATTTTAATCGGCACATCAAGTTTATCTTTACCGCGAACACCATCACGTGTTGCCGTCATTTCAGGCCCACGTAAAATGGCATCTGTCCACATAAACATCGAAATACTGGTTTTTACTGGGTTGGTTAAAGTTGGCATCCGCACGAATGGAATACTGTACGATCCTTCTCGCGCTCCAGTATTGCCACCATGAATACCGATATTCCCTGTAAGAATCGCTAACATTGCGATAGCACGGGAGGCAAGCTCACCGTTAGAGCGTCGTTGTGGTCCCCACCCCTGAACAATATAAGCCGGTTTCGCCATACCAATTTCACGTGCAAGTTTTACGATTCGTGCAGCAGGAATACCTGTAATAGGTGCGGCCCATTCAGGTGTTTTCGCTTGGCCATCTGGTCCTTCCCCTAAAATATAGGCTTTGTAGTGCGCATTTTTGGGGGCTCCCGCTGGTAAAGTCGACTCATCATAACCAACACAATATTTATCAAGAAATGGCTGATCGACTAAATCTTCTTTGATCATCACATAAGCGATCGCACTGACTAATGCAGCATCGGTTCCTGGGCGAATAGGGATCCATTCATCTTCACGTCCTGCACCTGTATCGGTATAACGAGGATCAATGATAATCATTTTGGCGTTCGATTTTTCACGAGCCTGTTCAACATAGTACGTGACCCCGCCGCCACTCATACGTGTTTCACCTGGGTTATTACCGAACATGACGACAAGTTTTGAATTTTCGATATCAGAAGGGCTATTACCGTCAGCCCAACCGCCGTAAGTGTAATTTAAACCGGCAGCAATTTGTGCGGTACTATAGTCGCCATAATGATTTAGATATCCCCCGCAGCAATTCATCAAACGTGCAATCAATGTAGCCCCTGGTGGCCATGATTTTGTCATTGTACCGCCTAAAGTCCCAGTGCCATAATTGAGGTAGATAGACTCATTACCATAGTCTTTAATTAAGCGCTTCATATTGTCAGCAATGACATCAAAAGCTTCATCCCAACTAATGCGTTTGAATTTGCCTTCACCACGTTTACCGACCCGCATCATTGGGTAACGTAAACGGTCTGGGTTATAGACTCGACGGCGCATAGAACGGCCACGTAAACAGGCACGCACTTGATGCAATTCTTCATAGACATCATTGCCGGTATTGTCAGTCTCAACGTATTTTATTTCACCATCAACGACATGCATACGTAATGGGCAACGACTCCCACAGTTGACTGTACATGCACTCCAAACCACTTTTTCTTCACCAGTGGGGGTAACTGTTTTTTGCTCTGCAACAGCAGCCGAACTGAAAGGAAGAGAAAATCCTCCAGCCGCTGTCGCTAACCCAGTGATTGTTCCGGCTTTAATAAATCCACGACGGGTAAGAGGAGCAAAAACAGATGCTTTCTCTTTTATATTTGCCATACATAACTCGCTCAATTAGTTTGCTTAAAGTGTTAGAAATCAAACTTCCATCGACACTGAATAAAATTTATTTAAGATGAGTACGATTAGTCATAAATGTGACTAGTCATATAAAGTCGAAATAATAAGATTTTTAGTCGAGGTCATAATATCAACACACAAAACTAAGAGATTGTTTCACATCAATAAAAGAGTAATAACCTACGTTACTAATAACACCAACCCTTTGATAAAAACTATAAATCACAGCGCTTCCGTTATATCAAAACATATATACCGACGAATTATTTTAGCCTATTTCCCTCTATTAACGGTATTAAATGTTAGTTAATAACTTTATAAAATACATTTCCAGTCGGTTATATCTAAAATATAATGATTGCATTCAGTTAATATTTAGCTAACAAAATTATCAGAAAAATAATAAAACATTTTTATTATTCTTTATAAGAATTAATTAACATAAATTTATCAACATTAATAAATATAAAATGATAATCATTTTTATTACGTTAATTTAGATAGAGGATTTTATTAACGTTCAATTTAAACTAACCGACAAACACCACTTTTTAAAAAGTATTTATTTTCAAATGGTTAAGCATGAATCGCATCATATTAATCGATAGTATTCTTTACTGAATCAACCAATATTCAAAGGCATGTTCATCGTTATTTTCGTGATCACTATCAATAACCTATTATTTTTTTATTTCTCAAGCTCGCTGCATTCATGCAATGAAATGCAAAGGAAAGGTATTTTACTCACGATATTAGTCTGTCAGCGCTTTTATTTGCGAAAATTCTTAATTAACAGGAAAGTCCACCTCAATAGCTAAGTTAAACTAATTAAAAAACATCTATAAAACACTCAGTTACTTGTAAAATTTAGTCTTGTTAGTTATCTAAAAAAGAAACGAAAAACAGGATATTGATCTCAGTATTTAACTTACCATATATTCAAATATTGACTCACTAAGTAAATATCGCTATTAGTTAAAATATTGTTAACCAATGTTACGATGGTGATAAATTGGAAATATCTCAAGTTAATCTCAAAAAAACGGATATCACGCAAGATAACCGAGCCAAGTGTATTCGCGGTATTGTGGGTGCGGCTTCGGGTAATCTAGTGGAATGGTTTGATTTTTATATTTATGCTGTTTTTGCAGCCTATTTCACTAAAGCTCTTACCCCTCAAAATATGGATCCCCTGACACAATCTATCTATGTATGGGGTGTCTTTGCAGCCAGTTTTTTTATGCGTCCCATCGGTAGTTGGCTATTTGGTCGCATCGCGGATCGTCATGGTCGCAAACGTTCTATGGTTGCCTCAATTTACTTGATGGGCTTCAGCTCTTTCTTATTTGCGGCTCTCCCCACTTATGCACAAGTAGGAATGTTTGCGCCATTACTTTTACTGCTAGTTCGCTTGTTACAAGGATTATCTGTTGGTGGTGAATATGGTGCGGTTGCAACTTATATGAGTGAGCTTGGCCTCAAAGGACAACGGGGGTTCTTTGCATCGTTTCAATATGTCACACTCTCTGGGGGTCAGTTATTAGCGAGTTTACTCAGTGTCATTCTGTTAGCGTTCCTCAGTGAACAGCAGTTATCGGATGGGGGTTGGCGTATTCCTTTTGTCATCGGTGGCTTTGCCGCTATTGTTTCGCTGATCGCCCGAAAACGCCTTGATGAAACGCTCAGTAATGAAGCTTCTGAAGCCGAGGAGTCTGGTTCTTTAATCGCACTACTCAAGCAACATTGGAAATCCTTTGTATTAGTCATTGGCTATACCGCAGCAGGATCTCTGTGTTTCTATATTATTACGGTTTATTCAAAAACCTATTTAACCAATATCGGTATTGATAGCAAAATTGTCGGCTATATCATGACCATCTCATTATTTGTGTTTATGTTGTCTCAACCGCTATTTGGCATTATCTCAGATAAAATTGGTCGTAGAGCCGCCATGATTACATTTACGCTATCTATGATTATATTTATCTATCCCGTAATGGTGATAGGCATGCGTTATTTTGCTTACTCCCCTGTCATTATCACTTTATTACTTATCTTCTTAATGATGCTATTAAGCTTCTATACATCGATCAGTGGTTTGGTTAAAGCTGAAATGTTCCCACCGCACCTACGAGCATTAGGTGTCGGTGTATCCTATGCGATAGGAAATGCAATTTTTGGCGGCTCAGCTCCCTCAGTCGCATTACAATTTAAAGCCAATGGCGCAGAAAACTCATTCTTTATTTATGTCATGGTTATATTATGTATCTGCTTGTTCTGCTGCTTTAAGCTTCCTAAGGAGCCTGAATATTTGAATGACCGTCATTAATGCTCTCTATTGAACCACTATTTTTAAATAGTAATTGGTCATACAAAGCGGCGCAAAATATCGAGTTGCGCCGCTTTCAATCAATATGGCAGGTTATTTGTCTACAGAGAGAAATTCTCTCGCTTGCAATAGCGCGACTGGCTCAATGCGCTCATCGTCCTCTAATTCCTGCTCATCGCATCAACTTTATCTCACTGTTACACAACTTAGACAAAAATGAATCAATCATGGCCTTTACAGCTCACGTTTAGCCCCAAAATACTCATTATATGAAACTACGGCGTACAGAGTATTTTCTGCTTATGAGAATTTGTAACAAATAGAAACAAAATACTATCAAATAAATAATTCCAAATATGGCGTATTAATAACCACATTCACTATTTTTTATATGATATGAAAAATATAATCAAAATAATAATCATAAAATGACTTACCCATCATAGCTTTAAACTTTCAATTAGCTAAAAAAACAGCTATCAAACAAAACAAATGATCGAAATATTCGATCGAAATAAATCATTATGATAGTCAAAAGCTATCAATTATCCTTATCTATTCGGTACAAACATTTTTACACCAACTATGGACTCGTTATAGTAGCGACCTAGTGATAACCACCATCTAATCTAACATTGGGTAGAAAATAGGATAATGGAAGAGCATAAACTCACCACATTAGCAGGTAGCTTGTTGCGCCAAGCAAGAAAAGAGAAAAAAATAACCGGCAAGGAACTTGCTAAGTTAATGGGAATTAGCCAACAGCAAATTTCACGCTACGAAAATGGCATCACCCCACTCACTCTTGATTTGCTCTATCGATTTTTATCGGTTTTAGATCAAGACTGCCTAATTTTCATGCAAAAAATCTTCAATGAATATCATAAGAATTCTAGGGTGAAAGGTCATGCCTTACTAGCACCACCTTCATTGAGCCAATACCTAAAGCACTTTATTAAAGATAAAAACAGCACTTCGTTCAAGGTTTATACTCACAGTAAGGATAACTAAGAAAATCAAAAGAATTATGCTATTGAACAACGGACGGCAAACATAATTCAAGGTTTCACCCCATATTACACAAAGGAATAATCACTAAACTTATAACAAATCCGCCCTTAATTGTAAGGGTTTTTATCTAAGTAATTTAGTCTAAGTAAAATATTTAATTAATAAACATCAAATAACCCATATTTTTTTGATACACGCTTTTTATATCTACTAGACTAATAAGCACAATAAATATACGGATAGCGTTTAAGCTAAATAACTTACAGATAGATTTAACGTCATAACACAATTATTGAATCACCCAAAAAATAACCCTATTTACAATGCTCGTATATTTTGTTTCTATCAATATGAGCGTACAACAGAGTGTAGGCGTTAAGATTATTTTTAACACCACAGTGGCGAAAAGGTTGAAACCAAATTTAAAAATCAACCTGCATGACTCACCCAAAGCAGGAAAATATAACTATATGTTTTATTGAGTAAAAAACATCCCCACCCACAGTAGCAACCGATAAAAATTGAACAAATATATTTTTTGCGTTTATTTTTAAATAGTGTAAACCTAATGAGACGCTATTATTTCACCAACTTTCTACCAAACAAAAATATAAAGTTTAAAAATTCAGCAATAATCTTCAAAATATATTTAGACATTTAATAAATATTTAATCATTACTGTCTCGTCTTTGTCACTGGCTTTCCTCCACCATCAAGATGGCACCTCACAAATGCAATAATAATGGGGCACCTTTTTTTTCTTGCTATTAACCACACGAAATATAGTTGATTATTATTTAACATGTTTGAGTATTTTTATTTATTACTCACCTCGTGAAACAAATTGACATTTTTCCCGAGCAAATAAAAAAACAACTGTACATTTTAGCTGACATTTCACTTTATTTTTTTGCCGCCTAAAAGGATTGATTTTTATTAAAACAACGCGCAAACCCTTTACAGGCTTGACTATCACAATCAAGATTATTCACATTCCACTTAGTTTTATTAACAAATATACCCCATGGTTAACAATTACTTGAATTATGATAATATGATTATCTTAAATTGTAATAATTTACTATATAAAAACTAAGGTTATTATTGAGGTTACAGATGAAAATCTCGAGAAGAAAACTACTTTTAGGGGTCGGTGCTGCGGGTGTTCTCGCAGGGGGTGCTACGGTTGTTCCAATGATCCGTAGAGAAGGTCGATTTGAGTCGACTAAATCTCGTGTACCTGCTGTTGCGGGCACCGAGGGGGCATTACCGAAATCAGCAGATGCTGTCATTATCGGTGCTGGCCTTCAAGGAATAATGACTGCCATTAATCTTACTGAAAGAGGAATGAACGTCGTTATTTGTGAAAAAGGTGTTGTCGGCGGTGAACAGTCTGGTCGTGCCTACAGTCAAATCATTAGTTACAAAACCTCTCCAGAAATTTTTCCATTACACCATTATGGAAAGATTTTATGGACCGGTATGAATGAAAAAATCGGTGCAGATACGAGTTACCGAATTCAAGGCCGTGTTGAAGTTCCTTCAAGCGAAAAAGATCTTGAACTGACCAGAGAATGGATTAAAAAGAATTCAGAGAACCCAGGTTTTGATACCCCATTGAGAACTCGCATGATCGAGGGTGAAGAACTGGCAAAACGTCTTCCTAATGCTCAGACACCATGGAAAATTGGTGGATTTGAAGAAGATGCTGGTAGTCTCGATCCTGAAGTTGTGACGCCAACGATGGCGAACTACGCAAAATCACTCGGGATTCGTATCTATACCAATTGTGCCGTAAGAGGCTTGGAAACCGCAGGCGGTAAAATTTCAGATGTGGTGACTGAGAAAGGCTCCATCAAAACCTCTAACGTGGTTCTAACGGGCGGTATTTGGTCTCGTCTGTTTATGGGTAACCTCGGCGTTGACGTTCCTACACTCAATGTTTATCTCTCACAACAACGTATCACGGGTGTACCGGGCGCACCAAAAGGTAACGTACACTTACCAAATGGTATCCACTTCCGTGAGCAAGCAGATGGAACTTATGCGGTTGCTCCACGTATCTTTACGAGCTCTATCGTGAAAGATAGCTTCCTGTTAGGTCCACGCTTTATGCACTTACTGGGCGGCGGAGAACTACCATTAGAATTCTCTATCGGTAAAGATTTGTTTAACTCTTTCACAATGGCAACGTCATGGCGTTTAGATGAAAAAACACCATTTGAAGAGTTCCGTACAGCTACTAACACACCAAACACAGACCATCTGGATGGCGTACTCGAAAGACTACGTAATGAATTCCCTGTGTTTAAAGAGTCGAAAGTAGTTGAACGTTGGGGCGGCACAGTTAGCCCAACCGATGATGAAATTCCAATTATTTCTAAAATTGAACAATACCCAGGCCTTGTTATCAACACAGCAACAGGTTGGGGTATGACAGAAAGTCCAGCATCAGGTCAACTGACTGCGGATCTATTGATGGATACTAAACCAGTCATCGATCCACACCCATACAGACTTTCTCGTTTTACTGAATAAGAGCGATAATTTCTACTGACGTTAATTGTTCTTTAAAATTTATTGTTCAAGCTGTGCATTGCATCAATGAATGTATGGCTTGTCTATATAAGTTGATACTCTAAATAACTCAGTCCGTCGCCAACAACGCGACGGCTTGAAGTATGAGGAGAACTATTACTGTGATAATGTTAAGGAGCTTACATGCGCTATAAAACTTTACTTCTTTCTCTCCCATTGGTTCTGGGTGTAGCGAGTGCAAATGCTGAAGGTGTAAAAACCAATAAGCTGCAAGGAATGCCTATCGCTGAGTCGGTAGAAATCAGTGCAACTAATGACATCATTTTCCTAAGCGGAAAGGTGCCAACTAAAATCTCTAAAGACGCTCCTGAAGGTGTCCTTGAGTCATACGGTAATACTGAAACTCAAACTATCAACGTCATGAAGCAGATCGAAGCTCACCTTGCTGATCTTGGCCTGACTCTGAACGATGTTGTGAAAATGCAAGTTTTCCTTGTTGGTGGTGATGAAACTAAAGGCACTATGGATTTTGCTGGCTTTATGGCTGGATACTCAAAATTCTATAATGACAAATCAGAAAACCTGCCCGCTCGTTCAACTTTCCAAGTCGCTAAACTAGCTAACCCAGCTTGGCGTGTTGAAATCGAAGTGACCGCGGTACGTCCTAAGAAATAAGTGATTTAATGCAGCGGGCGATGGTGATTTATTATCATTCGCTGCATCAATAAAATAACCTCTATACCGAACCGGTGATAGAGGTTATTTTTTATACGATAGAAACTAAGGAATTAAGCTAGTAATACATCGCAATGAGTTTGTCATCCACCGATTTTATTTCTATTGGTGTATCAAAGATATCCTCAATAATGTCCACCTTCATAATATCCTTGGGCGTGCCATGATAAACTAACTCCCCAGACCGCATGGCCAAAATATGATCTGAATAAACCGACGCAAAGTTAATATCATGGATAACTAAAATAATTGTTTTACCTAGTTCATCCGCTGCGCGACGTAATAACTTCATCATGATCACAGAGTGCTTCATATCCAAGTTATTTAACGGCTCATCCAATAACACATATTCTGTGTCTTGACACAAGACCATTGCAACATAAGCGCGTTGTCGCTGACCGCCCGATAACTCATCTAAATAGCGATGACGTAAATTAGAGAGATTTAAGAATGCGAGCGACTCGTCGATTTTCTTTTTATCCTCGACGGTCAAGCGCCCTTTGGTATAAGGATAACGGCCAAAACCAACTAACTCTTCAACCGTAAGGCGACTAGCAAACTGGTTTTCTTGACGTAATACAGATAAGTAAGTTGCTAATTTATCGCTTGGCGTTTTCACAACATCTAATTCATTCACTTTGACATGACCGGAGTCAGCCATTAATAAGCGACCAATAATAGACAACAGTGTCGACTTACCGGCCCCATTCGGCCCAATAATCGACGTAATACCACTATTTTTAATGGTTGTTGTGATGTTATCTAAGACCTTAGTATCCTGATAACTTTTCGATATCTGATTAATTTCAATCATACTAAAACCTTCTTAACACCATATAAATAAAGAATATGCCGCCGATAAATTCGATCACAACAGATAGCGTACCCGCCATATTCAAACCATAATCTAGGATCAATTGCCCACCAATTAACGCAATTACCCCCAACAAGAAAGAGACAGGCAATAGATAACGGTGTTGGCTACTACCACTAATAAAATAAGCTAAGTTCGCCACCATTAATCCTAAAAATGTTAATGGCCCGACCAAGGCGGTCGAAATAGCGACGAGTATGGAGATAAGCAGCAAGATTACCGTCACTTTATGACGATAATTAATACCTAAATTAATGGCATTCGCTTGACCAAGCGCCAAAACATCAAAGCAATAACGCATGCGCCATAATAGAATGCCGACAACAAGCGTAATGATGAGAGTAAAGAGAATTAGCTCAGGTGTCGCACGTGTAAAGGTCGCAAACATACGACTTTGTAGAATAGAAAATTCGTTAGGATCCATCAGTCTCTGCAATAGCGTAGCAGTACTGCGAAATAAGGTCCCAAGAATAATACCTACCATCAAAACAAGGTTGATATTGAGTTTAGCTGACACAAATAACCAGCGATAAAGCAATACCGAAAAGAGAACCAATAACGAAGATTCTAATAAGAACTTACCAATATTTAATAGCCATGATGCAGGAAAAATATCGGTATAAAAGACAAAGATGGATTGTAATAAAATAAATAACGCCTCTAGCCCCATAATGGAAGGCGTTAAAATTTTATTATTAGCAATCGTTTGGAAAAGTACCGTCGATACACCGGAAGCAAATGCAACCAGAATCATTGTCAGTACCATATAACCCCGATGCGGCAGTATATAAGCGAGGTTATTGCCTAGGTTAATCGTCATAAATAGCACAATCGCTAAAACCGATAACCCCAGTAAAATCCATATCCTTTGTCGTGGTGTCATACCCTTTTTGGGCAATGCAATTGATGCATTAACTTTTTGCATAACGTTGCTGCTTCAATAATAAGAAAAGGAAAATCACGGCGCCGATAACACCTAAAATAACACTTGCGGGTATTTCAAATGGATAGCGAATTGATCGACCGATAATGTCGCAAAGCAACACTAAGCCTCCACCGGCAAGGCAGATCCACGGCAGTGTTTTACGAATGTTATCGCCCATAATTAAGCTAACAAGATTAGGAATAATCAGTCCTAAGAAAGGCAACGCGCCCACGACAACGACGACGACCCCACTAATCAACGCGATAATAGAGAGCCCAATCGTCATCACTTTGCGGTAGTTTAAACCAACATTGATAGCAAATTCACGCCCCATTCCAGCCACCGTAAAGCTATCCGCAATCCAACACGCAAGCAATGTGAGCAACCCGACTAGCCATAAAAGCTCATAGCGACCTTGAATAATGCTAGAAAAATCTCCACTCATCCAAGCACTTAATGCCTGCAATAAATCAAAGGTATAAGCTGTAAAAATGGTGAGAGCACTAATCACCGCACCTAACATGATACCGACAAGCGGTACAATCAGAGCAGATTTTAAAATCACTCGGCGCAACAGGATCATAAACAACATAGTGCCTAACAAAGCAAACCCACTCGCAACCACCATTTTTGTCATGATATCCGCAGTTGGGAACAACACCATGACAAACAGTAAGCCTAAACTCGCTGATTGAGTGGTTCCAGCCAATGAAGGCTCAACAAAACGGTTTTGCGTGAGAAGTTGCATGATAAGCCCAGCAACACTCATTGCGCTGCCTGCTAAGATTAAAGAAACGGTTCGAGGAATTCGACTGATAAAAAAGATGTCTTGCATCTCGGGGTCAGTGAAAAGTGAAACGGGTGACACGTCACCCGCTCCAATAAACAAACTGATCACCGCTAATACCAATAAGGCGATAATTCCAAAAAATAGATAAAGCGTTTTCATTGATTAGTTTGTTTGGCTTTTTTCCAGTGCGTTATTAACATCATCCATTAACTGAGAATAAGTTTGAATACCACCAGCGATATAGACCGCAGTTGGATCAAGATAGGTCACTTGCTGCTTATCCCATGCAGATGTTTTTCTTACTAATGCATTATCTAATACTTGTGCAGCAGGCTGCGCATCAGTACGACCGATTGCACTATCACGATCAATCACAAACAACCAATCTGGGTTCAGTTTGACCAGCAATTCTGCGTTAACAATATTACCGTGTCTGCCTGTGTCTTCACCGAACACATAAGCAGGTTCAAAACCTAACTCATCAAAAATAAAGCCAAAACGTGAACCAGGACCATAAGCAGAAATTTTACCGCCACTCACTAGAATCACCATAGCTTTACCTGCATTTGGTGTTTTCGTTTTGATATCCGCAATTTTTGCTTTGAAATCACCAACTAACTGCTCAGCTTCTTTTTCTTTGCCAAACAGCATACCCAATTCAGTCGTGCGCTCTGTTAAGCTATCGATAAAACGTTTGTTATCAATATCCATTGAGATGGTGGGAGCAACCGCACTCAGTTTATCGTATGCATCACGAGCACGACTACCACCTAAAATGAGGTCTGGTTGAGCGTTACTAATGGTTTCATAAGCAGGTTCGAACAATGTCCCAGCATTGGTATATTCTTGGCCGCTATATTTAGATAAGAATTTGGGTAAATGGACGTTAGTTTGTGGAAGACCCGCGACTGGAGCACCCAGTGCATCCATAATATCTAGGGTTTCCATATTCATCACGAAGACTTTTTCAGGATGGCGGGGAACGTCTGTTTTACCTTGAGCATGCTCAATCGTGATCGTTTGTTTCTCAGCCGCCGCTGAGGTTTCTTTGTTTTCTTTAGATTGATCACAACCCGCCAGCACTAAGGCCGACAGTAAAACTAGCCCCGAAGTTAATGATTTTACAAACATCCAATTTCCTCCATCTATACTCTAAATAATGAGAGTTATCGCTTTAGGTGTGATGAGCCGACCTGATTTATTAAACACATCGCATGCTCAACACGGTTAGTAACATCACAAAAACAAGCTTTGAACTTATGATGTAACCCGCCGATTTCACCCATATCACAAATAATGGTGCTATCTTACCTTGTACTTAGTACAAATGATATTAGTTTACATTTGCATTCAAAAGAAATGGTAGCGAACGCACAAATTCCTAAAATAGATCTTATTCGCAACATATAAGTACTTTGAGGCTATCCGCAGCGGATCAATCATCATCGAATACAAAAAGGAGGGATATAAACTAATAAAAATCGAAACAACACACTGGGCCATATTGCCTATAGCACAACCGTTTCTACGATAGCGATGCTCACGTCAGGGCTATTGGAGGACAATGCAATCTTGCTACTCACACACTTGAAACTCGCATCCATTCTCTAATAAAAATCATGCATAGTGATAATTAAAATATAACACTCAAACAATATTACGATGTAATGATATCAATCATAGCTCCCTCTAAATAATACACTCGAGATTGAGAATAAACCCTGTTAAAAGTCGAAAAGCGTTTTATCAATAAACGGTATTTCCCTCTAATAGCGGTATATATTCCGACTCAAAATAGTATTGAAAGGTCGCTAATCAACTTATCTGAAAACGGCGTCAGCATAAATTAGCTGTAGCAAAATAAACTCATCAGTTATATAACAAATTAATCAAACCGTCTGATAATGTTTATAGTCGTTAAATGCTCCCCTTACACAATAAGAATATTAGGATTCATTATGCTAACTTACCGTAATATAGTGTGTTTTACCCTCTCTTTAGGATTACTTTCTCCCATTGCTCTTGCTAATTCCCATACTGTTACTGTCTTCCAGTGTGTCAATAAAAATCAAAAAAAGGTCAATGTCAGTTTAGTGAATGGGCAGTATATTTATCAGTTTGGTAAACTGAACCAAACACCGGATATCACTATGGAGAGAAAGCCAGAACAATTAGTGGCGCGCTATTTCAATCCAAAAGGTGCTGATACCGATACGGGTACTGCGCAAATCTATGAGATGGATTTTCGTAACGGTCACTACACCTATACCATATCCTCTGCATATTTAGGCACAAAGCATGAAGCAGAAGTCAATGTGTATCAAAAAGATAAATTTCTCACTAGCATTTCTTGCTTACCTAACACTATTGTCGATAATCTTAGCGAACATATTTTCGATTTACCGAGTGATAATTAAATTTTAGGTAAAATAGACCTCATTATGGCGATCATCAAACACCTCGATCAATGCAGTTTTAATCGTGCTCTCTTAAATCCAGAACAGCCTGGGCAGATCGCCGTTGTGTATTTTTCCGCCTCTTGGTGCCAGCCTTGTAAAAATATGCGGCCTATCTTTGAGCAATTACCGACACAACTAAATAGCACTGCTATTCATTTTGGCATCGTTGACATTGCTCAGTCTCCTACATTGGCACCTATCTACGGTATTCGATCAGTGCCCTCAATTGCTTTATTTAAAGATTCACGCTTACTGACGGTTGTGGCAGGCGAAGTCTCACTACAGCATGCCACAACAAAAATACAATCCGCACTCACGACGGAATAAATTAATGCAACTCCGATTGGACATGTCGCAAACTACGCACCCATGGCTTATCACGTTGAATGGCTGCGGGTAAAGTCTTCAACGCTCGTTTTGCTGACGATAAATTAGCAAATTCGCCATAAACCAAAACATACCATTGACGCCCATTGCGCACAGTTTCATACACTAAATAATTCGATAATTTATGGCGACGGGCTTGGTCATATAGACCGGAGGGTGAACTCGCACTGCCAAGCTGCAACGTATAATGTAAAGCGCTAGCTGTCCGCAGCTCACCTCCTAAGTTATACACTGGGCTTATCGTTGATGATGGCTTATTCTCGACTTTCGCGGTTTTTACCATAGCAGAAGAGTTATCCTGTTTGGCCGTTTCTTCCTCTGGCTTCATTGTGACATGTAATATCTTATTTTCAGGTAACTTACGAAGTGTCGCAGCCAAATCAATGAGTTTTGTCTCTGGTGTTTGTTCATCATCATGACGTAAGGGTTCCACTATTGGGTCAGACACCACACCCTCCCCTTCAATCACTCCCTGTACTAATCGTTTGCTTTGCCGTGCCGCATTATTCGCTGGCTCTCCTTGCTGCTCAGACAATGAGGGCTCTAGGGTTGTGGTTTGCGCTGATTTTTTTGGGAGATTGCGTGCAACCTCAACAGGCTGAAGCGGCTCTACAGGTAAATGGTTAGCTATTTGGGTCTCTTCTTTTTGTTGATGACTAAAAATATGATGTGCAAGTAACTTCCCGTGTTCTGATAACTGATTCAATACATCATGATATAGGTATCCACTCGCACGAATCACCTCAATGAAACTAGGCAGGGTAGAAAATTTTTGCTGAAATTGCTCATACCTTAGTGGTGCTAAAGTGGGATTAAATTTCGGTACTGAGATGATGGCATTTTGCACTAACGCAAGATCAATTTTTGGCTGACGAATTGGCTCTATTTTAAAAGGGTTGCTCCCAATACCTTTATTTGTCATTTCCGGTAATTGTTGGCAAAGCTTCAGATCAGGCTCTGCAATGAGCGCGCGAGATGCGGGTGATAACATTGCGGTTTCTGCTCGAATTTCAGCAAGAAAATTTTTGGCAAGGTCATGCACTTCTCCTTTCGCGTGTGACGCTTTTTCTAACCACCATTGGGCGCAGGCCGTATTTTGTATTCCACCATCGCCAAAATAAAATAAAATGCCTAAATGGAGTTGCCCTAGCGGGTATCCCTGTACCGCCGATTGATGAATATAATAACGACCTTTAACGAGATCAACAGGAACGCCATCCCCATTAATTAATTGCACACCTTTATCATGAGTCATTTCGACCGATGAACTCTGTGTCTGTGCAATGGAGTTACTCAGAAAATTACTGCCTAAAACGATAGATAAAATAGCAAATTTAACGATACTGCGATGATGCTGTGAAATAAACATGAAATAATTCCAAATAAGTAATGTAGAAATAAACGACATGCACATCGGTAATCAATTTAAACGTTATTTGTAAGGTCAGTTGTCACATTCAACGATGCATTATTCTCATACTTGTCTTATAAATAAGAAAAAGTGAAGACCAAACAACGATAATTTTTACCTAGCCCATAGCTACGTCATTCACTGGTTTCATTGTTAACACACCAAAATACAATTGCTAAACCATAGCAGTGAACGGATTCGTTCAATCTGTTTCTATTAATTTATATTTATAGCTCTGCCATAAGTTTGATAACATTTTGCGGACAACTGTATATCTACACAATGTCATATTAGAGGTTATCGTTCCTTCTATCTTCTCACGATGAGAGTCTGTTAAATACATTCTGAATCGCTCTCCATTTGATGGCTCCCTGTGATATGACATAATAGACACCCGTTGCCCTATTATATCGATAGAATCTCTACATCCGTATTTGTGCGTTCACCTAAATAGCCACATCATCTGATTACAGAGATGTTTCTTTGTTTATAATCGCGATTAGCTTGCAGTAAACCATACTGCATTGCCTAATGATAATACAATGAATTATTATAAAATCATCTATTTTTAATAAGATATTCTTCGTTTAGCCTTCTGTCTTTTCTAATATTCATTCAATATTTTCATACCATGCTTAACTCGCCAAATAAACACAATAAGAAAATAAAATAATTATCTTAATTAACAGCTAGTTGCTTTAAAAAATCACAATTGATATCTTTTGAAATAATAAATGTGATTTATTAAAACAATATAAATATATTTTACTTATATTGGCCCTCATTTAAAAAACAATTCACGCCCATTAAAGTCATTACGCTGATAAAGTGGCTAACATTTTATGTTGCTTAATCGATTCTCCTCCTTCATTGAGAATAAAAAAATAAAATCTCATCACCTCATTTACGTCATTAAATAAGTTAAAATTAAAACTCACCATATTAAGTAAAACTACCAACGGCAATGATGTTATATAATATAAAAATTTAAAAATTCAATAATAGATAGATATTATTCGTTTGATATTATGAAGGGGCGTTTTATAAACGCTGTGTTGTTTCATACCAAACACAGCGCATAGCCTAGATTACTTTATTAATGTTTCTGATTGTTCTAGCCACTCATATTGACCAAAAACTTCACGTTCATTGAGCCAACGATGCAACATATCTAACACTAACATGACGCTAACTTCCTGCTTTACCTTAGTACTATGATTGCTTGGCATATAACGCACACGCTGGGCATAGCTTTTTTCAGGTGTGTATAATGCTAATGATAAACATCCATCATGGAATCCACCCACCGCTAAACCGATATGCGTATTTTCTTGTTTAGCCATTTCACGAGCATGACTTATCAGCGTTAATAAGGATTGATCTTCTTGTTGACCAATCACTTTCCCGCCATTGAGTGGCACCGATGCAGTATTTAACGTCCATGTCAGCAATCCAGCACTAAACTCTTCACATATAGCAACGCTAACTCGTTTCGCATTTAGCTCTCGACAGATCACACTTGGTAAACCTTCGGTGCCCTCAAAAACCAAATTTTCGCCAACACCATCTTTAATCACTTGCCACTGAGTTAACATCTGCTCTTTTAATGTCGCAGGCCCCGTCAGCTTCAATTCAATAATCGGCATAGACGAGCGATAACCAAGCACACCCCCGTCGGGTAAAGGTAGCTGATCAAACTGTTTTGCTAAACTACTTTCACTACGGCCAAAACTGGTTAATCGCAAACAGAGCGGAGCTTCATGAAATGGATATCGCTGACGTAGCCGTGGCAAAATTTGCTCATGCACCATCACTTTAAATTCAGAAGGCACCCCCGGCGTAAAAAACAACCAGCATCCATTAAGTTCCATCGCGAAACCACATGCTGTACCAACAGGGTTATCCACGAGTTCCGCCCCTTCTGGTAATAGCGCTTGTTTACGATTTGTTTTTGGCATCACTCGCTCTCGGGATGCAAAATAGCGCTCCATCACGGCAATCCATTCCGCATGTTCAACTAAAGGCACTTCTGCCGCCATTGCGGCCGCCAGAGAACTTAAATCATCTTTGGTCGGTCCTAATCCACCATTAACAATCAAAATATCTGCATGTTCACTTCGTTCGCGTAAAGTTCGTACTAAATCATTTAGATCATCACCGACCGTTGCTCGCCCATTCAATGGGAAGCCTGCTTGGAACAAACAATCTGCTAGCCAAGCCGCATTAGTATCCACAATTTGGCCATGTAATACCTCATCCCCAGTACTTAACATCTCAACAATTAGCATCCATGAACCCCTGTTTGTGAATGTATAACAATTTTTACTAAGCTACCCCATAATTGCGCTCACTCAAATAAGTATTTAATGCATATCCCTTTGATTTATTTTGTCAGTCGTTTTCTTTTGACAGAATGGTGGAAAGGCGTATTTTCGATGATTTAAGCAACCTATATCGCAAAATATTTCATAAATTTTTATTTATAACGTGAATTTATCTTAAATTTACGTATATTACCAAACCGAAATCCAACGGAATAATCACGTTATACGAAAAAGGATATTTATCTATGAATCCGCCAAAGAGTCGCATCGCTCATTCACTCATTTGTCTCAGCGCATTTGTTGCTTGGTATTTATCACCCTTTTTCGTTCTATTGATGCCAGATGCGAATAACTTGTTAACTTCCGCATATGCATTTCCATTTATTTCAATACTGTTGATGTTGCCTTGCGCTTTAATTTGTTGGTCTTATTACCAAAAGAGATTCAACCTTATGCCTATTGGTAAAACTGACTGGCAAGCACTCATACTCCCCATCTTTGCGTTAATCGGACTGATGTTTCTGAATGCACTATTCGGTGTTGAAGAAGAGTGGGTAAAAAGCGTCAGCCATATTAGTGGGTTGGTGTTTTTCCTTTATGTAATCGCCTTAATTATTGCGGCACCTATTGGTGAAGAAATTATATTTAGGGGCTTTTTACTCAATGCTGGCATGTGGTATGGCGCGAGAGGAAAATGGCTCGCTATCCTCGCTTCCTCATTTTTATTTTCCTCTGTGCACTCGCAATATACCTCGTTCAGTACCTTTATTATTCTCATGATAATGGGGGCTATTTTTTGTCACGTTAGAATTCACACTCGCACACTCATTGCACCAATATTACTCCATGCGTTAAATAACACAGCGGCGGTATTATTCATGTCAACCATGTCATTTTAATAGTGGTAATTATGCACTGCTTCCGGTAAAGTTTGCCGCCTTTTCAATATGCAACGAAGGTCATTGGAGGCAACATGTTTATTGGCTTTGACTATGGAACATCAAACTGCGCTGTCGCAATCATGGATAAAGGAACCCCCACTCTTTTACCTTTAGAAGGCGATAACGCTTATATTCCTTCAACCCTTTGTGCACCTACTCGAGAATCTGTTTCTGAACATCTATTTCGCCATCTAAATATCACGCCATCGGATTCAATAGGTGAGCAAATTCTCAGACGTTCATTAGCTTATAACCGTGAAGAAGGTATTGAATTAGCGCCTGAAGATATTGTATTTGGTCAAGCAGCATTGGATTTATACCTTAAAGATCCTCGCGATGTTTATTATGTCAAATCCCCCAAATCCTTTCTCGGTGCCTCCGGCCTACACGAAGTTCAGATCAGTTTCTTTGAAGACTTAGTGTGTGCGATGATGGCCAATATTAAATATAAAGCGGAACAACACCTTCAGCAGAGGATCTCTGATACTGTTATTGGCCGCCCCATCAACTTTCATGGCCGAGGTGGTGAACTAGCCAACCAACAAGCAGAAGCTATTTTGGTAAAAGCGGCAAAACGAGCAGGCTTTAAAAATATCGCCTTCCAATTTGAGCCTGTTGCCGCAGGTCTAGAATATGAATCGACTTTACACCAAGATCAGACCGTATTAGTTGTCGATATTGGCGGTGGTACCACAGATTGCTCACTGATCAGAATGGGGCCAACTTATCGTCATAAAACAGATCGTACCGAGAGTTTATTAGCGCACAGCGGCCAGCGGGTTGGTGGTAATGACCTTGATATCTATTTGGCGTTAAAGCAATTAATGGATCAGTTTGGTATGAGCAGCCAAACAGTGTCAGGGATTAAAATGCCAATTTCTCAATTTTGGAACCCTATCGCGATCAATAACGTAGAAGCTCAAAAAGATTTTTATGCGAAACAAAATTTCGCCGCGCTCAATCGTTTAAGACAAGATGCACAAGAACCAGAAAAGTTAATTCGCCTCATCGAAGTTTATCATGACACTTTAGGCTATAGCCTCGTTCGCCGTGCTGAAGAAGCTAAAATTGCCTTATCTAACGATGAAAATTATTTGGCTCGCATTCCATTAACCAATGAAACGCTAGAAATTAATATTCATCGTGACCAAATGGTCGAATCTATCGAATCACCAAAAAGTAAAATGATTGAATTGGTTAAAGAGGCGGTCAACCAAGGTGGAGTTCAGCCTGATGTTATCTTTATGACTGGAGGTTCAGCACAATCACCAGTTTTAAGCCAAGCTATCCAGCAACAGCTCCCCAATATTCCGATTGTTCGCGGGAATGATTTTGGTTCCGTTACCGCAGGTCTTACTCGTTGGGCTGAAATCTGTTTTAAATAAACAGGTGACAATAGCATTTAGCCTGCTATCGACAGAATAATCCAGTTTGGTCACAGGGGATCATGATTAAATGAATCCCTTGGTTTTCTGTTCAAAAAGTAGAAAAAACCGATTCCAGAAGTTACCAATAGTCAAATGCCACCTCTAAAAAGGTGGCGTTACATTGATTCCCGATAAGGTAGCTGTATTCCTGATTAATCCTCTAGCAATGCCATTTGTTGCTCAAGTTATTGAGCAACTTTATCCTAATACCTTACATAACGCCTGATAATAGCGCCATTCCTCCCCAGCGTATCAACAAAATATCCACTAGCCCAAAATGGTGACTTCAGCGTTTTTTACATATCGGGAGCAATCGATTATCACGTCTTATTGCACTACATCCTTTCAGGACTCCCATTTGGGTTGAAATTGATAACTGAAGAGGGATCATGGCAACAAAATGGACATGCTCTGGCTGAACATTTAGCTCTAGCACTTCACTGCCCTTCATATTACAGAGAATATAAATTGTTCTATCAGGCTCTTTCCCGACATTACTTTCAATATCTTATAACGATATTTAGGCGTCCGAACTCGATGATATGTGCAACGCCAATACCATATGATGACCGCGGTATAAACCCCTGTGATTTCCTCTTTACTTGTGGTGAATAAGAGGATGCTTTTAGCATGGATTACCTTTCGGCTATCGTCTCACAAATTCAACCCTCCTAAAAAGGGGGCTTAAGACTGACCATTAAAATGCGTGCGCTAACACGGTATTCAGACTGCTGACAAACCTATTATGTTTGGCAGCAAGTCGAATAGGTTTTGAAAATAAACGAAGAAAATCAATTTATAGATTTTCAGCTGATAACACAAAGTGGGAAAACCACGCTTTTATCCCGCGTTGTCAACAACCTCAATGCCGTGTGCTAGCACGGCATTGTTTCTCAAAGCACGATTTCATTTGCTATACCTGATGTACTGCGACATAGCGTTGGTAGCGCGTAGGTTTGAGTTTCGTCAAATCCACTAACACCAACCCATCAATACAATTGTTAAAGGCGGGGTCAGTGCCAAAATCAATAAACTGTACCCCACCTGGCTCACAGAGTTCAGTATATTGCTTGTATAAAGTCGGTATAGAACAACCAATATTATTCAAAAGGCTCTTCAGTTTAATTAAATCTTCTTGATAATTATCCCCTGAAAATTGCGCTAATACCTGTGGTAGTGATGCAGGGTATGGTCGACGAGACTGTGCTATTACATGTTCGGGCGAAAAATAAAGCCGATAAAAAGCAATTAATAAGTCTCTCGCCGCAATAGGCATCGCACCAGATATTGATACGGGACCAAATAAATAACGATATTGAGGATATTTAGCAAGATAAGCCCCGATTCCCAACCAAAGGTAATCAAGTCCCCGCTTTCCCCAATATGCCGGTTGAATAAAGCTACGGCCTAATTCTATGCCTTGCGCAAGGATGGGAAGCATTTCTTTATCATAATGAAATAACGTATGGCTATAGATGCTTTCAATTCCTTTTTTTGCCAATTGTTCAGCAGTAGGAATAAAACGATAAGCGCCAACAATTTCTAATTCATTTTCATCCCATAACACCAAATGATAATAATCATCGTCATAAGTATCTAAGTCTCGCCGCCTTCCCGAACCTTCACCGACTGCCCGAAAAGCAATTTCTCGTAATCGACCCAGTTCACGTAAAATTGGGGTTCTCTCTTCATCTTTTCGACGATAAAGAAAAATAGCCTTGCCGTCTGGAGCTGTACCTAATCGTTCGCATGCGCTTAATGCCTTTTTTAATTCAAGGCGATCTTCAGGTAAAGCAATCGCGGACTCACTAATAAATAACCCTTCTTTTCCTTGCCCTAGAAGATAAGTATGGCGACGAAAACGCTCAGCAAGATCATGCGCTCGCGTATGCCCATCATGCCAATGAGTAAAGGGAATACGACCACCAATGCGAATTTTTATTCGTCCGCCCCGTTGCTTAAACATTTCACGCACTAATAATAGGGTAGATAAAGGACGATAAATAAATGAGGTCAAATAAAATAGATGGCTATTTCGCCCACTAACATGAATAGGCACGATTGGGGCTCGCGCTTTAGCAGCTAAGCGCAAAAAGCCAGTATGCCAATGACCATCACGAATGCCTTTAGCGCTCAATCGAGAAACTTCACCCGCAGGAAATAAGATCAAAGCCCCCTGTTTATCTAGATGCTGCTGCATCGCTTCAATTTGTTTTCTGCTCGTACGGTTCCCCATATTATCGACAGGAACAAATAAACTACTTAGTGGCTCAATATAATTTAAAAGTTGGTTTGCAACGATTTTAACATCTGGTCGAATGGTTGCTACGGTTCGCAAGATGGCTAAACCATCTAACGAACCTATCGGATGATTTGCCACTAACACAACAGGGCCTTGAGAAGGGATATTTTCTAGGTCGCCATCAACTAATTCACAACTAATATTAAAATGCTCAACTATTTGCTCAACGAGATCTATTCCTTTTAAATGTGGATAGTCTTCTGCAAACTGTTTAAATTCTTTTTCCAGTAAAAGTATTTTCAGTAAATTACGTTGCCAAGCGGGAGGAGATCGCTCAGGAAATATATCTTGCAACAAAGCATCCAAACTAAACATAATATTGTCTCCTAGTTTAGTTATTGCAAATCTAAGCTAGAATAATGACAGTCATGTGTCAAACTCATGACAGAAAAATTAATTAATCACTATTTGATTAATTAGCTATATTCTTTATTAATATAGCATAAAAACCCAATATCATCAGTGTGACACCGCGAATAATGTTATTCTCTCCAATCGCTCCAAATATGAACATCACAACACACTTTAATAATAAGGAATATAAAAGCACGGAGATTTATTATAGATAGCGATAATCAGATTAAGGGTATGTGAGACTTTACCTCTTTCATTTCCGTTGTTTTTTAGTAAAAAACTTTATTATTTAGAATTAATAAAGATAAAAAAACAATCTTCATTCACGCTGTTCATTTTATAAAAAAGAACAGCGTTACCAACTAAGATAAAAGATTATGACTTAGAGAATAACTCAATAAGACAAAAGTCATATTCTGATAGAGATGCTGCAATATACGCTAATGAATTCCCTTCATTTTCCACCAACAATGTTTCAAATGCATTCAAAGCATAAGACTTGCCATCGACAGTGACATTAAGTTGGTCTGCGATATTAAATATCAATACTCGCTCGGCATCACTAATCCATGGAACAGGACTTTGCTGTGTATGGAACCAATGAAGGTGAGCCGCATATTTTTCCGGATTATAGATAAGGTTAAAATCACGAATGGCCTCATCTAACAATTCAGCATAAACATCACTTTCTCCATGAAATGCAAAAAATTGTTTTTGCCGCAATGTTACCGCTGCTTTTTGGTCAATATGTAGAGCCAGCCCCGAACCACCATCAAGTACACCAATGATCCGTTTTCTATTTGGAAAATGGGAGAAAGCGCCTGCTGTTTTAACATCTGCAATAGAAACGCGCCAATCAAAATCAGTCAACCCAACACCGTGACTACGCGCAATTTCTAAAGTAAAACCCTGCCCATTTTTCCACGGCATCTTTTGATAGTTTTCAGCTGATAATACTCGGGTCATGGATCCATTAGCCTTTAAGTTAGTGGTTTTGTTGTAAGGATTTAAACATATACTAAAATATATCTAAATTATACTGAACTCGTTTTAGTCGTTCATTACACGATGGAATGATTAAGTGAGCAAACCGATAATTTTTTACTTAAATTAGATAGATGGCATAGTGATAACTATAAAATCATCCACCACTCAAGCGTTAAACCACCCCGTTTTCTAAGATATTCTGCAAAAAATTAAGGGGCACTATGTGAATCTATTTTAATGATTAAAAACCAAGCAGCAATACGCGTTGAATTAATTTATCTAAAAACTTTTCTTGGACACTTAAAAAAATAATACAATCAGTTAATTTTACTAGTAAGATTAACTGATTGTATTAGAATCAAATAACTAAAAATAAAAGTAAAAATTTAAATAATCAGTCGTATCACATAGTAAAGGAAACATCACAATGGCTCTTGTGGATAATGTTGAGGCGGGTAAGCTGACTCTAAGTGAATTGATTAACACTTTGGCAAAAGATAAAAACTATTCTCTGTCAAAGTGGAATAAACGATACCGAGAATTAACAGCACAGCTACAGAAAACGTCAACATTCTTGATGCCTGAAACCGATGATTTGCTAAAACGACTATGGTATGAACGTAGTAATGGTATTGCGAGTATTAAACAAGGTGTTCCATCTTTAGTTGAATACGAACAGAATCTCCCACTACTTAGAGAGCTCACTGAGCGCATTCGTCAGCAGCCAGATGAAGCAACCTACCAATATGTCAACGATGCTCTGCAAGAGGCCAAAAAAAATGGGCAATTTAAGCGTATGTACTGGAGCTTAAAAAATCGTGTATTTGCCGCCTTTTCACCCGAAATCTGCACCAGCACAGTGGACGAAAATGCGTTTTCTAAAACAGCAGATTTCCTTAATAAGCAATTTCACCTCGGTTTGGTACTGAAGGGAAATTGGTTACAAAAAAACCACGAATTGAAGCAAGCTATCCACGCTCAATCTCCCAATATAGATCCTTATTACGTGAATATGGCTACTTGGCATCTCTATGAGTTGCTCCGTGAACGTGATAATCAACAAAAAAAGAAAACGGTACCTACCCCCCGATTAACCGCCAGTCATGAACCCAACACCACTAAGACCCTTTCACATCAACCAACTAACGTGATCTACTTTGGCCCACCAGGCACAGGTAAGACTTACACGTTGCAGCAAAAAATGAAAGAGTACACCTCTCATGCTATACCAGCCGACCGCGATGCTTGGCTGGATTCTCGCCTTGAGCCATTAAACTGGATGCAGGTGATAACGTTAGTGTTGCTTGATCTTAATAAACGCGCAAAAGTGCGCCAACTTATTGAACATACATGGTTTCAGCGTAAAGCATTATTAAATGACCGTAATAGCAATTTATCAAATACAGCTTGGGCTACGTTGCAAGCCTATACCGTTCCCGAGTCATTAACCGTTGATTATAAGAATCGGCGTGAACCTGCGATATTTAATAAAACAGATAATAGCGAGTGGCTGCTAATTGATGCACAGCTCGAACAAGTAGAGGATTTGCTCGCACTTTACACCGAGCTTAAACATGGCCCTAAACCTGAGGAAGCCATCCAACGTTTTGCTGTGGTTACTTTTCATCAATCTTACGGCTACGAAGAGTTTATTGAGGGTATCCGCCCTCGCTCTGACGAAAATGGCAACATCTCTTACCCTATTGAGCCGGGTATCTTTATGCGCCTATGTCAACGCGCCAATGCCGACCCAGCGCATCGCTATGCTATTTTCATTGATGAAATCAATCGCGGCAATATTTCCAAAATTTTTGGTGAACTGATCTCGCTCATTGAAGTGGACAAACGGGCTGGCATGCCCAATGCCATGAGCCTGCAACTGTCTTATAGCCGTGCTCATTTCAGTGTTCCCGCCAATGTTGATATTATTGGAGCCATGAATACCGCAGATCGTTCTTTAGCTATGATGGACACGGCTTTACGCCGCCGCTTTGACTTTATTGAAATGATGCCTGACCTATCTTTATTAAGTGATATAAAAGTTAAAGGTATTGAACTTGAGCCTTTGCTAGAAAGACTTAACAGCCGTATCGAAGCACTTTATGATAGAGAACACACATTAGGACATGCATTCTTTATACCCGTAAAAAAAGCACTCGATACTCACGATGAAGATTCCGCATTTGAACAATTAAAGTGGGTATTTCAGAATAAAATTATCCCTCTCTTGCAGGAATATTTCTTCGATGACTGGAGCAAGATTAGATTAGTACTTGCTGATAATCAAAAATCTGAGGAGCATTTACAATTCGTCATTGAAAAAAATAACGATTTAGATACGCTTTTTGGTAGCGATCATCCATTAGGAAGCCATATTCAGCAATTAACAACATATGAATTAGAGGCATTTGATCAGGAAATTTGGGATACCCCACAAGCCTATAAAGCAATTTATCAACCACAATAATCCCCTTTTTATAAGTAGGCTAGAAATATATGGATGAAGTCATTTCTATTTTCGAGTATGACCTTTTAGGAAGAGAAAAATCATCGCCTACTGGCGTGAGAATACTTCATCCAGAACTCTTTGATTATTTAGAGCAACTGAGTTTAGCAACTCCTCAAGGAAGCAAATTATTCAAATTGACTTCACGCTCAGGTTTTAAATTACTTCAGGTACAAAACTACGCTGGAGTCTTATATACACCTCACGGCACACAGCTTGAGATATTACCTAAAATTGGTAAAAACCTCACGAGTAAGAGTGCACGAGAAGCCTTTCTTACAATGTTAAGCCATCTTCCTAACTTTCGACACCTTCGAACACAACAGACAACGCTACAAACTCAACATACACCGCTGCTTGAAATTTTTATCCACCAATTTTTGTATAGCGTTAGCCTATTAATTAAACAAGGTTTACGTTCAAATTATGTAAGTGAGCAAAATAACTCGTCATATATGAAAGGAAAGTTAATTCTTTCAGAACAATTACGACATAACATAGTGAACCGTCATAGATTTTGTATTGAGTATGATGAATACATGCCTGATTGTGCAGCCAATCGGCTTTTACACTCCGCACTAAATGCGTTGGTTAGTTTAAAATTATCATCAGAGAATCAACGCTGGCTTTACGAATTACGCTTTGCTTTTGACAGTATTCCACTGAGTCGTGATATTGAAAGCGATATAAATAGCCTACGCTTGGAACGCGGCATGGCTCATTATCATGAACCACTCATTTGGGCACAATTAATTCTCAGGGGAATGAGCCCAACCTCTTTACAAGGAAATGTTAAAGCAATATCACTTTTATTTCCTATGGAAGCAATATTTGAGGCTTTTGTTGCACAAACCATCCACAATGAATTGCCTCCGGAATTTAAAATTGCAGCGCAAGTAAGCAGTTATTCCTTAGTAACACATGGCAATAATAACTGTTTTAAACTTCGCCCAGACCTGCTAATTCAATCACGCCAGCCTGTTAAGGCTAAAATAGTGATGGACACTAAATGGAAGTTAATAAATTGCAAACAAAGAAAAAAATCGCTATATGGGCTATCACAATCGGACTTCTACCAAATGTTTGCCTATGGACAGAAATATCTTAATGGAGAAGGTGAGATGTATTTAATCTATCCAGCACATGATGATTTTAGCCAACCAATACAACAACATTTTGCTTTTTCAGATACCTTGAGATTATGGGTTGTACCATATCAGATTACAGAAAAAGCAGGCCAAAGAATGATGTGGCCAGATAAGAGCTGTAATCTGATTAAATAAACTTAATCTATTTCAATATAGATAGATTATTATTTTTTCTCTGATTACGAAAACTCATCTACCATCCCTTGAATTCATTTATCTTTAATAAAATTATTTAAACTCCGTAGCTAAAAAAATGAAAATATCGAAGTGATTTTCATTTTACCCAACAAAATCTTCTACAGAGTCATATTTTATGACAACACTTTATAATTATTGGTTATAAATCAATCAATATGTGAACCCTTGGTTTCTTAAGTGCTCTATTGGGACATCAGCAACTAATTTATATTGATCCCTAAGTAAACGTTAAGGTACTAATAGTAGAGAATAACGCCAACTATTTTGAACTAATTATTATTTTAACAACATAAAATAACTCAAGTATTGCTCTCTAAGCATTTTCCTCTACCTAGAGTTCTAAAACATTGTTAAGCCATGCCTATATAACACAAAAAGTGCGAACAAAAGTGCCACCTCATTATATTATTGAAATGACCTAAATATAGCTTATCGCAATCGATTGAACGTTATGATTTCAAATTGAGGATCACTTAGGAATTATATGACTATGTCTGAACAAAATATCTATGATAATCCAATTTTCTTTGAGAAGTACAAAAGCTTAAGAATGAATGACACGGGTCTGAATGGAATAATGGAAGAACCCGCGCTAAGGGTGTTACTACCGGATTTAACGGATAAAATTGTTCTTGATTTAGGGAGTGGATTCGGTGATTTTGCTCGCTATGCACATAGCATGGGAGCCAAAAAAGTTTATGGCGTTGAATTATCTGCAAACATGATTGAGCAAGCAAAGCTCATCACACACACTGACGATATTGAATATATTCATGCCTCAATGACTGATCTTCCTAAGTTTCAAGAAAGTTTTGATTTAGTGATTTCCTCTCTCGCGATTCATTACATTGCTAATTTTAATCAACTCGCCAAAGAGGTATATTCACACCTCAAACCAGGTGGGAAATTTATCTTTTCGGTCGAACACCCAATGTGTACTGCGAAATCATCATCATTTATGAAAAATATAAATGGTGAATTTGTCTGTATGCCCGTTGATAACTACCAAAACGAATCAATACGCCACACTACATGGTTTGTTGAGGATGTTATTAAATATCATAGAACATTAGAAAGTTATATCACTGGGCTGCTTGGTGCAGGGTTTACCCTCGATGCTTTAAAAGAGCCTAAAGTCATAGACTCAGCACTTATAGATAGGCCAGAAACAGCCATTTTTAATCGTTATGCACCTTTTTTAATATTAAGCGCATATCGCTAATTGTAAGCAGTGCACATTGGTTACGATTATTTAATCAGTATGGTGCTTTGTTCAATGCCAACATATTGGTTGCGATTATTTAATCAGTATGGTGCTTTGTTCAATGTCAACATATTGGTTGCGATTGACTACAGGGTGTCGATATGAAGTAAAAATTCAAAACGGCACTTTGGGAACTTACCGAGAGAAACGGTTAATACCATTTTTGAAAAGAATATATTGTCTTCCAAGCGCCAAAACCAAGGAGATGCTGGAGGCATGGAAATAAACTCTTTTTTGGTAACTAAAAGCATAATTGTTATTAAGAGATATATTCAACTCAAGAGAAGATGTATTGAATAAATTACGTTATGACAAGTTAACGTAATTACATACTACGAAAAAAGAATTTGAGACATAAAAAAAGACGCCTTTTAGCGTCTTATTTTCACTTAAGTGGTGCCGAAGGCCGGACTCGCACATAACACTTAACCTCATGATCTAAATTAAAATATTAAAGTATAAATTTATTTATACCAACAGATGAAATTTTTACTTTTTCTGATGGTTATCTAATACAAAAAATTGCAATGTAGATAGACGGGTAAAACCGCACAAGCTGATAAGCGAGCAGATAACTGACATCGTATCTAGGCCTCTTATCAAAAATTAAAACTAAGTTAAATTTTATATTGAAGTTATCCTGTGAGTATGGAGAATAGCACTCTATATATAAATTTATCTTATTATAATTAATTAAATATTATTATCTTTAGGACAGAAAATGGATGATAACTATCTAAAATTAGCCTCTTATTGGCGAAATTCACTAGCTGATGCGGAGTCAGGAAAAGGTGCTCTAGAAAAACGAGACACGAATAATTTGACTAAATGGGAAAATGTTTCATCAGGTCGCCTTGATAACATTATTACTGAACGTTTTTTTTCTGATGAAAAAAATGATGTAAACACAGTAGATGTCATTTTACGCCCTAAAGTTTTTATTCGCCTAATACAACATGGAAAAGAGCGCTTTGCTGGCAGTCCAACATTTGTCACCCCGCTTGTGACACTAGCAAAAATAAATAGAGAAGGTTTTTTATTTCCAACATCAGCAACCGCAATTCCTAGAGATCTACTTGAACCGTTATCCCACGGTTCATTCTCTATTGGTGAAATATCTACTTATGATAAATATAAAACGAAAAATACATCATCATCTATGCATTATGATGAATCGCACCTAGAAATAGAAGAAACTGAAGAAGAAAGAGAGAAAAGATATGAAGGCTATTTTCAAGGGTGGAAAACATATCTAGATGACTCATCTAAATTATTAAATAGTATCGCTGGCTCTTGGATAAACACTCATGAACAGTATGAACTTGCCGATTACGGATATATACTAAAAAAAGTAGAACCTAAAGGCGCTAGTACTCATATTCTTTCTCTTTATGACCACTTGCTTGTAAATAAGAAAGAAGTCCCATTATTTGAGCGGTTCGCTAACTTCGCTTCTCCTGAAATCGAGCCATTAATTTCGACTGAAGATACCTTTACTTATCGATTAGGTCATTCTGGGGATAAGTTCCCTTTAGCGCTGGCCCAGCGAGATGCACTAGGTCATTTTCTTAATGCCAATGACGGCGATATTTTAGCAGTCAACGGCCCTCCCGGCACAGGAAAAACGACTTTACTTTTATCCATTATTGCAACACTTTGGGCTAAAGCCGCGCTCGAAAAAACAAATCCACCAATTGTACTTGCGACTTCTACCAATAACCAAGCAGTCACAAATATCATCGAAGCATTTGGAAAGGACTTTTCCGAAGGAAATGGCACCATGTCAGGTCGTTGGCTGCCAAATATTAAAAGTTTCGGTGCTTATTTTCCTTCAAGTACCAAGAAAGCTGAAGCAGTCAATAAGTACCAAACTGACGATTTTTTTAAAGAAATAGAATCTAAAGAATATATTGAAAGCGCATTAAATTTTTATTTAAATAAAGCCAAATTGGCATTCCCCAATAAAGATTGTTCAACCCCTGAAAAAATTATCGCGTTGTTGCATGAACAACTCTCCGAGCAGTCCAGTAAATTAGTTGAGATAAAGCAAACTTGGGATTCTCTACAAGAAATTCGAGGGAAAATCGCCCAAATATCCGATGATATAAATTCTTATCTTAATGACCAGACCGCACGACTAGCAAAAACACAATCTAAAATAAATAGATTAAAAACAGCTTCAGTAGAATGGGATAAATATAGAGCGAATGAATCCCTATTTATTTCATTATTTTCATGGCTACCACCTGTCCGTAAAAAGCGTTACTACCAAGTTAAGCTGTTCCTTGATGATAAATTAGGCAGTTTAATTATTGAAAAAGAACCAACTGAAATCAATGATATTGATGGTTTAATTAAAACGTTACTCAATAGTGAAGAGCAAGAACAAAAGAGTTATCAAAAAAATATCGATCGCATACATCAAATTCTCCAACAAGAAAAAGATATATTTTCCAAATGGCTCACCATTGCTTCTGAACTTGGATATAAACAGGGTGAAGAACCAAGCTTGTTGCAAATTGATGAACTGGCTGACACACAAATCAGATTTCCTCTATTTTTGCTAACCACTCATTATTGGGAAGGTCGTTGGCTCATTGATGTACTCAATATTGATGATCTTAATAAGGAGAAAGGCAGGAACGGGCTTAAAACAGTGGAACCTCGTTGGCAACGTAGAATGATGTTGACACCTTGTGTGGTGATGACTTGCTATATGCTCCCTTCCCATATGGTTATATCTGAGCATAAAGGTCAGAAAGGTTTCGAAAATAGTTATGCATATAATCTTGCTGATTTACTCATTGTAGATGAAGCAGGTCAAGTGTTACCTGAAGTCGCTGCAGCTTCTTTTTCGTTAGCTAAAAAAGCACTTGTTATCGGAGACACTGCACAAATTCCCCCAATATGGAATATCACACCATCAATTGATACAGGAAACATGCTGGAAGAAAAAATTCTGGCCGAAAATACACAAGGACAAATCAATGCAGAATATGAATCAGTAACTGAAATTGGAAAAAGCGCAGCTTCTGGTAGTGTGATGAAAATTGCACAATTGTCTTCACGCTACCATTATGACTCTGATTTAGAGAGAGGTATGTATCTCTACGAGCACCGACGCTGCTTTGATAATATCATCGGTTACTGTAATGAGCTTTGCTATCAAGGAAAATTACTACCCAAAAGAGGTACTAGTAACAACCATTTATTCCCAGCAATGGGCTATCTCCATGTCGATGGAAAAGGTGAGCAAAGAAATACGGGAAGCCGTTTCAATCGCTTAGAAGCAGAAATCATTTCAGCTTGGTTAATAGAAAATCAACAACGTATTGAAAATCATTATGGAAAACCTATTCAGCAAATAGTTGGAATAGTAACGCCATTCAGTGCTCAAGTTTCAACTATTAAAGATGCTCTTAGTAAACAAGGAATTACTACTGGAACTAGTGAAGGAGCTCTCACTGTTGGTACTGTTCACTCACTTCAAGGTGCAGAAAGAGCTATTGTTATATTTTCCCCTGTATATTCAAAACATGAAGATGGCAGTTTTATCGATAGTGATAACAGCATGCTAAATGTAGCGGTCTCACGCGCTAAGGATAGTTTTCTTGTTTTTGGCGATATGGATCTATTTGAAATCCAACCCCCTTCTTCACCAAGAGGATTGCTTGCCAAATACTTATTCTTAGAGGAAGAAAATGCCTTACACTTCGAATACAAAGAAAGGAAGGATTTACAAAAATCGAATACCAAAATATACACGCTTCACGGTGTGAAAGAGCACGATGACTTTTTAAATCAAACAATTATTAACACTGAAAAACATATTACCATTATATCCCCTTGGCTAAATTTGCAAAAACTTGAACAAACTGGATTCATTGATTCAATGGCTCAAGCAGCAGCTAAGGGTATCCAAGTAAAAGTGATCACCGATAGAAATTACAATATCCACCACTCTGATCCTGAAAAACGTAAAGAAAGAGAAGTCAATCTTCATAATGCCTTGGAACAATTAGATTCTTATGGCATTGCTACAAAACTAGTACGACGAGTTCATAGTAAAATTGTTATCGGAGATGATAATTTACTCTGCATTGGCTCATTCAATTGGTTTAGCGCATCTCGTGAAGCTAAGTATGAACGATATGATACCTCTATGGTTTATTGTGGTGGAAGTTTGAAAGAAGAAATTCAAGCTATCCACAACAACCTTGATCGACGGTAACACTGTATATTAGCTCAGACCTGAGCTGACCGGTTTTGTAGGTAGAACACAACTATACCTGACGGTTTGGTCTGAGCAAAGAGTTGACGCAATCCTTTCATCGATAATCCATATTTCAAAAACAATCGACAATTAAATGGTTCGAATTTCCGAGCAATTAAATTCCAAGTGCGGTAAGGATTGCAGGTTCCATTTTTTCTGGGGGAGTGGTCGGTGCAAAACGCTTGAGCGGTTCACCATTACGTCCGATCAAGAACTTAGTGAAATTCCACTTGATCCGCCCACCCATAATGCCAGGTAGCTCGCCTTTCAGATAGCGAAACACCGAGTGCGCAGCGATTCCGTTAACATCTACTTTCTCGAACATCGGAAAGCTCACACCGTAGTTAATGTAGCAGGTCTGCGCGATTTCATCAGCACCGCCGGGTTCCTGCTTTCCGAACTGATTGCATGGAAAACCCAGCACCACAAAGCCTTGAGCAGCATATTTATGGTAGAGTGCTTCAAGACCACCATATTGTGGCGTAAAGCCACAATGACTGGCTGTATTCACGACTAGAACCACTTTACCAGCGTAGTCAGCCATAGAGATGAGCTGACCGCTAAGGCTTGTTGCTGTCAATTGATAAAAGGTGGTCATAGTAGCATCCTCAAAGCAAAAACCGTCAATATTGACATTGCCACGTAGTACGTTGCTGTCGGGTCATAGGGCGTGGAAAGCGAATCGAGTCCTGATGACAGGGGAGATCTGAAATCGTGTGCAGATTATCTTTGCAAATTCGAAAGAAAAAAACAACAAACAGGCGAGACTTAAGCTGCTTTCCGTTAATTGAAATATGATGATGTTTGCCAGAATCCCCATTTCATATACCAACCTAGCAATAGGCAGTTGGCTGGTATAAATCTCCTTTGCCAACAATCAAAGTAGTTGTTGCTGGCAAAAGTCAATATCGGGAATCAATAGCAACTACTTACCGCTACCGTGACAAAAAACAGAAGAAACCATATTCCACCTACTTCACATACCATTATCGAAAATAATATCAAAGTACAGCCTTTGTTACACACTTTAACAGCTCAATGTGAAGCTTTACGAAATTCGTTTATCCAGTAAGTAGAATGTGATAACGAACTTTATTACAATGAAAAAGTAGAAAAAATTGAACAGTGGTCAGAAAATCGTCGTATTACACTAGATATACTTATTAAGCTGCCAGATATAAAAATTAAAGATACACATAAAACTACCCGCTAGCTTCCTTCTCTGAAGCAAAAATGAAAGTAAAGCGCGCGTTCAAAGCCCTAGTATACGAACTGAACAACATCATATTGTAGTACCATGATGAAGATGAAGAGAAAAAAATCGAGCAAGAAGAAACTCACCTATGGAGTATGTTGTTGTCATGCAATGTGAAGAGCAGATAGAAAATAACACCCATCAACTTTTTGAACTTCCCTTCCCTGCTTCATTTTTACGATCGCAGCGGTCCATTCGTGAGATCTGTGTTACGCTGACTTATTTACCAGCAGTACATACCACACAGTTGGATTATACGCCCACATGGATCAATTTCCAGCTGGTTAGAGACTACTTTCTGGATGAAATGCAGGCTACTTTTAATCACCAGATGCCAAACCAAACAGAGACCCACGCTGGTGATGTCCAAATAAATCGAGATGTATCTACCCAGCAGAGGGAACGCGGTACAATACAACCATCAGTATGGACTTTCCGCCAACGTAACTCCGACAAAAAATGCTTCATCCGAGTTATTCGTCAGGACAGAGATAGATACAAAGCATTCAGCAGCGAGCTGAAACCTTACACACTAGTAGTAACCACAACTGATCGCGATAACGAACAGGCACAGCTTTATACACAAATTCAGGCGCAGCTCCATGAACAGGAACTCGCGCAAGCACGTATTGGATAAAAATAGATTATGTCAACTAAGCAAAAATTAGAACTTAACTGGATTGGTAAGCATAAGCGCCCTCGTTTAGAGCCACGTATTTTGCTTGAAGATAAGGCACTATCTTATGGAGATGATGATAGTGAAAATCTACTGATTCATGGTGATAACCTGTTAGCCTTGAAAGCATTGGAGCATGACTACTCCGGAAAAATCAAATGCGTGTATATTGATCCTCCGTACAATACAGGTACTGCATTTGAAAGCTATGATGATGGGCTTGAACATTCAATGTGGCTTAGCATGATGAGAGACAGATTAGAAATAATCTGGAGACTCCTGAGCTCAAACAATGGAGTCTTACTCATTAGTATTAATGATGACGAACTACATTATTTAAAGGTTTTATGTGATGATGTTTTCGGTCGAGACAAATTCATTGCAAACCTTATTTGGAACTACGAGGGAAATACTGATAACCAAGCTAAAATAATAAACTACCATGAGTATATTTTAGTTTACTCTAAGACTGGGAGAATAGATGACCCTTCCGTGTTCGACCCCAACCTGCCAGAATCCAGTAAATTATTTAATGCGGAAATAAGGAATACTATTGTAAAAAATGGTCCTAAAAACCCGCCAAAATCAGTTTTATTACCCGCTGGGTTTCCTTGTTCTTTTCAAGAGGGACATATATATAAGTCAGACGTCCAATATCCATCCTATGACAACGATCTAGTCATTGGAAATGGAAAACTCAAAAACCCTGTAACTGCTACAACTGGTTGGAGCTCGAAATCCATATTAGAAGCATTTATTAATAATAATTTTGAAGCTGTTTTAGATTCCAAAAAACAAGAAACTATTTTTGAAATCACAAAAACAGGTGCAATCGAAGCAGTTAAACGCCGTGAACAGCGAAAGGGGCATTTCGTATCTGTTCTAAGAGGATTTGGCACGACCAATCAAATGAGACTTATGCTTTCTAAAATTGGAATCAAGTTCACTTATCCTAAACCAGTGAACTTAATTTCTTATTTAATAGAAGCATTCACTGGTGAAAATGACATTATCTTAGATTCATTCGCAGGGAGTGGTACCACCGGCCATGCCGTTTTACAATTAAATAAAAATAAAAGTACAAATAGAAAATTTATTTTAATTGAACTAAAAAAGGAAACTGTCGACTCAGTTATAATCCCTCGTTTGCAAGCCGTTATAAAGGGGCATAAAGCGGCCGCAATTGAGCCTCATGGCGGAGGGTTTCGCTATTTCCATTTAGCCCCTTCGCTATTGAAAAAAGATAATTGGGGGAATTGGATAATCAACAAAGAGTACAACGCTGAAATGCTTGCAGAAGCAATGTGCAAGCATATGAATTTCACCTATGCACCAAGTCAGACTCAATACTGGAATCATGGTTACAGTACCGAAACGGATTATATCTACGTCACTACCGGTTCTTTGGCTTATGAACAACTCAAAGTTATAAGTGAAGAAGTAGGAACTGAACGCACATTGTTGATCTGCTGCAAAGCCTTTATGACAGAAGGTGCTGATTTCCCTAATCTGACACTAGTAAAAATTCCACGAGCCATTTTAAACAAATGCGAATGGGATCAAGACGATTATAGCTTTACACTAAATGTACTTTCTACTACCGAGCAACCTGACGATATTGATGACGAAGATACTGAAGGTGAAGAACAATTATGAGCCGAAGCAACGCCATAAAAATTGCCAATAAGATTAGTGCACGACTGTCACTACGCGATCCCCAAGATGAATCATTGCGTATCTTATGCAACGTACTTGAACAATTCAGTCTCAGTAAAGATCCCGATCTTAATCGCTGGATTGAATTGCTAAGCCAACAGTACCCTACAGTGAAAGGGTTTGAACGAGCCTTTCCTTCATTATGCTTCGCACTGGCTACTGGTGTGGGTAAAACACGCTTAATGGGTGCAATGATTACTTGGCTATATTTAACCGGACGCAGCCGTCATTTCTTCATACTATCTCCAAATTTAACCATCTATGAAAAACTTAAGATGGATTTTTTACCCGGTTCACCAAAGTATGTTTTCCAAGGTATTCCTGAACTTGCACAAACACCTCCGGTTCTAATCACTGGTGATGACTATCAGGAAGGGCGGGGTGTTCGTCTAGATTATGCAATTGCCGAAAGCAAAACGGGTGATCTTTTTGACAGTGAAACCGCTCCACACATTAATATCTTCAATATTTCCAAAATAAACGCATTGGAAAATGCCAAAGGTGCTGCTAAATCTAAGGTCGCTAAAATTCGAAGAATACAGGAATACATCGGAGAATCTTATTTTAGCTACCTAGCGAATCTACCTGATTTAGTTATTTTGATGGATGAAGCTCACCGTTATTATGCCAGCGCAGGCGCACAGGCACTTAACGATCTGAATCCAGTATTGGGTATTGAATTAACTGCCACGCCGAAAACTGTGGGAACAAACCCGCGCGATTTTAAAAATATTATTTATCACTATCCTCTCTCACGGGCATTAAAAGATGGATATGTAAAAATCCCAGCGGTTGCCACACGTAAAGAGTTCCGCGCCGCAAATTACTCTGAAGAACAACTAGAAAAAATAAAGTTGGAAGACGGTATCCATCATCATGAATATGTGAAAACAGAGCTAACCAGCTTCGCTAACAATACCGGTAACAAATTAATTAAACCTTTTATGCTAGTTGTTGCACAGGATACCGACCATGCAGACAGCCTAAAAGTACGTATTGAACACGACGATTTCTTCAACGGTGCCTACAAAGGCAAAGTAATCACCGTTCATTCGAACCAAACGGGTGAAGAATCAGAAGAGACTATGCAGCGACTTTTGGCCGTTGAGTATGATAAAGATACAGAAATAGTCATTCATGTCAATAAGTTAAAAGAGGGTTGGGATGTTACCAACCTGTATACTATTGTTCCATTACGTGCTTCTGCTTCTGAAATCCTGACTGAGCAAACCATAGGGCGAGGGCTACGCCTACCGTACGGTAAAAGAACAGGCGTCGAAGCTGTTGATCGTCTGACAATCATTGCCCATGATCGTTTTCAAGATATTATCGACCGTGCCAATAATGATGACTCGATTATTAAAAAAGTCCTTTATATAGGGTTAGATGATGATGAAAATGGTATTCCAGAAGTAAAACCTCAGCAAATTGTCGTACCATCAATGGCAGAATTTCTACTGGGAAATCAAGTTATTGATAATAATTTGCAGGTGTGTGAACCTCAGGCAATATATCAAACGAATTCTATATCAAAACCGGTGCTCACCACGAACACAGAACGTAAAGTTGCAGAACTCACGTTCAAAGTAGTCTCAGAAGAAGCTAAACGGTTAACCAGTAGCCACCAACTCAGCACCCCAGAGGTGAAAGCAAGCGTAACTCGGCGAGTACAACAAGCCTTACGTGAATGGGAAGTTTCCCAATCTCAAATTTCATCCACTTCGGAACAGAGCGATCTGACAGAAATAATTGAAAAGCAAGTTGAACAGTCGAATTTCCTATCAATGGAAGATACGGAAGTTCAGGAGTTAGTCGGAACGATTACCGAAAAACTGATGGAATATACTATCGATATTCCTCGAATCGTGGTTTTGCCAGAACGCGAAGTCAATTACGGATTTAATGATTTTAACCTTTCCCAGTTAGATCGTATTGCGCTAAAACCAGGTAGCAAAGAACTCTTACTCACGCATCTGGAGAATAACGAACAACGTACAATCAGTTGGCAGGAAGGCGGAGAAGAGGAAGAACGACTTGAAAATTACCTCATTCGCTATCTGCTCGACCACGATGAAATTGATTACGATGAACATGCCGACATGCTCTATAAACTGGCCGGACAAATGGTGGGGCATTTATGTAGTTATCAGTCCCAAGAAGATGCTGAATCCGTTCTGAAAAATGCAGGTCGGCAGTTGGCAGAATTTATATGGGTGCAAATCAAACAAAATATGTGGACAACGCCAACGGGCTATACTGGACGTATAATACAGGGTTTTGATGTAATACATCCAGCCACATTCAATTTTGCTGGTAATGAAAGACCGAGAGATTTCCGTGTTGTGATTCCAGCAGGAGAAAAAAATAAAGTTCGCCAGATGATTTTCACTGGTTTTACTAAGTGCTGTTATCCTTATCAGAAATTTGACTCTGTAGATGGGGAGCTCCGTCTCGCACAAATACTTGAGAATGATCCTTCAGTGATTCGCTGGATGAAACCTCGGCCAGGTCAATTCCGCATTGAGTATGCTAATGGTAAAAATTATGAACCTGATTTTGTTGTCGAAACGGATAATGGCTATTGTTTAATCGAACCCAAAAAAGCGACAGAAATCGACACGCCTGAAGTTAAAGCCAAAGCACAAGCGGCTATCCGGTGGTGTGAGTTTGCAAATCAAAATGCAGATAAACTTAAAGGGAAAGCTTGGCAATATGCTCTTATTCCTCATAATGAGATTGAATTAAGTCGTTCAATCTCAGGATTACTAACTGATTTTAAGATGTCATTTCAATAGTCTATAACAAATTAGTTTATATTTTTTCAGCCGTCGTTACATCTAGATGTAACGACGGTTTATAAAAGACCAAAAACTATATTCATCAAGATTCGCCCACTACGCTACATATCTTATGATAATGAGTCTCGATAGAGCGGACGATAAAACTATCTATCTTCTCTCCATCGAGATAGTTCTATCAACTTTAGATTATGTGCCGCTGGTGGCATATGAAAGGATAATAGCTACTCACTGTAAATTTACACCATATTTAAGAGATCTTATAAAACTTAAATACTTCTATAATTTCATCTATACTCTGCATATCGAAATCATTTACAAACTATTTTGAGGTATTCAAATGATTGATTATAAAAAATGTAATAAAGAGCAACTAAAATACGAGTTTGAGCGATTAGCTGCTCTTTCAAAATACAAGCCAACCTTCGGTGTTTTTGATATTTTCTCTAAACTACCTGATTTACTTAATATTAATGAACAGCCCTTATGTGTCAACGCAGGATTAGTAAAGTCTAATGTTTGGTTAGTTGTACCAACAGATCTACGACTGATATTTATTCATAAAAAACCAGGATTCTTACATAAAAAAATTGAATCTTCATTTATTAGCTATGAAAACATTACTTCCGTAGACTCTTCTTCTGGCTTTACTGGAGGTAAAATTATAATTAGCACCGCAGGTATGAAATACGAAATAAATAAGCTTCGCAAAGACTCAGTTTCCCCCTTAGTCAGTACTATTTTAAATAAAAAACACAATACAGAAACACAAAGAAAACCAGATATCGAGTCAGCAAGTCAAGATGATTTATTACTAAAATTAGAAAAATTAGGGGAGTTAAAAGAAAAAGGAATATTAACTGAAGAAGAATTTAAAGAACAAAAGGCTAGACTAATTAGCTAATATAAAAGCTACAAAATAAATTAGCGCAGCTTTATATACCAAGTGGGGCTATGTTACAAACAAAATTACGTAATCTACTGGTTGATAGCCCCTAGTTTATACTTTTGTACGTCAATATCTGTCATAAGATGCTGCCGGATCTCTATTCAATCGAAATTAGTCGGTAAACGTACTTCTTCTAGCATTTCCGTATAACCCCACAAACGCCGCCGAAGTCCTCTACTGGATAGGCGTCCTTACCTTTTACGAAAAACAGAATAGCAGGGTTATCATTCACTGTTAATATGATTTCTTCTCGTAAAAGAGATGATTATTTTAAAGATATGTTTATATGGCCTACTATTTATGTACGCCTCACTAGCTAAGAACTGTCTATACCAGTGGGATAAATACTGTGGATGGTGCTACAAGATATTTATCTGAATATTAATAAATTCAGTGTCTTTCTCTCGCATCCACTAAAGAGTGGCTCAGAGTATACAGCAAAGGTTATCAAATATTATTTGCAGCCAAAGCGAAAACGCAAATATCTAGAACGATTGAGGTGAATATACTGACATAAACCATCACTGTTTGTTAGCGTATAAGCTTTCTCGTTTGAATTAGTTATGCCAGCCTATCTATTGGTTAATGCCAAATTTTTTATCCTCTTCTCCCCAAAGCAAGCATAAACACTCAATAATTTAGAGCACACCTAAGCAGCAGGCAAAGGTGACGGATAAGCTTAGATAACGAATATGATATGAATAGCTCCCATCAAACTAAAATCATAGATTCTAACGAGAAAATCACAATATTATCATAAGGATAATGACACATTAATCGCCACTCTAAGGGGGATACGACAGCCATGAATTAGAATAGGAATAGGAATAGGAATAGGAATAGGAACGCTGTGATAAAGAGAATTTGAGACATAAAAAAAGACGCCTTTTAGCGTCTTATTTTCACTTAAGTGGTGCCGAAGGCCGGACTCGAACCGGCACACCCGAAGGCGGTTGATTTTGAATCAACTGCGTCTACCAATTCCGCCACTCCGGCACGAAGTGATGTGTTTCTTGGAAAACGTGGCTATTATACTTGCCTTGTCTCGACTAGCAACATTTATCTTGATTATTCAGTTTGTTCGCTTAAAAAAAAAGCATCTTCAGGGCTACCTTTGCAGATCTGATTAGATTGCATTCTTTCAAACGGAATCTCTATATCCTTTATTGGCTATTTAATGCTTTTTGTTTATTTATCAGCCTATACATATGTTACTTTAGTCAAATATTTGATTTAATTAGTAGCATCCTCAAGCCTGCTGGCGACTTTCTATAAATTTTGTTAGCGTATGCACATTATTGAATTATTAAAGGTATTTACACATGGGTTTTCTAGGTTGGATAGCGACGGGGCTCGTCATTGGCATCTTGATCGGTGCTTTGATTAAGGTCTTCTCAAAGAAAAAATAACCTTGGTCTGTTCGACCATTTGCAAAATTACATATCGACTGGCTCCTAAACATGAAGAAATCATTTCTAAAAATTCTGTCAGTGTCCGCATTGTCGCTCGTTTTAGCAGCATGTTCTAGCACGACAGAAAAGCAACCAAAGTTTTTACAGGGCAATAATGATGCCGAGTCTAGCGACTGGAAAGTATTTGAAGGTGATAGAAGAACCTATGAACGTGTCGCTAAAATTGTCGATCTGTATGCGAATCGTATTTTTAACGAAAGTGATGCCCGCGGGATGGCTATCATTGTCATTGATAATAACCAAACATTATCACGCTATTATGGTGAGACCGCTCCAGGTAATGGCAAAAAGCCAGGACCTCACTCGCTCGTTCGTATTGCATCGATTACAAAACTCATGACCAGTGAAATTTTGATTAAGCTTGAGCAAGACAAAAAGTTACTCATCACTGATCCGCTCCAGCAATATAGCTATCACGGGGTTTCTGTTCCTGATAACAATAGTGGGCAACCTATCCGTCTGTATCATCTTGCGAGCCACACCAGTGGGTTACCGAGAGAGCAACCGGGTGGTAAATGGGGAAGGCCTGTCTTTATTTGGCCAACCCAAGACAATCGTTGGACTTGGCTAAAAAATGGTAAGCTTGATGCGACACCAGGCACTGAAGCCTCTTATTCAAACCTTGCCTATGACCTTCTTGCTGATGCAATGGTTAAAGCATCTGGCCAATCCTACCCTAACCTATTTAGCCGTTATGTGACGTCTCCTGCCAAAATGACGGAAACCACCTATACCCCCAATGCCTCGCAGTGTGCAAGGTTGATGGAGGGAACAAAACCCAGCCCATGCCACAATACCTTAGCCGCAGCAGGGAGTGGCGGAGTCTATTCAACGCCCGCCGATATGCAAAAATGGATGCAGCAATTTTTATCGACGGATAAAAACCTAAGAAAAGCCACAGCAGCACGCGAGCAAGGTATTTATTTTCCAAGAGGTAAGCTGCTTGATGTTAAAGGCATGGATGTTGCGGGCCATGCAGATGGACTCGGACTGGGGTGGGTATATATGAAACCACAAAATGGTAGACCCGGTATTTACCAGAAAACAGGCGGTGGCGGTGGTTTTAATAGCTATATGGCGATGATCCCACAACAAAACATCGGTGTTTTTGTGGTGATGACGCGTAAAGATAGCAGTAAATTTAGCAAATTAACGATCGGTGTGAATGAGATGGTCGCTGCATTATCAGCTAACCATGCTTATGGGAGACATTGAAAGCGTACCGCCGACGCAATGAATGCACTGGCGAGTTACACCCCAACCCTAAAACACTATTTTGTTCAGCTTATGGCTCTTAAATTAGCAATAGGTTGATAAATAAAACTTTGTTCACTGTTACCGAACAGTTTTGCTCGGTAACAGTATTGGGAATACCACAAGAGTCAACAAACAAAGCCTCGCTTTTATCCCCTTTTCACGTTGGCGATGACAACCGATAAAAGGCTATTACACCAAGTGGTCACCTCCACCACAGTACGAACCTTTTTTGCATCATATTAATAGCTTATTAATGCTCTTCTTTGCGTATAACAACCCATCATTGCTTTTGGCAAGTCTCCCCCACTCCCACAATGCTAATGGCATAAATCATTCAAGGGGGGAATCCTATGCCATCAATTATCATTAAAACACATGATTAAACAGGGTTACTGCAAATACGAGTGAGCACTTTGCCAAAATGACAAATACCAATTGCCATAGCACCGAAGAACGGATGACTCTCCAACGTGCAAGTAATGGCAAATCACTTAACACTTTCTAGAATGGGCCTTTATGACGTGATTCTCGAGAAGCTCATGGCATCCGCTATTGGCAATCCCGCTATTTTCTCTCCCCCAAGAAAATAAAGTACATGCCAAAATAAGTGAGCTAAGTAACGGGTTTATCGCTAACTTAATAAAATACCGCCTCTAAAAAATGGCTTTAAATTGCGACCCCGATCAAGAGCTATATACTTTATTCACCCTCTAGCAATTCCATTTGTTAGTTGAGCTCTGGGGCAACGGTATTTTGAGGCCTTACATAACGCCTGATGAGGGTTTCATCACACCCACCGAGTCACACTAGATGATATTTGTAACGCCGCTAGACATGTCATGAACTTGTATATCCTCTTTATGTGTGGTGAGTAAGAGAATGTTTTTTTTAACATAAACGGCCTTCAGGTGTTTTAAGGCTAACAATAAAAATGAGAATTTTTATGGCTCATCTCACTATCCCTGACGTTTTCAAACACTGAGTCGTTTAATTCCTATAAATAAGCCACCGTATAACGCTATACGATGGCTTATTAACGTTTTATCGATTTTGAAATGGAGCTACTTACGTTTCACCAGCAGGACAATACTGATCCCGAGGAATAGGACACTAGGTAGTAGCGCTGCAATGATCGGTGGCACGGAATAAACCAAACTCCAGTTCCCAAATCCTTGGTTAAGGATATAGAACAAGAAACCGCCGACAATCCCAGAAACAACCCGAACGCCCATTGGTACAGTTCGTAATGGGCCAAAAATAAATGAAACTGCCATTAACATCATCACAGCGGCAGATAACGGCGCCAATATTTTCTTCCACATGCTTAATTCATAGACTGCCGCGACTTGCCCACTTTCTTTTAAGTAGGCGATATATTGATAAAGCCCTCGAATAGAAAGTGAATCCGCGCTAAGTGACACTATACCGAGTTTTTCAGGCGTAAGATTCGTTTTCCAATCGTATGTTAAACGCTGAGAACCTGTGATTTTTTTCTCATTATTTAAAATAGATTCATCGACCTGAGACAGTGACCACTGTTGGTTATCCTTGTCATACGTTCCGCTTGAAGCAAACATCACTGAGGTCAGCTTATGTTGTTCATCAAAGCGATAAATGGAGACTTCTTGAATCGATGTCGTATCAGTGACCCGCTGGATATGAATAAAATCACGTCCATCTTTTGCCCACATACCTTCATCGGTAACCACTAATGAGTTACCCACAATCTTTTCGGCACGATAGTTTCGCGCCCATTGGTCGCCCGCTGGAGCAATCCACTCACCAATTAACATTGCCACAATAACCAGTGGAATCGCGGTTTTCATCACTGAGAGCGCGATTTGCAAACGTGTAAAACCCGACGCCTGCATGACGACTAATTCACTGCGTGAAGCTAATGCACCTAATCCTAATAGTGCACCGAGCAATGCCGCCATCGGGAAAAAAATATCAATATCTTTTGGGATGGTCAGTAACGTGAATACCCCCGCACCTAACGTGGTATATTCACCATCCCCGACTTTACGCAACTGCTCAACGAACTTGATAATCCCAGAAAGGGAAACCAGCATGAACAAGGTCATTAAAATAGAGTTCAGGATGGTTCGACCTATATACCTGTCTAAAACACCAAACATCAAGCAACCCCTCTATTAAATTTGACCCGCAAGCGGCGCATTGGCACGGTATTCCAAATATTTAAGATAATTGCTAAGGCCAGATAACCTAAGTTAACAGCCCACATGGCATATTTCGGGTCAACATCGCCTTTTTCTGCACTATTACGTAATGTACTTTGTAATAGGAAGAAAATCAGATAGAGCAACATGGCAGGTAGCATGCTTAATACTCGACCTTGACGAGGGTTAACTTCACTCAATGGCACAACCATTAATGCCATCACGACGACAGAGAAAACGATCGTCAAACGCCAATGGAATTCGGCATTAGAATCGGGATCGTTCGCCTTCCAGAGTTCAAGCATATTTTTTTGCTCAACTCTATCATTACGGGTATCGCTCGTTTTATGGTCGATAACCGCCTGATAATTTTTAAAATCCGTAATACGGAAGTCACGTAACAATGCGGTTCCTTCATAACGAGTACCTTCGTCAAGCACTACGGTTTGACGCCCGTCCGCATCTTCTTTCATATGACCACTATCCGCCACGACCACCGATGGACGTTGTTCATTAGTTGCGCGCAATTGCGCTAAGAAGACGTTTTTAAAATCGTTACCTTTGACTTCGCCGATATAAAGTACGATGTTACGGTCTTTGGTGGTTTTAAATTGCCCTTCAACCATCGCAGCCAATCCTGGGTTCGCCTTCGCGTCGGCGAGCACCCGTTCTTGATATTGCGAGGACCAAGGCAGCATCCACGTAATATTGCCTATCGCGATCAATGCGGTAAGTGTTGCCAGCACCAGAGCGGCTTTGACCAGAACACTTTTCCCTAATCCGCAAGCATGCATCACCGTGATCTCACTTTCGGTATACAATTTGCTATACGTCATCAATAGCCCAAGAAATAGGCTCAAAGGGAGGATCAATTGTGCCATTTCAGGCACCCCTAATCCCAGTAACGGTAACACTAAGTCTGAAGGAATATTTCCCTGAACAGCAGCCCCGAGTATATCGATGGACTTCTGACTAAAAAAAATCAACATTAGCACAAAAAGGATAGCTAACTGACTTTTCAGGGTCTCCCGTACCAAATATCTAATAATGATCACGCTTATACGCCTGTGAAAACTTGTCTTTTGGGTGGAAAATGGCTAAGTTCGTTCAATATCTACCATTTGTTAACATATACTCTGGCTCATTGTATGGCTAGAATGATATAAAAGCATTCTCTATACTGATTACCCAATCAGAACATGCTTAATATTATTGAAAAACCAGATATCTGCTCAGTTTAACATAAAGAGTTCATTCTCTATGAGGTAGATTATGCGGTAACGCTAATTTTAGCGGGAGCATGGGCCTTTGTCTTTAAGATTCAGGAGAACGCATGGAGTTTAGTGTAAAAAGTGGCAGCCCGGAAAAACAACGTAGCGCATGTATCGTTGTCGGAGTCTTCGAACCACGCCGTCTGTCCCCTATAGCTGAACAGCTGGACAAAATAAGCGACGGATATATCAGCGCCCTGCTGCGCCGCGGGGAACTTGAAGGTAAAGTAGGGCAATCCCTACTACTCCATCATGTGCCAAATATCCTGTCTGAACGTATTCTACTCATTGGCTGCGGTAAAGAGCGTGAGCTAGATGAACGTCAATTCAAACAAATCATTCAGAAAACAATCAGCACCCTGAATGAAACAGGCTCAATGGAAGCGGTTTGTTTCTTAACTGAATTACATGTTAAAGGCCGTAATAATTACTGGAAAGTACGTCAAGCTGTTGAAACGGCTAAAGAATCTCTTTACGTTTTTGATCAGTTAAAGAGTAATAAAACTGAGCATCGCCGTCCACTGCGTAAATTGGTTTTCAATGTACCAACACGTCGTGAATTAACCAGTGGTGAACGTGCTATCTCTCATGGGCTAGCAATTGCATCAGGCGTTAAGGCAGCGAAAGACCTCAGCAATATGCCACCCAATATCTGTAATGCAGCTTATTTAGCCTCCCAAGCTCGTCAGCTGGCAGACATTTCTGAAAATAGGCTCACCACGCGTGTCATCGGTGAAGAGCAAATGAAAGAGTTAGGCATGAATGCCTATCTGGCTGTTGGTCAAGGCTCACAAAATGAGTCACTCATGTCTATCATGGAGTACAAAGGGAATCCGGATCCTGAAGCGAGACCTATTGTCCTCGTCGGTAAGGGTCTCACATTTGACTCTGGCGGTATTTCTATCAAACCTGCCGATAGTATGGATGAGATGAAATATGACATGTGCGGTGCTGCAACTGTTTATGGTGTAATGCGTTTTATCACTGAATTACAGTTACCAATCAATGTCATTGGGGTACTTGCTGGCTGTGAAAACATGCCGGGTGGCCGAGCTTATCGCCCTGGCGATATTCTTACCACGATGTCAGGGCAAACAGTGGAAGTACTGAATACCGATGCTGAAGGGCGTTTAGTACTGTGTGATACGCTGACTTATGTCGAGCGTTTCGAGCCTGATTTGGTTATCGACGTCGCAACACTGACCGGTGCTTGTGTCATCGCATTAGGTAGCCACTATACCGGTTTGATGTCTAACCATAACCCTCTGGCTCACGAGTTGCTCAATGCTTCTGAACAAGCAGGTGACCGTGCATGGCGTTTACCATTAGCCGATGATTATTATGAGCAAATCAGCTCCAATTTTGCTGATTTAGCGAATACTGGTGGTCGACCAGCGGGTGCGATTACCGCAGGTTGCTTCTTGGCTCGCTTTGCCACTAAATATAATTGGGCGCATTTAGACATCGCAGGTACCGCATGGCGTTCAGGTAAAGCGAAAGGGGCAACCGGTCGCCCTGTATCAATGCTGTCACAGTTTTTACTGAACCGCGCTGGCCTAAATGGTGACGAGTAATACTCTATAATGCGTCAAGTGACAGCCAACCGTACTGTCACTTGACGTTTAGGGTCTATACGCTAAATATTTCAAGGGGAACGGGTGGCTAATCAATGCTCCCCATAACGTTGCCACTGGAAGTATGATGAGTATATAGCACTATGGTGTGCTATACGTTAAAATAGCACCCAACTTCATTTCAGGGTATTGCCTGTCGCAATACCCTTTTTGCATAAATATTTCTATTCCATAAAGAAAGAGATGAAAAACGCCACCTTTTATTTGCTTGAAAAACCATCACCACAAGTTGAGCTTGAGGCCCATGAATGGCTTGCTTGCGAGCTTGCGGCGCAAATGTGGCGTAATAGCAAACGAGTTTTAATCGCGTGTGAAAGTGCCGAACAAGCCGAAAAATTGGATGAAGCTCTGTGGCAAAGGGATCCTCATCAGTTTGTTCCTCATAATCTTGCAGGTGAAGGCCCCCGTTATGGCGCGCCCATTGAAATTTGCTGGCCAGGAAAACGAGGTAATGCTCAACGCGATGTACTGATCAATCTTCAAACTCAGTTTGCAGACTTTGCCACCGCATTCCATGAAGTGATAGACTTTGTGCCTATTGATGAAACTTTAAAACAGTTGGCGCGTGAACGGTATAAGGTTTACCGTAGCGTCGGCTTCAATTTGACTATGGCGACGCCGCCAACTAACTGAATACGATATAAAAATGGATAAAAAACCAGATAATGCGATTGCTGAGCCTTCGCTAGATAAAACTTATAATCCTGCTGAAATTGAGCAATCACGTTATGCTCATTGGGAAAAAAGCGGCTATTTCAAACCAAATGGTGATACCAGTAAAGACAGTTTCTGTGTCGTTATCCCGCCACCAAACGTGACGGGTAGCCTACATATGGGGCATGCTTTCCAGCAAACTATCATGGATACCATGATCCGTTACCAGCGTATGCAAGGTAAAAATACGCTGTGGCAAACGGGCACTGACCATGCTGGTATCGCAACTCAGATGGTTGTTGAGCGTAAAATCGCGGCTGAAGAGAATAAAACTCGTCATGATTATGGCCGTGATGCATTTATCGACAAAATTTGGCAGTGGAAAGCAGAGTCTGGCGGCACAATTTCACAACAGATGCGTCGTTTAGGTGACTCTGTTGATTGGGAACGTGAACGTTTTACTATGGATGAAGGCTTATCGAAAGCCGTTAAAGAAGCGTTCGTTCGTCTCTATAAAGATAACTTGATCTATCGTGGTAAACGCCTAGTTAACTGGGATCCAAAACTGCATACCGCTATTTCTGATCTCGAAGTGGAAAACCGTGAAATAAAAGGTTCCATGTGGCATCTGCGCTATCCACTCGCTGACGGCGTAAAAACAGCTGAAGGGAAAGATTACCTCGTTGTTGCTACAACACGTCCGGAAACGATGCTTGGGGATACAGGGGTTGCTGTTAACCCAGAAGATCCACGTTATAAGGATTTAATCGGTAAAGAAATTATTCTTCCGATAGTTAACCGCCGTATTCCAATCGTTGGTGATGAACATGCCGATATGGAAAAAGGCACGGGGTGCGTAAAAATCACGCCAGCTCATGATTTCAATGACTATGAAGTGGGCAAACGTCATCAATTGATCATGATTAACATGATGGATTTAGATGGTAACGTGCGCCACGAAGCTGAAGTTTTCGATACTCATGGCAATCCTTCCACTGCGTATAGTAGCGAACTTCCTGAAGCATACCGTGGCATGGAACGTTTTGCGGCCCGTAAAGCCCTTGTCGCGGAATTTGAACAGCTCGGTTTACTGGTTGAAGTTAAGCCTCACGACTTGACGGTACCTTATGGTGACCGTGGTGGTGTCGTTATCGAACCCATGCTAACTGACCAATGGTATGTTCGCACTAAACCTCTCGCTGAAAATGCGATCAAAGCCGTTGAAGATGGCCGCATTCAATTCGTACCACGCCAATATGAAAACATGTACTACTCTTGGATGCGTGATATCCAAGACTGGTGTATTTCTCGCCAACTCTGGTGGGGACATCGTATTCCTGCATGGTATGACGATAAAGGCAATGTTTACGTTGGTCGTGATGAAGATGAAGTTCGTCGTGAAAACAACCTTGGTGCAGACGTTGCCTTACGTCAAGACGACGACGTTCTCGATACTTGGTTCTCTTCTGGTCTGTGGACTTTCTCAACATTAGGCTGGCCTGAAAATACTGAAGCTTTAAAAACGTTCCACCCAACAGATGTGTTGGTAAGTGGTTTCGATATTATCTTCTTCTGGATTGCCCGCATGATCATGTTGACCATGCATTTCATCAAAGACGAAAACGGCGTCCCTCAAGTACCGTTCAAAACGGTTTATATGACAGGCCTCATCCGCGATGAAGAAGGACAAAAAATGTCTAAATCCAAAGGGAACGTTATCGACCCATTGGATATGATCGACGGTATTTCGCTCGAAGACCTATTGGAAAAACGTACTGGCAACATGATGCAGCCACAGCTGGCTGAAAAAATTGCTAAGCGTACGCGTAAAGAGTATCCAAACGGTATCGAGGCACATGGTACAGATGCATTACGTTTCACCTTAGCGGCTCTTGCTTCTACGGGACGCGATATCAACTGGGATATGAAACGTCTGTCTGGCTATCGTAACTTCTGTAATAAATTGTGGAATGCGAGCCGTTTCGTACTCATGAACACAGAAAACCAAGACTGTGGTCAGAATGGCGGTGAAATGAGCTTCTCTCTGGCAGATCGCTGGATCATGGCTCAATTCAACCAAACAATTAAAGCATATCGTGAAGCGCTAGATACGCATCGTTATGATATCGCGGCAGGTATTCTGTACGACTTCACTTGGAACGAATTCTGTGACTGGTATTTAGAGCTTTCTAAACCAGCGGTTCATAAAGGCAACGAAGCACAGGCCCGTGCAGCACGCTTCACATTAATTGAAGTACTGGAAGCATTACTGCGTCTAGCTCATCCAATTATTCCATTTATCACAGAAACCATCTGGCAACGTGTAAAAGTGGTAAAAGGCATTGATGCTGATACCATCATGCTACAACCCTTCCCAGAATTTAATGCCGAGAAGGTCGATGAGCTGGCATTAAGTGACTTGGAGTGGATCAAAGAAGCTATCATTGCGGTACGTAATATTCGTGCAGAAATGAATATCTCGCCGGGTAAACCTCTGGATGTCTTATTGCGTAGTGCATCGCAGGATGCCAAACGTCGCGTTGCTGAAAATGAAAACTTTATTAAGTCCATGGCTCGCCTCGCCAGTATCACCGTCTTGGCTGATAGTGAAGAAGCCCCCGTTTCTGTAACTAAGCTAGTGAGTGGTACCGAACTGTTGATCCCTATGGCTGGCTTAATCGACAAAGATGCTGAGCTAGCCCGTTTGGACAAAGAGCTAGAGAAAGTCATCAAAGAAATTGACTCAATTGAAAGCAAACTGGCAAATGAAGGTTTTGTTAGCCGTGCGCCAGCAGCTGTCGTTGAAAAAGAACGTGAGCGTTTAGCCGCGAATATTGAAGCGAAAGGTAAGTTAGAAGCACAGAAAGTGACTATCGCATCACTGTAATTTTGCCTTGTGCTACCTAGCCTAAGCCCTTATTGGTTAGCCAATAAGGGCTTTTCTTTTTTTACAGCTCGGCATAATTAGAGGCAGGCCACCAGCGATAGCGGAGTCAACCTTCCGTAAACAGATCATGCGAATAACTACGTATAAGCATAAATTAATACACCATAGGAATGTATTACAGATCTATACCCATCGTAATTAATCGATTATCATTAGCTGGCTGCGTTCGCAGATCTCAGATTGAAGTTCCCTTCTGGTTCTCTCTCACTGAGTAGTACAAAACAATAAATAAAGAGAGTCTCTCATGACAACAAATACAACAACCCACACGATCCGTTTAATTGAACAAGAAGATAATGCAGGTATTGCTGCCGTTATTCGTGAAGTTTCAGCAGAGCATGGTTTAACCGCCGATAAAGGCTTTGCAGTTGCGGATCCTATTTTAGATACACTGTATGAAGTTTATAGCAAACCCCGCAGTGCATACTGGGTGGTTGAGATGGACGGTAAAATTGTCGGTGGTGGTGGTATATCACAACTGGCCGGTGGTGATAATGAAACTGCCGAACTACAAAAAATGTACCTATCCTCTGTACTAAGAGGCAAGGGAGTGGCAAAGCAGATTGTATTAATGTCATTAGAGTTTGCTAAAGCACAAGGCTATACACGCTGTTATCTTGAAACAACAGCAGACTTACAAGCCGCTATTAAACTGTATGAAAAATTAGGCTTTGAGTTTATTGATGAGCCACTTGGAAATACAGGCCACAGCGATTGTGAAATTCGGATGTTAAAAGCGTTATAATCGCCGTCTCTATAAGGATAGCCAAATACGCTATCCTTATTTGTCTTATCGCTTAACGCTTTTTCGATAATAAGTTTTTTATTATTCCACATTTATGCCGAGAATCTATTTCATCGCTGTGATCTTGTAAAATAACCAGCTCTCGCTCTAAATGAGTGAGTTTCTCAATATTCTTTCGAACATTCAGTAAATGAGTATTGATCACGGCTTCAACTAATTGGCAATCATCACTATTATTATCAACCAAATCTAATAATGTTTTTATTTCACGATGAGACATATTAAGACTACGGCAATTCTTTATAAACCTGAGTCGTTGAATATGCTTTTCACTATAGCTTCGATAGTTATTGTCATTTCTATTAGGAGGAATAATCAATCCCTCTTTTTCATAGAAACGAATCGTCTCTCTTGGAATATTAAACAGTTTTGATACTTCACCTATTTTCATTATTTACCACCTAAAAACAGATACAGATCATTTTAAGTTTTTTTCATGTTAATCCTTACCACCATTGCAAGGTCAAGAAAAAAAACAATTTTATTTATTTTGTTTATTCAATGCCTTATTAGATGTGAGTTTTCATTTTCTGTTGAGATTGTTTTAGGTATAGAATTTGCCCATAAGCGTATTCTATACCTACGTTTATAAAAGATATTTATTAATAAGATGTATGATATCTTAGCATCGTTTCTTTCCTATATTTGCCAGGCGTCACTTTTAGCTTTCGTTTAAAGGCTCTTGTTAGCCCTTGTTGACCATCAAAGCCATACCTGAAAGCAATATCAATAATCTTATCGTTGGTTTCTTTCAAATCCGTGGAGACTCTTAGTAACCTCCTGATTAACAGATACTGTCCTAAACTTACACCAACCGTATTTTTAAAAACACGTTGAAAATACCACTTTGAATAGCCTGCACGGTTAGAGATTTCTTCTATTTGTAATGGCTTATCCACATTCATATCGATCCACAAAAGAATATCTTGTATTACATTTTCTCTAATGGTGTGATGGCTCATTACTCACCTCCTGACTAAAACAAATAGCGTTATTGATAAAATGTCACATGACCTCTAAGTTGATTTTCGCCACTTGCTCCAATAATTTTATAGTGACTTGCTCCTCGTTTTTTAGCCATCTCCTGTGCCTGTTTTTCGATTGATGACAAACTCGCATCACCAATAAAAGTCATTGAAAACAAAATTTTTTTATCAGGTTCTTCTGAAGCGTTGGTTTCCGTGATATGAGGTAATACAGGTTGAGTATTCAACGTATCACTTGATGCTAAGCTTTGATAACTTAATAAACTTAAAGCCAATAAAAATGTTATTTTCTTCATCATTAATCCTTATTTCTCTATGTATTTAAATTAATGACAATCATTAAAAACCTTAAAGTAGATACAAGGTCAATAGTTTATTTTAACTTTACATAGCAGACTTTTCTTTAATCATTAAAACCCAATACCAGCATTGATTTAATTAACAATAAATTCATCTTTATCACTAAATCAAGCTTTATCGTATTTAAAAGTTGACCTTACAACTACTGTAACCTTTACCCTGCCAAAACATTTTTTATTTAACGTTAAAGCTAACAACGAGATCAATAATTAGGTAAGGTTTATGATAAAAATGAAAATCGGAATATATGCTGCATTTATTGTAGCGATGAGTATAAGCGACCTAGCTATCGCACAAGAGACAAATAATGATAATAAATCAGCAGCCGCGAATTCTGCTATGCTGCCTAAAGTTCCTGTCGCGGAAGTTATTCAACGACACATTATCCCTTCTGCTGAATTTACTGGTTATCTCGCCTCCCCAAAAACCGTTGATGTTCGCCCCCGCGTTGGCGGACGTATTAATTCAGTCGACATACCTGAAGGACAACGGGTTAAAAAAGGAGATTTACTCTTTCAAATCGACCCCCAACCTTTTCAAATAGCGCTACTTGAAGCGGAGGGGAAATTAAGCCAAGCAGAGGCTTTAGCCGCGCAAGCCAATCGAAATTACCAACGCCTTAAAGGGTTGATTAATAAAGGCGCGGTTTCCCGTAAAGATTATGACGACGCACTTGCTATACTCACCGCAAATAACGCACAAGTGAAATCAGCCAAAGCCGCTGTAGCATCCGCTAAATTAAATTTATCCTATACCAAAATTCACTCGCCCATTGCAGGTCGAGTTGATAGAGCATTAATAACGGAAGGCAATTTAGTGACTGGTGGCGAGACAAATGAAGCCACTCGCTTAACGACGGTTGTGTCTATTGATCCAATATATGCTTATTTTGATATTGATGAAGCTACTTTCCATAAATTAACAGATTTATATTCATCGTCGATAAAAAATACCGACGTATCCTTGCCTCCCGTGACCATAACATTACCAAATAACAAGAGCACACCCTATATTGGCAATCTTAATTTTATTGGCAACCAAATCGAACGAACGACCGGCACGGTGAAAGTTAGAGCAGTTATCGATAATAAAGATGGCAAGCTGATCCCCGGTGCATTTATTCGTGCACAACTGCCTATTGGAGAAAAAAGTCCTTCTATTTTAATTGATGACCAAGCCATAGGTTCTAATCAAGGCCAAAACTATGTCTTAGTTCTCGATAAAAATAATAAAGCAGAATACCGCCCTGTCGAATTAGGTGCCATGGTTGATGGTCTCAGAGTCATTAATCACGGTTTAGTTGCGGGTGAGAAAATTATTATTAAAGGTTTGGTCAGACCGGGGATGGAAGTCGCACCTGTAGCTATGCAGTCCACACCAGCAGCAGAAACAACACCATCAACGACAAATAACAAACAGACCACAGCCAATAAATTTGAGGAGAAACAATAATGAAGTTTCCCCATTTCTTTATACAGCGCCCTATTTTCGCTATGGTGCTATCAATATTTATATTAATAGCGGGGATATTAAGTTTTTATAAACTGCCGCTTAGCGAATATCCGTCGGTAACGCCACCGACAGTTCAAGTTATTGCGAGTTATCCTGGGGCAACACCCAAAGTGATTGCGGATACGGTGGCTTCGCCCATCGAGCAAGCGGTCAATGGCGTCGAAGGCATGCTCTATATGAGTTCGCAGATGTCAACTGATGGAAAAATGGTCCTCACCATCTCTTTTAGGCAAGATGTGGATCCTGATATCGCTCAGATCCAAGTGCAAAACTTAGTATCACGGGTTATCCCTCGCTTACCTCAAGAAGTACAGCAAATTGGTGTCACCACAGAAAAAACATCTCCTGATGTGTTAATGGTTGTTCATATGTATTCGCCGAATAATGTTTACGACCCTCTGTTTGTGTCTAACTATGCGTTACTGAATGTACGTGATGAAATCGCAAGGTTACCCGGTGTTTCCAGTGCGTTAGTGTGGGGAGAAGGTGAATATGCGATGCGAGCATGGATTGATCCAACCAAAATAGCCGCCTTAGGATTAACTGCAAATGATATTGTTGCGGCTATCCAAGAACAAAATGTCCAAGTCGCCACAGGTTCTATTGGACAACAACCCAATTCAACATCATCGTTTCAAATTAGTATAAATGCACTCGGTCGACTCACAACTGAGGAGCAATTTGGTAATATTATTATTCATTCCGGAAAAGATGGGCAGGCAACTTATTTAAGAGATGTCGCTAGATTGGAGCTAGGCGCTGATAATTATTCACTTCGTAGTTTACTAAATGGGCAAAATGCCGTCGGACTACAAATTGTCATGAGTCCGGGCGCGAATGCATTAGAAGTCGCCGAATCCGTCAGAGAAACCATGGCCCGTTTGCAAACTAACTTTATCGACGGAATCGATTACAAAATCGCCTATGATCCCACCATATTTGTGAGCGCATCTTTAAAGTCTGTTGCCATCACGCTGCTTGAAGCAACCGTATTAGTGGTACTGGTTGTGGTTTTATTTTTACAAAGCTGGCGTGCCTCTATTATTCCATTGGTGGCAGTACCAGTATCTTTAATTGGTACATTTGCCTTTATGTATCTCTTTGGTTTTTCACTCAATACGTTATCGTTATTTGGTTTAGTTATTTCCATAGGAATCGTTGTCGATGACGCAATTGTCGTGGTTGAAAACGTTGAAAGGCACATCTCGGATGGCTTAACCCCAAAAGAAGCTGCATTTAAGGCAATGGATGAAGTTACGGGGCCGATACTGGCTATTACCTCAGTTCTCGCCGCTGTTTTTATCCCCACCGCATTTTTATCTGGTTTACAAGGGGAGTTTTATCGTCAATTTTCACTCACCATCGTCATTTCAACCATTATTTCAGCGATTAACTCACTGACGTTATCTCCCGCCCTTAGTGCAATTTTACTCAAACCACAGGGTAAAAACGTAAAAGCAGACTGGCTGACTCGCGTTATCAACGTAATATTTAGCCGCCTTTTTGCAAAATTTAATGTCTTCTTTAATACCTTGTCTAACAAATACGTTCAGATAGTCCGACGTTGTATCCGAGGAAGTCTGATTATTTTTGTATTGTATCTGGGGTTTGTTGGACTAACCGCATTAGGTTTTAAAGTGGTTCCTAATGGTTTTGTTCCCGCACAAGATAAATACTATTTAATCGGGGTTGCTCAATTACCTCCGGGTTCCTCTCTTGATCGTACCGAAGAGGTCGTCAAAGAGATGTCACGTCTTGCTCTCATGGAGCCTGGCGTTGAAAACGTAGTCGCATTCCCAGGACTCTCTGTGAATGGGCCTGTTAATTTACCTAACTCGGCCCTCATGTTTGCTATGCTCAAACCTTTTGATGAACGCACGGATCCCTCCCTCTCTGCGAACGCCATTGCAGATCGTTTGATGAAAAAATTCAGCCAAATACCCGATGGATTTGTAGGCATATTTCCGCCTCCCCCTGTTCCGGGATTAGGTTCAATGGGCGGCTTTAAGGTGCAAATTGAAGATAGGGCGGATCTAGGTTTTGAAGCTTTAGCACAAGTGCAAGAGCAAGTTCTCATGAAAGCGATGCAAGCACCTGAATTAACAGGGATGATGGCAAGTTTTCAAACTAATTCTCCACAAATCGATGTGGATATTGATCGGGAAAAAGCGAAATCTCAAGGCGTAACACTTACCGATATCTTTGATGCCTTACAAATCAATTTAGGTTCTCTCTACATCAATGATTTCAATCGTTTTGGCCGCACTTATCGGGTTATTGTTCAAGCGGATACACCATTTAGAATGGATCCAAAGGATATTGAACTGATCAACGTTCGCAACCAACACGGAGAGATGATCCCACTCAGTGCATTAGTCACTATTACGCGTACCAATGGTCCAGATCGCGTGATCCACTATAATGGCTATCCTTCAGTTGATATCACTGGCAATGCAGCCCCAGGTTATACCTCTGGCCAAGCAACTGACGCAATGGAAAAAATCTTACGTGAAACATTACCAGAAGGAATGGATTTTGAATGGACGGATTTAACCTACCAAGAACAATTAGCGGGTAACTCTGCACTCTATATTTTCCCATTAGCGGTGCTATTTGCATTCTTAATACTCGCTGCTCAATACAACAGCTGGTCGTTACCGTTCTCTGTATTATTAATCGCCCCAATGGCGCTGCTTTCAGCTATGACGGGAGTCTGGTTACTGGGTGGTGATAATAATATTTTCACGCAAATTGCCTTTATTGTGCTGGTAGGCCTTGCGGCGAAAAATGCTATTTTGATTGTTGAGTTCGCAATAGCCCAAGAGAAACAAGAAAAAGATCCGCTAACGGCCGTCTTGGAAGCGTCACACCTTCGATTACGCCCTATTTTAATGACATCCTTTGCCTTTATTGCAGGAGTTATTCCACTGGTCTTAGCGACTGGAGCAGGTTCTGAAATGCGGCAAGCAGTGGGGATCGCCGTCTTCTTTGGCATGTTAGGCGTCACTTTCTTCGGCTTACTATTAACGCCTGTATTTTATATGGCGATACGAAAACTAACGTCTAAAAAATCAGCCTAACAAACTCTTTATCGCTAATAAATGGTTCACTAAACAGGGATAGTTTAGTGAACCACTTTTTCAATGCAAAAAAACACCTATAAAACAATATATTACAAATGGTCATTATCAATCTATACAATAATTAAAAATAATGCTTGACCTTCCCCTTAAGGTAAACGTTAGTCTTTACGTAATGAAGAAATCCAAGAGGGTAAGTCCATGACAACGAATATATCTCACTCTTCCGTTAATAGGCTGAGTTTACCAGTAGAAGGCATGACCTGTGCATCCTGTGTTGGTCGTGTTGAAAAAGCATTAAACGCTGTCACGAATATTGAAACGGCAACCGTGAATTTAGCAACTGAGCGTGCAGACATCACGTTCAAAGGCCAAGCTGATCCGGCTGCGGCTGTTCGTGCAATAGAGAGTTCAGGTTATAAAGTCCGTGAAGAGACAACTGAATTAGCGATTGAAGAGATGACCTGTGCATCTTGTGTTGGTCGCGTTGAGAAAGCATTATCACAAATCCCCGGCGTTATTGAAGCGACTGTTAACTTGGCAACAGAACGCGCCCGCATTCGCCATTTCTCCGGCGCTGTCACTATCGATGATCTCGAAGCCGCGATAGTGCAAGCGGGTTATAAACCTCGTCGTCTGTCAGAAACAACGACTAATGCGAATGATCAAGCCAATGAACGTCGTGAGAATGAAGAGCGCTCGCTACGGCGTGCATTATTTACTGCTGCAATATTCACATTGCCAGTATTTATTATTGAAATGGGTTCACATTTTATTCCAGGTATTCATCATTGGGTATCGGAGAACCTTGGACAACAACTCAATTGGTATATCCAATTTGTCTTCGCGACCATTGTACTATTCGGCCCTGGTTTACGCTTTTTCCAAAAAGGGGTTCCGGCACTATTACGTGCAGCGCCTGATATGAACTCACTTGTCGCTGTCGGTACAGCCGCTGCCTATGGCTATTCTGTGGTGGCCACCTTTATACCACAGGTGCTGCCTGTCGGGACGGCGAATGTATACTTTGAAGCGGCCGTCGTTATTGTGACCTTAATTCTGCTCGGTCGTACATTAGAAGCCCGCGCAAAAGGCAAAACCTCCCAAGCCATCAAACGTCTTGTTGGGCTACAAGCTAAAACGGCCCGTGTAGAACGTGATGGGAAAATGATTGAGATCCCGCTGGATCAGGTCATGACAAATGATATCGTTTTTGTGCGCCCAGGCGAGAAAATCCCTGTTGATGGTGAAGTCATTGAAGGGGCTTCTTATGTTGATGAAAGCATGATCACCGGTGAACCTGTACCTGTATCCAAAGAAATAGGCTCTGAGGTTGTTGGGGGCACCATCAATAAAACAGGCGCCTTTAGTTTCCGAGTGACTAAAATTGGTTCGAACACCGTATTAGCTCAGATCATTCGTTTAGTAGAAGAAGCACAAGGCTCAAAACTACCTATTCAAGCATTAGTTGATAAGGTGACGATGTGGTTTGTTCCTGCGGTGATGACAGGCGCGGTGATCACCTTCTTCATTTGGCTTATTTTTGGTCCAGATCCAGCACTAACCTTTGCACTGATTAATGCTGTTGCTGTTTTAATTATCGCATGTCCATGTGCGATGGGGCTGGCAACACCAACCTCAATTATGGTCGGTACTGGACGAGCTGCTGAATTAGGTGTTCTATTTCGCAAAGGTGAAGCCTTACAAGCGCTGCGTGATGTAACAGTCGTCGCTCTTGATAAAACCGGAACATTAACGAAAGGTCGTCCAGAACTCACTGACCTGATCCCAGCTGACGGCTTTGAATATGATGAGGTTTTGTCCTTAGTTGCTGCCATCGAAACGCGCTCTGAACATCCGATAGCTGAAGCGATTGTGACTGCTGCAAACGACAAAGGTCTTGCACTGGCGGCTATAGAAGAGTTTGAAGCCGTTCCAGGATTTGGTATCTCGGCAAAAGTCAGTGGTCGTGCCATCTCTGTTGGTGCCGATCGCTTTATGAAACAGCTTGGATTGGATGTGAGTCACTTCCAGCAATCTGCGCAACGCCTAGGTGAACAAGGAAAAAGTCCACTCTACGCAGCTATTGATGGACGGTTAGCAGCAATTATCGCCGTTGCTGACCCAATTAAAGAAACAACGCCAGAAGCTATCAATGCATTACACGCTTTAGGGTTAAGAGTAGCAATGATCACCGGTGATAATACTGCGACAGCCGCTGCTATCGCTAAACAGCTTGGCATTGATGAAGTGGCAGCGGAAGTCTTGCCAGATGGTAAGGTTGCAGCTTTAAAACAGTTTCGTCGTAATCACAATAAAGTCGCGTTTGTTGGCGATGGAATTAACGATGCACCTGCACTTGCCGAAGCCGATGTTGGATTAGCAATCGGTACAGGAACAGATGTCGCTATTGAAGCTGCGGATGTTGTATTGATGTCTGGGGATCTACGTGGTGTTGTCGATGCAATTGCATTAAGCCAAGCAACTATCCGCAACATCAAACAGAACCTGTTTTGGGCCTTTGCTTACAATGCGCTATTGATCCCTGTGGCAGCAGGCTTGCTCTATCCAATTAACGGTACCCTGCTTTCACCTATTCTGGCTGCGGCAGCAATGGCACTTTCCAGTGTCTTCGTATTGGGTAATGCCTTACGCCTAAAACGCTTTCAAGCACCAATGAAAGATAGCGCCACTCAATAAATCATTTTAATAGCCAGACTGTATTAAGTCTGGCTATATCCGTAAAAAGGAGATCACGATGACGCTCACACCACAACCGCCAATTCTGATTTATACCACACCAACGTGCCCTGACTGCAAATTGCTCAAAGAGTGGTTGGTGAAAGAACAACTCTCATTTGAAGAGCGCGACCTGACAGACCCGCAAATAATGGCAGAAGCCAAAGCTCGAACGGGTGTACGCGTCGCACCGATTACCCTCATTGGTGAGCATATCTTTTATGGCACTTTTTCATCGCAAAAACCGAGCATTATGGCGATTCTTAAACAAGCGACAACAAAGAACTAGCAATTTTATTTCTTAAAGTATCCGATTGTTGAGGAGATAAAATAATGAATATTGGTCAAGCAGCCAAACTTTCTGGTATCTCAGCAAAAATGATCCGTTATTACGAACAGACGGGCTTGCTCCCCAAAGCAAAGCGCACAACCGCAGGGTATCGCTATTACAACCAATCGGACGTTAATAGCCTGAATCTTATTCGCCGTGCGCGTTCGCTAGGTTTCTCAACCGAGCAGATTTCAGTTTTATTGTGCCTATGGCGCAATAGAGAGCGTGCTAGCGCCGATGTTAAAAATATGGCACTAACACACCTTTCTGAATTAAAAAGAAAGATTCATGAGCTGCAAGGTATCGCAAATACGCTTGAAGCTCTCACTCGACACTGCCATGGTAATGATGATCCTGATTGCCCGATTATTGAAAATTTAGTTAATTCACATGAATACCTTGAAACCCAAGAGGTCAAAAAGGGGCTGTTTGGCAATTTTCCCGCGCATTCAGTAAAAACTGATTGACCTTCCAATAGGGTAAAGCTTTATATTTATCATAATGTTAATCATAGGAGTTAGAAAAATGATAAGTCTTACAATACCGAAAATGGCATGTGGCGGCTGCGCTAAATCAATCACAAAAATCATTTTGGATATTGATGGCAATGCGCAAGTGGACGCCGATCCCTCAACAAAAAAAGTGCAGATCACCAGCAATATGGAAGAAAGTATTTTCCGTACAGCCCTCAGTACGGCGGGATATCCAGCAGATCCAGAATAATCAGTGATAAGAACAGATATCAGGCGAATAAATGTGTAGTCGACGTTCTAAGACATTTATCGACGATACCTTCTTTAATGGCCTTTCACGCCTACTACGTTAACGATTTTAGTGACTGTTGATAGCAAAATGCCTGCTTTTGTTGATTTTACAAGAGCAGGCACATAGGGAGTTGAATCTTAGCTTATTGAATTAGTGGATTCGATCACCTTCGTCGTCATCACCTTCTTCATCATCATATTCAGCATCAGGATCTTCGAAATAAGTTCCCCAGCCGTCATAGTTGATTCCGAGTTTTTCAGCCAATTTCATCAGTTGTTCAACTTGAGCATCTATCAGCTCTGCGTTTAATGCACTCTCACTAATCACATCACAGCACATCAGCGTCACACCGTTTTCAACTTCCAACTCTTCCGCATCAGTGACTTCATAACCTAATTTAAAAGCTTCTACGGCTGCTTTTTCTAATAATTCAAAATTATCAGCAGAGAAATGGTGTTCAATTGCATACAATGCATCAGGATCACTGCCATCTTCCAGTAATTCTTCTATAATTAGACGAGTTTCTTCGTATTGAGCCTCTAATTCAGCTTTATCCACCATATCCACACCTCTTTTTTCATTATCGCTAGTCTCTGGGCCATTCTCCCATAGGGCTGCCAGTGACACCATACCTGAATGAATAATTTCTTTTCTTACAGGGGTTGATTTTGAATTTTTATGAATATAAATTGAATATTAATTCAATCACAAAAGGCTGCATTTTATGAACCCCTTCTATAAAAAGCATTTTCTTAGGTTACTTGATTTTACACCCAACGAAATTCATTCATTATTAAAACTATCAGCTTGGTTAAAAGCACAAAAGAAAGCCGGACTCGAAACCCCACTGCTCACAGGCAAAAACATCGCCCTTATTTTTGAAAAAGATTCTACTCGTACACGCTGCGCCTTTGAAGTCGGTGCTTTTGACCAAGGTGCAAGAGTCACTTACTTAGGCCCTTCAGGTAGCCAAATTGGTCACAAAGAAACCATGAAAGATACCGCAAGGGTTTTAGGACGGATGTATGATGGGATCCAATATCGGGGTTTTAGTCAATCAACGGTTGAAACTTTAGCTGCGCATTCGGGAGTGCCTGTATGGAATGGATTAACAAATGAATTCCATCCCACACAGTTATTGGCCGACCTACTGACCATCCAAGAACATCAACCAAACAAACCTCTTTCAGAGATCAAATTTGCTTATTTAGGCGATGCTCGTAACAACATGGGAAATTCCATGTTAGAGGCTGCGGCGCTCACAGGCATGGATGTTCGTTTAGTCGCACCAAAAAGTTGTTGGCCAGAAGCAGAACTCGTTGAAATTTGTCAAAAAGCAGCGTTGAAAACAGGAGGAAAAATCACGCTCACTGAAAATGTTGCAGAAGGTGTTAAAGATGCTGATTTCCTGTATACCGATGTTTGGGTGTCAATGGGGGAAGCAAAAGCGGTTTGGGCCGAACGGATTCATTTGCTTAAACCGTATCAAGTGAATATGGATACGATTCAGTTAACCGGTAACCCTGATGTTAAATTCCTACATTGTTTACCCGCATTTCATAACGAAGACACAACGCTCGGCGCTCAACTTGCCCAAGAGTTTAATCTGTGGGGTGGACTGGAAGTCACTGAAGAGGTTTTTGAATCTCCATACAGTATTGTGTTCGATGAAGCGGAAAACCGCTTGCATACAATAAAAGCGGTAATGGTTGCAACATTAGCACCTGAATTACCGAGTGGTATCATTTAATTGTATAGATTAGGTCGGCACTTATTTGAAGCTGTATTCGAATCTGTATTTGAAGCTGTGGTGCCTACTAATAGACATCGAGATAATAGGCGCCACAATATTGTACCGATTCGAACTCAACCTATAAGCGATACGGCCACTTAGGGTCTTTCGCCATTAGCCAGTCGCACATTTATCTTCTCTATGAGGTCAGGTAGATCAGCTAATGTATCAATAACATAGTGCGCACCTGCGGCAAATAACTTATTGGCGGCTTGCTGACGCAAATGCGCAACGTCATCGGCTGACATGCGTTGATATTCATCCCATGTTTTACCAAACTCATTCCCTGATAAAGCGAGGCCAACACTCCACATCCCTGCATTACGCCCTTCTTCAATACCAGGTGCGGCATCATCAACCTTAATACAATGAGCAACCGAGTCGATACCTAACTCAATAATATTTTGTAGTGCCATCCATGGACCTGGGCGACCACCAGCCACTAAGTCATCACTCGCAATCCAATAGTCCGGTCTATAGCCTAATTTTTCTGCTGCTGGAACCAATTTTTCCATCACGGCTCGCGGATAGCCAGAACAAGAACCGATTTTGATCCCAGATGCACGCAATATACTAACTGTATCGACAACCCCTTCAATTGGAGCAGCAAAATCGACGACTTTAGCAATTTGCAACGGCATAAATGCCTCATAAATGGCATTAATATCATCGGTCGTCATTGAACGACCAAACCTGTGCTGCCAACGTGCATCAATTGTTGGTAGTTTTCCTAACGCTTCAATATGTTGCCATTTGCCTAGCCCCATAGGTATACGAGCCTCTGCAAGCGTAATATCGATATCAAACACGCCATGAAATGCCTCAATAAAAATTTGGGTTGGCGCAAAAGAACCAAAATCAACGGTAGTCCCTGCCCAATCTAAAACGACTGCATTAATACGCTTCATACTGACTCCTTATTTTCCCAGTAAATAGCCTGCTTGATTGCAACGAGTAATGCGGCAATATCTTGTTGATACACTTCACCAATGTTCCCAATACGAAAACAATCACTTTGCGAAACTTTACCGGGGTAAATAACGAAGCCTTGAGCTTTCAATCGTTCATAAAATTGCTTGAAATGATAATCAGCAGCTTTAGGTGAATAAAAAGCCGTGATGATAGGAGATTGCCAATCATCCTTAAGTAAGGTTTCAAAGCCTAATTGACGCATCCCCGTGACTAATTGACGTTGGTTTTGTGAATAACGTTGGTAACGAGCAGTAATTCCCCCTTCTTGTTCTAGCTCTTTTAAGGCTTGTGCAAAAGCCAGCACCGTATGAGTTGGAGATGTAAAACGCCATTTACCATGGTATTTTTCCATGCACTCCCACTGCTCATAGAGATCTAACGATAATGAACGTGAATACTTTTTACAGACAAGTAACTGGTCAACACGAGCAATCACAAAAGCAAAACCAGGTACCCCTTGAATACATTTGTTGGCTGAGCTGATCATAAAATCAACGTTAAGCTCCGCAATATCCATGGGAATGCCTCCAAAACTACTCATGGCATCAAGGATATAACGTTTACGATATTGTTTAGCTAGCCTACCGACCGCTTCAACTGGGTTTAATATTCCTGTTGTTGTCTCACAATGCACCATCGCAATGTGTGTGATTTGTTCATCGTCCTGCAATAGCTGCTCAATTACCGCAGCATCCGGTAACGAGGTTTCCCCACAATCATACACATGATGAGCAATATCCATACGCTGTGCCATTTCAGCCATACGTACACCATAAGCGCCGTTACTGATAATCAGCACTTTATCATGCTGACGCATTGTGCTTCCCAATACCGCTTCTACAGCAAAACTACCACTACCTTGTAATAAAACGGTTGTATATCCAGACGTTGTTGTTGCTAGCGATGTCAGCTGCTGACGAATCGATTGCACAACGCCAAGATTATAATCATCATCCCATGTACAACTATCGAGTAACATCGCCTCTTTGACGGTTTTTGATGTGGTCAGTGGGCCTGGGGTTAATAACAAATAATGATTTGCAGACATTCAACTCACCTGTTGGTCTATACCAGATGGCAAATATAATGCGTATACTTATCACTAAAGGTCAAAGGAAAAATGACATTGCAACAAAAAATTCATATAACTCTGTATAATACAAATGAATTTCAACTTGGTGAAAACACATGAAACCAACCATAGAAGAGCAACCACAATATCGCCTAATCACCGCGCAATTACAGGCAAAGATTCAAAATGGTGCACTGAAAAGTGGTGATAAATTGCCATCAGAACGCGAATTATGTGCGATATATAACACAACAAGGGTAACGATTCGTGAAAGTTTGGCACAGCTAGAAGCCAGTGGTGTGATCTATCGTTCTGAGCGTCGGGGCTGGTTTGTCACGCCGGAGAGACTGTGGCTTAACCCTACTCAAAACACCAATTTTCACAAATTGTGTCTTGAACAAAGACGCCAGCCTAAAACCCTACTTTTGGATGGGCGTGTCGTCACTGTGCCAAGTGAAATTGCAAAACCATTAGCATTGGAGCCTTTTGAACCCATTTATTTACTCACACGTTTACGTTTCGCGGATGAGCGTGCAGTTTGTTATTGTGAAAATCACTGCTTACCTGCCCGAGTGCCAGAATTGTTAAGGCATGACCTAAATGGCAGTCTCACTGAAATATATGAAACCCATTACAATTTGATTTATACCAGTATGCATCTTTCGTTTTATCCAACTGCCATGCCCCTACAAGCTGCTCATGCACTTGGGGTGACAGCTGGCCGGCCTGCCTTGCTATTACAACGTTTGAACTATGATCAGTATGGGCGGATCCTTGATTATGATGTGGAATACTGGCGTCATGATAGTTTACGTATTGAGGTGGAAACCCTGTAGTCGATATCATTTTTTATAAAAATTGGATTATTTCATCTTTTTGTCACAATCTCTGGTTAGCGTAAAAGAAACTGGTATATACCAGACTTCATTTTCGTTAATAGGAGATCATCATGACGTTTTCTCGCCTTTCTTGTTTGTTGATGGCTGCGCTATGTTCAGCCCCCTCTTGGGCCGATTCTGTGGTTACCGTTTATTCAGCAGACGGCCTGCATGATGGCAACAATAGCTGGTATCAAAACCAGTTTAATGCGTTTACGAAGCAGACGGGCATTAAAGTACAATATGTGGAGAGTGGTTCTGGTGCCATTGTCGAGCGCCTTGCGAAAGAGCGAACTAACCCCCAAGCCGATGTATTAGTCACCGTTCCGCCTTTTATTCAACGTGCCGCCACCAGCAATTTATTAGCTAAATTTACCCCAGATGCTGCTCCACATATCCCTAACTCAACCCCTTATTACAGCCCTCTCGTCAATAATTACCTGACGTTCATTTATAACGAAAAGCTGTTAAAAACACCGCCAAAAAATTGGAATGCGCTGTTAGATAATCGATTTAAAAACAAGCTGCAATATTCCACCCCAGGACAAGCAGGTGATGGTACCGCTGTTATGCTGCAAGTATTCCATAGCTTTGGGAGCAAAGAGGCTGGTTTTGACTACTTAGGGAAGCTACAAGCTAACAATGTGGGCCCTTCTGCATCAACCGGCAAACTTACCGCTTTAGTCAATAAAGGTGAGTTATACGTAGCAAATGGCGATTTGCAAATGAACTTATCACAAATGGCGCGTAACCCTAATGTGAAAATATTTTGGCCGGAAGATAAGCAAGGTGAACGCAGCACACTTGTTCTGCCTTATGTCATAGGCCTAGTCCAAAATGGCCCAGAAACCGAAAATGGCAAAAAGCTGATTAACTTTTTATTAGATAAACAATCACAAAATCGAGTGAGTGAGCTTTCATGGGGGATCCCTGTCCGAACCGATATCACACCAACCGATGAACAGTACCGAACAGTAATGAAAACCATCGATGGTGTAAAAAGTTGGCAACCAGATTGGAATGAGGTGGCCATTTCACTTTCAGATGATATTTCACGTTGGCAACAAGTGACTGAAAGCGAGTGATATACGTATGTTGATGAAAAGAAAAACAAGTTCCTCTACGCAAACGACTGAGCATTCAGGTATTACTCTCGAATCATTGAGAGTCTCTTATCATGATAATGTCGTACTCAAGCCGTTATCTCTCACCATAGAATCAGGTGAGATATTGGTCCTTATCGGCCCTTCAGGGTCAGGAAAAACAACTGTTTTACGTGCTATTGCAGGTTTTGCTCAACCGGACAGCGGGCGTATTTTAATTGGTGATACGGATATTACCCACCTTCCTCCCTATCAACGGGGGCTAGGCATGGTAGTACAAAATTATGCACTCTTCCCACATATGAAGGTGGAAGAGAATGTTGCTTTTGGCCTACGCGCACAAAAACAACCTAAGGCATTAATTAATGAGCGTGTTACTGAAGCACTAAAAATTGTCGGCATGACCGATTATGCAACACGCTATCCTCACCAACTTTCAGGTGGGCAGCAGCAGCGAGTTGCCATCGCACGCGCGATTGCGGTTCGTCCACGAGTGTTGCTACTCGATGAACCGCTTTCGGCTTTAGACGCACAAATCCGCCATAATATGGTAGAAGAAATCGCCCGCTTACATCATGAACTTCCTGATTTAACGATTCTTTATGTCACACATGACCAAACTGAAGCACTCGCTTTAGGTGATAAAATTGGCATTATGAAAGACGGTTATATGGTGGCTCATGGTGAAAAAAATGCCCTTTACCATCAGCCACCAAACCGCTTCGCTGCTGAGTTTTTAGGTCGAGCGAATATTTTACCTGCCACTGTTCTTGGCGCCTCTGCCAAGGTAGGCCAAATTAGCGTGAGCTGCTTAGGAACATTAATTGAAGCGCAAGGCGCTGATCTGCGCACGGGAACGCATAAACTGGTCTGTATTCGCCCACAGCACATTAGTTTATCGTCTCGCTCTGATACCACTAATCAACTGAATGCCACCCTACGTTCAATCAGTTGGAAGGGAGATTTGACGCATTTAATTTGCCAAGTTGCGAATGAAACAATCAGTGTTGCGATCACTCACTTACATCCTAGCCCCCGCATTGGTGATCAGCTTACTTTATGGTTTTCACCCGCCAATACGATTTTAATTGAGGCGTGACATGTCACAAGCTATCGAGACCCATCAGTCATCCAACAATATTAAACCCTATTTTTGGATATTATTACCTCTGTTAGTATTAGCCACTCTATTTTTTTATCCATTATTGTTGATTACAGAGCAGGCATTGCACACTGAGCAAGGGCAATGGGGATTAGAGACTTTTTGGGAAGTTATTGAATCACGCCGTTTTATCAATGGCTTAATTAATACCCTCTACATTGCTGTTTTTGCCACATTAGGCTGCTTAATTATTGGTAGTATTCTCTCTCTCATATTGGTTTTTATACCTTTTACAGGCAGTCGGTTTATCACACAAGTTATTGATACTTTTATCGCACTGCCAACTTTTTTAATTACACTCGCTTTTACCTTCATTTATGGCTCCGCAGGCTTACTCAATGGAACCTTAATGGCACTCTTTGATGTCGAATTACCGCCCGTCGACTTTTTATACTCGGTAAATGGCGTTATTTTGGCTGAAATTACCGTCTTTACCCCTTTAATAATGCGCCCCTTAATGGCGGCTCTACGTCAAATAGATAAAAGCCAATTAGAAGCGGCCAGTATCCTAGGTGCACATCCGGCTAGAGTCATCTGCCAAGTGATTTTTCCTGCTGCACTTCCCGCCCTTCTGGCAGGAGGAAGCCTTTGTTTACTGCTAACGACCAATGAGTTTGGCATCGTCTTATTTATTGGCGCGAAAGGGGTAAACACCTTGCCTATGATGGTGTACAGCAAGGCTATTCTTGAATCGAATTACAGTGTTGCCTGCCTGATCGCTTTAATTAATATCTTGCTGTCACTTGGCTTATTTTCACTCTATCGAATGGCTGCCGGTCGCATTAATATGAGGAGATCATCATGCTAATTTGGTCTAAAAAAGGACGTATAATTGCCGCAATAATAGCTATCACCCTATTTGCCATTCTCTTCTTACTGCCATTAGTGATTATTTTAATGTCGAGTTTTAGCCAACAGTGGAATGGCTTATTACCCTCTGGTTTTACATTCATCCACTTTGTGAATGCGTTTCAGGGTCCTGCATGGGATGCGATTTTATCCAGTCTCACTATTGGTTTTAGTGCCAGCTTATTTGCTTTATTTTGTGGCTTATGGGCGGCTTTAGCCTTACGTCAATATTCCGCCAAATTTCAAAAGTATCTTGGGATTGCCTTTTATTTACCTAGCGCAATTCCGTCAGTGTCTATTGGATTGGGAATCTTAGTGGCATTCAGCCAAGGCTATTTACAAATGAATGGCACCTTCTGGATTGTCTTTTCCGCCCACTTTGTCCTAATCAGCGCCTTCACGTTTAGTAATATTTCAACGGGATTGACCCGTATTTCACCTGATATTGAAAATGTAGCCTTCAGCTTAGGGGCTACGCCTTGGTATCGCTTATACCGCATTACATTGCCATTATTGATGCCATGGATGATATCCGCATTAGCCCTGAGCTTATCATTATCTTTAGGGGAGCTAGGTGCAACCATGATGCTGTATCCCCCTGGTTGGGCAACACTGCCTGTGTCAATTTTCAGTTTAACGGATAGAGGAAATATTGCCGATGGTGCCGCACTCACCATTGTGTTAGTCAGCGTGACGCTTTTGTTAATGGTCAAATTAGAGAGGATCGCTAAGCGACTTAGCCAATAATGAATAGCTCTCTGATTTTATTATTTTTATACAAAATAACAAAAAAGGAATATCAGCATACCAGTAAAAAAATTTATTTTTCTGTATGCAAACGCTTGCGTCGAGAGGAGACACGCGTATAATGCGCCACAATTTGCCGGGAGAAACCATGAACGCTGTTGCTCTATTTGTTTCAAAGAACACCTCCATTGCACTGCCTTCTGGCGGTCTGGACAGCCTGTTTTTCCCCTCCGTATTTCAAGAAAAGCCCCTCATTGAGGGGCTTTTTTTTGGCCTATCACCTAACACGTCTTGCTGACACAGGAGAACAACGATGCCGAACCCTTTATACCATCGCGATATAATTTCAATTAATGATTTAGATCGCGCCGATCTTGAGCTCGTGCTCAAGGTTGCCGCTTCTTTAAAACAACAACCACAACCTGAATTTCTAAAACATAAAGTTATCGCCAGTTGTTTCTTCGAGGCATCGACCCGTACGCGTTTATCCTTTGAAACAGCCATTCATCGCTTAGGGGCATCTGTTGTCGGATTTTCTGACAGTTCGAACACTTCGTTAGGTAAAAAAGGTGAAACGCTCGCCGATACTATTTCGGTCATTAGCCAATATGTGGATGCCATTGTGATGCGTCATCCACAAGAAGGTGCCGCACGTTTAGCTAGCCAATTTTCAGGCAATATTCCCGTTATCAATGCGGGTGATGGTTCAAATCAGCATCCAACACAAACGCTATTGGATTTATTTACTATTCAAGAAACACAAGGCCGCCTTGAAAACTTGCAAGTGGCCATGGTCGGTGACTTAAAATATGGCAGAACCGTGCATTCTCTCACGCAAGCGCTGTCTAAGTTCGAGGGCAATCATTTTTACTTCATCGCTCCGGAAGCCCTATCGATGCCTGTGCATATTCTTCACCTACTTGAAGAAAAAGGTTCTACATACAGCCTGCATAACAATATTGATGAAGTCTTGCCTGAACTCGATATTCTCTACATGACTCGAGTACAAAAAGAGCGTTTAGACCCTTCAGAATATGCCAATGTTAAAGCACAATTTGTACTGCGAGCAGCAGATCTGCATGTTGCGAAACCTAACTTGAAAGTATTACATCCATTACCGCGCATTGATGAAATCAGTGTCGATGTTGATAAAACACCTTATGCTTACTACTTCCAACAAGCAGGCAATGGCATATATGCAAGACAAGCCTTACTGTCACTGGTTTTAAATAAAGAATTGGCCATCTGAGGAGAAACCCATCATGACACACGACCATAAATTACAAGTTGAAGCGATAAGCTGCGGCACTGTCATCGACCACATTCCTGCTCAAATTGGTTTCAAATTGCTGAGCCTGTTTAAACTGACATTAACTGATGAACGAATTACTATCGGTTTAAATTTGCCTTCGAATAATTTAGGTAAAAAAGATTTAATCAAAATTGAAAATACTTTTTTAACGCCAGAGCAAGCCAACCAATTAGCGATGTATGCGCCAGAAGCAACCGTCAATCGTATTGAGGACTACCAAGTCGTAGAAAAGCTGGAGCTAAGATTACCGGAACATATCGACAATGTGCTGATTTGTCCAAACAGTAACTGCATTAGCCATAATGAGCCAGTCTCCAGCAGCTTTAGAGTGAAAAAAGTCGGCAAAGAAGTTGCATTAACCTGCAAATTCTGTGAAAAAGAGTTCGATAGAGACGCCGTGATCAATAATCAGTAAACAAGATAAACGTAGACTGCGACTTTGTATGTGAATAGCAAAGCTTTATACTATGTTTCATCTATCACGCTAATTTTATCTGCTTAAATGGAGTCATTATGTCATACGAAATCAGTACAGAAAATGCACCAGCAGCAATCGGCCCTTATGTACAAGGTGTTGACCTAGGCAGTATGGTTATCACTTCAGGTCAGATCCCTGTTGATCCAAAAACGGGGGAAGTTCCTGAAGATATCGCTGCACAAACTCGCCAATCACTGGCGAATGTTGCTGCTATCTTAGAAAAAGCGGGTCTTAGCGCTGCTAATATTGTGAAAACCACGGTCTTTGTGAAAGATTTAAACGATTTCGCAACCGTGAATGCAACTTACGAAGAGTTCTTCAAACAACATAATGCCCCTTTCCCTGCGCGCTCTTGTGTTGAAGTTGCCCGTTTACCGAAAGATGTAAAAATCGAGATCGAAGCGATCGCTGTGCGTAAGTAATTAATAACAGATAACACAAAGCGGGAAAATGGCGTTTTTTCTGCTTTGTGTTATCACCTTTCACTTTCCCGAACTTATCCAAATAATCATGCGCTAATTCGCTATACGGACTATTTTTTTATTCACTTTCCTGCCAACAATATATTTTTCAATACATCTTGTTATTTTATTGCCATTCCGGCATATTTGAGCCGCATTTTTAGTCGCCAATTAGGCCCTATCACTCATCCGAACTAAGGGGGTTACCATGCGTAAAAATAATCTAAATACATTCAAAACATATTCTATTCATTCATAATTTAGAGAAGGTTTGCTTCTCTAAACAGGAGAAGTTAATGGTAACACTCGTTGGGTTGAATCAAGATAACTGGGAAGATTGTGCTGATTTACAAGTTTCAGAAGAACAAGCACAATTTATTGCTTCCAACTTATATTCAATTGCGGAAGTTCAATTTTTACCTCGGTTTATCGTTAAAGGTATTCAGCATCAAGATACATTAGTGGGGTTAGTCATGTATGGTATTGACCCCGATGATGGCAATTATTGGATTTATCGCTTTATGATAGACGAGAAGCACCAACGTCTCGGCTATGGTCGGCAAGCGATGCAGGTATTGATTGATGAAATAAAGTCATCAAATCAAGAGAAAATTCCAGCCATTATGATTGGCTATCACATTGATAACCTTGGTGCGCATCATTTTTACCAAAGTGTCGGCTTTGAATTTCAAGGTGTCGCAGACTGGGGTGAATACTTAGCAAAATTTGATTTGCTTAACTAATTCGCTATAACTCAATATAAAGGCCACATAAGTGTAATGCCGATCAGTTAAGAACTAAATAATGAGTTGAACGATCCTACAGTTCTGCAAAAATCCGTAATCATTCCAAAAATTACGGATTTTTTTATGTTACTTAGCCAAGCACTCGAGACTGTTCAGGCTTTCTCTCCAACAGAATTTACAGCCCTTTCGGACCTCCTTTCCGCTGAACTTATTGATGAATGTCTCGTGGATGCTGGGGTTGTTACGATAAGAAAACGCCGTCTTCCGATGGAAATGATGGTATGGGCTGTAACAGGAATGTCCCTTTTTCGTTCTCTTTCCATGGCGCAACTCGTTTCTCATTTAGACATTGTTTTACCAGGTAACCGGCCTTTCGTTGCACCAAGTGCCGTTGTTCAGGCACGTCAACGGCTAGGGGAAGATGCAGTCCGTAAAGTATTTGAGAAAACAAGTCAGCTCTGGCTTGATAAACTGCCATTATCACACTGGAACGGATTAACCCTAATGGCTGTCGATGGCACATTATGGCGTACACCAGATACCCCTGAAAATGATGCCGTATTTGGGCGAACAGCCAATGAACACTCACGTTCTGATTGGCCGCAACTTCGCATGGTTTGCCAGATGGAGATCACAAGCCATCTGATTTCGGGCGCACATTTTGGTAGCGTTTCCGAGGTGAGCGAAATTGGCCTTGCTGCCAAATTGACAGAGCAAACCCCGGATAGTTCTCTGACCATTTTTGATAAAGGATTTTATGCTCTGGGGTTACTTCACCATTGGCAGTCCTCTGGCGTAGAGAAACACTGGATGCTCCCATTACGTAAAGGCTCACAGTACCTAGTCGTAGAGAAACTCGGCTCCGGAGATGAGTTAGTTGAATTACGTCTATCCCCTCAAGCACGCAAAAAATGGACTAACGCTCCAATGATATTGAGAGCTCGATTGATAACAAAAGACGTGAATGGGAAGAGGGTTCAGATATTAACATCAATGAGTGATCCACTTCGATACCCCAACGCCGATATTGTCGACCTGTATGGGCATCGTTGGGAAATAGAACATGGCTTCAGAGAAATGAAGCAGCATATGTTGAATAATGAACTCACATTGAGGAGCAAAAAGCCCGTCTTAGTAAATCAAGAGTTATGGGGAATGGTACTCGCGTATAACTTACTGCGGTTTATGATGGCTCAGATGGCATACAGCTTGAAAGATACAGAGCCCTATCAGATGGGATTTAAACAAACTGCGATATACCTGAGTGCCCAACTGAGCCTGCTTCCCGCGGTTGCTCCGGGAAACATACCAAAATTCATTAATGGGATATTGGCAATGGCTAGAAGTTTTGTTCTACCGAGTCGACGACAAAGGCATTACCCTAGGGCGGTAAAGAAAAAGCCGCAACGATACCCGTTACGGCGATATTAATGACTTAACTGACAAGCATTACCACATAAGTGGCCTTTTTTTGTTAGATAAATCCACCATGATCAACTTTTTCTCTACTCTTAATATCCTTTCTTTGCCCGTATTTGGTGCTATGACGACTGAAGTGGCCGTGTTCGGTTTATTACCTCAATTAATCCACTCAACGTCATATAACTGCCCCGCAAGTTGGTTTTTTTGTCAGTATTTATGTCGTGGTTATCGCGATTTCCGGCCCTTTCATTACCTTATTACTAGGCGGTTTTAATCGGAAAACCATTTTATTAGCAATCAAGTTGCTATTTTGGATTCCTCATATGATTTATGCACTGACAGATCGCTATGATGTGATTTGACTGTTTCGTATTTTACCGGCGTTCACACAGGCCATCGTTTGCTGCCACGATCAATTTCATAATAGGTTTTTATTTTTGTTATCTCGGCTTTTGATATTCATACAATTTATTTTTTTCCTTGTTGTGGATCAAGTTTAGTGTAGCTAAAAAAGAGCAATAACCTATATATTGTGCTTTAATTGCATCAACACATACTACATATAGTATTTATTCACAGTTTTATCCACAAGACAGCCACTCCTGCTACTGCGGCATTATCTGACGGTTTGATATTGTGGATAACTCAATAAGGAGCATTTCAGTGAAAACGGTTGTGATTAAACGAGACGGTTGCCAAGTCAATTTTGACGCCCAAAGAATTCAAGAGGCCATAAAGCGTGCATCTACGGCTGTGAATATTCAAGATAATGACTACTGTCTTCACGTTGCAACTGCTGTCACAGAGCAACTCGGCCATCGTGAAAAAGTAGACATTCGCGAGATCCAAGATGCCGTAGAAAATCAGCTCATGTCCGGCCCTTATAAAAACCTAGCGCGCGCTTACATTGAATATCGTCATGATAGAGATAGTGCACGTGAAAAACGTAGCCAGCTCACCCATGATATCCGAGGCCTTATTGAGCAAAGCAATGTTTCACTGTTAAACGAAAATGCCAACAAAGACAGTAAAGTGATCCCTACTCAACGTGATTTACTCGCTGGTATTGTGGCAAAACACTATGCTAAACAGTATATTTTGCCTCGAGATGTTGTCATTGCTCATGAACGAGGCGAAATCCACTATCATGATCTGGATTACGCGCCCTTTTTCCCTATGTTTAACTGTATGCTTATCGACCTTGAAGGCATGCTAACCAATGGGTTTAAAATGGGCAATGCAGAAATTGAGCCACCAAAGTCTATTTCAACAGCAACTGCCGTGACTGCACAAATTATTGCTCAAGTAGCTAGCCACATTTATGGCGGTACGACTATCAATCGTATTGACGAAATACTGGCACCCTATGTACATATCAGCTATGAAAAACACCTTAAAACAGCGGAAGCTTGGGGGATCAGTGATGCTCAGCGCTATGCTGAATGCCAAACAGAAAAAGAATGCTATGACGCATTCCAATCCCTTGAATATGAGGTTAATACATTACATACCGCAAATGGACAAACGCCTTTCGTCACCTTTGGCTTTGGCCTTGGCACCTCAACAGAAGCACGTTTGATCCAGCAATCTATTTTAAAAAACCGTATTGCTGGCTTAGGTAAAAACCGTAAAACCGCGGTGTTCCCTAAACTGGTGTTTGCGATTAAAAAAGGATTGAACCACCAATTTGGGGATCCTAACTATGATATCAAACAGTTAGCTTTGGAATGCGCCAGTAAACGTATGTATCCAGACATTCTGAACTATGACCAAGTCGTTAATGTCACTGGTTCCTTTAAAACCCCAATGGGCTGCCGTAGCTTCTTAGGCGTTTATGAAGAAAATGGGCAACAAATTCATGATGGTCGCAATAATTTAGGTGTGATCAGCCTTAACTTACCGCGCATTGCGATTGAAGCTCAAGGTAATGAAGATGCCTTCTGGCAATTACTAGAAGAGCGTTTGTTCATCGCCAAAAAAGCACTCATGACACGTATTGCACGCCTAGAAAATGTGAAAGCACGTGTTGCACCGATTCTGTATATGGAAGGCGCGTGTGGTGTGAGACTCAAAGCCGATGATAGTGTTGCCGAGATATTTAAAAATGGCCGAGCCTCCATTTCATTAGGTTATATTGGACTGCATGAAACCATCAATGCGCTCTTCGGCGCTCAAGAACATGTTTATGACAATGCCCAATTAAGAGAAAAGGCAATCGCTATTGTTAGCCGATTACGCCAAGCAACAGACGAATGGAAGACGGAGACTGGTTATGGCTTTAGCTTGTATAGCACACCAAGTGAAAACCTGTGTGACCGTTTTTGCCGCCTTGATACCGCTGAATTTGGTGTGATTCCCCATGTGACAGACAAAGGTTACTACACTAATAGTTTTCATCTTGATGTTGAAAAACGTGTTAACCCTTACGACAAAATCGACTTTGAACAACCTTACCCTTCACTCGCCAATGGTGGTTTCATCTGTTATGGAGAATATCCTAACTTACAACACAACCTGAAAGCCCTTGAAGACGTTTGGGATTATAGCTATGAACATGTTCCTTATTATGGAACAAACACACCAATTGATGAATGTTATGAGTGTGGCTTTACGGGTGAATTTAGCTGCACTAGCAAGGGTTTTGTTTGCCCACGTTGTGGTAATCACGACACCAACCGCGTTTCAGTCATCCGCCGTGTCTGTGGTTACCTAGGAAGCCCTGATGCTCGCCCATTTAACGCGGGTAAACAAGAAGAAGTCAAACGACGCATCAAACATTTAGGCAATGGGCAGCTAGGTTAAGACTATGCATTATCATCAATATTACCCTGTTGATGTCGTCAATGGCCCTGGAACCCGATGTACACTGTTTGTCTCAGGCTGTGTGCATCAATGTCGTGGATGCTACAACCAAAGTACATGGCGTCTCGATTCAGGCATCCCGTTTACCCAAGCAATGGAAGATCGGATCATACAGGATTTACAGGATACACGAATCCGTCGGCAGGGGTTGTCTCTCTCCGGCGGAGATCCCTTGCACCCTGCTAACCTCGCGGCTATTTTTCAATTAGTTCATCGTGTCAAAACAGTTTGCCCTGATAAAGATATTTGGCTATGGACAGGTTATCAGCTTGCAGAATTGACACCAGAGCAACAGAAAGTGGTTAGTCTGATTAACGTACTGGTCGATGGGAAATTTGTTCAAGAGTTGTATGATCCCGCTCTACTTTGGCGAGGAAGCAGTAATCAAGTTATTCACACTTTACGTTAACGCTCTCGTGACCAATGCAGTTTGCGACCAAAACCTAACTTATTATTGACCATTTTGACTTCCTGTAAATCTAAGCGCCATACAGGGAGTTTTGCGGTCAACGCCACAGGGAAGCGGCGACAGTAAAATTGGCGAGCTTGCGGTAATAACGTTTCATCCAAGGCTATCACATCGCCAATAAATTGGATCCCTTGGATTTGGCTGACAACTTTTGTTTGTGCGGAAACTGTGCCTGCAATGCGAGGATTGGCTCGCATAAGTTGACCATGACGCGAATCGGGATCGGTCATAAAAAATAAACTCATTTGGTTAGCATCAAATGCATAGTAACAAGTGGCTGGCCAGATATCATGCTCATGATACGTAAAGAGAGAAAAAACGTGCTGGCGGGAAAGATAACGTTGGATATGTTGTAATGCCTGTTGGTCATTCATCGCAAAAACTCACATTGTCCGTTCAGAACACGCTCTTTGAATATCGTTTGTCTATCGCTGAGCGTGCTTAAGCTGTTCTGAACGTTTGGTATTGTATTTGCTAGGTACTATAAATTATTTATAGATTGCAGCAACACCATTCATTGAGTTTTCACCGCCTGCGGAAATAACACGGAATGAACTTGCACCAGCTTCTTCAGCTTTTTTGGCCAACTTTTCAGTTAGGTCATTAACGCTAACAGCACCTGTTACAGAAACATAACCAGCAGCGGGTTGACTAGAGTGTTGAACTTCTTCAGCAGCCATTGAGCCAAATGAAATAGCACTTAAAGCCAAAGTTGCAGCGACTAGTGTTGATTTTTTCATAATGTGTTCCTCATTGTATATTCAATTATTATCAGGGCGTTTTATCGTCCCCCTGTGATATGGATCATATTATGCACTTTAAATCGTAATGAAAATTAGCTAATTTTGCTGTTATCATTCAAAAAATTTGAATCAAAACCAATCTTTAGGTTACAAATTTATGACTTTAATGTGTCATTTTTTATATATAATTTAATAAGTTATATCTCCACTGATCAGCGAGATTTTTAGTTTATACCCAAATTATTTCCCCTTAAATTTCAGCACAGAAAGGCAAAAATAAGGCGCTAGGATCTAATGACCACACAGAAAAATTGGTATATTTACCTAATAAGAGAGAAAAATAACAGATTGTATTGTGGGATTACAACAGACATTCAACGCCGTTTTACTCAGCATCAAGAAGGAAAAGGTGCAAAAGCATTGAAAGGAAAAATGCCACTGACTCTTGTTTTTCATTGTTTAGTGGGGGATCGCTCAGCAGCATCAAAACTGGAATTTCAGGTCAAAAAACTCAGTAAAAAGGCAAAAGAAAGGCTGATCCTTGATCAGCCAGACAATATTATAAATTACTTAGTGAATCACAGTGCATCAAAATGAGCAGAATAAGTCACGCGCCCTGTATGATCACTTAAGGTGCCATTTTCTAATCCACAGATCATAAAATGGTCTTGTAACTCAGGCCATTGGCTTACAATATTGTGCTGTGATGCGGGTTCAAAACCAAAACGACGATAATAGTTGCTATCCCCTACCACCACCACAGCACCGTAACCAAACTCATTTAAGCTATCGAGACCTTCGTAAATCAATTGGCTACCAATACCTTGGTTTTGATATTGTTGACTGACAGCAATAGGCGCAAGGCCAACCCATTGCACATCTTCATTATTGACATCTACAGGCGTAAAACCTACATAACCAATCACTTCGCCGTCATCATTGGTTGCAACAACACCTAATGTTAATAAACCGTCTTCACGTAGTTTATGCACTAATTCTGCTTCAGCTTGCGTGGGGAATGTCTCACGCAATAATTTATCGATGCCTATTGCATCAACCGGTATTTCAACTCGAATTAACATGGGGATGCCACCGAGTTTTTATGCTCAGTGTCCTCGTCTTGTTGAGCGGTTTTGATAAAATCCGCCAGCTGTAACAATGTAAAACGCAATGGTGTTGGCATATTCTCTAATTCAAAAGCATCCATCAGGTTTTTCACGTACAAGCCTAATTCTGTATCGCCTTCAATCACTAAGCGGCGTTGGAAAAACAATGTATCGGGATCCTCTTTACGAGCCGCGATAAGGATCAGGTCATTCGCTTTACCGCTTACGCTAACATCGGCTTGTTCCTGAGCACTCGCGACTAACACACCATTTTGTAAGCTAATAAACCAGACTAAGTTAAGGTCACTGACTTCAACTCTTAGCCATTTACCCTCAAGGAAATCCAGCTCACCTTCTTTGACCGATTCACGGAATTGCCAGCTAAGTAGCTGCTCAAGCACCTGACGCTGCACAGCAAATGGGGTCACTTTTAAAGGAAACTTCAGTAGTGAAGGCCCTTTTAAGATAAGTTGAGAACGAATTTTTCCTAACACAGCTCTGACTCCCTATATCAATTGACTGCCTATTAAATACAACACAGCACCCGCTATGGCTTATGGCTAGCAAATCAGTGTGATAACAGACATATATATCGACATACTCAATAATAGAATATTCATATAATGCCAAAGAAAATAAGCACTCATTTGATCCTATATCAAGGTTTGCTCTTCTCGCCAGTATTTATTTTTTATTCTGCCAGAAATATCATGAATACTCTGTCTACTCGCCTATTTGCCAGTAAATCCACCTAACTAAAACGCATCAGTTTTTTGATATTGGAGTGTTAACATCAAAATAACGATGCAAATTCAACAGGTAAACAACCAATTCACTGCCTTAAATCAAAATCTGTCTCTACCGAGTTGACTAGAATGCTAAGTTGTCGAAATTTTACACTGGAATAGACACCATGGAATTACTCTGCCCTGCGGGCAACCTACCAGCTCTCAAAGCGGCTGTCGATAATGGTGCCGATGCGGTTTATATCGGCTTGAAAAATGATACCAACGCACGCCATTTTGCAGGCCTGAATTTTACTGAAAAAAAATTACGTGAAGCAGAACGCTATATACATAATCACAAGCGCAAACTGCATATTGCAATTAATACCTTTGCTCATCCCGATGGTTTTCAACGCTGGAGAGACTCTGTCGACCTTGCAGCATCTTTGGGCGCAGATGCATTAATTCTTGCTGATTTAGCCATGCTTGAATATGCCGCGAATAAGTATCCACATATTGAGCGACATGTGTCTGTGCAAGCTTCAGCGACAAATACCGAAGCGATTCGCTTTTATGCACGTAATTTTGATGTTCATCGTATCGTATTGCCGCGCGTACTCTCTATCCATCAAGTCAAGCAACTCGCCAAAACTAGCCCTGTTCCCTTAGAAGTCTTTGCTTTTGGTAGCCTATGCATCATGGCAGAAGGACGCTGTTATCTCTCATCTTATCTCACCGGCGAATCTCCCAATACGGTTGGTGCTTGCTCGCCTGCACGATTTGTTCGTTGGCAGCAAACGCCACAAGGCATGGAATCACGTTTAAATGAAGTCCTGATCGACCGCTATCAAGGCAATGAAAATGCTGGTTATCCGACACTATGCAAAGGACGCTATTTGGTTGATGGCCATCAATACCATGTACTGGAGGAGCCTACCAGCCTTAACACCATAGAACTACTGCCAGATTTGATGGCCGCAAATATTGCATCGGTCAAAATTGAAGGTCGCCAACGCAGCCCAGCCTATGTGACCGACGTCACTCGTATCTGGCGCAAAGCCATCGACAAATACAATGCAAATCCAAAACAATTTATTGCGGACCCACAATGGTTGAAAGTTTTGGGAGAACTGTCTGAAGGTAGCCAAACAACCCTTGGCGCTTACCATCGTAAATGGCAATAATAAGGAATACGTCATGAAATATGCATTAGGATCAGTTCTTTATTACTGGCCAAAACAGCAACTTGAAGCGTTTTATCAGCAGGCTATGCAAAGTGAAGCTGATATTATTTATCTCGGTGAGACCGTCTGTAGTAAGCGTCGTGAAATGAAACCAGCTGACTGGATTGATTTGGCTAAGGCACTGTCTGCTAGCGGAAAACAGATTATTTTAAGTACCCTCGCACTATTACAAGCCCCTTCTGAACTTAAAGAGATCAGTAAATTAGTCGATAATGGCGAATTCCTCGTGGAAGCACACGACTTTGGGGTGATTAATATGTTAATTGAGCGCAACCTGCCTTTTGTCGCCGGTCATGGTTTGAATTGTTATAACGCTCAAACGCTTAATATCCTACTCCGACAAGGTATGCAACGCTGGTGTATGCCTGTCGAATTGTCTCGTGATTGGCTAGTCAATTTACTCAACCAATGTGACGAGCTAGGAATACGTGACAAATTCGAAGTTGAAGTGATGAGTTATGGACACCTACCTCTCGCCTATTCGGCCCGCTGCTTTACCGCGCGCTCAGAAAATCGTGCAAAAGATGAGTGTGAAACTTGCTGTATCAACTATCCACAAGGCCGAAAAGTTTTTTCTCAAGAACAGCAACAGGTTTTCACGCTCAATGGATTGCAGACACAAAGTGGCTATTGCTACAACTTAGGCAATGAACAGCTATCCATGATGGATTTAGTGGATATTGTACGTATTTCTCCTGAAAGTCATGATTCTCTAAAAATACTGTCACAATTTAAAGCCAACCAAACAGGCCTAGCACCACTAACGATTACAGACAGGAGTTGTAATGGCTATTGGCGACAAGTTGCAGGTTTAGAGATGGTTGATTAGAGGTTAGCCATACATTCATGAGCGAAACACTCTGGTTGCTTTTTTATGTCGATGGGATATCGGCTGCCTTTATTCGTACTCGTACAGATAGTCTCCCAAATAATTCGCAGCGTATCTCGGCGGCAAGTCAACGAATCACTTGGAGTGATAGAAAACGATATGGCTAACGCAAATGTGCATCGCCAATACTGCTGCGATTTGCAGTATGACCAGGTAGTAGTTTCAGTGATATGCAGTGATATCAGCAAGTCATCACTTATCCCAACGTGACATGTACACAACCATTGAAGCCACCACAAGCCACTTTGTGGCCTTCCAGTGTTACGGCGATCCCATTGATTTTCATTAAACTGTCGCCCTCGGCAATAGTGCCTATTTTTTTACCCGATGGGCCATCAACCAAGTCGCCTGTATGGGCGACTCCTTAAGTTTGAATTGATGTATTTTATAGAAATTCATGAACGATGAAATGATTGAGTATGACTCTTTTATGGGGAGATAGAGTTCGCGCTTGATCACTATCACCATGCGAGAAATGAGATCAATTCCCGGTTCATAGGTCCCTTTCACAAATAAGCTGCATTAATTCATAATATAATGAGGAATAAATCGAGATGTATCTTTGGTTATTAACGAACCATCTTCTCGGATAGCAATGCCAGCAGGTTCATCACCAATCACCCAGCTTCCTATTAAGGTATAATCGGAACCAAATTTAGGCAGTAATGCACTGGCCTGATAAATACGGGGTTCATGAGCATATTCACCAAATTCTTCTGTAATAATCTCTTGTTCGCTGTTCATGAATAATGAAACATTCGCACCTTCGCGTGAGAATAACGGTTTGGTTGTAAAACCTTGCCAATGACTCCCCATATCCTGTTTAAGTTTTCCAACAATATTAATTTGCTCATCGGCAAAATAAGCAGGTAACAAATTAGGATGGTTAGGGAAATAACGCCATAACAAAGGTAATAACCCTTTATTACTTAAAATTGATTTCCATAACGGTTCCAACCATTCGGTCCGTTGGCTACGCAATATCGGGCCATAATCATCTTGGAACATCCACTCATAGGGGTATAATTTAAAACCTTGATGAATAATCTGATCTTGTAAATCCGTAAAAACCCCACCGAGGCCTAACCCGATATCTTCCATGTAAATAAATTGCGTTTGTAATCCCGCTTGGCGAGCACAGTCCTCCAAATATAAAACAGTTCCGCGATCTTCTATCGAGTCTTCGCAACAGCAAAAATAAAAAGGGTGCTCGTTACGCCATAATAAAAAACGCTGAATCAGTTTTTCCTGAATCGAATTAAACTGGTCGGCATTAGCTGGAATTAAACCTCTTGCTGTCATATCAGACAGCCACTGCCATTGAAAGAATGCGGATTCGTAGAGTGATGTCGGAGTATCTGCATTATATTCAAGTAATTTTGCTGTCTGATATCCATTCCATGAGAAATCCATTCTTCCATATAATGACGCTTTATTCTTTCGCCAACTATTTGCAATCGCATCCCAATATAATTCAGGGATTGCAAGTTCTTCTAAGATAGCCTCATCGTTAATAGCAAGATCAACAACCTCTAAACACATCTGATGTAATTCTTCGGTGGGATCTTCAATACCATTTTCAATTTGCTCTAAGGTAAAACAATAGGCATGTGATTCATCCCAATAAATTTCATCATCAATAATATGAAAATCAAAACCATAATCTTGAGCTATTTTATCTAAATTCTCACGCGGCTTTAATGGTATTCGCAACATACTCAGCCACCTTTACGACTGGATTTATGTCCGAAGCCGCCTCGTGAAGTCGTTTTAGTCGAGTTATTACTGTATTTAGCGGGTTTCAACTTATTTGAACCATCGGAAACCCATTTATCCGATGAACCAGGTTCATAATAAACATTCGGTTCACTTTTAGAACGATAAAATGGTCTAGCCCTTGAGTAATAATGCAATCCTGAATGCGCAGACGTTGAAGAACGACTCACTTCACTGGGATAATTATCAACCGAAAAGCCTGCTAGTGTAGGCGCATAAGCCTCGCGCTCTTGGGCATCACAATACTCATTGTCATGGTTTTGGGATAAGCACTCCAAATTTTCATACGGAGTCAATTTGCGATTTATTAATGAGCAATTGCCTTGCCCATAAATAGATTCACAGCTATTTAGTTGATTATAGTAAGCCATGTGCTGAATTAATTGTTGCTGAGCTTCTTCTTGTTTTTGCGTACAAAAAGATCGGCTATACCCCGCTAATACACAATCATCGCTATTTTTAAAGATCGTCACCGTAGAGGTTGGAGATTCTTTGCTACAACTACGTATACCAAAAATAACAGCCCCTCCCATAATGGCTAGCGTCAGTATGCTAGGGCCTTTACGTACTTCTTTTTTTACGGTACCAATTCGTTTTAATTGAGCGTTAGCATGGGGCTGATGACTTTTATGTTTCTTTATTTTCTTTTTCTTACTCATAGAACATCTTTATTTGTTAATAGCTCATACTAACGGCATTCAAAATACCAAACCCAAGTGATGTACCTCCTAAAAATAGCCCAGCAGAAATATTATTCTGTTCTATTTTCTCGCTGATCTTTGGCATATATATTTTGGTTGCGCCGAGAACAAGTAATTGAACAAATAATGCAATAACGCCCCAAATAATACAGTCGAGAAGACTAATAGAGTGAGAGATAGCACTCGATAGTGGAGTGATATAACCTAGCATAGCACCAATAAATGCAAGCCCAGCAGCGGTATTATTCTGTTTGATTAATACCCACTCATTATGACGCGATATTCGTGTATAAATAAAAAGAAACACAAGCACCATGACAGTACCTATCGCAAAATAACTCATAAACGAAAGTAACGCAGAAAGGATAGTCGAAAAGTCCATAGAGATTTATTCCTTTAAAAAAGGAATAAATGTAACTTAAGCTTTTTTTAAAATAAAGCATTTATAAAGAATTAAATTAACTTAATTTTAAAGTTCAGGCTATTAATATCTTATAATGCGTAAAACTATTTATTCATAATTGGGATTATCTAATAATGACTTAAAAACTCACCGTCATATTAGAATGAAGGCCGGTTATTTATATCAACATCGCAATGACTTTCAATCTTTATCAGGCCTTCTATTCATGAGACATCTTAAACAACATTATGAATCATGACGCTGCTTCCGCCAACGATGCATAATATGGGAAATATGACGTAATTCACCGTCACGTAGCATACCAATAAACACACCAATCACAGTATAAATGACCCCAAGAACCAGCATCATCACAATATCCATCAATACGCCACTAAACGGTAGACCCATTTGGTTGATCCCCGCCATGGCACTGGTTGCCCATGTTGATGGTAATGCTGACGCGATCATGCGTACCCACTCAGGCATTGCTTGCAATGGCCATATCGTTCCTGACATATAGAAAACCGGTGTGGTAATAAATGCTAAGGTTAAATAAATCATCTCAACACTACGTAAACATTCAGTCACTAACTTACCTAACCCAATTACTGCCAATAAGAAAGGAAAAGTCAGCATCCATAATTGATACAGTGGTGCTTCTTGGCGATAACCTAGGATCCATGGCCACAAAGCAAAAAAGACGGTGGATAAAAATAACCAAATTGGGATCAATGCAGATAATGCCCCTAAATATACTGCTAATGGCGGTTTACCTTTTGGCGTGCCACGAATAGCAATACTCACGCGAACACAGGCAATAAGCAGTGAATGCTGTAACAACATGACGAGCAAACCGGGAAACACAATGGCGGCAAAGCTGACACCTGGATTATACAAAGGCTCCGTTAAGCTACGAATTGGAGTAATAATGACTTTAGCTTGCTCTTTGCTATAACCAGAATTAATTAATAATTGCGTGTTATAGCTATTTAATAATGTTTGATAAGCACTGACTAATTCTTGTTGGATCTGGCCGCTCGCCAAACGGTTGGTCGCGTCACCATAAACAGGGATCGTAATAGTTTTACCATTCAATAAAAACTTTTCAAAATCGGTTGGAATGATAATGATAGCGAACAATTGCCGACCGATCATATCCTTGCGAGCTTGATCTAAACTATCATAACTGTGCAGTTTCACTTTCGGAGCAGCATCTAAGTCACGGATAAGTGCTCGACTTGCCACACTATGATCTTGGTCGATCACTGCAACAGGTAAATCCCATAACACCGGCTTCGCATAGACTAAACTCATCACACACAACGAGACGATCAATAATAACCACATTGGCTTATCTAACATGCCAATCAGTACTTTACGGAAGGTTGCAAAATACATCTGCATTAGAGCTCCCCTCCTTGTGCCGCAATTCTTTTCGGCAAGCGTTTACGGATCAAAAATGCCGTTACGATGGGATAAATCAGTAAGAACAAACAGACTTCGACAATACGTTTAAATGAAATTTCACGTAAGAAAATATCAAACATCGCGTTGAGTGTGTGGGTTAATGGCTCAACATTCGAAATAATTTGTGCGGGCAAAATCATGGATAATTCAGGTACTGCCATTCCCGAGAAGGCTAATGCAATACTCACTAGCATCCCAATAAGGCTATAAGCCATAATTGCACTAGACGTGAAACTAAATAGCAATAACCCAATACTTTGTGCCGCTATCACATAGAAGAAGCCAACCATTATCATATAGAGGGGATTTCCCACCACCTTAGCGTCAAAGATACTCACCAATGCCGCAAGTTCAACCACTAATAATGTGGTAAAAAATAATGTATAAGGGGCCATTTTTCCGAGCACGGCCATGCCAAATGGCTTCACACTCTGTAATATTGAGCTACGCGATAAAGTATAAATCGTACACGTCACCACGAACAATTGCAGCATATGAATAGTTGCTGCGAATTGCTGGTAATAGATATAGCTGCCGCTGGGGTTAAATAAACTGTCGTAAGAAAGAGTCACTTGTGCTAATGGGGGTAAGGCTTTTCCCATTGAACTCGCCAGTTGAGTACGGTACTTGGCATTCAGCTCAGCCACCAGACCACTGAAATCTTGGATCGCATAACTTCCCGACGCATAAAACAACGCATTGTAGTACATGCGTATTTCAGGTTGGCGCCCCCGTAATACATCCGCTTCAAAATTGGTAGGAATATATAAAAGCGCATAATCTTGCGCACTAGCTAAGCGTTTTATCGAGCTGTTAAGGTTGTTATCAATCGCTTTTACATCTGCATGGGGGCCTGCATTCAGATCCCGAATAATCTGCCTAGAAGCTGGGCTTCGATCATTATCAACGACGGATACCGGCAGATCCATCAGTGTTCCTTCTGAGAAGTTAGCGCTTATTAACGTAAATAACATTAACGGAAACAGCCAACTTAACCAGTGAAAAACAGGGCTGCGGATAGCAGCTTGTGTTTCTCGACTGAATGCATGTTCAAAACCATGCCAAGCGAATTTTAATCTCATAACAGCGCCTTTTATTTATCCCAGCGCCATAACACGCTCATACCCGGTCTTAAGCCATCAACCGGTTCTAATGGATACAAACGAACTTCAAAGGTTTTCAAATCGAAATCCCCTGTCGCACGTGTTGCCCTTTTTGTTGCGTAATCCCCTTTTGGTGCGATATAACGAACCTCTGCTTCAATTTTTTTATCGCCTAAAGCGGGAACATCAAGTTGAATCTTGTCACCTTTTTTAATATCAACGAGGATATCTTCACGCAAGTTATAAATAAAATAAGCCTGTGGGATGCGGACCATGGTCATTAATGGGCTACCTGCATTGAAAATTTCACCAATTTCCGCGGGTATAGGCCCTATTTCGCCATCAACGGGAGCTTTCACTTGTAAGTCATCTAACTGCACTTGCAGCTCAGCCAGTTTCTGTTCAGCTTCACTCAGTTGTGCCGCATATTTTTGACGTAATTCAATACGGTCACCATTTTTGGCTTCTTCAAGCTGCGCCTTTGCGCCTTGTACTTGCTGGAAAGCCACCTCTTTTGCTTTACGTGCATTATCTAACTCATTAGCAGAAACGTAGCCTTTAGCAGACAAGTTATTTAAGCGAGTATATTCACGTGTCGCATTTTGATACTGTGAGTTAGCTTGTGCCAATGACGCTTGTAAATTACGAATTGTTTCTTCACGTGTTCCATTAATTGATTGAGCTAATTGCGCTTTCGCTTGGTCTCTCGCGGCTTTTAAAGCTGCGTATTGTGCCGTTAGTTCAGGGCTATCTAATGTTAATAACAATTGCCCTTTTTGAACGTCATCCCCGCGTTCCACATGGCGTTCAATAACACGACCTTTTGCCTTAGAGGTCACCATAACCTCAGGCGCATCGACTTCACCTTGCAATAATAAGAATTGATTGTGGGAATGGAAAAGTGCCGCCGCCGCTATCAAAATCAGCATCAACAAAATCAGTGCTATTGTTCTTTTTTTCATTATTAGTAAAACCCTAAATAATCACGGAGGAAACTATAATCATCAAATTATCGCAATAATTGCCGATACAGCGTTAATAAATTTGTGCGCAAGGTCACAAACAAGAGGGGGGAGATATAATATTGAAGCGACTTTCCCCTTATGTCAAATAAAGATAGCTAACTTTGACTAAATCGCTATTATTAAATCAGCAGCTTACGCTAAAATTGCGCGGCTAAAATGCCAAAATTGGAACCCTTTATGTACGAATTTGATCTCATTTTGCTGCTATTACAACAGATGTGCGTTTATTTAGTCATTGCATGGGCATTGAGTAAAACGCCTCTTGTTATCCCTCTATTAAAAGTCACTATCCGCCTGCCGCATAAGGTCATGTGCTACCTTATTTTCTCTGTTTTTTGTGTGATGGGAACTTATTTTGGCTTACATATCAATGACTCTATCGCCAATACACGTGCGATTGGTTCCGTGCTTGGAGGGCTACTGGGTGGGCCAGCGGTTGGCTTTGCAGTGGGATTCACTGGGGGATTGCACCGTTATTCACTCGGCGGTATGACCGCATTTAGTTGTATGGTTTCCACTATCGCCGAAGGATTGATTGGCGGTTTAGTGCATCGTTATTACATGAAACGAGGCCAAATCGATAAAATTTTTAACCCAATTACCGCCAGTTGTGTCACCTTTGTCGCTGAAATTATCCAAATGCTCATTATTCTATTACTGGCACGTCCTTTCGATGAAGCATTAGAACTGGTGAAAAATATTGCAGCGCCCATGGTGATTGCCAACACGATTGGTGCCGCTATGTTTATTCGTATTTTGCTCGATCGCCGAGCGATTGTTGAAAAATACACGACGGCCTTTTCGGCTCAAGCCTTGAAAATCGCATTATGTACAGATGGTATTTTACGCAAAGGGTTCAATACTGATAACAGTATGAAAGTAGCCAAGATCATCTATCAAGAATTAGAGATTGGTGCCGTCGCCATCACGGATAGAGAAAAGATTTTAGCCTTTATTGGTATCGGAGCCGATCACCACTGCCCAGGCACACCGATAGCTTCCGAGCAATCGCGGCGAGCGATCGATAATAATGAAGTCGTCTATGCTGATGGTAATGAAACCCCATATAAATGCTCTTTAAGCCCAACTTGTAAACTCGGCTCCGCGTTGGTTATCCCCCTTCGTGGGGAGAATGAGCGAGTTATCGGCACGATTAAACTCTATGAAGCGAAAAATCGTTTATTCAGCTCAATTAACCGCACTCTAGGTGAAGGCATCGCGAGCTTATTTTCAGCACAGATTCTCGCTGGACAATATGAGCGTAATAAACAATCACTGCTACAGTCGGAAGTAAAGCTACTTCACGCGCAAGTGAATCCTCACTTTTTATTTAACGTACTTAATACACTACAAGCTGTTATACGCCGAGACAGTCGGCAAGCTGGACAATTAGTCCAATACCTCTCAACATTCTTTCGCAATAACCTCAAACGCCCTGAACAAAATGCGACACTCGGTGAAGAATTAGAGCATGTGAATGCTTACTTACAAATAGAAAAAGCCCGCTTCTGTGAAAACTTACAAATAGCGCTCGATATTCCAGACACATTAAAACAGGTGCAATTACCGGCATTCTCGCTGCAACCTATCGTCGAAAATGCAATTAAACATGGCACCTCACAGTTATTAGATACTGGATATATTACAATAAGAAGCTATATACGCTGTGAACAGGTTTATATTGAAATAGAAGATAATGCAGGCCTCTATCAGCCCACAGCACAAAACGATGGCCTAGGAATGAGTTTAGTTGATAAACGCCTACGTCTAAAATATGGCGAGCAATATGGCGTTAGCGTGGAGTATGAACCAGAACAATTTACGCGAGTGCAATTACGGCTTCCCTACATGTTAAAGCAATAAAATGATTAAATTTATATGAATGTATTGATTGTTGATGATGAACCACTTGCACGGGAAAACTTACGTTGTTTATTAGAAGAGCATGATGATATTGAGATCATGGATGAGTGTGCTAACGCTATTGAAGCGATAAGTGTTATTCATAAAAAGAAGCCCGATGTCGTCTTTCTTGATATCCAAATGCCTCGTATCACAGGCCTTGAGATGGTTCGCATGCTTGACCCTGAGGATAGGCCGTATATCGTCTTTTTAACGGCCTTTAATCAGTTTGCTATACAAGCTTTTGAAGAACATGCCTTTGATTATTTATTAAAGCCATTAGAAAGCGAAAGGCTGAATAAAACTCTGAATCGACTACGTCAAGGTAAGCAGAAGCAAGACCTTGACGTTCTTAGCGATCATGAACCTCTAAAGTTTATTCCATGTACAGGACATAGCCGTATTTGGCTGATGAAATTAGATGAAGTTCAATATGTCACTTCACGCATGAGTGGCGTTTATGTGATGAGCACCCAAGGACAAGAAGGCTTTACTGAACTCACCTTAAGAACCTTAGAATTACGCACACCATTAGTTCGTTGTCATCGTCAATATTTAGTCAACATGACGCAGTTAAGTGAAATTTTGTTTGGTGATAATGGTCAAGCAGAGCTAGTCTTAAGCTCAGGGGAGCACATTCCTGTAAGCCGCCGCTATTTAAAGCCGTTAAAAGAAGCACTTGGATTAATTTAATGACTTTAAATGATACCAATTGCAGCTAGGCTGATTAATGTGAGTAAGCCTAGCCATTAACGCTGTAACCTGAAATATGACGAATATATAGGGAGATCACACATGGCTGACTTCTACTTACAGCTTCGAACCAACTCAATGACCTTAAAAAACTTAGAGACTCATGAGGAATACACCGCTGAAGGGGAATTCTCATCGTCTCGGTTAATTATTGGGGATTTCTACGTCGCGCAAAGCCTTCTAGTACAACTTATTGATGCCATGAAACTCAATGTTCGGCTTCCTTTAACGACTCATCACCGTATTGTGATACAGGCCTTAGAAAAAAATGAAGGTGGACTCAGTCCCGTTGAAGTCAGGCTATTAGAAGAAATTACGGTTGCAGCGTTTAATCATAAACTCAAAAAAGTGATTGTCAGCCATGACGAGTTACCCATGCCACAAAGGCAAGCGGAAGAGTTATTAGAAAACAACTAGTAGTAAAACCTATTGTTATCCACTTACTGCGTATACCCATTCACGCATAAGCACCAAAGTAGCCATCCACAAGGAAGAGTGACCGCTTGGCTGTATCTTAATCCGCAACACAATATAGAAAGCGATTGTTGCGACGATAGATTGAAATAATAAAAAAACCCGCAATCCAATGGAAAGCGGGTTTTTAGATCTTACCGATAACGTTTTACACTAAGAACTCGGTAAATGCGTGACTAATTACGCATTATGGCTAGCGCTACGACGACGTGGTGCGGCGGTATTGTGGTCTTCATTGCGACCACGTGGACCGTTGCTATTACCGCGATCACGGTTACCACCACGGCGGTTACCCCCCGCATTATCACGATCACCACCACGGCGGTTTCCACCATCACGATCGTGACGACGACCCGCACCGAAACCACCTTCATTGCCACCATCACGACGTGGACCACCACGACGCTCACGGCGCTCAAATGGTTGTGCATCACCAATCAATTGCATTTGTGTTGGTTTGTTCAGAATGCGCGCACGGCTTAAATGCGTTAATACGTCAGTCGGCATGCCTTTTGGTAATTCAATCGTCGAGTGAGTCCCGTACAACTTGATATTACCGATATAACGGCTGCTGATATCGGCTTCGTTAGCAATCGCACCAACGATGTGACGAACTTCCACACCATCATCGCGACCCACTTCGATACGATACATTTCCATATCACCAACATCACGGCGTTCACGACGACCGCCGCGATCACCACGTTCTGCACGCTCGAAACCATTACCATTACGGTCACGACGACGGTCATCACGGTCATTGAATTCACGACGTGGACGACGTGGTGCATCAGGTGGCAGGATCAGCGCACGCTCACCTTGTGCCATTTTCAGTAGTGCTGCTGCTAATGTTTCCATATCAACATCTTCTGACGGTGACAGTTTTTTCAGCAGTGCACGGTATTGATCTAAGTCGCTGCTTTCAAATTGCTGTTGAATTTTCTCAGCAAATTTCGCCTGACGACGTTCACTCAGCAATTGAGAATCTGGCAGCTCAACTTCTGGGATCGTCAGTTTCATCGTACGTTCAACGTTACGCAGCAAGCGGCGTTCACGGTTCTCAACGAACAGTAATGCGCGACCAGCACGGCCTGCACGACCTGTACGACCGATACGGTGAACATAAGATTCTGCATCCATAGGGATGTCGTAGTTAACAACTAAACTAATACGATCAACGTCAAGGCCACGCGCCGCAACATCTGTTGCGATCAGAATATCTAAACGGCCGTCTTTTAAACGTTCCAGAGTCTGCTCACGCAGTGCTTGGTTCATATCACCATTCAGTGCCGCACTGTTATAGCCATTACGCTCAAGGGCTTCAGCCACTTCTAGCGTTGCATTCTTAGTACGAACAAAGATGATTGCCGCATCAAAGTCTTCTGCTTCCAAGAAACGAACCAACGCTTCATTTTTACGCATACCGTAAACAGTCCAATAGCTTTGAGCAATATCTGGACGTGTTGTAATACTAGCCTGAATGCGAATTTCTTTAGGCTCTTTCATGAAACGACGTGTAATACGACGAATCGGTTCTGGCATCGTTGCAGAGAACAGTGCTGTTTGATGTTCTGCTGGGATTTGGCTCATGATGTTTTCTACATCTTCAATAAAGCCCATACGCAGCATTTCATCAGCTTCATCCAATACTAAACCTTTCAGTTTAGACAGGTCTAACGTACCACGCTTCAGGTGGTCAAGTAGACGACCTGGTGTACCAACAACCACTTGTGGTCCTTGGCGTAGAGCACGCAACTGAACGTCATAACGTTGACCGCCATACAGGGCAACAACGTTAACGCGGCTCATGTGTTTAGAAAAATCGCTCATCGCTTCAGCAACCTGCACCGCCAACTCACGCGTTGGTGCTAGGACTAAAATTTGCGGAGCTTTTAAATCAGGGTCGATGTTATGGAGCAGTGGCAGACTAAATGCAGCGGTTTTACCACTACCCGTCTGAGCCATACCCAGCACATCATTACCATCCATCAACAATGGGATACATTGTTTTTGGATTGGCGAAGGTTTTTCATATCCCAGGTCGTTTAGTGCAGTCAAAATAGACGCTGATAAACCTAAATCAGCGAAAGAGATATCAGTCTCGGTGGTCATGTAAAGGTGCCTCATACTTAATGGCGGCCAGTTTACATAACCGTGCGAAATTCATTTCGGTCATTTTCATTTAAAATGTGAACTGGCTCAAATTGTGTTATTAAACGAACAAATAGGCCGTCACCCCGAAGGATGATGACTCAAAAAATAATCATGAAATGTTCGTCAGCTATTGCTGGCCCGATTCTAAAAGGTCGTCTTGTTCTTGGCCTAACAGCGCCAATTCCAACAATGCATAGCGGTGTTCAACAAAGCTGTGGGCGTTGTTAGCCACCGTCAGTTTGAATAACGCAGTTGCGCTATCCTTATCCCCCAGACTTAGGTAATGCTTACCTAAATAGAAGTTAGTTTCACTGAGATGCTCAGCGAGCGAAGTGTTATCCGCAGAAGTTTCTTTCAAACGCGCCATCAATGTGTTCTCACTGATATTGCCTAGATAAAACTCTACGATATTCCAGCCCCATAGCCCTTTCTCCGCGCTGTTATAACGAGCAGCCAGGTTATCCTGTGCTACACGCGGGTCTATGTCTTTCTCTACTAGATAAAGCCATAGTGTACGAAAAGGATCATTTGGATCTATCTGATAATACGCCAGCAGATCATCCTGCGCTAATTTGTATCGGCCACCGTAATATAATGCGATGCCACGATTCATACGCGCGAAATTGTAAGTTGGATCAAGCTCTAATACAGAATCAAACGCTTCATAGGCGGCATCATAGTTGCCAGCCTGCGTAAAATATATTCCTAAAAAGTTAAAGATTTCAGGAATATCGGGACGAATAGCTAACGCTGTTGAAAAATCATTGCGCGCTAACGCCCTCAAACCGAGACTATCATACAACACTCCGCGCTCATATAAAAGCTGGGCGTATTCATCATCGGTCAAAGATCGGCTCGCAAGGATTTGTTCCATACGAGCCAATATTACTTCTTGTTGTAGTGAAGGTTGCAGAGGAACAGCAAATACCTCGTTTTTACGCCAATCTTTGTTACTGCATCCAAGGAGCACAAAAAAGATAAGCGCAGAGACCCCGCGAGTTAACGCGTTTAAGCCCCTAAACCGAAGACAGATACTGTTCAGCATACTCCGTCCTTACATTACCACTGTGTCAGCAAATTATGGCTATGCGCCCTAAAACATAGGGCGCTGTTCAGATTCAGCCTATTCTGCTGAGTCCTGCTGCTGTGCTGGAGTTTCTTCAGTCGCGACAGCTTCTTTCATGCTCAGGCGGATACGGCCTTGACGGTCGATTTCCAATACCTTAACAGGAACTTCTTGACCCATTTGCAGATAGTCAGTCACTTTCTCAACACGCTTGTCCGCGATTTGAGAAATGTGAACCAAACCTTCTTTACCGCCACCGATAGCAACAAATGCTCCGAAATCAACAATACGAGTCACTTTACCTTGGTAAATACGACCCACTTCAACTTCAGCGGTAATTTCTTCAATACGACGAATAGCTTCTTTCGCTTTTAGACCGTCGGTCGCGGCGATCTTCACTGTACCGTCATCTTCGATTTCGATGGTTGTCCCCGTTTCTTCTGTCAGAGCACGGATCACAGAACCACCTTTACCGATAACATCTTTAATCTTGTCCGGATTAATACGAATAGTATAAATACGCGGAGCAAATTCAGAGATCTCTTCGCGAGGACTGTTAATCGCTTGTTCCATTGTCCCTAAAATATGCAGACGAGCACCTTTTGCTTGGTTCAATGCCACTTGCATGATTTCGCGAGTGATACCTTCAATTTTGATGTCCATTTGCAGTGCGCTGATACCATCACGGCTACCCGCCACTTTAAAGTCCATATCACCCAAGTGGTCTTCATCACCTAGGATATCGGACAGAACAACAAAATCATCACCTTCTTTCACGAGACCCATTGCAATACCAGCAACAGCCGCTTTAATTGGTACACCAGCATCCATCAGAGCCAACGAAGCACCACAAACTGACGCCATTGATGATGAACCATTTGATTCAGTGATTTCTGATACCACACGAACAGTATATGGGAAGTCAGCATGGTCAGGCATAACAGCCAATACACCACGTTTTGCTAAACGACCATGACCAATTTCACGGCGCTTAGGTGAACCTACCATGCCCGTTTCACCGACAGAATATGGAGGGAAATTATAATGGAACAAGAAACGATCAGTATATTCGCCCATTAACTGGTCAATAACCTGTGCATCACGCTCAGTACCCAATGTTGCGGTAACCAGAGCCTGAGTTTCACCACGTGTAAACAGGGCGGAACCGTGGGTACGAGGTAGAACACCCGTACGCACGTCGAGAGCACGCACCATGTCTTTCTCACGACCATCGATACGTGGCTCACCACGAATAACACGGCTACGAACAACTTGTTTTTCTAAGTTAGCCAAAATTTCAGCAACTTCAGCGACATCAACGTTTTCGTCTTCAGCAACGATAGCAGCGGTCACTTCTTCTTTAATCAAGTCAACTTGCGCATAACGCTCTTGTTTTTCAGTAATGCGGTATGCGTCGCCCATACGGCTTTCAGCCAGTGCAGCCACTTTATCACGCAGAGCTTGGTTAACTGGCTCTGGTTGCCAATCCCATTTTTCTTTGCCTGCTTCTTTAACTAATTCGTTAATCTCTTTAATGACAACTTGTTGTTGGTCATGACCAAAAACAACAGCACCTAGCATTTGCTCTTCGCTTAACAGCTCTGCTTCTGATTCAACCATCAGAACAGCACCTTCAGTGCCCGCAACAACTAAGTCGAGACGGCTTGATTTCAGCTCATCTGCTGTTGGGTTCAGAACATATTGATCATTAATGAAACCAACACGTGCCGCACCAATTGGACCATTGAAAGGAACGCCGGACAAGGCCAGTGCAGCTGAAGCACCAATCATAGCGACGATATCAGGGTTAACTTGAGGGTTAACTGAAACAACCGTTGCAATGATTTGGATTTCGTTGAGGAAACCTTCTGGGAACAGAGGACGTAGAGGACGGTCAATCAAACGAGCGATCAGTGTTTCGCCTTCGCCTGGGCGACCTTCACGACGGAAAAAGCTACCTGGGATACGACCTGCCGCATAAGAGCGCTCTTGATAGTTAACCGTCAGAGGGAAGAAATCCTGACCTTCTTTAACTTTTTTCTGAGCAACCGCAGTAACAAATACTGCTGTATCATCCATATTTACCATCACAGCCGCCGTCGCTTGACGCGCGATCATGCCAGTTTCGATGGATACAGTATGCTGACCGTATTGAAATTTACGAACAATAGGATTTAACAAAATATCACCCTTTATTTTAGGCCACCTGAGCTTCTCTAGTGGCATTGGCTTTCTCTTCCTACTACAGCCTCGCGACTAATGAGAACACTGATGTTCATATAATCAATGTTCTCATTAGCCGCGCGAATCGGTGTAGCTGAAGAGGCGTTAATAAAACAATTAATTAGGAACTATAGCTTAGCATTTAAGTTAAGTATAATTCGAGTACTACTTCAACTTTATGTATAACTTTTAGAAGAAAAGGGGCCATTTGGCCCCTTTCCACTGAAACTGACTATAGTCGTCATATTTCGAGTTGCAGCGATGTTAACTAGGCTAATTTAAGCTAGCCACATAACTCTGCGCCTAGCCTTTCAATTCACTTATTGACTAGCTGCACCTAGAATTATTTAGAGTATAGATTAGCGACGCAGACCCAGACGCTCGATCAGAGCTGTGTAACGTGCGATATCTTTACCTTTCAGGTAAGCTTGCAATCTACGACGCTGAGCAACCATACGCAGCAGACCACGACGGCTGTGGTGATCTTTTTTGTGCTCTGAAAAGTGGCTTTGCAGGTGGTTGATTTGCGCAGTTAACAGTGCGATTTGCACTTCACTTGAACCAGTGTCGTTAGCATCGCGGCCGAATTCAGCAACGATTTTTGCTTTCGCTTCAGTACTTAGAGACATAATAAACTCCAAATGTATAAATGTATGTAATGAGACCCAATCTCTAATTTAGTATCTCACAGATTAAGCGCCGCTATTCTACGCTGCTTGTAGCAGCAAAGCAATAAGCGCCGCTATGCAGATTATTCATTTTCGACAACTAAACGCCGTGGGGCAATTCGTAGGTCTTCACTGATTAATGCGATACCAATAAAACGCTGCGCTGCACCACAAGTAATACGTACCATTGTACCTTCAGCAAGTTGACCGATATCCGCCCTGACCGGCTGGCCTTGCTTGAAATAAGCGGCCGTTTCGTCGGTCAAATTAATGACTGGAAAATGAATAACCGCGGCATCCATTGGTAGCAATAAAGGATCAAGTAACGACTCGAAAGTGCCTTCACCCTCATCAACCTTCGCTCTTAGTTCGGCGAGTTGCTCCAATGTAACCATACGTTCGTATGGATAATTAGCGACTTGAACTCGACGCAAATAAATCACATGAGCACCACAGCCTAACATTTCACCTAAATCATCTATAATTGTCCGAATATAGGTGCCTTTAGAGCAGTGAATTTCCAGCTCAAGTTCATTATTTTCTAAACGAAGAAATTGCAACTCATAAACCGCTATCGGACGGGCTTCTCGTTCAACAGTGATCCCTTTTCGTGCATATTCATACAATGGACGCCCCTGATGTTTCAATGCCGAGTACATAGAAGGCACTTGTAAGGTATCACCACGAAAATGCGCTAATGCAGCGTCCAGCTGAGCCTGTGTAAACTCAACATCGCGCTCACTAATAATTTCACCATGAGAATCAGACGTATCCGTACGTTGACCCAACCGTGCAATCACACGATAGCGCTTATCTGAATCGAGTAAGAATTGAGAAAATTTGGTTGCTTCACCGAGACAAACAGGGAGCATCCCTGTTGCAAGTGGATCTAACGCACCCGTGTGACCCGCTTTATTTGCATTGAAGAAGCGCCGCACTTTTTGCAGCGCATCATTTGAAGAAATATCCGTGGGTTTATCCAGCAGCAAAACGCCATGTATATCACGGCCGCTACGACGACGCCCCATTATTTTTCCTCTTTACTATCCGCATCCGCACGACGCATTTCATCATTGCGAATCACATTCGAAACTAAGTTAGACATACGCATACCATCAACCAGTGAGCTATCGTAAGAAAACGTTAACTCAGGAATAACACGTAAGCGCATCGCTTTACCTAGCAAAGAACGAATAAAACCTGAGGCTTCATTCAGAGCTTTAATGCCATCTTGCACCATTTGAGATTCATGCTCTTCATGAGAGATATTAAGGAAGGTAACAAACACCTTGCCATACGCTAAATCTCTTGAAAGCTCAACACCTGAAACCGTTGCCATTCCAATGCGGGGATCTTTAACTTCACGCTGCAAGATAATCGCAATTTCTTTTTGCATTTCTTGTGCTACGCGCTGAGAACGACTAAATTCTCTTGCCATCGTTATATCTCCTGACATTAAGGGGGGCATAAGCCCCCCAAATATACTCATCCTACTTTTAAGATGCCGTGTTGTTGACTACGCTGATTCGTCCTAATCACATACCGATGTATCTTCTTAAGCACTCATTCACTTGTCGCCTAACGGCATCCTAAATGATTTAGAATAAATATTAATCTGTAATTACAGTATATCAAAGAAATTAACCGTCAATAGAACGCTTAACTTCAATCACTTCAAAGACTTCAATCATATCGCCAACACGGACGTCATTGTAGTTCTTAACACCGATACCACATTCCATACCGTTACGTACTTCGTTGACGTCATCTTTAAAGCGACGTAATGACTCCAGCTCACCTTCGTAAATAACAACGTTATCACGTAGGACGCGGATTGGGTTATTACGCTTGATAGTACCTTCTGTCACCATACAACCTGCGATTGCACCAAATTTTGGTGACTTAAATACATCACGGACTTCGGCAAGCCCCATGATTTGCTGTTTGTATTCAGGCGCCAGCATACCGCTCATCGCTTGTTTGATCTCATCAATCAAGCTATAGATGACGGAATAGTAACGTAAGTCAACGCTTTCACTCTCGATAACACGACGAGCAGATGCATCCGCACGAACGTTAAAGCCAAGAATAATCGCATTTGACGCAGCTGCCAATGTCGCGTCAGTTTCCGTGATACCACCCACGCCAGAACCGATGATTTTAATTTTCACTTCATCAGTAGACAGTTTCATCAGTGAGTCAGTAATGGCTTCACAAGTACCTTGAACATCGGTTTTCAGAACAATGTTCAATTCAGACACTTTACCGTCTTCCATGTTAGCAAACATGTTTTCCAGTTTAGATTTCTGCTGGCGAGCCAGTTTCACATCACGGAATTTACCTTGGCGATACAATGCAACTTCACGTGCTTTTTTCTCGTCACGAACAACCGTTGCTTCATCACCGGCTGACGGTACATTTGATAGGCCGAGGATTTCAACAGGCATGGATGGACCCGCAGATTGTACCTCTTTACCTAATTCGTTACGCATTGCACGAATACGGCCGTATTCAAAGCCACACAGAACGATATCGCCTTTGTTAAGCGTCCCTTCTTGAACAAGGATAGTCGCAACTGGACCACGTCCTTTATCAAGATAAGACTCAACAACCACACCGCTTGCCATACCTGCATAAACCGCTTTCAGTTCTAATACTTCAGCTTGCAGCAAGATAGCATCGAGCAGGTCATCAATACCCGTTCCTTTTTTCGCTGATACACTGATAAATTGTGTATCACCACCCCAATCTTCAGAAATAACGCCGTATTGTGACAGCTCATTTCTAACGCGATCTGGGTCAGCTTCTGGTTTATCAATTTTGTTCACAGCAACAACAATTGGCACACCCGCCGCTTTCGCGTGTTGGATGGCTTCAATCGTTTGTGGCATCACGCCATCATCTGCTGCAACAACCAGAACAACGATATCCGTTGCCTGTGCACCACGAGCACGCATTGACGTAAACGCGGCGTGACCTGGGGTGTCTAAGAAGGTAATCATACCTTTGTCTGTCTGCACATGGTAAGCACCAATGTGCTGGGTGATACCACCCGCTTCACCAGAAGCAACTTTGGTCGAACGAATATAGTCAAGTAGCGACGTTTTACCATGGTCAACGTGACCCATGATAGTGACGACAGGTGCACGAGGTTCTTCACCCGCTGAACCTGTATCACGATCGTTCATTACCGCTTCTTCTAGCTCGTTTTCACGACGAAGGATAACTTTGTGTCCCATTTCTTCTGCAACCAGTTGTGCAGTTTCTTGGTCAATGACTTGGTTGATAGTCGCCATCGCGCCCATCTTCATCATTGTTTTAATCACTTGTGAGCCTTTAACGGCCATTTTATTCGCCAGTTCACCGACAGTGATCGTTTCGCCGATAACAACATCACGGTTAACTGCTGCGGCTGGCTTATTAAAGCTTTGTTGCAGTGAGCTACCTTTACGTTGTTTACCTTTGACACGATTAGAGCGACCCACAGCGCGTTCTTCTTCGCGATCAGCCTTCTCAGAAAGTTTATTCCCTTTCTTCTGGCGAGGCGCTTTAGCGCTACGGTTACGAGAACGACGGCCTTCTTCTTTCTCGTCGTTTTCATCTTCCGCGGCACGAGCATGACGAGAAGTTGTCGTGTGATAATCACTATCATCGTCGACTTTGGAATCATTATTCCACTTATCGTTATTTTCTTCTGCCATTTTGCGGGCTTCTTCAGCTACACGTCTCGCTTCAGCTTCAACTTTACGCTGGGTTTCTTCTTCAACTTTACGTTTCAGAGCCGCAGCTTCAGCTTCACGGCGCTGTTTTTCAGAGTTGTTTTCACCGGCTTTGCCAGCTTTTTGATGATTTTCGCTTGGTTTCACTTTTTCTCTTTCCGCTACTTCGCGCGTAGCTTTTTCAGCTGCTTCACGTTTTGCTTTCTCTTCGGCCTCGCGCTTTGCTTCTGCTTCACGTTTCGCATTTTCTTCTGCAATACGTTTTGCTTCTGCTTCGCGTTTGGCCAGTTCTTCAGCTTCGCGCCGTGCTTGCTCTTCCGCTTCACGCTTCGCCTGCTCTTCCGCTTGCGCTTGCTCAGCGTCGCGGTTCACATAAGTGCGTTTTTTGCGGACTTCTACATTTACCGATTTGCTCTTACCACCGGTGACTGGAACACTCAACGTACTACGCGTTTTACGTTGTAGTGTTAACTTACTTGGCTGACCCGCAGAACCGCCTTGTTCACGATTCAAATGGCCCAGCAATGTCTCTTTTTCTGACTGACTAACAGAGTCATTCTCACCTTTTTTGATCCCTGCTTCAGCAAATTGCTGTATCAGGCGTTCAACTGTGGTTTGAATTTCTGCTGCCAATGATTTTACAGTTTCTGTCATGCCGTTCCTTCCTGCTACAGTGTTTACGCATCGTTACCGAACCAGCAAATATTACGTGCGGCCATGATGAGTGCACCTGCTTTCTCACCATCCAGACCTTCAATATCAATAAGGTCGTCGATGCCCTGCTCAGCAAGATCTTCCAGTGTACAGATACCGCGAGTAGCCAAATTATAGGCCAAAGTATTATCCATACCTTCCAGATTTAATAAATCTTCTGCTGGCTGATTATCACCTAGGCTCTCTTTTTGAGCCAATTCAATTGTGGTAAGGGCCGCTTTCGCTCTTTCACGTAGAACTTCAACAGTTTCTTCATCTAAACCGTCAATTTCCAGAAGCTCTTTGATAGGCACGTAGGCCAGTTCTTCTAACGTCGAGAAGCCTTCTTCAACAAGTGCAGTGGCGAACTCTTCATCAATATCAAGATGCTTGGTGAATGTGTCAATAGAAGCGTGTGCTTCTGCCTGATGTTTTGCATTCAGCTCTTCTGCGGTCATGACATTCAGTTCCCATTTGTCATCACCACGGTGTTTTTTCAGTAATTGTGCCGCCAAACGAACGTTTTGACCATTACGGCCGATCGCTTGAGCCAAATTACTGCTTTCTACGGCAACATCCATTGTACATTTGTCTTCATCGACCACAATAGATGCCACATCAGCCGGAGCCATTGCATTAATCACGAATTGAGCTGGGTTATCATCCCATAACACAATATCAATTCGCTCGCCGCCTAACTCACTAGAAACCGCTTGAACTCGCGCACCACGCATACCAACACAAGCACCGACTGGATCAATACGCTTATCGTTAGTTTTAACTGCAATCTTGGCACGAGAACCGGGATCACGAGCAGCAGCTTTGATTTCAATAATTTCTTCACCGATTTCTGGCACTTCAATGCGGAATAGTTCAATCAGCATTTCAGGGCGAGAACGGGTCACAAAAAGTTGCGCACCGCGTGCTTCAGGACGGACATCATACAGCACACCACGAATTCGGTCACCTGGACGGAAGTTTTCACGCGGTAACATATCTTCACGTAAGATAACGGCTTCAGCATTATTGCCAAGATCTAACGTAATATTTTCACGATTAACTTTTTTAACTTGAGCAGTGATGATTTCGCCTTGCTGCTCACGGAACTGGTCAACGACCATTGCACGTTCAGCTTCACGAACTTTCTGAACGATAACTTGTTTTGCTGTTTGTGTTGTAATACGGTCAAACGCAACAGATTCAATCTGATCTTCAACGTATTCGCCCAGTTGAAATTCTGGGTTTTCAAATTGTGCAGCTTCCAGCGTAATTTCACGCGTTGGCATAGTAACATCTTCAACAATTAACCAACGACGAAAAGTGTCAAAATCACCAGATTTACGATCAATCGCTACACGAACGTCGATTTCTTGTTCATATTTCTTTTTGGTTGCTGTCGCTAGTGCTGTTTCCAGAGCCTCGAATATTTTTTCACGAGGGAGGGATTTTTCGTTAGAAACCGCTTCTACAACAGCCAGAATTTCTTTGTTCATCCTAGTTGCCTCATTGAACTTAATTAAAAGTGGGGTACCAAGTTAGCTTTCTGGATGTTGCCAAGGGCGAACACTTCATCCTTACCATCCACAGTAACCGTTATCATTTCACCTTCGACGGCTTTAATAATGCCTTGCCATCTACGGCGGTTCTGCATCGCTATGCGTAAAGTCAGTGCCACCTCTTCACCGACAAAACGCTCATAATGGGCGACAGTGAATAGCGGGCGCTCTAGCCCTGGTGACGATATTTCTAGGTTATAGACCACAGAGATTGGATCTTCGACATCCAACACTGCACTCACCTGATGGCTGACATCAGCACAATCATCAACAGTGATGCCTTCTTCACTATCGATGAAAACACGCAATGTCGATGTACGCGCACGGACAAACTCTAAGCCTACAAATTCAAAGCCAAGTGCTTCCACCGGTGCTGAAATCATCTCTGTCAATTTTTGTTCTAATGTGGACAAGCCCACCCCCAGACATAAAAAAAGGGCTATAAAAGCCCAGTTAATTCGATTGTCAAATAACAAAAAACCCCGAAATTTCGGGGCTTTATGAAACTGGACCCTGTAGTGCCAACGGGTTCTACCATGTTCTTAGTATATCTTTAAAATCTAGATAAATCGATGAGAAATTCCGATAAATACATCTGACAAGATATGCTGACTAAGAATTGGTTGCGGGAGCCGGATTTGAACCGACGACCTTCGGGTTATGAGCCCGACGAGCTACCAAGCTGCTCCATCCCGCGTTCGAAAACGTGACATATTCTACACAAATAACTCGTATAGCACAAGTTATCTAAATAATGGTGCCGAGGACGGGACTTGAACCCGTACGCCCGTTTTGTAGGCACTACCACCTCAAGGTAGCGTGTATACCAATTTCACCACCTCGGCACTGAGGCGAGGTTATTCATTTATTAATAAACAATAACCTCAAATTCTTTATTTTGATGATGGCTAAAGGCCTTCATCCGGAATCTTTAACACTTAACGAGGAATATCACTCGTTGGTGTAGCTGGTGCTGCCGGAACGTCTGTTGGTTGCTCGACTTTTGCCGGTTCACTGATGTTTTCCCACTTACTACCAGTTCCATATTTGTTGGCAGTCATGTTGCCAAGAATCAAACTGATAATGAAAAACGCAGCAGCCAAGATTCCAGTCATACGAGTCATGAAGTTACCAGAACCCGATGAACCAAACAGTGTTGCAGATGCACCCGCACCGAATGACGCACCCATGTCAGCACCTTTACCTTGTTGCAACATGATCAGACCAATAAGGCCGATAGCTACCAACAAGAAAACAATTAAAAGAGCTATGTACATTCGAGTTACCTATTCAGTTGCGGCACATAGTGTTACCACTATGACCTAAAGTACTGCACACCTACTCATTTTACCTTTCAGGAAGACCTTTACAGGATTGAGCAGGTGCGAATACTAACCAAAGCTGAGCAGACAAGCAAGCCAAATTTTATTTCCGCGGTTTATTTGCGGAAAAAAACAGCAAATAAGTCAAACGGCTTGCCACTTTGTCATGCTTTCAGCGAGTCCCTTATTTTTAAACAGCATATATGCTGAATGTGATTAACCTTCAGCTTTGACAGCGTCAGCAATACGATTTGCCATGGCTAAAACTTCAGCTTCATTTTCGCCTTCCACCATAACACGAATCAGTGGTTCAGTTCCTGATTTTCTCAGTAACACACGGCCTTTACCAGCCAATTCCTTCTCCACTTGCTCATTCGCCGCCAATACCGCTTCACTTTGCAGTGGATCATGGGAACCAGAAAAACGCACGTTGACCAAGACTTGAGGAAGTAATTTCATTCCACTACAGAGATCATGCAGGCTCATTTGGTTACGTACCATCGCACTCAATACTTGCAAACCAGCAACAATGCCATCTCCTGTTGTCGTCTTATCTAATAAGATAATATGACCTGAGTTTTCAGCTCCCATACGCCAGCCTTTTTCTTGAAGCTTCTCAAGGACATAACGGTCACCTACTTTTGCACGTTCAAACGGAATACCGAGCTGTTTCAGCGCAATCTCTAACCCCATATTACTCATTAGTGTGCCAACAACGCCACCTTTTAGCTGGCCTTGACGTAAGGCTTCCCGTGCGATGATATACAGGATTTGGTCACCATCGACTTTGTTACCTTCATGGTCAACCATAATTAAACGGTCACCATCACCATCAAACGCCAAGCCAACATCCGCTTTTTCTGCTAAAACACGCTCTTGCAGCATGCGTACGTCGGTAGCACCGCATTTTTCATTAATGTTAATGCCATTAGGCTCGCAGCCAATTGCGATCACTTCCGCGCCTAATTCACGAAAAACATTCGGTGCAATGTGATAAGTGGCACCATTCGCGCAATCAATAACCACTTTTAAGCTAGATAGACTTTGCTCACTTGGGAAGGTGCCCTTACAAAATTCAATGTAACGCCCTGCCGCATCAACGATACGATTTGCACGACCTAATTCAGCTGACTCGACACAAGTGATCGGCTTTTCCATTTCTGCTTCTATCGCTTCTTCGACTTCATCAGGTAATTTTGTACCATCAATAGAGAAGAATTTAATGCCATTGTCATCATATGGGTTATGAGAAGCGGAGATAACGATACCTGCTTCAGCACGGAAAGTTCGAGTAAGGTAAGCAACCGCAGGGGTTGGCATTGGACCTGTGAATGAAGCAGATAATCCTGCCGCCGCCAAGCCAGCCTCTAAAGATGACTCCAACATATAACCAGAGATACGCGTATCTTTACCAATAATAATTTTCCGTGAACCATGGCGCGCAAGGACTTTTCCTGCTGCCCAACCTAATTTTAAGACAAAATCAGGCGTGATTGGGCTATCACCCACTTTGCCACGAATACCATCGGTACCAAAAAATTTACGGTTACTCATACGCTAACTTTTCCTTTTCTGACAGAGTCATCTGAACGATCTGCATTGCTTGAACGGTTTCTTTGACATCATGCACACGAATAATTTGTGCACCTTTCATTGCGGCAATTGTCGCGCAAGCAACACTTCCCACAAGCCGTTCTTGTGGTGGAACATTCAATAAGTTTCCAATCATAGATTTACGAGACATGCCTGCCAATAGCGGTAGTCCGAAATCATGAAACTGATCCAAATTTGCCAATAGCTGGTAATTATGCTGCAAATTTTTGCCAAAACCAAAACCTGGATCGAGTATTATCTGTTGCCTATCAATTCCTGCCGCGACACAGCGCTCAATTTCAGTATTAAAATATTCTTTAACTTCTCTTACCACATTTTCATAATTAGGCGCGTCCTGCATGGTTCGTGGTTGACCTTGCATATGCATAATACACACAGGTAAACCACTTTGAGCCGCAACCTCGAGGCTACCCTCTTCATGTAATGAGCGGATATCATTGATTAAGTGCATACCTGCTTTTGCCGCCTCTGACATGACTTCTGCTTTTGAGGTATCAACAGAAATCCAGACATCAAATCGTTTTGCGATTGCTTCAACAATAGGAATGACTCTATCGAGTTCTTCGTTAATCGAAACATCGGCAGCACCGGGACGGGTCGATTCACCGCCGATATCGATAATCGATGCTCCTTCATTAACCATTTTAGCGGCATGCTCGAGTGCATCATGATAACGATTATGAGTGCCACCGTCTGAAAATGAGTCAGGAGTAACATTCAAAATCCCCATCACCTTGGGAGCCGACAAATCAAGTTCACAACCTTTCGCTCTGATTTTCATTCGTTATCTCACCTTAACGTAAAAAACCCCAGAGACCTGGGGTTTTTCTATATAGACTTCACGATAGCTTACTGAGGTTTGTTATCGTTTGTATTATCTGGTGAATGCGATCCACCTTCACTGTCTTTTGGTTCTTCAGATTGTTGAGGTTTTTCCGTATTGATTTCAGGCTTTGATGCGCTTGCACCAGTACCAAAGGAACCCGTTACGTTACTTACCTTTTTATCTTCATCCCAACCTGCTGGCTCACGCACTGGACGTCGATTCATCAGATCATCAATCTGAGGCATATCGATAGTTTCATATTTCAACAATGCATCTTTAGTTGCATGCAAAATATCAATATTGTCTGTTAACGTTTTATAAGCCAACTGATAACAGTGGTCTAAGATAATTTTAATTTCTTCATCGACAATGCGAGCGGTTTCATCAGAAATGCCAGAACCATTACCAGAAGAACGACCTAAGAACGCTGGACCTTCCTCTTTAGAATACTGCATTGGACCTAAACGATCTGAGAAGCCCCATTGTGTGACCATGTTACGTGCTAAGTTTGTCGCAAACTGAATATCAGATGACGCACCGGTTGTGACTTTTTCACGACCATAAATCAACTCTTCTGCGATACGACCCGCATATGCCGTTGCAATCATCCCTTCCAGTTTTAGGCGGCTACGGCTGACTTCATCCCCTTCAGGTAAGAAGAAGGCCACACCGAGCGCTTGTCCACGAGGAACAATAGTCACCTTATGAACAGGGTCATGTTCAGGCATTAAGTGACCAACAATCATATGCCCACCTTCATGATAGGCGGTTGATTCTTTTTGTTCTTCCGTCATCATCAGAGAACGACGCTCAGCACCCATCCAAATTTTGTCACGCGCTTTTTCAAACTCAACCATCGAAACAACACGTTTATTTGCACGAGCGGCGAATAAAGCGGCTTCGTTAACTAAGTTTGCTAACTCAGCACCCGAGAAACCCGGTGTCGCACGAGCTAAGATAAAGGTATCAACACTTGGGTCGATAGGAACACGACGAATATGAACTTTTAAAATTTGTTCACGACCACGAACATCCGGTAGTCCAACAACAACCTGACGGTCGAAACGGCCTGGACGCAATAATGCAGGGTCAAGAACATCAGCACGGTTGGTCGCAGCAATAACGATAATTCCTTCATTGCCTTCGAAACCATCCATTTCAACCAACATTTGGTTCAATGTCTGTTCACGCTCATCGTGACCACCACCTAAACCGGCACCACGTTGACGACCTACAGCATCGATTTCATCGATGAAAATAATACAAGGTGCGGCTTTTTTCGCTTGTTCAAACATATCACGAACACGAGATGCACCAACACCCACAAACATTTCAACGAAATCAGAGCCTGAGATGGTAAAGAAGGGGACTTTTGCTTCACCAGCAATGGCTTTAGCAAGCAACGTCTTACCCGTACCTGGAGGACCTACCATCAAAACGCCTTTAGGAATTTTACCACCCAGCTTTTGGAAACGAGCAGGTTCACGGAGGAAATCAACGATTTCACCGACTTCTTCTTTTGCTTCATCACAACCTGCAACATCCGCAAAAGTTGTTTTGATTTGATCTTCCGTCAGCATTCTAGCTTTGCTTTTACCGAATGACATCGCTCCCTTACCGCCACCACCTTGCATTTGGCGCATAAAGAAGATCCAGACACCGATTAGCAGAAGCATTGGGAACCAGGAAATAAAGATAGTTTGCAGAAAGCTAGGTTCTTCTGGTGGCTCACCAACGACAGTTACGTGCTTATTTAGTAGCGTGTCTAACAGCTTCTCGTCCTGCATAGGAAGATAAGTTGTATAGCGGCTATTATCAGCTTTTCTGACGTTTAATTCACGACCTGTGATACGAACTTCACGTACCTGATCCTGGGCTAACTCATTGATAAACGTAGAATAATCAACTCTGCGATTATTCGAATCGCTTGGGCCAAAACTCTGGAACAAGGACATCAGAACAACTGCGATGACTAACCAGAGAATCAGGTTTTTCGCCATGTCACTCAAGGGATTAACCTCATATTACAACTGTGTTAACAAATAACGTTCAGGGTACTACAGTTTTAGCCCTGTCGCTACAATGTATACTTCACGCGATCGTGCCCGCGAAGATTCGGGTTTACGAACTTTTACCTTCGTAAATAGGGAGCGGATATCCCTGAGGTACTCGTCAAAGCCTTCTCCCTGAAACACTTTAACAATAAAACTTCCCCCAGGTGCCAGCACAGCACGGCACATATCCAATGCTAACTCAACCAGATACATCGATCGAGGTATATCGACCGCGGGAGTCCCACTCATATTGGGAGCCATGTCAGACATGACTACCTGGACTTTTTTATCACCAACCCGCTCTAACAATGCTGCCAACACTGCTTCTTCACGAAAATCCCCTTGAAGGAAATCAACGCCGACAATCGGGTCCATAGGTAAAATATCACAAGCAATCACCCGGCCATTATTGCCTATTTGGCTGACAACATACTGTGACCAACCTCCGGGTGCTGCCCCCAAATCAACAACGGTCATGCCTGGTTTAAAAATTTTATCACCTTGCTGGATTTCATCCAGTTTAAACCATGCACGTGAGCGAAGCCCTTTCTTTTGTGCTTGCTGAACATATTTATCACTAAAATGTTCTTGCAACCAGCGACTTGAGCTTGCCGAACGTTTTTTATTGGCCATTGCATTTTCCAACTATACTAATAGAACACATCTATCCCCACTATTTTTCAAACTACATGACTATTCATCACTTCACAGACATGTAACACGAATTATTTTGGGTATTCATTGTTACTTCTTTACCATCCGACAGAGATTAATTGATGGTGATAGATATCAGATGGCGGTAGAATAAGCCATTTTCAATACTAACGAAGTAAAAAATCGATGAATCTTAACAAAAAACAAATCCAGCACCTGAAAAGCCTTGCTCATCACTTAAACCCAGTTGTTATGATTGGCAACAATGGATTAACTGAAGGCGTATTAGCAGAGATTGAACTTTCATTAGCTCATCATGAGCTTATCAAAGTCAAAATCGCAGGCGAAGATCGCGAAACTAAAAATTTGATCGCGGCGGCAATCGTTCGCGAAACGGGTGCTGCTAATGTACAAATTATAGGCAAGATACTTGTTCTCTACCGTCCATCGGCTGAGCGCAAAATTATTTTACCTAAATAATCACCCTTAATTTATATAAAAATGCCATTGAAGGCAGCTTTTATATGAAGAAAAAGGCCGCTAGCGGCCTTTTTCGCTAATACAGTAAAATAATATAACCAATTCAGTGAAATAGGAATCAGATATACTCAACTTTAAGAATTTCGAACTCAACATCACCGCCTGGGGTTTTAATCACAACCACATCATCGAGTTCTTTACCTATCAACCCGCGTGCAATCGGTGAATTGACAGAGATTAGATTAATTTTAATATCTGCTTCATCATCACCCACAATACGGTAAGTCAGTTCTTCATCTGTATCAACATTCAGAACAGTTACTGTTGCACCAAAGATCACACGACCATTATTTGCCATTTTAGTGACATCAATCACCTGAGCATGGGAAAGTTTTGATTCGATTTCTTGAATTCGACCTTCACAGAAACCCTGTTGTTCGCGCGCAGCATGATATTCTGCGTTTTCTTTCAAGTCACCGTGTTCACGAGCTTCGGCAATTGCTGCAATAATTTCCGGGCGGCGGACAGATTTAAGATGATCGAGCTCTTCTCGTAATTTATCTGCACCCAATACCGTCATTGGAATCTGTTTCATTGATAAATACCTCTGTTTCAATCCTATCTAAAAATAAGTATCTTCCTGATTTTTGTAACAACAGCACACTACCCCCCGTAAGAAAGAAGGGGGCGTTCGAACAATACACAGGCCGTGAATGACTCTTTAGTAACCATTCACACACTTATCTTATCACAATGCTTGCCATTCTAACGTAGAGTTAATAGCGGGTCATCGTTTACTTTTTCAGGCATTACACTTTAGTATGTACAGTATGTCTACCCTAATGCGTGAAATTTATGCCGTTATTAACACTCACCAGAAAATGGATCATCACTTTAGGACTTGTTTTGGCGACAGGACAAGCAGTTGCTATTCCGATTGATGATTATAAACAATATTTACCCGATGGTACTAACCTCGCTCTGGTTGCGCAAAAAGTCGGTAGCGATACGCCTATTATTGATTACAACGCACAGCAAATGGCACTGCCTGCTAGTACTCAAAAAGTCGTTACTGCACTCGCTGCACTTTTACAGCTTGGCCCTGATTACCGTTTTGTGACCAACTTTGAAACGGACGCCAAATTAAGTGGTAATACATTAACGGGCGATCTTGTTATCCGCTTTAGTGGCGATCCAACGCTCACTCGCCAGCAGATTCGCAATATGGTGAATGCATTAAGGCAGTTGGGGATCCACAAAATAGAGGGGGATCTCATTGTCGATATTTCGGCATTTACCAGCCATGATAAAGCGCCAGGCTGGGTGTGGAACGATATGACACAATGCTTCAGTGCGCCCCCTGCTGCGGCTATTATCGATAGAAACTGTTTTTCGGTCTCACTTTACCCCGCCCAGAAAGCGGGTGATATGGCCTATATCAAGGCTGCGAGTTTCTACCCCGTTAATATGTTTAGTGAAGTCAAAACATTAGCCCCAGGCGCTCCTGAAGGTCGCTATTGTGAACTTGACGTCGTGCCGGGCGAATTAAATCGTTATACCTTAACAGGGTGCCTAGCTCAACGCAGTGAACCTCTACCACTCGCGTTTGCTGTACAAAATGGGGCTAGCTATTCTGGCGCTATTGTTAAAAATGAACTACAAAATGCAGACATTGAATTAACCGGTCATGTGAAAAAACGTACGCTACCAACGGCGCCATCACAGGTTTTAGTCAAAACGGAATCACAGCCACTGCATGATCTGCTCAAAGTCATGCTGAAAAAATCTGACAACATGATTGCTGATACCGTATTTCGTACTATCGGGCGTGACTATTATGGTGTCCCCGGAACATGGCGCTCCGGCTCCGATGCGGTTAGACAGATTTTAAAGCAGAAGGCAGGCATTGATTTAGGAAACACCGTAATGGTCGATGGCTCAGGCTTATCACGCCATAACCTAATTACGCCTGCAACTATGATGGAAATTTTACAGTTTATTGCCAAAAATGATCAGCAACTTGATTTTATTTCGATGCTGCCTCTTGCAGGACACGATGGCACGTTACGCTATCGTGGTGGGTTAGATGAAGCGGGCGTCAATGGCAAAGTTTCAGCAAAAACAGGTGCGTTACAAGGAGTCTATAACCTTGCTGGCTTTATAACTACTGCCAGTGGTCAACGAGTCGCCTTTGTACAATTTATTTCTGCCTATGCAGTACCACAGAATCAACAACGTAGTCGACGTGTTCCTTTGGTGCGTTTTGAAAGCAGACTCTATAAAGATCTTTTCCAAAAAAATTGATCACCTAACATGATCAAGACAAATAAAAAGGCGCGGTAATAAGCATCCGCGCCTTTTTCATATCAGTCGATTGACTTATTTTTGATAGATGATTTCGACACCTTCGTCATCATCTTCATCCCAATCGTCATCCCAATCATCCAGATCTTCGGCACCCTCTAGTTGCTCTTTGTGGTAGTCATCCCACATAAATTCAACTTTTTCAGGTTGTTTTTCATCTTCAGTGACGGCCATATCACGTGGTTGAGTTTCCATAAACTCCATGATATCCCAGCACAGGGCTTTTACGCCTTCATGATTCACCGCAGAGATCATGTAGTATTTGTCTTCCCAGCCCATGGCTTTGGCAATTTCAGCCGCACGCTGAGCAGACTCTTCAGGGCCAAGAATGTCGACTTTGTTAAAGACCAACCAGCGTGGTTTTTCAGCGAGTTTTTCACTGTATTTTTCGAGTTCGCTAATAATGATCTTCGCATTTTCTACTGGATCAGATTCATCAATTGGGCAAATGTCGATTAAATGCAATAAAACGCGACAACGCTCTAGGTGCTTAAGGAAACGGATCCCTAGACCTGCGCCTTCAGCTGCCCCCTCGATCAATCCAGGAATATCTGCAACCACAAAGCTTTTTTCGTTATCCATCCGTACGACACCGAGACTTGGCACTAAGGTGGTGAATGGATAATCTGCAACTTTTGGCTTTGCAGCTGATACAGAGCGAATAAAGGTAGACTTACCTGCATTCGGCATCCCTAACATACCGACATCTGCCAAGAGCATTAATTCTAACATCAGTTCACGCGTTTCACCTGGAGTACCCATCGTGCGTTGACGTGGTGCACGGTTAACTGAAGATTTAAAACGGGTGTTACCTAGGCCATGAAAACCGCCTTTAGCAACCATTTGACGCTGTTCATGGCGCGTCATATCACCCAGTACCTCACCGGTACCAAGATCGCGTATACGCGTTCCTACAGGGACTTTAATCGTGATATCTTGACCACGCTTACCGGTACAGTCACGGCTTTGTCCATTTTGCCCACGCTCAGCGCGGAAAGATTTTTCAAAGCGATAATCGATGAGTGTATTGAGGTTCTCATCTGCTTGCAGGTAAACGTCACCGCCGTCACCGCCGTCACCGCCGTCAGGTCCACCTTTTGGAATATATTTTTCACGACGGAAGCTGACACAACCATTGCCGCCATCTCCCGCCACAACCAAAATCTTGGCTTCATCTACAAATTTCATAATTCTTTCTCCGTATGATAGCCATTATAGTGCTGGATGGCCGCGTTACCCAGAGATGGCGTATTTTGAATATAAAAAGCCCCGCAAAAAGTTTTTGCAGGGCTTTAATTCGAATTAAAAGTCAGAAAACTTATTCAGCTTCGATGCTGATAAATTTACGATTTTGAGGACCTTTAACTTCAAATTTAACTTTTCCGTCCGCTAAAGCGTACAGAGTGTGGTCACGGCCACAACCTACGTTGTTACCTGCGTGGAACTTAGTACCACGTTGACGAACGATGATGCTACCTGCTAATACAGCTTCGCCACCGAAACGTTTTACACCCAGACGTTTTGCTTCTGAATCGCGACCGTTACGAGTCGAGCCGCCAGCCTTTTTGTGTGCCATTAATCTGCTCTCCTAAATCTTAAGCGATGCCAGTGATCTTAACATCAGTGAACCACTGACGGTGACCCTGTTGTTTACGGCTGTGTTTACGACGACGGAATTTGACGATCTTAACTTTATCGCCACGACCGTGTGCAACCACTTCCGCTTTCACTTTTACGCCTTCAACGACAGGAGCGCCAATTTTGATATCGTCGCCATTAGCAACCATCAGAACGTGATCAAATTCAACAGTTTCACCTGTTGCGATGTCCAGCTTTTCTAGGCGGACAGTTTGACCTTCGCTAACTCGGTGTTGTTTACCACCACTTTGGAAAACCGCGTACATATTAACTCCGCTTTCCGCGTACTCGCTAAATAATTTAATTCCAGAGTACGCTATAAAATATTCACAATAGGGCGCGAATTCTACGCAAAAAAGCGTCAGAACACAAGCCAATAATGCAGTTAGATCACAAAAAAACCGACTTTTTTATTCCATGCACAGGTTAGCCGCTAAATTATGATGAATAACTCGAATTGTTACTTATTTAAACATTTTTTGCATTACAACTAATTATCTTAGAAATATTAATGTTATGCTTACAGGATAACTGTTTTATTGGCGGCACCTTTTTTTAGCAACAGGTGACGGCTAAAATCTTATAATATGAATAAATTACGATGAATTTAGAATCTATTGTTGAACTAACTACAGAGGATATGTCAGCGGTTAACGAGGCAATCCTCAGTCAATTGAATTCAGACGTTGCGCTCATTAACCAGCTTGGTTATTACATTGTTAGCGGTGGTGGGAAAAGGATCCGTCCAATGATCGCAGTGCTGGCAGGACGATCTCTTGGCTATTCTGGGCATAAACATATTCAAGTTGCTGCCCTGATCGAGTTTATCCATACAGCCACTTTATTACATGATGATGTGGTCGACGAATCGGATATGCGCCGTGGCAAACAAACTGCCAATGCTGTTTTCGGCAATGCGGCAAGCGTACTGGTAGGAGACTTTATTTATACTCGATCCTTCCAGATGATGACGGATCTTGACTCTATGCGCGTATTGAAGTTGATGTCAGAAGCCACAAACGTCATCGCAGAAGGTGAAGTTTTACAGCTAATGAACTGTAACGATCCGAACATTACTGAAGAAAACTATATGCAAGTGATCTACAGTAAAACAGCCCGCTTATTTGAAGCTGCTGCACATGCTTCGGCGATTTTAGCCTCTGCAACTCCCGAGCAAGAGAAAGCCTTACAGGACTATGGCCGTTATTTAGGTACAGCCTTTCAATTGATTGATGATCTGCTAGATTATGATGCCGATAATACGCAACTCGGTAAAAATACGGGTGATGATCTTGATGAAGGGAAACCAACGCTTCCTCTTCTGCATGCAATGAATCATGGCACTGAAGAAGAAGCTAAATTGATCCGCCAAGCGATCGAGCAAGGTAATGGTCGTCATCTGCTAGAGACAGTACTCGCTACCATGAAACGTTGTGGCTCGCTCGAGTATACTTATACCCGCGCACAGGAAGAGTCGCAAAAAGCCATTGATGCCTTAAGTGTTCTCGATGATTCAATATACAAAGAAGCGCTTATCGGTCTTGCTAACGTCGCGATTTCACGTCATTCATAGTTCTCTATGCCATTAGGGGATGAAATTATTCTTCCCCTTTTTCTTCTTGTTCTATTCGAGCGAGCAATGATGATAAACCATAGCGCAAAATATATTTAACGATTTTATTGCGCTCAGCCTCTGTCAGTTGGTAATACGCGCCCGTCCATATTTGTAAAGCATCCATCCTTTGGCTTTGATACCCCACAGAGGGTTCCGCAAGACTCAGTTGACCCTGTATTTCTCCAGGCAAGCTATCTAAATGATATTCTACAGCTTTACCTTGAACACCACGCTTACGACGATTTTTCCATCCTTCCCTTCTCGCCATTAAATTAACGCCTTGGGGGGAAGTTGGTAAGCCTTCTAAACCTGCTAATTCTTTCGCAGTGAACCACATTTTTTTCATATTATCTCTTTCGAATTTATATGATGAAATCTGCCGTTGAGGCTATATCTAGAACTATATCTCTACCTTGTTAACAAAGAATTAATTGAGCTTAAATATAAGTATTCTTCATTAATTAATTACATCAGACCTCTTTTTAAGGTAGGTCATTTTTTATTTATTAAATCCACTAATGCTATTACCCCTTCGCGCATAATAAATGCCAAAATGGCGCTGCGCTCTTCCGGTGAAAGTTGGTAATATATTTCCTGCCAAATAAATGCATTATCATTATGTTTTACTTGATATAATGCAGGCGTCTCATAAACAGAAAAGGAATCAAATAAACCTTCAGGTAAACTATGAATATGATATTCCAACGCCTTTCCTTGAATACCTCGCCGTTTGCGGCATAGCCAGTTTTCCCGACGAGCCATCGCATTTATCCCCTGAGTTGTCATTGGCAATCCCTTTAAACCAACTAACTCTTTCGCTGTTAACCACTCTTTTTGCATACTTGACCCTCCTGGTCATTATTTACAATTCAATAATAATTGCTGAAAAATGTGCTTATTTTCTCAATAACCTTATTCTCATTTGTTTTTATTAAAACTTATTATTAATTAATATATGAGTTATACATGTAAAGTGTATTTTAATTTCTTTTAATAACAACAAATTGAGTTGAAATCAGCATACAATTCTCTTTTTTTGCTGAATAATATTTATATATTATTAGTAGTTATAACTATAATCATTAATATGCCATTTCCCTCAGATAACTATAAGTAGTTAGTTTTTATTTTCAATATGTTAGATGTACCCACAAATATATTTGCTAACGCTTTCTAATATTTCACAAAAATAGAATCCCTTTCATAAAACTGAATTTTTAGAAAAAATTAGAAATATTTTTGGGAAATTTCTGTTATTTTATTTCCAATAACAGGACGATTGCAGTGAATGTATCACAAAGTCCTGTTAGATGTACTACTAACTCTACATGATTCTGAGTAAAAAAAGGACTAAAAAATGATCTTACGGAAATCGGATTGGCATCCAGCAGATATAATTGCCGCATTACGTAAACGCGGAACAACTCTAGCAGCAATATCTCGACATGCGGGTTTAAGCTCTTCCACACTGGCGAACGCTTTATCTCGCCCTTGGCCAAAAGGAGAATGGATTATTGCAAATTTTCTTGAAATCCACCCATCAGAAATATGGCCAAGCCGCTATTTTAATCCCATGACAGGTGAATTATTAGAAAGAAAGGTAAGAGAAAAAGTATCAACATCACGCTAAAAACCAATAAAAAAAACCGCTGACCCAATTCGTTAGGAGCAGCGGTTTTCTTAAAATTCAGTAAAAAACTGAGCGACAATTAGCCGTTAATGAATTTTTCACCTAGTTCGATATCTTTTTTCAGTACATCTAGCATATCTTTCAGTGCTTTTTGTTCAAAATCACTTAATTTACCGTAAGAGATGTGCTCTTCAATCCCGTTTTTGCCTAAACGAACGGGTTGAGCAAAGAAACGGGCATGTTCACCTTCGCCTTCAGTATAAACACACTCGATCACGTTAGGTTCACCTTGCAGACCGCGGATCAGAGAGAGGCCGAGACGTGCAGCTGCTTGACCCATAGACAGGGTTGCAGATCCACCACCTGCTTTTGCTTCAACAACTTCAGTACCTGCGTTTTGAATACGCTTAGTCAGTGCAGCAATTTCCTCTTCGGTGAACTCAACACCTGGAACTTGAGATAATAAAGGTAGGATCGTGACGCCTGAGTGACCACCAATGACAGGCACTTCGATTTCATGAGGTTTCTTACCTTTCAGTTCTGCAACGAAAGTATTCGAACGGATAATATCCAGCGTTGTCACACCAAACAGACGGTTTTTATCATACACACCTGCTTTTTTCAGTACTTCAGCAGCAATAGCCACTGTCGTGTTAACAGGGTTAGTAATGATACCGATCAAGGCTTTTGGACAGGTTGTCGCAATTTGTTGAGTCAAATTACGAATAATACCAGCGTTAACATTAAACAGGTCTGAACGATCCATACCTGGTTTACGAGCAACACCAGCTGAGATCAGTACAACATCGGCACCTTTCAGTGCAGGGGTCGCATCTTCACCTGAAAAACCAACCACTTTCACATCAGTTGGGATATGGCTAAGGTCTGCAGCAACACCCGGAGTTACTGGTGCGATATCGTATAGAGAGAGTTCTGAACCTGCTGGAAGCTGGTTTTTAAGAAGAAGGGCCAGAGCTTGACCAATACCACCTGCTGCGCCTAGAACTGCAACTTTCATTCTGAAACTCCTTTATTTGTACTTTAAAAAGTATATGGATTCATCTTGTTATGCATTAAACACATTACTGATAAAAAACAATTCATTAACAGATGTTGAAGCATATTAAAGTTAATACGCTTACGTACTCATTTTATCTATTCTAAACAAAATCCTTATCTGTTAATGAGATAAGGGGCACTTTTTTAACAAATAGTTTTTATCACTATTGACCTTTACATAATAAATAGTTTTTACGGATTTGTTACAAATAATACATTAGCGCATTTTTTTCTGTGCGAATTGAGTGTTTCACGCTAAAACCATCTCCGCATTGAGTGCTCGATTCATAAAGGCAGATCGTTCCTGTACACGAAACCATCATAACGCAATTTTGTTGCATAAAAATTCACATTTACGGATAATACAACTTAATTTATTGTCATAGGATGGGTTAATTATGCGTACACCGTCTAAACAAGAAGACTTGGTTAAAGCTTTTAAAGCTCTACTTAAAGAAGAAAAATTTAGCTCTCAGGCTGAAATTGTGATCGCACTGCAAGAGCAAGGCTTTGAAAATATCAACCAATCAAAAATTTCCAGAATGTTAACTAAGTTCGGTGCCGTTCGTACTCGTAACGCTAAAATGGAAATGGTTTACTGTTTACCTACTGAACCCGGTGTTCCTACTGCCACCAGCCCACTAAAAAACCTTGTACTTGATATTGATTACAATCACTCTGTTGTTGTGATTAGAACCAGCCCAGGTGCAGCGCAGCTGATCGCACGTTTACTGGATTCTTTGGGGAAAGCGGAGGGTATTTTAGGTAGCATTGCGGGTGACGATACTATTTTTTCTACGCCAGCGAATAATTTCACCACTAAAGAGCTTTATGAAGCGATCCTTGCGCTTTTTGATCAAGAACTCTAAGACTGTTGTCACTCAGGCGGGAAGCCTCTCGCCCCTTCTTTCACATCGATGCGGTCACTGTAGTCGTCAATTCTGACCTTATCTCATGACCGCCCGATGATCATCTGCAATAAAAAAGCAGCTTCAGAAGTGACTCAACCAATGAAACACTTTCGTTAAGCTGCCTTTTTTATTAAGGCTTATTTTAATTTTCGCCTTCGGCTTCGGATTTCTTTTTAAGTCCCGCAAGCAATTTACCGTGAATATCACCAAAACCACCATTACTCATGACCAAAATATGATCACCTGGCTGTGCGGTCTCAATCACCATGTTCGCTAACGCTTCAATATCAGAACTCCAACGTGCAGGTTGCACACAATTTTCAGCGATTTCTGTCACCATCCAAGGAATATTCGCAGGTTGGAAGAGAAATACTTCATCAGCACGGCCTAATGATGGTGCAATATCATTTTTACTGATCCCCATCTTCATGGTATTTGAGCGAGGCTCAAGTACCGCAATAATCCGTGAAGTACCGCCAACTTTACTGCGTAACGCTTCTAAGGTCGCTAAGATTGCCGTTGGGTGATGAGCAAAATCATCGTAAACACTCACGCCATATTCAACACCCCGTAACTCTAAACGACGACGCGCGTTGATAAACTTATGTAATGCTCGACACGCTTCTGCTGCGGGAACACCAACATGATGTGCGGCTGCAATCGCCATTAACGCATTATGGATGTTATGGTTGCCGACTTGTGACCAAATGACGTCGCCCACTTTTTCTTGTTGGTAGAAAACTTCAAAATGGCTTCCATCATGATTTAATTTATTAGCTTGCCACTCTCCATGTTCACCAATAAATTCTTGTTCACTCCAGCACCCCATTCCAATAACCTGTTTCAGATTTGAGTCATTATCGGGCATAAAAATTTTGCCGTTACTCGGCACAATGCGGACGAGATGGTGGAATTGCTTTTGGATAGCTTCAAGGTTGTCGAAAATATCAGCGTGATCAAATTCGAGATTATTCAACACTAAGGTTCTTGGGCTGTAATGAACAAATTTCGAGCGTTTATCAAAAAATGCACAATCGTATTCATCCGCTTCAATCACAAAGAAAGGACTTTCTCCAATTTGAGCAGAGGCCTCAAAGTTTCCGGGTACACCGCCGATCAGAAAGCCGGGCTGATAACCACAATCTTCTAATATCCATGTTAACATGCCCGCTGTGGTTGTTTTACCGTGTGTTCCTGCTACGGCAAGCACCCAGCGCTCGGGTAAAACATGGTCATGTAACCACTGAGGACCCGATGTGTAAGTTAGGCCTTTTTCTAATACCGCTTCTACACAAGGGTTACCGCGTGTCATCGCATTACCGATAACAACCATATCCGGTGCAGGTTCAAGCTGGCTAGGGTCATAGCCCTGAATGAGTTCAATGCCTTGTTTTTCTAGCAATGTACTCATCGGAGGGTACACGTTTGCATCGGAGCCTGTCACTTTATGCCCGAGCGAACGAGCCAGTATTGCCAAACTACCCATAAACGTACCGCAGATACCCAGAATATGTATGTGCATTATTTTCCATCCAATAGCATGAGGTTTATCATTATTCTACCCATCAATGTTAGGTTTATATAGACCAAAAATTCGAATTCTTACCACAACAAAAAATGCAGAGTATTCCCAAAATCATTCAAGCGACAACACGCGGCAAGCAACAACAATTTTAAGGGGGCATACGCAAGTATGTGACTCAGGTAACAAAACTCAGCCCATAACGCTGCGATAGCAAGTATGAAGGGTATAGATAAACTCCCCGCGCAAGGGTACAATTCCCCCCTGCAAACCTCTGTCAATTATATTCAGGACCTTCGTCATGAAAACATTAGGCGAATTCATCGTCGATAAGCAACAAGATTTTCCTCATGCAACAGGAGAGCTGACCGCACTACTGTCAGCAATTAAACTGGGCGCTAAAATTATCCATCGTGATATTAACAAAGCTGGACTGGTCGACATTCTAGGCACAAGTGGTGTTTCGAATGTACAAGGTGAAGTCCAGATGAAGCTTGACCTGTATGCAAATGAAAAATTAAAAGCAGCTTTGAAAGCTCGCGGGGAAGTTGCCGGTATTGCCTCTGAAGAAGAAGATGAAATCGTCATTTTCGAAGGTGATCGTGCAGAAAACGCGAAATATGTCGTATTAATGGATCCATTAGATGGTTCTTCTAATATCGATGTAAACGTTTCCGTCGGAACAATCTTCTCTATTTACCATCGTATTACCCCAATTGGTCAGCCTGTGACTGAAGCCGACTTCTTGCAACCAGGCCATCGCCAAGTGGCTGCTGGCTACGTCGTTTATGGCTCATCCACTATGTTGGTTTATACAACTGGTTGTGGTGTTCATGCCTTTACCTATGATCCATCACTTGGCGTATTCTGCCTGTCTCACGAAAAAGTGATGTATCCAGCGGAAGGCAAAATGTATTCAATCAACGAGGGTAACTACATTAAGTTCCCTATGGGGGTTAAGAAATACATTAAGTACTGCCAAGAACAAGACGAAGCAACAGGTCGTCCATACACGACGCGCTATATTGGTTCACTCGTTGCGGACTTCCACCGTAACTTGCTCAAGGGAGGTATTTATATCTACCCAAGCACAGCGAGCCACCCAAATGGTAAATTGCGTTTACTATACGAATGCAACCCAATTGCCTTCCTTGCTGAACAAGCAGGTGGTAAGGCTAGCAATGGTCGTGACCGTATTTTAGATATCGAACCAAGTGAGCTTCACCAACGCGTACCCTTTTTTGTCGGTACCGCATCGATGGTGGAAAAAGCAGAATCATTCATGCGTGAGTTCCCTGACGCTGAATAACTTGATTTCTTACGCTAAGGCGGGGGTTATCCCGCCTTTTTTGTTCTCTTTATTCAGCTTTTTTTTATGAATAGCTTACCAACTAGTGAGTTTTGTCCCTCTTTACGGCTATAATACCCCCCACGCTATGGACCAAAATAGGTTAGATTGTTTGGATATGATCTAATATATTGATGGACATATTAGTTTTTAACATAAAGGATACTTTTTCATGGGCCTGAACAATGTACCGGCAGGTAAAGATCTGCCAGAAGATATCTACGTTATCATCGAAATCCCTGCTAATGCAGATCCTATCAAATATGAAGTTGATAAAGACTCTGGCGCTCTGTTTGTAGATCGTTTTATGTCTACAGCGATGTTCTATCCATGTAACTATGGTTACATCAATCACACGCTGTCTTTAGATGGTGATCCTGTTGATGTGTTGGTACCAACACCTTATCCATTACAACCAGGTTCCGTTATTCGCTGCCGTCCAGTTGGTGTGCTGAAAATGACAGATGAGTCTGGTGAAGATGCTAAATTAGTGGCAGTACCGCACACTAAACTAAGCAAAGAATACGATCACATTAAAGACGTAAACGATCTGCCTGAATTGCTACGTGCACAGATCACCCATTTCTTTGAACACTACAAAGATCTCGAAAAAGGCAAATGGGTTAAAGTTGATGGTTGGGATAATGCTGAAGCGGCTAAAGCTGAAATTATCTCTTCTTTCGAACGCGCAGCTAAAAAATAATTCCCTTTTCTGGGGAAATGAAAGGTGCTAACGGTAACGTGAGCACCTTTTTTGTGGATATGAACAAACAAAAATGCCGGCAACGATGACGTATACCGGCATTTAACTACTCTTCTTCTTCGTGGCGCTTGAGCCAATCACCAGACTTAATTTTGCGTAAGCCTTCAACAGAATGCCGATACAGGTAAATCCAAGCATTACCATATGGCGTAGGGATTAACTCACGGACATAGTCTTGCGAATTTTTCTTTAATTCGTCTAATTCAGTCAGAATAGACGGATTGATGCGATAAACTTCGCATTCAATCACACCTTCACCTTTAATAACCGCTGGATAATAGCCAAGGTCATAAAGCTCATAGCCTTCTAAGCTATGCTCTCCTAGCAACTGAGCATAAGTCATCCAGTGATGATTCCCTTGCTTGCGCCTTAAACTGCCATAAACAATTACACGCATATTTTAAAACTCAAATTGATAAAGAAGATCCAAGGCCTGATTGACACCAGACACTGCTTCCAAATATAACTTCGGCATTAATCGATAACGTAACGTTAACGTTGCCAATGAATCAAATATACCAACACCATACTTAATTTGTAGGTCGTTAGTAATTTTTCCACTCACCACGACTTGAGATTTATCACCAACCCCTTGCGTATCGAGTGCCAAATCAGAGACTCCAAATGTTTCGCCAATTTTACCGACAAGTTGGCCACTTTGCGCAACGCCGAGTCCAATTAGCATCGATGTCATTTGTGAACCATTAGCATCTCCGCTTTCTAATCCTTCCCCGCGTAGCAGATAGGATAAAGCTTCTTGCTGTGTTTTGGCTGGCTCAGAGAATATCTCGACTTTTGGCTTGTCTGCAAGTCCTGTGACCTTAACACCTGCAATAACATTATCGGCAGTGTTATCTGGATTACGAATTGCTTCTAAGTTCAAGAATGGTTGATCCGCAGGTCCCGAGAACTGTATCTGACCTTTACGTACGATCAGATCCTGCCCATAAGCGCGGAAACGCCCCGATGGAATATCGATCTGTCCATTAAGGCTCAGACCTTGTTTGTTTTGTAATACCTTTAACATCCCCGTCAAACGGGCTTTCAGGCCAAAAGCATCCAACTGAACATCATTACCAATCTTAATATCCAAGTTAGTTTGAATTGGAATTGGCGTGCTGGTTTTATCGATAGGTTTCAAGTCGCTATCTAACATGACCACATCTGAAGAAGCACCAACAGCAGATTCTGGTAGCTCTTGTACCGTAATCCTCGCCCATGGAATTGTCACGCTACCATTTAATGTCAGTAACGTCGGTGACGCTTCAAACACAATATCAGGCTGTACATCAACTTTAACCATTGGAGGCATGGAAACACGTAAGTTATTACCGACTGCCATCACTTTCGCTCGCCATGCATCAACTTTACGCCAATCTGCATCACCGCTGATATTGAGATAACCTTCTGGCGTATTAATTTGCCCTGTCATTACGGAACTCGTGCCATTAAAGGCAATCCCTAAGTTACCGCTTTTAATATCAAAGGGAATCAATGATGATTTGATTTCCAAACCGGAAAGCGCCAAGTTACCGTTGAGCAATGGATTATTTGCCGTTCCCCCAAGGCGTAAGTTGGCATTTAAATCCCCATTTGCGACTTCTTTTTCACCTAATAATGGCTTAATCAGCGCTAATGTAATGCGATTGATCTCAACATGACCTGAAAGCTGACGTCTCTTTTCTAGATCCGCAATTTGTACACTGCCTTTCAATTGACCATTATTGGCGATTTTGAATAACCAATCCAAATTGGCTTTACCATTTTTCAACGCCGCACTTAACGTCAAGGTATCAAACTCTAGCGGTATCCAAGTACCATCAACTAACTGAACGGCTTTAACACCATCGCCTTTTAGATCCACTTTCGCTTGTGGCAAGCTACCATCATCTTTCCAAATAACATTCGCCTTACCACTAAACACACCGCGAACACGTGTTTCATCCGTGAGGAAGGGTTTCAACATTGCAAGATCAAAACGTTCTAGCACAATATCCGCGCTACCGTTTTTACCTGCTTTAATTGGTTTTGGCACACAAAGGCGCGCATTGATATTCACCCAGCAATGGGTACCAACCGTCACTTCTTGAGTTTGATTTGCATAATCAAGAGCCATGGCCTTGCTGAGTTTCCATTCACCAACGGGGGTTTCAAACAAGGTATTACTCAGGTTGCCTTTCCAAACCTCAGTTTGGCGATCAAACCCACCTGCTAATGTTAGATGGCCAGAGACGGGTTCCCCACTCACATCCAGCTTTAAGGTATGTTGCTTTTCGCTACCTTTCGCATCCAAAGTTAAGCGACTGATGACGAGGTCAGCTTGTTTTAACTGGCGAACAACGACGGATAAGTCACCTTTGATCTGTTCACCTGAAGCCACTTTACCTTTGATAACAACATTATCGACAGACAGCTCTTTTTGCCATCTTACGCCACGAGCTGTTAAATCCGCCAATATTTCAGGCGCTTGCAGGTCACCTCGTAATTTAACATCACCGATAATCACCCCACCAAGGCCCGGCAATATGCCATCTAATCCCGGCGCATTGATTTTCGTGTCTAAATTCCATTTATCTGATAGATTTCCTTTAACATCAAGGTGGTTTTTTCCGAGTGAAAGTTTCAGCTCTGGAATATTCCACTGTCCAGCAGCATTACCTGTCGCCTCACCTCGCGCTTTGAGTAAGTTATTCTTAACATTACCATCTAACGTAATTTCAGGTATTTGTAACTGCCAGCTGCCACCATAAAGGCTACCCCGGGTCGCAATCTTACCATCGACTTTTGCAGGCCATTCCGGCCATTGCTTAGCCGTATTGATACCTGATAAGGTCAATACGGCATTCCAACTGATTGCTTTGCTCCAATCAGCGACACCCGTAATATCAGCATTACCCTGTAAAGCCGCTAATCGCAGACGAGTAATATTGACTTGCTCTTCATTCCCTTTCGCATCCAACATCAATGTGGATGGTGGAATTTCCTGCCCAGTTATCGCTGAGCGAAGAGATAAATCATAAGCAGAAGGTCGGCCATTCAAACGTAAACGTGTACCATCAAGTTGATATTGAGCATCACCCACTAATGGCCAACTCAGTTTCTGGCTTTCTAACGTTAACTGAATAGGTAAGTCAGCTTGGGCAAGGTCGGCTTGAGCCGCTAAGGTTGCGTTCACCGGTCCACTTAAGTTCAGTGCGAGTTTTAGCTCCTCAAGTAACCCACCTTTGAGTGATAAATCGACTTTTTGACCATCAAGGTCTTCTAGACGGCTTTCCCCAGTAATCGACAGAGAAACAGGCCATTTATCGGCTAATGTTGCTGTTCCCGATAAGGCAAGGTGACCTTGGGGCGAATCAACCGTAAATTTCTTCAGTAGGACATTTTGCCCATCATTTGAAAGCGTTAAATTCAAGCTATTGATCACAACGTCCGTCGCGCCCGTTAGCTGTAAATTCGAACCGTTGATCCCTTCAACATTTAAATCGACAGGAAGGATCACTTCCGGTAATTCCGCCAGTAATGGTTTAGCGAACAGTTCCTTCAGCGTTTCGCCAATCGATTTTTCTTCACCAACAGGAACTTCTGTCACGGGTTCATCTGGCTGCGGTTCTTCGCTTACTGGCAGATTAATCGCTAAATTAATCACATCCATGGGTGCTAATGTCAGTGCTTTTTGCTGCCAGTGAATACCTGTCTTAAACTTTTCGAGGTCAATCGCCATCCCATCAACATTAACTTTGGTTGATGTTAATTGTAATTGATTGAGATTAATCGTGAGTGGCGCATTCAATTCGGTTAATGGCTCAGAAGGCGGCGTTTCTTCTGAAGGAGGCATTTTTGAGGTATCAACATTGACGATAACATTTTCAGTCGAAAGATCATCAATGCAAAGCTCGCGACTAGTCAAACAGCCTAAACGTAATGCAAGATGCAGTTTTTCTGCATCAACATCGACGCCCGGCATTTGGTATTTTACCCCAGCCAAGGTCAGATTATTGATATCCCCATCAATAGAGCGGATCTCTAGCCCAGGTACAAAACGTGTCGCACTATTAAGTGCAAAATGGAGGCCTGATTGCGTGCCCAATACCCAACTTAGTGCGGCAACAATCAAGATCAATACAAGTAAAACGGCAAGAGCTGTCCATTTTAACCACTTCATCCATTTCATAGTTCAGTCCCCAAGCCGATATAAAATTGTATTTTATTATTATCAGGATCCCCGATCGGAGTCGCTAGGTCGAATTTTATTGGTCCTACCGGAGAAACCCAGCGGACACCAACGCCAGCCCCCGTTTTAAAATCACTTTTCTTAATATCGTTAACGGCTTCACCACTATCAATAAACACAGCACCCCACCAGTTACCCGTGAAGTTATAATCGTATTCAATGGAACCCACGACCAGTTTAGATGCCCCTGTTAGTTTACCTTTGCTATCCTCTGGTGAGATTTTTTGGTAACCATAACCACGTACACTGCCATCACCACCGGCAAAGAAACGTAAGTCTGGTGGCACCTTGTCAAAATTATTCGTTTCAATCCACCCTAAATTTCCTCTGAATACAAAACGATGGCCTTCCCATGGGGAGCGGATCCACACTTGCTTAGTTTGCAATACAAGAAAATCGATATCGGAGCCCCAAATTTCATTCGAATAATCAATAGAGTAACGCTGACTGTCCCCCCAACTTGGCATCACACCACCACGTTGGCGAATTCGGCTAACATTAGCCCCAGGATAAAGCAACATCGTGGTATTCGTGACATCCGCTTGGGTAAAGTGGCTCAACATCCAACGCATGTTCACGCCATATTGCCAGCCGCTGGAATAATCCCAATTACGTGATACGTTTAGGGTCGTCGTATCGGACTCTGTATCGTTTAAGTCAGTACGTTTATACCCCCCTTGAACCGCATAATATTGTTCTAAAGGATTGGCTTTAAGGGGGATCTTATAGCTAGCATCAATAATCTGTTCAGGCTGCGATAAACTGATATTTGAGGTAATACTTTGCCCTCGCGAGTTTACCCAAGGCCTATTCCATGTTGCTTTAACGCGAGGACCAACGTCAGTGGCATAACCACCACCTAATTCAACGAAGTTTTTTGCACGAGGAACCATCACCCCTTCCATTGGCAACAGGTCAGTGTGCTCTTCCCGAGCTTTAGCAATATTGGGTGTCACAATGGCGGAAGTAAACCAACCCGTTTCCACTAATCGGCGGTTAAATTCGGCCAGTTGTTCTGAAGTGTAATATTCACCTTCTTTAAAAGGCGCGAGGTTGTTCAGATAATCAGTGCGGATTTGAGAACCTTCATAGGAAATGTCACCAAATCGGTAACGCTCACCACTATTAAAGTCAAAGTCCCAATAAGAGGCATGGTGATCAAGTGATATGCCTAGTTGGCTTTTTTCCATGATCGCATCAAAATAACCTTTACGGATCGCAAGCCCACTAAATTTACCTTTAAAGCTTTCATATTCGCCATCATTCTGGATCGTACCGATCTTAGGTGTGTTATTTTTTATCATTTTTGCATAGTCAGGGTCGTTTTTCGCTCCCCCTTCTAATGTAATATTAACACCTTGTACTCGAACAGGTTCGCCCAGTGTGACTTTCGCCGTTAATACGGAACGTGCTGGTGGCTTATTTTCTTGATAAGTGAACTCAATTTTAGGCTGATAGTATCCAAGTGGTTTCAGACCTTCCTCGATTGCTTTTGTGACACGAGCACGAAAGCGACCATTAGGCACCACTTCATCCTGAGAAATATTAGAAAGCTGAACACGGACGTTCTGATTAGGTTGCCCTTCAAGTCCTTCAATATTAAGGCGTAGATTTGCGCTATACGCAGCAGGAACTGTCGCCATTAAGGTTAGAAAACAGATGATAGGGTATTTTGACACGCCCGCTCCTAAGATCATTGATAATTTGACTAAACACTTCATATCAATTTATTTTGAGTAAAATAAACTCTAGATACAAGTTTTTATCCTAATTTTTACCGAAAATGCACATTACCACACATAGGAATCTGTTATGTCTTCTAATAAATTACAACCCGTGAGTATTTCGCAAGCGCTACCCGGTAGAGAAACCGCCATTCCCCATTCACCATACCATGCGGTGAACCAGTATTCGATTGATAATATTCCGAAGAATGCTGAAGTTGCCTATTTTGCGATGGGTTGTTTTTGGGGCGCTGAGCGCTTGTTTTGGCAGCAGTCCGGCGTTTATTCCACCTCTGTTGGCTATAGTGGAGGAATTACCCCAAACCCAACCTATGAAGAAGTTTGCACAGGACTGACAGGCCATACCGAGATTGTTAGAGTGGTCTTTGATCCACAGACTATCCGCTATACTGATCTATTAACTCTGTTTTGGGAAAACCATGATCCAGCCCAAGGCATGCGTCAAGGCGGTGATATTGGCACACAATATCGTTCAGCCCTCTATACCGTTTCTGATTCACAATTACAGCAAGCACAAGAGACACGAGCGGCTTATCAACAAGCGATGGTTGCTCAAAATGATACTCGCCAAATCACCACAGAAATTGCATCATTAGAAACCTTTTATTTTGCGGAAGATTACCACCAACAATACCTCCATAAAAATCCAGCAGGCTATTGTGGATTAGGAGGAACTGGAATTTGTTTACCGCCACAGAACATAAACTAGGCAGAAAATTTAACCTAATGCTATAATAACGTCACTAACCCAATTTTGCGCACCTCCGCGCTATTTTATCTCTGTAGTAGAAAGAGTTGCCTTCAGGGGATCCTCCATAAAGGGTCAGAGGTTCCTGAAGGTAATATTTGGATAATTTATGCTTAATAGTTTACTGATCGTTCTTTTATTATGTGCAATTAGCGCATTTTTTTCGTTGTCAGAAATTTCACTGGCAGCTTCTCGTCGTATCAAACTCAAGTTAATGGCCGATGAGGGCAACATTAATGCGGCACGAGTCCTGAAATTACAGGAAATGCCCGGTATGTTTTTTACTGTGGTTCAAATCGGCCTAAATGCGGTCGCCATCTTGGCAGGGATTGTCGGTGAATCTGCCTTTTCACCTGCATTACAAGACATTTTTATTAATTTCCTTTCTCCCGAGTGGGCACAACAAACTGCATCTATTCTGTCATTTACCATTGTCACTAGCCTATTTATTTTAGTGGCAGACTTAACCCCTAAACGTATTGGAATGGTAAAACCCGAAGCTATCGCTGTACGGATTGTTAACCCAATGCGTTTGTGTTTAACCCTACTCAGCCCACTGGTTTGGTTCTTCAATGGCCTTGCTAACTTGATTTTCAAAATTTTCAAGTTACCCACTGCGCGTAATGAAGATATCACTTCAGATGATATTTTTGCTGTTGTTGAAGCAGGTGCTGTTGCTGGCGTATTGCGTAAACAAGAGCATGAGTTGATTGAAAATGTCTTTGAACTGGAATCTCGCACGGTTCCATCGGCAATGACCCCGCGTGAAAGTATTATTTACTTTGATAAAGATGAATCCGAAGAGAGCATCAAACACAAAATTTCAACCGAGCCACACTCCAAATTTTTAGTGTGTAGCGGTGATATTGATCATGTCATTGGTTATGTTGACTCGAAGGTCCTATTAAACCGTGTATTGAATGGCCAAAGTCTTAATTTACAAGATGGTGTTCATATTCAAAATGCCTTAATGATCCCTGATACGCTCTCTTTGTCTGACACTCTTGAGGCCTTTAAAGCTAATGGCGTTGACTTTGCGGTGATCCTCAATGAATACGCTCTCGTTATGGGGCTGATCACAATTAATGATGTGATGATCACGTTAATGGGGGATCTTATCGGGCCAGGCCAAGAAGAGCAGATCATCTCACGAGATGAAAACTCATGGTTAGTTGAAGGCGGAACCCCTATTGAAGATGTGCAACGTATTTTGGATATTGATGAATTTCCTGACGTTAGCAACTATGAGACCATTGCTGGTTTTATGATGTATCGCTTAAGAAAAATGCCAAAGCGTACTGATTATGTCAAATATGCGGGGTATAAATTTGAAGTGGTTGATATTGATAACTACAAGATCGATCAATTACTTGTTACCCGAGTCACAACACCACCAGCAGCCGTCGTGGTTCAAGCAGGAAAAAGTAACGTGGAAACGGCTAACGCAGAACAACCAACACAACAAACTAAGCATTAATGCTTTACAGCGAAGCCGTTTCGCTTAACGCGCCACTCTATGTGGCGCTGTTTTTAGCTCAATAGCAATTTGCTATTTAGGCTAACAGCAACTACCCCAACTCAGACTGTAGTACCAATACTTGTTTGTTCACCTCACTCATCACATTGTAGTGGCGCTTGTCGCCCACCTTTGGTGGTAAGATTTTGCCATAATTAAACTCAAAAGCCCCAAAGCCTTTGATGTAGATACGACCACGGAATAGCGTTTTAACGTAGAGTGCAATTTTGGATGGGTTATAACGGTTAAATATTTTCATTAGAACTTTTCCTTTCCTTTTGTCTTACGATACTCTTCACTCATACCGCTCGTTAATAATAGACCAGGAATATTTACTTTGGTTCGATTATTGCAGTTTTATTCAATTCATTTACAGAAAATGACACTACAAACATTCTGTCAATAACCTCAAAAACTTTGTAGTTATGCTAAATTTTGCAAAAATGTTAATTTTGGTTTCACAACTCATCGGATGAGCTATGCTATAACTGTAAGCACAACACATTTTTGTGATGGTTCATTTCTCGTTGATGCATCAAAATATAACAAAAGAGGTAATATAATGATTAAGAAGAGTTTTTTATTTGCTTGCCTACTAACCCTCTCCTCTACCGCCTTGGCAAGCCAAATCCAACTTAACCAATCCGTTCCCCCTGTTTCAGTGACTGATAAAGGTGAAATGCAATTAAGTCCTGATGGAAAATTTTCTTATCAAGAATGGAAAAGCCAACAGCTACCTGGAAAAGTTCGGACAATTCAACATATTGCGGGGCGCTCTTCAGCTAAAGAACTCAATGCACCACTGATTGAAGCGATCAAAAAAGCCCGCTTTCCTCATGATACCTATCAAACAACCTCAATTATTAATGCCGATGATGCCATTTTCGGCACCGGTGTTTTTGTGAGTAATAGCGTTGAGGACAGCAAGAAAGAGTTTCCTTACTCACAATTTATTGTTGATAGTGATGGTGTCGTTAAAAAAGCATGGAGCCTCGCCCCTGAAAGCTCAGCGATTATCCTATTGAATAAAGAAGGAAAAGTACTGTATTTCAAAGATGGGGCACTGACTGAACCTGAAATTAATAAAGTGATAACCCTGATAAAAGCAGAACTAGGACAATAAATTTCCCCCTCTCTAGTGCACGGAAATATTGCTGTCGTGCACATAGAGAATGGCATCGTATCGAGAGGCACAGATTTCCATACCAATAGAGCGTTATTCTAAAGAAAGCGTATTACCTTTAAATTTACACGGTGAATAATTATTTGAAATATATTAATAACCAATCATTATGACCAATGTATTTTCACACAAAAACCGCCATTTTCACCATTCGTAAACGCTAATTTAAAATGATGTAATTCAGCGATACGTTTAACAATCGATAATCCTAATCCACTGCCCGTTTTTTCTTGCCCTGCTGGACGATAAAAACGTTCACCTAATCGCTTCAGCACCTCTAGCGGAACTCCCGCCCCATCATCCTTAATCGTTAGGTCATTATTATTTAATTCTATTTCAACTTTCCCACCCGTCTTCCCATAACGGATCGCATTATGCAGTATATTTCTCAGTAAGATAGCTAATAACAAACGTTGTCCTGTAAATGATGATGGTTCACTGAGCACACTGACATCAATGGTAACTTGTGCCGCCTTAGCCTCTAACTCAATGTCTTTAATTGATGACTGAATTAATGCAAGCCATGATAGCTGCTCAATATCGTCCAGTTGTGACAGTGATTCTAAGCGCGAAAGTGTCAGGAGTTGGTCAACAAGGCGTGTTGCTCTATCGATACCTTCGGATAAATTGGCCACCGCATGTTCGCGGATTGCCGAGTCTTGCCCTGCAATTTGCACGACTTCAGCCTGAACTTTAAGGGCGGCTAATGGGCTACGTAACTCATGTGCCGCATCGGAGGTAAATTGCCGTTCGCGGGCAAACATCGTCTGGATCCGTTCAAATAAGTGGTTAAGCGCATCTAACATAGGCTTAACTTCTGACGGCAAGCGTTCGACCTGAACCGACGTTAATTCATCTGGCCGCCGTTGATAGAGCTGAGTAGCCACTTGATGTAAGGGGCGCAATGCTCGGGTTAATAACCATAAAAATACAATCAACAGCGTCGGTAAAGCGATTAACCAAGGCAAAAACTGGGCAACCATAATGTCCATTGCCAGGTCTTGCCGATATTCCCACTCTTGCCCTACTGCAATAATATATTGCCCTTCCGAGGACTTTAACCAGACAAAACGCCATTCGTCATCACTCCCTTTAATTTTGCCTTCAGTAAAACCTTCCCGAGAAAAACTGAAGGGAATTTTACGCCCATTATCACCATCGTTGAGGACCATTTCGCCTTGAGGTGTAAAAATAGCGAATGCCAGTGCATCATCATCTTGATGACCCCGATTTTTACGTAAGATTTTTTTCGTTTTTGCTAATGACGTATTATTAAAGTCAAGGTCAGAAGGTAATACGGATAAGCGTTTGGCGAAAACCATTTGCTGGGTATCAAATAATTCATTAATGGTTTTATAGGTTTGATGCCATGCGAGTAAACTCGCGATACCCCATGTCATTAAGGCAAGTAACAGCAGTATCAGCGTTAGCTTTAAACGTAAACTAAAGGTTTTCATACCGCTTCACCTAAACGGTAACCAACACCATGAACCGTCCGGATAAAACCCGATCCTAATTTGCGGCGTAAATGATGAATATGCACCTCAACAGCATTGCTCGATACTTCTTCATCCCAGTTATATAATTTTTCCTCTATCATCGTTCGGGACAACACCTTATTTGGATTATGTAGAAATAGCGATAACAAGGATAACTCTTTGCTTTTTAATTCGATAAATTTACCATGACAAGTTACCGTCATCGCCACAGGATCCATTTCTACATCACCATGTTTGAGTATGGGTGATAACTGCCCGCTTCGCCGACGAATTAAAGCCTGTAACCGCGCGGCAACCTCAGCGAGGGCAAAAGGTTTACAGAGATAATCATCGGCACCTTGCTGTAACCCCTGAACACGCTGATCCAATGCATCTCTGGCAGTCAGTATGAGAACAGGCTCATCGCGCCCTTCTTGACGCCAATATTTCAAAATATCCATGCCGTCTAAACTCGGTAGAGAAAGATCGAGGATCACGGCATCGTATGGTGCATCAAGTAGCGCAACTTGCCCCTGTTTTCCATCAGTAAACCAATCAATGGTAAAGCCTAACTGGCTTAAGCCCACTTTTAAACCATCACCAATTAATCGGTCATCTTCTATCAGCAAAATACGCATGCTTCTCTCCTGTGTTAGCATATTATTATATTTATCCGATTCGTTTAGCGATGACCAGCTGTTATCGGCTAAATTTAAAATATATTTTTTTATGGGATTCCCTTAAGATCCTGTTAAGAATTTTTTGTTTTAATAGCTCCCGTAAACAAATTTTGGTAACCAAATGGAGAGGACCACTATGAAAACATTACCTTTAATTACCTTGATTGCGGCATTAGCTTCTGCACCAGTACTGGCTGTAAATGGTGGCTTTGATGGACCAGGTGCAACCCAAAATACCCCCGCTCAAACTTCCCAATCAGGTGGTTTCACGGGACCAAGTAGTGGCGAAACCACTGTCGCTAAAGCATTAGATCTCTCTGATGATAGCTGGGTAATTCTGCGTGGTAATATCGTTAAACAGTTGGATCAGAAACATTATGAATTTACCGATGGTACAGGCACCATCAATCTTGAAATTAGTCCAAAAAGATGGAATGGCCTTAACGTAACGCCAAAAGATAAAGTGGAGATCCGCGGTAAAATTGACAAAGATTGGAACTCACGAGAAGTGGAAGTGAAACAGATCCAACTGATTAAATAACGTTGATTTGATAAGGTGGCTTGGCATCCAAGCTGCCTTATCTATCCTTTATTCCCTTCAATAGGGTGCAACTAGCATGATTTCCTATTTCGAGATATTGATGACAATGCTAGATTAACAGCTATCATCATTATGAAGGTCATATCATGTCGACTAAAATCCCTCAAGTTCGTAATATTCAAGAAACTTTGCTCTCTGATAATTGGTATACACTGAAGAAATACACTTATGAACTTCAGCGCCGTGATGGCAGTTGGCAACAACAAACCCGCGAATCCTATGATAGAGGAAATGGTGCGGTGATTTTGCTATACAATCGAGTGAAAAATACGATTGTACTGATCCGCCAGTTTCGTTTTCCTTTATATATTAATGGATACCAGCATTTACTCATCGAAGCCGCCGCTGGATTACTGGATAACGCCTCACCAGAACAACGTATACGTGCTGAAGCGGAAGAAGAAACCGGATTTCGTATTGAAAAAATTGAAAAAATTTTTGAAGCTTATATGAGCCCAGGCTCTGTAACTGAAAAACTGTATTTTTATATCGCAGAATATCATGACCAAGATCGAATTAGCTCAGGTGGTGGCCTTGCTGAAGAAGGTGAAGATATTGAGGTATTAGAGTGGCCATTTCCTAAAGCATTGGCCGCCATAAAAACGGGCGAAATTGTCGATGGTAAAACCATCATGCTTATTCAGCATCTTGCCTTAAATAATATTTTAACTCATTAAAAATAATGCTATTTATATTATTCTATTTTCCTTCTTGATTAGAATTAGGAAGGAAAATTAAATCGTGTTTATTTCTATTTATATTTTTTTATTTATTACGTTAATTTTCTATTTATTGATGTGTTGTTTGCCCCATAATAAAAAAAATAAATAATTTATTTGTTATCAATAAGTTACGTCACCATTTATTTTGTTTTTTGTCATTCAAATAAATATCATCGGAAAACATCCTACCAATTCCTACAGTATTTATTTTAAATAGAATAGGATACAATAGTTGAATAGAATATTTATTCTAAAAGTACACTTATTTAGAGTTATCTTAATATGACTATTTGACAATATCTTTTGTTAAAAGTGCTTCATGTTTACCTATTAGCTTGTTTGTTCATCCATACAAAACTTAAGAGGTTAATAATATGATACGTTGTGTTCGTATGTGGACCGGTGAAGATGGTAATTCTCTGTTTGAAGAAGGCACGATTGAATTAAGTGGAGAAGCGAGAGGAGATAGCGAAACTCCTGCTATTGCCGTTAGTGAATTATCCTTCCGCGAAACCTCTTCAGGCGGGTCATGGGATTGGCACAAAGATCCTGTTCCACGTTATGTCATCACACTTACTGGTACTTTAGAGTTTGAAACCAAAGATGGTTCAACGTTTATTATTAAACCGGGTGATATTTTACTCGCCCAAGATAACACGGGAACCGGCCATAAATGGCGTTTAATCGGCGATGAACCATGGCGTCGCGCGTATGTTGTCTATCAAGAAGGCACTGAGCTGTGTTTTAAACCCTCTAAGTCTTAGGAGTTTTTAATGAGTAAGCCTATTTCAGAACAAGTAGATATCGCGCTCATCGGTGCCGGTATCATGAGTACTACCCTCGGCACTTTTTTAAAAGAACTTGAACCATCACTGAATATTGCGGTTTTTGAAAGACTGAATGACTGTGCGCAAGAAAGTTCTCATCCTTGGAACAACGCCGGTACAGGTCATGCTGCAAACTGTGAAATGAACTATACGCCACCGAATCCAGATGGCACGGTTGATATCAGTAAAGCCCTTGAAGTGAATACCGAGTTTGATCTGTCTCGCCAACTCTGGTCTTACTTAGTCACGAAAGGCAAAATCAAAGATCCCCGTGATTTCATCCATCCTTGCCCACATATGAGCTTTGTTTGGGGTGAAGATAACGTCAAGTTTTTGAAACAGCGCTATACCCAGATGTCAGCTCACCACTGTTATCAGAACATGGAATACACTGAGGATCCGCAACAGATCAATGAGTGGGCACCACTGATCATGGAAGGCCGTGATCCAAAAGAAACCATCGCGATGACACGGGTTGCAACCGGTGCCGATGTGGATTACGGCGCGCTGACGCATCTATTAATGGAACAATTGAGCCAGCAGTCAGGTTTTGCTGTTCACTACAAACATGAAGTTATCGATATTAAAAGAGCCGCTGACGGCAGATGGAATATCGAAGTCAAAAACCTGCTCACTCATGAAAAAACCATTACGACTGCTAAATTTGTCTTTATCGGTGCAGGCGGACGAGCTATCGAATTACTCCAAAAATCAGGTATTCCTGAAGGTAAAGGCTATGGTGGCTTCCCTGTTAGCGGTATCTGGCTACGTTGTGATAATGAAGAAATTGCAGCTCGCCATCATGCAAAAGTGTATGGTAAAGCAGACAAAGGCTCCCCACCTATGTCCGTTCCACACTTAGATACACGTATCATTGATGGTAAACGCTCATTATTGTTTGGTCCTTATGCTGGATTTTCTAGCAAATTCCTCAAACACGGCTCTTATTTAGATTTATTTGAATCGGTTAAATTAAATAACATAGAGCCAATGCTTGCCGTTGCTAAAGATAACTGGGCGCTAGCTGAGTACTTAGTTGGGCAAGTGCTCCAAACTTCAGCCCACCAATTTGCTATGCTGCAACAATTCTACCCAGAAGCACAGCGTGAAGACTGGAAAGAAGTGGTTGCGGGACAACGTGTTCAGATCATAAAACCAGATCACGATAAAAAAGGTATCCTAGAATTTGGTACTGAATTGATTACCAGCGCAGATAAGTCACTGACTGTCTTGATGGGCGCATCACCGGGTGCTTCTACCGCTGCGTTTATTGCATTGAATGTCTTGAAGACTTGCTTTGCGGATCAGCTTAATTCAGATGGCTGGGAAGCGCGTTTAAAAGAGATCATTCCAACTTATGGAATTGATTTAAAAGTCGACGCAAAAGCTTGCTTAGATATTCGCGCGGCAACGGCAAAAGTACTCAAGCTCGATAACTAATCGCGTTTTGTCGGGTAAATATACCAATTTACCCGACATGTTCTTATTTCCAGTCAGAACAAAGTTACACGGAAACCAGGGTTTAAAAAAGACTCACGTGGGGTGTAATCTAGCGTTTTACCGTTCCAATCTAAAACTTTAGCACCGGATGCGATTGCCACAGCATGCCCTGCTGCCGTATCCCAAATATTGGTTGGCCCGAAACGCGGGTACAGTTGCGCTTTGCCTTCTGCCACTAAACAAAACTTTAATGAAGAACCAATTTCAACCGTTTCATGGCTTCCCATTTGAGCAAGATAATCGCGCAATTCACCATCTTGATGAGAGCGGCTGATCACTATGATAGGTGGCATTGAATCTTTAACATGAATCGGTTGCTTGTGCCCACCTTCTTCTTTCCACGCTTGATTACCTTCAGCGTAATAGAGTAACCCTTTGGCGGGCGCATAAACAACGCCCATAATCGGTATACCCTTTTCAATCAACGCAATATTGACTGTAAAATCACCATTGCGATGAATAAATTCTTTTGTTCCATCCAGAGGGTCAATCAACCAATAACGCTGCCAATTTTTACGTTCATCCCATGACGGTGGCGCTTCTTCAGATAATTGAGGAATATCGGGTGCAATACGTGTTAAACCGGCAGTAATAATGTTATGAGCAGCAATATCAGCCTCTGTCACAGGAGATTGATCGCTTTTATGATCAATATGTAACGGCTCTTGGCTGGTATAAATAGCCATAATGGCGGAGCCTGCATCGATAGCCAATTCGCAAATTTGTTTTAGCATGATTCACCTCTTTTCCATCACTCTGTACCTTTAGCTTAACAGCCATAGATCATTGGAACCACAGAAACCGTTCACACTTACCTTATCAATTTACATTATTTTCTTTCCAAGTAGTTTCAATTAATGAAAAGAATAGTGTTCTTGGGGAAATATTGCGTTATATCAGAAACAGCGCTTTATATTATGCTTTAGGTTTGATTTATCACTCGACATTTGCAATAGTAATATTGTTTAATCCATTGTTTTGTATCCATAAGAAACAAATAAGAGAGAGCGGTGAGCTTCTTTTAAAGAAAGGCAATTATAGATTGTGAATATATAAGAAGTGACTTTAGGTTTTTAGCGCTAATGCCGCTAAGAAAAATGCCTATATTTAGGCTCGATGACAACATTAAGGTAGCAAACTTTATACCCCATTCTCGAGTTGCAACAACGCATTATGATTTAATGCTATACAGAACAATAAGTAAAAATGACAATAAGCTTAATCGCATTTTTGAATAGGAATCTAACCTGCTATTTATATATCACAACTATCAATGATGTGATTCTCTAAAATTTAGGAATAAAAATGAGTCAATCAAATACAGCCAAGCTCTCTTTTTTTAGATTACCCGCCATATTTGTGAGTGTTTGGATCCTCACGGAGTACTTTTGGTTTTATAGCGTGACAATTCAACCATTATTATACGTACCGCCTCATTATTTAAATGCGATTATATATAGCCTAAGGGTAGAATGGTTCATTAAGATTTTTATCTTCCTATTTTCCACTTGCCTTATCTTTTACTACACCAAATTGAACCAAGCTAACCTTAAAAATATCCTTATTGTTGCGGGTATTGCCATCGTCTACTTTTTTATTCTCAAATTTACGCAATACGTAAATGGGATAGCCATGCATAAGATGTTTGGAGAGGTACAGTTATATCATCGCCCTAGCTTAATATATACCTATAGCTTTTCCATTATATTTAACATTATCAACGTCTTGATACTTATTTTACTATTTATACCAAGAATATTTTTTTGTAAAAAAGCCCGTCATGATTTCGTATTAACAGAAAAAAATCATGGGTTAATTTACAATGCACTCTATACCATAACCATGCTATGTTTTACGCTTGTTATCGCCTCTCTCACGATATATTGCATTGCGTTACTCAAGGAAAATCAACTGATATTAAAAATTTTTTTGCTTCTGAGTTACCAAGCATCTGACATGTTATTTCCTGCAACAGCCGCTGCTATCGTTATATTGCTTTTAAGTATATATAGGTCAATTCCTTTCCAAGGAAATCAACTCAAGATAAAACGTTTAATGCTTCTTTCGTTCATTAATACCATCATACTACTGGCAATAATGAGCCTATTAGCTTTCTTACTGTATTTATCAATAGAGGTCTCTCAACAAATCACCACTTTAGATGAGCTATTTGTCATCGTTGGTTTTGTGATTTTTATTATCATTGCACGTCTTGTAAATAAACGGGTGTTTAGAACTAAAAAAGATTCCCCCTCAATAACACCTACAGCTTAAAACATAAAAAGGGCTTTGCGACCTTGCCTTCATCATAAAAAGGCAGGCCTGCAAAGCCCTGATATTGGCTTAGTCAGTTATACTGACCGCCAAGATTACAGAATTTCGAGTAATTCGACTTCAAAGACTAGCGTACTGAATGGCGGGATAGATGCGCCTGCACCACGCTCACCATAAGCCAGCTCAGAAGGGATGTACAGTTCCCACTTAGAACCGACAGGCATCAGAGTCAGAGCCTCTATCCAACCTTGAATAACGCCACTCACAGGGAATTCTGCGGGTTGGCCACGTTGAACTGAGCTATCAAAAACAGTACCGTCAATGAGACGACCTGTATAATGGACGCGAACACGGTCAGTACGTGCAGGGATCGCACCTTCACCTTGGTTAATCACAGAGAATTGCAAACCAGAATCAGTGGTTGATACACCTTCACGCTTTTGGTTTTCTTCAAGGAATGCACGACCTTCAGCCGCCATGGCTTCTTGGCGAGAAGCACGGACTGCATCTGCACGCTCATGAATTTCACGTAGCGCTTTATGAAGTGCTTCAACAGGAACTGAAGGCATATTACCTTCTAACGCATCAGTGAGGCCTGCTAAAATAGCAGCAGGTTCTAGGCCTTCTAAACCAGACTCTAATAATTGCTGACCGATTTGTAAGCCAATACCATAGCTTGCTTGAGCTTCTACTGAATCAAAATTTGGGTTTGCCATGAAAATACCTGTATGGTTTTTGATAAAAAAGCAAGAATAACAGCCCCTACCTTATGGGTAAACCTAAACCATACCTCTGTGCGTTAAAAGTAAGCTATTTTGTATGATTCAGCTCAGTGTTCTCTGAAAAATAACCTAGGGTAATCAAATTACTAAAAATCAGTGCTACTATTCCTATCATCACAAATGAATTTAGTTCGTCACCGTTCGTTCCTCAATCAAGGAGGAGTCATGCTTAAATTTTCAAGATTTCATCGCATTGGTATCACTATCTTAGCGATTATCGTTATTGCAGCCCTTTTCTGGCCTACTGGTGATGAAAACCAAGGTAATAAAACACCTCAAAGTCAGCCACAGCCTATTGTTGTACCGCCACCAACGACTCCCGAGATAGTGACTCCAACACCATCAGAAGAACCAATAGATAACGGTCAAACGGAAGGTGCCCCCGCAGGCGTGCCTGCTGAACCAGAGATCATCCAAGAACCGCCAGTGGAGCAGACTCCACCTGAGGTTACATCACCACCAACGACCACCACACCACCAAAGCAGACACAACAGCCTGCAACTCGCCCTACAACCAATGAATGGCAAAATTATCAGATACAAAAGGGCAAAACATTGGCACAACTGTTTCGTGATAACCACCTGCAAGCCAATGATGCATTTGTTATGGCCCGTGTTGAGGGAACGGAAAAACCTCTCAGTAGTTTACGGCAGGGTCAGAAAATACGTTTGAAGGCAAATGCAAAAGGGGAAGTACAGCTATTGGAGATTACGACCTCTGAAGGTAAAACATTTAGCTTTGCGCGTTTAAGTGATGGTAGTTACTACCGAACACCGTAGCTTGACTTGAACAAGCGCGATTACAGGCAATAAAAAACACCGGACTAGCCGGTGTTTTTTTGTGCTATCGGAAAACCGATGGCACTACCATCATTTTTGATTACTCAGCAACGATGATAACGTTCAGCTCAGCAAAAACATCGCTGTGTAACTGGAAGTGAACTTCGTGGTCACCAGTAGTACGCAGAACGCCATTTGGTAGGCGAACTTCGCTTTTCGCGATTGCAACGCCAGCAGCAGTTACTGCATCAGCGATGTCACGAGTACCGATAGAACCAAACAGTTTACCTTCGTCACCCGCTTTAGAAGCTAGAGTAACAGAACCCAGCGCAGTAACAGCTGCTGCACGAGCCTGAGCTGCTGCCAGAACGTCAGCTAATTTAGCTTCCAGTTCAGCGCGGCGAGCTTCGAAGAATTCGATGTTTTTCTTAGTTGCAGGAACAGCTTTGCCCTGTGGAACTAAGTAGTTACGAGCATAGCCCGATTTAACGTTAACCTGATCACCCAGGCTACCTAGGTTAGCTACTTTATCAAGCAGAATAACTTGCATTACCTTATCCTCTTAAAGTCGTTAATGGACTGTACCAATTACTGATGACGATCAGTATATGGCAACAGAGACAGGTAGCGAGCGCGCTTGATAGCACGAGCGAGCTGACGCTGATATTTTGCACGAGTACCGGTGATACGGCTTGGTACAATTTTACCACTTTCAGTGATGTAGTTTTTCAGCGTTGCGATATCTTTATAGTCGATCTCTTGAACGCCTTCCGCTGTGAAACGGCAGAACTTGCGACGACGGAAATAACGTGCCATATGGCTAGTCTCCAGAATCTATCAAATCAATCTGCTCGGCATGAAGAACCAGTTTACTTAATCCATTGCGCCCTTGATGGGTACTAATAAAACCAGTGACTGTAATTCGACTGCCGACCGTTATACTGTGAGTATGGGCTTGTAAGGTTTGTCCGCTAACAATTATGGGCATTCTGCACCATGCTTGTCGGGTTAATCCTGCTTCCTGTTGTTGTGAACGATGTTCTAAAACAAACTGGCAGTGAGGGATACCCGACGGACTCACTTTTCGAATCAATGCTTTACAGACTGTGCCTGTGAGCACCAAACGATTAGTGAACACCTGCGCAATTACTCTTCAGAATCCCCAGCTTCTTCAGCTTCTTCATCCTGATATTCATCAGCCAGGTCACGGCTACGACGTTCGTCTTTAGCTTTAACCATTGGAGAAGCTTCTGTTACTGCGTGTTTTAAGCGCATAACCATGCTGCGGATAACGGCATCGTTGAAGCGGAAGTTAGTTTCCAGCTCATCAATCGCTTCCTGTGGAGCTTCTACGTTCAACAGAACATAGTGAGCTTTGTGCAGTTTATTGATTGGGTAAGCCAGTTGACGACGGCCCCAGTCTTCCAGACGGTGGATCTGACCTTGTGCGTTAGTGATTACAGCACTGTAACGCTCGATCATGCCCGGAACCTGTTCGCTTTGGTCAGGATGGACCATAAAAACGATTTCGTAATGACGCATTAGTAGTTGCTCCTTACGGATTATTCAGCCTCCTGTCAGGGTTAACCGCGGCCCGCGGAGGCAAGGAACTTGTTGAGTGCGGCTAAAAAATTGACGCGTCACTATACCCATCCCCGAGAGAAAACTCAAGAGATGGCGACAAATATCACTGAATATTTATTATTCGGGTGACTTATCAGTACGTTGACGCACAGCTTCAAACAGGCAAATACCTGTTGCAACAGAAACATTTAATGAAGAAACCGTTCCCGCCATTGGGATGCTGATCAACTCATCACAGTGCTCACGGGTTAAACGGCGCATGCCTTCCCCTTCAGCTCCCATCACGAGTGCCATTGCCCCAGTTAATTTACTTTGATACAAGGTGTGGTCGGCTTCACCCGCGGTACCCACAATCCAGACATTGTACTCTTTCAATAAACGCAACGTTCTCGCTAAATTAGTCACGCGAATCAAAGGAACGCTTTCCGCTGCGCCACAAGCAACTTTTTTCGCGGTTGCATTAAGTTGTGCTGATTTATCTTTCGGCACAATCACTGCATGAACGCCCGCTGCATCTGCGCTACGCAAACATGCCCCTAAGTTATGAGGGTCTGTAACGCCATCTAACACCAATAGGAAAGGGGTTTCTGTATTTTCAAGAAAATCAGGCAAATCCCCTTCTTGATACTGCTTACCCGGCAATACTTTTGCAATGATGCCTTGGTGTACCGCACCTTCTGTTTGTGCATCCATCCATTGACGATTCGCGACTTGCACCACAATGCCAAGCGCTTCGATTTCATGAATAATCGGCATCAGACGGCGATCTTCGCGCCCTTTTAAAATATAAACTTCTTTGAGTCGTGATGCATCACGATCAAGTAGGGCTTTCACCGCATGAATGCCGTAAATAATTTCGCTCATAAATCTCTTTTTTGTTGATGGAATTCAAGGTGGCATGACGCCACCTTAGTTAACTCAGCGGATCCATTACCCTTCTTGTTTTTGGGCTTTTTTCGCTGCGCGTTTAGCTTTTAATTTTGCACTAATTTTCTTGGTTTTATCAGAGGCTTTTTTCCCTTTAGCCTTATTATCTGATTTTTTATCTGTTTTCTTGCCTTTCTTCTCTGAACGACGAAAAGCTGAATCAGGCTCGAAGTTTTTATCTTTGCTCACATCACCACGTTTACTGCGTGCTGATTTAGTTGCATTTTTAACTTCTTTTTTCATTCTATCACGTGCTGTTTTACCGGGATTCTTGGCTTTACGCGTAGTTGAAATCAATGCGAAATCAATGGTGCGTTCATCCATATGCACCGCTTCAACGCGAATCTCCACTTCATCGCCAAGTCGATAAGTGGTTCCGGAAGACTCACCAATCAAGCGTTGTCCCACCGCATCATAACGGTAGTAATCATTATCTAGCGTCGATACATGCACTAAGCCATCAATAAACAGGTCATTTAAGCGAACAAAGAAACCAAAACCTGTCACGCTGGTAATTAGCCCTGTAAAGACTTGACCGACTTGGTCTTGCATAAAGTCACATTTTAACCAATCGGCGACATCGCGTGTCGCTTCATCGGCACGGCGTTCCGTCATGGAACAATGCTCTCCGAGCTGTAACATGCTATCCATATCAGAATGCCAGCCACCTGTCGGCGTCCAACGATGATCGGTGTGCCCACGCTCTTTCGCAAGTAGGTATTTAATCCCTCTATGCAACGTTAGATCAGGGTAACGGCGGATAGGTGACGTAAAATGCGCGTAGGATTTTAAAGCCAGCCCAAAGTGACCGCGATTTTCAGGATCATAAATCGCCTGCTTCATTGAACGCAAGATCATCGTTTGCAGTAATTCATGGTCAGGACGGTCAGCAACTTCATTCATGACTTGAGCATAATCTTTCGGCTCAGGCTTCATGCCACCTGGTAGCGTTAAGCCCAATTCACTAAAGACGGAACGTAAGTTCATCACGCTCTCTTCTTTTGGACGATCATGCACACGATACAGTGCAGGCTCTTCATTTTTCTCAACATAGCGAGCCGCTGCGATGTTGGCTAGAATCATACACTCTTCAATCAGTTTATGAGCGTCATTACGTTCTACAGGCTCGATGCGTTCTATACGGCGTTCAGCGTTAAAGATGAATTTTGCTTCTTCTGATTCAAACGAAATTGCACCACGTTCAATACGTGCATCATCCAGAGCTTTATAAAGCGCATGTAATTGCTCAATATGCGGAACCAATGCCTTATAGTGTTCACGCAACTCCTCATCACCTTGTAAAATCTTCCATACTTTGGTGTACGTTAGCCTTGCGTGTGAATTCATCACGGCTTCATAGAATTTGTAGGAAGATAGGCGACCTGACGCAGATACCGTCATTTCACACACCATACAAAGGCGATCAACACCTGGGTTCAGTGAACAGAGGCCATTTGAGAGCACTTCTGGCAGCATAGGTACCACTTGCGATGGAAAATAGACGGAGTTACCCCGACTACGTGCTTCATCATCAAGTGCAGTTTGTGGACGAACATAATAACTTACATCAGCAATCGCCACCCATAAACGCCAACCCCCTCCTTTTTTCGGAGCACAATGTACGGCGTCATCAAAGTCACGAGCATCTTCACCATCAATCGTCACAAGGGGTAAATCACGTAAGTCGACACGCCCTTTTTTTGCTGATTCAGGAACCTGCTCACTTAAATCCGCCACCTGTTTTTCGACTTGAGGTGGCCATGAATGTGGGATTTCATGAGTACGCAAGGCAATCTCAACTGCCATACCGGTACCCATACTTTCGCCTAATACTTCAATAATATGTCCAACCGCTTGAGAACGGCGCTGTGGTCTTGTGACCAATTCAACCACCACCACGTTACCCATACGAGCACCGTTGATTTGGTCTTTAGGAATTAAAATATCAAAACTTAAACGGCTATCATCAGGAACCACAAACCCCATTCCTGATTCAATAAAATAGCGCCCAACAATTTGATTGTTACGAGGTTCAAGTACACGAACAACACGCACCTCAGTGCGCCCTTTACGGTCTTGACCATAAGGCTGTGCTAAAATGACATCGCCATGTAATGCACGTTTCATCTCATCTTGTGATAGGTAGTAGTCTTCTTTTTTACCTTCAACGCGCAAGAAACCATAGCCATCACGGTGGCCTATCACTTTGCCTTTAAGTAAATCTAAACGCTCTGGTAGCGCATAGCATTGACGGCGAGTAAACACTAATTGCCCATCACGCTCCATCGCTCGTAAACGGCGGCGTAAGGCTTCTAACTCTTCTTCTGAAGAGAGATTCAATAATTGTGCTATTTCTTCGCGCTTTGCAGGGGCCGAGCGTTTAGTGAGGAGTTCGAGTATGAATTCTCTGCTAGGAATTGGGGATTCGTATTTTTCTGCTTCTCTTTCCTGAAAAGGATCTTGTGACATCGTTACCTCCGTTGTCATCAGAATTTGCTATTACTGCGTTGTCTAATCGAGCAGTAATTGATAAAGCGGACTGTTATCTTTAACCATGTCAGCTAGCGTATGTTTATCGAGTTCCTTTAAAAACTGTTGTATCGCCTGATGAAGTACACCCTTCAAACGGCAGGCGGGTGTTATATGGCAAAACTCACCACTGCAATTCACTAACGTGAGGGGCTCTAGTGCTCTGACAACGTCCCCGATCCGGATGGTTTCTGCGGGTTGTCCAAGCGTTATCCCACCATTTTTACCACGAGTCGCTTTAACATAGCCAAGATGGCTGAGTTGATTGATAATCTTAACCATATGATTGCGGGAGACACCATAGACGTCAGTGACTTCTGTGATACTGGTCATTTTCCCTTCAGGGAGTGATGCCAAATAAATCAGAGCACGTAACCCATAATCTGTAAAACTCGTTAGCTGCACAATCACCTCAAAATTTTTGGCTTAGCCAATGGTTATCTCACCACTTCTCTCTTATTAAACTCAAATTATCACGAAATGGTATCCATATTGTTTGCGCTAGGCCAAAATAACCTAAGGATATCTTTCAAATAATTCAAGTTATACTCGGCACGGTACATGTTCCGTACCTCATGTTGGCCTTGCTTCAAAAAGCAAACAAATTAATGCCAATAGGCTTCATCAAATCAAGCCGCTCTTCAACGCTCAACAAAGACATTCACGTTAACAACAATAACCTAGACGATAACGAATGCCATTACGTCTGCATTTGGCATCATCAAATACCGTTTATTCTAGTTTAGCTTACTATGCAGGAAACATGTCGGTTTTCAGAGCGAGATAAACACTCCTACCATCTCCTGTTTTTACCTATCGATGCAAGCCAGATACTGACAAACAAATAATATCAAAGAATAATCGAACACATAATAGCACAGATTCCTTAAGCCACTCGAGATTCCTGACTCACTCCCTATTGTCTATACTGTTTGAACAAGAGTGAGTTGAATCGATAGGCTGCTTATCACTTTTAACATCAAATCTTTTTATTTTTTCCGTTTTACAATGAACAGTCGGCACGCTAAGTAGGTGATATAGGACGTTATGGAACAAATTATCGAAATTTATGATTTTATATCAGGGAACACCTTATTAATGACAGCGATCTTAGTCGTCGTTTTACTGCTGACATGGATCGTTGGCAAAGTCATTTTCTTACGATTTGCCAGAAGGTTATTACCATTATTAACCAATTTAACTGACGATGACTTAATTGATGGCGTTGCACGAAAAATTGCATCCATTGTTGCCGTCACTTTTGTGCTTTATCTCAATCAGATGCTGCCTTCATTTTCTGATGAAGTGAATATCACCTTTAAAACCATCTGTTGGGCGTTGATTATTATTAATGTTGCCGCTCTGATAAACGATGGCTTAGATGTTTTTATTCTGCGCCAAGCCAAAAAGACCCTGCATCGCAATAACTCAATAAAAGGCTATATCGAGATCGCAAAAATTATTGTATGGATAATTTCATTTATCTTGATCATCGCCCTAATGACCGACCAATCACCGATCATTATTATTTCGAGTTTTGGTGCTATTGCCGCAGTATTAATGTTTGTCTTCCAGCACACATTGCTATCATTTGTTGCCAACATACTTGTATCAAATGGTAAGGTACTGAAACTTTACGATTGGATTGAATTACCAAGCAGTAATATTAGTGGCGAAGTAATTGATATCGCCTTGCATACGATCACCGTTCGAAATTGGGATAATACGATTTCACGTATCCCGACAAAGGATTTTTTGACTGAAAAATACACTAACTGGCAACCCATGTTTTCATCGGGAGGTCGTCGCATCAAACGCAGTTTTTACATTGATCAATCTTCAATTTCATTTGCCACTGAAGCTTTATTTAATGAGCTAAAAAATACAGCGCCCTTACGCCAAAGTATAGAAAATATGCTAGAAGCACGAAGTGACATCACTAATATCAATGAATGGATGATTAATAATGGTGTAACGAACCTACAACTATTCAGAAAATATATTTTGAATTGGATAAAAATGCGTGGCGATGTTAGGACTGATATGTACTTAGTCATAAGAACGATGCCACCAACCCCCAACGGGTTACCCGTCGAAATTTATTGTTTCACTCGCTCAACGACTTGGGTTGAGTATGAGGAAGTACAATCTGAAATTTTTGAATATGTTAATGCTTCAGCAAAATACTTTAAGCTAAGAATTTACCAACACCCATCCGGCAGTGATCTGGCGAATTTAAAACGTGAATAACCAATAACAAAAAACACCGAATAAATCGGTGTTTTTAATCTGCCTAGACGCCTGTTCAAGACACAGGCTCTTAGCGGATAATGAGCAGCTTCTTATCTAAGAAACTGCTATGGCTGAACTATGCATCAAATGGATCGCGCAGGATCATCGTTTCAGAACGATCAGGTCCTGTTGAAATAATATCAACTGGAATACCCGTCAGCTCTTCAATACGCTTGATGTAATCTAAAGCGGCTTGTGGTAACAGCGCTCTGTCTTTAACACCAAAAGTTGTTTCGCTCCAACCCGGCATAGTTTCGTAGACAGGCTCTAAACCTTCCCACTCATCTGCTGCCAGTGGTGTCGTTTCTAGCACTTGACCATCTGGGCGGCGGTAGCCTACACAGATTTTCACTTCTTTCAGACCATCTAACACATCAAGTTTAGTCAAGCAGAAACCAGACAGGGAGTTGATCTGAACAGCGCGATTAATCGCAACAATGTCTAACCAACCTGTACGACGTTTACGACCTGTAGTCGCACCAAACTCTTGGCCTTTTTCACGCAGGAATTCACCTGTCTCGTCAAAAAGCTCTGTAGGGAATGGGCCTGCACCAACACGCGTAGAGTATGCTTTAATAATACCTAACACGTAGCTGACGTAGCGAGGACCTAAACCAGAACCTGTTGCAACTCCACCAGCAGTGGTATTAGAAGAGGTGACATACGGATAAGTACCGTGGTCAATATCCAATAAAGTGCCTTGTGCACCTTCGAACATCACTAATTCATTCTTCTGATGTGCTTTATAGAGCAGATCAGAAACATCAACTACCATGCTAGTCAGAATATCCGCGACTGCCATGATGTCATCGAGGGTTTTCTGATAATCAACCGCAGGCTCTTTGTAGTAGTTCACCAGTTGGAAATTGTGATACTCAATGATTTCTTTTAGTTTTTCAGCAAAACTTGCTTTATCAAACAGGTCGCCAACTCGCAAACCACGACGAGCAACTTTGTCTTCATAAGCAGGACCAATTCCACGACCCGTTGTACCAATCGCTTTCGCACCACGCGCTTTTTCGCGCGCATTATCTAATGCGATATGATAAGGCAGGATCAGTGGGCATGCTTCAGAAATATGTAAGCGTTCGCGAACAGGAACACCGCGATCTTCTAATTGCTTCATCTCTTTCATTAAAGCGTCAGGTGCAAGTACCACACCATTACCAATAATGCTGATGACATTTTCACGAAGAATACCGGATGGAATTAAGTGGAGAACGGTTTTTTCACCGTTTACAACAAGAGTATGGCCAGCATTATGGCCGCCCTGATAGCGAACTACATATTTAGCACGCTCTGTCAGCAAGTCGACGATCTTGCCCTTTCCTTCGTCACCCCATTGGGTGCCCAGTACGACAACGTTCTTACCCATTTCAAAATACACTCGGTTGCTTAAAAATGAATTCTACCATCTAAAATATTCTGTTCCAGTAATTTTTGGCACAGCAAAAATTATTTTTCTGGAAAGCAAGCAAAAATGGCATTTTTTATTTCTACCATAACTCCAACTGATAATAGCCAGCTCGACCAGATTGAATTTTCCCTGAAAAATCCAACACTTAAAATGGTAGGCGAAAAAAAAGCCCGCGAAGCGGGCTTTTCTTTACTAGCTTAACAGTTATTTTAATCTGTTGCACGTAACTTAATCATCAGTAGAACGCAACTTAGTTGGCGCTTTCATAAAGCGGAAGAAATCTGTGTCAGGGCTAAGCACCATCACATCATCGCCACCTTTAAAGCTCTGCTCATAGGCACGTAAACTACGGATAAAGGCATAGAACTCAGGATCTTGGTTGAAAGCGTCAGCAAACAGTTTTGTTGCCATCGCATCCCCTTCACCGCGTAGTGTCAATGCTGTACGTTCAGCTTCTGCCAACGTTTCTGTTACCGTTTTATCAGCAACCGCACGGATCTTAGTGGCTTCTTCCTGACCTTGTGAACGATGTTGACGGGCAACCGCTTCACGTTCAGCACGCATACGCGCATAGATAGCCTCAGAAACTTCGTTCGGTAACTCAATACGTTTGATACGAACGTCAACCACTTCAATCCCTAATGCAGCCATACTGTTTGCATTCACAACCAATGGCGCTAGGTTAGTTTCTTGCTCAACGCGTGCAGCCGCAGATGCGATAGCAGCATCGGCATCTTTCGTAGCATCATCCGTTGCCGTACCTTTGTTCAATGCATCACGCACATCAATGGTTAAACGACCACGAGAGTCCGTAATGATGTCTTTAACGCTTAAACGACCAAACTCAGAACGTAAACGGTCACTGAACTTACGTTTTAACAGTGTTTCGGCTTGATAAGGGTTACCACCTCCCGTCGCTACATAGTAACGGCTAAAGTCTGTAACACGCCATTTCAGGTAAGAGTCTACCATCAAGTCTTTGTTTTCACTTGTTAAGTAACGGTCAGCTTGAATTTCCAAAGTCTGGATACGCGCATCAAGCATTTTCACCGTTTCAATAAACGGTACTTTAAAGTGTAAGCCTGGCTCATAAATAATGGGTTTATTTTCTGAGTCACGCAATACCTTACCAAAACGTAACACAATGCCACGATCGGTTTGAGGAACAATAAAGATGGATGCGTAAGCAACTGCCAAGATGGCAATAACGATAACAATTAGCGATTTACGCATGATTATTGTCTCCCTACTCTAACGGCATCACCACGAACACCACTGTTTTGTTGCGCGGGTGCCGAACCATAAGATGATGAATTATTGGTATTAGGATTCATCACTTTAGGCGCTAAGCTCGTTTTTGGTGCTGGCGCACTGCTGTTGCCACCACGCATCAATTGCTCTAATGGCAGAACTAACATGCTGTTGCTCTTATCATTGGCGATAACTTTACGTGTATTGCTTAAAACACGTTCCATCGTATCAATGTAGAGACGCTCACGCGTAATTTCAGGTGCTGCACGATACTCAGGCAACATCTTCGCAAAGCTTGCAACCTCACCCTCTGCTTTAAAGACAACACTTGCCTTATAAGCTTCAGCTTCTTCGATTAGCTTTTGTGCGTTACCTTTTGCCATTGGCAGAACTTCGTTACGGTAAGCATGAGCTTCACGAATGGTTTTTTGTTCTTCTTCCCTTGCAGCGATTACGTCATCGAATGCGGCTTTAACATCTTCAGGCGGACGAGCAGCTTGGAAGTTGACATCGAGCAGTGTGATACCCATTTTGTATGGCGCAATTGTTGCTTCTAGCTCTTTTTGCGTAACATCACGGATAAATGCACGGTTTGTTGTCAACACTTGTTCCATTGCTGACTGACCGATAACGCCACGCACAGCACTATCAAGAGCCTGACGTAAGCTGTTATCTGGGTTGGTCACACTGAACAGGTATTCAGCAGGATCAGTGACACGATACTGAACGTTCATTTCAACGCGGATCACGTTTTCATCTGACGTTAGCATCATACCGTTAGTCGCTTGTTCACGAACGGTTTCAACGTTAACAGGGATAACCTTGTCAATAAATGTTGGCTTCCAGTTCAGACCAGGTCCGACAACACCGCTATACTCGCCAAAGCGTAATATAACACCTCGGTCACTTTCCTTAATGGTATAGAAACCTGATCCAGCCCATACAACTACGATGGCAGCAAGAGCCAATACACCAAGACGACCGCTGATTTGAGAGGGTTGTTTATTATCACCATCACCACCGCCGCCTTTTTTACCACCAAGCTTACTGCTCAGTTTACGAAAGAGATCGTCGAGATCAGAAGCCCCACGTTTTCGACCACCTTTGTTCCCGCCAGAGTTGCCGCCTTTATTGCCGCTTCCCCACGGATCGCGGTCTTGTCCGTCATTACCGGGCTGATTCCACGCCATGTTTTAGCTCCATATCTTTATGATTGATTTTTCGGGTTAAGAGCAACAAATAACTCTTAATATCAATTCCATTTCCTAGCGACATGTTAGATAACATAACTAGGTAATTGTTGTTCCTGTTTGCACAAACGCTGCCAATCAACCATTGGCATACGCACCTCAAGGCCAATTGAGCCGTCCTCTTCAAGCCATTCACGTTCAATCGCATGAAGTTGATAAAAACGGCTACGTAAGCGGCCTTCACTAGGTGGTAAACGCATTTCAACATGTGCGATTTCACCTGAAAGGCGTTCCGTCAATGCTTGTAGCAACAAGGGGATACCTTCACCCGTTTGCGCTGATACCCAGACACGAACCGGTTTGTTATCCTCATTTCTGTCGATACGCGGGATAAATTCTTCCAGCATATCCACTTTATTCATAACTAAAAGTGTCGGAATTTCATCAGCTTCAATTTCTTCCAATACACTTTCGACCGCATGAATATTTTCATCCAAACGGCTATCTGCTGCATCAATCACATGAAGCAATAATGTTGCTTCGCGAGTTTCCTGCAGTGTTGCTTTAAAGGCAGCAACTAAATCATGAGGCAGATGGCGAATGAAACCAACAGTATCTGCAAGCACAACAGTTCCTACATCATCGACATCAATACGTCTTAATGTTGGATCCAGTGTCGCAAACAGTTGATCCGCAGCGTAAACGTCAGAAGCCGTCATCCGGTTAAATAAACTCGATTTACCGGCGTTGGTATAACCAACAAGCGAAATCGTTGGAATATCCGCTTTATTTCGCGCCTGACGCCCTTGTTCACGTTGTCTTTCTACTCGGCCGAGACGGGATAAAATCTGACTGATTTTTCCCCTTAATAACCGACGGTCAGTCTCTAACTGAGTTTCACCAGGGCCACGTAAGCCAATTCCGCCTTTTTGTCGCTCAAGGTGCGTCCATCCCCTCACTAAGCGAGTTGATAGATGGCGTAATTGCGCAAGCTCAACTTGAAGCTTCCCTTCATGCGTGCGCGCCCTTTGAGCAAAGATATCTAAAATGACCCCTGTGCGGTCGACGACCCGACATTGGCATAGCCTTTCGAGATTACGTTCTTGCGCTGGACTCAGAGTATGGTTGAATAACACCACATCCGCGCCACTTTCCTTCACCGCCTCCGCGATTTCTTCCGCTTTCCCTTCTCCGACATAATACTTAGGATGAGGAGACTTACGACTGCCTGTGACTATCTGTACAGGTTTAACGCCTGCCGATGTCACGAGTGACTCAAATTCGGTTAGATTTTCCGTGTCCTTTTCTTGTGAGAAAAAAACATGCACTAATACAGCCAGCTCACCGCCTTCATACCTATCAAACAAGGGCTATAACCTCTTAGGCTTAATCACTATCAATACAAAGGAAAAACACAGGTAAAGTCTCCCTACCTATGTTTTCCTTGAATTTTAACGCACAACTGGCCTTACTCAGCGGCTTCGCCATCCTGTTGAGTAGGAGCACCAGTGTTATAATTGCCATTACCTGCCCCACCAGCAGCACTACCGCTATGATGAGAAACAGGACGAGCAGGGACAACGGTAGAGATAGCATGCTTATAAACCATCTGGCTAACCGTGTTTTTTAGTAAAATGACAAACTGGTCAAAAGATTCAATCTGACCCTGCAATTTGATGCCGTTAACCAAATAAATTGAGACCGGAACCCTTTCACGACGTAATGCGTTCAGGAACGGATCTTGCAAAGATTGCCCCTTAGCCATTCTATGTTTTCCTTATTTTGTTGTTTTTAAATGAGAATCTTTCGATTCCAAAAAGTAACTACTCAAAAATTGCGCTTAACATTCTAATTGTACACAAACCTTGGCTCTATGCACATATAACCTGCATAACAGACTTAAGCGCTAGCTGTGGTTGTTCACTATCTAGCCAGTGAACATTTTCCCAGCTTCTCAACCAGGTAATTTGACGTTTTGCCAATTGGCGTGTTGCACAAATTCCCCGATAAACCATTTCATCATAATCTGTTTCGCCTGCCAGATAAGACCACATTTGTCGATATCCCACACAACGGATAGAGGGCAAGTCAACATGGAGGTCACCTCTGTTATAAAGCGCTCTAACTTCCTCTTCAAATCCAGCATCTAACATCTGATGAAAGCGTTGTTCAATGCGCTGATGTAAAATTTTACGATCTTGAGGCGCAATAGCAAACTGAAACACATTATAAGGTAATTCTTCACCCGCTGTTTGAGTCATTTCAGTCAAAGTTTTCCCTGAAATGAGATATACCTCTAAAGCTCGAGATAATCTTTGCGGATCATTAGGATGAATCCTAGCCGCCGCAACCGGATCAACCTCAGCTAAACGACGATGAATGTCAGCCCATCCGTGTTGCTGTGCAATATCTTCAATCTCAGCACGGATAGCAGGATCCGCTGAAGGCAATGGTGAAAGCCCTTCTAACAACGCCTTAAAATAAAGCATTGTGCCACCCACCAGTAATGGAATTTTACCTTGAGAAGTAATCTCCTCCATTACATTTAATGCGTCTCGCCGGAAATCGGCGGCGGAATACGGCAAAGAAGGATCGAGAATATCGATCAGATGGTGAGGGGCTTGACTAAGTTCCTCTGCATTTGGCTTCGCTGTACCGATATCCATACCACGGTAGATCAACGCCGAATCGACACTGATTATCTCCACAGGCAAGTGTTGACGCAAAGCAATTGCCAACGCGGTCTTACCGGAGGCTGTCGGCCCCATCAGGAATATAGCATTCGGTTTTTTCTGAGTTAACAGTTCACTCATTTGTTAGTGTAGCTACCACGGGTTGTAAATTAATTAATTGTAATAATGTTGGTGACGGCTTTTTGACATACTGTGGACAAAGCCGCTCAACATCAGCGAGTAACTGAACTGCTTGTGCTAAGCTCCAGCTTTCTTGCATTTTTTCTCGAGAAACTGTTTTTGCAAGCCATTGAGCAATATCTTGATGAGAGACATGCTCTTTTGTCGACAAAAAATTCAGCAAACCTGAAAAAAGCTGAGATAAATTTTGTGTTCTTAGCGGTAACGATACCGCATGAATAGTTACTTTTCCATGAGATATCGTGGCTTCAACACCAAATAATGTCAATTGTTCCTTGTTACGTTGAAAAACCGCAATTTCATCAGCACTCAATGATAATTTTAACGGGATCAATAATGGCTGAGGTTTCAACGCTTCACCCTTTGGTGATAATTGAGCCAACTTCAGCAAATAATTTGCTTCTGTTAAGGATAACAGGATTAGCCCTAATGAAGACTCAATTAATGCAAAGTTTTTTGCGTAAATTGTCAATACTTTGCCAAATGTGAAGTTGTTGGCATTTTCTGCGACTGATTGGGAAGAAATTGTTGAAACATCTAGTGGTTGTCGAGCCGGAAATAATGGTTTTTTATCCTCTTCAGCCACAGGAACCGACATTAACGCCTGATATAACTGCCCTGCTTTTCGGTCATAATTTGAGGAAGAAGGGGAATAAGCGCTTTTTCCTTGAATATCACGATTGACTGATACCGCTGGCTGGGACGATAGTGATGGCGTAAAACGCGCTTTTTTTGATTGCTCATCATGCTCTTGCTCGCGTTCTTCTTGAGTATAGGCCGCTTGTTTATTTTCCTGCGCACTAAAACCTGTTGGTGATGAAAAATAATTATCGCCTGCGGAAGTCCGATTGGCTAATTCATGCGTAACAGGCTCAATGCCAGGCAATTCATCGGCCCCATGAGCATTCAACAATGCTGTCCGAACCCCTTGATAAATAAAATCATGGACTAAGCGAGCTTGATGAAAACGCACCTCATGCTTAGCAGGATGCACGTTCACATCAACTTGTTGAGGATCTATGGTCAAGTAAAGGACATAAGCGGGCTGTTGATTATCATCAAGGTGTCCTTCATAAGCTTGACGAATAGCATGATTGATTAACCTATCTCGCATCATGCGGCCATTCACATAACAGTACTGAATATCACTGACAGAAAGCGTATTGTCAGGGGAGACTACCCAGCCTTTTATACCGAGATCGCCGTGCTCCCACGCGATTGCCAATGCGCCTTGCATAAACCCTGTTCCACAAACCGTTGCTAATCGACGTTCTTGTTGCACTTCATCATGAGCCGCTCGGTATTGCTTAACAAGTTTACCGTTATGATTCAAATTAATCGCTACGTCAGGCCGAGAAAGTGCAATACGTCGCACAATTTCGTCGATATGACCAAATTCCGTTTTCTCAGTACGCATAAATTTGCGGCGAGCGGGGGTGTTATAAAACAGATCAAGCACTTCTACCGTAGTGCCGTTTGGGTGAGCAGCAGGTTTTACCGTCACCGTCATATCCCGCCCTTCCGCATACGCTTGCCATGCTTCGGATTGTTCCGCGGGCTTTGACGTTAACGTTAAGCGTGAAACTGAACTAATACTGGCAAGCGCTTCCCCTCGAAAGCCCATACTCATAATGGCTTCAAGATCATCTAATGTCGCTATCTTACTGGTTGCATGACGTGCTAAAGCCAAAATTAATTCATCTTTACTGATGCCATTACCATTATCGCGAATACGAATTAATTTCTCCCCACCACGCTCAATATCAATATCAATGCGTGTTGCACCAGCATCTAAGCTATTTTCAACTAACTCTTTAACAACCGAGGCGGGACGCTCCACTACCTCTCCAGCAGCAATCTGGTTAGCAAGTTGAGGGGAAAGAATCTGGATCGCCATCGCTATCACCTCTTAATTAGGTGCGGCTTGCAGAGGGTTTGCTAGGAAATATTGGCGCAAACCTTGATGAATTGCTTCAGCAACTTGCTCTTGATAAGCGTCTGATTTTAGCAATTGTTCTTCCGCACTATTACTAATGAACCCTGTTTCAACCAAAATTGAAGGAATATCCGGCGAACGCAGTACGCCTAAACTGGCATGCTCAGGGCTACGTTTATGAATATTGCCAACTTTTCTGAGTTGTTTAATCACTTGGACGGCAACGTCATACCCCACTCGCTGTGAATGACCAAATTGCAAATCAAGGACCGCTTGGCTCAAATAAGGATCAGCACCACTTAAGGCATCACCAGCTCCACCTAATAATTCAGATTGTTTTTCGCGCTGCTCAAGCCAGTTACCTAATTCACTGTTAGCACGACGATTAGAAAGAACCCATACCGATGCCCCTCTCGCACTGCTGTTTGGCGCGGAGTCAGCATGAATAGACACTAACATATTGGCGCCTTTCTTACGTGCAACATCAGAACGGCCACTCACTGAAATAAAATAATCACCGTCACGGGTCATTGCCGGCTTAAACATGGGGTCTGCCGCCAATTTAGCATACAGTTTGCGCGCCACACTCAAGGTAACATCTTTTTCACGATAACCATTTTTACCAATCGCACCGGGGTCTTTACCACCATGGCCCGCATCAATTGCAATCACCACCTGTTTAGCACCTTTTGGCATCGTTTTATTGGCTTGCACTGGTACAGGCGTTTTTTGTTGTCCCGCCGCGTTCATTTTTAACGGCTTATCCTGTGCACTATTATTGCCAACGGCCTGTACTGGTTGAGTTATGTTATTCGACGGTGCAGATGTCCCACCTTTCCCTGTCGAAAGGCTAAACACCACTTGATATTGACCAGCAACTTGTTTCAGCGACGTTTGTACCTTGGCTGCTTTTGTCAGCTCCAAAACAATACGTTTATGCCGACTATCCGGTGGCTGACTCGTGCGAACAACTTTCACTAAATCACCCGCAGGGAGTTTCATCGGTAAACCCATAATTTCGCCATTTTGTTTAATATCAATGACGAGACGCTCTGGCGAATGCAGGGGAAAATATTTGTAGTCAGGGTTACCTCCAGCAAAGGAGAGTGTGACCTGTGCATTTGATGGGCTGTTATCTACTTGAATGTTCGCTAACGTTGCTGCCTGAACAGGCCGTGCAACGAGACAGAGCGCAAAAATCATCAATAGTAATAAGTAGGAAGCAATGCGCCTATCGGTTATTTTTCTTGGTAATGCATTCGTCATGAGCAATATATCCTTAAAGAGCGGGTAGTTCTTCTAACAACGACTCCCCATTTGCAGAAAAAGCAATCAAGTGAGCCTGACGTCCTTTATCCTGATAGGTCAAATGAAGTTCCAAGTCCGCCTCAGGTAGAAAACCTTTACCTTGTTGAGGCCATTCAACTAGGCAGATCGACTCAGGGGAAAAATAGTCACGGATCCCCATAAATTCCAATTCTTCTGGGTCGGCTAAACGATAAAGATCAAAATGAAAAACTTGTCGCTCAGGGAGATCATAAGGCTCAACCAGTGTGTAAGTCGGGCTTTTCACATGACCTTGATGCCCTAATGCCTGCAAAAAACCTCGACTAAACGTTGTTTTACCCGCCCCAAGATCGCCATACAAGTTAATCACTGCACCTTGTTTGCAGGCCTGTGCAACTGCACGCCCTAGTGCCACGGTTTGCTCTTCGTTGGCAAGTTGTAATATGCGTTCTTTCATGAATTATTCAATCAGCTATAGTAAGGAAAAAACAGATCAATGTTGATATTAACGACTATATTAACTCAAGCCGATCCATTTTTCTTAAATAACATTACAGAAATATTGGCATCATGGATATTAAATTAGTCATCGAACTTAATCACACAACGAGATTAACAAGTCGATATTTTGTGAATTCACCTAGCCATGATAAAGTTCTCAAGAAATGGAGGGCGTCCAGCTTAGATGACTGAACACGGTATTTGGGGTCTCACTCAAATAAGATGCATTCACAGACAAACAGACCACCAAACGTCAATAACGCTTAGCAAGGTATAGAGCCTAGTATCACGATAAAATCTCATGGCAACACTTCTTGATCTCAACCTTCTCGCTCAAAATATCAAGCAATGGGGAGTAGAAATTGGCTTCCAGCAAGTCGGTATTTGTGACACTGACCTTTCGTTAGAAGAACCAAAATTGCAGGCATGGCTGGATAAACAGTATCATGGCGATATGGCGTGGATGGAACGCCATGGAATGATGCGAGCAAGGCCACATGAGTTACACCCTGGCACATTGCGCGTCATTAGTGTACGTATGAATTACCTTCCTGCAAAAGCCGCTTTTGCGAGCACTCTCAATGACCCTAAACTGGGGTATATTAGCCGTTATGCCTTAGGTAGAGATTATCACAAGCTACTTAAAAAACGCTTAAAAATGCTGAGTGACCGTATTTTAGCCTATTGTCGAGAACACACCTGTTCAGAAGAACTCAATTTTCGCCCTTTTGTTGATTCTGCTCCCATCTTAGAACGTCCACTCGCCGTCAAAGCCGGTTTGGGCTGGACGGGTAAACATTCGTTGATCCTCAATCGTGAAGCTGGATCCTGGTTTTTTCTCGGTGAATTGCTGGTCAACTTACCCCTTCCTATCGATCAGCCCGTTGAGGAGCAATGTGGCCGTTGTGTTGCCTGTATGACAACTTGTCCGACGGGGGCAATTGTTGAACCATACGTTGTGGATGCTCGCCGCTGTATTTCTTACCTCACAATTGAACTGGACGGCCCAATCCCAGAAGCGTTTCGCCCCCTAATGGGAAACCGTATCTACGGTTGTGATGATTGCCAATTAATTTGTCCTTGGAATCGTTTTTCTCAATTAACTGACGAAGAGGATTTCAGCCCAAGACGGGTGCTACACACACCGGAGCTTCTCGATCTCTTTAGTTGGGATGAAGCCACTTTTTTAAAAGTCACTGAAGGCTCTGCAATTCGCCGAATTGGTTACCTGAAATGGCTAAGAAACATCAGTGTGGCATTGGGAAATGCGCCTTATCAAGACAATATCGTCATCGCTTTACGTTCCCGCTTAGGCATGGGGGAAATGCTAGATGAACATGTCCAATGGGCGATACAACAACAATTGAATCGTAGAGAAGAAAACCAAGTGACTATTCAAACTTCACAACAGAAACGCCTTGTACGTGCCATATCTAAAGGTTTGCCTAGAGACGCTTAAAAATAATACGTCATTATATCCTAAATAGACAAAAGTCAACCTCGTGTGAATAAAATAAAAAATTGCTTAACTGACAATGGTTAAAGGATTTGCAAGTTATGACACCCACATTTTCAGCAATTTTTTTTATACTTTAAATTCAATAAGATAATTAATAACTCTTGGAAATTATTTTTTCAATTATGTAAAAATACTCACAGACACATCCTGTGGATAACTCTGTGTAATAAAGTATTACAGAGACTTATAAGCGACTTTGTTTCGATAATAGATTGTGGATAACTTATTCACGGCAGGAAACTAAAATAAAGCGACTTTTTGCTACTCACAACAGAAGTAAAGTTATAAAAATGTAAGATTGGAACAATAAAATTAACTAAAACGGCAAAAAATAGATCTTTTGTATACTACGCAACCAAAACTATAACATTTGAAATAATAATTTATTTCCCCAATCAGTAAGGGGTGGCTATTCTATGGCGGCAACCTAATGAATGCAAGCAGAAAAATCCCCAAGATCCTAAAAAGATCCCGAACCGTATCAAGATAGCGCCTTTCGCTTAGGCTTAAAAGAATAATCGCCATATCGTTCATGATATTCAATATCGATAAATAACGGTTTTTGCTTAGGTAAGCGATCTGTGGCTTTAAAATGAGTGTGGATGGCGTCGAAAATACAGTGAATTTTGGAGCGGGAAACGAGACTCGAACTCGCGACCCCGACCTTGGCAAGGTCGTGCTCTACCAACTGAGCTATTCCCGCATTTGGTGTGAGTACTGCAACTAAAACACTAAGAGAGATTGGAGCGGGAAACGAGACTCGAACTCGCGACCCCGACCTTGGCAAGGTCGTGCTCTACCAACTGAGCTATTCCCGCAGACCGAAAATAGTGTTTTAGCAAAACATTAAGAGAGTTTGGAGCGGGAAACGAGACTCGAACTCGCGACCCCGACCTTGGCAAGGTCGTGCTCTACCAACTGAGCTATTCCCGCAAAACTGCATCTTTTTGCTTTACCGTACAGATAAAAATCTTCATCGGTACGGGGAGCGCATTATACGAGAAATTGCACGGCAGGCAAGTCCCTTGTCACAAATTTTTCATTTTTTTGTTCGTTTGCTGATAAATTGGGCATTGTGATGATTTTATCAACGATGAAAGTAACCTTCTGATTTCAATCGGTTAACACTTTTTTACTTTTGTGTTATTCCGCATAACGCACTCAACAATAAAGCACGCTAACAGACATGTTGACAGCCATTTGATGATAAAGAGAGATGAGATAAATAGCGGTAAGCAGTTAATATCGCAAGCAACGGAGTGCCTTCAATAGGCATTCCGTTAACTCGACTTAGCAACAGAGCTTATTTATTGAGATCTGCACTCATTGTCACGAAATTACCAACACGCGCACTGGTAATTTTGTAGCTGTCCGCACCCGCCTCTTTTGCTTTCTGAGCAATCATAGCTTCGGTAGAAGCTAGCGTGTCACCCGTTGCTGTAACCGTTTGAGCTGAAGCGCCGAAAGCCACTAAAGATAACAATGAAGCTGTTGTTAATGTTTTAATCATGTTCATAATTTTTATCCTTTAATTTTATCGTTAAAATTGACTTGATAACCCTTGTTATCTGCTATGCCATTAATTTAACCTTAAGTTACCGCAAATAAAAGCAACTAAATTTGGCTTTATTTATCAATTTTTTTGAATAAAAATAGCGAGATCAGCACTTCATCCTATTAGGAAAATAAGTCATGAATACGTCAACAATAACGAGGAGTTAAAGAAGGTCAGTTACTAACATAAATAGGCCACTTATCGGTGGCCCATCTATTTTTAGTCGCCTGGTCTAATCGGCTTTATTTAATAAAAGTTTCGCGGTAATAGGCTAATTCAGCAATGGATTCACGAATATCATCTAATGCTTGATGGGTACCTTTTTTCGTAAATCCCCCCAGTATTTCCGGTTTCCAACGACGAGCTAGCTCTTTTAATGTGCTGACATCAAGGTAGCGATAATGGAAATAACTTTCTAATTCAGGCATATAGCGAAATAAAAAACGACGATCCTGACCAACACTATTACCACAAATTGGTGAAGCGCCTTTTGGCACCCACTGCTCTAAGAAAGCAATCGTCGCTAATTCAGCGTCATGTTCACTGAACGTACTGCTTTTAACACGTTCAACTAATCCACTTCCTGTATGCGTATTGACATTCCATTCGTCCATCAAATCCAATTGCGCTTGTGTTTGATGAATCGCAATGACAGGACCTTGTGCTAAAATATTAAGTTGACTGTCCGTAACAATAGTCGCGATTTCGATAATACGGTCACGCTCAGGATCGAGACCGGTCATTTCTAAATCGATCCAGATTAAATTATTCTCATTCTTTTGCATCATATACCCTAACTTGATCCGGTGGAATTCGTGTATGATAGCGCGTTTGAGGTATCGACGCGATCCACTCAATGAAGCAAACAAAAAAACTCAGCCAACAATATCAAGAGAGGTCAGGTGGCTAAGCAGAAATTGTCAAAAGGCCAGCAGCGCCGCGTGCAGGCAAATCATCAAAAAAGACTGAAAAAACAAAATGTCACTGAAATTGATGATAGTCAACTAGGAGAGGCACAAGAAGGGCTAGTTATCAGCCGGTTTGGACAACATGCTGATATTGAAGCCAATGACGGTACATTGCAGCGTTGTAACTTGCGCCGCACTATCTCGTCTCTTGTGACTGGCGACCGTGTTGTTTGGCGCCCGGCACTGAATACGCAAACAGATAACAAGGTGAACGGCATTGTCGAAGCGGTTCATGAGCGCCGCTCAGTCTTAACACGACCTGACTATTATGACGGGCTGAAACCCATTGCTGCGAATATTGACCAAATCGTGGTGGTTTCGGCAATCCTACCGGAACTTTCTCTCAATATTATTGACCGCTATTTAGTGGCTTGTGAAACCGTTGGTATTCAACCAATTATTGTTCTGAATAAAATTGACCTGTTAGACCAAGAGAACCGCGAATGGGTCAGTGAGCTGATGACGATTTATCGCGATATTGGCTACCAAGTCCTCGAGGTATCCAGTCATACCAACGAAGGAATGGAAGCGCTCACTAACTTATTAGAAGGCAAAATATCGGTCTTTGTGGGGCAGTCCGGCGTGGGTAAATCCAGTTTACTGAATGCATTATTACCACATAATGAGGAAGCTATTTTAGTAAATGAAGTGTCTGACACCTCGGGTTTGGGTCAACACACGACAACAACGGCGCGCTTGTATCACTTCCCTCATGGAGGTGACGTTATCGACTCTCCGGGCGTGCGTGAGTTTGGCTTATGGCACCTTTCAACGGAACAAGTCACCAAAGGATTTGTCGAATTTAAAGATTATTTAGGTGGCTGTAAGTTCCGAGATTGTAAACATTTGGATGATCCCGGCTGCCTACTGCGTGAAGCAACAGAAGATGGGAAAATCGCGGAATCACGCTTTGAAAATTACCACCGTATTTTAGAAAGCATGGAGCAAGTGAAACCGCGTGGTAATTTCACGGGGAAAGAGAAATAAACCGGCTTAAAACGTAAGTGTGTGCTTACATTTTTTTATGGACGCACAGGCTAAAGGTAAAGATTTTTAAGCCCATCGAAACAAAATAGCCTATTTAAAAAAGCAAAGGTACAATAACGCCTTTTTGCTAACTGGCCTTTTCGAATTTGAGGTTAACGTGCTAGATAAGATTAAAATACGTTTACAATATTTATTACCAAAACAAGGTCTTACACAACTTGCGGGCTGGTTTGCCAACAAGCAAGCTGGCTTTATCACTCAGTGGGCCATAAAACTATTTGCTAAAGCCTATAAAGTGGATATGAGTGAAGCACAAAAAAGCGAATTCACCGCTTATGCCACGTTTAATGATTTTTTTGTACGGCCATTGAAAGACGAAGTTCGCCCATTGGTTGAAGGTCAACATCAATTAGCCCAACCTGCTGATGGCGCTGTCAGCCAATTAGGCCCAATTCAAGACGGTCACATTTTCCAAGCCAAAGGTCACAATTATACGGTGGAAGCTTTACTGGCGGGTAACTATCAGTTGGCAGAAAAATTTCGTCACGGCGACTTTATTACCACTTACTTATCTCCAAGTGATTATCACCGTGTTCATATGCCTTGTGATGGTTTATTAACCGAAATGATTTATGTTCCTGGGGATCTTTTCTCTGTGAACCCACTCACTGCCGCCAATGTACCGAATTTATTTGCACGTAATGAGCGCCTGATTTGTGTGTTTAAAACCGAGATAGGTCTGATGGTACAAATTTTAGTTGGTGCAACAATTGTCGGTAGTATTGAAACCGTCTGGAGTGGCTGCGTTAATGATCAACGCCAAGGTATTATTCAGCGTTGGACTTATCCAGACCAATTAACTGAAAATGCGGTATTCCTGAAAAAAGGCGAGGAAATGGGTCGTTTCAAACTTGGCTCAACCGTTATCAACCTGTTCGAGGCTAATACAATCCGTTTCAATTCTTCACTGATCCCAGGTTATGCTACCCGTATGGGTGAGCTATTAGCTGAAACGATCACAAATGACACTTTAGCGGCGGCTACCGCTGAACAAACAGAAACTCAGTAATACTCAATTAATGATTTGAAGGAGCTCCCGACTGTGCGCTTGATTATCAGTTTTTTTTTCAGCCTGCTAATCGCCTTTTCTGCGGCTGGGGCTCCTAATACCACGCTAAATGAAGCACAGATTAAGCAGGAGCTGTCTCAACTAGATCCGAGCAAAAATCCCAAAGATGCGGAGATAGCGCAAGCTTTACAAGGCGCTCTCAACTGGATCAGTGAAGCCAATGAAGCGGATGCTAGAGCCAAGTCTTACCAAGACGCCATTGATAATTTCCCTAAAATTATTAAAGGGTTAAGGCAAGAATTACTCAATGAAAGTGATGAGCCACCGGCTATCCCTGCCAATATCAGTTTGTCTGAGCTTGAACAACAAATTATTCAAGTCAGTAGCCAACTACTTGAACAAGGAAGAAAAACTCAGCAAGAACAAGATAAAGGACGTGAGATTAGTGAGTCACTCAGTGCGCTTCCCAAGCAGTTGTCAGAGTCACGACGCTTGCTTTCTGAAGCGGCTTTTCGTTTACAATCGCTAAGTACGCCCTCGACACCATTAGCGGAAGCGCAGTCAATCCTTGCTCAAGCAGAAGTAAGTGCTCGCAAATCCGAAGTTAATGAATTGGAAATGGCACAGTTATCAGCCAATAACCGCCAAGAGATTTCCCGTGTCACATTAGAGATCAATAAAAAACGCTATAACCGGCTAGAACTTGAACTGCAAAAATTGCGTGAAGTGCAAAACACGTTACGTCAGCAAAAAGCCGTATTAGCCCTTGAGCATACTGAAATGCTGGCTGAGCAAGGCGAGCTGACCCCTTTTCTAAAAGAACAAATTGATATTAATCGCAAATTGTCACAAGAGCTAACTGACCAAGCGGTTCGCATGAACAATATCAGTACTAGCCAAGCAGAAATTTCCTCGGGTATCCAAGATGCACGCCAAGCACTCACCACTATTCGTGAACAAGCACAATGGCTTGATGGTTCAAGTACGTTAGGAGAAGCCTTACGCACTCAGCTATCACGCCTACCTGAGATCCCTAAAAGCCAACAGCTTAACCGTGATATGGCTGACTTACGTGTGCAAAGGCTAAACTATGAAGACATGCTTGATCGGCTATCCAAGCTGGATACTGCCACACAAGAAACTGAAAATAATTTAAGCCCAGCACAAGCACAAGTTTATTCATCGCTGATCAAAACGCGTAAAGAGCTGCTCACGGCACTGATTTCAGGCTTTGATACTGAAATGCTTGAGCTAACGAAATTAAACGTAGCCACTAGCCAGCTCACCGATGCATTGAAAGATGTAAAAGATGCCTCACACCGTTATCTGTTTTGGGTCGCTGACGCACCGCCAGTAACGCTCCACTATCCTGTCTTACTGATCACTGATATTACCCAGTTGCTCTCTTTAGACACCTTATCGCAACTGACCGGTGCCTTAAAGGTGATGCTGACGACCCAAGATACTTTTTTGTATCTGCTCGGCTCAATCATTTTAGTTATCTTCAGTATTAGCACTCGTAAGCATTATCAGGATTTTCTTGATCGCGCTAGCTTACGTATTGGTAAAGTCACCCAAGACCATTTTTACCTCACTGTACGAACCATTTTTTGGTCTATCATTGTGGCGCTACCACTCCCGATGATGTGGTCCGCCATTGGCTACGGGTTACAAAGTGCATGGCAATACCCGATGGCGGCGGCGATAGGTTATGGCGTCAGCGCGACGACGCCGGTGCTATGGCTGTTTATGATCAGTGAAACCTTCTCTCGCCCCACAGGGTTATTTATTGCACACTTCGGCTGGGATAAAGATGCCGTAAAACGTGCGATGCGTTACTATCGCCTCGCTATTTTCGTTATTGTCCCCTTGATGATGGCGCTGATTACTTTTGAGTATTACAGTGACAGAGAATTCGCCTCAACCATTGGTCGCTTCTGTTTCTTGTTACTATGCTTTGCATTGAGTTTAATGACCAATAACTTGCGTCGCACACACGTTCCACTCTACCTTGATAGACATGGCTCAGGCGATAATCTCATCAACAAGGCATTATGGTGGATGCTACTCGGTGCACCAGTCGTCGCTGCCTTTTTCTCTCTGTTAGGGTATTTTTCAACTTCTCAAGCCCTACTCGGTCGTTTAGAAACCTCGGTTGCCATCTGGTTTGTGTTATTAATTATCTATCATACTATCCGCCGTTGGATGTCAATTCAGCGTCGTAAACTCGCCTTTGAACGCGCCAAACAGCGTCGTGCAGACATCTTAGCCCAGCGGGCAAAAGGAGAGGATGACTCACAACAGCCAAACGCCAGTGGAGAAGGTAGTATTGATATTGATGAGCAAGTGATTGACCTTGATGCGATCAGCGCACAATCCGTCGGCTTAGTACGTTCGATACTTACGATGATTGCCTTAGTCTCTCTGATTTGGCTATGGTCTGAGCTGCACACTGCATTTTCGTTCCTTGAAAATATTCGCTTGTGGGATGTCACCTCTACCATTAATGGTGTTGATACTGTGCAACCAATCACGATGGGATCGATTTTTATCGCCATCTTGATCATCATTGTCACCACGCAATTAGTCAGAAATTTACCTGCATTGCTTGAGTTAGCGGTGTTACAGCATTTAGATTTAACCCCTGGCACGGGTTATGCCATAACCACACTGACGAAGTACTCACTCACTATCATAGGCACCATTGTTGGTTTCTCTATGTTGGGGATCGATTGGTCGAAATTACAGTGGTTAGTCGCCGCCATGGGGGTTGGGTTAGGCTTTGGTTTACAAGAGATCTTTGCCAATATCATTTCCGGTCTAATGATCTTGTTTGAAAAACCTATCCGAATTGGTGATACCGTCACCATACGCAATTTAACGGGTAGTATTACTAAGATTAACACCCGTGCGACCACCCTGACTGATTGGGATAGAAAAGAAATTATTGTGCCCAATAAGGCCTTTATTACAGAGCAGTTTATCAACTGGTCTCTCTCTGACACCATCACACGTATTGTTATGACTATCCCTGCTCCTGCGGATGCAGACAGCCAGCAAGTCACCTCCATCATTCTCAGCGCGGCTGAACGTTCGAGCATGATATTGGATAACCCGAATCCTGAAGTTTATTTGGTCGATTTACAACAGGGTATTCAGATTTTCGAATTACGCGTCTATGCTGGCGAAATGGGGCACCGCTTACCAGCACGGCACGAAATCCATCAAAATATATTGGCGGCATTTGCAGAACAAGGAATTACCTTGCCATTCCCTCCATTCCAAGCACGCGTGGATATACGTGATAATGCATTACAAAGTGCAACGAATAATCTTGCAGGTCGCAATCCTCCACGTAAATCAGGAGAGCTATAACCGCAGAACTTAATGGTCAATAACTTAGGTTATTGACCATGATACTAATTTTTAAGGTAGTGAAATGAAAGCACCTATTGATCCACAAGATGAGCAGGTTTTATTACGAGTCACTCAATTTGATAAAGTTGGCTCGATCCTCTTTTTCCTGATCCCATTGATTATCTTGTTAGTCGTCGGAAAATCATTTGCCGTCTATATACTCTATTTATGGCAAGCGCTTTCCCTACTCTATATTGTGGCTTATCGCATGTTGGTGAGTAAATTATCAACCAAAGCGTTACAGTTAAATGTACGTAGAGGCTGGGGATATAATCGGTTTTATCGTATGAGTTGGGCCTATCTCGTGCTATCGATCATTATCATGGTGGGATATCGGATCATATCCCACTGAGTTTACTGTTCGTCAGCTCGCCTTAGATCCATAGGATTGAATATAATTCTCAGCGAGTTGCTGTGCTTGTTTTAAGTCATTTTCATTTAATTGCTCGGCAATTTTATTTTGCAATTTCTGGCTCTCTTTATTACCACTATAAACTGCGGTTGCCAGCCAAGCATAAGCCTGTTGCAGGTTTTTCTTGACGCCTTTCCCTTCTGAATACATGACACCTAAACGATCTTGCGCTTTTGCATCACGCTGTTTAGCTGCTTTACGGAACCAAAACACGGCTTTTTCATTATCCTGATCAACACCGCTACCAATTGAATACATTTGGCCGATGTGGAATTGCGCAATGACATTGCCACCTTGCGCTGCTTTCCTAAACCAATAAGCTGCTTTTTCGAGATCTTGTGCGACACCAAGCCCTTGTGCATACATCATCGCCATGTTGGTTTCTGCACGGGTGTCATTTTGTTTAGCGGCTTGTTGATACCAAAGCATCGCCTTATCGTAGTCTCGACGCACACCGAAACCATTCACATACATCGTACCTAATTGGAATTGTGCATCAGAATTACCTCGGTCACCTGCTTTAATAAACCATTCCGCTGCAATTTTTGAGTCCTGAGAAACGCCATTGCCTTTAAAATAGCGCTGACCAAGAAGGTATTGCGCTGTTGGATCACCTTTTTGTGCTAACTGCGTAATTTGCTCTATGGTCTGTTGAGGAGGTGCCGATTTTGTCGACGGCGTGGCAAGTAACAGTGAACTATAGCAAACAGAACCTAATAAGAGCGCTAACGCAATTTTTTTCATCCTAAACAACCCTCAACAGTGCAAAATACCGACTGAGAAAACAGTGTGATCCATTATTATCGGCAGGCTGCGGTTTGACTATAGCCTAAACTCACAGCCGACTCGTCATAGTTTAATGCGACTTTCATACAGAAAGAATAGGAAAATTGAGTTTATTACTGATTTAGCACATTTTTTACTTTTATTATAGAAACTGAGGTATTTCCTGACCAAGTCAAATAAAAACAGACTGTTCTCTAAAAAAATAAGACAGAATTATTTATAGTGCGCATCAATGAGTATGGTTTAACCTCACCCATTCAGTAAGACAGTATTAAGCGATGTATCTCTACCCGTCCCCTTATTTTATGCAACCGCTATTGCAATAACGCATTTATTTTCTGCGTGATTATTCCATGAATCGTATTGAATGACTGACTATGGCCACGGGCTGTTGCAATAGCGTGACCCAGCTTTCCGTACTCACAACACTTCCTTCTTTTATTTTTCTCAAATAAAAATAAAATCTATTTTTATGTTTTTATATAAATCCGATTTAATAAAGGAATATTTATCCGTGATGCTATTGACTATGTTAACGCCAATATCGAGTATAAATAATTAGAGGCAGTATAATTTGCCTCTAATTTGGAATAATCTCTTTTTCGTGTTGTCAGTTAACCAACAGGATGAGTGAGATACAGTTTTCTCAGGTAGTTTGCTACCGCATCATCTGCATTAGAGCCAATAATTTCAAGTTGTGGTAATTCATCTTTGAGCATTTGATGAGCATTTTCCATAATGCAGCCTTTACCTGATAAGGTCAGCATTTCTTTATCGTTCATCCCATCACCAAAGGCGATACAATCATGAACTTGATAGCCCTGCAACGCTGCAACTTGTTGCAACGCTTCACCTTTAGAGACCACTCCAGCCATCACTTCAAGGCAACTACGTAATGAAAATGTCACATTGACGCGGTCTTGCCAACGCTCACGGATCCGATTTTGTAAATCGACTAACAGGTCGTGATCTTCACTCGTGTAATAGACTTTACACACGTCAGAAGTATCAAAGTTATCGCGCTCAAATAAGGTATATTGAAACACGGATTCTTTGAAAAACTCTTTTTGTTCAGGGCTTTCGCGGTTAATAAACCAGTCATCACCACTGTAATAGTTAGTCACAAGATCAGGATTATCGAAGTCCATCAAGCACAATTCATGTGCAATGTCAGGATCAACATTATGTTTAAAAATCAGTTCGCCCTTTGTATTGTGAACTCGAGCACCATTGGAGGTGATCATATAAGCATCAATACCTAAACCATCTCTAATTTGTGCAACATCCACATGATGACGGCCCGTTGCAAACACAAAATGGATATCTTGTGTTTCGACTAACTGTTTCAACGTTTCCTTGGTAAAAGAGGTTAAATCATGATTGGGAGATAAAAGCGTACCATCCAAATCAGAAGCAACAACAGGATATTTCATAAATCATTCCTAACTAATACTGCTCAAAAAAATCACAGATTGCATTAAGTGCCATCGCTCTTAGTGCATCCACTTCAAACAGGATTTCATGGTGTGCCCCTTCTATCACGAGAGGTAATTTTTCTTCTCTTCCTGTTTGTGCTTTTTGCCGACTTTGACAAAAAGCCTGTAGCTCTCGATTGCTGACCACTTTATCTTCACTTGCTTCTAGTAGCATCAGTGGTACATCAATTTCTCCCGCTCTTGCAATCAACTCATCACCAATTGCAAAACTTTCTTTTAGCCAATGATAAGTTGGCCCTCCAAGACGCAAGTCAGGATAGTCGGCATAATAACGCAAATAACGCCGATAGCGCTCTTGACTGTGTGTCAGGACGTTAATCATATAAGGTAATGGCTGCCATTTACCCGTCGATACCGCATACTCATTACGCACACTTTGGTGTAATTCTGCCCTATCAACAATAAAGCTGGCTAGCCAATGTGGTATAGGTAAATTAATCCCAATCATAGGCGCACAAAGCGCAGCCGCATCAAAAGTCACCTTATCTCGCAATAAGTAGCCTCCTAGGATCGCTCCTCCCATCGAGTGGGCTAAGGCATAACATTTGAGATAATGCCGACATTGCACTTCAAGTTCAATAAACTTTGCAAAATCATCGATATAATCAGTGAACTTTTCAACGTGCCCTTTTTGTGGATCGGCAAGCATACGTCCTGATCGTCCCTGCCCTCGATGATCCACAATAAAGACATCAAAGCCAAGATGATAAAAGTCATAAGCAACTTCAGGATATTTCACATAGCTTTCACTACGCCCTGGAGAGATCACAATGGCTTTACTGTGCTGAGAATTGATAAAACGAACGTAACGGATAGGCACATCATCTACCCCCAAAAATTCAGCTTCCTCTCGCTGTATCCAGAAATCCAAAAGAGGCCCGTTGGTAAACGCAGCAAATTGAGCTTCTCGATTTAACCAGCTCTCTTTTAGCTTCTCAGGGGTCATTATATTTATCCTTTCGTCATTCGTAACCTTCAAGATGATCCCGAATCAATGTCATAAAGGCATCACCAAAGCGTTCTAGCTTCCGTTCTCCCACGCCGTTGATCAACAACAATTCTGAGGAAGACGTAGGGCAGTGCTCTGCCATTTCAATCAGTGTTGCATCATTAAAAACCACAAATGGGGGGATATTTTCTTCATCGGCTATAGATTTACGTAATTTGCGTAGCTTAGCAAATAACTTCTTATCATAGTTGCCCCGATAAACTTTGTTTTGCTGATTACGGCTTTTTGTTACCAAAACGCGAGGAACGGCTAATTGCAGTGATGATTCACCGCGTAAAATCGGCCTAGCTGCTTCAGTAAGTTGTAATGCGGAGAAATGAGTAATATTTTGTGTGATCATGCCAAGGTGAATTAATTGGCGGATCACACTCACCCAATGCTCATGGCTTTGCTCTTTTCCGATACCGTAAACAGGTAATTGGTCATGGCCTAATTCCCGAATACGCTGATTATTCGCCCCACGTAATACTTCGACAATATAGCCGATACCAAAACGTTGACCAACACGATAAATGCACGAGAGCGCTTTTTGTGCATCGACTAAACCATCATACTGTTTTGGAGGGTCTAAACAGATATCACAATTCCCACACGGTGACTGCCTATTTTCGCCAAAATAATTGAGTAGTACCAATCGACGACAAGTTTGTGCTTCGGCAAATGCGGCTATCGCATTTAGTTTATGCCGTTCAATATCTTGTTGCAGACCCGCGGGTTTTTCTTCGAGACAGCGGCGTAGCCATGCCATATCAGCGGGATCATAAAAAAGGATTGCTTCCGCCTCAACCCCATCACGTCCGGCACGTCCAGTCTCTTGGTAATAGGCTTCAATATTGCGAGGAATATCAAAATGTGCAACAAAACGCACATTCGACTTGTTGATCCCCATACCAAATGCCACTGTTGCCACAACAATTTGCAAGTTGTCTTTTAAAAAAGTATCCTGAACCCACTCGCGTTGCTGGCTATCTAATCCCGCGTGATACGCTGCAACACTTAGCCCCCGTTTTTGTAAGCGTTCGGCGGTTTCTTCCACTTTACTACGGCTATTACAATAAACGATACCAGCCTTGCCTTTCTGGGCTTTAATAAAAAACCAAAGTTGCTCCAGTGGCTTATACTTTTCTACTAAGGTATAGCGAATATTCGGTCTATCAAAGCTACTGATTTGTATCAACGGGTCATGTAAATCGAGCAAGCGAACAATATCTGCTCGTGTTGTTTCATCTGCCGTTGCTGTTAATGCCATCACTGGCACATCGGGAAAATGTTGTCTCAATTGGCCAAGGGCACGATATTCAGGACGGAAATCATGGCCCCATTGTGAAATACAATGAGCCTCATCGACGGCCAATAGACTTATATTCCAATTAGCCAGTTGGTTTAGAAAGTAGTCAGTCAGTAATCTTTCAGGGGCGATATACAGTAATTTCAAAACACCTTGCGCGCACAGATCCATGACCTCACGCTGTTCTTGGGCGGTCTGAGAAGAATTTAAACAAGCCGCACTAATGCCATGAAGTCGTAATTGATCGACCTGATCTTTCATTAATGAAATTAAGGGGGAAACCACCAGCGTCACCCCCTCCTTGACTAGAGCAGGCACTTGATAGCACAGAGACTTACCGCCCCCTGTTGGCATGAGTACTAAGCAGTCACGATGGTCAAAAATTGCTCGAATAACGGCTTCCTGCCCAGGGCGGAAAGACTGATAACCGAAAGTACTGTTGAGTATACTTTCAGCAAGTGAAAACTGGGAGATCACTTCTGCAGTAGACACGCGGATCCTCAAATTACAAACTGATAGCTGCCCGTCAGAGAGCAGCGTCTAAATAGTGGGTTAGTGCCCGAAGCCTTTCAAGGTATCGCTTGAATTAAGGTTGTCGTATGCTAACAAATAAGTGCTAACGACTAAAGCATATCATTTAGCATCACACCGATACCAAAGCGAGTTTGCCGATAATCATAATCGATCATGGATTCGCCGTAACCGCTAAATAATTGGGTATAGAACCTCACATGCTTGGTGATTGGATAGCTCCAACCTAGCTCAGCCGCACCATAGCCACTATTCCAGTTATAACGCCCCGTTGCCGTAAATACACTATCACCTAAGGCATAACCTACTTTTAACCGGTAATAGCCCATATATTTGGTGATATCTTTATTATCATCACTTCCTTCACTTTCGTGAATGCGATACCAAGGTTTTAAATCGACTTGCCAGTTACCATTTTGGGCCATAGCACGTGCATAAATACGATTCCAACTGCGTGACGTCGGCTCAGAACGGCCATTCGACTCATGGTTGAAACCCGTTTCTAATTCACGCAACGTCCAACCCCCCCACTGGTAGTCAGTCGCCCAACCAATAAAAATTTGCGGTTCATAGTTAGTATCACGAAAGGGTGAAGATTCTTTTTTATTACTTAATTGCCACCAAGAACGTTGCGTATAAGATGCGGCTAAGACGGAATTATCCCCCGCAATCCCTCTCCATAAAGGAAAAGCTAAACTCAGTTGAAATTTTACTTCGTCATGTAAAGCATCATCACCCCAATTATAGGTTTGTATCGCTTCCTTATTTATTGATGAAGTATAAGTATAAATAATGTAGTTAGACTCATATGGATAAAGTACAAAAGGATTATCGTAATTTTGTAATAAACCCGAAATAATACTCCCTCTTATTGGCTTGTTATCTGTAACTTCTTGCGAATTTGGCGTATCCGATTTTTCTGCCGCAAATAATGATACGGACCAAAAACAGAGCACTACACTAAGTAATTTGTGAAAAATGCGCATTCTGTTATTCCTATTTTGTACATTCCCAAAAAAAGTTTTTCTCATTTTACACATAAAATCTGATAACTGCTGAAAGATTATTCGTTCATTTGCTAGAGACATATTTTATACATAGTGGTAACTTATTGTTCACATATTTTTAAAGGAATAAAGCAGATGAATGACCATACTTACACATTAGAAGAAGCCAGTAAGCTCATGAGTGATGCATTTATCTATAAAATGCCTTTTAATCACCTTTTAGGCATCGAATTAGCACATATGAGCGATGATTTTGTCCAACTGACCATTAATAATCGTCCAGAATTGATAGGCAATTTCACACAAAATATCCTGCATGGTGGCGTGATCGCATCCCTATTAGATGTTGCCGGCGGCATGGTATGTATTAACCGCATTCTTCAACGTATCACCCCATTAATCCATCAAGATATCGTTGAGAAAATGTCAAAAATGGGCACCATCGATCTACGAGTTGATTATTTACGTCCTGGTCGCGGTGAAGTTTTTACGGCTAGTGCAAGTTTACTGCGCGACGGTAATAAAATTGCCGTGACTCGCTGTGAATTACATAATGAACGTAATCAGCATATTGCTACAGCCACTGCGACTTATCTAATCGGATGAAAATAAAAAGTAAAAATTTAGTTACTTACTCAACTAATGACTTGTAAAAAAACTCGAGCAATGTCACATTAATAAGGTCATAAATCGAGCCAATATTTTCTTTGGCTCGATATCTCAATCGACTTACTTTTAGCCGTTTATTCGAATTCAGAGTCAATAATGAACCAACAAAACACCATTAAGGGTGTCTTATGCGCCTTGGGCGCCTATTTAATTTGGGGCGTCGCACCTATTTATTTTAAAACCATCCAAGAGGTGCCAGCAGAAGAAATACTGACTCACCGTATTATTTGGTCATTTTTCTTTATGTTGGTCTTATTAACGGCCAGTAGGCATTGGAGCTATATGCGCCAAGTGTTAAAACACCCTAAAAAAATTCTGATTTTGGGTGTCACTGCGGTAACCATTGCTTCCAACTGGCTAATTTATATTTGGGCTGTCAATAATGGTCATATGTTACAAGCTAGCCTAGGCTATTTTATAAACCCTTTAGTCAACGTCTTGTTTGGCATGCTATTTCTACAAGAACGTTTTCGCCGCATGCAGTGGATTGCCGTCAGTTTAGCGCTCATGGGAGTGCTGATCCAACTATGGCAATTTGGTTCAGTGCCGATCATTGGGTTAAGCCTTGCGGTCACTTTTGCAACTTACGCTTTATTGCGTAAAAAACTGGGGGTTGATGCTCAAATTGGCATGACATTCGAGACACTCTGGTTATTACCTGTCGGCATCATCTTCTTACTATTCTTTGCGGATAGTCCGACTAGCAATATGACAATGAATGATTGGCATTTAAATGTGTTATTAATCCTCGCTGGTGTGATTACAACGGTGCCTTTGTTACTGTTTACTGAAGCAGCAAACCACTTACGTTTATCAACACTTGGATTTTTCCAATATTTGGGACCAACAATTATGTTCTTACTCGCTGTATTTATCTATGGTGAACAAATGACATCAGAATTGTTAGTCACTTTTGGTTTTATTTGGGTTGCATTAATTTTATTTACCTTGGATGCACTTTACACACAACGTAGATTACGAAGATAAATTCAGTAAATTGCCTATTTAAAGGCAATTATCGAAACCCTGGCCTTTTATTATTTATTAATTAGAAGGTCAGGGTTTCATTTTATGGAACTTCATTTGTTAATTTACTTTATGCATATAGACAATCGACAAAGTTATATCATTTAGATAAATGATTTCCCCAACCTAAATAAATTACAAATAACCTATTTACGATTAATAGTACCTATTATTCACATCAATAGAGAAATGATCATCTGTCATTGGCAATGGCTCTAATACTTTCATTCAAACAAACAATAAATCCAATAAAAATCAATATTTTAGAAAGGCATGTGACACATTGATTTAATTCTCAAACAAGCTATTATTATATTTATCCAAAATGAGCTTTTATTTACCCACATTAAAATCAAACCAACTTATTGAATTAAAAAAATATTTATTTTTTTAATAATTAATCATTGCGTTAAAGGAACATCGAATCTATATTGTACGCCGCTTGTATTCACCCCAGCGGATGGTGATGGTCCGATTCATCACTGACGTTTCATTAAAGTGCGCACGATGACAGATGATTTATCAAATGTCCTGGTGCGAGGTTTTCTGAAATTGAATATGAGTTCGCTCTAAAATTTATTTTAATACAATAATGTAGCGTTATAACTCAGGTTATATACTCACATAATTCTAGATGCAGTTAAACATCAATGAATGCACCGCTAATAGCATAGAAAGTGATGCTGCTTGTTCAAATGAACATAGCTACCATTTATTAACATAACGCTGCAACTGAAGTATTAACGAGTATAGCTGCATTTTAGGTTCACTCCGCCTATGGAGTTGATAGTTGTTAAGGGCTTTTGGGAAGGGCTTAAAAATGCAACAGAATACCGTTCAAATGAAACGTGTACTGACCACACCTGCGTTAGTTTTTTTCGGGCTGGCTTATATGGTGCCACTCGGAATTTTCACCACCTATGGCCAAGTGACTGTATTAAGTGAAGGCCATTTGCCTATCGCTTATCTTGTGACATTGGCTGCTGTTCTATTTACTGCGATGAGTTATTGCCGAATGACAAGTGCACTGCCGCTAGCAGGCTCTGCCTATTCATATGTGCAAAGGACGTTTGGCGGTACACTGGGCTTCCTCGTCGGTTGGGCACAATTGCTCGATTATCTATTTCTGCCAATTATTAACTATATTGCTATTGGGATCTTCGTTCATGAAGCATTCCCGAGCATTCCAATGCCAGTGATTATCTGCACGACAATTGCCGTTGTCAGCTTGATGAATATTTTGGGGATAAAATTAGTTTCCTCCATGAATATGCTGATCATCGCCATGCAAATTGTCTTTATTGCGGTCTTCTTATATCTGAGTTTCAAAACAAACTTTGTGCTAGATACTGAAGCACTACTCGCGCCGATTACGCTGGCAGCAGATCAGGTTCCTGGTTTATTTGCGGGAGCAGCGGTTCTCTGCTTAGCCTTCTTAGGTTTCGATGCCATTTCAACAATGGCGGAAGAAACAAAGGATGCTCGCAGCGCCCTACCTAAAGCGATTATCTATACCGTCTTTATTGCTGGCACCTTATTTGTGGTTATCTCGTATAGCGCACACTTAAGCTACCCTATGTGGCAAGAGTTTATTCCAAATACCGATGTTGCTAGCCTTGCAGTCATGAAACAAGTTGGTGGAGCCATGATGGCATCCAGCTTTATCACCGCTTATGTGATCGGTGTGTTTGCCTCTGCAATGACGTCACAAGCCAGTATTGTGCGTATTTTCTATGCTATGGGTCGTGATGGTGTATTGCCACGCTCTATATTTGCTTATCTGCACCCAAGGCTGAATACGCCGGTGTATTCAATTATCTTTGTTGCTATCGCGTCACTACTCTCACTGGTACTGTCGTTAAGCATGGTAGCGTCAATGATCAGCTTTGGTGCATTGATTGCGTTTACCTTTGTTAACTTGTCGGTTATCAAACACTTTTATATCGACCGTAAAGAGGCTTTAAACGGTAAAAAACTGATCACTTGCCTGATTATGCCGTCGATTGGTGTCATACTGACCTTATGGTTATGGACAAGTTTAGATAAAGAAGCCTTTACGGTTGGCCTATGCTGGCTTGCGGCAGGCGCGTTTTATCTGACATTGCTGACACAGGGTTTCAGACGTAGTCCACCAGCAATCTCTGACGATGAGACGAATATGATTATCAATTAACTCTCGCTATTTCGAGCTAACGTATGTATTGACTAGAATCACGTATAGATGTCGCATACTGTTGCTACCCAGCTGTGCCTCGAAGTAGTTAGAGTGACATTCATATAATTGTAGACTTGGGGGAGCGATGCCTTCCCCTTTGTTATTCTGGCTCTACCTATACCGAGCCCCTGATAAAGACTGTGATAGAAATGAATAATAAAGTTGCTGATGTCATTTATTTCAACGGTTATATCTACACTGCTGATAAACAAGATAGTGTTGTAGATGCCATTGCCGTACAAGATGGTTATATTATCGCGAGCGGTACTTCTGATGAATTACATCAATATGTTGGGCCGAAAACTGAAAGTATCGATTTAGAAGGTAAGATGATGATGCCAGGCATCATCGATGGTCATATGCACCCATTTTGGGGCGGTATTCAATTATTTGGGTGTCACCTCAACTATGAATCGCTGACTATTGAACAAATTCTTCAGCGCGTCCAAGAACACTTGGATAAAGATCCTCGTACAGGTGAAAATGATTGGCTAAAAGTCACTGCATGGCTACGTCAAGGCATGTTACCCGCAGGCATCGATATGTATCGCGAAGACATGGATAAACTGAAGACAAAGCGTCCGGTCGTCCTATTTTCCAATGACTGCCACACCTTATTAGCCAATAGCCGTGCATTAGAACTCTTTGGTATTACCAAAGATACCCCTGAGCCACCTGATGGCAAAATCGGTAAATATGCTAATGGCGAGCTAAATGGCATTTTAGAAGATGCTCCGGCGATGCGTGCCGCGGATAGTATTCCATCAATTCGTGATGACCAAGCGGTTGAAGTCGCTGAATTAGTGCAAAAAGTACTCAACCAGCAAGGCGTGACCACCGTTATGGATGCGCGTGTTTCCGAACAGCAGTTAGAAGCGTTCGCGGAACTCCAACGCCGCGGCGAACTAACGGTGCGTTTTCAAGCGGCTCGAGAAATTACACCAGATGATACGCCTAATGTCGCAGCCGTTGCGGCCGCGGTGGATAAAGCCGTTGCTTTTGCCAAAAAATGGCACCAAGCTGATTGGACGCCAGCACCGGGGATTGGTCTACGTAATATCAAAATGTTTGTCGATGGCGTATTGCAATACCCAACCATGACGGCTTCATTGCTCCAACCTTATCGTATCAATAAAGGCACTGACGAAGCACCGAACTGGGTTGAAACCGATAACTACGGTGATTTGTATTTTACTGCTGAAATTCTGGATGAATTAATGGAAAAAATTGCAGCAGCAGGTTACGACCCCCATTTACATACCGTTGGTGAGGGAGCCGTTTCTATCGTGCTGGATGCGATTGAAAAGATGCGCGCGGCGCATCCAGAAAAAGATATTCGCCCAGGTCTTGCTCATAATGAATTGGTACATCCAAAAGATTATGAACGTTTTGCACGCCTCAACACTATTGCTTGCCTTTCCTTTCAATGGGCAGCCCCCACACCTGAACTGGCCGCCTTTGAACGCAAGATGTTAGGCGAAGAGCGTTTCGAACAATTGGAACCGATTGCGAAGTTTATCGATGCGGGCGCGGTAGTTGCTTTCGGTAGTGACTGGCCAATTGATGACTTTGATGAGTGGTATGATTTAAAAGTCGCAGCCACGCGTCGCGGGCGTCACATTGACGGTAACCCAGCACCCCGTCTGGATAATGACCGTGATATGACCGTGACTGAAGTTCTACGTTCAGCAACCATTGATTCTGCCTATGCTCAACACAGAGAAGATGTGATTGGTTCATTAGAAGTCGGGAAATTTGCAGACATGATCGTCCTTGATCGCAATGTATTTAAAATCCCAGCAGATGATATCGAAAATGTAAAAGTATTGCGTACGATTATTGGCGGAAAGACCGTCCATGTCGCACAATAGCTTAATATTTAATTAATATTTAGACGGCTTACTGCCTTTCAGTAAGCCGTTCTACACAGAGTAAAGCATTCTTAATCAGCAACACCATTGTGAAAACTGCTTGCAATCCCCTATCCCCCTCGTTATTATCCGCTCGTTTTTTTACTCACCCACACACTGCAAGGAGGAACATTATGACAACAATTCATCACACTCTTTGCGGGCGTACTCAGAAATAGTCTCTCTATCTCTCCAGTTCTTGCCTGCTAAATCACCTTATTTTTTCCTTAAAAATGAGTTAATGACTTATGGGCAATATCATTCATTCTGTCAGCGAACACGTCAGTTATATCGCGACAGAAAACACGTGGATTGAAAGCAAAGCGATCCAACAATTACAAACAACCGCGGCACTCCCTAACATGGTTTCTGTGGTCGGTATGCCAGATCTACATCCGGGTCGTGGTTACCCAATTGGTGCTGCATTTTTCTCAGCACAGCGCTTCTATCCCGCATTGGTCGGTAATGATATTGGTTGTGGAATGCGTTTATTTCAAACCGATATCAAGAGCACTAAGTTAAACTTGGATAAGTTTGAAAAACAGTTATCCACAATGCCGGATAGCGCTCCCTTAGAATGGCTTGATGAGCATGTTCCACATGAGATGAAATCCCATCATTTTATGTCCTCACTCGGCTCCATTGGTGGCGGTAATCACTTTGCTGAATTTCAAATCATCGACAAAATCTTTAGCGACGAGTCGATCACCCAAAGCGGTTTAAATAAAAAATGTGCATTACTGCTTGTGCACAGTGGCTCTCGTGGATTAGGCCAATCCATATTACGTCAGCATGTTGAAAACTATGGCCACAATGGCCTTGAAGAGTCTTCAAATGAAGCGAAAGCCTATTTAGAGGCACACCAAAATGCATTATCTTTTGCCGAATTAAACCGCCAATTAATTGGTTTACGTATGTTGCAGCAGGTCAAGGCTAAGGGGGAAATGGTCCTTGATGTTAATCATAATTTGGTTGAGCCGTGCACTCTTAACGGTATACAAGGTTGGCTACATCGCAAGGGTGCCACCCCTTCTGACCAAGGCATGGTCATTATTCCGGGATCACGCGGCGATTTCAGTTATTTAGTTCTGCCTCATCCCCGTGAGGTTAGCTTAAATTCACTGGCTCACGGTGCGGGTCGCAAATGGATGCGTACGGAGTGTAAGGGGCGACTGTCTCATCGCTATACCCCATTACAGCTAGCGCGAACTGCATTAGGTAGCCGAGTCATCTGTGCTAATAAACAATTGATTTATGAGGAAGCGCCACAATCCTATAAGTCGATTGAAACCGTGATTGAAAGCATGGTGGGAGCAGGGTTAATTGAGGTTATCGCACGTTTACGCCCCTTACTGACCTACAAAACCAGTGGGGAGTGTGCGTAATGTTATTACAATTTTCTTCTGCACAAGGCCCCGAGGAGTGCTGTATTGTCGTTGAAAAAGCGTTAGCTTGCTTTTTTGTTGAAGCTAAAAAACATCAAGTGACGGTTGATCTACTCGACACTGTCGCATCAAAACACGGTTTAAAATCTGCGTTGGTCTCTTTAGAAGGGCATGACGCTGAAAAGCTAGCTCAGTTATGGTCTGGTACACTACAGTGGCAATGTCCAAGCCCCTTAAGGCCCAACCATAAACGGAAAAATTGGTTTATTAATGTGATCCGCTTTTCACCTATTCAAGCTATTGAAGAGAGTGATATTGAATTCGAATTTATAAAAGCTCAAGGTCCTGGTGGGCAGCATGTTAATAAAACTTGCTCAGCAGTAAGAGCAAAACATCTTGCAACTGGGATCAGTGTCAAAGTGCAATCTGAGCGTAGTCAGCATGCGAATAAGAAATTAGCTAAGCAGCTTATTTATTGGCGTTTAAATGAATACCAAGATCAGCAAGCATCGGAATTGAATAAGCAACGACATAATGCGCATTATCAAATAGAAAGAGGAAATGCGAATATTATCTTTTCTGGACAAGCATTTAAACGAATTAATTAATCCATTTACAGCCCACCTCCGCGAGGAGGTGGCATTCGTCAGTAAGGTTAAAGTATTTTTTCGGTTAAAAACCAACCGGCTATACTTTCACGCTTTTGTTGGGTAGGGAGAACTTCATGAGGAAACTCTTCAGACATAAACACAATCATCCGCCCCGCTAAAGGGTCAAGTTGAAACAGTTTATTATCTTGATGATCATACACAACCAATTCCCCACCATCACCGCGCTGCCACGCCTCATTCATATAAAGCACCGTCGTCACTTTGCGTCGGCCTTGGCCTTGAAAATTATCGACATGCTTTTTATAAAACGCGCCATTTGGGTAACGGCAAAAATGCGTCTCAAAGTCACGTAACCCCATGTAGCATTGTTGGTTTAATGCTTGGCGGATAACGTCCATTTTCGCCATATACTCTGCAATAGGTGCCCCCATTTCAGACTCTAGCCAAATAGTTTGGTCACCACGAATCGTTTTATTGTCTTGTAACGATTCACCGTTACCAATACGAGCGTCGTGTAGTTTTTCAGGAATGCAGCTTTTAATTGCCTGTATTTCTGACAGGTTCAAAAAGTCATCCCACACATACCAACCTTGTGTAGAAAGAGAATCAATTAACTTATTCAATGACATGATAAATATTAGAATGGTTACTCGGTATGATTTTATACTTCACTGAATGGAAAATTTAAAATTAAAAACTTAAATCTTAATGATTAGACTCTTAAATCAATGTGACTAACCATAAAGCCGAGTTTTAATATGACAAAACTATTGGTAGATGAGTGAGTGATATTCATCATGTTATCGCGTTCATCACGGCCATGATGAACGCTTTCTATGCTTAAAAGATCGCTACTCACTGAGTATTAATCGCTTAAAAAATTAGCCAGAAACCGTTGTGCAAATTACTGTTTTACCCAAGCAAAACGTCAATGATGATCCAATTCGGTCATGCATCTCAGTCATACCTGTCAATGAGCTTACCGCGTCCTCTCCCTTATGGAATAGCGATATCTTTTCACTCAATAAGAATGAATTTAAACCTTTATATTTTGCCGTAACAAATTTGAGGTCCTGCTGATAAGCAGTCAACATATCAATACGAGAAGATAAGTATTGCTCACTGATCTCAGCCAAACGATGCTGACTATCTTTCAGTGAATGGTAGCCCGCACCTACTTCACGATTAAATCGTTTAATCAATGCTCGCGTTGCGCTATCCATAAAATCATGCACAGCCAACTGCGAGTGTTGTAGCGTTGCCCATTGGATGGTTGGATAGAGTTTTCGTGTCTTAAAATTGATTTTAGGGGCTTTAATGGATATAAGAAGGCGGTTTTGAGTAGCCAACTCGTCCGTTTGACATAATGAGTCTTATACGTGCTTTCAGTTTGAGCTTTTCAGAATTAATGTTAACTTAACTTAGATTTTTCTATTTGATGTTATTTTATCGTTTATTTCATGGAGCTGAAATCGTATGTCTAAATCCCCTAAACGAGAAGGATGCCGTTTTTGTCAGCGTCGCGGACTCCCTATTTTACCCGTCCGTCCTGCCATTATGTCTCAACATGATATTCTGCCAGTCATGCCCGAGTCTATTCAAGTGCCTATTCCCGCCCAAGGCGAAACCGCCTATACCTTACGCTTGATGCGCTCTGGATACCTGAATATTTGGGATGAATTCGGCAATGCATGGATTAATTATTTTGTCACCGAAGGCGGTTTTTTCTACCCACTCCCTGAAAATGGTGACGTGCCTGATGAAGTCGCCTCCGGTAAAATCAAACCCTGCATTGACCAACCTGAAGAGTTAGCTAAAGCTTCTCTTGTCACTTTACCGGTGATGCCTGACGGAATGAAAAATGGACTCTTTTGGTTTGCTTGGTCGGAAGTGAAATGGACCGAGACCATTCGTAAGCAGTTTGAAGATAAAAGCCACCGAGAGCGGTACATGCAGCCCTTTGACATGGATGCATGGCTCAATACGCAATCGACTGCTCAGACGTTACCATTATCTGAGTTGGAAAATACCATCGCAGATTACTCTCAGCACGTCAAAAAAAGCCAAATGTGGAAGTGGTCAGCGCTTATCGCGCAGCTCGATCTTCTTGAAGGACTTAAGTCCTTGGTGTACCCCATCACGTCGAAGTTCAGCCCCATTGCAACCGGTCAACAGGTCGAAATGACGGCACATCAAGATCTTCATCCCAACGGGGCGCTTCTTGTCTTGCAAGACCCAACGGGGATTTTGAGGGACTTGCCTACACTGATTGAATATGAGTTGGATAAGCATGTCTATCAGCGCCCTGATATTAAGCGACAAGTCATGCTACTGGGGGCGATTTCAGGTGTCAAAAACAGTATTAGAGACCAATTTCAAGAAAATTATATCACCACCACATTACGTGAAGCCGCATACATTAAAAGTATTGATACCTATCCCGATGGCGATATCACCGTCGAGTTGGAAGAGGATGAATTGGACAGCGCGTTTATCCAAAACCGCCGAGCCATGATAATGGCAAAAACGCAGGCGCATTGGGCTGAATATGAGCAGTATTATAATACTGAGGCCTATGATGCATTCAATCTTCGTTTTCAGAGCATTTTAGAAGAATACAATACCCGTGTAGTTAGTCCTCGAACGCAGTTGTACTTGGATTGGTTTCAGTCACCAACATTAATGCATTATTTTCAGCAACATTTTGATACGCGGGATTTGATCAGTGGGATTGCCTATACTGCCACGGTAAGCTATTGCATTATTAAAATGTCGGACAAAAAAGGCAGTTTGGACTATTTCTCAAGCTCACTGTTAAAAAGTTTGTCTGACCCCACCAATATTTTAGGGCGAGCATTGGTTTTCAACCAAGATGCCTTAATCAAAAAAATAGACGAGGCAACCCAATCCTCTGTGGATATGCTGTCACTCAATTGGGCAGGATTAGCGGATGCGTTCGCTAAGTTAATAGAACCCCACCAAATTACCTCTCAAAATATCATGGCGGTGTATCTCGGTAATCTTGCCACCGTGGTCATGAACACGGTCGATAAAGCCATGAGTTCAGAAAAAATGTATGGCTTTGTGGCAGCGCTCGGGGCCTTCAGTAATAAAGCCATTATCCCTGTGCGTAAAGCAGGCACGTATCGCCACTTTGTTAAAGATGTCGTGAATACTTTGGTTAGACTCAGTGATCATAACCATGATTTGAATGAGAATGAAATCAGAAAGCATGTGTACAACAAACTCAAACGATTGAAGGTCGCTGGATTACCGATGGAGCAAAATCGAATATTAAAATATTGGATTGACATTGATACCAGTGAATTAGACCGAATTAAATTACTTACCCCTAAAGAACAAGAAAAAGCCCTCAGTCAGTTGTTACAATTACATTCAGAAACAGAGTCTGCCAGCATTGCGCGGATGCGCACCAGCATGACATCCGGAAAAGGAAAATCCGGGATGGTCATTGGAGCAGGAATAGTGTCAGGCATTCTTCAAAGTGTCGCGCTGTTCCACTCGATGGATTTGGAAAATAAGAAAACCTTACCGGAAGAGGTGTTTGAAGCGCACAGTCGATTTTATGCTGGGGTTGCAGGGGTTGTCAGTGCGTCGGTTGGACTAGTCGAAGAAGGAATGAAACGTTTTGCGTCGTTTGACAATTTGGCGCAAAAAATGCTGTTTAGAAATTCAACGGCGTTCAAGAGTCTGGTTATCGGGATTGGCAAAGGCGTGGGTATTGCTGCTGGGGTTGTCTCCGTAGCATTTGATATTTATCATGCAAATGAAGAAAGAAATAAAAAAAACATAGGACTTTCAATTGCCTATTTTGCCTCTGGAGTATCAGGAATATGGTTAACCGTTATTATTTTTTCGAAGATGCTCGCGGCGTTTGCGGTATTAACCTTGTTAGCGGTGCTCATTATGATTGGGGCAGCGATTTACATTGCCATCAAAGGGCAAAATAAGATCCAAAAATGGTTAGAACAATGCCTGTGGCGTCAAGTGCCCGCGCATATCCCTCAAAGTGAATGGCCCGACATTTACCCGACCATGGCCATGGAAATGGACGCCTTTGAACGTGCATTAGGATAAGAATATGGATATTTACGGATTATTTCCCCAATTTAAGCTCAATCGCCCACTGAATGCGCGCGAACGTGCCACACAGTTAGAGCAAAAAGTACGGCTGGATTTTGAGACTGACCAATTAATGCCTGACTTGAAAGTGATTGAGATAAACTCGCACTATTTAGAAATGGTGGATAAATACTATTCGTCAAAAGGCTATTTGAGCTTTATTGCCTCTACTGGGGCTTTTTTGATACTTGGTACTTTTTTTTCAATGATTGTAAAAACCATTATCTATCAGCAATATTCATTAGAGGAAACGCTTGGGCTTTTAATCATAGGAATTATGGCAATCCCGACAGGATTCGGGATGTTGTTTCTCTTAAAAAAAGAGTGGTTTGCTTGGACGCATTACCCCATCCGATTTGATCGTAAAAATCGACTCGTCCATGCTCATCGTCATGATGGTTCCGTATTTAGTGCGCGATGGGATGATCTTTTTTTTACCACCGCCGCAATGCATGGTAGTGATTGCTACATTAGCGGGCATGTTCTTGCCGAGGATGGTGAGACCATTGTCGATACTTTTTGTTTACCCGCCTCTCATAACAATATTCCCGCCTTAAAGGCCCATTGGGAGTTTGTGCGACGATACATGGAAGAAGGGCCGGAAGGATTGGCTTCGCGTATCTCTTTTTGCCTGCCAATAGCTGAGAAAAAAGAAGGTTATGGATTTACCTTTTTTTATTTAATGACTATCTACAATGGGGCGCCCATTGTCGTATTGCCCTTTCTTGCTCCGTTGGCGTTTTTATTCAGTCTCCCACGTTATGTGGCGATTTTAACCAGTCGACGCCCAATTTGGCCTGAAGAAGTTCAAGCTCAATGTCGCATGGCGGAGGACGATCCCTATCGTTTGGATGCCTCAATGAATCCGAAAAACTTGTGGCGCACGTTTTTCTCAAAAAAGGGGTGAGATTCTCCGTATTTAACATAAGGGTGCTTAAGCATAACGCCACTTAGGCACTCATTCAAAAATCTACTCAATGGGCTAAAACCACTTCTTTTCACCCGTAAAAACACCATTTTTGATATTGCTCGTTTGTTATCAAAATGGCGGTTTGGGTTTCAGCATGGAAATGATACCAAACGGCTATTTTTCCAGAATTGCCAAGATTTTTTGGCTGGCACTGATGCAACTGGTTCAGATGTTGTTAGTAGCTTGGATTCGATTAATAGCATGGCATTTTTTAAGCTATCAACATGAGCATCTTTGTCTTCTAACCGTTGCTTTAAAAACTCAATTTCTTTTTTCAGCAACTCATTTTCTAATTTTGAGCTGTCATTATCATGGGTGACAATGATAGTTTTCCTGTCGCGACATAACGTTGTATTGTCCTGCGACTTTTTCCTATTAGCTTAGCTGCTTCTGAAATACTTACCTGAGCCATTAGATTGCCATTTTTATTTGTTTATCTCCTTTAAATTGGAAGTGTAAAGCGACAACTCTACGACCTTTTTTGACAGTATCAACTAAAACCATTAGATCACTTTTTTCATTTAATTCTTGAATCGCCGGTTTTATGACATCGTCATTTAATCTTTTAAATTGACTATATTTTTCCTCCAATCCGAGCATAGACCGGAAGTCATAGACGCTTATAAGTCGATCACCTGTCTTCTTGAATTGCATTAATAATTCATAAATTCGTATGCTATATGTCCTTTTAAGAGCAGATACATTTTTAACAGCAATACTAGTGAATTGGCCTTTTAATTGAGTTAAATATGGTATAATCAAATCTGAAAAAACTAATATAAGATCCAAAAATGGTTAGAGCAATGCCTGTGGCGTCAAGTGCCCGCGCATATCCCTCAAAGTGAATGGCCCGACATTTACCCGACCATGGCCATGGAAATGGACGCCTTTGAACGTGCATTAGGATAAGAATATGGATATTTACGGATTATTTCCCCAATTTAAGCTCAATCGCCCACTGAATGCGCGCGAACGTGCCACACAGTTAGAGCAAAAAGTACGGCTGGATTTTGAGTCTGATCAATTAATGCCTGACTTGAAAGTGATTGAGATAAACTCGCACTATTTAGAAATGGTGGATAAATACTATTCGTCAAAAGGCTATTTGAGCTTTATTGCCTCTGCTGGGGCTTTTATGACGATTATTGGTTATTTTTCAATGATAGTAACAACTATTGTCTATCAGCAATATTCATTAGAGGAATGGCTAGCACTTTTATTTGTAGGGGCTATTTTTCTCCCGACAGGATTCGGGATGTTGTTTCTCTTAAAAAAAGAGTGGTTTGCTTGGACGCACTATCCCATCCGATTTGATCGTAAAAACCAACTTGTCCATGCGCATCGTCATGATGGTTCCGTATTTAGTGCGCGATGGGATGATCTTTTTTTTACCACCGCCGCAATGCATGGTAGTGATTGCTACATTAGCGGGCATGTTCTTGCAGAGGATGGTGAGACCATTGTCGATACTTTTTGTTTACCTGCCTCCCATAACAATATTCCCGCCTTAAAGGCCCATTGGGAGTTTGTGCGGCGATACATGGAAGAAGGGCCGGAAGGATTGACTTCGCGTATCTCTTTTTGCCTGCCAATAGCTGAGAAAAAAGAAGGTTATGGATTTACCTTTTTTTATTTAATGACTATCTACAATGGGGCGCCCATTGTCGTATTGCCCTTTCTTGCTCCGTTGGCGTTTTTATTCAGTCTCCCACGTTATGTGGCGATTTTAACCAGTCGACGCCCAATTTGGCCTGAAGAAGTTCAAGCTCAATGTCGCATGGCGGAGGACGATCCCTATCGTTTGGATGCCTCAATGAATCCGAAAAACTTGTGGCGCACGTTTTTCTCAAAAAAGGGGTGAGATTCTCCGTATTTAACATAAGGGTGCTTAAGCATAACGCCACTTAGGCACTCATTCAAAAATCTACTCAATGGGCTAAAACCACTTCTTTTCACCCGTAAAAACACCATTTTTGATATTGCTCGTTTGTTATCAAAATGGCGGTTTGGGTTTCAGCATGGAAATGATACCAAACGGCTATTTGTCCAGAATTGCCAAGATTTTTTGGCTGGCACTGATGCAACTGGTTCAGATGTTGTTGGTAGCTTGGATTCGATTAATAGCATGGCATTTTTTAAGCTATCAATATGAGCATCTTTGTCTTCCAATCGTTGCTTTAACAAAAAAAGATCGCTAATTATCACTTTTTATTGCATTAGGTAACTCAACAAAGAAAAGCTCATAACCATCAATTGCTGGTCCAACATACCCCATGCCTTTACTCAACAGTTTAAATTTTTTGGTGGCATCGGCAATTTCAACTGATTCTAACGCTATGACTATTGCTTGGCGATCTTTGGCATTAATTTTTTTATTAATATTAGCTTAAGAGATTTGTTCGTTGTTTTTTATTGTATTTCAAATAGAAGTTAGACCCCGAGGTTTGGGAAGCAATGGAACAGTAAACGTCGTTAAGCAATCATTTTAACCACTAGCAGCCCGTTCCAAACATTAGTCAGTTTAACAAATCTTAGCCATTCTATTTAACCCATTAACCATTGTTATCGTTTCGTTGCTTCCCAACATCCCCTTTTCATTAACGCTATCATTCAATTCAGGACAAAGTAGTAAAGATACCTTACCTAAAATAGTCGTAATTACTGCTTGCCAAACCAACTTAAAGAAAATTATTTCGCCAACAAAAAAATAAATAATAGAAAAACAATATTTTGCATTGAATTAACCTTCAAAGGTAATCAAATCCAGTTTTTATATCCTTTCTTGATGATTTCTCTTGCCATTAGGTTAATGACTCTTTACCTTAAGCGAAATTTAACTTTTTGTACGATTAATGGTATTCACTTATTATGATAAAACTGATCCCTGCTGTCTTGTTCTTACCTTTAATCGTCTTTACGGAACTCAGTTATTCTGAGCCCTTATGATTTCCAGCCAATAGAGACAAAACAAAAAAGCGCTTAGAATCGGAAAAACAGCAACGAGAGGCCCTTGAAAATCAAAATACTGTTACGGTAGACCCGACACAGAAAAGCACTAGTGATAATGCCTTGTGTTTTAACGCGAACCAAATTGAATTAGTGGGGATTTCCGTTTCTGCCTTTAAAGATAATGTATTATCACCCCTCGGTGATTAACGCCACAAATTCGTTACATATCCAAGCAGGGAAAAGCATCAATTTTGATAATACCCAGTTAGCCAAAACGAATAAACTCACCCTCAGTGCTAATGACAATATTGTGATTCATCGCGATGAATCCAATTTAATGAAACTCGCAGCTTCAGAGCTTGCCGCAAACACTTCCTCCACCCGGGTGCTGGTTTCAGCCTATTTCAGGACAAACGCTATCTGTTCTTCAGTATAACGTGTCTTTTTCATGTCAGATGACCTCTTTTTCAGGAGAAAAAAGGCAGGAAACTCTACTTTATACCTGTACTGAAGAAAGGGAAGCGATCAGCTTAATGTTGTATTGCGACGAAAATCTCCAATGAGATCATCGTTTATTTTTTCAATTGCCCAATTCACACTCATCGTCCTTGAATTAATGATTATTAAAACGCAAATCATGCTATAAGCAAAAAATCGAAAAAACAAATTTATAATTTATATAAAAAAGCAATAAAATAATTACAGTGAAAATGAGTTTAAATATATTATTAATTGATAATTACAATCTATTTTATTTTTATGTGTTTTAATATGCCTCGTGAAATTAAAACACACCGTATATTAGGTAGAATGCCATATTTTGTTTATGACACTCTACGGGGGAAAAATAACTTATGATACATTTTCTAGCCGAGCATAGGATGCCACGAGCCATTTAATGCCTTGACCTTGGAAAGCAATTTGCAAACGACAATGTTCTCCACTTCCTTCCAAATTAATAATAGTACCTTCACCAAATTTAGGGTGCCGTACACGTTGGCCTAACGCATAACCTGAATCATTTTGGGTTACTGGTGTGCCAAGGCGCTGATGATTAACAGGACGAGAAACCGTTGCACGTAAACGAACTTCTTCCACACATTCTGTCGGCAACTCCGCAATAAAACGTGATGGGCGGTGATAAACTTCTTTACCATATAAACGACGACTTTCCGCATACGTGATCGTCAGCTTTTGCATCGCTCGCGTGATCCCAACATAAGCTAAGCGACGCTCTTCTTCTAAGCGACCGCTTTCATCCATTGACATTTGGCTAGGGAACATCCCTTCTTCCATACCAACGATAAAGACGATTGGGAATTCGAGTCCTTTTGCTGAGTGTAGTGTCATTAACTGCACCGCATCTTGATTCACATCGGCTTGGCCATCACCCGATTCCAATGCGGCATGTGATAAAAAGGCTTGTAGCGGCATCAAATCCTGATCTTCATCTTGATAACTAAAATCGCGGGTTGCGTTCACCAACTCTTCCAAGTTTTCGATGCGAGCCTGTGCTTTTTCACCTTTCTCTTGCTCATACATCGCACGTAGACCAGAGTCATTAATCACTCTATCCGTTTGTACATGTAAGGGCATATCTTGCGTTTCTTTCGCCAGCGCATCGACCAATTCGAGAAAACGTTCAATAGCCGCCGCGGCACGACCCCCAAGAACTTGCTCACGAAGTAAATATTCACAACTTTCCCATAAGGTTAATTGTTGGTCTCGTGCGGTTTGGCGTACGGTATCCAGAGTACGATCGCCAATACCTCGCGTTGGCGTATTTACCACACGTTCAAAGGAGGCATCGTCATTACGATTAGCAATCAGCCTTAAATAAGACAGTGCATCTTTAATTTCTTGACGTTCAAAGAAGCGTTGTCCACCATAAATGCGATATGGCATAGCACTTTGAATTAATGCCTCTTCCAACACACGAGATTGCGCGTTGCTACGATATAGCATCGCACAATCCTGCAAAGCACCACCATTTTCTTGCCACTGTTTTATACGGCTGACAATATAGCGCGCTTCATCTAATTCATTAAAAGCACAGTAGAGGGAAATCGGCTCACCATCGCCATCTTCCGTCCATAAATTTTTCCCTAATCGATCGCTATTATGCGCAATTAAGGCATTCGCAGCTTTCAGAATATTGTTAGTGGAACGGTAATTTTGTTCAAGACGGATTGTTTCAGCTCCAGGGAAGTCATTCAAAAAACGCTGAATATTTTCCACTTGTGCCCCACGCCAGCCGTAAATTGATTGATCATCATCGCCAACAATCATCACCTTACCCGTTTCGCCAGCTAACACGCGGATCCAAGCGTATTGAATGCTGTTCGTATCTTGGAATTCGTCGACGAGAATATTCGTGAAGCGTTCACGATAGTGTTGCAATACATGGGGCTTATTGAGCCATAATTCATGGGCTCGTAATAACAACTCAGCAAAATCGACTAACCCAGCACGATCACAAGCCTCTTGATAAGCTTGATACACTTTTAACCATGTACTTTCTATCGGGTTACCATAACATTCGATATGTTGAGGACGTAATCCCTCATCTTTTTTACCGTTGATGTACCACATTCCTTGGCGGGGGGGCCATTGTTTTTCATCAAGATTCATCGCTTTTAACAACCGACGAATTAATCGATATTGGTCATCGCTATCGAGAATTTGGAAATCTTGTGGTAAGCCAGCATCCAAATAGTGTTGACGTAGTAAGCGATGGGCTAAACCGTGGAAAGTACCAATCCACATGCCACCTTCACTTGAGCCAATCAACTGATTGATACGATGGCGCATTTCTGCTGCTGCTTTGTTGGTAAAGGTCACTGCCATGATCGAGAATGGTGATGCATGCTCAACCGCCATTAACCAAGCGATTCTGTGTACCAATACGCGCGTTTTACCACTACCTGCACCTGCAAGTACTAATAAGTTAGTGCGTGATGCAGCAACTGCCTCACGCTGTTTATCATTAAGGCCTTCGAGCAGATAAGAAACGTCCATAATTACCATCAAAGCAGGACAGTGGCCACGACCACTGTGTTTTTATACAGAAAAATGATTATACCAGCGACAATAGAGAAGCCAACTGCGAAATTTCAACATGCGGCAATAAGCGTACATCTTTCTCTTCCATGAGTGTTTTATTGTCGACGTTAATCCAACAGGCTTGCATACCACTACGAATAGCACCCTCTACATCCGTCAATAGATTATCGCCCACATGTAAAATAGCATGAGGCTGTAAATCGAGTTTTTGCGCGGCTAGCCGATACATATCACAATAAGGTTTTGAGCGCCCATCCGGCCCTGCTTTCAACACAAACTGAAAATATTGCCCCAAGCCACAAGCATCTGGCTCTGCATTACCATTGGTAATCGCCACTAGGGGTAATTTTTCTGCAAGCTGAGCTAATATCTGGTGGGTTGATTCAGGAATATCTATTTGATTTCGCCAATAAGTAAAATGAGCCATTAGTTCATCCGCCCCTTTTAGAGCGTCTTCTCGGCTATATCCATAATGGCAAAACATCATTTTCGATGATAACCAGCGCCAGCGGGTGATATCGTGGCAAATATCCGGTTCTTGTTCAGCCACAATGCGACGAAAAGTATACAAATCATGATGAGTAAAATGACTGAATTGTGGATCATATTCACGGACAAAACGTAATACCTCTTCTTCCGTTTTATCAATGACCGGATGGTTATCATATAAAGTATCATCCAAATCAAACGTTATCGCTTGAATCGGTGACAGCGGACGGTAAAAATGCATTAAGGTTTCTCCCTTTTTGCTCTGGGATGAGCCACATCATAAACATTAGCCAAATGCTGAAAATCTAAGTGTGTATAGATTTGCGTTGTTGATAAGTTGGCATGGCCGAGCAATTCTTGCACACCGCGTAAATTACCACTTGATTCAAGAATATGTGTTGCAAATGAATGGCGCAACTTATGTGGGTTAATATGGCTATTTACCCCTTGTTTAATGCCCCATTGCTCAAAACGTTTTTGCACATTACGGTTTGATATTCGTTTGCCACTCTGTGTCGAAATAAAAACGGCATTATCTTCCGGTGCATATAACTCACGCATTTCTAGCCAACGTGTTAACCAACTCACCGCGGTTTTACCTAATGGGATTTTACGTTCTTTACTGCCTTTTCCCATCACTTTGACTTCACCCGAGGCGAGATCTAAATGACGAATATCTAATCCAACTAATTCAGATAAACGCAGCCCCGCGCCATACATCACTTCTAACATGGTTCTGTCTCGCACCACCAGTGGGTCACCGCTGTCCATATTCAGTAATTGTGAGACTTCATCAACATCCATATTCTTTGGCAGTCGCTTTTTCGCTTTTGGCGCCTGTACTGCTTTGACTGGATTAGCCGGTAATTCACCTTGTTGTACCATCCAATCACAAAAACTCCGTAATGCAGACAATCGCAGCGCCATACTGGCTGCTTGCAAGCCTGCTCGACGGCTTTTAGCCGCGATATTACGGGCTTTAACGACATCAAGCTGTTGCCACTCACTCACCTTCATTTCATTGAGCATTTCTGTCACTGTCGTGAGCTGGCGGCGATAATTAGTGATCGTGACAGGGCTTAATCTACGCTCAACATGTAAATAACGTAAAAATGCTTCGACTTGGGTCATCAGCCCTTCCGGCTGAGTCGTTATAAGCGTTCTATCCATCGGCATAATAACCTCGGTAGAATTTGAGCCACTTTTTCTAACATCACTGTTCCCATACCAGATTGATAATGGTCTCGATTTCGGCTAGTAAAAATGACCATTCCTGATTCCCCATGATGACCAAAGAGAGAAATCGCTACCGAGCCTACATTCATAGCTTCCGGCAACAGCAGTTGTATTTCAGGGCCATTCAGCGTACCTAAATAATGCGTTTTCTCTCCAAAACGCTGAAGGCGAATAGATTCGAACGCACTACGGGAAACCACAAGTGCTTGCGCATCAAGAGGAGCAGACAACCGCCAACAATCACTAAATAAACGAACAGATGCCCCTGATAGGCCGAGTTTTTTTGCCCAGCGATTTAAACTGCTGAGCATCTCATTCAGGCTTTGCGCCATTGACATATCGATGACAAGATACAGTAACTCATCAAATAACAAACCATTTTCATGCGCTTGTTCAACCATGAAACAGATATCTTGTTCGAGCTGTTTGATTTTTAGTCGCTGTCGATTCATCACCGCTTCAGGTAACGAAATTGTCCCCTGTATTGCATGCGGTATTGAAAGTTGCTCAACAAGCGAAGCATTGCGGATAAAGAAGTCGGGCTGTTCCTGTAAGTAACGCGCCACTTGGCGATCATCAATTTGATAAGGGCTATCTGGCTCTATTTTCAGTTTATCCATTATAACCTCTTGATGATTAAGTCTACTCTAAATAAATCCCAGTATAGTTAGATGGCAAATAAGGCGCTAGTCAGTCACAAAACAGGTCGCTAACGCCAACGCGTACAGCCAATAACGCTGTCACTTGCAATTTCTTGAGTCGCGAAATAAAGCTTAAAGTTGTAGTACCCCATCATAAACATGACTCGCAGGCCCTGTCATATATAATGGATGGCCAGGCCCTTCCCAACTAATATCAAGGGATCCTCCTGGCAAGTCAACTTTCACTCGATTTGATAATAACCCTTGCTGGATACCGATTGCCACCGCGGCACAAGCACCACTACCGCATGCCTGCGTTTCTCCCGCTCCACGTTCAAACACACGTAAGCTGATATGGTTCGCATTGATTATTTCCATGAAACCGACATTAACGCGTTCTGGAAACCGTTCATGGCTCTCAAGAACAGGGCCTAAAATTTCCACTTCAGCTGTTTTTACACTTTCAACCTGAATAACACAGTGAGGATTTCCCATCGAAACCACACCACATAATACTGTACGTTCTAACGCTCTAATAATATAGGTTTTTTCTGCTTTGATAGCGCGAAAAGGTATTTTCTGAGGTTCAAATTCAGGTTCCCCCATATTCACGCAAACATCGTCATTTTCATTGATCGTCAATGTCATGCGACCTGCTTGAGTACTGACTTTAATTTTTTGTTTATTTGTCAGCCCTTTTAAACGTACGAAACGTGCAAAACAGCGAGCACCATTGCCACATTGTGCAACTTCACTTCCATCTGCATTGAAGATACGATAATGAAAATCTAAATCAGGATCATAAGGCGCCTCAACTAACAACAGTTGATCAAAGCCAACCCCTGTATGTCTATCCGCAAGGCGGCTAATCAGCTCAGGAGAAAAATAAACATTCTGAGTGACGCCGTCGACGACCATGAAATCATTACCTAAGCCATGCATTTTAGAAAATTGCATAATCCGCTCCATCGCAGCAGCTTATTGTTGATTTGAAGACGGCGCTCGTGAATCTGCCGCGGTACTATTTTGTGCCTTAGGTTCAACATCTTCAGTTTGTGATGCTGAAGCCTGTTCTTCTGGTGGAAAATAGAGAGGGCCTTTTAAGCCACAACCAGAAAGAGTCAACAACATAATAAACGCAGAGAGTCCAACTAAACTTTTTTTCATTATATTTCGCCTGTAAAACTAACTTTTGACGTCTGAATAGGGTTAACAGATTAACAGGGCAGCCTAAGCAAATCACTATTGTTCATCAATTGTATCGTGATTTTATTCCCTACCCACAATAGCATAATGCTTAAAAGAACAGTCACCAACAAATGTTTTAGTATTCTCAAAAGAAAGTTACCCTGCGTCCTCCCTTTTCGTTGATTGACCCTCACTGATATTCACACCTATAATTTCTATTAGTAAATTATTTAAGCTGATAGGAAATTAACCGTGAATGACAGTGAATTTCACCAACTTGCCGATCAAATGATGGCTTCTATTGAACAACATTTGGACAATTATGACGGTGATGCAGATATTGATTGTGAAACGAATGGTGGTGTCATGACGCTCAGTTTTGAAGATGGCAGCAAAATCATTATCAATCGACAAGAGCCTTTCCACCAAATTTGGCTCGCCACGAAACACGGCGGCTATCACTACGACTATAAAGATAATGAGTGGGTATGCGATCGTTCAGGGCAACGATTCACGGAGATGCTCGCACAAGCTATTAGCGCGCAAAGCGGTGAGCCTTTTACGTTTTAGTATTAACGATTCGTCCGCTCAATAATGATGGGCTTGATGATGCGGTGAAGTATCAAAATGCCCAGCATTCATTAATTCATCCTGCTCTTCAATATCGAAAGGCCAAGTTCCGCCTGAAAAGGGTATCACTTGGCTTTTGCCTTTATGAGTCACAATTTGATAGAACTGAGGCAAATTAAAATTAATAAAATTAGCACCGTACGTAAAACGGTCATGAGACGATGAATAGAAACGGCTAACGTCTCGTACTAAGTCTTCTTTGGAACCCTCACAGTGAGAGTAAATTTCCACTCGGTTGGCTTCATCTAAAACATAAATGTTAAAGCCTGTGTTATCTGCGGTATTTTCAAAGAAAAACTGTACGATACCCTCACTTGCATAACCGTCAACAACGGCGGGTAAATGGTTATTTTCTTTGGCGTTTAATTTGACAGGCCAACCATGTAATTTATTGTGAGAAATGGCCCCATAGAACTCAACCGCATTTTCCAGTTTCTGAACTGAAACATTTAACCGTTCAAAGAATAAGCCCCATGTTTGCCCAGCAATCCGTAACGCTTTGAAACGACCGGGGTCATTGCGATTACTTGATAAACGCAAGTCAATGCACTCTGAAACCAACTGTTGTACACGTGTTCTCACTAGGCCACGTAAATGCTCACAATAACAGAAGACTTCCACCGCATCTGGCGGCGCAGCATCTTGATGCATTTTACCTAAAATGGTTTTGAGTGCCTCTAACATGCATTGCTCGCCGCTAAAGTGAAGTGTTCTCACTTCATTCCAAGAGTTGCGATACAGCAGATCAATACTACCAATTAGGCAACGTTGTTCTTCACCAAAACTAAACACGTCTAGCTTTCTGAAATCAAAATGTACCACTTGGTCGGAATAAACTTGTGTCGGATCTTTTTCTAAATTGACGATAATGGCTAAGTGGCGGATTTCACAAGGACTATACAAGGCTTTTGGCGTTGGGGCCGGTAAGCGAATCGGAAAATGCCCTGAAACGTCATGCATCAATTCAAGTAACTTCTTCTCATCACATTGAGACTGACCATGATGCATATACACCTGAGTATTTTCAGTCAGTAATCCGTTAAAGTAAGCCCAAGCGACCAGTTTGTTCAAATAACGGTTATATTCGAGCGGTTGATGACCAATAATGGTGTCAATATGTGGTGCTTGGTTATACAAATACCAACCGCTACGATTCGCGCGGCCAGAAGGAACATAAATAAACGTAAGATGTGGCTCACTGAGGTCTGGAGAGATTTGCGGGTTAACAAGTGTCACTTTACCCGGTAGCGCTTCAAAAGCAGCATATAACTTACGGGTTAATACGCCAATATCTTGTGGGCTGGCACTAACACTTAAATTATTACGACGAGCAAAGCGGATCAGGTTACGGTAACTTTGCATCATCGTGTCGAGTAACTCATTATGGGCTTCACGAACACGCTCAATTTTCCATTGATTGCGCAAATCTAACATCTCTAAACGTTCAGCACCCCACCCCCATGATTCAACTAACTGTGAAAGTACATCACGGCGCCAGCCAGAACATTCATCTTCAGTATCTTTAGAGAGTTTTTCACAGACTTTGAGGTAGAAACAACGACGAATTAAATCAAGGCGAGTAGTATCATTAATTTCGATTAAATAGCGGGTAACACGTTCTAACATTAAACAATAAGAATCTAAACCGTAACAAACTATCTCGCCAGCGTGGAGATGGCGTTTAAATTCTAATGCGAGTAATTTGCCTTTTGGATAATCCCACGAATAAGATTCTAATAGTAAGCTTTTTAAAACCGCTTTATAAGGTGAGTCGACACTTTTATATAATTGCCACAAACTTGCACCAAAGTATTCAGCGGCAGACAGTTCGCCCAATCCACCGAGGTCTAGCCATTCATTTGGCGTTAATACCCCCTGAGCATAAAGCGACATCACATATTCATCATAATGATGTTCTTCTTCGACGGGTACCATGGTCCATAACAGCCTTTTACCCGCCATACGTACCGCGGTACGGTAGAATTCATCAAGCAATAAAATATGTTGTGTTGAACCGCAATCTTCTCCGCCAATATGGCCACTCGCATGGTGTCTAAAACGATTTTCATCGATCAAAAAAACCGTCACATCAATGCCAAGAGAAGCCGCCCACTGTTCGATTAATGTGCATTTTTTCTGTAATAGGCGCTTTTCTTCACTATCCAACCAAGAGGGATGACAAACCCAAATATCAATATCTGAACATTGGCTTTGACCTATCGATGATGTACTCCCCATGGAATAAATGCCTGTGATAGGAAGTTCACCATTCGCTTTATCTGCTGAGGGAAGATATTTTTCAAATTGCGACAACCATGTTTGTTGGTCATCATCAGGCGTGAAGAAACACACACCATGAGGGACGTTTCCTTCAATATAGCCAGGCATCATTGGGTGATGATAATGAAATAAGACAGGCAGCAGACTGTAAACCTTACAGAAGGTTTCATCCATTGACGCTGTCGCACGATCTAACCGAAGTTGGTTTATCGCATCAAGTCTCTGTTTTAGAGTTTCAATATAGAGATACAAGGGATACGCCTGGCTGAATGAACTTAACGACAAATCTGGGAATACCCAGCACCCAATAAAGAGAAATATCTACTCGTCATACTTCAAGTTGCAGCGCTACTAACGATGCTTACTTGCGCTAGTTACCTAGTTTTTACAACGCCTAGCGACTTATCGACCTGCCGCCTAGCGACATCTCGCGTTAATTAAAAGTAAGTTTAAATTTATTTTCAAATGAATTGTCGGAAACGTGATCAATTTAACACCTTGCGGCAAAAGGGTAAAGTAGATCACATAATTTTATCTGTGTATTTTTGATACAAATTAATTTTCAACATATTGTATAAAAAGGCTTTTTATTTTTTATAGCGACTGAATATCCCTTGTTTATCAATGGAATAATAACAAATCATCTGATTGCTCAAAAAAAACACACCAAGCATCCATCACAAACGTATTTCGCATTAGGCCTGTGCTTGAACGCTTCACCACTAAATTGACTTAAATTGAAATTTGTTTACGACTTTAACCGCACAAATAGCTAAACAATCCTTTGCATTACTTTCTTTTTTTGATGATTTATGTCGCAGCAACCTTATCAAAAAGAGACGCTTTCTATTAATAAGGCAATTAATGAATCGTTAGCTTTAGCGTCGTTAACTGGAAAATCCATCGCTAAAATGTTAAAACTAGGGATAATTGTATGGTTAATCTATGGCCTTTATGCCTGAGAAAGCAACGAAATGACTTCAATAAATATCGTCCGTATTGCAACACGTAAAAGCCCTTTAGCTATGTGGCAAGCACACTTTGTTAAAGAGAAGCTCGAACAACTACACCCCGGTTTGCAGGTTGAACTGGTACCGATGGTGACTAAAGGCGATATTATTTTAGATACTCCCTTAGCTAAAGTAGGTGGAAAAGGTCTATTTGTTAAAGAATTAGAGTTAGCTTTACTGGAAAAACGCGCAGACATCGCAGTGCATTCAATGAAGGATGTTCCCGTTGAATTTCCAGAAGGGCTCGGTTTAGTCACGATCTGTGAGCGTGAAGACCCACGTGACGCTTTTGTGTCTAATCACTTTGACAGCCTTGAGGCTCTACCTAGCGGTAGCATAGTGGGAACGTCCAGTTTACGCCGCCAATGCCAAATACGAGAACTACGCCCAGACCTCATTATCCGCGATCTACGCGGAAACGTGGGAACTCGGCTCTCGAAACTGGATAATGGCGAATACGATGCCATAATTTTGGCCGTCGCGGGGCTGAAACGGTTAGGTTTAGAAGCGCGAATTCGTACTGCATTAGCGCCTGAACAATCCTTACCAGCCGTGGGACAAGGTGCGGTGGGTATTGAGTGCCGCTTAGAGGATGAGCGTACTCGTCAACTACTCGAAAAACTTAACCACGATGAAACAGCCATCTGTGTTCTCGCGGAACGTGCTATGAATATGCGCCTTGAAGGCGGTTGCCAAGTACCTATTGGGAGCTATGCGATTTGGCAAAATAACCAAATTTGGCTACGTGCTTTAGTGGGGGCGCCAGATGGTAGCCAAGTCATTCGTGGCGAGCGTTTAATCGCCCCAGAACAAGCAAAACAAGCAGGGATCTCTCTTGCTGAGGAATTACTCGATAAAGGCGCCCGCGAAATTCTCTCTGTGGTTTACCAAGGGAATCCACCGGCATGAAAGTACTAGTCACGCGGCCTGAGCCAGCTAGTTGCGAACTCATCGCAGCAATCAAAGCAAAGGGAGGCGATGCTTTCGCTTCCCCGCTCATTAGTATTGCGCCGGGTGCTGAATTAAATTTACTGGGATCACGCCTTCAGCAGCTTGATCAACACGATTTAGTCTTTCTTTTATCTAAAAATGCGGTCTGGTATGCACATTTAACCCTTAAACAAGTAGGACGCAACTGGTCAGATAAGTTATCCTACTATGGAATAGGTCGTTCAACCGGCCAGTATTTTGAGGCGTTAACAGGTCGCTCTATCCGTTGGCCAGAGCACGGAGAGACCAGTGAAGCATTACTTAGCCTTCCTGAATTACAATTTCTTGAAGGTAAACGTGCACTTCTATTACGCGGAAACGGAGGAAGGGAGCTCCTAGCCTCAACATTACGTTCCAGAGGTGCAGAGGTTGAGTATTGTGAATGTTATGCGAGACACCCTGTTTTATACGATAAAACAGAGTTTAATCAACAATGGGTTAATGCAAATATTACTGATATTGTGATCAGTAGTGGTCAAATGTTAGCCTTACTCAATCAATTAATCGCTGAAAATACCAAAGAATGGTGGTTCAATCGCCGCTTATTAGTTGTCAGCGAACGGATTGCAGACCAAGCCCGCCAAAATGGTTGGAAAAAGGTCTGTGTGGCAAATAGCGCAGAAAATAATGCTTTATTGGACGCCTTATTTTCAACCGACATGGGATGCTAATTTATGACGGAACAAAATAATTCTACCGAAACGGTTAATAATGAAACTGTCGCGGAAACCCCAAAAAACCGCCAACCCAAGCCGTCTTCGGAGCAAAAACGTTCTGGTCTCATCGGTAGTGCCATCGCTATCGCAATTATCATCGCCATTGGTGGTGGTATTTATTATTTTACTCAACAAAGTAATGCGCAACTCGTGAATGAAAATAACGAATTGAAGCAACAGTTGAATGATTTAGCCGAACAGCAAAAAGTTGACCGCCAGCGCTTGGATGCGCTGTTCGCCTCACAGTCAGAAATCAAAACACAGACTCGTGAATATGAAGAGCAGCTCAACCGTCATATGCAAGAGCTACAAGCACATGTTAATACGCTCTCAAGCTCAGATGTTAAAAGTTGGTTACTGGCACAGGCTGATTTTATGGTCAAAATGGCAGGAAGAAAATTATGGAATGATCACGACCCAGTCACGGCCGCGGTACTCTTAAAAAGTGCGGATTCTAGTCTTGCTGAAATGAATGACCCTAGCCTGCTTGATATCCGTAAAGCCATTAAAAATGATATTGCTAGCTTAGCGGCGATCAATCAAGTCGATTATGACGGTATTATTCTTCGTTTGAATCAATTGAGTAATGAAGTCGATAACTTGCGCCTCAATGAGATTAACAGCGGTGATGTAAAAGCTGAAGATGAAGGAGAAGTTTCCAGCGATATCGCGGATTGGAAGCAAAATCTATCACGGAGTTGGAAAAACTTTACTAATGATTTTATCACCGTACGTGCTCGTGACGGTTCAGAAGCCCCATTATTGGCACCAAATCAAGATATCTATCTACGTGAAAACATTCGTTCTCAATTGTTGATCGCTGCACAAGCGGTGCCTCGATATCAAGAAGAAACCTATAAACAGTCACTCGAACAAGTTTCTACTTGGGTTCGTGCTTATTTTGATGTTAACGCTCCGGCAACAAAAGCCTTCTTAGCTGAAGTTGATGATTTAATAAATCAACCGATCGCGACTGAGATGCCTGATGCTTTAGAAAGCCAACCTAAACTTGAAAAAGTAATGCAAACACGCGTTCGTAATCTGTTGGCACAGTCAGAAGAAGTGGCTAATACGCCTGCTGAAGCTGCACCAACAGAAGAAAAACAGCCCGAAAAAGCGGTCGCAAAACCTGAAGATTCAGAGGCAGCACCTCTTGATGCACCAGCCAATGAGCAGAAGGGGTAATTATGATTAAAGTACTGATCCTTTTTATTGTGCTTATCGCTGGTATTATCTTAGGCCCTCTTTTAGCGGGCCACCAAGGTTATGTTTTCATCCGTACAGATGATTATGATATCACCACCAGTGTCACTAACTTAGTGCTGTGCTTTGTGTTGCTCCAGTTTGTCCTGCTGTTCCTTGGCTGGTGTTACCGTCGTTTTATTAGCACCACTTCACGAACTAAAGGCTGGGTCAGTGGGCGTAAATACCATAAAGCGCACTCACAAACACAAAAAGCCTTACTCAAACTTGCCGAAGGCGATTTCGACCAAGTTGAAAAACTGATGAGTAAACACGCGGATTTTTCTCAGCAGCCAGTGATTAACTATTTACTTGCCGCTGAAGCGGCACAACAGCGTGGAGATGAGCATCGAACTCATCAATACCTCAATAGAGCCGCCGAAGTTGCCGGCAACGACCAACTTCCCGTCGATATCAGCCGTGTTCGTATTCAATTGGCTGAAGGCGAAGTGTATGCGGCTCGAACGGGGATTGATAAACTTCTCGATCAAGCACCTCGCCACCCTGAAGTACTACGTCTTGCTGAACAAGCCTACTTACGTTCAGGGGCTTATCAGGCACTGATTGAACTGCTACCGATTATGGCGAAAACACAACTTCATAACGAAGATGAGTTAGAGGCATTAAAACTGAAAGCTTATAAGGGCTTGATGAATCAATGTATGGCTGAAAATGGTAGTGAAGGCTTGAAACAGTGGTGGAAAGCTCAGCCACGAAAAATCCGTCATGAAACGGCTTTACAGTCCTTCTTAGCTGAACATTTGATTGAATGTGATGATATCGAAAGTGCTGAAAAAATTGTGATTGATGGTTTGAAACAGCAATATGATGAGCGCTTATTACTCCTCGCACCAAGACTCCGTAGCGATAAACCAGAACAGCTTGAGAAAGTATTAAAGCAACTGGTTAAGCAGTCAGGAGCAACACCATTACTCAATAGTACAATGGGGCAAATCGCATTACAGCATGCGCAATGGGAACACGCAGAGACTTATTTCAAAGCCGCATTAGCGCAACGTTTTGATGCTCATGATGCCGCTTGGTTAGCCGATGCCCTCGATAAACTGCACAAAGCAGAGGAAGCCGCTAAAATACGTCAAGAAGCCTTACTGCATTCACTCAAAAAAGAACGTTCTTAAAAACTATTTTGAAATATATAAACGAAAAACTCCACTTTATAAGTGGAGTTTTTTTATCCGCTATTTTTATTCTAAATACCATCATATTTAATCAAACATTTTTATCACTCATAATATGATTAACAGTATTAGCCTAATTAAACTTATTTAAATACATTATATTGACGGCTGTTATCAGTCGCCATGATATTTAAAAAGCACAAATTAGACTGAAAAACGCCTAATTGTTGTATAACATCAAACAAAATAACGGTTGTTCTGTAATATACCATTTACATAGTGTATAAATAATACATTGTTTTTGATTTAATCGAACTCAGGACATCTACATGAATGTAATTAAAACTATTTGGCGCTGGATCATTTCAACCCCGAATCGACTACAAGTATTTTTCGACCTGCTACTTTTAATTCTGTCACCTTTTGTTTTTATCTCTATCATTGGTTTCGATACTGTTGATCTAAATAAAGACGTTTTCATCATTACATTTATTATTTTGTGTTATACCTACCTCACTCGCTGGTTCAGCAAGTGGTTTTGTAATCGCAAAAATTAATGTCATACAAATGAATTTCTGATTTCCTTCCGTAACAGCATCATGCTGTACAGAGGGAAATCGCTCTAGTCGATGAGTTCATATAAAAAAAAACACCTGCCAGCAAGGCAGGTGTAAATATACAATCAGGTCTACAGACGGATGGTGCCTCACTCAACGTTTCGTCCACGGGTTGATGAGAAGAGGATTAGCTCTTGTTCATCTATATTGGACAATAGGCACCGATAATCGGCTTTGCATCATTCCTGGGTTTATGAAGCATTGCTGTCATAATAAGTGGAATGAGCATCTACACAATAGATAATGCAGAATGCGTGCCAACTTTTTTTGAATGGCCTTTTTTCTTTCTATTATCCCATTTCATCGGAAAAAACACGCCTAACGCAATCCTAGCAGTTTTTTATATAGTGCCATTTTCCCCCTGCCTTACATGAGGCTGTGTTAGCATCCTTTTTTAACAACAAAGCTGTCTCAATTCAGAGACATCAAAATCACCTTGATAATTTACTATTAAAAATCAATGTATTATATGTCTCCATTTGGCGACACCGAGATACTGGTTTGTATCTATTTTGCGACACAGACGGATAGATAGAAAAAATAACAAATATAAACAGTCTATTAGCTATGATTTTCTTCATAAAGCCCTCAGTCGCATTTGTTCTAACAGATAACCAGTCAATGAGTATATCGGGAACCATAAACGGTCATTCTTAACACACAGACATTTAAATACGTTCAGTCATGCTTACCGTTTATTTGGCACTTGAAGTTGACGTTGGAGTTAATGTCGAAGGTTTGGGGTTTGGGGTTTGGGTTTTGGGTTTTGGGGTTTGGGGTTTGGGGTTTGGGGTTTGGGGTTTGAATAATGATTGATAATTGATGATTGGTATACCCGTGCCAAAGGTAGCTCGTACCAATGAATAAGCTGATTTTGCGCGCTTCTAAATGCAAAAACCCCGCTGATTAAAGCGGGGTTCTTTAAATTTGGTCGGCGAGAGAGGATTCGAACCTCCGACCCACTGGTCCCAAACCAGTTGCGCTACCAAGCTGCGCTACTCGCCGATAGGGTATATCTACTTTACATTCTTTTCGTGGTGCGAAAGGGGGGACTTGAACCCCCACGTCCTGAGGACACTAACACCTGAAGCTAGCGCGTCTACCAATTCCGCCACCCTCGCAATGTCACAAAAGAATGGGGTGGCTAATGGGACTCGAACCCACGACAACTGGAATCACAATCCAGGGCTCTACCAACTGAGCTATAGCCACCATAACTTCACTTTATTCAAAGCGTTGCTATTATACTACATACAACTTTGTTTTGCCAACCGTAGCAGCACGCTAATTTAATGGCGCGCCCGACAGGATTCGAACCTGAGACCTCTGCCTCCGGAGGGCAGCGCTCTATCCAGCTGAGCTACGGGCGCTTAACGCCGTTGCGGGTGTGGATAGTACGGATTTAATGAGGTTCTGTCTAGTCCTTTTTTCAATAAAATTTTCGATTGCTTGCCTTTTGCGCATTTCGTCGATAAAGAGAGCATTTTTTCTCTCTTTATCGCGATATTGGTCAATCAACAGCGTGATGATGATAGCGAATTAGCACTGACTCTTCGCGCGGTTGCGTGTGCGCAGTAAGAAATAAAGCGCAGAAACCGTCAATAAAAAGATCGCACCAACAATTAACGACAAGCGGGTATCAGGGTTAATCGCCATGCCGACTATCACGCAAGCTAAAAACAGTAACGTTGCGTAGTTCACCCATGGAAACAGAATCGATTTAAACGGATGTCCAACAATCTTGTCTTGGTTTTGCTGCCGAAAACGCAGTTGACTGGTCAATATCACTAACCAAGGCACCATGCCAGGTAAAACACTCGCGCTGTACACATAAACAAAAACTTGTTCAGGGTTAGGAATGATATAGTTTAGGCTCGAACCTACCAATAAGCATAAGATAGTCAAGCCAACACAGCGCGCTGGTACGCCATTACGTGTCAGTTTTAATAGTGAGGCGGGGAGTTGTCTATTTTGGGCTAACGCATATAACATACGGCCACCACTGTACATACCGCTATTACAGCCTGATAGCGCCGCAGTCAGCACCACAAAATTTATCACCGCCGCCGCTGACGCGATACCTACCTTAGCAAAGGTCAATACAAACGGGCTACCTTGTTGCCCAACGTCCGTCCACGGAAACAGCGTAACAACAATGAAAATAGCGCCAACATAAAAAATTAAAATACGCCATAAGATATTATTGATCGCTTTTTTCAATGTCACCTGTGGATTTTTCGCTTCACCCGCGGTGATCCCGACTAATTCGACGCCTTGATAAGAAGCAACTACGATACACAAAGCAAATAAAAAACCTTTCCAGCCACCCGCAAAGAACCCGCCATGATCCGTCAAATTCGCAAGGCCAATCGGTTCAAAATTATTGCCAATGCCTAAAAAAATGAGACTCAACCCAATCAGTATCATAACCACAATCGTGGTGACTTTTATCATAGCAAACCAAAACTCTAGCTCTCCATAGAGCCTAACTGCCGCAAGGTTTGCAAGTGCAACGGAAACCACCGCGATCAACGCAAATATCCATTGAGGGACGTCTGGGAACCAATACTCAGCATAGACACCTATTGCCGTAATTTCAGAGATACCGACAGCAACCCACATAAACCAATAGCCCCATGCCGTTAAGCAGCCCCAAAATGGGCTTAAGTACTTATAGCCGAAAGAGGCAAAAGAACCTGTTACTGGCTCAACAAATAACATTTCGCCCATTGAGCGCATGATAAAAAACACAAAAATACCGGCAATAATGTAAGCGAGCAAAACCGATGGCCCTGCCCATTTTAATGTGCTGGCTGAACCCATAAATAGGCCAACACCAATTGTTCCACCTAGCGCAATGAGCTCGATATGCCGCGCTTCTAAGCCTCGTTGCAATCCTTGAGGTCGTTCTTGTTGTGAGCTTTCCATTCATTCCCCCTGTCGTTACCCAAAAAACAAATCACGACTTATGAGTATTTATAGTAATAAGTATGATTTTATCTTCATAAAACGACTATTTTAATAGCCGAAAAACATGATATAAGCATTAAACTAAGCTAAAAGCCCATGCATTGCATATATTTTTGATGGATTATAAAAATAATTGAGAGAAGAGGCCAGAAGTAACGTTTTTGTTATTACAAAGATAAAATAGCAGTTAGTCTGATATTTTTGATAAGAACGATGAGAAAACGCGCCACGGCATCTTATACCATGGCGCGTGAAGGCTCTTTAAAGCTTACCACCATAGTAATAAGCTAAAAATTTTAATAATTTAAATTGTCGTTTAATACGTGTGGGTTGTGCTAGCAGGCGATACAGCCACTCTAACCCAAGGTTTTGCCATATTTTGGGCGCCCGCTTCACATGACCGGTGAAAACATCATAAGTACCACCGACACCCATATACAATGCCTCAGGGTAAACTTTACGGCAATCGCGCATGAAAATTTCTTGTTTTGGCGACCCCATCGCAACGGTCACAATCTTCGCGCCGCTGGCTCGGATACGCTCAAACAGAGCATCTCGGTCTTCTGCTGTAAAATAACCATTTTGTGAACCAACAATATTCACATTCCATTGAGAACGTAATTTTTCTTCTGTTTGTTCAAGAATTTCAGGTTTGCCTCCGACTAAGAAAACCGGCGTTCCTTCCCTCCCTGCTCGCTCCATTAACGCCTCCCAAAGGTCAGCGCCTGCAACACGAGAAACTTGAGCCTGTGGATATTTACGGCGAATAGCGCGCACAATACTAATACCATCCGCATATAGGTATTCGGCTTGGCCAAGCAAGGTGTTTAATGCCGCATCTTTTTCCGCCGTCATGACTTTTTCAGCGTTGATTGCAACCAGAGTCCCTGACTGAGTCTCGCCATCAGCAAACAGATGATCCAGAAAATGTGCCATATCTTTAAACCCCCAAATTTGGTGGCCTCTGATACTATATTGCGGAATAGATTGCTGTTCCATAATGCTCCTTTAGCGGTCTTCGCGACGTTGGCTTCTTAGATAAGAAGATGCTTTTGCCCGAATAAGCCCCGCACTTTCAAATAACCAGTACAGTAATTTCGCCAAAATCAAACAAAGTCCGAAAATCAGGCAGAAAAAGACCACTCGTGACACAAAAGAATCGACGCCTTCACGTGCCAAAACAATCATGTTAAAAATGGCACCAAAACAAAACGCTTGCATAATTGCAGCTTTATAGCGGTTTGACTCTTTCAGACTCATACCATAAATCCAGTCAAACCATTTGATAATTAACCCAACGACAATTGCCCCTAAAGGGATAAATAGCACACCGCCCATCACGACTAATGAGCCGATGAGAGTCGGAGAAATGGCTAATCCAGAATGGTTATTAAGGACTTCCCAAGTAAAGTAATTAGCTGAGTTCAGTACGGTATCAGGCCTATCTGGCCATACCCACGATGGGATAAACACATAAAAATCACGTGCAATCGGTGCCAGCCCTTGAAACTCAATCTTGTCGTAGTAACTCAATAACAAGGCAAGGTTTTCCCAAGGCGAAAATGTGTCTCGGGTTAAATACAAGAAGGTGTAGAAAGCTTCGGCACCACTCACGTCCAAACCATAGCGTTTTAGCGCTAACCAGAACATGCCGACAATACTTGCAACCCCTGCCGCAACTAGCATCCATAGCGTGATCCACCCTCTTACGATACCAATAAATAAGAATAGTGCGAACGCGATGATGATATTTGCACGAGTTCCGCCCACGATGACATAGGTTAAAAAACCAAATGCCACAGTACTGACAAGAAAGAAGACCCAACGTTTCTGGGATGGGCGTAGGAAGTAAACAATCAGCATTGCAGGAATAAAGAAGTAGAAAAAACGCTTTAATGCAACGCCTGAAACCTGACTGGAGAATATCTGACTATATGATTGAAGCTTAAATAATAAAAAGCCATTCTGTAAGAAGAAAATACCCACTGTCACGACGGCAACAGCTATCAGCAATAAACAGGTTAAGTGAGTCTCAACTTTATTCATCGTGAACAGCGGCCGCTTAGCGACAGTGGCGCTTTTTGTTAGGCGTGTTTTATAGGCTACATAATAGATGGCATAAAAACTTGTTGCTGCAAGCTGCGCATACAATAAGTACTCCGCAGGCACGACTGCCACATCAAACTGAAACACCAATGCACACGTCAATGGAAAACCAAAATAAAACGTCAATAAATACAGTAATGAAAAGAAAATATTAAAATTGAAGCGCACACGTCTGAACTCTTTATAGAGTAACGTGCCCATAAAAATGATGGAAATCAGGTAGACAAGCGATAAGCCGCCTAACTCGGCTAAGGTCATGCTTTCTCCTCCGCAATACCTAAGATTTTTTTCCAACCATCGGTAAAGTTAGGCGCGAAAAAGTCAATATGTTGCTTATCCAGCAACGCCATCTGGCGCTGTGCTTCATCAACTAATTCCAACGATAGTTCATCCCCATAGAAGAATACTGGGACATTCTGTGCCGTCAAATCTTGCCAAAATGTATTTTGTCGACTGATGACAAATGGGACCCCAAATTGAATCAGCAGACACACCGTTCCCACACCTTGTTGGCGATTAAAAATAAAATAGCCTAAGTCACAGGTTTTCAATAAATTCAGGTAATCCGTAAATTCCATACGTTCTTTTAAAATATTCACCTGACCCGCCGCAAACAGTGTTTGTGCGGTTTCTTCGACCTGTTGGATATAAGCTTGGTTATTTGCAGGGTAACCCATAGGCACGATAATGCTGACCTGCTCACCAAATTGCTGTTTAATCGCTCTCAGCGCCTCTGTGTGACGATTTGATCGATCACCTGAGTTACCTAATAGTATTGTCAATGTATCGCCCTGACGTGCTGGACGTTCACTTAGCGTGAGTGCAGGGTCCATGCGTGTTGGGAAATACAATACCGATGCAGGGACTTTAGGGTTAAATTGCTGAAAGTAACACAAGTCACCTCGGGTCGCGCAAACATGCCCTACCTTCTTTTGTGCTAAACGACGTAATACATAAAACAATTTGAATTTTATCGAATTAGACTCTTCGTAGAGATCTGCACCCCAAATATGCCACCAAAATTGGTGTGATTTAATTTTGCCAAACAGCAAAGCGAGCCAAATAGGTGCATTAAATTGGCCATGGAAGAAAAAACGTTCTCTTCGGTTGGATGTTGCCCGACGAATCACCGCATCTGCGATCGCCTTTTTGCTGTCAAAGACTTCGATATCCAACTCGGGATAAGCATTGGCCATCTGATCATCGAGGCTCACCACCATAAAATGGGGTTTCTGTGACACTGCTTTTTCTTTACAGATCACATTATTAAAAAACGTCAGCACCGTTTGATTATGGTGAGGGAGATCAGATCCCAGTACATGTATTAAGGTTGTCATACTCGCCTACGGTAAATCAAAAATACACAACAACAGAGGAGAAAATACACGATATATGTTGCCATATAGGCTTGTGTTGCCCCTATCGCACCATGCATAGGTATCAACCAATGGGAAAAGCCCATTAAGAGGATAAACTGGCTCACCTCAGTTAAAATATAAAAACGTAATGCCGCCTTCGCAATCACCAGATAGCCAAAGACATAAGCGCCAACTTTCAGTACATCCCCTACCAATTGCCATGCAAATAAATCGCGCATGCCATTAAATTTTTCGGAGAACAGTAGCCAAATTGCGAAATCGCGTAATAGCCACACCATAAAGCTTGCAACGGCAACAGCAGGTAATACAAATTTTAGCGTCTTAATGATCTCCGCAGAGATGTCATTCTTGTGTTGTAATCGAGAAAGTGTAGGCAGCAAATACACGGAAAATGTTGCAGTGATAAACTGCAAATAAGCATCCGAAATAGTGCTAACTCCCGTCCATAGACCTACGTCATCCCAGCTATATTTTGCAGCCAACAAGTTTCGCATCATGACATAGGCGACAGGTAAAGTGACCGACGTAATTAACGCCATAATGGTAAATTTACCTAAGTTGGTGGCAATCGCCTTATTCCAAGCCGGTTTCAACATCGATAATGCAAACCGCTTACGGCGAACAATCATCCCGATAGCAGGTAAAACCACTAACGCCGGAACCAAAGCTAATCCGACTAATGCCCCTTCATAACCACCGAACGTATAGCATAAATAATAGGCAACAACACCAATTATGCTACCAAAAATAATGGATTGTGCATTACCCGACGCATCCCGATATCCCTTGAGGATCGCCAAAAAATAGTTAGCGTAGGCAATGCCCATCTGAATCAAGGCAACAGCTTGAATGACCGATTGATACTCCCGACTATCAAAGAGCGCTTCACTGATCGGGGCACTAAAAAATAGAAATACCAGCGCCAATAACGTCGAAAAACCAAGAATAAGTGTTGAAGAGGTCCCTAATACCGCGCGCAATTTTTCAGGGTCTTCATGGTGTTCCGCAATATATTTGGTCACCCCATTAAAAATACCCGCGCCCGATAATACCCCTAACACAGTGATTAACTGGCGGAAGTTTCCCGCCAGTCCTACCCCACTGGGGCCAAATGTGACTGCTAATAACTTAACAATAAGCAGGCCTGCCCCGATTTTTATCAAGGTAGACCCCGCAGTCCAAACCGATGCTCTAGCTAACGACATTAGGCAAAAAACGCCTTAATTTTTGTGATAACCGTTTGCTGTTCCTCATCTGTCATGTTGTAGAACATTGGCAGACGTACTAAACGGTCACTCTCACTTGTTGTATAACGGTCTTCGCCATCGAAACGCCCAAATTTCTCCCCAGCAGGGCTGGTATGTAACGCAACATAGTGGAATACCGTTAAAATGTCATTTGACTTCATATAGTCATTGAAAGCAGTACGCTCTTCGACATCCTTCAACTTGATATAAAACATATGTGCATTATGTTTTAATCCTTCCGGTACGATAGGTAATGCTAACTGGCCTGCCTGTGCTAAAGGTGCTAGAGCATCATAATAACGCTGCCATAACAACAGACGACGGTCATTAATCTTGTCTGCTTCCTCAAGCTGAGCCCATAAATAAGCCGCCTGTAAATCAGACAACAAATAGCTGGAGCCGATATCGCGCCACGTATATTTATCAACTTGCCCACGGAAAAATTGGCTACGGTTAGTCCCTTTTTCACGAATAATTTCAGCACGGTTAATCAGAGACTTATCATTCACTAACGTGGCGCCACCTTCACCACCAGAAGAGTAGTTTTTCGTTTCGTGAAAACTGTAAGCGCCAATATGGCCAATCGTTCCGAGTGCACGACCTTTATAAGTCGACATCACCCCTTGAGCCGCATCTTCAATCACAAATAAGTTATGTTTTTGGGCTATTGCCATGATGGTGTCCATTTCACAGGCTACGCCCGCATAATGAACAGGAACAATTGCACGAGTACGTTCAGTAATGGCAGCTTCGATTTTGGTTTCATCAATATTCATTGTATCTGGACGAATATCGACAAAAACAATGGTTGCCCCTCTCAGTACAAACGCATTAGAAGTAGACACAAAGGTAAAGCTTGGCATGATCACTTCATCACCAGGCTGAATATTAATCAGGATTGCCGCCATTTCTAATGACGCTGTGCAAGAAGGTGTTAGCTGGACTTTAGGGCAATTAAAACGCTTTTCCATCCACTCTTCACAACGTTTTGTAAAACCACCGTCACCACACAGCTTGCCGCTTTCCATGGCTTGCTTCATATATGCTAATTCTGTTCCTACAACGGGTGGCTTATTAAATGGAATCATGTTGTCCCCTATATAACCAATATGCAGTGCTAGCAACTGCCGCACCACTACGTGAATAAAGATTCAATGCCGCAATATTGCTTATTTGAGTGGCCACATTTAACTGTCTTTTTTTGTGCTGCTCACACCAAACAACGGCTGCTGACATCAATTTACGACCAACTCCCTGCCCATGAGCATTCGGCATAACAGCGAGTAGGCCTATACGTGCTGTGTCATCATCAAGGTGCCTTAAACTAACGAAACCTAAAATATCTCCTGCCACATTTTTGACTAATAAACAGGTATGATCGAAAGTGCCTAAGACTGCTTTTTCTATCCACAATGCATAAAAGCGTCCACTATCACCTTCACGATACCAAGGCGTTCGAAAGCGGCTTTGGCTAAAAACCTGCTCCGCTACCTGACGCAATACAGGTATATCTTCAGTAACCGCGGGTTCAATGCGCACTTTTTTCCGTAAATCACTATTCAAGTAAGCATTTTCTATGCCAACAGTCAGCGCAAAATCGACTTCCCCTTCAACCAAAGAGAAACCAAGCCGCCTTAATTCATCTAAGCGCTCTGTTTCATTAGCCCGTATTTTGGCTTGAGTTATCGCATAGTCATCTAATTGGCTTGCAAGGATCATCTCTGCCTGAGGAGCAGTGAAGTCTAGCTTTGCTGTTGAGAGTCCGAAAAACTCAGACTCCCATGATAAATAATCAATATTGGCGCGGACGGACACGGAGTAGATCCTCTAAATACTGACCATACCCTGTCTTACTGAGTTGTTTAGCTGACATTTTGACTTGCTCGTCAGTTAACCAACCATTACGCCATGCGATTTCTTCTAGACAGGCAACCTTAAAACCTTGACGTTTTTCAACAGTTTGAACAAAAGTACCCGCTTCTATCAGGCTATCGTGAGTACCTGTATCTAACCAAGCGAAACCTCGGCCTAATAACTCTACGTTCAACTCACCTTTATCGAGATACATCTGGTTGATTGAGGTAATTTCCAACTCACCGCGTTCAGATGGTTTCACCTGCTTTGCAAAATCAACCACTTGGTGATCATAAAAATAAAGCCCAGTGACTGCCCAGTTAGACAGTGGCTTTTTCGGTTTCTCTTCAATCGACAGCACTTTGAAATCGTCATCAAATTCTACGACACCAAAACGCTCAGGATCCATGACCTGATAACCGAATACCGTGGCACCTTGGGTTCTCGCCGCAACGGATTTCAGTTTTGGGCTAAACGAGTGCCCAAAGAAAATGTTATCGCCTAACACTAAACAGCATGCATCACCATTTATAAACTCTTCACCGATGATAAAGGCTTGAGCCAAGCCATCAGGAGAGGGTTGTTCAGCATAGCTCAGCTCGATACCAAATTCATGACCATCACCCAGCAAGCGTTTAAACATCGGCAAATCTTCAGGCGTAGAAATGATCAATATTTCACGGATCCCTGCCAGCATTAGCACTGACAATGGATAATAAATCATTGGCTTATCATAGATGGGTAACAACTGCTTCGAGATGCCTCGCGTAATAGGATGTAAACGAGTTCCCGAACCACCAGCAAGTATAATACCTTTCATGATCCCCCCTTAAGCGCCTAAACCAAGGCGTTCACCGGCATAAGAGCCATCTTGCACACGACGCCACCAAGTCTCATTATTGAGGTACCACAACACCGTTTTGCGGATCCCCGACTCAAAGGTTTCTTGTGGTGTCCACCCTAACTCACGCGCTATTTTGTCAGCATCAATGGCATAACGCATATCATGCCCAGGCCTATCCGTCACATAGGTAATTAAATCGCGATAATGTGCAACACCCTGCGGTTTTTGAGGATGAAGTTCTTCAAGCAATTCACAAATGGTGTTAACAACATCAATATTACGGCGCTCATTGTGCCCACCAATGTTATAAGTTGTCCCCGGCTGAGCCGTGGTTGCCACCAAATGTAATGCCCGCGCATGGTCTTCAACGAATAACCAATCACGGATCTGCTCGCCTTTGCCATAAACAGGTAATGGCTTGCCGGCTAATGCATTGAGAATAATTAATGGAATCAATTTTTCTGGAAAATGATATGGCCCATAATTATTTGAACAATTCGTGATCATGGTCGGCAACCCATAAGTACGATGCCACGCGCGTACTAAGTGGTCGCTTGATGCTTTAGATGCTGAATAAGGACTACTTGGTGCATAAGGTGTTGTTTCAGTGAAGAAACCATCAGGACCTTCTAAATCACCATAGACTTCATCAGTAGAGATATGATGGAAGCGGAATTGCGCTTTCTTATTGCCATCCAGCCCCATCCAATAGTGGCGTGCGGCCTCAAGTAAGGTATAAGTGCCAACAATATTGGTCTCAATAAACGCCGCAGGGCCATCAATAGAACGGTCTACATGGCTTTCAGCAGCCAAATGCATCACCGCATCAGGTTGATATTCAGCAAACACGCGGTCTAGCGCTATGCGATCACAGATATTCACTTGTTCAAACGCATAGCGATCACTGTTAGAGACTTCACTGAGTGACTCTAAATTACCGGCATAGGTCAAACAATCGACAACAATTGCGCTATCGCGAGTGTTCTCAATAATATGTCGCACAACAGCAGAACCGATAAATCCCGCTCCACCCGTAATTAGAATACGTTTCAACGCCAAACTCCTTTTGTATCCACAACCCATTTCTGTGGAATAGCAGAACCTTGGATTCCTTTAAAGACCGTATGATCAACCAACATCAAAATGATATCGGCTTCATTCACCGCGGTCTCAATCGAAACTAATTCCGCAATCCCTTTAAGAGACGTTGGTAGCGCTTCAATATGCGGTTCAACCGCATAGGTTTTACCTGTATTCCAATTCGCGATCATTTTAGTGATATGCATGGCTGGGCTTTCACGTAAATCATCAATATTGGGTTTAAATGACAGACCAAAACAAGCAATAGTCACTTCACTGGCTTTTTTACCTGTCTCAGATAAGCAATCCGCTACAGCAGCTTTGACTTGGTCGACAACCCAGATAGGCTTGCCATCGTTCACTAAACGAGCCGTATGAATTAAGCGAGATTGTTTGGGGTTTTGCGCCACAATAAACCATGGATCGACAGCGATACAGTGCCCGCCGACACCAGGACCTGGTTGTAGAATGTTGACGCGTGGATGGCGGTTAGCCAAGCTAATCAATTCCCACACGTTAATATCTTGCTCGGCACAAATCAGTGATAATTCATTAGCAAATGCGATATTCACATCACGAAAACTGTTTTCAGTTAATTTGCACATTTCCGCTGTTCTGGCATTAGTAATAACACATTCACCTTCAAGGAAAATATTGTACAGCTCGCTAGCACGCAAGGATGACTTAGGTGTCATACCACCGACAACACGGTCATTTTTAATCAACTCAACCATCACCTGCCCAGGCAGAACACGTTCCGGACAATAAGCCATATCAATATCAGCGTCTTCACCCGCTTGGTGAGGGAACGTCAAATCTGGACGGACTTGAGCCATCCACTCCGCCATCTGTTCGGTTGTGCCAACAGGAGACGTTGACTCTAAAATAACCAAATCCCCTTTTTTCAACACAGGTGCGATCGACTCTGCGGCTGCTCTGACATAAGTCAGGTCAGGTTCATGCTCACCTTTAAACGGAGTTGGTACTGCGATCAAATAAGCATCGGCAGGTTGTGGCTTAGTAAATGCTTTCAAGTGACCTGCTTCAACCGCTGTTTTTACAACAAGGTCCAGTTCAGGTTCGACAATATGGATTTTACCGCGATTAATGGTATCAACCGCATGCTGGTTGACATCAACACCAATCACTTGCTTTTTACGTGATGCAAAAGCTGCCGCTGTTGGTAAACCAATATACCCAAGGCCAATAACAGAAATAGTTTCAAAACTCATAATTTCACCTGATTGCTTTTTAGTGCTTCAAGAATTCGCTGACAAGCATGACCATCACCATAAGGGTTATGAGCGCGGCTCATTGCATGATATTCCGCTTCATCTGTCAGTAACCTATTAACTTCTGCAACAATTTTTTGTGTGTCTGTTCCCACAAGACGTACTGTTCCCGCATCAACCGCTTCAGGACGTTCGGTCGTATCCCGCATCACTAAAACGGGCTTACCTAGCGATGGCGCTTCTTCTTGAATGCCACCGGAGTCTGTTAAGATTAGATAAGCATGATTCATTAAATAAACAAAGGGCAAATACTCTTGTGGAGTAATCAGAATAATATTATCAATGCCATGCAAAATACGTTTGACAGGCTCGCTAACATTTGGATTTAAATGCACAGGGTAAACCACCTGAACGTCCGGATGACTTTGAGCTATTTCAGCTAATGCATGACAAATACGCTCGAAGCCTCCACCAAAGCTTTCGCGGCGGTGCCCCGTCACTAAAATCATTTTTTTATTTGGATCAATAAAGGGATAATTTGCCGCCAATTTTTCGGCCATGTGCTGGTCGCTCATCACTTTATCGCGTACCCACAATAAAGCATCGATCACGCTATTACCTGTCACAAAAATATGCTTATCTGGGATAGACTCTTTCAGTAGATTTTGACGCGAGTTTTCTGTGGGAGCGAAATGATACATGGCGAGATGACCCGCAATTTTTCGATTGGCTTCTTCCGGCCATGGCGAATATAGGTTCCCCGTACGTAATCCTGCTTCCACATGCCCAACAGGAATACGATGGTAGAAGGCAGCGAGGCTGGTTGCCATCGTCGTTGCAGTATCACCATGGACTAAAACAACATCCGGTTGGAAATCGGCAAATACCGTTTTCAATCCTTCCAAAATACGACACGTAATATCTGTTAAATCTTGCCCTGGCTTCATAATATTGAGATCATAATCAGGCGTGATCTCAAATAGCTTCAGTACCTGATCGAGCATTTCTCGGTGCTGGGCCGTCACACAGACTTTGGCTTCAAAAGCCGCATCATTAGCAAGTGCATGAACCAACGGAGCCATTTTGATGGCTTCAGGTCGAGTGCCGAATACAGTCAATACTTTCACAGTGACTCTCTTATTTTTATCTAATGCAGTTAGCTGCTTGATCTCATTATTGATAACTTTATATAGTGGCAGACATTAAGCCTGCCACTTATGTAAAATTAGGACGGGCGACGGCGTGCAAGTACCACACCAGCACCAACCAACGCACCTATAGCGCCCCAGAGAACCATCATAAAGGCTCTACGTGGGCTATCGCGTTTGACGGGATCTTCAGGTGTCCTTAAATAACGGTAAGCCTGAAAACGGTCTTGAAGGGTCGGTCCAACACTCAATGTTGATAGCATTGCCATGTTTTGATCGTAATCTGTGTCATGATCTGGCCCCGTAGCTTTTAGCGTCTCAATTTGAGCTTCCAGCAATGGCACCCCTAACATGAACATTTTAGAATCAGGGATTTCATCAACAGGCGTTGTACTTTGATTACGTGAAATGCCTTGTTTTTGAGCGACTTTCAATGCCTGTTCAAGTACATTTAAACGTCTTTCATAAGCAGATTGAGCCACCATATCCTCACGTTTTACCAACGCTTTCATGGATTGCATTTTGGTTGCCCAAGTTCCTTTGATTTCATCATTCAGGTTAGCCGTTGCTCGCTGGTTGGCAAACTGAATGTACTGACGTAATAGCTGATTCGCATCGGTAGAGGTTTCAGCAATCAATTTAATATTGTCAGTGAGATTTTTCAGATTATCTGCTGGCGTAAATTCAATATTGTTAATCAGCTCATCTAATAATGCCGCATCTGCTTTCGGGTCATTTTCTAACCGCTGCTTGTAATAATCAGTGGTTAACCAAAATTGACGACGAGTATCATAAGAGCCCACCTGTTTGATGAACTCTTGATAAGCCTCATTCGCTATCGTTGGCAATTGCCCTTCTTGTCCCGTCGTATTAATACGAGAATCAAGATTACGCAAAAATTGTTGCTGCGAATAATAGCTGCCTAAATTATTAACAGTTGGCAGGTCGGTGATCGCGGTTGCACTCCATTTTTGCTGCATAAAATAAGATGCGCCTAATGCAACAGCGGCAAAAATTACCGCAAATGCCACGATCAAAATTTTACCTTGCCACAAAGAGCGACATAAACCACGGATATCCAATTCCGGTTCTATCGGCGGCTGATACTGATTAGGTTGTGTTTCTGAGTTTTTCACTGCACAGAACCTCTATTATTTCCGTTTGTCGTTACCGTACTGCACCACCTCTTCGCATACGACGTCTGATGCGCTTAATAAAACGAGCCACTTTCCATGCTCGTTTGATGCAGTAACCATACATAAAGAATACAAGCAAAAACAATGCCAACATGACCCATTCTGGGATAAATGTTAAGCGTTCACCAATAATTCCTATGCATGCCAAAAATGCAGCCGCTAGGGTAATTAGTACAAAAGCACCTTTAGGCGTAAAACCTGAACGCATGATTAAATGGTGAATATGTTGACGGTCCGGTGAAAATGGACTCATTCCCTTACGAATACGTCGATACATTATTGCAACCATGTCCATCAACGGGATTGCAATGATCCAAAGCGCTGTAACAGGATTCAGTGGATGTACTGTTTCCTGAGTTGATTCAACTAGGATCCAAATAATCGTAAAGCCAATAAGTGTACTTCCAGCATCCCCCATAAAGACCTTAAAACGTCGGCCTAACAAACCTAAATTTAAAAAGATATAAGGAAGGATAGCGGCAATGAAGGCAAAACACCAAAATGCTAACGCATAGTTACCACTTTGATAAAGTAAAAAGCCTAATGCGCCAAAAGAAACGCACGATAACCCACCTAACAGGCCATCAATACCATCAACCATGTTAAACGCATTAATAGCTGCCCAAACAGCAAATAGCGTCACAATATAACCAAACGGCCCGAGCACTAGCTCCCATGGACCAAAAGCATAACCTAATGATTCTAATTTTAGGTCGGCAACCGTCATCATCACGACAGCAACAATTGCCTGTACACCCGCTCTTAACTTCACACTGATATCAAACCGGTCATCCAAAGCGCCAATCAAAACAAGTAGGCCTGCACATATTAGGTATAACCATTTGTGAGGAATGTATTCCTCCGTTATCACAAATGCGAAGCAGATGCCAAAAAATACCGTAATCCCTCCCACTAAAGGAACTAATCCTACATGTTTTTTTCGGAAGTTAGGTTTATCTACCAGCCCGATTTTCGTTGCAACAACTCGAGCGATAAAAATAAATACTAACGTGAACAAAAAAACATAAAAAAGACTGGCAATAAATTGTGCGGTGTCCACGAGTCAACTCTCTTATTCTTTATCTAATCAACCTAAAACTAAAACGTTTAAGCCCATGCAGATCCTATGACCGACAGCTAATGCATTATTCTCTCAAAAGAAATAACTGCTATAAGACGAGTCTTTAATCACGACTATTATAACTATATAAAAATTTACCCAGCTCAGTTATCAGTGTAGTTTTTTATACAGCTATGCCTTATCTGCCGATTTTATACTTAATAAAAGCAAGATGCATGCCATAACGAACTGTTATTTTCTATGATGCTAATTTTAAGTTGCTTTTTTGTTTAATAAATGAACCTTTTCTGACAAGTCAAAAAACGCCATTACCAAAATGACATAATCTTTAAATAAATGAAGACATTGAATGCATGTATTACTTCAAACCAATCAATCTTGGAATAAAACAATAATCAATTCTATGCAACGAATTGATTTTCCATTTTGTTACACCAAAAATCCAATATAAAAAATATTATTTTTTTAATAACCCTATTTTAATCATCATAAATGATATTTAATTATTATAAATTAGAATCATTCAATGATGATTTCGTTACTATAAATATAAACTTAACTTATATTTTTTATGAGTTACAAACGGATACGGATATTATGCAGGGCAAAATAAATGCAATATCCATTTGAAAATCAAAAAAAATAGCCATAAAAAAAGCGCTGTCATCGACAGCGCTTAATCCATTCAACCATGTTGAAAATTTAGCGATTATGCTCTTTTCATAAAGTCGAAAAATTCTTCGTTAGTTTTCGTCATCGCTAACTTACTGATGAGGAATTCCATCGCATCGATTTCGCCCATAGGGTGAATGATCTTACGGAGGATCCACATTTTTTGTAATTCATCTTGTGAAGTCAGTAACTCTTCTTTACGTGTACCTGAGCGATTATAATCAATCGCAGGGAAAACACGTTTTTCAGCAATTTTACGAGACAGGTGTAATTCCATGTTACCTGTACCTTTAAACTCTTCGTAAATGACTTCATCCATTTTCGAGCCTGTGTCGACCAGTGCTGTAGCAATAATCGTTAAGCTACCACCTTCTTCCACATTACGAGCTGCACCGAATAAACGCTTAGGACGATGTAATGCGTTTGCATCGACACCACCTGTTAATACCTTACCCGATGAAGGAACAACGGTATTATAAGCGCGAGCCAAACGAGTAATGGAGTCGAGAAGAATAATCACATCTTTCTTATGCTCAACTAAACGTTTTGCTTTCTCGATAACCATTTCAGCAACTTGCACGTGACGTGCTGCTGGCTCATCAAACGTAGACGCAATCACTTCACCTTTCACTAAGCGCTGCATCTCGGTCACTTCTTCTGGACGCTCATCAATCAGCAGAACCATCAATACGCAATCTGGGTAGTTATGTGCAATGTTAGCGGCAATATTTTGCAGTAACATTGTCTTACCTGCTTTTGGTGGAGCAACAATCAAACCACGCTGACCACGGCCAATCGGAGCCGCTAAATCCAGAACACGTGCCGTTAAATCTTCTGTTGAACCGTTACCACGTTCCATACGAAGACGATTATTAGCATGTAATGGGGTTAAGTTTTCAAAAAGAATTTTGCTGCGGGCGTTTTCAGGTTTATCAAAGTTAACTTCATTAACTTTTAACAGGGCAAAATAACGTTCACCTTCTTTAGGAGGACGGATTTTTCCTGAAATTGTATCACCTGTACGAAGGTTAAAGCGGCGAATTTGGCTGGGGGAAACATAGATATCATCGGGACCTGCGAGGTAAGAGCTGTCTGCTGAACGGAGGAAACCAAATCCATCCTGCAATATCTCCAACACGCCATCGCCAAAGATATCTTCCCCGCTTTTAGCATGCTGCTTTAAAATCGAGAAGATAATATCTTGCTTTCTCATACGGGCTAAGTTTTCTAGCCCCATGTTTTCGCCTAACGTAATCAATTCTGATACTGGCGTATTTTTTAATTCGGTAAGATTCATAATGGTGGGTTCTTTAACTCGGGGTAATTCTCGAACTATGAACGTAAATTGAAGACAACTATATATAAGATATATAACTGCCAGCTTAACTTTATAACGCCCTGTTGATAGTTACAAACAGAAACCATTAACAATGCGTAAAAATTCTTGCGCTTATTCTTGCTAAGACTGCACTAACATATCGCGGCGATTCATCTGAATGATGTGCGGCTTATTATTAGAAACACAGACAATATTAGCAATAGTTTTTTGTACATTTAAGACAACATATATCTCAATATGGCAAATTGTCAGCTTTCAACGCACGAAAAAACAAAAGCGCCACTTTGCAATCTCCACTAACCTAAATAACCCTTAACAGTTGCTGTTTATCACTATCATAAATTGATATTGTAAATGTACCACGAAAGAAATAATTGAACGTTGTAAGCGCAACAACTCAATTTTCAATTGATAATTTCAGAAATCAACACATTATCAGCCCTAGATCACATGATATGAACCACAACTGAACTGACAAACCAGATATTTTTGATAAGAGCAACGGATTACAAGGTAATTCATTCGGGTGCGATATGGAGATTGAGGATAACTTACCATGCTTCAATCAGGACGTCTAGCGGTCCCCTCTATAAAATAGATGTACCGCTAAACGTTTTATCTAAACTAACAACGATAACTTACAGATTTTCGTCTAAAAATTCTTTCAACTGCGCTTTAGATAATGCACCCACTTTTGTTGCCGCTACACTACCATTTTTAAATAGTAAAAGTGTTGGGATACCACGAATACCATATTTTGGTGCTGTAGCAGGGTTATCATCAATATTCAGTTTTGCGATAGTCAGTTTGCCTGTATATTCTTCAGCAACTTCATCAAGAATTGGCGCGATCATTTTACAAGGACCACACCATGCTGCCCAAAAATCGACAAGAACAGGTGAACCAGCTTTCAGTACTGCGGTCTCAAAACTTGCATCAGTGATATGAATAATTTTGTTGCTCATGTTGTACTCCAATGGATCATTTTTGCAGTCTTAGTGTAACATTAATTGGCAGCAGTATGCTTTATTTCAAAAGATACACTTTCGTAAACCAACCGTTAACTGATATTCTACCACACTATGAGTAAAGCACACTTGACAGAAAAGAAGTTTTCCGACTTCGCCTTGCACCCAAAAGTCATTGAAGCCCTGAATAAAAAAGGCTTCAATTTTTGCACGCCTATACAGGCTTCTACCTTGCCTTTCACTGTCGAAGGCAAAGATGTTGCGGGGCAAGCGCAAACTGGAACCGGAAAAACGTTAGCATTTTTACATAGGTATGATCTTTAGGAGTTGAAGAGGTGCTTCATTCGTGATCTAATTGATTTACCAGAAAAAAAAGATCACCTTTGCAGGAAAAACGAATGAAGCAACAACAAGATACCCGATTTTCGAGCGCTTTTGAACGATTTTTTTCAGCAGCAGAGCTTGATGCGCTTGGCAAGCAATCAGGCTTTATGAAGCGGCGGCGGCAGGTGACGCCACAGAAGTTTTGCATGGCGCTGGTCAGTGCGCTGGGTGCAGGAACAACGAATTCGATTGCCGATGTGCACCGGCAATTTAACCATATGCACTCAACGGACATAAAGCTTAAACCCTTTCATAAACAGTTGGTTAAAATGGCTGCTCCTGAATTTATGCGTGAAGTGTTTGAAAAGGCGCTGGCTCTGCATCTCCCTGATATGTTTGCTATCAGGAATAAATATCAGGACATGTTCAAGCGCATTATTTTACAAGATGGCACCAGTTTCGCTGTACATGACGACTTAATGTTCTATTTTCCAGGACGTTTTAATGAAAATAGTCCGGCAGCGGTTGAGTTACATGTCACTTATGACGTGTTTAAGGGGCAACCTGACGGTGTTAGTCTGACTGAGGACACGGCACCCGAGCGGGACTATTTGCCTTCACCCGCCTCTTTATCAGGCTGCTTATTTATGGCAGATGCAGGTTATTTTTCAAAAGCTTATATACAACAGCTTCAAGAAGCCTGCGCGTATTTTATTATGCGGATGTGTAACCGTGTTAATCCAATGGCGGTTTGTACTAAGACTCAGCAGATGAAGCCGCTGAAAACATGGTTAAAAGAATTACCCAATGCAGGTGTATTGGATTTAGATGTGCAGTGGCCGAATGGCCCGGTTTATCGTTGCGTTGCATTTGCAGCATTAGATCACAAAAAACGTCATGTATTGGTCTGCACTAACCTTGACCGTGAGCAGTTTCCTCCAGCTGTTGTGGGTGATTTTTATCGTGTTCGCTGGCAAATAGAATTATTATTCAAAGAGTGGAAGTCGATGAATAATTTAAATAAATTCGATACAGGTCATGCCACAATCGTTGAGACATTAATTTGGGGTAGCTTGCTGGCAGCAACCTTAAAACGCTGGCTAATCAACGCGGCACAAAAGAAGTATAACCGGGTGTTGTCGCTTTTTACCGGAGCAAAAACTGCCCATATGTGGTGGATACCATTTTGCTTTGATATAGCCATGAGTCGTGGTACGGATTTAGCAAAAGCCATGAATAACGCGCTGGCATTTTTAGCGCAACATTGCCAACGGCAAAATGTTAAACGAGACCAAATAAGTGGCGTATATAAGCTGCTTAATAACACAAATAAATCATTGGGTTAGGTCGTTAAGGTCATACGTATGAGCATTTTTAACGTCTACATTTCATTATTTACTAACTCACCCTGCCATTGAGGGGAAACAAGCCAATCAGCCTCGCGCTCTTATCATGGCACCAACGCGTGAATTGGCGGTACAAATCTACTCGGATGCCAAAGAACTTGCCGAGTATACTGGCTTAAAAATGGGGCTTGCTTATGGTGGCGATGGTTATGATGAGCAATTAAAAGTGCTACAACGTGGTGTTGATATCCTAATCGGCACGACTGGGCGTTTAATTGACTACGCTAAACAAGGGCATGTTGACTTAGGTGCAGTACAAGTTGTTGTCCTTGATGAAGCGGATCGCATGTATGACCTTGGCTTTATTAAAGATATTCGCTGGCTATTTCGCCGTATGCCATCCGTCGCTGAAAGATTGAATCTCCTCTTTTCAGCAACGCTTTCTTATCGCGTAAGAGAACTGGCATTTGAACAAATGAGTAACCCTGAATATATTGAAGTCGAGCCATTACAAAAAACAGGTCACCGTATTAAAGAAGAACTGTTTTATCCTTCAAATGAAGAAAAAATGCGCTTGTTACAGACGCTACTAGAGGAAGAGTGGCCAGAGCGTTGCATCATTTTTGCTAACACCAAACATCGTTGTGATGAAATTTGGGCGCACCTTGCTGCTGACGGACATCGCGTTGGTCTCTTAACAGGGGATGTCGCTCAAAAGAAACGTCTGCGCATTTTAGAAGAGTTTACACAAGGCAACCTTGATATTTTAGTGGCGACCGATGTTGCAGCCCGTGGCTTACACATTCCTTCAGTGACCCATGTTTTTAACTATGATTTACCTGACGATTGTGAAGACTATGTACACCGTATTGGTCGTACCGGCCGAGCCGGTGAAAGTGGTCATTCAATCAGTCTCGCTTGTGAAGAGTATGCGTTGAATCTACCGGCTATTGAAGACTATATTCAACATTCGATTCCAGTGAGCAAATATAACAGCGAAGCGTTATTAACCGACCTTCCGACTCCGAAACGTCGCCATCGTCCGCGTCCAGGAGGGCCTCGTCGCAATTCAAATTCGCCACGTCGCCATAATGGCCCACGTAATAACCATAAACGTTCAGGCTGAGTGATAACGATATGCTGAAATCCTCTTCTCTCTATGCAGCGATTGATTTAGGTTCGAACAGTTTTCATATGCTGGTCGTTCGTGAAGTTGCGGGTAGTATTCAGATTATTTCAAGAGTAAAACGCAAAGTGCGTCTCGCAGCGGGTTTAGACAGTCAAAATAGGCTGTCAGAGCAAGCTATGGAGCGCGGTTGGCAATGTTTGCGACTTTTTTCTGAGCATTTACAGGATATTCCTAGCTCTCAAATACGTGTCGTCGCAACTGCAACATTGCGGTTGGCAAAAAATGCCGATATTTTTGTGCAAAAAGCCAGTGAAATTCTAGGTAATACCGTTAAGGTCATTCAGGGAGAAGAAGAAGCACGTTTGATTTACCAAGGTGTTGCCCATACAACCGGCGGCCCTGATCAACGGTTAGTGGTGGATATCGGTGGTGGTAGTACAGAGCTTGTGGCGGGAACAGGAGCCAAAGCCGAGCAATTATTCAGTCTTGAAATGGGCTGTGTCACTTGGCTTGAAAAATATTTTAGTGACCGCGCGCTGACGGAAGAAAATTTTGCGCAAGCAGAACGTGCCGCGCGCGCAGTTATTGCACCTGTTGCCGAGACGTTAACACGTCATGGTTGGAAAATTTGTGTTGGCGCATCGGGTACCGTTCAGGCCATCCAAGAAATCATGATTTCGCAAGGGATGGATGAGCTGATCACTCTCGATAAACTACAGCAGCTCAAATATAAAGCGATTCAATGCCATAAGCTTGAAGAGCTAGAAATTGAAGGTTTAACGTTTGAGCGAGCACTCGTATTCCCAAGCGGCCTATCAATCCTCATCGCTATTTTCGAAACCCTGTCGATTGATAATATGACCCTCGCCGGTGGTGCATTACGTGAAGGTCTGGTCTACGGCATGCTTGAATTACCGATAGAACAAGATGTTCGTGCGCGAACATTGCGGAATATTCAACGCCGTTTCCAAGTGGATATTGAGCAAGCCGCCCGTGTGAGTCAATTAGCTGAACATTTCTTTTTGCAAGTCGCCAAACACTGGGAGCTCGACCTACGCTGTCGTGAGTTATTATCCAGTGCGTGTGCCTTACATGAAATAGGCCTGAGTGTGGACTTTCGCAAAGGCCCTGAACATGCCAGCTACCTGATCACCAACCTAGATTTACCCGGTTTTACTCCGGCACAAAAACGCTTATTAGCAGCACTGTTACGTAATCAGCAAGGCCCTGTTGATCTTGCCACACTGAGTCAACAAAATGCGCTCCCCATGCAACAAGCCTACTATTTATGCCGCTTGCTGCGTTTGGCGATCATTTTTGCTAGCCGTCGACGTGATGACACATTGCCGGCATTGAGGCTTCAGGCTGAATCGGATACCCTCACGATTGTATTACCATATCGTTGGTTAGCGGAGCATCCATTACGATCAGAAAACTTGCAACAAGAAGTTCAATGGCAAGGTTATGTTAACTGGCCTTTGAAACTTGAAGAACGCAATAGTTCCAATAGTTAGTTTTTCCCCCTCACACTCGATAAGCACAAGCAGTGTGAGGGGCAATCTCCTACTTATCTTTTTTATTCAGTCCTAGACGGGCCTTAATATCGGCAAGTGCTGATTGCCCTTTTTGCATTCGCTCCTCCGCCGTAACGACTTTCCGCTGTTGCTCCCACTCTAAATCATCTTGTGGTAATTCTAATAAAAAGCGGCTTAACTCAGGTCGGATTAGCTCCCCATATTGGCGACGTTCACGACAATGACTAAAAAAGAGCTCTTTTTGTGCCCGAGTAATTCCAACATAAGCTAGACGGCGTTCCTCATCGATATTGTCTTCATCAATACTGCTTTGATGTGGTAACAGCCCTTCTTCCATACCGACTAGGAAAACATAAGGAAACTCAAGCCCTTTTGATGCATGTAAGGTCATTAACTGAACTTGGTCTGACTCTTCATCATCTTCACCTCGTTCCATCATGTCACGTAACGTGAAACGCGTTACAACCTGATCTAACGACATTGGGTCATTCAAGTCGTCGCCTTCTACCATTTCACTCATCCACGTAAACAATTGATTCACGTTTTTCATCCGCATTTCGGCAGCTTTAGTACTGGCGGAAGTTTCATACAACCAGCTTTCATAATCCATTTCACGCAGCAAATCACGTACCGCTATCAATGGCTCACGTTCAGCCAATTTCACAATCTTGTCCATCCAATGAGCGAATTGCTGAAGCGCGTTTAATCCTTTGCCTGTTAACGTTTGCTCTAAGCCCAAATCAAAACTGGCTTGATAGAGGCTCTTGCCCCGCTGATTAGCCCATTCACCAAGCTTTTGGATTGTTTTCGGACCAATTTCACGACGTGGCGTATTCACGATACGCAAGAAAGCACTATCATCTTCAGGATTAGTCAGTACCCGCAAATACGCTAATAAATCTTTTATTTCAGGACGAGAAAAAAAGGAGGTTCCCCCTGAAATGCGATATGGGATGCGATTTTGCATCAACATTTTTTCAAAAATACGAGATTGGTGGTTACCACGATATAAAATCGCATAATCTTTATATTGTGTTTTATTGATGAAGTGATGAGCAATCAATTCACCAATCACCCTTTCTGCCTCATGATCTTCATTGTTGGCGGTAATCACTTTGAGTGGCGCACCGTAGCCCAGTGTCGAGAACAATTGTTTTTCAAATACATGAGGGTTATTGGCAATCAAAATATTTGCCGCTTTGAGTATTCGCTCAGATGAACGATAGTTTTGCTCCAACTTAATCACATTCAGTTTTGGAAAGTCTTGACTTAACAGCACCAAGTTTTGTGGTCTAGCACCACGCCAAGAGTAGATAGATTGATCATCATCCCCTACCACCGTAAAGCGCGCGCGCTGACCAACCAACAACTTAACCAATTGATATTGGCTAGTATTGGTATCTTGATATTCATCCACCAGCAAATAACGAATTTTTTGTTGCCAACGTTCGCGAACCTCTTCGTTATGCGACAAAAGTAACGTTGGCTTACTGATAAGGTCATCAAAATCCAATACGTTACAGCTTCTTAAATGTAATTCGTAGCGGCGATAGCATTCAGCGAAATGGTGCTCTTTTTCACTTCTGGCACGCGCCAATGCTTGATCAGGTGATAATAGATCATTTTTCCAATTTGAGATCGATGAGATCAATTGCTGTAAAAGATCTTTATCCTCTTCTAATAAATCAAAGGTTAGCTCTTTTAGTAATGCCATTTGGTCCTGATCATCAAACAGAGAAAAGTTCGCTTTAATACCTAATGCTTTATATTCTCGCTTGATGATCTCCAAGCCAAGAGTATGGAATGTCGAGATAATCAACCCACGCGCTTCTTTTTTACCCAAGGTTTGGGCGACACGCTCTTTCATCTCACGCGCCGCTTTATTGGTAAACGTTACCGCAGCGATTTGACGAGGCTGATAGCCACAATGGCGGATCAGATGCGCTATTTTATTGGTAATAACTCGGGTTTTTCCCGAACCGGCACCCGCCAGCACAAGGCATGGGCCATCCACAAATTCAACAGCCTGCTGTTGGCTTGGATTTAATCGCATGGTTTCTCTACATCACTTAGTTATTCAAAATGGAACTCTCTACGGATTGTAGCAGAAACCTAGCCAACTCTTGAGCAACGATCCTTTATAAAAGCAAAAAACCACATCATTCATTAGACCGATGTGGTTCTGTTCTTTTTCTTTTATAACATCAATACATTTTTCTAAACTATTCGCGTTAGAGGAAGGCGGCAAAGGAGGTTATCCCAAGGAGCATACATTAAGTATGTGACTTGGGTAACCGAGTGAAGCCAACGCACCTATCACGCGAAGAGTGACGAAAAAGGAGGTTATCCCAAGGGGCATACATTAAATATGTGACTTGGGTAACCTCCGTTCAGCCAACGCATCTATTGATGCGGAGAATGGTAAGGATTATTGCGCGCTAGAGATTTTCTTCATATCCGTCATATAACCACGTAATGTCTTACCGATTTTCTCGATAGGATGGTTACGAATCGCTTCATTCACATCACGTAGTTGCGCGTTATCAGTGCCATTATCAGCAACAGGTTTAGCTAAATCACCGGCTTGCAGTTTACTCATAAAGTCTTTCAGCATTGGAACGGCTGCAAATGAGAACAGGTAGTTACCATATTCTGCGGTATCTGAAATAACCACGTTCATTTCATACAAACGCTTACGAGCAATCGTATTGGCAATCAGCGGCAATTCATGCAGTGATTCGTAATAAGCAGACTCTTCAAGAATACCCGCTTCTAACATCGTATCGAATGCTAACTCAACCCCTGCTTTAACCATTGCAACTAACAGAACGCCATGGTCGAAATACTCTTGCTCCGAAATCTTACCAGTATATTCTGGGTAATTTTCAAACGCCGTTTTACCTGTTTCTTCACGCCAAGCCAGTAGGTTTTTATCATCATTAGCCCAGTCAGCCATCATAGTTGCTGAGAATTCGCCTGAGATAATGTCATCCATATGTTTTTGGAATAAAGGCGCCATGATGGTTTTCAATTGTTCTGACAGAGCAAATGCACGCAGTTTAGCTGGGTTAGACAGGCGATCCATCATCAGCGTGATACCACCTTGTTTCAAGGCTTCGGTAATGGTTTCCCAACCAAACTGAATCAATTTGCCTGCATAGCCTGGCTCAACACCATCAGCAACCATTTTGTCGTAAGACAGCAAAGCACCAGCTTGCAACATACCGCACAGGATAGTTTGCTCGCCCATCAGGTCAGACTTAACTTCAGCAACAAATGAAGATTCTAATACCCCAGCGCGATGACCTCCCGTTGCAGCAGCCCAAGCTTTAGCAATTGCCATTCCTTCACCTTTCGGATCATTTTCAGGATGAACCGCAATCAGCGTTGGAACACCAAAGCCACGTTTGTATTCTTCACGTACTTCAGTACCAGGGCACTTCGGTGCTACCATCACAACAGTAATATCTTTACGAATTTCTTCGCCAACTTCGACAATGTTAAAACCGTGCGAATAACCTAAAGCCGCGCCTTGTTTCATCATTGGTTGAACAGCACGAACAACGGTTGAGTGCTGTTTGTCTGGCGTTAAGTTAATCACTAAGTCAGCTTCTGGGATCAACTCTTCATAAGTGCCCACTTTGAAACCATTTTCTGTCGCTTTGCGCCATGATGCACGCTTCTCCGCGATAGCTTCAGCGCGCAGTGCGTAAGCAATATCTAAGCCCGAGTCACGCATATTCAAGCCTTGGTTTAGGCCTTGAGCACCACAACCGACGATGACGATTTTTTTACCTTTTAAGTATCCTGCTTCATCAGCAAACTCTTCGCGCTTCATGAAACGACACTTGCCTAATTGTTCCAACTGCTGACGCAGATTCAAAGTATTAAAATAATTCGCCATTGTCTTACTCCATTGTTCTGTTGTGTTCGTTATGTCAGGCCCTTGGCCCGTCGCTTTTATTAAGCGGTTATGGTTTTACTATATGCGATGATTTGCATTGCTTAAATTGATATATTAACAATACAATGTTGCATATTTTGCAACGTCATATTTATTGAATCTGAGGCTAATACAAAAATGGATATTCGTGATTTAAAGCTATTTCTTCATTTAGCAGAAAGCTGCCATTTCGGTCGAACCTCTAAAGCAATGTATGTCAGCCCCTCAACCTTATCGAGACAAATTCAACGCTTAGAAGAACAGCTAGGGCATCCGCTATTTATTCGTGATAATCGTTCGGTAAAACTGACGCAAGCTGGAGAGCATTTAAAACAATTTGCTCAACAAACCTTATTGCAATATCAACAACTGCAACATGTTCTCAATCAACAAAGCCCCTCTCTCACGGGTGAGCTACGCCTTTTTTGTTCAGTAACAGCCGCCTACAGCCATTTACCACAGGTTTTAGATAAATTCCGAGCCCTTCACCCACTCGTTGAAATCAAACTCACCACAGGGGATGCTGCCGATGCCGTCGATAAAGTCGAAACCAAAGAAGCGGACTTAGGGATTGCCGGTAAACCGGAACGCCTTCCTGATAATGTAAAATTTACTAAAATTGGTGAAATTCCATTGGTTCTGATTGCTCCGGCATTGCCTTGTGCGGTACGCACCATGGCGACAGAACCACAACCTGATTGGTCTGCCATTCCTTTTATCCTGCCTGAACACGGCCCCTCAAGAAAACGTATCGAACTATGGTTCCGTCGCCACCACATCAATAACCCCGTGATCTATGCAACCGTCTCTGGGCATGAAGCAATCGTCTCAATGGTCGCGCTTGGTTGTGGTATCGCTTTGATTCCGAGCGTCGTGGTTGATAACAGCCCAGAACCGGTACGTAGTCGTATATTACAATTAGATAATATTTCGCTAGTGGAGCCTTTTGAACTAGGCGTTTGCTCACTTAGCAAACGCCTTAGCGAACCCTTAATCAAATCATTCTGGCAACTACTCCCAGAAAGCTTAATCTAATGTTTGAGGGAGACGTTGGGGCGCTAAAAAGAAACGGAAAGAGGGATTCCCCGTTTCATCATGATATTCATAGCCTAATGCATCAAGGTGCCTATCAAAGCGAACTTCTGGTCCAGATAACTCAAACGCGGCTAACACACGCCCGTAGTCAGTGCCATGACTCCGATAATGGAACAGTGTAATATTCCAATAGGTACCTAACGTCTCTAAGAATTTCAACAGTGCCCCGGGGGACTCAGGAAACTCGAAACTATAGAGGCGCTCTTCCAATGGTTTCGATGGGCGACCACCAATCATATAGCGGACATGTAATTTTGCCATTTCATCATCGGAAAGGTCAGCCACTTCATAGCCGTTCTGTTGTAGCTCCTGAATTATTTCAATTCGCTCACTTTCCCCGCCATTAAGTCTTACCCCAACAAAAATACACGCGCGGTCAGGATCTGCATCGGTATAACGATAGTTGAACTCCGTGATAGACCGATGACCTAGCAACTGACAAAAGCGTAAAAAGCTGCCTTTTTGTTCAGGGATCGTAACGGCAAGTAGTGCTTCCCGCTGTTCACCAATTTCACAGCGCTCAGACACATAACGTAGCCCATGAAAGTTCATATTGGCGCCAGACAAAATATGCGCTAAACGTTCGCCTTTAATATTATGCTGTTGCACATATTTTTTCAGGCCCGCCAGCGCCAATGCACCGGATGGTTCGGCAATAGCACGTACGTCTTCAAAAATATCTTTCAAGGCTGCACAGATCGCATCGCTATCTACCGTGATCACATCATCGACATATTGTTGGCAGAGACGAAATGTTTCATCCCCAATACGTTTTACTGCCACACCTTCTGCAAATAAACCAACTCGAGGTAAGTCAACCGGATGGCCAGCCTCTAGCGCTGCTTTTAAACAGGCGGCATCTTCTGCTTCAACGCCGATGATTTTAATTTCTGGCATTAATTGTTTGATTAAAACCGCCACCCCCGCGATTAGGCCACCACCACCAACAGGTATAAAAATTCGGTCAAGATGCACATCTTGTTGCAGTAGCTCTAATGCAATCGTTGCTTGACCTGCAATGACCGCGGGATGATCGAAAGGAGGAACAAAGGTATAGCCCTCTTGAGCTGCCATCTCAATGGCTTTTGCTTTCGCCTCATCAAAATTAGCGCCATGCAAAATGGCCTCGCCCCCAAAGTTACGTACTGCATCAACTTTGATATCCGCTGTCGCAACAGGCATCACAATTTTTGCTTTCACACCAACACGGCTCGCCGATAAGGCTACCCCTTGAGCATGGTTTCCCGCAGAAGCGGTCACGACACCTTTCGCTTTTTGCTCATCGGTCAACCCTGCAATCATGGCGTAAGCACCGCGCAACTTAAAACTATGCACAGGCTGCCTATCTTCACGTTTAACGAGGATCGTATTTCCCATACGAGCCGAGACTTTGCTCATTTCTTGCAATGGCGTAACTTGAGCGACTTCATAAACCGGCGCACTCAGCGCCGCTTTTAGATAATCAGCACTCGTTGGGGCTGATGGTAATGGTTTTGCAGCTGCCACCGTTAGCCTCCCAACTTAGACTTATCGCGTACAGCGCCCTTATCTGCACTGGTTGCAAGAGATGCATAGGCACGTAAAGCAAAAGAGACTTCACGCTGACGATCACGTGGTGTATAAGCTTTATCACCTCGCGCTAATTCCGCATCACGGCGTTTATTTAGCTCATCTTCACTCACATCCAAAGCAATGGTTCTCTTTGGAATATCAATATCAATGATGTCACCATCCTGTACTAAGGCTAACAAACCACCACTTGCTGCTTCCGGTGAAATATGACCGATCGATAACCCAGAACTTCCCCCAGAGAAACGACCGTCTGTAATCAGTGCACAGGCCTTACCTAATCCCATCGATTTAAGGTATGACGTCGGATAGAGCATCTCTTGCATGCCTGGACCGCCTTTCGGGCCTTCATAACGAATAACAACCACATCACCTTCAACAACCTTGCCACCAAGTATCGCTTCAACAGCATCATCTTGGCTCTCATACACTTTAGCGGGGCCTCGGAACGTTAAACTTCCTTCATCAACACCCGCAGTTTTTACAATACAACCATCTTCGGCGATATTACCGGCTAATACCGCTAATCCGCCATCTAAGCTATAAGCATGTTCAATATTACGAATACACCCATTTTCACGGTCAGTATCCAAGGAAGGCCAACGGCAACTTTGCGAGAATGCTTGTGTTGTGCGAATACCCGCAGGCCCCGCTAAAAACATCGATTTAACTGACTCATCTTTCGTCAACATGACGTCGTATTGCTCAAGCGTCTGTTTAAAAGTCAGCCCCAGAATATTTTTCACATTTTCTTGTAATAAACCTGCTCGGCTCAACTCACCTAAAATACCAATCACACCACCAGCACGGTGAACGTCTTCCATATGGTATTTCTGGGTGCTCGGCGCGACTTTACATAAGTGCGGAACTTGACGTGACAAACGATCAATATCCGCCATGGTAAAATCAACCTCTGCTTCTTGCGCGGCAGCAAGCAAGTGCAATACGGTATTTGTCGATCCTCCCATCGCAATATCCAGTGTCATCGCATTTTCAAACGCGGCTTTGTTGGCGATATTACGTGGTAATGCACTTTCATCATTCTGCTCATAATAGCGTTTTGTCAGTTCGACAATGCGTTTACCCGCATTAATGAAAAGGGTTTTACGGTCAGCATGAGTGGCTAATAAGGATCCATTTCCGGGTTGTGATAAGCCAAGCGCTTCTGTTAAACAGTTCATCGAGTTAGCGGTGAACATTCCCGAGCAAGATCCACACGTTGGGCAAGCCGAACGTTCAATTTGTTCACTATCCGCATCACTGACATTAGGGTTAGCACCTTGGATCATCGCATCGACCAAGTCCAACTTAATGATTTGATCTGAAAGCTTCGTTTTACCCGCTTCCATTGGGCCACCTGAAACAAATATCACCGGAATATTCAAACGTAATGACGCCATTAACATGCCCGGTGTGATTTTGTCACAGTTGGAGATACAAACCATGGCATCTGCACAGTGCGCATTCACCATATATTCAACAGAATCTGCAATTAACTCACGGGAAGGTAAGGAATAAAGCATCCCGCCATGCCCCATAGCGATACCATCATCAACGGCAATCGTATTAAACTCTTTCGCAACACCACCCGCAGCTTCAATTTGCTCAGCAACCAGCTTCCCTAGGTCGCGCAAATGAACGTGCCCTGGAACAAATTGAGTAAATGAGTTAACCACTGCAATAATTGGTTTTCCAAAATCAGCATCCGTCATACCGGTGGCACGCCATAATGCACGAGCGCCTGCCATATTACGGCCATGAGTGGTTGTTGCTGAACGGTACTTAGGCATATCTTTACTCCCGTGTTTTAAAACAGGCGGGGAACGACCGCCTGTAAGTCTGTTTATATTTGTTATTAAGGGTTTACTGGATCTAACCAACCCCATTTATCTTCCGTCGACCCATCAAACAAGCCAAAAAATGCTTGCTGGATCTTTTTCGTCACAGGGCCACAACGGCCAATGCCGACTTGGATACCGTCAACGCTACGTACTGGAGTAATTTCCGCCGCGGTTCCTGTCATAAAGACTTCATCAGCAAGATAAAGTGACTCACGTGATAATGTTTGCTCACGCACCTCAATCCCCATGTCTTTTGCTAGGGTTAAAATAGCGTCACGAGTGATCCCCGGTAGAGCAGAAGAAGTAAATGGAGGAGTAAATAAAATACCATCTTTCACTTCAAAGATGTTTTCGCCCGCACCTTCAGATAGATAACCATGAACGTCTAACGCGATACCTTCTTGGTAGCCATGACGGCGAGCCTCACTCCCTACTAACAGCGATGACAGATAGTTACCGCCAGCTTTTGCACCTGTTGGGATAGTATTTGGTGCCACACGATTCCAAGAAGAGACCATTGCATCAATACCTTGGTCTAATGCTTCTTCCCCTAAATACGCTCCCCATGGGAAAGCAGCCATGATGACATCTGTTTTATAACCGTCCGGTGGGTTCACTCCCATGCCAACATCACCGATAAAAACGAGTGGACGAATATATGCACTGACTAAGTTGTTTTTACGCAGAGTGGCACGGCAAGCTTCCATTAACTCATCTACGCTATAGCTGACAGGCATACGGTAGATTTTTGCGGAATCACGCAAACGTTGCATGTGTTCTCTATGGCGGAATACAACTGGCCCTTTGTGAGAGTCATAGCAACGGACGCCTTCAAATACCGATGTTCCATAATGCAGAGCATGAGACATAACGTGTACCTTAGCATCAGCCCATGGCGTCATTTCACCGTTAAACCAAATATAGTCAGCTTTCTTAGTCATTGTATTTATTCCTTACATTGCACTCTGAGTGCGTAATAGTCGTGATTCTTGTTCTCTTATTTCAACTTCTGAAACATCAGACAACTTAGTTAACTGTGCATATAGCTGGGTGAGTGGCCTCTGGCTATTCACAGTCATTTCAATATTTACATTATCACCATCTGGCATGTGATCCATAGTCATTGAACTGATTTGGAATCCACGATGGCGAGTCACCCGTAATATACGCTCTAAAACCTCAGGACGGAAACGGGCTTGTATTGCGAGTTGATGTTGCATCATAACGGTTTCTCCATCATTTTTTCATTACTCGCCCCTGGTGGAACCAGCGGCCAGACGTTTTCTAATTCATTTATTGAAACCTGCAAGATGTAAGCGCCTTCACTATTAAGTAATTCATCTAGCGCAGCATCGACTTCCGATTTTGCAGTGATACGGCGTCCAGGAATATCAAAAGCCTGCGCCAAAGCGACAAAATCAGGGTTATCCGTTAAAATAGTTTCACTATAACGTTGCTCAAAAAACAGCTCTTGCCACTGACGAACCATGCCTAAACGTTGGTTATCTAACAATAAAATTTTAACCGGTAACTGTTTACGCTTAATGGTTCCCAACTCTTGAACGTTCATCATGAACGAGCCATCTCCAGAAACACAGATCACGGTATCTTCAGGACGAGCAACCTGAGCACCGATTGCCGCAGGAATACCAAAGCCCATGGTTCCCAGACCACTTGAAGTTATAAAATTTTCAGGGGCATCAAACTCTAAATGCTGAGCTGACCACATTTGGTGCTGCCCAACATCCGTTGTGACAACCGTATTAGGCCCCATACGATCGGAAAGTTGCTTTAACAGCAAAGGGGCATAAATAGCTTCGCCAGGATGGTCATAGCGCCAACTGAATTCGTGTTTTAACTGCTGCACCTCTTCCTGCCATGACGAAATATTTTTTTCCATCGTCAATTCAGGTAATAGCTGTTTGGCATCACCTAACAAAGCCACATGCGTTTGACGCAATTTATCAAGCTCAACATGGTCAATATCGATATGTATGACTTTGGCATCCGGAGCGAATGTATTTAATTTGCCCGTCACACGATCATCAAAACGTGCACCAACCGCAATCAATAAATCGCAACGTTGTACCGCTAGGTTAGCGGCTTTCGTTCCATGCATACCTAACATGCCAAGATAATAAGGCTCCGTCGCCGCTACAGCCCCCAACCCTTTTAACGTCGCCACAGAAGGGATGCCTGTGCACGCAATAAATTGTCTTAACTCGGCAACCGCTCCCGACATACCAACACCGCCACCAATGTATAACATCGGCTTTTGCGACTGTTGGAGTAACGCTCTTGCTTGCTGTACTTCATCAGTTTGGATAGGCAAATCCTGTTCAACAGGCATTAAAAATGGTGCTAGGTCGGCCTGCTGTAGTTGAATATCTTTCGGAATATCAATCAGTACAGGTCCTGGACGACCACTATTTGCGATTGCGAAAGCTTCAGCAACAATACGAGGCAGGTCTTCAAGAGATTCCACTAAAAAACTGTGCTTAGTACAGGCAAGCGATAACCCTAAAACATCAATTTCCTGAAAAGCATCCGTACCAATAAATTCAGAGCTCACCTGCCCTGTAATGGCAACAACAGGAACTGAATCTAACAACGCATCGGCTAATCCTGTAATTAAGTTTGTGGCACCCGGCCCAGATGTCGCAATACATACTCCCGTTTTCGAGGTTGATCGCGCATAACCAATCGCCGCAATCACAGCACCTTGCTCATGGCGGCATAACAGATGCTCAACGCCGCCATCATACAATGCATCATACACTGGCATAATCGCACCACCAGGGTAACCAAACACGGTTTCAACCCCTTGAGTTCTTAATGCTTGAACTAACCATTGTGCCCCATTCATGCTTCTCTCCTGTCTTCCATTTGCTTTATCTATTTGTATTTATTTTGTTTTTTTAGGTTGAATGATGTTGGTAAACTTTTATGTCAAAAAAAACCCCGCGCCTTTCGGTGCGGGGTTCTCGTGAGATCTGGCTACTAATTTAGCCTTCGTCGTCCAAGTGCAGCCCCGCACGGTGGGATAATAATCACCACCACGCTGATAATAATTAGGCTAATCACTCGGAAAAATGCGTTCATCTGTTTTTTTCTTTCACTGTTATTCGTTATCTATATTAAAGAGTTATCATGTTAAAATTACTTTGACAACTTTTATTTTCTTTTTTTCCTATTAAAAAATAAATTTACTTTAAAAACATAGCGCTACAAAATATTTAGCATGATTATCTAGTATTTCACTATATATATAGCAAATACATATTGTTCTGATTGAATAATTAGTCTGATATTCCATTATCTAAACCTAACATTGAAGATATTAAATTTATTTCATATATCACTTTTCAATAATAATTATCTAAAGTAATACTTAATGATTATTTATAAATAAAACCCAATACCATGATAAATAATAATTTTGTGAACATCTTCGCAAGAAAATGATGATTGCTAAATATTTTCTAATCTGCTTTCCAAACGGCTTCTCAACATTAAAACATGCGATTGCACAGCCTTTTTGTTAAACAGAATATTACTCTGTTTACTAAAAGGGAGAAAATATGGCACTAGCGATTGTCTACACCAGAGCCTCGATAGGAATGGATGCCCCACTTGTGACTGTTGAAGCCCATATTAGTAATGGACTTCCAGGCTTAACGCTTGTCGGTCTGCCAGAAACCGCTGTTAAAGAATCTAGAGATAGGGTACGAAGCGCTCTAATAAACAGCGGCTTTGAATATCCAACCAAAAAAATGACAATTAACTTGGCCCCTGCCGATCTCCCTAAAGAAGGGGGGCGTTATGATCTAGCGATAGCCATTGCTATCTTAGTTTCTTCAGGCCAAGTCCCCGCTAAGATACTTCATCAATATGAATTTCTCGGCGAACTTGCTTTATCTGGCCAAATTCGTCATGTTAATGGCGCTATTCCTGCCGCTTTGGCTGCATTAACAAAAAAAAGACAGCTCATTCTTGCAGCGGAAAATCCACAACAGCTGAACTTACTCCCTGATAACAGCGTTATGTTTGCAGGAACACTATTAGAACTTTGCCATTTTTTATATGAAAAGACCGCCTTACCACGTAATTTCCATCCAACTAACATCCCTGCATCACTCAATTGTAATGACAACATCAGCGATATCATTGGGCAAGAACAAGGAAAAAGAGCATTAGAAATCTGTGCCAGTGGTGGACATAATTTACTCTTATTAGGCCCTCCTGGTACTGGAAAAACAATGTTAGCAAGCAGACTCAAGACGCTTTTACCCACTCTAACGCCACAGGAAGCGTTAGAAGTCGCTTCAATACATAGTCTATGTCAATCCACTCACTTAAGTTATGATTGGCCTCCTCGGCCATTTAGAGCGCCTCATCATAGTGCCTCAATGGCAGCACTTATTGGCGGAGGAAGCTTACCGAAGCCGGGGGAGATATCCCTAGCGCATAATGGGATTTTGTTTCTAGATGAATTACCGGAATTTAGCCGCACTGTACTTGATGCATTACGTGAGCCGCTAGAATCAAGGCAAATCATTATTTCTCGTGCTAAAGCAAAAGTCTCTTTCCCTGCTAACTTTCAACTCATTGCTGCCTTAAATCCAAGCCCTACAGGTCAATATCAAGGAAACTTTTGCCGCAGCTCTCCAACTAAAATTTTACGCTATCTCTCACGTATTTCAGGCCCTTTTCTTGATCGATTTGATCTTTCAATAGAGATTCCATTACTACCTCTAGGCACGCTAAGCCACCCATCCTCTCACAGTGAAAATAGCGAACAAATACGCTCTAGGGTCCTACTTGCAAGAAACATTCAAATGAAAAGAATAGGGAAATTAAACAGCCAGTTAACCGAGAAAGAAACCACCGCACTCTGTCAGCTCAATACCAAGGATGCCTTTTTTTTAGAGCAGGCTTTAAATAAGCTCGGATTATCTATCAGGGCTTGGCATAAGATCTTAAGGGTTGCTCGTACCATTGCTGATTTACAAAATACAGACAATATTGAAAAACCGCATCTTCTCGAAGCATTAGGTTACCGAGCGATGGATAAGTTATTGCTTCATTTACAAAAACAAGTAAGCTGACTGGCTGGGAGAGAGTTAAAGACAGAAAAATAAAACAGAGAACCTAACAATTTTCAGTGGATAGGTACAGAATGCATGAAATGATGACGATATGCGATTAGATAAGCACACATTTGCAAGAATAACATGGTCGATAAGTCATACTAATATCCGATAAATAAACTAAGGGGCCTAAAGCCCCTCTGTAAATATATTGATGATATTAATCATCTGTATCTGTATAGTCATCTGAAGGGTCTATCTGAGGTTTACCGCCAGAGAGAGTATGAAAGCGTTTTGGACGATTTATACGGCTAGAATATTTCGCCCACACCTTTTCTTCAGGAGTTACTGGTTCCCTTTCGCCACGGCAAACTGCAACGAACAGTTTTTCTTCATCAGTCTGTGCAGCGCGTTTGCCAGAATCAAGCTCAGAAAAAGCTTGACCGTGACGTTCGAGTAACTGAGCTTCCTTGATGGTGAAATCACCATGACGAGAAAAGCCACGTGGGTAATGTTTATTATCAAAAAAACGATTAGTCGTGATGAAGCTTTCTGCCATCTGACACACTCCTAACTTATTACTGTCAACTCTTTATGGCGCGGAGTATTAGACAGCATTGACAATCTGTAAAACAAAACATTTAAATCATCACGACAAAAATTATTGGAGATGTATGTGGATACTGAGTTATTAAAAACTTTTTTGGAAGTCAGTAGAACCAGACACTTCGGCCGAGCCGCAGAATCACTATATTTAACACAATCTGCTGTTAGCTTTCGTATCAGACAACTTGAAACACAACTAGGCACAAACCTATTTACTCGGCATCGTAATAACATTCGATTAACGGCCGCGGGGGAGCGCTTAGTCCCCTATGCAGAATCGTTGATGAATACATGGTTACAGGCTAAAAAAGAGATCTCACATGCATCACAGCATACTGAACTATCAATTGGAGCGACCGCATCACTGTGGGAAGGCTATCTGACGGACTGGGTACAAGCATTATATGAACAGCATGATGAGCTACGATTAGAAGCGCGAGTATCAACGCGTCAATCACTCGTCAAGCAACTACACTCCAGAGAACTCGATTTGCTGATAGCAACGGAGCCACCGAAAATGGATGAGTTTGAAAGCACCATTATTGGTACGATTGAACTTCAGCTAATGGCTTCACAAAAAAATATTGCGCTAACAAATTATAATTATATCAAATTAGAGTGGGGAGCCGATTTCCATCCTCAAAATGATTCAGCTTTAACGCCTGATGACTCACCTGTCATGATAACGACATCAGCGCATATAGCCCGTCAATTACTCTCTGTATCACTTTCTGCTGCGTTTTTACCTTCTCACTGGAGTATCCAGTACCCTGGGCTAAAAACACTCTCAGAAAGTCCAATGACAAAACCACTCTACGCTGTTTGGCTACAGAAGAACGATCAACAAGCATTGATTAATCAACTAATAAAAACCCCTATTAAGAATGCTCAATTAATCCCATAAAATAAGCTCATCACGCCATGACGCTCGATTGTTTTATCGAGCGTCTAGTTTTTCAATAATGTTAATTTGCTCGAAAGTCACAGGCACATCAAAGAGCTATCCCATTTTATTGATATCTAAATAAGTTATCATTCCCTGCCAATAAAAAATGGTGATATTTGATAATACCCCTATCACCCAAAATTAATGCTATTAAATTTTATGGGGTATTTACCGGCTTGGGTGAGCGACGGCAATGTCCTAAACATGCAATATATAAACATCATCACTTGGCACGCTTCTTTAAAGTCATGGCATTAGTCATATTGGCTTAAACGAAGTCACAATCGAAAGGTATATAGGTAGGCAAACAAAAACCAAGTCTTCATGCCAGATAGATTAAAACAATCAAACCTTCTTAGCATGTAAGCAGAAAGAGAAAAATCGATAGAAAGCCGTTCCCATTAAAACCTAACAACACTGATAGGTCTAAATTGAGCTATCAATGACAGTAATAACTGCGCCGTTTAACGTCACAATGATATTCCGTTAATAAGCTACATTTAATCTTTAAGTTCATTCAGCGTGTTAGGGGATATTAATACAACCCAAAAGTCACTTTTAGGCATTTTAGCATTGAGGTAGGGTGTAACTGCTTATATACGCACTCTATTACTCAATTTGATCACAGAGTGATAGTGTTCTCTTTAATCCCAAAATTGAGTCATTGACTGCATTATCAAAGGGTAATACAAGTGGGATGTCTGCTCGGTGGGAGATGGTGATGTGTCTGTAGGTTAGATAAAGAAAAACCCGATTAAAATAATCGGGTTATCAATAAGATACTTCTTTTATTTTTACTTAATTGGTAACTGGCAGGGGCGGAGAGGCTCGAACTCCCAACACCCGGTTTTGGAGACCGGTGCTCTACCAATTGAACTACGCCCCTAAATTAAGTGGCGGAACGGACGGGACTCGAACCCGCGACCCCCTGCGTGACAGGCAGGTATTCTAACCAACTGAACTACCGCTCCACTATTCTTTCGCCTAACGGCTGCTTATCGCTTCGCAATAAGTCTTTAATTTAATGTCTGGCAGTTCCCTACTCTCACATGGGGAGACCCCACACTACCATCGGCGCTACGGCGTTTCACTGCTGAGTTCGGCATGGGGTCAGGTGGGACCACCGCGCTATTGCCGCCAGACAAATTCAGTTTTTGTTCCCGTCGGCTTCCACCAACCAGAACAGCAATCTTGAACAAGCTAATTTCTCGCACTCTGTATGCGCTTCACAACGTTCTCTCTAAAACACCTTCGGTGTTGTCAGGTTAAGCCTCACGGTTCATTAGTACTGGTTAGCTCAACGTATCGCTACGCTTACACACCCAGCCTATCAACGTCTTAGTCTTAAACGTTCCTTTAGGACCCTTAAAGAGTCAGGGAAGACTCATCTCAAGGCAAGTTTCCCGCTTAGATGCTTTCAGCGGTTATCTCTTCCGCACTTAGCTACCGGGCAGTGCCATTGGCATGACAACCCGAACACCAGTGGTGCGTCCACTCCGGTCCTCTCGTACTAGGAGCAGCCCCTTTCAATCTTCCAACGCCCACGGCAGATAGGGACCGAACTGTCTCACGACGTTCTAAACCCAGCTCGCGTACCACTTTAAATGGCGAACAGCCATACCCTTGGGACCTACTTCAGCCCCAGGATGTGATGAGCCGACATCGAGGTGCCAAACACCGCCGTCGATATGAACTCTTGGGCGGTATCAGCCTGTTATCCCCGGAGTACCTTTTATCCGTTGAGCGATGGCCCTTCCATTCAGAACCACCGGATCACTAAGACCTACTTTCGTACCTGCTCGAGCCGTCACTCTCGCAGTCAAGCTGGCTTATGCCTTTGCACTAACCGCATGATGTCCGACCATGCTTAGCCAACCTTCGTGCTCCTCCGTTACTCTTTGGGAGGAGACCGCCCCAGTCAAACTACCCACCAGACACTGTCCGCACCCCAGATGATGGGGCCACGTTAGAACATCAAACATTAAAGGGTGGTATTTCAAGGTTGGCTCCATGCAGACTGGCGTCCACACTTCAAAGCCTCCCACCTATCCTACACATCAAGGCTCAATGTTCAGTGTCAAGCTATAGTAAAGGTTCACGGGGTCTTTCCGTCTTGCCGCGGGTACACTGCATCTTCACAGCGAGTTCAATTTCACTGAGTCTCGGGTGGAGACAGCCTGGCCATCATTACGCCATTCGTGCAGGTCGGAACTTACCCGACAAGGAATTTCGCTACCTTAGGACCGTTATAGTTACGGCCGCCGTTTACTGGGGCTTCGATCAAGAGCTTCTCCTTACGGATAACCCCATCAATTAACCTTCCAGCACCGGGCAGGCGTCACACCGTATACGTCCACTTTCGTGTTTGCACAGTGCTGTGTTTTTAATAAACAGTTGCAGCCAGCTGGTATCTGCGACTGGCTTCAGCTCCATCCGCGAGGGACTTCACCTAGCGCCAGCGTGCCTTCTCCCGAAGTTACGGCACCATTTTGCCTAGTTCCTTCACCCGAGTTCTCTCAAGCGCCTGAGTATTCTCTACCTGACCACCTGTGTCGGTTTGGGGTACGATTAATGATAATCTAGAGCTTAGAGGCTTTTCCTGGAAGCGGGGCATGAGCTACTTCGCCACCGTAGTGACTCGTCATCAGACCTCAGCATGTAGTGAACCGGATTTGCCTAATTCACCTGCCTACATCCTTAAACCGGGACAACCGTCGCCCGGCCAGCCTAGCCTTCTCCGTCCCCCCATCGCAATTATCACCAGTACAGGAATATTAACCTGTTTCCCATCGACTACGCATTTCTGCCTCGCCTTAGGGGTCGACTCACCCTGCCCCGATTAACGTTGGACAGGAACCCTTGGTCTTCCGGCGTGCGGGTTTTTCACCCGCATTATCGTTACTTATGTCAGCATTCGCACTTCTGATACCTCCAGCATGCCTCGCAGCACACCTTCACAGGCTTACAGAACGCTCCCCTACCCAACAACATCTAAATGTCGCTGCCGCAGCTTCGGTGCATGGTTTAGCCCCGTTACATCTTCCGCGCAGGCCGACTCGACCAGTGAGCTATTACGCTTTCTTTAAATGATGGCTGCTTCTAAGCCAACATCCTGGCTGTCTGAGCCTTCCCACTTCGTTTCCCACTTAACCATGACTTTGGGACCTTAGCTGGCGGTCTGGGTTGTTTCCCTCTTCACGACGAACGTTAGCACCCGCCGTGTGTCTCCCGTGATAACATTCTTCGGTATTCGTAGTTTGCATCGGGTTGGTAAGTCGGGATGACCCCCTAGCCGAAACAGTGCTCTACCCCCGAAGATGAGTTCACGAGGCGCTACCTAAATAGCTTTCGGGGAGAACCAGCTATCTCCCGGTTTGATTGGCCTTTCACCCCCAGCCACAAGTCATCCGCTAATTTTTCAACATTAGTCGGTTCGGTCCTCCAGTTAGTGTTACCCAACCTTCAACCTGCCCATGGCTAGATCACCGGGTTTCGGGTCTATACCCTGCAACTTAATCGCCCAGTTAAGACTCGGTTTCCCTACGGCTCCCCTATACGGTTAACCTTGCTACAGAATATAAGTCGCTGACCCATTATACAAAAGGTACGCAGTCACACCTAAAAGGTGCTCCCACTGCTTGTACGTACACGGTTTCAGGTTCTATTTCACTCCCCTCGCCGGGGTTCTTTTCGCCTTTCCCTCACGGTACTGGTTCACTATCGGTCAATCAGGAGTATTTAGCCTTGGAGGATGGTCCCCCCATATTCAGACAGGATAACACGTGTCCCGCCCTACTCGTCGAGTTCACAACACCAACACCTTCGGATACGGGGCTATCACCCTTTACTGCCGGACTTTCCAGACCGTTCTCCTGATGCTGATGCTGATTAAGACTCTGGGCTGCTCCCCGTTCGCTCGCCGCTACTAGGGGAATCTCGGTTGATTTCTTTTCCTCGAGGTACTGAGATGTTTCAGTTCCCTCGGTTCGCCTCGTTTGACTATGGATTCATCAAACGATAGTGCAACGAATTGCACTGGGTTTCCCCATTCGGACATCGTCGGCTATAGCGGTTCATATCACCTTACCGACGCTTTTCGCAGATTAGCACGTCCTTCATCGCCTCTGATTGCCTAGGCATCCACCGTGTACGCTTAGTCGCTTAACCTCACAACCCGAAATTGTTTCAACGATCACCTAACTGTCATGGCTGTGCGTGGTGAAATTCTTTGTTGCGCGGTGCTCGTCATGCTCACGTACCGATGTACGCTGCGCTGACTGCGCTCCTACGCCGTGAATTTCACACTGCTCGCTCATGCCACTCGTTTGAATGACCGAAAATTTCAGGTTTGAAATTTTGAGAGACTCTCACATTGTTTAAGCGATAAACAATGTGCGTTGTTTCAATTTTCAGCTTGTTCCAGATTGTTAAAGAGCATAATTGTTAAACTAACTCAGTGAATTAGCTTAATCATTATTGAGGACATCGTCTTTCACTCGATATCGGCGCAATTGGCGTCCCCTAGGGGATTCGAACCCCTGTTACCGCCGTGAAAGGGCGGTGTCCTAGGCCTCTAGACGAAGGGGACACGAAATATTGCACAACCATGTTGTGGCCTATTTCATGCAAGTCTTACCCTGTGGTAAGTCTCCCACGTATAGCCTATTGCTCTACTTTTCATCAGACAATCTGTGTGAACACTTCACAGAAACACTTCAATGGTAAGGAGGTGATCCAACCGCAGGTTCCCCTACGGTTACCTTGTTACGACTTCACCCCAGTCATGGATCACAAAGTGGTAAGCGCCCTCCCGAAGGTTAAGCTACCTACTTCTTTTGCAACCCACTCCCATGGTGTGACGGGCGGTGTGTACAAGGCCCGGGAACGTATTCACCGTAGCATTCTGATCTACGATTACTAGCGATTCCGACTTCATGGAGTCGAGTTGCAGACTCCAATCCGGACTACGACGTACTTTATGAGTTCCGCTTGCTCTCGCGAGGTCGCTTCTCTTTGTATACGCCATTGTAGCACGTGTGTAGCCCTACTCGTAAGGGCCATGATGACTTGACGTCATCCCCACCTTCCTCCGGTTTATCACCGGCAGTCTCCTTTGAGTTCCCGACCGAATCGCTGGCAACAAAGGATAAGGGTTGCGCTCGTTGCGGGACTTAACCCAACATTTCACAACACGAGCTGACGACAGCCATGCAGCACCTGTCTCAGAGTTCCCGAAGGCACTAAAGCATCTCTGCTAAATTCTCTGGATGTCAAGAGTAGGTAAGGTTCTTCGCGTTGCATCGAATTAAACCACATGCTCCACCGCTTGTGCGGGCCCCCGTCAATTCATTTGAGTTTTAACCTTGCGGCCGTACTCCCCAGGCGGTCGATTTAACGCGTTAGCTCCGGAAGCCACGCCTCAAGGGCACAACCTCCAAATCGACATCGTTTACAGCGTGGACTACCAGGGTATCTAATCCTGTTTGCTCCCCACGCTTTCGCACCTGAGCGTCAGTCTTTGTCCAGGGGGCCGCCTTCGCCACCGGTATTCCTCCACATCTCTACGCATTTCACCGCTACACATGGAATTCTACCCCCCTCTACAAGACTCTAGCTGACCAGTCTTAGATGCCATTCCCAGGTTAAGCCCGGGGATTTCACATCTAACTTAATCAACCGCCTGCGTGCGCTTTACGCCCAGTAATTCCGATTAACGCTTGCACCCTCCGTATTACCGCGGCTGCTGGCACGGAGTTAGCCGGTGCTTCTTCTGTCGGTAACGTCAATCGTTGATGATATTAGCATCAACGCCTTCCTCCCGACTGAAAGTACTTTACAACCCTAGGGCCTTCTTCATACACGCGGCATGGCTGCATCAGGCTTGCGCCCATTGTGCAATATTCCCCACTGCTGCCTCCCGTAGGAGTCTGGGCCGTGTCTCAGTCCCAGTGTGGCTGATCATCCTCTCAGACCAGCTAGGGATCGTTGCCTAGGTGAGCCATTACCCCACCTACTAGCTAATCCCATATGGGTTCATCCGATAGCGCAAGGCCCGAAGGTCCCCTGCTTTGCTCCTTAGAGATTATGCGGTATTAGCCACCGTTTCCAGTAGTTATCCCCCTCTATCGGGCAGATCCCCATACATTACTCACCCGTCCGCCGCTCGTCAGCGAGAAGCAAGCTTCCCCTGTTACCGCTCGACTTGCATGTGTTAGGCCTGCCGCCAGCGTTCAATCTGAGCCATGATCAAACTCTTCAATTAAAAGTGTTTGATGCTCAAAGAATTAAACTGACTACATTCTTTCATATATGAATTAACGTGTTAGTCACTCTTCAAGACTTAAAATCAAATATTTTTTTGATAGTGTCCTGTGAGTGCCCACACAGATTGTCTGATAAATTGTTAAAGAGCGTTGCGACTTTATCTTTCGATATTAACCGTTTAGGTTGTTGCCGCGAGGTGTCGTATACTACGTTTTTCTGTCAGAAAGTCAAGTGATTATTTTCAACTTTTTCTCTCTTTTTCACCTCAGTCATCACGAGGGTTTCTTTTTCAACCTGACCACCGAAGCGGTTTGTCGTGACAACGGATGCGCATTATAGGGAGTCAGAAAATTCTGGCAACCCTTTTTTTGAAAAAAAATACCGCTTGAAGATAAAATCATCATTATGTTTTTTTTTCTAGCAATATGATGCTGAAATAGACAACGAAAAGATACTTTGAATACTTTACCTTTTGCAGATTAAACATCTTCATTGTATGTATACATATTAACTATGCTTTTAACACTACCATTTATTGACTATGGCGACTGCTATGAATAAACATTTAAGACCTTATTTAGGTATTTACCCAACTACTGGCACTGATGTATTTATCGATCCTTCCGCTGTTGTTATCGGAGATGTCCGCTTAGCCGATGATGTAAGTATTTGGCCTCTGTCTGTATTACGTGGTGATGTGAATTATATTGAAATTGGATCTCGCACGAATATACAAGATGGTTCAGTCTTACATGTTACCCATAAGTCAAAACACAACCCTGACGGTAACCCGTTAATTATCGGTGAAGATGTCACTGTCGGCCATAAAGTGATGCTGCATGGCTGTACCATTGGAGATCGCGTTTTAGTTGGAATGGGGTCGATTGTATTAGATGGTGCAATTATTGCGGATGACGTTGTTATAGGTGCTAACAGTTTAGTTACCCAAGGTAAAAAACTCGAAAGTGGCTACCTATATGTCGGTAGCCCAGCAAAAGCGGCCCGCAAACTGACTGAAGGGGAGTTGGAGCATTTGCGCTATTCCGCTAATAACTATGTTCAATGGAAAAATGACTACTTATCATCAGGCAAAGAGTAATCATTACCATTGTCTAAAAGGTCTTGAGCGATCAAGACCTCAAACTCTTCTTCTATATCCCAACGGTGAGTTTGAAATAATGCTAATGGTTCGGCTCCCATCCCATATCTTTTATATAGTAACCTGTCCGATATGACGCAATGCGCTAACATTCCATTAATTAATACTGGAAATCGTACCTTTCCAGTCATTACATCCCATTCTTCTCTATCTGGGAATTGAATTGCTTGATTCATTTTTTCAATTCCTTCTGTAACGCATACAAGACTGGTTCCATATCTGGCAGTACACCATGCCATAACTTAAAGGCAAAAGCGGCTTGCCCAACGAGCATTCCCAAGCCGTCAGCAAGCTGTTCAACATTATAAGCTTTCGCAAAAGATAAAAATGGCGTTAATGATTGTTGATAGAACATGTCATAACAAGCGACTTGCTTAGAAAATACCGCAGGATCAAGTTCAGGAATTTCCCCACTAACGCCAGAAGATGTTGCGTTGATGATAAGATCAAAAGTCGCAGTTTTGATCTCATCGATCGGCTGTGCGGTAATTGTTCCAAAACTTGCAAATTGGTTTATTAATGTTTTCGCTTTAGAGAAAGTTCTATTTGTTAGCGTTATTTCACACCCAAATTCCAAAAGTGGTAACAGCGCTCCGCGAGTTGCGCCACCAGCACCAATCATTAATATTTTACTATCCGTACGAATAAACTTCAGCCGTTGCAGGTCTAATAATAGACCTACACCATCCGTGTTATCACCTAAGAACCGATGGTCATCAAGTTTCATGACCGTATTGACAGCACCACATGATTGAGCCCGTTCTGTTAGTTCTGACATCATGTGATGTGCTCTTTCTTTAAAAGGAAGAGTGATATTCGCTCCTTTTCCTCCTTGAGCAAAAAACTCAGAGAGTTGTTGCTCAAATTCATCTATCGGAGCCAGAATACGTTCATACTCCAACGAGATCCCTGTTTGTTGAGCAAACATCTGATGAATGATAGGAGATTTACTATGTGCAATCGGATGGCCAAAGACGGCATACTTATCCATAAAATAGTTATCCTTTTCGGTATAATTGCCCAGTTTTAGCATCACGAATTTCTGATGGGTTTTGACGTCCACCTACAGCCCCATCCAGTACAGGGATACTTCCCGCAAACTGCTCTATAACTTCATGGGTCGTTCTACAAGGCTCCTTTCCACTCAAATTTGCGCTCGTTGATACCAATGGTTTTCCATATTCTCGGCAAAGTGCTTTTACTAACTTATGGTCAGTCACCCTTACCGCCAAAGTATCAAAGCGACCCGTTAACCATTTAGGTGTAGATGGCTTCGCTGGGATAACCCACGTAACGGGGCCAGGCCAGCTTTCAAACATGACTTGTTTTTGTTCATCTGTTAGCTGACTATCATCAACGTAACTTTTCAATTGCTCATAATTATCAGCAATGAGAATCAACCCTTTTTCCCAAGGACGTTGTTTCAATTCAAGTAATTTATTGACCGCTTGTTCACTATCGGGGTCACAGCCAAGTCCAAAAACAGCCTCTGTGGGATAAGCGATAACATCCCCTTTATTAAGGGCTGTGATAATATTTTCAATTGCAGGTGTAGATTTATTTTGCATCTTTTTAACTCATTATTCTTTCTGTGGTTTACCACATCGTTTACTGGCACAAAATAATCTTACTCCTTGAGCACCCCTTTTTTCCATAAGTAATGGATAATGACAATGCTCACACTCGCCAGATACGGGCTTGTTATTAAGAATAAATTGGCAGGATGGATAGCTATCGCAAGCATAAAATGTCTTACCAAACCTAGATTTACGTTGCAACAGATGCCCTGTTTGACACTGAGGGCAAGAAACTTTCGTTTCATCTGGCTTATCAATTAATTCTATATGCTCACATTCAGGGTAGTGACTACACCCAATAAACATACCAAATCGCCCTTGTTTCAAAACGAGATCATAACCACATTGAGGGCATGCTTGTCCTTCTAATACCTTTATTACATGGCTTTCTGCTGAAGGGCGCATAGGTTTGATATAATGACACTGCGGATATGAAGAACACGCAAAAAAAGGTCCATGTGCACCATTACGAATAACCAATACCGCACCGCATTCAGGGCAATGTTCATTTTTTTCTGTTTCAAAAGGCAATTGCTTTGACATGATTTTCTCTTAGCCAACTAACTTAATTTTATATATCCACCAGCAACTGAAGCGATCACACCATCTATTTCTAATTCAGTCAAAATAGAAGTCACTTCTGTTATGGGCTGTTGTGCGCGCTCAGCAATAACATCTGCGGGTAAAGGATGATACTCAACCATACTCAATATTTTGTTTTCTGTCAGATTAAATTCAGAATTAATTTCTTCTTTAATTAACGATTCGACAGGCAACCAATTCAGTCCGGCCTCTAGATGAGGTTTAATATCTTCGGGATCAACTAATAAATACGCGCCTTGCTGCAATAACCAATGATTGCCACTGAAAGCGGGATCTCCTAACGGTGCGGGTATCGTAAAAAGATCTCTATTTTGTTCAATAGCATAGCGTGCTGTTATCAATGAACCACTTTTCATACCTGCCTCAATAACAACGGTGGCTTTACTTAAACCACTAATGATTCGATTACGCCGAGGAAATTGCTTAGGGAGTGGCGGTGTATGAGGTAAATATTCAGAAATTAATGCGCCTTCTTCTTTTATTTTTTCCGCCAAAAAAATATGTTGCTTGGGGTAGATATTTGCGAGTCCACTACCTAAAACAGCGATTGTTTTCCCTTTTTCATTTAATGCCGCCCGATGACTAACAACATCGATTCCAAAGGCTAGCCCACTCGTAATCGTTAAACCATAACGTGTAAATTCTTTGGCAAACAGCTCGGCCCATTTACGGCCGTAAGCACTCGTTTGGCGGCTACCAACGATTGCAATCTGTGCAGTTGCAATTAATTCCCTTTGCCCGATGACAAACAACACCAGCGGAAAATTCGAGATTTGTTTTAACAAAAGGGGATAGTGTGAATCATAAAAGGTGATCAGCTGGTGCTCTTCTTTTTCCAACCATTTAATCGTTTGAGTTAACTTGGTCGAAGAAAAATGTTGAAACTGTAAGCATTGCAACTCATTCAGCCCACATTCTCGTAAGATAGGCAGACTAACTTTCTCTAATAAGAGTAGCTTGTTAATTATTCTTAATGCCTTATGCGGTGATAACCGGCTGACTTGAGACATTCTTAACCATATTTCTTGAGAATCCATCGCATCTTCCTGACGTTATAATAAATGAGTTCATCAATGAACAAATCATCACCAATACTGTCAATATGACCAATAAATGTCTAGAATAGGCATTAATTCTTATTCACTTTTTTGGACGCTGCTCGAAAAAATTTATGTCAGTATTAAACGTATTACATTACCCAGACGAACGCTTACGCACTATTGCTAAGCCAGTAGAAAAAGTAGATGCCGAAATTCAACGTATTATCGATGATATGTTCGAAACGATGTATGAAGAAGAAGGTATCGGTCTTGCTGCGACCCAAGTTGATATTCATCAGCGGATCATCGTTATTGATGTATCCGAAACGCGTGATGAACGACTGGTATTGATCAATCCTGAATTACTCGACAAATCAGGTGAAACAGGTATAGAGGAAGGCTGTCTCTCCATTCCTGAACAGCATGGATTTGTCCCAAGAGCCGAAAACGTTAAAATTCGAGCTCTCGACTATAATGGCGAAACGTTTGAACTTGAGGCCGATGGCTTACTCGCTATTTGTATTCAACATGAGATGGATCACCTTGTTGGGAAACTATTTGTCGATTATCTCTCTCCATTAAAACGCCAACGTATCCGCCAAAAAGTTGAAAAGTTGGATAGAATGAGAGCTAAAGAAGCCAAAATAGCTAAATAGATAGATTTATACAGGGAACATAAACGTGTCAGAATCATTAAAAATTATCTTTGCAGGTACACCTGATTTTGCTGCTGGTCATTTAGCTGCTTTGCTTAACACTAAACATCAGGTTGTAGGTGTCCTCACTCCACCAGATAAGCCCGCGGGAAGAGGAAAGAAGCTGACACCTAGCCCTGTAAAAGTATTAGCGCAAGAAAATAATATTCCCGTTTTTCAGCCTACTACACTGAAAAAGGAAGAAAACCATCAATGGATCAAAGAGCAAAATGCTGATTTGATGATTGTTGTTGCTTATGGCTTTATTTTGCCAAAAGCCGTTTTAGATATCCCCCGTTTAGGTTGCCTAAATGTCCACGGCTCACTACTACCTCGCTGGCGTGGGGCTGCTCCTATTCAACGTTCTATTTGGGCGGGTGATGCTGAAACGGGCGTCACGATTATGCAAATGGATGAAGGCTTAGATACCGGTGATATGCTCTATAAAGCGAAATGCCCTATCCTGCCAGAAGATACTAGCGCAACACTCTATCAAAAATTGGCTGTTATTGGTCCAGAAGCCCTAATACACACCTTAGACCTGATATCTAGCCAACAATGCCTTCCTGAAAAACAGGACGATTCCTTAGCAAATTATGCAGAGAAATTATCTAAAGAAGAAGCACGTATTAATTGGCAATTATCAGCAGAGCAGATAGAACGTTGTGTTAGAGCGTTTAATCCTTGGCCTATGAGCTATTTTATGGTTCAAGATCAACTGATAAAAATTTGGCAGGCTGAAGTGATTTCAGAAAATCACAGTGAAAAACCAGGTACGATTATTAGCGCCGATAAAAATGGTATATGTGTCGCCACTGCTAGCGGAAAATTGAATATCGTTCAATTACAGCCTCCAGGTAAAAAAGCCATGGCAGCACAAGATCTATTAAACTCTCGCCGTGAATGGTTCGCTCCTGGAACACTACTTAATTAAAACACCAATAAATTTGCCTGATAATATATTCAGGCAAATTTATTTCGTGACGAATAGACTCACCCTCATTTATGAAGAATACATATAACTTGCGTAGCATCGCAGCAATAGCCATTGGTCAAGTCATTGACAAAGGCCAATCCCTAAGTACGGTACTACCTGAATTACAAAAAAATATTAGCGATAAAGATAAGTCTCTATTACAAGAGATCTGTTTTGGTGTTCTCCGCTATTTGCCTAAACTTGAATGGTTTGTTAGCCAACTAATGGAAAAACCACTGACAGGCAAGCAACGAACATTACACTACCTCATTATGGTTGGTATTTATCAGCTACTCTATACACGTATTCCAGCTCATGCAGCCCTTGCTGAAACAGTCAATGGAGCCGTTGCATTAAAACGTCCTCAACTAAAAGGGCTTATCAATGGTGTATTGCGTTCATTCCAAAGACAACAAGCTCAGTTAGAAGAACGTAGCGCAAATCATAATAGTCAATATTTACATCCTAGTTGGTTACTAAAAAGACTGCAAAACGCATACCCTAGCGAATGGCAATCCATTGTTGAAGCGAACAACCAACGTCCACCTATGTGGTTGAGGGTTAACGCTCAACATCATAGTGCTGAACAATACCAAAGGCTGTTGGAAGAAATAGGAATTACATCTGAGCGACATCTTAAACACCCTTCCGCATTAAGGCTATCTGAACCAACTTCAGTAGCAAAACTACCCGGCTTTGATGATGGCTGGTCTACAGTACAAGATGTCTCCGCCCAAGGTTGTGCCGAAATACTTGCACCTCAAAATAATGAACATATTCTCGACCTATGTGCAGCACCTGGCGGTAAGACAACCCATATATTAGAACTGGCACCAAAAGCGCATGTTGTGGCTGTCGATATTGATGAATCTCGCCTAAAACGCGTAAACGAAAATTTGTCGCGACTCAAGCAACATGCTGTTGTTATTCAAGGTGATGGAACTACTCCTGAGCAATGGGCTGAGGGTAAATTGTTTGATCGCATATTGCTTGATGCACCATGTTCAGCAACCGGTGTTATTCGACGTCACCCAGATATAAAATGGTTAAGACGGGATTCTGATATTAATGAGCTCACCGTTCTTCAAGCCAAAATACTCGAGTCTATTTGGCCATATTTAAAAGTAGGCGGTACTCTTGTCTATGCAACTTGCTCTGTTATGCCCGAAGAGAATAGCCTGCAAATAAAAAACTTTTTAGCTAAACACCCGGAAGCTAAACTGAATGATGGCACAAGTGCAGGATTACAAATACTCCCCAGTGAAACAGGGGGTGATGGTTTCTTCTACGCACGCCTAGTAAAGCAAATAAATTAACTGGATAAGGCTTGTCTGAGATAGGAATATTCAATGAAAATCATTATTTTAGGTGCAGGACAAGTTGGTGGAACTCTCGCTGAAAATCTAGTAGACGAAAACAATGATATTACTGTCGTTGACACGAATGCTGATCGCTTGCGTCAATTACAAGATCAGTTTGATCTTAGAGTCGTCAATGGTCACGGCTCCCACCCACGAGTACTCCGTGATGCGGGAGCTGAAGATGCAGATATGTTAGTCGCAGTGACTAATTCAGATGAGACTAACATGATCGCATGTCAAATTGCCTATAGTCTTTTTAATACCCCGAATAAAATCGCGCGTATTAGAGCAACTGAATATATCCGTGAAGCAGACAAGCTATTTTTACCTGAACAAATTCCTATTGATTATTTAATCTCTCCGGAACAATTAGTCATAGACTATATTTACAAACTAATCCAATACCCTGGCGCACTCCAAGTAGTTAATTTTGCCGAAGGTAAAGTCAGTATTGTTGCGGTTAAAGCCTATTATGGCGGTTCACTCGTGGGTAATGCTCTATCAAGCTTACGTGAACACATGCCACATATTGATACCAGAGTCGTAGCAATATTCCGTCAAGATCGTCCTATAAGACCTCAAGGCTCGACCATCATTGAAGCTGGAGATGAAGTATTTTTTGTCGCTTCAACACAACATATTCGCGCTGTCATGAGTGAATTACAACGTCTAGAAAAACCTTATAAACGTTTAATGATAGTAGGTGGCGGTAATGTTGGTGCAGGCTTAGCAAAACGGCTAGAAAAAGATTATAGCGTCAAGCTAATAGAGCGTAATCAACAACGCGCAACAGAACTGGCTGAACTACTTCATGATACGATCGTGTTTTATGGTGATGCTTCTGATCAAGAGTTATTAACCGAAGAGCATATTGAGCAAATGGATGTATTCATAGCCCTAACTAACGACGACGAAGCAAATATCATGTCGGCTATGTTAGCTAAAAAAATGGGGGCTAAAAAAGCCATGGTCTTAATTCAACGCACCGCTTATGTTGAATTAGTTCAAGGAGGGGTGATTGATATTGCTGTATCACCACAGCAAGCAACAATCTCGGCATTACTTGGCCATGTCCGAAAAGCCGATATTGTCAGCGTTTCCTCATTAAGAAGGGGGGTTGCTGAAGCCATTGAGGCAATTGCACACGGAGATGAAAATACATCTAAAGTTGTAGGAAAGAAAATTTCAGATATTAAGCTTCCACCGGGGACAATTATTGGTGCTTTAGTTAGAGAAGATGAAGTTATTATTGCCAGTGATTATCATATTATTGAACAAGGTGATCATGTCATCATGTTTATTACAGATAAAAAATATGTACCTGACGTTGAAAAACTATTTCAGCCTAGCCCTTTCTTTTTATAAAAATAAAATGACGATTCATTTGCAGCTTAATTGATCTAGGTACTATAATTTGTTAACTAAATATTTATTTTATGAAACAGAGTTTTTAATTAGGGGGTCAAATGAGTTTTTTAAAAGAGTTTCGTGAATTTGCAATGAAGGGCAATGTTGTCGACATGGCTGTCGGTATCATTATTGGTGCAGCATTCGGTAAGATTGTTTCTTCATTAGTAGCTGATGTCATTATGCCCCCTCTCGGCTTATTAATTGGCGGGGTCGACTTTAAACAATTCAGTGTTATTTTAAGGGCGGCTGAAGGAGATATGCCTGCTGTTGTTCTTAATTATGGTATGTTTATTCAAACGGTATTTGATTTTGTTATTGTCGCATTTGCTATTTTCATGGCAATTAAAGTGATGAATAAAGTACGTCGCGAAAAAGAAGCAGAACCTGAAGCGCCACCGGCACCGAGTAAAGAAGAAGTTTTATTATCAGAAATTCGTGATTTATTAAAAGAACAAAATAAAAAGTAATAACTAAAAAGCCAGTGGTAATACGTAGAATAACTTATTACCACTGGCCTCCCAGTTACCATTTCTTTGATGTTTTCCTTTCCGAGTATAGCTTCCTTTTCCTTTCTTATTTTTTTCAACTCGTTGCCTAAATAATGGGTCGTGTAACAATGCTTCAATTGCATTATCTTTTATCTGACCACGTTTATGTTGATATTGGCTCATGGTATATACCTTCCTATAACAATAAAACTAAATGGTAATCAACTAATAGACTTTGGATGCACCCTTTTCAAGAATCTCCATTATCGAACAATATGTTGTTGCGTGTTCCTCGCCACAGCAAGCGGAGCTAAGCATCTTCAAAGAATCACGCATAATAATAAGTTCTTGGATCTTTTTTTCAACTTCAAACAGACGCAAATCAACAATTTTTTTTGACTCTTGGCATGTATGATGTTCAGGATCGACTCTTATCGATAAGAGCTCAGTAATCGCTTCCAAAGTAAAACCTAATTGCTTTGCATAACGGATGAAACGCAGCCGTTGCAGATCTTGATCCGTATACAAGCGATAACCGCCTTCAGTCCTAAGCTTATGCCCCATCAGACCTTGCTTTTCATAAAAGCGGATCGTATCAGGGGTAACATCAGCAAGACGAGCAATTTGCCCTATTTTATACATACTCATGGGTACTCCACTTTAAATAAGGTCTAAATGGAATAAATCAAGGATGATGTTCAGTGGAAGATAGAATAGCAGGTACAAAAAAACCGGGCAAATATACCCGGTTTTTTTGATAGCAAACAGATTACTCTGCAGCTACTTCTTGAGACTCAACAGCACGGTCAACAAGCTCGATGTAAGCCATCGGAGCATTGTCACCAGTACGGAAGCCACACTTAAGAATACGAGTGTAACCGCCCGCACGCGCTGCAAAGCGAGGTCCCAATTCATTAAACAATTTTGCCACGATCTCGTTATCACGAGTACGGGCGAATGCCAGACGACGATTAGCTACGCTGTCGGTCTTGGCAAGAGTAATCAGCGGCTCAACGACGCGACGCAGTTCTTTCGCTTTAGGCAGAGTCGTCTTGATGATTTCATGACGAACTAAAGAACCTGCCATGTTACGGAACATAGCTTGGCGGTGGCTGCTGTTGCGGTTCAATTGACGACCACTCTTACGATGGCGCATGACCTTATCCTTCTCAGTAAAACCTTAACCTGTGATCCTAATCATCAGCAATACTTGCTGGTGGCCAATTTTCTAAGCGCATGCCCAGAGAAAGACCACGAGATGCCAAGACGTCCTTAATTTCAGTAAGAGATTTCTTACCAAGGTTAGGCGTTTTAAGCAACTCAACTTCAGTACGCTGTACCAGATCACCGATGTAGTGGATAGCTTCTGCTTTAAGGCAGTTAGCAGAGCGGACAGTCAATTCCAGATCGTCAACTGGGCGCAATAAGATAGGATCGAACTCTGGTTTCTCTTCTTTAACTTCAGGCTGACGAACATCACGTAAGTCAACAAAAGCTTCAAGTTGTTCAGCCAGGATAGTCGCTGCACGGCGAATCGCCTCTTCAGGATCGATTGTACCGTTAGTTTCCATTTCGATAACTAACTTATCCAAGTCAGTACGTTGCTCAACACGAGCTGCTTCAACATTGTAGGCAATACGCTCTACAGGGCTATAGCAAGCATCGACTAACAAACGACCAATTGGGCGCTCATCTTCTTCCGAATGTACTCGGGCAGAAGCCGGCACATAACCACGACCACGCTGAACTTTGATACGCATATTGATTGATGCGCTTTCGTCTGTCAGGTGGCAGATAACGTGCTGTGGCTTGACGATTTCGACATCGCCATCATGGACGATGTCGGCTGCAGTCACAGGGCCAATGCCAGATTTATTCAAGGTTAAAATAACTTCATCTTTCCCCTGAACTTTTACCGCCAGCCCTTTCAGGTTGAGGAGAATCTCCAGGATATCTTCCTGTACACCTTCTTTGGTGCTGTACTCATGCAGTACACCATCAATCTCAACCTCTGTCACCGCACAACCCGGCATAGACGAAAGCAGAATACGGCGCAGTGCGTTACCAAGAGTATGACCGAAGCCACGCTCTAAAGGCTCAAGGGTCACCTTGGCGTGCGTCGAACTCACTTGCTCGATATCTACCAGGCGCGGTTTTAGAAACTCTGTCACAGAACCCTGCATTGTGTCCTCTCTTTGGTGCTAAGCTTTACTTAGAGTAAAGCTCGACGATCAGGTGTTCGTTAATGTCCGCAGACAGGTCAGTACGTTCAGGAATACGTTTGAACACACCTTCCATTTTAGCAGCATCAACTTCCAGCCAAGTTGGCTTCTCACGCTGTTCAGCCAGCTCTAAAGCAGCCTTAATACGAGACTGTTTTTTCGCTTTCTCACGAACGCTGATAACGTCATTCGGGGAAACCTGATAAGAAGCGATATTAACTACTCGACCATTTACCATGATAGCCTTGTGGCTAACCATTTGACGTGCTTCTGCGCGAGTTGCGCCAAAGCCCATACGGTAAACGACGTTATCAAGACGGCCTTCCAGCAGAGTCAGCAGGTTTTCACCTGTGTTGCCTTTCAGACGTGTTGCTTCTTTGTAATAGTTACGGAATTGACGTTCTAGAACACCGTAAATACGACGAACTTTTTGTTTTTCACGTAACTGAACACCGTAGTCAGACAGACGCGGTTTACGCGCGCCGTGCTGGCCAGGTGCTTGTTCTAATTTACACTTGGTGTCAATCGCGCGAACACCAGACTTCAGGAAGAGGTCTGTTCCTTCGCGACGGCTCAGCTTGAGCTTAGGACCCAAATATCTAGCCATTTTCTTTCTCCAACAGTCCTAAAAACGAAACGTATTAAACGCGACGTTTTTTCGGTGGGCGACAACCGTTATGAGGGATAGGAGTCACATCAGTAATATTTGTGATGCGGAAACCTGCGGCGTTCAGAGCACGAATTGTTGATTCGCGACCCGGACCCGGTCCCTTAACCATAACTTCCAGGTTCTTGATACCGTATTCTTTCACGGCTTCTGCGCAACGCTCTGCTGCAACCTGAGCTGCAAACGGAGTGGATTTGCGAGAACCACGGAAACCGGAACCACCGGCAGTTGCCCAACCTAATGCGTTACCCTGACGATCAGTAATAGTAACGATTGTGTTGTTGAAAGAAGCATGGATATGAGCCACACCGTCTGAGACTTGTTTTCTTACACGTTTACGTGCACGAATTGGTGCCTTTGCCATTATTCAGTACCCCGACTTATTTCTTGATCGGCTTACGCGGACCCTTACGGGTACGAGCGTTAGTCTTAGTACGCTGTCCGCGCACAGGAAGACCACGACGATGACGTAAACCACGGTAACATCCAAGGTCCATCAGACGCTTGATGCTCAGGGTAATTTCACGACGTAGGTCACCTTCTACCACATACTTGGCAACTTCGTCACGCAGCTTGTCGATTTGTTCTTCAGACAGCTCACTGATCTTAACATTTTCAGCAATACCAGTTGCTTCACAGATAGCCTGTGAACGAGTTTTGCCGATTCCGAAAATCGATGTTAAAGCGATTACGGTATGTTTATGATCAGGAATGTTAATGCCTGCTATACGGGCCACTATGCACTCCTAAGTTAAAATATACATTACTGTGCTGAAAAGCCCGTTTTCAGGATACTCAAACAATAATGTATCTTCGATAAAAAAGATTGGCTGGCTAATTTAGCCAGCTCAACCCAACTTTGCAAGAAAAAAATGCTTTTTCTTAACCTTGACGTTGTTTATGTCTTGGTTCAACACTGCAAATTACACGAACGCTACCATTGCGACGGATAACTTTACAGTTACGGCATAATTTCTTGACGGAAGCACGAACTTTCATTTTTACTCTCCGTAACTTCTAAAGCAAACCATAATCACACTAAGTGATTACTTACCTTTAAGATTTGCTTTCTTCAATGCAGACTCATATTGACTTGACATCATGAGAGTTTGCACTTGAGCCATAAAGTCCATGATAACGACGACTACGATTAATAGGGAAGTACCACCAAAGTAAAAAGGTACTTTCATTGCGTCACGCATGAACTCCGGGATTAGGCAGATAAAGGTAATATAGAGCGCGCCAACTAAAGTTAGACGTGTCATTACCTTATCAATGTACTTGGCCGTTTGCTCTCCCGGACGAATTCCTGGTACAAATGCACCGGACTTCTTCAGGTTATCTGCCGTTTCTCTTGGGTTGAAAACCAACGCCGTATAGAAGAAACAGAAGAAGATGATCGCAGAAGCATAAAGCAACACATACAACGGTTGGCCTGGTTGTAAATACATCGAAATAGTCGTTAACCAGTCCCAACCAGTCCCATCACCGAACCAGGATGCTATTGTACCCGGGAACAGTATGATACTGGAAGCAAAAATTGCAGGAATTACACCCGCCATATTCACTTTTAGTGGTAAATGTGTGCTTTGTGCAGCATAAACACGGCGTCCTTGTTGACGTTTCGCGTAGTTAACAACGATACGACGTTGACCACGCTCCATGAATACAACAAAGAAAGTTACCGCGAATACGAGCACTGCAACCAACAGCAACAGGAGGAAGTGCAGATCGCCTTGCCGAGCTTGCTCGATAGTATGGCCAATGGCCGGCGGTAGACCCGCAACGATACCAGCGAAGATAATGATTGAGATACCGTTACCAATACCTCTTTCAGTTATCTGCTCACCTAGCCACATCAAGAACATGGTTCCAGTAACTAAGCTAACAACAGCCGTGAAGTAGAACGGGAGACCCGGATCAATAACTAGCCCTTGCATCCCTGGCATATTCGGAAGACCCATCGCAATACCAACAGATTGGAATATTGCTAAAACCAAAGTACCCCAACGGGTATATTGGCTTATCTTCCGACGACCTGCTTCACCTTCTTTCTTAATCTCTGCTAATCGTGGGTTAACCACAGATAATAATTGGATAATAATTGACGCAGAAATATACGGCATAATACCCAAAGCAAAGATAGAAGCTCGGCTAAGAGCACCACCAGAGAACATGTTAAACATATCAATGATGGTGCCTTGTTGCTGTTCGAGCAATTTGGCAAGCACAGTGGCATCAATACCAGGGATTGGAATAAAAGAACCAATTCGGAAAACGATTAGTGCACCAATAACAAACAAAAGTCTGCGCTTCAGTTCACCAACTCCACCCTTGGCACTTTGAAAATCTAATCCTGGTTGTTTAGCCATCTGTCACTTATTCCTCAATTTTACCGCCGGCAGCTTCAATCGCAGCGCGAGCACCTTTAGTAACACGAAGGCCACGTACAGTAACTGCACGATTCACTTCGCCAGACAGAATAACTTTCGCATATTCAATCTGGATGCCAACAACATTCGCGGCTTTTAGTGCGTTCAGATCAATTACATCGCCTTCAACAGCAGCAAAATCAGACAGACGAATCTCTGCGGTGATCATTGCTTTACGTGAAGTAAAACCAAATTTTGGTAGACGACGGTATAAAGGCATCTGGCCACCTTCAAAACCACGACGTACGCCACCGCCAGAACGAGATTTCTGACCTTTGTGACCACGTCCGCCGGTTTTACCCAGACCAGAACCGATACCACGACCTAAGCGCTTAGGCGCGTGCTTGGCACCTTCAGCCGGAGACAGAGTATTTAAACGCATCTCTTACTCCTCAACTTTAACCATGTAGGAAACCAAGTTGACCATACCGCGAACAGCAGGAGTATCCTCACGTTCTACTGTATGACCAATGCGACGCAGACCTAAACCGACCAAAGTTGCCTTATGCTTAGGCAGACGACCGATTGAACTGCGAACTTGTGTAATTTTAATAGTCTTAGCCATGGCTGATTACCCCAGAATTTCTTCGACGGATTTTCCACGCTTAGCTGCGACCATTTCTGGAGACTTCATGCTGTCTAAAGCATCCAGTGTTGCACGAACCACGTTGATTGGGTTTGTGGAACCATAGGTTTTAGCCAGTACGTTGCGAACTCCAGCTACTTCTAAAACAGCACGCATTGCACCACCGGCAATGATACCGGTACCTTCGTGAGCAGGTTGCATAAACACGCGAGAACCGGTGTGTGTACCTTTCACAGGGTGGAACAGTGTGCCGTTGTTTAGAGCAACGGTTTTCATACTGCGACGGGCTTTTTCCATCGCTTTCTGGATTGCTGCCGGAACTTCGCGCGCTTTGCCGTAGCCAAAACCAACGCGACCGTTACCATCACCAACTACTGTTAGTGCTGTAAAGCTGAAAATACGGCCACCTTTAACGGTTTTTGCTACGCGGTTTACCGCGATCAGCTTTTCCTGCAGTTCACCAGCTTGTTTCTCGATGTGAGCCATCTTACACCTCTACCTTAGAACTGAAGGCCAGCTTCACGGGCAGCATCTGCCAGTGCCTGGACTCTACCATGATATTGGAAACCAGAACGGTCAAAAGCAACAACAGTGATGCCTTTTTCCAGTGCGCGCTCAGCAATAATTTTACCAACAACTGCTGCTGCGTCTTTGTTTCCAGTGAATTTCACTTGCTCATTGATAGCTTTTTCTGTAGTAGAAGCGGCCACCAAAGTTTCAGAACCGTTTGGAGCGATAACCTGCGCATAAATATGGCGTGGAGTACGGTGTACCACCAGGCGTGTCGCACCCAACTCTTGGATCTTGCGGCGTGCGCGGGTCGCACGACGGATACGAGCTGCTTTCTTATCCATAGTGTTACCTTACTTCTTCTTAGCCTCTTTAGTACGCACGATTTCATCGGCGTAACGAACACCCTTGCCTTTGTAAGGCTCAGGACGACGGTAAGCACGCAGTTCTGCCGCGACTTGACCAATCACTTGCTTATCAGCACCTTTCAGTACGATTTCAGTTTGTGTTGGACATTCTGCAGTAATGCCTGCTGGCAGTGCGTGTTCAACCGGATGCGAGAAACCTAAAGACAAGCTAACTGCATTGCCTTTGATTGCTGCACGGTAACCAACACCGACTAGTTGAAGTTTTTTAGTGAAGCCTTCAGTAACACCAACAACCATTGAGTTAAGCAAAGAACGAGAAGTACCCGCCTGTGCCCAAGCATCAGCAAAACCTTCGCGTGGTGCGAAAGTTAAGCGGCCATCTTCATGTTTAACTTCAACCGCATTATGGATAGTACGAGTAAGCTCGCCGTTTTTACCCTTAATCGAAATAACCTGACCGTTGAGTTTTACCTCTACGCCGGCAGGAATGACGACGGGTGCTTTTGCCACACGAGACATTCTTTCCTCCCGAATTAAGCTACGTAGCAGAGAATCTCGCCACCAAGACCAGCTTGGCGAGCTGCACGATCAGTCATGACACCTTTAGAGGTAGAAACAACAGCGATGCCTAGGCCAGCCATAACTTGTGGCAGCTCATCTTTTTTCTTATAGATGCGCAGACTTGGGCGGCTTACACGCTGAATGCTTTCTACAACAGCCTTACCTTGGAAATAACGCAGAGTCAGTTCCAATTCTGGCTTGATGTCGCCTTCAATTTTAAAATCTTCAATATAACCTTCTTCCTTCAGCACTTTGGCAATTGCCACTTTCAGCTTGGAGGAAGGCATGGTGACCGCAACTTTGTTCGCGGCCTGACCGTTACGGATACGGGTCAGCATATCCGCGATGGGATCTTGCATGCTCATCTGTCTTTACTCCCGTGATTCAATATGGTGACAATTACCAACTAGCCTTTTTAAGGCCCGGGATTTCACCGCGCATAGCGGCTTCACGGACTTTAATACGGCTCAGACCAAATTTCCGCAGGAAACCGTGCGGACGCCCAGTTTGACGGCAGCGGTTACGCTGACGAGAAGGACTTGAATCACGTGGCAGTGTTTGCAGCTTGAGAACAGCGTCCCAGCGATCTTCATCAGATGCTTTTACATCAGAGATGATAGCTTTCAGCTCAACGCGCTTTGCGAAGAACTTATCAGCTAATTTAGCACGCTTAACATCACGCGCTTTCATAGATTTCTTAGCCATGAGTACCCTGCCTTACTTGCGGAACGGGAAGTTGAACGCTGCTAACAGTGCGCGACCTTCATCATCTGATTTCGCAGTCGTGGTGATAGTAATATCTAAACCACGTACACGATCCACTTTATCGTAATCGATTTCAGGGAAGATGATTTGTTCACGTACACCCATGCTGTAGTTACCGCGACCATCAAATGACTTAGCGGACAAGCCACGGAAGTCACGAATACGTGGTACAGCAATAGAAATCAGTCGCTCAAGGAACTCCCACATGCGTTCGCCACGCAGAGTTACTTTACAGCCGATTGGATAGCCCTGACGGATTTTGAAGCCTGCAACAGATTTGCGTGCTTTGGTGATCAGTGGTTTTTGACCAGAGATTGCTGCTAAGTCAGCTGCTGCATTATCCAGCAGTTTCTTATCAGCGATCGCTTCACCAACACCCATGTTCAGGGTGATCTTCTCGACCCGAGGGACTTGCATGACAGAATTGTAACCAAACTGAGTCATCAGTTGTTTAGTTACTTCGTCTTTATAGTAATCATGCAGTTTCGCCATCGTATACTCCAAAAATTACTTGATAGTTTCACTGTTAGACTTGAAGAAACGGACTTTTTTACCGTCTTCAAATCTAAAGCCTACACGGTCAGCCTTACCGGTTGCCTTGTTAAAGATTGCAACGTTAGAAACTTGAATAGCCGCTTCTTTTTCAACGATGCCACCTGGTTGGTTCAGAGCCGGGACAGGCTTCTGATGTTTCTTAACCAGATTGATACCTTCAACGATAACTTTACCAGAAGAAATAACCTGTTTTACTTTACCGCGCTTACCTTTATCTTTACCAGTCAGCACGATAACTTCGTCATCACGACGGATTTTCGCTGCCATAGTTCCGCTCCTTAGAGTACTTCAGGTGCCAGTGAAATAATTTTCATAAACTTCTCTGTACGAAGTTCACGAGTTACCGGCCCAAAAATACGCGTACCGACTACCTGCTCGCTGTTATTGTTTAAAATAACGCATGCATTACTATCGAAGCGAATGACAGAACCGTCCGGGCGACGTACACCCTTCTTGGTGCGCACCACTACCGCCTTCAGGACATCACCTTTTTTCACTTTACCGCGTGGAATTGCTTCTTTAACAGTAATTTTAATGATGTCGCCGACGCCTGCGTAGCGACGGTGCGAGCCACCTAGAACCTTGATACACATTACGCGACGTGCACCGGAGTTGTCGGCCACGTTCAGCATAGTCTGTTCTTGGATCATTTTAGTGCTCCGCTAAATGTCAACTACTACTGAGCCACTTCATTATTGAAGAGACCGTTCAATATACCCCATAATACGAGGGCGCGGCATTATAACACCACATCTTCGTTATGGACAGAAAAAAATAAACGGCCCAGTAAAAAAAGAGCCGTTTATTTATCAGAAGAAGCTATTCTATTACAGAATTGCTTTTTCAACAACGCGAACTAAGGCCCAAGACTTAGTCTTAGACAGTGGACGAGTTTGGCGGATTTCTACCACGTCACCGATACCACATTCATTGTTCTCGTCATGTACGTGCAATTTAGTCGTACGACGGATGAATTTACCATACAGAGGGTGCTTCACCATACGCTCGATAGCAACAACGATGGATTTCTCCATTTTATCGCTAACTACACGACCTTGCAGAGTACGGATTTTATCGCTCATTACGCACCTGCCTTCTCAGTCAGTAAAGTCTTCACACGTGCGATATCGCGACGCACTTGTTTCAACAGATGAGACTGTTGTAGCTGACCGCTTGCAGCCTGCATACGTAAATTGAATTGTTCACGCAGCAGATTCAGCAGTTCAGAATTCAGCTCTTCAACGCTTTTTTCGCGCAGCTCTTGTGCTTTCATTACATCACCGTCTTAGTTACAAAGGTGGTTTTGATAGGCAGTTTCGCTGCTGCCAGAGAGAATGCTTCACGAGCCAGCTCTTCAGGCACACCGTCCATTTCATACAGGACTTTACCAGGCTGGATCAAAGCAACCCAATATTCTACGTTACCTTTACCTTTACCCATACGAACTTCGAGTGGCTTTTCAGTAATTGGCTTATCTGGGAACACACGGATCCAGATTTTACCTTGACGCTTAACTGCACGGGTCATAGCACGACGTGCCGCTTCGATCTGACGAGCAGTCAGACGACCACGGCCCACAGCTTTAAGACCGAAAGTGCCGAAGCTAACATCCGTACCTTGTGCCAGACCACGGTTGCGGCCTTTATGCACTTTACGGAATTTTGTACGCTTTGGTTGTAACATCAGCGACTCTCCTTACTTGCGGCCTTTACGCTGCTGCTTTTTAGGTTGAGCAGCTGGTTTCTCAGCTTGTTCAACAGCAGCCATACCACCCAGAATCTCACCTTTGAAGATCCATACCTTAACGCCGAGAACACCATAAGTAGTGTGCGCTTCTGAAGTGTTGTAATCGATATCAGCACGTAGAGTGTGCAGTGGCACACGGCCTTCACGATACCACTCGGTACGAGCGATTTCAGCACCGCCTAAACGGCCACTGACTTCAACTTTGATACCTTTAGCGCCCAGACGCATTGCGTTCTGTACAGCACGTTTCATAGCACGACGGAACATAACACGACGTTCCAGCTGTGAAGCGATGCTATCAGCAACCAATTTAGCGTCTAGTTCTGGTTTACGAACTTCGGCGATATTGATTTGCGCAGGAACACCAGCGATATCCGCTACTGTTTTACGCAGTTTTTCTACGTCTTCACCTTTCTTACCGATAACGATACCTGGGCGAGCAGTGTGAATAGTCACACGGATGCTTTTTGCAGGACGCTCGATAACGATGCGTGAAATTGACGCTTTTGCCAATTCTTTGTTCAAGTACTGGCGTACTTTATAATCGCTGTCTAGGTTGTCAGCGAATTCATTAGTATTCGCGTACCAAGTAGAGTTCCAAGGTTTGACAATACCCAGGCGAATACCATTAGGATGTACTTTCTGACCCATTGCTAGTCTCCAGAGTCTCAGCGATCGGACACAACCACAGTAATGTGGCTGGTGCGCTTAAGAATACGATCTGCACGGCCTTTCGCACGCGGCATGATGCGTTTCATGGTTGGACCTTCGTCTACGAAAATTTTCGCAACTTTCAGGTCATCAATGTCAGCGCCATCGTTTTGCTCTGCGTTAGCAATTGCAGATTCAAGTACTTTCTTCACTAAACCAGCAGCTTTCTTGTTGGTATAGGTCAGAATTTCCAGAGCTTGCGACACTTTCTTACCGCGAATAAGGTCTGCAACTAAGCGAACCTTCTGGGCAGAAGAACGAGCGTGGCGATGCATAGCTAAAGTTTCCATCTCTTCCTCCTATCCTTAACGTTTCTTAGCTTTCTTATCAGCCGCGTGGCCGCGATAAGTGCGAGTCGGTGCGAATTCACCCAGTTTGTGACCAACCATTTCGTCGGTTACGAAAACTGGAACATGCTGACGACCATTATGGACAGCGATGGTCAATCCGATCATATTAGGAAAGATCGTTGAACGACGGGACCAAGTCTTGAGAGGCTTCTTGTCTCCGCTTTCCACCGCTTTCTCTACCTTCTTCAGCAAGTGCAGGTCAATAAAAGGACCTTTCTTGAGAGAACGTGGCATGGCTTATCCTCTAATTATTTTTTAGAACGATGACGTACGATGAATTGATCAGTACGCTTGTTGCTACGAGTTTTCTTACCTTTGGTCTGAACGCCCCATGGTGTTACAGGGTGTTTACCAAAGTTACGACCTTCACCACCACCATGTGGGTGATCAACTGGGTTCATCGCCGTACCACGAACAGTAGGACGAATACCACGCCAGCGGCTAGCACCAGCTTTACCCAGAACACGTAACATATGTTCAGCGTTACCAACTTCACCTAAAGTTGCACGGCAATCAGCCAGAACTTTACGCATTTCACCAGAGCGCAGACGTAGGGTGACATAAGCACCGTCACGAGCAACGATCTGAGCGTAAGTACCTGCTGAACGCGCTAACTGACCACCTTTACCTGGTTTCAGTTCGATGTTGTGAACTGTAGAACCAACAGGGATGTTGCGCATAGGCAGTGCGTTACCAGCTTTGATTGCTGAATCAACACCAGATTGAATCTGGTCACCAGCTTTCAGGCCTTTAGGTGCAAGAATATAACGACGTTCACCGTCTTTATATAGAACCAGTGCAATGTTCGCAGAACGGTTTGGATCATATTCCAAACGCTCAACAACAGCAGGGATACCATCTTTGTTGCGTTTAAAGTCAACCAGACGATAATGTTGCTTATGGCCACCACCAATGTGACGAGTGGTGATACGGCCATTGTTGTTGCGACCACCGGATTTGCTGTTTTTCTCTAACAGCGGAGCATAAGGTTTACCCTTATGCAGCTCAGGGTTAACCACTTTAACTACGTGGCGACGGCCCGGAGACGTAGGTTTACATTTAACAATTGCCATTGTTCTTTACTCCTCCGACTTACTCTGCGCCGCCAATGAAGTCCAGATTCTGGCCTTCTTTCAGCGTAACGTAAGCTTTTTTCCAGTCGCTACGACGACCGAAACGCTGACCGTGGCGTTTAGTTTTGCCTTTAACCAGCAAAGTGTTAACACCTTCAACTTCGACTTCAAACAGTTTCTGCACAGCAGCTTTGATTTCTGCTTTAGTCGCGTCTTTCGCAACTTTGAGAACGATGGTATTGCTTTTTTCCATCGCTGTAGAAGCTTTTTCAGATACGTGCGGCGCGCGCAGTACTTTTAGCAGACGTTCTTCACGGATCATGCCAGCATCTCCTCAACTTGCTTCACAGCATCAGCAGTCATAACCACTTTGTCGAAGGCGATTAAGCTAACTGGGTCGATACCCGCTGCATCACGAACGTCAACCTTGTACAGGTTACGTGCTGCTAAGAACAGATTCTCATCTAATTCAGCAGTGATGATCAGCACATCTTCCAGAGCCATATCTTTCAGTTTTTGTGCTAGCAACTTAGTTTTAGGTGCTTCAACAGAAAACTTCTCGACAACGATCAGACGATCTTGACGTACCAGTTCAGACAGGATGCTTTTCAGAGCACCACGGTACATCTTCTTATTAACTTTTTGACTGTGGTCCTGTGGTTTAGCAGCAAAGCTAACACCACCAGAGCGCCAAATTGGGCTCTTGATAGAACCAGAACGTGCGCGGCCTGTGCCTTTTTGACGCCATGGTTTTTTACCTGAACCAGAAACTTCAGCACGAGTTTTCTGAGCACGAGTACCTTGACGAGCACCAGCTGCATACGCAACAACTACTTGGTGAACAAGCGCTTCATTGAAATCACGCCCGAAGGTAGTTTCGGAAACAGTCAGCGCGCTTTGCGCGTCTTTCATTACCAATTCCATTCCTATCTCCTCGACGTTAAGCCTTGACAGCCGGTTTTACGATCAGGTTGCTACCAGTTGCTCCTGGAACAGCACCTTTGACCAGCAGCAGGTTGCGCTCAGCGTCAACACGTACTACATCTAAGCTCTGAACGGTTACACGCTCATTACCCAGTTGGCCTGCCATTTTCTTGCCTTTAAACACTTTGCCCGGAGTCTGGTTCTGACCGATAGAACCCGGAACACGGTGTGACAAGGAGTTACCGTGAGTCGCATCTTGAGTACGGAAATTCCAGCGCTTAACTGTGCCGGCAAAACCTTTACCTTTAGATGTACCAGTAACGTCGACTTTTTTAACGTCAGCGAAAATTTCAACGCTAATGCTTTGACCTACGTTAAACTCTGCACCTTCTTCAGTACGGAATTCACGTAGAATACGGCCAGCTTCAACGCCAGCTTTAGCGAAATGACCTGCTTCAGGCTTAGATACACGGTTCGCTTTTTTGCTACCAGTAGTCACCTGAATTGCATTGTAACCGTCAGTTTCTGCAGTTTTAACCTGAGTAACACGGTTATTTTCGATTTCGATAACAGTTACAGGGATAGAAACGCCATCTTCAGTGAAGATACGAGTCATACCCACTTTCTTACCGACTAAACCAATCATTGTTTCAACCTCTCAATCGTTCGACGACCTGATTAACCCAGGCTGATCTGCACGTCTACGCCGGCAGCCAGGTCCAGACGCATCAGAGCATCAACGGTCTTCTTGGTTGGCTCAACGATGTCAACCAGACGTTTGTGAGTGCGAATTTCGTACTGATCACGCGCATCTTTGTTAACGTGCGGAGAAATCAGAACGGTAAAACGCTCTTTACGTGTCGGCAGCGGGATAGGACCACGAACTTGCGCACCAGTGCGCTTAGCAGTCTCTACGATTTCCGCAGTTGATTGATCAATTAAACGATGATCAAAGGCTTTCAGGCGGATACGGATTCTTTGGTTCTGCATGAGACCAGAGCTCCAACTATTTTATAAACGTAAATAATTACTCCTCGCACCCATTTCGATTGATGGGGGAGTGTAATCGTTCTTTGATGTAACCCCCAAATCGGGAGTATTGTCTAAATGAGCAACAAATCGTTGACTCAATACTGACCTTTAAAACCTAAAAAATTAGAGATTACTAATCAGTAAGCCCGCGCATTATACGCAACTGAATCTTAAACGCAAGTAATCGTGGAAAATATGTGCGAATTTTTCTGATTTTTATCCCCCTTCCCTCTTTGCCGATAATAAAAAATGCCCCATCGCACAGTAAGCAAATGAGGCATTTTTGGAAAATGCATAATGTGAAGTTTGATTACTCTTCGATGATTTGAGCTTGCGTATAGTTTTGAATCCCCATACGTTTAATTAAATCGAGCTGAGTCTCAATCCAATCAATATGGTTCTCTTCATCTGCTAAGATTTCAATCATTAAGTCACGACTAACATAGTCATGGATGGAATCAGCATAACTGATCGCTTCTTTCAGATTTTTAGCACCATCTAATTCGAGTTTGAGATCTGAGGCCAACATTTCTTCAACATCTTCACCAATGTTCAGTTTACCCAGATCTTGTAGGTTAGGTATTCCTTCAAGAAATAATATACGCTCAATATATTTATCTGCATGCTTCATTTCATCAATTGATTCATGGTATTCCACTTCGTTGAGGCGGGTTAATCCCCAATTTTTGAACATACGGGCATGAAGAAAATATTGATTAATTGCTACTAATTCATTGCCCAACAGTTTGTTTAAATGGGCTATCATTTTTTTATCGCCTTTCATTTTTAATCCTCCATCGCTTCCAGTCTTTAAAGTGTAGTACTGAAATTCGATGAATGAGTAATTTTATCTGCAAGATTTAAAATGAAAGTTACTTATTAATGAATGAGTTAAATGATTCTTATTTCGATTAAGCGACTTCAGCAATGTGTAGCTGGCCGATATGTATTAGCTCTTCATTCATAATTTCACGTGTTTGCCTAATACATTTGCCACACTCACGACCAATGGGAAGAATTTGGCGCAAACCTTTTAAGGATGCCACATGATGCTGACGTACGGCATTCCTAATTTGTTTGTCGGTAATAGCTTCACAAAGACATACGTACATAACAACTACCTGTATAAATCACATACAGGCAGTTTAAATAATAATGATTACCATTTCAATTATCATTATTGTTAATTTACATTTCCCTCGCTAAGCGGTGAAGCCTCCATCAACCAGATATGAAGCACCTGTGACAAAAGAGGCTGCATCACTCGCTAAAAATGCAACAACATTAGCGACTTCTTCTGGCGTACCTATTCTTTTCATCGGATGAAGCTCTGCTAATTTTTGCTTATCTAAATGACGTCCATCTAACAAAGGAGTATCAATATAACCAGGACAAACGGCATTCACACGAATATTGTGGATCGCATAATCTATGGCTAATGTTTGCGTTAACAACTTTACTCCCCCTTTTGAGGCACAATATCCAGAAAATTCATGCTGACCAACAAAAGAGCAAATCGAACTACAGTTAACAATGGCTCCTTTTTGCTTATTTTCTAACCAATATTGAATCACTGCCTGATTGATCAAAAAAACACCATTCAAATTAACATCAATGAGACGCTTCCATTGCTCATACGCTAATTTATCCGCAGCACTATCAGTCAGAACCCCTGCATTTGCGAATAAAAAATCAATCGTGCCATATTCTTTCACTACAAACTGTACCAATTGTTGGTTATCTTTTTCGCTAGCAGCATCCATTTGTATAAACTTTATCGGGTACCCTTTTTCCTGTAATTTCTTTTCAGCATTCTGACCACGAACTACGTTAGTCCCCGTTATCACAACTGATGCCCCTAGCGCTAAAAACTTTTTTGCCGCCGCTAAACCAATTCCACTATTACCGCCAGTAATGATACCGACCTTATTTTCAAACGAAATCATAGTTAGCTTCCTTATTTTGACATCAACTATTAAATAATAGGCGCTGTGCCTTATCTTTTTAGAAAGCACTCAGATTAATGTTTGTTCTGTGATCGATTTAACGCGTTGATATGTAATGAATAAATTAAAATATCACTCATTATTATAATATCTAGAGGAACAGTTTTATTTGTAATTGTTCGAAGTGAAATGAAAGTGAGAGAGTTAAAATAGGGAATAGAGCGTTGAAATGCAAAAGGGCATCTTAATGATGCCCTTTTTACTAAAGTGGGTTGTTATTATGCAATGATTTTTGCAACAACACCCGCACCTACAGTACGGCCACCTTCACGGATTGCGAAACGCAAACCATCATCCATCGCGATTGGGTGGATCAGGGTAACTTTCATGTTGATGTTGTCACCTGGCATTACCATCTCTACGCCTTCTGGCAGTTCGATAGTACCGGTTACGTCAGTTGTACGGAAGTAGAACTGTGGACGGTAGCCTTTGAAGAATGGAGTGTGACGACCACCTTCATCTTTGCTCAGGATATAAACTTCTGATTCGAAAGTAGTGTGTGGCTTGATTGAACCTGGTTTCGCCAGAACTTGACCACGTTCGATTTCTTCACGCTTAGTACCACGCAGAAGAACACCAACGTTCTCACCTGCACGACCTTCGTCTAGAAGCTTACGGAACATTTCAACACCAGTACAAGTGGTTTTCGCGGTCTCTTTGATACCAACGATTTCAACTTCTTCACCCACTTTGATGATACCACGCTCAACACGGCCTGTTACTACTGTACCACGACCAGAGATTGAGAATACGTCTTCGATTGGCAGCAGGAATGGCTTGTCAATTGCACGCTCTGGCTCTGGAATGTAGCTGTCCAGTGCTTCTGCTAATTCAACAATTTTCGCTTCCCACTCTGGGTTGCCTTCCAGCGCTTTCAGAGCTGAACCACGGATAACTGGAGTGTCATCGCCTGGGAAATCGTACTGAGACAGAAGCTCACGAACTTCCATTTCAACTAGCTCTAACAGCTCTTCGTCGTCTACCATGTCACATTTGTTCAGGAAAACGATGATGTAAGGAACACCAACCTGACGACCTAACAGGATGTGCTCACGAGTTTGTGGCATTGGGCCATCAGTTGCAGCAACAACCAGGATTGCACCATCCATCTGCGCAGCACCGGTGATCATGTTTTTAACATAGTCGGCGTGTCCTGGGCAGTCTACGTGTGCGTAGTGGCGAGTTGGTGTATCGTACTCTACGTGAGAAGTAGAGATGGTGATACCACGCGCTTTTTCTTCTGGTGCGTTATCGATTTGATCGAATGCACGAGCGCTACCGCCGTAAGTTTTTGCCAGAACAGTAGTGATTGCTGCTGTCAGGGTAGTTTTACCGTGGTCAACGTGGCCGATTGTACCAACGTTAACGTGCGGTTTTGAACGTTCAAATTTTTCTTTAGACATTAGATTGTCCCTCTAAGACACGGAATCGGTGGCTACACCACATCAACCAAGCAGTTAAGATTCTATTTGCTTGCTTTTTACAGGAGACAAATCAGGGAGATATTTGAGAACATAAGGGAAGTGGTGCTGATAGGCAGATTCGAACTGCCGACCTCACCCTTACCAAGGGTGTGCTCTACCAACTGAGCCATATCAGCACATCTTGGAGCGGGCAGCGGGAATCGAACCCGCATCATCAGCTTGGAAGGCTGAGGTAATAGCCATTATACGATGCCCGCAATGAACTCGGCTACCTGAGTTATCAGCTGCTAAACTGTTCCTTAAAGTTTCCTCTTGGGAAGCTTCTTGGAGATGGTGGTGGGAGAAGGATTCGAACCTTCGAAGTCGATGACGGCAGATTTACAGTCTGCTCCCTTTGGCCGCTTGGGTATCCCACCTATCCAAATTGTTAATTGGTGCCGGCACCAAGAGTCGAACTCGGGACCTACTGATTACAAGTCAGTTGCTCTACCAACTGAGCTATGCCGGCATCAAGTGCTGCGCATTCTAGGAAGAGTGAGCGCGACTTGCAACAAAAAAATTTAATTTTTTGTTCGCTTGCTCACATTTTATTCGTTTTTTGTGATTTTGATGCTTTTTTCGCTACATTCAGCTTAAAACATCTACAGCGAATTGCTACTATAATCTAGGATTATTTAATCAGTAAAGTGTCTTGGCACCATAAAAAAATGGTGAACTCATTTTTTAAAATTAAAAATGACGTTTTTTGTCTGTTTAGAGACCATGTCTATCGCTGTTTTTTTCAGCAGTTAATGATATTTTTACAGCCTCCGTCAAAAAAAATTCATATAAAACATAAAAAGTTCTACGCCTACTATCTTTCACTCGCTATGATGCAACTTAATTTTACGGATACGGGTGTTTAGGCAACCTGTCCAACCTGCATAGAATAGGCAGATGTTGGTTTATGAAACAGACAGAGAATTTAATTACTACACCATACTTAGAGTTTGATCGAGAACATTGGGCTACATTACGTGATTCAGTGCCATTAACATTAACACCAAGTGAGCTTTCTGAGCTGAAAGGCATTAATGAAGAACTCTCCATGGAAGATGTTATTGAGATCTATCTACCATTGTCTCGTTTACTCAATTTCTATATTAGCTCTAATTTACGTCGCCAAGCTGTGTTAGAACAATTTCTTGGTACCAATGGCGCTAAGGTTCCATACATTATAGGGATTGCTGGAAGTGTTGCTGTCGGTAAAAGCACGACGGCTCGCTTATTACAGGCGCTGTTGACTCGCTGGCCTGAGCATCGAAAAGTTGATTTAATCACAACGGATGGTTTTTTATATCCGAACCAAGTTTTAAAAGATCGTAATATCATGAAGAAAAAAGGTTTCCCTCAATCTTATGATATGCGTAGGTTGGTTAACTTTGTCTCACAAATAAAGTCAGGCGCCCGCAATGTTGTTGCACCAGTATACTCGCACCTCACTTATGACATCGTTCCCGACCAACAACAAGTCATTGATCAACCTGATATATTGATTTTAGAAGGCTTGAACGTGTTACAAAGCGATATGGACTACCCACATGACCCTCACCATGTGTTTGTATCCGATTTTGTTGACTTCTCTATCTATGTCGATGCGAACCCTGAACTATTAAAACAGTGGTATGTGGGGAGATTCTTAAAATTTCGCCAAGGCGCATTCTCAGATCCTGATTCTTATTTTCACAATTACTCTAAATTGAGTGAAGAAGAAGCCGTTAATATCGCTGGCGCTATTTGGGATGAAATTAATGGACTCAATCTCAAAGAAAATATTTTGCCGACAAAAGAACGTGCTAGCCTCATCATGACTAAGGGTGAAAACCATTCCATTCAGAGTGTTCGGTTAAGAAAATAATAACAGCAAGCCGGCTAAAAACCGGCTGTTATTTATTCACTGATAATTTCCAACGGTATTTAAAATACGCTGTTCGTATCATTACTGGAGGCCAAATACCAATGTAGTACCGTGGGCGTTATCGCTCGACAGATAGCCTACACCGATTTTCATTTTCATATCATAACCATAAATTTTCAGCGGTGTTTCAACTGCAACTTCAGTACTGTTAATAAATCCAAAAGATAAGTCACGATAACCTTTACCATAAAAACCGCCAATTCGATTGGACAGCAATAGGTCAAAATCCTTTTCCATAATATTCAAGGCATCCGAAACTAAATAACTTGCTCCGGTTGACCATGTTCCTGCATTATCATCAACTTTAACGCCGCTTTTATTATTATCAATACCGGTTAACACCATATATGAAATGCGGCTATGGAATGTGAGCTCATCATTATTATCAAAGGCTTTTTTAAATTTCGCACCGATTTCAGGCGCAAAATGTAAGGTATTAACATCCCAATCAAGTAGCCCATTATCGGTGAGGCCCTCTTTTACTTCTTGACTTCCTCGAACCTTAGAATTATTCACCATTTTTGAATAACCTAAATCAACCGCCCCTTCTAGGGTTACATATTGATTTAATTTGTAATCCACTTTTGGGGTAACCATTACATTGAATATATCCCAGCGCCCATAATAAATATCGTTATCGTCATTGATACTAATCGGGTCTAAGCGAACTTTAAGATAACTTCCTTTTAGTCCGAGAGAGAATGCATAATCTTCATACTGATACAAATTTTCAAATACATATGGCAAAATATATTTGTTGTAATCAACCCCTTCAGAATGCAGCGTAGATGCGCTGATATCATTGCTTGATGATAAGGTTAAAAGTTTAGAGTATCCGGAAGTTAAGTCATCAGCATAAGTTAAATTTGCATTATGTACTAACACTAAAAATAAAGCTGTTTGTTGTATTCTTTTCATCATGTTCGCATTAACTGTATGATTTAAATAATTTATAATAAGTGTAGATTATTAATTATTTATTTCTAACAATAAAATATTGTCGCCCTTAATAATATTTTTTCTGTTTTACTCGATATCAACTGATTTAAATACCTTTATTGCACTACCAAAAAATATACCTAAAATCAGTCGATATATATTAAACACTTCGTTATATTTCATTCGCTCTTAATGAAATTTCACCGCCAATATATGGAATAATATCACCATTATCATGTTGCAATAAAAGAGCACCTTGCTGATCAATCCCCTTTTCAATCCCAGTGATAATTTTATCTCCAATCAATAACTTAACCTTTCTTCCTAAGAAATTATCAAGCTCAAACCAGCTCTCTAAAAATGGGGCTAAACCTTCTTTTTCAAATAAGATTAATGCTTCTTTTAATGCATTAATAATACTTGCTGATAATTCGTTTCTTTCAATATTTTCAACTTCGTCTACCAATGATGCCCATTCTTGGTTGATGGATTTTTCTTTATCAATATTTTTTTTCTCCATACCAATATTAATGCCAATACCAATAATAATATGTGCCGCATCACCTGTTTTACCTGTTAATTCAACAAGTATTCCTGCTAATTTTTTATCATTAAGGTAAAGGTCATTAGGCCATTTAACCTTAACTTTGCCTTTGCTAATTTTGTTTAACGTTTTCGCAATGACGATACCCACAACTAAACTAAGACCTACCGCCGCCGCCGGCCCTTGGTCAAGTTTCCAATACATGGATAAATATAGATTACAGCCAAATGGAGAAACCCACTGTCGCCCTCTACGGCCTCTTCCAGCACTTTGATATTCCGCTAGACATGTATCACCAGACTGTAAGCTAGGAATTCTATCCAGCATATACTGATTTGTTGAATCAATGACAGGTTCGACGATCACATGACTCCCCTGAACCTGCTTTCTAATTACTTCACCATTCAACAAATTAACTGAATAAGGTAATTTATAGCCTTTTCCGGTAATTGTTTGTACCTGAATACCCCATGAACGTAGCGTTTTAATGTGCTTATTGATACCCGCTCTTGTCATACCAATTTTATCACCCAGTTGTTGTCCAGAGTGAATTTGGGCATCCGATAAAAGCTCAATCAATTGTAATGGTATGCTAGTTTCTTTCATAAAATACAATCCATTGGGTTAATTTCACCATTTTTGCCAATAAATCTCACTTCAGGCTCAAGCATAATACCAAAATGTGAATGTACCGTTTGGCTAATATGTCTAGCGAGATTAACAACATCATTCCCTGTCGCTTGATTTTTATTAATTATCACTAAAGCTTGCCGTGTATGAACTGCCGCTCCGCCCAATTCATAACCTTTCAGACCACACTGATCTATCAGCCATCCTGCGGCAACTTTGACTGAACCATCTTCCTGAAGATATTGTGGACATGTGGGGTAAAGCTGCTTTATTTGCTGTGCTTTATCTGCCGAGATAATCGGGTTTTTAAAAAAGCTACCCGCATTTCCTGTAATAGCAGGGTCGGGTAATTTCATTTTTCGTGTATTACATACAGAGTCAAAAACTTGCTGTGGTGTGACTGTTTCAGGATCTAACAGCGCCAAATCGCCATAAGTGAGTTTTGGAGTCCATTGTTTAGAAAGTTTAAACCCAACACCAATAATAATGTAATCATCCTGATATTCATGCTTAAAGATACTATCACGATAACCAAAACGACATTCTTCAGCTTGGATCCTCACCGTTTCACCTGTTATCAGATGCAACATATCCACATACTCACATATATCCTTTAGCTCAACGCCATAAGCGCCTATATTTTGTATTGGCGCAGATCCTACACAGCCAGGTATTAATGCTAAGTTTTCAGCTCCATTAATACCGTTATTCATTAAATATTCAATAAATTGATGCCAGTTTTCACCTGCTGCTGAATATACCTGCCAATCATCAGCTGTTTCAGTTACATTGATCCCTTTAATGCGATTTAAAATAACTACGCCATCAAAATTATCGATAAATAAAACATTACTACCGCCACCAAGAATCAAAACAGGTAACTGCTGTTTTTTTGCTTCAAGCCATTGCTGATAAATAGCTTCCGCTGATTCAGCAATACAAATGGACTTTGCTGTTGCATCAATACCAAAACTATTAAATGGTTTTAATTCAAGGGATGGGTTCATTGCAGCCTTCGATAAACAATAAATAAAGATAAGACAAGTCTATCAGGCCGACCAACGAGAATCATTAAATAATGAAGCGACATTGATGATATTAAGAGTATTACTTTAAAACAGTAAAAATCGAAACAATATATCAAAGGTTGTGGGAGCTTTTGCAAACGCTAAATAGCAAAAAGCCACCGATTAAGGTGGCTTTTTTATGTTTAAAACCTAGCAGTTCCCTACTCTCACATGGGGAGACCCCACACTACCATCGGCGCTACGGCGTTTCACTACTGAGTTCGGCATGGGGTCAGGTGGGACCACCGCGCTATTGCCGCTAGGTAAATTCTTTTTAAATGCCGATAATTCATGGTGCTGATACCCAGATTCGAACTGGGGACCTCACCCTTACCAAGGGTGTGCTCTACCAACTGAGCCATATCAGCAATATGGTGCGGTCAGTCAGTACTGACACAACCTTTAAAATTGATGTCTGGCAGTTCCCTACTCTCACATGGGGAGACCCCACACTACCATCGGCGCTACGGCGTTTCACTGCTGAGTTCGGCATGGGGTCAGGTGGGACCACCGCGCTATTGCCGCCAGACAAATTCGGTTTTTGTTCCCGTCGGCTTGCACCAACCAGAACAGCAATCTTGAACAAGCTAATTTCTCACACTCTGCGTGCGCTTCACAACGTTCTCTCTAAAACACCTTCGGTGTTGTCAGGTTAAGCCTCACGGTTCATTAGTACTGGTTAGCTCAACGTATCGCTACGCTTACACACCCAGCCTATCAACGTCTTAGTCTTAAACGTTCCTTTAGGACCCTTAAAGAGTCAGGGAAGACTCATCTCAAGGCAAGTTTCCCGCTTAGATGCTTTCAGCGGTTATCTCTTCCGCACTTAGCTACCGGGCAGTGCCATTGGCATGACAACCCGAACACCAGTGGTGCGTCCACTCCGGTCCTCTCGTACTAGGAGCAGCCCCTTTCAATCTTCCAACGCCCACGGCAGATAGGGACCGAACTGTCTCACGACGTTCTAAACCCAGCTCGCGTACCACTTTAAATGGCGAACAGCCATACCCTTGGGACCTACTTCAGCCCCAGGATGTGATGAGCCGACATCGAGGTGCCAAACACCGCCGTCGATATGAACTCTTGGGCGGTATCAGCCTGTTATCCCCGGAGTACCTTTTATCCGTTGAGCGATGGCCCTTCCATTCAGAACCACCGGATCACTAAGACCTACTTTCGTACCTGCTCGAGCCGTCACTCTCGCAGTCAAGCTGGCTTATGCCTTTGCACTAACCGCATGATGTCCGACCATGCTTAGCCAACCTTCGTGCTCCTCCGTTACTCTTTGGGAGGAGACCGCCCCAGTCAAACTACCCACCAGACACTGTCCGCACCCCAGATAATGGGGCCACGTTAGAACATCAAACATTAAAGGGTGGTATTTCAAGGTTGGCTCCATGCAGACTGGCGTCCACACTTCAAAGCCTCCCACCTATCCTACACATCAAGGCTCAATGTTCAGTGTCAAGCTATAGTAAAGGTTCACGGGGTCTTTCCGTCTTGCCGCGGGTACACTGCATCTTCACAGCGAGTTCAATTTCACTGAGTCTCGGGTGGAGACAGCCTGGCCATCATTACGCCATTCGTGCAGGTCGGAACTTACCCGACAAGGAATTTCGCTACCTTAGGACCGTTATAGTTACGGCCGCCGTTTACTGGGGCTTCGATCAAGAGCTTCTCCTTACGGATAACCCCATCAATTAACCTTCCAGCACCGGGCAGGCGTCACACCGTATACGTCCACTTTCGTGTTTGCACAGTGCTGTGTTTTTAATAAACAGTTGCAGCCAGCTGGTATCTGCGACTGGCTTCAGCTCCATCCGCGAGGGACTTCACCTAGCGCCAGCGTGCCTTCTCCCGAAGTTACGGCACCATTTTGCCTAGTTCCTTCACCCGAGTTCTCTCAAGCGCCTGAGTATTCTCTACCTGACCACCTGTGTCGGTTTGGGGTACGATTAATGATAATCTAGAGCTTAGAGGCTTTTCCTGGAAGCGGGGCATGAGCTACTTCGCCACCGTAGTGACTCGTCATCAGACCTCAGCATATAGTGAACCGGATTTGCCTAATTCACCTGCCTACATCCTTAAACCGGGACAACCGTCGCCCGGCCAGCCTAGCCTTCTCCGTCCCCCCATCGCAATTATCACCAGTACAGGAATATTAACCTGTTTCCCATCGACTACGCATTTCTGCCTCGCCTTAGGGGTCGACTCACCCTGCCCCGATTAACGTTGGACAGGAACCCTTGGTCTTCCGGCGTGCGGGTTTTTCACCCGCATTATCGTTACTTATGTCAGCATTCGCACTTCTGATACCTCCAGCATGCCTCACAGCACACCTTCACAGGCTTACAGAACGCTCCCCTACCCAACAACATCTAAATGTCGCTGCCGCAGCTTCGGTGCATGGTTTAGCCCCGTTACATCTTCCGCGCAGGCCGACTCGACCAGTGAGCTATTACGCTTTCTTTAAATGATGGCTGCTTCTAAGCCAACATCCTGGCTGTCTGAGCCTTCCCACTTCGTTTCCCACTTAACCATGACTTTGGGACCTTAGCTGGCGGTCTGGGTTGTTTCCCTCTTCACGACGAACGTTAGCACCCGCCGTGTGTCTCCCGTGATAACATTCTTCGGTATTCGTAGTTTGCATCGGGTTGGTAAGTCGGGATGACCCCCTAGCCGAAACAGTGCTCTACCCCCGAAGATGAGTTCACGAGGCGCTACCTAAATAGCTTTCGGGGAGAACCAGCTATCTCCCGGTTTGATTGGCCTTTCACCCCCAGCCACAAGTCATCCGCTAATTTTTCAACATTAGTCGGTTCGGTCCTCCAGTTAGTGTTACCCAACCTTCAACCTGCCCATGGCTAGATCACCGGGTTTCGGGTCTATACCCTGCAACTTAATCGCCCAGTTAAGACTCGGTTTCCCTACGGCTCCCCTATACGGTTAACCTTGCTACAGAATATAAGTCGCTGACCCATTATACAAAAGGTACGCAGTCACACCTAAAAGGTGCTCCCACTGCTTGTACGTACACGGTTTCAGGTTCTATTTCACTCCCCTCGCCGGGGTTCTTTTCGCCTTTCCCTCACGGTACTGGTTCACTATCGGTCAATCAGGAGTATTTAGCCTTGGAGGATGGTCCCCCCATATTCAGACAGGATAACACGTGTCCCGCCCTACTCGTCGAGTTCACAACACCAACACCTTCGGATACGGGGCTATCACCCTTTACTGCCGGACTTTCCAGACCGTTCTCCTGATGCTGATGCTGATTAAGACTCTGGGCTGCTCCCCGTTCGCTCGCCGCTACTAGGGGAATCTCGGTTGATTTCTTTTCCTCGAGGTACTGAGATGTTTCAGTTCCCTCGGTTCGCCTCGTTTGACTATGGATTCATCAAACGATAGTGCAACGAATTGCACTGGGTTTCCCCATTCGGACATCGTCGGCTATAGCGGTTCATATCACCTTACCGACGCTTTTCGCAGATTAGCACGTCCTTCATCGCCTCTGATTGCCTAGGCATCCACCGTGTACGCTTAGTCGCTTAACCTCACAACCCGAAATTGTTTCAACGATCACCTAACTGTCATGGCTGTGCGTGGTGAAATTCTTTGTTGCGCGGTGCTCGTCATGCTCACGTACCGATGTACGCTGCGCTGACTGCGCTCCTACGCCGTGAATTTCACACTGCTCGCTCATGCCACTCGTTTGAATGACCGAAAATTTCAGGTTTGAAATTTTGAGAGACTCTCACATTGTTTAAGCGATAAACAATGTGCGTTGTTTCAATTTTCAGCTTGTTCCAGATTGTTAAAGAGCATAATTGTTAAACTAACTCAGTGAATTAGTTTAATCATTATTTATGGCCAGCACTTTCGAGAAAGTGCGAGCTAAGACATTTCAAGGCGTAGGCGCACAGCGAGCGGAATGTACATTCAGTACATGAGCATCGCGAGCACCGCACAACGCTGAAAGGTCGACGCGCAGCCTTTCGATTGACCCACACTGAATGGCGTCCCCTAGGGGATTCGAACCCCTGTTACCGCCGTGAAAGGGCGGTGTCCTAGGCCTCTAGACGAAGGGGACAACAAGGTCTTCAGTCAATCTTAGATTGGCTTTGCTCTACTTTTCATCAGACAATCTGTGTGAACACTTCACAAAACACTTCAATGGTAAGGAGGTGATCCAACCGCAGGTTCCCCTACGGTTACCTTGTTACGACTTCACCCCAGTCATGGATCACAAAGTGGTAAGCGCCCTCCCGAAGGTTAAGCTACCTACTTCTTTTGCAACCCACTCCCATGGTGTGACGGGCGGTGTGTACAAGGCCCGGGAACGTATTCACCGTAGCATTCTGATCTACGATTACTAGCGATTCCGACTTCATGGAGTCGAGTTGCAGACTCCAATCCGGACTACGACGTACTTTATGAGTTCCGCTTGCTCTCGCGAGGTCGCTTCTCTTTGTATACGCCATTGTAGCACGTGTGTAGCCCTACTCGTAAGGGCCATGATGACTTGACGTCATCCCCACCTTCCTCCGGTTTATCACCGGCAGTCTCCTTTGAGTTCCCGACCGAATCGCTGGCAACAAAGGATAAGGGTTGCGCTCGTTGCGGGACTTAACCCAACATTTCACAACACGAGCTGACGACAGCCATGCAGCACCTGTCTCAGAGTTCCCGAAGGCACCAAAGCATCTCTGCTAAGTTCTCTGGATGTCAAGAGTAGGTAAGGTTCTTCGCGTTGCATCGAATTAAACCACATGCTCCACCGCTTGTGCGGGCCCCCGTCAATTCATTTGAGTTTTAACCTTGCGGCCGTACTCCCCAGGCGGTCGATTTAACGCGTTAGCTCCGGAAGCCACGCCTCAAGGGCACAACCTCCAAATCGACATCGTTTACAGCGTGGACTACCAGGGTATCTAATCCTGTTTGCTCCCCACGCTTTCGCACCTGAGCGTCAGTCTTTGTCCAGGGGGCCGCCTTCGCCACCGGTATTCCTCCACATCTCTACGCATTTCACCGCTACACATGGAATTCTACCCCCCTCTACAAGACTCTAGCTGACCAGTCTTAGATGCCATTCCCAGGTTAAGCCCGGGGATTTCACATCTAACTTAATCAACCGCCTGCGTGCGCTTTACGCCCAGTAATTCCGATTAACGCTTGCACCCTCCGTATTACCGCGGCTGCTGGCACGGAGTTAGCCGGTGCTTCTTCTGTCGGTAACGTCAATCGTTGATGATATTAGCATCAACGCCTTCCTCCCGACTGAAAGTACTTTACAACCCTAGGGCCTTCTTCATACACGCGGCATGGCTGCATCAGGCTTGCGCCCATTGTGCAATATTCCCCACTGCTGCCTCCCGTAGGAGTCTGGGCCGTGTCTCAGTCCCAGTGTGGCTGATCATCCTCTCAGACCAGCTAGGGATCGTCGCCTAGGTGAGCCATTACCCCACCTACTAGCTAATCCCATATGGGTTCATCCGATAGCGCAAGGCCCGAAGGTCCCCTGCTTTGCTCCTTAGAGATTATGCGGTATTAGCCACCGTTTCCAGTAGTTATCCCTCTCTATCGGGCAGATCCCCATACATTACTCACCCGTCCGCCGCTCGTCAGCGGGAAGCAAGCTTCCCCTGTTACCGCTCGACTTGCATGTGTTAGGCCTGCCGCCAGCGTTCAATCTGAGCCATGATCAAACTCTTCAATTAAAAGTAGTCTGATGCTCAAAGAATTAAACTGTTTATCAATTCGCTTCTGTTCGGCTAACATTGTCGGCTTCGCTCCGCTTTCCTCGCCGTACCTCAGTACTGTCTCGGAAATACTCACTCGCCTTCGCGTTATCCTTCCACAATCGAATTGCACATTGTTAGTTCATATATGAATTAACGTGTTAGTCACTCTTCAAGACTTAAAATCAAATATTTTTTTGATAGTGTCCTGTGAGTGCCCACACAGATTGTCTGATAAATTGTTAAAGAGCGTTGCGACTTTATCTTTCGATATTAACCGTTTAGGTTGTTGTCGCGAGGTGGCGTATATTACGCTTTCCTCACCGAGAGTCAAGCTTTTTTTTCGCTTATCTTTTCAGATTCTCTCGTCTGCCGTCGTTAGCCTTTTGGGCTTGCCATCACATTCTGTGTTGGCTCATCGTCGGTCAGTGGAGGCGCATTATAGGGAGTCAGAAAATTCTGGCAACCCCTTTTTTCAATTTTTTTTTCGTTTGCTCAGATTGCCATCAAATTTAACTTAGATAGCCAGTTTTTCCAACGAATTAAACCCTTCAGTGGCCAACACTGATTGCAATTCTATCGCGCTATGATTCATTAATAGACAATACGCAAAATCTGCATCATGACTCGCAATGATATCTTCTGCTTGATTGTTAATCAGCCATACCGTACGCCTAGCAATTGCAGCGCCTGAATCAATGAATCGAGTTCCATTTGGAAGCACTTGCTCAAGTTCTTCTATTAATAGAGGGAAATGAGTACAGCCTAGAACAACGGTATCTGGCGCTTCTGGCATTCTTAACCATGGTTTCACCGCATTGGCGACTTCTGTTAAAGGTATCTGTTCTCCATGTAGCTTTCTTTCTGCCAATTGCACAAGGTCCGCTGAACCAAGTGAAATGACTCTACAGTCTGTCGCAAATCGCGCAATCAACTCTTTCGTATACTCGCGATTGACGGTGCCCTTCGTCGCTAACAACCCAACTATGCCATTTCGGGTTAATTTAGTGGCGGGTTTAATCGCGGGTACGACACCAACCACAGGAAAATTAAAATGCGCTCTAAGATTAGGCAAGCTAATCGTACTTGCGGTGTTACATGCGATGATAGTAATAGTCAAAGGATGCTTTTTGGCAATTGCATTCACGATTTGATAAACCCTATCGACAATAAACTCTTCGCTCTTTTCGCCATAAGGAAAAGCTTCATTATCGAATGCATATATATAATGTGCGTTAGGCAGTAATTTTTTGACTTCACGATAAACAGATAACCCGCCCACCCCTGAATCAAACACAAGGATGGTCGGGCGAATAGATAGGTTGTGATTAGAAGTTGTAGCTTCCTGTAAGGAAATATTCTCTTCCAGCGGTGCGATAACCATACGCGGTCTCATAGTCTTTATCGAACATATTAGCTATTTTACCACGAATTGTGAGCTGTGAAGTGATTGGATATGCCGCTGTGAGATCCCAAAGGCTAACCCCCCCTTGTTTTAGACGTTTTGATGGTGATTGGGAAAAGTCATTATCATAACGCGAACCTATATAGTGATAAGTTAGCCCCATATCTACCTCAGCAATATTCCAATCTAATTGGTATTTCACTTGTTGCTTAGCTCGGCGCTCCAATACTTTGTTCGTCATTTTATTTCTGGGATTGTTCTGGTCTAATTCAAATAGACACTTCAATTTGAGACACTAGAAGTTGTCTGACTTGGAGTGATTATGAATCAGAAACGTAAATATAATAGCTACACCAAAGAATTCAAACAAGAAGCTGTTGCCTTGGTGACGGAGCAAGGTTACAGCGTGGTTGAAGCGGCTCAGGCCGTAGGTGTTAATCCCAACCAAATTTATGCTTGGAAAAAGCATTTTGAAGACCAAGCCAGCGGTGTTGCTCTATCTGATGATGAGCGTGCTGAGCTACGCAAACTACGCGCTGAAAACAAGCGTTTGCGCATGGAGAAAGAAATATTAAAAAAGGCTTCGGCCTTCTTCGCCAAGGAAATGAAATAAACTTTAAGTTTATTCACCAAGCACGGCAAGAAGGCTACCCAGTAGGCTTAAGTTGTAAGACGCTTGGGCTTAGTCGTTCAGGCTACTATGCATGGGATAAACGCCCAGCACAGCTCATTACTGAGGATACACTGATGTTGTATCGCACAGCTAAGCAACTTTTTAAAGACAGCCGTGAAAGCTTGGGTAGCCGTGAATTAATGAAAAAACTGAATCAGCATGGCTTCGCTATTGGTCGTTATAAAACGCGTTCCATCATGCAAAGGCTTAACCTTGTCGTTAGGCAGCGCGTAGCTTACAAGGTAACAACACAGCGCGATAAACGTCATTTGGCTGCGCCGAATTTAGTCAGTATGGACTTTAACCCAGAACGGCCCAACCAAGTATGGGCGGGTGATATTACCTACTTAAAAACGGCACAGGGCTGGATGTATTTAAGCGTGGTCATGGATCTTTATTCGCGGCGTATTGTTGGCTGGTCGATCAGTAAACGCATGACGACAGACTTAGTTTTAAAGTCATTGCAACAAGCTTATTGGCTAAGAAAGCACCCTAAGGGAGTTATCTTCCATAGCGACCGCGGTTCGCAATACACCAGTAAAAAGCTAAGGAAAGCCTTAGTCAGAATGGGTATAAAGCAATCAATGGGCGACACAGGCGCTTGCTGGGATAATGCAGTAGTTGAACGCTTCTTTGGAAGCTTAAAGCATGACTGGATATTAAAAGTCCATCACGCAACTTACGAAGAAATGGTTGCGGATGTTACGGCTTACATGAAGTATTATAACGTAAAAAGGCTTCATACAGCTAACGGGGATGTGAGCCCTGTTGAGTATGAAAATTATCAATTAAAAGTGTCCACTTGGACTTGACCAGTACAGATCGACATATTGGTATGTTAATTGATGATGTAAAAAGCCAGTGCTAAATTCACCAACCCACTCGATACCTTTAATTTCTGCTTTTCCAATATTTTCATATGTATTGATAAAATTGCCATATTTATATTCAATCAGGTTATCAATATCATTATGATAAGCATTAATTTGCCAGAATAGCGGTCCCGTTGTTCCTTCAACACCAATTTCCCACTGCTTACTTTCTTCTGGTTTTAAGTTCGGATTACCTTTTGTTGTTCCCCAACTTGATGAAGAATATGCGTACAGTTGACTTAGATTAGGTGCTTTATATGCTGTTGCGTATGATCCAACCAGTTTATACCCATCATAAAATTCCCAGCTCAGCCCTGATTGCCATGATGTATGCCAATTAAATTCTGAATGATGATCCGTGCGAACGGCGGCTTCGGCTATAACAGAATCAACAAACGAGTATTGCCCCGTCAAATAGAGCCCCGTGTTATTCATGGTTTCTTTTTTAGTTATTAAAGCATAGCCATTAGGTTCTATGCTTTGACGCTGATAATCTATACCCGCACTAATATTACCTTTATCTAAACGATAATTGTTACCCCACTGAATATTATACTGCTTTGATTCATCTAGATTAGAAGAGCTAGCATACTGCCCTTGCCTTGGATCAAAATTGTAATCTTTAACGTAACTATAGCTTCCGGATAGTGAGGTTGAGTATTGGTTTTGATGATATTTAACGCCAGTTTCATATGTACGGCTATAAAGTTTACGGGTATCTACCCGCACACCTGAGTATTCAGAGGCATCATAACGAGTTCTATTATCATATCCATATGCTCTCGCATAAGCTGATATTTCAGATGATAACTGGTGCTCCACACCTAGCCATAGTGATTTATTAAGAAAACCATCTTTATCGTAGTCACGTGGACTAACGTCCTTAGGTGCTAGATCAAATCCTTTTGTATAGGTATAAGCTGCGGCAGCGGTTACTGTTGTATTTTCACCGATTTTCTGTTGAGTTGAGCCGTTATAATTCTGATAACCATAAGAACCAATACCCGCATTTAATGTGGTTCCTACATTATCTCGGCGAGTAATAATATTAACAACACCACCAATTGCATCCGAGCCATAAACAGCCGATCTTGCTCCACGAATATATTCGATTCGCTGAACTAAAGAGATAGGAATTTGGCTCATATCTGATGAGCCAGAAATACCCGCTTGGTTTAAACGAACACCATCAACTAATACCAATACATGGCGAGACTCTGAACCTCTAATAAAGAGGGAGCTCTGCTGTCCTATACCACCATATTGGGCAATATCCACACCCGGTAGCCGCCGTAATACATCAATCACAGTATTCGACTGCCAATGATCAATATCTTCACGCGTGACAACGGTTACTGGCGCTAATATCGATGAGATAGGCTGTTCAAAGCGGTTCGCTGATACCACCATTTCATCTGATTGATTATTTGCATTTGCCAAAGAAGAAATACCACACAACACTGCCATAGCAGCAGCCGATAACGGCAACAACTTATTCTTATTCATTTTGATAAACTCGGAATATCAATAAAATTAAAATTCCGCGAGGTTGAATATCAGATCCGCGCTAATAATCAACAAAGCGATAAAGCTATGGCAGGTCTTCGGACTTAGAAGTGATACCCATTAAGGGTACGATAATTATGGAGGCAACTTCCCATCAATTTAAAACAGTGTTGTATCTCCTCTTATACTTCATTACCGCTGCGCGTCAGTCTCGGAATCACACCGAGTTCCCTCTTCATTCATTGAGACCATAGCCGTATTATCCTAAAGGGAACGAGTATAGGTGTCTATGGATCTATTTTCATGATCCCTCATATGACACTCACGATTGGCATCTTATTCAGCCCAGAGACTTTATAAATAGAATCAAAACTGGACATCTGCACGACTTGCCCTACAATTTCGTCCCTGATGCAATTTTTACTGTTTTCTATGAATGGGGCCATATTAATGAACACCGAGCACTATGCATTGCAACTTGCAGAAAAAGTAGAACGACTAAAAATGATGATGGCCCCTTATACGACAATTGAGCCTGAAGTATTTGCGTCACCAGAATCCCATTATCGGATGCGTGCAGAATTTAGAGTGTGGCACGACGGTGATGATTTATTTCATATCATGTTTGATAAAGAAACCAAAGAACGTATTCGGGTTGATCAATTTCCCGTTGCAAGTGAGCTAATTAACCAGGCAATGCAAGCACTTTTGCCTTTAATAAAAGAAAGTACGCTTCTGCGTTATAAATTATTTCAAATCGACTATCTTTCAACGCTGAGTAATAAGTTAATTATCTCTTTGCTCTATCATAAAAAACTGAATGACGAGTGGACCGAAGAAGCTAAACAATTAAAAGCAAAATTAGTGAGTAAAGGTTTTGACCTTCAACTCATCGGTCGTGCATCAAAAACTAAAATCATGCTCGATAATGATTATGTTGATGAAGTGCTACCCGTTAATGGTCGGAATATGATTTATCGGCAAGTTGAAAATAGCTTTACCCAGCCTAATGCTCACGTGAATATTAATATGTTGGAGTGGGCAATCGCTGCAACTAAAGGGGCTACAGGCGACCTACTTGAACTGTATTGTGGAAATGGCAATTTTTCATTGGCATTAGCACAAAACTTTGAGCGCGTCTTAGCAACTGAAATTGCTAAACCGTCGGTATCTGCTGCACAATATAATATCGCTGCAAACAACATCAATAATGTGCAGATTATCCGTATGTCAGCAGAAGACTTTACACAGGCTATGCGTGGCATACGTGAGTTTAAACGCCTTGAAGGTATTAATTTACGTGATTACCAATGTAATACTATTTTCGTTGACCCTCCACGCAGTGGCCTAGATGATAAAACCGTTCAATTAGTGCAAGAGTATGACCATATCCTCTATATTTCTTGCAACCCAGAAACCTTGTGTGACAATTTAGCGGTTTTAAATGAAACTCATGAAGTGAAAAAACTCGCGCTGTTTGATCAGTTTCCTTACACCCATCATATGGAAAGTGGTGTTTTGCTGACTCGCCGTTAATTTTTTTGATTGTGAAACACAAACGCCGCAATGCTTAACATTACGGCGTTTTCTATCAAGCTCATTTTTACAAGCTAATTTTAATTGAAATTAAATTTCAGCTTCATTTTCGGCTGTCAGTTCTTGCTGCTCTCTTTTACGTGCCTTCCAGCTTGTATACAACCACAATGCTAAAGCAACAATGATCGTTGCAGGAATAAAGTTAGAGCCAACTTCTGGGTGTTGTACGCGTAAAATTGCCGCATAAGCAAACAAACCTAAAAAGAAGTTACCCACGACAAATTTAGGCAATCCTATAGGCATCGCATGATGTAAATAACGCTGATGTAAGCAATAAACTGCTAATACTAAAGTAATAATTGGAAAAATGGAAAACTCTACTAAGGAGTTAAACAGAGCAGAGAAAGTTCCGTGAGTCGATAAGCCAATGACTAAGGCGAGTAGTAATGTGCTTTTCTCATAGCGATTGTGTTCCGTCATTGATTCTCCTTATGTTATTTAGTGAGATCGGGGTCAGTTTGATTCTGTTTTTCTTGTTCGCGTCGGTACCAGTAATATGCGCCTTTAGCAATCATTCGTAGTTGAAGTACAAGCCGTTCTTCCAGATGTTGCCTTTTCTCTTCATCAATATCGAGCGCCTCAGCACCCGCACTAAAAACGATGGTAACCATGGATTCTGCTTGTAGTTCAGTGAAATGGCGCGGCATATGGCTGTCTTGTTCTAGGTAATCCGCCAATTCAGCAATAAAATGTTGGATTTCCCGTGCCACCGCAGCGCGGAATTCAGCTGAAGTACCGGAGCGTTCACGCAATAATAACCTAAAGGCATTAGGGTTATTACCAATAAACTCCATAAAAGTTGAGATTGACGTCCGGATCACACTACCGCCTTTTGCGATACGCTGCCGAGCTTGCCGCATCAGTTGACGCAACATCAAACCACTTTCGTCAACCATGGTCAGACCCAGTTCGTCAACATCTTTGAAATGGCGATAAAATGAAGTGGGTGCAATGCCTGCCTCACGTGCGACTTCACGTAAGCTGAGACTGGTAAAACTACGTTCTGCACTTAATTGGCTAAATGCGGCTTCAATGAGCGAACGACGAGTTTTTTCTTTCTGTTTTGCTCTAACGCCAATATTATTGCTCACGGTGATCCTGATTTCTATGTCATTAAACAGCCATTAACTTTCAATATACCAAAATATTAAAATGACAGCGCGGCTATCGTTCTAGCATACCCTAAAATTATTAGACTGTTTGAGGGAAAAAGCGATTAAGTATACAGATTACTGCTTTTCAGAATTTGACCAAATCATTTTTCAATAACTTTTGGCTTTTCATGGCTTAATTGCTCAAAATTCATTACCCCATTTAAATAAGGCATAAAGAAATATTTTTCTGAATCAAAGCCAGCCACGCCTGTTAATTTAAGCTGTCGATTCCCCGTCAGCCAATAAAATAAGCGGTATAAATTAAGTCATAGATTGAAAGGTCATGACTAAAACGGGTAAATAATCAGCGGATATGCTAACATCATGTTGTCATTTTGTTTTTATAGCAGGTCTTACCTCATGCAACACATTCATTTTGATGCAATCGTCATTGGTTCCGGGCCAGGTGGAGAAGGCGCCGCCATGGGACTGGTGAAGCAAGGAAAAAACGTCGCCGTTATAGAACGTTATAATAGTGTCGGCGGTGGCTGTACCCACTGGGGAACCATTCCCTCCAAAGCACTCCGTCATGCCGTTAGTCGAATTATCGAATTCAACCAAAATCCTCTCTACAGTGATAATTCTCGCTCTTTACGCTCCTCTTTCTCTGAAATCCTTAAGCATGCTGAAAGTGTCATTAGCCAACAAACACGTATGCGCCAAGGTTTTTATGAGCGTAATGGCTGCACAATGTTTTCTGGCGAAGCAACCTTTATTGATGAGCGCCATGTTAGTGTGCGCTATGCGGATGGAAGCTGCGATGTTCTCAGCGCAGATAATATTGTGATAGCGACAGGCTCTCGCCCTTATTGTCCATCCGATGTTGATTTTAATCACTCCCGTATTTACAACAGTGATACCATCCTAAATCTCACCCATGAACCGCGTCATGTGATTATTTATGGTGCTGGCGTGATTGGTTGTGAATATGCATCTATCTTCCGCGGATTAGGTGTTAAAGTTGATTTAATTAATACTCGCGATCATTTACTGGCATTCTTAGACCAAGAAATGTCAGATGCCCTTTCTTATCACTTCTGGAATAGCGGTATCGTTATTCGTCATAACGAAGAATATGAAAAAATTGAAGGCGTCGATGATGGGGTTATTGTTCATCTTAAGTCAGGCAAAAAAGTCAAAGCTGACTGTTTACTTTACGCTAACGGGCGGACAGGTAATACAGACAAGCTTGGCTTAGCTAATGTTGGTATTGAAGCTGATGGCCGAGGACTCGTTAAAGTCGATAGCGCATATCGTACATCTAATGAACGTATTTATGCTGTTGGCGATGTTATTGGTTACCCAAGCTTGGCATCCGCTGCTTATGACCAAGGTCGTATTGCCGCTCGAGCTATTGCCGAAGATTTAGGAAATGCCCATCTAGTTGAAGATATTCCTACTGGTATTTATACCATCCCTGAAATTAGTTCTGTTGGTAAAACAGAACAGCAATTAACAGCGATGAAAATTCCATACGAAGTCGGACGCGCTCAATTTAAGCATTTGGCTCGCGCGCAAATTGCGGGTATGAATGTTGGCAGCTTGAAAATTCTATTTCATCGTGAAACATTGCAGATCTTGGGTATCCACTGTTTCGGTGAAAGAGCCGCTGAAATTATTCATATCGGTCAAGCTATCATGGAGCAAAAAGGGGAAGGAAATACGATTGAGTATTTTGTGAATACTACATTCAACTACCCTACGATGGCAGAAGCATTTCGTGTCGCAGCATTAAATGGGTTAAACCGTTTATTTTAAGCAGTGACGTTAGTGATTGCCGAAAATCACACGGCAATCACTACTCGCAAGTAAAATAGATTCTATGTCACTTTAACGCGCCTTTTGGCTGTAATAACTACTCATTAAATTATAAATAGCTTCAGCAAGTTGCTCATAGCGTCCACGTAATGGTGATCCTGGACGATAAACTAATACCACAGTACGCTTTGGTTCTGGATGAATACAATTTAAGTAGCACACCCCATCACGACATGTTTCACTCGGTACCGCCAAATCAGGTAATAATGTAATTCCACTTCCCGCCGCGACCATATTCCGCAAAGTTTCTAAACTGGTAGCACGAAAATGTGTATCTTCTTTTGCGCCAGCTTGGAAACAAAAGCCCATGGCTTGATCACGTAAGCAATGGCCGTCTTCAAGCATCAATAGCTTTTCACCCGCTAATTCACTCATATCAATAGTGTCGCGATCACGCCATGAATGACCTTCATAAATAGCTAACTTCATCGGTTCTTCAAATAAAGGAACCACAATAAACGGATCTGTTTCTTTTACTTGAGCCAAAATTGCACAATCTAATTTCCCACTATCGAGCTGCGCGAGTAATTGTTGCGTTTGCGCTTCGTGTAAATAGATCTCAAGTTTAGGAAACAGTTTATGCAATTCGGGAATAATCAGAGGTAGAAGATAAGGAGCAATTGTCGGAATTAACCCTATATGTAAAGGTCCCGACATACTTTCACCTTGTAGAGCCGCCATTTCTTGTAATACTTTAATTTCGCGTAAAATCGTTCTCGCTTGTTCAACAAGCAGCAACCCCTGTTGAGTAAATAACACTTTACGACTGGTTCGTTCCAGTAACATAACACCGAGTTCTTCTTCTAACTTACGTATTTGGCCACTCAGTGTTGGTTGACTCACGTGACAAGAGTCCGCGGCTCGACGAAAGTGTTTGTGTTCAGCTAATGCTACTAGATATTCCAGATCGCGAATGTTCATTTTGCAGCCCTTCTTAATATAGATTGCCAATCAGTATAGCAGAAATCTAATGCTTTTAACTATCAATTACCATTGAGATGCTCAGTATTTCTTCATCTTTACTGCTTTAGGTATGTTCTGGTCTAATTCAAATAGACACTTCAATTTGAGACACTAGAAGTTGTCTGACTTGGAGTGATTATGAATCAGAAACGTAAATATAATAGCTACACCAAAGAATTCAAACAAGAAGCTGTTGCCTTGGTGACGGAGCAAGGTTACAGCGTGGTTGAAGCGGCTCAGGCCGTAGGTGTTAATCCCAACCAAATTTATGCTTGGAAAAAGCATTTTGAAGACCAAGCCAGCGGTGTTGCTCTATCTGATGATGAGCGTGCTGAGCTACGCAAACTACGCGCTGAAAACAAGCGTTTGCGCATGGAGAAAGAAATATTAAAAAAGGCTTCGGCCTTCTTCGCCAAGGAAATGAAATAAACTTTAAGTTTATTCACCAAGCACGGCAAGAAGGCTACCCAGTAGGCTTAAGTTGTAAGACGCTTGGGCTTAGTCGTTCAGGCTACTATGCATGGGATAAACGCCCAGCACAGCTCATTACTGAGGATACACTGATGTTGTATCGCACAGCTAAGCAACTTTTTAAAGACAGCCGTGAAAGCTTGGGTAGCCGTGAATTAATGAAAAAACTGAATCAGCATGGCTTCGCTATTGGTCGTTATAAAACGCGTTCCATCATGCAAAGGCTTAACCTTGTCGTTAGGCAGCGCGTAGCTTACAAGGTAACAACACAGCGCGATAAACGTCATTTGGCTGCGCCGAATTTAGTCAGTATGGACTTTAACCCAGAACGGCCCAACCAAGTATGGGCGGGTGATATTACCTACTTAAAAACGGCACAGGGCTGGATGTATTTAAGCGTGGTCATGGATCTTTATTCGCGGCGTATTGTTGGCTGGTCGATCAGTAAACGCATGACGACAGACTTAGTTTTAAAGTCATTGCAACAAGCTTATTGGCTAAGAAAGCACCCTAAGGGAGTTATCTTCCATAGCGACCGCGGTTCGCAATACACCAGTAAAAAGCTAAGGAAAGCCTTAGTCAGAATGGGTATAAAGCAATCAATGGGCGACACAGGCGCTTGCTGGGATAATGCAGTAGTTGAACGCTTCTTTGGAAGCTTAAAGCATGACTGGATATTAAAAGTCCATCACGCAACTTACGAAGAAATGGTTGCGGATGTTACGGCTTACATGAAGTATTATAACGTAAAAAGGCTTCATACAGCTAACGGGGATGTGAGCCCTGTTGAGTATGAAAATTATCAATTAAAAGTGTCCACTTGGACTTGACCAGTACAGTATCCTGTGTACTCAGTATAAACATGTCTAAATGAAACCAAATATGACTAAATATTACATTGAATCTCTCATAAAATAACCCAATAGAACATTTCAAATATCATTAATTTTCATCGTTTTGATGAAATTAAATACCATTATTAATGAAATAAATAGTAATATTAGTTCACGTTTATTAACATATTATTTATAAATATATTTTTTAGCTCTGTGCCCCCCAGCTAAAGAAAACTCAAAAACCACCATAAAAAATTAATCACTTAACTAAGAAATATAAATAATATTTACACCCAAAAAATTATCGATGTCGTGATTAACTTTGAAGTTTTTCACTAATAATTAGCAACATATTATTAGTGAAAAAATAAATTGCATTCCAAAATGGAGGCTATATTTAGGTAAATAAGAAGGAACAACAAAAAGGAAATAGACGTTAATGGAATAGCGATTTTCTGGAATGCTTAAAACCTATTACAGGTACAGCCAAAGGAGAAACGCTATGAAAAGCTTAAATCCTATCGTAAACCGTATTAATCCATTCACATTCCTGTACTCAATTAGCAAAACGCTTAGCGACTTGTTAAACACTGTACTTATCGTTGGAACCACCGCGTTTCATTGGTGGCAAGTCCTGTCAGCATTCATAACAACGATCTTGATAACTAAAAAGAATCACTCATATAGATATGAAGAGAATTATGGCTTTCACGATGAGAAGCACAATAGCCACCAAAAAATTAAGAATGGCATTACCTAACTATCATTAGAGAGTTAATAAGCAAAGCACACCGATAGGTATAAACAACTAATGTACTCTTATTGGCCCTGTAATACGCCGATTGAGTGTTAAAGATATAAATTTATTATTACATAAAATCAGCCATCAATATTAACAACAGATAATTAAGTAAAATAAAAACATTTTAAAGACTTACAAATATATTAAGGTAAAACACAATAAGGATTAAAAAAGATAATTAATAATTCACTTACCCAGTGAAACATTTAGATACATTATGTCGATTTTGTTTATTGATTTATTAATTTTAATTAAAAAATCAATAAAAATTCCCATGATTTACTTTATATTTTACATCAAGTTAGATAATGACTTTTTTCACACTGCGAAAGATAAAACCAACAAAATAAAGACAGACAGTGGCATATAACACCAAATACCAACAATTGATGATATTTTACAGAGTTTAATTCTGACAAATTATACATGAGGCAATGCTGTGCATAAATAAAGCCAACTCATTTTAAATATATTTACTCACATTTGCTTTTTAAAATTAACACCTAAATCGAGTTGATATCTATATAATTCGCTCATCAAAAATTGGTGGTAATTAATATACGCAAACCACACTTAAATATATCTAGAGGATGAAAGCCATGATGAAAAAAGTCGTCATATCATCAATGTCACTTGTATTACTCGCTACAGTACTATTAACAGAGAATGCACAAGCAAAGACAAACAATACCACCATTACATTTAAAGCAGCTATTGTACAACCGCCTTGCAGCTATGATTTTAATAACAACAACGTTCAATTGAATTGTTTTAATAGCAAAGAAAATAAAACTAAAAAATCAAATATTCATTACTCACGACAAAGCAAAACATCTGAATGGAAGCAAACAACTGATAATCGCGGCATATATCAATTCAAATGGACGAATAAAGAAAGAAATCTTGCCATGATTTCAGTGCAGTACCTTTAACAAAAAATAAATAAAAACAAACAGTTAATTATAAACTACAGATCAGCAAGGAAAACAAATCATGAAAACATTATCTTCAACTTTAAACAAAAATCTTCTCGCCCTATTAACAGTACTCTTAATGACTCCTGTATTTAGCGTTGCAGATACGGAAGTAAAACAAAGAACGCACAGTGGGGTTATTCATTTTACTGGCTCTATTGTCCATCCACCTTGTATGAACAGTGTAAGCAACCAACAACAATTAATATTTAATTGCTTAAATGACAAGGCGGATATGGTAGAAGAAAAATTGGATATCAAAAAAATAGCGCAGTCTAAAGACTGGGGAACCATGAATAATGGTAGAGGCGTTTATACCTATCATTGGGTTGATAAGCAAAGTCAATTAGGCCTTTTAACAATTAAGTATATTTAAGTAGCAACGACTGACCTCGGGGTAGAATAACTACCCCGCTTTTTTTATGTTTCTACTCAACACCCAACCATCTCTTACAGCCCTAAACGTAATTTAGCTTCGATGATTGCCTGACTCACTTGGCTCTTTGCAACCCCACCTTTGGCTAAACGCTTATCTAAGCATGATTGTAACGATAAGATTTGATATACATCGAGTTGGATAGTATCACTGAATTTTTGTAAATCACTTAATGTCATTTCTTCCAACGCTTTTCCTTGGCTAATTGCCGCCACAACGGCTTCGCCCACAATATGATGTGCTTCACGGAATGGAACGCCTTTAGCAACAAGGTAGTCTGCGAGTTCTGTCGCATTGGCATAGCCTTGTTTTGCTGCGTCTTCACAACGATGACGACGGATTTGAATACCATCTAACACCAATGCAGCCATATGCATACAGTCTAGCCACGTATCAAGAGCATCAAACAGGCCCTCTTTATCTTCTTGCATATCTTTATTATAAGCTAATGGCAATCCTTTAAGTGTCATCATCATCCCAGTTAATGCCCCTTGCACACGACCACACTTACCACGAATTAACTCAAGTGCGTCTGGGTTTTTCTTTTGAGGCATTAATGATGAACCGGAGGTGACTTTGTCAGAAAGTTCAACAAAACCAGCTTCACCGCTATTGAAGAAAATTAAATCTTCCGCAAAACGGGATAAGTGAACCATTCCAATGCTTGCATCAGATAACAGTTCTAAAACATGATCCCTATCTGACACCGTATCAAGACTATTACGTGTTGCAGATGCAAACCCCAGCCAAGAAGCCAGTTGTTCACGGTCAATATCGTAAGCCGTACCTGCCAATGCACCACAGCCTAATGGGCTAACATCCAAACGTTTTAATGTATCTTTGAGGCGGCTTTCATCCCGAGCCAGCATTTCACTGTATGCTAAACACCAGTGTGCGAAAGTAACGGGTTGAGCACGTTGTAAGTGGGTGTAACCAGGCATCACTGCATTTTGATTATTTTCAGCGGTGATAACTAAGGCCTTTTGTAGCTCAATCACCGCTTCTAATAGTTGTGCTATTTGGTCTTTACACCATAATTTCAAATCCGTCGCGACTTGGTCGTTACGGCTACGACCCGTATGCAGTTTTTTACCTAAATCACCTACTTTATCAATCAGTTTTCCTTCAACCCAGCTATGAATATCTTCTGCATCACTTTGCAAAATGCTTTCGGGGTTATCTTGTACTTCTTTCAATAGCGCCTTCAATGCCTGTTCAAGGGATTGTTGTTCTGCTTCTGATAACACCCCGACTGTGACTAACGCTTTTGACCAGGCAACCGAACCAATAATGTCTTGTTGCGCCAAGCGGTAATCAAAACGCAATGAATCATTAAATTGTTTAAACCGTTGATCGGCTTCTTGACTAAAACGTCCACCCCAAAGTGCCATAACTGTTCCCTATCTGATTGATAAAATAAATGTTATCCCCGACAGCCAATGGCTGTCGGCGGAGTATTTCAATAAAACTATTTCGCTTTGTTCTGCTCTTTGAGTGCACGAATACGTGAAGAAAGAGAATATAAACGGATAAAGCCACCAGCATGGCTGTGATCATAGACTTCATCTTCACCAAAAGTTGCAAACTCTTCTGAATACAGGCTGTTATCAGCTTTTTTCTGAATAGCCGTCACTTGCCCTTTATACAGTTTCAAAACAACTTCACCGGTGACATCCTGCGCTAAAGATTCTGCTGCCGCTTGCAGTGATTGACGTAAAGGAGCGAACCAACGTCCATCATAGACCACATAAGACATTTCTAGGCCTAGCTGCTCACGCCATTTGAAGCTATCGCGATCCAAAACAAGTTGCTCAATACCACGTAGAGCTGCCATCATAATGGTGCCTCCGGGTGTTTCATAACAACCACGAGACTTCATGCCTACTAAACGGTTTTCAACGATATCAATACGACCCACACCGTGTTTCGCACCTAAGACGTTTAATGCTTCAAGGCAACCGAGTGGAGATAAAGCTTGACCATTAACAGAGACCACTTCCCCTTGTTTAACGCCAACAGTGACGAGTTCCGCTTCATCTGGGGCATCTTTTGGATCCACAGTCCACACCCAGCAGTCTTGGTTGGCTGCATTCCAAGTACTTTCTAATACGCCACCCTCAGTCGAAATATGCCATGCGTTTTCATCGCGGCTATAAATTTTCTCTAAACTCGCCGTTGTTGGAATATTGCGTTCTTTCAGGTAGTCCAGTAGCGCTTCACGGGAACGTAAATCCCACTCACGCCACGGCGCAACAACTTTTAACTGAGGTGCTAGCGCGGTGTAAGTGCTTTCAAAACGCACTTGGTCATTTCCTTTACCGGTTGCGCCATGCGCAACGGCATCGGCCCCAACTTTTAATGCGATTTCAACTTGTGCTTTAGCAATAATAGGACGTGCCATCGACGTGCCTAATAGGTAGCTCCCTTCATATAACGCACCCGTTTTTAATACTGGGTAGATATATTCTTTGATAAATTCTTCGCGCAGATCCACCACATAACATTCAGATGCACCTGATTGCAGTGCTTTTTGCTCCACACCCACCAGATCTTCTCTGTCTTGACCTACATCTGCCACAAAGGCAACCACTTCGCAGTCATCATAGTTTTCTTTCAACCATGGAATAATGGCTGATGTATCTAAACCGCCTGAATATGCCAATACAATTTTTTTGATGCCCTTTTTCATAACTTACCTATCCCGATTTCGCTTAATTAAAGAGTTCATGTGTTATTGGTTGGCAAAGCCCCCCGAACGCACCCATTTTATGATGCTAAAATCCGCGTACCGATGGCTGTGCCATTAAATAGTGCGGGGAGTTGCTCTGCATGACGCCAACTTGCAATGTCTACTGGGCGTTGCAACGTTTTTGCTGCGTCTAATGCCGCGTTCACTTTGACGATCATGCCATCTGTGATAATGCCTTGTTCAATGAGCTTCTGCGCTTTTGCTGTGGTCATTTCATCAATTTTTTGCCCTTTCCCATCGAGGATGCCGCTAACATCTGATAATAGGACTAAGTCGGCATTCAAAGCTTGTGCGATAGCCGTTGCTGCTTGGTCAGCATTCACATTCATCAATAAACCCTGTTCAGTCACACCGATCGAGCTTATGATAGGTAAATAACCTGCCCCCAATAGTAACTGTAACAATTTAGGATCACCGGGTTTCGCATCCCCAACATGACCAAGCTCGTCATTTAACTGGCTGACTGTTGCACTTTGTCCATCACCTAATGATAGTCCAACCGCTTGTAACTGGTATTTAGTCGCCCACGCCAATAGTGTTTTGTTGGCAGTGCCTGCTAATGCACCAGTGATAATATCAATCTGATCAGCAGGTGTGACACGGAGTCCTTGTTTCTTCACCACCGGTAATTGGAGCTTTTGCATAAGTTCATCAACCAGACAACCACCACCATGTACAATCACTAAAGGTCGTTGATGAGACTGACGATAGGTTTGTAATGCAGTAAATAATCTTTCAAGCGCTTCTTCGCTATCCAGTAATACACCACCCAATTTGATCACTAATGGTTGCATGGGTTAATCCTTAATAAGTTCGTTGACCGTGATATCACTAAAGTAATGATTGCGTTTCATTAAAACCGAAACGAATATTCATGCACTGTACCGCTTGTGCCGCTGCACCTTTTAATAAGTTGTCTTCCGTTCCGACTAAGATTAGGTGCTCGCCTTTTAATACAAAGCCAATATCGCAAAATGGTGTGCCAACGACAGCTTTCAGTGCTGGAACACCTTTTTCATACAAACGCACTAGTGGTTTGTTGTGATAGGCATCTTTGAAGACTTGTTGAATCTGTTCGGTCGTCACACCAGCGTTTACCTTACAAGTAATCGTAGCCAAAATACCGCGAGAAAAATTCCCCAAGTGCGGTGTAAAAATGACCTCACGTCCCAAATGCGTTGCGATTTCAGGTTGATGACGATGCGTGAAAATACCGTATGGCTGTAAACTCACTTCACAAAAACTATTTGTCATAGAAGCTTTACGACCCGCGCCCGAGACCCCACTCGTCGCGTTAATCACTGGCCACATTTGGTCATCAAGTAGTTTCGCTTCAATCAACGGTTTCAACGCTAATTGAGAAACCGTTGGATAGCATCCCGGCACAGCGATGAGTTGTGCTTGACGAATTTTGTCGGCTTGCCACTCAGCAAGGCCGTAAACCGCTTGATTTAACCATTGACTGTTTGTATGTTCGAATCCGTAATATTTTGGGTAGAAAGCGGCATCTTGAACACGATAAGCACCCGATAAATCAAAGACGACACAGCCTGCCTCTAAAAACTGAGGGGCGATGTCATGGCTAACTTCATGAGCAGTGGCAAGAAAAACGACATCAATACCTTGTGCCGCGGCCGCAACATCCGTTAATGGTAAGACAGGAATATCGATAATCCCCTTATACTGGGGATGTAGATCAGAAAAGCATTTACCTGCATCAGCACTTTGAGCTGACACCATCAATCCCTGAAGATTTATTTCAGGATGACGTTGCAGATAAGCCGCTAATTCTGCTCCAGTATAACCACTGGCTCCGATAATGAGTGTGTTCAACATATGCTTTCTACCTTGTGCTCGTGACCCAAACAGTTTAATGTGTATTTTTATTCAAATAAAGTGCATGAATATTGATACTATTATGGATAAAGGCTGTCAACAGTGAATATTAAATTACCTGCATTTATTGAGATTTATCGTCAATTAATTGCCACTCCCTCTATCAGTGCCACTGATTCGCAACTCGATCAGAGTAATAAGGCTCTGGTCGAACTGCTTGGTGGGTGGCTAGAAACACTCGGGTTTACGGTGAATATACAACCAGTGCCAGATACCCGCGACAAATACAACCTACTCGCAACGATTGGTGAAGGAAGTGGTGGCTTGATGCTATGTGGCCACACGGATACCGTGCCGTTTGATGAAGGTCGATGGAGCAAAGATCCATTTACCCTGACAGAACAAGACGGCAAGTTATACGGCCTCGGCACTGCGGATATGAAAGGCTTTTTTGCTTTTATCGTTGATGCATTGCGTGATATTGATATCAATAAACTGACTCGCCCACTGCATATCCTTGCAACGGCAGATGAAGAAACATCAATGGCTGGGGCGCGTTATTTTGCGGCCAGTACACAGCTACGTCCTGATTTTGCGATTATTGGTGAGCCAACCTCACTACAACCGATACGAGCACATAAAGGCCATCTTTCTAATGCGATCCGTATTACTGGCCAATCAGGCCATTCAAGTGACCCTGCCCGAGGCGTTAACGCAATTGAATTGATGCATGAATCTATTTCACATCTCATGACACTGCGTAATACGCTGAAAGAGCGCTATCACAATCCGGCTTTTGTCATCCCTTATCCAACCATGAATTTTGGTCATATTCATGGTGGAGATGCAGCTAACCGAATTTGTGGTTGCTGTGAATTGCACATGGATATTCGCCCATTACCTGGGCTGACTTTGCAAGATCTCGATGAATTATTAAATGAATCCTTAGAGCCGGTGAAAAAACAATGGCCGGGACGGCTAGCCATTGAATCTCTCCACCCACCGATCCCCGGTTATGAGTGCCCAACCGATCATAAAATGGTTGCAGTGATTGAACAGCTCCTTGGTCAAAAAGCGGATACCGTAAATTACTGTACTGAAGCGCCATTTATTCAAGAATTGTGTCCAACGTTGGTACTGGGCCCCGGCTCTATTGAACAAGCGCATCAACCCGATGAGTTTATTGATATGAAATTCATCGAACCCACTCGACAACTCATTAGCCAGTTAATTGAGCACTTCTGCTTAACTGAATAAAAATGCGTTCTGCGCAATAATCTTTGGTTATTGCGCATTTTCTTACATGAATTTTTTTCCTATTCCCCCTGAAAAACCCTCACACCTCTATTTCATTTAAGTGTTGACTCAGTATCAGCATATCCGGTAATCTCTATTTAGACGTCTAAACGTATAGACGCACAAATGGATATAATCAATTATCGATACAATTTTCGTTTCGTCATTACAAAGTCATGAGGACAGGGTATGAGTTTCTTTCACGCAAATCAGCGCGAAGCGCTAAATCAAAGTCTCGCTGAGCTAGATGGGCAAATTAATGTCTCCTTTGAGTTTTTTCCGCCACGCACTGAAGAGATGGAACAAACCCTGTGGAAATCCATTGATAGACTGAAAAACCTTAAACCCAAATTTGTCTCTGTAACTTATGGTGCAAATTCAGGTGAGCGTGATAGAACCCATAGCATTATTAAAGATATTAAAGACAAAACCGGCTTAATTGCAGCGCCTCATTTGACTTGTATTGATGCATCCCGTGAGGAACTCAAAGAAATCGCGCGTGATTACTGGAATAACGGTATTCGCCAAATCGTGGCATTACGTGGTGACTTGCCGGATAATAGCCGTAAACCAGATATGTATGCGGCTGATTTAGTTGAGCTTCTTAAAACAGAAGCAGATTTTGATATTTCAGTCGCCGCTTACCCAGAAGTGCACCCTGAAGCTAAAAGCGCCCAAGCTGATTTGATTAGCTTAAAAAAGAAAATTGATGCGGGAGCGAATCGGGCTATTACGCAATTTTTCTTTGATGTAGAGAGCTATTTACGTTTTCGTGACCGCTGCGTCGCAACGGGGATTGATGTTGAAATTGTACCGGGAATTCTCCCTGTCTCAAACTTCCGTCAATTGGAACGTTTTGCCAAGCTGACCAATGTGCGTATCCCATCATGGATGAATAAAATGTTTGAAGGGTTAGATAACGATCCTGAAAGCCGTAATTTAGTTGGCGCCTCAATTGCCATGGATATGGTGAAGATTTTAAGCCGTGAAGGCGTGAAAGATTTCCATTTTTACACCTTAAACCGCTCTGAACTGACGTATGCGATTTGCCACACGCTTGGAGTAAGACCATAGCCGCTATAGAGTATGAAGGCCGCACTTTGCGACCTTCATCTCTCTTATGCGATTACCAATGCCCTGAGGCACCACCGCCGCCACTCGACCCACCACCGCCTCCGCCACTGTCATGATCACTCGATGAACTCGAGGAGCTTGACGAGCTCGAAAAATCCGATGAGCTAAAAGAAGAGGAATAATAAGGTCGGCAAATATCATTCCATTCCTGTTGTTGCTGTCGGTAAGCAGGCAAAATGGTATGTATCACGACCAAGATTATTGGTGTCGCAAACATGCTCCCTACAACACAAAATAGGGCCATCAAGAGAAGTAAAATTAGGTCAAATCTTCCTTCTAACAAGGTCGTTAATAACATGAGTGCTAAGTAATAGAGAGTCGTTATCAACAACGTACTAAATAGTGAAGGAAAGTAGTATTTATATTGATGATACTTTTTTAGCTTAGCTAACTGTAACTGTTGATTTGCTCGTGCCCGTTTGGATTTATCCGCATACGCGATACGATAGATTTTCTTTTCAATATATAGCCGACGTTGTTTAGTACCATAGAAGAGCGCCGTAAAATAAGCGGTAATAAATGATATAAAATAGAAGAGCTTATAGTTCTCGATACTCTTTGGTAGCACAAATCCACCATAAGAGCCGCCCATTTGATAGCCTACGGCTTCATTGATCACATTTATCACACGAGATACGCTATTTTGGATCCCTGTGTAATAATGTTCATGTTTAAAATTAGGAATAATACTTTGGCGAATGATACGCCCAGAGAGGGCATCGGTCATCACGCCTTCATAACCATACCCAACTTCAAAACGGACATTGCGGTCGTCTAGCGATACAACAAGCAATATACCATTATTTTTGCCTTTTTTTCCGAGTCCCCAACGATTAAACGCACGTAATGAAAATTGCTCTATTGTTTCAGGTGCTGTCGTTGGAACAATATAAACAACAAATTGCGTTCCATCACCACGCTGCTTTTCAAAGTTTAATAGCTGGTTATTTAACGTTTGATACTGTGACTCACTTAATAGACCTGCATGGTCGAGTACCCTATCACTTCCCAATGCAGGAAGTGGAATGTGTTGTGTCGCCCAAGTTCCGCTGCTCAATACACAGAATAATAATAGCCAGATGACATGCCGATATTTCAATTAAAATCCACCGTCGGTACTGTTTTTATCGCCTGTTCGTTTTCTACGTTAAAATTTGCTTTTGCAGAGTCACCAAAATAACTTGCAATCAAGTTATTAGGGAACTTGCGAATTTGTGTATTGTATTGGCGGACTGCTTCAATATAACGACCTCTTGCAACTGCAATACGATTTTCAGCACCTTCCAGTTGTGTCATTAAGTCTTGATATAATGGGCTTGCTTTAAGGTCTGGATAACTTTCCGATATGGCTAATAAACGGGATAATGATTGCCCTAATTGTGCTTGTGCTTTTTGATACTCCGCTAAAATAGCAGGGTCTGATAATGCACTGGCATCAATGTTAATTGCCCCAACTTTCGCCCTTAATTGCACAACGTCTATCAGTATTTTTTCTTCATAACCAGAATAACCTTTTACCACATTAATTAAATTCGGAATAAGGTCAGCACGACGTTGATATTGGTTAATAACTTCGGATGCGGCAGCATCAACAGCTTCATCATTTTGTTGAATACTGTTGTAGTTGGTAATGACAATGACCGAAATAATAATAAGCGCTAAAATAGAAATAATCAGTTTACGCATTGTTATGACACTCTATCCTTCGGATATCCGTTGTTGAATACAACCGGAATAAATTAAATCTGACCGACATCCATCATTCCATTAGTCGTTTGATACATGAATGAAGTCATGCAATTCAGTCCATAACTCATATCTATTTTAGCAACTTAACATAAATATCAATAAAGTTCTTGTGGTTATTCTCAATAAGATAAGTGATACCACTGCGTCAAAGGCAATACAGAAAAATCAATAAAAAAAGAAGGCGCCATTATCAATTTGGCAACCTTCTTACTGTTTTAATAAAGGATGTGATATCGGCCAAATCAGCGAACTGATCTGACCGGTATATTACCTAGCCAGTATTGCGCATTCCCGCAGCGACACCCGCAATCGTCACCATCAGCGCTTGTTCAACACGTGGGTCGGGTTGTTCTTGTTGGCGAGAACGGTGTAATAGCTCCGCCTGTAATACGTTGAGTGGATCTGTATACACGTTACGTAATGCGATCGACTCAGCAATCCAAGGTAAGTCCGCCATTAAAGCTTCATCCTTCGATACCGCGAGCACACTCTTAATATCTTCAGAAAGCTGTTCACGTAATTTTAGCCCCAGCGGCCATAAACGTTCTTCGACCAAGCGATGGTCGTAATATTCCGCCAGCCACAAGTCAGCCTTGGCGTAAACCATCTCCAACATGGCGATGCGGGTGTTAAAGAATGGCCATTGTTGCCACATCTCATCTAATATGGCTTGTTTACCGTCTTCCTCAATCACGTATTTCAAGGCAGCACCAGCACCTAGCCATGCAGGCAACATAAGGCGGTTTTGGGTCCATGCAAAAATCCATGGAATGGCACGTAAGGTTTCGACCCCCCCAGTTGGACGGCGTTTTGCTGGACGTGAGCCCAATGGCAATTTGCCTAATTCGAGTTCAGGCGTTGCAGCACGGAAATATGGCACAAAGTCAGGTTGTTCACGTACATAATCACGATACATGGCGCACGAAACATCAGAGAGCGTATCCATCACGGATTTCCACTCTTGTTTCGGCTCAGGAGGTGGCAACAAGTTGGCTTCTAAAATGGCACTCGCATACAGAGCAAGACTACTGATCGCCACTTGCGGTAAACCAAATTTAAAGCGGATCATTTCACCTTGTTCAGTAACACGTAAGCCGCCTTTCAAACTACCCGGTGGTTGAGATAAGAGAGCTGAGTGTGCAGGTGCACCGCCACGACCGATAGTACCACCTCGGCCGTGAAATAGCGTCAAGGTTACCCCTTCTTTATCACATAGCTTAATTAATGCATCTTGTGCTCGATATTGCGCCCATGAAGCAGCCATGACTCCCGCATCTTTTGCCGAATCTGAATAACCAATCATGACCATTTGACGATCATCAATCAGCTCACGATACCACTCGATACTCAATAATTTTTTCATCACACTTTCAGCATTATTTAAGTCTTCAAGTGTTTCAAAAAGCGGTGCGACAGGCAGGCGAATAGATGCGCCAGCTTCTTTTAGCAGTAATTTAACGGCTAAAACGTCAGAAGGTACTTTCGCCATAGAAATAACATAGGCGGCAATAGAATCATTTTTCGATTCGGCAATAACGCGGCACGTTTCGAAGACTTCTTCTGTTTCTGGGCTAGGTTGCCAGTTACGTGGGATCAGTGGGCGACGTGATTGTAGTTCAGACAAAAGAAACGCTTGTTTTTCGTCTTCAGACCACGCGGCATAATCACCTAAACCAAGGTATTGAGTCAGTTCAGAAAGTGCTTCTGTATGACGCGTACTTTCTTGGCGAACATCAATACGCACCAGTTGCAGGCCGAAACTACGGATACGGCGTAAGGTATCCAGTAATTGCCCATTAGCAATAATGCTCATCCCACACGCCATCAGTGACTGATAACAAGCGTATAAAGGCTCCCACAATTGCGCATTATCCGTCAGTAAATCAGCAGGAGGTAATACCTGCTCGCCTTTTACGCGGCGCTCTAAATATTCTAATGTGGAGAAAAGCTGGCCTCGTAAATTTTTTGCAATTTGACGGTATGGCTCATCAATATCATCCCCCCCCGCTAACGCCCGTAGCTCTGGCGTCGCTTCTGTCATGGACAATTCAGAAACGAGCACTTGAATATCTTTCAAAAATAAATCGGCAGCTTTCCAGCGACTAAGCAATAAGACATGACGAGTCACTTCAGCGGTGACATTCGGGTTACCGTCGCGATCTCCCCCCATCCAAGAAGTAAAACGAATTGGGTTTGCTTCGACAGGAAGTTCAGCACCAATTGAATCTTCAAGTTGTTCGTTAAATTCACGTAAGAAAGCCGGAACTGCTTCCCACAATGAATTTTCAACTACGGCAAATCCCCATTTTGCTTCATCAATCGGCGTTGGGCGTATTTTACGGATTTCATCTGTATGCCATGATTGAGCGACCAACTGGCGTAAACGACGCATAATATTATTGCGTTCATAATCAGCCAGATCATCATGATCGAGTTGCGATAAACAGTTATTAACCTCAACCAATTTATGGATCAAGGTACGGCGTGCGATCTCAGTCGGATGTGCCGTTAATACCAGTTCGATCGACAGCTGATTGACTGCCTGACAGAGATCAGCATCGGTAAAATGTTTCTCTTTTAAGCGACTAAAGAGTTTTTTAAGTGCAACAGGATTACTCGCTGCTTCACCATGCGGAGAGATGCTGTGATACTGTTCAGCAACATTCGTCAGATTCAGAAATTGGTTAAACGCCCTTGCAACTGGCAATAGCTCGTCATTAGAGAGGTTTTGTAGCGTCATCAATAGTTTTTGGCGTTGTACTTCATTACCCGCGCGTGATGACTTTGATAACTTACGGATAGATTCAACTTTATCGAGGATATCCTCACCTAACGCTTCTTTGATTGTGTCGCCAAGTAGTTTACCCAGCATACTGACATTACTGCGCATTGCGGAATATTGCTGATTCATGAGACTCCTGACCTTGTGCTTCTGGCAGAATGCAACACCGCCTCAGGTTGGTTGACGGTTAACAGACTGCGACCTAATTTCCTGTAACTAAATTTCAATCGGCTGCGATAGAGTTGTTGTTTTGTGATACAGCCGCCAAATTTTACCCTTGTCTCTATATAGATATCAGAAAAAAAGCACTTTGGGGGATTTTTCTGAAATTTAATTACAGCCTTATTCTTATTAGTTTTTCTTATTTAAGTATTGTTTCAGCGCAATATATCGTCGATTCAGCACTTTCAAGACATGAATATTGCTTAAGAATTAAATCATCAGAACAAAAAGGTGAAAAATAGGAGAAGAAAAATAAGGGAAATCACGGATAGTGATAGTAGGCACCATCGCGATGCCTAACTATCAAACTGATTAAAGCAATTGTGAAAGCCGATTAAGGTCTGATTGAATAGCTCCAGCAGTTACATCACGGCCGGCACCAGGGCCACGTATAACTAATGGATTATCACGATACCAGCGACTTTCTATCGCGAACACATTATCCCCTGGTAGCAGAGAAGAGAGTGGATGTTCAGGTTTAACGGCTTCAACACCAACACGAGCGCGACCTTTCACCGCATCAAATCGTGCAACATAGCGCAATACCATTCCCATTTCTTTAGCGGCTTCTAAACGCTGCTGCATTTGTTCATTAATGACCGCACTATTTTCAAAGAACTCGTCTAAAGACCCCTCTTCTGCCTGCGCTGGCACCAAGGATTCAACACGCACATCACTCGGTTCAATTTCATAACCCGCCTCGCGTGCTAAAATAATCAATTTACGCATAACATCCTCACCTGAAAGGTCAATGCGAGGATCAGGTTCCGTCAGCCCTTGCTGCCATGCTTGTTCGACTAGCTCGCTAAAAGGCACTGAACCATCAAACTGTAAAAACAGCCATGACAGCGTACCTGAAAAAATACCACTAATCGCTAAAATTGCATCGCCGCTCTCTTTAAGATCGCGTACGGTATGGTTGATTGGTAGACCGGCTCCCACCGTCGCATTGTATAACCAATGACGGCCTGTCTTACTGAATGCATCACGGATCTGACGATACTGTTGTGTTGGTGCAGCGCCGGCAATTTTATTTGCGCTGATCACATGGAAGCCATAGCTAGCGAAATCCACATAACTCTCTGCTAGCGCTTGGCTGGCGGTCACATCAAGCACCACTAAATCATCGTATGGATGTGCGCGCATCCATAAAAAGAGATTATCATCTTCATGCTCAATCGCTTCATCGTCGAAAAACGCTAACGCACGGCTAGGATCAATTCCTTGATAATTCAGTAAGCTACGGCGACTATCGACAACGCCGGCCAACACAAAATCAAAATCACTGCGTGCTGAAATATTGGGTTGTTCTGTGGCAAACAGCTCCAACCAACGCGCACCAATATTACCTTTACCAAACAATACCAACCCTATACGTTTTTCAGCACGAAAGAGGCTTTGATGCATGCCTTGAATAACATGGTCAGTCTGATTTGAACGCAAGACCGCGACTAAACTGATACCTTCTTCTGAATGCCAAACAAATTCAACTGGTTGTTCTTTTAACTCTTCATAGAAACGATGACTATGCAGTGGGTTCTTACAGACACCAGCACCAACGAGTGCCACCAGCGAAAAGCCTTCCCGAAGAGATAATGTGCCCGGCAATGCCGCTTCTTCTAACACATCCAACGCACTTTCAACAATTTCAGCGGTATAGCAAAATTGTAATAGGTTTCTATCGGGGTGAATGCCATGCGCCAACGGGCGTAATTGAGTTCGCTTTAATAATAGATCAATATCTTTATATATCTGATTAAAATCACGCCCTTGTGCAATTCGCAACTCAATCAAACAGACGTCATCATGACTGGTTACAATCTTAGCGCCTGTGCCAGAGGCCAAAACACGTTCAATTTTTGTTGACCCTTGCTCTGGCTGGTAGCTACACCTCAACTGCAAATCAATATTACTGACAGAAACGGGCTGTAGTGTCCGTGTGTGTAAGACTGGGGCGGCAAGACGAGCTAATTCACTGGCTTCATCAAGCCGTAATAATGGTAATAAACAAGCATCTTTAATTTTGCGTGGATCCGCACTATAAACCCCCGCAACATCACTCCAAATTGTCACTTTTTCGGTGTTAGCTAATGCACCGACTTGCGTGGCGGAGTAATCGCTACCATTACGGCCTAATAGCACGGTTTCTCCCGCTTGGTTACGCGAAATAAAACCGGTTACAACGAGACGATGCTTAGGATACTGCACTAAAATTTGTTGCAATAATTGGCGTGATTGCGACTCTTCAACCTGAGGTTGAGCGGCTCTTTCTGCCCGTAAAAAAGCACGAGCATCCAGCCATTCGCTTTGCATGCCAGCTTCCTGTAATACGGCTGACATGAGCCGCGCTGACCAAATTTCACCATGCCCGACAACCTCAGCATAAGAGGCATCATTAATAGGTTTATCTAATAAAGTACTTAAACGCTCTAGGTCTTCAACAAATTGATGATTTAGTTGAGCCGCTTTTTCTTCAGACAATAACCCATTGATCAACTCTTGCTGATAACGACGCAAGTATTGCTGAACTTGATGAGCAGAAATACGATCACTTTGACTCAGTTTCAACCAGCTAATTAACTGGTTAGTTGTACTGCCAGCGGCGGAAACGACCATTAAGTCACCAGGCTGACTATAATTCGCCATAATGTTAGCAACTCGCTGGTAACATTTTACATCGGCTAAACTACTCCCCCCAAATTTATGTAACTGGCGGTGATATGGACCCGCCTCAACTGCTGTCAGTACGCTCATCAAATACTCCACTAACGTTGCGCTGCAACTCTAAATGCATTCTCTAAGTCTGCGATCAAATCTTCACTATCTTCGATCCCAACAGAAATTCTGAGTAGACTATCGGTAATACCGGCGGCGGCACGTGCTTCTGCCGACATCCCTGCATGGGTCATCGTTGCGGTATGCGAGATCAATGTTTCAACACCGCCTAATGACTCCGCCAATGTAAACAATGTTAATGCACTCAAAAAACGGCACAACTGTTGTTCATCGCCATTAAACTCGAAGCTCAGCATCGCACCAAAGCCTTTTTGCTGTTTCACCGCGATTTCATGACCAGCATGGTCTTGTAACGCTGGGTAGTATAACTTTTTCACCCATGGTTGAGCTGTAAGATAATTGACGATTTCCAGCGCATTACTTTGTTGCTGCTTAATGCGTGGAGACAACGTTCGTATCCCTCTTAACAACAGATAACTATCAAATGCGCCACCCGTGACACCAATATTATTCGCCCACCACGCTAATTCTAAAGCCCATTTTTCCTCTTTGGCAATCACTGCACCCGCAATAATATCTGAATGCCCATTAAGATATTTTGTACAGGAATGCACCACAAAATCTGCCCCTAACGCGATAGGTTGTTGTAAAACAGGGCTTAAAAACGTGTTATCGACAACAACGAAAGCCCCCACTTCATGCGCTAAACGCGCAATATGCTCAATATCATAAATAGTCAGTAGCGGGTTACTTGGTGTTTCGATCAGGACCAATTTAGGTTTTTTCTTCAGTGCAGCAAGTAGCTCATCTTGATTGTTTTGATTAACAAACTGTACTTGATAAGCGCCTCGTTGATGCTGGCTATTGAAGAGACGATAACTTCCACCATAACAATCATGAGGGGCGACCAGTAAGTCACCAGGCTGTAAAAACACCGTACATAAAAGATGTAATGCGGACATTCCACTGTTAGTCATTACCGCACCACTACCGCCTTCAAGCTGTGCGATGGTTCTTTGCACAATATCACGTCCTGGATTTCCTCGACGTGAATAATCATGAACTCTCGGCTCATTGAATCCTGTGAAGTTATAAGTGCTCGACAGGTAAATAGGGGGAACAACGCAACCAAACTGCGTATCTTCATTTAATCCATTATGAATGGCGATAGTCGACGATTTAAGGGACATAAACGCTTCTCCTGATTGACGGTAAGTCAAATAATACTCATTAGATGTATGGACGTCAATATATCTAGACGTCCAAACTTCTTTACGTTTATACTAACTAATGAAATAATCATCCCTAAAGATTATGCGTAAATTGTTTGTAATTTGTACAAAATGAATTAACATAATAATTTTCAAAAGAAATTATTATATTTTATGCAGATTCTAACTGACTATGCTGGTTTTACATTCAAGAACACAAATATCTTGTTCTTGGAAAGATTACGGGCATATTATTTTTTATTATCAATGAAACTAACCAAGGTAACTCATGGCTGAATGGAACGGTGAATATATCAGTCCGTATGCTGAACATGGCAAAAAAAGTGAGCAAGTAAAAAAAATCACAGTATCGATCCCATTAAAGGTACTGAAAATTTTAACTGATGAGCGTACTCGCAGACAGATCAATAACTTGCGTCATGCAACCAACAGTGAGTTGCTGTGTGAAGCTTTCTTACACGCCTTCACGGGACAGCCTCTGCCAAATGATGAAGATTTGCGTAAAGAGCGTAGTGATGAAATCCCTGAAGCAGCAAAAGAGATCATGCGCGAACTTGGTATTGACCCAGAAACTTGGGAATATTAATTCTCTTTCCCCTTATCCTACTTGCCTTGATTGCAGATTAAGGTTTTTAATCGGTAGGATAAGGGGCGATTATTCCTATTTATTTTTATTTCAGACTCCCCCCAGCCCCTCTTTTTTGTGTTTATTTATACTTGTAGTGAGTTTTTCCTCTATCAATTATAAAGGCACAAAGGTTAATCTCCATGGGTTTATACGCTCAGGCTTCATTTGCTCTACTCAGTAGTGTTTTGCTGTTCACAGCGGGATGCTCTTCTTACCCACGCCAAGCAATCAATTCTACGGCAACACAGGAACCCCAACCAACGTCAACCGCAAAAACGTTAGGCACACAGTGGGGGGAAGATATTCACTCTGCCGTACAGGGTGTGACAGCCAGCCGCCTCACAGAGACACCTTATGATGCCGCCACTATTTATTATCAAGGTGAAGCGGTACCAAAGCATATTGCAACACAAACTTATATCGCCGCATCTCCTCTCGAGATCCAAATACTCGATGAAAATAAACGCGCCATGCCAATGTACCGCCATTCCCAAAAGGGATATAAACTGCCAGCAACAGAGGGGATGCGTTATACACTACAAATCACTAACAATGATAAAAATAGAACCTATGAGGTGGTCACTACTGTTGATGGCCTTGATGTCCTCAATGGACAAGCAGGCGCTTACCGAAATAGAGGCTATTTAATTCGACCAGGAAAGAAACTGACAATCGAAGGCTTTCGCAAGAATAGTCAGCACGTTGCCGCATTTCGTTTTGCAGCGCCTGAATCATCCTACGTGAATCAAAACGTACAAGGTGATGCTCGAAATATTGGCGTGATTGGCCTCGCTTTTTTTGAAGTACAGGAAACCTTACCTGCATGTGAAGCTAATCCGTTCCCAGCTAATACACAATACGCACCGGCTCCCTGCCGTAAGTATTAATCGCGACATCACGCAATTAGCGTATCACCCCATACGCTAATTTTGCGTACCATCAACCGATTAATAATCCCCATATTGACATTAACGACCCGTTCTTAAACGCAGAAAAAACTCAGTATTGGTTATGGTATTCCCGTAACGCCTCAAACTCAGCGAATGCCTGAAGTCACTTTATCCTATAAAAATAGCTGCCATAACCGCTATACCAAAACCAAACATGCTGAATTTACAGCAGAATATGGCCGTATCGGTAACAAACTCACCGATCTGCAATTAGGAATGGATATCAAACATGATATTCATGAGATGTTCTCAGTGGATGGAGTAGTGGCTACAGAGATTAAACTCAACAGTGACCGTGATGCGTTTACGGGTTACATCCCTTATATTGATGCGTATGCCTATGATAAAGGTGATGAGCGTACTGTTAACCCTTACACCGTTGCTGGACTCAATATTAACGTCACCCAGAACTCAACAATATGCCCCGTGTCGATTGGCAATAAACGGACGACAATATGACAGTGTCAATGTCGATCTCCTATCACAGTAAGAACCCAATGACTGGAAGGCGTTAAATGATTTTCAGCCATATTACGCGCATAAAAAAAGGGAAACTAAGTTTCCCTTTCTTCGCATTTCACAGGTTTGATTACTTCTTAGAACCTGGGATGCTGAAACGTTGGTTAAAGCGATCAACACGACCACCAGTAGCAACGTCACGCTGTTTACCAGTGTAGAATGGGTGGCAGCTACCACAAACGTCCAGGTTCAGCGAGTGACCTGCTGTTGAATTAATTTTCATAACATTACCGCAAGAGCAGGTTGCAGTAACTTCTTCGTATTTAGGGTGAATACCTTTTTTCATGGGAAAACCTCTATTAAGGCCGTGTCGCCATTCCAGCCCTAACGCCGGACACCACACGTCGTGTTGATTAAAATGATTTATTGGCAAAATTAGATACCAAAGGCGGCGGATCATACAGAAAATCTGTTTATCGCGCAATGAAAACCACGTAGTTTTTATGGTACTCTAACAAAATAATTAAACTATTATTGCATAAAAACTAGACGGAACTCCAGTTATGATCGTCGTTCAGGTGGCTTTACCTGTTCCTTTAAATCGTGCATTTGACTATCGCTTAGCCGACAACATGCCCATTCCCCCCATAGGTGGCCGTGTCATGGTGCCTTTTGGAAAGCGCCAAGCGCTCGGCGTGGTGGTCAATCACAGCCATACAAGTGAACTATCTGAAGATCAGTTAAAAATCATTGAGCTTGTTCTCGATAAAGAAACGCTATTCCCTGATGACTTATGGCAGCTATTACTATGGTCTGCACAATATTATCACTACCCCATTGGCGAAGTGTTGTTTCATGCACTGCCCATTCTATTACGACAGGGTAAGGCAGCGGAGTTTTCACCTATTTGGCAATGGCAGATAACACCACAAGGCAGCGCACTTGACCTTAATGAATTAAAACGTTCACCAAAACAGCAACAAGCGTTAGCATTGTTACGCCGCCGCTCCGTATATCGTCACCAAGTCGCTGAATTAGAATTAAGTGAAAGCGCATTACAATCACTGAAAAAGAAAGAATATATTGAGCTATATCCAGTTCAACCTATCACTGAAAAATGGCAATCACAATTTGCTGTCAGTGGTGAACGCCTACGCTTAAACAGTGAACAGGCTACCGCTGTTGGGGCTATTCGTGCCGAAGATGACCATTTTTCACCTTGGCTTCTTGCCGGCATTACTGGTTCAGGTAAAACGGAGGTTTATCTCAGCGTACTCGAAAACATTCTCGCTCAAGGTAAACAAGCACTGGTTTTAGTTCCTGAAATTGGCTTAACCCCACAAACAATTAGCCGTTTTCGAGAGCGATTTAATGCTCCCGTGGACGTACTCCATTCAGGATTAAATGATAGTGAGCGCCTTGCCGTGTGGCTACGTGCGAAGCAAGGCAGTAACGCTATTGTGATAGGAACTCGTTCCGCTCTGTTTACCCCTTTCGCTCGTTTAGGCATCATTATTATTGATGAAGAGCACGACAACTCTTACAAACAGCAGGATGGCTGGCGTTACCATGCGCGCGATCTCGCCGTCTTCCGCGCTAAAAAAGAAAATATCCCGATTATCATGGGAACAGCAACGCCTTCTTTAGAAACGTTATCCAATGTTCAGCAAAAAAAGTATCGCCAACTCAATTTAACATTACGAGCAGGTAATGCGCGTCCAGCGACACAACATCTGATTGATTTAAAAGGTCAACCGCTTAAATTTGGTTTATCCCATTTATTGATTAAGCATATTCAGCAGCATTTAGCGCAAAATAATCAGGTTATTTTGTTTTTAAATCGCCGAGGCTACTCACCCGCATTGCTCTGCCATGAATGTGGCTGGATAGCGGAATGCCAACGCTGCGATCACTATTACACCTTACACCAAAATTTCCGTCAGCTACGCTGCCATCATTGTGATAGCCAACGTCCCGTGCCTCGCCAATGCCCACACTGCGGCTCAACACACCTTGTGCCTGTTGGTATGGGGACAGAGCAATTGGAAGAAGGCATCAATGAATTATTCCCTGACATACCTGTCACGCGTATTGACCGTGATACCACCAGCCGTAAAGGGGAACTTGAACAGCATTTAAATGAAGTACATGCTGGTGGAGCACGAATTTTGATTGGCACACAAATGTTGGCAAAAGGCCATCATTTTCCCGATGTCACGCTGGTCGCTTTATTGGATGTGGATGGCGCCCTGTTTTCAAGTGACTTTAGAGCCGCCGAGCGATTTGCTCAACTCTATGTTCAAGTTTCTGGACGAGCAGGCCGCGCGGGTAAACAAGGTGAAGTATTTTTGCAAACACATCACCCCGAGCACCCACTATTACTAACGCTATTAGAAAATGGCTATGAGGCATTTACTCAAGAAGCGATGGAAGAGCGGCGCATCGCTATGCTACCACCGTTTTCTAGCCATATTTTATTGCGTTCAGAAGATCACAATAATCAGGATGCTCGGCAATTTTTACAAAACGTTCGCCAATATATTACTGAACACCCGCAAAGTGATCCCCGTTTATGGATTTTAGGCCCTACCCCATCGATCCAAGCTAAGCGAGGTGGTCGCTTTCGCTGGCAATTATTATTACAACACCCATCACGAGGTTATTTGCAGCAATTTGTCGCACAAATTTTGCCTGAATTGCAGAGCCAACCAGAAAGCCGCAAAGTGAAGTGGAATATTGACGTGGATCCCACTGACTGTTAGGTGATAGTAAATATAGAAAAGAACTTGAACAACTGAGAGTTGACGCTATCACTCCAGGCTCTTGGCTTAATGATATATTGACGAAGGTTAATAAATAATGAATTATTATAAGTTGGGTATAAATCCTGCAAGTAAAAAGTGGAAAGGTTATATGAACCTAAGCCCATTTTTTTTAGATGATAAAGGAAATGAATTAAATGATGTAAAACTATCAGCTATCCAAGAGAGATTTAATGGTGTTTTATATTTCGATATATTAAGTCAGGGTAAGATTCCCCCAGTTACCTCAACAGGCTCTAGATTCTTAGCATTTAATGACAGTATTTTTTGTACAGATGATTTTGACGTTAACGGCGTCCAGCCAATACCAATTATTAATAGAGATAGTCATTTAAAATATATATTGATGCATGTATTTAATTACATTGATTGTGTTGATTGGGAACATTCTAAAGTTGATCACTGGCCTGTGGGATATATTCCAGAAACATGGGAGTCAAAGCGTGGGCGTTTTTTTATTGAACCTGTTATTTATAAAAGTAAGATACCTAAAAACTTAGATGCCTTTCGTTTGTATGAATGGAATAGTGCGTTTAATATCGTGATATCTGAAAGTTTTAAAGAAAAATTATTATCGGTAAAATTTGATCATACTTTTCTTGATTTTAAACTATTATCTCTTAAATAAGAAACTGCCGAGGTATTAGACCCTGTAAATAATTTTGTGTATTTGCCTTTCATTAAAGGTGACCGTCTAGGCGGTCGCCAAAAGTAATAATAAAACGGAAAAGTAGCTGTATTTGATATAACTACTTCGGGGCAAGCATCTAAAATGAGTAAATATAATATTGACGATGTTACGGATTGGTTGATTAATATTCTTTATCAATAGAGGTTATTTTATATGAATAATAAATTAAAAAAAGAAATGGTAGAGAGATGGACTGATGAGCTGAACTTTAAGATAAACGCCATGTTTAAAAAGGAAGATTGGAGAGACAAAAATATTATTAATGCTCGTTGGAATATGGCTCCTTTTGGGTCCACCGATAATAATAAACTAGATTTTAGAGGATTTGTTTTTAGAGAGCCTATTCATTACCACTATATCTCAAATATTGATTTTTCTTATTCACGGGTAATAAGTGGTAATAAAGATAAGTACGGACCATCAAGAGGAGTAACTGGATTTATTAGTTCAATACTTGAAGATTGCAACTTTATTGGTTCACAGATGCCTGCTAACTTGGCTGAAAAATTTACAAAATGTAATTTCAGTGGAGCAAAATTTGAGTCATCAAAATTAAATGCTGATTTTTTTTCCTGTCAGTTTATTAACTCCGACATGAAAGATGTTTTAGCCAATGGTAAAAAATTTATCAAATGTGATTTCACTAATGCGAGTTTAAAAAAATGTAATTTTTACAACTGCTATTTTGAAGACTGTATATTTGATAATGCAATTATGTCTTCCTCAAATATCTCAGGTAGTACATTTGTTAAGACTAAACCTTCTGAGCTTCAGATCATGAGCTGCTCAGTGTCTGATAATTTAAAATTTTTATAAAATATTCTAAACATCATAGATGAGTTTTGATTATGTATTCGACATGTAGATTATTGTGTTTACTTGCGTAAAAACACTTACTTCCAGTAAGCAAAATTTATTGATTTTATAGATTTTCTAAAATACTCACGATGGGTTGAATGGCGTGTCAGAGGTTCTTACCAAGAATAAAGGTAATATCGTTTAGCAAGGCCAATAGGGTGTTTAGGGGAATTAACAACATCAGGCCCGCCCTACCGGTGAGTTTAACAGTAAGCAAAGCCTACCCGTTTGAAGTGCTGCTTATGTTATTGCAATGACCGTGAATCACACTCGACATGGCTCGACCGTTCCCAGCCTCTTTTGATATGCAAATAGCCGCACTTTTTTCCTGCGATCACCTGCAATCATACAAACTGACTCACCAGATATTATCCCTCCTTTTTATTCAGAAACTTTATGCTAACTATTTTCAATATTTGCGAACCAGCTCTAAAAAATGACGTGAGTCACAGTTTTTATGTAAACTAGGTAACAGATATTATTGTTAAACCAATTAGAATAACTCGTTACTTGAAGCGATGACGTCTTTGCGCCATTCAAAAAAAGCAATCGATTAACTAAACGTAAGGAAGGCGTTGTGGAACAAAAACAACAAAATGCTACTGCAACCATGAAAGATGTTGCTAAAGCAGCGGGCGTATCAACGGCGACTGTCTCTAGAACATTAATGACGCCTGAAAAGGTCTCATTACAAACTCGTCAAAAAGTCGAGCAAGCAGTGATGGACGTGGGCTATTATCCACACAGCCTAGCGAGAAGCTACAAACGTAACGAATCGAAAACGATCTTGGCGATAGTGCCTGATATTAGCGACCCTTTTTTTAGTGATGTTATTTGTGGACTTGAAAAAGTTGCCGCACAAGAAGGCTATTTTGTACTGATTGGTGACTGCAAACATCAGCAAAAGCAAGAAAACGCTTTTATTAATCTAATCATCACAAAGCAAATCGATGGGATGGTACTGTTAGGGTCGAACTTACCGTTTGATGTATCCGCAGAAGAACAAAAAAATTTACCGCCAATCGTTATGGCTAACGAATTCTCGCCTGAATTAAAATTACCGACTGTTCATATCGATAACCTAACATCAGCCTTTAATGCCACCCATTATTTACAAAAATTAGGTCATAAGCGCATTGCATGTATTGCAGGGCCTGAGCATATGCCTCACAGCCAATATCGTTTAGAAGGTTATAAAAAAGCGATGCTACGTACCGGCGAAAAATTACGGGAATATTATATTGTTCGAGGCGATTTTACCCATGAAAGTGGCGCTGAAGCAGTCAAAACTCTGCTATCGCTACCGGAACCTCCTACCGCTATTTTTTGTCATAGCGATATTATGGCAATCGGCGCCATGTGGCAGGCTAAAAAATTAGGTTTAACGCTACCTGACGATTTATCTATCGTCGGGTTTGATAATTTAGAACAAGCCAAGTATACACTGCCGGCATTAACAACCATTAACCATCCCCGAGATGAAATTGGTCGACATGCTATGTTATTGCTGCTTGAACAACTACAGGGTAATAGTGTCACTCCGGGTTCTCGCCTCCTAGATTCTGATTTAATCATCAGAGAGAGTGCAAAAGCGCCTAAAAGCTAGGCAAAGTCGTTCAGGTTAAGTAACATGTATGTCCTAACTTATTCAAGGTGCAGCTTAAGTGGTGATCCGAACAATAGTGAAATGCCTGCAACAATAGGCCATTATTGTCAATCAGCCTAACGAATCAACTACAGCTTGAGATATGCAAGTATAAAACTGAATAATCACAGACACTCAATAAACTAGTGAATTAACAGCGTGGCACAAAAAGATTATGTAGCTCGTGGGCGGTCACCAGCCCGCCGAAAAACCAGTAAAGGTAAATCAAAGAAAGCACAAGGACTGCCGATAACGACATTGGTCGTTGCCGTCGGCATTGTGGTTTTATTTGTTGGTGGCCTTTTCTATATCACTCAAAATAAAAAAGAGTCGCCGCAGAATGTGGGGGCTAATCCACCGTCAGCGCCGACCAATACTCTGCCGCCAAAACCCGAGGAGCGCTGGCGCTATATTAAAGAGCTGGAACGACGTGGTGTTGATACGCCAAATATTCAGCAACCAAACAGCCAGAATGGCAATATAATGCGTCCATCCGATCTGACACCTGAACAGCGTCAGCTCTTGGAGCAAATTGATTCAGATAGACGTGGTCCTGTAACCAATTTACAGGAGGTTCCTTATAACGGGCAGCCTGTACCGCGCTCACAAGTGATCATCAATGAGCCAACTCAGCCGGTGAGTCCACCCGTGCGGCACAAGCCTACAACGCCGCCTGAGACAAAAACAGAGACGCGTTCTACACAACCAGCGCAGTCGTCACCTGCACAATCTGAAAGTAAGCCAGCCAATAATTTACAAAATATGCTCGTACAATGTGGCTCTTTCCGTACTGCCGAGCAGGCTGAATCTGTCCGAGCCACTCTCGCATTCTCGGGAATCGAGAGCAGAATCACTGTTGGTGGTGGTTGGCATCGTATTGTGCTTGGCCCTTATTCTAAGGCAACAGCAGAAAAAATGCGCGATCGAGCAAGTAGCGTCGGTGTTTCTGGTTGTATTCTTCGTGCCTCTGGGGGTTGAAAAATATAATCCCCTCCCCCATGTACTGTTGTAACGTACTATCAAGAGCGGCTATTACAGCATTTTGTTTATTTCCAGTTACCGATTTAAGAAGGTCGGTAATTGGGAAAATTAATACGCCGCATTTTTTCGTCATAAAACCAGGGGCTAACTCATGACAACAATCGTAAGTGTTCGCCGTAATGGCCAGGTCGTAATTGGTGGAGATGGGCAGGCGACGATGGGTAATACCGTCATGAAAGGCAATGTCCGCAAAGTTCGTCGCTTATATAACGACAAAGTTATTGCCGGATTTGCCGGTGGCACTGCTGACGCATTCACTCTTTTTGAGTTGTTTGAGCGCAAGCTTGAGCTACATCAAGGCCATTTAACTAAAGCTGCTGTTGAGCTAGCGAAAGATTGGCGTACTGACCGCATGCTACGCAAACTCGAAGCGCTACTTGCTGTTGCTGATGAACATACCTCCCTCATTATTACAGGGAATGGTGATGTCGTTCAGCCAGAGAATGATTTAATTGCTATAGGTTCAGGTGGCTCATATGCACAAGCCGCTGCACGCGCATTACTTGAAAATACCGACTTAAGTGCTCGTGAAATTGCTGAAAAAGCACTGTCTATCGCCGGTGATATCTGTATCTATACCAACCACAATGTCAACTTTGAAGAAATTTCTTCAAAATCATAAGGATTGCCTGTATGTCCGAAATGACTCCACGCGAAATAGTTAGCGAACTTGATAACCATATTATTGGTCAAAATAAGGCAAAACGTTCTGTCGCAATCGCCCTGCGTAACCGTTGGCGTCGTATGCAACTGAATGAAACGTTGCGCCATGAAGTCACGCCAAAAAATATTTTAATGATTGGACCAACTGGTGTTGGTAAAACGGAAATTGCACGCCGTCTGGCAAAGCTTGCTAATGCCCCCTTCATCAAAGTTGAAGCAACAAAATTCACTGAAGTTGGCTATGTTGGTAAAGAAGTAGACTCTATCATCCGTGACCTCGCAGACTCTGCTGTCAAAATGGTACGTCAGCAATCTATCGAAAAAAATCGGTATCGTGCAGAAGAATTAGCCGAAGAGCGTATTCTCGATGTCTTGATTCCACCAGCAAAAAATAACTGGGGCCAATCAGAGCCTGTTGATGGGCACTCACCAGCGCGTCAATCTTTCCGTAAAAAACTACGTGAAGGCCAGTTAGACGATAAAGAAATTGAAATTGAAGTTGCTGCCGCGCCAATGGGCGTTGAAATCATGGCTCCTCCAGGTATGGAAGAGATGACTAATCAGCTGCAATCTATGTTTCAAAACCTTGCGGGCCAAAAACAAAAAGCACGTAAGATGACGATAAAAGAAGCTTTTAAACTTTTGGTTGAAGAAGAAGCAGCCAAGTTAGTCAACCCTGAAGAGTTGAAAGAGCAGGCTATCGAAGCGGTTGAGCAACACGGCATCGTATTTATCGATGAGTTCGATAAAATCTGTAAACGGGGTGGACAAAGCTCCGGCCCTGATGTTTCCCGTGAAGGTGTCCAGCGTGACTTACTGCCATTGATCGAAGGGTGTACTGTTTCAACTAAGCATGGCATGGTCAAAACAGATCATATTCTGTTTATCGCTTCTGGGGCATTCCAAGTCTCTAGCCCTTCTGACCTGATCCCTGAATTACAGGGTCGTTTGCCAATTCGAGTTGAACTACAGGCACTGACGACAGAAGACTTTGTACGTATTCTGACGGAGCCAAATGCCTCGCTGACTGAACAATACAAAGCCTTAATGGCAACAGAAGGTGTCACAATTGAGTTCACAGAAGATGGTATTCGCCGCATTGCAGAAGCCGCATGGCAAGTGAATGAGTCGACTGAAAATATTGGTGCTCGTCGCTTACATACTGTTTTAGAGCGTCTAATGGAGGATATCTCCTATGATGCGAGTGAACGTAACGGTCAAACCATTCACATTGACGCGGCATACGTCAGACAACACCTAGATGAATTAGTGGCTGATGAAGATCTGAGTAGATTTATTTTATAAGCTTATTAATTATCAGGTTTTCATGTATCCTTAATATGCATCTAATAAAGTACAACGGTGATTCATCGTTGTACTTTATAATATGAGATTAAGCAGCAAATATTCAGCTTCTCACAAAACCATGACCTATGCTGTCCATGAGGACGCTCTCATGAAACGAGAGTCATAAGGTATGTCATGTGAGGGCTTATTAATGATATTGAACATAACAAACCTGTGAAATTATTGAATGAGCTCATCTACTTCTATTAGCCGTAAGCAGGCCTGGCTAGAAAGTTTACGCCCTAAAACCCTGCCTCTAGGGGTGATTGCGATTATCACTGGCTCTGCGTTAACCTATTTAATGGGCACGTTTAAGTGGCCAGTTGCCCTTTTAGCACTCATTACAGCAGGTTTACTGCAAATATTGTCTAACCTTGCTAATGATTACGGCGATGCCGTGAAAGGCTCTGACACTGCCGAACGTATAGGCCCTTTGCGTGGCATGCAAAAAGGGGTCATCACCCAAGCAGATATGAAAAAAGCGCTCAAAATTAATATTATCGCTGCCTGTATTTCAGGGCTGCTGTTAATTATAGTCGCTTGTGAAAAACCAGAAGACGCTATCGGCTTCTTAGTGTTAGGGTTAGTTGCAATTGTTGCGGCAATCACCTATACCGTTGGTAAAAAACCTTATGGTTACCTAGGCTTAGGGGATATTTCTGTTCTTATTTTCTTCGGCTGGCTCAGTGTTATTGGCACATATTATTTGCAATCCAACAGCTTTAATATGATCACGTTCTTACCTGCAACGGCATGTGGATTACTTTCAGTTGCAGTGCTCAATATTAACAATATGCGCGATATCGAAAATGATATTAAAGCGGGCAAAAATACCCTCGCGGTACGTTTAGGCCCTCAAGGTGCGAGGATCTATCACGCAGCTATCATTATTATCGCGATTTTATGCCTAGCTTTCTTTAATTTACTGTATCTGCACGGTTGGGCCGGCTGGTTATTTTTACTGGCGGTGCCTATGTTGATGAATCATATTCGCCGTGTACTCAGTGATCCGACACCCGAAGGCATGCGTCCGATGCTAGAAAACATGGTGAAAGCAGCACTATTCACTAACGTTCTCTTTTCTATCGGTGTAGTATTGAGTAAATAATTGCTTATTTTTTGACTAGACTCCCCTATTTTTAAGAGGTGAATTTTGCCAATCACCTCTTAAAAGGGATATACTTTATCTCTCTTGCAGCAAAAAAAGACCTATACACTATGAAATATGATACTTCCGAACTCTGTGATATCTACCAAGAAAGCGTCAATGTGGTAGAGCCTCTATTTTCCAATTTTGGTGGGCGTACTTCATTTGGCGGTCAAATCATTACGGTTAAGTGCTTTGAAGACAATGGCCTACTGTATGATTTGCTGGAAGAAGATGGCCATGGTCGTATTCTCCTCGTCGATGGGGGCGGTTCTGTGCGTAAAGCACTCATTGATGCAGAGCTCGCTAGATTAGCGGTCGATAACCACTGGGAAGGCATTGTGATATACGGTGCTGTACGCCAAGTGGATGCATTGATGGAGCTCGATCTGGGTATTCAAGCCATTGCTGCAATACCGAGCGGTTGCCCAGATGAAGGGATTGGGGAAAGTGATATCCGCGTTAATTTTGGCGGCGTTACCTTCTTCTCTGGTGACTACCTTTATGCCGATAATACAGGCATTATTCTGTCAGAAGAGCCTCTTGCAACGCAGGATAGTGCAGGTTTTGAAGTCATTGACGATGAAGACCTCTAGGCCTTAAATAAACAAATTCCATTAAAAAAGAAGGGCCGATGATGATATCGGCCCTTCTTTTCGGTAGAACACGTTTTGCTGTATCTATATCACAAAGGGTAGCGGTGTTAATCTCACTCCCCCATCAAGCATGTCAGCTTTTAATACCAATATGTCACCTACAAGTATCAGTAACAGCTATAAATGATTAAAGCTATTACTCTCCCAAATACTCTACACCGTTCGTATTGTAACTGGGTCGCCATCACAAGCTATGACGGCAAACATACACGGCGTCATAACGTCTTGAATGTATAACGCTCTAACTAGCCTGTGTTGCCGTTAAACACCAAATTACTGTTATCTTGATGAATAAACATACCGCTCTAACGAATTGAAACTCGTTAACTGAATACCCTAAATTATTCGAGTTGCAGCTAGGCAGCGATTCGCAAGTGACCCCGATGAACATACACTAGATATGCTTCAGGCAACCGAAAGATGCCAGCACTGCTGCGGCGCGAAACATAACGGGTATTTAAACTTCTTCCATTTTGCCGAGCAACCCACGCAACTTTTCTTGCCAAGTCTGCTGCTCTTGTTTCAGTTGCTCATTTTCACGTACGAGTGACTCAGTACCTGATTTCGCGTTATCGAGTTCTTGAACGAGTGCACTATTTTTATCTTTCAGTTCATCGATTTCCATTTGCAACAATGTGATTGTATCAATCGCTTGTTGGACTTTTGCTTCTAATTTCTCAAATACTTCAAATGACATTCTTCTAACCTCCCATGTAAGCTTTATTATCGATTGTAAGTAGCATGATCCCCTGTGTCTAGTAGCTTGACTCTGATTCCCTTAATCACTTATTTTAAAACACTGGTCGGATCACATTGTAAAGGTCGATTACGTCACTATTTTTGGTCGTTCTTTTTCGTTTTGGTGATGTAACACACATATTTCAATTTCGATATTTCTCGTTTGCGCTCATTAACGATAAATTTACACTATAGGTTTTCACTTTGAAGATCTTAATCTGAAAAACATTACAATAATTTTAATTTTCGTAGGATAGAAAGATATGAGCCAAACGACCACAACTACACTTACAGGTCAGTGCATATCAGAATTTTTAGGTACTGCACTCATCGTATTCTTCGGATTAGGCTGCGTTGCTGCCGTCCGTATCGCGGGAGCACAACTCGGTCTCTGGGAAATCAGTATTATTTGGGGCTTTGGTGTTGCTCTCGCTGTATATCTAACAGCCGGTATTTCCGGAGCTCACCTTAACCCAGCTGTAACCATCGCATTATGGTTATTCGCGAGTTTCGAAAGACATAAAGTTGCCCCTTATATTGTTGCGCAAATGTTAGGCGGCTTTTTTGCTGCTGCCTTAGTTTACGCCATGTACTCCCCTGTATTCATTGACTACGACCAAGTTCATCACATTGTTCGCGGCACACAAGAAAGTCTCTTTACTGCGGGTGTTTTCTCCACTTACCCAGCACCACAGCTAAGCGAAATGCATGCCTTCTTTATTGAAGTCGTTATCGCCGCGATTCTACTTTGCCTAATCTTGGCACTCACTGACGATGGTAATGGTATTCCACGCGGTCCTTTAGCACCTCTTCTAATTGGTATATTAATCGCTGTTATTGGTGGTTCTTTCGGACCACTGACAGGATTTGCCTTAAACCCAGCTCGTGATTTTGGCCCTAAAGTTGTCGCCTATTTTGCTGGTTGGGGAGACATTGCGCTCACGGGTGGCCGTGAAATTCCTTATTTTCTTGTCCCATTAATTGCTCCTATTGTAGGTGCGTTAATTGGTGCATTTGGTTATCGCATGCTGATTACTCGTCATTTACCCGGTTTCATTCATACGAAAAAAGACGAGCAATCAAAAACAGCGAGTAAAAACGTTTAATCATCACCGGAACAGGTTTAAATTATGACAACAGAAACAAATATCGAGAAAAAATATATTGTCGCTCTTGATCAGGGAACAACCAGTTCGCGGGCCGTTGTACTCGATCACGACGCCAACATTATCAGTATTTCTCAACGTGAATTCACCCAAATCTACCCTAAGCCAGGCTGGGTAGAACATGACCCGATGGAAATCTGGGCATCACAAAGCTCAACACTGATTGAAGTCTTGGCGAAAGCAGATATTCGTACCGACGAAGTTGCGGGTATCGGGATCACCAACCAACGTGAAACAACCATTGTTTGGGAAAAAGCGACAGGTAAGCCAATTTATAATGCCATTGTTTGGCAGTGCCGCCGTACCGCTGATTTTTGTACGCATCTCAAACAAAATGATCGGGAACTAGAAGAGTATATTCGTCAAAACACTGGGCTGGTTGTTGACCCATACTTCTCCGGCACCAAGGTCAAATGGATTTTGGACCATGTGGAAGGGGCACGTGAACGTGCTGAAAAAGGAGAACTGCTGTTTGGCACAGTCGATACTTGGCTTGTCTGGAAAATGACGCAAGGGCGTGTTCACGTAACAGATTATACCAATGCTTCCCGTACCATGATGTTCAATATCCGCAATCTGGAATGGGATGATAAGATTTTAAAAGCCTTAAATATCCCACGAGCAATGCTACCCGAGGTTCGTCCATCATCTGAGGTGTATGGGCAAACTAACATCGGTGGTAAAGGTGGAACACGTATTCCTATTTCAGGTATGGCTGGTGACCAACAAGCAGCACTCTATGGCCAATTATGCGTGAAACAGGGTATGGCAAAAAATACCTATGGCACCGGTTGTTTCTTATTGATGAATACGGGTGAAACTGCGGTTCGTTCAAATCATGGCCTACTTACCACAATCGCTTGTGGTCCAAGAGGTGAAGTCAATTATGCACTGGAAGGGGCTGTTTTCGTCGGTGGCGCATCCATTCAATGGCTACGAGATGAGTTGAAGCTGATCGATGAATCGACTGACTCCGAGTATTTCGCCACCAAAGTCAAAGACAGTAACGGTGTCTACGTTGTACCTGCTTTTACTGGCTTAGGGGCACCATACTGGGATCCGTATGCTCGTGGGGCTATTTTTGGCTTAACACGTGGTGCAAACCGTAATCATATTATTCGTGCCACACTGGAGTCCATCGCTTACCAAACTCGTGATGTGTTGGATGCAATGCAAGCGGATGCTGAAACACGCCTTGCAGCGCTACGTGTTGATGGCGGTGCGGTCGCAAACAACTTCTTAATGCAATTCCAAGCGGATATTTTAGGGACTTCTGTTGAGCGTCCTCAAGTGCGTGAGAGCACCGCTTTAGGTGCCGCGTACCTAGCCGGCTTAGCCGTTGGTTTTTGGAATAGCCTTGATGAACTGCAATCAAAAGCAAGCATCGAACGCGTCTTCAAACCGGGGATTGAAACAACAGAACGTAATTATAAATATGAAGGATGGAAGAAAGCGGTTGCAAGAGCGCAAGAGTGGGAAGATCGCGCCTAGTTTTCACGCCACGTTTCACTAACCCATACAAAAAGGCAACACTTCGGTGTTGCCTTTTTTATATGACCGCGCCATCGATTAATTAAATAATTAGCTTATTAGTATATTAATAATAAATTAGACGCCACATTTTAATAACTTAAAATATCCAATTGATTTATAGGGAATAAAAGCCACTGTTCAACAACGGAGATAGGTTATGGATAACCAAAAAGAGGCCGTATCTTTACCAAAAGAAGAAAAAAATGAATCTGGTTTGTTAGCGTTTGTTTATGATATGGCAGATCCAAATCTCCCTGTTATGACACAATCTGTTGCCATTTCGGATTTAAGAAATAACACGACGCCTTTAACGGCAAGGCCCTCTCAAAGCCAGTGGGTTTATGAGGGAGTACTCAATGTGCCACGGGATGGAAAATATCTCTTCATGGTTGATCAGCATAACACACCGTTATCGCTTGAAATCAATCAGCAAAAAATCGACTTAAGCCAACAACAAATCGCTGATGGTATCACCGTCGACCATCTCAAATCAGGGGAACAATACCCCATCCGATTTACCGCCATTACAGATGGCTTAGTGCCACAATTTCGCTTTTATTGGGATGCTGGAAATGGGTTTGAAGTGGTGCCCGACCATGTACTTCACCACCCTCAGCATAGAGAAGCCTCTAATATAAACACAACGCCCCTCGATCATCCGCAAAATGAAGCCATCAATACCATTATTGTGCATGAAGTTGAGCAAAAAAAACTACAGCTAGGCTATTACAAGAATCGTGGTCGTGTTGCGGTAATACGCGATGATTCAGCACTACTCGCTGCATTATCTCACCAAGGTCCAACCGATTCCAAGATGGGCAATACGGCCTTTCAATTGATCAGTTGGTTAGCAGGAAAACCACGAATTGCTCATGAAAGCCGCAAAACTTACCTATTAAGTGCGCTCGATACCGAACAATTTTCTGGGTTTGATTTTCACACCAAACACAATCTATTTGTTGATAGCTTTAACTCGCCACACCATTGGCAAGATAACGACCATCGAGCCGCAGAGCAACTTGCAGATGCTCTACTCCCCAGTGGTGAATGGCATCGCCATTATGACATCGTCGTATTACCAGCAAATGCGAATCAACAACAAGTGGCGTTAATTCGCCATTGGATGGAGCTGACTGGCGGCAGTGTTTTTATTTTACACAGCCCAACTCATCATGTTCCCAGCCTAGCCATTCAACAATTAATCAGTGACATTCATCCACAACAAAACCATGAAGAACATGTCACCATTCCAGCGGTCACCCTTAAGAGAAAGGGATTACAAGTGACCGTAAGTGACTGGGATCCACTGACTAACGAAACAACGCGAGTTGCAGAATATATGCTCTCTGCAAACTCAAATGATCCCCTACCTGCTCGTAGCCGACCAACTCAATGGCTATTTAGTGGTGTAGTCACGGCACCTGAAGATGGTGACTTATGGTTAACCAGCAGAGGTTCAGAGCCCTTCTCTTATCAAATAAACTCAGTCAGCCACATTCAGGACCCTGAAAGCAATCAAGTTCATAATATAAAATCAGGTGAAAGCTACCCTATTCAAGCCACAATAATGACACAGGGGGAAGTGCCTCACTTCGCACTTTATTGGCAATTAGCTTGTCATGGTGAAGACTATAAACCGGTTCCTGATGACGCCTTAGAGTATGACATCGCTGACGTTCAAGTGAGTTCAGACCCTATTCCGACAATAACCGAACCTTCATTAAGGCAATCTCATTATCAGCAAACCATTCAGTTGCCTTCAACATCAATAAATACGCTGAATTTAACGGAAGAAATGCTTGCTCAAACTGAGTACTTTTCACTCACGCTACACACGCCTGAAGCCACGACGCCCTTTATCTTAGAAGATATCCCTCTGTCATCTCACCCTTCATGGCAATCATTAGTACAAGAAATAGAACAACACATTAATCAGCGGATCACCGATCACGTGGACACAAGGGTATCCGTCAGATATCAAAATAATCATATTATTATTCAAGGTGATGATGTTTATTTTACTCAGTTTCAACTGAAACAAAATCGACCAACCGCCCATATATCCATCAATCCCACACACATAGCATCGACAGAGGATGAAAATGGCACGACACACACCTTCAAACTGTATGCGAATAGCCTGAAAGAATTAACACATCTTTCTTTATCACTGGCAGGCGAAACGGACAAGCGTGTACATTTGCTAAAGAATGAATTTAAATCGCCTGACTTACCGATCACATCATCCGAGCAATTTGTTGCACAATTACAGCATTATCTACGGTCCCAAGCGCAGACCCAATCGCTGCATGTAAGCTATGATGAAAATCAGCAGGTGCTATCTCTCTTCGACCCATTAAAGCGTTCCCTTGAAAACTTCAATTTGGGTTTGCAACATCAGACATTGCCTTTTGTTATCGCTGAAAATCATAGAGAAGAAGCCGCCTCTTTGATCATCGGAGCAATAACGGGAAAATTGCCTACTCACCCAGATGTTATTGAATACCGTTTACTTGAGGAGCCAACATTTGGCAAGGTCAGACTCAACCATCAAACAGGTGAGTGGCTCTATCAGGCAAATAGCGATAGTCCTTTTTCAGGGAGCGATCAATTTGACTTTATGGCCATTTTGAAAAATGGCCAATATTCCGCCCCCATGTCGATTCAACTACAATCAGACGATGCCCCTGTGACAAACTACCCGGGGAAAAGAGTCTTTACACTACCTGATCCGATCTACCATGAGCCTGCTGTACGTGGCAATCACGTACCGGTAGATATGCAAGTTCACACCATCCAGCTCGCACAGACCCATTTACAAAGCCCCGATACCCCCTATTTCGTACTCACGGCCAATCGTTGGGCATTATTAAAAGTTGATATCACAAGCCCATCCTCCGCGAATGCGCCAGACATTACCGCAGTCGTGATGGATAAAGATGACCAAGAAATTGGGCGAATTCGTTTAACTGGACCAGAAAATTTACCTCAGCAATTACCTGTTATTCCAAATACGCCAACCATAAAAAGCCATGAGCTGCATCAGCAGAGTTATACGGCTCCGCTTCAAGGTCAATGGATACAACCGGGTATGAAATTGCAATTATTGGTAGGTGATACCCCGGTGGTGATGCCGTACACCGATCACCACGGTATCTTTACTCCCCAAATTAGCACAAGCAATGACATGGTTTCGCGTGTCACGAACCATAGCCTTTATCGTCATGGACAAGGTGTTTATGCCTATTCCCCCCTGAGCTGGGGGATGGAAGCCGCAGCCAAGCTGCCCACTAACGCATTTACCTTATATAGTTACCCAGCTTTGTCGCAGTTTTTACCTCTCGAGCCACAAATCACACATCGCGCAGCACTTTTTATGCCGACCTATGATAGGTTAAGCGGCCTTTATCCTCATCACAGCGAACAAATTTCTTGGGGTTCCCATCGCAGCATCGAAACCAGTAGAACAAATGGACTTGATAGTGACTTTAATTACTATTCACTGACTCCGACAGGCGTGAGTAGTCTACTTGGCTTAGCATGGAAAAACCAAGGTAGTGGTGTCGCTTATGCCAATGTCATGTGGCACGAAGTGTATGGACATGGATTTGGTCTGCACCATACTACGGAGCCTAGCACGGCTTACCCATTTGATAAGAAACACAACGGCTTCAACATCGCATTTGACCAACAGGCACAGTCATATATGACTTACAAGTACATCAATGCGTATACAGGCCAAGTGGCTGAAGTGCTGCCTATGTTATATCCTTACCTAAGTGATGCAGGCCATGATATTTTTAATGCATTCACTTCCCACTCCGATTATTTTACTCAGCGTATACAACAATTTCTGAGACAAAAATTACGCTGGCAGCCAAACGCTCTAGAAGGTGAAGATATTGAAGATCATGGTTTCGCTGGTGACGGTTATTATCAGCGTTGGTCAGATAATAGTCATCAATGGGAGACACTCACGGAGGATAATTTCGCGCAGTTTTACCCAACGAGTTCTCCCTATGAATTAGCCCATCAACGAGATGTCCCTGTCTATTGGATCAATGCTTCAATCTTAACCATGCCAAATGGTCAGCTTCACCCCTATAGCACGCTCAAGCCAATACGAACACGTGGTCACCTACCAGCGCCATACCATAATTTAATCACAGCAACAGGTCGGCCTTACAATGACGACATGCACTATGCACTTAAAGTGACCTACGCGACTCAATATGGTCTATTGACCGAACATCTACAAGCGGTCACGGACTTAACAACAATCAACCTCAATCTTCCTGACAAAGGGGAACTCGTCAAACTTGAATTAGCCAAAATCAATACCGATAAACAACTCGATAAGCCCATTTATACCTACAACAACCCCAATGCTTTGGCAAACCGCCTATTTAGCCAGTGGGATAGCAAATCCCCGACTCCTCAGCTGACGCTCGATGACTATTGGCAAGGCAGTAAACTATTTTGGTCAGCAACAGACACCGCGTTGATTGATATGTCCACTGGAAAAATCGACAAACAGAAAATAACTCAAGACAGTGTGTTATGTGCTATTTGGGTGAAAGATGGGCAGCGGCAAAAACAATATTTTTCATTACGTGATCCGTGGGGAGAACATGCCTTACCTCATGGTGTACACACATTTTCACCCATCAATCACTTAGAGCAGGTTATCGATAAATATGTAACGCCAATAGCTTATGATGTTGAATCAGAGAGTTTACTGCTGTCTGATGCCTATATTAATCAAACCGTGGATATCTCAGCGATGCAACTGCCAGAAGGACAATACACTTATTGGCTAACCTTACTGCTGGATGATGGCTCAGGGCAAATTCAAGAGCAAGTTCCCCAAGAGCAATGGATGATATCACGACAGGGAGAGCGATTATCGATTATCGGCAATATCGACAGTACACCCAAATTAACTATCACAGGGCTTAAGGTTTATATCGATAGGCACTTACAAGACGATATTCATCCTAATACATTAATATTAAACCAAAATACATCCATACCGCTCAGTGAGAATACTCAGTGGCTAGATTACAATCGGCCCGTTGTTTTTAATCAGCGAGATCAACACATTGATTTGATTGCTGCGATGGATAACACACCGCTGCATATGCGTGTAGAAAACGACACACGGTGGTCAGCTAGCACCAAGAATTTTTCTGCGCCTTTAACTCTCTAAGCTAGAGCAGGCGGTATTGCGTACCGCCTGCAACTGAGGATTATACCGTATGTTCAGTCCTATCCATGCGATGTGCTAATGGCAGCCAACACAATAAAACAAGTACTGACATCAAGAACATTAATAACCCTAAACTAAACTGCCCATTTTGGGGTAATAACGCGGACACCCAAGTTGCTATGCCGGATCCCACATTTTGCATACCGCCGACTAATGCGCCCGCCGCCCCCGCTAAATAGGGAAAAGGTTCCATGGCCCCCGTTGTAGCAAGCGGGAATAACATACCCGCACCAAAGAAAAAGACAGAAGCCGGTACCAGTAAAGTCCAGATATTCATTGTGCCAAACCAACCAGGGATCCACATCATTAAGCCAGCTATCAGACAGCAAATGACCGATTGCCACATTAACTGATAAAAACTTTTACCATCACGCCCTGCATACCAAGCCCCAAAGAACGCCGCTGGAATAGGAATAATGAATAAAATACTGACAGTAATACTGTTAAGACCCAGTACGCCGCCCATCAACACTCCGCTACTCGCCTCGAAAACAGCAATACCCGCTAATGCGCCAATCAACATGATTAAATAAGACACAAAAGAACCTGTTGATAATAATTGACGGTATGAAGTGAGCATTTTGTGTTTTTCTGGTGAAACAGGTCTTGTTTCAGGCAACCAGCGATACATGCTTAACAGTACAGTGGCGCCTAATACAAACAAGAAAATATAACACGCATGCCAGCCCCAGAAGTGGGCTAATAAGCCCCCAAACATCGGTGCCACTAAAGGACTCACTAATACACCCATATTTAATAAGCTATTCGCATAGCGTAATGAAGTGCCTTTATAAAGATCGCGTGGCATGGTACGAACCATAACACCGGCGACGCCAGTTCCCAGACCTTGCAAACCACTCGCGAGCACTAAAATATCCAGTGTAGGCGCAAAAATAGCCAGTAACGTTGAGAGTAAAAAGATCACCATTCCCACTAAAATCACGGGACGGCGACCAATTCGGTCTGACAACGGCCCATAGATCAGCTGAGAAAAGCCATAAGTAAAGAGATAGGCCGCCATGACGCGTTGCACAGAGCCGGACGGTTGTCCAAAATACACGGCAATATCCGCAATGACAGGTACATAAACCGTCTGCGTCATCTGCCCCACTGCCGCTAAAGCAATCAGCAAGATCAGTAAATTAAAATTTTCCAGTTTTCTCATTTTCTTCTCAAACTAATTTTATCATCCTGAGCGCACAGCCTAGCTGTGTCATTAGACACAAATAACATAAAAGCTTTATTTCAGGGGAACACCCCAGAGTGTTATCGATTGTTTTATTTGATAAAGCAGCCGTTATCCCATCGTTAGCTGCTGCGCGACTAAGATAACAAATTGAATTTTTTTTTCGAGATAGGATAGCATTTTAATTAGCATGCCAACGTCAGCAAAATTCGCCACATATGGCAATAAAACTGTACATTAAATTTAGCAGTGCACCATTTAAAAGAATAATTCACTGGAACACTTTATCGATAAGCGCAAATAGTAAACTGATTTAGTATGAAACTCTGATAAGTCGCAAAGCTGAAAAAAATTCAGAGGTGAAAATTTATGGCCAATTGGGTTAACGGAACTGTTATTGAAGCAAAATTTTGGACCGAGTCACTCTTTAGCTTAGTCATCAATGCCCCCATTAAACCTTTTATCGCTGGTCAATTTGCAAAACTTGCCTTGGAAATCGAGGGAGAACGTGTACAACGCGCCTACTCTTACGTCAATGCTCCCAGCGATGATCGACTTGAATTCTACTTTGTCGTCGTCCCTAACGGGAAATTAAGCCCTAAACTTGCCCAATTGCGTGTAGGAGATACACTGCAAGTCACTGATGAGGCGTCTGGTTTCTTTATTTTGGATGAGATCCCTGACTGCCAGCATCTTTGGATGCTCTCAACGGGCACGGCAATAGGCCCTTTTCTCTCTATCTTACAAGAAGGTAAGGATCTTGAGCGTTTTGAAAAAATTATCCTTTTACATGCCGTCCGCTATCAAAAAGACCTAAGTTATCTTCCTTTAATGAAACAGCTAGCCGAGCGCTACCCAGAAAAGCTCCATTTGGTGACCGTTGTCAGCCGTGAGCAGTGTGAAGGCGCTTTATATGGGCGAGTGCCTGCATTAATTGAAAACCAGATGCTCGAAAACGTTACAGGAGTTTCCCTTGATGCTGCTAGCAGCCACGTAATGCTATGTGGTAACCCTGAAATGGTTAAAGACACACGAGAGGTACTGATAAAAACCCGTGATATGCGCAAACATTTACGCCGTAAACCGGGTCATATCAGCAGTGAGCAATATTGGTAGTCATCCTAAGATCCCCTTAATGCGTGATATAGGGGATCAAGAAAGATAATCAACAGGTTGTGTTTTTTTGCCGTATTGATTTTCAGAATCCATCCCGACAAAAACACCACAGTCTAATAACATAATCATGGCAATTAAAAGAGGTAAAAAACGCCCAATTCCCCATTGCCAAACAGGTGCTAATTGGCTGACATCCATGGAAAACAAGGCAAATGCAAGAATAATTAATGCAAACCAGCCGCCGGGTTTTCCTCTATCATGTAGACGTTTGGTAAAAATTGCCGCTAACGGGTATAGCAACAATACAAACAACACGATCACTACGATTTCAGGTAAGCGCAATGCATTTTGCAAAAGCACAATAACCGTCATTAAAATAAAGCATAAGGCGATACCCGCCCAAAAAGGTCGACGACCTATTCGCCCTTTGAAGGAGAAGGCCCATTGTTGTAATGTCATTACACCAGATCCTGATACACTATTAAAAACCCTAAAATGAGTGGCAAAACAAATGAAACAACCCGCACTCCGTTCAATCCCTATCATCATAACCGTTTTTCTACTTGGTTTGCCACAACTGACATTTGCACAAAAAGTACCGACACTGCCTAACACGGACTTTGAAGTGGCTTACTTAGCCCCTGATGCGCCCTCATTCGACCTCACTATCCCTCAGTTACGTAACCAGTTTAATCAAACCAATCCGACGTTACCGCTACATGAATACAAGGTGATAGCGAGCCAAGATATTTCGGCTCCCTATATTCGCGCCGCTTCTCGAATTAATGCTCACCTATATTCATCCGCTGTTCTTGAGCGTGGAAGCGAAAAGATTAAAAGTTTACAAGTCACTTTACTGCCAGAAGAGCGTCAAGATACTCAAGCGAATAGGCAATTAGCAGAACGCTATATTATGGCGATTATCCATCAATTTGACCCAAACATTTCTGTCGATAAAGCGCCTGAATTAACCCTCGCATTAAATAAATTTATGGCGAATAAAGATGCCGTCCATGCCGAAGAGGTTCGTTTAGGCGGTCTACGCTACATTTTAGTAAAAAGTGAAAATAATGTGCTTACTTTTGCTGTTGAACCGATTAAGCTAGAAACAGAAGCGCCTTAAATAGATAAGGATCACAGCAATCGTCAGCAGCGTGATAAAAAGCAAAGCTATTGTTATGTATTCTCTTTATACTTAACACCTCAATTTTAGGCACAGTGACAGAAACATTTTTCTCGTTGCACAAAATGTAACAGCGCGGCGAGTCACTTATTGATAAATCAAACTCTCTGGTTGGAGGAAACAACATGCGACATCCATTGGTAATGGGTAACTGGAAACTGAACGGCAGCACCCATATGGTTAATGACCTGATCGCGGGTTTACGCAATGAACTGAGCAGTGTTGATGGCTGCGATGTAGCGATTGCCCCACCGGCTATCTACCTAGGTCAAGCAAAACATGCGCTTGCAGGTAGCCGTATCGCATTAGGTGCACAAAACGTTGACGTAAACCTTTCCGGCGCATTCACTGGTGAAACATCTGCGGAAATGCTCAAAGATATCGGTGCAAAATACATTATCATCGGTCACTCTGAGCGCCGTACATACCATAAAGAAAGCGATGAGTTTATTGCTAAAAAATTTGCGGTATTGAAAGAACAAGGTTTGATCCCCGTGCTGTGCATTGGTGAAACAGAAGCGGAAAACGAAGCGGGTAAAACAGAAGAAGTGTGTGCTCGCCAAATCGATGCGGTGCTCAATACACTGGGCGCGCAGGCATTCCAAGGAGCAGTGATTGCTTATGAGCCTATTTGGGCTATCGGTACAGGCAAATCAGCGACCCCAGCGCAAGCACAAGCTGTTCATAAATTCATTCGTGACCACATTGCGAAAAAAGATGCTGCCATCGCAGCACAAGTGATCATCCAATATGGTGGTTCTGTTAATGCAAGTAATGCGGCAGAGCTTTTCACTCAACCAGATATTGATGGTGCACTCGTCGGTGGCGCGTCATTAAAAGCTGACGCATTTGCTGTGATTGTTAAAGCGGCTGCTGAAGCGAAAAACGCGAAATAATTTATTTTTATTGAGAATAAACCGTCAATGTTTATTGGCGGTTTTTTTATTTGCTGCCATAATAAAAGAATAATAACACTAATAAAAAACAATATATTTCCACAATAAAGAAAATTCATTTTATTTATTTGAATCACAAAAACAAAAACTCCCTAAAATAAATTATTCCTTTTCGCATTTTATCATCCCTAGAAAAATAAACTATAAATCATCAATATGATTTATTACTTATCCCACTAATAATCTTAAATATTCCTTTCATACCTCTTATCAAGAATACTCGACAAGGCGACTTTTTTTACATTAAATTCACATTGGCTTCGACCTTAAATTATTTACACGTTTTAAAAAAATGAATGTTAACGATAAATAACACCTTACTGTTAAATAAAAAATGATAACGGCTATTCGTCATCAACATTGCATTATTAATTTTCATCAAATAAAGCATTCACGATAAGGATGATTATGGAATATTTTAAAGGTTTAATTCTAAGCACAGTCATAATATTACCAACAACCGCTTTTTCCCAAGCCAGTAATGATTATTGGCATGTAGACACAGATGTTTATGTCGAAGTTGAAGAGTACCAAGGTCAACGAGACAGCTTTAATAACAAAGTATTCGACAAAGTCAGCATGGTAGGTAAGCTTGCACTGACTAACCCACAATCATTATGGGGCTTTTATTTCGAACATCGTGAGTCATTAAAAAATTATGGGCATGACTTTTCGAGTTCCCGTGACTCCTCTATCCGTAATCGAACTCAAATTGGCGCGACCCGCCAGCTCTACCGAAGTGCGGTTGCAGCATTCAGTCTAAATGGAAGTTACCGAAAAGAATCCAATGATTCCGCACCAAATACCACCGCGCTTTCATCCAATAGCTTATATTGGTTAATGCCAGCAGGTAGCATTCAAATTAATAAAAAATGGTCTTTTGATTTTTGGGATGCGCTCTATTACTACAGTAACTTTTTAGCATCAAACTACTATGAGTGGGAAGCTGAACACGGCGTCACTTACAAACACTCGAATGCCGTTACAGCAAAATTCACTTTATATAACGATAGAGTGTGGGATAAAGATTTCAATCAAGTTTTTGCACGGGATCAAATAAGAGGCTACTTCCCTATTAAGATCAGTGAAAAATGGGCGATTACGCCTTATTTTCGCTATTTTTTGAATGACAGCAGTTATGATGGCCAGAAAAATTTAACTCAACGGATCAAAAACGGCTATCGTATTGGAACACAAATCGCTTATAACGTGACCCCCAAATTAACACTCTGGGGTGGCGCAGCGATTGAAGCGACACAGTGGAAATACCCCATAAACAATCATATGACATCAGGAAGGAGTCATAGTCAAACCTACTACTTGGGGCAAATTGGTATCAAATACTCTTGGCAATGATAAGCGGAACACAACACTTTATTTTAAAAGATAAAAAAGTCGTAATAGCAGTAATACGGCTTTTTTATTAAACGCTATATTTTATATTAAAATTAATAATTAAAACATTTTTTACACATTAATCAGAATAAAAATTCAGTTTCAATTAATAGTTTAGATAATTAAATCTTTTCACGCAATTCACAGCCTAGATCACATAAGGGAATAATTCCAAAGTGGAATTATTCTATAGAAATATTAAGTATTCCACAAAATTAATCAAACAAAATCAATGCACTACTTAATATAGCACAATTTGTTAAATCGATAACTATTCTTATTTCATAACAAATAAGAATAATCTTATCTGTGATTTATCTCACTTTATAATTAATTAACCCTACTTATTATTCATCGAAAAATAACTTAGGAATAACTCGATGAAAAATCTGACTCTACTTTCCCTCTGTTTATTGAGCGCCGTGTCGTTGGCTGAACCTATTTCACAAGCACAGCTTGATACTTTGTGGAAAAACAAACAAAAATCTGCTGAAGAAATTGTCAATAATATGTCTGAAGCCGAAAAAATTGGCCAACTATTTATGTTGGACTTCAGATATTGGAATCAGGATAGCAAAGGCGAGCCAGCTCCATTTCTGGTCATGAACGAGGAAGTTTCTAAAGTGATTAATCAATACCACTTAGGTTCTGTCATCTTGTTCCGTGAAAATTTAATTGATCCCCCCCAAACGGTGGAATTAATTAACCAGCTACAAGCTTCCCGTAGTAATTTGCCACTCTTTATTGGTACTGACCAAGAAGGCGGCTATGTCACTCGCCTTCGTGTCGGAACCGAAATGCCCGGTAATATGGCCTTAGGCGCGACCCGTAATCCTGCTCTCGCAGAGCTAACCGGCATGATCCATGGCTATGAATTATCCAGCCTCGGCTTTAATATCAACTTTGGCCCTGTTGTCGATGTGAATAACAATCAAAATAACCCTGTCATTGGTGTGCGCTCCTATTCGGATAATAAAGAGCTGGTCGAACAGCTTTCGACCAATTACATCAAAGGCATCCATAAATACAATTTATTGACCTCACTAAAACACTTCCCTGGGCATGGTAATGTTTCCTCTGACTCTCACGTAGACTTACCTGTCGTGAATTCAAATGAACAAGAGTGGCGCTCTACAGAGTTACCGCCCTTCCAGTATGCGCTCAACCATGGCGCAGACGCAGTAATGACGGCGCACATCATTGTGCCTGCCCTCGATAACAGCAAGATCAAAACGCTAACAGGGAAAGAGGTGGGAACACCCGCTACGCTGTCAAAACCTATCCTACACGGCATTTTACGTGATGAGCTAAATTATGATGGCCTCATCATCACTGACGCCATGGATATGGGAGCGATTGCGGATAATTTTGATATGAATTGGGCTGTAGAAACCTCTTTATTAGCAGGCTCGGATATCATCCTTATGCCAATCAAAATGTGGGACAGCGAATCAATTACTCGTCTAGACAATATGTATCGCTATCTTGAAAGTGAGGCTAAGAAAAACCCTGAATTACAAAAACGTATTGATGAGTCGGCTAAACGCGTCATACTGAAAAAATTACAGCAAGAGATCACCGCTCAACCGGTTGATTTAAAAAATGCTCAACAGATTGTCGCCTCTAAAGGCCATAAAGATCTGGAGAATATGGTTTCAGAGCAAGCGATTACGGTGATCAAAAATGATCATGTGCTGCCTTATATCTTGAAACCACAAAATAGAATACTCGTCATTTCCGATGAAAAACCACGTAATGAATTAATTCAAAAACACTTAAATGCTATTGCTAATGAAACGGGTGTCACTATTGATAGCCAAGAAATCGTGATCAAATTAGCGGAAAACACCCTCACTGAAAAAGATATTAAACCTCGATTAAAAAACCAAGATCTGATCTTATTGACCACCTATAACTTAAAAGATAATCCAACTAACGCTCAGATAATCATTGATGAAGCGAATAAAGCAAATATTCCGCTCGTCGTTATTTCCTCTCGTAACCCTTACGATATCGCCTATTTGAAAGACGTTAAAGCTAACATCGCTATCTACGGCATTACTGGATTTGATATTACGAATAATAACCGTAATTCACTGGAAACGAATATTCGTAGTGGATTACGCACATTATTTGCAGACCAACAGAAACAACCTTTGAATATGCCTAAGGGGCAACTGCCGGTCAATATCAAGAACCCTCAAGGGGATAAAATCCTGTTTCCTTATGGTTACGGTGAAACCTACAACACAACACATTAACGCCTATTTTCACTCTGTACTTTCCAGCCTCTATATCTCCATCGGAAATATAAGGCTGGTTATTACACCTCAACAAAAACAAACACTGCTACCTCATAAACAATAATTAAAAATTAAAGGATCATCATGAAAATATCATTGAATGGTTTACTCTTTCTCTCTGTTACTAGCCTTGCTACCCCAGTATTAGCGGCTGAGCCTATAAATAACGACTACTGGCGAATTACGTCTAACGTTTATATGGAATTAGAAAAATTTGAAGGTCACCATAATACCAGTGGCGGCAAGGTATATGACAAAACAACGATGATAGGCCAGCTCTTCTTATCAAACCCTGAATCTAAATGGAGCTTCTTTCTTGAACACAAAGAGTCTTTAAGAAGCTATAACCATAATTTCTCTACATCAAAAGACTCTTTTATTCGTAACCGTACCCAAATTGGGGCAACACGTAAAATGTATTCGAGCGATGTAGGGCAATTCAACCTAAACGTGACCTACCGAAAAGAATCAAATGACTCGGCTCCCGGAACGATGGCGCGTCCATCGAACACACTATTTTGGTTGATGCCTAGCGGGACTTATAATTTCAACGATAAGTGGGCATTTAATTTCTGGGATGCGTTTTACCACTACGATAATTTCCACGCCCCCAATAGTTATGAGTGGGAATCCGAACACGGTATCGTCTACAAGGTGAATGATTCGGCAACCGCTAAACTCTATATGTACACCGACTGGACATGGGATAAAGACTTCAATAAAACATGGGAACAAAACCAAATCCGTGGCTACTTCCCAGTTACCCTAAACCAAGAATGGAGTATTATGCCGTACTTCCGCTATTACCTAAATGAGCACAATTACGACAGCAACCAACGTACGACCCAGAAAGTGAAAGAGGGTTACCGAGTTGGCACACAAGTTTTCTATAATTTAACCCCCAAAATCACATTATGGGGTGGATTCGCTGTTGAGCCGAGTACTTGGGAAAATCCGAAAGGTGCCGGCATTACCTCTGGTAGTCATAACCGCCAAACATTCTACTTAGGCCAATTAGGCGTGAAATACGTCTGGCAATAACAGAAAAAATATTGCTACCGCTCATCCCCTCATTGAGCGGTAGCAATCCACAAGCATCATAAAGCAACCCCTGTTTCTCCTATGTAACATGTCGTTCGGTGGCGAGAAAACCGGCTGTTAGGTGCACAAAAGTGATGTCGGCGACTCAAAATATGCCGTGAGTGTTAGGGGCGGCGACTAATCTCATCAAAAACGCCCCCATTGGCAAAATGCGTAGATTGCGCTTGAGTCCAACCGCCAAACACATCATCAACCGTCAATAGTTTCAGTTTAGGAAAGCGTTGCTGATATTTTTTAGCGACATCCGCATCACGGGGTCGATAATAATTTTTAGCGGCTATTTCTTGCCCTTCAGGGGAGTATAAATACTCCAAATAGGCTTGTGCGACTTCTCGGCGGTCACGTTTATCGACGGTTTTATCAACCACAGCCACAGTAGGCTCAGCTAAAATAGAGATGCTAGGCGTCACAATTTCAAATTCACCATTTTCACCAAGCTCATTAATCGCTAATAACGCCTCGTTTTCCCACGCAATTAATACATCTCCAATTCCACGTTCCACAAAGCTATTTGTTGCGCCGCGAGCACCAGAATCTAACACCTCAACATTTTGATAGAGTTGTTTAACAAATTGTTTGGCTTTCTCTGGGTCATGATGATTTTTTTCCAAAGCATATCCCCAAGCCCCAAGATAATTCCAACGCGCTCCGCCTGAGGTTTTGGGATTCGGTGTCACAATCGCAACATCTTGACGGATCAAATCATCCCAATCTTGGATATTTTTAGGATTACCTTTACGGACAAGAAAGACAATTGTTGAAGTGTAAGGTGCGGAATTATCGGGGAGCCGTTTTATCCAATTTTTATCAATGCGCCCGCTGTCCGCTATGGCATCAACATCATAAGCTAACGCTAGCGTGACGACATCGGCTTCCAAGCCATTAATGACAGATGTTGCTTGTTTACCTGAACCACCATGAGACTGACGAATGGTTACCGTATCCCCAGTTTTTCCTTGCCAATACTGGCTAAAAGCTTGGTTATATTGCTGGTAAAATTCCCGAGTCGGATCATAAGAAACATTTAATAATTGAATGTTTTTCGCCCATGCTCCCGTCGTCAGGATTAATAACAATGCCGTTGCTGACTGCCATTTTCGTGCCATTCTTCCATACCTCATTCATTTAAATGTTAAGGCAGGCTGACAGATTTCATAGATAACATGAAATAATTAAAAATGACAATTTATGCAACAAAAGAATATACCGTGAATTCGATGAGAGAGAACAAACCTGTATCGTGCCGTTAATGCACGATACAGGAGAGATTTGCAATTGTAGAGGTAAAAATCAGTACAGTTTTTTCGCTGTATCGTACCAATCTTTCTTAAAGACGCGCTTCATGTTCATTACCGCATCAATAATGTCATGGTGAACCAATTTTTCGTTTTGGATCCCGACACAACGACCGCCATAGCCCTCTAAAAGGAGCTGAATAGAGTATGCCCCCATACGCGAGGCCAAAATACGGTCATAGGCAACAGGCGATCCACCACGTTGAATATGCCCCAGTACCGTTGCACGCGTTTCATGATGGGTTTCTGCTTCAATGTATTTAGCTAATTCATCAACATCGCAAACATGTTCTGTAATCGCAACGATAGCATGTCGCTTGCCTTTCTCAATACCTTGTTTGATTTCAGACAACAGCTCTTCACGATCATAAGCCATTTCATTTTCAGGCAAGACTAAGAACTCACACCCTCCCGCAATCGCCGCGGATAGCGTTAAATCACCACAGTAGCGTCCCATCACTTCAACAATAGAAATACGTTTGTGAGAAGTTGAGGTATCACGCAGACGGTCAATCGCTTCAACAACGGTTTCAAGGGCAGTGAAGTAACCAATGGTATAGTCTGTTCCTGCAACGTCATTATCGATAGTGCCGGGTAGACCAATACATGGGAAACCAGCTTCTGTTAATGCTTTAGCACCGAGATAAGAACCATCACCACCAATCACGACGAGAGCATCAATATGATTTTTTTTCAGATTTTCAATGGCAACAGCACGAACTTTTTCATCGCGGAATTGAGGAAAACGCGCAGATCCGAGGAAGGTACCACCGCGGTTAATCATGTCAGAAACACTATAACGGTCTAGCTGTTTCATGCGATTTTCATATAAACCTAGATATCCATCATAGATACCCATGACTTCTAACCCTTCGCTCAATGCAGCACGTACCACGCCGCGGATTGCAGCATTCATACCTGGTGCATCACCACCGCTTGTTAATACCCCAATTCTTTTAATCTGCTTGACCATGATGACCTCTGATTAATGAATATAAATTGCAAATCGATAAAAGACACAACACCTGCGCTTTTCTACATCAAATTCGATTATAAACCATCGTGCTGAATTGATTCACCTACCACTATAATACGGTAAAGGTACTGATATACCTGTTTTCCATCAAGTTTTGATACTTTATTGTGATCCAGTCTACACAATTTTAGTTCATAAAATGGATTACCGTAAAAACACAGGCTCACTATAGCGGTTGTTGCCTTACTTCGAAACAAAAATTAAGTCTCCATCATAGCATTGATATGAAATAGAAAGTTAACCTTGCGAGTTAAACATCAGCGGCAGTCACTCGCACGGTTATCTATATTCACATGATAAAGCGCCATTATTCACGGGTGTTAAGGAAGCCAAGGTGAACCTCCTTGCATCATTCCCCAGTAGCGTGAGGACGACAACATGCCGTCGTTGGGTTGCTAAACACGCCAACTGTCGCGAGGTATAAAATTTGATAGGCTTTAGCTGAGTGCCTGACCCGCGCGGTTTCAAGCACTTTTTTCATTTTGGAGTTAATCGAACACAGAAGCCAAATTACGTATAAAAATAACGTGTTAAGTGAAAGAATATTGGCGCTGCGAAACATAACGAGTCGATACGGTCTAACATGCCACCATGCCCTTCAATAATTGCGCCGAAATCTTTAATACCACTATCACGTTTGATCGCCGACATACATAACCCCCCGACGAATCCCATTAAAGTGATCGCAAGAGACATCAATCCCGCAACCCACCAACTGAAAGGCGTTACCCAATATAAACAGATCCCAATAAGCACCGAAGAGAGTATGCCGCCAATAAAGCCTTCAATTGTTTTATTCGGACTTAATTTTGGCACTATCGGATGTTTGCCAAACAATTTCCCAAACACATACTGCAACACATCAGAAAGTTGGGTCACAACAATTAAAAACAGGAGTAATTTTACATTCTCGCCTTCATAACCTTGAATATCTAACATCAATAAAGCAGGAACATGGCTTAAACAAAACACCGCAACTAACATACCCCACTGAATTTTGGCTGTGCGTTCAAGAAAATGATAAGTATCCCCCGCTAAAGCGATACGTGTCGGTAGGAAAAGAAATACGAATACCGGTACAAAAATAGAAAACATGCCATACCACTGAATACCAACCAAAACATATTGCAACGGCAGGAATATAAAAAAGCACCAAAATAACGCTTCATGATCACTACGTCGAGTTGGCGTTAAAGTAATAAACTCTCTCAATGCGAAAAATGAAATTAGCGCAAATAAAATCACAACACCGATATTGCCTATCACAACGGCCAATACACACACGATACACATCAACCACCATGCACGTATTCTGGCATTTAAATTGTCGATTGTAGGATTGCTCTTTTCTCCTGAATACCGATAAGCAAGGATCCCACCAATGATACTGGCTACCACGAGTATACTAAATACACCCGATAGCAATAACACGATCTCGCTATCCCAAAGGCTCATGGCATCAACTCCTCTAATGCAGATTTAGCGCGTTGTAAAAATTCAGCTTTAGATTCATCCTCGCCTAATGGCGAGAGAGGCGCTCCCACTACTGCGGAACAAATAACGGGAACCACGAGCTTGGAGCCTTTTGGCAACACACGGTTTAAATTTTCAAGATAAACAGGAACCACTTCGACATGAGGAAATTTTTTAGCTAGGTGGTAAATACCACTTTTGAAATGACTTAATTCTTCGCCATCGCCGCGAGTGCCTTCCGGAAAGAGGATCAATGATTGTTGCTGTACTAACACCGCTTCTAGCGGCGCTAATATATTGTCTTTGGCGGCCCCCTCCCCTTTTCGATCAACCAATACGGCTCGGAATACTTTATTAACCAAATAACGTCTAAACGGTGTTTTATCCCAATAATCTTTTGCTGCCACAGGATGGACGGTATGGCGCATTAAAGGAGGTAAGCCAGACCAAATAACAAGACCATCAAGGTGACTAGAGTGATTCGCATAATATATACGAGACGTCATCGTTGGTTGACAACCGACCCAACGCGTACGTACACCGGTTAATAAGCGGCAAGTAAATGATAATAACATCCCCATTCCTTTTGCCATCAAAGAAACTCTTTGAGCTTTTTCCATCTTTATTCCTTGCAAAGCGTTTTTCTATTTTTCTACCCAGTTCTTAGTCAGAAGAGATAAATATTTTTTAATTAACACATCAGAAATGAAAATTAAGACTTAAGCTAAACGGGTTTATTTATTAGCACAACAGGGAAGCTCTGAATTCCTCTTATTTGAGATTACACTCGCAGACACGCTGCAAATTCTCTGAAAAAACTCACAAAAAATGCAAAAAAAAGTGCAGCGATGGATTCACCATAGCTGCACTTCAATATGATTGTTGACTAACAAAAAGGCTTATTTATCAGCCGCAATACGGTCACGGATATGTTGAGCTCGTTCAGCTGACGGTGGATGCGAGTCAAACATGCTGCTTTCGCTACCGCCCAGTTTTGCTAATTTTTCAAAACTGGTTGCCAGACCTTCGGTTTTAATTCCACGCTTTTTCAGCAGGTCATAAGAGAAATCATCCGCCTGACTTTCTTGGTGTTGAGAGAACTGAGAGTTAACCAGTTTTTCACCCAATGCAGCAACCTGAGACGCGCTCAATTGCTCAACCACGCCACCTGCTGAAGCCGCTGCGGTGCGGGCAGCAACAGCGGCATAAGCAACTTGCATAGCTTTACGTGAGTGACCCAGTGCAACGTGGCCCATTTCGTGGCCTAATACACCTTCAACTTCATTATCATTCATCATATCCATCAAACCGCTATAAACACGCACACAGCCATTCGCCATTGCCCACGCATTTACTTCATCGGTCAGATAAACTTTATAGTTAACAGGAGTGCCATCGATTTCATTGCCTAATGCTTTAGCAATTTTATCTAAGCGCTTCGAGTATTTGCTAGAAGCAGGTGCAATTTTATTTTGTGCATCCATCTCTTTACATGACTGGTCACTTAATTGCTTCACGTCACCGTCAGTTAAAGTAGCAGCTTGCAGTAATTGCATACCCGAGTTTGTTAGCATGCCCTGATCTAAGTTTTTACATCCCGTCAAAATCACGGCTGAAACAGCGACTGCAACAAGCGCCTTCATCTTCATCATATTTTTTCCTTTGCAATACACATAACCATTCTTTTTAAGGTTTTAAAGACTATAAAGTCTGCAAAAAATAACAATAGGAATATAGTAAGAATCGACTTATAAAGTGAAGTTCATCTGTTTTTTATCTCAATAGTAGAATTTGCAGCAGAATAAATCACGATAGACTAAATAATATGATTAAAATTAAATAACAGGAAAGCTCTATCCCGATATTAACCTGTGCACAATTCAACTGTTCATATTCATTAAATCAGTCTTTTTTGGATTTATAAGGCCTATGATACATAGTAATAGGCAAAAAAATAGCCCCAAGAAGGGGCTGTAAAAGACAGGGATGGTGTCTATGGCAAGGAAAAACTTCACTTATTGCTACTTCACTACTACGATCAAGAGAATTTCGAATTAAACAACTTCAACAAAACTATTTACTGTAAAGCCTGAAATTGAGACATCTTCTGTTGATGGATCTGCTCAAGTTGGGCTTTCTGCTCAGGTGTTAATAGCTGGTACAACTCATGGTGAATACGCGCCATTTCAACACGCTGGGCCAATTCTTTTTGCATATGTTTTTCTAACTGGTCACGAACCGCTTTTTCATCAAAATCATCGGCGATGATTAAATTGTGCAGTGCTTCACGCTCTTGCATGGAAACTGGGTTATCAAATTGATAACGACGCTGTGTTGCCATTAAATCTCGCAATTGCTGACGCTGTTTTTCATTTAACGTGATACCATTAAACATAAATGTACTTGTGCGTTCTGCATTACCAAACAGCTCATGGTGCTGAAGCTGAGCAACTACTGATGGAGACTCCGGCTCATTTTGCATTTGTAACATTAGGGGAGTCGATGAATCACCAGTTTGAATAATATTTTCTGGTGTATCCCCAAAAGCCGTCACTGATCCGATAATAAATGCAGAGGTTAACGTCAACATAACTGTTGTTTGTGCTGTTCTTTGCATTCCCAACTCCTTGTTCTCGGACAGTGCTCGTGATTCAATGTAGACAACTATACGCTGGTGGCTGCAAACTAGCGTCAGAGCATGTAAAAGAACGTAAAGTCATGGAATCGTGAAGATTGTTATCGTATTTTGGCAGCTGGAGGACTTAAACACATGCATAAAATCCTATTAGTTGATGACGACCGTGAACTCACGTCGCTCTTAAAAGAACTGCTCGAAATGGAAGGTTTCAACGTTGTCATCGCCTATGATGGTGAACAGGCTTTGCAACAACTTGATTCGTCCATTGACCTGTTATTACTCGATGTCATGATGCCAAAGAAAAATGGTATTGAGACATTAAAAGAGCTACGTCAAATCCACCAAACCCCCGTTATTATGTTGACTGCCCGCGGAAGCGAACTCGACAAAGTATTAGGGTTAGAATTAGGTGCTGACGACTATTTGCCTAAGCCTTTTAATGACCGTGAATTAGTCGCGCGTATCCGTGCATTATTGCGCCGCTCTAATTGGAGTGAACAAAACCAAGGAGATAACAGCAATACACCGGTATTACAGGTGGATAAACTACAATTGAATCCAGGCCGCCAAGAAGCTAGCTTTGACAATGAAATTCTTGACCTAACAGGTACCGAATTCACGTTACTGTATTTATTAGCACAGCACCTTGGTCAAGTTGTTTCAAGAGAACATTTAAGTCAAGAAGTGCTCGGTAAGCGGTTAACACCGTTTGACCGTGCAATTGATATGCACATATCTAACTTACGCCGTAAACTCCCAGAACGTACAGATGGTCAACCTTGGTTTAAAACCTTGCGTGGCCGTGGATACTTGATGGTTTCAGCAACATGATAAATAGCTTAACCGCGAGAATATTTGCGATTTTCTGGTTTACCCTCGCACTAGTTTTAATGCTAGTGCTGATGGTACCCAAGCTAGACTCTAGGCAGCTCACTTCCCTACTGGAAAGTGAGCAACGCCAAGGGGAGATGCTTGAGCAACACATCGAAGCCGAACTTGCACAGGCACCGATGAACGACCTACTTTGGTGGCGACGTATTTCTAACTCCATCAAAAAATGGGCTCCCCCGGGGCAACGTCTCATCATTGTGACCAGTGAAGGACGTGTTATCGGTGCGATGCCCAGTGAAATGCAAGTGATCCGTAACTTTATCGGGCAATCCGACAACGCCGATCACCCGAAAAAGAAAAAATACGGACGAGCCGAAATTCTTGGACCGTTTTCCATTCGCGACGGTGAAGATCACTATCAACTCTATTTAGTACGACCGGCAAATAGCCCGCAATCAGACTTTATTAACTTATTGTTTGATAGACCATTCCTGCTGTTAATTGCCACCATGTTAATCAGTGCTCCGTTACTACTTTGGCTATCATGGAGTCTGGCTCGCCCTGCTCGTAAATTAAAAATGGCAGCTGACGATGTCGCAAAAGGCAATTTACGTCCACACCCTGAACTTGAATCTGGACCTCAAGAATTTCTTTCTACAGGTAATAGTTTTAACCAGATGATCAGTGCGCTTGATGGCATGGTCACCGCCCAACAACGTTTAATTTCTGATATCTCACACGAATTACGAACGCCATTAACTCGATTGCAGTTGGCAACGGCACTATTACGTCGTCGCCACGGTGAAAGTAAAGAGTTAGAACGCATCGAAACCGAAACCCATCGCTTAGATAGCATGATCAACGACTTATTGGTGTTATCACGTAGCCAACACAAAAATGAAATCCTCAGGGAGAACATTAAAGCCGATGATTTATGGGGAGATATTTTAGAGGATGCTCGCTTTGAAGCAGAGCAAATGAATAAAACGTTGGATGTAACCGCACCGCCCGGCCCATGGCCTATCTACTGCAACCCATCGGCAATTGGCAGTGCATTTGAAAACATTGTTCGTAATGCCCTTCGTTACTCTAATACACACATTGCGGTGAATTTTAAAGAGGAAAACAACGGCATATTAATCACTGTTGATGATGATGGCCCTGGGGTTAGCCCAGCAGACCGTGAAAATATTTTCCGCCCGTTCTATCGCACTGATGAAGCTCGTGATAGAGAAACCGGAGGCACGGGGTTAGGTTTGGCGATTGTTGAAACAGCGATATCACAACATAAAGGTTGGGTAAAAGCTGACGATAGCCCACTTGGTGGTTTACGTTTACAGATTTGGTTACCCGAACATGGTCGATAATCTTATCCAGCCATAAGCTTTATTTTAAGCCCTTTAAATAAGATTATTTAAAGGGCTTACTTTTTATTTCGCAATATTGATACCTCACTCACGCCCACCTATTTACTTAAGCATTCTTGCTTATTTCAATATCAACACGTTTTATCATCATTTTTTGATAGGAATTAAAAGCCATTTAAAAACAATAAATAGGAAGTTCTCATATTAATAAAAATGAATACTCGATATTAATCCCTCAATTTCTATTTATCTCGTGATCTATAATCATAAACAGACAAAATACCGGATATATTGATAATCTGCTTTTTATTTACTCAAAGATTACCTATTATATTGATATAGAACGCAGCACGCATGTCTAATCAATACGACAAATATCCCTGTAATCTCAGCGTGGCAATTATCACTCTTAATTTGCGTTCAATTTGAATTATTTTATAGGCAATTGTTTGCATCAAGACACAAAAAATTAGACGACTCAACTCAACGGATTCATCAATGAAAAAAATTAAGCTTACCAAGTTGGCCATCCTAACGTTATTGAGTGCAATGAGTGGTAACGCTCTTGCTGGAGGACTCGTATTACCCGATAACAATCTACGTAACGACCTCGCCTGGTTATCAGAGCGTAATGTTATCCAAATTAGTCTTTCAACATGGCCTTTATCGGCAGAAGAAATAACCCGCTCACTAAATAATGCCAATATCACCAATAGTGAACAAGAAGCGATAGTACAACGTATTAAGCAGCAACTAAACCGCACGAAAAATAGTGTTCAATTACAAACCTATTTATCCACTGGTAAGCCTTCCATGCCACAAGGATTCGCCCAAAGCGAATACAGTGATTTCCGTTACACCGTTGAAGGCAACTATAGTACCGACGATGTTGACTTAAATCTAAAAGCCAACGCTGAACGAGCGCTACGTGTTGAAAATGGCTCTGATTACAACCTTAATGGTTCTTATGGTGGCGTAAAAATTTGGAACCAATGGGTAAGTTTCGGTGAAATCCCTCAATGGTGGGGACCTGGTCATGATGGTAGTTTGATTCGTACTGATGCAGCACGTCCAGTTACTGGTTTCCTTATGCAGCGTGCAGACCAAAGTCCATTTGAGACCCCTTGGCTGTCATGGATTGGTTCATGGCAATATCAGCTGACTGCTGGGCAAATTAAGCAATACTCGTCACAGCCACACACAAAATTAATTGGTTTACGCATGACCATGAACCCAACTGATTTCTTTGAATTAGGTGGTTCGCGCGTAGTGATGTGGGGTGGTGAAGGGCGTCCAAACAACTGGAATTCTTTCTGGAATGCGATGGCAGGTAAAGATAACACCGGTGATCAAAATGATGATCCAGGTAACCAACTCGCAGGACTTGATGCCAAAATTAAACTTTATCCGCTAATTGGCCTACCTGTCAGTGTTTATGGGCAGATGATCGGTGAAGATGAAGCGGGTATGTTTCCATCGAAAAATGCCTTTATGGGGGGCATAGAAGGCTACCACACTGCTTGGGGCCAGCCTTTAAGTTGGTATATTGAAGGTGCCAATACCCACACCGAGTGGAATAAAAACGGGGTGATGTATACTCACTTTATCTACAAAAATGGATACTACCAACAAGGTGCTCCATTAGGCCATGCCATGGGCGGTGATGGGCGTATGCTATCAGCCAAAGTGGAATACACCCTTGACGATGATAACCGTGTTAGTACACGTTTAGTGTATGCAAAAGTTAACAAAGAAAGTGAGTGGCAAAATAAAGCATTCCCTAAATCAGAAACAATTAAAGGTCTTGATTTAGGCTGGTGGCATAATTTTGACGACCGAGTTAGTACAGACGCTAAAGTCTGGGTTTCGAAAACCGATTACGATACCCGTGATGATATCGGTGCTTCCGTGATGGTGACACTGCCATTCAAGTGGTAATACTCCCCCTTATCTAAAAGACATACCCTAGCAGCCTTTCCATGCAGCTAGGGTATTATTCATTTTTTGACACCTTCCCATTCGCAATTAGTTAAGGCCACACTATAATTAACATGAGAAGTCGCTTATTGAGTGTTCTTGAGTTATTACATCAAAAATTAATTATCTTAATTTATCAATTAAACGCCTTTTACGAATATTCATTGGCAACCAAAAAATAAAAATGATGTATATCTCAATTATTCAAGTTATCTTAACGCGATACTCTTGTAACGAGAGAGTTATTAGTTTAATTAAGATAATACCTCGACAAAAAATAGGGTTATTTTATCTCTCTTAAAATAAAATGTTGCCAATTATCAAACGTTATTTAGGAAAAATATAACCTTATAATTTAAAAGAATTTATATGATTTACAAAACCAATAAGACTATTCTTTAAGACTATCACATTAATAGTCATAACCTATATTTAGTGTTATTATTAGTGGCTTTCGCTTGACCGAGTCAGCGTAGAGGCATACCCTCTCGGGGGTAAAAACGATAAGAAATGCTTATCAATTGAGCAATTACATAAAAATGTAATGTTATCAATTAATAAGCATAGATATAGAATTCAATGGTGCTCTGGGGCCCGATAACCCAGTGCGGTAGCTATGCTCGATCACAATTAGATGATGATTATTTATACCATAGCTAATTTTATTTACCCTTAATAAATTATTAAATACCAAGGTTTTCAGTGAAAATATTAGTTACTGGTGGTGCAGGTTTTATTGGTTCTGCGGTTGTTCGTCATATTGTTAATAATACCAATAATTCCGTTATTAATATTGATAAATTAACTTATGCAGGTAATTTAGAGTCACTCGATTCAATTCGTGAGAATTCTAGATATACCTTTATTAAGGTTGATATTTGTGACTCTGCTGCAATTACCGATATATTTAAACAGCATCAACCAGATGCCATTATGCATTTAGCTGCTGAGTCACATGTGGACCGTTCAATTGATGGTCCAAGTGAGTTTATCCAAACCAATATTATTGGCACTTATACATTATTAGAAGCAGCTCGCCAATATTGGAATCAATTGCCAACAGACAAAAAAGAAACCTTTCGCTTTCATCATATATCCACTGATGAAGTCTATGGTGACCTTGAATCAACAACTGATCTTTTCACTGAAACTACACCTTATGCGCCAAGTAGCCCTTACTCTGCGTCAAAAGCGTCTAGTGATCATCTAGTCAGAGCGTGGCAACGTACTTATGGTTTACCAACTATCGTAACAAACTGCTCCAATAACTATGGTCCATTCCACTACCCTGAAAAACTGATCCCTTTAATCATCCTAAATGCATTAGAAGGGAAACCCTTGCCTGTTTATGGTAACGGGCAACAGATCAGAGACTGGCTGTATGTTGAAGATCATGCAAGAGCACTCTACAAAGTTGTTACCCAAGGTAAAGTTGGTGAAACTTACAATATTGGCGGCCATAATGAAAAAGCAAATATTGACGTGGTGAAAACAATTTGTAGCATCCTTGAAGAACTCGTACCCAACAAACCAAATAATGTTGAACATTACAGCGATCTAATTACTTATGTTACAGATAGGCCTGGTCATGATTTACGTTATGCCATTGATGCAACTAAAATCAAAAATGAACTGAACTGGGTACCAGATGAAACATTTGAAACGGGTTTACGTAAAACGGTTGAATGGTATTTAAATAATTTAGACTGGTGTGAGTCAGTTCAAAATAATAAATATAATAGAGAAAGATTAGGGGCTTAATAGTGAAAGGTATTATTTTAGCGGGCGGTTCTGGCACAAGATTATATCCAATTACAATGGGAGTATCTAAACAATTACTTCCTATTTACGATAAACCAATGATCTATTATCCATTATCAGTACTTATGCTGGCTGGTATCCGTGAAATTCTGATTATTACAACCCCAGAAGATCAAAACAGCTTCGAGCGTTTATTAGGTGACGGGTCTCAATTTGGTATTTCATTACAATATGCAATACAACCCAAACCTGAAGGTTTAGCACAAGCCTTTATTATTGGCGAAGAGTTTATTGGCTCAGATAGTGTGTGTTTGGTGCTAGGAGATAATATTTTCTATGGTCAAGCATTTACACCGAAGCTAAAAGAAGCAGCATCACGCCAAGAAGGGGCAACAGTCTTTGGATACCAAGTAAAAGACCCAGAACGCTTTGGTGTTGTTGAATTTGATCAAAATAAAAAAGTTATTTCCATTGAAGAAAAGCCCCAAAAGCCAAAATCAAAATATGCAGTGACTGGCTTATATTTCTATGACAACCAAGTTGTTAAACTAGCAAAACAGGTTAAACCCTCTCAGCGCGGTGAATTAGAAATAACAACACTTAATGAAATGTATTTAAACCAGAATGCTTTAAATGTAGAAATGTTAGGTCGTGGCTTCGCTTGGCTAGATACAGGAACCTATGAAAGTTTACTTGAGGCAGCCCAATTTGTAGAAACAATAGAAAAAAGACAAGGTTACAAAGTAGCTTGTTTAGAAGAAATTGCATATAACAACAAATGGCTAACACGAGAAGATTTATTGGCAAGAGCTAAGCTAATGGCTAAAAATAGCTATGGTGAATATTTGCTATCTTTACTGAAGTAACCCTATGGATAGTAATTTAAAACAAAAAACAACTTCAGGCTTAAAATGGAGTGCAATTGAAAGGTTAGCAACACAAGCCATCCAATTAGTGGTAATGCTTGTACTTGCCCGAATGCTTGGCCCTCAAGCGTTCGGCCTTATCGGTATGTTAGCTATATTTATTGCCGTCAGCCAAGTTTTCGTTGATAGTGGATTAAGTTCGGCATTAATTAGAAAGTTAGATAGAACAGAGCTAGATTATTCAACAGCTTTCTATTTCAATATTGCCATTGCACTTGTTTGCTATCTTATTTTATATATTAGTGCACCGTATATTGCTGATTTTTATAAACAGCCAGAGCTGACTTCTTTAACTCGGGTATTAGCATTGGTTATCATAATTAATGCCCTTGCAATAATACAGCGTACTAAGTTATCCATAAATATGGATTTCAAAACCCAAGCAAAAGCTTCACTAGCCGCTGTTTGTATAAGCAGTATAGTGGCATTCGCTATGGCATATTATGGATTTGGTGTGTGGTCTTTAGTTGGACAAACTATAACTTATACATTATGTAATGTTATCTTCCTTAATATACTACATAAATGGCTACCAAAACTCAGTTTTAACTTTGACTCATTTAAGCAACTATTTGGATTTGGCTCAAAACTTATGCTATCTGGTTTAATCGATAGTATTTATCAAAACATTTATCAAATAGTTATCGGTAAAAAATTTAATGTGTTAGATGTAGGTTATTTTACCCAAGCAAACCAATTAGTTAGAACTCCAGCGATTACGATGACCTCTATTATCCAAAGGGTCACCTATCCAATGCTTAGTAGTATACAAAACGATGAACAACGATTAAATTATGCTTATTTACTAACATTGCGTTTATCTGCTGCTGTTATTTTTCCGCTACTTTTCGGACTTGCAGTGGTAGCTGATCCGTTAATACCTGAACTATTAGGCTATGAATGGAAATCAGCTTCATTACTTACCAGCATACTGGCTACTGGATTACTGCTTTATCCTATCCATGCTATAAATTTAAATTATCTACAAGTAAAAGGTAGGTCTGACCTCTTCTTAAAATTAGAAATAATAAAAAAAGTAATTACAACGATTATTCTTTTCATTACTATCCCCTATGGCATTAATGCAATATGTATTGGAATCGTTATTCAATCTTATTTAGCATTAGTCATCAATACTTATTATAACGGTAAAATTGGTAGCCTATCAGGTAGTTCACAGTTAAGAGCATTATTGCCTATATGGTTAATTGCAATAACTACTTGTTCTATAGCATGGTTAATAACAAGTTTGATATCAGTATCTCCATGGATTTCAATTATATTAATAATTATCATGGCTACATTATTTTATATATTAAGTATCCGTTTTTTACAAAAAGATCTATACAACCATATTATGTTAAATATCTTGCCTAAGAAGCTAACTAAAAATCATGAATAATATTACTGTAACATCACCTTTATTACCACCATTAGAAGAATTGACTCCTTATTTAGAAGACATTTGGTCAAGAAAATGGTTGACGAATAATGGGCATTACCATCAATTATTAGAAAAAGAGTTATGTAACTATTTAGGTGTCGACTATATTTCTCTATTTTCTAATGGGACACTCGCTTTAATTACTGCATTGCAGGCTTTAGATCTCAAAGGCGAAGTAATAACAACGCCTTACAGCTTTGTTGCAACAAGTCATGCCATTTTACTCAACAATTTGAAACCTGTTTTTGTCGATATCGATCCTAACACCTTCAATATAGATCCTAAAAAAATAGAAGAGGCAATTACTGAAGAGACATCAGCGATATTACCCGTTCACGTTTATGGTAACCCTTGCGATCATGATGCTATTCAAGAAATTGCTGATAAGCATGGATTAAAAGTAATTTATGATGCTGCACATGCTTTCGGTGTTAAAAAAGATGACGTATCCATTCTTAATTGGGGCGATCTTTCTATTCTGAGTTTTCATGCAACTAAAGCATACTCAACAATTGAAGGTGGTGCTATTATCTGTCATACCAAAGAGATGAAAGAAAAATTAGATAGACTAAAAAACTTTGGATATGAATCAGAAATTGAAATATCTATGCTTGGGTCAAACGCAAAAATGAACGAAGTACAAGCAGCATTTGGGTTAGCGACACTAAAACATATTGATTCTGCCTTAATAAAAAGAAAAAATGTTGCTTCATTTTATATGAAAAATCTAATAGATGTTGACGGCTTATCTTTATTTCCTACAGACTCAAACGTCTCTATGAATCATTCATATTTTCCTATATTGATAAATGAAGATAAGTTTGGAATGAGTAGAGATAATTTATTTCAAAAACTAAAAGATAATAATATACTAGCCAGACGTTACTTCTACCCTTTAATTACAGGCTTCAATCTTTATAAAAAATATATAGCAGACACTCCTGAATCTCAAAAAATATCAGATAATGTTATCTGCTTACCAATTCATACTGAGTTAAGTAATGATGATTTAGAACTAATTGTGAAAATCATAAAAAATGAAAATTAAATGGATTGAAGACATCGATATCCCTGCTGTTGAAGAATTCATTCGTTGTAATGATACTGAATTTTTTCCATCACTATCTTCCCGTATTGATATTCCCGTTTATACTAAAAAATTAGCAGCTCATGCCATCATACTTGCCATCATAGAAAATGAATCTATTGCTGCATTAATTGCTTGCTATGCAAATGATATTTTTGAAAAAAAAGCATATATTCCTTACATTGCTGTCGATACTAAATATAGAGGGTATGGCTACTCGAAGTTATTATTAGAAAGCATTATTAATGAGTTGAATTTAAATGGATTTAAATCATTATCTTTAACTGTAAGAAAAAATTCAACTGCCTATTATTTATATAAGAAATATAATTTTATTGAAAAAAAAGAGTTTATGTATAAAAACACAACAATACTTGGATGTGATATGGAGCTTAAATTATGAGTGCTATAACTCCCTTAGAAAAAGTAAACTCGTTTACAGATATAAATTTATATATTAAAAGAGATGACTTATATCCTATATCAGGAGGTGGAAATAAAGGCCGGAAACTTAATTATATATTAAAAAAATGCCTAGAAGAAAAATGTAATGCAGTTGTGACATGCGGTGGAATACAATCCAACCATGCTCGGGCAACAGCAATCCGTTGCCGTGAATTAGGAATAGAATGCACAATCATCATCCATAGTACTCCTCTTGAAGACTCTACAGGAAATTTAAAAATTCTTGAGTTATTAGGTGTTCGTCTAGTTTATTGTGAACTTAGTGATATATCGAAAGTGATGGATTTAGAAATGGAGCGCTATTGCAGGCTAGGCTATTCTCCTTTCTATATTTGGGGTGGTGGTCATTGCTATGAAGGTACATTGGCATATTTTGATGCAGTTTCAGAACTCAAAGAACAATCAGAAATTGAATTTGATGCCGTTTTTTTAGCAAGTGGAACAGGGGCTACACAAGCAGGTCTACATTGTGGTTTCAAACATTATTATAACCATACTATAGTTCATGGAATTAGTGTCGCAAGAGATCAAAATAGAGGTACGAGCGAAATAAAAAAATCTGTTGAGGAGTTTGTTTCTATCTCAAATTTAAATAATAATTACATCAATAATATTATTTTTACTGATAAATATAATTGTGGTGGTTATGAAAAAACATGTAATGAGCTATCAGAAATAATAAGCAAGGTAGCTAAAAATACAGGAATTATTTTGGATCCTGTATATACAGGGAAAGCATGGATGGGGATGGAAAATATTATAAAAACAGAGCAATATCCTAAACATACAAACGTCTTATTTTGGCACACCGGCGGTTTACTTAATTTAATGGCATAAAAATGAACATATTACTAACATCTGTGGGTAGACGCACCTATTTAATTGACTATTTTAAAGATGCGTTACAAGAGTTTAATGGCAAAGTTTTTGCCGCAAATAGCATCAAAACCTATGCAATGACGCATGCTGATTCATCCGTTATAACTCCTGAAATTTATTCAAATAATTATATTGAGTTTCTATTACAATACTGTAAAAAAAATAATATTAATATAGTTGTATCTTTATTTGATATTGACTTGCCAATTTTAGCCAAACATAAGCAATCGTTTTTAGATATTGGCATAAATGTTATAGTATCTTCACCAAGTGTCATCGATATTTGTAATGATAAATGGAAGTCATATCTTTTTTTAGCAAATCGAAATATTCCTACCCCGCAAACATTTTTATCTTTATCTTCAGCATATGAAGCTATTAAAAATCACTCATTAGAACTACCTTTAATTGTTAAACCACGCTGGGGGATGGGCTCTATTGGAATTTATAAAGCTGAGACAATAGATGAACTCAACATTTTTTATCAGAAAGTAAAAAATGAAATTCAATCAACGTATCTTAAGTATGAATCTGCCTTAGATATTGATAAATCCGTTATCATACAGCAATATATTTCTGGTCATGAATATGGCATAGAAATTATTAATGATTTAAATGGTAAATATGTCACTACATTCTGTAAGCAAAAAGTAGCTATGCGTTCCGGAGAAACAGATCAAGCTTTAACGATTAATAATCCAACTCTTCATAAGCTTGGTGAGTTATTATCAAGAGAATTAGGTCATATTTGTATTTTAGATACTGATTGTTTAGAAGAAAATGGTAAATTCTATATATTAGAAATGAATGCTCGATTTGGTGGACAATATCCATTCTCTCATTTAGCAGGAGCACACATTCCTAAACAAATAATTGAATGGATTTCAAATGGTCAAACTAAAAATGAGTATGTTACCATTAAAGAAAACGTTCTCTGCTGTAAAGATATCAAACCAACTATTATTAAAAATGAATATTAATCCTTTAAAAGCCCCCGAAAATGAAGCTTCAATCATGGAGCATTGGAAATATACAGATAAAGTATATATTAGCTGTGTTTGCATTACATTTAATCAAGAAGGTTATATTAGAGATGCAATCAATGGAATGTTAGCACAGGTTACAGATTATAGGTTTGAAGTGATAATTCATGATGATGTATCTACCGATAATACTAGAAAAATAATAAAAAGATATCAAGAAAAATATCCAAACATAATTAAGCTAATATTACAAAAAGAAAATCAATATAGTAAAGGTAAAAAAATAATTCCATTAGCAGTTGTTGAAGCAAAAGGTGAATATATTGCGTTATGTGAGGGTGATGATTATTGGATAAGAGATGATAAAATACATAAACAGTTTAATCTACTGAGTAATAATAAGAATGTAAATATCTGTTTCAGTTCTTGTAAATCAATTTCATCAGACCATGTTGTAAAAGTAGTTTCACATTACGGCGATAATGAAATATTGTTTACAACTGAACAAGTAGTAGAAGGAGGGGGGGCATTTATGCCAACTGCATCTCTTATGTTACATTCAAATACAATAAAAAATCTTCCAGAATGGTTTTATAATGTTCCTGTAGGGGACTATTTTATGCAAATTATCGCATCAGTTTCTAATGGTTCTTTATATTTACCTGAAATAACGTGTGTATACAGAACGAACGCAATTGGCTCATGGAGCAGCTCTAGAAAAAATTTAACAAAATATGAAATAAATTCAGAAGCTATACTCTATGAGAAGTCATTATCTAAATTAAGTGAATACGGAATATCAAAAAACACAATTAATAATGTAATAGCTAAACAGTATATAATGTTAACTAAATTAGCAATAAAAAATAATTTTTTCATTGACTCAAAAAGATTAATTATAAAATCATGGTTTTTTTCACCACGCATGAGTAAAAACCAGATGTTTTTATATTATACAAGAATGATACATCCTTTAATTAAAATGATGTATCTATTTAAAACCAATATTTTTAAATATATTCCCAAAATATGATGATAAAAAATTCATTTTATTCAATCCTGTTATTTTTCTTTATATTTTCTTTTCCTATTTTATCATTTTTAAACTCGAGTCATATAGCAGCTATTTTTTGCCTCATTCTACTTATATTTAAAAGACATTATTTCTCGTATTTAAAGAAAATTCTCTATACAAAAATAGTGTTAGTGATGTTTTTTTGCTATGTTTTAATGATACTTTATAGTTCATTAAATACTGCAATCCTTGGGAAAAACGATTTTTCAATGCTAAAAACAATATTTAATAATGTTTTTTCATTTATATTTAGCATTTTCATGGTAGCCCTCTATATTTCTATGTTTAATATCAAATCAAATATAGAAAAACATCTCTCTATAGCTTTAATAATGCAGTCAATAATTATAATTTCAATGTTAATATCACCTGAATTAACAGAACTAATACAGTTTTATATTCGAACTGAAGAAGAGTTAAGTCGAATGTCTGTTTATGATGGTGTAAGGGGATTAGGTTTATCAGGATCTATAGCCTTTGGTCTATCAATTACTATGGGTTTACTATCATATATAATGCTATTTTGGTTTTCCAATTATTGTAAATATTCTAAGTTAACTAAGTTTATATTGTTTTTCATTGTTTTTATAGCTTCATTATCAGCAGGTAGAACTGCTATATTAGCATTCATTTTTGGTTTTTTTCTTATATTATTGCAATCACTAAACTTTAAGTTATTTAAAAATATTAATAAATATATTTTTATATCATTTTCTTTTTTTAGTGTCCTCATCTATATATTAAGTACTAGTGACCATTTCTCAACTACGTTCGATCGATATATAAGTTATGCATTTCAACCAGTAATTAATTTTTTAGATACTGGTAGCTTTTCTGTCTCATCCACTGAGAAATTAAAAGAAATGTACTTCATTCCCAATAAAATATCTACCGTATTATTTGGTGATGGTTTATATACCACCGAAAATGGTTATTATTACATGAATACAGATAGTGGCTATCTGCGTTTTATATTATACTTTGGAATGTTCGGAAGTTTAATTCCTTATTTAGCATTTATTATCTTTATCATTTATACCCAGCGTTTAACAAGAAAACTAAATTCAAATTTAAAATTGTTTTTCTTGTTCATTATGATAATGACTTTTATCTTACAATTTAAAGGTGAAGTAGTATTTTATAATATATACTACATGAAAATAATCTTTATTTTAAGCTTTTACTATATTTTTATCGCTCAACAAATTAATAAAATTAGTTTTTCAATGGGATCGGAATGAAAAATAGAAACAATGTATTAGTTATAGGCCCTTGGGTTAGTGGGCACATTCAGCAATGGATAGGTAACGACTCTAGTTATAATTATACTGTAGTTACATGTCATAAGGATAAAAATAAAAAGCCTACTATGGTACATAATTTATTTTTCATTAATAGACTTATTAGTTTCAGTATCTTACCCTTTGCACTAATATATTATTATTTTCTAGTCAAACCTAAAATTATACATGTACATTACCTTTCGTCTTATGGACTTATTTCGTCATTTCTTCCCGGGAAAAAAATTATTTCTATTTGGGGAAGTGATTTCAATAAAATTGCTAATGCAAATATTATGTCTAGGTTTATTTACCGTTTTGTACTTTATAGATATAACGTTATTAACTCCCCAGGAGAACATATAACAAAACAGCTATTGGGATTTGGTATAAAAAAAGATAAAATCATCACTCTTCAATATGGACTTGATTTTAACAAACTAGAAAATTATTCAACATCACCCAGAAAAAATAAAAAATATGTAATAGCATCTATAAGAAATTGGGACGATGTATATCAAATAAAAAGACTAATAACTAATTGGAGTGAAATTTCACCACAGCATACAGAGCTATGGCTCTTTGGAAAAAGTAATAACAAAAAAACAGAGAAAGAAATAATAAATTTAGCCGCACATAATAGCTCAATAAAAGTATTAGGCTTTCTTCCTCATGATGAACTTTATCAAAAATTATCATGTGCGAATGCATTTATTTCTATCCCTAAAATGGATGGAACACCATTATCTGTACTTGAGTGCTGTTATCTGAAATTAATACCAATAGTATCTAACTTGCCATTTTACGATGCTAGCATCAAAGTACCGCAGAATTGTCTATTACCAGTAGATTTTACATCTGATGAACTGAAGGATGCTATACATACTGCTATAGAAAATGATACCAATGAAACTATAAAAATTTATAACAAGTCTTATGTTGAAAGTCATTTTCATATATTTCATAACAGAAAAATTATGTTAGATACATATAAAAAGTTATTAGCGGAAGTATGAATTTATATGTTTATTTTATATATATTTATTTTTTATAACGTAAGGTAATAATATTGAAAATCTCAATTGCAGGTACAGGCTATGTTGGTCTGTCTAACGCCATGTTACTGTCACAAAACCACGAAGTGGTGGCCGTCGACATCGTGCCTGAAAAAGTGGTGATGCTGAACAACAAGCAATCGCCGATTATCGATACCGAAATTGAACAGTTTTTGCGTGAAAAAACACTTAATTTCCGTGCGACGCAAGATATTGTTGAAGCCTATACTGGCGCACAGTATGTGATTGTGGCGACCCCCACTGACTATGACCCTAAAACCAACTACTTTAATACCAAGTCAGTGGAATCGGTCATTCACGACGTGCAGAAAATCAATCCTGCCGCCACTATCATTGTGAAATCCACCATTCCGGTTGGCTTTACTGAGCGCTTACGTGAAGAGTTTGGCTACACCAATGTGATTTTCTCGCCTGAGTTTTTACGCGAAGGCCGTGCACTTTGGGATAACCTGCACCCTTCCCGTATTGTGGTAGGGGAGCGCTCTGAGCGGGCAGCGATTTTTGCTAACTTGCTGCTGGAAGGGGCCATCAAGAAAGACGTTCCTGTACTGTTTACTGACAGCACAGAAGCCGAAGCGATTAAACTGTTTGCAAACACCTATTTGGCTATGCGTGTCGCCTATTTCAATGAATTAGATACTTATGCAGAAAGTCGCGGTTTGAACGCACGACAAATTATTGAAGGGGTGTCATTAGACCCGCGTATCGGTAGCCACTACAACAACCCCTCTTTCGGTTACGGCGGGTATTGTCTCCCTAAAGACACCAAACAGTTGTTAGCAAACTACGATGATGTGCCGAATAACCTGATTAACGCCATTGTGGAGTCTAACCGCACACGTAAAGACTTTATTTCCGATGCGATTATTGCCAAAGCGCCACGTAAAGTGGGGGTATACCGTTTGGTGATGAAGGCAGGCTCTGATAATTTCCGTGCCTCTGCGGTGCAGGGCGTGATGAAACGTATTAAGGCCAAAGGTATCGAAGTGATTGTGTATGAGCCGGTGCTGAAAGAAGATAAGTTCTTCCGCTCGAAAGTCTACCGTGACCTTGAGGCCTTTAAAGCGGACAGCGATATTATTTTAGCTAACCGGATGGTGCCTGAAATCGAAGATGTGGCGGATAAAGTGTATACCCGCGACCTATTTGGTAACGATTAAATGAATTTGTTTTTTGACAAGCCTTTAGTTTCTGTAATCATGCCCTGTTATAATGCAGAAAAAAACATTCAGGAGTCAATACAGTCTGTTTTAGAGCAGGAGTATGATAATCTTGAATTGATAATTATCGACGATAATTCAACAGATAATACTAGAAGTATTCTTAAAAAGATCGATGACCCTAGGGTTCATATCATTCTTTCTGATGAAAATCATGGTGCTGGGTATTCTCGAAATAAAGGTATCGAAAGTGCTAAAGGACGTTTTATTGCCTTTTTAGATAGTGATGATATTTGGTTGAAAAATAAGTTAAAAGAACAAGTTTCTTTTATGTTAGATAATGATTACAATTTCACCTTTAGTTATTACCAACATATAAGTAACAATGGATTAGGAAAAATTGTCACGGCACCAACATTTACTACCTATCACAAATCACTATACGGTAATGTTATCGGTTGTTTGACAGTAATCTATGATGCTGATTACTTTGGTAAGCAGTACATGCCGCTAATTAGAAAAAGGCAAGACTTTGGACTATGGTTAACATTACTTTCCATCGAAAAGAAAGCTTATTGTTACCCTAAAGTGTTAGCTTATTATCGGACAGACTCCGGTATGACCCAAAATAAGCTTAATGCTGCTAAATACCAATGGCAATTTTATCGAGAAATTTTAAAGTTTAATCCTTTTCAGACTTTCTGGTATTTTTCTTTTTATACCATCAATGGTTTCTTCAAGCATTCGAACGTCCTGAAAAAAAAAACAATGCATCCTAATAATAGGAAATAAATGATTTTCAGTAAATTAACAGTTATATTCTACTAACTTTACTTACGATAAACTCCTACTAAAGGAATAGCTAGTTTATGAAACGCCTTTCTGTTATTGCACTAATGCTCACCGCATTAACTGGCTGTACTGTTACCCCTGGTGTCTATATGTCTACCTCGGGAAAAAACGTCGTCGACACTGGCGATCGTGATATTTCTAAATTTGTCGATATCTACCCGATCTCGCCAAAACTGTTAGATGAGATGTATACCCCGCAAGTTATTGCAAAACCAAACCCAACCCTCGAAAAGCAACTGGCAACCTATGAGTACCGTGTTGGTGTGGGTGATGTATTAACCATTACGGTATGGGATCACCCTGAGTTAACTATTCCTGCCGGCTCTTACCGTAGCGCTGCGGATTCAGGCAACTGGGTACACTCAGACGGCACTATCTACTATCCGTATATTGGTAAAGTGAAAGTCATTGGTAAAACCGTCACTGAAATCCGTAATCTAGTGAGCAACCGTCTTTCTACCTATATTGAATCTCCTCAGGTAGATGTCAGTATTGCCGCTTTCCGCTCACAAAAAATGTATGTATCTGGCGAAGTTTCTAAACCAGGCACATTACCGATTACTAACGTACCATTAACGGTTTTAGAAGCTTTTAACAATGCAGGTGGTCTAACTGAAAAGGCAGATTGGGATAATGTCGTACTGACTCGTAATGGCAAAGAAATTAAAATTTCCTTGCAAGCATTAGTCCAGTATGGCGACCTAACCCAAAACCATCTGATGCTGCCGGGTGATGTGTTATACGTACCACGTAACGATGGGCAAAAAGTGTTTGTGATGGGGGAAGTCGGCCAACCAAATACCCTAACTATTGACCGTGCCGGTATGAGTATCACCGAAGCTCTCAGTAAAGCAGGCGGTACAGATCAAAATACCGCCAATGCAACGGGTGTATTTGTCATTCGTCCGATTAAAAACCAAACCTCTGGTGATAAAGAATTAGACGCCCTACTGCCGAAGAAAATGGCGGCTATTTATCAGTTAGATCTCTCTGATGCCACCTCCATGGTGATGGGAACGGAATTTAAGTTACAACCTTATGATCTGGTTTATGTCACTGCTGCCCCAGTGGTACGTTGGAACCGTCTCATCACTCAATTGTTACCAACCATTGCATCATATAATCAGTTAACCGAAGGGACTAAACGTATTCACGACTGGTAATCCGTATGTTTAACAATATTCTTGTTGTTTGTATGGGAAATATATGCCGCTCCCCCACAGGGGAGCGTTTATTACAAGTTCATTTTCCCAATAAAAAGATCCATTCCGCAGGCATTATCGCCAAAGAGGATCGCCCCGCTTATGATAGTGCTGTCCGTATCGCAGAGAACCACAATCTCTCTTTAGATAATCACCAATCACGTCGTTTAACCAGTGAGTTATGTAAAGAAGCAGACTTAATCCTAGTGATGGAAAACGATCATATTGATAGAATCCATCAACAGTTCCCCGAAACACGTGGCAAAGTCATGTTGTTCGGCCAATGGCTAAATAAAACCGAGATCCCAGATCCGCATAAACGCAGTGATGAAATGTTTGAGCATGTTTATCAACTGATGGAAAAAGCCGTTATACAGTGGCAAGGGAAAATTTAATTTTACTATTTGAAGGCTTAACGTTAATTGATTATGAACACGACAAAAACCAGTTCCGCTGCCTCGGACGAAATCGATCTGCTAGCGCTGTTTAAGGTACTCAAATCCAGTTATCTTAAAATCGGCTTTTTTACCCTCTTTTTTATTGTCATTGGCGCCGCTTATAGCTTTTTAGCCACCCCCATTTATCAAGCCAATGCGACACTACAGTATGATAAAGCGAACCAAGTTTCTCTCGTGGATCAAATGAGTGAAATGATGCCGCTATCCAGTAGCAATAGCCAAGTAGATTCCGAGATCGAAGTAATTAAGTCTCGAATGGTGCTCGGTAAAACGGTTGCAGACCTTAATTTAGATACCCAAATTGCACCGGCTGGTTTTTTTGATAAGCTGTGGGGAGATAAATCTTCTGTTACTATCTCCCTCTATTTTGTACCAGAATCTCTTATTGGTGAGCCTGCAACCCTCACTTATTTAGGCGAAAACCGTTATGCCCTTCATATTGATAATCAAACCGTTGAAGGCAAAGTGGGGGAACTCCTAAAACAAGATGAAATCAGCTTGCTCGTATCCTCAATCAATGCGGAAGTCGGACAAGAATTTACCTTATCTAAAAATGCCCGTTATTCGACCATTGAAAACCTACGTAATACCTTAACGATTGCAGAAGTCGGTAAAGGTACGGGTATTATTAATCTTGCTATTAAAGGTGCTGACAAAGCAGAAAATGTGCAGATTTTAAATAGTATTATCCAAAACTATGTAGACCAAAATACCGAGCGTAAAAAAGAGGTTACCAATAATACTTTATTATTCTTAGATGAATACTTACCGAAAGTAAAAACTAAATTGGACAACTATGAAAACCAATTAAATGCTTTCCGTAAAAAGAATGAATCTATCGACCTATCCTTAGAGGCAAAATCAGCCCTTGATAGCGCCTTGCAAGTTGAAGAGAAACTCAATGAGTTAACCTTTAAAGAGGTTGAAATTCAGCAGCTCTATACTCGTAACCACCCTGCTTATCAGTCATTACTCGATAAACGTCAGCAACTGTTACGTGAAAAAGAGAAAATCAGTAAAAATATTCAAAAACTCCCTAACACCCAACAGCAGATTGTACGTTTAACCCGTGATGTCGAGTCTGAACAAGCTATCTACAATCAATTGGTGGCCAAACAACAAGAACTCAGTGTACTCAATTCAGGTATTACGGCTGATGTGCGTATTATTGACTCCGCGGAATCTCAACCTAATGCTGTCGCACCCAAAAAAGCACTCATAATAGTTCTAGCGACTATCCTTGGCTTTATTGTTGGTTGTGCGTATGTAATTGCCCGTGAGTTCTTTAATAATAAAATTAAAGGTACTGAGGATATCGATGCGCTAGGCGTTAACGTCTATGCCACCATCCCATTCTCTACCCATGAGAAAAAACTGATTGCCGAGGGCAATAAACATCCTTTGGCGTTAGAAAACCCTGCCGATACGGCTGTAGAAGCCATTCGTTCTTTACGAACTAGCGTTTACTTCTCGGTGATGAACCAAGGGAATAACCTTGTGATGATTACCAGTGCTTCACCAGGAGTCGGTAAGAGCTTTGTCACCTCCAATATGGCGGTTGTATTGGCTAATGCCGGCAAAAAAGTCCTGTTAATTGATACCGACTTACGTAAAGGCCGTATCCATAAAGCATTTGGCTTAAGTAATAAAATGGGCTTATCTGATTACTTAGCTCAGCAAGATGCCAATCAGCCAAATATTCATCGTCATGTCATTGAAAACTTGGATGTGATTTGCCGAGGTAAAAATGTCACGCACTCCTCTGAGCTTTTAATGGGGGAACGCTTTAAGCATTTACTCGACACGATGAAAGGTCAATACGATATTGTGGTTATCGATACTGCCCCAATCTTAGCGATCACTGACGCTGCAATTATCGGTAAATATGTCGGCACCTCACTGCTTATTGCCTACTATGGTGTCAATACCGTAAAAGATGTTGAGCTATCGCTAAAACGCTTTAAACAAAACGATATCGAAATCACTGGCGTGATCCTCAATGGTATCGATGCGAAATCAGACGACTATAACTATGTTTATGAGTATTAGTCGTACAGGAATATAAAATGAAGCAAATAAAAGTGTTAGTCACAGGCGGCCTTGGCTACATTGGTAGCCATACCTGTGTACAGATGATTGAACAAGGCATGCAACCCGTTATTTTGGATAATCTCTGCAATGCTAACCCTGAGGTTTTAAAGCGTATTGAAACTATCACAGGTACAAAACCCGTATTTTATGTCGGTGATGTTCGTGATGCCGCGATTCTGGATACGATTTTTGCTGAGCACCAGATCGCATCGGTGATCCACTTTGCTGGGCTAAAAGCCGTTGGTGAGTCAGTTCAAAAGCCAATTGAGTATTATGATAACAACGTCAATGGCACCTTAGTGTTAGTCTCTTGTATGCAAAAAGCCGGTGTGAAGAGTCTTATTTTTAGCTCATCAGCCACTGTGTATGGTGATCCAGAAGAAGTTCCATTAACCGAAGAATCTAAAGTCGGGGGGACCACCAACCCATATGGTACAAGTAAATATATGGTTGAGCGTATTCTGACTGATTTACATGTTGCTCATAACGAATGGTCACTCACTTTATTACGTTATTTCAACCCTGTTGGAGCACACCAATCTGGTTTAATTGGTGAAGATCCCCAAGGTATTCCAAATAACCTAACACCTTATATTGCTCAAGTTGCAGTTGGTCGCCATAAAGAAGTCATGGTTTTTGGCGCAGATTACCCGACTCCAGATGGTACCGGAGTACGTGATTATATCCATGTTATGGATTTAGCTAGCGGTCATATTGCAGCATTAAACAATGTCAGCCATCAAGCAGGTCTACATACCTATAACCTAGGTACGGGTAAAGGAACTAGTGTATTAGAGATGATTTCTGCCTTTGAAAAAGCATCGGGTCAACCCATTCCGTATAAAATTGTTGAGCGCCGCCCTGGCGATATCGCTGAATGTTGGTCTAGCCCTAAAAAAGCATTTAACGATTTGGGATGGAAAGCACAATATTCCGTACAAGATATGGTTAATGATAGCTGGCGTTGGCAATCTCAAAACCCTAATGGCTATAAGCAATAGTCGTTAGCTAGCGTCGATTCACATAAAGCGGGTTCCATATCGAACCCGCTTTTTTATTGCGCTCATTTTAGTATTCACAATGACATGCAACTTGCATCATTTGCGCGTAAAATCCTTTACCACTGTTTCATTTAAATTTACTGTTTAACACAGTCATTCGTTATGCCACATATTGTTTTATTCGAACCTGAAATTCCGCCAAATACGGGCAATATCATTCGCCTTTGTGCTAACACAGGCTTTAGCTTACACCTGATCCATCCGTTAGGTTTTACTTGGGATGACAAGCGGCTACGCCGTGCGGGTTTAGACTATAGTGAATTTGCTGACATCAAACACCATCATGATTATTTTGCTTTCTTAGCAAGCGAAGGATTAAATCCAGATAATAATCAATCTGCTCGTGGTGCCCGTGTCTTTGCGTTAACCACTAAAGGTAAACCAAGCCACAGTAATGTGAGTTATCAACAAGATGATTATTTAATGTTTGGTCCTGAGACGCGGGGACTACCGCCTTACGTCCTCGATAATATGCCAATGGAACAAAAAATTCGTATCCCGATGTTGGCAGATAGCCGTAGTATGAATCTATCAAACTCAGTCGCCGTGGTAGTGTTCGAGGCATGGCGACAATTGGGTTACGCAGGAGCATTATTACGCGACTAATTTAGCAGCATGCATACTGAACTTTCCTTATAACGCCATTATACTTGTACAGAATAAAGTACAAGTATAGCGGGGTAAATGAAAACAATTTCATTTAGTGAGGCTAGAAATAATCTAAAATCGGTATTAGATAGAGTTGTTGATGATGCAGATACAACTATCATCACTCCTCGTGACTCAGAGGATGCTGGAGTTATGTCTTTAGAGTATTACAATAGCCTAATGGAAACGGTTTATTTATTACGCTCACCAGCAAATGCCGAACATTTAAATAAATCAATTGCTCAATTTAAAGCCGGAAAAGTAAAGAAAAGAGAGCTTATAAATAAGTAGATTTTTAATATGGACTGACCAAGGATGGGAAGACTATCTATACCGGCAAACCCAAGACAAAAAAACGCTCAAACGCATTAATAAGCTCATTGACGAGACTAAAAGAACACCTTTTTATGGGATAGGGAAACCAGAACCACTAAAAGAAAACTTAGCTGGCTTCTGGTCTAGACGAATAGATGAAACAAATAGGCTCATTTATTCAATAGATGATGAGGGTTTAACTATTATTGCTTGTCGTTATTATGAAAAGGTTCAACAAATTGTGATACAGTAACATGAAATAACTCATCTGTATGGCTAGTGTATTCATCCATATCTTTTAGCCGTTTCAGCTCAGATACAATAATGACTCTTCTCAAATCCCATCACCGTCTTCAAAACCATAAATCGAGCCATTAAAGTTTTGGTCCATCTCTAACGATGGCTTATCACTATTTGGTTTACCGACAACACGAGCAGGTACACCCGCTACCGTAGTATGAGGGGGAACGGGGTGAAGGACAACTGAACCCGCGCCTATTTTTGCACCACGCCCAATCTCAATATTACCAAGGATCTTCGCACCCGCACCGATCATCACGCCTTCACGAACTTTAGGGTGACGGTCACCGCAAGTCTTACCCGTACCGCCTAGAGTCACGGATTGCAGAATAGAAACATCGTTCTCAACAACCGCCGTTTCACCAATCACAATTCCTGTTGCATGGTCTAACATGATGCCACAACCAATGCGAGCGGCTGGGTGAATATCAACAGCAAAGGTGACTGAAATCTGATTTTGCAAATAAATGGCAAGTGCTTGACGACCTTCTTTCCATAGCCAATGCCCGATACGATAGGCTTGTAACGCATGGAAACCTTTCAGGTATAACAGAGGAGTAGAATATTTATCAACCGCCGGGTCACGCAGACGCACGGCGGATAAATCCATCGCAGCAGAAAAAATCATTTGTTCGTCATTACGATAGGCTTGTTCAACAATTTCTCTCACTTCCATGGCTGGCATGATAGGTGAACTGAGTTTGTTGGCTAGCATATAACTGAGTGCACTACCTAAGTTATCGTGCTTAAGCAAGGTTGCATTAAAGAAACTGGCTAACAGAGGCTCACAATCGGCAAGTGACTTTGCTTCATCTTTAATGAATCCCCAGATTCTATCCAATTCTTCTCGCGACATAATGACTCACTTAAAATTTGATTTTTTAGTCCTTCGATGTTGGCATGTCAGCAATTTCATCTTTAGTCGCTCGCCCTAATAGCGCTTGTGCTGCTTCTAGGACATTTTTTTGGCGATAAAGGATTTGATAAATTTGCTCCGTGATTGGCATCTCAACCCCTGCACGCTCAGCAAGTGCCTTCACTTCTTTGGTATTGCGATAACCTTCCACCACTTGGCCAATTTCTTTTTCAGCTTCACTCACACTAATACCATCGCCAAGCATCATGCCAAAGCGACGGTTACGTGATTGATTATCGGTACAGGTTAACACTAAATCACCCAGTCCCGCCATGCCCATAAAGGTGGAGGGGTCAGCACCTAATGCAGCACCTAATCGACTCATTTCCGCTAGACCACGCGTGATCAAGGCTGTCCGTGCGTTAGCGCCAAAGCCCATACCATCCGAGATGCCCGCACCAATTGCAATCACATTTTTTACTGCCCCACCCAGCTGTACACCAACCATATCAGGGTTTTTGTACACACGGAAACTTTTGCCACAATGGAAAAGCTGTTGCAGTTCATCACCAAATTGGCTGTCAGTTGCGGCAACTGAAATTGCCGTTGGCATACCCGCAGCTAATTCTTTGGCAAACGTGGGGCCTGATAACACAGCAAGTGGAATTTCATTGCCTAATACTTCACGCGCCACATCTTGTAATAAACGCCCTGTATCTCTTTCTAAGCCTTTCGTTGCCCAGATAATACGTGAGTCAGCTCGGAGATAAGGTTGAATTTGTTTGAGCACATCACCAAAAACATGGCTTGGTACTACAATCAAGATATTTGGACTCGCTTCCACGGCACGTTTAAGGTCCGTTTCGAGAGATAAACTATCAGGGAAAGAAACGCCAGGCAAAAATGCCTGATTACTACGTTCTTGTTGTAATTTACGCACATGCTGAGGGTCATGTCCCCACAGCATAACCTGATGGCCATTACGTGCTAACGTAATCGCTAAAGCGGTGCCGTAAGAACCGGCACCGATGACTGTCATTGAAGCAGTTTTCATTAAGCGTCCTATTGAACTTCGCTATTCTGCGCTGGCTCGCCTTGCTGCTGTTGCAAATAATTCATGAACAGAGCATCAAAGTTAACTGGCGCTAGGTTCAGTTGAGGGAATGTACCGCGGCTCACCATGCTAGTGATTGCTTCACGTGCATATGGGAACAGAATATTTGGGCAGTATGCACCTAAACAATGTGCCATTTGAGTCCCATCAATACCTTCGATAGAGAATACGCCAGCTTGTTGAACTTCACACAGGAATGCGGTTTCTTCGCCCAGTTTTGCTGTTGTGGTAACACGCAAAACAACTTCATAAACACCTTCAGTCAATTGGGTAGATGAAGTATCCAAATCCAATTTAATTTCTGGCTGCCACTCGTGTTGGAAAATATGTGGTGCATTAGGTGCTTCGAATGAAACATCCTTTGTATAGATACGTTGGATCTGGAATACCATTTCAGAGTTGTTTTGTTCTGACATAATTTTAATACCTTTTAACTTCCATATGAATTTGACTGTATAGACCGGCAGACGTTCAAATAATGTGTTACCACACAAATGTTATCGTTAGGTTTATTACAATTTACATGTCGGATAAATTACTTCTTACCACGAGCTAACGGCAGATTCTCACCTGACCAGCCAGCAATCCCTTCTTTCAGGACAAAGACTTTTTCAAAACCGTGTTGCACTAAATGCTCAGCCGGTTTACCCGATTCCATGCCACTCGCCGAAACCACAATTATTGGTTTTTGCTTGTGTTTTTCTAGCTCACCTAAATTATTCTCTTTAATTTCAGATGGCGTTAAATTGATAGAATCAATAATATGCCCTTTGCGGAAGTCGTCACGTGTACGCAAATCCACAATGACGGCTTCTTCTTTATTAATCAGAGCAATCGCCTGTGCGCGCGTGATCACTTTTGATTTAGAGAACAGACCTTTAAAGGTCATTACGACCACCGCGACAAATAGCGCGATCCAAACCAGACTCAACAACATGTTCCGGCTGACGAATTGCATGATTTCTTGCATCATGGGGGGCAATCACTCCCGTTAGTTAAAAACGAATATCAAAGGGTTCAGAGTATACCTTTGTGTTGAGCTAATTACAGCCAGTTAGCGCAAACTAGATGGATTTTTTTGCGAAACAGTACGCAGAAATAATCTCTTTTCCCAACAAAATATCATTTGTCTATCAAGATAGACACTTTTGCTATTTTACCATAAGCCCTAGTCGTCACCAAAAATAGCCTATGTACAATCCGTATTCGCAAGATTAAAAAGCACCCTAAGCACTAACAGATCCTGATAATATTTGATTTAATGCTACAAAATGATGTAAGACACGATACAATCAATGGAATGACAAATGATTATGATTGCATCACTACCAAATCGTTTATCTTTCATAAGATAATTGAAACCGCTTGGTTGAATGTTATTTGTTACGATATTCAGAATAGGGTGCTGGTAACTATCGCTATCAGATGAAATAATCAGCTATCGCATTTATTCGAGGTTTTCTATCAGAATGGCCAATAAACATAACTGGATGAAAATAGCCGTTATTCGTCAAGCTATTACCTCAACGCTGTTCGCTTGTGGTTTCATCGCACTCTTGCCGATGCAAGCAATAGCGGCCAATCAGATCACAGAAAACAAAGATCAACTGCAAAATTTGCTGCAAAATATCGCTGAAAAAGAAAAAAGCGTAAAAGACCAGCAGGCCAAGCGATCCGCACTACTCAATCAGCTCCAACAACAAGAAAAAAGTATTTCAGCAGCAGGACGCGAACTGCATAACACACAAGCTCAGCTTAAACAATTAGACAAAGACATTGCTGAGTTAAATAGCAACATTAATCGATTACAAAAACAAAAAAGTGAGCATGAAAAATTACTGGCGGAACAACTCGATGCCGCATTTCGATTAGGTAAACACCAAGGTTTATCATTATTTTTAAAGGGTGAAGAAGGCCAGCGTGAAGAGCGCATTTTGGCTTACTACAGCTATCTCAACCAAGCACGCGAAAAAAATATTAAACAGCTTGAAGCCACGACTCTGGAACTTAATCAGCAAAAGCAACTTGAACAGAAAAAACAAGCTGAACAAAAAACAGCCTTAGCACGTCAGCAACAAGAAAAACGTAAATTAGATAATGCGCAAGCTGCACGTAAGCAAACACTCTCAGCGCTTGAAAGTACGTTGAAAGAAGATCAAAAAAATCTGGCTGTGATGAAACAAAACGAGTCAAGGCTAAGAGATAAGATAGCGCGTGCAGAACGTGAAGCCAAAGCGAGAGCAGAACGAGAAGCGCGTGAGGCGGCTCGTATCCGTGCGGAGGTTGCCGAAAAAGAACGTAAAGCGAAACAAACAGGTTCAACTTATAAGCCATCAGAGAGTGAGCGTTCACTAATGTCTCGAACCGGTGGCTTAGGTCGTCCTGCGGGGCAAGCTTTATGGCCAGTACGTGGACAGACGCTACATAATTATGGCGATGCCATTTCAGGTGAGCTGCGCTGGAAAGGTATGGTGATCGGAGCCAATGAAGGGACTCAAGTCAAAGCCATTGCAGATGGCCGCGTACTACTTGCTGACTGGTTACAAGGCTACGGCCTTGTTGTTGTCGTGGAGCATGGTAAAGGCGACATGAGTTTATATGGCTATAACCAAAGCGCACTCGTGAATGTTGGACAAGAAGTTCGGGCTGGGCAACCTATCGCACTTGTGGGAAGTAGTGGCGGGCAGGAACGTCCCGCGCTGTACTTCGAAATTCGCCGGCAGGGTAAAACTGTTAACCCTCGCCCTTGGTTAGGTAAATAACCAAGCAAACAGTTAGGAAGATAATTATGTTAAAACACCGGCCTTTTAAGCGACTCATTGGGTTATCTCTATTGATAATGAGTCTTCAGGCTAGTGCAGCACAATTGGCGATAGTCATTGATGATTTTGGCTATCGCACCAAAGAAGATAACCAAATATTGGCACTGCCAACGCCAATCACCATTGCCATCCTACCTGATTCACCTCATGGGCAGCTCGTTGCGAACAAAGCGCATCAACAAGGGCGAGAAATTTTGATCCACATGCCGATGAAGCCACTTAGTCAGCAACCTTTAGAAAAAAATACGCTTGCCCCCTCAATGAGCGCAGAAGAGGTTGACCGTATTATTCAACGGGCGATAAGTAAAGTTCCTCATGCCACAGGCATGAATAATCATATGGGCAGTGAGATGACTTCCAGCCTGCCAGGTATGCGTAATGTCATGCGTTCACTTTCCCGCTCAAATTTTTTCTTTTTAGACAGCGTGACGATTGGCAATACCCAAGTTGCGAAAGCCGCTAAAGAATTTGGCGTTCCCACCGTCCGACGTCATCTATTTCTTGATAACCATCAATCTGAAGAAGAGACACGGACGCAGCTGAATAAAGCGGTTGCCTACGCGCGTAAACACGGTAATGCCATTGCAATTGGCCATCCACACCCATCCACCGTACGGGCATTGCAGAAATTTTTACCCCAACTACCCAGCGATATTGAGTTAGTTAACGTCAGCACCCTATTAAATCGTGCTCAGCAGCCTCAAGAGCAACAACCACTTAAAATGCAACCTGAAGAGCCTAAGCAGTCGTCAAAAGACTCACCTAACGGCACGCAAACCACGCCACCAGCCCCTGTTGAAATTGGCATTTGTGAATTTGAGCTACCGAACAACACCTCGGCAACTCAACTTGAAGGCATCCATTTTTTGATGTTTGTTGTTGAATCCATTTATCAAGATAAAACGTTACGGCCTCTATTATCAAATAAAAAGCCGTCACTGTTTACCCAACAAAAACCTTAATCATCCTGCCAGTTGCTTACACACACTAGCCACTGGCATTTTTATCATTTATCCCAATTCAATATCACTTTACCTGATTGCCCCGAACGCATGATATCAAAGCCTTTCTGGAAATCATCGATAGCAAATTGATGAGTAATCATTGGGGTGAGATCTAGGCCAGACTGTACTAACGTTGCCATCTTATACCAAGTTTCAAACATCTCTCGACCGTAGATGCCTTTGATAAAGAGTCCCTTAAAGATCACTTTTCCCCAGTCAATGGCCATTTCAGAAGAGGGAATACCTAATAATGCAATACGACCACCATGATTCATCGTATCTAACATCGTATGAAATGCCGCGGGAGAACCAGAAACCTCTAAAGCAACATCAAAGCCTTCTTGCATACCCAACTCTTTCATCACATCTTGTAGATTTTCTCGCCCGACATTCACGGCTCGAGTAACGCCCATTTTTTTCGCTAAGTCCAGTCGATAGTCATTGATGTCAGTGATCACGACATGTCGAGCTCCAACATGTCGGCAGACGGCTGCGGCCATAATACCTATTGGCCCCGCCCCCGAAACCAGCACATCTTCCCCGACTAAATCAAACGATAATGCTGTATGCACTGCGTTGCCAAAAGGATCAAATATCGCGGCAATTTCATCCGGAATATTATCGGGGATTTTAAAGGCATTGAATGCCGGCAGTACAAGGTATTCAGCAAAACAGCCAGGGCGATTCACGCCGACACCTATCGTGTTACGGCATAAATGGGTACGCCCTCCCCGACAATTACGACAATGTCCACAAGTGATATGCCCTTCACCTGAAACGCGGTCACCAATTTTAAAGCCCTTAACCTCCTGTCCTATTTCAACAATTTCCCCAACATATTCATGACCGACGACCATAGGTACAGGAATGGTCTTTTGTGACCACTCATCCCAATTATAGATATGCACATCCGTACCACAGATTGCAGTTTTACGGATTTTAATCATCACATCATTGTGCCCGAGTTCCGGTTTTGGAACATCTGTCATCCATATACCTGGTTCTGCTTTTAATTTGGACAGTGCTTTCATAGAACGGCCTTATTTAGTTACCATTAAGAAATGACATTCAGTTTTTTACCAATACGCGTAAATGCATCAACAACTCGTAAAATATCGTCCTCTGTATGCGCCGCAGACATTTGTGTACGGATACGTGCTTGCCCTTGAGGAACAACAGGATAGAAGAATCCCGTAACATAAATCCCTTCTTCCAGTAGCTCATTCGCAAAAACTTGCGCCAGCGCCGCATCCCCTAACATCACAGGGATAATGGCATGATCCGCACCAGCAAGGGTGAAACCCGCTTCAGTCATTTTTTCACGAAATAGTGTCGCGTTGTGCCATAACCGCTCACGTAGCTCATTCCCCTCACTCATCATATCGATGACTTTAATCGAGGCTGCAACGATAGCGGGTGCTAATGAGTTGGAAAATAAGTAGGGACGAGAGCGTTGGCGTAACCACTCAACGACTTCTTTTTTTGCCGCGGTATAGCCGCCAGAAGCCCCGCCAAGTGCTTTCCCCAGCGTCCCTGTAATAATGTCTACTCGCCCCATCACATCACAATATTCATGAGTGCCTCGACCATTTTTACCAACAAAACCAACAGCATGGGAGTCATCTACCATGACAAGTGCTTGGAATTCATCAGCGAGGTCACAGATGGCTTTCAGATCAGCAATCACGCCATCCATTGAGAACACACCATCTGTCGCAATCAAGATATGGCGTGCCCCCGATGCTTTAGCTTCCTCTAGACAACGTCGTAGTTCCGCCATGTTATTATTAGAATAACGATAGCGTTTTGCCTTACACAGGCGTATTCCATCGATGATGGATGCATGGTTTAACACATCGGAAATGACAGCGTCTTCAGGGCCTAATAAGGTTTCAAACAATCCCCCATTCGCATCGAAACAAGAGGAATAGAGAATGGCATCCTCCATACCTAAGAAATCGGCTAATTTTTTCTCAAGTTGTTTATGACTATCTTGTGTTCCACAAATAAAGCGGACGGATGCCATACCGAAACCGTGGCTATCCATCCCCTGCTTTGCCGCTTCGATAAGTTCAGGATGATTAGCTAAGCCAAGGTAATTATTCGCACAAAAATTGATAACGTGTTGACCACCAACGATTTCAATGTCAGAACCTTGTGATGACGTTATTATCCGTTCATGCTTGAATAAACCTTCGGATTCCGTTTGCACTAATTGTTCTTTAATCTGCTGATAAAATAACTCTGACATAACTTATTCCTGTTATAATTCAATTTTTAGAGTTTAATCATAGATACTAGAACTCGCGACAGCTACAGCATAAATAAATCAAGTTTGTAGCCAAGATCACGCTCATTAGCCTATAAAAAATGTCACTTCTAGAATGTTTGTCTATTCGTTATGGTGTCGTCAGCGCAGAGAAATGCTATACTCGTCATACTTCAAGTTGCAGCGTTGTTGACTTCATTCATTCACACGAGTCGCATACTTATATATGCGCCTAGCGACCCATTCACTTATCGCCTAGCTGCACCTCGAAACATTTAGAGTAAATTATGGATAGATTCATGTTCCATATGTCATTAACCACTTGAGGTACACCCGATGATCATTGTCACTGGCGGAGCTGGTTTTATTGGTAGCAATATTGTAAAAGCATTAAACGATGCAGGTCGTACAGACATCCTAGTCGTAGATAACCTGAAAGATGGAACTAAATTCGCCAATCTTGTTGACCTCGATATTGCTGATTATATTGATAAAGAAGATTTTATTGCCGGTATTATGGCTGGTGATGACTTTGGTGATATCGATGTGGTCTTCCATGAAGGTGCTTGCTCATCCACGACAGAGTGGGATGGTAAGTATATGATGGATAACAATTACCAATATTCAAAAGAGTTACTGCACTTTTGTCTAGAGCGTGAAATTCCTTTCCTTTATGCTTCCTCCGCAGCCACTTATGGCGGCCGCAGTGATAACTTCATCGAAGAACGTGAATTTGAAAAACCACTTAATGTTTATGGTTATTCTAAGTTCCTGTTTGACCAATATGTACGTGAAATTTTACCTGAAGCACAATCACAGATCTGTGGCTTTCGCTATTTCAACGTATATGGCCCCCGTGAAAACCATAAAGGCAGCATGGCAAGTGTTGCCTTCCATCTAAATAAACAGATTAATGAAGGGCAGCAACCAAAACTCTTTGAAGGTAGCGATGGTTTTCGCCGTGACTTTATTTATGTTGGTGATGTGGCAGCCGTTAATTTATGGTTCTGGCAGAATAATGTTTCTGGGATCTTTAACTGTGGAACAGGCCGTGCGGAATCATTCCAAGCGGTGGCAGATGCCGTAACACACTTCCATAATGACAAAAATGTTGCTATTGAATACATTGAATTCCCAGAAAAACTCAAAGGCCGCTATCAGAGCTTCACACAAGCGGATATGACTAAATTACGTGCGGCTGGCTACAAAGCCCCCTTCAAAACGGTTGCTGAAGGTGTTGCCGAATATATGCAATGGCTGAATAAAGAAGACTAATACATACTTTATGAAAATATTGGTGATCGGCCCCTCTTGGGTAGGGGATATGATGATGTCACAGAGCCTATATCGCACAATCAAGGCTCAATATCCTCAAGCACAAATTGATGTGATGGCTCCGCAATGGTGCCGTCCACTATTAGCCAAAATGCCCGAGGTCAATGCAGCCATCCCAATGCCATTAGGTCATGGTGCGCTCGCTATCGGTGAGCGTCGCCAGCTTGGTCTTAGCTTACGCCATAATGGTTATGACCAAGCGATTGTTCTCCCTAATTCCTTTAAATCTGCGCTCGTGCCTTTCTTTGCTAAAATTGCTAAACGGACCGGCTGGCGTGGTGAGATGCGTTATGGATTACTCAATGACCTACGTATATTAGATAAGAGCGCATTTCCATTAATGGTACAGCGCTATGTAGCATTGGCTTATGATAAGCACACTATTCATAGTGCAGCAGATATTCCTGAGCCTATTTTGTGGCCCAAACTTGTCGTTAACGAACAAGAAGTTACCGATGCGATGAATGTTTTTAGCATCGATACAACGCGCCCCATCATTGGCTTTTGCCCCGGCGCCGAATTTGGCCCGGCAAAACGCTGGCCCCATTATCATTATGCCGCCCTCGCTGAACAACTGATCAGTGAAAAAGGCTATCAAGTTCTCTTATTTGGCTCACAAAAAGATCATGATGTAGGCGAAGAAATTCGCGCAAGCCTAACAGACAGTGCCAACGAACATTGCAGTAACCTTGCGGGAAAAACATCTTTAGAGCAAGCTGTCAGCCTTATTGCCAGTTGCCAAGCGGTTATTAGTAATGATTCCGGATTAATGCATATCGCCGCTGCATTAGGTAAACCGCTTGTCGCACTCTATGGCCCGAGTAGCCCCGATTTTACACCTCCACTATCCCATCAAGCAGAAGTGATTCGTTTAATCAGTGGCTACCATAAAGTCCGTAAAGGTGATGGGGAAAGTGGCTATCACCAAAGCTTAATTGATATTCAACCGCAATTAGTGATTGAGGCATTAGCGCGATTACACATAGGTGTCGATTAATGCGTGTACTGTTAGTTAAAACCTCATCGATGGGCGATGTTTTACACTCCCTACCGGCATTAACGGATGCACAACTGGCCTTCCCAGAGATTCAATTTGACTGGGTAGTAGAAGAAGGCTTTGCCCAGATCCCAACATGGCACAGCGCCGTTCATCAAGTGATCCCTGTCGCCATTCGTCGTTGGCGTAAGAATTGGTTCTCTGCGCCAATCCGAGCCGAACGTGCTCAATTTCGCCAGCAGCTTACCGCGACGCATTATGATGCCATTATTGATGCACAAGGCTTATTAAAAAGCGCATTTCTGGTCACTCGCCTCGCAGATGGTCCGAAACATGGCTATGATCGCCATAGTATTCGGGAACCAATTGCCAGTTTTTTTTACGACTATAAATATCAAATCAGTAAGCAACAACACGCAGTAGAGCGTATTCGCCAACTATTTGCCGCAAGCCTTGGCTATGATTGCCCCAACACACAAGGTGACTACGCAATCGCTCAACATTTTTTACATGCACCGACGGTCATAACAGATGATTACGTCGTATTTTTGCATTCAACGACCCGTGATGATAAACACTGGCCTGAAAGCCACTGGCGGGAACTTATTGCATTAATGGCGGAAAGTGGTTTAAGAATAAAGCTGCCGTGGGGTGCTGAACATGAACGCCAAAGAGCATTACGCCTCGCGGATGGATTTAATTTTGTCGACGTTTTGCCTAAATTAACCTTAGCGGAAGTGGCTCTACAGATTGCTAATGCGAAGGCGGTCGTCTCTGTTGATACAGGTCTTAGCCATTTAACCGCGGCCTTAGATAAACCAAATTTCACCCTATTCGGCCCAACAGACCCTGGGTTAATTGGTGGTTATGGTTTAGAACAGCATGAAATTAAGTCGGATAAACACACGATGGACACTATCGAAGCGGCTACTGTCTTTGCTCAATTAAAAGACTCTCTTTAATCCGTTTACTGCTTATTATGAGCCATCATCGCTTAGTGTAAAAAAATAAGCGGCAATATCGCCGCTTATTGTCGTTTATTTGGATTTCTCAGGCGCGATAAAGCCAAAACACATGGTTTCAGGTTCGGCATCCGGCTCAGAGCGGTAAATAACATCTTCTTTTTCTATCCTGAACTGTGGCCAATATTTACGAACTTTATCAAAGTTTTCATGAGCACAGTCATCATACTTACGCCCCAATAAGATAGCGCCATGCTGGCGAATTTCTTCTTCGGTAATGCCACGGTTATACACATTTGGCGGCATATGATGCTCAAGAGTCCAAGGCTGGATCACATGTGGTCTATCTTTAGCATAAATAATAAACCATTGGTGTAAGTTATCTTCCCCTCCAACATATTTTAAGGGAACCCCATAACGTTGATACCAACGCTCTTCACCTTCTGCAATCAGCGTTTTTACACCAATAAACTTTTGGCCTGCCCCTCGGATATTTGCGGCCTGCACAATGCAGTAACCTAACAAAACAACGACACCAAAAATGGCTAAGCCAATGAGTGGTTTTCTTAACGACTTCGTTGGCATAACCGTTATCGAACCAATAAATAACGGAGCACAGGCCGCCATAAAGGGTTGTAGCCACTCAGTAATACGACCACCATCATGGAAGGAAAACCAACCATAAATAACGATAAGAGGGAAAAGGACTAAAAAATTTGCCATTCGATTCGCCAGAGTTTTTGGCCAACCTAATTTCCCACCGCAACAATACAAAATAATTGCCGCAATAATTAAAGGATAAAATACGCTTAACGCGGCTTGGGTCGTATGTAAATTAAAACCTGGGTCGATCTGTGAATCTACCCACTTAAAGGCAGAAAAATCACTGGCCATTAGCCAAAAGAAGTTAGGTAGTACAATGGCGAACCAAAGGGCTATCGCTAAATAGAAAACAGGGTAGCGATAACTTTGACGAACTTGCTTAACGAATAACGTCAAGAGAAATACTGAGCCTACAAGGGATAACGTGGAGTATTTACCCATTGTCGCTAACCCAGCACATAGCGCGAATAACAGCCACCATGTTGGGTTTTCATAAACAGCACGTAGGAAGAAATAGATTATCCAAGCCCAGAAAGTGACTAAAATATAGTTATCATTATAAGGGATGATATCAAAATTAATGACACCCGATAAATTCAACATGAGCATCGCGAACCACGCTAAATCACGACGTTCTGTTAAATAATAGGCTAATTTCCAAACGCCTAATAAACCGAAGGCAATACCGACAAAATGAATAAAGTACCAATAAAAGCTGTAGGATATACCTAAGTGGATAGCTGGCCACATAAGTGCACCAACAAACCAAGGATTTTTAGGTGATCCCCACTCCCCATTCATCCCCCAGTTAACGGCCTCTACCGTATCATAAGGTACAGTGGGGTCTAAATAGAAACTGGCTAAAATCCATGCAACCGCATAGCCAATGACCCATAAATAAACATATTTGTTTGATGTTGATTGATTGATTGTTGGCATACTGTCTTAAATAATCAAGTAAAGGTACCCACCATCTATTCAGCCCTTTTATAACTTACAGAAACATAAGGCGAATAGTCGTAATGGAAATTAAACGGCAGATTCTACTATAGTTTATAGTGAATAATAAGAAGAGTAGACAAATAGTCATTATCTATTGTCGTTTTATTCAAGTTAAAAAATTCTGAATTAAAGATAATGACTAAAATTATTGTTCTCTAGGAGGTAAATAAGGCTGTAACAGCTTGAGCAACCGTTGTAATGCGCCTTGATTTTCATGTAATACTTCTGCTGCATGACGCCCATAATACAAACGATAATCTTCGTCTGATAAAAGACTTGTCACGGCTTGTGTCATCGAATCACTGTCAGTCACCGTGATTAGGCCATCCGCTTGCTTTAACTTTCCACAAATATCTTTAAAGTTAAATGTATGTGGCCCCATTAATACAGGTAATGCATGAGCGGCTGCCTCAAGGGGATTATGTCCACCGGTTTCCACAAGGCTGCCACCGACAAACGCCAAATCCGCAATTCCATACAGCAACATCAATTCGCCCATCGTATCGCCGATCACGACTTGTGTCTCTGCGGTAGGAACAATCCCCTCGCTGCGCCGGATGAATTTTAGTCCTGCTTTACGTGTCAACTCTTCCGCTTTGCTAAAACGTTCAGGATGACGAGGCACTAAAATTAATAATAAATCAGGGAACTGGGTAAGTAGCTGTTGATGGGCATCTAAAACAATGGCTTCCTCACCTTCGTGAGTACTCGTTGCGATCCAAACGGGCCGATGTGCTGCCCATTGCCGACGTAATGTGACTGCACGAACAGCAAGTTCCGGTGTCACCGAAATATCAAACTTCAAGCTACCCGTCACATTCAATTGCACCCGTCTTAAACCAAGCTTAATGAAGCGTTCCCCATCTTCTTGATGTTGTGCTGCTACCATCGTGACATTCCGCAACATACGCTTCACGAAACTACCCAGTTTTTGGTAACCCGCGGCAGAACGTTCTGATAACCGTGCGTTAGCAATCACTAATGGAATTTGTCGGCGATTAAGCTGATTAATCATATTAGGCCATAATTCCGTTTCCATAATGATGACCAGCTTAGGATCAACGTGGTTGAGGAAACGGCGCATCGAGCCAGGAAGGTCATAAGGGAGATAAACATGATAAACATCATCACCAAATGCGGATACCACACGTTCAGAACCCGTTGGGGTCATCGTTGTCACTGTTATTGGTAATGATGGGTAGTGATGTCGTAGTGCTCTTACTAAAGGCACAGCAGCAAGTGTTTCACCAACAGAGACGGAATGTAACAGGATACCACCTGGCGCAACTTTACCGGCGCAAAAGCCGTAGCGTTCTCCCCAGCGTTTACGATACGCGGGAGCCTTGCGACCTCGCACTAATAGACGAATCCAAATGAGTGGTTGGATAAGATAAAGCAGTACCTGATATAAACGCAATAACATTCGATCTGATTCACTTACTAAAATTGGCGCTATCTTAACATAAACCTTTTATGAAAGTGTGCAGAATATGCACCTAAAAATAGACTTGAAATTAACTTAAGCGGCTATTCGTGAGTTGCAACTCCCCTTAATAGTCGATAATGTTGATGATATGCACATATTACTTAATTTAAATTCATATAAATAAGTATTAATAAACAACGAGATAACAATTTATGAAACACAAAGCGATTTACCCTGGCACCTTTGACCCCATAACATCAGGCCATATTGATATTGTTTCTCGTGCAGCAGCAATGTTTGACCATGTGTTACTCGCCATCGCCAATAGCCAACGCAAAAGCCCTATGTTTACCCTTGAAGAACGCGTGGAACTTGCGCAAAACGTTACCGCACATTTAGATAACGTAGAAGTCGTTGGCTTCTCAGAGCTCATGGCTAACTTCGCACAAAAGCATGGTGCCAACATCTTGATCCGTGGCGTTCGCTCAGTCGCTGATTTCGAATATGAATGGCAACTCGCCAATATGAACCGCCATTTTGTGCCTGAATTAGAAACGGTATTTCTACTTCCTTCACAAAGCTTGTCGTTCGTTTCATCATCACTGATCAAAGATGTTGCTCTTCATGATGGTGATATCTCTTCTTTCCTACCACCGATCGTTGCAGAAGCGATGCTAAAAAAACTCAATAAAATTTAAATTATTTTTGGCATTGAGGGCAATAAAAAGTACTGCGTTGACCTTGTTTGATACTCATAATCGGCGTCCCGCACATCAAACAAGGTTCCCCTTTTTTACCATAAACAAATAATTCTTGAGCAAAGTAACCAGGCTTACCATCAGACTGTAAAAAGTCTTTCAACGTTGTTCCACCTTGTTCAATGGAACGCCGCAATACTTTCTTAATTTGTGTAACCAAACCCTCTGATTGCTCAAGCGTTAATGTATTCGTGATTTTTTCTGGCGAAATACCTGCCGCAAATAGCGCTTCATTCGCATAAATATTCCCCACCCCGACGACCACCTTGTTATCCATCAGCCAAGGCTTGATAGCAATTTTTCGTTTTGCTGCCTGCTCAAATAAATATTGAGCATTAAACTCATCCGAAAGAGGTTCAGGCCCTAAATGTGCCAAGACAGAGCTCGTCGCAAGGTCGTCACACCATAACCAAGCCCCGAAGCGTCTCGGGTCGGTATAACGCAAAACCTTGCCATCCTTTAATACTAAATCAATATGGTCATGCTTTTCTTCAGGCAACTCTTCTAACAAAATGCGTAAGCTGCCCGACATACCGAGATGAATGATTATCCAACCTTGTTGTAGTTCAATTAATAGATATTTCGCACGCCTTTGAACACTTAAAATAACCTCATCAGATAAACTTTTGATCTGTTCTGAAACAGGCCAACGTAAACGGCCATTACGCACTACGGCATATTGGATAATATTACCGACGAGATGAGGCTCTATGCCTCTGCGGCTGGTTTCAACCTCGGGTAGCTCTGGCATGAATAGATCCTTAAACAGCGATATGATTAATATAAAAATCAAAATACCTTAAACGAACTGACCATGTTAACCCACTGATCAACTGGACATTCAAGTATATGATAAATACAATTCGCCTATTAGCAATCAAAGATCCGTTATCTAACACAATATCGTCACTTTTGATCACCGACAAAAATCTGACAGCAATCGATAGGCAAACTTGTGAATATAAAAAACTATATTATTAGTCAATTTCCTTTTTTATTAGTTTCCCTTGTCATATTGGGTATGTTTACAAATGATACTCAAGGCGTGTTAAATATTTCTGCTGTCTTACTCTTTCTCTATACTGTCTATACCATTATTAAAAATAAAATAAATATCAAAGATGACCTTATTCAGTTAGTTAGAGGACGAAAAGTATTCTTTTTATTTAGCTTATGGTGCATTTTATGCGCGATATTTTTTACTTACTCTCAATTTACACTAGAAGCGCTGAAAGAATTTTTCAATGACTGGCGCTATGTCATTATCATTACGTTATTTTTAATCGCATTCAAAAATAACGAATCAAAATCAATAAAAACAATAAGTTATGCCTTGATTGCCACTTTGGCATTTACTCTTTTTATATCTCCAATATTAAAACAATTTAAAGATAGTGACTTACCTCTATTTTTACAGCTTAGGTATGGTTTTGCTCACTATACAACATTGCTTTTTCCATTTACCTTTACTGCCTTATTTATTTTTAAAAATAATCTATTAAAAGTAGCAATGTTTATTTTATCCATTTTTGCATTTTGTTTTTTACTTTATACTGGTAGTCGTGGAGGCGTACTTACTGTAGTTATTGAAACATTAATTATTTTATTTTTGTTTTCTCAAAGTATTAAAAAATTTACTTTATACATTGTTATTTTTGCCATTGCCTCTTTAAGTGTTACAACCATCGCTTATACCACCATTCCTCAAGTAAAAAATAAGATAAACCAAACTCTAGACGCAAAAAACATTTCATCAGGTAGAGACAAAATTGTGATGACACGTTTCCCTATTTTTATGAATCAAACTAAAAATATTCTATTTGGTGTTGGGTATGGTTCTGTCTCTTACAACCAGTATCTGAATGATAATAATGCAGAAAGATTTCGTGGTGGCGGAAAATTTTCACAACGCAAAAATGAATATGTACATAATAATGATGACCCATTTTTCTTAAACATCTTATATAATGTAGGTTTAGGTGGGTTGCTATTATTTATTATTGCTTATGTTATTAACTTAAAAGATTTAATGAGAAATATAAAATTACAAAAAAATATTTTAAATGTGGGTATCTTTGCCTCCTCTATTGGCTATTTTTTAATCTACTGCCTCTTTGAATTTATATTTTTAGATATTTTCTTCCTATACAATATTTTCGTTGCTATCTTAATTAACCAAAAGCGCATCCATTAGTCATATTCATGCTGACAGTGTCAGCATGATATCAATGAAATATTTTCTTGTTTATATATTCAACTGTTGCTAATAAAAATTGAAAAAACTTTCTATTTTTTCTTAGATGTGATTTTTTGCGAGATAATTGCTTGTAATTTTCGGCTTTGAGCAAGGGAATATTCTTCCAAGGCGAATTCTGTCGTGCAATATCAAAAAACTGATACTCTTTATAGAAAATAGCCCATTCATGAAATGGTTTAGTTAATCCGACAAAGTGAATAAAAACAACATCATTTGGTATATTATCAGTGCTTCTTTTGCTGGTAATATACCAATCTAAAGAAAACATAAAGTTGAAATTTTCACCTATATTAACCAGTTTATCATTTAATAAAATATTCAATGCATCCTGATCTGGATGAGTAAAATTATTATTTTTTACTAATTCAATAACTCTGTTGGGTATGTCTGCTTTCACCATTTGCTGAATCGACATATATAAAAACCCAGAGTTAAAGTATTTGCTCATATCCATAGGCAACTGTTTCTTTTCACTGCAAAATTTATCTTTTACAGCATAAAGGTAAACATGCTCATTAAATTCTAATGTTTTTAGATATTCGAGATTGCCTTTACAAATAATATCCGCATCTAAATACAATAATTTATCGATTGATTGAGACAGATAATCAATAATCACTAATCTAAAGTAGATGGCGTGACTCCAAGCAGGTGATGGCAATGGTAAGCGTCTAAATTCTTGGATGTCGATCAGATAAACCGTGATTTTATGGTAACTATTTGCAATTAACTGCTGAAAAAGATTCTCGTCAACTAAGCTATCAACTAAAATATGGAAATGAAAATGCGTCTCTTTATTGTTAAGGAGTATCGAAGAGATTGATGTACCAACACCGTAGAGGAACTTTTCATCAACCCCATAAGCAATATGAAAATACGCTTTATCACCATCACTAGCTTTGCTACCACTTATTTCAACTAGAGATTTGATCATTTCATGGCTTAACATTTTGTTGACCTTACTGAATATTATTGTTCGATACCTGTTTTGTAACCGGAAGACTGTTTTTATTTTCAGTCCAAATCAAACAACTACAGAACATACAAAAATTCTATCATAACCTAGTATCTATTCATAATATTCTGAAAATATATAAATCGAAATGTTAACATCTACAATAATATTGATATACGATAAAAATCAAGACATTATGATGCTACCTTAACTCAATCGAACGCATTCAATATGCTTCCCTATCCAGCATATCAATTATTATCCCTTTCACAGAGGCAAAATTTGTGAACACTATGCATAAACAATGCCTATCATTCACTTTTGAGTAATAAGGGTACCCTTCATTCTCACGACAGACAGTGACTAAGGAAGGATTAATAAACTTCACAGTAAAAACCATTTATTTAGCATATTACTATTTTTTATTTCGAAAAACTTTCATCAACAAGTATTGGATTCCACACAGACAGCCAGCAACAATCTTTTTTTGTTTCAATAAGTGCTTATATTCTTTTTTTCTTTCAACAAATTTACTTGCTGATTTTAAATCATTTTTACACCATGGCGACTGCTCAAGAGCGATATAAAAAGGCTTAGCAGACGGGTAGTTTGCCCAAGTATGCCATGGCTTAGTGATCCCTGTATAATGTATCAACGTGGTATTATCCGTGATCACCTGTTGATATTTTTTATGGCTTCGATCATATAGCTCATTCTTTAAGGTATAAATAGTATTAAAACGCTGATTAAGCTGAACTTGGTTATCCACCAGAATTAAATTCAACACATCCTGGTCAGGGTATTTATAACGTTGCTTTGCATCCGATGCAGATAATAGTGCTAAACAACGTTTAGTCACTTCATGTTCTTGCCATTTTTTTAAATTAATAAACATCACGCCTGAATTAAAGTACCGTGTACTTAATTCAGGTACACCCAACCTTGACCCACTTTTGCTTCTCACCATTTCACTATCAAGAACAACACCACAAATAACTTGGCTAAGAATATTGGCATCTAAATTTAGTTCACTATGACATACTACATCTGCATCGAGATATAGTGCATAATCATAATGAAAAGCTAAATAATCAAGCGCGATCAGCCTAAAATACATTGCTGATGACCAAACGTCACAGGCAGGTAATTTCTCTAAAAAATCGTGATTCAGTTTATACACAATTATTTGTGTTGAAAATTGTTCAGCAATCCATTTTAATTTATCAACAAAATTAGGATTTATCGTATCCAAAAAAAAGTGGAATCTAAAAGATGTACTAGGATTATTAATTAACAAAGATACTGCTGAAACTCCTGCTCCAAACTGGTAGTTTTCATCTGAGCCATAAACGATATTAAGGCATTTTTCATTTAAGTCTTCATCACTATCGTTTAAAACATATCTCTCAGTCACTATGTCATGGATATTAAAATTCATCATTTATCTCCAATAATAAAATATTGTTTTATGCTACTTTTCACTAAAACGTAAATGTTAATTATTTACTAAGCTTAGATAATAAGTACCTAAAATGGAGAAGAAATCCAAATAGATAGTGGCCTTGATTGATATTATGCTTCGCACAATAACGTAAATGGTTGCTACTTTTAGCCTTTAATAATGGTACTTTATTCCAAGGTGACGCTGATCGAGCATCAGAGAAAGGCTTGGCTGTTTCATAAGTAGCCCATTCGTGCCAAGGTTTCGTTGGCCCAACATAGTGAATAAAAATAGTGTTTTGAGTAACAGGATAGTGAAATTGATCTTTTAACTCATAATTTAAGCTAAATTGTGTATTATAAACAGCATCCAAATAAATGACTTTATCTGCTAATAATATATTTAATACATCTTGGTCAGGATAACTAATCTTATGATTAATATTCGTATCCATAAGCAATGACATTGATTTTTTTGTAACCTGATTTTCTTCCCAAGCGGCTAAATTTACATACATCACACCACTATTAAAATAGCCAGCGGATACTTCGGGGAAACCTAACGTTTGAGCCCGTTTTTTCCACCAATTTTCATCCCTTTCAGTGACAACCGCAGCCACTTTATTTTGTAAGTCTAACTGAGTCAGCCCTTCAATCGAATTATTACAAACAACATCGGCATCTAAATACAATAGATAATCTATTTTATTGATAAAATATTCGGCAACAATAAATCGAAAATAGATGGCATGCGTCCAATTCTTAGTCGTCGGAAGTGTTTTTATACTACTAGAATTAATTATATAGAGGGTGATTTGTACATTATAGTCGTCACTGAGCTCCCTAAACAGAGCTAAATCCGCATCACTAATTGAATCGTCTATAAATACATGAAAAGAAAAATTGGTATGCTCATTGTGCATCAACAACGAGGCAATAGATACGCCACAGCCATATAAAAAATGATGATCAATGCCATAGGCGACATGAAAATAAGATGAAATATCTAAGTCTGACACACCGAGCGGGATAACTTGTTGTATCATTTTATCAAATTCAACGACCATATAAGACCCCAACAAATTGTTTATCTATAAACCACGGCGCTTTGTACGCTCTTGGATTTTTTTTGCTTTGCTTCCCGCTTTGAGTATCAAAGCCTGTTCTTCTTTTAAAATATCTCGTAAAGGCAAATCAAAGTAAACTTTCATAAAACGGAAAATATCTCTGCTTGTTAGGCCGATATTTAATGAAGAAAAGTATAACCCAATAAGGTCTTTATCACGCCAACGTATTGGAACCTTTTTTCTGAGTTGTGCTCGATGTAAATCTATCACCGAGATTTTCAAGTCCTGCTCTTCACCTGAAAAAGGCAAGTGTAGTAAAAAATGGCAAATATAACAGTCGCGGTGATTTATACCAACGGCGTGCATTTTACGTACCATTTGAGCAACACGGCGAATAATCAATTGTTTGACTGTAAAATCAGGCGCTAGGCTTGACCAATTGGCACAGTAATCTTCCAAACTGATCGTTGGCGTTAAATCTTTCGTAATAATAAAGGAATGTCGACGTAGCGGGTTCATCCCCTTTTGCCCAAATGCACGACCATCCATCGTATCCACACCCGCTTTTGTTAGCCGATGTATCGCGTTCCATTCCCTATCAGCACCCAATACTGGTAACCTTAATGAAAACAGGTTTTTTAACACCTCTTTTAAACTTGTACCATAATGGATTTTGATAAAATAGCTCTCTCCACCAAGCTCAAAGCGCAATGTTTTGCGACTTTCTAGCTGACGAAACACCTCACCTTCTAACTGCTCAGTTTCCACAAAAGGATCTTTATTTTTCCATAGATCACTAAAAGGTGTTTTAAGTTCAATCATCTAGATGTCCTAAAATAATATCAGCCGCTTTTTCAGGTAAACTATATAAGTCCTCTGTATCCGCAAAATGCCGCGCCTTTTCTGCCCAATTTTTTAATTGTTGTTTATTTTGCAGACTTTCTGAAAGCGCGGAATCTAACGTTTTTTGCTCAAATGGTTCACGGATCACCATGCCGCATTGAGCATCAGCAATAAATGAGGCATAACCACAAACTTCCGTAACAATAATAGGTAAACCTGCTGTTATAGCCTCCAGTAACACAATACCCGCGGCTTCTTGGTATGCTGGATGCATTAAAATATCTGCCGCTGCCATTAGCTCAGCAACGTCATTACGCCCACTAAAAAAGGAGACTTGTTGACCTATGCCCAGTGTATTGGCTAGACGCTGATATTTTTCAGGTTTATCCTGCCCAACAACCATTAATCGCGTATTTTTCTTAATCTCTTCAGGCAATGCTGCCATTGCTCTTAAGGTTCTATCGACTCCTTTACGCTTAAAGTCGGAACCAACCTGCAATAACAAATACGCTGACGGAGGTATCTGATTTTTTTCTCGATAAATTTGCCGTGCATTGGGGATCTGCTTATCGTATTTTCTATCTTGCGCAATACCCGGCGGTAGCATATAAAAACGCGATGCTTCTGTAGCATAATGTTTTTTAAAATGTGCAATTTGATGAGGAGTCAGCATTAATAATTTGGTAGGTTTTCCTACTTGAAATACGGCCTTTTCAAACGTTGCATAATGCTTATAACGGGGAGTTAGCCTATAAAAAAAACCTTTTTCATTAGCGACTTTTTCTGCATAACAAACGTCCGCCGCATAATATACATCTAGGCCAGGCATTTTATTGAAACCAATAATACGGTCTACTGGATATTGTTTGATATGAGCGTGCACCCACTCACAATATTGTGCATTACGTCCATGATTGGTTTTCGATGTGACTGGTACAATCATAATTTCAAAACCAGCAGGTTTCTCACCATGCCAAGATTGAGTATAAACGCGGATATGATGCCCTCTTGCCTGACACGCTAACGCAATACGTAAGAAATCACGTTGTAAACCACCAAACGGAAAATACTTGTACAGACAAAATGCCAAAATCATATTAGAACCTTGTCATTATTGAACGAATATTCATCGGCAACATTTTTTCTGTTGCCTTGATAACGTCAGATGCAGGAATGATAGAAAGGTATTTTTTATTTCTATCGAGTTTCTCGCGTGGTGGCATAGCTTCATAGTCACCCGCCCAGAATTGCACTACGTTTTCACTCCACGGACGCCAGAATACATGGTTGGTTGCACCGAACAAACAAACTATGGGTGTTTTGACCGCTGCTGCAATGTGCATTGGGGCAGAATCTACACCGATAAATAACGCAGAGTGGGCAATGAGTGCACCAAGTTCAGGAAATGTCGTTTTACCCGCCAACTCAGTGATGGGCCTAGTGTGGCAATGGGATGCAATATTTTCAACACAATCAAGGTCATCTTGACTTGGCCCAGAAGTCAATACCACTTGGTAACCACGGGATTGCAACGCATCAATGACTTCCGCAAATTTTTCATCATCCCAACACTTAAATATCTGCCGTGCCGTTGGCTGGATGACGACATAGCTGCTATGAACACCAAGTTCCAATAGCTGCTGATCGATCTTTTTCCAATCTTGCTCTGCATATGACATCGTTAAATCTGTTTTAAGGTTATTGATTTTTAACGGTTCAAGAACAGAAAGATTGTTCATAACAACGTGTTCACCGTGAGGTGCAGTCAAATGGGTAAAGCTATTATGCCAAAACGTCGACTCTCGATGAGCAAATTTATGTGAAATTTTTACCTGAGCAGGGATAGCCCGCACAAGCACTGATATCATCCATTGGTCTGCAAGATTTACAACCAAATCATACTTATTACGACGTAATTTTAATAACAAATTGACAAAGTTACAGGCTTTACTGAGCCCATTAGCCTTCTTACCTTTAATTCCATACAAGGCATGGATTTCCCTATTTTCAGACAAAATAGGGATCGTATCTTGATAAAGTAACACGTCAATCTCGGCATCAGGATAGTTTTGCTTTAATGTACTGATCACAGGCGTAGTCAGTAGCATATCCCCATGAAACCGCATCTTGATAACAAGAATTTTTTTAAACTGTTTTTTCACCAGACACTCTTAATGATATCTATACGCAAAATGACATAGTTCTTTGACAAAAACTAACACTATTAATTCAATCAAGAACGAACATGTTACTACTTTAGGAATAATCGATATAGCCTTGAATGCGTATAAGTATAGTTTTTTGATTTTGAAAATAAAAAACCCAGCCAAAGCTGGGTTTTTTAATAAGAAAACAAAAATTATTTAATTTTCGCTTCTTTGTAGATCACATGCTTACGAACAACTGGATCGAATTTTTTCATTTCCAGTTTTTCAGGCATAGTGCGCTTGTTCTTCGTCGTGGTATAGAAGTGACCAGTACCTTCAGAAGAAACCAGCTTGATTTTCTCGCGAATACCTTTAGCCATTTTTTAGCTCCTTAGTACTTCTCACCGCGGGCACGCAGTTCAGCAAGAACAGCATCAATACCCTTTTTATCGATAATGCGCATGCCTTTAGCAGATACACGCAGCGTTACGAAACGTTTCTCAGACTCAACCCAGAAACGATGAGAGTGCAGGTTTGGCAAAAAACGACGCTTGGTCGCGTTTAATGCGTGTGAACGGTTGTTACCGCTCATTGGACGCTTGCCAGTAACTTGGCAGACTCGTGACATGTCTATTCTCCAAAAATCTAATCAGCTCGAGCTTTTTTGTTCTGGGTATGGCCGCCTCGTCAGGCTTAGGAGCCCATCTCAGCAAACTTTATTGACTGAAAAGAATGTTATCATCTTAGTAAAAAATTTACTGAGATAGGCTCTTCTCGCCAAACCCAAGATCCTCAAAGGTGGCGTAGTATACGCTTTCAATCGTTCTCACTCAAGCCCAATGCGGCAAAAGTTGTCATTTTTTAGTCAAAAAAATGCTTTTACAACCACCCTCGTTCAAGAAATGAAACACAATTTTTATGTCCAACAACAAAATGGTCAAGCAATTTAATTCCCACTAAGCTACAAGCATCTTTAATACGAAAAGTCACTTGTTTATCCGCTTCGCTAGGCTCTGCATTGCCTGATGGGTGATTATGCGCCAAGATGACCGCACTTGCATTCATTTTCATGGCATAACGAATAATTTCTCTGGGATGAACCTCTACCCGATTGATAGTTCCTTTAAAGAGTTCTTCATAACTAATAATTTGATGTTGATTGTTTAAAAAGAGTACCACAAAAACTTCTCTTTCTTGCCCAGCAAACAATTCAAGTAATCGTATTTTTAAATGGTTAGGTTCAGAGATCACATCTTCATATAAAAATTGTTCAGTAAAAAAACGCCGTGCGATCTCACTAATCGCCTGAAATTGAGAGAATTTACAAACACCGACACCTTTGCATTTTGCTAGCTTTGTGTAGTCAGACTGTAAGAGTAAGTATAAAGAGCCGAACTCTTTCAACAAACGCTCCGCAAGTTGTAAAACGGATTCGCCTTGGCTACCCGTTCGTAAAAAAATAGCCAATAACTCTGCATCCGTCAGCGTTGCGGCACCATACGCCAATATTTTCTCCCTTGGCTTTAAGCTCTCTTCATGCTCCATTATCACCCCCTTATGCCCCTTGCTGCTTCTCTTTCTATACATAGGCGGTAACGACAACAACACATCAATTGTTGATTTGCGTAACGCTTCGCAAAAAATAAAAGGGTGATGATATATACAGTACTCTCGCTGACACTTCTGATATGATAATATGCTCTTCACGATGATTAGATGGATAAAACGATGGCACAGCTATTAGGTAAAAAAATAGTCCTCGGCATAAGTGGTGGTATTGCCGCATATAAAATTCCTGAGCTCACTCGTCGCTTACGTGATGAGGGTGCTATAGTCCGCGTTGTTATGACTCATGGGGCAAAAGCCTTTATTACACCTTTAACATTGCAGGCGGTTTCTGGTCATCCCGTCTCTGACGATTTACTCGACCCAGCGGCGGAAGCAGCAATGGGCCATATTGAGCTCGCTAAATGGGCCGATATCATCATATTAGCGCCAGCTACAGCAGATTTAATTGCTCGAATAAGTGCTGGTATGGCGAATGATTTATTGACCACCATTTGTTTAGCTTCGGCTGCGCCGCTTGCGGTTGTTCCTGCCATGAATCAACAAATGTATCGAGCAACGGCGACACAAGAAAATTTAATCAAACTGAAACAACGTCAATGTATGATTTGGGGGCCAGATGATGGCAGCCAAGCCTGCGGTGACATCGGCCCAGGAAGAATGCTCGATCCATTAGAGATTATACGTTTTACCTGTGAACACTTCCGTTCTCGAACTGACTTACAAAATCGAAAAATTATGATTACGGCAGGGCCTACCCGTGAAGATTTAGACCCAGTCCGCTTTATTAGTAATCACAGCTCAGGAAAAATGGGGTTCGCTATTGCTGAAGCAGCCAGTCAACGTGGTGCACAAGTGACTTTAATTGCAGGCCCAGTGACTTTAGCGACACCGGCAGGAGTCACGCGAATTGATGTTATCAGTGCTCTCGATATGTACGAAAAAGTGCACCAAACTATCACTGAGCAAGATATCTTTATCGGTTGTGCGGCTGTCGCTGACTACCGTGCAAAAACAATTGCTGAAAATAAAATTAAAAAACAGGGTGATGAAGTTGCCATTACATTAGTCAAAAATCCTGATATTGTTGCCAGTGTTGGCCAATTAGCACAACATCGCCCTTATGTGGTTGGATTTGCAGCCGAAACCCAGAATGTGGAAGAATACGCACGTCAGAAACGCCAACAAAAACAGTTAGACCTAATTTGTGCGAATGATGTTTCGCTCGCTGATAATGGTTTTAACAGTGATAACAATGCACTGCATATTTTTGATGCTTTTGGCGACACCCGTTTACCACACAGTAGTAAACTTGAATTAAGCCACCGTTTATTAGACGAGATACTTCAACGTTATGAAAAAAATTGATCTGAAAATTCTTGATCCCCGTATTGGTAACGAGTTTCCTTTACCAACTTATGCAACGACTGGCTCAGCGGGATTAGATCTGCGTGCTTGCCTTGATGCACCAATCGATTTAGCGCCGGGTCAAACAGAGTTAATCCCTACTGGCCTCGCGATTCATATCGCTGATGAGCAGCTAGCAGCAGTCATCCTACCGCGTTCCGGTCTTGGCCATAAACATGGTGTTGTACTTGGTAATTTAGTTGGATTGATTGACTCTGACTATCAAGGGCAATTGATGGTGTCTGTCTGGAACAGAGGCAACCAGACATTTACCATTGAACCGGGCGAACGAATGGCCCAAATGGTTTTCGTTCCAGTCGTTCAAGCTGAATTTAATATTGTCGATGACTTTGATGCGACAGAACGAGGCGCTGGAGGCTTCGGACATTCAGGACGTCAATAAATTTGCTTACTCCTAATTCTTAGCTTTACTGATAATACCAAATCCATATTTCATGATGGAATAACAAATAAACTTATCAGTGAGTTTAGCGAAAAATAGACGGTATCATTTTAGTACGACAGTTTAGTTGCTTTAAAGGGTATTTTGTTGGTAGCGATATGTTTATCTAAACGAGGTATACGTCCTAACAGACCCTATCTCGAAACTGACAACAATAGCAATTCGTGAAATATAGGCTGTTATTTTGTCAGCTTTTTAAGATAAATTGATGGCTTAGCCTACTAGCTCTCCTCTTTATGATTTAACTGAGGAGCTAATACGCTAAGTCGCGCAAGTGGCAAGTAAGGTTCCATTGATAAAAAGTTCGCGGGTAAGAAACTCGTCCCTCGAAGGCTGAAAATGGTCACTTTACATGCCACATGCAAGGTCACAAGTATATACCATCTAACGATACAACAAGCATATGCCCTTTTAAGCCAGCCGAACTTTATCGATATCGTGCTCTTTTATCTACTTTTTGCCCTTTATTTTCTATTTACTCGGGGCAAAATTTTAGATAGTTTGTTTTGCTGTTTTAGCAGGGGTCTTATCAGACATGGCAGAAAAAGCGATAACAAAAAAACGCAACAGACGTGAAGAGATTTTGCAGTCTCTGGCGCTGATGTTAGAAAGTAGTGATGGTAGTCAACGAATTACAACTGCAAAGCTTGCAGCAACTGTAGGAGTATCTGAAGCTGCACTTTATCGTCATTTTCCGAGTAAAACGAAAATGTTCGATAGCTTAATTGAGTTTATCGAGGACTCTTTAGTTTCGCGCATCAATCTTATCCTAAGCGATGAGAAAGATACGCTAACTCGCATTAAACTGATTTTAGCCCTTATTTTAGGCTTTTCAGAGAAAAACCCGGGGCTGACCCGTATTATGACCGGCCACGCCCTGATGTTTGAGCAAGATAGGCTGCAAGGTCGTATAAACCAATTATTTGAACGAATAGAGTCACAATTACGCCAAGTATTAAAAGAGAAAAAAATACGAGATGGGCATGGTTTTCTGCATGATGAATCCCTTCTTGCAAGCCAACTGCTCGCATTTTGTGAAGGAATGTTGTCGCGTTTTGTACGTTCAGAATTCCGTTATCGACCCACAGTAGAATTTGAATCACGCTGGCCTTTAATTTTAGCTCAGTTACAATAACAGATTAAACAACTACTCACCCCGCCCACATTCTTTGGGCGAGGGCTTTTTTCTTTATTTACCTGTTTCTTGATTACCTTAGGGTAAACAAGCTCAAATCCAGGACATGATGAATGCCATTCATCTGTGCAGCTCCTCATCATTGTAGGATGACTAGCCCAAATCCCTCTTCATCTAAAAAGTGATTACCCGGAATAAGAAGACAACAGCTGATTAACCTCAAATACCATACTGCTGACGATAAGCTTGCATCGCGATGAGATGTTGTTGCATATCTTCTCGTTCAGCGAGGTAAGCAATCAAGTCGCTCATCGTAATAATTGAATAAACTTTGCAGTGATAATCGCGTTCAACTTCCTGTACCGCCGAGATCTCACCTTTGCCTTTTTCTTGACGATCAAGACAGAGAAGGACGCCATTAAGTGTCGCATTTTGCTGTTTAATAATTTCCATCGATTCACGAATTGCCGTACCCGCTGTAATAACATCATCGACAACCACCACACGCCCCTGTAGTGGAGAGCCCACTAATGTGCCACCTTCACCATGATCCTTGGCTTCTTTACGGTTAAAGCAGTATGGCATATCAATATTATGATGTTCAGCAAGTGCAACTGCTGTCGTCGTTGCTATTGGGATCCCCTTATAAGCAGGCCCAAACAAAACATCACATTCGATTGCACTTTCTTTGAGAGCTTGCGCGTAGAATCGACCAACCAGTGCCAGATCACGCCCCGTATTAAACAGCCCAGCATTAAAGAAATAGGGGCTTTTACGGCCTGATTTCAGCGTAAACTCACCAAATTTAAGCACCTGTTTTTTCATGGCAAGCTCTATAAATTCGCGCTGATAGGCTTTCATGGGTCAATCTCCTCAATATTTAATGTCAATATATTTAATACGATGATACACATACTGGTGAGCTCGAAAAAATCACCAGACATAAAAAAGGCGACTATTTCAGCCGCCTATTAAAAATATTCTTATTTCAACGCTTCTCGTTGAGCTTCAAAAATAGATTCTAGTCCCGTTTTTGCTAATGCAAGTAACGACAATAGCTCTTCATGGCTAAATGGTTCGCCTTCGGCAGTTCCCTGAACCTCTATCATACGACCATCATCCATCATAACGACGTTCATATCGGTCTCAGCCGCAGAGTCCTCAACATATTCAAGGTCACATACAGCTTCATTATTCACAATTCCTACAGAGACTGCGGCTACCATCGATTTTAAAGGGCTCGCCGTCAATTTACCTTGTTCAACCATTTTATTAAGTGCATCGACTAACGCAACGCAAGCCCCTGAAATAGCTGCTGTACGAGTACCACCATCTGCTTGTATCACATCACAATCTAATGTAATGGTATATTCGCCTAACTTTTTCAAATCAACCGCTGCGCGTAAAGATCGTGCGATTAGACGTTGGATTTCCATTGTACGCCCAGTCTGCTTACCTTTTGCCGCTTCACGTTGATTACGCGAATTTGTTGCTCGAGGTAGCATGCCATATTCTGCTGTCACCCAGCCTTGGCCTTGACCTTTTAAAAAACGAGGCACTCCCTCTTCGACAGTTGCATTGCATAACACCTTAGTGTCGCCAAACTCAATAAGAACAGAGCCTTCCGCATGCTTAGTATAGTTGCGTGATATTTTAATCGGACGCATTTGGTCTGCCATTCTGCCTTCTGGACGCATGGTGTTATCTCCATTTTCAACTAAATTGCCGCGCATTATACGTCCTTAAAACGATAATGCCTATCATGACATCACTCATAGCGTTATAATCCCTCTTATATTCATTTTGATAGGAACGAATTATGATCCGTAGTATGACCGCTTTTGCCCGCCGTGATATCAAGGGTGAATGGGGGAGTGCGGCCTGGGAGCTGCGTTCCGTTAACCAACGCTATCTAGAAACCTATATCCGCTTACCAGAACAATTACGAAGTCTTGAGCCAGTGGTTCGTGAACGAATTCGTGCTCGCCTGACTCGAGGCAAAGTTGAATGTAATTTACGTTTTGAATTAGATGGAGCAAATCGAGGAGAATTAATCCTTAACGAAAATTTAGCTCGTCAAATTATTAGTGCGGCTAACTGGGTAAAAAATTACAGTCATGAAGGCGAAATTAATCCATTAGAAATTCTACGTTGGCCTGGCGTTATGTCAGCGGGCGAGCAGGATTTAGATGCGATCAGCGAGCAGCTGTTAGCAGGGCTTGATGAAACATTAGATGCATTTATTCAAAGCCGAGAAGCTGAAGGCACTGCGTTACACGCTCTTATCGAACAACGTCTGGATGCAGTACTGGTTGAAGTTGCAAAAGTCCGTCAGCATATGCCCGAAATTTTGCAATGGCAGCGTGAGCGCCTACAAACCAAATTAGAAGAAGCTGATATTCAAGTAGATAGCAACCGTTTAGAGCAAGAACTCATTTTATTAGCTCAACGTGTCGATGTCGCCGAAGAACTGGATCGGCTGGAAGCACACGTGAAAGAAACGCGTAATATTCTCAAGAAAAAAGAAGCCAATGGTCGACGCCTAGACTTTATGATGCAAGAGTTTAATCGTGAATCAAATACTCTCGCATCAAAATCTATCAATAGTGAAGTGACCAATTCAGCCGTTGAGCTCAAAGTGTTGATAGAACAAATGAGAGAACAAATTCAAAATATTGAATAACGCATTATAAAATATAAAGCCGGTTCATTCTCTATACCTAAATTTTTACTGGCTTTATATTTATCTTATATATGAATTCCAACCACTCTTTATCTGTCTTTCTATTAAGAATTTTAATACAGGGACAGCAAAAATAAAAATCATTAGAAAGCATACCGACGTATAACCTTATATTACTTTAATTCATTAATAACTAAAAAATATTTTAAGTTTGCTTTATTTTAAATATAGCTATTTTAATAATAGTCGCATTGCATTTTCCAGCTAAACGAGCAAAACACCCCATGCATTCACCATAAGAAAAAACCAATATAATCAATGCATTGATAGGGTTTCAATAATAGTCTAGGAGCATTATTTTTAACAATAATGGAATAATATCTGAAGACTAATTATCATTTTTTATTTATAATACAAAAAGGTTGCATAACGATACAGGATCCGCTGTTATGGAAAGTAACATCCCTATTTTCATAGTTTCATTAAAAAAAGATATTGAACGTCGAAAAAAAATTACTGATTCGCTATCAGCACAAAAGTTGTCTTGGGTAATGATCGATGCTGTCGAAGGCAAAGATTTGCCATCTGACTACCTTAACTCACTAAACTTTCAATATAATAAGCCCTCATGTGCTAATGAAGTTGCATGTAGTCTCAGCCACCAATTAATATATAAAAAAATTGTTAATAGCAATTATGAGTGGGCAATTATTCTAGAAGATGATGCTATTATTAGCGATAAATTATCAGATCTCGTTAAACAGTTAAATAATGAAAAAACATCCTTACTCAAAAAGAATAATATTTACTTACTAGGTGGTCAAGAAGGCTTAAATTCAAGAAAACGCCTTTCTCTCAGTTTTTTTAATAAAATTAAAATCGGTAATGTTGTTTTTAGAAAAGTCACTTACAAACCAAGTAAATTATTTAGAACATGTTGTTACTTAATTCATAGAGATGAGTGTGAAAAATTAATTACTCTATTTGACAAAGCTTATTATGTTGCTGATTCATGGAATTTATTTTATAAGCTCAAAATTGTAGATGGTTACTTTTTGACTGAAATAATTGAGCATCCAATACTAACACTTGAAAATAGTAATATTGAGAAATATAGGATTACAGAAAAAAAAACCAGACGACAAAAAGGTTTCATTGAAAGTAAAATATCTTTATTTTTCTTGCAAATAAGAAAATTTTTCCGTTCACTAAAATACTAATAGGAATTCATTTTGATACCTAAAATAATACACTATGTTTGGGTTGGTAATAACCCTAAACCTCAATTTGTGTTAGATTGTATTGATACTTGGAAAAAACACCTTCCTGATTATGAGATTATGGAATGGGGAAATGACTGCCTAGACGAAATAAATAACACCTATGTTACCGAAGCAATAAAAAATAAAAAATGGGCCTTTGCTTCTGACTATATAAGGCTTTATGCTCTCTATAATTACGGAGGGATCTATCTTGATAGTGATGTAGAAGTAACACAAAGTTTTGACCGTTTTTTGAACCTTAGTTTTTTTAGCGGGTATGAACAATATGATGGTAAGTATCTACCTATTACAGCTGCTATGGGTTCTATAAAAGGCTCATCAGTCATAAAAGGGCTACTTTCTGATTATGATAATCTGAATTTTGAAGTCAATGGAGAACTTGTTTTAGAACCCAATACATTCAAAATTAGCCGCTATTTCTCTAGTGAATTTGGCCTTAATCCCCCCTACGATGGAAGCCAAGAATCCCATCTAGCAGAAGGGGTAGTCATTTATCCATCTTATTATTTTTGCAGTCCTGAATATAATAAGATTAACTATTCTATTCACCACTTCAGCGGCTCTTGGCTACCGTCACATAAAAGAAAAGATAAATTAAAAATTCTTAATAAATTTATTATTAGTCGATTTAAAAAGTCTAGAGATCAAGGTGATTATCCATTAAGCGATAGTGAAAAAATCTTATTAAAAATTAACTTTTCAAAAATTGTCTCTTATGTTTTGATCTCAAAAAATAAGTAAACACGCGATTACTACTTGATACACTCAGTTTTTTCGAGTGTATCAAGATTAAACATGATTTCTTTCCCTACTTAACCTAAGTTTTGTCTCTCTCCATTTTAGCCCTTCTAACCGTCACTATATTCGCAGATTAAATACCCTCGTTTCTTTTTCTGTAGGATTTACTCAAATGATTAAACGTGTAATGCATTGAATTTATTATTAAAGATAGCTACTCACCGATAAGTAAATAAAAACTATCAGCGATTGGCTTAGAACACTTAAAATTGATAATGATAATTGTTATTATCAAGACTCAATCAAAAAGGGTCTAAATATGAAGATAATTAATCACCTGCTATCAATAACATTCGTAACCTTATGCTCATCCTCGGCCTTAGCAACGACCTATCCCGTTACAGTGACCGATACCGATGGCCAAAAAATTACGTTACAACAAGAACCGAAACGAGTTGTATTGCAAGATGGTCGAGATATTTTAACGCTGGCTTTGCTTGATAGAGAGAATCCGTTTAATCGCCTCGTCGCATGGAATAATAATCTACAAAAAACGGACCCTCAGACGGTAGAATTACTGGCAAAAAAATGGCAATCCGATCTACAGAAAATTCCCGATATGGGATTCAATGACAAAGGTGAAGTTAACACTGAAGTGGTCATTGCTCAAAAACCCGACCTCCTGATTGCGCAGTTACGTGCAAAACCTGCATTAGAAGGCTCTGGTGTTGTTAGCCGTTTAAAAGATGCTAATATTCCTATTCTATATATCGATACTTTTTTGCACCCAATCGAAAATACAACCACGAGCATCGACATGCTTGGATTGGTGTTAAATAAAGAAAAAGAAGCCAAAGAATATACTGACTTTTATCAAGCTCGCTTATCAGACATCCAACAAGCAACGGCAAAAATCCAGAATAAGCCGCGTGTTTTTATTGAAGCCAAGGCAGGAGCAAATGGTAGCGATAGCTGCTGTTTTACCCATAATAACGCCGGTTGGGGTGGTTTAGTGCAAGCAATTGGCGCCGATAATATTGGCAGTCAATTTTTACCGGGTGCTTCTGGCACTGTCTCTTTAGAACAAGTCATTACAACAACGCCTGACGTTTATATCGTCACCGGCTCTCGTTGGGTTAATAAAAACAATATTGCTGCTCCCTTTGGTTATGGCGTGACAAAAGAAGAAAACCAACGTGGTTTTGAACGACTAAAAAATAGAACGGGTTTTAGCCAAATTAGTGCCGTTAAAAATAATCGGTTATATGGCGTCTACCATAACTTCTATAACCATCCTTATAATATTGTCGGTATGGAATATCTTGCAAAATTTATCTATCCCGAACAATTTACATCACTTAAGCCTGAAGAAACGTATAATCAAATTATTAAAACATTTACAACAATCCCTATTGCTGATGCACTTTGGGGGTCTCAAGCCGCACAATAATAAATTAATAGCCCTCAGAGTATGAGGGCTATCATGATGACTTTAATCGACTGAAATCGCATCTACACCTTAAGCCTTCTCCACTTAAGCTGATACCCATTCAAAACCAATTCAATACGAGGAGTATAATTACAGCTCAAGCAATTGTTAGCTAATAATGAGTATGTTAATAGATAATTTATCAAAAAATCTGGTGATACTCACATCACCAGATCCCATAAAATTTAATCTCAATCAGCTTTGACTTCACCTTCCCTCACATGATGATAGTGAAAAGTGAAATAGAAAATAATAGCAAGCACAACGGTATACGATGAAAAAACAAGCCAAATCGTCTGCCAATCTTTAACGCCATCCACACTAAAGTAATCAACCACGAGTCCACTTAATATCGCACCAAAATAAGCGCCAACGCCATTCACCATGGTCATAAATAATCCCTGAGCGCTTGCTCTCATTCGATGATCAACTTCTTTTTCAATGAAAATGGAGCCAGAAATATTAAAGAAATCAAAAGCACATCCATATACGATCATGGATAAAATCAGGAACATTAAACCAATTGCGGATGGATCGCCAAAAGCAAAAAAACCAAATCTTAATGTCCAAGCTAACATGCTCAATAGCATGACTGTTTTGATGCCATAGCGTTTTAAAAAGAATGGAATGGCTAAAATAAACACAACTTCTGCCATTTGTGAAACGGATAATAAGATAGCAGGATACTGAACGATTAAACTATCTTGGTACAATGGGTCACGAGCAAAGTCGTGTAAGAATGGGCTACCAAATGTATTAGTGATTTGTAAAACAGCCCCCAGTAGCATTGCGAATAAAAAGAAAACCGCCATTATCGGTTTTTTGAATAACACTAATGCATCAAGACCTAACTTACTAACCCAACTAGTAGAAATCGCTTTTTTGTTAACGGCAATATGCGGCAAAGTCAAAGAATATAGCGCCAACAACAATGAACAGCTACCCGCAATATAGAGTTGCATGCTACTTAATTCAAATTTTAATAGACTAATACTCCACATAGCGATAATAAAACCTACCGTGCCAAATACTCGAATAGGCGGAAAATTTGTCACTGAATCTAGATGAAATTGGCTTAATGAGGAGTAACTAATTGAGTTGGATAATGCAATCGTTGGCATAAATGCCATCGCATTAATCAGCATTACCCAGAACATCAATGTAGAGTCTGTTACGCTGGCGGCGTAGAATAACGAACCAGCACAGATAATATGACAAATCATATATAACCGATTAGCAGGGATATATTTATCTGCAATAATTCCGATAATACCCGGCATTAAAATAGCAGCAATCCCTTTCGAACTATAAACCATTCCAACTTCAGCGCCAGAGAAATTCAGTGTTTTCATCATGTAGGCACCTAGCGTGACTAACCAACTTCCCCAGACAAAATATTGTAGGAATAACATGGTTTTTAGACGGGTTTTAATATTCATATCAATCTCCGTTTGGAGTTATATTCGTCAATACTTCAAGTGATAGCATAGTTATTTCACTCATTTACGCTCATCACAGCGCAATTATCGACTCAGCTGTAACCCCGAATTGTTTAACGTGTTTGTTTATTTGTTTTTATTTTCACTTCAGCAATTGCGACACCAAATAAGATAATGGCGACACCGACAAACTGAATGAACTCAAGAGGTAGATGTAATACAGTTACGGACAATATGATGGTTACAGGCAATTGCATTGAACTGACTATTGTCGCTAAGCTCGTTCCAATCAATGGAGTGCCTTTAGCAAACATCCACATCCCAAAGAAAGAACCAAAAAAGGCCAATGGTAATCCGTAAGAGAAAAACAAGGAGTTAAATGTGGTGAAGTCTAATAAAAAGGTTGGAGGCACAACAATCGAGGTCAAAATAGCCCCTCCTGTTACCATAATGGCTGAACGCATCATTGGTTCAGTTTTTACAGCAAGCGCGCCACTGACATAAACACGTACTGCATTTGATAGCGCTGCACATAAGCCAAATACAATACCTAACCAGTAGAATTGCACACTCGAACTGTTCAGTAGCCCTGTCGCTAGTAAGGTTCCAACTAAGATAAAGAGTACTGATAAGATCGTCATGACGGTAGGCATTCGGCGAGTCACAATAGAATTAATCGCGACTCCCATCCAAGTGAACTGCAAAAATAGCACAACCCCCAATGCCGGTGATAAATACTGTAATGAGGCGTAATAGAGTAGTCCCGTTAACCCAGTAGTGGTTCCCGTCAATAACATTAATGTTGATTGCTTTCCTGTTGGCCAGTTTAGCGTTTTTTTTCTCATCGCTGATCCAGCTAACACAAACACCCAAAGTAATGCCGCACCTAAAACAGTTTGACTACCAATCACATCATTTAAAGAGAATCCAGCCTGATAAGCCAATACAACCAATGTTGATAAAATGCCATAGCTACAAGCGCCAAGCGAAACTAAAACTAGCCCCTTTAATTTCATTGAATACCTACCTACTTGTTTCTATGACATTCTTTATATTATTTTGAGAATAAGTTAGAAGCGAGCAATCACGCCAGTGACTAATTGCAAGAAGGTGGCTTTCACTTTTTCAGCCGTTTCGATCACTTCATCATGGCTCAGAGGCTGTTCCAAAATACCGCAAGCCATATTCGTTAAGCAGGAAATACCAACCGTTTTAATTTGTGAATGATGGGCCACCAGTGCTTCAGGTACCGTTGACATACCAACAGCATCAGCGCCTAACGTTCTAATCATGCGGATTTCAGCAGGTGTTTCATACGTTGGGCCAGTCCACCACGCGTAAACGCCTTGACGCACGGAAACCCCTTGTTCTTTAGCAACATCCAAAATTATTTGACGTAGTTCTTTGTTATAAACTTCACTGACATCCAAGAAACGGACACCTAATTCAGGGTTATTTGGCCCAATCAATGGGTTATTTGCGGTGAGGTTAATATGGTCAGTAATCACCATCAGGTCGCCAGGGTTAAAGTCGGTATTCACTGCACCACATGCGTTAGTAATGATCAGTTTTTCTACCCCGAGTGCTTTCATCAATCGCACAGGAAAGGTCACTTGGTCGAGAGAAAAACCTTCGTAATAGTGGAAACGGCCTTTCATCGCGACCACATTTTTACCCGCGATAGTTCCGATCACCAATTCATTCGCGTGGCCAACAGCCTCAGATTTTGCAAAATGGGGGATTTCGCTATAAGGAATATGAACCGCGTTTTCTAATGTATCTGCGAATGGACCTAGACCTGACCCTAAAATGATACCAACGGTTGGTTTAATGTCGGTGTGAGTCTCAATGAAGCGTAAGCTTTCTAAAATATCATTGGTGTTATGCATGGAAATCTCCGAAATAGTACCAAAAGGATGAATAAGGGGGATGATAAAGCAATTTAAAAACTGTACAGCGATCTTAATCTCATTTTAAGAAAAAGATTCTCGCTATGATATCGACCAAAGAGCAGTACTTTCTGAGCAAATCTGCTAATCTTTGACGCGGTATCTCTTGATAAGAAAAGGGTGATGACTTGTTACTGACATTATTGAATGAATTTCGCACCTCTAAGAATTCCAAAACTCGTAAGCTGAAAATGCTTTATCGATTAATTTTGAATCATGGGCCGATTAGAGCGGAAGAGTTATCATCACTGGCGAGTATGAAACCTGCAACTTGTGCAAGACTGCTTGATGAGTTGAGTAAAAGCCAATTGATTTCTACGTCAGAGCTTGGCGAGTCAACGGGTGGACGTAAGCCAATACTGTACAGCATTAACTCTGATGATGGCTATGTTGTCGGTATTGAGATGAGTGATCTCTATTCAACGATTCTATTACTCAACTTAAAATTAGATATTTTAGGCATGCTCAAAATAAAAAATGAGCAATTAGAAACAGCGGAAAAGATGCTGGATAACCTATTAATAAAAGTTGAACAGTTATTATCTGAGCATCAACTCACCACAGAAAAAATATTGGGTATCGGCATTGCCATTGACCATATATTAGAACGCGATAAGGTCGAATTTAGTCAGTATGATGCTAGAATTACTGACTTATTCAGTTATATTAATGACAGAGTTCCCTGCTTTGTCACGCTAGGCAGCGGCATTACTTTCGCTGCACTTGCCGAATATCGGTTACGCTATCATTCAAAAAGCCAACGCTTTTTATTTACAACCTGTGATACAGATATACGAAGTTGTACCGTCATTAATAATACATTTGCGCCTGCATCAATTAGCACCGCTCAAGCTTTCGGTCATATCACCATTGATATTCGGGGCCAGCGATGTGAATGTGGCTCATATGGTTGTTTGAAACAATACAGCTCATTATCAGCGATAAAAACACGCATTATTCAGCAAATTCGCTTAGGAAAATCTTCAGTAATAAATAAACTGGTTAGTACTGAAGCAGAAATTAATTACCATACTATTTTTCAAGCTCTCGCCATGGATGATCAGTTGTGTTTGGATGTGTTAGAAGAAGCTGCCTATTATTACGGCCTAGCGCTAGCAAATGCTATTTTGACATTACAGCCTGATGTTGTAGTGTGTGGTGGAACACTGACACCCAAAAATCATTTTTTTGCGATGACAAAGAAATCGATAGAAGAAAAAATGTCCGCATTCCCACATATTAAAACACGTATTTTTCCAGCAAATGACTCATATGAGGTGGTAGCACAAGGGGCTGGAGGGATGGTGTTGGAAAATTATTTATCTGACTAAATCATAGCCGTTAGTTTATGTAGACGAGGAGAGGAGAAAAAAATGCAATTTGAAACTATTTCAGAAACTCAAATTTCAAAGACTAAACAGTTATTTACTGTGCACTCTCCATTGATCCATTGTATGACTAATGATGTTGTACAAACCTTTACCGCCAATATTTTATTAGCGATAGGGTGTTCACCGGCCATGGTTATTGAGCCTGAAGAAGCAGAACAATTTGCGGCGATTGCTGATGGTGTGTTGATTAACGTGGGAACCTTAACTTCTGATCGCCAGTCTGCAATGCGTTTAGCCGTTTATAGCGCTCGACACGCCCAGAAACCATGGGTTTTAGATCCTGTTGCGGTGGGCGCTCTTCAGTTTCGAACACAGTTTTGTCGAGAACTGTTGAAGCTAAACCCCACAGCCATTCGTGGTAATGCTTCCGAAATCATGGCATTGGCGGGGTCGGGTCAAGGTGGGCGCGGGGTCGATTCATTAAATACCCCCAATGATGCCTTACCCGCAGCTCAAGCTCTTGCTCGTGAAGTCAACACCATGATTGTGATAAGTGGCGAGGTTGACTATGTCACTGACGGTCACAGAACGATTGCGATAACAGGCGGACACCCCATAATGACCCGTGTGGTTGGCACGGGTTGCGGGCTATCGGCCGCTGTTACCGCAGCTTGTGCCCTACCTGGTGACCGATTACTTAATATTGCAAATACCTGCGCCATCATGAAACAAGCTGGTGAAATTGCGAAGAGAAATTGCCGAGGAACGGGCAGCTTTATTCCTGAATTTCTTGATGCCTTATCACAGTAGAATAACTAGCCATCATTAATAATTTTGTGATGGCTTTCCTTTATAAACGTGTTTTCTTACCGCGAATTTTACGTGACCAATGGCGAATATTATTTCGCAACATAATGAATCGGTACATAAAACTCTTTTTATCTGGTTCGATACCATAAAACCGTTTTAATGCGATTAAATCATTCGCTTTGCAAATCGCGAGGTTACCAAAATCTGATAAATCAATAATTTTCAGACCATGCTCAGTCAGTACCAAATTACCGGCATGAATATCATTTGATGATAAATTATAGGCGTGCAGTTGGCTAATTAATGCTGCTATTTCAGAATAATAAGGGGTGATATCGTTAATTTCAGAGAGTACCGTTCCCTCAACATATTCGGCAATAATCCAAGTTTCAATCGATTCTCGGCATCGCATTTTCTCTGCCACAAAATAAATATCATTGGTGATGGTACAACCTTGGTTTTGTGCTTGAACTAAACGAACAAGTAAGCGAGAAAAATAAGGGCCGTACATCATACGCATAATACGTTTTTCTAAACGACTATCACGCTCTTTTTCGCATTTAATAATGTAGTTTTTTCCATCAATATTAATACGAGCGACGCTACGCTCCATATTTCCACTATTGAGATTTTTACCGATAATTTTTCCTTGAATATAATCATCAATAACTTGCCAATAATCAATCTCACTTTCTTTTTGATATACTTGATATCCATTTTTTTGTGTCTTTATTATTTTATTCATCGCCCGCCACTCAGCCCTACCCGCTATTAAAAGCTGATGCTAACAATTAGTGATATTTATTTCTTAGCGATTATTGCAGATTACTCGAGTGATTCAATTAAACTAGGAAATAAAACGACAAAAAATAGTCAACTAGCCAGCGTGATAACTGGCTAGTGATAGAAGCAATATATTGGAAGGGATCTTAGTTTAATCGTTACCAAAAAGATCACGGGTATACACTTTATCCGCCACATCTTCGATTTCAGGTACCATCCGGTTAGCCAAAATGATGTCGCTGTCCGCTTTAAAGGCCTCAAGGTCACGGTAGACTTTCGAGCGGAAGAATTCATCTTCTTTCAGCACCGGTTCATACACAATCACTTCGATACCTTTGGCTTTGATACGTTTCATGACGCCTTGTACCGCAGAGGCACGGAAGTTATCTGACCCTGCCTTCATCACCAAACGGTATACCCCCACTTTACGTGGTGCTTTAGCAATAATTGCATCGGAAATAAAATCTTTGCGAGTACGGTTTGATTCCACAATGGCGTTAATCAAGTTATTCGGTACATCATCATAGTTGGCTAATAGCTGTTTGGTATCTTTTGGCAAGCAATAACCGCCGTAACCGAAAGACGGGTTGTTATAATGGCTGCCGATGCGCGGGTCTAATGACACCCCTTCAATGATTTGTCGTGCATTCAAACCACGGCTTTCTGCATAGGTATCTAATTCATTGAAATAAGCGACGCGCATCGCCAAATAGGTGTTTGCAAACAGTTTAATCGCTTCGGCTTCCGTGCCATCGGTAAACAGCACAGGAACGTCTTTTTTGATGGCACCTTCGAGCAATAAGTTCGCAAAAGTTTCCGCACGCTCAGAGCGCTCGCCCACCACAATACGAGAAGGGTGCAGGTTATCCCAAAGTGCGCGACCTTCGCGTAAAAACTCAGGCGAGAAAATGACATTGGTGTAGCCGAACTCTTCACGTAAACGCTCGGTGAAGCCGACAGGAATAGTGGATTTGACGATAATCGTGGCATCGGGGTTAATTTTCTGCACGTCATGAATGACCGACTCAACCGATTTAGTATTAAAGTAGTTGGTTTTTGGGTCATAATCTGTCGGTGTTGCCACAATCACGTACTGGGCGCCAGTATAGGCTTCAACGATATCTTGCGTGGCACGGAAATTGAGTGTTTTTTCCCGTAGAAACTGCTCGATTTCAGCATCAATAATTGGTGACTGTTTGTTATTCAGCATCGCCACTTTTTCGGCAATGATATCGACTGCCACCACTTCATGGTGTTGTGACAGTAACATGGCATTAGACAGACCCACATAGCCTGTACCCGCAATTGCTATTTTCAAAACTGACCTCTCAAATCCATCTTAGTAGATTACAGGGTATCCTTCATCAATATCATAAGTTACAGGCGATAGTATGACTGATACCAATCAACAAACGCTTGTACACCCTGTTCAATAGAAACTTGTGGACGATATCCCGTCACCTTAAATAAGTCTTCGGTATCCGCCCAAGTGGTATACACATCCCCAGCCTGCATAGGTAAAAAGTTTTTGATCGCTTTTTTGCCTAAGGATTTTTCCAGTGCGGCAATAAAATCCGTTAACTGAACCGGTTGCCCATTACCAATATTGTATAACCGGTATGGGGCGCGACTCTGTGCAGGAGAAAGAGAACCATTTTCTGGGTCTGCTTGTGGGATTATATCGGAAATACGGATAACCCCTTCCACGATATCATCAATAAAAGTGAAATCACGACTGAGATTGCCGTTATTATAAACATCAATGGGTTCACCAGCTAAAATGGCTTTAGTAAATTTAAATAACGCCATGTCTGGACGACCCCATGGGCCATACACCGTGAAAAAACGTAAACCGGTCGTTGGCAACTGGTAAAGATGAGAGTAGGAGTGAGCCATTAACTCATTGGCTTTCTTCGTTGCTGCATACAGGGAAACCGGATGGTCGGTCGGCATATCAGTACTGAATGGTGTTTGATTGCTTATGCCATACACGGAGCTAGACGAGGCATACACTAGGTGTTTGACGTTTGCCTATCGGCATCCTTCAAGGATCGCCAAATGGCCATTGAGATTACTGTCTGCATACGCAAAGGGATTTTGCAGTGAATAACGAACGCCAGCTTGAGCGGCAAGGTGGATCACACGGTCAAAATCTTCTTGCGTACAAAGTACAACCACTTTTTCTCGATCGGTAATATCAAGTGGGATAAAACGAAAATGAGGATAGTGTTCAAGAATATGTAGACGGGATTGTTTCAGCCCCTGATCGTAATAAGCGTTCATGTTGTCGATACCGACAACTTCATGCCCACTATCTAATAAACGCTGACATAGTCTAAAGCCAATAAAACCTGCACTGCCAGTAACTAAGTATTTCATATTAATGTTCTTCTAGCGTTAAGCCGTACTCAATAGTTCGAGACGAACCATTCAATGGTAATTTAGAGTATAAGACCTATAAATGTAGCAATGGTTTTATTTGCCAGTAAATAAAAATGCGCTGAAGAACAATTAAGACGTTTCTGGCATGACTTTTTTCAGATTGGATTGCTGTATTTCCGTTATTGTTGGAGCGCCAGCTGGGCCTTGCTGACTCACCACAATCGCGGCAACATGGTTCCCAAGGTCAACACACTCTTTCAATGACAACCCGTGAGATAATCCAGCTAATACTCCAGCGGTATGTGCATCGCCAGCGCCTATCGTATCAACAACAGAAACTTGATACGCGGGTACAAACTGGGGTTGTTTATGTGGCTGACACAACCATGCCCCTTGACTATCTAAGCGAACAATTAACGTGATGCCGTTATGGTTGGCATACTCCACCGCAAGTTGTATTAAGTCACCGTCTCCGCAAAGAAAACGGGCCTCATCGCGATTGACTGTCAAAATAGTTCTATTGGCAGGTAATTGGGCGATAAAATCACGGGGGAGAGCCGCAAGCCGTGGCCCTAAGTCCAAAACAATCGTTTGTGTGGGGCAATCATGGAGCAGCCATTCCTGCAACGCTTCCCCTTGTTGGCAACCTAATTCATAACCGCTGGCATAGATGATACCCTCTGTAGGTAGTGGAAGAGCTTGTAGTTCAGCTCTATTCCACTCTTCTTCACAGCCAGGAATTGAAATAAATGTCCTTTCGCCATCAGGTTCAGTGAGGGCGAAACACCAGCCATTATCTTGCGTATCACTCGTCAAAATAGGCTTTACACCCAGTTCCGATAATACGTGGCGAACATGCTCTCCCCATTGCCCCTTGCCTACTCGGATACCATTCACCAAGGGGATTTGTAGACGGCTTAAAGCACGCAGGACATTAAAGGCACACCCACCAATCTGCCATCCATGGTCGCGAGCGGCAATATCTTCACCGCGACGGGGCATTCTCGCGATACTCAATACACAATCACCCGCTGCTGCACCAATCACAATAACAGTGCGCATTAAACCTTCTCCGCTGAACGACTAAACAGTAGATATAAGCCGTAAAGTACAAAGCTTAATACGAATGAAAGAAGGATAGATAAGCTAGAACCCTCGAAAATACCGGTCGCCCATGGCCCTTTAATAAACTCATTATCACTGACTAATAGGCCCGCCAGTGCACCGAGTAACCAACATAACAGCGGGATCCAACGGATTCCAGCGTTAGATTGTCCAAACAGTTGCTCGAACGCATAGCCCTTTCGGCTCCGTAGTACGGCATAATCCAGCATAAACACCGCTTCCCATGAGGCTAAAAACACCCCGCAAAACAAAAGGAAAGCAATAAATGAGTTAATAAACTCTCCTGAAATAAATAGGATATAAATTGCCACTCCCATGACTAAAATAGCATCTAATGCAACGGCATAAACTTGGCGAATTTTGACACCGATAGTTAATAAATTCAGGCTTGCAGAGTAAAGGCTGAGTACGGCAATAGTGATAATCCCAGCTGTCGCCGTTAATAAGTAAGGGATCGACATCCAACTCGGTAATTCAGAACCTATCAATGCAATTGGGTTTTCCGCTGAGGCTAATTCAGGCAAACGAGCAGAAAGCAAAATACCCGTAAATAATAAAATAAATAGCGGTAATGTGGCCCCAAAGGTCACCGCATTGAAAATAGAGGATTTTGATGACCGTTCGCTTTGGTAGCGGCTATAATCTGCTCCCGCTATCCCCCAGCCAATGCCTGTTCCAGCGGCAATAATGGATACCGCGGGTAAAAAACCCGTCAACCAACTACCAGAAGGCATTGATAAAACAGCATTCCAGTCTGTTTGCCAAATAATATACAGCGCAGCGATTAAGGTCATAGTACCAAAAATACGCGTGATCCAACTTTGCATCACAACGACGGTCGCTTGGCCGAGTAAGCTAATCGTAATTGCCAATCCACCAAATAACACCATGCAAACCACGGTTAATGCGACGGAGTCACTGAATCCAACTACTTGAAATAGGGCTTTTAGTGTCAACGTACCCGTGATCATATTGATGGATTCCCAACCCATCAGTGTTATCCAGCTAAAAAATGTGGGAGCGATGTTACCTGTTTTACCAAAAATCGTGCGCGACAGCGTCAACGTAGAGGTGCGGCCTTTCTGCCCTGATAAACTGATATAGCCCACCAGCGCGAAACTGGCTATACCAATAATGGTGGCGAGTAGAGATTGAAAGAAGGAGAGTCGGAAGGAAACAATAATCGCGCCATAAACGATACCGAGTATACCGATATTCGCGGCGGACCAAATCCAGAAGAGTTCCAGAGGGGTAGCTGTTCGCTCATGTTCGGGAACGATATCAATACCCGTGTTTTCAATTTTCCAAGCTTCATTTTTTTGCGGAGTGTCAGGTAATGCACTCATTCCACTCTCCTTAATGGCGTAAGGTACTGAGTATTTTTGCGTAGGGATAGAAATCTATATTATTAGAATTATTAATCAATGCAATCCATTCTTCAGGAAAAGCTTCAATACCTGACAGAGCTCCCGAAATCGCTCCGGCCATAGCACCAATGGTGTCCGTGTCTCCCCCCAGGTTGGCACAATACTTCGCACACATGACAGGATCACCATTTGTTAGCTCGACTATGGCCAGAGCGCAGGGAATAGATTCTATCGTGTCCATACCGGCTCCGATAAAATCGTACAGCTCTTTTAGTGTTGTCTGAGGCGAGCAGTTCTGTAGCGCGTTCGCCTTCTGAAAAGCCAGTGAGATTCGCTGTCCTAAAGAAGGGCTAAACGTTGAGGCATACAACTGCTGAACCTCTTCGGCAAGTATTGGAAGTTCTTTTTTTATTTGAGACCAAGATGTTTGCTCAATGGCTCGACTAATTGCCCAAGCAATGACACAGGCACCTGCAATCGCAATATCCGACTTATGTGTCGGAATACAAGCCGCTTCAACGGTTTTTATAAATTGATTGCGATCCGCAGTTGAAGCAACGCAGCCCACAGGCGCTATCCGCATTGCCGCACCATTAGTGACCCCATTTGATACAATTTCATTAATCGGTATGCCTGCTTGAATAGCTAATAGAGATTGTTTTGAAGTCGGTCCAAAAATATTCTTATCGAAAGCATTAATGCGTCCCGCCCACGCTAAAATATTTTGTGCCACCACCTTCGGCTCTACCTGACCATTACAAGTAATAATTGCATCCATTAACGCAATTGCTTGATGAGTATCATCAGTCACTTCACCGGCACGAAACCCAATCGCCGCAACATTTTCGTCTGGCCCTGGCAAAAAATTATCTATCCAGCCGAAAAACTGTTGAACACGATCTTGTCGCCATAGCTCAGATGGCATGCCCATGGCATCCCCCGTCGCCTGACCATATAAACATCCAAGAATCGCTGATTGAATGTCGGGTTTACGCCCCATTTTTGCTCCCAATACTTTCCTTAACAACATTAATTATATTAGCAGCAATTAAGTCCAATACCAGTCCAATCAGTGAAAAAATAATGCCAATATAAGTCCATTAGATGATATTATGAATATATTAAAGTCTGTTATAAACTTAATTTGTTGAAAGCTTTATGGAAAAATATAATGCAAGCCCGCTTTCTTGAATGGATAAAAAATCAGCTAGATGTGAACTCAACGACACCTTTGTACCGTCAGCTACAGCATGCGATTGAGTCCGCTATTGAACATAAAATCGTCGATGCTGGGGATTATCTTCCTGCGGAGCGTTACCTTGCCCAACAGTTAAAGCTCTCTCGAGTGACAATCAGTAAAACAATGCAGGCTCTGGAAAAGAAAGGAACGGTGATCCGCCAACAAGGAGTGGGAACACAAGTCGCCAAATATTTAGGCTATTCACTATCCCATGAAAGTGGCTTTACTTCTCAAGTCATTAAAGCGGGAGGAACGGTGACCACTCAGTGGTTACTCCGCACCTTAACTGAGGCTACCGCGGATATTGCCGCTAAATTAGGTTTACCTGTTAATAGTCCAATAGCACAATTGAGGCGTATCCGCATCGCAAATGGGCAGCCTGTCTCTTTTGAAAATAACTATATTCCAGCTCAATACCTCCCTGAACCGGAAAAACTCACTGACTCCCTTTATGCATTATGGGGTAGCCAAGGCATTAACTTTAGCCGTGTCCAGCATAAAGTCAAAGCTATCAGCTGTAATGAAGAGTACGCCAATTGGTTAAACACGACGGTAGGGGCACCTCTCTTACTCGTGAGACAAACTAGCTCTATTCAAGCTGGCAGAATTATTGAGTACAGTGAAATTATCTGTCGTGGCGATATTTACGAACTCGAGTTTAATTCCCCCTAGTACCTTATTAATCTGAATGGCGTGATCTTAGGCACGAACGTGGCGCATATTTTAGCTAACTTCACCTTTTACATTTATTCTATGAAGAGTGATTTTTTATTATTAAATGGAATGAGGTAAATCATGCAAGTTTCTGCTCGAAATCAATTAGTCGGTACAGTTAGCGCAATAAAAGAAGGGGCGGTTAACAATGAGGTTGTTTTGTCATTGGGAAATGGTGAAGAGCTAACAACTGTCATTACATGCGAAAGCTGCAAAGCATTAGGTTTGGCTGTCGGCAAAGAAGCCGTTGCCATTATTAAAGCCCCGTGGGTGGTACTCGCAAAACCGGATTGCGGTTTACTATTTTCAGCACGTAATCAATTTAACGGTAAAGTCAGTAATATTATTGAAGGGGCTGTGAACAGTACAGTTCACCTAGTGACAAATAAAGGTGTTGAACTCACCGCGATCATTACCAATGAAAGTCTGCAAGACATGGCATTAACGAAAGGTGTCGATATCACTGCATTGGTCAAAGCATCAAGCGTAATCCTTGCAACACGCCGCTAATCCACAGTACAGAGAATATATCGCGGAGTAAAACTCCGCGATATATTGATTAACCTTATTCTTCCGCTTTTTTATTAGCAACTTGTAATGTTTGATAGATATAGTGGTGATAACTTTCTAATAATTGTTTGTCTTCACAATCATCCAACTTACCATCACACAAATGGCGCATTTTAATATTCGCTTCATAGAATGGCGAAATCTTTAGATTTGCACGTTCTAATAAGATACCGCCAAGGAAGGCGATATCGGTTAGCTTACCTGTTTGGATGCTATTACCTGATTTTAAATTATCACGTAACGTAAATTGGGTGATAAACGCAGGGTTAGCATAATCAGATTGATATTGATTCAAGCTAATACCCGGTTGATGATCACCAAAATACAAGAACATGAGTGGCCTTTCTCGTTTCGCCATAAAGTCAACAAAATCGCGGATCGCATTATCTGAAGCAACAATCTTCTCCATATAATGGCTAAATTCGCCCGCTGAATCTGCATTTTTCACTTTACCTTTTAAGCCATAATCATCACTGTGACTATCTTTATAAGGACCGTGTTCATACATCGTTAGCGAAAAAATAAATACCGGTTTATCCGTTTCTTTCGCTAAAATTTCCTTAGCGTATTTCAGCATATCCTCAGTACTGATCGTCCATAAGTTATCTTGTAATTTTCCAGGATAACCTAACTCTTGAGGTTGAATAATTCTATCTACACCCAGCGTCTGGTATGCATGGCCAGAATGGTAAGCTCCACGGTTAAAAGGCGTTAAAACAACCGTATAATAACCATTCGCTTTCATCTCTTTAAATAAACTATTGTTGAGATGGTCGACAATAAAATAGAAAACACCACTTTTCTGTGAGCCGAAATCATCACTGTTTAGCCCTGTTAGTGCCGCAAACTCAGATAGCCAAGTCCCCCCACCAAACGTTTGTACACGCATATGACTATGTGCGATCAATTCGTTATCTTGTTGGAACATAAATAGATTTGGCAACTGTGTTCCATCAGGTAATCGATAGATGTTTGGATTGACTGTCGATTCTTGTAACAATAATAAAATGTCTGGTTTTTCTGTGGTTGCAGAAACAGGCAATGTGACAGAAGCTGCTCTTTGTAAAAAATAATCGGATGAACCTTTCACTTGTGGCGAGTGATAGCTCGAATTTTTTGCCGACATAACTAAATTGGTTACTGTGCCCTTCCCCTTAGGCAAGGTTTCAGTCCATTGCGTGTAATAGTGAGACGCTGCAAAACTGGCCCCAAAATATCCACCAATGCCGAGAACAATCGCCAATAAACGCCACACAAATGATCGTTTAGGCGATAATAAACGCCAGCTCAGTACTGCATTCACCACGAATAAGATCAATAAGCCAATCAACGCAACACCAGCCAACCAATAATGAGCCAATGTTCCGATATTTGAGGTGTCTGTCATGACACTGATATCGGAATAAAATAACTGTTCTTTATAATAATGGACTTTGAGTTGGTTAAGGAATTTAATAATAATAAATAGCGTACTCGTGACAACCGCCGAAAATAGCCATCTTGCAGAAAGAAAATAGAGTCCCCCAAAGATCACGGCGTAAACACTGATCGAAATCAATGCTGGGTAAATCACACCACTTTTTTCAAAAACAAGGAAAAGGGAGGCAATTAAAATCAGTGTGAGATAAATGGCAGAAAATACGCTTTTTTTCATCGAGCTTACCACAAAATATGTGAGTACCGACGGCCTTCAATAGGCAGAGACCGCCACGAATTGACTGGCTATTCTAACTAATTTAGACGATAAATCTATTCGGCAAAAATGCCTTTATCACGTAAAAAATGTCCATCACCTTTACGCCGCGTAAAGCCACTTTTATCAAAAAATTCGAGTATCTGAATCGCTAACTTACGACCAATCCCTAATTCACTCCGAAAATCAGCAGCGCAAATTTCTTCTTTTTCAAGACAATATCGTAAGATTAACTCAGCAAATTGTTTGATTTCATCACTACTATAATAGCGATCACGTACAATTGCCGTCACGAATCCCATTTGTGCTGCTTTTTTCATCACACCTCGTATCAGGTTTTCATCCTGGTTAAGCTCTGCTGCAATATCGCGAACCCACCATGCATCTATACGAGGAAATAACGGAACTATTTGTTGCCAAATGCGTTGTTGTTCTGCATCGAATACCAGACCATGTTGCGGCATATGCAGCCAACCACGCGTTTGCTTAATACGTTCATCAACAATCAGCTCATTAATTAATTTAAAAACTAATGATTCACTCATTGTTGGTAATGCCATCCGCTTTAATCTCGCTTTACTGACACCGATTTGGTCACTGTGAACCTCATGGAAATCTTCTAACGTTTGCACTAATCGCTCTTTCGCGACTTGAGCCTTAAAAGCGGATAGCACTAAATCACCGACACGAACTAATTCCACCTGGGTTAACAACGGCTCCAGTGCGCTAGGTGTTAACTGACGAGACCACCCATAGCTCTTTAAATTTAATTCACCATTCGGCAGCTGTAATTTCAAATGGGTGAGTTCATCGTTCGCCGAACAAAGACGTTGTAGCCAGTCAATAAATTCAGGTAATCTTTTCCCTCTGCGTGGAGAAGTTAATCGGATCACTCTTGCGGCTGCCAAGGTTTCACGGGCGCTAATATCGCGCACAATGAGACGATCATTATCTGCTAACCACAAAGGCGTATCGAGGATAAGTTCCGCCAGCAAAGGCGTTGTTGCGAATTCGGTCAATAAGGATACTCGCCCCGTGATATGGCTGGCACCATGATACAAATGCACAGGCTGCCAATGTTTAATCACTGAATCACATTTTAATTCAACAATCACTCGGGTTGCCGCTGCAAATGGCTTTTCAGAGAGTAACCAATCACCACGGGTGATCTCTGCTTTATCGACGTCACCAGTAAGATTTAATGCAACACGATCCCCCGCTTGCGCGAATTCTGCGGGTTGGTTTTGCCTATGAATTCCTCTGACACGAACGGAGGTGTCCACTCCCGTCAGCCATAAACTCTCACCTAGCTGAACTTGCCCTGCCAAAGCGGTACCGGTGACCACTATCCCCGCGCCTTTGACATGAAATACACGGTCAATAGCTAATCGAAAACGTTGTTGGGGGTTTTGATGATCGGTTGCTTCTTGATGTAATTGTTGCAGGTATGCTTGTAACTCAGCAATACCACAACCATTATTAGCTGAAGTCACAAATAGAACGGGGTCAGACCAACCTTGTTGATGAAGTTCATCCTGTACTTGTTGAATAACTTGAGTGATCCGCTTTTCATCAACTCTGTCTGCTTTGGTCAAAATAGCCGTTATTTTCTGGCAGCCCGCTAAGCGCAAAATGGCTAAGTGTTCTCGTGTTTGCGCCATAACACCATCATCACACGCCACCACCAACAGAGCATGTTGAATACCCCCAACGCCTGCCAGCATATTACCTAAAAATTTTTCATGCCCAGGAACATCAATAAAGCCAATTGAGCTGCCATCTTGTTGAGGCCAATACGCATAACCAAGATCGATGGTCATGCCGCGCTTTTTCTCTTCGGGTAAATGGGCGGTATTCACCCCAGTAATCGCTTGAATTAATGAAGTTTTACCATGGTCAACATGGCCAGCGGTAGCAAAAATCATGAAAGCAGTACCTGCAATAATGCATGTTCATCATCTAAACAACGGAGATCCAGCCATAATTTACCCTCTTTCAATCGGCCTATCACAGGCTGGGTAGAGTGACGCCAACGTGCCATAAGTAAGGCCAATGTATTTCCTCGCCCATCAAATGGCGCAAATGTCACAGCATAGCTTGGCAACCTATCAACCGGTAAAGACCCACTACCGATTTGGGATAAACAAGGTTCGATTTCAACCACAAATTTATCACCATAAAAAGCCTGCAAGGGAACAATCAAACGCTGCGCACGCGCTTTAATTTCATCGGCACTACGGGTTAACCAACGTAATGTCGGTAGCTCAGTAACCAGTTTTTCTGGCGTGCAATACAGTTTTAATGTCGCTTCTAATGCCGCTAATGTCATTTTATCGGCACGTAATGCACGTTTAAGCGGATGCTTTTGAATGGCTTCAATCCATTTTTTCTTGCCGAGAATGATCCCTGCTTGCGGCCCTCCCAGCAGTTTGTCACCCGAAATCGACACCAAATCAATCCCTTGCGAAAGATACGTTTGTGGCATTGGCTCAGCAGGTAAACCATACGCTGTCATATCTATCATTGATCCACTGCCCAAATCAATTGCTGTCGGCAATTGATACTGCTTACCTAACTCAGCCAGCTCGGCACCTTCAACTTCTGCGGTGAAACCTTCAATGCTGTAGTTACTGGTATGCACCTTCATCAATAATGCAGTGTGTTCATTGATAGCATTAACATAATCACGTAAATGAGTTCGATTGGTTGTTCCGACTTCCACGAGTTGGCAACCTGCTTGTGCCATCACATCAGGCACTCGAAAAGCCCCACCAATCTCAACGAGCTCGCCGCGCGAAACAATCACTTGTTTACCTTGCGCGACAGTCGCTAATAACAATAAAACAGCTGCCGCATTATTATTAACAATGCAGGCATCTTCTGCGCCAGTTAATTGACAAAATAAGTCAGCCAAAGCGCGGTCACGATGCCCTCGCGTGGCACCATCAAGAGAGTACTCCAACGTTACAGGTGAACTCATCACCTTATTCACCGCCTCAACGGCGGATTGCGCCATTACCGCGCGACCTAAATTCGTGTGTAGTACCGTGCCCGTTAAGTTAAAAACGGGTTTTATCGCACTTTCCTGTAACCTGTTATGACGTTTAGTCAGCTCTGTCACCCAGTCAGCGTGCCATGCAGGCAATTGCTCATATTGCTGGATAAACTCACGGGCTTGCTGCTGCATATCTCGTAACTGCTCAGTCACCCAATGATGCCCTGATTCAATGACGAGGGTTTGTACCTCGTCGAGTTGCAGTAACTTATCAATAGCAGGAAGCTGGCGGTATAGCGCGGCAGTGGAGTCTGACATCATGGTTACTCTCTTTTAGTGACTATTTTTCGCCGGGAAACAAGAATGGGTTAAGGCTACTACGAGCAAAGCCTTCTTCTTCCATACGTGCATCGAGAATAATAGACGCTAAATCATCAGCAACAGCTTCAACTTTTGCGTCTTTTTCTTGATAAAGAATTTTGAGGTAACTGCCACAATCACCACAACTTTCTGCTTTAACGGCCGCGTTTTCATCATCAAGAGACCAATAGTTCAGCTTACCTGTTTGTTCACAATTACTGCATTTCACTCTAACCATATGCCAATCGGTTTCACATAAATTACAGTGTAAATAACGTAAGCCTTGTGTTGTCCCAATTTGGACAATACTTGATACTGGCATGCTATTACAAACCGGACATAAATGACGATGATCGCCATGTTCCGCACGAGCTTTACCCGGAATTTGCGCTGCCATTTGAGCCCAATAAACAGAGAGTGCCGCCCAAATAAACATTGATTTATCCGCCGGTACTTTTTCGAACTGTTCATTCAGCAATGCGGAGGCCATCTCTTCAAGCTCATTGGCCGAGGCTTTATCGAGATTTTCCAGAGCAGGACGCACAGACTCAGGTACTACAGGTAATAATTCCGCAATAATCGAATGCAGAAGCTTGTGCCAATGTGCTGTACGCGGAAATGTTTTCACATCAAGAGGCGAATTATGACTCGCTGTCGCTCGCTCTAATACCGCATTCATATCCATTTCTAATGGATTATCATGCTGTGCATTATTCTGTGCAGTGGCCACTTCAGCGGCAAAATTAAGATAACCTGCAAAAGGATGTTCTCCAGCGCCGAGTTCTTTTAATCTTTCAGCACGACGCTGATATAGACTCTTCAAATTCGGAAATAGGACAGGAGGAATAAAACCAATACCTTTTTCTTTCAGTCTTTCTTGCCCTAATTCTTCTTTAGGGACGATACGAATACCCATCGCATTGCTCTCTTTTAAATTTTTTAAACGACTTATCCGAGGGTATGCTAGCCATATCCTCGGATTTATTGTTCGTATTTTATGCTTATTCAGCGAAAATTGCAGTTATCTACTGCTCAGGATAAAACAAAAGTCGCTAGGTAGCTACCTTGTTGCCTTGGTATCAGCAAGTTTCCTTTTAAGGAGCTAAGTAAAAATCCATCTAATAAAGTGACTTCATCACTTAACCTTGTACCTTTAGCGGTTTATGCTCTGAGAAATAGCCACTATTCGCTCTCTTCTTTGAAGTTAATCACTTTACGCTAACGAAATTTTTTGACCTACCAAAGTGATGAAATGATCTTCGATTAAGTGTTATTCAATCGCAATGATGGGAAATGAGCGCAGTGCAACAGTATGACCCAACGTAGAGTGGGCGCATGGTGATTGCCTTTAAGATAATGTTGGTGTTTCCCCATGAGATACTATCGGAAACCGTGATCAATGAGGCCATGAAAATGAATGAATAGCACATTCGCTTATTATCGAGACGTTATTTAGCGGCGAAAGCGCCATGCTATGACATGGATAGTAAGATGAGAAAGTACAATGGTCATCAAACAATAATATTTGCTTTAATCACAGGCGAGTTAACTCGCCTGTGATTCTTTATTTCAAGTAAAGTGAGTTGACTCAATATCACTACAATAGACTCAATACCTTCCGGATATTCTACTTAGTTAGAGTCGATAGATTGTCCACTATTTTCTCTTGAGAAATGCCGCCCTAGGGTAAAAATCAAACATAATGGGATTAGGGTAATTAATAATGCGTACTCTCTCGCATAGTCAGCTAACATGGCCATCATAAAAGCCCCACCCGCAAAGCCAAATAAAGTTAAAAAGTAGCAATAACTTTTATAAAGCGCCTCTTTTCTTTCTGGTCCTTTAAACGCAACGGATTCTGCTAATGAACTAAACCCGAGTTGAACATTCAGTGTCACGGCAATATTACCGTATAGCATGCCATTAATTTTATGGAATGCATTACCTTGCATACCCGCAATAAAGGACAGCACCCAAACGGCATGGAAACCACTCGCGGCAACATTAAAAAAGTAAATATAAGCGATAAGCAGCAGTAACAACATGATTTCTAATGATAATAGGGTAAATGTCCATGTTTTCTCATTGGTGTTGTATTTATAACGTAATAGCGCCAGTAGCATGGCACCAGCACCAAATGAAAAAATCGCAATAATGTAGGGAACGGTTGCCATCATGCCGTGTTTAGCAAATTCATAGCCTAACATGATGATGTTACCCGACTGAAAAGTGGCAAATGATTTAGTCGTAAAAAAAGCATAGCCATCAAGCATGCCCGAGGTTATTGCCAATAAAAAGGCAATGGTTGGCAATTGCATAAAAGGAATTTTCGATGTTGATGTTGTCATTATGATTAAACCTATCAAGTATGGTTATTTTGTGTGATTACAGTGCATCAGGATTTCCTGATAATACTTTTTTAGATTGGCTTAGTCGGCTGATCACCGAGGTAATATAAACAGTAAATATTGGAAATACCGTCATGCCTGTCGCCGCTAATAGTGTAGTTACCACTTTTCCTGCGGTTGTGACGGGAATAATATTGGAACCAAGTGTTGTTACTGTCATCGCAGCCCACCAAATCGCATCACCATAATTTTTAACGTCTGCATTATTGCCTCGCTCAAAAATAAAGAAAATTAGGCTAATAAAATACACCGTTGAAAAAAGTAGGATGATGTAAGAAACAAATAAGGCAGTGGTATTTCGTTTTACGACCATCATCATAAGCATGACAAAAGCGGCACCACCTCGAAAAAGAGGAATAAAACGAATTAGGTAAATTTGTTCTTCCGTAAATTGAATCGACGTATAATCTAAGATGGTTAAATACGGGATAGAGAGAAAAATAATAATAAAATACTTAGCAATAAATTTTTTTCTCTCTTTCGAAAGAAATAAAAAGATAAAAAAGTCGAGAGTAAAATAGATGCAAATCCAGAACTGGATATCAAAATAAATCGAGTGCGCTAAGAAAGGATCATGTCTGAAGGTTTCAAGTGAAATACTCGCAATTAAAAATAACGAAGCGACGACCCCAAAAAAATGTAATGTTTTGATCAGGGTTTGCTTTGTATAAAAAGTTTGAGCGGCTGTTATATTCATTTTTATCTTTGTCATCAAATAGGTAGGCAATCCGCTGGATGCCTACCTAACCACATGAATCAATTGAGATTAATTAAGATACAAGAGGGGGAAACCAAATCGCTTGTTGCCCACTAATAAGACGCTCTTGGTTAATCCAAGTATAGGGTGCTGGTACCTGTGCTTGTAATCTAACATCTGCTGCACCGCGTTCTGCGGTCAGTGTTGGTGTTAACACGACGGGTTCAGGTCCATAGATTGCTGCTGACGTGAAATCTCTTTCACTGCGTCCTCCGCACACTACCCATAGCTGATTTAACGTTGCGATAGCATACGGAATAAAGTCGGCTCGACCTGTTGGCGGATTGTCAACAGAATAAAGATGGCTGTCGATCTCAACACGTAAATCACTTGGCAGGCCGGCAGGAGCAGCAATAATATCTGCTCGTAAAGTACTATATAGCCCACCTAGCTCGGGCACTTCTAATTCGTGCGCAGCGGCGAGCGCGATACGTCCAATCGGTGTTGTGGTCACGCTGACAGAGTGACCCGCGCTTGCCCAACCTTTATCACGCTCATTGAGATGAGTGACACGATATCTTGCTAAAATATCTCCCGCAGGGCCAGCTAATACGACCGTATGATATAATTTATCAACATCAATTTCAGGATAGCTGCCAACGACATAGCCTTTCCCTTCAGAAGCGATCTGACCTAATGCTTGCTCAAAAGCGCCACCTTGTTTCTCTGCATGGGTTAGTAGGACATTCGGATCATTGGTATAAGGCAATGCAGACAACTCAGGCAGTACTAATAACGCATTTTCCTCCACTTTGACCGACGATAAATCAGACACGGATTTCTCCCATTGTGCTGCAATCAACGTTGCTTGCGTTTTTGTGGCCGTTGCATTTGCATCTGTTGGGCTACGATGAAAAGCTAATGTTGGGAAATATAATTCAGGGCGACGTTTTGCTAATAATGCATTGCGCTGTTTATCTGCTTCATCAAGGTCAATCGTTGCGCTGTATATTCCATTAAGGCCTGGCTCTAATTCAAGTGGGCTTAGAACCGGAGATTGCGCCACTTTATGCCCTGAAGGTGCCCATACACTCGACCCTCCATTGTAATAAAGCTGACCATGTGTGATAGGGTTAGTTTCAATGCCACTACGGGTGGCACAAATCACCCACATGCCATTAAACGCACTCATATGCTGAACATGCGCCACGGTTGAGTGGTCTCCAAGCATTTCAGCTGGTGTAGCATTAGGCATCATACGATCTGATACTGAATGCCACCCTAAAATTTGCGCACCTTCTAAGGCTGCTAAACGCACATATTGCCAATAGGTATCATCATAACAAATCAACAAAGCAATACGACCAATCGGAGTATCAAAGGTATTCACGCCTGTATTTCCGGGGGCGAACACTTTTTGATCCTGTGAATTTAGGCCTATTTTTCGATACTTACCAATAATGCCTTCTGGCCCCATTAATACTGCCGAGTTATAGGCGATCCCTGTATCCGTATCACGTTCCGCAATACCAACACTCATATACATACCTGTACGCGCCAATACAGGCAAGATTGCCTCTGTCGTTTTACCCGGAATCGTATCTAAATAAGGCGCTAACTCTGCTGAATCTGAAAATAAATAGCCACTCACCGCTGTTTCTGGGAATACCGCATAATCAACGCCTTGTGCAGCAACCTTTTCTGCGGCTTCCACTAGGCGGCGAATATTGCCCTCTAGGTCGCCCCAAGCCGGAACAAAATCAACAGCAGCCACTTTACTGCTTTTCTTGACGGTTAAATTATTCATATTATTAATCCTTATTTAATAACAAAAGTTATTGTCAAAAATAAAATAGTGTCGTCTCGCTATAAGCCGCGATAACAAATAATGAGTATTTAAATAATTGGCGAATAAAACCGCCTCACCCTAATGGGTGAGGTAAAAAACCTTTAATTTGAGCTATTAACCTTTTTCAGTTAATAATGGATTTTCTTATTTTGAGCATTTTGAATGCCATTATTTCATTACCGCCCAATTAACCTATTTATAATTAATTGGGCTAAATACGTTAAATAACGTTTTTAGTTTTCATTAACGCTATTTGTTGGTCGCTATAACCTAACTCTTTTAAGATTTCATTATTATGCTCACCTAAAAGTGGGGCGCTTTTAATCTCTGGCGTAAAAGCTGAAAACTTCATTGGGCAACCAACCGTTAAATAGTGACCTCTTAATGGCTGTTTGACTTCAACAATAGAACCACTAGCGCGCAAAGCGGGGTCATACATAATCTCTTTCATGCTCAATACCGCAGAGCAAGGCACACCAAACTGATCAAAATAATCCGTCAGCTCATGTTTATCTTTGTCTTTAGCGACCTCTTCAATCGCATCCCAAACGTCTTGAATATGGCTCATTCTCGCTTCTGTCGTCGCAAAAGCAGGATCCGTTTTCCATTCCGGCTTACCAATTGCATCGCACGTATTTTCCCAGTTATGATCCTGATTAATAAAATAGATATAAGCATTTGGATCAGTATCACTGCCTTTGCATTTCAGCATCGTACCGGGCTGACCACCACCACTTGCGTTGCCGCCTCGTGGAACTGCATCACCAAATGACCCATTCGGGTATTGTGGATACTCTTCTAAAAAGCCAAGCTTTTCCAAGCGCTGTTGATCACGCACTTTGACACGGCATAAATTGAGTACCGCATCTTGCATCGACATGGTTACGCGCTGCCCTTTCCCCGTTTTTTCACGTTGTAGTAATGCCGCTAATAAACCAATTAAGAGATGCATCCCTGTGTTACTATCACCTAACGCTGCGGAACTAACGACTGGAGGCCCATCAGGAAAACCTGTCGTGGATGCAGATCCCCCCGCCGCTTGCGCAACATTTTCATAGGCTTTCACATCCGCATATGGCGAATTTTCATTAAAACCTTTGATTGAACCAAAAATCAAACGTGGATTGAGCTGCTGAATGACTTCCCAGGTAAACCCCATATGGTCAATAGCGCCGGGATGGAAATTTTCAACCAAAATATCGGCTTGGCGGATCAGCTTCTCCATCACTTCTTTGCCTTCTGGCGTCTTCGTGTTTAATTCTAGTGAGCGTTTATTACTATTGAGCATAGTGAAATAGAGTGCATCAATATCAGGGATATCCCTGAGCTGATGACGGGTAACATCTCCAATACCCGGTCGCTCAATTTTAATAACGTCCGCCCCAAACCATGCCAACATTTGAGTACATGATGGGCCAGACTGTACGCCAGTAAAATCGAGAACACGAATGCCTTCAAGTGGAAGTGGAAAAGCCATAATCACTCCTTTATGTCATAACAGAGGTGAGACCGCCAGCGGCGACCTCACCTCCATTTATTTATGCAACTAAGCGCGCGATGTAAATCCACAACGGTGCAGCGATGATAAAACCAAGCACACTCACGGCCAGAGAGGCGGTTCCTGTACGAGTGTACAAGTTAAAGCGACTCGCAATAATAATACCTGAGAATGCCGGAGGTAATGCTCCCGCTAATACCATCATTTGTAACTGCTCTGAACTCATATTAAAGGTCATACCCACCAGTAATAATAGGCCAGGCATTAAGACTAATTTAAGTAAGGTGTTGTAGATAATCTCACCGTCAAACTCGAACTTATTCGCAGCCAGAGTCAGGCCCGCAGCAAAGACCGCCACTCCCGAGTTAGCTTTAGCAATCAAATCAAAAGTGGGATCCCACATATCTGGGATTTTAATGCCAATTAATACCAAAACGGTTGCTAAGACTGGTGACCAAACAACCGGCTCCTTGAACGCCGAAATCAAGGCATCCATTCCACCGCCACCTTTTTTGCCATCTGCATTAGAAGGATTCAGTAAGAACAACCCAATTGGGATAGTAATAGCATTAACAATAATCGAGATAATGGCGACCACTAAACCTGTAGAGACGGTTTGGCCATAAATAGGGTCCAGTACGGCGAAACCCAAGAAACCGATAGTAGGAGAACCGGCGATCAGTGCGCACACCGCAGCTTCACCACGACTATGTTTAAAAATGTATTTACAGCTAAAGAAAGAGAAGAAAAAACAGACCAACAGGACGACAAAAGAAATAATGGTTAGCTTAGTATCAGCAAAAATCATTTCGCGGTTTGCACGTACAATCGAGACAAATAACGCGGCTGGTAACGCATAGTTTAATACCAGTTTATTAAATGCTTTGGCTTGATCGTTGGTAAATACGTTACGTTTACCGCTCGCGTATCCCAAAATCATAATGATAATTATGGGTAATAGGTCACTCATAAATATCTTAAACATAAAATCGGCCATCAGACTCACCTTTTTTTGGCAAAAAGCAGCCCTGTGCCATTTAATATATAAATGGCACAGATGTAATGCTTACTTTTATTTAATTAAGTAATAACTAGTTTTTCACCACAGATTTCGGGTTTAAGTTTCCAATATGGCCACTTTCCGTTCCCACCGCTGGGTCAATAACTACATTAATTAATGTTGGCTTACCGGACTCAAGACCTGCTTTTAACGCTTGTTGAATCTCATCCGGTGTCGTTGCGTTATAACCGATGCCACCGAAAGCCTCGATCATCTTGTCATAACGAGCACCTGCCATTAATACAGTAGGGCAAGGATCTGCATCACCATGCAAGTTCACGCCGTCCCCACGGTAAATGCCCCCATTGTTAAAAATCAAAATGGTGACAGGGAGTTTGTAGCGGCAGATAGTTTCAATTTCCATGCCACTGAAACCGAAAGCACTATCGCCTTCAATGGCAACAACAGGTTTTCCGCTCGTCACGGCGGCGCCTACCGCATACCCCATACCAATGCCCATAACTCCCCAAGTACCACAGTCTAAACGCTGACGAGGTTTGTACATATCGATGATGTTACGTGCGTTATCGAGCGTATTAGCGCCTTCATTCACCACATAGACATCTTTATGATCAACTAATACATCGCGAATGGCGCGTAACGCGTTGAAATAATTCATCGGTGAAGTATCAGTGTTTAACTTAACCGCCATTTTCTCACTATTGGCTTTTTTGATATCATCAATACCCGCCATCCAATCACTTGGGGATTTCACAGGCGTTGAGGCCAACCCAGCCAGTAATAACTCAATACTCGAATAGATATCACCCACCACAGGTGCCGTAATACGGCGATTACTATCAATTTCAGACGGTTCAATATCCAGCTGAATGAACTGTGTATCCGGAGACCAATGTTTACCTTTTCCATGATCTAACAACCAGTTCAAGCGAGCTCCCATCAATACGATAACATCGGCGTTAGATAAGGCATGCGAGCGTGCTGCTGCCGCTGATTGAGGGTGATCATCCGGTAATAACCCTTTCGCCATTGACATCGGTAAATAAGGAATACCTGTTGTTTCAATGAATTTACGAATATTTTCGTCTGCTTGTGCGTAAGCTGCACCTTTACCCAAAATAATTAACGGTCGTTTAGCTGACGCCAGCAATTTAAGGGCTTTATCAACAGACTCAGGGGCTGGCAGTTGGCGAGGAGCAGGGTCTTCAACAGTAAAAATGGTTTTATCTGCTTCATCTTTATCCATCACAGCAGCCAGTACTTCTGTGGTTAAATCCAGATAAACGCCTCCCGGACGACCTGAAACAGCAGCACGGATTGCACGTGCTAGCGCGATCCCCAAGTCTTCAGGCTTATTGACACGGTAAGCAGCTTTAACAAAGGGTTTCGCTGTATTCATTTGGTCCAGTTCTTCATAGTCGCCCTGTTGTAGGTCGATAATCGCTCTATCACTGGAACCACTGATTTGAATCATGGGAAAACCATTCGTCGTCGCATTGGCGAGAGCCACCATACCATTTAGGAATCCTGGTGCAGATACGGTTAAACAAATACCTGGTTTTTGCGTTAAAAAACCGCTGATTGCCGCAGCATTACCCGCAGATTGTTCGTGACGAAAACCGATGTAACGAATACCTTCGGCTTGAGCGTGACGAGCCATATCTGTCACAGGAATACCAACAACACCATAAATGGTATCAATGCCATTTTTTTTCAGAGCATCGACGATAATATGCATACCATCGGTTAAGTTTTGGGTTTGTTCAGTCGACATGTCCACCTCATAAAATACAGAAAAGTGCGTAGGGAACTTTCAGCAACGTTCCCTAATTTAAGATTAAATCGCTTTGTTAGTCCGCATTGACGCAATTTGTTCCGCGCTATAACCCAATTCAGTTAACACTTCCTCGGTATGCTCGCCTAACAGTGGTGCACTTTTAATTTCAGGGGTGAAAGAGGAGAACTTCATAGGGCAACCAACGGTTAAGTAAGTACCGCGTTTTGGTTGCTCAACTTCAACAATACTGCCGCTATCACGCAGTGATTGATCACGTGCTATCTCACGCATGCTAAGTACCGGTGCACATGGCACACCGTATTGACTAAGATATTCAACCGCTTCATGCTTGTCTTTATCCGCTAAGAATTTCTCAATCTCAGCAAAGATATCAAAAATATGCGGCTGACGAGCTTGCGGTGTGCTGTAAGCGGGGTCTTTTGCCCACTCAGGTTTACCAATAGCAATACAGGTTTGCTCCCAATCCTGCTCTTGAATTGTGAAGTAAATATACGCATTTGGGTCAGTTTCCCAACCTTTACATTTTAAGATCCAACCGGGTTGGCCACCGCCCCCCGCATTACCTCCACGAGGTACCGCATCACCAAACTTACCGTTCGGATATTGAGGATACTCTTCGAGGTAACCCACTTTTTCTAAACGCTGTTGGTCACGCAACTTAACACGACACAGGTTCAATACTGCATCTTGCATCGACATCGTCACTCGTTGCCCTTTGCCTGTTTTTTCACGGTGCAACAATGCGGCGAGTAAGCCGATTAATAAGTGCATGCCCGTATTACTGTCACCTAATGCCGCCGCACTCACTAACGGTGGGCCATCCCAAAAACCTGTCGTTGAAGCCGCACCACCCGCAGCTTGTGCAACGTTTTCATAGGCTTTTACATCTGCATAAGGTGAATTTTCATTAAAACCTTTGATTGAACCAAAAATTAAACGAGGGTTAAGTTCTTGAATATGTTCCCAAGTAAAACCCATATGGTCGATAGCACCTGGATGGAAATTCTCAACCAAAACATCGGCCTGCTTAATCAGGCGTTCCATCACTTCTTTACCTTCTGGTGTTTTGGTATTTAATTCAACTGAACGTTTATTACTGTTTAGCATGGTGAAATACAGCGCATCGACATCAGGAATATCTCTCAACTGATTACGCGTCACATCCCCCACACCAGGGCGTTCAATTTTAATTACATCAGCACCGAACCACGCTAACATTTGAGTACAAGATGGCCCAGACTGTACACCTGTAAAATCGAGTACTTTGATACCTTGTAAAGGAAGATCCATGAATTACCTCATTATTTAGCTGTCGTAAATGGAATTAAATGATTTATTTAGCTGTGGTGAATGTCATTTCAAAAAACAATGATTATATTTAGATGAATTCTTATTAAGAAATAATGATTTACACCGTTATAATAAATATTTCATCTAATGTCTAGGCAATCAAAATAATATCGGCCAATGGTTTTATTATTCTATCTTGTTAATAATAAACAGTTATTAATCTCTTAATTTTTCAATAACTGAATGAATTGCTATTTATAAATACTAAAATGTACAGTATTGATTATTATAATACGTCATTAATCACTCCTATTATGATTATCTTATTTGATATTATTAATTCGAGCATCTTAATTAAGCTAACCATAAAGGATAAACAAAAGAGATAAAAGTGTTATAAATCAATGATGGAAATAAAAACACAACTTTATTATCAAAATAAAATCAACAATCAGAGTACTATTATTGAATGCGCTTTAATTATTATTTATTTGATATAACCCTTATTATGATTAATCCAGATCATCATAATATGAAGGGTATTAATAATATTTTTCGTTTTGTACGCTTATTATTTTTATTTTTCTTAAATTATAAATTTATTTATATTACGATAATAATGAAATAAATTATTACATTATTTATATTACTGAATAGCGTTAGTTATATTATACGTCTAATATGAATATATTGACTGCTTGTGAAGCCAATTTATTCAATACATTGAATATTGTTTTTATCAAAAAAAACCCACAAACAATAAACGTTTGTGGGTTTTTGATCAGAACAACAATAGAAGCTTAGTTTTTCTCTTGTTGCTGCTGTTTCTCTTTTTCGACAATTTCACGATACCAACGTGGGTGATGCTTCTTCGCCCAACCACGTGTTACCCAACCTTCAACCATTGCACGTACTGAGCCTTTGACCCAGATAGCAGCATAAGCATGCACCACAATCATAATGATCAAGGCAATCGCTGAAATGGAGTGCACGATAATGGCTGCACGATAAATTGGGATTGAGAAAAAGTCTGCGAAGTAAGGACGCCACATGATCACACCGCTTACCGCTAGCAGCAGTAAACAGATAGTCACCACCCAATATACCCCTTTTTGACCAAGGTTATATTGACCAACGTCCCCAGCCTCTTCATTCTTCAATACCTTACCGATATTTTTCGCCCACTTAATATCTTCTTTATTGATAAAGTTATGGTGAAAATAGCGGAAGAACATAAAGACGAACAATAAGAACATCGCTGTACCGACAAAAGGATGCAGGATCCTAGCCAGCTGTGGCGTGCCTAGAATGTTCATAAACCAGTTCAGGGATGGGAAGAAAAATCCCAATCCACTGATAGCCGTGAACAAAAAGCAAATCACAACCGCCCAGTGATTGATCCTCTCAATCGGTTTATGGCGAATAATCTTTTCATTATCCTGCGGCATCATTTGTGATCCTCCCCTTCAACTGATTTTGAAGTCTCAGAAGATGTTGAGTCCTGAATGTCCTTCAGTGCCTCTTCCTCTTCTTTTTTGGAGACGCGGTTCGGACCAATACCCACATAGTGGAAGATGGCCGCCGCAAACGTTGCAGCAAAACCAACCGCTGCTAACGGCTTCCAGATACCTTTCCAGAAAGTGACTGTTGGGCTAATTGTCGGATTGTCCGGCAGACCATGATATAGCTGAGGCTTATCTGCATGATGTAATACATACATTACGTGGGTACCACCAACACCTTCCGGATCATACAGACCCGCGTTGTTGTAACCACGTGTTTTCAGTTCAGCAACACGGTCTGACGCCAATGCGGTCATGTCCTCTTTGCTACCAAAATGGATAGCACCGGTTGGACAGGTTTTCACGCAGGCAGGTTCTTGCCCAACTTCCACACGGTCGACACATAGCGTACATTTATATGCACGGTTATCTTCCTGATTAATACGTGGAATATTGAACGGACAGCCTGCAATACAGTAGCCACAACCAATACAATGTTCTGATTGGAAATCGACAATACCGTTTTTATACTGAACAATCGCGCCTTCTGATGGACAAGCCTTTAAACAGCCTGGATCATAGCAGTGCATACAGCCATCTTTACGAATCAGCCATTCAAACTTGCCATTCTCTTCCACTTCAGAAAAGCGCATCACGGTCCATGACTTAGCGGTTAAATCGGTTGGGTTATCATATACCCCAACGTTTGTACCGATTTTGTCACGGATATCGTTCCACTCTGAACAGGCTACCTGACAAGCTTTACAGCCAATACAGGTAGTCACGTCAATCAGCTTCGCCACTTCTTCCTTAAAGTCCCTCACTTGCGCTGGGGGCGTCAGGGAATTGGTGGCGGAGCGACGAATAATGTCTTGTGATTGCATTGACATAATTTATCTCCTTACACCTTTTCCACATTGACAAGGAATGATTTAAATTCCGGCGTTTGCGTATTGGCATCACCCACATATGGCGTCAGTGTATTTGCAATGAAGCCTTTCACCGCTAAACCTTCAAAGCCCCAGTGGATAGGAATACCTATGGTATCCACATCTTTGCCGTTGACTTTCAACGTATGAATACGTTTTGTGACAACCGCTTTCGCTTTAATATAGCCGCGTTTAGAGCTGACTTTCACCATATCGCCTTGTTTAATCCCTTTTTCTTTCGCCAAGCGATCACCAATTTCAATGAATTGCTGTGGCTGAATAATGGCATTCAACAACGCATGTTTTGTCCAATAGTGGAAATGCTCAGTTAAGCGATAGGTTGTTCCAACATAAGGGAATTCTGTCGCTTTACCCATTTGCGCCCAGTCGTCTTTAAATACACGAGCAGCAGGGTTAGACACCACATTAGGGTGTAATGGGTTGGTATCGAGCGGTGTTTCAATCGGTTCATAATGCTCTGGGAATGGACCTTCCGCCATTTTATCCAGTGCAAACAAACGTCCCATACCTTCTGGTTGCATAATGAATGGGTGTACACCACTGCCCGGAGGCGCATTACTGTAGTCCGGTACGTCCATACCTATCCACTTGCTGCCATCCCATTCTAGAATTTGACGGCGTGGATCCCATGGTTTGCCCATTGGGTCAGCAGATGCACGGTTATAAATAACACGGCGGTTTAACGGCCATGCCCATGCCCAGCCAAGGGTATTACCCAGACCTGTTGGGTCAGAGTTATCACGACGCGCCATCTGGTTACCTTTCGGTGTCCAGCTACCCGTAAAGATCCAGCAACCACTCGATGTAGTCCCATCATCACGTAATTGGGCGAACGAACTTAACAGCTCACCTTTCTTCACAATGATGTTGCCATCAGCATCTTTTAGATCGACCAGCGCATAACCATTACTTTCTTGTGCCACTTCTTCCGGAGTTGGATTATCACGGTCAAAGTAGTTCCAAGTCATGTTTAATACTGGCTCTGGTGACTCACCACCTTCGGTTTCATAGAGCTGGCGTATACGGTGATAAATACCTGACAGAATTTCACCATCACTGATGGCTTCACCTGGGGCATCTGCACCTTTCCAGTGCCATTGCAACCAACGAGCAGAGTTTACAATCGAACCATTCTCTTCAGCAAAACAGCAAGATGGCAGACGGAAAACCGTTGTTTGAATAGTCGATGGGTCGACATCATTCATTTCGCCATGGTTTTGCCAGAAGTTTGACGTTTCTGTATTTAATGGGTCAATCGTGACTAAGAATTTCAACTTAGATAGCGATTTGATGATTTTGTTTTTGTTCGGGAATGAGGCTAATGGGTTAAAGCCTTGGCAAATATAACCATTGACTTCACCTTTATCCATCATTTCGAAATAACGTAAAACATCATAGCCTTGGTCCCATTTAGGTAACCAATCAAAGCCCCAGCTATTCTCTTTTTGCGCTTTATCACCGTAGAAAGTCTTCATCATACTGACAAAGAATTTCGGGTAATTGCCCCAATAGTTCACCTGACCAGGTTGGGTCATTTTAGGGGTATTCGCTTCTAAATAGCTCTCTAGCGTGGTTTGTTTTTCTGACGGTAAAGTCAGATAACCCGGTAAGCTTTGAGATAACAAGCCTAAGTCAGTCAGACCTTGGATATTCGAGTGACCACGCAGTGCGTTAACCCCACCGCCTAGCATACCCATATTACCCAACAGTAACTGGATCATCGCCATGGTACGAATGTTTTGTGCACCGATGGTATGTTGCGTCCAGCCAAGTGCATACAGGAAAGAGGCCGTTTTATCTTTTGCACTCGTCTCTGCAATGTACTCACAGACTTTCAAGAAGTCTTCAATCGGCGTACCGCAGATGTTATTCACCACTTCAGGTGTATAACGGCTAACGTGATCTTTCAGCAGATTCAAGACACAACGAGGGTGAGTTAACGTAGGATCGCGTCGTGCGAAACCATTCTCATCCATCTCGTAGTTCCACGTCGTTTTATCATACTGACGTTTTTCTGCATCATAGCCTGTGAATAAACCATCATCAAAACCGTAGTCTTCACGAATGATAAGGCTAGCGTTGGTATAAGCTTCAACGTATTCCTGCTGAATTTTTTTGTTATCCAGTAGGTATTTAATCACACCTGACAAAAATGCAATGTCAGTACCAGAACGGATAGGCGTATAGAAATCCGCCACAGCCGCTGTACGGGTAAAGCGTGGATCAATAACAATGAGTTTAGCTTTATTATGGATTTTGGCTTCCATCGCCCAGCGAAAACCGACTGGGTGAGCTTCTGCCGCATTACCGCCCATAACAACAACAAGGTTTGCGTTTTTAATATCAACCCAGTGGTTGGTCATCGCACCGCGACCAAATGTTGGAGCAAGACTTGCTACCGTTGGTCCGTGTCAGACACGCGCTTGGTTATCCACGGCAAGCATGCCGAGGGCGCGACTAAATTTTTGGGTGACAAAACCTGTTTCGTTACTAGCGGCTGAAGCACAGAGCATACCTGTTGTCAGCCAACGGTTAACCGTTACACCATCTTTATTCTGCTTGATGAAATTGGCATCACGGTCTTCTTTCATCAACTTGGCAATACGATCAAAAGCGTCGTTCCAAGTGATGCGTTTCCACTCATTGGTTCCGGGTTCGCGTACTTCAGGATATTTGAGTCGACTTTCACTGTGGATAAAGTCGATAAGTCCTGCACCTTTCGGGCAGAGTGCGCCGCGGTTAACCGGATGATCCGGGTCACCTTCAATATGAAAAATGCTTTCTTTGGCATTTTTCGCTCCATCGCCTAAGCTATACATCAATAGCCCACAACCGACAGAACAGTACGTGCAGGTATTTCGGGTTTCTTTCGCACGCAGTAATTTATACTGACGTGTCGACGCTAACGCAGTTGAGGGTGCAAAACCCAACGCTGCTGCCGTCGTACCCGCCATACCGCCAGCGCAGATCTTAAAGAACTGCCTTCTGCTGACTTGCATGGGGATCTCCTCATTTACATTGCTCTTGTTTACCTAAGAAATGTTTTAAATCGCGATATTCAGGTAAACTGTTCTTATTCAACGTCTTCCGTATCGTATTCAGGTTCATTGCCTGAGAAATGGTGTAAATTCTTTTTACCCATAATTAATATTATGTATCATTAGTGCTAGGAATTCATCTAATGTATGAAACAAATAACACGAAACTGTCAAAATCTTTGAAAATGATTGGCGCAAACCATACAAGTGTGCAACAAAAAGGCAACCTTGATCAGTCTATAACTGATTGGGTAGCCGAAGAATTACCTGTTGCTTTAGTTTATAACGGCATATCACATGTCGTGATGATGGCGACACCAAAAGATTTAGAAGATTTTGCTATCGGGTTCTCATTATCGGAAGGGATCATACAATCAAAACAAGAAATCCGAGGAATTGATATCATTCAAGGCTGTCATCGTGGCCTTGAAGTGCATGTTGAGTTATCTAACCGCCGTTTTATGGGGTTAAAAGAGCGTAGACGTAACCTAGCTGGGCGAACTGGCTGTGGTATTTGTGGTACTGAACAACTTGATGAGATATTCAAACCGATTCCTCCACTGCCTTTCACTCAAACGTTCTCACTATCTCACCTTGATCACGCATTAACTGAACTGAAGAAAGTGCAAGAAATCGGTGCATTAACGGGCTGTACCCATGCCGCTGCATGGATTTCCCCAGAAGGCCTGCTTGTGGGGGGATGTGAGGATGTCGGCCGCCATGTTGCGCTTGATAAGCTATTAGGCATGAAACATCGCCATCATTGGCAACAAGGCGCTGTCTTGGTCTCTAGCCGTGCCAGTTATGAAATGGTACAAAAAGCAGCAAGTTGTGGAGCAGAAATCTTGTTTGCTGTTTCAGCAGCCACCTCCCTTGCCATCGAAGTGGCTGATAAAGCCAATCTAACCTTAGTGGGTTTTTGCCGCCAAGGGAAAGCAACTGTCTTTACTCACCCAAGCCGCATAACGAACTAATGGTTATGCCTTCTCCAGAGAGTGCAACATCCACAAATTCGGCTCAATATATTCAATCGATTGTTTTTCTATATCAACAGTGACAGGGACTAACGCGTTCGGTACGACGTATTGTCCTGACTGTATAAAACGCATGCCTGTCCATGACTCCCACTGCTCGACCGTGCCTTTAATCGACATTGAGCGGTGTATAGGTTTTAATATTTTGCCACCTAAGCGCCAATGTGTGCGTATCCAAGGGTCAAAAGGTTCTCCCTGCTCGTTGGTCCATCGGCAATAATCATCGAAGGGTTGTAATGGATAACGATGCTTTAAAGTTGGGCGAACAGGTACTACGACGGCCTTTGCACCATACGCTACCGCTGCTTTTTTCAACGCGTTGATCAGCAGAGCTGGTATTTGATAGCCGCGATATTCAGGCTCAACAGTGACAGAGAGTGCAGAAATATAGCGATCCTCACCGTTTTTGTTTTCAATCGCAAAATTGAAAATGTCATCCCAGCCTAAATCCACTAATTTTGTGAGGTTGTGATCAGGCCATTGGAAGAGGACGGATTTAATCACCCCGACCACTTTTTCAGTACCTTGAATATCCGCTACCGCTAAAAATTGAAATTGGTTCATAGGCTCTTCATAAAGTTTTTCCCAATATTCATCACAGACGGCCGTTTCACACATAAATTGTGGCCATAACTTGTCTAGCAGTTCATCAGACTGTTCAATAAGATCAGGGCGTTGGACAAAACTGTGGATGTTTATCGTAATAGAAGGTTTGATACTCATAAATATAACCTATGACGAAAATGAGCTCGGTAGTATAAAAGGAAAATAAAAAGAAGGATTAAGATAAAATTAACGTTAAGCAGGCACCATCCGAATAATAAGTATTTCTTAATGATGTTAGCACTATCACTGCCCTTTGCCATACATTGCGATATTCTCTTGATAATAAAATGGAATAATTAAACTAACACTCTAATTATATTATTTTTATAATAATCAAAGGAATATTAGATGAATGATATCAAAACAAAAAAGCTAATTTATCATCTTACTAGTTTGAAAAATATAAGAAATATATTGATTGAGGGGTTAAAACCAAGAGTAGATATTAATAAATTTCATGATATTGCAGACAAAGAGATCATCGAAGGAAGAAAAAAACATCAACTAGATAGCTATGTTCCATTTCATTGGTTTTCACGTAATCCCTTTGATGGCAGAGTGCAAAAAAATTTTCCTGATGAAAAATTTGTCCTCATTACGATTAAAAGAGCGTTAGCTCAAAAAGAAAACTGGAAAATTATCCTAAGGCACCCTTTGGCTGAAGCCAATATTAAAATTTATGACTACAATGAAGGCTTTGCTCTTATTAACTGGGATATAATGAATCTACGTGATTACCATGATCCTGACAGCAAAAGCATTTGTATGGCAGAATGTCTTTCACCAACGGTTGTTGAGGTATCAAAGTTTTTCAAAATTTATGTTCCCACACCGGAAGTTTCAAAAATCGTTAATAGAGAGTTAAAGACCCTTAATTTAAACCTTGAAATTGCTATCAATGAAGGAATGTTTTGTTAATGGCGTATATGAACCTAAACCCAGAAAAAGCACTTATCTGGAGAATAACCCATCGTCAGAATATTCCTTGGCTTTTTGCCAATGGCTTATATGCAGGAAATAGTGAACATTATTCACCTAATTGGGTGACTATTGGCAATACAGACCTGATTAACCGCCGCAATCAACGTCATGTACCTATTCAGCCGAATGGGGTACTTAATGATTATGTACCTTTCTATTTCACCCCTTTCTCGCCAATGATGTATAATATTTATACAGGCCGTGGTGGGGTGCGAAAAGTTCCCAATGATGATATTATCATCTTGGTTTCCAGCATGTATAAAATAGCCGCTCTAAAGATACCTTTTGTTTTCACCGATCGTCATGCGTATCCTGTAACATCTCAGTTCTATAACCAGCTAACAGATCTCGCGGAGATAGATTGGGCTTTACTACAGCAGCGCAATTTTCACCGTGACCCTGATGACCCTGAAAAAGTTGAAAGGTATCAAGCAGAAGCGTTAATTTATAAACATGTTCCTATGGAAGCCCTATTAGGTGCTGTTTGTTACACAAAAGAAACCCAGCTAGAACTTCAAGCAAAAGCCAGCCAACTTGAGATTCATTTAGATATCCATTGCATTCCAAACTGGTACTTTTAAGGAGGCTGATAATGATAGAATTTACCCAAGGTAATTTGTTAGAAGCTGACGTAGAAGCGCTCGTTAATACCGTCAATACCGTTGGTGTTATGGGTAAAGGGATCGCATTAATGTTTAAAGAGCGTTTTCCCGCCAATATGGCTGCATATGCTAAAGCATGTAAAACACATGAAGTGCAGACTGGAAAAATGTTTGTTACTGAAACCGGGGAGCTCATGGGCCCTCGTTGGATTGTTAATTTCCCAACAAAGCAGCATTGGCGAGCAAAATCTCAAATTCAGTGGATTATTGATGGCTTATTGGACCTACGTAACTTCATTGAAGAGAATCATGTTAAATCTATTGCTATCCCGCCATTAGGGGCTGGTAATGGCGGTCTCAATTGGGATGATGTCAAGCCTCATATTGTGGAAATATTAGGTGATATTCAAAACGTAAAAATTATTGTTTATGAGCCAATAGCAAAATATCAAAATGTTGCTAAGCCAAAGGGTGTTGAAAAACTGACGCCGGCCCGCGCCTTAATTGCAGAACTTATCCGTCGTTATTGGGTTATGGGGATGGATTGTAGCCTATTGGAAATACAAAAGTTAGCTTGGTTTTTAGAGCGTACAATAGAGGCTGAAGGGCTGAGAAATCCATTAAACCTAAGGTTTGAAGCCAGAAACTATGGTCCCTACGCCGATAAGTTACGACACTTATTAAACGGGCTAGATGGAAGCTACCTCAAGAGTGAAAAACGGATTAGTGATTGTAGTCCATTAGACGTAATTTGGTTTAATGATGATAAACGCGCTACGATTGAGCTGTATTTAAAAACCGAAGCAAAAGACTATTTATCCGCGCTAGAGAAGACAACGAAGCTTATTGATGGATTCGAATCTCCTTTCGGGATAGAACTTCTCTCCACTGTAGACTGGTTGCTGTACAAAAAGCAATCTTCACCTAATATTGAGTCCTTACTTGAAGGAATGCGCCAATGGCCAGCAGGGGATAGATGGGCACAACGTAAACTTAGGTTATTTGACTCAAATAAGTTAGAACTTGCATTAAATCATTTGAAACAAATACCGTTCTATAGCTAATTAACCAATAAACCTTTTCTAAGCCTATAAAGAGCCATTCCGTTTTACAGCAGCTTGCTGATTAGATAGCAAGCTGCTACCACACTGAGTTAAATCAGTTTTTACTTCCCGATACAGAAACTTGAGAAAATGCGGCCGAGCAAATCATCTGATGTGAATTCCCCCGTGATTTCACTGAGCTCTTGTTGCGCTAAACGTAATTCTTCGGCTAATAGTTCTCCTGAACGGGCAACGACCAATTGTTCATGCCCCTGAGCTAAATGCACAGCAGCAGCATCTAATGCCTGTAAATGGCGGCGGCGAGCCAAAAACCCCCCCTCCGTGTTACTATTAAAACCCATGGTTTCTTTGAGATGATCGCGCAGCAAATCTATACCCAGTTCTTCACGCGCCGATAAACGAATCAATGGGTAACGCACATCCCCTACAAATTCTATTTTCTCACCCGTTTTATCGGCTTTATTACGGATGACCGTTACGGGTAAAGTTTCAGGTAAACGCGCCATAAACTCAGGCCAGATAGCTTGTGGTTCTGTCGCATCTGTCGTGGTGCTATCAAGCATAAAAAGAACACGGTCAGCTTGTTCGATCTCTGCCCAGGCACGCTCAATACCAATGCGCTCTACTTCATCACTTGCCTCACGTAAACCGGCTGTATCAATAATATGTAGCGGCATGCCGTCAATATGAATATGTTCACGTAATACGTCTCGTGTGGTACCCGCAATATCCGTAACGATGGCAGCTTCACGCCCTGCTAATGCATTTAACAGACTCGATTTACCTGCATTAGGACGCCCAGCAATAACCACTTTCATTCCTTCACGCAATAAACTCCCTTGGCGTGCTTCAGAGCGAACTCGGGCTAAATCGGCAATCACCTCATTCAACTTCGCTTCAATTTTTCCGTCAGAGAGAAAATCAATTTCTTCATCGGGGAAATCGATAGCCGCTTCTACATAGATACGCAGAGTCGTTAGTGCTTCAACCATTTGATGAATTTGAGCAGAAAACGCGCCTTGTAAAGAGTTCATTGCCGAACGAGCAGCTTGTTCTGAACTTGCATCAATAAGGTCTGCAATCGCTTCTGCTTGCGCTAAATCTAGCTTATCGTTCAAAAAGGCGCGTTCAGAAAATTCACCCGGATTGGCAATACGAACGCCTTCAATCGTAAGAATCCGTTTCAGTAATAAATCTAGAATGACAGGGCCACCATGCCCTTGCAGTTCTAAAACATCTTCCCCTGTAAATGAATTTGGGCCAGGAAAGAAGATAGCAATACCTTGATCAAGTACGCTGTCATTAACGTCTCGGAAAGGTAAATAATCCGCATAACGTGGTTTTGGCAGTTTACCCAATACCGTTTGAGCAACGAAAGCCGCTTTCGGGCCTGATACTCGTAAAATACCGACTCCACCACGACCTGGAGGCGTTGCTTGGGCAACAATCGTATCGTTGGTTTGCATGATGTTTCTCTGTCATAGCTATAAAAAATTAAGGCGGTCCGTAATGGCCGCCTTAATACTATATCCTTAAGTGGCCTTTCGGCTCACCTAAGATTGAGATTATTTTTTCTCTTTTTTATCGCGACTATGTAGACCACGTTTTTCCAGACCACGATAAATAATCTGTTGCTGGATGATGGTCACTAAGTTACTCACGATATAGTACAGTACCAGACCTGATGGGAACCACAGGAAGAAGATAGTGAATACGACCGGCATATAGGTCATAATCTTCTGCTGCATTGGGTCTGTCACCGCCGTTGGCGACATCTTCTGAATAACGAACATCGTCACACCCATTAATACTGGCAGGATGTAGTATGGGTCTTGTGCTGACAAGTCCTGAATCCAACCAAAGAATGGGGCATGACGTAGCTCAACAGAGCCCATCAACATGTAATAAAGTGCAAGGAAGATTGGCATTTGGATAAGTAGCGGTAAACAACCACCTAGTGGGTTTACTTTTTCTGCCTTATACAACGCCATCATTTCTTGGCTCATACGCTGTTTATCATCACCAATACGCTCACGCATCGCAGCCAGTTTTGGTTGCAGTAAACGCATTTTCGCCATTGATGTGTACTGAGCTTTTGTCAGCGGGTACATGATACCACGGACGATAAAGGTAATAACGATGATAGCAATACCCCAGTTACCGACAAAACCGTGAATGAATTTCAACAGCTTGAACAGTGGCTGAGAGATAAACCATAACCAACCGTAATCAACAGTTAAATCTAAGTGAGGAGCAACTTCAGCCATCTCTGATTGGATTTCAGGACCAACCCATAATGTAGATGAATAAGTTCCAGCACCATTAGCCGCAATAGTCATTGGCTCACTCTTATAACCAATGATGGCTGACTGTTTATCAAGGTCAATGGTATAGAAAGTGCTTTTTTCGTTGCTAGCAGGGATCCATGCGGTTGCAAAATATTGTTGCAACATCGCTATCCAGCCACCTTTCGTTGTGATATTCAGGTTTTTATCTTCAATATCACTAAAGCTATATTTTTTATAGTTAGTTTCATCTGAAGAATAAGCAGCACCGCGATAAGTATGTAAGGCGAAGTTGCTACTACCTGTATCACGTTCTTTTGGTAATTGAATTGTTTGTTTCAATTGACCAAAGAAGGCGAGATTTAAAGGTTGTGCTGTTGGGTTTTGAATATTGTATTCAACATCAACAGTATACTGGCCGCGTTTCAAGACATAGGTTTTTTGATAAACCACACCGTCTTTATCGGTGAATGTCATTGGCACACGCAGCTCATTTTGGCCATCTTGTAATACGAAGCTTGATTCAGCCGTGGTATACACAGGACGTTGACCATTATTATTCGCTGGGTTGTCTGGACCGTGTTGGCCAATCAGACCACTTTGAGCCTGATAAAGAAAGTCAGGCGCCGTTTCCAATAGACGGAAAGGGTCTTCTGAATGAAGGGTTGCAGGATAGGCTAACAAGTCAGCCTCATCGATATCACCACCACGAGTATTGATGCGTAAATCTAACACATCTGTTTTCACTGTGATCAGCTTACCTTGCCCACTGCTCGTCACAGTTTGGGAATCACTGCTTGGCATATCTGTTCGTTGTGCCGTTTGGACAGTTTTTATATCCTGAGCAGCTTTATCGCTCTCCCAGGCCTGCCATACTAAGAACGAAACAAATAGCAAAGCGATGAGTAGAAGATTGCGTTGCGAATCCATCGTTATAATTCTCTATTATCATCGTTTTTTTTAGGCGGAACAGGATCGTCTCCACCAGCGTGTAAAGGGTGGCATTTTAATACGCGTTTCGCCGTTAACCAACTACCTTTTAACATTCCAAACCTGCGCAATGCCTCAATTCCATAATTTGAACAAGTTGGATTGAAACGGCAACGTGGCCCTAACAGCGGGCTAATTGCCAATTGGTATCCCCTAATCAAGCCAATCAGGAGTTTTGAGCCAAGCGACAGTGTCGACGCCATAATTTACCCAATGCTTCCGTGATTTGTTGATTATCGAGATTAGAAACCCCTTTTCTTACCAATACCACAAAATCCATTGGCGGTAACTCGTGTTGATGCAAACGAAAATATTCACGCGCTAATCGTTTAATTCGATTTCGCTCATGAGCTCGTTTAACATTTTTTTTAGCGATGGTAAGACCGATGCGGGGATGCCCCAGCTCGTTTAGGCGACCAAGGATTGTTATCTCTGGGGAACTCGCCCTCTGCGGCTGCTTAAAGACATTATCGAAATGCCTGGGAGTTAGCAAACGTAACTCCCGGGTAAAAGCGAGCTTAACCACTGGAATAGAGGGCTAGCTTTATTACTTAGATGAAACGGTCAGACGAGCGCGGCCTTTAGCACGACGGCGAGCCAGAACCTGACGACCATTTTTAGTGGCCATACGAGCACGGAAACCGTGTGAACGGTTGCGTTTCAGTACGGACGGTTGAAAAGTGCGTTTCATAACGATTTCTACCTAACTTTAAAATTTATTACTGATTCAGTAAACGCGTTGGCAACCAGTGGAAACTGATTTACACCTGTGCCTCTATCGCAACAATATAGAAAGAGGCAGGATTGTAATAAAACATAGGGGGTCACGTCAATGAAATGACGCAATCAAACCACTTTTATTTATAGCCTGGCTGACAGGTTTGCTGACATATGCTGCAACAGCGAATGAAGCTTAAAGCCCATAATTTACTTTAAATTAGTTCATTATGAAAACAACTTCAATGCGCTATACAGGGTGGGAGATTATACGGACTCCACCTCAAAGCGCAAGGATCATCGAGCGATCTAAAAATAT